>NZ_CP120429.1:0-2151576 GCF_051125205.1 Paraburkholderia sp. A1BS-2L
GGCGCGGTAGGCGGCACGATGGTCGGCGGCGCGCGGGCGCGCCAGAATCAGCGCAACGCGCAGGCCAATGCGCAAGCCCAGTCGCAGGGCGCCATGGATACCTTCAATCGCGCCTTCGGCGCCTGCATGGAAGGGCGCGGCTACACGATCAAGTAGCCCAGCCAGATGTAGGACCAAGGTCCGATAGGTCCTTTCGTTTGCATTTGACATCATAGGACCACAGTAGCGGCAGCGCGAAACGTCAGCTCCGTGATGGAAGCGTGCGTTGCGGGGCTTTTGAAGCCAATCGGAGGACGCTAATGAATCGAAGGACTTTTGTGCTTAGGGCTGCGCTGATGCCCGCTGCGGTGAGCATGGCCATCTCGGGTTGCAGCACGACCACCAGCAGCGGCGAGAGCCCGACAACCGACGCGTTGAAGCGCCAGCAGATCGATGCCGCCGTGGACAGCACGATGTCGAGGTTGTACGCGACGGTGAAAGGCGCGCAGGAGCTGGTGACCAAGTCGCGCGGCGTGCTCGCGTTTCCTTCCGTCGTCAAGGCCGCCTTCATTGCCGGCGCGGCGTATGGGGAAGGCTCTTTGCGCGTGGGCGGCATGACCTCCGGCTATTACAGCACGGCGGCGGCGTCGTTCGGATTCCAGGCGGGCGCGCAGTCGACGGCGATCGTCTACCTGTTCATGACGCAGGAAGCGCTCGACAAATTCCGCAATTCGTCGGGCTGGTCGGTCGGCGGCGATGTGCAGGTTTCGCTCGTCAAGCTGGGCGCGAACGGCAGCATCGATACGCGAACCGCAACGGCGCCTGTGCTGGCGTTCGTGATGACCAACACCGGGCTGATGGCGGATGCGTCGTTGTCGGGCGCCAAAGTGACGAAGCTCAATCTGTAGAACGGAGAGATCCATGCAGAAGTTAAAACTGTTGGCCGCCGCGATGCTCATGGGTGCGGCCCAGCTGGTATGCGCACAGGGACAAGCTGACGTGGCAGTGGCGAAAGCGCCGGGCAAGGTCAAGGTCATGGGCGTGCATACGGTGACGGCGGAGGTGTTGAACGTCGACCCCGCAACACGCGTTGTCAGGCTCAAGCGCTCCGACGGCAAGACCTTCGAGGTTCAGGTCGGCGAGGAAGCCCGCAATTTCGATCAGCTCAGGATTGGCGACAAGGTCACCGCGACGTATCGCGAGGCCCTCTCGCTGAGCCTGAAGAAGGGCGGCAACGGGGTGGCTTCGGTCGATGCGCCGGCGCCCACGATCGAGCGCGCGGCAAGCGGCGCGTCGCCAGGCGGTACCGTCGCCCGGCAAGTGAAGGTGGTGGCGAACGTGGTGGCCGTCCACCCGAAGAGCAAGACCGTCACGCTCAAGGGGCCGGAGGGCAACACCGTCGACGTGATGGTCGAAGACCCCGCCCAGCTGGCGAACATCAAGAAGGGCGACCAGGTCGAGGCCGTATACACCGAGGCCCTGGCCATCTCGGTCCAGCCGCTTAACACGAAGTAGCGCAGGAACCGCATTAGCGAAGCAGTCAGGTGCGCCGCGCATGCTGGATATGCACATGCGCGGCCGCGACCCTACATCTAGCCGCAGATCGCCAGGCGTTGATGGCTCGGAAGCGACCAATGCCCGGACCGGCTTCGTCCTGGTGAATCGAATGAGCGCTTCGAGTCAATCTGTGGCGATCGTGGACGACGAAGAATCGGTTGGGCGCGCGATTGGGCGTCTGTTGAAGTCCGCGGGCATCGAGGCCGTTGTTTTCACGAGCGGCGAGGCCTTTCTCGAGGCCTTGCAGGCGATGCCCCCGTATCGGCCGGCCTGCGTGATTCTCGATTTCCAGATGCCGGGGCTGAGCGGCCTCGACGTGCAACAGCGCCTCTCGGGCACCGGTCTGCCCGTCATCATCATTACGGCTTACGACGGACCGCGTGTGCGCGAGCAGGCGCGCGCAGGGGGCGCGCTGGCTTATCTGTGCAAGCCGTTCGACGAATCGGACCTCATCGACGCTGTGCGCTCCGTGCTCGACGAGGATCCGGACGCCTGAGCCCGTATGTCGCCATGAGAGCCCAGTCCGATAGCGATCACCGCGATCACCGCGATCACCATCCTGCGCCTGAGGGATTGCTGCTGTGTCACGACTGCGATCTGCTGCAGCGGCGCGCGCCGTGTCCGCAGGGCGGCGTGCTGCGCTGCATGCGCTGCGGCGCGGAGCTCGAACGCGATCATGCCGATAGCGGGACGCGTTCGCTCGCGCTCGCAGCGGCGGCGCTCCTGCTGTTCGTCATCTCCAACCTCTATCCGATCGTGGGCCTCGCGGTCAACGGCAATGTCGTTCAGGCGACGCTGTGGGGTTCCGTCGAGATGCTGTACCGCGACGGCATGTGGCCGATCTCGGGCCTCGTGTTCATCACCACGATGATGATGCCCGCCACGCAGATCGTGGCGCTGCTGTGGCTGCTCGTGCCGCTCGCGCTCGGGCGCAAGCCGTGGCGCGCGAACATCGTGTTTCGCGTGATGGGCGTCGCGCGCTCGTGGGGCATGACCGAAGTGCTGATCCTTGGATTACTGGTCGCGCTCGTCAAGCTCGCCCATATCGCCACGGTCGTGACCGGCACGGCGTTGTGGTCGTTCGGCGCGCTGATGATCGTGCTCGCCGGCGCGGGCGCGTCGCTCGATGTGGCCACCGTATGGCACCGCATCGCGCCGCTGCCCGCGCCGCAGGATCCGCAGCGATCGGGCGCGCCGCTGCCCGGGTTCACCGGCGCGACCTGTGGCATCGCGTTGTGCCCCTGCTGCGAGCTGCTGGTGCGCATGCCGGCGCACGCAGGCGCGCTGGCGTGCCCGCGCTGCGCCACTGCGCTGCATCTGCGCAAGCCCGCGAGCCTTTCGCGCACGTGGGCGTTTCTGCTGGCGTCGATCGTGCTGTACGTGCCGGCGAACGTGATGCCGGTGATGGACACGAGCTCGCTGTTCGGCACGCAGAAAGACACCATCATGAGCGGCGTGGCCTATCTATGGGTGTCGGGCTCGTGGCCGCTCGCGGTGCTGGTGTTCATCGCGAGCATTGCGGTGCCCATGGTGAAGATACTCGGCCTTGCTTATCTGGCGTGGTCGGCGCAGCGCGCTTCGAAATGGCTGCCCGGCGAGCGCGCGCGCATTTACCGGATGATCGAGCTGATTGGCCGCTGGTCGATGCTCGACATTTATGTCGTCACGATGCTGGTCGCGCTGGTGCAGTTCAGCGCGCTCGCGATGATCAAGGCCGGGCCCGCCGCCATCGCCTTCGGGGCGGTTGTGGTGATGACGATGTTCGCCGCGAACGCGTTCGATCCGCGCCTCATCTGGGACCCCGTGGAGTTCGATCATGCCTGATCCCGGCCCTGGCGGCGCGTTGCCGGATCTCCCGCAGGCGAGGCCGGTGGCGGGCTCGCGCTGGCGCATGCAGCTGGTCTGGCTGGTGCCGATCGTCGCGCTGCTGATCGGCGGCTGGCTCGCCGTGAAGGCGGTGCTCGAAGAGGGGCCGACGGTCACGATCAGTTTTCGCAGCGGCGATGGGCTCGAGGCCGGCAAGACCAAGATCAAGTACAAGGACGTGGACATCGGCATCGTGAAGTCGGTGACGCTGTCACGCGATCACAAGCGCGTGATCGCCACCGGCGAGCTCGTGAAGGACGCGGCGGACATGCTCGTCGACAACACGCGCTTCTGGGTCGTGCGTCCGCGCATTTCCGGCGGCACGGTGTCGGGTCTCGGCACGCTGCTGTCGGGCTCCTACGTCGGCATGGACGAGGGCAATTCGAAAAAGGCCCGCCACGATTTCGTCGGCCTCGAAGTGCCGCCGGTGTTTCCGAGCGACATTCCCGGCCGCGAATTCGTGCTCCGTAGCGCGGACATGGGCTCGATCGACGCCGGCTCTCCGGTGTTCTTCCGCCGCCTGCAGGTCGGGCAGATTTCCTCGTACGAACTCGACCCGAACGGCAAGGGCGTGACGATGCATGTGTTCGTGAACGCGCCATACGACCGCTACGTGCGCAGCGATACGCGCTTCTGGCATGCGAGCGGGCTCGACGTGTCGCTGAGCTCCGATGGCGTGCAGATCAATACGCAATCCTTCGTCTCGATGCTGATCGGCGGCATTGCCTTCGAGACGCCGGACAGCGACCGCAACACGCCCGAGGCCGCCGAAAACACGCACTTCGACCTGTACGAAACGCGCACGGAAGCAATGCGGCCGCATGACCGCATCGTCGATACCTATATCGTGACCTTCTACGACTCGGTGCGCGGTTTGACCGTGGGTGCGCCGGTCGATTTCCGCGGCGTCGAGATCGGCGAGGTCACGCGCATCTTCACGCGCTTCGATCCGGTCAAGCGCCAGTTCAGCGTGCCCGTCGAGATCAACCTGTATCCGGAGCGCTTCACTTCGCGCTATCAGAACGGTCAGAAGCAGGCCGGGCGCATTGCGTCGTCGCCGCGCGAGCTTGCCGACTTCCTGGTCGCCAGCGGCTTCCGCTTCCAGTTGCGCTCGGGCAACCCGCTCACCGGGCAGCTATATCTCGCGTTCGATCTTTTCCCGGATTCGCCGAAGGCGACGATCGACTGGACCAAAACGCCGCCCGAGCTGCCGACTGCGCCGCGCACGCTCCAGTCGCTGCAGGAGTCGCTGACACGTCTGCTCGCGAAGCTCAACGGCATTCCGTTCGACCAGCTCGGCGCGCAGGCGCAGCAAACGCTGCAGAACACCAACGACGTGATCAAGAAGCTGGGCACCGATGTCGTGCCGCAGGCGCAAGGCACCTTGTCGTCGGCGCGCTCGGCGCTCGAAGCGGCGAATTCCGCCTTGCAGCCCGATACGCAATTGCAGCAGAACACCAGCGACGCCATGCGCGAACTGGCCCGCACGGCGGCTTCGGTGCGCAACCTCACGGATTATCTGGAGCGGCATCCGGAGGCGGTGGTGCGCGGCAAGCCGGGAGACAGCCCATGACGCGCGCCCGCCTGCTCGCCGCCGGCCTGATCGCGCTGGCCGCGCTGCTCGCCGGCGCGGGCTGCCGGTCAACCTCGCCGACGTTTTACGTCATGCACGGCGATGCGCAGCGCGCCGATCCGTCCGCGCGCGCGACCATGAACATCGTCGTGAGTCCCGTTACGGTGCCCGACATCGTCGACCGTCCGCAGATCGTCACGCGCGGCGCCGGCAACCAGATCGAGCTGAACGAATTCGCGCGCTGGGCCGAGCCGCTGAAGACGAATATCGCCCGTGTGATTGCCGCCGATCTTGGGCAGCGTCTGGATACGGCGCGGGTCACGTCGTTCGAGACGGGCGCGAGCGCGGCATCGGAGTGGCATGTGCGCGTGGATGTCGTGAGCATCGATAGCGTGCGTGGCGAGGCCGTGACGATCGACGCGCAATGGGTCGTGCGCCCGCCTGGCAAGGGCGCGCCCGTGCTGGGGCAGACGGTGGCTCGCGAAGCGGTCGATGGGCGCGATTATGGCGCGCTGGTGGCGGCGCATGAGCGGGCGCTTGGGGTGATCAGTACGGATATTGCCGAGGTGATTCGTCGGGGAGCGGTGCCTTGAGCGCAACCCGGTACTATGGGGTGGTCGCGAAAGCGCAATAGCATCGACCTGAAATCTGCATGGGGTTCCCTTCGAATCATGCAACCAGACAAGTCAGATCTCAACGGCTCGCATCCCGCGAACGGGATGCAAGGATGGCTGCGCTGGCTGCCCGGCCTCCTCACGCTGAAGGAATACCGCCTCAGCTGGTTGCCGCGCGACGTCGCGGCGGGGCTCGTCCTGACCACCATGCTCGTGCCGGTGGGCATCGCCTACGCAGAGGCATCGGGCGTTCCTGGCGTCTATGGTCTCTACGCGACGATCATTCCGTTGCTGGCCTATGCGGTGTTCGGGCCGAGCCGGATTCTGGTCCTCGGGCCCGACTCCGCGCTCGCGGCGCCGATTCTGGCGGTCGTGGCGGCGACGGCCGGCGGCGATCCCGCGCGCGCGATCGCCGTCGCCAGCATGATGGCCATCGTGTCCGGCGCGTTCTGCATCGTCATGGGATTGCTGCGTCTCGGGTTCGTGACCGAGCTGCTCTCCAAGCCGATTCGCTACGGCTACATGAACGGCATCGCCATTGCCGTGCTGGTCAGCCAGCTGCCCAAGCTGTTCGCCATTTCCGTCGACGAGGGCGGTCCGTTGCGGGACCTGCTGAGACTCGCCGTGGCGATCGCCGACGGCAAAGCCAACTGGTACAGCTTCGCGGTGGGCCTCGGAAGTCTGGTGCTGATCCTGTTCCTCAAGCGCTTCGAAAAGGTGCCGGGCATTCTGATAGCCGTTGTGGTCGCAACCTTGTGCGTGAGCGTGTTCAATCTCGATAGCCACGGCGTCAAGGTGCTCGGCAAGATTCCGCAGGGCTTGCCGTCGTTTGCGATTCCCTGGGCGAGCGGCGCCGATCTGACCAGGATCGTTCTGGGCGGCTGCGCGGTCGCGCTGATCTCGTTCGCGGACACCAGCGTGCTGTCGCGCACCTTCGCGGCCCGGTTCCATAGCCGCGTCGATCCGAGCCAGGAGATGGTGGGTCTGGGCATCGCCAATCTGGCGGCGGGCTTCTTTCACGGCTTCCCGATCAGCAGCAGCTCGTCGCGCACGCCGGTCGCGGAAGCCGCGGGCGCGCAAACGCAGCTGACCGGGGCGGTGGGCGCGCTGGCTGTCGCGGCATTGCTGCTCGCGGCGCCGAATCTGATGCGCTATCTGCCCAACAGCGCGCTTGCCGCGGTGGTTATCGCGGCCGCTATCGGCCTGTTCGAATTCGCCGACCTCAAGCGCATCTATCGCATCCAGCAATGGGAGTTCTGGCTTTCGATGGTGTGCTTCGCGGGCGTCGCGGTGTTCGGCGCGATTCCCGGCATCGGCATCGCGGTGGTCATCGCGATCATCGAATTCCTGTGGGATGGCTGGCGGCCGCATTACGCGATTCTCGGCCGCGTGGAAGATGTGCGCGGGTACCACGACATCGAGCGCTACCCGCAGGCCGAGCGGATTCCCGGGCTCGTGCTGTTCCGCTGGGACGCGCCGCTGTTTTTTGCCAACGCGGAGCTGTTCCAGGAGCGTCTGCTTCAGGCGGTCGATACCTCGCCCACGCCGGTGCGCAGAATCGTGGTGGCCGCCGAGCCCGTGACCAGTGTGGACGTGACTTCCGCCGACATGCTGCGCGAACTCGTCCGCGTGCTGGACGAGCGCGGCATCGCCTTGCATTTTGCCGAGATGAAGGACCCCGTGCGCGACAAACTCGAGCGTTTCGAACTGATGCCGCTGATTGGCAGCGAGCGCTTTCATCCGACCGTGGGCAGCGCGGTCGACGATTACCTCGGCGCAACGGACGGCGATCCGCTAGCGGGCCATCGCGGCGCGCCCCGACCCTGAAGCGCGGGCGGGACGGCGCGTGCCGCTATTGCGAGTTTGTGCCGGGTTGTGCGCCAGATTGCGTGCCGGATTCTGTGCCGGCTGGTTTGGCCGATTGCGTGTCGGCTTGCGTGTCTTGCTCTTTCGTCCAACCGGGGCCCGGGTCGAATGAGGTTATCGCTTCGGCCCTCGCCGCGCTGTCGGGGCCGAGGTCGCGCTCGTAGACCTGCCCGTAGTGGCTCACCATGAAGGTCTTGATGCCGGTGTCGCCGTATTTGACCGGCCATGCAATCACGCCGAAGCCGCCGAACAACTGGCCGCGCACGAGGTAGTCGTAGGCGCCGCCGGGGGCGTGCGGCCCCTGCGAAGTCAGCAGCTTGTAGTGGTAGCCGTAGTAGCCGCTGCTCTCTTTCATGCGCGCGCCCGCGGTGACGAACGCTTCACCGAGCGGGCTCGGATCTTCGTTGTCCGCGGTGGGCCAGTAAAGTCCGTCGTGCTTGCCGGGCGTGCTGGCGAGACGGCGCGCATAGACGTAAGTATCGCTGCCGTCGTGGTAGGTCGAGGCGTATTCGCGCTGCGCGTCGTAGATCGCGAGCATCGTCTGGATCACCGCGAGCTCGTTGCGGCCGATGCGGCGCACGCGCATTTCCTCGGCGCCCGCCGTCATGTCGAAATGCCAGCCGCGGGCGTCCTTGACGAGCGGCACCGGGAACGTCCAGCCGTCGTTGCCAACCGCGATATGGGCGTGGTTCTCGCCGGCGGGCTGGATCGCATGCGAGACCTTCCACTGCTCGAGGAAGGTCTCGCGGATTTGCGCGCCGGTCGGCGGCAGGAACTGCCGGAAGTCCGCGCCGAACAGTTTCCTCAGTTCTGCCTCGTTGTTGCCGGACACCGCATCGCCGAACGCGCTCATGGCCGCTTCGGGCGTGGCGAATGAAGCCGGCGCCGTGGCGGCGAACGGCCGCGCGGGATTGATTGCGAGCGCAACCGTCAACGCCGCCGCGATCGCGACGCGGGTGGCGGGGCGAAGTCGCTGAAGCGGCCGAAGTGGCTGAAGTAGCCGAAGTGGCGATCGTTCTTTCATGTTCGTTCTCCCTAGCGTCTGCCGCCGCCACGACCGCCGCCGCCTGCACGCACGCCGCCGCCGCCGCCGCCACCGCCACCGCCACGATTGAAACCCGAGGAGCCCATGCTCGACCTGCCACGGTTGATATCGCGTTGCGTGGCGCTGCCGCCGCCCACGCCCTGGAAGGCGCTGTCGCGTCCGCCGCCCGCATAGCCGCCGCGTCCTCCGGGGCCGCCAGCACCGCCAGCACCGCCAGCACCACCCACGCCACCTGGTCTCCCGGCGCCGCCCACGCCTCCAGGACCGCCAGCACCGCCAGCGCCTCCCGGTCTGCCAGCGCCCCCGACGCCGCCCGGTTTCCCAGGTCCGCCCACGCCGCCAGCGCCCCCGACGCCGCCCGGCTTTCCGGGTCCGCCTACGCCGCCAGCGCCACCGACGCCGCCCGGCCTTCCGGGTCCGCCCACGCCGCCCGCACCACCCACGCCGCCCGGCCGGCCAGCACCGCCCACGCCTCCCGGTCCACCGGCGCCACCCGTGCGGCCGCGATAGTCGCGGCGGGCATCGCCGCCCGGCACATTACGTGCAAACTTCTCGCGCGAGGCGTTGTCGCGGTACGCGACACCCTGGCGGTGGCCGGGGTCGTGGCTCCACCTGCCGCCCTGGACCTTGGAGCTGTCGAAGTTGCGGTTGACGTTTCTGGCCTTGTTGACGTTGATGTTGACGTCGCCGCCACCCCAGTTGCAGTTGCCGAATATCGCGCCCGCCGCCGCGAGTCCGACGCCCCACGCGAAGCCCGTCATCAGCGCGCCGCCAGGGTAGTACGCGGGAGGCGGAGGCCAATAGGTCGGCGGATAGGCCGGATAGCTCCACGCGCCATACACCACGGTCGGGTTATAGGCGGGGACGTAAATCACCTCGGGGTTGGTGGGCTCGATGCGCACGACGGTCTGCCCGCCTTGCTGCTGGGGCTGCTCGACGATCACCTGCTGCTGCTCGTTCGACTTCAGGTTGCCGGCATCCTGAGCGCGGGCGCGCAGCCGCTGCACGGCGTCCAGCACGTCTTTTTCCTGGGCCAGGAAGGCGTCGCCGAGCTTCTGCGTCCAGTCGATTTTGTCGTTCATCGGCTCCAGAATCTGGGGAAACGCAACCAGCGATTTCACGCTGGTGTCCCACTGTTGATCCTGCACGGCCTTGACCGCTTCATCGCCCTTGAGTTTCGGATGCTCCTTGGACCAGCGCGCCGCGTGGACGACTTCCAGCGGATAGGTCGAAGCCATCAGAACCGTGGCGAGCACCGAGTCGGGGTAGAGCGCGATGGGCGCGACGAGCGCCTCGATCTCTTCGGGTTTATAGCTTGCGGATGGCGCCGGCTCTTGCGCGAGCGCCACGCACGACACGGCGCTCACCAACACCAGCAACAGCAGTCGGAACGCGCCGGAGATTCGCTTAGTCCACCAGATCATGGCCACTTCTCCCATTGTCCAGTCGAACCCGCCGATGCGCGGGTCGCGGCATGACGCAGCCGAGGAAGGTTATCGTTGCATACTCGCCATTGCGGCCAGCCGTAGCAATCGGACCAGAGTCCTATTGACTATTCAGATACGCGTACCGCGAATCAATATCCTCTGGGCGTATTAGTTTTGGCGTATGAAGCGCCCAGCAAATTTTCTTATTGTTCATATAATAAGCGACGCCTTGAATTCCGGCGTGATTTCATGGTGTTGCCTGGAAGAGAGCCGGGTATAACGCGTGTTTGAAATCCGGTAGCGATTAAGTAAAGTGATAGAGTCCGTGCGAAGCGCAAACGCGCATCGCGGCGCCAATCGAATGAGGTGATCTCATGATTCTGTCTCGCGCCCCATGGCGGCTATTGCTGATAACGCTGGCTATTGCATCGTTCTGCATGGGGCCGGCTCACGCGCAAATGGGTGCGCCGGGAATGAAACAGATGCAGGATGCGCAACGCAAGGCGGAGCATAAGGCGAGGACGAGCAAGCAGCCCCCGCCGCACAGTCAATCATCGCAGCACAAGGACGCCGGCAGTGCCATGCCGGCATCGTCGCCATAAACACGAAGCGCGCTGCGCGCCAATCAATGTGCAATGCATATCGTGTAGACGAATCGGGAAAAATTGCCGGAACGCGGAATAAAGTTTACAAAAAATTCATTTTTCCCCTTTATAATTTACGCGTGCTCGCCAGAGGTATTAAGCACGCATGCAATTAAGGCGGCGCCGCGAAGTTCGTTTCCGTTGCGCATGCCATGCACGTTTCTATACCTCTATTCTCCACATCCGAGCCGCATAGCTTTGCCGGACATTTAAAAACACAGCAGTAGCTGCGGTTGTGAACACATAAAGATGTCGCCGTCTGCATGCAGGTAATGGAGAGATCTCGCGCATCCGGGAGTCTGGGGTTCGCGTCTGGCTGCATGGCGCCCGGGGAAGGGCGCCGGCATAGGCCGCAATGTCGCAAACTCGAGGCGGGATTGTGCGTTCGGAGGACACCATGTATGGCCAGAACGCGGAACACGGGAAACGCACTTTTCGGCTGTCAGGTCCGGTGCATACGGGCGGGGACATATTTTTGTGGTTTGCCCTGGTGAAAGACCATTTTGTTCATCGGGTAGCGTCGATCAAATCATTACAAGGACCACGTGCGAAGCGCGATGTCGAACCGGGGGCGCAGCACATGCTTTGCAGCGTGATCGACGTCGTGCCGGCCGCAGCGCTGGCGGTCGATACGCAAGGAACCATTGTCTGCGCGAACGCGCGAGCCGCGCTGCTCTTCGGTTACGACATGGCGGAGCTGTTTGGGATGCCGGTCGACGTCCTTGTGCTGCCGTTGCAGAGCAAGGAGATCGTTTCCCCGATCGGCCGGTCGTGGATCATGCACGCTGCCGCGGGCAGCACGACGCGTGCGGCCATCGCGCGCAGCAAGGACGGCGAGCAGCGCGACGTGCAGGTCACGAGATCCGTTTCGTTTGCAATCGATCGCGCACAGTATGCGGTGGTCGTGATCGAGTCCGCTCACGGCGCCGCCACGAGTGCGCCGGGGTCCGGAGTTCCAGGCGACGATCTGGCACGCCTGCATCGCGAACCGGTTTCCGATATTGGCGATATGGCCTCGGCGCTCGCGCATGAGGTCGATCAGCCGCTCACCGCCATTCTCAGCAACGCTCAGGCGGCCCGGCGCTTTCTGTCGAACACCCCGCCCGACACGGCCGAGTTGTTCGAGTTGCTCGAAGAGATCGTGTCCGACAGCACGCGGGCGCACGCCATCATCCGCAAGATGCGGCGCTTCGGCAAACGCGAGCAGGCGGAGATGGGCACGATCGACATGGCGCGTCTCGTGCGCGATGTTATGCAACATCTTCACCGCAGAAGTCGGGAGTGCGATGTATTGCTGAGTTCGCACATCGAGAACAGCTTGCCGCTGCTGCAAGGCGATGCGGTTCAATTGCAGCAGGTGCTCGTCAATTTGATCATCAACGCATTCGATGCCGTGCTGGACTGCGGCCCGGGCGAGCGCGCGGTGTTCGTGGATGTCGGCGCGATGCCGGGCGGCAGCGGGGTCCGCATTGCGGTGCGCGATCGCGGGCTTGGCATGAGCGACGAGCAGTTAGCGCTCCTGTTCAAACCGTTCTCGACGTCGAAGCCGGACGGCATGGGGCTCGGGCTGTCGATCAGCCGCATCATCGTCATGGGCCACGGCGGGCGCCTGTGGGCCGAACGCAACCGCGACCGCGGCATGACATTCCATATCGAACTTCCCGCAGAGGGCGCGGCCATGACGACTGGCCTGCGCGAACGGTCATGAATGCACCCACCTCCGTTGTGTTCATCGTCGACGACGATGACTCGATCCGCCGCGCCTTCGCACGCCTGCTCGGCTCGGCGGGCTATGCGGTTCAAGCCTTCGGCTGCGCCAACGAGTTTCTCGAACGCGCCGACCTGACCAGCGCGCCGGCCTGCCTCCTGCTCGACCTGAAGCTGCCCGATCTGAGCGGCATTGCATTGCAGCAGCGGCTGCTCGACCGCGTGCCGATCATCTTCGTTTCCGGCCACGGCGGTCTGCGCACCGCCATCGCAGCGATGAAGGCCGGGGCAACGGATTTTCTGGTGAAGCCGGTGGACGAAAGCCTGTTGCTCGACGCGACCGAGCGTGCGCTGACGCGCGCGCGGCAATTGTTCGAGCAGCGCGCGCAACGGGCTGAAATCCAGCGCCGCGTGGATCAGCTGACGCCGCGCGAGCGCGAGGTGATGGCGCTGGTCGTGGCGGGCCGGCCGAACAAGCTCGTGGCGGATGCGCTAGGCGCGGCGGAGAAGACGATCAAGATCCACCGCGCGCGGGTGATGGAGAAGATGCGGGCCGAGTCGCTCGCGGAACTGGTCCGTCTCGCGGACCGCGCCGACATTTGCGGTCCCGCATTGACGATGCCGGAGCTGGCGGCGCTCAAGCCTCATTCGTGAGCGGCGCCGGCGCGGCCGAACGTTTGCAGACGCCCGGGGCTCAGTCCTCGCTTCGCGTCGGCATGACCTGGACGACGATCGAGTGGTTCTTCCAGAACATGTTGTGAATGCGCGGCTGAAACCTGCGCAGCGCCTCGGCATCGACGTTCTCGTAGCTCAGCATCACGCCGGGCCGCTCGCCGCTGCCGGGCACGTACTGGATAGCGTCGAACGGCGGCAGACCATATTTGCCGAGGAATTCCTTGAGCTCTTCCGGCGTCACGTCGGCTTCGATATTTCCAATCCACAATTCGGCCATCATTGTCCTCGCATTGGCTTGGCCCCGGCTAACACCGACTCCGCCCGTTCGCGCTGCGCGGGCGGCTAGAAGGTTTCCGGCACGTATTTATAGGGGTACTCCGGCTCCACGTAGCCCGCCGCCTTTTGCCGTTTCGGCAGCACGATCCTGGCGCGCGGCACGGCCTCATAGGGAACCTGGCTCAGCAGATGGGTGATGATGTTCAGCCGTGCGCGCCGCTTGTCGTCCGAACGCGCGACATGCCACGGCGAAAAGTCGAGGTCGGTCTTCGCGAACATCTCGTCGCGTGCCCGCGAATAATCGAACCAGCGGCTGTACGAATCCAGATCCATCTGCGACAGCTTCCAGGTTTTGCGCTCGTCGTGGATGCGGGCTTCGAGACGGCGTGTCTGCTCCTCGGGGCTGACTTCGAGCCAGTACTTGATCAGGATGATGCCCGACGCGATGATGGCTTTTTCCACCAACGGCACGGCTCCCAGAAACTCGTCCGCCTGCTTGGGCGTGCAGAATCCCATCACGCGCTCGACGCCCGCCCGGTTATACCAGCTCCGGTCGAAGATCACGATCTCGCCGGCCGCAGGCAGGTGGGGAAGATAGCGCTGCACGTACATCTGGGTTTTTTCGCGCTCGGTGGGCGCCGGCAACGCCACGATCCGGAACACGCGCGGGCTCACGCGCTCGGTGATCGCCTTGATCGTGCCGCCTTTGCCCGCGCCGTCGCGTCCTTCGAACACGATGCAGATCTTCGCGCCGCTCTTGACGACCCATTGCTGCATCTTCACCAGTTCGATATGCAGCTTGAGCAACTCCTTCAAATAGGCCTTGTTGCTCATTTTTTCCCCGGAGTTGGCCTCCGTGCTTTTTGCGTGGCTCGAGCGTCCGGACATCGCGTCACTCCCAGTAAGATGGCGTTGCGCTGCGCGCGCAATGCGCCGGGTGCACTCGAGGCTGCGCGCTCGAGGTTTGCGCATGTTCTTCCCGTGAGCATGAACCGCAGGTCCGGGGCGGCACCATAAGACCTTGGTCCTATTGAGCCGCGCCGCGGGTTTCTTTCAAAGTTCCAGTACGGCCGGCCAGGGCCGAAGTCCAGAGCGAAAGTCCAGGATGTAAGCCGAGGACGTAAGCCGATGACGTAAGTCTAGGACCAAAGTCCGATTGTTGACGGCATGGTGCATGGACATACTGGCTCTCGGCGAATCAGCGGCGGGTTTGCCGCGCAGCGCAGTTTCCCTGCGTGCAGGCATGACCTGGTGGGTACGTTCAAGCACTCTGAGGCAACGATGGCGCGCGCGTGCATGCATGAGAGAGAGCCGCAGCAATGGCGAACGGCGCCGGCATCGGCATGCCGGTCCCGCCCGTTGGGCAGGTTCGCGATGGCCTTCGCCATTGCGCTGCTGGGTCTGGTCGAGGGATGCAGCAAGAAAGAGGCGCTGCCGGCCGCGCCCCAGGTCGAGGTCACCGTCACGACGGTGGCGCCGCACGATACCCCCGTGGATTTCGATTTCACCGCGCAGACCGAAAGCTCGCGCGAGGTCGAGATCCGCGCGCGCGTCGACGGTTTCCTCGATCGGCGCATGTACGTGGAAGGGCAAATGGTCAAGGCCGGCCAGACCATGTTCCAAATGGACCCCAAGCCTTTCGAAGCGGCCTTGAGAACCGCCAAAGGGCAGCTGGCGCAGCAGCAGGCGCGCCTCGAAGTGGCAGAAGCGAATCTCGCGCGCGTGAGACCGCTGGCGGCGGAAAACGCGTTGAGCAAGAAGGATCTCGACGATGCGGTCGGCAACGAAAAGCAGTCGCGGGCCGCGGTGATCGCCGCTCAGGGCGAGGTCGACACGGCACTGCTCAATCTGAGCTACACGACCATCAAGTCGCCGCTGAACGGCCTGTCGAGCTTCGCGCGGCAACAGGACGGCAGCTACCTCACCGCGACGCAGAACGGGCTGCTGACCTACGTCTATCAACTGGACCCGATGTGGGTCAACTTCAGCATTTCGGAGAACCAGCAACTGCGATACCGCGATCAGGTTTCGTCGGGGCAGTTGCGCTTTCCCGAGAACAACGCGTTTTCCGTGTCGCTTCAACTGGCCGATGGCTCGACCTATAAAGGGCGCGGCAATATCGACTTCGCCAATCCCGCGTTCAACACCGAAACCGGCACGTTTCTCGTGCGGGCGGTGTTCGCCAATCCCGAGGGCCTGCTGCGCCCCGGCCAGTTCGTGCGCGCGCGCATCTCGGGCGCGATCCGCCCGAACGCCATTCTCGTGCCGCAACGCGCCGTGCTGCAGGGCGCAAAAAGCCATTTTGTCTGGGTCGTGGGCAAGGATGGCAAGGCGCGTCAGCGCGTGGTCGAGGTGGGCGAGTGGCATGGCGACGACTGGTTTATCCTCGACGGCCTGAAAGCCGGCGAACGGGTCGTCGTCGATGGTGCGATACGCGTCGTGGCCGACACGCCCGTCAAGATCGTTGCCAAACCCGATCAAGCCCAGCAGCCGGCAGCGGCTGCAGCCAACTGACGGGAAGCGCCGATGAGCATCTCCCACTTCTGCATCGACCGGCCGATCTTCGCGTCGGTCATCTCCATCGTCATCACGCTGGGCGGCGCGCTGACCATGCTGGCGCTGCCGGTCGCCCAATATCCGGACATCACGCCGCCGCAGATCACGATCAGCGCGTCGTATCCAGGGGCGAGCGCGGAGGTGGTCGCCAACAACGTCGCCGCGCCCATCGAGCAGCAGGTGAACGGCGCGGACAACATGATTTACATGAACTCGTCGAGTTCATCGACCGGCAATCTGACGATCAACGCCTTCTTCGAGATCGGCACCAATCCGCAGCTCGCGCAGGTCGACGTGCAGAACCGCGTCAATCTCGCGCTGCCGCAGTTGCCGCAGTCGGTGCAGGCGCAGGGCGTCCAGGTGCAGAAGAAGTCGTCGGCGTTCATGATGGTGATAGCGATCTATTCGCCCGATGAGCGCTACGACAGCACCTATATCGCGAACTACGCGAACATCTACGTGCTCGACGCGCTCAAGCGCATACCGGGCGCGAACCAGTCGAGCATCTTCGGCACGCCGGACTATGCGATGCGCGTCTGGCTCAAGCCCGACCGCATGGCGCAACTGGGCATTACGGTGGCCGATGTGCAAAAGGCAGTGCAGAACCAGAACCAGCAGTTCGCGGTGGGGCGCATCGGCCAGTCGCCCACGGGCTCGCCCGTCGAGCAGTCGTTCGCCGTCACGACGCCAGGACGGCTCGCCCAGCCCTCTGAGTTCGACAACATCATCCTGCGCGCGGCCAGCGAGGGCGCGGCGATTGTGCGGCTCAAGGACGTGGGCCGCGCGGAGCTCGGGCAGAAGGACTACTCGATCCGCAGCCGCTATCAGGGCAAGCCCGCCACCATCATCGCGGTCTATCAGCA
This sequence comes from Paraburkholderia sp. A1BS-2L, assembly GCF_051125205.1. Taxonomy (NCBI): domain Bacteria; kingdom Pseudomonadati; phylum Pseudomonadota; class Betaproteobacteria; order Burkholderiales; family Burkholderiaceae; genus Paraburkholderia; species Paraburkholderia sp. A1BS-2L. Next base: position 16,649 of record NZ_CP120429.1, read on the forward strand.
GCCCGGCGCGAATGCGCTCGACGTGTCGAAGCAGGTGCGCGCCACGCTCGAAGAACTCAAGCAGTCGTTCCCCGAGGGGCTCGACTACCGCATCGCGATGGACACGACCGAGTTCACGCGCGCCTCGATCTCCGACGTGGTGCACACCTTCTTCGAAGCGCTGGTGCTGGTCGTGATCGTCGTGTATGTGTTCCTGCAGAGCCTGCGCGCGACGCTGATTCCGATTCTGGCGGTGCCGGTGTCGATCGTCGGCACGGCGATGGGCATGGCGCTGCTCGGTTTCTCGATCAACATGCTGACGCTGTTCGGCATGGTGCTGGCGATCGGCATCGTGGTGGACGACGCCATCGTCGTGATCGAAAACGTCGAGCGCAACATGACGGTCCACAAGCTCGATCCCAAGGCTGCCGCCAAGCGCGCCATGGACGAGGTGGCCGGGCCGGTCATCGCCATCGTGCTGGTGCTGTGCGCCGTGTTCATTCCGGTCGCGTTCGTGAGCGGGATCACCGGGCAGCTCTACAAGCAGTTCGCAATCACCATCGCCATTTCCGTGGTGATTTCGGGCATCGTCGCGCTGACCTTGTCGCCCGCGCTCGCGTCGTTGCTGCTCAAGCACAGCCATCACGAGAAGAAGGGCTTTTTCCGCTGGTTCGAGAACGCGTTCGGGCGCATGACCAAGGGCTATGTCGGCATGGTCCATAAGGTCATCCGGCGCTGGGTGCTCTCGCTCGTGCTGTTCGCGGGCATGATCGCCGTCACGGTCGTGATGATGAAGGCGATTCCGTCTGCGTTCCTGCCGCCCGAGGATCAGGGCTACCTGCTCGGCGCGGTGACCATGCCCGATGCCGCGAGCCTCGACCGCACGGCGGAGGTGTCGGACAAGGTGTCGTCGTACTTCATGAAGCAGGACGCCGTGAGCGGCATCGCCACTGTCGACGGCTACAGCCTGCTCGACGTGCAGAGCAAGAACAACGCGAGCACCTTCTTCGTCGGGCTCAAGGGTTTCGACGAACGCTATTCGGGCGGGCATGCGAAGGAACAGAATGCCCGCGCGGTGCTGATCAATGCATACAAGTCGCTGTCGGCCATCAAGGAGGGGATCGTCATACCGGTCAACCCGCCGTCGATCCCCGGTCTTGGCACCACGGGCGGCACCGAGGTGTGGATTCAGAGCAAGGGCGACGCGACCATCGCGCAACTCGCGGAGGTGGTGCGCCAGTTCATCGCGCGGGCGCGCCAACGGCCCGAGCTCGCGCGCGTCACGACCACCTTCAATCCCAATTCGCAGCAACTGCTCGTCGATGTCGACCGCGAGCGCTCCGAAACGCTCGGCGTGCCAGTGGAGGATGTGTACAGCGCGATGCAGACCATGTTCGGTTCGCTTTACGTGTCGCAGTTCAATCGATCGAGCCGGCTATGGCAGGTGATTCTGCAGGCCGATCCCGCCACCCGCCTGAGGCCCGACGATCTGGACCGCATCTATGTGCGCAGCAAGAGCAATACGATGGTGCCGCTGCGCGCCGTGGCGAACTACCACTACGTGACGGGGCCGGACCTGCTCACGCGCTTCAACAACTTCCCGGCCGTGCTGGTCACGGCCAACGCCGCGCCCGGATACAGCTCCGGCCAGGTCATCGCGGCGCTGGAGGAAATCGCGGCGCAGATGCCGAACGGATTCGGCGTCGCATGGAGCGGCGAGGCCTATGAAGCGCGCAAATCGGGCGGGACCTCGGGCGCCGTGTTCGTGTTCGGCCTCGTGATGGTGTTCCTGATTCTCGCGGCGCAGTACGAAAAATGGTCGCTGCCGGTGGGCGTGCTGATGGCGGTGCCGTTCGCGCTGTTCGGCGCGTTGCTCGCCATCTTGCTGCGCGGATTGGAGAACGATATTTACTTCCAGATCGGGCTCACCATGCTGGTTGCGCTGGCGGCGAAGAACGCGATTCTCATCTTCGAGTTCGCGGTGATGAACCGCGAGGGCGGCGCCTCGGTGCTCGACGCCACCATCGTGGCGTCCGAAGAGCGCTTGAGGCCGATCGTCATGACCTCGCTCGCGTTCATTCTCGGCTGCGTGCCGCTCGCCATCGCCACGGGCGCGTCGGCCAACAGCCGTCACTCGATCGGCACGGGCGTGATCGGCGGGATGCTCGGCGCGACCGTGATCGCCGTGTTCTTCATCCCGATGTTCTACTACCTGCTCGAAACGCTGTCGTCGCGCAAGAGCAAGGGGGCGGCCAAGCCGGACGCGGGCGGTCCGGCCGCCGCAGGGGCGCCGGAGGGAACGCCTTCCGGACCGCGCGAGGATCACTAAGATGCGCGCTCCCGCCCGAGGTTCCGTCCATGTTCCGGCACGCCTGTCGACTCGCTTGTCGACCCTGGTTCGCCGGCTCTCGCCGCTGCTGGTGTTCACCCTGAGCGCTTGTCTGCCGGGCCCGAGCTACGTGCGCCCGAACATCGAGGTGCCCGCGACCTACCGCTTTGCGAGCGGCGAAGTCGCCGACGTGGCCAATACGGCGTGGTGGGAACAATTCCAGGACCCGGTGCTCGATCAGCTGATCAACACGGCGCTCGAGCGCAATCGCGATGTGAAGATCGCCGCCGCCCGCATCGATGAATTCGCCGCGCAGCTGCAGATCACGCGTTCGGCGTTCTACCCGCAGGTGGGCGCGGGCTTCAGCGCGTCGCGCCAGCGTTCGTCGTCGCTTGGCGGCGTGCCGCTGCCGGCAAGCGTCGATCCGGTCTACAACCTGTTTTCGCCGACGCTGGCCGCCTCGATGAACATCGACCTGTTCGGCCGCACGCGCCGCCAGACCGAGGCCGCGCGCGCCGAACTCGCGGCGACCGTGCAAGGGCGGCGCGACACCATCCTCACGCTGGTGGTGTCGGTGGCGGTTTCGTACTTCAATCTGCGCAGCCTCGACCGGCAGCTCGAGATCGCGCAGGCCACGGCCACGAGCCGCGCCGAGTCGGTGCGCGTGTTCTCGCTGCGCTTCAGGCACGGCGAAGTGTCGCAAATGGAGCTGGCGCAAAGCCAGTCCGAGTACGAATCCGCGCTCGCCACGATTCCGGTGATCGAGATGCAGATTGCCCAGCAGGAGGATGCGCTGTCCGTGCTGCTCGCACAGAATCCTGGCCCGATCCCGCGCGGGCGCGACCTGCAGTCGATCGAGCTGCCGGCCGTGCCTGCCGGCGTGCCGTCGGACCTGCTGGTGCGGCGTCCGGATCTGCTGGCGGCGGAGCAGAATCTGATCGCGGCCAATGCGCAGATCGGCGCGGCGCGCGCGCTGTACTTTCCGACCATCTCCGTTTCGGGGCTGATCGGCGCGGCCAGCACGGTGTTTTCCAGCCTGCTCACGGGGCCGGCCTATATCTGGTCGGTGGGCGGCGCCATCACGCAGCCGATTTTCACCGGCGGCAACATTACCGGGCAGGTGCATCTGGCCGAAGCGCGCGAGCAGGAGGCGCTCTATACGTATCTGCAGTCGGTGCAGACGGCGTTCCAGCAAGTCGAGGACGCCTTGATCGCACTGCAGAAGACGCAGGCTCAACTGGTCGCCCAGGGCCGCCAGGTCGATGCCTTGACGACCTATGCGCGGCTCGCGCGCAAGCGTTATGAAGGCGGTTACACGAGCTATATCGAGGTGCTGGATGCCGAGCGCAGTCTCTTTAATGCGCAGCTTTCCTATACGCAAACCGAGGCGTCGGTGCTGACGTGGTACGTCAGCCTCTACAAGACGATGGGCGGGGGATGGATCACGCAGGCCGAACGCATGACGATGCCGGCGCCCGCGAATCCCGCTTCGGAAACCCAGGCGCCGCAAGCGCAGCAAGGTGGCGCGGCGGCCGTGGCTACCGTCAGGGACGCCGGCGACGCCACGGGCGGATAGCGCCGCCGGGTCTGACCTGGCCAGTCTGCGTTCACTCTTCCAATGTCCGGCCGATTGCGTGGCGCGTGGCTTCCTGGACGCCGTGAACGGCGGCTGCCACGATCAACCCCGTGATCACCAGGCCGACCAGCCCCAGCAGCACGGCGTCGATCCGGCCGAACGTCGAAGTCGGCACGACGTCGCCGTAGCCGATGGTCAGGGCGGTGATCGCGCAGAAGTACACGGTCTCGCCCCACGGCGAAGGTGTCCGGTTCGCCGTTTCGACGGGGCCGCCGAAGTAGTACATGCCGATCGTCAGCAGCACGAACATCACCAGCAGCCCGCTCAGGATCGCCCGCACATACCAGAGGGTCTGGCCCATTCCCAGCAGAATGTCGCGGGCCCGCGGACGGAAGGGGGCAGCGTTTTTTTCCGGTTTCATCGCAGATACCTCGTTGACGGCACCTCGCCGCCGTTAGGCCCTCAGCCCGCGCTGCGCCGTTGCTCGAAGAGCAGGAGCATCAGGCACGCATAGACCGTGACCGCCAGAAAGAGCCCCATGCGCACCGCGAAGGCGGTGTACACGTCCTTGCCGGCCACGCTGTCCTGCACCGATTGACCGAGCAGGATGATCATGGTGACGAAACTGTTCAGCCAGAATCCCGGCGAATAGCGCGTCGGGCTGAGGCGATACAGCTTGCGGCCGACCAGCAGGCCGAATAGCGCCATCCACAGGAAAAACATCCACAGGTTCACGAACAGCCTGAGCGAGAACCAGAACGCGATCGCGAGCAGGCCGCCCAGCAGGGTCGAGCCGATCAGATCGCGCGCCGCAGTGCGGGCCGTCGTGGTGCAGCTCTGCCTGCCGAGGCTGACGGACTTCATGATGATCGGCATGTAGCTCGCCGGATCGGTCATCGCGAGCAGGTAGGCCGGCATCACCACGAGCGCGGCGCGCAACGCAATGCGCTGTGCCTGGGCGTCGGGCAGCGCGCGCGCGGCAGGCGCCTGTGCGTCCACCGGTTCGGGAAGCAGGCGGTGCGTGAGCGCCGACACCAGCCCGGCCAGCAGCAGCCCCTTCGTCAGCGCGCCGATCACCGTCACGGCAAGCTGGAAGTCGCTCGTCCCCGCGGCGGAGATCATCGTCAGTCCCGCCACCAGAAAGGTGGCGACCAGATTGTTGCCGCCGCGCAGTCCGTAGCGAAACGCGAGAAAGAGCAGCAGGGCGACGATCAGCACGCCGGCGAACGCGTAGTGGCGCAGCAGCGGCACCAGCAGCAGCCCGCTGCCAGTGGTCGACGCCACCACCAGCACGAGCACCGTGCCGGTCTTGAGCGATAGCGGCCGGGTTTGGGTCGCGAGCAGAAACACGGCGAACACCGGCGCGATCACGGGAATCGGGAAATCCAGCGCGAAACTGATCGCGAGGCACAGCGCCGTGCCGGTAGCGAGGCGCAGCGCACGGAGGCCGGGAATCCAAAGCCTGTTTGCCGTCGGCATGATCAGCGCATGGTCAGTAAATGTATGAAACCCAGCTCATCACGCGCACGAACACGCGGCCCAGCGGGTTGAGCGGATTGGTCTGGGTGGGAAACGCCATCACCTCGGCCTGGCCGCCCACGCGCATGTCGCGCAGGCGCGTGCGTTCGTTCGGATCGAACTCGACGATCACGGGAAAGCGCTGCGCGGGGCGCAGCCAGTCGCGGCTGTTCTGCACCGTGGGCAGGCTGCCGGGCGGCGTGCTCTGGCCCGTGCTCACGCCATAGCCGATGCTGCGGATCTTGCCGCTGAAGACTTCGCCCGGCAGTGCATCCAGCGAGATTTCCACCGGCGTGCCGGGCCGCAGACGGCCGAGATTGTTCTCGGTCATGTCGGCGCTCACCCAGACGTCGCGGATCGCAATCAGCGTCATGACCGGATTGCCGGCCGCCGCGAACTGGCCCACCTCCGCGCGCAGATCGGTGATGACGCCGCCCGTGCGGGCCTTGATCCGCGTATCGGCGAGATCGAGTTCCGCCTTCTTCACCGCCGCCGCCGCGCTGCGCAACTGTGCGTTCTGCGCCTCGCTGCCGCCTTGCTGCTCGCGGGCGCGCTCCACTTCGGCGCGCGCGGCTTCCACCTGGCTTTGAGCCTGCTCGTGCGTGGCGCGCGCGACCTCGATGCGGCGCAGCGAGACGGTGCCTTCGTCTTCGCGGTAGAGCCGTTCGAGGCGCTCGCTGTCCTGGCGCGCCTTGACCTCGTTTGCGAGCGCCGCCCGCAGCGAGGCTTGCGCCGAATCGATGCCGGCCGTGCTCGCGCCGATCTGGCGGCGCGTGGTCTCGTAGTCGGCGCGCGCGCGATCGACGGCGACGCGGTATTGGTCGCTGTCGATTTCGAACAGCACGTCGCCGGCCTTGACCTCCTGGTTGTTGTGCACGACCACGCGGGTGATGCGTCCCGCCACTTCGGCGGCAACCGGCACGACGAAGGCCTGCACGCGCGCTTGCTGCGTATAGGGCGTGAAGCGGTCGGCGAGCAGATACCAGATCAGGCTCACGACGATCAGCCAGACGATCCACTTGAGCGCCTTGCCCGAGGGTTCGGCGGCCTGCGCCGCAGCGCCGGCTGGCGGTGCTGCGTTCGAGGGTTCGGGGGTATCGCTCATCGGGGCGCACCTTGGGCGGGAGCGGCGGTTGAGGTTGCTGCTGGAGCGGCAACTGGGTGGGCAACTGAGCGGGCAACTGGAGCGGCGCTCGCATCGTCGATCAGATCGCCCCAGTCGGTGCGTTGCTGCATCTGCGTGCGGGTCGCGGCGTCGACGAGCGGCTGCGCCGTGTACCAGCCGCCCCCGAGCGCCTTGTAAAGCGCGATCAGACTGCCCACGGCGTTGCTGCGGTTGACGATGTAGGCGTCCTGCTGGGTGAACAGGGCGCGCTGGGCATCGAGCACGCGCTGAAAGTCCGAATATCCTTCGCGGTAAATCGTGTTGGCGAGCGTGAGCGAGCGCCGCGCGGCCGTTTGTGCGTCGCTCAGAATCGTTTCGCGTCGCAGCGCGGCGATCAGCGCCGTGGCGGCATCGTCGGCTTCGCGCGCCGCCTCGCGCACGGTGTTCTGGTAGGCGACGGTCAACTGCTGGAGCCGGGCGTCCTGCACGCGCACATTGTTGGTGATCCTGCCGTGATCGAACACGTTCCAGGTCACGCTCGGGCCCAGCAGCACGCCCAGCGTGTTCGGCGAGCCCGCGAGCGAGCTCGCGCTCCACGACAGCGAACCGAGCAGCGACACCGACGGATAGAAGTCCGCTTGCGCCACGCCGATGAGCGCCGACTGGGCCGCCATCTGATACTCGGCCGCGCGCACATCGGGGCGGCGCAGCAGCAGATCGGCGGGCACGTCGCGCAGCACCGCACGGCTCACGAGCGGGACCACGCCTTCCTTGCCGGACTGCACGTCGAGTTCCGGCAGCGGGCCGGGCGGCCGGCCCGTCAGCACGGACAGCGCGTGACGCGAAAGCTGGATCTGGCTTTCCAGGTTGGGAATGCTGCTGAGCGTGCCGAGGTACTGCGTTTTCGCCTGCTGCAGGTCCAGCTCGTCGGTCTCGCCGCTCTTGAACAGTTTCTCCGTGATCTCGTAGCTGCGCTTTTGCAGCTGCGCGTTCTCGCGCGCGATGCGCAGCCGCGCCTCGGCCGTGCGCAGCGTGAAATAGGTGTCGGCGAGCTGCGCGTGCAACAGCACGAGCGTGGCCTCGCGGTTCGCCTGCGCGGCAAAAAAGTTGGCATCGGCCGACTCGATGGCGCGCGCGAAACGCCCCCAGAAGTCGAGCTCCCAGCCGACACTGAAGCCCGCGCCGTACTGCGCATAGACCCCCGAGCGCGGGTTGAAGCCATCCGAGCGCTTGCGCGCCGAGGCGAACACGTCGGCATTGACCTGCTGCACCTGCGGGTAGCGCCCCGCGAGCGCGATGCCGAGCTGGGCGCGGGCCTCGAGCACGCGCAGGCCGGCAATCTTGATGTCGCCGTTGTTGGCGTCGGCGGCGTCCATCAGGCTTTCGAGATTCCGATCGCCGAAAATCAGCCACCATTGGCTGACGTCGGGCTCCGCGGCCTGCTGCGTGACTTGCTGCGTGACCTGCTCGATCGCCGCGCTGCTCCAGTGCGCGCTCCAGGCTTCGTGTTGCGGCTTGAAGTCCGGTCCCACGCGCATGCACGCGCTCAGGCAGCCTGTGCCTAGCAGCATCGCCATCGTGATCGGACGCAGGACGGCCAACACGGCTCCCGGCTTCAAGGCTGCGGCTGTTCCTGTGCCTGGCGGGTTCCTGCCTCAGCCTCTGCTTCAGCCTGTGGCTGCTCCACCCATCGCCAGAACAGCTGATAGCCGACCGACAGCAGCACCGGACCGATGAACAGGCCGATCACGCCGCCCGTCACCATGCCGCCGAGCGCGCCGATCAACACCACGGGCATCGGCACCGCAACGCCCCGGCCGAGCAGCAAGGGCTTGAGCACGTTGTCGGCCAGACCCGCGATGAAGACATAGATGGAGAAGACGATGGTGGCGGTGCTCGCGCCCTCGGTGGCGATCACGAAGATGATGACGGGCACGGTAATCAGCGTGGCGGGCAGCTGCATGATGCCGATCAGCAGCACCGCGAGGGCCAGCAGGCCGGCGCCGGGAATCCCCATGACGATGAACGCGATACCGATCAGCAGCATCTGGATGAACGCGATGCCGACGACCCCCTGGGCCACCGCGCGAATGGTGGCCGTGCACAGATCGGCAATCTGGGCGCCGTTGCCGGGACCGAAGATGCGCGTGGCGATCCGCACGGCGCTGTCGTGGCCTTTTTCGCCATACGCCATCAGAATGCCGGCCACCACCAGGGCGGCAAAGAAGACGAGCAGCGCCGCGCCCAGACCGGTCGCCGTGCCGAGCAGGGCGCGGCCTGCCTCCTTGATTTGCGGCGTGAACCGCTGCGCGAGGCCGGTGAGGTCGGTGGAGGCCTGGAGCCAGCTGGCATACACCGTTTTGCCGACCAGCGGCCAGCTCGCGACCGAATCGGCGGGCGGCGGAATGCGCACGCCGCCGGTCCTGAACACGGCGATCGCATGCTCGATCGAGTCGGCGAGCGCCACGACCAGCATATAGGTCGGCACAAGAATGACCACAAAGGAAATGAGGATGATCAGCGTCGCAATCAGACCTTCGCGATTGGCGAACGGACGGCGCAGCCTGACCTGAAGCGGATAGAGCGTGACGGCGAGGATCAGCGCCCACACCATGAGATCGAAGAACGGCCGGAAGATCCGGTAACAGAATACGACGAGCACAGCCACCAGGCCGGCGCGAATCAGGACATCGAGCAGTTGTCTGGACAAGACCCTTTGGGCAAGCGGTGTGAGCATTTTTTTCTCCTGTTACGGAAGCCTTGCATGCTCATTTGGCGATCCTTCACTATCTGATCGACACCGGGTCGAGGCAATCGGACTTTGGTCTCATATCGTTGCGCGCGAAGGGCGCCACTGCCGTGCGCATCAAGATCGTGCGCATCAAAAGCTCATCGCGAATCCGAACGACACGCCGTGCACGTTATGTCCGAACACATATCGCACCATCGCCCGGGTGCGGGTGACGATGATGGGGTACTTGCTGCTGTCGAGCTCGAGGCCCACGCCCAGCGATGTGAGGTCGTTGAAGCCCAGCACGCCGGCGCTGTCGCCGAAGTAGTGCGAGTAGGCGCCTTCGAGCACGTAGCGGATCGGCCGGTCCAGCGCATGCCAGCCGGTCGGCGCGCGCCAGCGGGTCCACAGGCTCAGTTGCTGCGCCATGGCCGAACCCTGCACGGCCGCCGACGAGCCGCCGAAGCTGCGCAGATAGATATCGGTCGCGCGCAGTTCGGCGTCGATTTCGTAGTTCTCGCGGTAATGCTCGTAATCGAGCATCAGCGAGCCGCCATAGCCATACGCATCGAGCGAGCCATTCTGGAGAAACTGGAGGTTGCTGTCGGTGACGTGATTGAAGATCGTCTGGCCGACTTTCAGATCGCTGGAGACGCGCCCGAGCGTGCCGTTCAGGATCGGACGGAACACCAGTTCGTCCGCGATGCGAAAGTCCCAGCCGATGCCCACCGTGCCGCTGAAGGTGTTCCATTTGGTCGGTATCGCGCGCTGCTGGGTGCCGTCGGACGCGATGAAAATCGGATCGTAGCGGCTGTAGGCGAGCGTGCCTTCCAGATACAAAGGAAACGACTTGCTGAGCGTGAAGCCGCCGCCGAACTGCGTCTGGCCGAAGCCCGGATTCCCGGTGGAGCCGCTATTGACCGAGAGATTGCTGGTCGTGACGTCGGGAACGGTGGTGTAGGTCATGATGGCGAGCACGGCGTCCGCGTGCTGCTTCACGTTGCCGCCGACGACGGTGTTGCCCGACAACGGGCCAGCGGCCGTCTGGGCATTCGACTGGCAGGGCAGCAGGACCGCGAGCAAGCAGGCACAGGCGAGGCGCCGTGCTGACTTGTCCGATTGACCAGGCATGAATCGCTCCCGTTGCTGGCGCATCGCTCATTCACTGTTGCAGCCGAATTGTGGCATGGACATCGCCGGCTTTGAAGCGCCGGAAAAATACGACTTTGGTCCCATTGTGCGATTGCAAAATGCTTTACATACTCGCCGTGCCCGCACGACCGTAGAATCGATCTCTCCGCTACCCTGGACGGCACACCGCGCATGGACGATCTCGTTGCTCTGTTTTCCGACCCCTCAGCCTGGGCCGCTCTTGTGACACTGGTGGTCATGGAAGTCGTGCTCGGCGTCGACAACCTCGTCTTTATCGCCATTCTCAGCAACAAGCTGCCGCCCGAGCATCGCACCCGGACCCAGCGGATCGGCATTGGGCTCGCGCTCGTGCTGCGCCTTGCGTTGCTGGGCGCCGTGGCATGGATCGCGCAACTGACCCAGCCCGCGCTGTCGCTGTTCGATCATGACTTTTCGTGGCGCGATCTCGTGCTGATCGGCGGGGGGCTTTTCCTCGTCTGGAAAGCGACCAGGGAAATTCATCACAACGTCTCTCATGACGAAGACGATGAATCGGGTGGCGCAGCTCCGGCCGGCCTCACGGTGCGTGCAGCAATCGGCCAGATCCTGCTGCTCGACCTGGTGTTCTCCGTCGACAGCATCGTGACCGCGATCGGCATGACCCAGCACCTGGCCATCATGTATATCGCCGTGATCGTGGCGGTTGCAACGATGCTGTTCGCGGCAGGTCCGCTGACACGGTTCATCGGCAACAATCCCACCATCGTCATGCTGGCGCTGAGCTTTCTGCTGGTGATCGGCATGACGCTGATCGCCGACGGTTTCGGCTCTCACGTTCCCAAAGGCTATATCTACGCGGCGATGGCGTTCTCCGCGTTCGTCGAAGGTATGAACATGCTGGCGCGGCGCGCGAGGCGGAGTCGGCGGCTGAAGCAGGCGGGGTAAAACGTTTCGACAACATCCCGCAACACCAGTGGTAACATTTGTTGTCGTTCCCTGCCCGTTAGCCATTCAGCCATTCAGCCATTCAGCCATTCAGCCATTCGCATGCCAGAAAGCTTCGACCAGCTTGCCGCGCTCATTCGCGCACGCTTCTCCGATCTGAGCCCGCAATTCCAGACCGGCGCCGCCTTCCTGCTCGATCATCCCGACGAAGTCGCCGTTTCGTCGATGCGCAAAGTCGCCGAGCGCGCCCAGGTGCAGCCCGCGTCGCTCGTGCGGCTCTCGCAGCAGCTTGGGTTTCCGGGCTGGAACGAGTTGCGCGATCTGTTCGTCGCGCGCGTGCGCACGCGTCCCGAACCGCTTTCGAACCGGGCGCGCTCGCTCGTGGCGGGCAGCGCGAAGGACGCGCTCGCGCACGATCTGCTGGTTGCCCAGCAGCACAATCTCGACGCCAGCGCCGCGCATAACGCGCGCACCATGGTCGAGGCCGCGCGCGTGCTGAAGAAAGCGAAGCACGTGCACGTGGCGGGCTTTCGCTCGTGCTATGCGGTGGCGTTCGGCCTTGTGTACGGCTATCGGCTTTTTCGGCCCTCGGTGTCGCTGCTGGGCGGCGAGGCCGGCACGCTCGAAATGCAATTGCTCGGCATCGAGCGCGACAGCGCGACCATCGTGGTGAGCTTCGCGCCGTATTCGGTGGAGGCCGTGCGCGTAGCCGAGGCGGCGCTCGAAAAAGGCAGCAGGCTGATCGCGATTACCGACAGCGCCGTTGCGCCCATCGCGCTCAACGCCGATAAAGTGCTGATCTTCACGCACGAAAGCCCATCGTTCTTCCCCTCGCTGGTGGCGGCGACGGCGCTGGCGGAGTCGCTCGTCGCGCACCTGCTCGCGCTGGAGGGGGCGGGCGCCGTGGCACAGCTCGAACAGTCCGAGCGCACGCTCAACGCGCGCGGCGCTTATGTGCCTTGACGGCGCGCTGACCGGGGTTGGCGTTTGCCGTGTGGCGTTTGCACGCTACGAGAGACACCGCCACGCCGCTGGCGCCCGAAGCTTTCATGACTTGACCAAAGGCTCGCAAATGAAGCTGTAGCGGCCAAACTGCAAAGTCATCTGCCTGCCGACCAAAATTTTCTGCCACTGCGTTTCGACGCGGCCGAAAGCGCCAAAGCCGCGAAAGCGTATTTCCCCATCGGTCGCACCGGCCGTGGCGCGTCCCCGGGTGTCGGTCGTTCCATGGGTCACTTCATCCGGCTTTTGGGCTGAGCGGATATCGAAATCGAAGACCAAGGGGTCGTTGGGGCCGCTACCGACAACCTTTATCAGTAGCCGTGATTCGGCCGCACCGTGCTTGGCCGCAGCGGCTTTGCTGCGGCCAAGCGTCGTTTCTCCATAGAACGTTCGCAGCGGGAGCGCCTTGGCCTGACGGAAGCGGTTCTCGGTGTAACGGCATCCGTCATAGGGCGGGAGGCCGACCGTCATCGCTTCCTCCCAATATTCCTCGATCCCGCCCGGCTCAAAGACGCATCTGCCGGTCACCAGGCGCCATGCGTGAATCAGTTCGTGGACCAACGCGATCCACGGCGGGCGATCCATCCAGGCTGCGCGTTTGTCAGCCGGCAGATCCCGGCAAACGCCATCCGATGTCGGATCCCAAAGGACATCGGCTCCGGTGCCGGCCCCCGGCGTCAGATGGTCCATGATGTGGTAGCCGATCAGCCCGCGCTGGAGGGAACTCACCTTGAATGGGCTCGCGGCTTCCTCGCTTGCCCTCTGTTCGCCAGGCTTTTTGTGAGCGAGAGGAAGCGGGCGCGCGGAAGCAGTATGCCGGTACGCTCCCTGTTCTCCACCGCTCGCTTCCGGTACGCAAAATTTGTAGAGCTTTCTCATGGCGGGGTGGCCTTTCCCCTGTTTCGATACCTTGTCCGCGAGGCTTGGAAAATCGAGCACTTCCTCGTAGCAAGCTGCCCTGCAGGCTTTTATCGAAGCATCCTTCTGCCTGCACTTATTGCCCACAACGGGGGCGGCCTGAAAGATCAGCACTTCGTTACTTGCACGTTCGATATCGTCAAGCAGACTCGACCCGATATCGGTTGAGCGGATCTGCGCCAACGATTCCTCGACGCTGCGCTGGAAATTGCGTTTTTCTTCATCGCTGAGGGGAGGGTAAAGCCGCCCCTCGATCTTTGTTTCGGTCCTGAGCGTCATAGCAAACCTCGCGAGGATTGGATTCATGTACGCGCGTCAAGCGCTGATCCATCAACAGATCCGCCCTGACAACTCAGGCTATCTCAATCCGAACCAAATTCAAGACGATCTTGACGATGGCGCGTTTCCCGGAAATCCCCGGGGAACCATTTTTTAGCCGCCCGCGAGGAGGCCCGACTTACGTTTGCAGGAATATCATTTGTTGTTGATTGCATAATTGTTGACAACACATGTTGCGTGACGTATAAATCCATCATTCCCCGTTGCAAGCATTCAAACGAGAATTTCGAGAATTTCGATGCAGGAACTCAAGACCTACCGGATGGGCGGCTCGCCCGAGGCCATCGGGCGGCGGCTCGGCGAGCTGGCGAAGCCCGTCTTCGCGGACTATATGGCGCAGAGCAGCGCGTGGGCGGCGGTGAGCCGCTGGCGCGGCAGCGCGTTTGCGCAGGAGCTGCGCGCGGCGGCCGAGCGGTATTTCCCGGCCCATGTCGCGGAAATCGATGCGATGGCCGCGGCCCTCGGCTGGCCCGCGCACGATCTGTTTCTGTGGAATTGCCGCGGCGAGCTGATCCACAACGCGCCGGACGGCTGCACGACGCTGGCGGTGCGCACGCCCGAGGCCGGCCTGATCGCCCATAACGAAGACGGCGATCCGTATCTGCGCGGGCGCTGCGCCGTGGTCGAGATCGAGCCCGAGGGCAAGCCCGGCTTCGTGAGCTTCTACTACCCGGGATCGCTGCCCGGCCACACCTTCGCGGCGTCGCACGCGGGCATCGCGCAGGCGATCAACAACGTGCGCATCCGCGAGCCGCGCGCGGGCGTGCCGCGCATGATCCTCTCGCGCGCGGTGCTCGACGCTGCCACGCTCGCCGACGCCCTCGCGCTGCTGCGCGACACGCCGCGCGCGAGCGGCTTCCACCACACGGTCGGCGGCACCGACGCGGCCGGCGCAGTGCGCATCCATAGCGTGGAAGCCACGGCGCAGCGCGCATCGATGGCCGAAATAGGCGCGCCCTCGGGGCACGCCAACCACCTGATTCACGCGGGCTGCGAGAACGAAGCGCAGATCGTCACCGATTCGTCGCGCGACCGGCAGGCGCGGCTCGCCGAGTTGCTGCCCGCGCTGGTGTCCGCATTTGACGTACGGCCCGACGGCGCGGATTTCGTGCGCACCTTGCAAGACCGCGCGGGCGCGGGCCTGCCGATCTACCGCGACGACCCCCACGATCCCGACGATGAAAACACGCTCGCCACCGCTTGCATGCGTGTGGAACCGCGCCGCGTGACGCTCGATGTCTGGCAGGACGGCGTGCGCACGCTGGGCCTGCAGGTCGGGCGCGGCGGCTGACACACGGCGAGATTCATCGGCTCAATTTCAACGCATCAATTCGATTTCAGCGATTTCAGCGAGAACGCCCATGTCCACGAAAGTCTTCCATCGGATGCCTAAGCAAACCTTGCCCGTTGCGGTGGCGGGCGAGGGGATCGAGATCATCGACTCCACCGGCAAGCGCTACATCGACGCGAGCGGCGGCGCGGCCGTCTCGTGCCTTGGCCACAGCAACCAGCGCGTGATCGACGCGATCAAGCGCCAGGCGCAGCAACTGCCGTACGCGCATACCTCGTTCTTCACGACCGAGGCCTCCGAGCAGCTCGCCGAACACCTGATTGCCGCCGCGCCCGCCGGGCTCGACCACGTCTATTTCGTCTCGGGCGGCTCGGAGGCGATCGAGGCCGCGCTCAAACTCGCGCGCCAGTATTTCGTGGAGAAGGGCGAGCTCACGCGCCGCCATTTCATCGCGCGCCGCCAGAGCTATCACGGCAACACGCTCGGCGCGCTGGCGATCGGCGGCAACGCATGGCGTCGCGAGCCGTTCCTGCCGATCCTGATCGAATCGCATCACGTGAGCGCGTGCTACGCATACCGCGAGCGTCATGAAGGCGAGACCGACGAGGCCTACGCGCAGCGCCTCGCCGACGAGCTGGAGCAGAAGATTCTCGAACTCGGCGCCGAGAACGTGGCTGCATTCGTCGCGGAAACGGTTGTGGGCGCAACGGCTGGCGCGCTGCCGCCGGTGCGCGAGTATTTCAGCAAGATCCGCGCGGTGTGCGACCGCTACGGCGTGCTGTTGCTCCTCGACGAAATCATGTCGGGCATGGGCCGCACGGGCTATCTGTTCGCCTGCGACGAAGACGGCGTGGCGCCCGATCTGCTGACGATCGCGAAAGGCCTCGGCGCGGGCTACCAGCCGATCGGCGCGACGCTCGTGAGCCAGCGCATTTACGAGACCATCGTGGGCGGCAGCGGCTACTTCCAGCACGGCCACACCTATATCGGCCATGCCACGGCCTGCGCGGCGGCGCTCGAAGTGCAGCGCGTGATTGCCGACGAGAAACTGCTCGACAACGTGCTCGCGCGCGGCGAGCAACTGCGGGCGCGCCTGCGCGAGCGCTACGCGGAACATCCGTACGTGGGCGACGTCCGCGGGCGCGGCCTGTTCGTGGGCGTGGAGCTCGTGAAGGACCGCGAGACCAAGGCCACCTTCGACCCGGCGCTCAAACTGCACGCCGCGATCAAGCGCGAGGCGTTCGTGCGCGGCCTGATGGTCTACCCGATGGGCGGCACCGTCGACGGCAAGCATGGCGATCACGTGCTGCTCGCGCCGCCGTTCATCTGCACCGCAGAGGATATCGATACGATCGAGGCACGCCTTGCTGACGCGATCGGCGCCGCGCTGAGCGCGACGGGCGTGGCGGGCGCGCCGCGTGCCGCCTGATCATTCGTTTCCGGAGCCTGACCGATGACCCAATCCACGAACGCGCGCCTGCCTGCCTTCGACGCGGCGAGCGCGACGGCCGAGCAGAAAGCCGTGCTCGACGAAATTCTTTCCGGC
Organism: Paraburkholderia sp. A1BS-2L; assembly: GCF_051125205.1. Classification (NCBI taxonomy): domain Bacteria; kingdom Pseudomonadati; phylum Pseudomonadota; class Betaproteobacteria; order Burkholderiales; family Burkholderiaceae; genus Paraburkholderia; species Paraburkholderia sp. A1BS-2L. Next base: position 33,059 of record NZ_CP120429.1, read on the forward strand.
CCGCGCGGCAACCTGAACGGACCGTTTCTCGGCTGGATCCACAGCCCGGAGCTTGCCCAGCATGCGCAGCGCCTGGGTGCGTTCTGCCGCTACAACACGGGGCTTTCGCTGCGCCTGTCGGAGCTGGCGATACTCGTGACGGCGGCGCGCTGGCAGGCCCAGGCGGAGTGGTACATCCATTATCCGATTGCGCTGGAGGCGGGCGTGCCCGAGGCGCTGGCCGAGCAGATCCGCACCGGCGCCGAGCCGGTCTTCGACGAACCCGACGACGCGCTCATCCACACATTCGTGACCGAGCTCTACGACACAAAGCGCGTGTCCGATGCGACCTACGCGCGCGCGGTGGAGCGCTTCGGGCATGAGACCACGATCAACCTCGTCGGGCTGCTCGGCTATTACGCGCTGGTGGCGATGACGCTCAACGTGTTCGGCATGCGTGCCGAAGGTCAGACTTCGCTGCCGTTTCCGGAATAAAGCGCCGGGGCGCACGAGTTGCAGATTGGCCACCTGTTCAAGACAGGTGGCTTTTTTATTTCCGCTGCCGGGATTTTCTCAGGATGAGCCGATTAAATCGCGCTTGTGCATTGCCACAATAAGTCTTGTATATAAAAAAATATAAATCGCTTGCGAGATTTAATCCGTGTTGTTAATCTTGCGGGACTTATTAACGGTCGGCCGAATAAAATTATCAATAAAAGGGGATCCGCATGCGGGAGCGGCGATCCTTGTCGGGGATTATTCGCTTAACGACCTGATTAGCGAGGCAGCGCCATGCTGGATACGCATACTGAGCTTGCAGAAAACGAACCCGCCATGGCAGGCGTTGGCGATGTTGTCACCCTGAAATCGGGCGGGCCGCGCATGACCGTCATGCATGCGGGGCCGGTTGGCTTTGCCGAGGGGCATTGGCTGATCTGCCAATGGTTCGACGAACGAGGTGAATTGCGTCAGGACATGTTTGCGCAAGACATGGTGAAAATCGAGCCGCGCCTGATTTCTGCGGCTGCGGCCAAACTGCGCCGGTCGGCAACCCGAGCCAACCGGCGCGCTTAATCCCCGTATTCCCCTTATCCTTTTAGCGCTGGCCTTCCGCTGCGATCCGCACGGCCAGTCCGGCCAAAACGGTCCCCATCAGGTAGCGCTGAATCGCCAGCCATTTCGGGCGGCCCGACAGAAACGACGCAATCGTGCCCGCCGTCATTGCCGCGGCGGCGTTCACGGTGACCGAGAGCGCGATTTGCACCGCGCCCAGTTCGATGGATTGCGCGAGCACGCTGCCCTTGGCCGGCTCGATGAACTGGGGCAGCAGCGAGAGATAAAGAATCGCCACTTTCGGGTTCAGCAAATTCGTGACGAATCCCATGAGAAAAAGCTTGCGTGGCGGGTCGGGTGTCAGTTCCCTGACCTGGAACGGCGAGCGGCCGCCGGGCTTGAGCGTCTGCCACGCGAGCCAGGCCAGATAGAGCGCGCCGCCGAGGCGCAGCGCGTCATAGGCAAATGGCACGGCCATCAGCAGGGCCGTGATCCCGAACGCGGCGCACAGCATGTAGAAAACGAAGCCGAGCGCGACCCCGCCGAGCGAGATGAGGCCCGCCTTGCGGCCCTGGCAGATCGAGCGCGAGATCAGATAGATCATGTTGGGTCCGGGCGTGAGCGCCATGCCGAGCGCAACGGCGGCAAAGGCGAGCAGCGGGGCGACATGCATGGCGGGCTCCGTGGTCCTGGGGGCAAAGCGGTGGGGAAAGGCGGCGCACGACGGGGGACCGGAGTGCCCAGCGGTTATGGATGCGATTATTTCATGCAAACGGCGCGCGTGTCCGGCTTGGTGTGAGGATTAGCCGTTCGGCCAGGCCGCGCGCGATGCGGGGCCTGGTGCTACGAACGCGACGAATGTGATGATTGCGGTGATTGTGACGATTGCCCCCGCTCGGCTTCGCGGACCTCGCGTGCATGAGCGCGGTCGTCGAGTTGGCGCGAGAACAGCATCATGCCCAGACGCCGCTGCCTTTCCTTCACGTTGCCGCCGATATTCTTCGGCGGATTCGCCTGCAGCGACCAGTAAAGCGCGAGCAGCCAGCCGAACGCTGTCCAGCCGAGCACCGCGTTGAAGAGGGCGATCGTCAGCAGATCGTCGCGCTGGCGGCGCTCCGCGATCAGCGCGGGCAGGAAATAGAGCGCGACCGCCGCCAGCAGAACAATGATCTCGAAGACGGAATGGCTCACCATGGCCGGTCCTCCCCAACAGGGCATCCATCGCCCAATGGTTCATTGTCGCGCGGAACGGCCTCGCGCGCATGACATGCCTGGCCGGATGGCCAGCGCGCTGTTCCGTTTGCGCCGAAGGCCTGCCTGCAAGAGGTGTTCGGGTCTATGATTCAGGCTTTCCCCGCACGGTATTCGCACCATGGGCTCAGACACCACAGAGGACATCCGGCAACTGGATCACGACGCCTTGCGCGCGTTCGTGGAGCGCAAGTGGAACGACGAAATCGTCCCTGCGCTGACCGACTACATCGCGGTGCCCGCGAAGAGCCCCGCCTTCGACGCCGACTGGGCGAAGCACGGCTATCTCGAGCGCGTCGTGCAGGACGCTGCGAAGTGGGCCGAAACGCAGCCCGTGCGCGGCCTGAAGCTCGAAATCGTGCGGCTGCCGGGCCGCACGCCGGTGATCTTTTTCGAGGTGCCGGCCACGCGCTCGGGCAGCAGCGAGACCGTCGTGCTGTATGGCCACCTCGACAAGCAGCCCGAATTCGCCGGCTGGCGCAACGACCTCGGGCCCTGGTCGCCCAAGCTCGAAGACGGCCGTCTCTACGGCCGCGGCGGCGCCGACGACGGCTACGCCATTTACGCGAGCGTCACGGCGCTGGCCGCGCTCGACGCCCAGGGCATCGAGCGTCCGCGCTGCGTGGGCCTCATCGAGACTTGCGAGGAGTCGGGCAGCTACGACCTGCTGCCCTATGTCGACGCGCTGCGCGAACGGTTGGGCACGGTTGGGCTCGTGGTCTGCCTCGACTCGGGGGCGGGCAATTACGACCAGCTCTGGCTCACCACTTCGCTGCGCGGTCTCGTGTCGGGCGATCTGGAAGTCGAGGTGCTCGAGGAGGGCATCCATTCCGGCTCGTATGGCGGCATTGCACCATCGAGCTTCCGCGTGATGCGTCAGCTATTCGAGCGTCTGGAAGACGCGGCGAGCGGGACGCTTCTGCCCAAGGGCTTTCATTGCGCGATTCCGTCCACGCGTCTGGCCGAAGCCGAGGCCACGGCCCAAATTCTTGGCGACAGTGTCTGGAAGGGCCTGCCCTGGGCGTGCGGCCAGGACGGTCGCCCCGTGCTGCCCAAGACCACCGACCCGAAGGAGGCGCTGCTCGATTCGACGTGGCGGCCCTCGCTTTCGGTGACCGGCGCGGCCGGATTGCCGGCGCTCGCCGATGCCGGCAACGTGCTGCGTCCGCGCACGGCGTTCAAGCTTTCGCTGCGGCTGCCGCCGCTGGTGGAGGCGTCGAAGGCCGTCGCCGAACTAAAGGCGCTGCTCGAATTCGATCCGCCCTATAACGCCAAGGTCACGTTCAAGCCGGACACGGGCTCGGCCAATGGCTGGAGCGCACCGGAACTCGCGCCGTGGCTCACGCAGGCGCTCAACGCGGCGTCGCGCACGCATTTCGGCGCGGACTGCGCGTATCTGGGCCAGGGCGGCACGATTCCGTTGATGAATGTCCTGCAGGCGGGTTTCCCGAAGTCGCAGTTCATGGTGTGCGGCGTGCTCGGCCCGAAGTCGAATGCGCACGGGCCGAACGAGTTCCTGCACGTGCCGTATGCGAAGAAGCTCACCGCCACGGTGGCCGAGGTGATCGCGTCAGCGCCCTGAGGGCGCAGGTGAGCGGGCGAGCGCGGGTCTGAACAGGCCCAGCGGCCGAATTCCGGAGCGAGGTCCGAGGTTCGGCGGGATCTCGCGCCTTACTCTTGCTTCTTGTGGGCCGCGTCGCCGTGCGCGGTTTCCGCGTGGCACGAGCAGCTTTCCTCGTCGATCGGCTGCTCGAGGTTCTTCATGATGCCGCACTCGGCGCTGCTGCTGTGGTGCGCATGGCAGCTTTCGCGCAGCGTCCGCAATTGCTGTTCGAGCGTGCGCATCGACTCGACCTGCTCGTGAATGCGCGCGATCTGGCAGTCGATCAGCTGATTGACTTCGTCGCAGGGCTGGCTCGGGTCGGCCTGGTAGCGCCGCAGCATGCGGATATCGGCAAGCCCGATGCCAAGCGAGCGGCAATGGCGGATGAAGTTCAGTTGCGCGGCGTGCGCGCCCGTGTAGCTGCGGTATCCGTTGGTTTCGCGCTCGGGCTCGTCCAGCAGGCCTTCGCGTTCGTAAAAGCGTACCGTTTCGACGTCGCAATGCGCCTGGCGCGCCAGTTCGCCGATTCTCATGGTCGCAGTTCTCCAAAATGGCTTGACCCTGTAGCGGCTACAGGCTGTCTAATGATTCTGTCACTTTTGGGAGAATTCAGCCATGATCCTGGCTTTCTGGTCGCGGTTGGTGCTCGCACAACGTTTGCGGGCGCGCGAAGACGAGCGGGGCGCGGCGGCGTCGGGCCCGGCGGAATCGGCGGTGTTGCTCGATGAGGCGGGGAACAAGAAGCCCGCGGGCTGCTGCGATCACGCGCGCGCGGATGCGGACGAGGCGAGCGGTCACGGCCATGACCATGGCCGGACATGCAGCCACGACCATGGCGATGATCACGCACACGATCACGGCCAAGGCCACGACCAGGTTTGCGGCCGTGATCATGACGATGACCACGCTCACGGCCACAGCCATTCACACGATCACGATCACGGCCATGGCCACGAAGCCGACGCCTGCTGCGCCGGCGCCGCCGCGCTGCAATCCACGCGCGCCACGCCGGCAAGCGCGCCGGAGGGCGCGCAGCGCGCGTGCTACCGCATCGAGAATATGGACTGCCCGACCGAGGAGCGGCTCATCCGCAAACGCCTCGAGCCGATGCCGGGCGTCGTGCGTCTCGACTTCGACCTGCTCGCGCGGGAGCTTACGCTCTACCACCGGCTGCCCGACGCGAAGCCGTTCGAAGCCGCGCTGCGCTCGCTCGACATGGCGCCGCGCCCGCTCGACGATGCCGCCCCGGCCGGCGCGAGCGCGCAAGCGCCGGCGCGCGGCCCCAGCCTCGCGCTGCGCCAGAAGCTGCTGCTCGCGGCGAGCGGCGTCGCGGCGGCCGCCGCCGAGGTGCTCGCGTGGAGCACGGGCCACGAGACCGGCGTGCCGGTGCTCGTCTGCACGGTGCTGTCGCTGTTGTGCGCGGGCTTGCCGACGCTGCGCAAGGGCTGGGTCGCGCTCAAGAACTTCACGATCAACATCTACTTCCTGATGTCGCTCGCGGTCGCGGGCGCCGTCATCATCGGCAAGTGGCCCGAGGCGGCCATGGTCGTGTTCCTGTTCGCGCTCGCCGAGGAGATCGAGGCGCTGTCGCTCGAACGCGCGCGTCAGGCGATCCGCTCGCTCACGGCGCTCGCGCCCGAGACGGCCGAGGTGTGGATGCAACAAGCAGCACCAGAAGCGGCACCAGAAGCGGCACAACCGTCCGGCGAATGGCGCACCCGCGCCGTGGCCGAAGTGGCCGTGGGCGAGCGCATCCGTGTGCGCACGGGCGAGCGCGTGCCGGTCGATGCGCGCGTGGCCGCGGGCCGCGCGGCGCTCGATCAAGCGCCCATCACGGGCGAGAGCCTGCCCGTCGACAAGGCCGAGGGCGATGCGCTCTACGCGGGCAGCATCGTCGTCGATGGCGTGGTGGAGGCGGTCGTCACTGCCGCTGCGCGCGACAGCACGCTCGCGCGCATCGCGGCGGCGGTCCAGGAGGCCCAAGCGCAGCGGGCGCCGACCCAGCGCTTCGTCGATCAGTTCGCGCGCTACTACACGCCCGCCGTAGTCGTGCTCGCGGTGCTGATCGCGATCGCGGGGCCGCTCGCGCTGGGCGGCGCGTGGAGCGCATGGCTCTACAAGGCGCTCGTGTTGCTCGTGATCGCCTGCCCGTGCGCGCTCGTCGTCTCGACGCCGGTGACGGTCGTGAGCGGCCTCGCGGCAGCCGCGCGCAACGGCATGCTCGTGAAAGGCGGCGTGTGGCTCGAACGCGGGCGTCTGCTCAAGGCGGTCGCGCTCGACAAGACCGGCACGCTCACGCGCGGCGCGCCAGTGCTCACGGACACGCTCGTGCTGGCAGCGTTGCCTGAAGACGAGGCCTTGCGCCTTGCCGCGAGCCTCGACGATGCGAGCGCCCATCCGGTCGCGCGCGCAATCGTTGCGGGCTGGCGCGAGCGCAGTGCACGGACGGCGCAGGCCGGGCAGGCTGCGCTTGCGCCGATCGACAATTTCGCGGTGCTCAACGGCCTCGGCGTGACGGGGCGCATCGGCGGCGCGGCGTGGCATCTGGGCAATCATCGGCTGGTCGAGTCGCTGGGGCTGTGCTCGCCGGAACTCGAAGCGCAGTTGGCGCAGTTCGAAGCGGCGGGCAAGACCGCCATCGTGCTGTGCTCGCCGAGCGAGCCGGTGGCGCTGTTCGCGGTCGCCGACGCGGTGCGGCCCGAGAGCGTGCCCGCCGTGCGCGCTCTCGAGCAACTGGGCGTGACGCCGGTGATGCTGACCGGCGACAACCCGACGACGGCGCGCGCGATCGCTGCGCAACTCGGCATCGACGACGCGCGCGGCAATCTGCTCCCGCAGGACAAGCAGGATGCGGTCGCGGCGCTCTCGGCGCAGCACGGCATGACGGCGATGGTCGGCGACGGCGTGAATGACGCGCCCGCGCTCGCGCGCGCCGACATCGGCTTTGCGATGGGCGCGGCCGGCACGGCGACGGCGCTCGAAACCGCCGACGTCGCCATCATGGACGACGACCCGCGCAAGATCGCGGCGTTCATCGGGCTGAGCCGCAAGGTGGCGGCCGTGCTCACGCAGAACATCGCGCTCGCGCTGGGGATCAAGGCAGTGTTTCTCGTGCTGGCGCTGGCGGGCGAGGCGACCCTCTGGATGGCGGTGTTCGCGGACGTGGGCGCGAGCCTGCTGGTGGTCGCCAACGGGCTGCGGTTGCGGCGGCATTTCGCTGGGAACGCGTGAAGCGGGCTGATCCATGAACAAGACATCAGTCGGCCTGTTCTTCGTCATGCTGCTGGCCGGCGCAACCCTCTCCGCACAGGCCGGCCAGCAAGCCCTTCGCTCGCCCGAGCGCGGCGTGCTGTGCGACCGCTACATCTGCGCCAACGAGAAGGGCATTTCCCGCGCGCTGACCGAGAAGTACCTCGGGCAGCGCGTTGCGGCGAAAGTGTTTTCCCAGGGCGACTTCGACCTCACCGCCTTCACTTTCGCCAACGGTATCTTCTGCGACGTGAAAGAGCGCTTGTGCCGTCAGGATCGTTATTACGGCGCGGACGGCAAGCGCACCGGCGCCGTGTCCGGGAAGTACACAAGGCTGCTTTTTGGCGGGAGTGCAGAGGCAACACAGTAGCGATTCCGGCGGTATGGCGACTTACAGCCGTTTACGCAACTAACAGCCAATTCCGAGCCCGCCTAACCCATCTACTTCACGGTGGCACAGAAATCCGCCACAGCCGGAATGCGCGTCAAACGCCCGGCGAACGGCCCCCGAGGCAAGCAAGAACCGTGCGCAGCACATCTTGCGTCGCCGCGTCGAAATCGCCGAGAAACGCGCAGCGGCCCGCGACCAGCGTCGCAACCGGCACGCCGTCGCGAAACACGATGCGGTTGCCCGCGACCGCCGGCACTTTCTCACCGGGCAGCATAGTGCCGACCAGATTGAGCGGATCCGATGCGGCGATGCAGACCAGCGCAGCCGCTTCGCTCCGTGCGCCGCCCGGCGCGTTGCCAGCACTGCCGCGCCGGCGCACTTCGCGCAGCAGCGCAACCGCCTCGGGCAGCGCGAATTGCTCGCCCGAAAGGCCCGTGACGAAGCGGCCGCCGCGCAAGTCTGCGCGCGCTTCCATGCGGTGCATCACGCGCAGCAGGTCTCGCCACGGCGGCAGCCACGGCGCTTCGCGCGACAGCACCTGCCAGCACACCACGCCGTAGCGGCCCAGCAGCACGTGCACGACGTGCTCCAGCAGGTCGGTATCGGCAGGAGGGCGGCGCAAGGGCGTCGGGCTCGCCGCGCGCACGGCCTGGGGCGCTGCGGCATCCGGCAGCGCAATCCGCCGCAGCACCGCCCAGCGTCCGGCGTCGCCCATGCCGCCCACGAGCGGCCCAAAGCCGCGCGGGCGTCGTCGTCCGTAATGTCCTTGCGTATGGCGTTTCGCCGCCGGGCGCACGAGCGCGCGCAGGCCCGCGAAGCTGTCGGCGTTCACGAGCCCTGCGGCCACCAGCTCGCCCAGCGCGTTTTCGAGTTCCACGCCGAGCAGATGCGCATCGGCGCCCAGCTCGTCGAAGAACATCGCGCCATGGCGCAGCAGCGCCTCGTGGACGCGTCGCGCGCGCGCCGAAAGGTCCGCTGCTTCAGGCGTTTCGACGAGCGCCGTCCAGTGCGCGAGCTCGCGTCGCGGCAGCAGCACGACGGGCGTGCTGCGCACCGTCGACGCCGCCGCGCGCGCCGGCAGCCGCGCCCACGCGATCTGTCCCGAGCGGCACAGCTCGTCGAGCAGCATCGGCGTGTAATCGTCGAGGCGCGCGGGCAGAATCTCGTCCTCCCATGCGAGGGCCGAAGCCTCCCAGCCCTCCAGTTGCCCGAGCGTGGCCGCAAGCGCGTCGCGGCCCGAGCCGTGCGCCCCCTCAGTCCCATGAGCGACGTGCTGCCATTCGAATAGAAAGCGCATGAAATCGCTCCGCTCGACCGGCTCGATCTCGCGGCGCAGCGTGCGCACGGTGTAGCGGTGGATGCGCGCGAGCAGATGGCGTTCGCACCATTCCTCTTCGGGCGCGCCCGGGGTGAAGCGGCCGCGCATGAGCGTGCCTTCAGCTTCGAGCCGCGTGAGCGCAAGCGCGGCCACGCTCGCCTCCAGCGCGAGCGGCCGGGCGATCTGCGCGACCGTCAGGGGGCCGAATCCGGACAGCCGCGCGCGCACGATCTCGACTAGCGCCGTGTCCTCGTTCCATGGTTCGTCGCGCGGCTCATCGAGGCCGGAGAGCGCGGCGAGCGGCGGCTCGCATTGCGCCTGCGGGTAGATCGCGCGCACGCAGGCGAGCCGCTCGATGCTTACCCACAGCGCGTCGTGTTCCGCTATCGGCATGCGCGTCGCGCGTCCGGCGGCGGCCAGCGCGGCGAGCCATGCGCCCCAGCCGTGCGCGTGCGCTTCGCTTTCGGCCAGCGCGCCGAGCGTATTGAGCGCATCGTGCAGTTCATCTGCATCGTGCACCTGGGGCCAGGCCTCCTCACGCACGCGCGCGATCGCCTCGGGATCGAGCGCGCCCATGTCGTCGACGGACTCGGGGTCGCGAAAGCGGCGTGACAGCACCGCCTGGGTGCGACGCTCTTCGAGCGGCGCGTCGTCGAGGAACGCGTAGGGACGCGCGCTCAGAATCTCTGCCGCGAGCGGCGAGGGCGCCGTCAATTCGCGCGTCACCAGCTTCACGTCGCGCGACTCGATGCGGCGCAGCAGCGCGAGCCATGCTTCGGTATCCATAGCATCGTGGAGGCAGTCGTCGAGCGTTTGATCGACGAGCGGATGGCGCGGAATTTCGCGCTCGCCCGCGAGGTTTTCGACGCACGCCGCCTGGTCGGGGAACACCGCGGCGAGCAGGTCCTCGCTGCGCATGCGCTGGATTTGCGGCGGCGTTTTGCGTCCGCCGGTCTGGCGCGGCAGCGCGAGCGCCGTGGTGGCGTTCCAGCGCCAGCGCACACCGAAGAGGGGCGCGTCGAGCAGCGCCTGCACGAGCAGGTGCTCGGCGCTGTTCGAATGCAGATAGCGCCATACCTCGTCGAGCGCGAAGCTGTGCGCGTGCGTGAGCGAGAGGATGATGGCGTCCTCGGTGGCGGCGGCCTGCAATTCGAAGTTGAACTGGCGGCAAAATCGCTTGCGCAGCGTGAGGCCCCACGCGCGGTTTACGCGGCTGCCGAACGGCGCGTGGATCACGAGCTGCGTGCCGCCCGCTTCGTCGAAGAAGCGCTCCATCACGAGCGTGTCCTGGGTCGGCAGGACGGTGAGCGCGGCGCGGGCGCGCGCGAGGTATTCGACGATCTGGCGTGCGGGGGCATCGTCGAGCTTCAGCGCTTCGGCGAGCCATGCGGTGGCGCGATCGATGGCATCCGGGGCCGCGCCATCTGCGCCGAGCGCCGCTTCGATCTGGCCACGCAAGCGCGAGATCGCGAACGACAGTTCATCGCTGCGGCCCGGCGCCTCGCCGAGCCAGAACGGGATGTTCGGCGGCTGGCCTTGCGCATCCTCCACGCGCACGCGTCCGGCCTCGATGCGCAGGATCCGGTACGAGGCGTTGCCGAGCTGGAACACGTCGCCCGCGAGGCTCTCGACCGCGAAGTCCTCGTTCACGGTGCCGATCTGCACGCCCTGCGGTTCGAGCAGCACGGCATAGTCGGCGTTGTCGGGGATCGTGCCGCCCGAGGTCAGCGCGACGAGGCGCGCGCCGCGCCGGGCGCGCAGCGTTTTGCTGACCACGTCGCGATGCAGATACGCGGCGCGCGGCCCGTGGCGGCTCGTATAGCCCTCGGCGAGCATGCGCAGCACCGCGTCCAAGCGTGCGCGCTCCAGCTGCGCAAATGGCGCGCTGCGGCGCACGAGCGCGAACAGCGCGTCTTCGCTCCATTCGGCGCACGCCACCTCGGCGACGATCTGCTGCGCCAGCACGTCGAGCGGCGCGCTCGGCAGCGCGAGGCGGTCGAGCTCGCCGCGCTGCACGCAATCGAGCAGCGCCGCGCATTCGATGAGATCGTCGCGAGAAGTCGGAAAGAGCCGTCCCTTCGGCATTCCGCCGACCTGGTGCCCGGAGCGCCCGACGCGCTGCAGGAAGCCCGCGATCGAGCGCGGCGAGCCGATCTGGCAGACCAGATCGACATCGCCGATATCGATGCCGAGTTCGAGCGAGGCCGTGGCCACCAGCACGCGCAGCTCGCCGCGCTTCAGGCGCTGCTCGGCGTCGAAGCGCTGCTCGCGCGCGAGGCTGCCGTGATGCGCGGCCACGGCCTCGGCGCCGAGGCGGTCGGTGAGATGGCGCGCCACGCGCTCGGCCATGCGCCGCGTATTCACGAACACCAGCGTCGTGCGGTGCTGCGCGACCAGTTCGGCCATGCGGTCGTACACGCGCTCCCACACGTCGTTGGCCATGACCGCTTCGAGCGGCACGGGCGGCACTTCGAGCGCGAGGTCGCGCGCACGCACGTGGCCCGCATCGACGATGGCGCAGGCCGGCGGCGCATCGGCGTCCTCGCCCATGCCGACCAGAAATCGCGCCACCGTTTCGATTGGCTTTTGCGTCGCCGACAGGCCGATGCGCAGCAGACGCTGGCCGCACAGCGCATCGAGGCGCTCGAGGCTGAGCGCGAGATGCACGCCGCGCTTGTTGCCCGCGAGCGCATGAATTTCGTCGACGATCACGCTGCGCGCGAGGGCAAGCATGCGGCGGCCCGACTCCGAACCGAGCAGCACATAGAGCGATTCCGGCGTGGTCACGAGGATGTGCGGCGCGCGCTTGCGCAACGCGGCGCGCGCGGGCTGCGGCGTGTCGCCGGTGCGCACGGCAGTGCGGATCTCGACGGGCGGCAGGCCCCGGCGCGCCAGCTCCGCGCGGATGCCTTCGAGCGGGCGCTCCAGATTCAGGTGGATGTCGTTGGAGAGCGCCTTGAGCGGCGAGACATAGACCACGAGCGTGGTGTCGGGCAGCGCACCGCCGTTTGCGAGGCCTTCGCGCACGAGCGCGTCGAGCGCGGCGAGAAAGCCCGTGAGCGTCTTGCCCGAGCCGGTGGGCGCGGCCACCAGCGTGGCGCGGCCGCTCGCGATGAGCGGCCAGGCGGCGCGCTGCGCGGGGGTGGGCGCGGCGAAACTGGTCCGGAACCACGCGGCCACGGCGGGATGGAAGAGGGTGAGCGGATCGTCGGGGCTGGAGGCGCCGGGCGCGGGCGCGAGCGCGGCAGACTCTGGCAGGGCGGTGGCGGACGTGAGCAGGTTCATGGGTGCGGGGCGCAAAAAAGCAGTCTGGCAGGTTTCTCGCGCGGCTGCTGGGTGAGGTTCGGGGCTCGCTCGGGCATGCGGCGCAGCACGGGCACGCCTGGAGCGTTTAGCAGTATCCTCTGGCCCGTTGGATGTTCCCTCGGCTCACGTCGGAGTTTTCCTATGCGAATGCAACCTCTTGGCCGTACCGGCCTGTTTGTTTCCGAACTTTGCCTCGGCACCATGACTTTCGGCGGCGGCACCGGCATCTGGAACCAGATTGGCGACTTGCAGCAGACCGAAGCCGAGCGCCTGATCGGCCGCGCGCTCGACGCGGGCATCAACTTCATCGACACGGCCGACGTCTATTCCCAAGGCATTTCCGAGCAGATCACGGGCCAGGCGCTGAAGAACCTCAAGGTGGTGCGCGACCAGGTCGTGGTGGCGACCAAGGTGCTCGGCGAGATGGGCGCATCGCCGAACCAGCGCGGCGCGACGCGCTATCACATCATGGAGGGCGTGAAGGCGAGCTTGCGCCGCCTGCAGCTCGATCACATCGACCTGTACCAGATCCACGGCTTCGACCCCGCCACGCCCATCGAGGAGACCGTGCGCGCGTTCGACACGCTAGTGCAGCAGGGCCACGTGCGCTACGTGGGCGTCTCGAACTGGGCCGCGTGGCAGATCGTGAAGGCGCTCGGCATCGCCCATCATCATGGGCTCGCGCGCTTTGACACACTGCAGGCGTATTACACGATCGCGGGCCGCGACCTCGAGCGCGAGATCGTGCCGATGCTCGCGAGCGAAGGGCTCGGGCTGATGGTATGGAGCCCGCTCGCGGGCGGCCTCCTGAGCGGCAAATATGGGCGCGATCGCCAGGGCGAGGCGGGCAGCCGCCGCACCACCTTCGACTTTCCGCCCGTGGAGCGCGAGCGCGCATGGGCTTGCATCGACGCGATGCGCCCGATCGCCGAGAGCAAGGGCGTTTCGGTCGCGCAGATCGCGCTCGCGTGGCTCCTGCACCAGCGCGCGGTGACGACGGTGATCGTCGGCGCGAAGCGCACCGAGCAACTGGACGACAACGTCGCGGCCACGAAGGTGAGGCTCTCCGCGCAAGAACTCGCGACTCTCGACGACGTGAGCCGCCTGCCCGCCGAATATCCGGGCTGGATGCTCGCGCGCCAGGGCGAGGCGCGGCTGGAGCAATTGCGTCAGGCGCAGCGCGAGGAGCGCTGAGGGCGCGTGAGGGCGCGGGATCGCGCGGCATGCCGCCGCGCTGCCCCACGCCCCGCGCGGCGGATTACTCCGTGGCCACCTTCAGGTGGTTTTTCACTTCGCTCACGCCCGCCACGCTTTCCACCACCTGTTTGGCGTTGTCTCTGTCCGCGGCGCTCGGCACCGTGCCTGTGAGCGACACGACGCCCTTGCGGGTCTTCACGTGAATGTGCTCGGACTTCACGTTTTTCGCGGCCAGCAACTCGGCTTTCACCTTGGTCGTGATGGTTGAGTCATCAACGTGCTGGCCGAAGCTCTCGGAGCTGGCCGGGGTCGCCGCAGAAGGCGATGTCGAAGGCGCTGTCGTGGTCGTCTGTGCGCCGGCGGCGAGCGCGAAGGTCATGCAGGCCACACCCGCAACGGTCTTGAGCATCGGAATGCGCTTCATGCGTTTCTCCTGTTCCGTTGGTATTGGCCAACTGGTGCCGCAAGGCCCATGCCGCATTGCGTCAACCTCGGTGCAACGGGCATTGCCACGTCGGCCGGCGCCACGGCCGGGGCCGCACCCGGCGCGCAATTTTTCTCCTGCGATTGTAAAAACGTCCGGGATGGGGCTCGGAGCAGGTGCCGGAATTGCGATTCGCAAGGCGCGATCCCGTTATAAAACAAGTGCTTGTAAAAGCTGGCATGGGTGTTGCGTTACTGGGGCCATTCACGTCAATCCCAAGAGAACATCAAAGCCATGGCTTCCATCGCGTTACACGCGCGTCAGCATCTCGCGCTGACGCCGCGTCTGCAGCAGGCCGTGCGCCTGTTGCAGCTATCGTCGCTCGAATTTCAGCAAGAATTGCGCGAAGCGCTCGATACCAATCCATTTCTAGAATATGTGCCGCCCGCCCAGGAAACCGGCGAAGCCGCCGAGGCTGCCGAAGGTGCGGCCGGGATTGGCGCTGCTGCGCCTGCGGCGCCCGTGGTGGCCGCCGATATGCCCGAGGGCGATCTCGATGGCGGCATGGAAAGCGCCGCCGACGGCAGCATGACGCTGGACCCCGCGAGCTATGGCGGTGAGCCGGCCGGATACGCCGACGAGGCCGGGTATGGCGAGCAGGCCTGCGCCTATGGCGAAGAAACGTCCGGCTACAGCGACGAAGGCGCGGCGTATGCCGCCGACCTGCCGCTGCCAGGCGCGACGCGCGCGCCGTCGGGCTATCGCGGCTCGGAAGACGGCGAATCCGATGCCGCCGACTGGGTGCGCGTGCCCATCTCGCTGCGCGAGCAGTTGCACGAGGCGCTGCGGCTCTCGCCGCTCGCAGACCTCGATCGCGCGGCAGTTCAGGTCGTGATCGAGGCGCTCGACGACGACGGCTACCTGCGTCAGGACCTGACCGAGCTTGCCGACGTCGAGGGTACGGAGGGCGCGCTCGACGAAGACCGCCTGCGCGTCGCACTGCGCGTCGTGCAGACGCTCGACCGGCCCGGCATCGGCGCCCGCTCGCTCGCGGAATGCCTCGCGCTGCAACTCGACGCGATGCCGGAGGACACGCCGCACCGCGCGCTGGCGCTGCGGCTCGTGACGGGCCATCTGGAGCGCCTCGCGCGCCGCGAGCACGGCGAGCTGCAACGCCAGCTGGGCTGCGATGCGCAGTCGCTGCAAGCCGCGACCGCGCTCGTACGCCGCCTCGACCCGAAGCCGGGCAATCACTATGGCCGCGCGGACGGTGGCTATGTGGTGCCGGACGTGATCGTGCGCCAGGTGCGCGGGCGCTGGGTGGTGAGCGTGAATCCGGCCATCGAGCCGCGCGCGCGCATTCACAAGCTCTATGCGGAATTGTTTGCGCGCTCGGACCAGACGAGCCGCTCGCCGCTCGCGCAGCAGTTGCAGGAAGCGCGCTGGCTGATCCGCAACGCGCACAAGCGCTGCGAGACCATCCTGCGGGTGGGCGAGTGCATCGTCGCGCGCCAGAAGGCCTTCTTCCAGTACGGCGAGATCGCGCTGCGCCCGATGCTGCTGCGCGACGTCGCCGACGAACTCGGCCTGCACGAATCGACCGTGTCGCGCGCGACCGGCAACAAATACATGGCCACGCCGCGCGGCATTTTCGAGTTCAAGCGCTTTTTCCCGCGCGAGCTGGAGACACGCACGGGTGGCACCTGTTCGGCTGCGGCCGTGCGCGCGCTCATCAAGGAGATGATCGATGCGGAGAATCCGCGCGATCCGCTTTCGGATGTCGTGCTCGCGCAGGAGCTGGAACGGCAGGGCGTGCGCGTGGCGCGCCGCACGGTCACGAAGTATCGCCAGATGATGAAGGTGCCGGCGGCCGACATGCGCCGGCAGCTTTGAGTCAAGGCTTGCGCAGGCGTTCGATCAGTGCCATCGCGGCGGCGGGGTTGCGCGCCTTGAAGCCGCTGATCACGTAAAGATACACGTCGCGTCCGGGTTGGGCCGCGAGCGGCGCGGCGAAGGTGGCGAGGTCGCCGGGGCTCTCGCCGCGCGCCCATGCGAGCGCGCGCGGCCCAGCGGTCGAGATCCACGGGCGCGTAGCCGAGCGGCTCGTCAGCGGACGTCCCCATGATGCGGGCGTAGACGAAGGGCGCGGATGCGTCGGCGATCTGTGGGTAGTCCGAATCGCCGGATACCACGATGGCGGCCCCATGCCGCCGCGCGAGGTCGACGAATTCCGGCGTGCAGAAACTCTCGTGCCGCACCTCCAGCGCGTGCCTTAGCGGCTGTCCGTCGATCTCGGCGGGCAGCAATTCGAGAAATCGTGCGTAGTCCTCCGGATCGAACGACTTGCCCGGCATGAGCTGCCAGTTGATCGGGCCGAGCTTGTTGCGCAGATTCAGCACGCCGCTCGTGAGAAAGCGCTCGATCGATGCGCCCGCTTCAGCCAGCACGCGGCGGTTCATCGCGAAGCGCGGTCCCTTCAACGAGAACACGAAATCGTCGGGCGTCTCGTCGTGCCAGCGCATGAAGCTCTCGGGGCGCTGCGAGCCGTAATAGGTGCTGTTGATTTCCAGCGAACTCAGGTGACGGCTCGCATAACCGAGTTCGAGGCGCTGCGCGAGCCCTTCGGGATAACGTGCCGCGCCACTGCGGGTAAATCCATCCACCGATGCCGATGCGAATGCGCCCGGTTTTCTCGGGCAAAACAGGGGAGCGAGCCATGGGAATTGCGCCGTGGAGTCAGGAATGGCGCAGTGTAGCGCGGTTGCAATAGCAAGGTTTCGAAAGCACCAGTACGCATGTGCAATGCGGCACTACCTCCATCACATTGCGGATTTTCAGATCGTTTTAGGCAAAGTCCGATATTTTCCTATGGGGCGTGAGGCTAATTTAGCTGTGTGTCAGACAACCTCACTTGGAATATCAGATGCAGCCTCGTCCCTCAATGGAACTGAACGACGCACAGTGGCGCAGCGTCGAACCGCTTTTCCGTGACATCCGCGCCAGCGGTCCGCGCCGCGGTCGTCCGGCGCATTGCTCGCGCGCCGTATTCGAAGCCATCCTGTGGGTGCTGTCGACGGGCTCCGTATGGTCGAAGCTGCCCGAGCGCTATCCTGACTTCCGCACCTGCCATCGCCGCTTCAAGATGTGGTTCGACGCCGGCCTCGTGCAACAGGCCATGGAGCGCCTCTACGGCGAAGAAGGCGTGTCCATGTGCGCGGCCATGAGCGCGCGCATGCAGCCGTGGCGCGCACCGGCGGGGCGCAAGGCGCCGCGCTTCCCGGTGGCGTTCACGCTGCGCTGGCCAGTGGCGCGCACCTGAGCCGCAGCCTGCAGGTTTGGCTGCGCAAGCGTCCAGCGGACTCATCATCCGCTGGACGCTTGCGTATGCAGATTGGCTCGTGACGCCGTGTTCTTGCCCGCTCGCCTGCGTGTCCGCGTGAACTCCACGTGAACGTCGGGGCACGAAGTCGTGTGATAGGGTGAACGAATCGTTCTTCACTGTGGTCGGTCAAATCCGCCCTTTGTGGGATCCGCGTTTGGTGCGCGATACTGTGAAGCTCCACGCAACGGAATCCACAGGACATGGCGCATTTCGACGTATTCAACGGCGACGCGGACGGCATCTGCGCGTTGCACCAGCTTCGCCTTTCCCGGCCGCGCGAGGCCACGCTCGTCACTGGAGCGAAGCGCGACATTGCGCTCATCAAGCGCGTGCCGGCCCATCCCGGCGACTCGCTCACGGTGCTCGACATTTCCTTCGACGCCAACCGCGCAGCGCTTTGCGCGTTGCTCGACCAGGGCGTCCACATCGAGTATTTCGATCATCACCACGCGGGCGAATTGCCGATGAACGTCAATCTCGCCGCGCACATCGACACCACCGCGCAGGTCTGCACGAGCGTGCTGGTCGACCGTCACCTGCGCGGGCAGTATCGCCGGTGGGCGATTGCGGCGGCGTTCGGCGACAACTTGCAGGCCACCGCGCACGAACTCGCGCACGAAGGCGGGCTTAACGAGGCGCAAGTCGCGCAGTTGTGCGAACTGGGCGAATCGATCAACTACAACGCCTACGGCGACAGCGCCGACGATCTGTTCATCGCGCCGGCCGCGCTCTACGGGATGCTCAAGCCCTACACCGATCCGTTCGAGTTCATTGCAGCGGAGCCGGTCGTGGCACGTCTTTCGGCATGCCGCCAGGAAGATCTCGAACGCGCGCAGCAGGTCACGCCGCTATTCATGGTGCAGTACGGCACCGTGTGCGTGCTCCCCGACGAGCCCTGGGCGCGCCGCGTGCGCGGGGTGTTCGCCAATGTCCTCGCGCTCGAGGAACCGACCTGCGCCCACGCGGTGCTGAGCGTCAACCCCGACGGCAATTACGCGGTGAGCGTGCGCGCGCCGCTCGTGCGTCCCAGCGGCGCGGACGAGTTGTGCCGGGCGTTCCCGGGCGGCAACGGCCGGGTGGGCGCGGCGGGCATCGACAGCCTCGATTCGGAACGGCTCGACCTGTTCGTCACGGGGTTCGTGCGCGTGTTCGGGCGATCGACGTCGCGCTGAGCCAAATTCCGTGCGCCGCGCGCGGCATCAGTCGCTGCCGCCCGGCAAAGGGGCGCTCGCGCGCAGCCAGCGCCAGTTGCGGATCTCGGGCATGTCGTCGCCATGCTCGTCCACGTAGCGGCGGTGCGCGGCAAGCTTGTCGTGCAGCGTTTGCCGCACATGCGCGGCGCGCTGCGCGAGCCCATCCACACGGTCGATCACGGCCTCGCACAGGTGGTAGCGGTCGAGCTTGTTCATCACCGTCATGTCGAACGGCGTGGTCGTCGTGCCTTCCTCGATAAAACCGTGCACATGGATGTTCGCGTGATTGGCGCGCCGGTAAGTCAGGCGATGGATCAGCGACGGGTAACTGTGATGCGCGAAGATCACGGGCCGGCTCGTGGTGAAGAGCGCGTTGAAGTCGGCATCGGAGAGACCGTGCGGGTGGCGGTCTGCCGGCTCCAGCGTCATCAGGTCCACCACGTTCACCACGCGCATCTTCAGATCGGGCAGCCAGCCGCGCAGCAGGTCGACCGCCGCGAGCGTCTCGAGCGTGGGCACGTCGCCGGCGCAGGCCATCACCACATCGGGCTCGCCGCCTTCGTCGTTGCTGGCCCATTGCCAGATGCCGATGCCGTCCGCGCAATGGCGGATCGCCGCGTCCATGTCGAGCCACTGCGGTTGCGGCTGCTTGCCAGCCACGACAATGTTGATGCGGTTCCACGTGCGCAGCACATGATCGGTCACGGCGAGCAGCGTGTTGGCGTCGGGCGGCAGGTAGACGCGCACGGTGTCGGCCTTCTTGTTGACCGCATAGTCGATGAAGCCCGGGTCTTGATGGCTGAAGCCGTTATGGTCCTGGCGCCACACGTGTGAGGTCAGCAGGTAATTGAGCGAGGGCAGGGGCCGCCGCCACGGAATCTCGCGGATCACCTTCAGCCACTTGGCGTGCTGGTTGAACATCGAATCGACGATGTGAATGAACGCTTCGTAGCACGACATGAAGCCGTGGCGCCCCGTGAGCAGATAGCCTTCGAGCCAGCCCTGGCAGGTGTGTTCGCTCAGGATTTCCATGACGCGGCCGTCGGCCGCGAGCTGGACGTCGTCGGGCGTGGTGTCGGCCAGCCACGTGCGCGCCGTCACGTCGAATACATCGGCCCAGCGGTTCGATGCGGTTTCGTCGGGGCCGAATATGCGGAAGTTGCGCGTGGGCAGATTCACGCGCATCACCTCGCGCAGGAACGCGCCCATCACGCGGGTGGCTTCGGCGTCCACCTGGCCCGGCGCGGGCACGTCCACCGCGTGGCGCTCGAAGGCGGGCACGCGCAGTTCGCGCACCCGGCCGCCGCCGTTCGTGCGCGGGTTCGCGCTCATGCGGCGCTCGCCGCGCGGCGCGAGCGCGGCAAGCTCGGGCGTGAGCCGGCCATGTGCGTCGAACAGTTCCTCGGGCTTGTAGCTGCGCATCCAGTCTTCGAGCAGCGCGAGATGGCCCGGCTTCGCGATGTTCGCAAGCGGCACCTGGTGCGAGCGCCATGAGCCTTCGGTCTTCAGGCCGTCGACGCTCTTCGGACCGGTCCAGCCCTTGGGCGTGCGCAGCACGATCATCGGCCAGCGGGGGCGCTCGATGTGAGCTTGCGGATCGGCTTCGGCCGCCTTGCGCGCGTGCTGCTGGATGCGCGCGATTTCGTCGAACGCGGTGTCGAAGGCCGCGGCCATCAGACCGTGCGCGACGCCGGGATCCTCGGCTTCCACGAAGATCGGCGCGTAGCCATAGCCTTTCATCAGCGCGGCGAGCTCATCGTCGCCGATGCGCGCGAGCACGGTCGGCCCGGCAATCTTGAAGCCGTTCAGATGCAGGATCGGCAGCACGGCGCCATCCGTCACCGGATTGAGGAACTTGTTGGAATGCCACGAGGTGGCGAGCGGCCCCGTTTCGGCTTCGCCGTCGCCGATTACGCACGCGGCGATCAGATCGGGATTGTCGAACACCGCGCCATAGGCATGCGACAGCGCGTAACCGAGCTCTCCGCCTTCGTGGATCGAGCCCGGGGTTTGCGGCGCAACGTGGCTCGGAATGCCGCCCGGAAAGCTGAACTGCTTGAACAGCGCGGCCATGCCTTCCGCGTCCTGCGGCACGTTCGGCCAGGTCTCGCTATAGGTGCCTTCGAGCCAGGTGTTCGCAACCACGGCCGGCCCGCCATGCCCCGGCCCCGCGATGAAGAGCAGATCGAGATCGCGCTCGTTGATGATGCGGTTCAGGTGCGTATAGAGGAAATTGAGGCCGGGCGTGGTGCCCCAGTGGCCGAGCAGGCGCGGCTTCACGTGCGCGAGTTGCAGCGGTTCGCGCAGCAGCGGATTGGCGAGCAGATAGATCTGGCCTACCGAGAGATAGTTGGCGGCGCGCCACCAGGCGTCCATGCGCTGCAACAGTTCGTCGGAAACCGGCGGACGGGAGGACGGGCGGATTGCACTCATTCGATGCTCCTGTCGGACGAAGGGAGGTAGCGTGCGGCGATCATGGTGCCACGATCGCTGGGAACGCTTCCTCCGCGTGTACGCACGCGCGGGTCGCGGTGCGTGCGTCGAGCGCCTAACATGGATGATGCGTCCCTCGTGCATCGCGCGGCAGCGTTTCCCCTGGATCTCGTGAACGCTTTCCAGGACCCGAAACGCAAGCGCTGCATGGGACCGAAGAGCGACACTGCGACACAGCGCGAGGCGGGCTTTTGTCCCCATCTGCGTAACGGCGATAAAGGACGAAAAGCACGCGAAAGCGCGGTTTTTCGATTGCGCGAGCGAACCCTGCAGCCCGCATGCAACCCGCATGCCACTCGCGCGCAACGCAACGGCGGGCAGGCCGTCGCGCACGGCCCCGGCGATCGGGGCCGCGCATGCCGGATGCCGCGCATCATGGGCCTTGCCCTGGAGGTGATGATGTACAAACAAATTCTGGTAGCCGTCGATGGCAGCCGCAGCGGACGCCGCGCCCTCGACGAGGCCGTGAAAATCGCCCAGGCGACGGGCGCCGCGGTTCAGGCGCTTTGCGTGGTGCAGCATCCGGCGCGCCTCGTCGATGTCGGCACGGGATTTGCGGAGGAGCCCACGCGCCAAAGGGCCGAGGCCGATCTCGCCACGGCCGCGCTCGAGGAGGCGAAAACCGTGTTCGCGCAGGTTGGCGTGTCGGGCACGGCGCGCGCCGCCGACGCGATGGGCGAGGACATTGCGGCGGTGATCTACCGCATCGCCGCGGAAGAGGATGCGGACCTCGTCGTGATGGGCACGCGCGGTTTGTCGGGCGTGAAGCGGCTGCTGCTCGGCAGCGTCGCAGAATCGTTCCTGCGCATGGCCGATCGCCCGGTCATGCTGGTGCGCGATGAGGAACCGAAGGCGGCCTGACACCGGTCTGACGCCGGCTTTCGCGGGCGGTGCGCGGGCGCGGCGGCGCCCGCCGCCGCGCTGGCATCCGCATCTAAAAATTGATGCGCGCCCCGGGTTCAATGTGTCCGCCTGAGGTGCAAATATCTCGAAATACGATTTCGATCAAATCTTGCACCCGTGTAGGTCACGCGGAGCCGGGCATCCCTTTTATCATTTGCAACTGGCGGCGCGACAATCCGGCTGGGTCGCCCGGCTGGTTGGAGGCACGCCCTATGTGCCGCCATTCACCTCCGCATGCAATCAGGAATCCGATTTAATTTTTTATCGGATGCATAACACGCTTTAACTACCATGCAACGCGCAGCGAATTTTCCCCTCCGGCGCGTGGATTGTATGGGTAACAAGAAGAAACACGACTGTAGCGAAACTGTACGTTTTGCTCGCTATGCTGGTTTCCACGGTGAGTCCTGAACAGGAGAGATTCGATGCTCAGTCATCACGAACTGGCGGCGCTGCTATTGATTCGCGACGCCAATGCGCCGCTTCAAACATTCGGTTCCGATTTTCTGGCGCTCGAGCGCTACCATCTCGTGGAGATGGACGAAGTCGGCGACGGCTGCGCCGCCCGCCTCACGACCCGCGGCAAGGAGTTGTTGCGGCGCCTGACGCAAGGCAGCGGGCATGATTTCGATCTCGACGCACGCTAACCGGCGGCGCGGTTTTCCAGAATCCCGATCGATTCCAATCGACTCGGATTGCGCGCGCCCTTATTTGCGCCGCTTCTTCATCAAATAGTCACGCAACACGGTCGCGTTGTTGTTTTCGGTGTTGTGCGAACTAAACAGCAGCACCACCGGCTGCGCCTTGCTCGCCTTCGCAAGCGGCGCCCACGCAGCATGGTTTGCATCGAGTTCGGCGACGTAGCGCCGCGTGAATTCGTCCCACTGTTCCGGGTCTTTGTGGAACCACTCGCGCAGTTCCGTGCTCGGCGCGACGTCCTTCGCCCAGGTCACGCCCGCGAGTTTTTCCTTGCTCATGCCGCGCGGCCATAGCCGGTCGACCAGAAAGCACGCCTGTCTGTCTTCGGGCAGCGGTTCATAGACACGCTGGGTGGTGATCGCCGGTAGGGTCATGTTGCACTTCTCCTTGTGAGGCATCTTGGCATTCGTCTGCTGGGACGGCACCGACAGCGCATCGGCAACGCGCTCGCGCAGCGCGGGCAGCACGTCGCGCGCGAACCACGGATGCCGCTGGAGCCACGGCGTATTGCGCGGCGAGGGGTGGGGCAGCGGCACGAAGCCTGGGGCATAGTCGCGCCAGGCTTCCACGGTTTCGGTGAGCGAGCCCTTGCGGCGGCTGCCGAGAAAATAACGCTGGGCATACTGGCCGACCAGCAGCGTGAGGCGCACGTCGGGCATCAGCGGGAGCAGGCGTGTGTGCCAGAGGGGAGCGCATTCGGGACGCGGCGGGTTATCGCCGCCGCCCCCGCGCCCCGGATAGCAAAAGCCCATCGGCACAATGGCGATGCGCGCGGCGTCGTAGAACGTTTCGGCGTCGATGCCCATCCATTCGCGCAGACGCTCGCCGCTCGCGTCGTCCCATGGGATACCCGAGGCATGGACCTTCGCGCCGGGCGCCTGGCCCACGATCAGGAGCCGTGCGCTCGCGCTCGCTTGCAGCACCGGACGCGGACCGAACGGCAGCGTGTCGGCGCAGATGCGGCAAGCGCGGATTTCGGTCAGCAGGCGCGGGAGCGAGCGGGTATTCGGCACGGTGGGACGGCGCTTCGACGAATTAATGTGCGGGAATTCCAGTCTATCAAAGCGCCGCTGCCTATCGTCCTTATCTCGGCGCTGACCTCGGCGCTGACCTCGGTGCTCCCCTCGTGGCCTGGGCGTGCCGGCCCGGCCGGTCGGCACGGCGGGCATGAAGGACGATGGCGGCGCACAGCGCGAGCGCCGCTGCGCGAAGGCGCGTAGACTCGCACGGAGCAGCAGTGTCAGGGACGCGCTGGCCGCACGTTCGAGCCGCGCCGGCGCGACGAGAACCGTGAACGACACCGCGAGCGCCCCGCCAGGTTTGCACGAATCACATGAATCGCACGAGTCGTGCGTCGCTTCGGGCAGGCGCGCTTCGCAAGGAGGCTTCATGAGATTGCTGGCCGTCCACCCGAGCGGGCTGATGTACACGCGCGTGTTTCTTCGGCTCGAGCCGCTGGGTCTCGAATCGGTCGCCGGCACGGCGCGCGATGCGGGACACGAGGTGCGCCTCATCGACCTGCAGGTGCAAACCCATCGCGACCTGATGCGCATGGTGCGCGACTGGCAGCCCGAGGCGCTCTGTTTCTCGGGCAACTATCTGGCGAACATTCCCGAGATCGTCGATCTTTCCAGGGCTGTGAAGGCCGCGCTGCCCGCATGCTTCGTGTTCGTGGGCGGCCACAGCGTCTCGTTCACGGCGCACGATCTGCTGCGTCACGGTGAGGGCGCCATCGACTGCATTCTGCGCGGCGAGGGCGAGGCGTCGATCAATGCGCTGCTCGAAGCCGTTGCGCAAGGCGGCGATCTGCTCGCAGTGCCGGGCGTGGTGACGCGCGAAGGATCGGGTCCGCCGCCGCGCTTCGTCGAGCAGCTCGATCCCGTGCGGCCCGCGCGCGATCTGTTGCGGCATCGGCGCAAATATTTCATCGGCACGCTCGATCCGTGCGCCTCGATCGAGTTCGCGCGCGGCTGCCCGTGGGACTGCACGTTCTGCAGCGCGTGGACCTTCTACGGGCGCAGCTACCGCACCCGCAGTCCCGAGGTCGTGGTGGAGGAACTGGCGGCGCTGCGCGAACCAGGTGTCTTTATCGTCGACGATGTGGCCTTCGTGCACGCCGAGCACGGCATGGCGATTGCCGATGGGATCCGCCGGCGCGGCATCCAGAAGCGCTACTACCTGGAGACGCGCGGCGACGTGCTCCTGCGCAACAAGGCGGTGTTCCGCGCGTGGCAGGCGATCGGCCTGAAATACATGTTCCTCGGGCTCGAAGCCATCGACGACGAGGGCCTCAAGGCGTTTCGCAAGCGCATCAGTCTGGACCGCAATTTCGAGGCGCTCGAGTTCGCGCGTTCGCTCGGCATTACGGTCGCGATCAACCTGATTGCCGACCCGGACTGGGGCCACGCCCGCTTCGAGACGATACGCCAGTGGTGCATGGAGATTCCGGAGATCGTGAACATCAGCGTGAACACGCCGTATCCGGGCACGGAGAACTGGCAACACGAGACGCGGCGCCTGACGAGCCTCGACTACCGGCTCTACGACATCCAGCATGCTGTGGTGCCAACGAAGCTGCCGCTGCCCGAGTTCTATGCGGAACTGGTGCGCACGCAACAGGTTTTGAATCGCAAGCACATGGGCTGGACCGCGTTTCGCGGCGCGGCGGGGCAGGCGATGCATCTGCTGCTGCGCGGCCAGACCAATTTCGTGCGCATGCTGTGGAAGTTCAACTCGGTGTTCGATCCGCGTCTGCAACTCGCCGATCATGCGCGCGAGGTGCGCTACGAGATGACGCCGCCGCCCGCCGCGATGGGCGAGCGCGGGGTCGACATGAAGACGGTCTACATTCACGGGCCGACCGGGCGGCGCGGCCGCAAGATCGACGACGCCACCGAGAAGTTCGTCGACGAGACCCGCATGGATTTGGGCTGAATCACGCCGCCTTGCTGGCTGGCACCCAGCCGTATTGCGCGGCCGCCTGCGCGAGCTGCTTGGCGATCGAGTTCGCGAGCTTGCCCGCGTCGGCGGCAATCGTGTCGCGCTTCGATGCGCAGGCGCCGTGCAGTCCCGCGCCCGCCGCCGCCGATGCCGCAAGGTGGCCCGCCGCCGCACCCGCGCCCGCAGTTTCCGCCATGCCGGGCATATAGCCGCTGTTCGCGCTCGTCTCGAAGGTGGCGATCGATTGCGGCGCGCCATGCGCCGGCAGGTACGACACGGCGATGGTGGCGTCCACTTCGCTCTTGCCCGCACCGAGTCCGATCAGCGCGCGGCGCCGGCGGCTGCCTGCATCGACGGTATCGATGCGGCCTTCGACCACGATGGCGTCGCGGCCCGCCGGCACGGGGCCGTCGACGCGCACCGCGGGCAGCCCCATCTTCTGCAACTGCGCGACGATGTCGTCGGCCAGCTTTTCGCGCGCCGCGAGCGCCACTTGCTGCTGTTGCTGCGCCGACGACTCGCCGCTCGACATCGTCTTGAGCCGCTGCGCCATGCCGCTGTCGAGCTTCACGAGTTCGGGCGAGATCTCGAACGCGCAGACGTAGATGACCTCGGCGTGCACTTGCGGCAGCGCAGCGGCGGCTTGCAGCGGGCTCGCAGCCGAGGCGCAGCCTGACGCGAGCAGCGAGCCCGCGAACAGCGCAGCGCCGGCGAACCGGCGGGTCTTGTTGAGGAGGGAGGGGAAGAGCGTATTCATGTCGGGTCGCCTGGATGCTGGATTCGATATCGACGGTTAATCAGGATATCGAAATATCGTGATGGGTTCGTGAGGGCTGCCTGAGCGGCTTGCCTGCATTCGCCTGATTATTCAGGTTGCAGCGCGTGTCACTCGGCACAGGCGCAAGTATGCGGGGGAGTCAGTGGGTGCGCCACGCGCAAATTATGTCGCTCGATGTCATCGGCGCGCGTCGGCGTCGTGAATCGGCAGCTTCACCACGGCTTCGAGTCCACCGCCCGCACGGTCGGTGAAGGTGAGCGAACCGCCGTGCTGCCGCGCGATGCGTTCGACGATGGCGAGCCCGAGGCCGGTGCCGCCCGCGTGGGTGCGCGCGTTGGTGCCCCGGCTGAAGGGCGCTTTGAGCCGCTCCAGTTCTTCGGCGCGGATGCCGCCGCCACGGTCGCAGATGGCCACGCAAGCGTGGCCGTCCGCCTGCCACGTGCGCACGCACAGGCCCGTGCGCCCGTAGACGACGGCGTTTTGCATCAGGTTCATCAAGAGACGCATGATGGCCACGGGCCGGAACGCGAAGCAGGGCAGCGCGCATTCCTCGAAGTCGAATTCGTGACCGAGCCCCGCGAAGTCGGCCACGAGCTGGCCCGCGAGCGCGTTGAGGTCGCCTGGCTGCGGGGCTTCGCGCTCGCCGCTGCCCGCGTAGTCCATGAACTGCTGGAGGATCGTGTCGATGTGGTCGAGATAACCCTCGGCCGCGTCTACGAGCTTGTCGTTGGTGCCGCGCGGCAGCGCCATCGCAAGTGCGAGGCGCAGTTTCGTGAGCGGTGTGCGGATGTCGTGGGACACGCCCGCGAGCATCAGCGCACGCGTCGCATCGGCCTGTTGCAGCGCGGCGGTCATCTGATTGAAGGCCTGGCTGACCTCGGCGATCTCGGTCGGGCCGTCGGTGGGCAGCGGCGCGGGCGCTTCACCGGCGCTGACATGGCGCGCCGCGTGCGCCAGATCGCCGAGGGGGCGGTTCAGATGCAACTGGATCAGCCAGCCCGTGAACGCCGCGAGCAGCGCGAGACCGATCGACAACACGATGGCCGCGGCGATGCCGCTGGCGCGCGCATCGGCGCTCATCGGCAAGGCAACCCAAATGGGCTCGCCCGCCGCGTGCATGCGTATCCAGAGGCGCTCTTCGTCTGATGATTCCCAGCGCACGGGCATGTCGGCGGGCAGGTGGCGCTGAAGCGCCGTGATGAAGACGTCGCGCTGCCACGTCTGGAAAACATGGAGCAGACTCGCGCCCGGCGGATCGAGGTTCGCCACGTGTGCGGCGGGGGCCGTGCGGTGTTCGTTCAGGCGCGCGGCGCTCGCGCGGCTTTCGGCGGGCGGCAACGCGGCGAGCGTGCTGTCGAGCAGCTTGACGTAGTCCGCGAAGATGATCGAGGCGCGCTCGATGCGCGGGCGTTGCACGAAATGCAGCAGCGCGCCGAACGAGCACAGCTGGGTGAGCGCGACGAGCGCCACCAGCAGCGCGATGTTGCGCGAGAGGAGCGAGCGTGGCAGCCAGCGCATGAACGTCGCGGGGCTCAGGACTCGACGCCGGCCACCAGCATGTAGCCGAGACCCCAGACGGTCTTGATGAAGCGCGGCTTGGCGGGATCTTCCTCGACGATCTGGCGCAGCCGCAGGATCTGCACGTCGACGCTGCGGTCGAGTGCGGCATGGTCGCGTCCGCGTGCGCGCGCGAGCAGGTTCTCGCGGCTCACGGCGCGGTTCGGCGAGGAGCCGAGCGCATGCAGCAGAAGCATCTGCGCCGAATGAATTTCGATGGGCACGCCATCGCGCAGGAGCGTTTGCTGGCCGACGTCGAAGACGAAGCTGCCGAAGCGCAGCCGCTGCGTCGTGACGGTGGGGTCGCCCGCGGCCATCTTCTGGCGGCGCAGCAACGCTTTCACGCGCGCGACGAGTTCGTCGGGCAGAAAGGGCTTGGCGAGGTAGTCGTCGGCGCCGGTTTCGAGGCCGATCACCTTGTCGGCGGCGTCGCCCTTGGCCGTGAGCATCAGGATCGGCAGTGTGTGGCCTTCCGCGCGCAGGCGGCGGCAGACGCTCAGGCCGTCCTCGGGCTCCATCATCAGATCGAGCACCAGCAGGTCGTAGGGCTCGCGCTGCAGCATGCGGTCGAGCCGCTTGCCGTCGGCGACGGCGCGCACTTCGAAGCCATGCCCGCTCAGGAAGCGCTGCAGCATGTTGCGCAGCTCGGCTTCGTCGTCGAGAACGAGAATCCGGTTTGCCTGCTCCATGGACCGCCTCCTGCGGTGGTTGCGGTGCGCCGATGTTTCGAAGCATCCGGCGTGTGGCCGGAGCGCAATGATCAGGGGTGCTACCGGACCGCGCCGGCTTCTACGATATTAGGCGAGTTGGCGCGGCCCGAACGTCGCCTCGCGAACGTTCAGGGGTGGTCCGCGCGCTTGTGCGCGGCGGGCCACACCGCGCACGTCGGCGCGAACGGGCGTTGCGCGTTAGCGCGAGGCGCGGTTGCTGATCAGGCCATCCCTCAGGTCGTTAATCAGGTCGTCAATCAGGCCCAGTGCGCGGGCACCCATACGCCGCCAGCCCAGTGAGCCGGCACCCAGATCGCGCCGCGCCGCGCGGGCGCAACGTAGACGGCGCGCGGTAGCGGGCGGGCGGCATACACGACCTTTGGCGCAGGCGGCGCGACGTAGACGACTTTGGGTGCGGGCGGCGCGACATACACGGGCTTGGGCGGCGGGGGCGCAACATACACGGTCTTGGGCGCCTGAGCGACGACGACAGTGTTCTGCGCGGGCGGCGGGGCCACGTAGACCGCGCTGGTCGTGGGCGCCGGCGCGACGACCACCGGAGCCGGTGCCACTGCAACCGCGCCCCCGCCCTGGACGACCGTAGCGCCACCGGTCACAACCGTGCCTTCCCGAACGACGGTAGACCCGCCCGACGTCGTCACTACTCCCGGCGCGACGCGGGTGGCGCTGCCCGAGTGCGTAACCGTGCCACCCGCCGTGCCGGTGTCCGTGCCCGAGCGATAGCAGGTCGAGCCCGCACAATTCGTCGAAGCGCTGTGGCTAATGCTATTGCCGTTCGCGGCCGTGATCGTGCCATTCGACGAATACTGGCCCGGCGCGGTGCGCGTCACGCTGCCCGAGGTCGATGCGCTGCGGCCGTCCTCGCCCGACATCGTGCCAGTGTGCGAGCAGGTGCCGCCGGCGCAGCTCGTGTCGCCGGCATGCTCGACCGAACGCCCGTTCGGGCCGACTGCCGTGCCGGTGTTGGAGAACTGCCCCGGCGCGGTGCGCGTGACGGTCCCGGTATTGGTGGCGAGGCCGCCCCATGGGCCGACCACGCCGCCCGCATGCGAGCAACTGCCGCCGCCGCACGAGGCATAGTGCGCGCCGTTATAGGCGCCGTGCGGCGTGTAGGCGGTGCCGTGGGCCGCCCAGCCCGCGAAAGCCGGTGCGCTGGCGAGGGCGAGGAGGGAGGCGGCGAGGAGAGAGCGGGTCAGCGATTTCATTTGGGATCCTTGCGGTTCGGTTCGGTGCACGCATCGGCGTGTCAGCGGAACGAACTATAGGGCGGTCCCTGCCGCGAGTCTCGTGCAAAACCATGTCGCGGTGTTACACCGTGCGCGCGCGACATGCGGCGACATAATTTGTGAGTGGTTCTCGGCGTCCGGCGCTTTTAAAGTGCGCTTCATCCGACGCGACACGCAGGGCAGCAGCGAGCGACGCGTCCTTTCCAACATCGCGCCATGCGCTTTCATTCGCACACTGCTTACCATGCTCTCCACAGGAAAAATTTCGTCATACGTAACGCTCCTTATCGTCGCGGCCTCGCTGATCGAGGCCGGGGTGCTTGCGTTTCGCAAACGCTGTAACGGCCAGGTCCCATTCGACTGGTCCGAAGTCTGGCTCTCGCTCGCCGATCTCGTCGGACGAAAACTGTTCGCGCTTCTGCCAGTTTCGCTCGCCGCGCCGGTGTTTCATTTCGCGTGGGCGCACCGGCTTTTCACGCTCACGATCGATAACGTCCTGCTCGTGCTGCTCATCTTCGTCGGCCAGGAATTCTGCTATTACTGCTATCACCGCGCCTCGCACCGCATGCGCTTTTTTTGGGCATCGCACGCGGTCCACCATTCGCCCAATCAACTGACGCTGTCGTCCGCGTATCGCCTCGGATGGACCAGCAAGCTCGCCGGTCCAGTCGTGTTCTTCGCGCCGCTCGTCTGGCTCGGCGTGCGCCCCGAGATTGCGGTCGCGATGCTCTCGTTCAACCTGCTTTATCAGTTCTGGCTGCACAACACCTGGATGCCGAAGCTCGGCTGGCTCGAATACGTGTTCAATACGCCTTCGGCGCATCGCGTGCATCATGCGTCCAATGTCGATTACCTCGATGCGAACTATGGCGGCGTGCTGATCGTGTTCGACCGCCTGTTCGGCACCTATGTGCCAGAGCGCGCCGACGAGCCATGCCGCTACGGGCTCGTCACGCCCACGCGCTCGCGCAATCCGTTCGTGGTCGAGTTCGAGCACTGGACGAGCCTCGCGCGTGACATCGCCGCCGCGCCCGACTGGTGGACCGCCGTGCGCCACATGATCCTGCCGCCGGGCTGGCGTGCGGATGGCACGGGCGAAACCACGGAGGCGCTGCGCAGGCGCAGCCTGGCGGCGGCGCAGCCCGAGTCGCGCCTCTGATACGCTGCTGCCGGAATGTCCAACCTAGGGTTCGGCATGAGCCGAACCCACGACTCGCAGGAACTCAACATGGAAGACTCAGTGAAGGGCAAGGCGGTGGCGGTCACCGGCGGATTCGGCAGCCTTGGCATGGCGAGCGCGCAATATCTCGCGGCGCGCGGCGCGCGCGTGGCGCTGATCGGTCGGGGCGCGGCGCCCGGCGATGACGCCTGGCCCGCGGCGCTGGCCCAGGCGGTGCGCATCGGCGGCATCGACCTCGTCGACGCGGCGGCGGCGAAGCAGGCGCTGGAGACGGCAAGCCAGGCGCTGGGCGGTCTCGATGCGCTCGTCAACATCGCGGGTGCGTTCCGCTGGGAGACGATCGCCGATGGCGACGTGCGCACGTGGGACCTGATGTTCGATCTGAACGTGAAGACGGCGCTCAATGCGTCGAAGGCGGCCCTGCCGCATCTGCTCGCGCGGGGTGCTGGACGCATCGTGAACATCGGTGCGGGCGCGGGGCGCAAGGCCGGGCTCGGCACGGGCGCCTACGCGGCATCGAAGGCGGGTGTGGCGCGGCTTACCGAGGCGCTGGCCGAGGAACTCAAGGACCAGCGCGTGACCGTCAATGCGATTTTGCCGAGCATCATCGACACGCCGCAAAACCGCGCCGAGATGCCCGACGCCGATTTCACGCGCTGGGTGCAGCCCGATGAAATCGCGGCGGTGATTGCGTTTCTGCTTTCCCCGGGCGCCAGCGCGGTGACGGGCGCGGAGATTGCCGTGAATGGGCGGGTATGACGGGGTTCGCACTGGGTGACGCGGGGCTAGTGCCGGCCGCCGTGTCCACCGCCGCCTTGCCAGGTGCCGCCGCCGTGCCAGCCTCCACCACCGCCGTGCCAGCCACCGCCGCCTCCGTGCCAGCCTCCACCGTGCCAACCGCCGCCATGCCAGCCACCGTGCCAGCCGTGGTACGGGTAGCAGCATCCGCCCCAGTAGGCGAAGCCAAAGCTAGGCCCGTAGTAGTAAGCGGGGTAGCCGCCATAGGGGTAACCGTAAGCGTAGGGATAAGAGTAGCCATAGCCATATGTGGAATCGTAATAGCCGGGATACCCGGGGTAAGGCGCGACGCATCCTGCAAGCGTCGCAGCCATCGCCAATGCGAAAATGAGCCGGAACACAGTGGTCTCCTGACGATCGGGGCCGGAGCAAAACTGCACGCCCTGATTTCATGCAAGGCCTCGATACTGCTTTGACACCCGATTGCGGACGGGGATCAAGAGCAATTGTGTCCTCAGATTACCGCAGCACGCCTGACATCGCTCAAATGAGATTTGGCGCGCCCGTGGCGAGTGGGGCATGGCGGTCGCGCAGCCCTCCTGCGACGACCACTCGTCAGGAAGACGAAAGAGTGTTCGTGCGGCCGAAAGCGAGCCGATCGAGCACCCATACGGCCACGATCGTCGCGCCCATCAGCGGAAAGATCACGCCGAGCATGGCGAGACCGGCCCTCCAGGCACGCATGGGCGGCGCGGCGCGCTCGCGCGAAGGCGCGCCGAGTCCACCGGCCGTGCGTGACGAGTTGGCCGGGCGGGCAGGGCGACGCAGCCACCACATGACGAAGCCAGTGACGGCAAGCGCCGCGAGCCCGAGCGAGATCGCCGCGCAAATCAACTGGTTCGCAAGGCCGAAGTAGCGGCCCATATGCAGCGACGTGCCATACGCAACAGCCTGCGAGACCACGCCGTAATCGCCGTAGCCGATGTCCTTGAGCACCTTGCCGCTGTACTGGTCGATATAAACCGTGCGCTCCTCTTGCGGGTCCGCGGGAAAGTACGAAACGACGTAGACACCCGTTGCCGTGGCGGGCAGCGCGACGTCGTAACCGCTCTGCACGCCGAGCTTACGCATTTGCGCGATCACCTGGTCGAGCGTCCAACGCGAGACGGGCTGCGTGCGCGCGCCGGGCGACTGCGGCACCGGGACCGCGCCCACGGCCCATGGCACGTTGGGCAGCGGCAGGTCGTCCATCACCATGCCAGGCATCGACGCCATGTCGTGGCCCGCGTGATCGGCGTGGCTGCCGGGCGCTGCATGCGCCGTGCTTCGCGCCGCATTTTGCCCACCCTGCAGCGTCGATTGCAACGGCAGGCCCCCACCCCATGCGCCGCGCGGCGCACCGAGACTTGCGCGGGTTGCGAGCGCCTTGAACTGTTTGCCCCACGAGCCCGTCCACGGCAGGCCGCTCACGACGAACAAGAGCGCGCCCACCGCAAGCCAGATGCCGATGGTGCTGTGCACGCTCTTCCAGAACGGCCGGCCCGTTGCGCCGAAGCGCGGCCACAGCGCCGCGCGTATCGTTGCCAAACCGGTGCCCCCACCCGACGCGGTGTTCGACGTTTCCCCTGCGGCCCCCAGCGCGCGCGACTGCCGTGGCCACCAAAGCGCGACGCCGGTGACGATCATCACGAGCGTCCAGCAAGCGGCCAGTTCCATCAGCAGTTCGCCAGTTTTGCCGAGCAGCAGCTTGCGGTGCAGCATGCGGTCCATCTGCATGAAGCGGCTTTCCACGTCGAGCGAGCCGAGCACTTCGCCGCTGTACGGGTTCACATAGACGCTCTCCTTGACGCCGCCGGCGCGCGCGAAAACAAACTCCGCGCTGCGTGCGGGATTCGCTTCGACATGCGCGCGCAACATGCGCGCGCCCGGCGGCATCGCGTCTCGCGCACGCGCGAGCAAGGCATCGGCGGGCAGGCGCGGCGTCGCGGCGGGCGCGACCACGAGCCGGTGCGGATACAGCAGCGGCTCGATCTGCGGCTGGAAGCAATAGATCGTGCCGGTGATAGCGAGCACGATCAGAAACGGCATGACGAACAGGCCGGCATAGAAATGCCAGCGCCATAGCGTGCGATACCCTGGATGAACGGCGCCGGCAGTACGGGCGACGCGCGTGGCGGAGGCAGGCAGCGTGGCGGACATCGGGTGCTCCTTGTGGTCCGGTGGTGCGTCGCCATGGGCGCAGCGTTGGACCAGCAGTGATGGTGATTGAAGCCGCGAGTGCGGCAATGGCGATTGCATGCGTTCGCTCACAGCCCGAGCTTCGCCCCGACGTAATATGTGCGGCCCGGATACGGGTGATAGACGAAGTAGCGCGCGTCGAACAGGTTGTCGATGCCCACGCCAATCTCGCTCTTCTTCGTGGGCCGGAACGTGTATTTGATGTCGGCGACCGTGTACGTGCTCGTGCCGCCGAACACGTTCGGGTTGGTGTCGGCGTTGGTGAGCGTGTTGTACTGGCGGCCAGAATAGCGGGCTGCGAGCGTGAACGCGCTCTTCGCATCGAAGCGGTAAGTCGCGATGAGATTCGCGCGCCAAAGCGGAATCCGGTAGAAGTACTTGCCCACGCTCGCCGGGTTCTGCGCGTTTTCGAGAATCTTCGACTGCGTGTACGCCACGTTTGCAGCAAGGTCGAGGCCTTGCCAGATCACGTCCTGCCCCTGATAGCTCGTCTCCACGCCGCGCGAGCGTACCTTGCCGATGTTCTGGAAGCTCGTCACGTTCGGAATCACCATGGTGTCGGTCTGGCTGAAGATCGTGTTCTTTACGTCATCCTGAAAGATCGTGAAACGCCATAGGCCATTCCAGTGTGCCCATTCGGCGGTGAGTTCCTTCGAGAGATCGTCCTCGGGGCGCAGGTTCGGATTGTTATTGACAATGGACGAGCCGTTGACCTGCCCCTGGAACAGTTCGCTCACGGTAGGGAAGCGATACGCGCGTGCAATGGAGGCGCGCAGCGTGAGGTCGTCGGTGACGTCCAACGACAGCGAGGCCTTCGGCGAGACGTGATGATCGCCTGCGTCCGGATAGGGTGCGCTCGATGCACCGAGCGCTTGATGGCCGTCATAGGCGCGCCAATCTTCGTAGCGCGCGCCAACGACGAGCTTCCAGCGCGGCATGAGGCGCCACGCGTCTTGCGTGTAGAACGCTTGCGTGCCGGTCTTGCCCGCGAACGCGTTGGCGAAGCTGCTCGCGCCGCCATCGCGCCAGGCGAGCGTGTTCCAGGTCTGGTTGTCGGTGAAATAGTTGTCGTAGTGGTAGCCGAAGCTGAGCCAGTGTGCCGCGAGGCCCGCATCGGGCCGCCTGGGCGTCCATGTTGCCTTGAGGTCGAGCGTCTTCCAACCGGTCCCGTCGCCGAGCGTCATCGTACCAGGGCCGTCGCCGGCGCCGCCGGCATTGGCGTTGCGCGCGACGCTATTGCTCACGTCGTAGTACGAAGCAATGGCCTCGGCGTTCCAGCCGCTCGCCTGATGTGTGCGCAGCGAGACGCCATAGAGCCAGTTTTCGCTCGCGCCGCGGCTGGGCGCGAGCGCTGCCGCCGGGATGTTGTACTCGTAGCCGTCTATCGAAACCTTGCCGCTGTACACCGGGTTGCCGTTGGCGTCGTAGAGGAAGGTCGAGGTCTGGCTGTCGTAGGTGCGGTGCCAGTAGCCGAGCGTCACGCCGCCCCGCACGGTGGGCGTGAAGTCGTATTGCATGCGCAGCTTGAGCTGCTCCTGGACCGTGTGCTCGATGCCTTCTCCGCTCACGCCCAGCACTGCCGTGGGCACGTTGGTCTGGTTGTTGTAGAAGTCCGCGCCGTGCACGGGAATGGCGCCGGGCTTCGCGGGTGTTTTCGACTGCGCGAGCGTGGCGAACTGCAGCGGCTGGCTCGTGTTCTCGAGGTGATTGACGCCGAGCAGGTACGAGAACTTGCCGATCGTGTCGCCCACCGAGGCGCTCATCTCGCTGCCGTTGAAATTCTGGTTCACGCGGTAGAGGCTGAAGTGTTGCGTGAACGCCTTGACGTCGGCGGTGGCTTCGAACTGCTTCGGCATGCGCGTCGTGATCAGCACCGTGGCGCCGAGCGAGTTGCCTGCGTAGAGCGCCGAATAGGGTCCGTAGATCACGTCCACCTGCTGGATCTGGTCGGGAAACACCATCGACCAGCGCGGCGGGAAAGCGTAGCCGTTGCCGAGCAAATTCGACACCAGCAGGCCATCGGCATAGACGAGGCCGCGCGCGCTTTGCGTATTGCTCGTACCACGCACGGCGATGATCGAATTGAGGTCGCCGATGAAGCGCTTGCGCACCGCGAGGTTCGGCATGTACTTGAGCACGTCCTCGGTGTTGACGACGCTCCAGTGGCCGAACTGCTGCGGCGTGACAGTCTCCAGTGTGGCCGGCAGGTTTGGATCGACGGCGGGCGTAGCGGCGGCGCTCGTGCTGCTGCTCGTGGCGCTCACGGTGACGGTGGGCAACGTGGCTTCGTCCGTGGCCGCGAACGATGCAGCAGGCGCGAGCGATGCAAGCAACGATAGCGGCACGAGACCAGACGGTGGCTTGAAACGTGGCTTGAAATACGACTTGAACCAGGGTTTGACGGGCGTGCGAGGGCGCGCATGCAGGTGCGTGCGAATGCGCGCGCCGCGCGGAGCGGGCGTGAACATAACGAAGTTTCCCAAATGCGATGAACGTGCGGCCACGTGAGCGCTACGCCTTTCGCCGCGAGCGGGATGGCGCGTGCTGCGCGTATCGAAGCGCGCGTTTGAACGCACACACGGCGACGTGCGCTGCCGTTGCGAGCGGCAACGCAGGCGCGGGCGCCTTTGTCATGGATCCGCGCAGGCAGCGGCGAAGCGTGAGTGTGAGTGCGGGAAAAACGCGAACCGGTGGCCGGTGACGGCTGGGCTCAGGAAACGAACGGGGGATCGCGCGGCCTGCCTGAAGGGAAGGCGCCGAACGGCGTGTGGCGGGTGGAGAGCGGCGCGACGCGATCGAGCGTCGCCACGAGTGCGCGCGACGGCTCGGGCAAAGGAACACCCGGCATCGCGACATGATGTTCGAGCAGATCGCAGTATCCGCACGCGCCGAATGCATCGGCATGCGAAAGATGCGGCTCGCCGGAAGCCGGCTGGATCGCCGAGCAGAGCGCGGCGTCAGGCACGTGCGCGTAGTGCGCGGCAACCAGCTGACTCACGAGCGGCGCGAGCACGATGAGCCACATGGCGACGAGGCCAAGCCATGTGGTCAATAGTTTGTGCTTGCGTGGATTCATGACGGAGCGAACGAAATGCGCGGCGCAGTCTACCACGACGCGCGCGCATTGCGGGCCCCCGACGGCACGCTGAAGATGGTCATAAGCCGTGGCGTATCGAGTGCGGAAATCGGGCCGATGCGGCGTTTTCGAAGGCGTTCTATGGCTCGCATCGGGGCAGTGAGCGACCATGGTCGCTGTCTGTAACGCTTATGGCGCCGCCTTTTGCGCGGCGAACGATCATGCCCGTCTTTTCAATGCGCCAGGCGCCCAGCCTGAGATGGATGGCCCGCACCGCCGAACCTTGCGGCGTGCGCGCGCCTCGTCCTGATGACGCCGCGGCGCTGAACGCTGCACCGCACCCGCGCGAGATCGGCGTGCGGACGCCCCGTTGCGGCATCGAATTGCCCGACGGGTATGCGCTGCGTCTCGAAGCGCGCACGCATGCAACGCCGCACAGCCCCATCGGCTGCCCGCTGGAGGCAAGCGTGCTGCGCCAGTGGTGCGTGCGCAATCTGCAAGGCGATTGCCCCGCGCAGGCGCAGCCCACACCCCCCGCGTTTCTTCAGAAGCACGTTTGAACCCGCAGCGCGGCGGGTTTGGTCCATGTCAGGCCAATCACGCGGATTCACGCTGAATCTCGCATCGCGGCCTGCTCGCGCAGCGCCTCCAGTTCGGCCACCACCTCCTCCGAAAAAGCGCTGACCTCGTCGGTCCACTGGCCGGCTTCGCGCAGCGTCGCGCGCAATTCCAGACAGGCTTCGTTGAGCATCGACGGTCCCAGCACGGCGAGGCCGCCCGAGACGCGATGCGCCCAGTCGCGCAGGCGCTGGAAATCGTGCGTGGCCGCAATCCGCGCATAGTCGGCGATATCGTGATCGGCTTGCTCGACGAAGAGCGGCGCGAGCGCAGACGACAAGACAGGAAAGCGCGGCAAGTCCGCTTCATCGTCGATCGCATCACTCAGGTCGCTCATATCGCTTATGGTGTTCTGGTGGTTTTTTTCGGGCTGAACCGGTGCGGGAGGAACGATGGCATCTTGCGCCGTGTCCGGCAGATGCTCGGCGACGTCGGCGAGCACGCGCGCGAGCGCCGCGAGCGGCACCGGCTTGCTCAGATAATCGGTGAAGCCGGACAGGCGGCCTTGTGCGATTTGTTCGGGCAGCGCATTGCCGCTCACCGCGTAGACGGGCAGCGCCGCGCGCTTCGCGCGCGCGGCCTGCAGCAACTCATAGCCATTCATCTTCGGCATGTTGAGATCGGTGAGCACCACGTCGACATGCACGTCATCGAGCCGCGCGAGCGCTTCTTCGCCGTCCTTCGCTTCGGTCACGTTCGCCCCCAG
Source organism: Paraburkholderia sp. A1BS-2L (assembly GCF_051125205.1). Taxonomy (NCBI): domain Bacteria; kingdom Pseudomonadati; phylum Pseudomonadota; class Betaproteobacteria; order Burkholderiales; family Burkholderiaceae; genus Paraburkholderia; species Paraburkholderia sp. A1BS-2L. Next base: position 71,288 of record NZ_CP120429.1, read on the forward strand.
CGTGCGCAGCTGATCGCGCAGGAGACTGCGGTTGAGCAGATTGTCTTCCGCGATCAGCACGTTCAGCCGCCGGAATTCGCTGTTTTGCAGCGCTTGTGAAGCGGCGGCGCCCGCAGTCCCCACAGCCCCCACAGCCCCCACAGCCCCCACAGCCCCCACAGCCCCCACAGCGGGCGCCGCCTGGTTCCCTCCATGCCCCGCCGCATCGGACCGGGCGCGCAGCATTTGCGTGGCGGTGCGAATGCCCGCAAGACTGTACAGGCTCACTTCCACGCCGCCGTCTTCGCGGGCAAGCGGCACGAGCGGCCCGTCCTGGCTCAGCCAAATAACGTCGGCCATGCTGCCCCACAGGCGTTGCACATCGTCGGCCGAATACTCGCCCGTCACCAGCAGATAGTCCCATGCGCCTTCGCGCGGCGGCGGCTCGCTCGCGCTCAGCCAGGTGGGCGCGCTGACCTTGGGGTCGAAGAGATTCGTGAGCCATTCGTGGTTCTCGGGCGCACGGCACAGCATGGCCGGATGCACTTCGGGCAAGGTCCATTCCTTTCCGGCGGGGGTCGCGTCGCTCACACGCAGCGGCAGCGTGACGATGACGCGCGTGCCCACGCCTAGCGTGCTTTCCACTTCGCAGCGCCCGCGCATGAGTTTCGCGAGGCGTCCGCAGATCGACAAGCCGAGGCCGGTGCCGCGCGCCTCGGTGAGCCGGTGCTCGTCGCCTTGCGTGAACGGCTGGAACAGGCGCGCCTTGAGGGACTCGGGCATGCCCACGCCCGAGTCGGCCACGCTGATTTCGAGCGCGTCGCCGCGCCAGTTCGCGCGCAGCACGACCTTGCCCGAATGCGTGAACTTGAACGCATTGCTCAAGAGGTTATTGACGATCTGCGCGAGCCGCACGGAGTCAAAATAGAGCCGCGCGGGAATCGCGCGGTCCACCACGAGATAGAACGGCAGCTGCGAGCGCGCGGCAAGTGGCGCATGGGTGAGCGCGATGCGCACGAGCAGCGCGGCGATTGATTCGGGTTCCTCAGAAAGCGTCATCGCACCGACGTCGATCTTCGAGAAGTCGAGCACGTCGCTCACGATCTGCAGCAGCTCCGAGGAGGAGACCTGCATGGCCTGCACGCGCGCTTCCTGCTCGGGCGCGAGCGGCCCGCGCGCCACCAGCTCGATGTTGCCGACGAGCGAGGCAAGCGGCGTGCGGATTTCGTGGCTCATTGCCGCGAAGAAGCTCACTTTGCCGCGCGCGGCTTCGTCGCTCGTGCGCTTCGCTTCGCGCAGCAGGCGCTCGGCCTCGTGGTGCTTCGACATGTCGGCGAAGGCGCAGAACATGACGTCCTCGCGGTTCATGGAAGCTGGCGCGTACGTGATCTCCAGATGCACGCTGTCGCCGTCTTCGCGCACGAGCGAGAACGGCAGGACGTAGATGGGCGTGTCGCCGGCCGTCGATGGCGCATGGGGCATATGTTTCTCGAACTCGACACACAGCGCGGCGGGCAGCCGCGTGGCGTGCTCGTCGAGGCCGAGCACGTTGCGCACAATCTGGTTCGCGATCACGATTTCGAAGTCGCGCTGCCGCACGATGCACAGGCCCACTGGCGTGGCATGCACGAGCAGGTGGTTGAGCAGTTCGCCTTCGAGCGCGCGCGTGGCTTCGCCATAGGTGCGCTCGAGCACGTGCCGGTTCCAGTAGCGCGAGAGTGCCACGAGCAGCGCGAGCAGCGCCGCCGTCATCAGCAGGATAATGACGAGCGGCATGCGGATCCGCGCGAGCTCGGCGCCCCAGGACAGCGCGAGCGTGTAATGGCCAAACCCGTATTCGAGCGGCTGCTCGCGCAGCGCCCAGCCGAAACGCGGCAGCAGATGAAAGCGCTCGACGGGCAAGGTCGCGACCACCCGGTCGACGTATTGCGCGGCGGGCGCGGACAGCGTGCTGGCCAGCAACGTGCCGTCGCCGTCGAACAGGGTCGGCTCGATAGTCGATCCGTCCGGCGCTTGCGCTTTCGGCAGCTCGTCGAGATCGATGCTAGTTATCACCAGCGCATAAGGTTCGTTATCCTTGAGAACGGTGCCCGCCGCCAGCACGAGCCGAGGCGCGAAGCCGAGCCCGGCAGGCGGGCGGAACCAGGTCACTTCGCGCCAGGTCCGCGGATCCTTCGGGTCGGTGCCGCGTGCGCTCATGCGCAGCAGCGCCGCGTCCACCAGCACGCGCGCGTCATCCTCGCCGTTGCGCAATGCCTCGGCCCCGTTCTGCGCACTGTGCGGCTGGGGCGCGAGCTGGTGACTCCAGGCGGCGCTGCCGTCGAGGAGCACGATCAGCATCGGCGCATTCTCGTCGATGCGCGAAGCCATTTGCGCGGCACGCTCGCAGAACGTACGCAGGGCCGGCGCCGACTCGCCCGCGCCAAAGACCGGCGTGCAGCGCGGTGGCGCTTCGGTTACGGGCTGCGGCGTGAACATCCCGGCCTCCTGGAGCGTGAACAGCAAGCGCAAGCTCGACAGGAGGGAATAGCGCTGCGCCACCAGCTCGTTCGTTTGCGCCGTGACGGCGCGCAGTTGAGCGGCCTGGCTCGAGAGCGACGCCGCGCCAATGCTGAGCGCCGTGACGATTGCCGCAACGAGCCCGGCGAATGCGAGCATCGCGATCAGCATGGCGAAGACGCGCCGCTCGCGCTTCAGGTTGCGCTCGAGCGCCCTGAGCGCATCGAGGGGCGAAACCACCGAGCCGATGCGCCGTTCCATTATGCGAATCCGTTTTCGCTCGCGTAGCGGATCAGATCGGCATTCGATTCGAGGTGAAGTTTGCGCATGGCCGCGCGCTTCTGAGTGGCGACGGTCGTGACCGAGCGGCTCAGGCGCCTGGAGATTTCGGTGACGCTCAGGCCGAGCGCAAACAGGCGCACGACTTCGAGTTCGCGCGGCGAAAGCGGGTTGGTGCGGCGGAATTCGTCGGCGGTCGAGCCTTCCGTGGCGAGCCGCTCGGCTATGCGCGCGGAGAGCGTCGTGCCGGGCTCGACGAGCGCGCGCTGGCAGACTTGTGCGAGCGTGGGGATCGGTTCGTCCTTGCCAACGAGGCCGGCCACGCCCAGCTCGGCGAGTTCGTGCAGAATGCCGCCGTTGGTGAGCATCGTGAACACGACGAGAGGAATGTCCGGATAGAGCCGGCGCAAGCGGCTGATGAGACGCAGCCCGTCTTCGTCCTCGATCTCGCCCTGCATCGAGAAGTCCGTGACGATGAGATCGCAAGGGGTGCTGCGCAATGTATCGAGAAGCTCGGCGCCTGACCCGGCGGTCGCCACGACCTTGTGTCCGGGTATCTGGTCCAGGTAGTCGGTGACGGCGGTGAGCACGACCGGGTGGTCGTCGGCCACCACGATCCGCAGTTCTTGTGTCGCGTTCGTCATGAGCGTGAGCGTATTGCCTGGATTCGCAGTGTGGAGAAAGTGCATGGCAGCAGCGCTATGGATCCCGCGGCGATGCATGATGCTTATCTCATTGTATGTCAGTGGTTTATCTGAATTATTGTAGGGTGTCTCTGGGTTTTGCGTCGGAATATGTCCTCTCAGGGCGTTTGAATGTTGCGGGGCTGTGCCCGGCGCGTGCATGGCTCGCGACAGGATCAGTGCCGGGCTTGCAGGCGCTCGCTGCCGATGCCATGCGCATCGTCGCTGTTGGCGACCTGGCAGCGCGAGTGGAAGCAGGCGACCGAGAAACGCGCGTCACCGCCCGACGTCGTGGAGCAAGCCTGACTGCATGAGCGCGTGGGCATTTGCGCGAACTGCAGTGGCACGTGGCGCAAGCGCGGCTGCCTGGGGGGCGGGGATTCTATGTGGCGAGCCACAAAGGCGCGCCGAGGCCTCGTGTTGGCGAGGCAAAACATGATGGCGCCTGCTGCCATCGCCCAACCGAGCGCGCCGCACGCTGCCATCAGCCAGAAGGTGGAGGCGGGCTCGTGCCAGAGCAGAAACAGCAAGGCGAAGAAGGCCACATAGAAGAACGGCAGGAGATAGATCCCGATGTCGCTCGCCCATTCGCAAGCGCGCGAGATCCACGACGCGGCGCAACGGTTCCAATGAAGGTGGGGAGCGGCGGACATGGTGGTATCTGATTCGAGATGGCTGGGTGCCGGGTGTGGCGTTGATCGCGTCATGTCTCGACTGTATCGACTCAGGCTGACAGAGAAAATCGGACGATTTCGAGAAACGGACTGACAGCGCCGAAGGCCGCCGAGTGATGTCACACGGCCGAAGGACAATGATGTTGCGTTGCGACATTACAGGCCTGCGAGCAGCGGCGCCGTGATCTTTCGAAGGGAGGATGCGAACTCGATGCGCGGCGCATTGTCCTATACCGCCAGGAGAGGCAGGCGGCCTCGCACGCTGTCTCGTGGCGCGTCGCGCAGCATTTGCGCACGCGCTTTTTCGTAGAACCGTTCAGACAGGAATACTTCATGCGCCGACGTCAATTTCTTCTCGGCTCCAGTGCCGCGCTTGCCGCAAGCGGTTTCGCTCTCGCCGGCTGCACGACAACCCCGCTGGGTTCGGGAGACAGCGCCAGCCAGAACGCAGCGCGCCGCAGCTCCATCGATGCGGGCGTGGACGCCACGCTCGCGCGCCTCTACGGCACCGTGGCCGGGTCGCGCGAGCTGCTTGCGAAGGCGAGCGGCGTGCTCGTGTTCCCGAGCGTGATCTCGGCGGGGTTCTGGTTCGGCGCGCAATACGGCACCGGCGCGCTGCGCGTGAACGGGCGCACCGACGGCTACTACAGCACGCTGGGAGGCTCGTTCGGCCTGCAGATCGGTGCGCAATCCAAGGCCATCGTCTTTGCGTTCATGAACCAGGGCGCGCTCAACGATTTCGTTAACAGCCAGGGCTGGTCGGCAGGCGCCGACGCCACGGTTGCGCTCGTCACCGTGGGGGCGAACGGCAATGTCGACACCTCGACGGCAACCAGTCCAGTCGAGGCGTTCGTGCTGACCAACGCCGGCTTGATGGCCGGTGTCTCGCTCGAAGGCGTGAAGGTCTCGCGGCTGGTGATCTGATCGCCGCTTGAGCGCCGCCTGGCTCATGCAGCCGGCAAAATAGTGCCGGCTGCATGAAAATGCACCTCAGGCGGTCGTACCCTTTCTTATGCAGCGGCGTGCCGTCGGGTGCCGCTTTGCCGGGTTATCCATGATTTTGGAAATATTTATATCTAAATTACAATGACCCGGCACGCGGCACGAATGTGCGCGGCGGCAGAGGGCGATCAACGAAGGGGGCGGTCATGGCGGAGCGGTCGTTTGTCGAGGAAGTGAAGAAACTGCGTCTCGGCGCAGGTGAGGTGTTCAGCGGCGAAGGCATTCTTGCCGTGACGAAGGCGCTGCTCGAATCGGGCGTGGCCTATGTGGCCGGCTACCAGGGCGCGCCGATTTCGCACCTGATGGACGTGCTCGCGGACGCGCAGGACATCCTCGGCGATCATGGCATCCGCTTCGAGAACAGCGCGAGCGAGGCCACCGCCGCGGCGTCGCTGGCCGCCTCCGTCAACTATCCGCTGCGCGGCGCGGTGACCTTCAAGGCCACGGTGGGCACCAACGTCGCGTCCGACGCGCTGGCGAATCTCGCCTCGGGCGGCGTGACGGGCGGGGCGCTCATCATCGTCGGCGAAGACTACGGCGAAGGTTCCTCTATCATGCAGGAGCGCAGCCACGCATTCGCGATGAAGTCGCAAATCTGGCTGCTCGATCCGCGCCCCAATCTACCCTCGATCGTGCAGGCGGTGAAGGACGGCTTCGACCTTTCGGAGGCGAGCCACACGCCCGTCATGCTGCAACTGCGCATTCGCGCGTGCCATGTGCACGGCCAGTTCGTGGCGTCCGATAACCGCCGCTCGGCTTTCACGATCAAGGACGCGCTCGAGCATCCGGTTCGCGATGTCGAGCGCATCGTGCTGCCGCCCGCGAGCTTTCTGCACGAGCGCGAGAAGATTCACGAGCGCTGGCCGGCCGCCGTGCAATTCATCGAAGAGCGACAACTCAACGAATTTTTCTCGGCCGACGCGCGCGATATCGGCATCGCGGTGCAGGGCGGCAGCTACAACACGGTGCTGCGCGCGCTCGAACGGCTGGGTCTCGCCGATGTCTACGGCGAATCGGCCATTCCGCTTTATGTGATGAACGTGGCATACCCGCTCATCGATTCGGAGTGGGAACGATTCTGCGCGGGCAAGCGCGCAGTGCTCGTGATCGAGGAAGGGCAGCCGAACTTCGTCGAGCAGAACGCGAGCGCGATCCTGCGCCAACGCGGCGTGGGCGCCGCGCTGCATGGCAAGGACATGTTGCCGCTCGCCGGCGAATACAACACGGCCACGGTAATGAAGGGGCTGCGCGCGTTCTTCGAGCGCTATGGCGTGCTCGAACCGCTAGCGGCGCCGCGCAAGGTGATTCCGGTGAAGGCCGTGCCCGCCGAGGAAACCGTGCCCGCGCTCGACGCCAGCGTGCACGCGCGCCCGCCCGGCTTTTGCACGGGCTGCCCCGAACGCCCTATCTTCACGGCGATGAAGCTCGTCGAGCGCGAGTTGGGTCCGCACCACGTGAGCGCCGACATCGGCTGTCACCTGTTCTCGATCCTGCCGCCCTTCAATCTGGGCGCGACCACCATGGGCTATGGGCTCGGCAGCGCGAGCGCGTCGGCGCTCAATGCGAGCGCGGACAAGCGCGCCATTTCGGTGATGGGTGACGGCGGCTTCTGGCACAACGGCCTCACGAGCGGCATTGCCAACGCGGTCTTCAACAAGAGCGACAACCTCACGATCGTCGTCGACAACAGCTATACGTCGGCCACGGGCGGCCAGGACATTCTTTCGTCGACGGCGCTCAACCCCACGCGCAGTACGGGCCACGAAATCGAGCAGGCGGTGCGCGGCGTGGGCGTGAAGTGGGTGAAGGCCGTGCGCCGCACCTACGACCTCAAGACGATGATGGCGACGCTCAGGGAAGCGCTCACCACGGGCGAGAAAGGCCCCAAGGTGCTGATCGCGCAGAGCGAATGCATGCTGAACAAGCAGCGCCGCGAAAAGCCGAAGCAGCGCAAGGCGATTGCCGCCGGCGAGCGCGTGGTGCGCGAGCGCTTTGGCGTCGATTCGGATACCTGCACGGGCGATCACTCGTGTATCCGCCTCTCGGGATGCCCGTCGCTATCGATCAAGCCCAACCCCGATCCGCTGCGCACCGATCCGGTGGCAAGCGTGCTCGACAGTTGCGTGGGGTGCGGTTTATGCGGCGAGGTTTCGCACGCGGCCGTGCTGTGCCCGTCGTTCTACCGCGCGCAAATCATCAGCAATCCTTCGAAAATGGACAAGCTGCGCCAGCGCGTGCGCAACGCCGCGATCGGCTGGCTGCAGCGCCGTGAAGCGCGCCGCCGTGCGCGTTATGCCTTCTGAGCGCGAGGAGAGATCATGACTCAAGCACAACCGATCAAGATCGCGATTCTCGCCATGGGCGGCGAGGGCGGCGGCGTGCTGGCCGACTGGATCGTCGACCTGGGCGAGCACAACGGCTACTACGCGCAGACCACCTCGGTGCCGGGCGTCGCGCAGCGCACGGGGGCGACCATTTATTACGTCGAGCTGTTCGCGCGCGACGAGACCGAAGCGCGCGCGCCCATTCTCGCCCTGATGCCGCTGCCCGGCGACGTCGACGTGGTGCTCGCTTCGGAGTTGATGGAAGCAGGCCGCGCGGTGCAACGCGGGCTCGTGACGCCGGAGCGCACGACGCTCGTGGCCTCGACGCACCGCGTGTATTCGATCGCCGAGAAAACCGCCATGGGCGATGGCCGCGTGGACGACCGCGCGCTGATCGCTCACGCGGGCCAGGCCGCGAAGCGCTTCGTGCGCTTCGACATGGCGCAGGCGGCCGAAGCGAGCGGCAGCGTGATCAGCGCGGTGCTGTTCGGCGCGCTCGCGGGCACCGGCGTGCTGCCGTTCAGCCGCCGCCAGTTCGAGGAAACCATCGAGCGCGGCGGCGTGGGCGTGAAGCCCAGCCTGCGTGCTTTCGATCTGGGCCATGCACGCGCGGGCATGGACGAAGCGCAGGACGAGTCACGGGACAACGCACAGGACACAGCGCAAGCCGCCACGCAGGAAGGCGCGCAGCCGAATGCGCAGCAACCCGCGCCGGCGCCGCGCGACCCGGCAGTGGCCCGCTTGCTCGAGCGTGTGCGCACGGAGTTGCCAGCCGAGGTCCAGCCGTTCGCCATCGAGGGCGTGCGCAGGCTGATCGATTATCAGGATCCCGATTATGCGGCGCTGTATCTCGACCGGCTCGCGAAACTGCGCGGCAAGGTGGCCGATGCGCCGGTCAACTTGCTGCGCGAGACGGCGCGCTATCTTGCGCTATGGATGTCGTACGAGGATACGATCCGCGTGGCCGACCTCAAGACGCGCGCCTCGCGTTTCGAGCGCGTGCGCGGCGAGGTGCGCGCGCAGCCGGACCAGCTGCTCGCGATCAACGAGTTCATGCATCCGCGCATCGAGGAAATCTGCGAGACCCTGCCCGCTGGAATCGGCCGCTGGCTCGCGAGGCCTCACGCCGTTCATCGGCTCGTCGAGCGACACACGAAAGCGGGGCGCGTGATCAAGACCAGCTCGCTGCGCGGCTATCTGATGCTCCACGCGGTCGCGCGCCTGCGCGGCATGCGCCGCCGCACGCTGCGCTACGAACTGGAGACCGCGCGCATCGAGGCGTGGCTGCAGCAGATTGCGCAGTCCGCGCAGCACAATCCGGCGTTGGCCGTCGAGGTCGCGCAATGCCAGCGTCTCGTGAAGGGCTACAGCGACACCCATGCCCGCGGGCTCGCGAACTACCAGACGCTGATGGGGGCGGTCGTGCAAGCGGGGGCGCGGCTCGCGCCCGCGACCTTGCGCGAGCTTCGCGACGCGGCACTCGCCGACGAGCACGGCCACAAGCTGCGTGCCGCGCTTGCGCGGCATGCGCTGGCATAATCGCGGCGTTATCCGGGAGACCTTGATTGCGATGAAAACCAGTGCGCCTACTTTCAGACAGCGGCACAAGATTCACTTTTCCGAATGCGATCCGGCCGGCATCGTGTTTTACCCACAGTACTTCGTGCTGTTCAACGACCTCATCGAGTCGTGGATCGACACGCTGCTGCCCGAGGGCTATCACGGTGTGATCGGTGCGCGGCGCGTGGGCCTGCCCACGGTGCGTCTGGAAGTCGATTTCAAGGCGGTCAGCAAGATGGGCGACGAGGTGTGGCTCTCACTCGACGTCGAGCGCATCGGGCATGCGTCGCTCACGCTGGCGTGGGCATGCACGGGTACCGACGGCGTCGTGCGCATGAGCGCCCGGCAGACCATCGTGACGACCTCGCTCGACACGCACAAGGCCATGCCGATTCCCGACGATTTGCGCGACGCGATTGGACGCGCGGCGCCGGCAGCCGAGGTGCGGGCGCGCGAACACTGAGCAGGGCGTGGCCAGGCGCTCAGGCAGGCGGGCGATGCAGATCGATCAGCAGGCGCAGCGTGGCCTTCAGTTCCTCAGCCTTTTGCGCGCCGAGCGGCGCGAGCACCTGATCTTCGTGCCGCCTCGCCTGCACGATCAGTTCGGAAACTAGCTTCTGCCCTTGCGGCGTGATGCGCACGAACGTGACGCGCCGGTCCGTCTCGCTGGGGATGCGCTTGACATAGCCTTGCGCCTCCATGCGGTCGAGCAGCCGCGTCACGGTCGGCTGTTTCGTCACGGAAATCTGCGCCAGGCGGCCGATGCTCATGGCTTTCCCATCGGAAAGCGTGGACAGCACGCGCCAGTCAGATACCTCGAAGCCGGCCGCCTGCACGATCACATGGAATTCGCCGGAGATCAGCTGGCTGACCTGGGCGAGCAGCGCCGGCGTGTAACTGTCGACAAAGCTGTTGGGAGAAGACGGGCTCATACGGGAAATTGACGGGCTGCGGAGTGTGGACGACCTCCGCCGGAACGCAAACATACCACGACCCTCGCACCCGCCTCCCTGTTTCCGAAAGGGGAAAAGGGGTTAACCATGATTTTGGATTGATTTAGGCCTAAAGATAATTTTGGCGTGTGTGGCCGGGTGTGGTGAAAGCCGGGCACGTCGGCAGTCCAACGAGCAGAGGAGCCCAACATGACGAGCAGTCTGGAGCAACTGACCACTGACCTGGCGAGCGGCCGTGTGCGCGTGGTCGATCTCACGCAAACGCTTTCGCCCGATTTCCCGGCCTTGCAACTACCGCCGCAATTCGGCCAGGTGTGGGCGTTCAAGATGGAGAAGATCAGCCAGTACGACGAGCGCGGCCCTGGCTGGTACTGGAACAATTTTTCGTGCGGCGAGCATACCGGCACGCACTTCGATGCGCCGGTGCACTGGATTTCCGGCAAGGACCACGCACAAAACGCCGTGGACACCATCGACGTGAAAAATTTCATTGCGCCGGCCGTGGTGCTGGACGCGAGCGCCGAAGTCGCAGCAAATCCAGACTGGCTGCTCACGGTGGACTTTCTGCAGTCCTGGGAGGCGCGCCACGGCCGCATTCCCGCGGGCGCATGGGTCCTGCTGCGCTCGGACTGGTCGAAGCGCACGGATCCGGCCGAGTTCCTGAACCTGCGCGAAGACGGCGCGCACACGCCGGGGCCGACTCAGGAGGCGGTCGAGTGGCTCATTCACGAGCGCGAGGTGCATGGCTTCGGCGTCGAGACCATCAATACCGACGCGGGGCAGGCCTATGCCTGGCCCGTGCCGTATCCGTGCCACACGCTCATGCACGGCTCGAACCGCTATGGCCTGCAATGCCTGCGCAATCTCGACCAGCTGCCGCCCACGGGCGCGGTGATCGTCTCGGCGCCGCTGAAGATCCAGGCCGGCTCGGGCAGCCCCTTGCGCGTGCTCGCGCTGGTGCAGGACTGAGCTGAATCGCCGCCGCCGCAACGGCCCGGCGGCTTCTTGCCTGGTGGTTCAGCGGCCCGCGCCCAGCGCCTCGCTGAGCACCGCGAAGGTGCGCTCGTCGGTGCGATCGAAATTGAGCGGCGTGACCGAAATGCGCCCCGAGATGACCACGGCCGTTTCCGAATCCGGCCCGTTCTCGCGCGGGCCGCGCGTGAAGCGCAGCCAGTGATATTCAATGCCGCGCGGATCGATTTGCGGAACCACGTCGATGCCCTGCACGAGCCCCACGCCCTGGCGCGTGACAGTGAGCGGTCCGGCCGCGCTCGCATCCACGTCGGGGAAATTCACGTTCAGACATACCGGCGCCTCGTGCGAAATCGCCGCGAGGCGCCGGATCACGTCCGGCGCGAGCGCGCGGGCCGTGTCCCAGCGCACATGCTCGCGGTCGCGGAAGGTCTGGCTCAGCGCGATCGAGGGCAGGCCAAGCAGCAAGCCCGTCATGGCTGCGCCCACCGTGCCCGAAAACATCGTCTCCACGCCGAGATTGGCGCCGCGGTTGATGCCCGAGAGCACGAGCGTGGGCCTCACGTCGCCCATCAGGTGGCGCACCGCCATCACCACGCAGTCGCCGGGCGTGCCGAGCACGCCGAAGCGGCGCTCGCCGCGCCGGCTCACCCGCAGCGGCGAATGCAGGCTGATCGAATGGGACGTGCCGCTCTGGTCGTGCTCGGGCGCGACCACCCACACTTCGTGCGCGAGTTCGGCGGCGACGGCTTCGAGCACTGCGAGGCCGGGCGCGTCGATGCCGTCGTCGTTGGTGAGGAGCACGCAGGGCAGTTTCGGGTCGGATGAGGACATGGCAGGTCTCGTTGGAAGTGGACGGCTATTATCGGCCACCAGGGGGCACTATCGTGCACCCTCGGTCACCACCGGGCCCCATCGGCAGTCAGGACGATTGCGCGCTATTTCGCGCCGGATCATGGTCCATCCGGGATAGACTAGCGGCTCGGCGGCGCCGTGCTCCGGGCCGCCGCTCAAGTTCGAGTTCGTCGATTCAATCGTCAATGTAGTGAATGCGGCCTGCCTGCCGCGAGGAGAGCCCGTGAAGTCGCAAGACCTGCCAGATATTGCTCGCGTCCTGTTTGTCGTCGCGATTCTCTGTGCGTTGACGGTCGGCTCCCTGTACGTCATGCGCCCGTTCATTCCGGGGCTGATCTGGGCGACCATGATCGTCGTTGCAACGTGGCCCGCGATGCTCGCCGTCCAGCGGCGTCTCGGCAATCGGCGCGGGCTTGCCACGCTCGTCATGCTGCTGATCCTGCTGGTCGTGATCGTCCTGCCGCTCTACCAGGCGATCTCCACGCTCGCCGAGCACGGCGCCGAGATCATGGATCTGATCCGCAAGCTGCCCACGTACGCCTTGCCGCCGCCGCCTGGCTGGATTCACGACGTGCCCATGATCGGCCCACGGGCGGCGAGCGAATGGCAGTCGCTCTCCGACGCGGGCCCCGGTGGCCTGCTCGCGCGGCTCGAGCCCTACGTCACCATCGCGGCACACTGGCTCATCGGGCACGCCGCTTCGGTGGGCGTGTTCGTGATCCACATGTTCATCACCGTGATCATCACCGGCGTGCTGTACATGCAAGGCGAGCAGGCCGCCGCCTTCATCCTGCGCTTCGCGGAGCGCGTGGGCCCGCGCTATGGCGCGGAGGCGGTGCGTCTCGCGGGCGCGGCGATCCGCGCGGTGGCGCTCGGCATCGTCGTGACGGCGGTGCTCCAGTCGGCGCTCGGCGGCATCGGGCTCGCGGTGGCGGGCGTCCCGGGCGCGGGCGTGCTCGTCGCCTTGATGCTGATGCTTTGCCTCGCGCAGATCGGCCCGGGCCTGCCGCTGTTAGGCAGTGCGATCTGGCTGTTCGTTCACGACGCGCACCTCGCGGCGATCTTGCTCGGAGTCTGGTCCATTTTCGTCGTCATGCTCGACAACTTCGTGCGTCCGGTGCTGATCCGGCGCGGCGTGAACCTCTCGATGCTGCTGATCCTCTCCGGCGTGCTCGGCGGCATGGTTGCGTTCGGCATCGTGGGCCTGTTCATCGGCCCGGCGATCCTCGCAGTGTCGTCCGCGCTGCTGACTGCGTGGATGAACAAGGCGCCGACCACCCAGCCTGAAGCTCCGCAAGCCTAGCGCAGCGGCCGCGCCATCAACTCATCGAGCAATGCCTGATACGTTTTCACGACCCGCTCGTTGAACGGCAAGAAGCGCGCGATCTCCCGGCGCTGCTGCATGCGCCAGCCGGCGGTGTTGCGCCCGCGCGCGTCGATGGCCCGGATGAGCTGCCGTGCGCCATGATGGGCATCGTTGGCCTCGTAGTAGTAGCCGAGCTCGCGGCACAGCGTGGCGTTGTGCACCAGCGGGTAGCCCTGCCAGCACACTTCCAGATAGAAGTAGTTCAGCGGATTTTCCAGCTGGTTGGAGACCACGACGTCGGTGTTCTGCGCGAGGAAGGTCGGCATGTCGTGGCGGCCGAGAAACAGCGCCTTATGCTCGCGCACGATTTCGAGCTGGTTCATCAGCGCGATGAAATCGCGGTTCTCCTGCACGAGCTTCAGCGCATTGGTCACCTGCAGCAGCTCGATGGCATCGGGGCGCGCGCGATAGGCCAGATCCGCAATCAGCGCGGGGTAGAGGCAGAACTTCACGACGTTGATGTTGGGCTCCATCACCGTGAGCCGGGCCGGCGCGCGGCCTTCGTCGCGTGGCGCGTACACGCCGCCGCCAGGCCGCGCGCGGGTGCGCTCCTCGAGGAACGCCGGGCTCCAGACGAATGGCACGACGCGCCCCGTCGTGCGGCGCAGGACTTCGAGGTAGGACTGGCTGTTGCCGGCCACCTGCGGAATGATCCAGATGTCGTCGTAGCGCTAGTTGACGAACAGATTGCCGTTCCACATGGGCTTGTTGAAGAGCATCCCCTCGGTGGCGTGGATGTACTCGAAGCCGCAGCAGTAGGAGATCAGCCGCACGCCGCGCGACTTCAGCCACGCGGTGCGTTCGCCGTCCAGCTGGCCGCCCAGTTCGATCATGAGGTCCAGTTCGTCCTTCGCCTCGTCGAACGCGCGCGTGGGCCAGCGATCGAGACTCCACGGCAGTTCGCGCGTCACCGGCACGGCGGTGGTGTTCACGAGCGTGACGCTCGCGACGCCGGGGCAGTGCCGCAGCGTGTCGGCGAGAAACACTGCGTTCTGCTTGATGCCGTTGTTCCAGGGCGTTTCGTTGGGCTGATGCAGCCCGATCGTGACGCCGATTCTGAGGTCTTTGGCTCGGTTCTTGCCGTTTTGCGTGGCGGTGCTCATGCTGCTCCCTATTCGAACAGCGCGGCAATGGCGGCGCCGTAGGCATGGACGTTGGCGGCGTACTCGGGGTGCAGCGTCGCGAGGAACGCTTGCGCATCGCGCCTGTACGAATCCAGGTTGTTGTCGTGCGTGGCGAGTGCGTGCAACAAGGCTTGCCCGCCTTCCTCGCAGTCGAAGTCGTGATAGCGATAGCCGCAGTTGCCGATCAGATGCGAGTTGTGCACGAGCGGATAGCCGCCGTGCAATGCTTCGTAGTACAGGTAATTCTGCGGGTTCTCCCATTGATGCGTGGCGACCACATCCACGTCCCGCGCCATGACCTGATAGAACGGATAGCGCCCTTCGAACGACGCCAGCCCGTGGCGCACGATATCGAGACTATTGGCGAAGCTGCGAAAGCCTGCATGCTCCCTGGACTTGAAGATGTTGTAGACCCACACGTGTTCGAGCGCATCGGGATTCGCGCGGTGCGCGCTCTCGCAGCACAGCATCGGAATCTGGCTGGTCTTGACCATGCAGATGTTCGGCTCGAAGATGCCCGCGCGCCAGCGGCGGCGGCCCGGCTCGTAGCCGAAATGCTGGCCTTCGGGCAGCGCGGCGGCGGCCTTCTCGAGCACGAGCGGGGTCCACAGATGAGGCATGATGCGCACCGATGCGCGCATGGCGCTGCGATAGTACGGCATGCAAGTGGTTTCGTACTCGGCCAGCGTCCAGATCTCGTCGTAAGGCGCGCCGCTGATGAGCAGCGCGTGCGGCAGGTTGAAAATCATGCGCTCGATGTCGATCACATAGTCGTTGCCCACGCGCATCGAGACGACCTTGCCGCCGCGCTCGCGGAAGTTGGCAATCCACGCGCGGTCGAGCTGCGCGCTCATTTCGACCATCAGGTCGAGCCGCGTGGCCGATTCGGCCATGTCGATGAGCGGCGCAGGCGCGTCCTTGACGAAGCGGCGCGCATCTTCGAGGTCGCCGTCGCCGCCGCCGATCACGAGATAAACCTCGGCCACCGATGGAACCTTGCGCAGGAGCATCACGAGAAAGAGGCAGTTCTGGAAGATGCCGTTTTCCCACAGCGACTGCTCGCCCTTGCGCACGAAGAGCGATACGCCAACCTTGAGGCCGTGCGGCGTCGATGCAGCCCGGCGGCATTGCGAGGATGCGGGCTGCATGTTTTGCTGCCTGGTGTCAGGCGTGTTCATACGGACCTCCGGATCGGGGCGTGCTCGACGAGCGCTTGCAGGCGCTGCGCATAGCCACGCAGATTTGCTTCGTTATACGGATCAACTGCGTCGAACACGGTGCGCGTGCGGGCGCGGTACGCGGTAAGCCCGGCGTCGTGCGTGCGCGCGGCGGCGATCAGCTGGTGGCCGCCTTCGTGAGCGTCGAAGCCCGGGTAGTAATAGCCCGCGCCGAAGCCGGCAAGCCATGGCGAGTTGTGAATGAGCGGGTAATCGCCGTACAGCACGTCGAGATAGCTGTAGTTCTGGTCGTTGTCCCATTGATGCACGACCACGGCGTCGGTGTGCTGGCTCATGAAGCCCGCGATATCGTCGCGGCCATGAAAGGTGGCGCGATGCTCGCGCACGAGATCGAGCGAGTTGGCCAGATGCAGCATCGTCAGATGATCTTTCATGTGCAGCGTGTTGAGCGCGTGCAGCGCGGCGATGCTCGCGCGGTCGGCGCGGTACGCCTCATCGCAGGCCAGCATCGGGATGCTCGAGCACTTCACTACCGAGATATTCGGCTCGAAGATCGCCACGCGCAGCGCGCCGCCGGCAGCTTCGCGAGCGCTGCGGCTGCGCTCTGTTCCATAGCCGTATTCCAGGCCGTGCTGGGCCAGTTCGGCGATGCGCGCCTGCAGGAAACCCGCGTGCCACACATAGGGCACCACGTGGACGGGGCAGCGGTGCAGCGTGCGCATCATCGGCACGTGCAGGCGGTCCTTGGGGACTACCCAGATTTCGTCGCAGCGGTCCGGGCGCGAGGTGTGCACGGGCTTGTTGAACACGACCGGCTCTACGAGCCCCACGTACGGTTGCCCGCAGCAGTAATAGACCACCTTGCGGCCACGCGCGCCCATCAGGTCGAGCCACGCGTTATCGAGCGCGCCGGCCATTTCGATGACCACGTCGACGGCGTCCGTCGCTTCGCGCTGGGTGAGGATGGAGAGGCCCGGCGCGATGGCGTCGACCGGTTGCGGCAGGCGCTGTTCGCTGCCGACGTCGATGAGCACGACCGACTCCGCGAGCGGGAGCCGCTGGAAAGCTTGTGCAATGAGCTGGCGACCGGCATGAACTCGTTCGCCACTGGCTGCGGCTCGCAGGCGACCGGCATCGGCTCGAACGCGAATGGCTGGGGCGCGGTTGCCTCGGGTACGGGCGCATCGTCCCTCGGCATCAACGCGACCGCATCGGGCCAGGGCTCGTTTGCGTTTGGCACGTACGCGACCGCGAGCGCCACGGACACGGTCGCCATTGGCACGCTCGCGAATGCGAGCGGAAGGGCCGCGCTCGCGTTGGGTGGACAGTCCACGGCAGCCGGCCAGTCGGCCGTTGCGCTCGGCTATCTCGCGGTGGCGCAAGGCAACTATGGCATCGCCCAGGGCGACAGCTCGGTGGCGGGCGCGACGGGGTAGAACGTGGCGATCGGCTCGGCCGCCACCAACGCGAACAGCACGACCGCCGCCGGCGGCGCCGTGGCCATCGGCCGTGCGCAGAGCGCGACCGGCGACGGCGCGGTCGCGCTCGGCAGCGCCAACAAGGCGCTGGGCAACGGCGCGGTCGCGCTCGGTCTCACGACGACCGCCAACGGCACCGGCGCGCTTGCGCTCGGCAGCACCACGACGGCCAGCGCAACGAACGCCGTGGCGATCGGCCCGAACGCGAACGCTACCTATGCGGACAGCGTGGCGATTGGCGCCAACAGCACGACCGGCGCCGCCGCTCCGACGGGCACCGGCTACGCCACCGGCACGGCGGCACCCGTGGCCGAGGTCTCGGTCGGCAACGCGGGCGAGCTGCGTCGCGTCACCAACGTCGCGGACGGCTCGGCACCGCAAGATGCCGTAACGGTTGCCCAATTGAGCACGAGCGATTCGAGCCTCTCGACGAGCGTCAGCTCGCTCTCGACCGGTCTCTCGACGACCGGTAGCAACCTCGCGAGCCTGTCCACGTCGGCCTCGGCGGGGCTGAGCTCGCTCTCGACAGTCACCTCCACGGGTCTGTCTTCGCTGTCGACCGGTCTCTCGACCACGGATAGCAACCTCACGAGCCTGTCCATTTCGTCCTCGACGGGCTTGAGCTCGCTCTCGACGGGTCTGTCGACCACCAACAGCAACGTCGCGAGCCTCTCGAGCGGCGTCGACTCGCTGTCCACGGGTCTGTGGACGACCAACAGCAGCCTCGTGAGCCTGTCGACGGCAACCGCAAACGCCACCGGCAACACCGACTCGCTGTCGACGGCACTGGCCGATCTGGCCACCTCGTCCTCGACCAGCATCAGTTCGCTGTCGACCAGCATCGATACGCTGTCGACTTCGGCTTCGACGGGTCTCAGCTCGCTCTCGACCGTGACCTCCACTGGTCTGTCCTCGCTCTCCACTGGTCTCTCGACCACCGATAGCAACCTGGCCAGCCTGTCCTCGTCGACCTCGACGAGCATCGACTCCCTGTCGACCTCGTCGAGCGTGGCCTCGCTGTCGACCGGCCTCTCGACGGTCAGCTCGCAGGTGAACTCGCTGTCCACCACGGTTGCGCCGGTGGTCCAGATGATCGACGCTGCGAATGCCGCGGGCAACGCCTTCATGGGCACGCTGGCCGGCGGCATGAACAACGACGGCACGGTGCAAACGCGTGGCGCGACGGGCGGTGCGATTCAGAACGTCAGCGCGCAGAACTGCTCGTCGGTGAACGGTGTGGACGCAACGGGTTCGGGTCTGTGCGTGACCGCCAACGGCGAAGGCGCAACGGCTTACGGCTCGAGCGCCAACGCCACAGGCGACAACTCGACGGCCATGGGCCACCGCGCCACGACGGCGAACGCGAACACCGTGGCAGTCGGCTCGGGTTCGATCGCCGCGGGTCATAACGGCACGGCGGTGGGCGTGAACTCGCGCGCCTCGGGTGCCGGTTCGGTGGCGGTAGGCTATGGCGCCTCGGCGCCGGGCGCCAACTCGGTGGCCATCGGCCAGGGCTCGGTCGCCGATCAGGACAACACCGTCTCGTTCGGCGCGGCCGGCACGGAGCGCCGCCTCACCAACATCGCGGCGGGCGTGGCCCCGACCGATGCCGCAACGGTCTCGCAGCTCGGCAGCGTGCAGAGCAACGTGAACAACGTGGCGCGCACGGCCTACGCCGGCACGGCACTCGCGATGGCCATGAGCGGCACGTATCTGCCGTCGCTCAACGCCGGCGAGAAGACGGTGGGCGTGGGCTTCGGTTCATACCAGGGCTACAGCGCGGTTGCGGTGAACTTCAAGGGCTTGTCGGGCAACGGCCGCTGGGGTTACGGCGCCGGTGTCTCGACAACGGGTCATGACGTCGGCGTGAACGCGGGGGTGGGCTGGAAGTGGTAAGCCAGCACTAGCAGGGGAGTAAAACCAAAACTAAAAGCAGCAGTGCAGTGAACGACGGGCGGCCGGCAACGGTCGCCCGTTTTTTTACGACTGCATCGCGCAGCCGCAAGCGCTTCCATCCGGCCGTCCAATCCTGACCTTATTATTCGTATGCGGCAGTGCAGCAACGATCGGGTATGCTGTCGGCTCTATTAAAAATTTCCATTCGAGAGACGAGCATGCGGCGTGTCGTATTCAATCAGAAAGGCGGCGTAGGGAAGTCGACGATCGTTTGCAATCTTGCAGCAATTAGCGCCAGCGAAGGGCTGAGAACGCTGGTCATCGATCTGGATGCGCAGGCGAATTCAACCCAGTACCTGCTGGGCGCGCAAGCCGGCGAGGTGCGTTCCACGGTGGCGAGCTTCTTTGAGACCGCGTTGACGTTCAGCTTCAAACCCGTGGACGTGACGTCGTTCATTCATCCGACACCGTTTGAGAACCTCGACATCATGCCCGGTCATGCCGACCTGGATACGCTGCACGGCAAGCTGGAATCCCGCTACAAGATCTACAAGCTGCGCGACGCGCTCAACGAGCTCGACATGTACGACGCGGTGTATATCGACACGCCGCCGGCATTGAACTTCTACACTCGCGCCGCGCTGATCGCCGTCGAGCGTTGCCTGATTCCGTTCGACTGCGACGACTTCTCCCGGCGCGCGCTTTACACGCTGCTCGAAAACGTGAAGGAGATCCAGCAGGATCACAACGCCGCGCTGGAGGTGGAGGGCATCGTCATCAACCAGTTTCAGCCGCGCGCAAGCCTGCCTCAAAAGCTGGTCGACGAACTGATCGGCGAGGGCTTGCCGGTGCTGGCTTCGCGGCTGTCTTCGTCGGTGAAGATTCGCGAATCGCATCAGCAGGCGACTCCCGTTGTCCACCTCGATCCGGGACACAAGCTCTCGCGTGAATATCGGGCCTTGCATCAGGAGCTGACGCAGTAGCTGCGCCGTCCGGCGTCCGGCGTCCGGCGGACCCGGGGAGTGGAGCCCGCCGGACCCGTCGCCGCGTTTCGGCGCGCTCACATCGTTTTCAACGCCGAGCGCTTGAGCTTGCCGGTTTCGGTTCTCGGCAGCGCGTCGAGGAACGCGATCAGGCGCGGGTACTTGTAGGCCGCCACCGCGTTCTTCACGAAGGCTTGCAGCTCGGCCACCATGGCCTCATTGCCCTCGAAGCCGGGGCGCAGCACCACGAACGCCTTCACCACCTGGCCGCGCAATTCGTCGGGCACGCCCGTCACGCCGCATTCCACCACGGCGGGGTGCTGCATCAGCACGGTCTCGATCTCGGGGCCCGCGATGTTGTAGCCCGACGAGACGATCATGTCATCGGCGCGCGCCTGGTAGAACACGTAGCCGTCGGCGTCGATGGTGACCGCGTCGCCAGGCAGATTCCAGCCGTCGCGCACGAACTTCTTCTGCCGCTCGTCGGCCAGATAGCGGCAGCCCGTCGGCCCGCGCACCGCGAGATTGCCGGTGACGCCGGGCGGCACCGGCAGCATGTCGTCGTCGAGCGCCTGCACCTCATAGCCTGGTACCGCGCGCCCGATCGAGCCGGGCCGCACCTCGCCGCCCGCCGAGGAAATGAAAATGTGGATCATCTCGGTGCCGCCAATGCCGTCGATCATTTCGATGCCGGTTGCCTCGCGCCACAAGTCCCGCGTCGCCTGCGGCAGCGCCTCGCCCGCGGATACGGTCTTGCGCAGGCTTGAAATGTCGTAGTCCTTCACGAGCGGCGCCATCTGCCGGTAGAAGGTGGGCGCGGTGAATACGATGGTCGCGCGAAAGCGCTCGATGGTTTGCAGCAGCAGCGCGGGCGTGAGCTTTTCGATCAGCACGGTCGAGGCGCCCACGCGCAGCGGGAAGCAGAGCAGGCCGCCCAGCCCGAATGTGAACGCGAGCGGCGGCGTGCCGCAAAACACGTCGTCTGCGGTGGGCTTGAGCACGTGGCGCGGGAACAGGTCGCACATGGCGATCACATCGCGGTGGAACTGCATGCAGCCCTTCGGCGTGCCCGTGGTGCCGCTCGTGAACGCGATCAGGCAGACGTCGTCGCTGGCCGTGTCGCATGCGGTGAACGCGGCGGGCTTGCTGGCCGCGAGACTTTCGAGGCTGCCGGGCGCATCGTCGTGGAAGTAGCGCACCTGGGCGAGGTTCGCGCAGAAGAATTCGTCGTCGGCCTGGGTGCAGCGCGCGAGCTCGTCGGCGAGGCGCACGTCGCACAGCGCCGCGTTCACGCTCGCCTTGTCGATGATCTGCCTGAGCTCCTTCGCGCGCAGCAGCGGCATGGTGGGCACCACCACGAGCCCGGCCTTCAACGACGCCAGCAGCGCAACGGCCATCTGCAGCGTATTGGGGCCGCGCAGCAGCACGCGGTTGCCGGGCTTCAGGCCCATGTCGTCCACCAGCACGTGAGCACTGCGGTCCACCAGTTCGCGCAATTGCGCATAGGTGGTCGCTTGCGGCTTGCCGTCGACCTCGGACCAGACGGCCGGGCGCGCCCCATGCCCGGCCTCGATGGCGCGGTCCAGCAACTCGGCCGCACAGTTCAGACGCGCGGGATAGGCGACGTCGGGATTGTCGAGAAGCAACGCGGGCCACTGCGATTCGGGCGGCAGGTTATCGCGTGCAAAGGTGTCGACGTGAGCGGTCGGTTGCATGGTGTCTCCGGCTTGGCTGCGAACAGCCTTGTAGGGTGTTCTGTTGCGTGGCTCTTGTTGGTCCGATTATGGGGTCGCTTATGGGGTCGATTATGGGCTCGCTTATTGGCTGGATAAGCGGGCATCGTCGGGAATCACGGCCGTGGCCTCGATCTCCACTTTCGCCTCGTCCTCCATGAGCGCGACCACCTGGATGGCGCTCATGGCGATGTCGTAGTCGCCGATCAGCTCGCGAAACGCCGCGCCGATCTCCTTGAGCGATGCCAGGTACTCCTTTTTGTCGGTGACGTACCAGGTCATGCGCACCAGATGCTCGGGCTTGCCGCCCGCTGCGTCGAGCACGGCCACGATGTTGCGCAGCGCCTGCACGGCCTGCGCGCCGAACTCGCTGCTCGTGAAGCGCGCGTTCTCGTCCCAGCCGATCTGGCCGGCGATATAGACCTGGGTGCCCACGGCGGCGACGCCGTTGGCATAACCGCGCGGCTTGACCCAGCCTGCGGGAAGAAGTGCTTTTTTCATGAGTGTTCCGTTTGGTAGGCCTTGAGCAGATCACGTCCGACGATCAGTTGCTGAACCTCGGTCGCGCCTTCGTAAATGCGCAGCGAACGAATCTCGCGGTAGAGCGATTCGACGATGTTGCCGCTTTGCACGCCCATGCCGCCCCAGAGCTGCACGGCGGCATCGATCACCTGTTGTGCGCCTTCGCTCGCATGCCACTTCGCCATGGCCGCTTCGCGCGTGACGCTCACGCCCTGGTCGCGTAGCCACGCGGCGCGATAGACGAGCAGGGCGCTGCTGTCGATGGTGAGCGCCATCTGCGCGAGCTTCGCCTGGGTGAGCTGAAAATCGCCGAGCGTCTGGCCGAACATCTGGCGCGACGCGGCGCGCGCGAGACCTTCGTCCATCGCGCGGCGCGCAAAGCCGAGCGACGCGGCGGCCACCGAGGTGCGGAAGATGTCGAGCGTGCGCATGGCGATCTTGAAGCCTTCGCCCGGCGCACCCAGCATCTGGCTCTTGTTCACGCGCGCGCCGGCGAAGCGCAGACGGGCGAGCGGATGCGGCGCGATCACGTCGATGCGCTCGGCAATCTCGAGCCCCGGCGTGTCGGCATCCACGACGAACGCGCTGATGCCGCGCGCGCCCGGCGCTTCGCCGGTGCGCGCGAACACCACGTAGAAGTCGGCGATGCCGCCGTTCGAGATCCACGTCTTCTCGCCGTCGAGCACGTAGTCCTGGCCGTCGGCGCGCGCGGCCAGCGCCATCGCGGCCACGTCGGAGCCCGCGTTCGGCTCGGAGAGAGCGAACGCGGCGATGGCTTCGCCGCTCGCGACGCGCGGCAGATAGCGCGACTTCTGCGCATCGCTGCCCGCGAGCGAGATCGCGCCCGAGCCGAGGCCCTGCATCGCCAGGGCGAAATCGGCGAGGCCCGAATGCTTCGCGAGTGTTTCGCGCAGCAGGCACACGGCGCGCGTGTCGATGGTGTCGCCATGGCCGCCCCAGGCGGTGCCGCCCACGCCGTAGCGCAGCCAGCCCGCCGCGCCCAGCTTGCGCACGAGTGTGCGGCAGGTATCGTCGACATTGTCGTGCGGCACATGCGCGAGATGCAGGCGTGACCACTCCTCGACGCCTTTTGCAAGCGCGCGGTGATGGTCTTCGAAGAACGGCCACGCGAGCGCGCCATGCAGGGTGTTGTCAGCGTTCACTGGCTCAATCTCCCTTGAAAACCGGACGCGTCTTCGCCGCGAAAGCGTCATACGCGCGGCCGAAGTCGCGCGTCGCCATGCAGATCGCCTGCGCCTGCGCTTCCGATTCGATCGCCTCGTCGATGCTCATGGTCCATTCCTGATGCAGCATCGTCTTGGTGATGCCGTGCGCGAAGGTCGGGCCCGCCGCGAGATCGGCCGCAAGCTTTTGCGCCTCCGCGAGCAGCACTTCCGGCTCGCACAGCCGGTTATAGAACCCCCAGGCGTGGCCTTCCTCGCCGCTCGCGGAGCGGCCCGTATAGAGCAACTCGGCCGCGCGGCCCTGGCCGATGATGCGCGGCAGGATTGCGCACGCGCCCATATCGCAGCCCGCGAGGCCCACGCGCGTGAACAGGAACGCAAGCTTGCTGCGCGCGGTGGCATAGCGCATGTCGGAGGCCATCGCGAGAATCGCGCCCGCGCCCGCGCACACGCCGTCCACGGCGGCGATGATCGGCTGCGGGCAATGGCGCATCGCCTTCACGAGGTCGCCGGTCATGCGCGTGAACATCAGCAGCTCGGGCATCGGCAAGTCGATGAGCGGCGCGATGATGTCGTGCACATCGCCGCCCGAGCAGAAGTTCTCGCCCGCGCCGTGCACCACGACGCTCTTCACATCGGTGGCGTAGGCGAGTTGGCGGAACAGGTCGCGCAACTCCGCATACGATTCGAACGTGAGCGGATTCTTGCGCTCGGGGCGGTTCAGCGTGATGGTCGCCACGCGGCCCTCGACCGACCAGCCGAAGTGCTTCGCCTCGTAGCCGGCCAGCGTCGTGCGGTTGCCCGCGAAGAGCGCATCCGCGCTGGAGCGTTCTGTCGTCAAGGTATGTCTCCTTTAGCTTGGAGCGCGCTCAGCCTTCGAGGCTGTCGCGCAGATGTTGCTTGAGCTTGCCGAGGCGCTCGTGCATCTTCGACTTCTCGTCGAGCGAGAGGCCGCCGAACATTTCCACCACCCACTGCTCGTGCGCGGCGGCCATGCGGTCGAACGCGGCGCGGCCCTCGGGCGTGAGGCGTACGGCAATCGAGCGGCGGTCCTCGGGGTCGGCGTCGCGCGTGACGAGGCCTTCCTTTTCCAGCTGATCGGTGATGCCGGTGACGTTGCCGCCCGTGACCATCAGGCGGCGCGAGAGCTCGGTCATCCGGAGTCCTTCGGGATGGCGTTCTAGCTGCGCCATCAAGTCGAAGCGCGGCAGCGTGGTGTCGAATTCGGTGCGCAGGCGGCGGCGCAGCTCGGCTTGCACGAGGTTGGTCGTGGTGAGCAGGCGCAGCCACAGGCGCAGGCCCATGTGGCTGTCGGCGCCGGTGCTCATCTCCATGTCGACGACGTTCTCCGCGAGCTTTTCGACGCCCTTGCGCGTCGTCTTCGCGGCAGGCGCCTTGCGCGGCTTCTGTTTCGGCACAGGCGAGGTCATGTGATTTCTCCACCGGAAACGGATATCGATTGCCCGGTGATCGCGGACGACCCGGGCGCGCACAGCCACAGCACCGCGTTGGCGACTTCTTCCGGCTGGACGAAGCGCTGCTGCGGGTTGTGACGCACGAGGATGCTACGCGCCTCGGCCTCGCTGCGCGAGGTCTTGCGCGTGATCTGGTCGAGCGAGGCCTGCAGCAGTTCCGTTTCCGTATAGCCGGGGCATACCGCGTTCACCGTCACGCCCTGCGTGGCGACTTCGAGCGCAAGCGCGCGCGTCATGCCGATCACGCCGTGCTTCGACGCGCAATACGCGGCCACATACGGATAGCCGACCTGGCCCGCCGTGCTCGCCACGTTGACGATGCGGCCGCTCTTGCGCGCGAGCATCGCCGGGATCGCGGCACGCGTGCAGAGGAACACGCCCGTGAGGTTCACGTCGAGCATGCGCTGCCAGAGATCGAGCCCGGTCTGGGCGAACGGCGAGGCAGTGGCCTGGCCCGCGTTGTTCACGAGGATGTCGATCGCGCCGAGGCCATCGGCAGCGCTCGCGAACGCATCGTGTACGGCGCGTTCGTCGGTCACGTCGACGCTCACGCAGGCGATGCGCTCGCCGGCTCCCAACGCCTCGCGCTGCGCTTGGAGCTTCACCGCGTCGCGGCCCATCAGCGTGACGCGCGCGCCCGCATGCAGCAGCGCGGCGGCCGTCGCCGCGCCGATGCCGCTGCCTCCGCCGGTCACCACGGCGTGCTGTCCTTTCAGCGTATCGTCGCTCATGCTCACACCGTGCCTTCCGCGCGCTGGGCGCGTTCGAGCGGAGAGAGCCCCGCAGCCGCGGCGGCGGCCGCGCGTTCGCGCTCGATGTTGCGTTCGAGCTGGGTCTTCGCCGCCGTGTACTGGTTCGGCCACTTCACGTCGAAGTAGCCGATCTTCGCGGCCTCGCCGAGCGTCCACGCCGGGTTGGCGAGGTGCGGGCGCGCCACCGCGCAAAGGTCGGCGCGGCCCGCCGCAATGATGCCGTTCACGTGGTCGGCCTCCGAGATTGCACCCACGGCGATGGTCGCGATGCCGGCTTCGTTGCGGATGCGGTCCGCGAACGGCGTCTGGAACATGCGGCCATACACGGGCTTTTCGTCCTTGCTCACCTGGCCCGACGAAACGTCGATCATGTCCGCGCCTGCCGCCTTGAAGGCACGCGCGATCTGCACGGCGTCGTCGGGCGTGATGCCGCCTTCGACCCAGTCATGCGCGGAAATACGCACGGAAATGGGCTTGTCGTCGGGCCATACGGCGCGAATCGCCCCGAACACCTGGAGCGGATAGCGCAGGCGATTCTCGAGCGAGCCGCCATATTCGTCGGTGCGCTGGTTCGTGAGCGGCGAGAGGAAGCTCGACAGCAGATAGCCGTGCGCGCAGTGCAGTTCGAGCCAGTCGAAGCGCGCCTCGGCGGCCATCTGCGTGGAGCGCACGAATTGCGCTTCGATTTCCTGCAATTCTTCCAGGCTGGCCGCGTGCGAATGCTGGCTCACGCCGCGCAAATACTGCTGCGGCGACGCGGAAACGAGCGGCCAGTTGCCCTCGTCGAGCGGCTGGTCGATGCCTTCCCACGCCACCCGCGTCGAGCCCTTGGCGCCCGAGTGGCCGAGCTGGATGCCGATCTTCGCATCGGAGTTCGCGTGCACGAAATCGACGATGCGCCGCCATGCGGTGAGATGCTCGGGCGCATACATGCCGGGGCAGGCGGGCGTGATGCGCGCTTCGGGCGACACGCAGGTCATCTCGGTCATTACGAGCGCCGCGCCGCCCATCGCGCGCGCGCCCAGATGCATCAGGTGATAGTCGCCGGCCACGCCGTCGCGCGCGGAGTACTGCGCCATCGGCGACACCACCACGCGATTCTTGAGCGTGACGCCGCGCACCGTGAACGGGGTGAACATCGGCGGCGCGGCGCGCTGGCCGGCTGCCGCGCGCGCATCCGCATCGACGCCCGCGCGCGCGGCAAGCCACGACTCGAAGCCGCCGAGGTAGTGCGCGTCGCGCTCGCGCAGGTTCTCGTGCGAGATGCGCTGCGAGCGCGTGAGCAGCGAATATGCGAACTGCTCGGGCTCGAACTTCGCGTAGCGGTCCACGTGCTCGAACCACTCCGTCGAATTGCGCGCGGCGTTCTGGATGCGCAGCACGTCCACGCTGCGCACGCTCGTGTAGTGATGAAGCGCGGCGCGCAGGTCGCCCGGATGCGCTTCCATGCTGTTGGCGAGCTCGATGGCGTCTTCGAGCGCGAGCTTGGTGCCCGAGCCGATCGAGAAGTGCGCGGTATGCGCAGCATCGCCCATCAGCACGACCGGCGTCTGCTTGCCGTTCGCGCTGGTCTTCCAGTGCACCCACTCGCGGCTCACCACGCGCGGGAAGCGGATCCATTGCGACGAGCCGCGCAGATGCGCCGCGTTCGAGCGCAGTTCATGGCCGTCGAGATAGCGCGCGAACAGCTTCTCGCAGAACACGATGCTGTCTTCCTTGCTCATTTCGTCGAGGCCCGCCGCCTTCCACACACGCTCGGGCGCTTCGACGATGAACGTCGAGGTGCTGTCGTCGAAGCGGTAGGCGTGCGCCTGGAACCAGCCGAATTCGGTTTCTTCGAAGGCAAACGTGAAGGCGTCGAACAGCTTCGAGGTGCCGAGCCACACGAAGCGGCAGTCTCGCAGATCGATGTCGGGCTGGTAGGTGGCCGCGTACTTCTGGCGCGTGGCGCTATTCAGGCCGTCGGCGGCGATGATGAGGTCGGCGTCCTGCACATCGTCGTCGCTCATCTGGGTCTCGAACACGAGCTTTACGCCGAGCTGCTCGCAGCGCGCCTGCAGGATGTTCAGCAGACGCTTGCGGCCGATGCCGCAGAAACCGTGACCCGACGAGCGAATCGAGCGCCCGCGGAAATGGATCTCGATGTCGTCCCAGTGATTGAACGCGTCGAGAATCTCGTCCGCGCTTTCCGGATCGGCCGCGCGCAGATTGCCGAGCGTCTGATCGGAAAACACCACGCCCCAGCCGAACGTGTCGTATGGGCGGTTTCTCTCGATCACCGTGATCTCGTAGTCCGGGTGACGACGCTTCATCAAAAGGCCGAAATAAAGTCCGGCTGGCCCGCCACCGATACAAACGATTCGCATGTTCGCTCCCTTGGTCAGTCTGCAGGGGCAGATTAGGCCGAATTACTTTAAGTGTCAAGTAATTGCACGAAGGACACCGGGAAAGCCCTGACGCGGGTGGGCAAAGAGCGGAACCTGCGGGCGCTCAGCGGAATATGCGATGCTGGAGGGCGTGCGAGTGGCGGACGGGTGCTTCGAGCCGGCACTGAATTCGCTTGGCGTAGCGGCTGCAGCGCCGAGTCATGACGAAACGCTTTCGCATTATCGCTGCCGTATAGCGCTGCGCAAATAATCAGTCATCCCGATGAAAGAGAAAAACCGTTCCAACCGGAGCCTTGATTGATGAGTCAGACATCGAAGCGATCGATCGAAATCGATTTTTTCCGCGGTTTCGCGTTGCTTGCCATCGCGCTCGATCACATGCCCGCCAGCATGCTGTCGCACGGCATGCTGCACACCTTCGCGTACTGCGATTCGGCCGAGGTGTTCGTGTTCGTGAGCGGGTACGTGTCGGCAGCGAGCTGGCTCGCAATCGCGGCGAAAAAGGGCGTGGGCGCTGCCAACCAGCGCTTCTTGCGGCGTGGGCGCGAAATCTATGCCGCTTATTTGTGCGCTGCTGCACTGATGCTGCTTTCGGGTGCAGCGGCTGTTGGATTGCGCGTGGATTCGCCGCTCGTCGCGGATTCAGGCTTTCAGCGCTTCGTCGCGCATCCGTTCGCAATGCTCGGCAATGTCGCGGTGTTTCGCGATCAGCCGTATCTGGCGGGGGTTTTGCCGCTCTACGTGATTCTCGTGCTCGCGCTGCCCGCGATCATGCCGCTCGCGCGGCGCGCGCCCGACGTCGCACTGCTGGGCAGCTTCGGCATCTGGCTGGGCGGCTGCTGGCTCGTGCGCTATCTGCCCGCCGTGCCCGGCTCGAACTGGCCATTCAATCCGTTCGCGTGGCAGGCGATGTTCGTGCTCGGCCTGCTGTGCCGGCTCTATCCGGTTTCGGCGGCGTTCCAGATTTCGCGTCTGGGCCGCGCGCTCACGGTGCTCGCGGGCGCGCATGTCGTGCTGTTCGCCGTGATGAAGCTGTTCGTCGACCTCGAGCCAGCGCCGGGCTACATGAAGCAGAACCTCGCGAGCCTGCGTATCGTGAGCTTTGGCGCGGTAGCCTGGTTGGCCGCGCAGGCCGTGCGGCTGGGCTGGATCGGCTGGCTCGCGCGGCGCTTGCCGGGCGTGGTCACGGTGGGCCAGCAGGGGCTCGTGTGCTTCGTTGGCGGCGCGCTCGTGTCGAATGCGATCGACACGCTGTTGCGTGCAACGCATGTGAGCGCTTTCTGGCCCGCGCGGCTCGCGGGCGATCTGCTGGCTATTGGCGCGCTGCTGGTGCTAGCCGGCGGCGCGCGGCGATGGAAGGGGGAGCGCTCGCGCGCCGCCCTCACGTGAAAGCGCAGCGCGCCCGCGTGAGCGACGCGCTGCGTCGACTGCCTTCAGTTCCTCGCGAGTTCGCGCACGTCGGCCGTTGGCGTTGCGCCGAACGCGTCGCTCAGCGCGTAATCGATCAGTTGCCGCGCCGCATGTCGCGGCGAAGCAAGCTGGCCGCTTTCCTTCAGTTGCTCGAAGCGCTCGCGCTGCGGGAACTGCTCGGTGCTGGTGGAGCGGATGGTGGCTTGCATGGCGGTGTCCACCACGCCCGGCGCGACGCTGCAGATGCGCACGTCGGGCCGCGCGTCTTGCGCCACCGCGCGAGCGTGATGATCGAGCGCGGCTTTGGTCGCGCAATAAATGCTCCAGCCCGCGTAGGCGTTACGCGCCGCGCCGCTCGAAATGTGCATGATGCGGCGCTCCAGCGCGTCGCCCGATGCTTCGCCCGAAGCCAGCGCGTTGGCAAGCATCAGCGGCGCCGCGACGTTGAGCGTGATCGCGCGAGCGATGGCGCCCGCGTGCTGGGCGCCGAGCGGCGCGATCGGCTCGACGGTGCCCGCATTGTTGAACAGCAGCACGCACTGCGCGCCGTGCGCGAACTGGCGCAGCGCGCCGCTCGCGAACCAGCGTTCGAGCGCGGCGCAATCGCCGAGATCGAGCGCGGCTTGCTGCAACTGCGCCGCGGACGACGACGGCTCGCGCGCGGCCAGCGTGGGATGCGCGCTGCGGCCAAGGCCGAGAACATCGATCTGGCGCTCCAGCAGCAGTTCTGCGAGGGCGGCGCCGAGTCCACGGGAATGGCCGGTCACGATAGCGCGGACGGGAGAGGAAGTCATGGTGGGAGCGGTCATGGTCAGCGGGAAAATGCGTGATGCGCATGGGCTGCGCCGGCATCGCGCGGAAGGTGTTTCGGGGCTTCGCATCAACCAGGCCGGTTGCGCCGGACGGTCTCGCGAGCCGGCCCGAAACCGGGGTCGCGCGTGCGGGATCCAAACAGGCCGCGCGAATTCGGTATCATAGCGTCCGATCCAATAAGGAAGAGATCTGGACGTGAAAGCCGCATCGCAACAACGCCGTACCCTGAGCTTCAAAGACGGGCTTCTGGAAATCAAGAAGAGCATGGGCCTGGGTACCGGACAACCTGCCGAAGAACACGCGCAGTCGCCGCAAGGCCGGCACGCGCCCAAAGGAAACCGGGCGGGCGCAAAGACCGAGCCGCAGAAGGGCGCTCAGGGGCAGCGGCGCGCGCAGGGCGCGCCCGGCCACAAGGGTCCCAAAGGCTCCCAGGGCAACAAGGGCCCCCGTCCCGCCGGCGCGGACGAGGCGCGCGGGCGCGCGCGTCCGCAGCAGCAGCGCGGCCAGGCGCACGGCAAGCCCGCTGGCGAGGGCGGCGAGGCGGCCGGCAACTCGACCGAAAAGCGTCATGACGCGCGGGGGCAGCAGGCCCGTCAGGCGCGCGGCCAGCGCGGCCCGCATGACGGCGAGCGCGGTGGTCAGCGCCAGCGTCCGGCGCGCCAGCAGCAGTCGATGGCCAATTTGAGCGAGACCGAAAAGGCGCGCATCGAACGCAATCGCCAGCTCAACGCGGTCTGGAACGTGTTCGCGAAGCACTATCCGGCATTCCGCGAGCGCTTGCCGCTGAAGATCGGCGTGGTCGAAGACCTCGTCGCGCGCCATCCCGATTACGAACGCACGCTAATCGTCGCCGTGCTCAAGCGCCACGTGAATCATCCGCGCTATCACGAGCGCGTGGCCGTTGGCGGCTCGCGTTACGAGCTCGATGGCAGCGCCTCGGAAGGCCCGGGCATCGACCCTTCGCACGTCGGCCGCGCCAAGGCCGCGCTCGCGCATCAGAAGGCCAAGGCCGAGGCGCGCGCCAAGGAGCAGCAAAACGCGCAGCAAGCGGCGCAAGCCGGGCAGGCTGCTGCGCCAGCAGCAGCCGATGCGGCCCCCGCGCAGGATCCGGCAGCGGCCGCGACGCAACCAGCGGCTGAACCGGCACAGGCGCAAGCCCCCGAAGCAGCCGGCGAAACGCCCGACAGCAACGGCGAAGCCCCCGCGACGCCCAGCTGATCGACAACGCAGAAGCGCTCCAGCCCCGGCATGGCCGATGCTGGACGCTCGATGCGGATTACCCCGGAATATCGATTCTCAGCGCGGCTGAACCGTCAGCGTTCGCGCGAGCGCGCGTGGGTGCGCGTTTCCAGCACGCCGCGCATGGCCGACGCCTCGGCAACCGGGGCGCTCGCCGCAGCGCGGGAAGATGCGGACGGCGATGCGGAATTTTGCGCCGCCACGGCCGCTGCAGTGCCGGCCGGCGACGAGCCGCTTGCGGGCATCGCGTCGTTCGTGTCGGCGGAGAATGCTCCGCTAAAGGTTGGCGGCGCATCCGTTGCGGCCGCCTGCGCTTGCGGCGCGCTCGCGGCATCGAGCACGCGGCTGAATTCGGCCGCGCGCACGCGGATCTTTTCCGCATAGGCTTTCGAGCCGCCGTAGTTCTTCATCGCCGCGTCGAGATCGCCGCCGGCCGCGCGCTGGTAGCCGTAGAGAATCGACGATCCCACATCGATATTGACCTCGGGATCCGTGAGGTCTTTCACGTTGCGCAGTAAATTGCGGTGCGCCGAGGGCACCACCTGCATGAGCCCGGTCGCGTTGTTCGAGCCGCGCGCCTTCTCGCGAAAGCGCGATTCGATCGAGATGATGGCGAGCAGCACCGCGGGCGGCAGCGAGTATTTTTCGGCTGCCGTGGTGACGGCCAGCGAGATCTGGGCAGCCTTGTCCTTGGCCAGTCCGAACTTCTGGCTCAGGTAGGCGGGGAGCTTCTTGTCGTCTGCTGGGGGCTGCTGGGCCGCCGCGTATTGCACGAGGCCAGGCAGCATGACGAGCAGGCAGAGTAACCGCCTCATGGCCGGTCCTTTCGTGAGTTTCGTGTACAAACAACAGGTGAACGAATGAAAGGCGCACAGTATAGCCGGCCAGAAAGAAACCCAGCCGGAGCGTGGCCCGGCTGGGTTTCTCAAAACGCGCTGCGCTGATGGCGCTCAGACTTTCTCGACGGAAGCCTTGTAGATTTCGTCGATGCTCTCGGCAAGCGCGGCATCGAATTGCGCATCGCTCATCTGCCGGGTCAGGTCGTTGATCAGCGCGCGCGAGAAGCTCGCGATCATGCCGTGATTGGCGGCCAGCCGACGGCACGCGTCGCTGCGCGTATAGCCGCCCGAGAGCGCGACCACGCGCACGACGCGCGGGTGGTCGATGAGCGGCTTGTAGAAGTCGGGCGTGTCGGGGATCGTCAGCTTGATCATGACGTTGCGCGAGGCGGGCAGGGCGTCGAGTCCCTCGACGAGTGCGTCGCGCAGCAGCGTTTCGGCCTGCGCCTTGTCCGGGGCCTTGATCGACACCTCGGGTTCGAGAATCGGCACGAGACCGCGCGCGCCGATCTGCTCGCCCACCTCGAACTGTTGCTTCGCGATGGCGGCGATGCCCGCAGGCGACGCGTGCTCGATCACCGAACGCATCTTGGTGCCGAAGATGCCAGCTTTCAATGCGCGCTCCAGCAAGGCGTCGAGGCCGGGCATCGGCTTCATGAGCCGCACGCCGTCGGCCTCGGCTTCGAGGCCCTTGTCGACCTTGAGAAAGGGCACCACGCCGCGCTCCTCCCAAAGGAATGCGGGCACCGGCTTGCCGTTCGCCTGGCCGTCCATGGTCTGCTCGAAGAGGATCGCGCCGATCACCTTCGCGCCCGTGAAGGCCGGCGCGCTAATGACGCGCACGCGCATCTCGTGCATGAGCCGGAACATCTCGGCGTCGCCGCTGTACTCGCTCTCCGGGATCCCGTATTGCCGTAGTGCGCCAGGCGTCGAGCCGCCGCTCTGGTCGAGCGCGGCAATGAATCCCGGCTTGGCGCGCATCTGCTGCAGCATCGTGTCGTTGGCCATGTTCAAACCTCCCGAAACAGGCGCCGGCGCTGCTCGCGCATGGCGCGGTTATTGGGGCCCGGTGGCGGGACCGGCGGTTGGGGCCAATTCAGGGAGTCCGATTCGGCCGCACCCGATCCGGTGAGTGTACTGGCGCAGCGCGGCAGCGTCTCGGCCGATGTGTGCGGCGGGGTCTTTTGGGCGCTTGTACGAATGTCGGCGTATCGTCAGCCGGTGTCGAGGTTGAAGCCGGATGCGGCGTTGAATGGCGCGCGCAGTCCGCCGCCCAGGGACACGCCGGCAGCCATCTGGCGCGGCAAGGGCTGAGTCAGACGAGCACTTGCGAGGGCGCCGACCGGTCGCTCGCGAGCAATGCGGAAAGCCGCCGTAGCCCCGCCTGCAGACGCGTGCGCTCGGCGGTTGCGCCCAGCGAGATGCGAATCGCGTTTGTCGGGCTACGGGTTGTGTCCATGCCTTGCTCGAATGCCGTGGACGGCGCCACGGCGAGGCCTTCGGCGCTCGCGGCCGCCGCGAGTTCGCGCGCCGGCCAGTAGCTCGGCAACTCGTACCAGAGATGAATGCCCGCGTTCTCGCCCGCTGCCGGGCCGAGCGCCTGCGCCGCCATGCGCTGGCGTGCCTGTGCCTCGGCGCGCACGCCTTCGAAGATATGCGTGGCCGTGCCGTCTTCGATCCATTGCAGGGCCAGCGCATTCGTGAGCGGCGCGGCCATGAGCGAGAACGTGCGCAGCGCGGCCAGCACGCGCGCGTGCGACGCGGTGTCGGGCATCGCGAGAAACGCTGTGCGCAGGCCGGGCGAGAGCGTTTTTGAGAGCGTGGAGAGGTAAGAGACCTGCGTCGGTGCGAGACGCGCGAGCGGCGCAGGCGCATCGGGCGCGAAGCGCCAGTAGGGATCGTCTTCGACAATGTGCAGGCCGCAGCGCGCCGCCACGCGCAGAATCGCGCGGCGGCGCGTCTCCGGCATGGTCGTGGCGGTGGGATTTTGCAGCGTGGGGTTCAGATACACGAGGCGCGCGACGTGCGGCCCGTTTTGGCCGGCCTGACGACAAGCGGCTTCGAGCGCGTCGGGAAGCATGCCTTCGGCGTCGGTCGCAACGGTTTCGAGTCGGCGCCCCAGTTGCGCGAGCGCGTGCGGCAGCCCCGGATAGACGAGCGGCTCGCTCAGCACCACCTCGCCCGGCCCGGTGAACGCGAGGATCAGCGCGGCCAGCGCCGCTTGCGCGCCGGGACACACCACCAGCTGCGCGGGGTCGATCTTGCCGAGCATTGGCTCAAGCCACTTCGCGCCCGTCGCGCAATCGGCCGCGCCGCCGCCGCCGAGGTGATAAGTCATCAGCAAGTCGGCATCGCTGCGCAGCAGCAGGCGCGAGAGGCCTTCGCGCAGCAACGCATTGGCATCGATGCCGGCCGGGGGAGGCGGGATGTTCATGCTCAGATTCACGCGCTGCCCGAGCGCCGCCCGCGGTGGCGCGATGAAGGTGCCGAGCGGTCCGCGCGCCACGATCAGCGCGCGCCGCCGCGCCTCGTTGAAGCCGCGCGTCACCGTGGTGAGATCGACGCTGAGCAGCGCCGCGAGCGCGCGCTGCGCGGGCACGCGCTCGCCCGGCGCCAGCGTGCCCTCGGCCACGGCGCGCTCGATGAAGTCGGCGAGCCGCAGATAGCGCGGACCGTTGCCGACCTGTAGAGCCGAGGCCCACGTCCTGGCCCAGGAAGCGGCGGTGATGTCCGGATCGATCCGGCCATTTTGCGTCATTTTGTCGCTGATGTATGCATGATGTCTTACTCTAGCATGCGGACACGAAGCGCGTAAATCCATACATTAAGGCTATGTATGGTTATCCGGGCGGTGCTGTTGGGCCGCCGCGGCGAAACGATGTGAGCACGTCTGGATGGGTTTGCGCGACTAGTCAACCATGGAACCCGACATGCGTACCTCGCACACACGAAGAGGGTCAGCCGTCGAAGCTGGCCCGCCACTTCCTCAATCTGACTCCTTAAGCTCATCCCCGCACCATTCCATACGTTCCGTCCGCACCGCCGCGACACTGTGCGGCGCAGCCGCGCTCTCGCTGCTCGGCGGCTGCAGCTCCGTGCTGCTCGACCCGAAAGGCGACATCGGCGTGCAGGAGAAAAACCTCATCCTGATCGCGCTCGGCCTGATGCTGCTCGTTGTGATTCCGGTGGTCGCGCTCACGCTCTGGTTCGCGTGGCGCTATCGCGCTTCGAATACGCGCGCGGCCTATGCGCCCAAATGGGCGCATTCCACTGCGATCGAAGTGGTGGTCTGGTCGATTCCCTGCATGATCGTGCTCGCGCTTGGCGTGCTGATCTGGCGCACGACGCATTCGCTTGATCCGTACAAGCCGATCGAATCACAGCAAAAACCCATCCGCGTGGACGTGGTCGCGCTGAACTGGAAGTGGCTCTTCCTCTATCCGGATTACGGCGTCGCCTCGGTGAACCAGCTGGCGATTCCGGTCGACACGCCCGTGTCATTCCGCCTGACCGCCGACTCGCTGATGAACTCGTTCTTCATTCCGCAGCTCGGCAGCCAGGTCTATGCGATGTCGGGCATGCAGACGCAACTGCATCTGATCGCGAACCATCCGGGCACCTACGCGGGCCGCTCGGCGGCGTTCAGCGGGGCAGGCTTCTCGGACATGCATTTCGACACGCTCGCCACGAACCGCGCCGGCTTCGACGCATGGATCGCGCGCGCGAAAGCCTCGCCCGCGGTGCTGAGCCGCAGTGCCTACATCCAGCTCGCGCAACCGGGCGAGAAGGCGCTTGTCGCTTTCTATTCGAACATCGCGCCGGGACTCTTCGACGGCGTAGTCGGCCAGTATATGCGCGGCGTTCACGGCAATCCGATCTGCGGCTCGGGCACGGGCGTGAACGGCATGAACGGCGTGAACAACCCGGCGCTCACCCGCGATCCCCGTGGCCTCGTGCCCACCACGTCGGCCGGTTCGGCCAGCGCGGCCCGTTCGACCACCTCGGCCCTCCTGGCAGCGGAGTAAACACATATGTTCGGAAAACTCACGCTCGATGCCGTTCCCTGGCACGAGCCGATCATCATGGGCACGGGCGCCGTCGTGGCGCTCGGCGGTCTTGTCCTGCTCGCCGCGATCACGCTCGCGGGGAAGTGGGGCTATCTGTGGCGCGAATGGCTCACCTCGGTGGATCACAAGCGCATCGGCATCATGTACATCGTGCTGGCGATCGTCATGCTGCTGCGCGGCTTCGCCGACGCGATCATGATGCGCGTGCAGCAGGCCATCGCCTTCAACGACGCAGCGGGCTATCTGCCGCCGCATCACTACGACCAGATCTTCACGGCGCACGGCGTCATCATGATCTTTTTCGTGGCCACGCCGCTCATTCTCGGTCTGATGAACGTGGTCGTGCCGCTGCAGATCGGCGCGCGCGACGTCGCGTATCCGTTCGTGAACTCGCTCTCGTACTGGCTCTCGGTGGTGGGCGCGGTGCTGGTGATGGTGTCGATGTTCGTCGGCGACTTCGCCGCGACGGGTTGGGTCGCGTATCCGCCACTTTCGGAGCTGGGCTACAGCCCGACTGCAGGTATGGACTACTACATATGGTCATTGCAGATATCGGGCCTTGGCACCACGCTCTCGGGCATCAACTTCATCGTGACCATTCTGCGCATGCGCGCACCCGGCATGGACCTCATGAAGATGCCCGTGTTCGTGTGGACGGCGCTCATCACCAACATCCTGATCGTCGCGGTGTTCCCGGTGCTTACCGGCACGCTCGCGCTGCTCACGATGGACCGCTATCTCGACATGCATTTCTTCACGAACGAACTCGGCGGCAACGCGATGATGTACATCAACCTGATCTGGGTGTGGGGACACCCCGAGGTATACATCCTGATCCTGCCCGCGTTCGGCGCGTTCTCGGAGATCATTGCGACGTTCTCGGGCAAGCCGCTGTTCGGCTACAAGTCGATGGTGTACGCGACGGCCTCGATCGGCATTCTCTCGTTCTTCGTGTGGCTGCATCACTTCTTCACGATGGGCTCGGGCGCGAACGTCAATGCGTTCTTCGGCATCATGACCACGATCATCTCGATCCCGACCGGCGTGAAGCTGTTCAACTGGCTCTTCACGATGTATCGCGGCCGCATTCGCTATCACAGCGCGACGCTCTGGACCATCGGCTTCATGGTGACCTTCGCCGTGGGCGGCATGACCGGAGTGCTGCTCGCCGTGCCGGGCGCGGACTTCGTGCTGCACAACTCGCTGTTCCTCGTCGCGCACTTCCATAACGTGATCATCGGCGGGGTGGTATTCGGCTGTCTTGCGGGCATCAGCTTCTGGTTCCCGAAAGTGTTCGGCTTCACGCTCAACGAGTTCTGGGGCAAGGTGTCGTTCTGGTGCTGGCTGATCGGCTATTGGCTCGCGTTCACGCCGCTCTACATCCTC
Source organism: Paraburkholderia sp. A1BS-2L (assembly GCF_051125205.1). Classification (NCBI taxonomy): domain Bacteria; kingdom Pseudomonadati; phylum Pseudomonadota; class Betaproteobacteria; order Burkholderiales; family Burkholderiaceae; genus Paraburkholderia; species Paraburkholderia sp. A1BS-2L. The sequence goes on from NZ_CP120429.1 coordinate 108,900, forward strand.
GGCTTCGAGGGCATGACGCGCCGCATGAATCACTACGCGGTGCCCGGATGGCATCCGTGGCTGGTGGTGGCGCTCGTGGGCGCGGTGTTCGTGGGACTCGGCATCCTCGCCTTCATCATGCAGATCTACGTGAGCATTCGCGAGCGCGATGCGAACCGCGACCTCACCGGCGATCCGTGGGACGGCCGCAGCCTCGAATGGTCGACGGCCTCGCCCGCGCCGTTCTACAACTTCGCCGTGCTGCCGGCAATCACCTCGATGGAGCAACACTGGGACAACAAGGAAGCCGGCCGCGCGTACGTGCAGCCGCGCGCCTACGAAGACATCCACATGCCGCGCAACACGGGGGCGGGCTTCGTTATCGCCGCGTTCAGCCTGCTGTTGGGCTTTGCGCTCGTGTGGCACATGTGGCTGTTCGCGGCGTTGGGGCTCGCCGGCATGATCGCCACGTTCATCGTGCGCAGCTACGACCAGGACGTCGATTACTGGGTGCCGGCCGCGGAGGTGGCGCGCATCGAGGACGCGCGCTTCAGGCAGCTCGGCATCAAGCCACGCATTGAACAACCCGAGCAAATCGAGGAGATGGCTTAAACCATGGCTCACGCTGCACTATCTCACGCTCATGGCCACGCTCACGGCCATGATGACGGCACCAGGACCACGCTGGGGTTCTGGATCTACCTGATGAGCGACTGCCTCATCTTCGCGACGCTCTTCGCCACCTTCGGCGTGCTCGCGAATGCCACTGCGGGCGGCCCTGGCGCCAGGCAGCTCTTCGAACTGCCTTACGTGCTGTGCGAAACGCTGCTACTGCTCGCGAGCAGCGTCACGTTCGGCATGGCGATGCTGGGCCTGCACGCGCAGCGACGCGCGCAAGTGATCGTATGGTTGGCAATCACATTCGCGTTCGGCGTGGGCTTCATCGGCATGGAGGTGAACGAATTCGCGAAGCTCGTCGCCGATGGCGCGGGCCCGCATACGAGCGCGTATCTTTCGGCGTACTTCACATTGGTCGGTACGCACGGCCTGCATGTTTCGGCCGGTCTGCTGTGGATCGCGATCATGATGCATCAGACCTGGAAGTTCGGCCTCACCGGCGCGATCCGCCGACGCCTCGCGTGCCTGAGCATGTTCTGGCACTTCCTGGATCTCGTATGGATCTGCGTTTTCACCTTTGTTTATCTGCGAGGCATGCTGTGAGTTCACCCCACGTTACGCATTCGGGCAGCCACGACGGCAGTCACGACAATTCGCACGGCAGCCTCAAGAGCTATATGATCGGCACGATACTTTCGCTCGTGCTCACGCTCGCCTCGTTCGGGGTGGTGATGCTGCATGTGGTGCCGCCCAGGGCAGGGCTCGCGGCCATCGTCGTGCTGTGCGTTGCTCAGCTCGTCGTGCAGCTCGTGTATTTCCTGCATATCGGCGCCTCGCGCAGCCAGCGCGCGAACACCGGCATCTTCGTGTGCTCGGCTTTCCTGATTGCGGTGATCGTCGGACTTTCGCTGTGGGTCATGCACAACGCGAACGTCAACATGATGCCCACGCAGACGACCGTAGAACGCGCCATGGCGCACGACTAATCGGACGTTCACTCTTGTCCGTCCGGCAACGCGCTTCGCGCGCGTTGCCGGCCTCGGCTCAACATCGGCTCACATCGGCTCAAGCGGCCGCCAGAACCCTTGCCAGCCTGCGCATGCCCGCGAATACCGACTCGGCCACATCGAGTGGAAAGTCGCCGGGAAGCTGGGCAGCGACTTCGCCGATCACGCGTTCGGTTGCCCCGGCCACCGTCTCGATCATCGCCTCGACCTGCGCGACGGTGAACCCTACGCGCTGCCCCTGGGCGATCCAGTGGCGCGGCAGGATCTGCGCGATACGGTAGTGCGCGTTGCGCCCGCGCACGGCCATGGCGAGGCTCGCGCGCTGCGCCGGCAGCTGATTGCGCCCGCGCCCGATGATCGGATGCGCCGAGAGCACGTCGTAGAGCGGCGTGGCGGCGTAGCGGCTGCCCGGCAGATGCGCGATGCTGAAATTCTTGGCGTGGCCGTCAGTGGCCGCGAGCAGCCAGAACACCAGTTGCGCCATGAAGAAATGGCGGCGGTCGTCCTCGCGGCGCACGGAGCCGCCGAGCACCGTCATGACGCTCTCGATGCCGGGCCCGCCGTCCGCCTCGTATTTGTGCAGGCCCGGCGTGCCCGTGGCCTGGCACAGGTCCTCCTGCGGCAGGCGCACGATCCAGCGGCCATTGCGCGCCATGCGGCGGTCGAAGCGCTCGACCACGAGCGCCTTCGTGTCCTCGAAACGGGCGATCTCGCAGGGCGCGATCGGCAGCCCATAAGCCGCGACGATCTTCGCGCATAGCCATTCGTTCTCGACCGACGTGCGCATGTCGGCGCGCATGTTGCCGACGAGACCGAGCGGCAGCTTCAGGATGTGCGTGGTGGGCGTGCTGCCCATGGGCAGCAGCCAGCGGTTCTGGTGCCGCAGCAGGGCGGTTTTCTCCTGCGCGCCGGCAATCGAGAGGCGCAGATCGTCCACGCTCTCGTGCTCGCCGAACGGCGGCGCGGCGGTGGTGTCGCGCAGCAGCCGGGCGATGTCGGCCGTCGACAGCGGTTTGCCTTCGATGGTTTCGAGGCCCGCCGGCTCCTCGCCCGCAGGCAGCAGTTGCAGCGCGCCCACGCAGTCGCGCCCGAGCACGGCCAGCAACTCGAACGGCGTGGTGCTGGCCGTGCGGTAGCGCGCCGCGATGCGGCGCCGGATCCGCTCGCTATCGGGCAGCAGGTTGTCGAAGTAGTCGGCCACGGCGGCGCCGCGCAACGGCTGGTTGCCCGGCGTGAAGGGTAGTGAAAGCGAGAGCGGCCGGCCTTGCTCGTCATCGCGCCAGGTCTCGAAATACGCGAGGCGCTCCACGCCGCGCACGACCTCCCAGTACCCGACGGGCAGGCCGTTCATCCACAGGTCGAGCCGGTTCGTCTGACGGGGGCGCGCCATTACCAGTCCTCCCGTTTGCGCGGCTTCGCGCGGGGCTTTGGCGCCGCGGGCTTGGCCGCGGCGGGAGCGGACGCGCGCGTTGCGGCAGTTTGGGCGGGGCTTTTTGCAGCGCGCTTTTGCCCGGCTGGGCCGGCGGGCGCCGCCAAAGCCTCTGAGGACAGGCGCATTTCGACCGAGAACAACCGCAGGACGCGAAACAGCCGGTCGACGCTTGCGGACTCGGGGTGCGCTTCGAAGGCGGCATAGCTTTGCTGAGAGATGCCGAGGCGCTGCGCGACCTGTTCCTGGGTGAGGCCGGCTTGCTTGCGAAAGCCCAGCAGCATGGGACGCAACTGGCTGACGGTCTTGAGCGAATAGTCCACGCGAGGCTCCTGCTGCAGTGACGTGGCAAAGGACAGTTCACAGTCTATAGGCTGTAAATGTTAAATACAACCTTAAGACTGTAAATGAAAAATACAGGCTTCAGGTTGTATATGAAATTTACAGCCTTGAGACTGAAGCGGCGCGCTGCGGGAACACGCTGCGGGAACACGCCGCTGCCGGCGAGGCGCGGAGGATGAGTCAGACAAATAAATCATGAATTCCCGCAATCCAGGAATATGCGGGAAAACTAGAGGCGCGTGATCTTGACTGGATTGATATATTGCATGCATTCGGGGGCCCATCGCGCGAGCTGCACGTGCCTGCGGGCCTCCATCGTGTCCCTTGCGAGGAGCAGTCGTGGAGAACCATGGCGAATTACACCGGGCCATTCTGAACAACATCCCGGACCAGGCATGGCTGAAGGACACCGAGTCACGCTACGTCCTCGTCAATGAAGCGTTCATGGAAGCGTGCGGACGCCCCGAGCAGGACATCATCGGCCGCACGCCCGACCAGGTCTGGTCGCCGGAACTGGGCGAGGTATATCTGGACACCGACCGCGCGGTGCTCGAAAACGGCAAGCGCCGCCGCTACGAGGAGCGGCGCCCCGGCCCCAACGGCAAGCTGCTCTGGTTCGACACCGTCAAGATGCCGGTGCGCGGCGCGGACGGGCGCATCGTCGGCACGGTCGGCATCTCGCGCGACATCACCGACTTCAAGCGCACGGAAACGGAGCTGCGCGATTCGCGCTCGCAGTTGCGCGAGCTTTCCGCGTGGCTGCAGTCGGTGCGCGAAACCGAGCGTTCGCGCATTTCGCGCGAGCTGCACGACGAGCTCGGCCAGTTGCTGAGCGGGCTGCGGCTCGGCCTGAACTATCTGGAGACCCAGGCGCGCGCGCTGACCTTCGGGCAGATCGACCACATCGGCATGCTAAAGAATCTGGTGGACACCACCATGGACGCCGTGCATCGCATCGCGTCCGATCTGCGCCCGCCGGTGCTGGACGAGCTGGGGCTCCACGCGGCGCTCGAATGGCTGACCGAATCGTTCACGCAGCGCACCGGGCTGCCGTGCGACCTGCGGCTGAGCATGCCCGAGACGCTGCTGGGCGAGCTCGATGCGGAGCGCAGCACGGCCATCTTCCGCATCGTCCAGGAGTCGCTCACCAATGCGAGCCGACACGGGCGGGCCTCGCGCGTGGTGGTCGAACTCGACGCGCACGACGATCACTGCCACCTGGCGATTGCCGACAACGGCCGCGGCATGGACACCTCGCACGCCGCCAACGGACCGAGGCTCGGCCTGCTCGGCATGCGCGAGCGCGCGCTGATGCTGGGCGGGCAACTGGACGTCACGAGCCGCCCCGGCCACGGCACGCGCGTGAGCGCCCGCATTCCGCTGCACGCTTCACCCGCGGAGCCGGCTTCGGGCCCGCTTGCCAACCCTCTAGCCAACCCGCTTGCCAACCCCGCCGCAAACGCAGTTGCCAACGACGCGAGCCCATCATGCGCATCATGATCGCCGACGACCACGCGATCATTCGCGACGGTCTGAAACGCATCCTCTCCACGGTGCCCGACATGGAGGTGGCGGCGGAAGCCGTCGACGGCACCGACGTCGTCGAGCAACTGCGCAGCACGGCCGTCGACGTGCTGCTGCTCGACATGTCGATGCCGGGCAAGAGCGGCATCGCGTTGATCCAGCAGATCAAGGCCAGCCACCCGGCGCTGCCGGTACTGGTCCTGAGCATGTACCGCGAGTCGCAATACGCGGTTCAGGCGATCCGCGCGGGCGCGGCTGGGTATCTGACCAAGAACGCCGAGTCCGACCAGTTGATCGGCGCGATACGCAAGGTCGCCCGGGGCGGCACGATCGTCTCGGCGCTGGTGGCCGAGAAGCTGGTCAAGCAGTTGCAGCAGCCCGCCAGCGCGTTTCCTCACACGTTTCTCACGCCGCGCGAGTTCCAGATCTTCCAGATGCTCGTCGAGGGCAGCAGCATCAACGACATCGCGCACAGCCTCTCGCTGTCGAGCAAAACCGTCAGCACGCACAAGGCCAACATCCTCGACAAGATGGAGATCCCGTCGACCGCCGGGCTCGTCCATTACGCCATCCAGCACGGTCTCGTCTTCGCGGGCACGGATACCTGAGTCCGGCAGCCGCTTTGTGCGGTGCGTCTCGGAAAATCCCTGGACCAAAACCAGCCGATCCCGATGCCAGGCGCACAGCCGCACGCCTAATCTGTCTATAACGCGCAAGTCGTTGCGGACCGCCGCCAGGCAGGGCCGCAGCGCCTGCCCGCCGCGCCGGGCAGTGACCGCGCACGCTCCCGGCCGACCCATTACGTAAGGAGACCCAATCATGCATGTGGACCTTCTGATCAACAACGTCTGCGTTCGCGACGATGAACCGCCCGTCGACATCGCCATTCGCGACGGCCGCATCGTGGCGCTCGAAGCAGGCATCGACGCAACGGCCGACGAGATTATCGACGCGGGCGGGCGCGCGGCCATTCCGGGGTTGATCGAGGCGCACCTGCATCTCGACAAGGCCCTTTTGCACCGCCGGCTGCCGGCCCGCTTCGGCACGCTCGACGAGGCGATTCGCGTGACGGGCGTGCTCAAGAGCAAGCAGGAGCGCAACGACGTGCTCGATCGTTCGCGCCAGGTGCTCGACATGGCGGTGAAGAACGGCACCGTTGCCGTGCGCGCGCACCCCGACGTCGACCTGATCCAAGGCTTGATCGGCGTGGAGACGTTGCTCGAGCTGAAAGGCGAATACGAAGATTTGCTCGACCTGCAGATCGTGGCGTTTCCGCAGGAGGGCATTCTCAAGTCCCAGGGCACCCACGAGCTGATGGTCGAAGCCTTGCAGATGGGTGCGGATGTGGTTGGTGGTTGCCCATACAACGAACTCAACTGGGTCGACACGCAGCGCCATATCGACATGGTGTTCGAGCTCGCGCAGCGCTTCGACCTGCCGGTCGACATGCATGCCGACTTCGCCGACGACACCACCGACCCGCGCTTCGCCGCGATTTCATATATCGCGCAGAAGACCATCGAGACCGGCTACCAGGGGCGGGTGGCGCTCGGACACGTCACGAGCCTCGGCGCCCTCGACGACGAGGCGCTCAAGCCGGTGATCGAGCGCATGCGCGAAGCGGGCATCAGCATCGTGACGCTGCCGGCCACCGACCTCTATCTGGGCGGCCGCAAGGACACGCACAACCAGCGGCGCGGCCTCACGCCCGTCAAGGCCTTGTATAACGCGGGCGTCAACGTCGCCTATTCGTCGAACAACGTGCGCAACGCGTTCACGCCGTTCGGCAAGGCCGACATGCTGCAGATCGGCAACATGCTCGCGCACGTGGCCCAATTCGGCGTGCCGGAGCATCAGCAGGCGATTCTGGACATGGGCACGCGCAACGCCGCGCGCGCGATCGGGATCGAGCACGGCTACGGCATCGCGGTGGGCAAGCAAGCCGATCTCGTCATTCTCGACACTTTCCGGGTGGCCGATGCGCTGCTCGACATCCCGCCGCGGCTGTGGGTCATCAAGCGCGGCCGCATTACGGTGGTCACCACGCACCACTGCGAAATCCACCGGCATTCGTGTTGCTGTGCCTGACGTGAACAGAACCTGAACGTTCAATCGAAAACTCAAGGAGACGAGCATGAAGAAGCTACCCGCGGAAGTCGTCGCATCAGCCCTTGCAGTCACGACGATACCGATCGCCATGTTGCCGCTGCACTTGCCGCCGTGGGCCATTTTCATCAGCTGGGCCGCGACCTTCGCGATGGGCGGGCCGAGCGCCAGGAACCTCAAGCGCATCTGGCCCACCTTGCCGGTCGGATCGTTCTTCGCATTCCTGATCGTTCTCTGCTTCGAGCAGGCGGCGCGGCAATTCAGCGGCAACACGCTGCTGCTCGCGCAAATGGCGATCCTCTTCACGCTGAACGGCCTGATGATGTCGCTGGCCCGCCAGTTCGTCATGTTCAATTTCATCCCGGGCATGTTCTTCGGATTCGCGACGTACTTCGGCACGCTGTTCGGCGGCTTTGGTCCGGTTGCGCACAACCCGTTCATGGCCTTGTTTGCGGCGATTGCGATGAACGCGCTCGGACCGGCCTATGCGTGGGTGAAGGAGCGCTATTCGGCGCCCGAAGTCACCACGCACCGCTGGTGGAAGGGCTGGAAGCCGGAAGTCTGACGGCTGCTCGAAAAATCACACGAAGGGCCGCGGCAGCCCACTGACTGTCCGCGGCACAAGCGATAAATGCATAGGGGAAGCACCATGACGCTCGTAGCGCAAGCCCAGACCGACACCGGGACGGACATCGAAGAAGAGATGGCGCAGCAGGCGCTGCTCGACGACGCGGCCCTCGAAGCGCCCGTCACGCGCACGCCCGGCACATCAATCGAAACGCCCCGGCTTGCGCGCTCGTCGCGCGGCATGGTGACGAGCCCGCACGAACTGGCAAGCGAAGCCGGACGCGAAGTGCTGCGTGCGGGCGGCAATGCGATCGAGGCGGCCATCGCGATCGGCGCGGTGCTGAGCGTGACCTACCCGCACTTCACCGGGCTCGGCGGTGACGCCTTCATGGTGATCAGCGACCGCGCCGGCCACGTGCATACGCTCTCCGGCATTGGCCAGGCCGCCGCGAAAACGTCCGGCTACACAGGCGCGATTCCGGTGCGCGGGCCCGGCGCAGCGCTGACGACTGGCGCCTCGGTTGCCGTCTGGGACAAGGCTTACTCGCTCAGCCGCGGCGCGTGGGGCGGCAAGCAGGGCTGGTCGTCGCTGTTTTCGCGCGCCATCGAGTACGCGGCCAACGGCTTTCCCGTGACGCCCTCGCAGCAATTCTGGCAAACGCTGCGCGCCGGCGAGCTGGCCAGCTGGGAGGGCTTCGCGCGGGTCTTCATGCCGCACGGACGCATCCCTCGGGCCGGCGAGCCGTTCGTCCAGCGCGAACTGGCGCGCAGCCTCGAGCGCATCGCCACGCACGGCGGCCGCGAATTCTATGAAGGCGATCTGGCCGAGCGGGTGGCCGCCGGCCTGAAGCAGGCGGGCTCGCCGCTCACGCTCGACGACCTGGCCCGCACGACGGCGCGCGAGGAAGTGCCGCTGCGCGTGGGCTATCGCGGCGGCGAGCTGCTGGGCCTGCGCCCGCCAACTCAGGGCGTGACCACGCTCGAAATCATGGGCATTCTCGATCGCTTCGATCTCGCCTCGATTCCCGAGAACAGCGCCGACTACTATCACGTCCTCGTAGAAGCGGTGAAGCTGGCGTTTCTCGACCGCGACCGCTACGTCGCCGATCCCGATTTCGTCGACGTGCCGGTCGACCAGATGCTGTCGGCGCAGACGCTCGACGCGCATGCGCGCCGTATCCGCATGGACCGCGCGATGCCCTGGCCGCACACGTTCAAGCATGGCGACACGGTGTATATCGGCGCGGCCGACGAGCAGGGCAACAGCGTGAGCATGCTGCAAACCGTATATTTCGACTGGGGCAGCGGCGTGGTGGCCGGCGACACGGGCATCCTGTGGCACAACCGCGGCGCCTCGTTCAGCCTCGACCCGAAGAGCCCCAACGTGCTGCGCGGCGGCAAGCGGCCGTTCCATACACTGAACCCCGGCATGTACCTGAAGGCGGGCCGCCCGCACCTGCTGTACGGCACCCAGGGCGCGGACGGGCAGCCGCAGACCCTCGCGGCCGTGCTCACGCGCCTGATCGACTACGACATGGACCCGCTTTCGGCGCTCGGCCGGCCGCGCTTTTTGCTCGGCAAGACCTTCTCGGACAGCCGCGACAGCCTCAAGCTCGAAGAGGACGCAGGCGCGCAAGTGTTCGGTGAACTGGCCGCGCGCGGCCACGAAATGAGCCCCATTCCCGCGCAAAGCCAGCTGGCCGGGCACCCCGGGGCGATCCGCATCGGCGCGGACGGGCACATGACCGGCGCCCACGATCCGCGCAGCGACGGGCGCGCGCTCGGGCTGTAGTGAAGCACCGCGAGCAATCAGGCAAGTGGCGAGCTATCTAGAAAATGAATGGCGGCCATTTCAACATTTAATTTGTCGATAATACGGGCTTCGGATATCGTGACGGCATTCATCCTCTCATAGGGCCCCGACGCGCAGCGAGCGCAACGCAGACCGCAACGCGTTGAGTGGGTCCTGAATTGCCGAGACACCGTCATCATGTTCGATCGCGTATTCGTCAATGCCGTAGGCGCTGACGGCCAGCCACTGAATCTCGCTGTACGCGATGGACGCTTTGCCAGCATCTCCAGCCTCGGCGCCGAACGGCCCGAAACCGGGGCCGCCGAAATCGTCGACCTCCAGGGGCACCTCGTGCTGCCGGGTTTCGTCGACGGCCATATCCACCTCGATAAAAGCTTCCTCGGCGACCGCTGGCATCCGCATCGCGTCGCCGCGACGCTGCGCGAGCGCCTCGCCGACGAAAAATCCGCGCTCGCCAGCGCCGCGCCGATTGCCCAGCGCGCCGACGCGCTCATCCGCCAGGCGGCCTCGTTCGGCACCATCGCCATGCGCAGCCACGTCGACGTGGACGCCACGACCGGCCTGACCCATCTTCACGCCGTGATGGAAGCGCGCGAAAAATGGCGCGGCATCATGGACATCGAACTCGTCGCGTTTCCGCAAGCGGGCGTGGTGTCGTGCCCGGGCACGGCTGAGGTGCTCGATGCCGCCGCGCAAGAAGGCGTCGACGTGGTGGGCGGCATCGACCCGACCACGCTCGACGGCGACGCCAACGGCCAGCTCGACATCGTCTTCGGCATCGCGCAAAAGCGCGGCGTGAAGATCGATATTCATCTGCATGAAGCCGGCGAACAAGGCATCGAGCAGCTTCACCGGATCGCCGCGCGCACCCGCGCGGCCGGCCTGGAGGGCAGGGTGTCGGTCAGCCATGCCTATGCGCTGGGCGACGTGGAGGCGGACGCCGTCGCGCGCATCGCCGACGCGCTGGCCGCAGCCGGCGTGTCGATCATGACCAACGCCCCCGGCGACCGCGCCTTCCCGCCGATTCTCCCGTTGCGCGCCGCCGGCGTGCGCGTGTTCAGCGGCAACGACAACATTCAGGACGCCTGGTGGCCGTACGGCAACGGCGACATGCTGCAGCGCGCCATGCTCGTTGGCTACCGATCCGGGTTCTATACTGACGAAGAGCTGCGGGTGGCACTCGAGATGGCGACCGACGCCGGCGCGGCCGTGATCGGCAAGCGCGACTACGGCCTGAAGACCGGCAACGAAGCCTCGTTCGTGATCGTCAAGGCGCCGCACGCGGCAGCCGCGGTGGCCGCCGCACCCGCCGAACGCGTCATCGTCCGAAGCGGGCAATTTTGGGGTGATACACCCCGCATGAAATTCGAAACCACGCCGGCTGCATCCGGCCAGCGCGGCTGACTATCCCGAGCGCCTTCGCGCGCTTTTGTCCGCGCGCGGCCTCGTCTTTGAAGTTGTGACATCAAATCCTCACGGAGCACCAAGAATGTCATCCAGTCCTTACTACTCGCCGAAGGGCGGCCATCCGGCTCAAACCGAATTGCTGACCGATCGCGCCATGTTCACCGAAGCCTACGCGGTCATCCCGAAGGGCGTGATTCGTGACATCGTCACGAGCTACCTGCCGTTCTGGGACAACACGCGCCTGTGGGTGCTCGCGCGTCCGCTGACCGGCTTTGCCGAAACGTTCTCGCAGTACATCGTGGAAGTGAGCCCCGGCGGCGGCAGCGACCGTCCCGAACTCGACGATCTCGCTGAAGGCGTGATCTTCGTGGTCGACGGCGAGCTCGAGCTCAAGCTCAACGGCGTCGAGCACAAGCTCGTGCCGGGCGGCTACGCCTTCATCCCGCCGCGCACGAACTGGACGCTGCACAACCGCAGCGGCGCCGTGGCGAGCTTCCACTGGCTGCGCAAGCACTACGAAGAAGTCGAAGGCGTGCCGATGCCCGAAGCCTTCGTGACGAACGAGCGCGATATCGAGCCGATCCCGATGCCCGGCACCGAAGGCCGCTGGGTCACCACGCGCTTCGTCGACATGAGCGACATGCGCCACGACATGCACGTGAACATCGTCACGTTCGAGCCGGGCGGCGTGATTCCGTTCGCTGAAACGCACGTGATGGAGCACGGCCTCTACGTGCTCGAAGGCAAGGCCGTCTATCGACTGAACCAGGACTGGGTGGAAGTCGAAGCTGGCGACTTCATGTGGCTGCGCGCGTTCTGCCCGCAAGCCTGCTACGCGGGCGGCCCGTCGCGCTTCCGCTATCTGCTGTACAAGGATGTGAACCGCACGGTGAAGCTCACGCTCGGCCAGCAGCCGAAGCGCAAGGCGTAATAGCCGGCTTCAGGCCCGCCGCTCAATAGTGGCTGGTCCCCCATAGCGTCGCCGGCATGTCCAGCAGGCGACGCAGGCCGCTGCGCTCGAGCATGCGCTCCGCAGCGGCCTGAACCCCCTCCAGAATCTCCGCTTCGTCGACCGACAGCACGCGGTAGTCTTCCATCAAAATCCGTCCGCCCACCATCGTCATGCACACGTCCGCGGCATTCGCGAAGCACGTGACGCGATAGACGGGCATGTTCATCGGCATCATATGCGGCTTGAACAGGTCGACGAGGATGATGTCGGCCAGCTTGCCCGCTTCGAGTGAGCCGATTTCTCCGTCCATCGACAGCGCCTTCGCGGCGTCGATCGTGATCATCTCCAGCACCTTGCCGTGCGGCAGCACGTCCGGATCGCGGAAGTGCCGGCGGTGATAGTGCATGCACTGCCACATGTGGCGGAACATGTCGTAGCCGCGGTCGGGCGCGGCGGCGTCCGAGCCGATTGCCACGTTGACCCCCGCATCGATGAGCTCCGGCACCGGGCAGCGGCCGATGACCGACATGATCGCGCTCGGGTTGTGCACGATCGAGGCACCCGTTTCCACACACACGGCAATGTCCGCCTCGGTGAGGTCGATCGCGTGCGACATGAACGACTTCGCATTCATGAGCCCCAGCTCGCGATGCGCAAATTCCAGCGTGCCGGCGCGATGGCCGTCCTGCGTGAACGAGAGCCCGCGCGACTGCGCGAGCGCCATGTAGCGGGCCGCCTCGCGGCGCGCCGTGCCTTCCCATTGCGCCTGCGCCGGGTAGTGCTGCGGTGCGTACACGGGCAGCGTGAGCGCGATCCGGATGCGGCCGTTCGCGTCGCCGTGGCAAGTGTCGGCGATTGCCTCGCATACTTCGTACATCTGATCGAAATCGACATCTCGCGTCACGCTGCCATGTGTGCCATCAGACGCATACGTGGTGTAGGCGCGCGGCGAGGGCGGCCGCGAAGCGCCGACCGCGACCATCGAGCGGGTGCCGGTCTTGACCACGGCGTCGCAATGGCGCCGCGCGTAGACCGGATCGTCCACGCGCATGATCGAATCGCCGCCGCCGAGCAGCGATACCCCCGTCGTCACGCCGGCCTTCAGGCGTTCGAGCGCCGCGAGATGCGACTCCATCTCCCAGAACGTCTCGTCCGAGGCCCGCGTATAGATCGTTTCACAGGCGTCGGTCCACGCATCGCCGTCCGCGCCGCCGATGCTGCGCAGCATCGCATGGCCCGCATGCGCGTGCGCGTCGATGAAGCCGGGCAGCACGGCTTTTCGGCGCGCGTCTATCGTGCGGTCCGCAGAATATTTTTCGGCAAGCCCGGCGCTCGTGCCTACCGCGACGATGCGCTCGCCCTTGACCGCCACCGCGCCGTCCTCGATCACGCGGCGCGCGACGTCGACCGTAATCACGCAACCGTGCATGATCAGCACGTCCACGTGTTCTCGATGGTCCATGTGCATCCTCTTAGTCGTTCAGGCGGCAAGCACGCCGCCGCGCGCAACGATGCGCCCGTTCGCCACCACCAGCTTGCGCACGGGCCGCGCGACCACCGCGTGCGCGAGCGTTTCGGCGTCCACCAGCACGAGGTCGGCGCGCGCGCCCTTGTGCAGGCCGTAATCTGCGAAACCGCAGCCTTGCGCGCCCGCCGCGCTCACGCAGTCGAACGCGACCGCCAGATCGTCGTCGCGCCGCAGGTCGTAGCGCATGCCGATCAGCATCGCGCGTTCGAGCATGTCGGGCACGCCGTACGGCGTCCACGTATCGCGAATGCCGTCGTTGCCGCCAAAGATCGTGATGCCCAGCTCGCGGCAGCGCTTGAGCGGCGGCACCGGGCGCGAGGGCGGGGCGCTCGTCAGCAGCGCCACGCGCAGGCGCGCGATCCGTTCGAGCAGCGCCGTGGGCTCGGGCAATGCGCCCAGGCAGAACGCGTGGCTCACCACCACGCGCCCTTGCATGCCCAGCGCCTCCACGCGGTCGAGCAGCAGCTTGAACGTGAACGCGCCGATCTCGCCCGGTTCGTGCAGATGAATGTCGATGGGCTTGCCGTAACGCTCGGCGAGCGCGAAGGTGGTGTCGAGCGAGCGCGCGGGATCGCCGTCGATCAAGGCGGGATCGAGCGCGCCCAGCACGTCCGCGCCGGCGGCGAGCGCATCGTCGAGCAGTTTCTCGGTGCCGGGGCGGATCAGCAGGCCCGATTGCGGGAACGCGACGATCTGCATGTCGAGCACGCCGGCCAGCGTGTCGCGCGTGCCGAGCACGCCTTCGAGATAGCGCAGGCCCGCGTCGGTATCGATATCGACGTGGGTGCGCAGGCGCGTCGTGCCGGCCGCGAGGAACGCGTGCGACAGCGCGAGCGACTGCACGCCCGCATCGTGCCCCGAGTCCTTGCGGAACGCGCGTTCGTTCGCGATGCGGTCGGTGAGATTCGGGCCGACTTCGTTGACGTACCAGTCGCGGCCCCAGAGGGTCTTGTCGAGATGCGTGTGCCCCTCGACGAAGCCCGGCAGCAGCAGCGCGCCGCCGCCGTCTTCGATGCGGGCGCCGGACGGCGGCGCGAAGTTCGGCCCCATCGCCTCGATGCGGCCGCCAGCGACCGAGACGGATACCGGCTGGCCGCGCGGGTCATCGGAAAGGCGGACGTTGGAGATGAAGAGAGGATGAAGAGAAGAAGTCATGCCGATTCCACAGTAGTGGCCATGGGGCCGCGCAGGGCACGGCGTCGATCTCGCCAGTTTGCCAGCGAATACCCGGCGATTGCCAGCCTGACCGATGGGCTGACCGAGGTCCCGACTGCGGGCCCGATTGCCAGCCTTCACGCTACGTGATAGAAGGCGGTATTCCATTCGAAAACCAAATAGCCCGATGAAAAGCGACTCAGGAGGACATCGGCCGCTGTTCGATCTGGACCTGCTCAAGGCCATCGTCATGGTGGCCGATTGCGGCACGTTCACGGCAGCCTCGGCGCGGCTGCATTCGACGCAGTCGACGGTGAGCCAGAAAGTGAAGCGTCTGGAGGACATGGCGGGGCACAAGCTGCTCGAGCGCGGCGCGCGCGACGTGCGTCCGACCGATGCCGGCGAGACGCTGCTGGCCTACGCGCGGCGCATGCTGGCGCTCAACGACGAAATGCTCGAATCGTTGGCGGGGGCGACCGTGGGCTTGACGGTGCGCCTGGGCGTGCCCGAGGATTTCGTCGGCGGGCCCACGACGCACATGCTCGCGGCATTCACGCGCGAGCACCCGCTGGTGAAGCTCGAAGTCACGAGCGGCTTGAGCCGCGACGTCGAGCGCAACTACGACCGCGGCGACCTCGATCTCGCGCTCGTGAAGCACCGCCGCAACAGCCGCGAGGCCGTGGCCAGCTGGCCCGAGCAACTGCGCTGGATCGACAGCGCGAAGAACCCGTCGTTTCAGCTCGACCCGATTCCGCTGGTGGCGTTCCCGCCGCGCGGACTGTATCGCGACGACATGACTAACGCGATCGAAGGGCTCGGGCGGCGCTGGCGCATGAGCTTCATCAGTTCGAGCCTGAGCGGCATCCAGGCGGCCGTGGCCGACGGGCTCGGCATCAGCCTGCTGCCGCTGCGCTCCGTTACGGCCGATCACGTCGTGCTCACGCAAAAGAGCGGGCTGCCCGCGATCGAAACCATGGACCTCGCGCTGCTGCACCGGCCGACCGCCGACACGGTGGTGAAGGAGCTGGCGCGGGCGATGTCGCGCATGATCGGCAAGCCGCGGCGCTGAAGCCCTGCACTGAAGCCCTGCACTGAAGGCCCGCATGCCCCCATTCTTGTTCCATTGCTTGTTTTCCAGCCGGAGCTGATGCCATGCCGCGTTTCGCAGCGAATCTCACCATGATGTACAACGAGCACGCGTTCCTCGACCGCTTTGCCGCCTGCGCCCGTGACGGCTTTCGCGCGGTGGAGTATCTCTTTCCCTACGAGCACCCGGCGGCCGAAATCCGCTCGCGCCTCGACGGCAACGGCCTCGTGCAGGCGCTCTTCAACGCGCCGCCCGGCGACTGGGCCGCGGGCGAACGCGGTCTGGCCTCGCTGCCGGGCCGGGAAGACCAATTCCGCCGCTCGGTCGAGACCGCACTCGACTACGCGCGCAAGATCGGCAACGACAAGCTGCACGTGATGGCCGGCCTCGTTGGCGCGGACGGCACGAGCGTCGATCGCGCGCGCCACCGCGAAACTTATCTGCGCAATCTCGCGTGGGCCGCCGAGGCCGCGCGCGGCGAAGGGATCCAGATCCTGATCGAGCCGATCAATCAGCGCGACATGCCCGGCTATTTCCTCAGCCGCCAGGACGAAGGGCAGGCCATCTGCCGCGAAGTGGGCGCGCCGAACCTGCGCGTGCAGTTCGACTGCTATCACTGCCAGATCGTCGAAGGCGACGTCGCGATGAAACTCAGGCGCGACATCGGCGGCATCGGCCATATCCAGATTGCCGGCGTGCCGGAGCGGCACGAGCCGGATCTGGGCGAGCTCAACTATCCCTACCTGTTCGATGTGATCGACGCGCTCGGCTACGACGGCTGGATCGGCTGCGAGTACCGGCCGAAGGCGGCCACCTCCGCTGGGCTGGGCTGGCTGCGCCCATATTTGCAAGCCGCGCAGTGAATCGGCATTAGCGCAGGAGAATCAGTTGCGGCACCGCGTCGGCGCCGCACCAGACGATTGCGTTCTGCTGGTGTTTTTCGCCTAGCGCTTTTGCGGCATCGAGCGTGATGCCCAGCACCAGGAAGCTCGCCTCGCCGGGCCAGTGGTTCGATGGATGCTGCCCGACGCCCTCGATATATGCGAAGCCGAATGCGTCGAGCTCGCTTGCGAGCACCGCTTGCCGGGCCGCGTTGGTTTCGGCGTCGAGACCTTCGCTCAGCGGATTCCAGGCGGTAATGAACGCGCTACAGGCGACGTGGCGGGCTTCATGGAGTGCGGCAAGCGCGGCGTTGAACTCGCCGGGACGCAGCGTTGCAGGCGCGTCGCCCAGCACCTCGTAATGCGTTTCGAGGTACGCCTCGATCGTCTCGCGCGCGATGCTCGAGTCTGGAAACACGAATCCTCCGTTTCATGCCAGTTGATGAACCGAATGTACGCAGCCTGGCCGCCGCGCTGAACAGCGAGGCGACGCCGTGGTGGTCAACGACCACAGGTATCGCGGCCTAACCCACCAAGCCCCAACCTCACTCCCGAAACGTCTTCGCCGTCTCCACCGCGGCGCGCCTCAGATCAGGCACGAACGCCAGCAAATCGTCCAGCGTAAGGCGCCCGACCGGCGCCTGAACCGCAATCGCCGCACACGCCCGGTTGCGCTCGAGCATCACGGGTACGGCAATCGCGATCAAGCCCTGGAGATGCTCCTGATTATTGATCGCCAGCTGGCGACGCCGCGTCAGCGCCAGTTCCTTGCGCAATACGTCGCGGTCGGTGATGGTTCGCTCCGAATAGGCTCGCAGCGGCAGCGCTTCGAGCATGCGCTCGCGGCGCTCCCTGGGCAGAAAGCTCAACAGCAGCTTGCCGCTTGCCGAACAGTGCAGCGGCACATGCGAGCCCGGCTGGAGATGCATGCGCAGCGGCCATTCGGTCTCCACACGATCGACGTAGATCACGTCGTTGCCCGCGAGCGTGGTGAGGTTGCAGGTCTCGCCGATCTTTTCGACCAGCTGTTCGAGCAACAGGTGCCGCGCCGCCGCCGGCCCCGCATGCATGAGCACGTTCACCGCCAGCTGTCTGACACGCGGCGAACACTCGTATAGCTTGTCGTTGGCGCCGCGCGTGACGAGCCAGGCATCGGTGAGCTGGGCCAGGATGCGGTGCACGGTCTGCTTGGGCAAACCGAGCGCCTGCACGAGATCCATCATCGACAAAGGACGGCCCGCCTCGGCGAGCGTTTCCAGAACGCGGAACGCGCGGACTGCCGCCGCATTCGACTGGTTCGACGTGGACACGCGGGTCTCCTGTATCGGTTGCGCGCTGCGGTTGGCGCGACCGCTCGCGCCATTGTGCATCGCGCAGTGCGTTTTTCGGGACTGGTGAAAGTCCCGAAAAACGCATTTTCCGTGCCTCGGCAACCGTGTGTCGCGGATTATGCGGGAATCGGGACTCGCATTCGCGCGCCGATGAATAGATTGGCAACACAGCCAACGAATCAATCGGAGCTCGTCGATGAATGTGAGGGACACCGCAGTTTCGGCCACCGGCGCGGGCCAATCCGACGCCCAGGCCGCGCAACTCCATGCGCTGGTCGCGCGCTCGCGCACTGCGCAGCAAGCGTTCGAGTTCGCCGGCCAGCAAACGCTCGATACCGCCGTTGCCGCCGCCGCGTGGGCGATCATGGAACCCGGCCGCAACCGCGAGTTGGCTGAGCAGGCGGTGCGCGACACCGGGCTCGGCAACGCGCAAGACAAGTTCCGCAAGAACTACCGCAAGACGCTCGGGCTGCTGCGCGACCTGCATGGCAAAAAGACTTGCGGCGTGATTGCGCGAGACGAGGCCACGGGCATCGTCGAGATCGCGCGCGCGGTCGGGGTGGTCGCGGCAATCACGCCATCCACGAATCCGGGCGCGACGCCCGCCAACAAGATCATCAACGCGCTCAAATGCGGCAATGCGGTGATCGTCGCGCCTTCGCCGAAGGGGCATGGCGTGTGCGAGCGGCTCATCGGCTTCATTCACGCCGAGTTCGCGAAAGCGGGGCTGGACCCGGCGCTCGTGCAAATGCTGCCCGCGCCGGTGGACAAGGCCGCCACCGCCGCGCTGATGCGCGAGGCCGACCTCGTGGTCGCGACCGGCTCACAGGCGAACGTGCGCATGGCCTACACCAGCGGCACGCCGGCCTTTGGCGTGGGTGCCGGCAATGTGGCGTCGATCGTCACGCGCACGGCGAACCTTCGCGATGCGGCGCACAAGATCGCCGCCTCGAAGACCTTCGACAACGCGACGAGTTGCTCGTCGGAGAACAGCGTCGTCATCGACGATGCCGTTTATGACGCGATGCTGCGCGAACTCGCCGCCTGCGGTGGCGTGCTGCTCGACGCGCAGCAAAAGGCGCGGCTGCAGGCGGCGATGTGGACCGACGGCAAGCTGTCGGCGCGCTGCACTGCGAAATCGGCTGCGCAGATCGCGCATACCGCCGGTCTCGACGAGGTCGCAACGGACGCATGCGCATTCCTCATGGTGGAAGAGAGCGGCATCGGGGCGAGCCATCCGTTCTCGGGCGAGAAGCTCGCGCCCGTGCTCACGGTCTACCGCGCGCGCGATTTCAGCGACGCGGCGGACCTCGTGCGCAAGCTCTACGCGTACATGGGCGCCGGCCACTCGGTGGGCCTGCACACGGGCGAGCCGCACGAAGCCGAGACGCTCGGCGCGACGCTGCCGGTGGCGCGCGTGATCGTCAACCAGGCGCATTGCTTCGCGACCGGCGGCAACTTCGACAACGGCCTGCCGTTCTCGCTCTCGATGGGCTGCGGCACCTGGGGCCGCAACAATTTTTCGGACAATCTCGGCTTTCGCGAGTACCTGAACATCACGCGCGTGGCGTTCCCGATCGAGGAGCAGGTTCCCGAGCTCGACGCCTTGCTTGGTGACTATTTCCGGAGATTCGGCCAATGAGCGCGCCCATGACGATTCGCGCGTTGATCGAGGCACGCGCCGCGCAGTATCCTGACAAGCCGTTTCTGCTGGCTGCGCCCGATGAAAGTGCTGGTGAAAGTGTCAGCCGCAACGCAGACGGCGCGACGCTAACCTTCGGCGCGCTGCTCGAACGTTGCCAGGCACTCGACCAGCGCTTTCGCGACGCCGGCCTCAAGCCGGGCGACGTCGTTTCGGTGCTGATGGGCAACGGCATCCAGACCGCCACGCTGCTGCTCGGCGCGATGTACAGCGGACTGATTGCGCATCCGCTCAATCTCCTGTGCCAGACGACCCAGCTCGCCTACGTCGTCGAGCATTCGGATACGCGGATGATCTTCACGAGCACGCAGACCGGCGGCGCGCTCGCGGCGGCGCTGGCCGCGTTGCGCAAGCAGGGCGTGACGCGCGAGATTGCGCTCGTGCAGACGGAGCCGGATGCGGTGGCGCTGCCGGTGCTACCCGCACTGCTCGTGCCGGAACTGGCCGCCGCCGATGCTGCGAACGCCGCGTCCGGAGGGCCGGATCTCTCTCGCCCCGAAGCCGCCGAAGCCGCCGGTGCCGACATCGCCTTGCTGATGTACACCTCGGGCACGACCGGCGCGCCCAAGGGCGTGCTGCTCAGTCACGAAAACCTCCATGCGAACGCGCGCAACATCAGCATCGAGCATCGCCTCGGCGCCGACGATCGCGTGCTCGCCTCGCTGCCGCTCTATCACATCAACGGCCTCGTCGTGACCTTGCTCGCGCCGCTCTGGCACGCCGGATCGGTCGTGCTGCCGCCGCGCTTTTCGGCGCGCACGTTCTGGCGCGACGCCGCCCGTTACGGCTGCACCTGGATCAACGTGGTGCCGACGATCATCGCCTATCTTCTCGACGGCGACGAGCCGGACGGGCTCGACCTCGAGGCACGCGAGGCGCTCAGGGCGCTCAAGTTCTGCCGCAGCGCATCCGCCGCGCTGCCCGCCGACCACCACCGCGCGTTCGAGGCGCGCTTTGGCATCGGCGTGATCGAGACCATGGGCATGACCGAGACCGCCGCGCCGGTCTTCAGCAATCCGTATGATGTTTCTCGGCGCAGGATCGGCAGCATCGGCCTGCCTTCGGGCAGCGAGGCGCGCGTCATCGACCGCGACGGACGCGTCTGCGGCCCGCACGAGTGCGGCGAAATCGTGTTGCGCGGCGAGCAGGTCATGCGCGGCTACTACAAGCGCCACGAGGACACGGCGAAGGCATTCACCGCCGACGGCTGGCTGCGGACCGGCGACCTCGGCTATCGCGACGACGAAGGCTACTTCTACATCAACGGCCGCTCGAAAGAGCTCATCATCAAGGGCGGCGAGAACATCGCGCCGCGCGAGATCGACGAGGCGCTGCTGCGCCATCCGGGCGTGCTCGATGCGGCGGCGGTCGGCGTGCCCGATTCCGCCTACGGACAGGAGATCGTCGCCTTCGTGGTGCCGCGCGACGCCCACTGGCAAGGCGCGCCCGACCCGGCCGATCTGCGCGCGCACTGCCTGCGCGAGCTGGGCCGCTACAAGACGCCCAAAGAGTTCCGCTTCGTGAGCGAGCTGCCGCGCGGCCCCTCGGGCAAGGTCCAGCGCCTGAAGCTCGTGACGCCCTCGGGCTGACGCGGCACGCCCATATGCAGCAGGTCGAGTGACACATAAGAGGGACTCAGGAGACGACGACATGAAACAGCACGCGCAGCGCGTAAAAACGCGCCACATTATTCTCGGCGTCATGTGTTTGATGTACTTCATTTCGTACATCGACCGCGTGAACATCGCAGTCGCGGGACCGCTCATCCGCCATGAAATGGGCCTGAGCGCGGTGCAGCTAGGGCTCGTGTTTTCCGCATTCGCCTATCCCTATGCGCTCATGCAGATCATCGGCGGCTGGCTCTCGGACAAGTTCGGGCCGAAGCTCGTGCTCACCGTGCTCTCGCTGATCTGGGGCGCGGCAACGCTGGCCACGGGGTTCGCGGGCAGCGTGGCGATGCTGGTCGGGCTGCGCTTCGCGCTCGGCGTGGGCGAGGGCGGGGCGTTTCCCACCGCCACGCGCGCGTTCACGTACTGGATGCCGGTGGGCGAGCGCGGCTTCGCGCAGGGCATCACGCACAGCTTCGCACGCCTGGGCGGCGCGGTCACGCCGCCGCTCGTGCTTGCGGTGGTGGCGACGGGCGGCTGGCGCGACGCGTTCATCCTGCTCGGCATCGTGAGCCTCATGTGGACGGTGCTCTACCTGCGCGTGTTCACCAACTCGCCGGAGCAGAACCGGCGCATTACGCCCGAGGAAACCGCGGAGATCGGCTATCGCAAGGGCGACTGCGACCGCGCCAAGCGTGCGGCCACGCCGTGGCGCAAGCTCGTGCGGCGCATGTGGCTCGTCACCTTCGTGGACTTCTGCTATGGCTGGCTGCTGTGGGTCTACCTGACCTGGCTGCCGTCGTATCTGAAAGAGTCGCGCGGCTTCGACCTCAAGCACCTCGCGCTTTTCACGGCGCTGCCGCTGCTGGCCGGCGTGGTGGGCGACACGCTGGGCGGCGTGGTCTCCGACCGGCTCTTCAAGTGGACCGGCCGGCTGCGCTTTGCGCGCTGCGCGGTGCTGGTGACAGGCATGGGCGGCTCGCTCGCGTTCCTCTTGCCGATGGTGTCCGCCACCAACCCGGTGGTCGCGGTGCTGTTCCTCTCCGCTTCGTTCTTCTTCCTGGAGATCACGAATCCGGTGCTCTGGACGCTGCCGCTCGACATTGCCGGCAAGTACGCGGGCACGGCAGGCGGCATGATGAACACGGGCTTCGGCATCGCGGGGATGGTCTCGCCGGTCGTGTTCGGCTACCTCATCGAGCATACCGGCAGCTATAACGTGCCGTTCATGATCTCGGCGGGCTTGCTTGCGCTGGGCATCGTCGCCGCGCTCTTCATCGATACCTCGCGC
This sequence comes from Paraburkholderia sp. A1BS-2L, assembly GCF_051125205.1. NCBI lineage: Bacteria > Pseudomonadati > Pseudomonadota > Betaproteobacteria > Burkholderiales > Burkholderiaceae > Paraburkholderia > Paraburkholderia sp. A1BS-2L. The sequence goes on from NZ_CP120429.1 coordinate 131,226, forward strand.
ACGGTCGAAGCCGACGAGGAGCGCGAGCGGCGCATGGGCGCGCAGGAGGCGGGCGCCTTCGCCTTCCTCGACGGCATGCCGGCGGTGCGGATCGAACGGCACACGCTGCGGCGGCCGCTGCGCTGGTGGCGTTGACCGGGTTGCATTGATGCAGTGGCGTTGGCGCAGCGGCAATGGCGGTTGGCGCGTTGACGTTGGCGCAGTGACGTTGGCATTGGACTCATCGATAGTCCGCATCTGGCACTATCCGTACCTGTTTTTGACAGCTGATACTCGAAGCAACCAGTTGGCTCGATGCGCCTGGCCCGGGAAAAGGGCCAGGCGCCACAGCCCAAGGAGACAAGGATGCTCAGGTATCTGATCGGAATCGGCCTTCCTTTTCTGGGTGTCATCGGCGCGCTGCCGTGGGTGGCGGCGCAGCCGGACCGCTACGTCTTTGGCGTGCCCTTCATCTACGCGTGGATCTTCAGCTGGTTTCTCCTGACCTCCGGGTGCCTGTTCCTCTGCTGGCATTTCTTTGACCGGCACCGCTACGCGAGCGAGAGCTAGCGGGCGTCAGCCGCGCAGTTGGCGCCACCGTTAGCGCCACCGTTGGCGCCACAACCAGTCGCGCAAACCGCCGCCGCCCGCTGCCGCCGATCCCGCCGATCCCGCCGCCCGTCCCACCGTCTCCACTCTGGAGAGCCGCGCATGTCCACACTCGTTTTCTCGCTCTTGATCGCCTTTTCGCTGTATCTCGCCATTCGCTCCCGGCGCGGCCACGGCAAGCAGAGCGTGCACGACTTCTTCGTCGCGTCGCGCCAGTTCGGCACCGCGCTCGTGTTCTTCCTGACGGCCGGCGAGATCTACAGCATCGGCACGATGGTCGGCTTTCCGGGCGGCATCTATGCGAAGGGGCCGACTTATGGCATCTGGTTCCTCGGCTACATTCTGCTTGCTTACCCCATCGGCTATTTCATCGGTCCGCGCATCTGGGAGGCCGGCAAGCAGCACAACGCCATCACGCAGGCGGATCTTTTCAAGGGCCACTATCGCAGCCGCATGCTCGAGCTGATCGTCGCAGGCTCGTCCATCCTGTTCCTGATCCCCTGGGGCGAACTGCAGTTCACGGGCCTCGCCGCCGCGCTCAAGGGACTCGGCTGGCAAGTTCAGCCGGTCTGGCTGATCGTCGTTTGCGCGGCGCTCGCCTTCACCTATATCGCCATTTCCGGCGTGCGCGCCTCCGCGTGGATCGCGGTGCTCAAGGACATCTTGATGCTGCTTGCGATCGTCGTGACGGGCGTGGCCGCTGCGTGGATGGCCGGCGGCACGCACGAGGTCTTTCATGCCGCGAGCCACCAGGTGAGCAACGCCATGACGCCGCCGCAACTGCGCTTCTCCATGAGCACGATGCTGTTCCAGTCGCTCGGCTTCTACATGATGCCGTTCGCGGCGCAGAACTTCTTCACGGCGCGCGGACCGAACACCATCCGCCGCACCCAGATCGCGATGCCGCTCTACATGCTGATGTATCCGTTCCTCGTGGTGGCCTCGTACTATGCGATCAGTGCTAACCTCAAGCTCGCGTCGCCCAATGACGCGTTCTTCGCCGCCGTCGTCCATCTGCTGCCCGACTGGCTGATCGGCCTCGTCGCGGCGGGCGCCGCGCTCTCGGGGCTGCTCGTGCTGGCCGGCATCTGTCTCGCGATCGGCCCGATCGTCACGCGCAATCTCATTCCGAACCTGCCCGAGGCGCGCCAGAAGCGCGCGGCGAAATTCGTGATCGTGGCCTACCTGCTGGTGTCCATCGCCACCACGCTGCTCACGCCCAACCTCATGCTCCTGCTCATCAACCTGACGTATTACGGCGTGACGCAGTTCCTCCCCGGCATGCTGCTCCTGCTCGCCCGGCGCCGCGTGCGCCCCGGCGCGGTGGCGGCCGGCATCGTCTGCGGCCAGGTGCTCGCAATCGTGTGTTATGTGCTGCACATCGGCTTCGGCGGCATCAATCTCGGCCTCGTGTGCCTCGGCGTGAACGTGCTCGTGGTGTTCGTCATGCATGTCCTGATGCGCCCGTCCGGTGACCGCTATGCCATGCCCGATTCGCTTCACCATCATTCGTAGGAGATGAACCTCTCGATGAATCCGCACGCATCGTCTTCCACGCCGTCTGCGCCGGTCACGGTTTTCGCGGCGCGCCGCATTCTCACGCTCAATCCCGGCCAGCCGCACGCAACGCATGTGGCCGTGCGCGAGGGCCGCATTCTCGCGGTCGGCACGAGCGAGGACGCCGCGCGCTGGGAGGCGCAGTACAGCGCCTCCCAGCGCGACGACACGCTGCGTGACAAGGTGCTGATGCCCGGTCTCGTGGAAGGGCATTGCCACTTGATGGAAGGCGCGGTATGGGATGCGGTCTACGTGGGCTACTACGATCGCCGCGGCCCGGACGGCACGCTGTGGCACGGCCTGCGCACGCTCGACGCCGTGCTGGAGCGCCTCGCGCAAGCCGAGCGCGCGATGACCGAAGATGGCCCGTTGCTCGCGTGGGGCTTCGATCCGATTTACTTCGGCGCGGCGCGCCTCACGACGCGCGAGCTCGACACGGTCTCGGCCACTCGCCCTATTGCGATCCTCCATGCGAGCGTGCATTTGATGAACGTGAACAGCGCGATGCTCGCGCTCGCGGGCATCGACGAGGACACCGACGTGGACGGCATCGCGCGCGACGCGCACGGCCAGCCGACGGGCGAGCTGCAGGAGTTCGCCGCGATGTTCCCGGTCTACCAGGTGATTGGCGGCAAGCTTGCGATCGCGGCCAGCGAAAAGCCGCACGCGGTCTGGAATTTCGGCCGCGTCGCGCAGCTCGCGGGCGTCACCACGGCCACCGATCTCGTGAACGACCTCTCGCCGCTGGGCAATGAGACGCTGCAAAGCGTGACCGCCGACCCGGATTACCCGGTGCGCATCGTGCCCGCGTTCGCGCCGCAGCGTAATCCCGCCCAAGGCGCAGCCGGCGTGCTGGAAGCGATCAAGGGCAATACCGACAAGCTGCGCTTCGGGCCGGTGAAGTTCATCGTCGACGGTTCGATCCAGGGCTTCACGGCGCGCGTGCGCTGGCCCGGCTACGCGGGCGGGCAGCCCAACGGCCTGTGGCTGATTCCGCCGGAGCAGCTGGTCGAGGTGTTCGAGCCGTACCATTGCGCGGGGCTGCAACTGCATATTCACACCAATGGCGACGAAGCCACCGAGGTCGTGATCGACGCGCTCGCGACGCTGCTCGCGCGGCACCCGCGGCCCGATCACCGGCACACGCTGCAGCACTGCCAGATGGCGGATGCCGCGCAATTGCGGCGCATCCGCGCGCTGGGCCTGTGCGTGAACTTCTTCGCCAACCATCTCTACTACTGGGGCGATGCGCACTACAGCCAGACCATGGGCCCGGACCGCGCCAACCGCATGGACCCGGCCGGCTCGGCGCAGCGCATGGGCATTCCCTACGCATTGCATTCGGATGCGCCCATCACGGCGTTGAGCCCGCTCTTCACGGCATGGTGCGCGGTGCGGCGCGAGACGGCGTCGGGGCGCGTGCTCGGCGAGGCCGAGCGGATCACCGTCGACGAGGCGCTGCACGCGATCACGCTAGGCGCGGCTTATACGCTGCGGCTCGATCATCTGATCGGCAGCATCGAGGTGGGCAAGGTCGCCGATTTCGCGGTGCTCGACGAAGACCCCAGCACCTGCGCGCCCGAGCGCCTGAAAGATGTGCCGGTGTGGGGCACGGTGCTTGGCGGGCGCATCATGCGCGCCCCACGATGATGAACGCCCGCGACACACCATCGAATGCGCGCGCGCCGATCGACCTCGCGGTGATCGGCGGCTATCTCGGCGCGGGCAAGACCACGGTGGTCAATCACTTGCTGGAGGCGCCGCATGGCAAGCGCATCGCGGTGCTCGTGAACGACTTCGGCTCGGTGAACATCGACGGCCGGCTCATTCGCGCGCGCAGCGACGACGTGATCGAACTCGACAACGGCTGCATTTGCTGCACCATCGGCGGCGCGCTCGCCGACGCGCTCGCGCGTCTGGCCGCACGCGAAGCGCGTCCGGACCTGCTGCTGATCGAGGCGAGCGGCGTGTCGGACCCGGCCAAGATCGCCCAGGTGGGCTTGCTCAACGGCGCGTTTCGCCTTACGGCCGTGCTCGTCGTGGTGGACGCGCCCGAGCTCGTGCGCACGCTGGTCGATCCGTTGGTGGGCGCGATGGCGCAGCAGCAGATCGATAGCGCGAGCGCGGTGATCGTCACCAAGCTCGATCTCGTTGCGCCCGAGTCGCGCGAGCGCGCGGTCTCGGACGTGCGCGCGCTCGCGGCCACCGACATCGTCGTGGCCGCCGATCACGGGCGCGTGCCGCCCGCGCTGCTATTCGACGCGAGCGTGCCGCAAACGCTGGCGCTCGCCGACGCGAGGCGCTGGCAGCACCAGCCGATCGGGTCGGGCGCCGGCGCGTTCCCGAGCTTTGCAAGCGTGACGCTGGCCGCGCCCGATGTGCTGGACAAGGCGCGTCTGCGTGCGTGGCTCAAGGCGCTGCCGCGCACGATCCTGCGCGCGAAGGGCTTCGTGCGCGTGGCCGATACCGAGGGCGGCGTCAGCACGCGCGTGTGCCAGGTCGCGGCCCGCCGGCTGCGCATGACGCCGCCCACCCAGGGCGAGCAGACGGCGGGAGGCGAGGAGGGCGTGCTCGTCTTCATCGGCTTCATCGATTCGGAAACCGAATCAATCCTGCGTGACGGACTGCTCGCATGCCGCCAGACGCCGCGGCATGCCGCTCATTGATGCCAGTCACTGAAGCCAATCACTGAAGCCAATCACTGAAGCCAATCACTGAAGCCAATCACTGAAGCCAATCACTGAAGCCAATCACCGCTGCCAATCACGGATGGCGCTCGCCGAAACCGTTCACCGCGCCCCGCTCATCGCCATGGGCCGCGAATGGCGATGGCGGCCCATCCACATGGCCGAGAGCGCGCTCACGAGACCCGCGAACATCGTATAGACGCAGATGAGCCACGGATCGCCGCCATTGCGCTGCAAAAGCCACGTCGCGATGATCGGGCTGATGCCGCTCGCGAAGATGCCCGAGAACTGATAGACGAACGAGATGCCGGAATAGCGCACGTTCGCGTCGAACAACTCCGCGAACAGCGCCGCTTCCGGCCCATACACGGAAGCGTAGATCACGCCGAGCGGAATGATCACGGCGATCCACACGAGCACGGGCGAGCCGCCGGCATGCTTCATGAGCCAGAAGCCGAAGAACGACGAAAAGCCCGTGAACAACGAACCCCAGAAGTAAATGCGCGTTCTGCCGATGCGGTCCGAGAGGCGGCCGAAGAACGGGATCGTGAAGATCATCGTGAAGGCAGCGGCCATCACGGCGAGCAGGGCGTCGGTGCGCGAGAGCTTGATGGTCTGCGTGAGGTAGGCAATCGTGAACACGGCGAATACGTTGAAGAATACGCCGTCGATAAAGCGCGCGCCCATGCCCGCGAGCACATTGCCGGGATAGCGGCCGAGCACCTCGAAGATCGGCACGCGGATCTCCGCGCCTTGTTGCTTCACGCGTTCGAATTCGGGCGTTTCCAGCACGCGCAGGCGGATATACATGCCGATGGCCACCAGCGCGAACGAAAGGAAGAATGCGAGCCGCCAGCCCCACGCGAGAAACTGCGCATTGCTGAGCGTCGAAGAAAGCAGCGCGACCACGCCCGAGGCGAGGCACAGCCCGATCGCGAGGCCGATTTGCGGAATGCTCGCGTAGAAGCCGCGCTTGTCTTCGGGCGCGTATTCGAACGACATCAGCACCGCGCCGCCCCATTCGCCGCCCAGACCGAGACCTTGCGCGACGCGCAGGATCAGCAGCAGCGCGGGCGCCCAGAGACCGATCTGCGCGAAGGTCGGCACGGTGCCGATCAAGACCGTCGCCACGCCCATGATCGAAAGCGTCAGGATCAGCATGCTCTTGCGCCCGAGCCGGTCGCCGAAGTGGCCGAACACGATGCCGCCGAGCGGGCGGCTCAGAAAACCCACCGCGAAGGTGCCGTAGGCGAGCATGGTCGAAATGAGCGGATCGCCGCTCGGGAAATACAGCTTGTTGAACACGATGCCGGCGACGACGCCGTAGAGGAAAAAGTCGTACCACTCGATCGTCGCGCCAATCAGGCTCGCGACCACCACGCGCCTCATCTGCGTGGCGTCGGTGCGGGGCAATGCGTTCATAGGGCTATCTCCTTTGTGGGCGCACCTGGTGCGGTGCGGTTCCTTGAAATGCCGGCGGGTTCGTTAGCGATCCTTTATTTTTGGTGTGGACAACCTGTTGCTGCTGCGCTTTTCTGCGTCAGGAGTGCGCCTCGGCGTACGCCTGTTGTGGCGCGGCGAGGGCGGGGTGATCTTCGAGAATCATGTCGGCGGCTTTCTCCGCGATCATGATCACGGGGGCGTTCGTGTTGCCCGAGACGAGCTCTGGCATGATCGATGCGTCAACCACCCGCAGCGCGGCGATGCCATGCACGCGCAGGCGCTCGTCGACGACCGCCATCGCGTCGCCGCCCATCTTGCAGGTTCCGGCCGGGTGATAGATTGACTGGCTGAAGCGGCGCGCGGCGTCCAGCAATTCGTCATCGGTCTGGTACTGCTCGCCCGGCACGAACTCGGAAATGATGTGGGGCGCGAGCGAAGGCGCGGCGGCAATGCGGCGCGCCACCCGTATGCCGTCGATCACGACCGGATGGTCGCGCGGATCGGACAGATAGTTGGCGCGAATCGCGGGGTACTGGAGCGGATCGGCCGAGGCGATTTCCACGCTGCCCCGGCTATAAGGCCGAAGCTGGCAGACCGACGCCGTGAACGCCGAGAACGGATGCGCGCCCTGGCCCGGCTTGTCGGCGCTCAGCGGCTGCATGTGGAACTGGATGTCCGGGCGCTCGACCGTGGGGTTCGAGCGCGTGAAGATGGCCACCTGGCTTGCGGCCAGCGTGAGCGGCCCGGTGCGCCAGAGCGCGTACTGCAGGCCGATCCACGCCTTGCGCAACGGGTGGTTGACCTCGTCGTTGAGCGTGCGTTCGCGGGTGCGGAACACGAGCCGCACCTGGAGATGGTCCTGGAGATTCTGGCCCACGCCGGCCAGGTCATGCAGCACCGGCACGCCGGCCTTGTCCAGCACGCGCGAGGGGCCGATGCCCGACAGTTGCAGAAGCTGCGGCGAGCCGATCGCACCGGAGGCCACGATGACTTCGACGCGCGCCCGCGCGCGCTTGCGCACGCCGCCTTGCAAATACTCCACGCCCACCGCGCGGCGTCCTTCGAACAGAATCCGGCACGCCTGCGCCCGCGTTTCCACGCTCAGATTGCTGCGTTTGCGCGCGGGCTTGAGAAAGCCCTTCGCGGTGCTCCATCGAAAGCCCTTGTACGCCGTCTGCTGGAAGTAGCCCACGCCTTCCTGGACCGCACCGTTGTAGTCGTCGTTGAACGGGATGCCGGTTTCCTGCGCAGCCGCGATGAAGTGATCGGCGATGGGCCGGCGCAGGCGCAGGTCGGACACCTTGAGCGGACCGCCCACGCCATGCCAGTCGTTCGCGCCGCGCTCCTGATCCTCGGACTTCTTGAAGTAAGGGAGGATTTCCGCGTAACTCCAGCCGCGATTGCCCAGCGCCGCCCACCCGTCGTAGTCCTCGCGCTGTCCGCGCACGTAGAGCAGGCCGTTGAGCGAACTCGATCCGCCCAGCACCTTGCCGCGCGGCCAGTCGATCTGGCGGCCCGCCACGGCTTCGTCCGCTTCCGTGCGATAGCACCAGTCGAGTTTGGGGTCGTGCATGGTCTTGAAATAGCCGACCGGCACGTGAATCCACGGATTGTTGTCCTCGCCGCCCGCTTCGAGCAGCAGCACGGCGTTGCGCGGATCGGCGCTGAGCCGGTTGGCCAGCACGCACCCGGCCGATCCGGCGCCGACGATCAGGTAGTCGACCTCGTGGTCCATGAATCCCGTCTCCTCGAAATCCCGGAGCGGCACGACGTACATGCCGCGCCGCTGTTTTCGGACCAATGTCGTGGATGGAGAGGGCGACCGCAAGCGCCAATCGCGCGCACTGGCCGAAAGTGAAACGAAAACTGCCGAAACGGGATCAGAAGTCCATCGGGTAGCGCGCAGGCTTCGCCGCCGAAGTGGCGGCGCACCTGCATCCGATCACGGCAGCTTAGGGCAAAGACAGCCCCTGGAGAAGGGGCGCGAGCTTGCTCGCCGTTTGCTTCATGCGCTCCACCGACTCCAGCAGCTCTTCGAGCGTGGCGCGCGCGGTGGGCGCATGCACGGCGAGCGCGGCCAGCACGCGCTTGCTGTCGGGTTCGCGCACCGGCACCGCAATCGCGACCATGCCGCGCACGAACTCTTCGTTGTCGATGCCGATGCCGCGCACCGCCAGCTGTTCGAGTTCGGCTGCGAGCGCCTTCGGCGTCGTCAGGGTGCGATGCGTCATCCTTGTCAGCACGAGGCGGTCGAGCAATGTGTTGCGCTCGAGCACCGTCATCTGCGAGAGAAACAGCTTGCCGCTCGCGGTGCAGTGCAGCGGCACGTGCATGCCCGGACGCATCTCCATGCGCAGCGGCTCCGTGGTTTCGACGCGCTCGATGTAGAGCACGCGGTCGCCGTCGAGCGCGGTGAGATTGCAGGTTTCGCCGAGCGTTTCCACGAGCGCGCGCAGCAGGACGCGGCACGAGCGCGTGAAGGTATTGTTGGCGAGCGTGGCGAGCGCGAGCTGCGCCGCGCGCGGCCCCAGCGCGATGCTGCGGTCGTGCCCGCGCGAATCGGGCATGTGGATCACGTAGCCGCGCGCTTCCAGCGAATCGATAAGCCGCAGCAGCGTCGCCTTCGGGATATGCAGCCGCGCGGACAACTGCGAGAGCGTATACGGCTGGCCCGCCGAGGCCAGTTGCTCGAGCACCACGAGCGCGCGCAGCACGCGAGCGTCGTCGGTCGCCGATTCTTCGCGCAGAGCAGGGGTGCTGCTGTGGGCGCTGATGGGTCCGCTGATTGGTGCGCTCTCAGGCGCGGTGCTGCGCATCTGTCTCCTCCATAAGGGGCGTGCCAAAGCATCCGGCATACGCGGAAATGAAACGAATTGTTCGAGTTTTGCCGCCTTTTTCAGTATCGACGGAAAGTTCACGCGGTTATCTAGCGGATTACCCGAATACGCCCTGCGGTTTTCACGCGCTGTACCAGGCGATACTGGACCACTGGCTCTACCTGCGCCATGCGCGTCTGCCTAGAATTTTTCCAACAGAGCGAAAAATGAAGACAGGAGACAAGCATGACGAACACGCAGTCGGCAGCACCCGCTCTCGCAACCGTCTTCACGAAAATTGTGGAGGGTTGATCATGGGATACAGCACCGTCGATCCCGCGGTATCCGGCTTTGCTGCGCGGAACGCCGCTTCTACCAAGTACGACCCCACTTACGACCCGCTCGTGTCGCCAGGCCCGGGCATCGGCAAGGACTATGCGCCGACCTACTGGGTCGCGACCGCCGGCAGCCCGCCGCCCGACGACGGCCCGGTCACCAAGGATCTCGACGTGGACGTCGCGATCATCGGCGCGGGGTATACGGGGCTCGCCACCGCGCTGTGCCTCGCGCGCGAGCACGGCATCAAGGCCGTCGTGCTGGAAGCGAACCGCACCAGTTGGGGCTGCAGCAGCCGCAACGGCGGACAGGGGCAGAATGCCTCGGGACGCCTCTCGCGCTCGCAATGGATCGAGCGCTGGGGCAAGGACGTCGCGCTGAAAATGCACGACGAGATCCAGCAGGGCTTCGATCACTTCAAGCAACTGGTCTCTGAAATCGACTGCGATCCGCAGCCGGGCGGCCACTTCCTGATCGCGCACCGGCCCCGCATCATGGCCAAGCTCGCCGCCGAGGCGAAGGTGTGGAAGGACGTGTTCGGCTACCCGTCGGAGCTGCTGAGCGCCGAAACCTTCCGCCGCGAATTCATCAACGACCATGAGGCGGCCGGCGCGCTGCACGAGCCCGAAGGGATCGGCATCCATGCACTGAAGCTCGCGTTCGGCTATCTGCGCCTCGCGCGCGCAGCGGGCGCCAGAGTCCACACGAGCAGTCCGGTGATGGGGTGGGAGACCATCAACGGCGTGCATCATCTGCGCACGCCGGGCGGCATCGTGCGGGCGCGCGCGGTGGGCATCGCGACCGGCGCGTACACGGCGCAGACGCTGCATCCCACGCTGCATAGCAAGATCATGCCGATCCTCTCGAACTCGATGGTCACGCGCGTGCTCACCGATGCCGAGATCGCGGCCTGCAATTTCCGCACGACCCAGGTGCTCACGGACACGCGCACGCTGCGCTTTTACTATCGCTTCCTGCCCGATCGCCGGCTGCAAATCGGCAGCCGCAGCGCGATCACCGGCGAGGACGCGCCGAATCCGCGCCATCTCGATCTGCTCAAGGAAGGCATGGCGCGCAAATTCCCGGCGCTGCGCGGCGTGGACATCGACTACTCGTGGTGGGGCTGGGTCGACGTGAGCCACGACATGATGCCCCGTGTGTGCCAGCCCGATCCCCGGCAATCGGTGTTTTACGCACTCGGCTACGGCGGCAATGGCGTGTCATATTCGCAGCAGGCGGGGCGGCGGCTGGCCGAGCGCATCGCGGGCAAGGGCGCGAAGCAAACTTTGCCGATTTTCACCACGCCGCTGCCTGGCCACCTGTTCGCGCCGTTCAGGCGCATCGGCCAGCGCATGCTTTATCTGCAGTACTTCAGGCGCGACGAGAAAGCCTGAACTGCGGGCCTGAAGAGCGGGCCCGAGCGGCGGCTACGCCGTCAATCTGCGGACGATCCACGGAAATTACGTTCGGATCGCGAAGCAAATAATCACCGAATGACCTCACTCCGGGCGGCGCGCAAAGCGCGCCGCACCGTATTCATACAAACCCGGAGTTGAATCTCAGGAGACGACATGCAACCTTCTATGGATAACCAGGAACTGAAATGCGGCCTCAAGCAGCGCCACATGACGATGATCGCGCTAGGCGGGGTCATCGGCGCGGGCCTGTTCGTTGGCAGCGGCGTTGTGATCCAGCAGACCGGACCCGCCGCCGTGCTCTCGTTCCTCATCACCGGCGGCCTCGTGGTGCTGGTGATGCGCATGCTTGGCGAAATGGCCTGCGCGATGCCCGCGGTCGGCTCGTTCTACGAATATGCGCGGCTCGCGTTCGCCACCTGGCGCGGTCCCGGCAAGCTCGCCGGCTTCCTCACGGGCTGGATGTACTGGTATTTCTGGGTGATCGTGGTGGCCGTAGAAGCGGTGGCGGGCGCGAAGCTCGTGCAGTTCTGGCTACCCGATGCGCCAGCCTGGATCATCAGTCTCGTGCTGCTCGTTCTGTTGAGCGCGACGAACCTGATCTCGGTGGGCAGCTACGGCGAGTTCGAGTTCTGGTTCTCCTCGATCAAGGTGGCGGCCATCATCGTCTTCCTGTTTCTTGGCGGGCTCTATGTGCTCGGGCTGTGGCCTGCGTCGCTGCACACGACCGCCGTGCTGCCGACGCTGCTCGGTCATGGCGGCCTCATGCCGAAGGGCATCGGGCCAGTATTGAGCGGCGCGGTCGCGGCAACGGGTTTTTACTTCGGTGCGGAAATCGTCACGATTGCGGCAGCGGAAGCACGCGAGCCGGCCAAGGCCGTCGCGAAGGCCACCAATTCGGTCATCACGCGCGTGCTGGTGTTCTACGTGGGCTCCGTGCTGCTGGTGGTCGCGCTCGTGCCGTGGAATTCGGCGCGCATGGCCACGCCCTATGTGAGCGCGCTCGAAGTCATGGGCCTGCCGGCCGCCGCGAACATCATGAACGCGATCGTGCTGACCGCCGTGCTTTCGGCGCTCAACTCGGGACTCTATGCGGCCTCGCGCATGCTGTTCGCGCTGACCCGCCACGGCGATGCGCCCGCCGCGCTCGCCAAGGTGAACCGCCGCGGCGTGCCGGTGCGCGCAATCCTGCTCGGCACCGTGTTCGGCTATATCTCGGTCGTGATGTCGTATGTGTCGCCCGATACGGTGTTCGCGTTTCTCGTCAACTCGTATGGCACGGTCGCGATCTTTGTTTATCTGCTGATCGCCTTGTCGCAACTGCGCCTGCGCAAGCGCCTCGATCCGGCGGCAGTCGGCGAGCTGCGCGTGCGGATGTGGTGCTTCCCGTACCTCACGTGGGTCGCGATTATCGGTATGGTGGGAATTCTGGTGGCGATGGCGTTCATTCCCGAGCAGCGCAAGCCGCTCTGGCTCGGCGTCGCGAGCCTCGCGGTGCTGCTCGTGACCTATGCGTGGCTGCATCGCCGTGCAAGGGCGCGCGAGCGCGCACTCGATTACGGCGCGGGCTTTGCAAAGTTGTCGCATGCCGGCGGCGCTGGAAACTTTGGCGAATGAGGCCGATGAATGAGCCGGAACGCAAGCGAGACGAAAGGGAGAACACCATGACGACGGAACGCGCGATGGAAGGGCCGGACCGCATCGTGTCGGTGCGCGAGCGCTTCGGCTTCGATTCGAATCTGATGGTGCCGGCGTTCAGCGAACGCGACGCCCATGTGCCCGACCTCGACGAAGCCTACCGTTTCAACCCCGAGGTCACGCTCGCGATTCTGGCCGGCTTCACGCGCAACCGGCGCGTGATGGTGCAGGGCTTGCACGGCACGGGCAAGTCCACGCATATCGAGCAGGTCGCGGCGCGCCTGAACTGGCCGTGCGTGCGCGTGAATCTCGACGGCCACATCAGCCGCCTCGATCTGGTCGGCAAGGACGCCATCGTGGTGCGCGACGGCCGCCAGGTCACGGAGTTTCAGGAGGGCATCGTGCCGTGGGCGCTGCAGCGTCCGGTGGCGCTGATCTTCGACGAATACGACGCGGGCCGCCCCGATGTGATGTTCGTCATCCAGCGCATTCTCGAGAGGGACGGCAACTTCACGCTGCTCGACCAGAATCGCGTGATCCGTCCGCATCCGCACTTCCGCCTGTTCGCGACGACCAACACGGTTGGCCTCGGCAATCTCAACGGCCTCTATCACGGCACGCAGATGCTCAATCACGCGCAGATGGATCGCTGGAACGTGGTCGCCACGCTCAATTACCTGCCGCGCGAGGAGGAGGCCGGCATCGTGCTCGCGCGCGTGCCGGAAATGGCCGATGAGGCCGGCCGGCAACTCGTCGATTCGATGATCAGCATGGCGGCGCTCACACGCAAGGGATTCGCGAGCGGCGATCTTTCCACGCTGATGTCGCCGCGCACGGTCATCGACTGGGCCGAGAACTGCCAGATTTTCCGCGATCCCGCGCTGGCCTTCCGGCTCACCTTCCTGAACAAGTGCGATGAGGCGGAACGGCCCGTCGTGGCCGAGTACTACCAGCGCTGCTTCGATGTCGAACTCGGCGGCGCGGGTGGCGACGAGCCGGAGCCGCGCACGTGACGACCGCACCCACGCCCGAAGCCGTGCGCGCCGCGCTGCGGCACGAGGCGCTCTGCGCGGCCGCCGTGCGCGCGCTCACCGGCGACGCCGCGCTCCACTATCGCGGCGGCCGGCTGTGCCGCGAATTGCGGCCGCTTGCGCTGCATGCCCCGCATCTGCGCAGCAACGCCTACCAGGACGATTTCCCCTCGCAGCGCGGCGCGGCCGACGCCGCCGCGCTGCGGCTGCTCCATTCCGATGCCGCGCTGCACCGGGCGCTGTGTCCCGAGGACGCCATCGAGCGCCTGTTGTTCGAGCTATTCGAGCAGGTGCGCTGCGAGGCATGCCTGCCGCCGGGCATGCCGGGGCTCGCGCAGAACCTGCGGCACCGCTTCGAAACGTGGTCGCGCGCCTGGTGCCGCTCAGGCATGAGCGAGGGCCACCTCGGCATCCTGCTCTATACGGTCGCGCAGATCGTGTGGTCGCGCGTGACTGGCTGGCCCGTGCTCGAAGACACCGAGGATCTGATCGAGGCGACGCGTGCCGGCATCGTGCCGGCGATCGGCGTCCAGCTTGCCGGGCTGCGCGCGAACCGCGCCGACCAGCGCGCCTACGCAGTGCATGCGCTGGAACTGGCGCGGCGCATCGCGTCGATGCTCGACGACGCGCGCGCGGCGCGCGCCCAGGACGACGACAGCGAAGCCCGCGCGCCCGACGACGCATTGACGTCGTTCTCGCTCTGGGTCGACTTCGACGAAACCAGCGTCGAGCTGCCCGCGCTCGCGACCACCGGCACGAGCCGCGTGCTGGCCGATGCGACGGACGGCTATCGCGCCTACACCACGCAGTACGACCGCGAGATCCGCCCCGCGGCGCACGTCCGCGAGGCGCTGCTGCGCGAGTATCGCGAGCGGCTCGACGGGCGCATCGCCGCTTGCAACATCAACGTCGCGCGGCTCGCGCGCGTGCTGCAGATGGCGATTGCGGTGCCGCAGCGCGACGGCTGGCTGTTCGGCGAGGAAGACGGCCGCATCGACGGCCGGCGCCTTGCGCAAGTCGTCAGCTCGCCGGCCGAGCGGCGCGTGTTCAAACAGGAGCGCTTCGAGCCGCGCAGCGATTGCGTGGTGGGCTTCCTGATCGATTGCTCGGGGTCCATGAAGGCGCATATCGAGCCGGTCGCGATGATGGCCGATCTGCTCGCACGCGCGTGCGAGCAGGCGGGCATCGCCACCGAGGTGCTCGGCTTCACGACGCAGGCCTGGAACGGCGGGCGCGCGCGGGCGGACTGGCTCGCCAACGGGCGGCCGCCGCATCCGGGACGCCTGAACGAGACCTGCCACATGGTGTTCAAATCCGCCGACCAAAGCTGGCGCCGCGCGCGCCCGGCCATCGCCGCGCTGCTCAAGGCGGACCTGTTTCGCGAGGGCGTGGACGGCGAGGCCGTCGAATGGGCATGCGCGCGGCTCGCGAGCCGCACCGAGGCGCGCCGCATTCTCGTGGTGGTCTCGGACGGCAGCCCGATGGACACGGCCACGGCGCAAATGAACGACGCCTTCTACCTGGACAATCACCTGAAAGAAGTAGTGGCGAAGCACGAGGCCATGCGCGACGTCGATGTGATCGGACTGGGCGTGGGGCTGGATCTCAGCCCGTACTACTCGTACTGCGTAGCAATCGACTCGGGCGAGGCGCTCGACATGGCGCGGCTGATCGGTCTTGCGCGATGGATCGGGCGCTGCCAGGCGGCCCACTCGGTCTGACACTTCGGTATGACACTTGCTCTGCTGATATTCGGTCCGATTGGGTCCGATTGGGTCCGATCAGGTCCGATTCAGCCGACCATTTCCCTCATCGCGCAAAGCACGAGCGATGCGCCAATCACCATCAGCACACCGAACGCGAGCCTGCGCATCGCGATGGAGGAGAGCGGAGGCGGGTAGTGGCGCGCCGCGACCGTCATCAGCATGACGACCGGCGCGGCCAGCGCGGCCTCGATGCAGATCGAGACGGGCAGCGCGCCTTCCCAGGCGCTGAACAGCACGCGCGTGAGCGACGTCACCGTGAAAATCACGATCAGCGCGCAGCGAATCTCGATCAGCTTGAGCGGCTGGCGATAAAACTGGAAGATGAGCGGCGGCCCCGAGACGCCGAACATGCCGCTCAACAGACCGCCGCATACGCCGCTCACGAAAAAGCTGCGGTCTCCTGAACGCTGTGCGAGCGGCGCGGGCCGCAACGCGGCGCTCAGGCCGCCATACAGCACGACCGCGCCGAGCAGCAATTGCAGCACGCCCGAAGCCGCCGTGCTCAGATAATCGAGCAGCAGCACGCCCACCACGACCGAGGGCAGCACGCCGAGCGTCGCCGCGCCCACGGCGCGCCAGTCGATATGGTGGAGCTTGCCGGGCAGCGCGGCCGCGCTGTTGGCAAGCGTGACGAGACTCATCAGGGTGGCGATGCTGGCGATGGGCGCGAGGCTGAAGCCGCTGGTGGCGCCCATCACGATCATGCCGAGGCCGAAGCCGGTAATTGTCTGAAAATAACTGGCGGCGCCGATCACGGCGATCAGCGCCAAAACCTTCTCATGCGTCATGCTGCGTGTGGTTCCTGCGAGTGAGCGGCGGCGCGCGGGCGGGCCGCCTGGGCCGCTTGTGCCTGGACCGCCGTGGTGGCGATCACATAATAAATGTCTTCGGGCGAGCAGCCGCGCGAAAGGTCGTTGGCGGGCCGGTTGAGACCCTGCATCAGCGGGCCGATGGCCTTCGCGCCGCCCAGCCGCTCCGCGAGCTTGTAGCCGATATTGCCCGCGTCGAGATTCGGGAACACCAGCACGTTCGCGTGACCGCCGCACTGCGAATGCTCGATCTTGCGCTCGGCGATCTCCGCCACGAGCGCCGCATCGAGCTGCACGTCGCCGTCCACGCACAGCGTTGGGCGCTGCTCGTGCACGCGGCGGGTCGCCTCGATCACCTTGTCCACGCTCGCGTGGTGGGCGCTGCCGCTCGTCGAGAACGACAGCATCGCGACGCGCGGCTCCTCCATCAGCAGGCTGCGCGCGCTGTCCGCGGCGGCCATCGCGATCTCGGCGAGCTGCGCCGCGTCGGGGTCCACCACGAGCGCGCAGTCGGAGAAGATCAGCGCGCCTTTATAGCGGTGAAACGGCTCGCACAGCATCATCAGGAAGAAGCTCGATACGAGCTTGAACGAAGGCTCGACACCGATCAGCTGGATGGCCGAGCGCACCACGTCGGCGCTCGTGTGGACGGCGCCGGCCACCGAGCCATCCGCGTGGCCGAGACGCACCATCAGATTGGCGAAGGCGAGGGGCTTGGCGGCCTCTTCCCATGCGAGCGCGGGCGTCATGCCCTTGGCGCCGCGCAACGCGACGAGCTCGCCGGCGAACGCGGTGCGCCAGGCGCTGGTTTGCGGGTCGATCAGCGCGATCTCGCCAAGGTCGATGGACTCGCGCGCGGCGGCGGCGCGGATGGCGTCCGGCTGGCCGACGAGCATGATGCGCGCGATGCCTTCCTGGCTTGCCCGGGCCGCGGCGGCGAGCACACGCGCGTCCTCGGCCTCGCAAAGCACGATGCGCATGGGCGCCTGGCGGGCGCTTTCGACGATGCGGTTCAGGGCTTTCATGGTTTCATGGGATTCAGATAAATAACGCAACGTCCATATGCGAAAAACCCGCGCGCGCCGGGTGGGCGCGCGCGGGCCGCTACTTTGCCGCTTAGACGAAGTCCTTGTACTTGTCGAGCAGGCGCACGGGCTTCGAGAGCGCGTCGCGGCGGAACGGATCGCCGAGCTCGCGCGTGCACATGATCTCGACGATGGTCGTCTTGCCGTGATTCATCTGCAGATCGATCGCGCGCTTGAGCGCCGGGCCCACGTCCTCCAGCTTGTCCACCACGATGCCTTCCGCGCCCATCGCCTTCGCGATGCCGGCGAAGCTCGGGCTTTCGAGCTCGCCCGCCACGAAGCGGCGGTCGTAGAAGTCGACCTGGTTCTTCTTTTCCGCGCCCCACTGGCGGTTATGGAACACCACGGCCGTCACCGGAATGTTGTGGCGCACGCAGGTGAGCGTTTCCATCAGGCTCATGCCCCATGCGCCGTCGCCCGCATACGAGACCGCGGGGCGGTGGGGCGCGGCAACCTTCGCGCCGATGATAGTCGGGAACGCGTAGCCGCAATTGCCCCAGCTCATCGCCGCGAAGAAGCTGCGCGGCTTGTTGAAGCGCAGGTAGCTGTTGGAGACCGAATTGATGTTGCCGATGTCGGTGGACACCATGACGTCCTCGGGCATCGCCTTTTCCAGCTCGCGCAGCACCTGGCGCGGGTGCAGATACTCGCCGCCCGTGGGCGTGCGCTCGTGCTTCTGCTCTTCGATCATGTCGAGGCTGTAGGCGTCGCGCTCGTGGGTCCACGAATCGAGTTCTTTTTCCCACGCGGCCTTTTCGCTGGCGATCTGGTCGGCGCGTTCGCCGCGCGTGGCGTCGCTCACGAGGGTGCGATTCGCGAGACGCTCGGTGAGCGCCTGCGCGGCCGCCTTGGCGTCGCCGCAAATGCCCACCGAGATCTTCTTCACGAGGCCGAGCATCTTGTGATCGGCGTCGATCTGGATGATCTTCGCGTCTTTTGGCCAGTAGTCCATACCATGTTGCGGCAGCGTGCCGAACGGTCCGAGCCGCGAGCCCAGCGCGATCACCACGTCGGCGCGCGAAATCAGCTTCATGGCGGCCTTCGACCCCTGGTAGCCGAGCGGGCCGCACCAGAGCGGATGGTTGGCCGGGAACGAATCGTTGTGCAGGTAGCTGTTCACGACCGGCGCGCCGAGGCGTTCGGCGAGCGCCTTGCACTCCTCGACTGCGTCGCCCATCACGACGCCGCCGCCCGAGATGATGACCGGGAACTTGGCGCTGGCGATCAGATCGGCCGCTTCGTTGAGGCTTTCGTCGCCGCCGGGGCCGCGGTCGAGGCGGCGCGGCTGCGGAATCTCGGCCTTGATCTTGCCGTAGAAGTAATCGCGCGGAATGTTCAGCTGGGTCGGGCCCATTTCGGACATTGCCCGGTCGAAGCAGCGCGCCGTGTATTCGGCCATGCGCGCGGGGTGGGTCACGTGGCCCTGGTACTTCGTGAACTCCTGGAACATCGGCAGTTGATTCGCTTCCTGGAAGCCGCCGAGGCCGATGCCCATCGTGCCCGCCTCGGGCGTGACGATCACGACCGGGCTATGGGCCCAGTAAGCCGCCGCGATGGCGGTCACGCAATTGCTGATGCCGGGGCCGTTCTGGCCGATCACGACGCCGTGACGGCCCGACACGCGCGAGTAGCCGTCGGCCATGTGAGCCGCGCCCTGCTCGTGAACGACGGGAATGAGGCGGATGCCGGCGGGCGCGAAGATGTCCATCGCGTCCATGAAGGCGGAGCCCATGATGCCGAACATGTCGGTCACGCCATTGGCCGCCATGGTTTCAACAAAGGCTTCGGACGGGGTCATGTCCTGCGGGCCGCTGGCCGCCTGGGTCGAGGTCTTTTCGCTCATCAACTGTCTCCGGTTGTCGTTTGACGGGATGCCGTGTATTCGATGCTATTCGGCGCCCCGTGAGGGTCAAGGAAATCTGTGCTCGATGGATGAATCTGAAATGAAATGGAACGTTTCGTTTCAAAACGCCTGGTGCCGCTGCGTGGGCTCACGCCGGTTGCTTCGGGCGTTCCTTGCGGAACGCGCGCTTCACGGCAATGCGTCCGTCGCGGAACTCGAAGAGATCGCAGCCTTCGGCTTCGATGCGCCAGCCTTCAGCGTGCGTGCCCGTGAACACCCATTCGGACACGCCGCGATCGCCCGCGACGTAGTGGCGTCCCGCGCCCCAGTGGGCGTCGGGAAAGGTGCGAAAGACGGCTTCGAAGGCGGCGCGCACCGCTTCGCGTCCAACGAAGCGGGTGCCGTAGACTTCGGGGCCGCCAGCCGCGTCGAATACGCAGTCTTCGGTCATGAATTCCATCAGCGCATTGGCGTCATGACGGTTGAAGGCATCGGAAAAGGCGGCGAGCGTGTCGGCCGTGACGGTGGATTGGGCGCTGAGCGTATCTGCCATACGTGTCTCCAGTTGGAAGCCGGCGCCGTGCACGAGAAGTCGTGCGTGGCACCGTATATCGACACGTTAAGGTTTGCTCATCGAGTGCGGTAGCACCAGTGCGAATCTTTCGCCTGGGCCAGCATGCGGGCCGCTCAGGGCCGCGGCGGGGACGCTCAGGCGGGACGCTGCAGACGCACGACTTGCGCGAGCGCGCGCACACCGGGTTCGATCTTGTCGAGCTCGATGGCGGAGAAGCCCATGCGGAACCAAGGGCTGTGTTCGGCGTCGTCGGCGAAGAACACGCCGCCGGGCTCGATCAGGATGCCGGCCTCGCGCGCATCGTCGGCGAGGCGCGCGGAGTCGAGCCAGGGCGGGCCTTGCACCCAGCACGACGCGCCGCCGCCGACCGGCACGTAGCGCACCTCGGGTAAATGCGTATCGAGCGCCGCCATCAGCGCGCGCGCCCGCTCCTTGTAGGCATGGGCGAGCCGGCGCAGCAGCGCGTCGTGATGCCCGAGCGCGAGGAAGGTCGCGAACGCGCGCTGGATATAGGCCACCGGGTGACGCACCATCAGGCGGCGCAGCGCGCGCAGCTCGCGCACGAGCTCGGGCGGGCCGACCACGTAGCCCAGACGCAGGCCGGGCGCGAAGGTCTTCGAAAGGCTGCCGACGTAGATCACGCGATCCGCCGTGTCGAGGCTCTTCAAGGCCGGATGCGGCGTGCCGGAGAAGGTGTTCTCGCTCTCGTAGTCGTCTTCGATGATGACGAAGTCGTGCTGCTGGGCGAGCTCGAGCAGCGCGCGGCGGCGCTCGATGGGCATGGTGGCTGTGGTCGGGCACTGGTGGCTCGGCGTCACGAACACGTAATCGCAGCGCGCGAGCGAGTCGGCGAGGCGCACCGGATCGATCCCTTCGGCGTCTATCGGCAGTTCGAGCAGATTCGCCTTGCGGTTCACGAAGATGTTGCGGGCATCGGGATATCCCGGATTCTCGAAGCCGACCGTGGTGTTTTTCCCGAACAGCAAATCGGCGACGAGGTAGAGCGCCTGCTGGCAGCCATTCGTAATGATGATTTCGTCGGGCATCGCGAACACGCCGCGCCGCGGCAGCACACGGGTGCGGATCTGCTGGATCAACGACTCGTCGTCGCGTTCGATCAGGTCGGGCGCCCAGTTGCGGATCTCCATGATCGATAGCGCCTTCAGGCAGCACTCGCGCCAGTCGTTGGTGGGAAACAGCGATTGATCGAACTGCCCGTAAATGAACGGATATGCATAGTTCTGCCAATTGGCGGGTTTGACGATGTTGCGCTGGGCCGAGGGCGGGCGCTGGATGCGCGATTTCCAGACCGGTGCGAAGGGCGACGCCGCGCCATGCGGCTCGGCCGCGACGGCTTGATCCGCGCGCTGCTGCTCCCGCTGCTGCACGCGCTCCTGAGCCTGCTTTTGCACCGTCACGCCGTGCAGGCCTTCCAGCATGGCGGGGTTGACGAAGTGGCCGCTGCGCTCGCGCGAGACCAGATAGCCTTCCTCGACGAGCATCTGATAGGCGAGCACGACAGTGTTGCGGGCGACGCCAAGCTGCTCGGCCAGTTCGCGGCTCGACGGCAGCGCGGCGTCGGGCGGCAGTTGTCCGTCGAGGATGGAGGCCACCAGCATCTCGCGAATCTGGTGCTGCAGACTTGTTTTCGACTCCGGTGACCGTCGGAACTGCTGGGCCCAAAGGGCGGACGGGGTGCGGGTCGGCATGCTTGCTCCTGTGATGGGTGAGGGCGGTGAGAGGGCGGTGAAAGTCCGAAAGTTCGATCGCCGGTTTGCAAAGCCGATAAATCGACCTGACATTCGGCCATTATCGGCCCACAATATTCAATAGGGGCCTCCCGAGTCGATTAGGTGAATTTCGGAGCGACGGTTCGCGATGAACCTGCCTCACCGGCCTTCGGGAGAACCCTCACGGGTGCGGGCGAGCGCTTGCCGCTGCTGCGACGCAGCGCGAGCGCAGAACGGCGAGCGGGCGCGCGGTTTGCGCACG
Organism: Paraburkholderia sp. A1BS-2L; assembly: GCF_051125205.1. Classification (NCBI taxonomy): domain Bacteria; kingdom Pseudomonadati; phylum Pseudomonadota; class Betaproteobacteria; order Burkholderiales; family Burkholderiaceae; genus Paraburkholderia; species Paraburkholderia sp. A1BS-2L. The sequence goes on from NZ_CP120429.1 coordinate 152,806, forward strand.
CCGTCCGAATCATCGAAGGAATCCATGGTGCCAGGCTCATCTGGCACTGGCTCCATCGGATCTTCCCGCGTGGTACTACCCGCCGTTTTATTGATTGAGAATCCTTGGTTCAACGGGCGAGACGCTAACAACAAGCGTGGTGAAACATAAAAGCGTTCCGCGGCGAGCTCATTGCATTTCAACTTGAGGAGACGGCGGTGAAAGCCTTACCCAGACTGACGAAAATGATGAAGCATCCCGTCGACTCGCCAATCGAGCCGGTGATCAAGATACGCCGCGGCCACGGCAAGTTCAATTCCTGGTGGCTGACGACCGCCGTTCTCGCGATCTGCGTCGTGCTTTGGCAGGCGGTATCGAAAGCAGGCATTTTTCCGTCCTTTGCGCTCCCTTCGCCGGTGGCGGTGTGGCAAGCCTTCGTCGACATCATCCATAACGGCTACGGCGGACAGTCGCTCATCAGCGACATCCTGGTTAGTTGCTTGCGCATCGTTGTGGGTTTTGTCGGCGCGATTGTGATCGGCGTTCCCGTTGGCCTGCTGATGTCGCGAAACAAGATCGTATTCGACATCATCGACCCGCTGCTGCAGTTCATCCGGCCGGTTCCGCCGCTTGCCTATATCCCGCTGCTGGTGGTGTGGTTCGGCATCGGCGAATTGCCCAAGGCCATTCTCATTCTGGTCGGCACCATTCCGGTCATCATCATCGGCACCATGTCGGGCGTGAAAAGCACGCCGGCGCTGCGCATCTCGGTGGCGCGCACGCTCGGCGCGACCAACGCGCAAATCTTCCGCAAGGTCGTGCTGCCCTCGGCCATGCCGGAAATCTTCACCGCGATGCGTGTGGGCATCGGCGTGGCGTGGACCTGTCTCGTGGCCGCGGAACTGATCGCGGCGAGCAGCGGGCTGGGTTGGCTCGTGCAGTTCGCAGGACAAGCCTTGCAGGTTGCCATCGTGATCGTCGGCATCGTGATCATCGGGTTGATCGGGTATGCCATGGAGCTGGCGATTCGCAAGATCGAAAACATAGTCGTTCCCTGGCGCGGACATAACTGATCGGGTCATCCGAGGAGACGAAAAATGAAAAAGATGCAATGGATCTTTGGCGTGAGCGCGGCCCTGCTTGCCAGCAGCTGCCTGGTGCCCGGCGCGGCTTACTCGCAGGGCAAGCCCGAAGTCATCATCGGCTACGAGGACAACGGCGCCGATCCGTACATGGTGTCGATGGCCGAGCATCTGTTCGAAAAGCATATGAACGCCAATGTCGAGTACAAGCTCTTCAGCTCGGGCCCGGCAGCCATGAGCGCGCTGGCGTCGAACAGCCTCACGTTCATGTGCGGGCTTGGCGTGCCGCCGCTCGTCACCGCCATCGCCCAGGGCTTGCCGATGGCCATCGTGTACAACCAGGAGCGCTATACCAATGCGGCCGGCATCGTGGTCAAGCCCGATAGCGGCATCCACGACGTGGCGGGGCTCAAAGGCAAGAAGATCGCGATCGTGGCCGGCTCGCAGGCTTCCTTCGAACTGGCGACCTTCCTGGCGCAAGCGCACGTGCCGTATGAGTCGGTCACGCAGGTCAACATGGCGCCGCCGCAGATGCGCACCTCGTGGGTGACCGGCGCGATCGACGCGGCGATCGTCTGGGATCCGGTCTTCAGCGCGCTGCGCGCAGCCGGCGGCAAGGCCATCAAGACCGACGGCGACCTGCCGCGCGAAGCTTCCAGCTACAACGTGTGCATCGCCAACGCGGAATGGGCGAAAGCGCATCCGGACCTGGTGACCGGCTTCGTCAAGGCGCTCGACGCGGGCTATCAGGTGACGATGAAGAATCGCGACCAGGCGATCGCCGAGATGGCGAAGGCCACCGGCGTGACCGTGCCGGTTGCGACGAGCGAGCTCGCCGGTTACGAGCTCTTTTCCGGTGCCGACCAGACCACGCCCAAGGTGATGGGCCTCGACGCCGGCGTCAAAACCTCCGCGACGTACCAGACGCTGGTGAATACCGCCAAGGTGCTCAACCAGATCGGGCGTATCCCGTCGGTGCCGGCGAACTTCGACGCGAACGTCGCGCCGCAGTATTCGAAAGCGTTGGCGCATTGACTCATTCGCGCATTGATCCATTGACGGTCTGACCGTCGAACAGGAGACGAACTTGAACATCGTCATCGATTCCCTGTACAAGACTTTCGGCGCCACCACGGCACTGGAAAACATCAATCTGCAGTTCCGGGGCGGCGAATTCATCACCGTGCTCGGCTCTTCCGGCTGCGGAAAGACGACCTTGCTGCACCTGCTCGCCGGTCTGACGTCGCCCTCGCGGGGCAACATCTATATCGATGGCGAGGTCAAGGAACAGCCCGGCGCCGACCGTGTCGTGGTGTTCCAGCAGGCCGGCTTGTTTCCGTGGCTCAGCGTGGAAGAAAACATCGAGTTCGGTCCTTCGCTGCACGGGGTTCCCAAAGAGCAACGGCGCAAGGATTCCGCGGAGATCCTGCGCATCATCGGCCTGGAATCGTTCGCCAAACATAAGCCCTACGAGTTGTCGGGCGGCATGCAGCAGCGCGTGGCGATCGCGCGGGCGCTCGTCATGAAGCCGAAGGTGCTGCTGATGGACGAGCCCTTCGGCGCACTCGATGCGCAGACGCGCCATTCCATGCAGACGTTCTTGACCGAGCTATGGGAGAAGCTTCATTGCACGATCGTGTTCATCACCCATGACATCGACGAAGCGATCTTTCTCGGCACGCGGCTCGTGGTGCTTTCGGCGCGTCCTGGGCGGGTGGCACTCGACGTGCCCATCGAGCTGGACCGCCCGCGCACGCCGGAGGTCGCGTTCGAGCCGCATTTTCTGGAATTGAAGAAGACGGCGATGGGCATTCTCGCGCATTGATTCTTGCGCATTGATGCATGCGCTCCCCGAGCGCGGCGGTCAACGGCCCATGAGCAGCGTGCCAGCGAAAAATCGCTTGCAAGCGCAATAACGGCCCGCTATCGTTGCGCTGTTCGACACGCTGCAGCGGGAGAGACCGTCACTGCGAAAGCACCTGACGGCGCCGACGGAGCAACCGCCCCGGAAACTCTCAGGCACAAGGACCCTGCAGCAAGAACATCTGGAGAGCGGCGCGAACGCGCCCACCGAAGGAGATTTCCGCGCCGGCGCGTCCAGCGCCGGCGCGGAAAGAAACTCTCAGGTACATGGACAGATGGGGCACAGGTGTCGGAAACGACAAGTGCTCAATCTAATCTGGACCATGTCATGTCACGAATCGCCATTATTGGCGCCGGGATTACCGGCGTCACGACCGCTTACGCCCTCGCCAAGCGCGGTTTTCGCGTTACCGTGCTCGAACGCCATCGCTATAGCGCGATGGAGACTTCGTTCGCGAACGGCGGCCAACTCTCCGCATGCAACGCCGAAGTCTGGAACAGCGCCGCCACCGTTCTCAAAGGCCTGCGCTGGATGCTCACGCGCGACGCGCCGCTGCTCGTAAACCCGCTGCCGGGCTGGCACAAATATTCGTGGATGGCCGAGTTCCTGCGGCAGATTCCGAACTATCGGGCAAACACGCTCGAAACCGTGCGCCTTGCCATCGCGGCCCGCGAACACCTGTTCGAGACCGCGCGCAAGGAGGGGATCGAATTCGACCTGGAACAGCGCGGCATCCTGCACATCTTCCGGGACCGCAAGAGCTTCGACGCTTCATCGAAGGTCAACGCCATCTTGACCGAAGGCGGTCTCGACCGCAGGCCGGTGACCGCAGCCGAGATCCGCCAGATCGAGCCCACGCTGGAGGGCGCGTTTTACGGCGGCTTCTTCACGCCCTCCGATTCGACCGGCGACATCCACAAGTTCACGCGCGGCCTGACGCAAGCGTGCGTGCGGCACGGCGTGGAGTTTCGCCACGACACGCAGATCACGGCGATCCGGCGCGATTCGGACGGTGTCTTTACGGTATCGGCGACGCAGCAGGGCGCCGCTCACCACGCGAGGTTCGAGCGCATCGTCGTTTGCGCGGGCGTCAACAGCCGCGCATTCGCGTCGATGCTGGGCGACCGCGTGAACGTGTATCCGGTGAAGGGCTATTCGATCACCGTATGCCTCGACGACGAGACGAGCCAGCGTGCGGCGCCATGGGTCAGCCTGCTCGACGAGAGCGCCAAGATCGTCACAAGCCGGCTGGGCGCCGAGCGCTTCCGCGTGGCCGGCACGGCCGAGATCAACGGCCTTAACCGGGACATTCGCGCCGACCGCGTCGCGCCGCTCGTCGAGTGGACGCGGCGCCTGTTCCCGCAGGTCAGCACCTCGCGCGTGATCCCGTGGGCCGGACTGCGGCCCATGTTGCCGAGCATGCTGCCGAAGGTCGGCCGGGGACGCATGCCGGGCGTGTTCTACAACACCGGGCACGGGCACCTCGGCTGGACGTTGTCGGCGGCAACGGCGGAGAACGTCGCCGCGCTGATCGAGGGCATGGCGGGCAGTGCCCAGGGCGTTCGCTTGGCGACCGCCTGAGCGTCGCGGCATCGTCGCTTGACTTGACCGCAGCACCTCATGGCCGCCCGCGCAAGCACGCGGGCGGCGCGGCTATTTGCGGCGCGCGGGCGGCTTTTCGTCCGCGTGCTGGTCCGCGTGTTCATGCACCCAGACTTCGTGCAGGTCCACCATGAAGGCCTGCAAAATCGAAGGTACGGCAGAGGCCCGGCGCGTCGCCGCGCAAAAGGGCGACTGCATGCCGAACTGCTCCGGGCCGATGCGCCGCATCTCGTCGCGCTCGACCCAGCGCGCCGCGTAGTGATTTGGAAGGAATCCTATATATGCGCCCGAGAGAATCAGGATCGCCTGCGCCTCGACGTTGTCGACGGTCGCCGCAGCCTTGCTCGCACTCAGCATCTTCAGGTCGTGCTGCTGCAGGTAGCCGCGCGCGGCGATGCGGCTCGTGGCAATGGCTTCGATCTGAATGCCGTTTTCCCGTGCCCCGGCAAAGAGCGGATTGCCCTTGCCGCAATAGAGCCCATCGGGCTCGAGATAGAGCTCGGTGTAGGCGAGCCCCGGCACGTGAATCGGGAAGTGGCCGATCGCGACGTGGAGCCGGCCGTCGAGCACGCGCTCTTCGAGTTCCGCCGGCGTGCCGACGTAGACGTCGACATGCACGTCGTCGCCCCGCGAGACGAACTTCTGCAAGGCCCGCGGCAGCGGCGAGGCGAGGTCCGTCACCGTGTTGTCGATGATGCCCAGATAGAGCCTGCCGGCGATATGTTGCTTGAGCGCGTCCGTGTCCATGCAGAACGCCTCGACGGCCACCTGCAGTCGCTGGGCCGCCTCATAGGTGGCAAGACCGTGCTCGGTCAGGCGGAAGCCGCCGCGGCCGCGCTCGCACAGCTTGAGACCGAGGCGCGTTTCCAGCGTGGTCATCTGCTCGCTGATGGTCGACTGGCTCACGTTCAGGGTCGCCTGGGCCGCGGAGAAGCCGCCGCAGCGCACGACATGCATGAAAACCCTGAGCAGTTTGAGATCGACGTCCTGCAGTTGCATCATTGCCCGCGTTCTCCATAATCGCTTGCTTCGGATATTCCGATATGAACATCTGATACCCGGGATTTTTGGTCAAAAATAATGCGCACATAGTGTCTCAAAGCGGCGGCCCGGCAGAAACCGGGTCGTTCACCGATTACTGACTGGATCAGCCAGCGGATCACACACGGAGACACTCATGCCGGGCAATACGTACGAAAGCGGACGGCTGGACTTGCCGTTCGTGGGACATTGCACTTTCGCGAAATCGCCGGTCTGCCTCGACTGGGACCGCATCGACGCCGATGTGGCAATTCTTGGCGCCCCCAACGACATGGGCACGCAATGGCGCTCGGGCGCGCGCTTCGGGCCGCGCAGCATCCGCGAGGCATCCACGCTGTTCTCGTTCGGCCATGCGGGCGCATACGACCACGAAGACGACGCGCTCTATCTGACGCGCGATCAAGTCCGCATGGTGGACGTAGGCGACGCCGACATTGTCCACACCGACATGGCGGCGAGCAACGCCAACATCGAAAGCGCCGTGCGCAAGATCCTCGCGAACGGCGCGATGCCCATCACGCTGGGCGGCGATCATTCGATTCACGCACCGGTGATTCAGGCGTTCGAGGGCCGCGGTCCCATCCACATCGTGCACTTCGACGCGCATCTGGATTTCGTCGACGAGCGCCATGGCGTGCGCTACGGGCACGGCAATCCGCTGCGGCGCGCCTCGGAAATGCAGCATATCAGCGGCATGACGCAACTCGGCATCCGCAACGTTTCTTCGTCGAACCGCAGCGACTACGATGCGGCGCGCGCAGCGGGCTCGGACATTCTGTCCGTGCGCGACGTGCGCCGGCTCGGCACGCAAGGCGTCCTCGAACGCATTCCCGAGGGCCGCGCCTACTACATCACGATCGACATCGACGGCTTCGATCCGTCCATCGCGCCGGGCACGGGCACGCCGAGCCACGGCGGCTTCACCTACTACGAGGTGCTCGAAATCATCCAGGGGCTGGCCCGCCGCAGTCACGGCAACGTCGTGGGCATGGACCTCGTCGAGGTGGCCCCGGCATACGATCCGGCGGGCGTCACGCCGATTCTCGCGGCGCAGTTGCTGCTGAATTCCATCGGCTTCATTTTTCACGCGCGCAGCCAGCGGCCGCGCTGAGGCCTCCCTGCGGATAGCGGCACCCAACGTCAACACGCGCGCAGCGAGGGCACGACGGCGCGCGAGATCAGGAGACAACCTTGGAATCCATCGTACGAAACTATCTGGAGCAGTTCGGCGTGCGCGAGGAGACGCGGCGCTTTCTCGAGCAGCCGCAGCGCATGCTGATCGGCGGGGCGTTCGTGGCGGGCGGCGCGGGCGAGATGCTCGACGTGGTCGAGCCCTCCACCGAAGGCGTCATCACGCAGATTCCGCTCGCCACGACCGGCGACCTCGATCGCGCGGTCGCTGCGGCACGCGCGCAGTTCGACTGCGGCGCCTGGCGGCGTCTGAAGCCGCTCGAACGCGAGCGCCTGCTGCACCGCCTCGCCGATCTCATCGAGGCCCACGCCGACGAGCTCGCCGAGATCGAGTCCATCGACGTCGGCAAGTCGGTCGCGAATGCGCGCGACGTGGACATCCAGGGCACCATCGACACCTGGCGCTATTTCGCGGGCTGGGCTTCCAAGCTGCACGGCCGCACCGTCGAGCCTTCGCTGCCCGGCCACTATCTGGCCTATACGCGCAAGGAGCCGGTGGGCGTGGTCGGCATCATCGTGCCGTGGAATTTTCCGCTGCAAACCCTGGCGTGGAAGCTGGCCGCGGCGCTCGCGGTGGGCTGCACGGCTGTGATCAAGCCCGCGGAGCTGACTTCGCTCTCGACCTTGCGCTTCGCGCAACTCGTGCAGGAAGCCGGCATTCCCGATGGCGTGGTGAACGTGGTGACCGGGCGCGGCACCGTGATCGGCGCGGCAATGGCGCGCCATCCCGGCATCGACAAAGTGACGTTCACCGGCTCCACGGCGGTGGGGCGCGGCGTCGGCAGCGCGGCGGTCGACGGCGTCAAGCGCGTCACGCTGGAGCTGGGCGGCAAGTCCCCGGTGCTCGTGCTCGACGACGCGGACATCGAGGCCGCCGCGCGCGCGGTGGCCAACGGCATGTTCTTCAACTCGGGGCAGGTGTGCGACGCGGGCAGCCGCCTCTACGTGCAGCGCGGCGTGCACGAGCGCTTTCTCGCCGCGCTGATCGACTACACGCGCACGCTCAAGATTGCGCCGGGCCTCGATCGCGATTGCTTCATCAGCCCGCTGGTTTCGGCGCAGCAAAAGGCGCGCGTGACGTCCTGGATCGAAACCGGCCGGCGCGAAGGAGCGGAACTGGTGTATGGCGGGCGCAACGTGGAAGGCTCGGGTTATTTCGTTCAGCCCACGATATTCGCGCATTGCCGACCGGACATGCGCATCGTGAAGGAAGAAATCTTCGGCCCCGTGCTCGTGAGCGCGCCGTTCGACGATGTGAACGAGGCGATTGCGCTCGCCAACGACACGCCCTATGGACTCGCCGCCGCGATCTATTCGCGGGATCTGAACCGCGTGCATGCGCTGGTGCCGAAGCTGCGCGCGGGCAGCGTCTACGTGAACGCGCACAGCACGATCGATCCGGCGATGCCGTTCGGCGGCTTCAAGGCGTCGGGCTTCGGCAAGGACCTCGGCGCCGAGCAGCTCGACTCGCTGATGGAGACGAAAGCCGTCTGGATCACGCTGAACGACGCGTAGGGCGGGGCCTCTCTCGCATCTTACCCAGGCTTATCTTTACGCAGCATCGTCCATTACGACATGGGGCACACGATGGAAGCACACGACAGAGTCGCAGCAACGATCGCAGCGCCAACGGCCGCCGCCGGCGAGCATGGCGCGATCGAGGGGCATTCGATCGATTTCATTCCGGAAACCGAGCGCACCGACCGGCTATCGCGCCAGGGACCGTTCTGGTTTCTCGGCAACTTCACGTTCTTCACCATGACGATTGGCTTCGTGGGGCCGAGCGTCGGACTGAGCGCGCTATGGACAACGGTCGCCGGCACGCTGGGCATCATGTTCGGTACCTTGTTCATGGCGTTTCACGGCTCGCAGGGCCCGCATCTGGGCCTGCCGCAAATGATCCAGTCGCGCGCGCAGTTCGGCTATCGCGGCGTGGTGCTCGTGCTGCTCGCCACGCTGTTCGTGTTCGCGGGCTTCAACATCGTGAACCTCGTGCTGATGATGCAGGGACTCAAGGCGCTGTTCGGCTGGGATCCGCTCAAGGTTGCGCTCGTCGTCACCGTGCCTGCGGCAATTCTGGCGATTCTTGGGCACGACTGGATGCATCGCAGCTTCAAATGGGCGCTGTATCTCTCGCTGCCGCTGTATGGCCTCGTCACCCTGGCGGTGCTCATGCACTGGGTGCCCGATCTGCCGCTGCCGGCAGCGCTGCCCGGCACGCCGCCGCCCGCGCCGCTCGGCTTCACCTTGACCGGCTTCATCACGCAGTTTGCCGCCGCCGCGAGCTACAACATCGCCTATGCGCCCTATGTGTCCGACTATTCGCGCTATCTGCCGAAGAACACGCCGAGCGGCCGGCTGATCGCCGCGGTGTTCCTCGGAGCGTCGCTCTCGGGGGCGTGGATGATCGCGGTGGGCGGCTGGCTCGGCGACCACCTGCACGCCACCGACGTGCTGGTGGCGCTCAACCAGGTGGGCAGCGATCTGTCGCCGCGACTCGGCAGCGTGGTGGTGGCGATCACGATCGTGGCGTTCCTTCCCGTGATAGCGATGAACATTTACAGCGCGAAACTCACGGCGATCACGGGCCTCGATTCGTTCAGGAAGATCGAGCCTACGCCCCGGGTGCGCGTACTGGCGATTCTCTTTGTCGTGGTGCTGCAGCTCGGGGTCGCACTCAGCATCTATACGTCGGGCAAGGGGCTCTCGGTCCTGAACATCTATCTCGTCGTGATGCTTTACTTCCTCGTGCCGTGGACGGCCGTCAACCTCACCGACTACTTCTTCGTGCGCAAGGGCCGCTACGCGATCCCGCACTTCTTCCTGCCGCAGGACAACATCTACGGCATGTGGGGCGCGCGCGGCCTGATGTCGTATGCCATTGGCTTCGCCGCAATGGTCCCGTTCTTCTGCATCTTCGACGGCGCCAACGAAGTCTATGTCGGCCCGTTCGCGCGAGCGATGGGAAGCGTGGACCTCGCGTGGCTGGTCGGTCTGTTCGTCTCGGGCATCGCGTACTACGTGCTGAGCCGCTCGCTCGATCTGCGCCGCGAGGACGCGCTGATCTCGCACATCGAAAAGACCATGCCTCAGTACACCACGGGCGAGCAGCGCTTCTGAGCGTGATATCGTCAGGATAACGAATCAGGAATTCATCATGGAAAGCCGGGAATACGACTACATCATCGTGGGTGCGGGATCGGCGGGCTGCGTGCTGGCCAACCGCCTCACCGAGAATCCGTCCGTGAGCGTACTGGTGCTCGAATACGGCGGCAGCGACCGCAGCATCATCATCCAGATGCCGAGCGCGTTTTCGATGCCGATGAACACGCGCAAGTTCAACTGGAAATACCAGACCGCGCCGGAGCCGCATCTGAACGGACGCCAACTGCACTGTCCGCGGGGCAAGGTGCTGGGCGGATCGTCGTCGATCAACGGCCTTGTCTATATTCGCGGCCATGCGTACGACTTCGACGAATGGGAGGAACTGGGCGCGCGCGGCTGGGGCTACCGCAACTGCCTGCCGTACTTTCGCCGCGCCGAGAATTACAAGTTCGGCGGCGACCAGTATCGCGGCTCGAGCGGGCCGCTCTCCACCAACAACGGCAATAACATGAAAAATCCGTTGTACGGCGCATGGATCGAAGCGGGCGTGCAGGCGGGCTACATCCATACCGACGACTGCAACGGACACATGCAGGAAGGCTTCGGCGCGATGCACATGACGGTGAAGGACGGCGTGCGCTGGTCCACCGCCAACGCCTATCTGCGCCCGGCCATGAGCCGTCCCAACCTGCACGTGGTCACGAATGCGATGACGCGGCAGGTGATCGTCGAGGGCAAGCGCGCGGTCGGCGTGGTCTACGACCGGGGCGGCGTCACGCACACGGCGCGCTGCCGCGCCGAAGTGCTGATTTCATCGGGGCCGATCGGCTCGCCGCATCTGCTGCAGCGATCGGGCATCGGGCCTGCCGACGCATTGCGCGCGGCGGGCGTGGAGGTCAGGCACGCTCTGCCAGGCGTTGGCATGAATCTGCAGGACCATGCCGAGATCTACATCCAGTACGGCTGCAAGGAGCCCGTCACGCTCAACGGCCAGATGGACCCGTGGCACAAGTTCCTGATCGGCTTGCGCTGGCTGCTGTTCAAGGATGGTCTCGGCGCCAGCAACCATTTCGAGGCCGGCGGTTTCATCCGCTCCGAGGCGGGGCTGCGCTGGCCCGATATTCAGTTCCACTTTTTGCCTGCCGCGATGCGCTACGACGGCGACAAGCCGTTCAAGGGGCACGGCTTCATGGTGCTCACCGGGCCGAACAAGCCCAGGAGCCGGGGGCATGTGCGGCTCACGTCGGGCGACCCGTACGCGCACCCCGAGATCCGCTTCAATTATCTGGACCGCGAGGAGGACCGCGAGGGCTTCCGGCGCTGCGTGCGGCTCACGCGCGAGATCATCGGGCAGCCGGCGATGGACCGTTTCCGCGATGTCGAGCTCGCGCCCGGCCCCGACGTGCAAACCGACGACGAAATCGACGCCTTCGTGCGGGCGAATCTGGAAAGCACGATGCATCCGTGCGGCTCATGCCGGATGGGCGAGGACGACATGGCCGTGGTCGACTCCGAGTTGCGTGTGCGCGGCATGACGGGCTTGCGCGTGATCGACTCCTCGGTATTCCCGACCGAGCCCAACGGCAACCTGAACGCGCCGACCATCATGCTCGCCGAGCGCGCCTCCGATCTCGTGCGTGGCAAGCCGATGCTGCCGCCGTCGAATGCCGAGGTGGGGCTCGCCGAAGGCTGGGAGACCCGGCAGCGTACGCGTGCGCCCAAGCGGCAACTGTATCGTGCCGAGTACAGCGATACGCGGTCTTAACCCTGAACGAACGGCAAATGAATCGCGAACCCAGCGATCGAGGCAAGGCGGCCGTGTTCCAGGCGAACGGCGGACGACCTTGTATCGATCCCGGCTTCTGCGGTTCCAGCGCGGTTCCGTCGCCGTTCCGCAATAACCCTCACTCCACCACGAAAATGGAGGAGCCCGTGGTTTTTCTTGCTTCGAGGTCCCGATGTGCCTGCACCGCGTCCTGCAACGCATAGCGCTGGTTGATCTCGATGCGGATGCGTCCGGCAGCCACGTGGCCGAATAGCTCCTCGACCAGTTCCGCCTTTTCGGCGGGATCGGCGATGTAGTCGGCGAGTCCGGGGCGAGTCAGGTACACCGAGCCCTTGCGCGCGAGAATTTGCGGATCGAATGGCGGGATCTTGCCCGATGCGGTGCCGACGCAGACCATCAGGCCGCGGCGTTTGAGCGAGTCGAGCGAGGACATGAAGGTGTCTTTGCCGACGCTGTCGAAGACCACCGACACGCCAGCTCCGCCAGTCAATTCCCGCACGCGTTTGGCCACATCTTCATGGCTGTAGTTGATCGTGTGATCGCAGCCGTGGGCGCGCGCGACCTCGGCCTTGGCACTGGTGGACACGGTGCCGATCACCGTCAGCCCGAGCAGTTTGGCCCACTGCGAAACGATCAGGCCAACCCCGCCCGCGGCCGCGTGCAGCAGCACGGCGTCGCCCGCCTTGAAAGGGTAGATGCGGCGCACCAGGTAGGCAGCGGACAGGCCTCGCATCGTCATGGCCGCCGCCGCCTCGCAACTGATGGCATCCGGCAGCTTGATCAACAGTTCTGCGGAAATCAGCCGCTCCGTGCTGTACGCGCCCAGCGTGTTGATGAAGCCCGTGTAGCTCACGCGGTCGCCGACCGCGAAATCGGTCACGCCGGCGCCGATGGCCTCGACCACGCCGGCAGCCTCGTTGCCGAGGCCGGCAGGCAGCGGGACCACGTACGTACCGCCGCGAAAGTAGGTATCGGCGAAATTCAGACCCACCGCCACGTGGCGGATGCGTACTTCGCCCGGCCCCGGCTCTCCCACGTCCACGTCTTCGAAACGCAGAACCTCAGGACCACCTGTTTCGTAAAACTTGACGACTTTTGCCATGCTTTCTCCTGTTCCATGGTTTCTTGAAGGCTTCAGTCCGGCTTGCGCAGGAAGCCCTGGTTGCCGCCGTTGCGATTGGGCGCGAAGCCGTTGGCCTGCAGCGTCTCCTCGGCCGTGTCGTAGAAGACGCCGATTTTCATGATCTCGCGTGCCTGTTTCGCGGTCGCGATGGGGCGGCCGAACTCGCCCGCAATACGCACCAGTTGCTTGATCTGCTCGACGGAGCTCATCTTGCCCGTGCGGGTCTGGTTCCAGAGCACGTCCTCGATGCCGCAGCGCACGTGAAGACCCAGCGCGATCCCGATCATGTTCACGGGCAGCACATTGAGCACCGAGCTTTCCACCGTGACCACCGCGCCATCGGGCACCGCACGCAGCATGTTGGCGAGGTTGAAGATGTTCGCCTGATCCATGCCGCCGCTGATCGCCACCCAGTTCATCACCAGCGGTCCTTTGTATACGCCGCGCCGGATCATCCGCTCGATGGTCTCAAAGCTGTTGATGTTGTAGACCTGAAACTCGCTCTGGATCCCGGCGGCCGACAAGCGCCGAACATGCTCCTCGGCCCAGCTGGGGTTCGAGGGAACGATCATGTCCTTGTAGGTGGCGTAAAGATTCGGGAAGCCCCGCGAAACGCCCCTGAAATCATCCACCCCGGCATGCTCCGTCACATTCATTTGTGTCGTGTTGACGGTCACCGTCACCTGGTCGGGCTTGGGATCGAGTTCGGCCAGCATGTGGCGGGTATCGTCGCTGAGCCATTTGGCGGCTTGGCCTTCGGACTCGGGCGCGAAACTGATCGAGCCGCCCACCTGAATCACCATCTCCGGCACCCGCTCGCGCACCCCGGCGATCAGTTCATTGAACATGGACAGGCGCTTGCTGCCGCGGCCATCGGGTTCGCGCACGTGCAGATGCAGCACGGTGGCGCCCGCTTCGTAGCAATCCACCGCCTTCTGGATCTGCTCCTCCATCGTGACAGGAATGTCCTCCGGAAAGTCCGAGGGAATCCAGCCCGGCGCATAGGGCGCGGCGGTGATGATCAAAGGCTGCTGGTTCTCGGGGTACAGGTGGCCGTCAAGAAAGTTCATGGTGATGGATCTCCGGATTGAGATGTGAGGTCGTCAGAACACGGGTGGCCTGCAGAACGGCTGCGACCGCTGCGAGGGCACTGTGGATCGGAGTGTATCCCCACCAAACAATAATGTCGACATAAATATCAGAAGGGAATCTGTTGCCGCAAGCCCATGTCTTGAGCTGTCTCCCGACCCGACTCGGTATAAACATTAATGTCGACATCAAAAAATATAGACGATGATCGCGCTATCCGTATCCGGCCGGGTTTGCCCGGCCATCACAAAAGCAGAGGAGACGTCAATGAAATTGAAGTGGGGCGGCGCAGCGGTACTCGCGGTATTCGCCAGTGCATCGCACGCGCAATCATCGGTCACGTTGTACGGCGCGATTGACTCGGGCTTCTTTTATCAAAGCACGGCTGCGTCGTCGTTCGCGCCGAACGCGCACAACAACGGGCATGTGTTCGGCATCAAGGACGGCAGCCTCTACGGAAGCTTCTGGGGCATCAAGGGGACCGAGGACGTCGGTGGCGGCTACAAGGTCAACTTCCGCATGCAGGGCGTGTTCAACAGCAGCAACGGCAAGCTTGGACTGGCCGACACGACCGGGGCCGCCGCGGTGTTCAACCAGCAGGCGACCGTCGGCGTCTCCGGGCCGTTCGGCACCTTCGACGCCGGGCGGCAGTACACGCCAATGATCTATGCAATGGCTGATACCGACGTTCGTGCTGCCGAGTACTTCGGCAGCATCCTGGGCGCCTGGCTCGGACTGAACCAGGCCGCCGGCTGGCCTGGCACGAACACGAACGTGCCGATCGGTGCGCTGTACGACAGCAATGCGCTGGTGTACCAGTCGCCGAAATTCCACGGCGCGTCGGCCGCGCTCGAGTACGCGCCGGGAGGCGTGCCGGGCCAGATTCAGGGCGGCACGCGCGAATCCGCGGTGCTCAGGTATTCGAACTACGGTCTCAATCTGTCCGCCGTCTACTACAACGCCCACGACACGAACCTTGCGGCGGCCACGCCGACCGGGCTCGACAACAACCGCTTCTACTATTTCGGCGCGAAGTACACCTTCCGGGGAATCTCGGTATCGGCGTCATACGGCATCGGCAAAAATCCTTCGAACACGAAACGATCGGATTACGAAATGATATCCGGCGGCCTCGGCTATCAGTTCACGCCGTACTTCAGGGTGACGTCCGGGTTCTATTACCTGAAGGATCGCAACGACTCGGCGAACCACTCGAGTGAATTTGCAGTGGGCGCGGATTACAGCCTGTCCAAGCGGACGATCCTCTCCGCGCAGGTCGGATATGTCGCCAACCGCGGCGCCATGAACCAGACGATCATGTACGGCCAGCCCGTCGCACCGGGCGTATCGACCACGGCAGCAATGATTGGCCTGCGCCATAGCTTTTGATGACTCGAGCACGAAACGGAGAACGACGATGAAGATGATGCACGGACTCAGGGCGGCGCTCGGTGTCGCGATTGCAATGGTGTTGATCAGCGCCTGGGCGCAGGACGGGACGCCGGCAGCGGCATCGGCTGTCGCGCCGCCCAGCGCCTCTGCCGGCGCGACGGCCAAAACCACACGCCAGGCAAATCGCGCGCTAAAACGCAAGGTGTACGCGACGCTCGCAAAGCATAAGGAAATCGACGCGGGCAACATCGGCATCACCGCGAAAGGCGGCGCCGTGACGATCAGCGGAACCGTTTCGGACGCTTCGCAGATCAACACCGTTGTCGAAATCGTGAAGGGCGTCGCAGGGGTTACCTCAGTGACTAGCAAGCTCACGGTGCAGCGGCCGTTCGGCCAGTAGGAGACGCAAGCCGGGGCCGATGGGATGGGGTCGGCCCTGACACGTCTTGTCAGCCAGCTTCATGATGCCGCCGCAAATCCGGGTGGCCAGCCACGGCCCCTGAATCTTTCAATTTATGTCGACATAAATAAATATTGCTGATATCTTGTTCAACAACAAGTACAGCAAAACTTCAGGGCTTCGCAGGGCAAGCCGCCACGGGTATAGGGGCGGCGACCGTGGAGATGCTGCGGAAACCCCGCCAGATACAAGGAGACATCATTCATGATCAAAGTAGAAAGATTGACGGCATGCATCGGCGCCGAGGTGGCTGGCGTGAGCCTCGGCGATGCATCCCGGGATGCATCGCTGTTTGCGGAAATCAAGGCGTTGCTGCTCAAGCACCGGGTCCTTTTTTTCCGCGACCAGGATCTCTCACGGGAAGAGCATGTCGCGTTTGCGCGCAGGTTCGGCAAACTCGAGGATCATCCCGTTGCGGGAAGCGATCCGGAACACCCGGGGCTCGTGCGAATCTATCGCTCGGAAGCAAAGAACCCTTACGAGAACAATTACCACACCGACGGGCTTTGGCGTCCTAACCCTTCCATGGGGGCCGTGCTCCGCTGTGTCGAGTGCCCGGAAGTGGGCGGCGACACCATCTGGGTCAACATGGTCGAGGCCTATAAGCAACTGCCTGATGAAGTCAAAAAACGCATCGAGGGATTGAGAGCGAAAAGCAGCATTGAACACTCGTTCGGCGCGGCAATGGATCCCGAAGAGCGAAGGAAACTCGCGGCGCAGAATCCGGAGGTGGAACATCCTGTCGTGCGCACGCACCCGGAAACTGGCGAGAAGATCCTGTACGTCAGTAGCTTCACCACCCATTTTGTCAATTACCACACCGCCGAGAACGTGCGTTACGGTCTGGACAAGACACCAGGCGCGAGCCTTCTGTTGAATTATCTGCAAAGCCAGGCTTCGATTCCCGAGTATCAGGTGCGTTTCCGTTGGAAGCCGAATAGCGTTGCGGTGTGGGACAACCGGTCCACCCAGCACTACGCGGTCATGGATTACTGGCCGGCGCCTCGCAAAATGGAGCGGGCGGGCATCGAGGGCGATACGCCTTATTGAGCAATTTGCGTATTCCCAGGCCATGGCCCGAAACAAAACCCCGAACCTTCCCGATTTTTCCACGCTTCTCACGCCGAAAAATTCTCTCATGCTGGCCGTCGAGCGGGCCGTGCTGCGCGGGCAGGACGGCGTGTATGCCGCAGCGCCGATTGCGCAGCAGATCGCAGTCCGGCTGGCCGGGGTCATTACGCTGGACCTGGTGAAAGCGGGGCAGCGCTTGCTGGAGAACGATATCAGCGAGGTGCTGCAAGTCAGCCGCGCGCCCGTGCGCGAAGCGATGCGCATGCTCGAGCGGGACCGTTTGATCGAGTTTCAGGCCCGGCGCGGAGCCATCGTGACGGCACCCGACGAAAACGAGCTGCGGGATATTTTCCGCGTGCGCGGCGTGCTTTATCTCTCGATGCTCGAACAAGTGGCGCGCGAAAATCCGGCCGGGTTCGAGGCGTTGTTGGGCATGCATATGCCCAGATTAACCAGGGCAGCCGCGGAGTCGGCCGACGCGTACGCAGTAGAAAGCTTTCTTCTGAATTTCGCCACGGTGAGCTTGTGCGGAAACCGGCTTCTGGTCGATCTCCTGCATTCACTTTCATTGCGAATCCTGCGTTACGTCCGGCTGGGATTCGTGGCGGTGCCTCAGTCGATTCTCGCGTCGTTAAGGGACTGGAATGATCTGCACAGCGCTGCGCTCAAGCGGGACAACACACAACTGCTTTGCCTTGCGGCCTCGCGTCTGGACACTGCCAGGGACGCTGCAATACGCGCCATTGCCGGAGCGTCGGCTGAAAGCGGGTTTGCCGTGAGCGAAAGGCCATGCGGCCCGCAACGTATGCACGTGCCTTTCAATTAATGCGCTCATAAATAATTCGCGACTGGAGGAGACAAAATTGACCCTTTATACAGTTAATTCAGTGACGGCCGAGTCAGGTTCGGTGAGCCGTGACGCCCGAGCCTACGCATGGGTGGTATTTGCATTGATGTTCTGCCTCTTGCTGTCCGACTACATGTCGCGGCAGGCGCTCAATGCCTTGTTTCCGATATTGAAAGTCCAGTGGCGGCTGTCCGACACCCAACTCGGTTCGATTAGCGGCGTGGTGCCGTTGGCGGTCGGCGTCCTGACCCTGCCGTTTTCGCTGATTGCGGACCGCTGGGGGCGTGCCAGGAGCATCGCCCTGATGGCTGCACTCTGGAGTCTGGCCACGCTCGGATGTGCGATTGCGAGCAGCTACCACGAAATGCTCGTCGCGCGCATTTTCGTCGGTGTCGGCGAAGCGGCGTACGGAAGTGTCGGACTCGCCATGCTCATGAGCATCTTTCCGGGAAATCTGCGCTCGACCATCGCCGGCGGCTTTACGTCTGCCGCTGCTTTTGGGTCGGTGTTCGGCGTTTCGGTTTCCGGCATCATTGCGGCCCGCTTTGGCTGGCGTTATTCGATGGCGCTCATGGCGATTTTCGGTTTTGCGCTGGTGACTATTTACTTCTTTGTCGTGACGGAAAAAAGACTCGCCCATGCGCATCCAGTCGAGGCGAAAGCAATGCCGCTGCATGAACCTGTGAAGCTGACGCCCCGAACGCTGTTTGCCGGCCTGTTTCCGTCGCGCTCGGTTTTTTGTGCGTACCTCGGCAGTGCGCTGCAGATCTTCATTCAAGGGACGCTTTTCGTGTGGCTGCCCAGCTACCTGAATCGCTACTGGGGCATGCCTGTCAGCAAGGCAGCCGTGGTGGCGGCCGGCCTTGTCCTTGTCAGCGGTCTGGGACAGTTTCTGTGCGGCGTGGTGACCGACCGGATCAGCGGCGAGTCTTCGCTCAAGCGCTGGAACATGGCGGTTGCCTATTGCCTCATGCTGGGCCTCCTGCTGGCAATCGCGTTCCGCTTGCCGCCGGGCAATCTGCAACTCGCGCTCCTCGCACCCGCGGTGTTGTTTCTCGCCAGTTCGTTCGGCACCTGCAGCGCGATCATTGCAGGCGCGACACCGCCGGCAATCCATGGCTCGGCATTCGCGACGCTCACGCTTTTCAACAATATTCTCGGTCTCGCCGCGGGTCCGTTTGTCACCGGCGTGGTAGCGGATGCGGTGGGGCTTCAAGGCGCATTGCGCTGGCTTCCGGTCGCGGCCGCGCTGCCGCTCGCGGTGTACCTCGTTGGCCGGCGGTGCCATATCGCTGAAGCACGACGCGGGTAAGCGTCGCGTACCTCATCAATCCCGGGAGACAAGCATGAACGTGATACCCAACGACTCCGAGGCCGGCGCGGCCAGCGAAAACAGCGGCTACCTGACGAGCAGGCGGCAGGTCTGGTTTGCCTTTGCGATGACCTTCGCGCTCATGTTCTTCGATTTTATCGACCGGCAGGTGATCGTTTCGCTCTTTCCTCATATCAAGAGCGAATGGCATCTGAGCGACAAACAGCTGGGCTCGCTGGTCTCGGTCGTCTCGATCGTGGTGGGCGCGGGGGGATTGCCGGTCGCGCTGGTGGCGGACCGCATGGGCCGTGTGAAGAGCATCGTCGTGATGGCCGTCACCTGGAGTCTGGCTACGATCTCATGCATGTTCACGGCCAACTATAGCCAGTTGTTCATGGCGCGCGCAGTGGTTGGGCTAGGTGAAACAGGCTATGGTTCGGTGGGCGTCGCCCTGATCTCGACGCTCTTTCCCAAGTCCTCGCGCAGCGCCGCGCTCGGCGCCTTCTATGCCGCGCCATCGCTGGGTTCGGTGCTGGGCGTGGTGCTGGGCGGGATGATCGCGGCCAGGTGGGGCTGGAAAGCCGCATTCGGGGTGGTCGGTGTGCCGGGGCTCGTGCTGGCATTGTTTTATCTGCTCGTACGCGACTACAAGACGGTCGCGCTAACGCCGGACCCCAACCCGGCCAATCAGTCGCTCGGGCTGACGCTCAAGCGCATCTTCGGCGCGCTGGCGCGCACGCGCACGCTGCTGTGGGTGTGCGCGGGCGCGTCGGCTCAACTGATCACCGTATCGGCCATGTGGTCGTGGCTGCCCAGCTATCTGAACCGTTTTCACGGCATGACGCCGGAAGCCGCGGGCAAGGCGGCGGCGGTGGTGGTATTGGTCGGCGCGCTCAGCTGCACGCTCTGGGGCTTCGTGGTGGGGCGCCTGACACGTCGCCAACCGCGCAACAAGCTGCCCGCGCTCTCCGCGCTCTGCCTCGTCACCTCGGTGATTTTCGTGGCGGCGTTCGGCGGTACTTACGCGGCGGCTATTCAGTTCAAGCTGATCGTCCTTGGCGGCTTTTTCATGAACTGTACCGTCGGCGTGGTTGCAGGTGTCGCCATGGACGTCGTTCACCCAGGCGTGCGCTCGACGGGTGCCGCGGTGCTTTCCCTATTTCAGAACGTGTTTGGTCTGGCCGTGGGGCCCGTTCTCGCGGGCGCCTTATCGGACCGCTGGGGGTTGCAGCACGCGCTCACCGTCATTCCGCTGTGCAGCGTATTGGCTGCGATCTTTTTCGTCATCGCAATGCGCAGCTACGACACCGACGCGGCCAGGATCTCCGATGTTCAACCGGATGCGGCGCCGGCCCTCGCCGATACCCTGAGCACCGGCACTGCGGCCTGAGTGCAGGATATGGCCCAAGGGAGCCGCTTATTGCGCAGGGGCGGTTTTCCCTTTGGCGGACGGGATTTTCGCAGCACGCGTGCTGCGAGCGCCAGCGGGCTTTGCGGCAATCGCACTAACCGCTGCATCTCTTGCCTCGTCCAGGCGCGAGGCGGCGAGACTCAGCAGCAACTCGCTGTCTCGCTTGATAGCGGCCTTCTGAAGCGCGCGCCAGACTTTCAGGGAGGCGCGCATCGATTGAGGCGCCGCCACCAGTCCCAGCCGGACGTAACGGAACGTGCGCAACGAGATGGAGTGCAGGATATCGACCAGCAGCCGGTTGCGGCACAGACTGATGGTGGCGAAATTCAACTGGAAGCTTTCCACTGCGTAGGCGTCCACCGATTCGTCGGCCGCCTTGGCCAGCCTCGGCACATATTCGGTCAATAATGCCTCGAGCTCCGAGGGATTCTCGCGCGCCACCTGTTCGAGCATCGTGACGTAAAGTACGCTGCGCACACGGAAAATATCCCGCAGCTCGTTTTCGTCGGGTGCCGTCACGATCGCTCCGCGTCGGGCCTGAAACTCAACCAGGCGATCCCGCTCGAGTATGCGCAGCGCTTCGCGCACGGGCGCGCGGCTCACGTGCAGCACTTCGCTGATATCCGCTTCCAGCAGGCGTTGCCCGGATTTCACCAGATCGAGCGTAATGACCCCGGCCAGCCGGGCAGCGATCTGCTCGGCAATTGGCACCGATGCGGCCGCCCAGTCCTGCCCGCGCAGCACCGCTCGCTCGACGGCCAGCATCAGTGAATTCTTTGGCGTAAGAAGTGCAGAAAGGTCGGGCAGATTTTGCGTTTTATTTCGGGCCATGGCGCAAAGCGGAAACGATATTCATCGAATTTACCGTCTGGCATTATAGTCGGCGGCATAGTAGTGTCGACAAAAATTTCCCGCGATCCCTTCCGGATGCGCCCGGCAAGCTCGACGCACGCACTTCGCCACCTCGATCGATTAGCGCCGCCAGCCGTTACGGGCGACGCACGTTGTGCGAGCACCTCGACGACGCGTTCAACGGGCGAGGGCGGTCCTATCGCAACATGAACGACATCGCCGAGAGCGAGTTGAGCATCCGCACCGCGGACTGCATGCTCTCGGCGCTAAAGCGCAGTGCGCTGGCCTCGGTGCGCTGCAGCTGCGGCCATTGACAGAACAGGTCGGCCAACGCCGGCGTTTGCGTCGTCAGCTCGCACTCGATCGGGCCCGCGACCGTGAACGGCCGCAAGTCCGCGATGTTCGCGACGGCCGCCTTCGCGGCCTCGCGGATCAAGGTACAGGCGCGTTCCGGCGCGAGACTCAGGCACACGCCGTTGCCCAGGGCGCGCTTGGTCTGCACGCCGATCGAGCCGGGAAACGCGGAGTCCGTCTCCGCCAGGAATACGTCGTCGCCGCAGCGCAGCGCCACCGGCACGCCGAACTCGCCGGCCAGCGCACCATATAGATGCGCCTCGCCGAACGGCTGGCCGTTCACGGATACGTTTCGGAATGCAAAGCTATTGATCGTGTGTGCGAGCACGCCCTGGGTTTGCGCGCGCGAATGATAGCCGACCATGTAGACGGCGTCGCAACCGAGATCCACGCCGGTCATCATGCTCAGATAGCGCGGCTTGCCGGTAATGGTTTGCGCGCGGGCATCGAGCCGGTCCAGCAGCAGGTTGCGAAAGCTGCCGTGCGAGTCGTTGACGAATACCTGCGTCGCGCCGCCCTCGAAGGCGCCGCGGATAGCGGCGTTAGCTTCTTCGGTCATCCACGCGCGCGCCCGTTCGTATTCGGGGTTGCCGCTGTGCGTTTGCTCGGCGTGCGTGACACCCGCCACGCCTTCGATATCGGTGGAAATCAGAATCTTCAAGGCTCAGTTCTCGCTGGAGTTCATGTCGGCGAGGCGGCGCCAGTCGGGCACGGCCTCCGTTATCGAGCGGCGGTAGTGGCCATCGCGTCCCGTCACCGAAGCGGCGCGCCACATGGCATGCACGATGGCCTGCTCCACGGCCTCGGCACACGCCTCGAACAGCGCGTCCAGCTGAGTTTCGTGCAGCATGCTCAGCGCCGGCATCGGCGTGTCCGGTAGATGCGGAATCTGGTAGGCCGAGCTGAAGGCCAGCGCGATGTCGCCGCTGCCGTGGCCGTAGACCGAGCCCGTGCGGGCAAGCCCGGCGGCGCTGCGCTTCGCCACGCGACCAAGCTGGCGCACGTCGAGCGGCGCATCGGTGGCGAGGATCATGATGATCGAGCCTTTCTCCGGCCCGCCGCGATCGTCGTCGGTCTCGTTCTCGATGGCGGCGAGTTTGCGGCCCAGCGGCTGACCGGCAATGGTGAGGTTTTCCAGGCGGCCGAAGTTGGCGAGCACGAGTGCGCCGAGGACGAACTCGCGCCCGCCGGCAAGCGTGGCGACGCGCGACGCCGAGCCTATGCCGCCTTTGTGGCCGAAGCAGCTCATGCCGCGCCCCGCGCCCACCGAGCCTTGCGCGAACTCCGGCGCGGCGGCGTCGCAGGCTTGTGCGTAGTGTTCTGCGCTAACGGCCATCGCCTGAATGTCGTTGAGGTAGCCGTCGTTGCACTCGAACACGAGCGGGCTCAACGTCGGCCAGCTGCGGCCGATCTCGCGATGGCGGCTCACGGCGGCGCGAATTTGCGCGGCGGCCAGCGTACCGACGGAGAACGTGTTGGTCAGCGCAATGGGCGTTTCGAGCACGCCGAGCTCATCCAGCTGCATGAGCCCGACGCTCTTGCCGAAGCCGTTGATGATCGCGGCAGCGGCTGGCGTCTTGTGAAGGAAGACGTCGCGCTCGTGCGGCACGACCACCGTCACGCCGGTCTGATGCGCGCCGTCCTGGAGTGTCGCGTGGCCCACGCGCACGCCGGCTACGTCGCCGATCGAATCGCGCGGCCCCGAAGGAAGCACGCCCACTCTCGGCGCGTCGCCGGAGCAGGGGGAGGGAAAGCCAGCCGCGTGGGCCGGCGGTTGTTGTACGGACATGGGTGGGTTGTGCCGATGACTCGCGCCGGAGCCAGCAGGAATCATCGATCGAGTTTGGGGTCGAGCGCGTCGCGCAGGCCGTCGCCGAGCAGGTTGAACGCAAGCACGGTCATGAAGATCGCGAGCGCCGGAAAAATCGCCACGTGCGGCGCGAGCATCATATCCGCGCGCGCGTCGTTGAGCATCGCCCCCCACTCGGGCGTGGGCGGCTGCGCGCCCATGCCGAGAAACGAGAGGCTGGCCGCCGTGATGATCGACGTGCCGATGCGCATGGTGCCGTACACCACGATCGGCGAGATCGTGCCGGGGAGTATGTGCCGAAAGAGGATGACCCAGTCGGACGCGCCCACGCTGCGCATGGCCTCGATATAGGTCATGTGCTTGATCGACAGCGTGCTCGCGCGCACGAGCCGCGCGAAGGCGGGCACGCTGAACACCGCCACGGCGATGATCACGTTGGCCATGCTGGAGCCCAGCACGGCCACCACGCCGATGGCGAGCAGGATCCCGGGGAAGGCGAGCAGCACGTCGCAAATGCGCATGGCGATGCGGTCCCACCAGCCCTCGTAGTAGCCGGCCAGCAGACCCATGACGGTGCCCGCCACCGCGCCGAGCGCGACCGACACGAAGCCCGCCGCGAGCGAGATGCGCGAGCCCATGATGATGCGGCTCAGCTCGTCGCGCCCGAGCGCGTCCACGCCCATCCAGTGGACCCACGAGGGCGTCGCGTTCAGCGCATCGTAGTCGAAGTAGTTCTCCGGATCGAACGGCACGATCCAGGGCGCGAGAATCGCAATGGCGAGCAGCAGCAGCACGAAAGCGCCCGCAGCGAGGGCGAGCTTCTGCTTGCGGAACTTGCGCCAGAATTCGCGCGAAGGGGTGCGCACGCGGCCAGCCGGCACGGCGGTCGCGGCAAGCGCCGGGGTTTGGACTTGACTCATGTTCGCATCCTTTACTTGTAATGGATGGCCGGATTGATGAGTCCGTACAGCACATCCACCACGATATTGATTACGATGAATTCGATCGAGAAGAGCAAAATCAGCCCTTGAATCACGGGGTAATCGCGCATGTTCACGGAGTCGACCAGCAGGCTGCCCATGCCCGGCCAGGCAAACACCGATTCGACGACGATCGAGCCGCCGAGCAGAAAGCCGAACTGCAGCCCCATCATCGTGACGACGGGAATCAGCGCGTTGCGGAAGGTGTGCTTGACGACCACGATGCGCTCGGAGAGCCCCTTGGCCCGCGCGGTGCGCACGTAGTCTTCTTTCATCACCTCGACGAACGCGGCCCGCGTGAAGCGCGCCATGACGGCCGCCACGCCGGCGCCGAGCGTGATCGAGGGCAGGATGTAGTTGCGCCAGGAGCCCGCGCCGATGGAGGGCAGCCAGCCGAGCTGCACCGAGAAGATCTGCATCAGCACCATGCCGAGCGCGAAAGCCGGAAAAGAAATGCCGGACACCGCGAGCGTCATGCCGATCGCGTCTGGCGCGCGATTGCGCCAGACCGCCGAGATCACGCCGATCACGAGTCCAACCAGCACGGACCACACCATGCTGGTCAGCGTGAGCACGAAAGTGGGCATGAAGCGCTCGGCGATTTCGCGCGACACGGGACGCCGCGTGCGCAGCGATTCGCCGAGATCGCCATGCACCATGTTGTCGAAATAGCGCACGAACTGCTCGGGCAGCGGCAGGTCCAGGCCAAGCTGGTGGCGCACGAGGGTCACGGTTGCTTCGTCCGCTTCCGCGCCGGCTGCGAGACGCGCAGGGTCGCCGGGCAGCACGTGGACGAACAGGAAAACGGCGATCGTGACGAGCACCAGAGTGGGGATGGCGCCCAGGGTCCGTTTGACGATATAGGCAAGCATGGCTAGATCGGATGGGCGAAGCGCAGGCGGCCTGAGCCGCCAGCGCTTCGCGACAGGGGAGGCGAGCGGCTTACTGCTTCAGATCGATGTCGCCGTAATTGAACGAGCCGTCGGGCATCACATAGAAGCCGCTCAGGTTCTTGTTCTCCACGGACAGGTTGCGCTGGGTGGTCAGGAACACCCACGGCGCGTCCTTCCAGACGCGCTGCTGCGCGTCCGCATAGAGCTGCTGGCGCCTGCCGGCGTCGGTCGTCAGCAATGCATCGGCCACGTCCTTGTCGACGGCCGGGTTGGAGTAGTAGGCCGTGTTGTAGAAAACGGGCGGCCACGCATTGGTCGTGAGGAGCGGACGCAGTGCCCAGTCGGCCTCGCCCGTCGACGCCGACCAGGCGCCGTAGTACATGCGCACGGGCGCCGTTTTCGCGTCCTTCACCTGCTGCACGCGCTGCACGCGCTGGCCCGACTCCAGCATCTCGATCGACGTCTTGATGCCGACCTGCGCGAGCTGTTGCTGCAGGAACTGCACGACCTTGGCGGAGGTGCCGTCGTTATAGCCCGACCACAGCGTCGTGGTGAAGCCGTCCGGGTAGCCCGCTTCTTTCAGCAAGGCGCGCGCCTTGGCGGGGTCGTAGGGCCACGGCGCCATCTTGTCGGCGAACGCCACGCCTTGCGGCACCACGCCCTGCGAGGGGAACGCATATCCGGCGAAGGCCACCTTCGAGAGCGCGTCCTTGTTGATTGCATAGTTGATGGCCTGGCGCACGCGAGCATCGTTGAACGGCTTTTGCTGCACGTTCATCGACACGTAGTTCGCAAAGATCGACGGATTGACGATCAGATTGAGCTTCGCGTTCGCCTTCAGGATCGGCGCCTGCTCATACGGAACCGGAAAGGCGAACTGCGCCTCGCCCGTTTGCACGACCACCGCACGCGTATTGTTGTCGGTCACCGTGCGGAAGGTGAGCGCATCGACCTTCGGGTAGCCCTGGCGCCAGTAGCCGGAGAACTTCCTGACCTTCAGATATTCGGCAGGCTTCCACTCGACGAACTCGAACGGGCCCGTGCCCACCGGGTGGAAAGCGATGTCCTTGCCCCACTTCTTGAGCGCGGCCGGTGAGATCATCATCGCCGAAGGATGCGCGAGTGCGTTGATGAGCGCCGAGAACGGCTCGGTCAGCGTGATCTTGACGGTGTACGGGTCCACCACGTCCACCGACTTGATGCGGTTGAACTGGTTATAGCGCGCGAGCCCGTTGGACTTGTTGAGCACACGCTCCAGGTTGACCTTCACCGCTTCGGCGTTGAAGTCGGTGCCATCCTGGAACTTCACGCCCTGGCGCAGCTTGAAGGTATACACGAGCCCATCGGGGCTGGTGGTATAGCTTTGCGCGAGCAGCGGCTGGGCCTTGAGATCCTTGTCGAATGCGAACAGCCCTTCGTAGTAGGCCTTGCCCACCGCCTGGGCGAGCGTCGAGTTGGTGTTGTAGGGGTCCAGCGAATCGATGGTGATCGGCACGGCGATCGTCACGTCCTTCGCGGCCATCGCCAGCGGCGCCGTGAAAACACCGAAGGCCAGCGCGACGGCCCCGACCCATTGTTTCGTGCGAAAGGTTCGCATCTTTTTTGCTCCTCGTAACGGGATGGTGTATCAAAACTGCGCGGCAATCGCGTGCTGCGCGACATAGTGGTTCTCGCCGACCCGCTTGAGCGGTGCGACGACAGGCTCGTCGCCCACCTTGCGGATGGGGCTCGGAATCTCGCCCGACGACAGTTTGCGGTCGAGATGGCGCCGGCGCGGGTCCGCGACCGGAACGGCGCTCATCAGCCGTTTCGTGTAGGCATGCTGAGGATTTTCGAAGATGTCGCGGCGCGAGCCGATTTCGACGATCTGCCCCAGGTACATGACGGCCACGCGGTGGCTGATGCGCTCGACCACGGCCATGTCGTGCGAGATGAAGAGCAGGGCCATGCCCATTTCGCGTTGCAGGTCGATCAGCAGGTTCACGATCTGCGCCTGGATCGACACGTCGAGTGCCGACACCGATTCGTCGGCGATCACGACTTTCGGATTCGTGGCGAGCGCACGCGCAATGCAGATGCGTTGGCGCTGACCGCCCGAGAACTCGTGCGGATAGCGCTGTGCCGAATCCGCGGGCAGGCCCACGCGTTCGAGCAGATAGCGCATGCGCTTTTCGGCCTCGTCGCCCGGGTACACGCCGTGGATGCGCATGGGCTCCATGATCGAGTAGCCGACGCTCAAGCGCGGATCCAGCGAGGCAAGCGGGTCCTGAAAGACGAACTGGATATTGCGGCGCAGGTTGCGCAGTTGCGTGCCGCGCAGGCCGCTGATTTCCTGCCCCTCGAAGACGATGCGGCCCGCCTGGCTTTGCACGAGCTGGAGCAGCGAGCGGCCCGTGGTGGACTTGCCGCAACCCGACTCGCCAACCAGCGAGAGCGTTTCGCCGCGATACAGATCGAAGCTGACCTTTTCCACAGCATGCACGCGGCGCGTCACCCGGCTGAACACGCCGGTGCGGATATCGAAGCGCGTGGTCAGGTCGCGCACGCTCAGAATCGGCCCGGCGGTTTTGGCGTCGCTGGGCGCTGCGGCCGCTTCGGGGGCCACTTCGGGGGCCACTTCGGGGCCCACCTCGGCGGCCACGGTAGCCGGCTGCGCCGTCTTGGTCACAGGATTTCCGCTGTCGAGCAGGGTGAAGCGCGCGGGCTGGTCCGTGCCGCGCATCGAGCCAAGGCGCGGCACGGCGGCCAGCAGGGCGCGCGTGTAGGGGTGCGCGGGCTGGTCGAACACTTGCTGCACGTCGCCCGCTTCCACGGGTTCGCCCCGCAGCATCACGAGCACGCGGTCGGCCATCTCGGCCACGACGCCCATATCGTGCGTGATGAACATCACGCCCATGTTCATCTCGCGCTGCAATTCGCGAATCAGCTGGAGAATCTGCGCCTGCACCGTCACGTCGAGCGCCGTGGTGGGCTCGTCGGCGATCAGCAGCGCAGGCTTGCAGGCCAGCGCCATGGCGATCATCACGCGCTGACGCATGCCGCCCGACAACTGATGCGGGAAGCGCCCGAGCACGTTGCCCGCGTCGGGAATGCGCACCTGGTCGAGCATGCGCAGGGCCTCGGCGCGCGCCTCGCGGCCGGAGAGGCCCTGATGCAGGCGGATCGACTCGGCAATCTGCTCGCCAACCGGAAACACCGGGTTCAGCGACGTCATCGGCTCCTGGAAGATCATCGCGAGGTCGGCGCCGCGCAGCGAGCGCATCTGCTGCGCCGGGCATTGCGCGAGATCGACGAGCTGGCCGTTGCGACGGCGCAGCGCCATCTGGCCGCCCGTGATGCAGCCGCCGCCATATTCCACGAGCCGCATGAGCGCGAGCGACGTGACCGACTTTCCCGAGCCCGACTCGCCGACGATGGCGAGCGTCTCGCCGCTATCGACATGGAAGGAAAGATGCTTGACCGCGTGGACCGTGCGTTCGGATCCCCGGAACTCGACGTTCAATTCGTTGACCTGAACGACGCGGTTGCGCGGCATGTCCGCGAATGGGGCGACTGTGAGACTCATCGTAGGGCTTCTGCCGGAAAGCTGGGGACGGTTGAAAGTCGGCGTTCGATTTATGCGTAGATCGCGACGACGGGGGCCTGCCCGGCGCGGATGAAGCCGCGATACATGCCCTCGGTGTTGAAGGGCATGGCGACATTGCCCTGTGCATCGACAGCGACGAGGCCGCCGCGTCCGTCGATTTGCGGGAGTTTTTCGTGCACCACCGTATGCGCCGCTTCTTCGAGCGAGGCGCCGGCGTACTCCATGCGCGCCGAGATGTCGTGCGCCACGACCATGCGGATGAACATTTCGCCGGTGCCGGTAGTGGAAACCGCGCAGGTGCGGTTGTTCGCATAGCAGCCCGCGCCGATGATGGGCGAGTCGCCCACGCGGCCGGGCTGCTTGTTGGTCATGCCGCCGGTCGAGGTGGCGGCGGCCAGATTGCCGTGCGCGTCGAGCGCCACGGCGCCCACTGTGCCGAGCTTGCGGTCTTCTTCGAGCGGCGCGTCCTTCTGGCGGTCCGCAGGGAACGAGAGCGGCACGCCGCCGCTTGCGCCGCTCGTGCCGCCTGCGCCGTTCGCACCGGCGTCGTGATCGAGCGCGGTTTGGCCGTCCTCCGCGCGTTGCACGCGCTCGAGCTGTTCGCGGCGCAGCGGCGTCGAGAAGAAATCGGGCGCCACGCGCTCGAGTCCTTGAGCTTGGGCGAACGCCTCCGCGCCCTCGGCGACGAACATCACGTGCTGACTGCGCTCCATGACCGCGCGCGCGGCGAGCACCGGATTGCGCACGGTTTTCAGGCCCGCCACGGCACCGCTTTTGAGGTTGCGGCCGTCCATGATCGAGGCGTCGAGTTCATGCGTGGCGGCGCTCGTCAACACCGCGCCGTGACCGGCGTTAAAGAGCGGACACTCCTCGAGCAGCCGCACTGCTTCGGTCACCGCATCGAGCGCGCTGCCGCCTTGCTCCAGAATGCGACCGGCTTTCGTGAGGATCCCGGCCAGCGCCGTTTCGTAATTGGTGCGCACCTCGTCCGAGGCTTCGGCGCGCGCGATTGCGCCGGCGCCGCCATGAATCGCGAGTACCGCTTGTGCCGCCTGGGTCATGCTTTGTCGTCCCTATGAATAAGCCATGGCATGACCGATTCGGTCAGTTGAGCCACGTCCTTGAGTGAATCGGCGCAACGGTGCGCGACCGCCGCCGACAAGGCCTCGATCAGACCGAGCACGGCCGTTTCCGAGTTCGACAGGTACTGGCGTTCGCTGCGCGCGTACAGGCAGATGTCCGCGTGCGTGGCGAGCGGCGAGGTGGGCTTGTCGGTCATCGCAAGCACACTGATGCCGTTGGCGCGCACGTTTTTCACCAGCGCGACCGTGTCGGCCAGATAGCGCGGAAAGCAGATGGCGATGACGAGATCGCCCTTGCGCAGCCGCGACGCCTGGCGCGCCGTTTCCGATACGCCGCCGAGCGTGGCGAGGCTCTGGACCAGATCGCAGTGCACCGCGAGGTTGCGCTGCAGGAGGCCCGCGAGGTAGCCGCTCGAACCAAAACCGATGATGAAAATGCGTTGCGCCCCGATCACGGCCTGCACGGCTTTTTCGCACTGCTCAGCACTGAGCGACATGCGGGTGAGTTCGAAATTGCGCTGATCCTCGTACAGCGAGGCCGCAAAAATGTCCGCGGCCGACGCGGTTCGGGAACGCTCCAGCCGCAGACGCTCGACGGGCGCGAGCGCATCCTCGAACCCTTGCGCGAGCAGCGCCCGGAACTGCGGATAGCCTGGCAGGCCCAGCCGGCGCACGAAGCGGTTGGCCGTCGCGTTGGATACCTCGCACGCGCTCGCGAACTCGTCGATCGTCATGACGGCAACCTTGAACGGCTTGGCGAGCACGTAGTCGGCGAGGCGCCGGTGAGCGTCGCTCAAGGCCGGCAGCATCTCGGAAATTCGCTCGACGACGGAAAGGTCGGACTGGCTCATCGGCGGCAATGGATCGGTTGGGGGCTTGCGCATGTAAGTAAATTTTCGCCAGAATATATATATAGAAAATTGATTTTCATTAGGGGTAACCCTGGAGCAGCGCCGGAGACAAACGATGAATACCGCTCCCTTTTCACCCGGAGGCCATTGTCCCGCAACCGCGGCGCACCAAGGCCGGCGGTCAAGGCAAGTCCATCCGGTCGGCATACTCGGCGGCATGGGGCCTGCCGCCGGCGTCGATTTCGTCAGGCTTTTCCTGGAGGCGTGCGAAAGGCATCTGCGCGCGGCCGGTGCGCCTATCGTCGATCAGTCGTTTCCGGAGCACTGGCTCGTGCAGGTCCCGGTGGTGGACCGCAGCCGCGCCTTGCTGGAGCGCGACGCGCCGCAGCCGCTCGAAGGCATGGAGCGCGCAATCGCGCAACTGGCCGCCGTTGGTGCGCAAACGATCGCGATTGCCTGCAATACCGCGCATGCCTGGCACGCCGCGTTGCAGCGCGGCCGGCACGGCGTGGAACTGCTGCATATCGCCAAGGAGACGGCTGCGCATTTGCGAGCCGGCGGCGTGGACGCAGCGGTCTTGCTGGCTACCCAGGGCACTTACCGGATGCGGCTGTATCAGGACGCCTTCGATGAATGCGGTATCCAGTGCGTGCTGCCGCTGCCCGAGGAGCGGAAGACGCTGATGCAAGGGATCTACGAAGGTGTGAAAGCCGGCAGGCCCGACATCGCACGTGAGCGCTTCGGCGCGGTGGCGGACGCGCTGCATCGGCGGCATGGTGCGCTGCCCCTCGTCATGGCCTGCACGGAAATCCCGCTCGCGCTGCCTTTCGTGGAGGAGGCGCGCGAGTGGACGCTGGTCGATCCGGCGGACGTGCTGGCGCGTGCGCTGGCGCGGCGCGCCTATGGAGTCAATGGTTGAGAGGCGTTGGAGTGGCGCCGCCAATGCTCAGGATACCGAAGTCAAGTGTGCAGCAAAACGCAATTTCCCTATCTCTACGAGGAGTTGAAGTGAAAAGACTTTCCGCAGCCTTGATCGTTACCCTGTTCGCCGCGTCGGCAACGGGTGTGCAGGCGAAAACCTGGTCGACCATCCGCTTCGGCGTTGACGCGAGCTATCCGCCATATGAATCGAAAGCGCCCGATGGCCAACTCGTTGGCTTCGACATCGATCTCGGCAACGAAATTTGCCATCATCTGCATGCAAAGTGCGTATGGGTCGAGCAGGATTTCGACAGCATGATTCCTGCGCTGAAGGCGCGCAAATTCGACGCCATTCTGTCCACGATGTCGAAAACTGCTGCACGAGAGCAACAGATCGCTTTCTCGACAAAAGTCGCTCATTCGCCTGATCGCATGGTCGCGAGAAAGGGGGCAACGATCCTGCCCACGCCAGAAGGCGTGAAGGGCAAGCGGATCGGCGTGGAGCAGGGCTCGATTCAGGAGACCTACGCGCGCGTGCACTGGGAGCCGGCTGGTGCGACGATTGTCCCTTACCAGAACCAGGATCTGGTTTATGCGGATCTGGTTTCGGGCCGGCTCGACGCGTCCGTGCAGGACCAGGTGCATGCCAATCTCGGTTTCCTCAACACTGCGCGCGGCAAGGACTTCGCGTTCGTCGGCACGACGCTCGACGACCCGAAGATTCTCGGCAACGGCACGGCCATTGGCATGCGCAAGGAAGATGCGGATCTGCGGGAGAAGGTCGATCAGGCGCTTGCCGACATGCACAAGGATGGCACGTACGACAAGGTTGCCCGGAAGTATTTCGATTTCGACATCTACGGGAAATAAGCCGCGGGTTTTCGATGTCCCGTTGCCGGCGTGACGTCTCGCAGGATTGGCGAGTCATCACGCCGGCGCGGCTCGTATGGCCGCGCCATCAGCGCCAGTTCATCCGGTGGTTCCCGGTCGTTTCATCGTG
The DNA here is from genome assembly GCF_051125205.1 of Paraburkholderia sp. A1BS-2L. Classification (NCBI taxonomy): domain Bacteria; kingdom Pseudomonadati; phylum Pseudomonadota; class Betaproteobacteria; order Burkholderiales; family Burkholderiaceae; genus Paraburkholderia; species Paraburkholderia sp. A1BS-2L. Next base: position 185,490 of record NZ_CP120429.1, read on the forward strand.
ACGGCGATCGTCCTCTTCATGCGCGTACTGGCTGGTGGTGTTGATCGAGTCGTGCCCGAGGTTGTCGCGCACCGTGCGCAGATCCAGATCGTTGTCCAGCATGTGCGACGCCGCCGTATGTCGAAGCCAGTGGGCGGACGCCTGGCGAATGTGGTCCGCGTGATCCGCATACTCGCCGCCCCGGGTTTCGGTCCAGTCCGCCGCTTTGGCGAACACCGCCTTGATCGCGTTATGCACGGTCTTGCGATCGACGCCTTCGCCTGAAACATTGCCGGCACGCTGGCGAAACGGCAGCAGCAGGGGCGTCAGTTCATTGCGCGCCGGCAACGGCCCCAGGCCATGCGCTTCGCGATAGCGCATCAGTTCGGCGAGCAGTTCCTGGGAAACCGGGATGCGCCGGTACTTCAGGCCTTTGCCCACCACCTCCAGCCACCAGCGCGGCGTACCGTCGGTGCCGATTTCGCGCACAAAGTTGCCCATCGTGCCCGCGGCAACTTCCGAAATCCGCAGACCGAGCAGATAGAACAGGGTGGTGAGCCACCGCGCACGCGCCTTTTCGCGCTGTTGCCGCGGATCCTGCTCAGGCATGGCGGCCACGTAGTCCTTGACGTGCTGCCACATGACTGCCGGGAGATAGCGCGTGATCCGCTGGGCCGGACGGCGCCGGCGCTGCCGCAGCAGGCCGAGCGGATTGCCGCGCAGGTAACCGGCCTCGACCAGCCAGCCGAACATGCTGTCGAGGATCACCACGGCCTGTTTGATGCTGGCCGGCTCGAGCCGGCCCGCGAACGGGCGCCAACGCGGATCGTCCGTGGCGTACCGGGCGCCGCCTTGCGTGACCCACGTGGAGGCCGGCTGGGGATCGGCGAGGAATTGACGGTAACGCGCGAGGTCCTCGTGTGTCAGTGACGACACCGGCTTGAGCTCGGCGATCACCGTCCAAATGGGATTGCGCCGGTCGGGCGCCGCGAGGAATTCACGGAACAGACGCAGGTCTTCCTGCGCGATCATGCCGGGTCCGCTGAGCGCCTGCGCGAGCGCCCAGAGCAGCAGACGGTCGGCTTCCTTGCGGTAGTTCGCGTGCGTGGCCGGGCTGTCGACATAGTTGGCCAGCCACAGGGAAATGGCTTCCAGATCGGTCTCCGCGCGAATCTGCCGGCGCGCGGCGTCGCCCAGGTTCGCGCCGGCGCCGCCAGTCCCGGCTGCGCGTAGCTGGAGCGCCGAGGCGTATCGCAAAGGCAAAACGGGCAAGGAGTTTTCCGCGCTCATCGAGCTTCCTGATCTGTTTGGGTGCGTTTTGGTGTGCGTCTAGCTGCGCCGGACGAGGCTCGGCGGCTTGAATATTGTATCTCCTGCTTCCATTCCTTCAATTCCCCATTATATGCATAATGTGAATTAAATTGAACGTGTGGTTGTATTTTTGCCGTATTACGTTGGATTATCAACTATTTTGGCCTATATGGGCATTGCGCATCCAACCAACGCCCGCGGCATGCATTTAACTCATGCCCACCATGCAAATTAGTCGATTGGCGTCGAATACCGCTCCGAATACAGTGTCGTGATCGTGCGCACGCGCATCGAGCCACACCCGATCCCAGAAGGAGAATTCATGCGAAGCGCCACCGTACCCCGTTCCAAGCTGCCCGATGTCGGCACCACGATCTTCACCGTGATCGGGCAGCTCGCGGCCGAGCACGACGCGCTGAACCTCTCGCAAGGCGCACCGAACTTCGCACCCGATCCGGCGCTCGTCGAAGGCGTCGCGCGCGCGATGCGCGACGGCCACAATCAGTACGCTCCGATGGCCGGCGTCGGCGCGCTGCGCGACGCGCTTGCCGAGAAGACCGAGCGCCTGTACGGCACGCGCTACGACCCGTCCACCGAAATCACGGTGATCGCGAGCGCGAGCGAAGGCCTCTATGCATCGATCAGCGCCCTCGTGCACCCCGGCGACGAAGTGATCTACTTCGAGCCCTCGTTCGACAGCTACGCGCCGATCGTGCGGATGCAGGGCGCGACTCCGGTTCCGATCAAGCTCGTGGCGCCGCAGTTCCGCGTCGACTGGAACGCGGTTGCCGCCGCGATCACGCCGCGCACGCGCATGATCATCGTGAATACGCCGCATAACCCGACCGCCACGGTTTTCTCCGCCGAAGACATCGCCCAGCTCACCCGCCTCACCCGCCAGACCGACATCGTGATCCTGTCCGACGAGGTGTACGAGCATGTCGTGTTCGACGGCGCGCGGCACGAAAGCATGGCGCGGCACCGCGAGATCGCGGAGCGCAGCGTGATCGTGTCGTCGTTCGGCAAGTCGTTCCACGTGACCGGCTGGCGCGTCGGCCATATGCTCGCGCCCGCCGAACTGATGAACGAGATCCGCAAGGTTCACCAGTTCATGGTGTTCGCGGCCGACACGCCGATGCAGGTCGCGTTCGCGGAAATGCTCGCGCAGCCCGCCAGTTATCTCGGCCTGGCCGCGTTTTATCAAAGCAAGCGCGACCTGCTCGCGCGCGAGCTCGCAGGCTCGCGCTTCGAGTTGCTGCCGAGCGAAGGCTCGTTTTTCATGCTCGCCCGTTTCCGTCATTTCTCCGACGAGCACGACAGCGACTTCGTGCTGCGCCTGATCCGCGATGCGCGCGTCGCAACGATTCCGCTATCCGCGTTCTATACGGACGGCACCGACAATGGTGTAATCCGGCTCAGCTTCTCGAAGGACGATGCGACGCTGGTGGAAGGCGCGCGGCGGCTTTGCAGCATTTGATGTGACGGTTGAAGCACCGGCGGGGCAACCATGCGCCGGTCACTGATATTCCCTGGACCTGGAAGAGTAAATCACAATGAGACACCTGAAAATTTGCCTCGCCCTCGCTTGTACGTTCGGCTCCGCGTTCGGTTCCGGCGCGGCGCTCGCCGGTTCGGATACGCTGCGCTACGGCCTTGAAGCCGAATATGCTCCGTTCGAATCGAAGTCGCCGAGCGGCCAACTGGTCGGCATGGACATCGACGTCGGCAACGCCGTATGCAAGACCGCGCAGCTCAAATGCACGTGGGTCGAGACGTCGTTCGACGGCCTGATCCCTGCCCTGAACGGCCGCAAGTTCGACGCGATCAACTCGGGCATGAACGCGACCGACAAGCGCCGCGAAGCCATCGACTTCACGCACGTCATCTACCGCGTGCCGACGATGCTGATCGCGCGCGCCGGCAGCGGCCTGCAGCCGACGTCAGCATCGCTGAAGGGCAAGCGCGTCGGCGTGCTGCAGGCGTCGGTCCAGGAAACCTATGCGAAGGTTCACTGGGAGTCGGCGGGCGTTTCGGTCGTGTCTTACCAGGACCAGAACCAGGCCTACGCCGATCTGGCCGCCGGCCGTGTGGACGCCACCCTCGTGCAGGCGCCGTCGGGCCAGTCCGGCTTCCTCGACCGCCCCGAGGGCAAGGGTTTCGCGTTCGCCGGCGGCGCGGTGCGCGACGACAAGATCCTCGGCGCCGGCATCGCGTTCGGCCTGCGCAAGGGCGACACGACGCTGAAGGACAAGCTCAACGCGGCAATCGACAAGCTGAAGGCCGACGGTACCGTGAAGTCGCTCGGCCAGAAGTATTTCGGCAGCATGGATATCTCCGCGGAGTAATGCATGCCGATTCACGATATGGCGGCCACGTGCGGTGTACCGGGCCACGCGGCAACGGACGCGCTCGACGGCGCGCTCATTGCCGAACTCGGCGCGGACATCGTCACGCGATCGGCCGATATCGATCCGCACTACTTCACCGCGTATAACGAAGCGCCCGGCGCGCGGCCGCGCGCGCTGGTGCGGCCGCGCAGCGTCGACGACGTCTCGCGCACGCTCGCGCTGTGCACCAAGCTCAACCAACCCGTGGTGCCCCAGGGCGGGCTGACCGGCCTCGCGCGCGGTGCGGTCGCGCTCGGCGGCGAGATCGTGCTGTCGATGGAGCGCTTTGCCGGCATCGAGTCGATCGATGCCGCGGCCGGCACGATCACGGTGCGCGCCGGCACGCCGCTGCAAGTGGTTCAGGAAGCCGCGGAAGCAGCCGGCTTCACGTTCGGCGTCGATCTCGGCGCGCGCGGCTCATGCCAGGTCGGCGGCGCCATCGCCACCAACGCGGGCGGCACGCGCGCGATCCGCTATGGCGTGATGCGCGAGCAGGTGCTCGGGCTCGAAGCCGTGCTCGCCGACGGCACGGTCGTTTCATCGATGAGCCGGGTGCTGAAGAACAACACCGGCTACGACCTCAAGCAGTTGTTCGTCGGCAGCGAGGGCACGCTCGGGATCATCACTCGCGCGGTGCTGCGGCTGCGCCCGAAGCTCGCGCCCCCTGCCACCGCGATGTGCCGCGTCGCCGATTACGACGCCGTCGTGCGGCTCTGGGACCGGATGCGCGCGGAGCCGGAGGTCGTCAGCTTCGAGGCGATGTGGCCGTCGTTCTATCGGTATGTCGGCAGCCATACGCCCGATGTCACCGCGCCCTTTTCCGGCGAGGAGGGTTTCGCTGTGCTAATCGAGTGCGCCACGAGCGCGCCGGGCGGCGATGCGGCACAGACGCTCGAAACGTGCCTTGCCGACTGCTTCGACGCGGGGCTCGTCGACGATGCGGCGCTCGCGACGTCGGAGCGGCAAATGCGCGACATGTGGCTGCTGCGCGAGGGTCTCGCAATCGACGCGCTGCCGAACCTCATGAATTTCGACGTGAGCCTGCCGACCGGAGAACTCGGCGAGTTCGCGCGGCGTTGCGAGGCGGCACTGCATGCGCGCTGGCCGGAGGCCGTGTGCCTGTTCTTCGGGCACGTCGGCGATGGCAACGTGCATATCGGTGTGTCGCTCGCCAAACTCGACGAGGCGCTCGCGCACGAAATCGATCGCACGGTCTACGGTGTCGTGCAGGAAATGGATGGATCGATTTCTGCGGAGCACGGGATCGGCGTATTGAAGCGGCGATACCTGGCCTGCACGCGCAGCGACGCCGAAATCGGCCTGATGCGTCGCTTGAAAGCGGCGCTCGATCCGCTGCAGATCCTGAATCCGGGGAAGGTCCTTTGAGCGGCAGTAGCGCTTGACGCGATCAGGACGTACACCGAAATGAAACGCAAGCTCTATGGCGGACGGAATCCGGCCCGCGCGGTCGCGATTGCCGATCTTCAGGCGATGGCGCGCCGGCGTCTGCCCCACTTCGCGCTCGAATACCTCGAATGCGGTGCCGAGGACGAACTTGGGGTCCACGCGAATCGCGCGGCGTTCGAGTCGCTTCGGCTCGTGCCTCGCACGCTGCGCGACGTCTCGGTTCGTTCGATCGAAACGCAGTTCAAGGGCGGCCATTCGGCCGCGACGATGGCGGTCGGCCCGACCGGTTTCAACGGCATGCTGTGGCGCGATGCCGATATCGCATTGGCGCGAGCCGCCGCTCGAAGCGGCGTGCCGTTCTGCCTGGCGACGCTTGCGAGCGCGAGCATCGAGCGCGTTGCCGCAGCCACGCGCGAGTGGCCCGATATGCCCCGCTGGCTTCAGCTCTACATGTTCCAGGACCGGCAATGTACGCTGGAACTGATGCAGCGTGCCCGTGATGCGGGATACACGTCGCTCGTGCTGACCACCGACGCAACCGTGTACGGCAATCGCAACTGGGAGGCGCGCAATTACCGCGGCTTCAAGAAACCGGACTTCCGGAACCTGCTCAATACCGCAACGCGCTGGCGCTGGCTCGCCAACGTGTACGCACCAGGACTGCCGCGCTTCGAGAATCTCGACGGCTTCATCGGCAAGCGCGCAAGCGCCCTAGACGCGGCCGAGTGGATCGAGCGTCAGATGGACACGACGCTCGCGTGGCGCGACGTCGCATGGCTGCGTGAGCGCTGGGACGGCACGCTGATCCTGAAAGGCATCCTCAACGCCGACGACGCGGCGCAGGCCGTGCGCTGCGGCGTGGACTCGATCGTGGTGACGAACCACGGCGGCCGGCAACTCGATGCGGCGATCCCGAGCATCGCGGCGCTGCCCGTCATTGCCGATGCGCTCGGCGGGCGTGCCGAGATTCTGCTCGACTCCGGGGTCCGGCGCGGAATGGATGCGCTCAAGGCGCGCCGTCTTGGCGCGCAGGGCGTGCTGCTCGGGCGCGCCACGCTTTACGGCGTGGCAGCGGCGGGCGAAGCGGGCGCGTTGCGCGCGCTGCAGATTCTTCGCGATGAAATCGACAACGGGCTCGCGCAACTCGGATGTGCGAGTCTGGATCGGCTCGCCGATATTGCAATAGCGTAACGCCCCTGGGTGGGGCGCGCGCCGCTGCAACCTCAATGCTCGTTACTTGCCCGCGCCGCCGAGGGGCATGCTGGATCCAGACCCCAGTGACCATCGCACACGCGCCAGCGGCACAACTGGTCTTCGAAGAAGCCGCGCTCGCCGCATGCCTTCACTTGCTGCGCAAGCGATGCGGTGCTGTCGGCCTTGGCTCCAGCCTTCTGCGCGCGCGCGGCCGACTTCGTATCGGCCGGCTTGGTGCGCGCAACGAGCACGGCCAGCAGATCGACATCGGAATCGTCCTTCTTCACGGCATTGCCCGGCTTCTTCGATTGCGCAACCGTGCTCTTGCTTTCTGCACGACGGGCGGAGGGCGTCTGCTGCTTTGCGCCCTTCTCGTGTGACTGCGCGTGTGACTGCGCGCGTGACTGCACCTGCGCCCGGGGCACCTGCGCCTGCGCCGCTTTAGACGTTGCTGCCGCAACCGTGGCGCCGCTCGCGTTGCCCGCCCCATTGGCCAGTGCGCGCGAAAGCCTGTCCGCATCGCTAGCCGGCGCAGCGGACGCCGAGCTGTCGGCAGCCGACCTGGCATTGGCCGCATCGTCGTCGGCGACGATCTTTGCCGCTTGCGACGCCGAGCCCGCATCGGGCGCGCCCGCCTGTGCGCTCGCAACGACTGCCCGCGATGCAGTTGCGTCCGCAACGGCAAGCGTGGCGCTTGCCGGCGCGGCCACACTCGCTGCCGTGGATGGCGCGCGCGTCATTAGATGCCATGCGCCGAATGCGCCGGCGCCGACCACGAGCAGCGCGACGAGCGCGCCGGTCTTCGAGGAACGCGACGTCTTGCCTGCCGGCGCAGCAGGCGGCACGACGCGCCCTTCGAGGTTCGCCAGAATGCGCGAGCCATTGGGTGCGCCGTTGGCAGGCGCACTGGACGCTTTGGCGGCGCTGTCGGCTAGCAGGCTGGGGGGAGCGCTGGATGAAGCTTTAGGGCGGGAGTTGTCCGGCACACTCATTAGAGTCTCATTCGAATCGTGCACATTGAATCGGGCCTGTTTCGCCGTGATAATACGTGTCGGCCCGACTTCGGGCAAGCCTGATTCTAAAATCAAGCATTACAAAAAACAATTACCTCTAGTTCACGGGGTTGCTTTTGGTCGCCATTGCACTCGTTGTCTATTTCGTCGTTACCGTTCCCCTGGCAGCAATACTGCTTTTCCCGGACGTGCGGGCCGCGTTTACTGAGACAATATTCAATCTGCATAGCCATATTGCACGACGCGCTTCAGCAAGCGCCACGCATGCGCGTAAAGGAATTTCAAAGTCGGCAAAATATTCCCAATCAACTGTAGCCGGCATGCAAAATTTGCTGATTAAACGGCGCTTGCTGATTTTGTCGACGACGGGTATTCTTGCGACGCCGCCGCTAATTGCTATTGCGCTTCGCGGCCACCAGTTATTCCAATACGATGACACGCTTCGTGCGCCCGATGAGAAAATCGCGGCGTTGCTCAATGGCGAGCAGCTCGTCCCGCCGCCGCCATTACCGCCCGAAGCGTTCGCCTCACGGGAGGTCGAACAGGTTCGCCCCGCATTGGTGGATGCGAGCCGCGACTGGAATCTGCTCGATCCCGACTTCCGTACGCGTCTATTGCTCGCTTATAAAATCATGCACGAGCAATACGGTTATCAAATGGCCTTGCTGGAAGGTTATCGGAGCCCCAACCGGCAGGACCGGCTGGCGAAAATGGGAAGCAACGTGACCAATGCCGCGGCATTTCAGAGCTATCACCAATATGGTCTCGCGGCGGATAATGCATTTTTACGTGACGGAAAACTCGTCATTTCAGAAAAAGATCCTTGGGCCATGCGCGGCTATCAGTTATATGGACAGGTTGCCGAGCAAGTCGGGCTAACGTGGGGTGGCCGGTGGAAAATGATGGATCTCGGGCACGTCGAATATCACAAGCCCGGTTTCGTGCTCGGGCGCAAGGCCGCGGCTCTTCAAAAAGTCCAATAGCGCGCCAATGAAAATGCCATTGACACGCCTTATTATTGCCCGCTTCATGGCCTACTTCATGGCCTACTTCGCGGCTCGTTTCACGACCCATTTCACCGAATTCGCTCAATCCGCCAACACGCGCGACACGGTTTCGCAACCGAACGCCGATAAGCTCATGCGGCCCGCCGCCGCGGATCATCAGAACAGCATTCAAAGCACCAGGACCTGACCGGCTTATGCAACGCTTCCTCAACGGGCTGACCGACAAGCGCACGATTTCCATTCTCGGCTTCATTGCGCTGGCCGCGATCCTGTCCTTTTTCGCCGAGTCGGGGCAAATCTCATACGCGTGGGTCGGGGTCGTGCTCGGCGCGGTGCTCGTCCTGTGGCTGCTCGTGTGGATCGTGCGCCGCGTCCGCGTGCGCCGCGCCAATGACAATCTCGGCAACATGCTCGAGCAGCAGGCCCAGGCCGAGAGCCCCAGCAGCGCCGCCACCGCCGCCGCGAGCGGCAAAGAGGCCGAACTCGACGTGCTGCGCACGCGCCTCGTTGACACGGTCAAGACCATCAAGACGTCGAAGATCGGCCAGCTTTCGGGCGGCTCGGCGCTCTACGAACTGCCGTGGTACATCGTGATCGGCAATCCGGCGGCGGGCAAGAGCAGCGCCGTGCTCAATTCGGGCCTGCAATTTCCGTTCGCCGACAAGAAAGACGCCATCGTGCACGGCATCGGCGGCACGCGTAATTGCGACTGGTTCTTTACGACCGAAGGCATTCTGCTCGATACGGCGGGCCGCTACTCGGTGCACGAGGAAGACCGCGGCGAATGGCTCGGCTTTCTCGGTCTGCTCAAGCGCTATCGCCCGAAGGCGCCCATCAACGGCATCATCGTGACGGCCAGCATTGCCGAGCTCACGGGCAACCGCCCCGAGTTCGCGATCAATCTCGCAAAGAACCTGCGCCAGCGCGTACAGGAGCTCACCGAAAAGCTTGAAGTGTTCGCGCCTGTCTACGTGATGTTCACGAAGGTCGACCTCATCACGGGCTTCACCGAATTCTTCAGCGGCAGCGACCGCAACGAATATGACCGCGTCTGGGGCGCCACCCTGCCCTACGAGCCCGACGAACAGCGCGACGTCGTCACGCTGTTCGACGAGCGCTTCGAGGAGCTCTATGACGGCCTCAAGGAAATCAGCATCGCGCAGATGTCGATCAGCCGCGGCAACGCGCTCACGCCGGGTCAATTGAGCTTCCCGCTCGAGTTTTCCACCATCAAACCCGCGCTGCGCGCGTTTCTCGCTACGCTGTTCGAGAACAATCCCTTCCAGTACAAGCCCATTTTCCGGGGCTTCTACTTCACGAGCGCATTGCAGGAAGGCGAGACCAATAGCGCCGCCGCGCAGCGCATCGCCAATCGCTTCACGCTCTCGACCGATAGCCTGCCGAAGCCGCAAGCCGCGTTCTCGAAGAACGGCTTCTTCCTGAAAGACCTGTTTTCCAAGGTGATTTTCGCCGACAAGCAAACGGTCCGCCAATTCATGAGTCCCGCCAGGACGCGCCTGCGCTACGCCACTTTCTTCGGTGTGGTGGCCGCGCTCGCGCTGGCGCTCGGCGGCTGGACGTGGTCGGCGATCAACAACCAGCAACTGGTGGCCAACGTGCAGGCCGATCTCGACAACGTCGAAAAGCTGCAGCGCAACCGCAACGACCTGCAATCGCGCCTGCAGGCGATGGACATCCTCGAAGACCGCATCGAGCAGCTCGAGCAGTTCCGCCGCAGCAAGCCGCTCGCGGTGTCGCTGGGTCTGTATCAGGGCGACCGGGTCGAGCAGCATTTGCTGCAGGAATACTACAGCGGCGTTCGCCAGATCCTGCTCGCGCCGGTCTCGCAGAATGTCGAAGGCTTCCTCAAGGAAGTCGACGCGCATCCCGACCAGCTCGCGCCCATGACGCGCGCGCCCGATTCGGGCGTGGCGCCGGTTTCCGCGCGTGCAGCCATGGCGAACCCGAACCAGGGCGGCCTCTATAGCGACGCGTCGCCCACCAGCGTCGAAGACGCGTACAACGCGCTCAAGACCTATCTGATGCTCTCCGACAAGCGTCACGTGGAAGCCGCTCACCTCACCGACCAGATCGCGCGCTTCTGGCGCGGATGGCTGGAGCAGAATCGCGGCAACATGCCCCGCGATGAAATGATCAAGAGCGCGGAGCGCATGATCACGTTCTATCTCTCGCGCGTGTCCGACGACGACTGGCCGATGATCAACGCGAATCTCGCGATCGTCGACCAGACGCGCGAAGACTTGCGCCACGTGGTGCGCGGCATGCCGGCGCGCCAGCGCGTCTATGAAGAAGTCAAGGCGCGCGCCTCCACGCGGTTCGCGCCAATGACGGTGGCGCGCATCGTCGGCGACGGCAACTCGTCGCTCGTGGCGGGCAGCTACGCGATCCCGGGCACCTTCACGCGCGAAGCGTGGTTCCAGTATGTGCAGCCCGCGATTCGCGAAGCCGCCACGAAGGAACTGCAGGCGAAGGACTGGGTGCTCAACACCTCGGCCAGCGACGACCTCACGCTCGAAGGCAGCCCCGAGCAGATCCAGAAAACCTTGGTCGGTATGTACAAGACCGAGTACGCGCAGCACTGGCAGAAGTTCATGCAAGGCATTGCCGTGCAGGATTTCGGCAGCTTCGGCCAGGCCGTGGACGCAATGAACCGCCTCGGCGACCCGCAGGATTCGCCGATCCGCAAGATCCTCGAAACCGCGTACGACCAGACCTCGTGGGACAACCCCTCGCTCGTCAACACCACGCTGAAGCAAGCGCAAAGTGGCGTCACGGGCTGGTTCAAGAATCTGTTCTCGCGCGCCACGAGCGGCCCGATCCAGGCCAACATCGACATCAACGGCAATCCAGTCCAGATGCCGATGGGGCCGGTCGGCCAGGCGTTCGCGGGGCTTGGGCGCATTGTCGTCACGCACGACAACGGCTCGATGCTCAAGGGCTATATGGACTCGCTCTCGAAGGTGCGCACACGCTTTAACACCATCAAGAACCAGGGCGATCCGGGGCCGGGCGCGCGCCAGCTGATGCAGCAGACGCTCGACGGCAGCGGCTCGGAACTCGCCGATTCGCTGAAGTTCGTCGACGAACAGATGCTCACCGGCCTCACCGACGACCAGCGCAAGGCGCTGCGCCCGCTGCTCGTGCGCCCGCTCATGCAGGCGTATGCCGTGGTGATCCAGCCGGCCAGCGCCGAAGTGAACAAGGTTTGGAACGCGCAGGTGTATCAGCCCTTCCAGGCGTCGCTCGCGAGCAAGTATCCGTTCTCCAGCACGGCGAAGATCGAGGCGGGCTCCAGCGAAATCGCCCAGACCTTCGGCCCGGACGGCGCGATCTCGAAGTTCGTGAGCACCACGCTCGGGCCGCTCGCGGTGCGCCGCGGCGACACGCTCACCGCGCGCACATGGGGCGACATGGGTCTCACGCTCATGCCCGACTTCACCAACGGCTTCGCGCGCTGGGTCGCGCCGCTCGCGGGCGGCGCGGCAAGCACGAGCGCGGGCTCGAGCGAGCCGCAGACCGTGTTCCAGATCCTGCCGCAGCCTTCGAGCGGCACGACCGAATACACGATTGCGATCGACGGCCAGCAACTGCGCTACCGCAACACGCCGCCGCAATGGGCCAACTTCGTGTGGCCGAACCCGCAGGGCACGCCGGGCGCGACGCTTTCCGCGACCACCTTCGACGGCCGCACGATCCAGCTCGTGAACGAGCCGGGCCGCTACGGCCTCGAGAAGTTGATCAATTCGGCGCAGCGCAGCCGCAAGCCGGACGGCACCTTCGACCTCACGTGGACGCAGGGCAGCGTGACGGTTTCGGTGAGCATGCGCATCATCAGCACCTCGCAGCCCACGGCCTCGGCCGGCAATGCGCCCCAACCGCAGGGACTGAGCGGCGTGCAGCTGCCGTCCTCGATCGCGAACGTAGGCCCGGCGGGCGGCAACCCCAATGCGCAGGGTGCGCCTGGCGTGCCCGGCTCCGGCAACGCGCAGAACAACAACGCGTCCGGCGGCGCGGTCACGACGGCCAACGCCACAGGCGCCAACAATAACGCGGGAGAGGCGCAATGACGCAAACCGTTCAGGCGCAGATCGCCTACTTCGGCAAGATCCCGTCGCGCGGCGACTTCGTGAAGAGCCCGCACAATCCGCAGCTTCTGCAAACGCTCGACCGCTGGATTGCCGAAGCCATGGACATGCTCACCGACGATCCGCGCTGGAAGATCGTCTACGAAGAAGCGCAGCCGATGCACTTCGCCTTCCTCGGCTCGCAGAGCAAGCTCGCGATCGCGGGGCATATGGTGGCGAGCCACGACCAGTCGTCGCGGCGCTTTCCGTTTCTCGCGGCCACGGCGCTCGAAGTCGAGCAGCCGCTCGCGTTTCTCGCGCGCAGCCCGCTCGCGCTCGCGCGCCTGTGGTCGCGCGTCTCCGCGCAGATGCAGCCGCTGCTGGGCACGAGCGAGCCGTCCGGCGCGCTGCAGGCGCTCGGCGAAATGCACGTGCCGGTGGACGTGGGTGGCGCAGGCAATCCGCACGACGGCACCTTCGCCGATTTCGTCGACCATCAGACGCTCTCGGGACTCGAGCAAATGCTGCTCGCGAGTGGTCATCCGGTGCGCCTGCGCGGCGCGATGCTCGCGCTCGGCTCGCTGCTGCGCCCCGTGATGACGAGCGGCACCGCGCATCTCGAACGCGGCCTCACGCTGCCCTTGCCCGTCGATCCGTTCTATCGCAGCCTCGTGGCGGCGTTCTGGCTCGAGCTGATCGCGCCGTTCGTCTCCGGGGCCGATTTCGAACTGGCCATTTTCATGGGCACCATCGCGCAGCGCGAACGGCTTATCGTCGGCTTTAACGGCGCGTCCCCGAAAACCCTGCACAGCGTGGTCGATCCGCAAACCTACGCCGCCCATAACATCGATATCGACGATCCCGAGTGGGTCGACGAACATGCACAGAACGACCATGGCATCAGCAAACTCGTCAGCTACCTCGACCAGCCGCAACTGTCGCTGCGCGTCTCGATCGACACGTTCCGCGAGGCGTTCATCGGGGAGACGCCCGATGGCCGCCGTGCTTGAGATGCATAAGCGCGGCGCGCTTGCCGCAGCCGTCGCGCTGGCGCTTGGAACCTTCGGCGCGCTCGACGCATTCAGCGCGCCCGCGGTTGCCGATGAGGCCAGCCCCGCGCGCGTTACGCCCGTGGACACCAGCGGCGCACAGATCCGCACCACGGCGCTGCTCGCCACGGCATCCTCGGGCGATGTCGCCAGTGCAACTGGCCTCGCGGATGGTGCTGGCAATCCTGGCAATCCGGTAAATCCGCCCTCCGCTTTCGGCGCGCGCGGCGCCGCGAGCCCGGCGCCCGCGAATACGGTGCCGGGCCAGGTCGTGGTGGGCGGCAAGGTGCCAGATGAAGCGACTCATTCCGCCGTGCTGCAACGCCTGCGCGACACCTATGGAGCGGCGAATGTGGTCGACCAGATCGAAGTGGGCGACGTGGCCACGCCGCCCAACTGGTCGGCGAACGTGCAGAAGCTGATCAACGCTCAGCTCAAGCGGGTGCACAAAGGACAACTGAAGATCGACGGCACGCAGATCGAAGTGCGCGGCGAAGTGGGCAACGAAGCGCAACGCCAACAGATCGCGAGCGACATGGCCAATGCGCTCAATCCCACTTACACCATTCGCAACGGCCTGCGCGTGAGCGCGTCCGAGCAAGGGCTGCTCGACCAGACGCTGGCGAACCGCACGATCGAATTCGAAACCGGCAGCGCCACGCTCGCGCCCCAGGGCCGGGCGATTCTCGACCAGATGGCGGCCGTGCTCGCGAAGATGAACACGCGCACTGTCGAGATCATCGGCCACACCGACAATTCGGGTAACCGCGCGTCGAATATCGCGCTGAGCCAGGCGCGCGCGGATACGGTAAAGGGCTACCTCGTCGGCAAGGGCATCTCGCCACAACAGCTCACGACGGATGGCGTCGGCCCCGACCAGCCAGTGGCTTCGAACGACACGTCCGAAGGGCGCGCGCGCAATCGCCGAATCGAGTTCCGCGCGGGGCTTTGAGTCCTTTGAAGCCTTCGAGGCTTCGCCCGCGCCGCCTCAACGCGGTCGACCGGGTGTGCGTTTCCCCCGGTAGACGCCGCATCACTCTTCGTTCTTCACGCCCAGCATCTCGCGGATATGCGAGAGCGTGCCGTCGTCCTTCACCACCGTCGCCAACCACTGATGCAGTGGCATGCCGGCCCATTCGGCGGCCTTGTCGGCGAGATAGGCCACCGGGCTGTGCGGCTCCGTGGCGCGGAAATAATCGGCCACTGCGCGCAGTTGCGCGACAGCATCGGCACGGCTCTGAATGCCGCCATGCGCGTGGCCATAAATACGATGGGCGGTCTGCTGCACGGGTTCCTCGTGAGGCAAGGCTGTCTTGAAGCTCGGTTCTGTGCGCTCCGGCGTGGCGCGCGCATCGTTTTGGACTGCTTGTGAGGCATGCTGCTGGGCATCTGCGGGATGCGGTGATTCCGCCTGCTTCGCCGCCGCGTCGAGATCGACACCGACGTCGCGCGCAAAACGCGTCACCAGACCGTAAACGCTCTCGAATGCATCGCGCGTCTGCCGGAAGCTCGGCGCGGCGTCGCCCGCACGGCTCTCCAGCTCGTAGTCGAGCGCCGCAAGCGCCGTCTGGAACGCCCTGAATTGCGAGAGCAGCGCATCATAGAACGCAGGCGCGGTAGCGCGCCGCGAGGCGTCGATCTGCTCGACCGACGGTTTGCCGCGCGCAATGTCAGCCGCGTTGTCGGGATCGCGCTTGATGGCCTGCGCGACATGCTGCGCGACCTCCCAGTCGAGCGCGCTGAACGGCGTGCCCGACTGCGTGAGCGGCACGGCGCGCAGCAGTTCGGCCGAACGCCCCGCTAGCCACGCGACGTTGCCGAGGCGCGACTCGATGTCGTCGCCTTCGGGCAGTGGATGCAGATGATCCCAGAAACGCTCGACGAGCCCGGTGAGCACCGCATAGCCCTGGGTGAGACCGGGCATGCCGTCCTGGATCGCCAGGGCCTCGGTGAGCCACACGGCCACGCGCAGATCCTTGGTTTGCGCGGCAAGCAGCGCCGTGCAGCGTTCCGCGACGAAGCCCCAGTCCGCCTCCTTGATCTCCGTGACCCATTCGCCCTGATCAAGCGAGGGATCGTCGAAACGGCGCGCATGCGAAATCGCGTCGAAATCCGCGGAAAAGAGCAGGTCCTCGCCGCACGGCGAGCTTTCGTTGATAGGCGCGAAGATTGGTGCGAGTTGCGTGGTGTAGTCGGTCGACATGGTCAATTCACGGTGTATTCGAATTCGCCGGCCTCATTCGCGCGCACTGCCACGCTCGCGAGTGCGGTACCCTGCGCAATGCGTTCGAGCACGTGCTGCGCCAGCTCGGGCAGCAGCGTGCCGTTCAGGATGTGGTCGACATTGCGCGCTCCCGAGTCCACTTCGGTGCAGCGGGCCAGCACCGCTTCCACGAGCGAGTCGTCCCACTCGAAGGCGGCGCCGTGATTGACCTCGATGCGCCGGCGAATGCGTTCGAGCTTGAGTTCGATGATCTCGGCGAGAACGTCGTCGGAGATTGGATAGTACGGAACGACTTTCATGCGCCCGAGGAACGCGGACTTGAACGTCTTGTAAAGTTGCGGCCGCAACAATTCGGCGAGCGCATCGGCGTCCGGCAATTCCTCGGCTGGCTTGTTCAGGCATGCCTGCATCACGGCGGTCGAGCCCACGTTCGAAGTCAGGATGATGAGCGTATTGCGGAAATCTATGGCGCGCCCTTCAGCGTCGTCCATCGTGCCTTTGTCGAAGATCTGGAAGAACATTTCCAGCACGTCGGGGTGCGCCTTCTCGACCTCGTCGAGCAGCACGACCGAATACGGATTGCGGCGCACGGCCTCGGTGAGCACGCCGCCTTCGCCGTAACCCACATAGCCCGGCGGCGAGCCCTTCAGGCCCGAGACGCTATGGGCCTCCTGGTACTCGCTCATGTTGATGGTCACGAGCTTGCGTTCGCCGCCATAGAGGATATCGGCGAGCGCGAGCGCGGTTTCGGTCTTGCCCACACCGGAGGGACCCACGAACATGAACACGCCGCGCGGCTTGTTGGGGTCTTCGAGGTTCGCGTTCGCCGTGCGCACGCGCTGTGCGATCGCCTCGAGCGCGTGGTCCTGGCCGATCACGCGCTCGCCGAGCAGCGGGCTCAGGTTGAGCACGGTCTTGATTTCGTCCTTCACCATGCGGCCCAGCGGAATGCCGGTCCACGACGCCACCACTTCGGCCACCACGTGCGCGTCCACCTGGAGCGGCACCATCGGTCCGTCGCCCTGCAGCGTATGCAACTGCTCGACGAGCGCGGGCAGATCCGCGCGTGCGGCATCGGCGTCGCGGCCGAGGTCCGCGACGCTGTCGTTTGCATTGTCTTGAGCGCCCGCTTCCCGTGTCGCGTCGATGCGGCCGCGCAGCGCCGAGATCCGCGCGACCAGTTCGCGCTCCTTCGCGTAGCGCGCCTCATCCTCGGCAACGGCAGCCGCGGCCTCGTCGCGCTGCGCGCGCAATTCGCCGAGGCGTTCGTCGTGCTCGGCACCGTTGGCCGCTTCGCGTTCGAGCGCCGCGATCTCGGCCTCGATGCGTTCGATGCGGCGCTTGCCGTCGTCGATCGCGCCGGGTGTCGAGCTATGCGCGAGCGCGACCTTCGCGCACGCGGTGTCGAGCACGCTCACGGCCTTGTCGGGCAATTGGCGGGCGCTGATGTAGCGATGAGAAAGGCGCACGGCTTCGGTAATGGCCTCGTCGAGAATGTGCACGTTGAAGTGGCGCTCCATGAGACTCGTCATGCCGCGCAGCATCGCCGCCGCGAGCGCCTCGCCGGGCTCTTCGATCTTCACCACCTGGAAGCGCCGCGCAAGCGCCGCATCCTTTTCGAAGTACTTCTTGTACTCGCTCCAGGTCGTGGCCG
Source organism: Paraburkholderia sp. A1BS-2L (assembly GCF_051125205.1). NCBI lineage: Bacteria > Pseudomonadati > Pseudomonadota > Betaproteobacteria > Burkholderiales > Burkholderiaceae > Paraburkholderia > Paraburkholderia sp. A1BS-2L. Next base: position 202,800 of record NZ_CP120429.1, read on the forward strand.
CGATCGTGCGCAATTCGCCGCGCGCGAGCGCGGGCTTCAGCAGGTTGGCCGCATCGTTCTGGCCCGCCTGGCCGCCCGCGCCGATGATCGTGTGCGCTTCGTCGATGAACAGCACGATGGGCTGCGAGCTCCTTTTCACCTCGTCGATCACGCTTTTCAGGCGGTTTTCGAACTCGCCCTTCACGCTCGCGCCAGCCTGCAACAGGCCCATGTCGAGCATGCGCAGCGCAACCTTGCGCAATGGCTCCGGCACGTCACCCTCGGCGATGCGCAGCGCGAGCCCTTCGACCACCGCGGTCTTGCCGACGCCCGGCTCGCCCGTGAGGATCGGATTGTTCTGGCGGCGGCGCATCAGGATGTCGATGGTCTGGCGGATCTCGCCTTCGCGGCCGATCACCGGATCCACATGGCCGTCTCGCGCACGCTGCGTGAGATCGGTCGTATAGGTGTCGAGCGCCGGCGTCTTCGAGGGGCCGGCACTCGCCTGCGCCGGGGCATCGCCCGATGCGGCGGCGTCTTGCGCCGTGTTGCGTTCGGCATCTCGCGGCACACCTTCCACCGACCCTTCGGTCAACTCGTCGAAGCGATGCTTGAGTTCGGCCCCCGGCACGCCGGCAAGGCGCGTGGACATGCGTTGCGCGAATTGCGCGAGATCCGGCGCGCTCAACAGCGCGAGCAGCAAATGGCCCGAGCGGATGCGGCCGATTTGCGTATCGAGCGAAGCAATCAACCACGCCTGCTCGAACAACGCAACCAGATGCGGCGAGAACACCGGTGTGCGCGCATTGCCCGTCTTGAAGCGCTGCAATTCGCGCTCAAGATCGGCGCGCACCGCATGCGGATCGATGCGCGACGCTCGCAACGCACGCACGAGATCGGACGCAGGCTCTTCGAGCAGCGCCAAAAACAGATGCTCGAGATCGACTTCGTAATGCCCGCGAGACAGGCATGAACTGGCCGCCCGCTCGGCCGCCAGGCGGCTAGTCGTGTTGAGCTTGGTAATCAGGGTTTTAAGGGGCGTGCTCATGTCGTGAAGTCGGAGGAGGCGTGATTCCGGTCAATCGTCATTGGGTGACATGCAATTCGTAGTGTGCATCGCTGCGGTCGCGATCGGCTTCGTGGGTGCAGAGGAACGCGTCCCAGCCCAGCCGCGAGCCCGCGCCTAGCTGGCTCGCGCCCACGTCCGAGCGGCGCAGCACCAGCTGCACTTCGTACTCGAGGGTCATGCGCCCGAGCAGCATGAGCATGCGTTCGAGCGCCATGGCACGCTCGCCGCCAGGCAAGAATGCTTCGTAATCCTTTTTTGTCAGCGGCCCGATCACGAGACGCGCGCGCATGTCGCGCTGCCAGACGCGCTCGCCAGCGAGCGCGGTCGCACCGAGCACGACATTGCTTGTGCCGAGTGAGGAAAGCTGCTCGGGCGGCACGTCGTACCATTTGCCGACGAACTGCTCGACGCGAACCGGCGCATTGAAATAATCGGAGAGCGTGTTCTGCAGATACGCCGCCGACACAGGCCGATGGCGCGCGGCAATCGCGTGCCCGGCAATGGCCTCGTCGAATAGCGCGCCTGGGCCATCATGGCCGTCGCGCAGACTGTCGCGCGAGTCTCCGTTGGCCACGCCCGCGAGCGCGAGCAGCAACGGCAAATAGCGCTCGTCGCGGTCGAGTTCGTAATGAAACGGCAGACGGTACTTTTTCCACGCTGCGTAAAAGAGTGCCGTCGCGCGATTGGAAAATACGTCGAAGAACTCGCGCGCGGCGCGCTCGCGCTTGACTTGCTCGCGCGCAACGATCTGCTCCGTGTAATGGAGCGGCAGCGCACCGTGCGCGCCCAGCAGGCCAAAAAACGCAGGTGTGATGGCGACCTGCTCCAGCTTGCCTTCCTCGAGCGCTGCCGTGCGCGCGGCTTTTTCCGCGAGAGGACGCCCCGCTTCGTCGTACGACATGGCCTGCTCGATCTCGCTGGGCGGAAAGCCGAGTGAGAGCGTATTGCGAAACGTCACGCGCTGCCCGAGCACGTCGCGCTGGCGGTCTTGCGCCTTGTCGGCAAACCAGCGTTCGAGCAGGCGCACCGCCTGGAAAAACTCGAAGCGGTGCGGCTCGTCGAGCAGACGCTCGATTACACCAGGATCGATTCGCCGCTGCGGGGCTTGCATCGCAGGATCTCCTCGCCGGTGAGTTCCGAAATCACCACCAGTTGAATAAAGCTGTTGATATGCACATAGAGCCCGAAAAATACGTCGAGCACGCGTGCGAAGGTGCCGAGGCTCGTGCCGACGAAATGCTCCTTCTGCACGGTCACGCGAATTTCCACGCCGCGCACGAAGGTGGCGAACGGCTTGCCGGGTAGCCATTGCACGGCAGCGCGCTGCTCTACGTTCACGATGCCGTCGATGTGCCGCGACGAAACCGCCGAACGGCGCATGTCGTAGAGCGTGAGCATTTCCTTGAGCGTGGTGGCACCCTCGCTCGCGAGCGACACGTGACTGAGCGAAAGATGCGAGATCAGACGCCAGTGCGCGGCCTGGCGGCGTTCGAAGCGCACGCATGGCGTGGGTCGCGCGAGCAGCGTGATCGGGCTCGTGTGCGAGCCGCCCTCTTGAAACAGGTCCCCGCCTTCGAGCCCCACCGCGAGCCCCCCGGGCAGATCGCGGTTGGTGCAGGTGAGCGCCAGGCTCAGCGTGTCAGTCTGCTCCGCCGACGGATCGAAGTCGATGTCGACGATCGATATTTCGGTTTCGTAACCTGGACTCTTTTGCGCTACCCATTCGTCGCGGCGCGCGAACCAGTAATGGCCCGCGCGCGCGGCCTCGCCGTGGCGCAGCGAATAGAATGGCCGGAATTCCACGACCGATTCCTCATTGGCGCGCTGCTGCACGAGCTTCACGGAATCGATCGAATAAACCTCGTAGGCGAACGCGCGGCGCCCCTCGGCAATCACCGGATATGCAATCGCCTGATGGCTCAGGCGAATCGGCTCGCCGGGCTGCTTGAAGAGATTCACGACCGGCGTGCAGAAGAGCCGCAGATGATGGGCCGCGAGCGTGTCGAGCAGACGCGCCTCGTGCGAGTCGCCACGCACGTCCTTGAGCACGATGTGCAGCGTGAGACGCTGGCAGTGGCCCGTGGCGGCGCTCATGGCGGCAAGATCGAAATCGACGAAATCGAATTTGGCCGGAAACGCGAAGTACTCGGTGAGCACGCGGTAGGCCGGATGCGATCTCGCGGGAAAGTCGATGAGCGCGTCGTGTTCGGCAAAGCCCGCCTGGCTGAACGGCATCTCGCGCAGCGCGCTCCAGCGTCCGCTGCGCTCGGGCTCGACCCATGCCCCCAGCGCATTCACGAACAGACAGTCGCCGAGCGCGGCAATGAACGATTGCTCGCCGTGTAGATAGGTGCGCAATTGCGGCAGGTTCAAACTGACGAGGTCGAGTTGCGGCGAGAGCGACTCGAACGTGATCGAAATGACACCGCTGGCGTCGCCTGGCAGCACGATGGAGGCAGGCGCCATCGCCACGGGCATGTAGCGCGCCTCGGCAATGCGCACCGGCGCGAGCATGACGTCATAAGCGGTGCGAAAGCGGCACTGCACGCCGCGCAAGGGCCGCGATTTGAGCTCGGTGCCGCGCTCGACCACCGTGGGCGCAGTGAGATTGACGAATGAAGCAGCGGTGCCGAGCTGTGCGATCGAGCACGAGGGAAAAGGCCGCAGATAATGCGGATAAAGGACTTCGAGCAGCGCCTCGGTGAATTCGGGGTAATCGTCGTCGAGACGCTTGTTGATGCGCGCGCCCAGCAGCGCGAACGACTCGATCATGCGTTCGACGTGCGGGTCTTCGCAGTGCTCGCCCGTCATCGCGAGCCGGGCTGCGATCTTCGGGTAGCGCTGGGCGAATTCGCACGAATAGCGTCGCAGGAACGACAGCTCGCGCTCGTAATATGGCAACAACTCTTCCATCGCGGCTCCCCGCTCCCCAAAAAATGCCTGCCGCGTGATCACGCAGCGCCGGCCATTGCTGCCTTATGTCTTAGCGCGTGCGCGCGTTACGGAATACTGCAGCGTGGAGGGCTGCAGCAATGCATCGAAATTGACTGGCTCTTCGGCCGGGTGAACGACCAGCATCGCCTGAATAACGAAATTCAGCGAGCTGGTCGAGCGCGAATTCGTCTCGAGCCTCACGTTAACACTCTGCAAACGCGGCTCGTGCCGCTCGATGGCCCGACGGATCGAGCCGCAAATAAAGGTGCGATCGCAGTGGCTCGCCAGACTGAGCCCGGCAAAATCATTCAGCCCATAAGTCAGCAAGGATCGGGTGCATTCCGGAAATTGCCCGAGGTCTTCCTCCGAAAATGCAATGCGCGTGTTCAGGATCGACTCTAGATCGCGCGCGACGGTCGCCTTGAGCTCGTCCAGCGACAATTGCCGCATGGCGGCGGGCGCCGGCACGTGCGGTTCGTCGTCGAACAACTTGTCGAAGAAACTAGGTTCGAAGCGCTTCATCAAACCGGGTGACGCCGTTCCGGCGTCATATAAGGCAACGCCCGAACGGCGCGCACTGCACGCCGTTCGGGCTTTCGGACATCAAATCCGGACGTTGGTCCGGGACATCAGACCGCGTAGGTCTTGTCGTTCTTCGTGAGGCTCCACGCACCCTGAGCATTCCCGCCCTGGTTGCCGCCGATCTTCTGCTGCGTGTACTTCCATTGCACGGCGGCATACTTGAGCGAGAACGCTTCGCTCGGCAGCCCTTCGCCGGCAACCGACGGCGTGATGCTCGAAATGATCACGTACTTGAGCTTGATTTCGAGGTACTTGATGCGGTTGCCTTCGCCGTCCGAGCGCATGAAGTCGATCGTGACTTCGTCAAACGTCGTGCCGCCCGAAGCGTGCTGATACAGCAGCGGGCTGACCACGTCGATGTCCTTCGTGAAGCACATGTCGGCATGCTCGCAGCGCTCCGACGTGTGGCCGCCTGCGGTCGAAGCCGTCGCCGAGCGCGGCTGCAGGATCGAGTGATTCCACGTGTCGATTTCGATCCAGTTCGCATGGTCCTTGTCCTGCGACTCGCCCTTGATCGCCGGATTTCCGAATTTTAGATAGATATCCTTCATAACGCATCGCTCCCCATAGAGGTGGTTTGTACCGCAGTTTTACGCGCGGCTCTACGCAGTTTTACGTGCTTCTACGCGCTGCTACGAATTAGCCGGCTTCGGCAGATCTGCCACGAGCCGCAGCGAAATCGACAGCTCGTCGAGCTGGAAATGCGGACGCAGGAACGCGACCGACCGGTACGAGCCCGGACGCCCCGGAATTTCCGCGACCTGGATCGACGCTTCGCGCAACGGGAACTGTGCCTTCTGCTCCTGCGTCGCGTTGTCGTCGAGCAGCACGTATTGCGAAATCCAGCGGTTCAGGAACACCTCGACATTTTGTGCCGAGGCGAAGCTGCCGATCTTGTCGCGCATCATCGCCTTCAGGTAGTGCGCCACGCGCGACACCGAGAAGATGTACTGAAGCTGGGCGGACAGCACGGCATTCGCGTTCGCACTATCGGTGCTGTATTTTTTTGCCTTCTGCACCGATTGCGCGGCAAAGAACGCGGCGTAGTCGGAATTCTTGCAATGCACGAGCGGGATGAAGCCGAGGTCGCTCAGCTCCTTCTCGCGGCGGTCCGTGATCGCGATTTCGGTCGGGCACTTGAGCGCGATTTCGCCGTCGTCGGTCTTGAACGTATGGGTGGGCAGGTCCTGCACGAGACCGCCGCCTTCCACGCCGCGGATCGCCGCGCACCAGCCGAATTCGTCGAACGCGTCCGTGAGGCGCGCCGCGAAGGCCCAGGCTGCATTGCACCAGAGGTACTTGCTGTGGTCGGTGCCATCGACTTCTTCGACGAAGTTGAAGCCCTCGGCCGTGGCGCCGTCCTTCGGGTTGAACGGCAGGCGGCCCAGAAAGCGCGGCAGTGTGAGGCCCACGTAGCGCGAATCCTCGGCGTCACGGAACGACTTCCACTTCGCGTACTCGACGGTGTCGAACACCTTGCCGAGATCGCGCGGCTTGCCAAGGTCGGCAAACGATTCGAGGCCCATCAGCTCGGGCGAAGCCGAGCAGATGAACGGTGCGTGCGCGGCCGACGCGACATGCGACATCTGCTCGATGAAATACATGTCCTCGGGCTGGCGGGTAATTTCGAAATCGCCGATCAGCGTGCCGAACGGCGCGCCGCCGAAGGTGCCGAACTCTTCTTCATAAACCTTCTTGAAGAGCGCGCTCTGGTCGAATTCCACGGCGGTCTTGAAGTCACGCACGATATCGCGCTTGGGCGCGTGCAGCGCCTTGATCTTGATGGTCTGGCCGGTGTTGCTTTCCTTGCACAGATAGTCGAGGCCGCGCCAGGTGCTTTCGAGGCGCTGGAATTCCGGCGCGTGCATCACGGCGCTCAACTGCGCCGAGATGAGGCGGTCGAGCTCGGCCACGCGGGCGTCGATGGTGGCCGAAAGATTGTCGGACACGACCACGGTGCCGTCGAGCACCTGGTGCACGAGCTCGCCGATCAGATCCTTTGCGCGCGCGTGCTCCGAGTCGGACTTCGCGACCTTGCTTTTCTCGACGATCTCGTCGAGCAGCGACGGCGAGGCTTCGTCGTCGGCCGACTGCGCTTGCGACTGCTGTGCCGCTGTGCTTTGCTGGTTCATGTTGTCCCCTGCCTCATTCGCCCTTGGGCTCGTCTTCTGCAGAACGCTGGCCCGCGTTCTCCGCCAGCGCCTGCAATTGCTGCGTATTGGAGAGCACTTCGCTCAGCAGGTCTTCGAGCTTGTCGTTGCCGGCGAGCTTGTTGCGCAGGTCCGCGAGCTTCGAGCGCGCCTCGAGCAGGCGGCGCAGCGGCTCGACCTGGGCGACGACCTCGTCCGGATTGAAGTCCGCCATCGATTTGAAGCGCAGGTCGACGGCGAAATTGCCGCCCTCGCCGCTCAGGCGGTTTTCCACCTGATACGCGGCGCGCGGCTCGATGCCCTTCATCACGTCGTCGAAGTTATCGCGGTCGATATTGATGAACTTGCGGTCGCGCAGCTTCGGCTGCTCGATTTCCGATTGACCGGCCAGATCGCCCATCACCCCGACGACGAACGGCAGTTCCTTCACTTCGATCGCGTCGCCACGCTCAACCTCGTAGGTCAGCTGGACGCGCGGCGGCCGCACTTTCCCCAAGCGCTTCTGAATGCTTTCTTTCTTTGCCATCGACGGCTCCCTGCTTCCGTTACGAGCTTCGTTGTGCTCGCGTTAGCGAGTGGTGTTATGGGCGGTTTAGCGCAGCGCGCTGAACGGGTCCGCGCCGTTGCCGGCCGCCTTGGCGGGCGCCGCTGCCGCGGCAGGCGTCGCAGGCGCGGTCGCCGCCGGTGCTGCAACCTCGGCCACGACACCGGTTTTGGGCGCGGTTTTCGAAACGTGGCGGACGTACCTCTTTTTCTTCACGACTTTCGCGTTCTGGTCGGGCGGGAACAGTGCGTCCTCGCCAAGCGTGTCGCGCAGCTCCTTGGCGAGCGCCTGGGCGTCGGTCTTCGCATCGCCTTGCAGCGAGGCGTCCTGGCGCAGCTCGCCCAGCGATTGCGTGGCCACGCGCAGACCCGCCACGGCGAGCACGCTCTTCGCGGCGCGGTCGGTCTGGTCGCGCTGCAGGGCTTCCTGCGCAGCGACGATGGCCTGCCCGTAATGCTGCTGCTGGAACTGGATCTGCGCGATGCGCGACCACGGCTCTTCACGCGTGGGGTCGGCCGCAGCGAGCTTTTGATAGGCTGCGATAGCCTGGTCCTGGCTCCCCCCCTTCGAAAGCGTGTCCGCGTCCGCAAGCGCCTTGTTGAAGGCCTCGGGCGATGCCGAAAGAGAGTTGCTCTGGGAAGCGCAACCAGCGATTACACCGCAAGCGATCACTACCCCCGTTAGCCTCGAAAAGACCCGCTTTTTCATCGTTCTTTCACCGCCGTTCGTCGATTAATTTTAATTCAGGGAGAGAAGCCAGAGTTTTACTTATCCCCCAGCGCGCCGTATAGTACAGGCCAATTTTGTTATTTTCAAGGCAGTTTAACGGTGTTTTAAAAACGAGGGAATTGACAATCGCACTGAAATTGTGACGCCGACTATAAGCGGCGTGCAAAGCGAGAAAAAAATACCGGGCACATCATTGGACACTGGGGTATGCGCAGGAAAATTTTTCTGCACATTAAATAATCGAGGCATCACGGGGTTAATGCCGCGCAATGCGCCAGGCATTACCGGCGCCGGGCATATTAACGCAGCAGGAGAGCACGGGCCGAGCGCCCGCGATAAAAATGACTTCGCATATTATTCAATTCGCATCGAATGCAGCGGCGCTGTGCGCCGCTGCCGTCTTGCTGGGCGGTTGTGCAGCGGCCATTCCCGCCATTGGCGGCGCGGCCTCGGCCGCCCTGCAACTCGCCGGAGTGGGCAAGCCTGAGGTGCCGGACAGCCAGAAGCCGCCGCGCGATCTGGGCCTCACGCTTTATGCCGCGCGCAATCTAAATGCGGCGAACGACAACAAGCCGCTTGCATTAGTAGTGCGCCTCTACACGCTGAAGGACCCGACCTCGTTCGAGCAGGCACCTTTTGACACATTTACCGATCCCGCGAAGGAAAAAAGCACTTTGGGCGCCGACTTGCTGAACGTGCGTGAAATCACGCTGATCCCGGGGCAGCGCTATAGCGCGACCGAAAAGGTCTCGCGTGAAGCGCAGGCATTCGGGATCGTCGCGCTATTTCGCGATCCCGCAATGGAACGTTGGAAGTTCGCATTTGATCCGGCGAAATCGGAGAAATCCGGCATAATGGTCGGCCTGCACAACTGTGCCATGACGGTTACGAGCGGCACGGTAATTCCGACGGGCGCGGGGCAATCGACGCAAACGCTCAATCTGCTCTCTTCGGTGACTTGTGGATAAATCGGCGCCCGCGGTCGCATTAAAGCGTGCCGGAAGCAAAGAACAAGCGGCTCTAATAGCGGGCATTTGGAACGCTATAGGGAACGCGATGGAAACGAACCACCTTAACCCATCCAGTCCGTCGGCACGCACGCGGCGAGACTCGATCGACGCATAACGCTGAATCAACATGAGCTATTCCTCGAAAGTGCTATGGGGGGAAGGCCTCTTTCTGAGGCCGCAGCACTTCCAGCGGCAAGACGCCTATCACGAAGCGCGGCTCTTCGAGTCGATCCAGGCCATGCAGCCATATAACTGGGGCGTGCGCTCGGTCCGCATCGACCACGATTCGCTCGGCAGCAACATCCTGCGCCTGAACGAACTCTCGCTTGTGTTTCCCGACGGCACGCTGTACTCCGCGCCGCAGGCCGACAGCCCGCCGCCGCCCGTCGCGCTCGACGCGTTGCCCGAAGGGCTCAACGAATTCACGTTCTATCTCGCGCTGCATCAGGTGCGCGAGAACGGCTCGAATTACTCGGTCGACCGCGACGCCGGCTTCGCGGCGCGCTACGTGAGCGAGCAGGCGAGCGTGGCCGATCACTATACGGATGCCGCGCAGGCCGACGTCACGTTCCTCAAGAACAACGTCAGGCTCGTCGCGCACACCGAGCCGCGCGACCAGTTGCTGACGGTGCCGGTCGTGCGCGTGCGGCGCACGGCGTCCTCGGGTTTCGAGGCCGACGAGAGCTTCGTGCCGCCGAGCCTCGCGATCGAAGCGTCGGCGCTTCTGCATCAGCGCCTGCGCCGCCTGATCGACGCCTTGCAGGCCAAGGTCAATGCGCTCTACGGCTTTCATCGCGAGCCCACCAAGAACATCATCGAGTTCCGCTCGGGCGACATCGCATCGTTCTGGCTGTTGCATACGGCAAGCGGCGCATTCGCGACGCTCGCGCATCTGTACCAGCACGCGGCCCTCCATCCTGAGCGGCTCTTCCAGGAACTGCTGCGCCTCGCGGGCCAGTTGCTCACGTTCTCGAAAAACCACACGCTCGCCGACCTGCCCGCCTATCGTCACGACGATCCGGGCCCGGGCTTCGCACGTCTCGACGCCATTTTGCGCGACCTGCTGGAGACGGTAATCTCTACGCAGTACTTTGCGATCACGCTCGACGAAGTGCGCGCGTCGTTCCACGTCGGCCGTCTCGATTCGGGCAAGATCGACGATAAAACCACGTTCTATCTGGCCGTTTCCGCCGACATGCCCGCGGTCGATCTCGTCGAAGCCGTGCCCGCGCGCTTCAAGGTGGGCGCGCCCGACGACGTCGACAAGTTCGTGCTCTCCGCCATGCCCGGCGTGCGCCTCGTCTATACGCCGCAGGTGCCGCCGGCCATTCCGGTGCGCCCGGGCGCATGCTACTTCGCGCTGGAGTCGCGCGGCGCGCTCTATGAGCGCATGATCCAGGCACAGTCGGCCACGGTCTACACGCCGTCGGGCATCAACGATCTCAAACTCGAACTCATTGCGGTGACGTCATGACGAACGCGCCTTCCCTGTTCGGCGGCGCGACCCCGCCGTCTTCCGCCTCGCCTGCCCCTGCGATGCCCGCGAGCGAGCCTGCGTACCAGGCGCGCTCGCTGCTCGACCTGCTGTACGACGGCTTCTTCATGCTGTTCCTGCTGAAGAACGGCCGCGAGCCCGGCAGCGCGAGCGACTTCGGCTCGCGCGTGCAGCAGTTTCTCGGCGACTTCGAGCGCGGAGCGAAAAAGCTCAATATCGCAGCCGAAGATGTGTATGCAGCGAAGTTCGCATTCTGCGCAGCCGTGGACGAGTCGGTGCTCTCCTCGCCGTTCAAGATCCGCTCGGACTGGGAGCGCAAGCCGCTGCAGCTTTCGCTATTCGGCGAGCAGCTCGCGGGCGAGAAGTTCTTCCAGTACCTCGAGGAATGCCGCGCCCAGGGCGCGGCACGGCTGCAATCGCTCGAGGTCTTTCACATGTGTCTGCTGCTGGGCTTCCAGGGCAAGTACATGCTCGAAGGGCCCGAGAAGCTCGCGTACCTCACCGCGCGCATCGGCGACGAGATCGCTCACATGAAGGGCAAGCGCGCCGCGTTCGCGCCGCATTGGGCGCTGCCCGATCTCATCGCGCACCGCCTCAAGCGCGAGGTGCCGCTCTGGGCCATCGGCGCCGTGTTCGCGCTCGTCGGCATACTCGCGTGGACGGGCCTCAACACCTGGCTGCGTGATAGCACGGTGCGCGCACTCACGCCTTATACGAACATCGTCAAGCTCGGGCCGCAATCGGCCAATCTCACGATTTCGCTGCCTTGATCATGCTTCGATGATGTGAAAGCGGCTCCTGCACGATGCCTGTGACATCACGATGATTCGCGTGCTACCTGCACGCGAATCCCAGCGCCTTTACCAACCGTTACAGAAGCGACGCCATCGTTTCACCTGGTTTCACCTGTACGCATCGAGCCTTTCTAGAATTCATCTGACCGTTGCGCAACACACTCGCACAGCGGTCGCGAACGTTGCCTCGCGCAGTACATGCACCTCGCATTGCACTGGGCCTCGTTTGCGAAACCGATAATTCACGAAAGGAGTTCGTATGTCTCGCCTCTCGCTTGCTTCGCTCGCCACTGCATCCGCTGCCGGCCTGCTTGTCCTTTCGCTGGGCGCTCAGGCCCAGACCACGGCGCCCGCCGGCACTGCCGCAACCAATACGGCCACCGCCGCCGCGGCCAGCTCTACCGGCACGACCGCTATGACCGCTACAACCAATGCGGCGGCGGCCGGAGAAAAGCTCCATGGCTCCGACAAGGCGTTCATCGCGGACGGCACGCAAACCGTCGCCACGCAACGCGACGCCGCGCGAATTGCCAATTCGCGTTCGAGCGACCGCGAAGTGAAGGCCTTTGCCGATCAGATCGTCGCCGACTACACCAAGCTCTCTAACGCAATGCGCGCCGCGAGCCCGCGCGGCGTGGATGTACCGCGCAACGACCCTGATACTGCGGTGCTCGACAGCATCAAGAATCTGCGCGGCGCCGATTTCGACAAGGCATATATCGAGCAAGTGGCGCTGGGCGGCCAGCAAAAAGCGCTGTCGGCCTTCCAGGCGGAAATTGCCCAGGGCCGCGATGCGGGTCTGAAGAAGGTGGCGACCGAAGGCCTGCCCGTGATTCAGGCGGACATCGCCAAGGCGAAGGAACTCGCGCAACGCAAGCATATGGCCAGCTAATTCATCGGCCTGCAGCGCGGAAAGAACGGGCCCGGTCTTCTGAACCGGACCCGTTCTTTTATTCTTTCGGCGCTTCGTGCGCGGCCATCACGAGCCGCTCCATGCGGCGGTCCGGCACGAACCACAGCAATGCCATCGCTGCGAAGAACAGCGTGCCGACATGCGGCCACCCCAGCGCCGCCAGTATCATCCCCAGCACATATCCCGCCACCGAGGCCTTGCCCTTCAGGTCGTGCCGCAATGCCTGCGCGAGCGCGCTTTGCGCACCGTGATGGCGCACCAGCGTGCCCTGGAGCATCACGTAGGCGAGCGCGCAGAGCAGCAAATTCAAGCCGTAGAGCATGGTCGGCCAGCGCCCGAAATGGTTTTCGCCCATCCACCCGGTCGTGAACGGCAGCAGCGAAAGCCAGAACAGCAGATGCAGATTCGTCCACAGCACCGCACCGTTCACGCTGCTCGAGGCGTGCAGCATGTGATGATGATTGTTCCAATAGATGCCGACATACATGAAGCTCAGGATATAGCTGAGCACGGTCGGCCACAGCGGCACAAGTGCCGCGAGGTCCTCGCCATGCGGCACCTTGAGTTCCAGCACCATGATGGTGATGATGATGGCGAGCACGCCATCGCTGAACGCTTCGAGTCGGTTCTTGTTCATCGGCTTTGCAGTTCGAGGTCGGGTCAAGCTGGCGCAAGTATGGCCGAAAGCGCCCTCGCGCGCGAGCCGCAACGCAGAGGAAATGACATGGATGCCGGACCGCATGCCTCGCCTGAGCCCGGCGCTTCGCCCGCGCGCCGTATTCGCGTTTGGGACCTGCCGGTGCGGCTCTTTCACTGGCTGACCGTCCTGCTCGTGGCCGTCGCTTATGTCTCGCAGCGCATGAACTGGATGCAGCTGCACGTGCGTGCGGGCGAGATGCTGCTCGCGCTCGTGCTGTTCCGTTTGCTTTGGGGCTGCTTCGGCAGCGAGACCGCGCGCTTTGCCCGCTTTGTCGCGACGCCGATGGCCGCGTGGCGACATTTGCGTCATTTCTCGCGCCGCGAGCCCGACGTGCAGGTCGGCCACAACGCAGCAGGCGGCTGGATGGTGCTGCTACTGCTCGCGCTGCTGTTCGCCGAGACGCTCTCCGGCCTCTACGACTACAACGATATCGCCGACGAAGGCCCGCTCTCCGAAGTCGTCCCCGCCGCCGTTGCGAACGCAATCGCTGCGATCCACGCCTGGGGATGGGACGTGCTGGCCGCGGCGATCGTACTGCACGTTTGCGCGATCGCGGCCTATGCGCTCGTCAAGCGCCACAATCTGATCGGCCCGATGGTGACGGGCGCGAAGCGCCTGCCCGCAACGGCGCAGGCGCCCCGGCGCGGCCCGTTCTGGCTCGCGGCGCTGCTGATGGCGGTTGCCGCGCTCGTGACGGCGCTGCTTGCCGCGTATCTGTGAGCGCCCGCCCGCACGTCGATATCGGCAACGCGCCCCTAGCCCGCCGGCACCGTGAGTATCGGCGCCTTCTGATCCTGATTGGCCTGCGCGAGCGCGATGACGTTCTGCAACACCGTCAGCGCGTACTTCGAATCGAAGTCGTCGTTGTCGATCCAGTAGGTGGCGTTGTGATAGACGACCGCTGCGTAGGCATCGGGCGGCGGCTTCTTGCCCACATGCACGACGACGGTGGGCCGCGTCTCTCCGCCGACGAGATGCACGGTCGGAACGGTGGCACCGCGCTTGACGTCGTCTTCGGGCACCGCGATCTGAGCGCCGAGGTTGGTCAGGATGCCCATCACCGATCTCGTCACCATGTTGATGGTGCGTCCGTTGCCCGACGCGGGGCCATACATCACCGCATATTCGCGCATGGCAGGCAAGAGCCGCAGCAGCCGGCGCACTTCGGCGAGGTCCCTGGCCGTGCCGGGCGGCGCGGCGTCGCTGCCGAGCGTCATCGTCACCTGCGCCGAGCGGTCGTGCGCGCCCTGCTTGTAGTTCACGGTGAGCTGCCCCGCGAGTTGCAGGCGGCGCAGCGCGCGCAACAGCGCAAAGAAGCCGGGGCTCCCGTCGCTTTCGGGGCCGCCGAGCGGCGCGGCATTCTGCAGCCCGCCGATCGATTGCACCGAAAGGCGCAGCAGCACGTCGACGGGCACGCCGCTATCGGCGAGCGGCAGCAGCAACTCGGGCGGCAGGGGGCGGATATAGCCGGTAGCGAGCGCCTCGCCCGTGGTGGGCACGAACGTGAAGGTCGGATGATTCGAATACGAGGCGCTCGCGCTGGCCTGGCCGAAACTCGTGCCGGCGGCACTCGATCCGCCCTCGGCGAGCACGCCCGCGCTCGCTTCGAACGTGTACGAGGCGATGATCTGGCTCACCGCCACGAACGATGGCGAATCGCCGAAGCGCAGACCCACGACGGTTGCGAGCATCTCGCGCTTTTTCGCGTCGCCGAGCGCGCGTTCGTAATCGACCTGGTCGGTACGCAGCAGATGCGGGCCGAACCACGCGCAACCGGTTGTCATGAAAAGCGGACACAATGCAGCGGCGACGAGCCGGCGCCGGATCAGCAAATGCAATGCAATCATGCGGGAAGTCCGATGGTGTGAGCACGAAAGGCGATGCGTGCAGCAAGCTCCATGCCTCGCACCGCATTTCGCGTAAAATCTGGCGCTCCTTTCACACCATTCGACAACACCGCAGATGGCTACCTACCTCGAATTGCTCGCCGAAAAACGCGCACTGGACGCGCGCATCGAAGCGATGCGCGCGGAGGCGGCTCAAGAAGCGCTGGCGGCCGCGCGCGCCGCCATCGCCGAATTCGGCTTCACGCCGGAGGATTTGTTCGGCAAGCCGCGCCAGCAAAAGCGTTCACGACAAGGTACGCGGCGCAAGCGCAACGTCGCGCAAGGCGACGCCGCGGCGCAAGCTCCCGACCAGGCCAACTTCGATCTGTTCAGCGACCCGGCCGGGCATTAAAGCCGAACCTTAAAGCACGCGGCGCTCAGCGCACGAGACACGGACGCTTGTTGTCGAAGGTCCAGTTGGGGATGAGGTATTGCATGGCAATGGCGTCGTCGCGGGCGCCGAGTCCGTGCTGCTGATAGAGCGCGTGCGCCTGCTCAAGCGCGTCCATGTCGATCTCGATGCCGAGGCCGGGCTTCTGCGGCACCTGCACCTTGCCGCCCACAATCCGGAGCGGTTCGCGCGTGAGGCGCTGACCGTCCTGCCAGATCCAGTGCGTGTCGATCGCCGTGATCTTGCCGGGCGCAGCGGCGGCCACATGCGTGAACATCGCGAGCGAAATATCGAAGTGATTGTTCGAGTGCGAGCCCCACGTGAGCCCCCAGTCGTTGCACAACTGCGCGACGCGCACCGAACCCTGCATGGTCCAGAAGTGCGGGTCCGCCAGCGGAATGTCCACCGATTGCAGTTGAATCGCGTGGCCCATCTGGCGCCAGTCGGTGGCGATCATGTTGGTGGCCGTGGGCAGGCCCGTCGCGCGGCGGAATTCGGCCATCACCTCGCGGCCCGAATAGCCGTTTTCCGCGCCGCACGGGTCTTCCGCATAGGCGAGCACGTCGTGCTTGTCGCGGCACAGGCGAATCGCTTCTGCGAGCGACCACGCCCCGTTCGGATCGAGCGTCACGCGCGCCTGCGGAAAACGCTCGGCCAACGCCGTGACCGCCTCCATTTCCGCATCGCCCGCCAGCACCCCGCCCTTGAGCTTGAAGTCGTTGAAGCCGTAGCGCTGTTGCGCGGCCTGCGCAAGACGCACGATGGCCTCGGGTGTCATCGCCTCTTCGGTGCGCAGGCGCTCCCAGTCGTTGCGGCCATCGGCGCCGCTAGCATAGGGCAGATCCGTCTTGTTGCGATCACCGATGAAGAACAGGTAGCCGAGCATCTCCACTTCGCTGCGCTGCTGTCCTTCGCCCAGCAGCGCAGCCAGCGGAACGTTCAGATGCTGCCCGAGCAGGTCGAGCAGCGCCGCTTCGAGCGCAGTCACGGCGTGGATCGTCGTGCGCAGGTCGAAGGTCTGCAGGCCGCGGCCGCCTGCGTCGCGGTCGGCGAACCGCTTGCGCACGGCGTTGAGCACGGCCTGGAGATTGCCGATCGACTGGCCGACCACGAGCGCGCGCGCATCGTCGAGCGTCTTGCGGATCGACTCGCCGCCCGGCACCTCGCCCACCCCCGTGTTGCCCGCGCTGTCGCGCAGCAGTACGACGTTGCGCGTGAAGAACGGGCCGTGCGCGCCGGAGAGATTCATCAGCATGCTATCGCGGCCCGCGACGGGCACGACGCGCAATTCGATCACGACGGGCGTGGCGCTCGGCGCGATATTCGGCCGGACGTTCTGTGTAGACATGGAAGCATTACCTCTGGAAATGCGGCGCCACATGGCGCCTGACAAGCATGACAAATCGGATCATCAGGAAACCGCCGGGGGCGCGCCCGGGCGCTTCGCTGCATCCGTGAATCGGCCCGCGCGGCAAGCCCGGCTCACCGCGCGCCGCCCTGCACCGGCGCCTCGTCGCCAAAGGCGCGACGCGAAGGTTTGTTGCGCGCGAGGAACGCGAGCGCGGCGGCGATCAGCGAAGTCACGCCGAGACCGTAAAGCCCGCCCGCGATCGAGCCGGTGTGCTGCTGCAAATAGCCGAACGTGGCCGGCGCGAAGAAGCCGCCCAGATTGCCGAGCGAATTGATGAGCGCAATCACGGCGGCCGCCACGCGCGTGTCGAGGTAGCCCTGCGGGATCGGCCAGAACAGCGACGATGCCGCCTTGAAGCCGATCGCCGAAAAACAGATCGCGACGAACGAGAACACCGGATTCGCCGAGGTCGAGGCGAACAGGCCGCACGCGGCAATCACCAGCGCGACGGCGAGCCAGGCCTGCTGAAAACGGTATTTCGCCGAGAGCAGCGCGAAGCAGTACATCGCGACGATGGCGATCATCCACGGAATGGTGTTGTACAGGCCCACCTGGAAATCCGTGAGGCCGCCCATTTTGCGAATGATGGTGGGCAGCCAGAAGGTGGCCGCGTAGATCGTCAACTGGATCGCGAAATAGAGGAAGCAGAACAGCACGATCTGCGGGTCGCGCAACAGGCGCATGACCGGCACATGCGCGCCCGTCACGGCGACGCGCTCAGCCTGCTCTTTCGCCATGCAGGTTTCGAGCGCGCTCTGCTCGGCGCTGGAGAGCCAGTGCGCGTCGCGGATGCGCGACTTCAGCATGAGCCAGCTCGCGCCGCACAGCAGGACGGAAAACGCGCCTTCGATCAGGAACATCCACTGCCAGCCCGCGAGGCCGAGGCCGCGCACCGAAAGCAGCGCGCCCGTCACCGGCCCGGAGAGCACCGAGGCGAATGCCGAACCCGCGAGAAAGATCGCCACGGCCTTGCCGCGTTCCTTCTGCGGCAGCCACTGCGCGAAGTAATAGACGACACCCGGAAAGAAGCCCGCCTCCGCGATGCCGAGCAAAAAGCGCAGCGCGTAGAACGAGGTGTCGTTGCGCACGAAAGCCATGCACGCCGCGACAATGCCCCACGTGCCCATGATGCGCGTGAGCCAGGCGCGCGCGCCGTACTTCTGCATGAGGATATTGGACGGCACTTCGAAGAGCGCGTAGCCGACAAAGAACAGCCCCGCACCCAGCCCGTATGCCGCAGCCGAAAGACCGATATCGGCCTTCATGTGCGCGCCGGCGAAACCCACGTTCACGCGGTCGATATAGTTCGCGATGAACATGATGAGGAACAGCGGCAGGACGTGGCGCTTGACCTTGGCGCTGGCGGAGTCCAGCAGGTCCTCGTTGTGGTCGGGCAGAGTGGACATCGAAGTTGTCTCCAGTTTCGCGCTTCGCGCCCCGGCCGGAGAATCGGCATCGATGAGGCGCATTGTGGTACGTTGTCTGATGACATTCTAGCGATGTTGTACGATCACCCCAACGGGGTGTTTACCCTCCTTTCCTCCGAAACCTGTACATTACGACGCATGGGCCAAGCCCGGAGCGTTGCTGAATTACCCACGTTGTACGATGACTCATCTCACGAGGTAAACCGATGAAATGGCGGGCAAATTAACTGCGATATAGATCAGCAGCGGACGCCGGTATCAAGCCCCCTCCGCAGCCCGCCGCAGCCGCTCCCTGCTGCTCGACAGATGCATGCGCATCGCGGCGCGCGCGCTTTCGGAATCGTGCCTTGCAATGGCGTCGAAAATGCTCTCGTGCTCGCGGTTCACGAGCTTGGCATAAGCCTTGGGATCGCTGTGCGCGATGCCGGCCGAATCGATGCGATGGCGTGGAATCAGCGCAGCGCCCATCTGCGTGAGGATGTCGACGAAATAACGATTGCCGGTGGCGCGCGCCACCGAGACATGGAATTGCAGATCGGCGCCGGCGCTGTCACCGCCTGCGCGCGAGGCCACCGAAATCGCATCGAGTGCCGCGCGGATATTCGCGAGGTCGCGCTCGCTCGCGCGCTGCGCCGCGAGTCCCGCGCATTCCGTTTCCAGGCTGATGCGCAACTCCAGCACCGAGAGCAGATCGTTGAGCGTGCTCGCGGGCACGACTTCGAGATCGAGCGGCTCGCGGCGCGGCTCCAGCACGAAGCTGCCGATGCCATGGCGCGTTTCGATCACCGACATAGCCTGCAGCCGCGAGATGGCCTCGCGCACCACGGTGCGGCTCACGCCCAGCGTGCTCATGAGACTGCTTTCGGTCGGCAGCTTGTCGCCGGGCTTCAAGGTGCGCGAAGCGATCTGCTCGCTGATGTAATTGACGGCATGCTCCGCAAGATTGCGACTGCGGGCGGGTATGGGCGCGGCGCTCGACTCGGCCATCGTCCTCTCCTTCGAATGCGAATTTCGTTTCATTATACGTCGTCGGACAACCAAGCGCCTGCTGCCGTGCCCCGTTCAGCAGCGGGGATTCGTGCGGTTCGCCGGCGCTCCGAAGACATCGGACAACCGGGTGTGTCAGCTCGGCGATCGGCATACCCATCAATCCCGCGAGCGCTTCTTCGAAAAGCAAGCACTCGCGCAAATTAATTTGGATTCCATATTTATTAGCGCATGCCGCAATGCAGCCAACGAATCGGTGCGTTAGCAAACGTTTTTATATAGAAATCGCTTGAATAAACCTCTGTAAATAATTTGTACACGTTCACTCGACAGATTGCGCTTTTTTACGATAATGTCCCCAAAGAGGATGCGCGCCGGAACGCAAGTCGCCACGCCGGTCGACGCCTCAACTGATATCGAATCGCATCGCGCTTGTGCCGTACATGCCGTCCACAATCCGCAACGAGGGAATCATTGAGAAACCGCATCGTCCGCGTTGTCCTCTGCGCCATGGCATTCGCGCTGCCGTGCGCCGCGTCGTTCGCGGCCCCGCCCGCGGAACCCGCGCCTGACACGATGCAAGCCCGCGTGATGGGCTGCGCTGCATGTCACGGCGCGCACGGCGAAGGCACTGACAACGACTACTTTCCGCGCCTCGCCGGCAAGCCTGCCGGCTATCTCTACAACCAGCTCATCGCGTTTCGCGACGGCGGCCGCAGCTATCCGCCGATGAACTATCTGCTCGCGTATCTGCCCGATGCGTATCTCAAGCAGATGGCCGAGTTCTTCGCGCACGAGCGCCCGCCTTACCCGCCGCCCGCCGCGCCCAAGGTCGATGCGGCCATGCTCGCGCTCGGCAAATCGCTCGTCATGAACGGCGCGCCCAACCGCAAGGTGCCCGCGTGCGCGGCCTGTCACGGCGCCTCGCTCACCGGCATGCAGCCCGCCATTCCCGGCCTCGTGGGCCTGCACGCCGACTACATCAGCGCGCAGTTGGGCGCGTTCCGTTACGGCACGCGCCGAGCCGCCGCCCCGGACTGCATGCACGACATCGCCTCGCGTCTCGCCGAACGCGACATCACGGCCATCGCCGCCTGGCTCGCCTCGCAGTCCGCGCCCGCCAATCCAGCGCCCGCGGCGCCCGCGCCCTTGCCGCTCGCATGCGGCAGCGCCCACAACTAGCCGAGGCCTCGACGTGCGCAAACTTCGATCCCTCTTGCCCATTTTCCCGACGATGCCGGTCCCCGCGCCAAAGCCCGCGCTGGCCGCGCACCTCGCCCGCGCGAGCCGCACGCTGGCGCTGAGCGCCACGCTCCTGTACGCCGGGTTCGCGCATGCGCAAAGCGGCGCGCCGGTAGCCAATTCGGCGGATGCGGCAAGCGCTGCCGCCGCCACGGCAATAGCCAATGCCAAGCCCGTGGCAAGCAATTCCGTATTGCTCGCGCGCGGCGAATATCTTGCGCGCGCGGGCGACTGCGTCGCGTGCCACACGGTGCCTTCGCAGAAGATGTTCGGCGGCGGCCGCCCGATGGAAACACCGTTCGGTACGCTCTATACGCCGAACATTTCCTCGGACAAGCAATACGGCATCGGCGCATGGAGCGCCGACGAGTTCTATCGCATGCTGCACGAGGGCAAGTCGCGCGATGGCACGCTGCTCTATCCCGCGATGCCGTTCGCGTCGTACACCAAGGTCACGCGCGCCGACTCCGATGCGATCTACGCGTACCTGCTTTCCACGCCCGCGGTCAATCAGCCCAATCGCGCGCATACGCTGCGCTTTCCGTATAACCAGCGCCAACTCCTGATCGGCTGGCGCGCGCTGTTCTTCCGCTCGGGCGAGTTCAAGCCCGATCCGAAGCAGTCGGTGGAATGGAATCGCGGCGCGTATCTGGTGGAAGGTCTCGGGCATTGCACGATGTGCCACACGGAGATCAACGCGCTCGGCGGCAACACCGCGTCCAAGGAATTCCAGGGCGGTCTGATTCCGCTGCAGAACTGGTACGCGCCCTCGCTCACCTCGAACAAGGAAGCGGGCCTCGGTGACTGGAGCATCGGCGATATCGTCGATCTGCTGCATGCGGGCGTCTCGAATCGCGGCGCGGTGTACGGGCCGATGGCCGAGGTCGTCTACGACAGCTTCCAGTACCTCACCGAGGACGACGTGCGCGCCGTGGCCGTCTACCTGAAGTCGCTGCCGGGCCATTCGGGCGAAGTCGACAAATCGCCCAAGAGCCAGTTCGTGACCGAGGAAGCCAACCGTCTCTCGCCGCTAGGCAAGAAGATCTACGACGCGCAGTGCGCCACGTGCCACGCGTCCGAAGGCCAGGGAAAGCTGCCGCATTTCCCGCCGCTCGCGAACAACCAGTCGATCCAGATGAATTCGGCGGTGAACCCGATCCGCATGGTGCTCAACGGCGGCTATGCGCCGGGCACGAAGAAGAACCCGATGCCCTATGGCATGCCGCCGTTCGCGCAGTTGCTGTCCGACGAGGAAGTGGCTGCCGTGGTCACGTATATCCGCACGGCATGGGGCAACCATGGCACGCCGATTTCAGGGCGCGAAGTGAACGCGCTGCGCTCGGCGCCGCTGTTCTGAGCTTTTTTGAGCCGCCGTTGCGAACCTTCAAGCTGAGGCCGTGATGATCGAAACACCCGCCCCTCAACAACCGGGCGCGCCCGCGCAGCACGAGCAAGTCGACGAGATCGTGCGCCGCGGGCCATGCGGCGCGCTCGCGCTCGCCGGCATTGCCACGGCCATCGTGGCCGCGATCTGGTTTGCGTTCTACTTCCTGGTGTTTCTGCCTCGCGGTGTCATTCAATAACCGCGACGCATAACCACCACGAATAACCGGACCATCCGCCGGCAACCCTTCCACTCCATCTCGCGCCAACCGCCCTCATGTCCACGCATCCAACCGATCCCCATGCCAGCGCCGAAGTGGCCGCGCGCGTGGAGCGCCGCTGGGCCACGCTCATGGTGGCGCTCGTTCTCGTGCTGGTGGCGATGACCGTCTACACCGGCCTGCACTGGGCGATGATGCCGCCTTCGCGCGTCGAGACCATCGACCCCGAAACGCTGCACGTCTCCGGCGAATTCGTCGAAACCAATCTCGGCAGCGCGCTCGAGCCGGACGGCTCGGTCACGGTGCGCGTGATCGCGCAGCAGTACTCGTTCACCCCGCAATGCATCGTGGTGCCGGCGGGCGCGCCCATCACCTTCCGCGCCACCAGCGCCGACGTCGTGCACGGCTTTCTCGTGACCGACACGAACCTCAATTCGATGGTCGAGCCGGGCTATGTCTCCACCTTCCGCACGACCTTCGACAAGCCCGGCGACCATCTGATGCCGTGCCACGAGTACTGCGGGACAGGTCATCAGGGCATGTGGGCGCATGTGAAGGTCGTCGACCGCGACGCCTTCATGCAGATGGCCGCCCTTCCGGAGAACCATTCGCGGAGACTGAGCTGTGTTAAATAACAAGCGACTCGTGCTCGCCCACTTCTGGCTCGCGTTCATCCTGTTCGGGGTCGCGCTGCTGCTCGGCGCGTGGCAGATGCTCGTGCGCAGCCCGCTGCATCCGTGGCTGCGCGATCCCGAGCTCTACTATCGTTCGGTGACCGAGCACGGCACCGTGATGGGCTACGCATTCCCCACCCTCATCGCCATGGGCTTCGGCTACGCGGTGACCGAGCTCTCGCTCAAGCGCCCGCTCATCGGTGCGCGCTGGGCGTGGCTCGGGTTCATCCTGCTCGCGCTCGGCGCCGTCACCGCCTCCGCACCGGTCGCGCTCGGCCGCGCCTCGGTGCTCTACACCTTCTATCCGCCGATGATCGCCAATGCGTTCTATTACATCGGCGTCGTGTTCGTGGTGGTGGGCTCGTGGGTATGGGTCGCGCTGATGGGCGTGAACTTCACCGCGTGGAAGCGCGCGAACCCCGGCAAGCCGGTGCCGCTCGCGATGTTCGCGACCACCGCGGGCGCGTATCTGTGGGGCTGGACCGCCGTGGGCGCGGCCATAGAAGTGCTGTTCCAGATCCTGCCTGTCGCGCTCGGCTGGCGCAACACCATCGACGCGGGCCTCGCACGCGTGTTCTTCTCATGGACGCTGCATGCCATCGTCTACTTCTGGCTGATGCCCGCGTACATCTGCTACTACACGATCATTCCGCGCGCGATCGGCGGCCGGCTCTATAGCGATTCGATGGCGCGCATCTCGTTCATCCTGTTCCTCGTGGTGGCCATGCCGATCGGCCTGCACCATCTCTTCACCGATCCGCAGGTGGGCTCGGGCTTCAAATTCGTGCAGTCGGTGTTCACGGCGCTGGTGTCGGTGCCCACGCTGCTCACGGTCTTCACGATCTGCGCCTCGGTCGAGATCGCGGGGCGGCTGCGCGGCGGCAAGGGCGTGTTCGGCTGGATCGCCAAGCTGCCGTGGCAGAACCCGCAGATGCTCGCCGTGGCGTTCTCGTTCGTGATGCTCGGCTTCGGCGGCGCGGGCGGGCTCATCAACATGAGCTACCAGCTCGACCAGCCGGTCCACAACACCCAATGGATCACGGGCCACTTCCACCTGATCTTCGGCGGCGCGATCGTCATCATGTACTTCGCGATTGCCTACGATCTGTGGCCGCAGCTCACGGGCCGCGCACTCACGAACTGGCGGCTCATGCGCTGGCAGCTCTGGCTTTGGTTCATCGGCATGATCGTGACGACCTTTCCGTGGCACCTGGTCGGCATCATGGGCATGCCGCGCCGCATGGCCTACTTCGATTACAGCGACCCCGCGCTGGCCGCCCAGGCAAGCCTCGTGACCGCCTCGGCGGTGGGCGGGCTGATTCTCGTGATCTCCGCGATCCTGTTTTTCGTGGTGCTGCTGCAAGGCCATCGCAGTCCGGCGCAGGCGCCCGAGGAATACCGCTTCAGCGCACCCGTGCATGAATCGCCGGTGTTGCCGCGCGCGCTCAACGGTTTCGCGCTGTGGGTCGTGCTGATGATCGCGCTCACGATCACCAACTACGGCTACCCCATCGCCCAACTGCTCGCGGCACCCAACACGGCCGTGCCCGCGATTCCGATTGGAGCGCCGCGATGAGCGAAGAACGCCTGTTCACCTTACGCAATGTGTGGTTCCGCGCGAGCGTGGGCGCGACGATACTCGCGTTCGTCGGCGCCGCGTTGATCGGCTTCGTCTGGCTGCCTTCCGCGCAACGCGATGCGCAGTTCCAGGGCATCTGGAACGCCATCTGCAGCGCGGCCGGCGTGCCGCGCCAATGGTCTCAGGCGGGCG
Source organism: Paraburkholderia sp. A1BS-2L (assembly GCF_051125205.1). Classification (NCBI taxonomy): domain Bacteria; kingdom Pseudomonadati; phylum Pseudomonadota; class Betaproteobacteria; order Burkholderiales; family Burkholderiaceae; genus Paraburkholderia; species Paraburkholderia sp. A1BS-2L. The sequence goes on from NZ_CP120429.1 coordinate 227,092, forward strand.
CCACCATCACGCCGGGCTACAAGGTCAGCACGGTCGAGCTCACGCCGCACATGCTCGAGAGCGCCAGCACCCTGTCGATCGGGCGCGGCGCCACGCTCTCGCTGCGCTGCACGATGTGCCACGGCCCGCAGGGCATGAGCCAGGCCAATTCGCCGAATCTCGCGGGCCAGTTCGCGAGCGTGGTGTACAAGGAGCTGCTCGACTTTCAGAGCGGCGCGCGCAAGAACGCGGTCATGACGCCGATGGCGCAAAATCTCGCCGACCAGGACATGCGCGATCTCGCGGCCTACTACGCCTCGCTGCCGCCCGCGGCGCGCGTGGGCGGCACGCCGCCGGGAATCGTCGCGCTCGGCGCGCCGATGCGCAATATCCCGGCGTGTGCCTCGTGCCATGGCGGCGTCGACCACAAGGTGGGCACCCCCTGGCTCGACGGCATGCCGGCGGCCTACACCAAGGTGCAGCTCACGGCCTTCGCGGACGGCACGCGGCACAACGACATTTCCGAGCAGATGCGCAATATCGCGCGCAACATGACCCCCGCGGAAATCGACGCCGCGGCGGCCTGGTACGCGGGCGGTGTGCGTCCGTAGCGCATCCGCCGCGACGGGACACACGCGGAGCGCGGCACGCCGCCTGCACGCTCCGCGCGTTCCCCCACACTCTTGCCTGGAGACATCATGGCCCTTGCTCACGCCAAGCCTGGCGAAGTCTTCGACGTGCGTGCGCTCGGCGGCGCGCTCAAGGACGCGAAGTCGACCACGCTGATCCGCGCGGCGCAGCTCGAGGTGATCCGTCTCGTGCTGCCAGCCGGCAAACGCTTGCCCGAACACAGCGTGCCCGGCGAGATCACGGTGCTGTGCGTCGAGGGGGTAGTCCGCTTTTTCGTGCGTGGCGAGCCGCGCGCGATACAGGCGGGTCAGATGCTGCTGCTCGGCGCGGGCGAGCCGCATGCGCTCGAAGCGCTTGACGACGCCTCGGTCATCGTCACGATTCATCTCGCTCATCCCGCGAGCGACGGCAAACCCGCGAGCGCCCCATCAGTCCACCCATAACGTCCAGACCGTTGCACCTCCGCTTTACGCGTGCCGTGCGCGACGCCTGCGCTGCGCCGTTCCGCTGGATCGTGCGCCATCCGTTCGTGCCTGGGTGTGCGGGCACGCTCGTGGGCATCGCCATCGTCGCGCTTGCGCTCGCGGGCTTCGCGCAGCAGCGCGAGCAGGCGCTCGCGCACGCGCGGCAAACCTCGGAAACGCTCGTCTCGCTGATGTCCGCGCATCTCGAAGAGAGTTTCGGCGTCTACGACCTGATCCTGACCGAAGCACTCGAATCGATTCGCGACCCGCGCGCGGCTGCGCTGCCGCGCGACCTGCGCCGCCAGCTCATGTTCAGCCGGGTGGCGGGCGCGGCCTATCTCGACGGCGCGCTCTATATCGACGCCGGCGGCAAGATCGTCGAATCGCTGGACGGCGCCGACTACCCGAACGTGGATCTCGCCGACCGCGACTATTTCCGCGCCCAGGAGCGCAGCCCCTCGGTGGGCATGTACATCTCCGATCCATTCCGCTCGCGCGTGAACGCAGGCCAGTACGCAATCGGCCTCTCGCGCCGCGTGAGCACCTACGACGGCGCGTTCGGCGGCGTGGTACTGCTCACGTTGCGGCTCGCGTATTTTCAGCGCTTGTTCGAGCGCATCGACGTGGGCAGTCGCGGCGCCCTCTTCATCATGCTCGATGACGGCACGCTGCTCGCCCGCAAGCCGTTCTCCGACTACGACGTGGGCATGAACTTCGCCTCGCAGCGGCAAATCGCGCCGATGCTCAAATCGAGTGCGGGCACCTTCGTCGCGCGCGACGACGAGGACGGCACGGCGCGCATCCACACCTGGCGGCGCGTACCGCACACCTCACTGATCGTGGCCGTGGCGCCCGCGCTCGACGACGCGCTCGCGGCCTGGCACGAGCGCGTGTCGATCTACAGGCCGATGTCGCTCGTGTTCGGCGCGGTGGTCGCGCTGTCCTCATGGCTGCTCGCGTTCGGGCTGCGCGCACGCCTGCGCGCCGAGTCGGAGCTCGAACGGCTATCGGTCACGGACGCACTCACGGGCCTCGCGAACCGCCGCGCGCTCGACCTGCATATCGTCAACGAATGGAACCGCGCGCGCCGCGCAAACGAGCCGCTTTCGGTGCTGTTCATCGACATCGACCGCTTCAAGCTCTTCAACGACTTCTATGGGCATGCCGTGGGCGACGAAGTGCTCGCTGCCGTGGCGCACGCGATCCAGGCCGCCGTGCATCGCACGACAGACATGGTGGCGCGCTACGGCGGCGAAGAATTCGCGGTGGTGCTCGCAAACACGCCGCCCGATGGTGCGCTGCATATCGCGGAGCAGATCCGCGCGAACGTGCAGCGCCTCGGCATCGCGCACGGGCACAGCGAACACGGCTCGGTCACGGTGAGCGTGGGCTGCGCAACCTGCATGCCGCGCGAAGGCACCGGCGCGCATGCACTGCTGCGCGCCGCCGACGAGGAGCTATACGCGGCGAAGCAGGCCGGCCGCAATCAGGTCAAGGCGAAGGCCTTCGACGGGCCGCCGCCCGATCCGCGCCACGCGCTGGCCGACGACGGCGCGCCGCGGGCGGCCCCTGTCGGCCCGGCTAGTTCGACGGCAGCGGATCGTCGTTGAGGGTCTTCAGGAACGCGACGATGTCGCGGATCTCATCGCCGGACATCGCGGGCTTGTCGCCGAACTTGCGGTCGAATGGCGCGTCGGTCACGTCCACATTGTTTCGGTATTGCGGCGGGATATCGTCGTATTTGTCGATCTTGCCCTTCGCATCGCGCGGATAGAACTTGCCCGGGTCGGTGTTGCGCTCGTTGTAGAACGCCATGACGTGGTCGAGGTCGTGATAGATGCCGTTGTGGAAGAACACCGTGCGCGTGGCCGCATTACGCAACGTGGGCGTGAGGAACATCCCGCAGTACTGCGTCTGGTCTCGCAAATCCGCACGGAACGGCCCGCACACGCCCAGATCGTAAAAGCGCGGATCGCGGTTCTGCGCAAGCTTGCGGTTGCGCGGCACGCCGAGCGCCTCGTACTGGTAGTCGGTGAACATCGGCGGCAGGCCATCCCTGCCCGGCTTCGAGAGGTGGCAGCCCGCGCAGTTCGCCCGGCCCGGATCGTTGAAGAGGCGCAGACCGCGCAGTTCGGCGCGTGTGAGACGCGCGCGTCCTTCGAGCCAACGGTCGTACTTGCTGTTGTACGGATGGAACGACGGATCCTCCACCTGGTAGCGCGAGATCGCGAACATCGCTTCGGAAACCAGCAGCTTGCCGTTGCTGAAAATTCGTGGTCCGAATAATTCCGTGAAGCGCTTCGCGTATGGCGCCTGATCGAGTTTTCCGGCCACCTGATCGACGCTCGTGTTCCCCATTTCCACAGGGTTGAGCAGCGGGCCGTAGGCCTGTTGTTGCAGCGTATCGGCGCGGCCGTCCCAGAACAGGCCGCCTTGCGGCACCTTCTCCGTGGAGGTCGACGGACCGCCCGCGGTCTTTTGCGACTTGACCACGCCCGCGGCGGCCGCGGCCTGCTCGGCGACCGTGGGCGCATCGTCGCTTTCGCCCGCATCGGGCCCGATGCTGAAATTCGGCTGGCGATACAGATACATGAGCGACGGGGGCGGACGATAGCCCTGCTGCGTCATCGCGAGTCCGCCTTGCTGCACGTCGAGCCCGTTGGGCGGGCCATAGGCATGCGCGGGACTGTGGCACGAGGCGCACGACTGTTTGCCCGAGGCCGACAGCGCCGGATCGAAAAAGAGCTGCTTGCCGAGCTGCGCCATGGCCGAAAGCGGCGCCACGGGCGGACGCTGCAACACGACCGGATGCGGATTGGCGCCGGTGAGGTTCTCGACGATGACGCCCACGGGCGCGGGCACATTGGCGGGAAAGACGACGGCGTAAGCACCGAAGCCGAGTGCGGCAACCGCTAAAGCGGCAGCGGCGCGCGGTAGTGTGAGCCCACGGCGCGCGGGCTTCGCCTTGACGCTGGCCGACGACGATGCGGAAGAAGCAGACGAAGAAGCAGACGACGAAAACTCGGACATATTGCCTTGTTCCTTACGGAACCAGAAAACCAAAAAGCCGTGGGCGATCGCGAGGATGCGCCACACGGCGTCAGGGCGCGCTGCGCACGCCCTTGCGGACTTCGAGCGCCGGTTACATCGCCGGCGCGGCGCTCAATTGCGTGCCTTGCGTGCCGTCGAGATACAGAACCGGCAGGATGCCCTTGCCCGCGAAATCGAACATGCCGCGCATGTCGCCCGCCACGGCATCGAACGATCCGCCGCCAAGACGCGCGCCGCCCAGCCAGTTGTCTTCGATGAAGCGCACCACCGAGGCCTGGTCGATGAAGGTGTGATCCACGTAGTTCGCCTTTGCCCACGGCGAAATCACCACGAACGGAATGCGCGTGCCAGGGCCGCAGCGGCCATTGACCGGCGCGCCCGCGACGCCCGTGGGCTGGGTCCCGCTGCCGCACACGCCATTGCCGTTGAGCTGGTCGGCCGAGGCCATCGACGAATGCACCGGCGGCATGTATTGATGGTCGTACCAGCCATCCGAGTCGTCATAGGTCACGACCACGGCGGTGTTCTGCCAGTCGGGCTGCTGCATCAGAAAGTTCACGACCTTCGTGACGAACTGCTGCTCGTCGAGCGGGTCCGAGTAGCCCGCGTGCGCGTCCTGTGCGGCCGGTGCCTTCAGGAAGCTCACCGACGGATAGTTGCCGGCTTTCACGGCGGCGAAGAAGTCGTCGGTGTCGTACTGGTGGTTCGCAGGCTCGGCCGTCTTGCCGTCCGTTTCCAGGCTCGAGCCGATCGCGGCCGTCGAGCTCGGGCGCGTGTGCTGCGGGTTCGAGGTCGATTTGAAGTATTGGAACCAGTTGTGGTGCGGAATGTAGTCGGCCGTGGCGGCATTCACGGCGGTTGCGACCGTGCTGCGCTTGCAGCCCGTAGTGCCGTTCGGGTTGGCCGTCTGCAGATTGAAGCCGCCCATGAAGCCGCCCCAGGTGATCTGCTTCGCGTTCAGCAGATCACCGATGTTCTTCGCGTTGATCATGCCCGTGTCGGTGGTGCTGGAGCACACGTCGTAGCCGGGGTCGACGTCGTTGATCATGGTGAGCCCGCCCGCGCCGTCGTTAATGTAGTAGGACGAAGTAGTTGCCGTGGCCGGCTGCTTCGACGAGACCACGATCTGGAACCCGTTGGTCTGGCCCGCCACCACTTCGAGCGCGCCGGGCGTGGACGGGCCATACGTCGTGGTCCACGCGTTGTCGCTCATCGCGAACTTCTGCGCATAGTTCCATAGCGCCGTGACCGTGTTGCCGTCGAAGTAGCCCATCACCTGGCCCTTCGTGCCGAACGCGCCCGCGCCGCCGCTCGTGGCGTGGCCGGTGTACTTCGGGAACAGGTCGAGCGCGCCGTTGTCGGCGGCTTGCTGCTCGGCCGTGTAGGCATGGTTCTGGTCGGCGGTGGCCGCCTGGGTGCGGTCGAGGCGGAACGGGTTCGCGGCGTCCGCGCCGTTGGCGGTGTTCGTGAAGTTGGGGTTAGCCGTAAGCAGCGCGCCCGTGAGGCTGTTGACTGCCGGCGTGCCCGCGGCAGCCGTGAAAGCCGGTTCGCCCGCCGGATTCGTGGCGCTCGGATAGGTCGCAAAATAGTGGTCGAACGAAACGTTTTCGCCGTAGATCACTACGAGGTGCTTGATCGGCGTGGCCGTCGCGAGCGCGTCCTGCGCGGACACGGCCGGCGAGTTCGACGAATTGCTGCTGCCGCAGGCGAACAGGGTGGCGGCAAGTCCAACGCACGGCGCGGCGAGTAATGCCCGGCGGTACATGCGATCCATGGTGTGGGGCTCCATCGAATTCTGAATTGAGTTTGCTTCGGCGTGCGCATTACACCACCCGAACATGACCCCAAAACGACCATCTCATTTCTTCAAGCTTTCGTTTCATTTCGATACTGAAAGCATCGCCGCTGCCGTTGCACTCTTTCGCGCGCGAGCTATAACAGAAAGTGCAGCGCGGATGTTCTCTGCGCGCCCGCCTTCTCCTCCTTGTTGCGCCGCGCCACGCTGCGCCGCCTCCCGAGCCCGCGGAGGCTTGCCTGCCGAGCAAGGCAGTCAGGACCTGTTCCCGTCGATGACAGGTTCGATAACACGTCCGGCAGCCCGGTCCCAGCGCCGGCATCCCGGCTTATGCTCGAAGCGCGCATGGCGCAGCGCCGTGTGCGCGCCGGGCCGTCCTGACATCGCGTTCAGGAAGGAGTGTGGAGATGAAGATCCGTTTGGCGTCGATCGCCGCCTGCTTGACCGCCCTTGCGGCCCTCGCGGCTGGCGCGCCTGCCACGGCGCAGACGAACGACGAGCCCACCTCGCAGCAGCGCGCGCATCAAATGATGATCCGTGACGCGGATGCTTCGGCACAGGCCGCCACCGACATGTCGTACGGCGGCACGCCCGACACGCACAGCGCCGCCGGCCATCCCACCGGTAAAGCCTGCTTGACCCGTTCGGAGTGCGATCTATTTTCCGGCCATTGAGCCGTGCTGACGCGCAGCCGGCGCGCGTGCCGCCCGAGCCGCCCTGCGGCTGCGCCTTCGAATATCGGTTAGCGCCGCCGCTGCTGGGGTGCCGGCTTTTCCTGCACGCGCCCGCGCGGCGCGCTTCACTGCACCGTGGCCCGCAGCAGTTCCGCCACGCGCTGCAGCGGCACAAGCAGTTCGGGCGCGATGCCGTAGAGCGGGCCGAGGGTTTGCGCGACGTCGCGATAGTCGACCTGCACGCGGCCTTCGTCGTCCTCCCAAACCACGAGCCGCAGCGGCAATTCGAGCGCCGTGTGCGGATTGGCCAGCATAACCGGCGTGCCCGCCGTCGGGTTGCCGAACATGAGGAGCCGCGTTCGACGCAACTCGAGCCCCGCGAGCACCGCGGCCTCGCGCTGGTCCACATCGGCGAACACTCTGGCGCCTGCGCGCTCGAGCACCGCCTTGAGGCGTGCGATCGTGGTGTCGAAATCGTGCGCGCTCGTGTAAGTCAGAACGGATGAGGGATGCTGCCCATGTTCGGTCATGGCGAGACTCCGGGGAACGAAACCGCGTGTCGGTTTTAACTCGGCTTGAGCTCGAACTGTAGCCCATAAGACGCACGCTCCGGGCCCAGCATGAACGCGGCCCGCCAGGGCCGCCCCGGGGCGCTCACAGCATCGGCGTCAGTTTCTGGACCTGCTGCGCGAAGTGCACCATGTCTTCGCCGTTCAAAGCCGTGCGGGTCGGCAGATCGACCGTGAGCGGGTCTTGCGGCACGTCGGCCACGTGGACCTCATAGTGCAGATGCGGACCGGTCGCCCAGCCCGTCCTGCCCACGTACCCGATCACCTGGCCCTGGCGGATTTCGCTGCCCACGCGCAACGCTTTCGCGAAGCGCGAGAGATGCGCGAAGGTCGTCGAAAAATCGCCGAAATTCTTGATCTGGATAACGCGGCCATAGCCGGTCTGCCAGCCCACGAACGTCACGGTGCCCTGCGCAGTCGCATGCACGGGCGTGCCCATGGGCGCAGCGAAATCGACGCCTTCGTGCGGCGCCCAACGGTGCGTGACAGGATCGAGCCGATCCGGCGAAAAGTCCGACGAGATGCGTGTGTACTCAACCGGGTAGCGCAGGAAGGTCGGCGACGCCGGCTGGCCGTCGGCGTTGTAGTAGAACGCCTTGCCGTCCAGCTTGCGATAGAGGAACACATCGTGCGCGTCGTGGCCGCTGGCAATGCGCACAGCAACAGGCCGGTCGTCCTGCGCGGCGGAGTCGGCCGCCGCGCCCTGGGTCGCGGGGCCGGCGGCCGGCGCGGCTTCGGTGAATGTGTGCACGGCGTTCGCCGCGCCGTTGCGGAACACGAGGCGCATCTCGCTGCCCGGCTTCAGATCGTGTTCGACATCGAGTTGCCCCGAGAGCGCGTGGGCGAGCCGCGCGGCCACGGCAGCGCCGACGCCCAACTGGTCCGCCGTCGCCGCGAAGTTCTGCGTAACCTCGGCGGATGCGACACGGAAAGCGGGAACCGGCGGGCCGACAAACACCGGCGCGGCGGCGGCCGGGGCCAGGGTCGGGGCCGGTTCGCGCTCGGCGCGATCGGGGATTTCGTCCGACGCGTGCAGCGAAACCTCGGCGGCCGGCCGGGGCAACTGATGCGACAGCCACGCCGTGCACGCGGTGCTGAGCGCAGCCACGAGCATCGCTTTGCCCGCGACTCCCTGCGGCGTCGTCGATACGAATTTGGACATCTACGGAAACAAACTGAGTACGGATGGCTGGCGGAAAGCCGCGCGCGACGCGCCGCTTTCGCAACGACATCGGCGCCATTGCAGCACCGATGGGCGAGTGGGCGAGCGTATGACAGATTTCTTAAACGAATCTTAAAAATAACAAATAGTATCAATTCCCCATTTTTAACGGATGGTTCGCAGTAATTCGATGGCAATTGCACGCTGTAGACGACTCGAACCCGGTTCATTGCATGGCGCGCGGTTCGACCCGGCCGGCCCCGCGTTCGGCGCGCCGGAACCCCGGTCGAGGTAGGATGGGGGCCATGAACAAGCGCGCCCAACTTTCAGCGGACAACCGGCGAATCCGACCGTGGTGGATGATCGTGATGACGGTGGTGATCTGCTTTCTGTGTCAGAGCGCCTTCGCCGAGGCAGATGGCCGCGCCGCGAGCCTGCGCAGCAAATATCGGAGCCTGACGCAACAACTCGCACACAACCCGTTTCAGCGGCCCTTGTACCTCGAATCCAAGGAGTTGCCGTCAGCACTCAACGGCGAGATTTACGGCGTGGTCAATTATCCTTTCACGACGGTCGACGGCACGCTCAACGACCCGGCTCAAGGCCCCGCCAACTGGTGCGACGTATTGATCCTGCACCTGAACACCAAGTACTGCCACGCGTCGACCGGCGCCAACGGTACGGTTCTGGCCGTGAATATCGGCAAGAAAACCGCGGAATCGCTTTCCTCGTCCTACCGGGTGCAATTCGACTATCGCCCGGTAGTCAGCACGACAGATTATTTTCGCGTGGAACTCACCGCCGCCACGGGGCCATTTGGCACGAAAGATTACCGGATCGTGCTCGAGGCGATACCCGTGGACAATAGCCGTACCTTTATCCATCTGACCTACGCCTACGGTTATGGCACGGCGGGACGGATCGCGATGAAAGCCTATCTGGGGACGATCGCGAGCGACAAGGTTGGATTCTCCTCCACCAGCGATCCATCGACGAACGAGCCGCGATACATCGGGGGGATGCGCGGCCTGGTGGAGCGCAATACCATGCGCTATTACCTCGCCATCGAGGCTTATCTTGGCGCGCTCTCCAGCCCATCCAACGCCCGGCTCGACAAACGGCTCGCTGACTGGTTCGACGCGACGGAGCAGTATCCGCGGCAATTGCACGAGGTCAGCCGCGCCGACTATATGCAAATGAAGCACGACGAATATCTGCGTCAGCAAACGGCCCAGTAGTCTGCCAGGTCGTCCGCCGGCGCGGCGGCGCCATGGGGACATCGCCGTTCACGCGGCCGGACACGATCGCGCCGCCGTCAGGAGCGTGTCGGCGGGTTATCAGGGCGTTCCGTACCGGTTTTCGTGCGCGCATCTGTATCGGTACTGTACCGATTGCCCCCGCTAAACTGGCTGCCAGTCAATTGCGGCGATCGCTGACAACGATCAGCGGTCGCCGCCCTGCCCCTGGAGCCATCGCACCATGCTGCCCGAAATGCTCAGCGCCTTGCCCGCCGGCATGCTCTTCGTGGTGGTCACAACCATCACGCCCGGCCCCAACAACACCATGCTGCTCGCCTCCGGCGTCAACTTCGGCTTCAAGCGCACGGTGCCGCACATTCTAGGCATCAGCGCGGGCGTCGTCGTACTGATGCTGTCAGTGGGATTCGGCCTCGGCGAAATCTTCCGTCACGTGCCCTGGCTTTACACGGCGCTCGAAGCCGCGAGCGTCGCCTATCTGCTGTGGCTCGCATGGAAGATCGGCACCTCGGGCATGCTCAAGGAAAGGGGCGGCGAACGCCGCCCCATGCGCTTTCACGAAGCCATCGCGTTCCAGTGGATCAACCCGAAGGCGTGGATGATGGTGCTCACTGCCGCCACCACGATCCGCCTCTCGGCGGACTTCGGCGTCAACACCGTCGTGATGGCCGCGCTGTTCTATGTAATCGGCCTGCCCTGCATTTGCGTGTGGGCCGCCTTCGGCACCGGCATGCGCCGCTTTCTCGGCGACTCACGCCGCCTGCGCCTGTTCAATATCGCCATGGCGCTGGCGCTCGTCGCTTCGATGTATCCGCTGTTCGCGCACCTGCTGCAGCGCTGAGGCGGTCTGGCGCTGAACGCGGCTGCAGGAACTGCTCAACAGCGACCCCACGTGCATGTTCGTCTGGTTGCGCGTGCCCGGGCCGTATCGCTTCAACGATTTTGCCGCCACCACTCAGGCGCGCGACGCGAGCACGATGCCCGCCGCGGCGGTTGCCGTCGATCGCTCGACCACCTGGCACGGCGTGCGCATCAAGCGCGCCGACGCGAGTTCGCGCGAGCAGTTGGCGCACGGCCTTGCAGATACTCGCGCGCACGCTGCGCGACCGGCCACCGGAGCTATTCGGGACGATCCAGGGTTGGGTGCTGCGTGGGGCGCATGGCGCTTTACGACGCGTGATGGTCCACCCGCTCGATGAAGCGCCACAGCGCGTCGTCGAGCGAATACGGCGCGTTGAAGCGGAACCAGGCGCTGGCCGCGTCATCGGCGCGGAAATAGGAGCCGGGCGCGAGCCAGATGCCGTCGGCCAGCGCCGCCGTGGCAATCGCGCCGGCGCGCGCGGCCTCCACCGGCAGGCGCACCCATATGAACAGCCCCGCGCGCGGCCGGCAGAACGATTCCAGCCCCAGCGCGTCGAGCCGATCCTCCAGCGTTGCATGCGCGACCTTCAGGCGCTCGTTCACGATCTCGACGTGATGCGCGTAACGCCCTTCGACCAGCACCTTGTCGACGATGCGCTCGATCGTCTCCGACGACGTGAGCCCCACCGCCATCTTCGCGCGCGCCAGCTCGCGCAGCACGTCGCGCTCGGCAACCACGTAGCCGCAGCGCAGCGAAGGCGTCACCGTTTTGGAAAAGCCGCCCACGTAGACCACGCGCCGCAACCCTTCCATTGCCGCCAGCAGCGGTGCGCCGGGCGGCGCGAGTTCGCGGCTCACGTCGTCTTCCACTACCCAGATGCGCTCGCGCTCGGCGATCTGCAGCAAGCGGAATGCATTCGCCATTGAGTAGGTCGCGCCGGTAGGATTTTGCAGCGTCGTGTTTACGAAAATCGCCTTGGGTCGATGCGCCGCCACCTGCTGCTCCAGCACCTCGAGATCGATCCCGGCCGGCGTGCGCGGCACGCCATGCACCGTGAGCCCTGCGAGCTTGAGAATCTGCAATAAATTGCAGTAGCCCGGATCCTCCACCAGCACCGCGTCGCCCGTACGCAGCAAAGTGCGCACGATCAGATCGAGCCCCTGGGTCGCGCCCTGCGTGAGCAGCACGTTGCCGACCTCCACCGGCAGCCCCTGGCGATCCAGTTGCGCGGCAATGCGCTCGCGCAGCGGCGCGAAGCCGTATGGGTGCCCATAGTCGCCCAGCCGCACCGCCGGCACGCGGCTCGTCGCGCGTAGCGCGTGATGCAGCCCCGTCTCGTTGATCCACTCGCTCGGCATCCAGCCGCAGCCCGCCTTGATCGGCACGGAATGATCGGCGAACACATCCGAGAGCAGCCAGTTGGCCGTGAGCGTGGGCGGCTGCCAGACCGCCGCGCTCGGGCGCGGCGCGGTCTCGCGCGGCGCCACGCGGTAGCCCGAGCCGCGCCGCGCCACCACGAGCCCCATCGAGACGAGCCGGTTGTACGCCTCGGTCACCGTATAGGTGGAAAGCGCATGCGACTGCGCCAGTTGCCGCACCGAAGGCAGCAGCGCGCCCGAGCGCAGTGCATTCGCTTCGATGGCGTGAGCAAAACCGTGCACGATCTGCTCGACGAGCGTGGGAGCGGCGCGGCCGCGTTGCAGTTCAAGTTCGATCATCGGGAAAGGGGGTGGCGCACGCCGACCAATACAGTTGCGGCAAATTGTCCAGCACGGTTATCAGCGCAGTATAGAGACTGTATATGCCGTCGTCCAAATCCGGAGGCTAGAGTTTGTGAAATCACAACCGCAACCCTGTTGCATGGAACCGGAGCATGCGCACACGCGCCAACGCCGGTCGACACTGGAGGAAACAATGACTTCGCGCCCCGTCATCGACGACCTGTCGTCGTTCTGGATGCCGTTCACCGCCAACCGCCAGTACAAGGCCGCGCCGCGCCTGCTCGAATCAGCCAAGGGCATGTACTACCGCACGAGCGACGGCCGCGAGGTGCTCGACGGCAGCGCGGGCCTGTGGTGCGTGAACGCCGGCCATGCGCGCGACGAAATCGTCGCTGCCATTACGCAGCAAGCCAGCACGCTCGACTACGCGCCCACCTTCCAGATGGGCCACCCGCTTGCCTTCGAAGCCGCGCGCCGGATCGCCGACATCATGCCTGCCGGGCTCGACCGCATCTTCTTCACGAACTCGGGCTCGGAGTCCGTCGACACGGCGCTCAAGATCGCCCTCGCCTACCATCGCTCGCGCGGCGAAGGCCAGCGCACCAAGCTCATCGGCCGGGAGCGCGGCTATCACGGCGTGGGCTTCGGCGGCATTTCGGTGGGCGGCATCGGCGGCAACCGCAAGACCTGGTCGGGCCAGTTGCTCCCCGCTGTCGATCATCTGCCGCACACCCACGACCTCGAACACAACGCGTTCTCGAAGGGCCAGCCGGCATGGGGTGCCCATCTCGCCGACGACCTCGAACGCATCGTGGCGCTGCACGACGCCTCGACCATCGCGGCCGTCATCGTGGAGCCGGTGGCGGGTTCAACCGGCGTGCTGATTCCTCCGCAAGGTTATTTGCAACGCCTGCGCGACATCTGCACCAAGCACGGCATCCTGCTGATTTTCGACGAGGTCATCACGGGCTTCGGCCGCCTCGGCAAGGCCACGGCGAGCGAATATTTCGGCGTGACGCCCGACATCATCACGATGGCCAAGGCGATCAACAACGCAGCCGTGCCGATGGGCGGCGTCGCCGTGAGCCGCACGATCCACGACACGGTGGTGAACAGCGGCGCGCCTGGCGCAATCGAACTGTTCCACGGCTACACCTATTCGGCGCACCCGCTCGCCGCCGCATCCCTGATCGCAACGCAGGACCTGTATCGCCGCGAGGGGCTCTTCGAGCGCGCGCACAGCCTCGCGCCGAAGTTCGAAGCGGCGGCCCACGCGCTGCGCGATGCGAAGCATGTGAAGGACATCCGCAATCTCGGCCTCGTCGCGGGCATCGAACTCGATTCGCGCGACGGCGCACCGGGCGCGCGCGCCTATGAAGTGTTCGTGAAGTGCTTCGAGGCGGGCGTGCTGATCCGCTTCACGGGCGACATCCTCGCGTTCTCGCCGCCGCTCATCGTCACCGAAGAAGAGATCGAGCGTCTCTTCGGCACGGTGCGCGAAGTGCTGGCGAAGGTCCAGTAACGAAAGGCAACTCGCGCGCGCAAACCATGCGTGCAGCCAGACGGCCCGCGGCATGACCCTCGCGGGCCGTTTTTTTCGCCTGACCTTTCAGTTTGCTTTTTTTACGCGCACGCGCACGGCGTGCGGCATCGGCGTATCGTTTGTATATCGACACTGCGATGCCGCTCGCGGGCGGCGGCCGGAGGAAGGGCAATGAAGACACCGATCCGTATGGGCGCGCATATCGAAGGCGTCCACTGGGTGGCGGAATATCTCGCATCGACGCATGAAATCCGTGTGTTCCGCGATGGCCGCGAAATCGACACGTTCTCCGCGCCGGCCGCACTGCTGGGCGAAGAGGACGATGCGGGATCGGCCAGCGATGAAGCGAGCCGTGCCGAAGACGCTGCCGTGCTCGCAATCCTGCGGCGGTATGTGGCCGAACTCAATGCCGAAGAGTGAGGAGATGAGTGTGGCGCGCATGCTGCGCGCCACGTGATGCGGAATCAGCCCGCGCCGCCGGAGGGCGCTCCGCCGGAGGGCGCTCCGTCTTCCTCGCGGAAGATGCGATCGGCGAGATGGAACGCCGAATTGGCTGCAGGCACGCCGCAGTATATGGCCGTCTGCAGCAAGACCTCCTTGATCTCATCGCGCGTCACGCCATTGTTCTTCGCGGCGCGCAGATGAAGCGCCAACTCCTCGCTGCGATTGAGCGCCACCATCATGGCGATCGTAAGCAGGCTGCGCGTGTGGCGCGGCAAGTCCTCGCGCGTCCAGATCTCGCCCCACGCATAGCGCGTGATGAGCTTCTGGAACTCCTCGGTCACCTCATTGCGGTTGGCGATGGAACGGTCGACGTGCGCGTCGCCCAGCACCGCGCGACGCACCTTCATCCCCGCTTCGTAGCGCTCGTCTTCGTTCATTTCGACTCCTGCAGGAAGCCCAGCACGGTCTGGTTGAACTCGTCCGCCAGTTCGACGTTCGAAATGTGCGACGCGTTCAGTTCGACGTAACACGCGCCCGGCACCGATTCCGCGAGTTCGCGGCCTTGCGCGGGCGTGGCGGCCACGTCGTGGGTGCCCGAGATCACGAGCGTCGGCGCCTTGATCGACGCCGCCTCGCCACGCAGATCGGCGGCATTGATCGCTTCGCAGTTCGAAGCATAGCCATCCGCGTCGGTATGCACGAACACGTCGCGAGCCTGGTCGATCACGAGCGGATTGCGCGCCATGAATTCGGCCGTGTACCAGCGCGGCAACACAGCATCGGCGAGCGCGCGCATGCCTTCGTTGCGTGCCTTCGCCGCGCGCGGCAGCCACACTTCGGGCGTGCCGATCTTCGCCGCGGTGTTGCACAGCGCGAGGCGGTCAATGCGATTGCCAAAGCGCGCGCCGAGACCCACGCCCGTGAGGCCGCCCATCGAAACGCCAGCGAAATGCGCGCGTTCGATACCGAGGTGATCGAGCAGGCCGATCACGTCGCCGGTCAGTTGCTCGATGGTGTACGGGCCCGCCGGCGCCGCCGAATGGCCGTGGCCACGCGTATCGTAGCGCAGCACGCGGAAATGCTTCGAAAATGCAGCAAGCTGGGGCGTCCACATCGACACGTCGCTGCCAAGCGAATTCGACAGAACGAGCCACGGCGCGGTGGCGTTCCACGCACCGTCGATGCGGTAAAACAACTGGGTGTCGTTGACGGCTGCATGAGGCATGCGGTTACTCCTGATGAATCTGCGATGGTGAATGGGAAGCGCGCTGCACATACGACGCGAGCACCGCATCGACAAAGGCATGCGCCTGCCCCACATAATTGGCGGGATCGAGCAGCGCTCTCAGGCGCGCTTGGTCCAGATGTTGGGTAACGGCGGGGTCGGCCGCGAGTACGTCGTAAAGCGTACGCCCGGTTTGCACCGCCGCTTTCGATGCGTGCTCAACGAGATGGTGCGCATCGAGCCGGCCGATGTGATCGCCGAGCGCGAGCATCACCGCCTCGCCTAGAATCAGGCCGTGCGTGACGCCCAGGTTGGCGGCGAGACGCTCGGGCCGCACTTCCAGGCCGCCGGCGATCTGCTCGATCTGCGCGAGCGCACCGCCCGCGAGACGCGCAAGATCCGGCAGCGCATCCCACTCGGCCTGCCAGCCGCCGAGCGCGCGTTCGTGCTCCTGAACCATGCCCGAAAAAACCGTGGCGACAAGACCCGGCGCGCGCGCGGCAGCCGTCAGGACTGCTGCACAACCCACGGGATTGCGCTTGTGCGGCATGGTCGAGGAACCGCCCTTGCCCGCCGCCGCGGGCTCGCCCAGTTCGCCGACCTCGGTTTGCATCTGCAGCGAGATGTCGCGCGCGATTTTTCCGAGCGTGCCGATCAGCATGCCGAAGAAAGAAGCGGCCTCGGCAATGCGGTCGCGTTGCGTATGCCAGGGCAGCGCGGGCGCGGCAAGCCCGAGCTCCCTCGCGAGCTCCGCGCTCACCTGAGGCGCCGCTTCGCGCAGGCTCGCGAGCGTGCCCGCCGCGCCGCCGAATTGCAGCACGAGCGCGCGTTCGCGCAACGCCGCCAGACGTTCGCGGTGACGCAGCATCGCGTCGAGCCATTGCGCGAACTTCAGGCCGAGCGTGATCGGCAGCGCTTGCTGAAGCCAGGTGCGTCCCACTGCGGGCGTCGCGCGATGCACGCGCGCCAGATCGGCGAGCTTCGCGCAGGTCGCGTCGATGCCGGTTTCGATCAGCGCGAGTGCATCGCGCAATTGCAGCACGGTCGCCGTATCGATGATGTCCTGGCTCGTCGCGCCCCAATGCACGTATTTCGCAGCTTCGGGGTCGGCGGCCTTCACGCGCGCAGTCAGTTGCTTGACGAGCGGAATCGCCAGATTGCCGCCCAAGGCGGCGTCGCGCGCCAGCGCATCGGCATCGAGCTGGTTCGCCTCGCACGCCGCGACAATTGCCGCAATGGCAGTGCGCGGAATCACGCCGTGCGTGGCCGACGCCCGCGCCAGCGCCGCCTCCACGTCGAGCATGCGCTGCAGCGTGGCTGCGGGAGACCACACGGCGTTCATCGGCTCGGTGCCGCAGATCAGGCTCGTCAAGCGTTCAATCATGGATCGGTATGAATCGATTAGGAATGCGCGCAAACACAGATGGCGCGACGCCTGGCCACTATGCAGCCGGACATCGCGCCACGCGGGGCTTCATGCAATAAACTGCATTGCAGCAGTTTAAGCCGCGCGGCGATTCTGCGTCGCGTCGATCAACGGCACCCCGGCGAGCTTTTGCAGTGCATCGAAGTCGATATCCGAATAGATCTCGCGCACCGCGAGGCCTTCGAGCGTCACATCGAACGCGGCGAGATCCGTATAGATGCGGCCCACGCAGCCCACGCCCGTCACCGGGTACGAGCATTCGCTCACGAGCTTGCTTTCACCCTGCTTCGTGAGCAACTCCATCATGACGAACACTTGCTTCGCGCCGAGCGCGAGGTCCATCGCGCCGCCCACGGCCGGAATGGCATCGGGCGCGCCGGTGTGCCAGTTCGCGAGATCGCCCTTCACCGACACCTGGAACGCACCGAGCACGCAGTAGTCGAGATGGCCGCCGCGCATCATCGCGAACGAATCCGCGTGATGGAAAAATGCGCCGCCCGTAAGCAGCGTGACGTGCTGCTTGCCGGCGTTGATGAGTTCGTCGTCTTCCTGGCCGGGCGCAGGCGCGGGGCCCATGCCGAGCAGACCGTTTTCGCTGTGCAGGAAAATTTCCTTGCTCGGGTCGAGGTGGTTGGCCACCAGCGTCGGCACGCCAATGCCGAGATTCACATAAGCGCCCTCAGGAATGTCCTGAGCCACGCGTTGAGCCATTTCGTCGCGATTCAACCGTTTCATTTCTTGACTCCTCACTCAGGCGGCCTGGCCGGCTTGCAGCGATTGATGCGCCGTCTGCGGCACTGCCACGACGCGCTGCACGAAAATGCCGGGCGTCACGATGTTTTCCGGATTGAGCGCGCCGAGTTCGACGACCTCCGAAACCTGCGCAATAGCGACCTTGGCCGCACTCGCCATGATCGGGCCGAAATTGCGCGCGGTCTTGCGATAGACCAGGTTGCCCCAGCGATCGCCCTTATAAGCCTTGATGAGCGCGAAGTCGGCATGCAGCGGCGACTCCAGCACGTAATGACGGCCGTCGATGAGGCGCGTTTCCTTGCCGTCGGCCAGTTTCGTGCCATAGCCCGTGGGCGTGAAGAAACCGCCGATGCCGGCGCCCGCCGCGCGGATGCGCTCGGCCAGATTGCCCTGCGGCACGAGTTCGAGTTCGATTTCGCCGGCGCGATAAAGCGCGTCGAACACATACGAGTCGGTCTGGCGCGGGAACGAGCAAATGATCTTGCGCACCCGTTTGGCCTTGAGCAGCGCGGCAAGGCCGGTATCGCCATTGCCCGCGTTGTTGTTCACGATCGTGAGCTCGCGCGCACCTTGCGCGATCAGCGCGTCGATCAGTTCCGCGGGCATGCCGGCCGTGCCGAAGCCGCCGATCATCACCGTGGCGCCGTCGTGCACGTCGGCGACGGCGGCTTGAAGCGAATCGAAAATCTTGTTGATCATGCCTGTTCCTGAAAGCGATGCGCACCGCGGAGAGTCCACGCCACTTGATCGCGAAAAAGTTCTATATACGAACACTGATTCGTTTAGCGAACGTTCAGCGCATTATCGGAGCCTAAATGTGGACTTGTCAAGGCGGGAGTTCCTGACGCGGCAGTCGAGTGCATGTCGGGACGCGCGAGTATCGCGCAATCAAATTCTTGCACTTATGTTTATTCGATTTCGATATAGTGCATCTGACTGCCTACGCGCGCCCGCCCCATGCAAGAGCTCGACCTCAATCTAATCCCCTACCTCGTGGCGATGGACGAAACCCGCAACGTGAGCCGCGCCGCCGAGCGGCTGGGCGTTAGCCAGCCGCGCGTAAGCACGGCGCTCGGCAAGCTGCGGGAATATTTCGGCGACCCGCTGTTCGTGCGCACCTCGCACGGCATGGAGCCCACGCCGCGCGCGCTCGGCCTCATCCCCGCCGCGCGCGACGCCCTCATCCGGATCGAGAAAGGCATGCTCGAGGCCCACGACTTCGACCCGGCCACCAGCACACATACGTTTTCGATCGCGCTCTCGGACGTGGGCGAGATCGTGTTCCTGCCGCGCCTGTTGCAAATGTTTGCCGAACGGGCGCCCAACGCGAATCTGCGTTCAGTTTCGCTACCGCACAACCAGGTGGAGCGCGGCCTCGAGTCGGGCGACATCGATTTGGCCGTCGGCTACTTCCCCGACCTCGGCGGCAACAACTTTTTCCAGCAGCGCCTTTTTACGCATCGGTTCATCTGCCTGATGCGCAGCAGCCATCCGCTCGCCGGCAAGCCCCTGACCCTCGAGCAGTTTCTTGCACTCGGCCATGCCGTCGTGCGCGCCGAGGGCCGCAGCCAGGAAGTGCTCGAACGCTTCCTGGAGAAGAAGCGCCTGCACCGGCGCGCCGTGCTCGAAACCCCTCACTTCATGAGCCTGCCGTTCATTCTCACGCGCACCGACCTGATCGCCACCGTGCCGCATGCAATCGGCTTCGCCTATGTCTCGGAGCACGCCTCGATCGCGCTGGTGGAGCCGCCGCTGCCCTTGCCCCGCTTCGACCTCAAGCAGCACTGGCACCGCAAGTATCACAATGCACCGCGCGGAGAATGGCTGCGCGGCGTGGTGGCCGAACTGTTCAATGACGCGATGGACGAATGGCCCAAATGAAGCGCGCACCCGCACACGACGGCGCAAGCCATTGCAATATGCGCCATCATGCACGGATGCGCGCGAATCATGAAACAATGGTCGCCGGTGGTACGCGTCGCCGCGGCGTGGCCCACATGACAGGAGCCAATGCATGAGCGACGCAAAGAACGCAGAAAAAAACACTCGAAAAAAACCGAAGACCGGCGCGGGCCGGCCATCGCGCGAGCAGGCGGAAGAAGCCGTGCGCGTGCTGCTGCGCTGGGCCGGCGACGACCCCGCACGCGAAGGCCTGATCGATACGCCGGCGCGCGTCGTGCGCGCCTATGAGGAATTCTTCGCGGGCTACAACCACGACCCGCGCGAGATCCTGTCGCGCACCTTCTCGGAAGTGGACGGCTACGACGAAATGATCGTGCTGAAGGACATTCGCTTCGAGAGCTACTGTGAACACCACATGGTGCCGATCATCGGCCGCGCGCACGTGGCGTATCTGCCCGAGCATCGCGTAGTGGGCATTTCGAAGCTTGCGCGGCTCGTCGACGCTTTCGCCAAGCGCCTGCAGATTCAGGAAAAGATGACCGCGCAGATTGCCGACACGCTCAACGAGGTACTCCAGCCCAAAGGCGTGGGCGTGATTCTCGAAGCGGCACACCAATGCATGTCGACGCGCGGCGTGCACAAGGCGGGCGTGACGATGGTGACGTCGCGCATGCTCGGCACGTTCCGCAGCGACCCGTCCACGCGCCGGGAATTCCTGGCCATCGTCGGCAATCCGGGCGTAATGAGCGTGCCCAATACCTGAGGCCCTAGACACGCCCGGGCCGGCGCCGACAGACGTTCAGTGGCGCTTCAGCGGCACTCAGGACGCGCCGCTGTCACTGGCGATTTCGCGGATCTTGCCCTGGCGCACGCTGCTGCCCGGTGGCACGCTGTGCGTGAGCCATACATTGCCGCCGATCACCGAGCCCCGCCCGATCGTCACCCGGCCCAGAATGGTCGCGCCGGCGTAGATCACCACGTCGTCCTCGACGATCGGATGGCGCGCATTGCCCTTCACGAGCGTGCCATCGATATCGGCAGCGAAGCTCTTCGCACCCAGCGTCACCGCCTGGTACACACGCACGCGCTCGCCGATGATCGCCGTCTCGCCGATCACGACGCCCGTGCCGTGGTCGATGAAGAAGCTCGGACCGATCTGCGCGCCCGGGTGAATGTCGATGCCTGTTGCCGAGTGCGCGATTTCGTTGATGAAACGCGCGAGCAGCGGCACACCGAGCCGGTGCAATGCATGCGCAAGCCGATGATGCGTCATGGCCCAGACGCCGGGATAGCAGAGCAGGATTTCGGTGATGTGCTGCGCAGCCGGGTCGCCCGTGAACGCGGCCTGAATGTCGCTCACGAGCAGCGCGCGAATGCCGGGGAGCTGGTGACCGAATTCGCGGGCAATGTCGAAGGCGCGCTTGCGCAGCACCTCGTCGCCGGCTCCGGCGTTTTCGGGCAAAAAGCGCAGCGCGCGGCGAATCTGCTCGGCAAGCAGGCGCAGCGTGCTTTCGAGCGTATGACCGACGTAATAGTCGACGCTTTCGTCCGTCAAATCGGGCGCACCATAGTGCGTGGGGAACAGCGCGGCACGCAGGCCGGCGACAATGTTGATCACGCCGTCACGCGACGGCAGTTCGCGAATGCCGAGCGGGTGGCGGGTGCGGTGAAGCTCTTCGCGCGAAGCGCGCAGATCGGTGACGATCTGTTCGAGGCCCCAGTCGGGGTAAGCGGCATTGGACATGATGAAGCTGCGGGACGGCGCCGCCAGTAAGTGTATCGACCCCAGAGATTACCGCTTTTCGCGATAGTCCGCCGGGCGTCCCGAGCGCCGCCTCAGAGAGTGACGCTGCTAGCGTCGATCCAACGCACCGCCCAGTCGCGCGCATGGGCAATGGCGGCGGCTTCGTCGGAGAAGCGCAAGTCGGCTGGAAAGAAACGATTGGCAACGAGTTCGCCATCGCTCGAGCGCGAGATCACCACATAAGGCTGATATGTGCCGTCGCCGGCACGCGCCGGCGCACAATTGAGCAAATAACCGCGATGCGTGAATGCAGCGTCGAAGTGCATGTGTCTCATCCGCCCCTGACTGCTTTGTCCGTTTTTGTGAGCGCGTACAGGATCGTGCGGCAAAGCCACAGCCCGGCTATCGCTTAAGCCGTTAATTCTTATGCGCGCCAACTCGTTGAAAGAGGATCATACTCCCAGTAAATACGCCGATCCAACGAAAAAAATCCTGGATCGCTGGAGGCGTTCTCCTGGCGCACAGACTTGCATTTCCGCTGGATTCCGGGTTCGCTTCCAGTATTTTTGGAACACTTCGTGATGCAGTTTGATGCATCTGTTTGGTGCATCCGGTTCTTCATTGGCTTTCCTACGGAGGACACACCATGAACGGCTCCGACCGCAGCAATCACCCCGACGAAGCCACTACCAGCAACGCGTCGCTCGACAACAGCGTGCCGGAAGCGCCCGACGGTTTCGCGGGCTTCGATAGCCGCAGCCTCGCGCATCGCATGCCGTTTGCGCTCCAAACAGGCTTCGAGGCCGTCGACATGGGCATGGCCGCGCCGCCGGCGTACGACCTCGACGGACAGTTCGACGACCCGCGCGAGCTGGGCCAGCGCCGCAGCCCGGGACGCATTCACTTCGCCATCAACCATATGCGCCCGACGCGCGTGGTCGAACTGCATCGCAAACCCTGAGCTGCCCAAACATGCACTGAAACGCCTGGCGGACGCGTCTCGCCAGGCGAGCCGCAACGTGCCCGTGAACTTGTCAGGTCATTCGATCTGCATATCCCAGGTGCAGTGCGTCGCTACAACGCCGGTTCAATATTGCAGGCACAAAAATTCGCTCATGCGCATTAACAATCTTTCAAGTTCACGCGACGCATATTGCCCAGCGTTATTGCTCATTTAGATCAAGTCATCTATCGAATAAGCAATAAACCGCAAAAACCTATTCTGCGCGCCTGCCGCCGGAATTTTATGGCGAAAAAACAGTAGTTTTTGTTCTGTATTTGCAGAATAAGCACGCGGACGCGCGATGCGCGAGCGGAAACTCAAGGCGGAAGACCTTTGCTGCGGGGAGAAAAAGACGAGCCCTGCGGAATTTAGTGATAAATTGTTACATCAGAAGAAGCAAGGCGGCAGCCTGCCCAGGCGCCGCTTGCGGTCTGGCCCACCGCCGATGGAGAGTGTTGACGTGCCTCTACATTACATTGAGCAGATGTCATCCGTGCTCGACGCGCCCGAAGATGCGGCGTGGTTCGAGGCGGTGTCTCGGCTCGCCGCCTCATGGGGTTTCGGCCAAGTCATGCTGGCCATCCTGCCGCGTCCGGGCATGCGGCTCGAGGACGCGTTCATCCGGACCAATTACTCCGCCGTCTGGCGGCAAGCCTATAACGACCACGGCATGGCATATTTCGACCCGGTGGTCGCGCATTGCACGACGCGCTCGGCGCCGCTTATCTGGTCACCTGAACTCTTCGCCACCGAACAGCAGCAATCGATGTATGAAGAGGCGCGCTCGCACGGGCTACGTGCCGGCATTACATTGCCGATCCATGGCCCGCGTCAGGAGTCGGGCATGCTGTGCTTCGTCAACGACGCCAATCCGTCTGACTCGTTCTGGCAGGACGTGGACCGTGCGCTGCCGAATCTCGTGTTGCTTCGGGATCTCGTGCTCGACACGAGCCAGCGGCACCTGAACGATCACGCCCAGTCGCTGATTCCCAAGCTTACGCCGCGCGAAAAGGAATGCCTCAAGTGGACCGCGCTGGGCAAGTCCACTTGGGAGATTTCTCACATCCTGAATTGCTCCGAAGCCGTGGTGAACTTCCACATGAAGAACATTCGCGGGAAGTTCGGCGTAAATTCACGGCGGGCGGCAGCCGTGATTGCAACCCAGATGGGCCTTATTGACCCGGGCTGAGCATGGGCGTATCGGTGCGTCGAAGCACACGTTCCGCACGGCCCAGATCGCCATCCGAAATCGTTTTGTTGAAGTACAGACCCAGCAGGATCGATACCGGCGGCGGAATCTCCGCGCCCGACTCAAACCGGCTGCCGCGTGACTGCGTCACGCCGAACCGCGCCCAGAAGCGGCGCTGGCTCTCTTTCTTCTTCTTCCGATACGCGATGATCAGGACACGGTCGATTACCGACGACAGGTCCCCTCCAGTGTGAGAGGAATTCGCGCCCGCCTGCCATTGATGATTGTCCAGAAGTTCCATTTTGACTCTCGCTGTGTCAGAGATATGCCTGATGAGTGACTGCCGCCCAGCCATTCTCCAGAACTGACCCTCCCCGCGCACCTACCTATCTTGATAGGTGTTTTTTTATATTCATAACGCATAGCTTCGATCCATACCGCTACCCCCACACGCAAACGGGAGAGTTGTCATGCAAGCTGCGATTCGGATCGGACTACGCCAAGAATTCGACAACGAAGATATCAACGAGATGTACCGGCTGCGCGCGCGCGTATTTCGCGACCGCATGGGCTGGGATATTCCCACCATCGCGGGAATGGAAATCGACGGATACGACGCGCTCGGGCCCCACTATATGCTGATCCAGGACAATGACGGCAAGGTGCGCGGCTGCTGGCGCCTGATGCCGACCGAAGGGCCAAACATGCTGCGCGACACGTTCCCGCAGCTGCTGCACGGCCAGGCGGCGCCGGCGGGCCGGCATATCTGGGAGCTCAGCCGGTTTGCCATCGAGTCGGGCAATGACCACGCGTTTGGCTTTGCCGACGTCACCATGCATGCGATCCATTCGCTGGTCTCGTTTGCCGACCGCATGGGCATTTCGCGCTATGTGACCGTCACCACCACGCCGATCGAGCGGCTCCTGCGCCGCACCGGCATCGAGGTCGCGCGGCTCGGCGCGCCCGTGCGCATTGGCGTCGAAAACGCTGTCGCGCTGGAAATCGCCGTGGGCGCACAGACCCGCAATGCCCTTTTCGGGCCGATGGCCGCCGCAGCCTGAGATCCGCCACGGCCTACGGCATCGAGTCAGACGATTTTTTATTTTGTCTGACGAATCACGCGAAGGGTGGCCAAACGCCGCTGCAGTGGGCGAGCCGCCCAAGCAAATGTCAGGTCCAGTCCGGCGACGCTGTCACTCACTCACCCGAACCGATGCCGGTGCAGCGGCTACCGCGGCGACGCGGCTAAAGCGAATATGCGCGATGCGGCGCACGCACAGCGCCGCCACCAGCGCCGCGAAACCGGTCAGGCCGATGCCTAGATGAATGGCGTCAACCAGCACGTGCCGCACAGCTTCGATGAGCGCGGCACCGTCAAGGCCAGCGTCCTTCATGTGGGTCGTCAGCGCGCGGTGCAGCGCCGGGTCGATCAGCACACGCGGATCCGCGAGTTGCGGCTGCCAGCGCGCGGCGCCGGGCGCCCCCAGTACCGCGAGCGCGTCGCCGACGCCCGACGCATAGCGATGGTTCACGATCGTCGCCACGATGCTCGTGCCGAGCATGCCGCCCACCATGCGCGTGGATTGCAGCAACGCCGTCGTGATGCCGAAGCGCTCGCGCCCGGCAATCTCCTGCGCGAACACATTGAGATTGTTGAGGATGAAACCGAGCCCGATGCCCACCGCCGCCATCGCAAGCTCCAGCCACGGATGCGGCGTCGCGCGCGTAGCGAATGCGAGCCCCGACGAAGCACACACGAGCAGCCCAAAACCGACGCTCAAAATGCCCGTCGGCTTCTTCAGATGGATCACGATGCGCGTGTTGACGAGACTGCCGAGCGCAATGCACGCCGCGATCGGCGTCGCCAGCAGGCCGGCCTCCTGAGGCGAAAGACCGAACCCGCCCTGCAGCAGCAACGGTGCGAAAAAGATCAGCGAGAACATCACGAAGCCCGAGAGCGTCGAGAGGGTAAACAGCGTGACCAGTTGCGGATCGCGGAAGAGATCGAGCGGAATGATCGGATGCGTCGCGCGCCGCTCGCAAACCAGCAGGGCCACGGCCCCAACCGCCACGACAGCAATCAGCGCGAGATTGGTGGGTGTGGGGCCGTCTTTCGGCACGGCCTCGATGACGGCCTGGAACGCGCCCAGCACAAGCGCGACCAGCGCCGCACCAGTCCAATCGATGCGGACTTCGCCGGTCCGCCCATGGCGGTACGCGGGCAGATGCGCCCAAATGAAATAAAGTGCCAGTACACCGACCGGCAGATTCACCATGAAGGTGGAGCGCCATCCGAAATGCTCGGAGAGCCAGCCGCCCGACGAAGGCCCCGCTGCCGTGCCGATGCCGTAAGCCGCCGCCATGACCACCTGCCAGCGCACCCGCGCACGCGGGTCGGGAAAGAGATCGGGAATCGAGGCGAACGCGGTGCCTACCATCATCCCCCCGCCCACCCCTTGCAACGCGCGTGCCGCTGCCAGAAATCGCATGTCGGTGGCGAGCCCGCATAGCGTCGAGGCGACGGTAAACACGATCACGGCGGCAATCACGAAACGCTTGCGCCCGAAGTAGTCGCCCAGACGCCCGAACACCGGCACGGTCACGACCGACGCCAGCAAATAGGCGCTCGCGATCCACGCGTAATACTCGAAGCCGTGCAATTCGGCGACGATCGACGGCAATGCGGTACTGACAACGGTTTGATCGAGCGCGACCAGCATGTTCACGAGGCCGATGCCGAGCATGGCCAATAGCGCGTCGCGAAACGGCAAGGGGGTGTGTGCGGAAGTCACTGATTGGAATGCTGCGGCGCGCCGGTACGAAAGAGAGGCAAAGATAACGGGCTGGCAGGACATGCGCAACCGGGCAGATGGCAGAGCACCGTCCTACCTACTGACAGCGCCGAAGCGACCCAAGACGGACAACACGCCACACTCCGACGCGATTTTTTTGATATTCCTTCTGGCACATTCCATTTTTCATACTGCGGCACTGCAATTTTCTGAGCAATCATTTAAGCTTTTTAGAGTTAACGAGACACAGCACAAGATCACGGGCGGGCATGCCCCGAATCCGTGCAGTCCCACTCTAGCGGAGGCTCCATGTATCAACGCATTCTGGTAGCGGTCGACGGCAGCGAAACGTCGCGCCGCGCATTCGACGCCGCGCTCGAACTGGCGAAGGCTATGGGGTCGACGCTGCAACCGTTCTACGTGATCGAAAACACGCCGATGTATTTCGATGCGCCGGGCTACGATCCTTCCATCCTGCGCAATCAAATGATCGCTCAGGGCAAGGAACTCGCGGACCACATGAACAAGGTGCTGCGCGAGCGCGGCGTGCAGGGCGAGATGCTGACCGGCGAGGCATCCTCGCTCGACGACGTGCCCACGCTCGTGCTCAACGCGGCGAAGGCGAACGGCGCCGACCTGATCGTGATGGGCACGCATGGGCGGCGCGGTTTTCAGCGGCTGATTCTCGGCAGCGTGGCCGAGCGCTGCGTGCGCCAATCGACCCTGCCGGTCCTGTTGATTCCTTCTGCCGCAGGTGTATCCGCGACGGATACCGAATAGCCACTGGATAGCCATCCGGATAGGAAGCGCCGAATGGCCACGAATTAAAAGATAACGCTCGAATTCCCACCTTTTTGAATCCGCTTGAGCCCGATCACTTGCCGCGAAACCGGCTTCTGACAAGGCGCAAGCGGATCTATCTCATATGCGCGGCGTTTTGCCGCCATTTTAAGATTTAAGCGCGGTGTGACAATGCTCCAAAAATCGATTACAGGAGCAAGCCAATGCTGACCCCTACCGTCGTATCGCACACCACTGTGCGCCGTGCCAGCCGTAATTCCCCAACGAGCCCTCGCACTTCCGCGCGTTGCTCGAGTTGCGCCATGCGTCATCTGTGTATGCCTCAAGGGCTAGCCGCCGATGATCTGCCGAAGCTCGAAGCGCTCATCTGCAATGCGCGCAGTGTGCGGCGCGGCGAAGCGCTCTATCGCGCCGGCGACCCGTTCGACACACTCTATGCGGTTCGCTCCGGATCGCTGAAAACCGTCATGGCACACCGCGACGGCCGCGAGCAGGTCACGGGCCTGCGCCTGGCCGGCGACCCGCTAGGCATCGACGGCATCAGCACCGATTTCCACACTTGCAG
The DNA here is from genome assembly GCF_051125205.1 of Paraburkholderia sp. A1BS-2L. Taxonomy (NCBI): domain Bacteria; kingdom Pseudomonadati; phylum Pseudomonadota; class Betaproteobacteria; order Burkholderiales; family Burkholderiaceae; genus Paraburkholderia; species Paraburkholderia sp. A1BS-2L. The sequence goes on from NZ_CP120429.1 coordinate 254,642, forward strand.
TGCCGTGGCGCTCGAAGACAGTTCGGTGTGCATCATCCCCTATTCGGCGCTCAAGCACCTGTGCCGCGAAACCGGCGCCATGCAGGACCGCCTGCACCGGCTCATGAGCGAGCAACTCATTCGAGAATCGTCGCAGATGATGGTGCTGGGCTCGCTTTCCGCCGACGAACGCGTGGCAGCCTTCTTGCTCGACGTCTCAGAGCGCAACGGCCAGCGCGGCTACTCGCACGCGGAATTCAACCTGCGCATGACGCGGGAAGACATGGGCAGCTATCTCGGCATGACGCTCGAAACGGTCAGCCGAACCCTGTCAAGATTTCAAAAGCGTGGCCTGATCGACACGCAGGGCAAGCTCATCCGCATCATCGACATCGAAGGCCTGCGCCATCTGTAAACGAAGGTCCCTCACGCGCGCCGCCCCGGTTTGCGGCGTGTGGCCGGTTACGTCTCCAGAATCTCCCATTTACGCGCCCCCGCCCGGGCGCGTGTAACAGCGTTGGCACGGCTCCTGCGCAGCGGTAAAGTTCGTTCACCGCCCCAGTCAGGAGACTCGCCGCAATGCAGCTCCCGTCCCCGCCCACACTCGCCGCACGGCTCGCCCAAGCGCGCGCCGCCAGCGACGCGCTCTTTGCCGTCGTCAAGCCCGAATTCCTCTACGAACGCCCGATCCGCGAGCGCCACCGCATCGTGTTTTACATCGGCCATCTCGAGGCGTTCGACCGTAATCTGTTCGACAAACGCCTGTTCGACCTGCCGTCCGCCGATCCGCGCCTGGACCAGTTATTCGCGTTCGGCATCGACCCCGTCGACGGCGCGCTGCCCACCGACACCCCCGCAGATTGGCCCAGCCGTGCCGAAGTGCGCGACTATGCTCGCGACGCTCGCGCGCGCATCGATGCGCAGCTCGCCACGCTCGACTTGCCGCCCACTGTGTCCCAGCACGATATCGGCGCTCAATTGCTGAATGTGGCCATCGAGCATCGCCTGATGCACGTCGAAACCCTCTCCTACATGCTTCATCAATTGCCGTTCGCGCAGAAGGTCGCCCCCGCCTCGGCACGCGAAATCGCCGATCACCTCTACGTTGCGACGCCGTCGATGGTGCGCGTGCCGGCGGGCCGCATCGAGCTCGGCATGACGCATGAGCGCGGTGTCTTCGGCTGGGACAACGAGTTCGGCGAGGAGCAGGTGGAGGTGGCTGCGTTCGAGATCGATCGCTACATGGTGACCAACGGCGCGTGGCTCGAATTCATCGTCGATGGCGGCTATCGGCACAAGGCGTTGTGGAACGACGACGATTGGGCGTGGAGGGAAGCCGAAGGCATCGAACACCCGGTCTTCTGGGTGCGCACCGACGACGGCTGGCGCCTGCGCACGATGTTCGAGGATGTTGCGCTGCCGCGTGCATGGCCGGTCTATGTGAGCCACGCGGAAGCCAGCGCGTTCGCGCGCTGGCGCGGCGCCCGGTTGCCGACCGAGGCCGAATGGCAGCGCGCGGCGCACGGCGCATTGCCAGGCGCCACCGACAACTTCGACTTCCGGAACTGGAACCCTGTCGCCGTGGACGCGACACCGGACAGCGCGAGCACATGGGGCGTGGAAGGGCTATACGGCAACGGCTGGGAATGGACCTCGACGCCATTCGGCCCGCTGCCCGGATTCGAGGCATTTCCGTTCTACGAAGGCTATTCGGCGAATTTCTTCGACGGCCAGCATTATTCGATGAAAGGCGGTTCCGCGCGCACCGCGGGCTGCATGATGCGCCCTACGTTCCGCAACTGGTTTCAGCCGCACTATCAGTATGTTTATGCGGGATTTCGTTGTGCACGCAACGTGTAGCCATGAAAACATAGGTTGACGCGAAACGCGCACTTCGCACCCATGCGGGCGGGCAGTGCGCGCGAGTAAGTCGTGTCCGCATCGAAGATCAAACCGATACGAATGTTTTATCGACGGCGGGTTTCCAGTGCTCCGCAACGGCCTTGTCAGGTATGCGCACCGTGGCAAGCAGCGGCACGTAGCCATGCAGCCTTGCTTCGCTCACCGCCAGTCTCTCGGAACGGAGCAGTTCCGCCGAGAGCTTCGTCCCATCCTGGGTTTCAATGCGGTATCCATCGATGGGGCCCCACTGGCCCTTCGGCACGGGTTCTATATAAACATGCAACATCTCGTCTCTCCACAGGTTTAGAAAATTCCGGAACGCGCGAACGTTCGCCATGGCTAAAGCGTATCGGGATAAACATCGCTCGCGGCTCCATATCCGACAGAAATTAGTAGAAATAAAATTCATTAATTTCAATGAGATAGGAAAAATATATTGCAATGTGAAATTACATTCGCCCATATGCAATGCACACATATTGCATCGCCGCAGATTTTTCTGGCATACGCGACATCATTTCATAATATGAAATTTAGACGGAAGTATCGCACGCGCGAAGATTTCCTCTTCATTTAATTGCAAGGCTAATTATTCGTTATCCTTATTTTTATTCGAATCCAGGCGGCATAAAAAAATTGCGTGGCTTGTAAAGACGTAATGCGCTGCCTATGTTCATAACTGCGTCACCGTGCCCGTGCGAAGCTCCAGCGCATAGCCAAGGGCTGCCCTATTCAGGAGAGCATGCTCATGCTCGAAAGAACACGCATTCATGCTGCGCTCTTCGTCGCTACGATCGCGGCCGTCGCGCCTTCCGCCCAGGCGCAAAACACCATTGACTGGATTGCCAATACCTATGGCACCCTCGCCGCCCATGTGGGTAACACCGCGCGTTCCATGTGGGTTGCGCCCGAAGGTGTCATCTATACGTCGTCCATGTGGGACGAGTACGAGGGTGGCGTGGCGATCTATCAGGATGGCAAGAGCTTCGGCTCGATCGGCTCGCATGGCGAATTCCAGGGCAGCGCGATCACGGGCAACGCCACTTCGATCTTCGCGGCGCTGCAATACAGCAAGTCGTACGGAAGCGGCGCGGTCGGACGATACAACCGCGCCACCAAGACGCGCGACCTGCTCATTCAGGTCAGCGCAGCGAACAACCAGCCCCGGGTCGATGTAGTCACCGGGCTCGCCACGGCGGGCTCGCTCCTCTATGCAAGCGACTTCTATGGCAATCGCGTGCGGGTCTTCACCACCAACGGGGTCTGGCAGCGGGACATCTCGGTCCAAAGTCCAGGCGCGCTCGCGCTCGATCGCGCCGGCAATGTCTGGGTCGCACAGAAAAGCGAAGGCACGGTCGTCGGCTTCAGCCCATCCGGCGCGCTACTGAACACCATCCGGTTGCCGAGCGGTTCGCGGCCGTCGGCGCTCTATTTCGATGCGTCGTTGGGGCAACTCATGGTCGGGGACGAAGGCCCCGACATGAACATCAAGCGCTACACCCTTTCGCGCACGCCCACGCTGGCGGGCACTTTCGGCGTGCGGGGCGGCTATCTCGACACCACGAAGGGCATCAAGGGCCAAGTCGGCGCGCAGCGCTTCACCCGCGTTGCAGGCATCGGCAAGGACACTGCGGGCAACCTCTATGTGCTCAACAACCCGTGGGGCGGCAGTTGGGATCTGGGCCGCGACGGCGGCACCGACGTTCATGCGTATGACCCGGCCGGCGCCCTGCGCTGGACGCTCCAGTCGCTGAACTTCGAGGGCGTCGCGGCCCCGGACCCGGCCACGGACGGCGCCCTGTTCTATGGCGGCACCAACATTTATTCGGGCAGCGCGGGAGGCACCTTCGTCGCGAACACGGTCGATCCCGTTGCGTATCCGTCGGATCCGCGCATCAACGTCAACGACACCCAGCGCGACGAGCATTTCGGCCAGCTCGTCGCCGTCGGTGCGAACCGGATTCTCGTGGCGTCCGGACAGAATCCGCCGATTTTCTACTTTTTCCACTTCAACGCGGCGAACGGCTATATCGCCATTCCCGATGCATCGATTCCCGGCCCGGTGTTCCAGACCAGCCTGCGGGTCACCCACGGCTTCAGCCTCGACAGCAAAGGCGGCGTGTGGGCCGGCCTGGACAAGACCGGCAATATCTACCACTATCCGCTCGCCGGCTTCGACGCCAGCGGCAAGCCCAGTTGGCGAGCCGGCGTCCCCTTTCGCATTCCCGCCAGCGTCGAGCCGCTCACGCGCATCGTCTACCTCGCCGACAGCGACACCATGATCCTCGCCCAGGGCATCATCGGCAGCACCGACTGGACGGCGATCGGCACGCGCATCGAGGTGTATCACGGCTGGCTCGCGGGCAACACCACCGTGCCCAATCCAGTGATCGAGCTGCCCAGCACCGGCGCCAAGGCGATCGATGCGGCCGGCAACTATCTGTTCGTCGGCTATTGGTTCAGCAGCATCAGCGGACCGGCCAGGCCAAACATCGACGCCTTCAGCCTGACGACCGGCAAGCTCGACGCCACGCTGGTCAACCCCCGTCCCACGACCGTGGACGCCAGCAGCGCCATCGATTCGATGTACGGCATCCGGGCCTACCTTCGCTCGACCGGCGAGTACGTCGTCACGAAGAACAATGTCAAGGGTAACAGCGTCACGGTGTATCGCTGGACGCCCTGAATTCGTCTGGCTATGTAGGAAAACGCTGACAGCCCTACTGTTGCGACTACATCAAGTTCGCTGGCCGCTGATTTCATTTACCCCCCGCCAAAGCAATACTTCCGTCACCCGAGCGACACACGATCGCGCCAGCGCCAGCCGGTCGCCGGGAAACATCGAAGTGGCCCTTGAGCGGGGGAACATCATGAATAGCGCCGACACTCTGCAGTCCATTCAGGAACTCAATCTGTCCTACCTCGCGCTTGCGCAGCGCCTGCTGCGCGACGACCGCCCGGCGGGCATGTTCCGGCTCGGCCTGTCCGAGCAGGTGGCCGACCTGCTGGCCGGGCTGACGCTGGCGCAAATCGTCAAGCTCTCGGCCTGCAATCAGTTGCTGTGCTTCTTCCGGATCAACGACCATCAAATGCTGTCCGTGCTGGCGACGCCCGGAAAGGACGCCAACAAGCACATCGATATTGCTCACACACATGCAGCCGTGCTGCTCGCGGGCCAGCCCGCCGAACAATTCGCGTGACCGGACTGAGGCGAGCCATGGCCAGGATCAGCATTATCGAAGACGCAAGGGAAGTGGTGCGCGCAAGCGCATTGATCGAACTCGGCGCACGGATGCAGGTGCTCGAAAGCGAGCTGGCACTGCCGCGCGACCGGTTGATCCGGCTCTATCACGAGATCAAAGGGGAGTCGCCGCCAAAAGGCATGCTGCCGTCTTCCGCCGACTGGTACATGACGTGGCAGGCCAACATCCACGCCTCGCTGTTCTACAACACGTATGTGTTCCTCAAGGACTCGGCGGGCTGCTCGCATCTCGACGCACTCACCAAGGGATTTCGCCTGTATCGGGAACACTGCATGCACAACAGTCTCGAGATGCAGCTCGATCTGACCCGCGCCTGGACGCTGGTGCGCTTCTTCAACGGCGGAATCCTGCAGTTAACTTCATGCCGCCGCTGCGCGGGCAAGTTCGTGATCCACAAATACGATGCACCGGAGGGCAAGGTCTGTGCGATTTGCCAGCCGCCTTCACGCGCGGGCAAGCCCGCGAAGGCCAAGCGGCCCCTCCCTACACCGGTTCCTCTCGATTCAGAGCGCTCGCCGGCAGGCTGACCGACAAGCGGAATCCCTCACCCGGCGCCGTATCGACCGACACCGCGCCGTTCAATTGCCGGACCCGCTCGCGAATGCCGAGCAAACCGAACGACTGCTCCTTGTGCATCGCGCTAACCGCCGAACCGCGCCCGTTGTCGGCCACCCCGACCCGGCACGCATCGCCGTCCAGCACGACCTCGACCTGCACTTCGGTGGCTTCCGAATGCTTGGCAATGTTCGTGAGCGCCTCTTGGACGATCCGGTACACCGCCGTGGCCGCCGCCGAATCGATATTCAGATCGTCGATGTCGATGAGCAGATCCACCACGATCCCATTGCGGCTTTCGAAATCGCCGGCGAGCCATTCGAGCGCCGGCACAAGCCCGAGGTCGTCGAGCACGGTCGGGCGCAGCCCCGCCGCGATATGGCGCACCGATCTCACGGTTTCGTCGATCAGCGTCATCATCGAGCGCGCCCGGCCGCGCAGCGCGGGCGCCATCGTGCGGTCGTCGAGATCGCTTTCGAGCATCGTCAGGTCGATCTTCAGCGCGGTCAGCCGCTGACCGAGATCGTCGTGCAGCTCGCGCGCGATGCGCTTTTGCTCCTCCTCGCGCGCCGCCTGGATACCCGCCGAGAGATGCCCCAGATGCTCGAGTTCCTTCACGCGCATGCGCTCGCGCATGTCCCGGCGCATGTCGCGGCGCGTGAGCGCGACGAGCCGCGCATAGAGCGTGCCGCTCTCGACCAGCAGCACGATCAGCACGAAGCTCGCCGCCAGCAGGCCATATATCCGCCCCGCATAAAACCCGAGATCGAAGCGGCCATGGTTGAGCATCGCGGCGAGCGCGATGTCGATCATCCACGCCACCATCACGACCATCAGCCACATGTCGAGCGCCGTGCGCTTGCCGTGCCGCCACAGCATGGCGAGCGCGAACGGGCTCGCCAGCCACACCGCGCCGATCACCCAGCGGTACGCCCAGGTAAAGCGCCCGTTCACGAGCAGATCGGGCAGCAGCGCCTTGCCCATCGTGGCGAAGGCGGTCAGGACACAGACGAGCGCCGCCGCAGCCAGCACGCACCATGCGATCGATGCGCGCGCGGAACGCCGCGGCATGGCGCGACGTTCACCGTGAGCGGCCTTGCCGAGCAGCACATAGGCCGTGACGAAGCAGGGAAAACCGGCGTGCCAGAACATATAGATCCACGCGGTGCTCTGCGAGCCGGCGCCTAGCAAGCCGGCGGGCGCGAACAAGCCCGGGAACGTGAGGCCATGCACAATGGTCATGCCGGCGGTGAAGAGATAGCCGCTGCCGAGCGCGAGCAGCGCACGCGAGCGCAGCGAACTGAACTGGCCGAACAGCAGCATGGCCGTAATCAGGTCGTTCATCACCAGCGCCGATTCGTAGATCGGGATGAATGCCCCCACCACCGGCAGCGGACGCTTCGCAAACGGCGCAAATACCGCGAATAGCGCGCAACTCGCGAGAATGACCGTGAGCGCGAGCCGCCGCTCGCTGCGCCCCGCGGGCAAGGTCGAAAGAAACATCTGGTTGCCGTCGTCTCGATCGCGACCCATGCGCCTGCCTGGAAAAGAATCGGGAAAAGGCATTTGAGCAGAGGATGCATGTCGAAGGCAACTATTGCATACTGGCTCCTGGCAACAGGATTACCCGCAGCGGGATGACCCACAGCGACTCGCCGTAGCCATCGCATGACTTTCCCGCGACCAGCGGCACAGCTGGAGGACACTCACTCATGATCCAAGTTTTGATCGCCGACGACCACGCGCTCGTGCGTGACGGTCTACGCCATATCCTGCAGAACGCCAGCGGATTCGACGTGGTCGGCGAGGCGCGCGACGGCGCGAGCACGATCGCGCTGATCCGCTCGACGCCGGCGCGCGTGCTGCTGCTCGATCTGTCGATGCCGGGACGCAACGGCGTTGAGTTGATCAAGCAGATCAAGGAGGAAAAGCCCGAACTGCGCATCCTCGTGCTGACCATGCACGCCGAGCAGCAATACGCAGTGCGGGCGTTCAAGGCCGGCGCATCCGGCTACCTGACCAAGGAAAGCGCTGGCGCGGAACTGGTCTCGGCCGTCACCAAGGTGGCGGCGGGCGGCGTGTACGTGAGCCTGGCAATGGCCGAGCAGTTCGCGCAGAGCCTGAACGAACCGGCCGACGCACTGCCTCACCAGCGTCTCTCCGACCGCGAGTTCGACGTGTTCCGGCGCCTGGCCGCCGGCGAGACCATCACCGAAATCGCCCAGGCGCTCTGCGTGAGTGCGAAAACGGTCAGCACTTACAAAACGCGCATCCTGGAAAAAATGCGTGTACCGCACGAGGCCGCGCTCGTGCGCTATGCGATGCGCCACAAGCTCTTCGAAGATAACGACGAGGTCTAGCGCGACCCGGTCTGGCGCGCCCCCATGCCGATTGGGTAGGAATCCGCCTACACGGCTTCCGTTTCGCCTACCCGAAGTTCAACCGTCGCCGATTCCCTTGCGCGACGGCGGGCCCGATACTTCGGCACATGGACGCGAACGCCAAATTGACTGAATTGACCGTCTTCCTCGTCGAAGACTCGGCATCGTTGCGGCGCCGGATCGCGGCATTGCTCCATATGGTCGACGGCGTCCGCGTGGTCGGCGAAGCGGAGGACATCCAGACTGCACTAAGGTGCATCGCCGCGTGCCGCCCCGCTGTCGTGATTACCGACTTGCGCTTGCCCGGCGCAAGCGGGCTCGAATTGATATCGGCACTCGCCCGCCGCGGACCGCCGGTGGTCACGATGGTGCTGACCAATCAGTCGAGCCAGCCCTTTCGCGAAGCCTGCCAGGCGGCTGGCGCACATTACTTCTTCGACAAAACCCAGGAGATCGACAAGGCCCGCAGGGCCATCGAGCGCCTGGCCGAGGCGCACCGCCGGCGTGCGGTGCTGTAGCCTCGCTCCGCGCATCGCTTACACGAGCAGCGTCGCGCCCGCCCACACGATCAATACCACGCCCAGCGCGTGACCGATGCGCTCGCCGCCGGGCAGGATCTTTTCCACGAAAACGATCAGCGAAAGCGCCGCGATCCACAGCACGTTCATGACACCGCCGACAAATAGCAGCGCCATCAGCAGCCAGCAGCAGCCGACGCAGTACATCCCGTGCCGCACGCCGAGCAGGAAACCACCCGCGACACCGGAGCGCCCATGCCCGATCAGGAAATTGACCGGCGAGCGGCACTGGTGGAGACAAGCGCGCTTGAGCGGCGTGAACTGATAGATGCCGGCCGCCGCGAGAATGATCGCGGAAAGCGCCGCACTCTTCGACCACAGCATCATTGCCGAAATGAGACCGCGTGGTTGCAGGGTCATCTGCAACCACGACGCGCCAATCGAAAACGCGAGCCACGCGCAGAGATAGCCGGCCAGAAGCCCTAGCGAAAGCACTGCGGCATACGATTCCGATGCGCCGCGATGCCGGATGACACGGCGATACAGCAGGATCAGCGGCAACGCGCTGGGCGTCATCATCGCGATCATCATGATCCACCACATGACGATCACGGCGGGCAGCGACATCGCCATGCCGCCGCCGCTGGCGAGCCGATGCGGGAACAGCGCCGCCGCTGTCATGGCCAGCGCCGACATGCCGGTTCCCGCCCCTGTCCACACGTAATACCACGACGCCGCCACCACGCCGGCAACGCCGGCACAGCCAGCAATGCCGGGCGCCGTCAGCGCATGACCACGCCAGCGAACGACCGTGTTCATACCGCGGCGCGATGCCGGATCGGCCCCTGGTTGTTCAGATGCAGGCGCGCGAACTGCGCATAGGTGCCGTCCAGTTGCAGCGCGATGTTGCCTTGCGAGCTGCCCGAGCCGGAGCCGATTTCGGCAAGCTCGTATTCGAAACCGTTCGGCAGGTCGATGCGCACGCGATGCTCGGCGCCCGTCGCCGGATTGCGAATCGGCTCGCCGACGACGTCGAAGACACCTTCGACATGAACCCGGCCGCGCCTCGCATCGACATCGGCTTCGAAATCGATCTTCGTGAAGATCGGCTCGAACGCCTGCTCGATCGTCGATGAGTAGACTGCGAACATCGTGGCGAATGGTTCGGTATCCTGACCTGTCATGATCTTCAGGATAGCGTCGCGTTGTTCAGGGCTGGCCCGCTCGTCGACGATCGGCTGGCACTTTCCCCTGCCTTCGTGAACCGCTCCGGGCCATTGAAATACCACTGCGATATTGATGCCGTCGAGCCGCACGTCGCCGTAGAAGCCCTGGGCGATGGATATCGCTCCCATGGCCTCGCACCAGCCACGAGTCGGCAGCGCATTGAACTGGCAAGGGCAACCATATGAGCAATTGCAACTGATCAACTCGGTGCCCTGGATTTCCCAGGAAATCACGGTCGTTCTCCTGTCATCGGCGCCTTGCCCTTTGATTTGCTTGATGAAAACCTCGGCACGCCGGGCTGCGTGATTTGAATCTAGTGGACGCCCCAGGCAAAGTCAAAGCCGTGGCGCGCGGTTATTTTCCACGCGCCACGAGTTCAAACCGACGGGTTCAGACCGACGTTTTCAAACCGACGTTTTCAAACCGATTTGGTCACGCCGCCATCGACGCGGATATTCTGGCCGGTAATGTAGGCCGCGCCATCGGAGGCCAGGAACGCAACAGTGGCAGCGATTTCCTCGCTCGTTCCATAGCGCTGCAGCGGCACGGTTTCGCGGCGCGCTTCCTGCGCGGGCAGGCTGTCGATCCAGCCCGGCAGCACATTATTCATGCGAATGTTGTACTTGGCCTGCGTATCCGCGAAAAGCTTTGTGTACGACGCCAGGCCGGCGCGGAACACAGTCGAGGTGGGAAACATCTCGCTCGGCTCGAAGGCCCAGGCGGTGGAGATATTGATCACGACGCCGCCGTGCTGCTTCTGCATGATGGGCGCAACGAGCCGCGTCGGCCGAATCACGTTCATCAGGTAGGTGTCCATGCCGCGATGCCAGTCTTCGTCGGAGATATCGAGAAGCGGGCCGCGCGGACCATGGCCCGCGCTGTTCACCAGCACGTCGACGCGGCCCCAGCGCGACACGGTCAGGTCGACGAGCTTGCGAAGGTCGTCGTTCGACTGATTCGAGCCCGTCACGCCCACGCCGCCGAGTTCCGCCGCCAGCGCCTCGCCCTTGCCCGAGGACGAAAGAATCGCAATCTTGAAGCCGTCGGCAGCCAGGCGCCGCGCGGCGGCCGCGCCCATGCCACTGCCGCCCGCGGTAACCACTGCCACTTTTTCTACTGTCATGGTGTTGATCTCCGAATGTTGGACCACGCCCAGAATATGCGCACACAATGCGCTGCGTACCGAAAAGAACCCAAAATCTGGTCACGCCAATGACGCGCTTTCGATCTCCGCGATCAACGCCTTCAGCACCCCCTCGATCGGCCGGGAAAGCCGCCGTTCGCGCATCGTCGTCACGCAGAGATTGCGCTGATTGAGCAGCGGTTCGTCGAAGCGCTTTGCGATCAGCGAGAGATCGCTGCCGAGCCCCGCGAGCGAGAGCTTGCTGCCCAGCGTGATCGCGCCGGCCAGCGAAGCAAATGCATGCAAGGCGCTCGAACTGTTGCTCGTGAGGATGGGTTCGAGCGTAATGCCATGGCGCGCACAGCACTCGTCGAACAACTGGCGAGCAGTATTGCCGCGCGCTAGCAGCGCGATCGGATAGTCGCGCAGATCCGCAAGCGTGATCGACGCGTGGCGCGCCAGCGGATGCCCCGGCGCGACCAGCGCGCAAACTGGCGACTCGGCGCTGTATTCCACATGGACCTTCGCGGGGTCTCCGCTCGAAAACGACAGCCCCAGATCGACTTCGCCGGTGGCCACCCACTGCTCGACCTGCGAAGGGGTGCCCGAGCGCATATGGAAATGCACCTGCGGCGCAACGGCATGATGCTCGGCCAGCACATGCGGCAGGAACGAGCGCGTGAACCCCTCCGTGCAGCCGATGCGCACGATGCCGCTCCCTAGCGCTTGCGCCGTGGCGATCTCGGCGAGCACCGCGTCGCCTTCGAGCAGCGCGCGCCGCGCGTGCCCGGCCAGCCGCTCGCCTGACTCGGTCAACACCATGCCGCGCGGCATGCGCTCGAACAGCGCCGTGCCCACGTCCTCCTCAAGCTTGCTGATCTGCCGGCTGATGGCCGAGACGGCCACGTGCAGGTTTTCCGACGCCGCCGCCAGCGACCCCGTGCGCGCGACCTCGACGAAGTAGCGCAAAGCAATTCCATGAAGCATGGGCTGATCCGTTCAATGCGCATCGAGCGCGTTGCCATTTCGGCAATGCTAACTGCAAATATTGAAATTGTTGCGAATTTTTGATCTTCCTAGACTGGCTGCATTGCGTGCAATTTATTGCAGTTTCCCGCGCGAGCGCCAGAGAGGAGCCCCTTTGACCGAATCCCGACAAATCGCCATCGACCGCGCGCTGCGCATCTATGACAGCGGCGCGTTTCTCGCCGATCTCCAGCGCCGTATCGGTTTTCGCACGGAAAGCCAGAATCCCGCGCAGGCCGCCGCCGTGCGCGCCTATCTCGCCGAAGAGGTCACGCCCGCACTCGCCCCGCTCGGCTTCACGAGCCGCATCGTCGAAAATCCGGCAGCCGCGCGCGCGCCGATGCTGATCGCGGAACGCATCGAAGACCCGGCCTTGCCGACCGTGCTGACCTACGGCCACGGCGACGTCGTGCGCGGCTACGACGAACAGTGGCGCGAAGGCCTCGCGCCATGGACGATCACCGTGGAAGGCGACCGCTGGTACGGACGCGGCACCGCCGACAACAAGGGGCAGCACTCCGTGAACTTCGCGGCGCTCGCCGCCGTGCTCGGCGCACGCGGCGGCAAGCTCGGCTACAACGTGAAGCTGATCTTCGAAACCGGCGAGGAAATCGGCTCGCCGGGCCTCGACGACGTTTGCGCCGCGCACCGGGACGCCCTCGCGGCGGACGTGTTCATCGCCTCGGACGGCCCACGCGTGCTGGCCGAGCGGCCCACGCTGTTCCTCGGCTCGCGCGGCGGCGTGACTTTCGAGCTGCTCGTCGACCTGCGCAAAGGCGCGCATCACTCGGGCAACTGGGGCGGCGCGCTGCGCAATCCGGCCATCGTGCTCGCGCACGCGATCGCGAGCGTCGTCGACAAGCGCGGCGCCATCGCCGTGGACGGCCTGCGCCCGCCGCCGATTCCGGCGAGCGTGCGCGAGGCACTCTCCGACATCGTGCTCGGCGGCGACGAAGACGCCCCCGCGATCGACCCGGACTGGGGCGAGCCCGGCCTCACGCCCACCGAGCGCGTGATCGCCTGGAACACGCTCGAAGTGCTCGCGTTCAAGTCCGGCAATCCCGACGCGCCCGTCAACGCGATTCCGCCCATGGCCAAAGCGACCTGCCAGCTGCGCTTCGTGGTCGGCACGGACGCCGCGCGCGCGGGCGAACACCTCGAAGCGCATTTTGCGCGGCTCGGCTTCAGCGACGTGCAAGTGCGCGTCACGCAGACTTCGGCGGCCACGCGCCTCGACCCCGACGACGCCTGGGTGCGCTGGGCGCTCGAATCGCTGCGCACATCCACGGGCAAGAAGCCCGCGCTGCTGCCGAACCTCGGCGGCACCGTGCCCAACGACGTATTCGCGTACACGCTCGGCCTGCCGACGCTCTGGGTCCCGCACTCGTATCCCGCTTGCGCGCAGCACGCGCCGAACGAGCATCTGCTCGGCTCGGTCGCGCGCGAAGCGCTCGCCGTGATGGCAGGACTCTGGTGGGACCTCGGCGACGACGCCGCGCGCCTCGCCGCCGGTACAACCGCAACAAGTCCGCAAGCAAAAACGAAACCGCAAGCGCCGCAATCCTCCGGCGCCCTGCTCTGAGAAAAAGGCCCGCCAACATGTCCGCCAGGAAACCCGTGAGCCTCGTCAGGCTTGTCATCGCCACCTCCGCCGGCAACGCGCTCGAATGGTTCGACATCGCCATTTACGGGTTTTTCGCGGTGTACATCGGCAAGCACTTCTTTCCGGCCGTCAACGAAACCGTTTCGATGCTGCTCACGTTCGGCACCTTCGGCGCGTCATATCTCGTGCGGCCGATCGGCGGCGCGGTGCTGGGCGCCTATGCCGACCGGCGCGGACGCAAGGCGGCGATGATGCTCTCGGTGGTCCTCATGATGGTGGGCACGGCGATCATCGCGCTGATTCCCGACTACGCGGCGATCGGCGTAGCCGCGCCGCTCGCGGTGTTCGCCGCGCGGCTCATCCAGGGCTTTTCGGCGGGCGGCGAGTTCGGCGCGTCCACCGCCATGCTGATCGAGCACGCCCCGCATCGGCGCGGCTTCTTCGCGAGCTGGCAGTTCGCGACTCAGGGCCTCGCGACGCTGCTCGCGGCCTCGTTCGGCTTTGGGCTCGCGCGCATCCTGACGCCCGCCGATCTCGCGGCATGGGGCTGGCGTCTGCCGTTTTTCTTCGGATTGCTGATTGGTCCGGTGGGTCTCTATCTGCGCAGCTACATCGACGACGCCGAGGACTTCAAGCGCGCCGAGCGCACCGAGACACCCGTGCGCGACGTGATGGCCAGGCAAAAGCGCCTCCTGCTCACGGCCATCGGCCTGCTGACCGTCTCCACGGCAGTCAACTACCTGCTCCAGTACATTCCGACCTTCGCGATCCGCCAGCTCCATCTGCCGGCGGCGACCGGTTTCGCGGCGACCATGGTGGGCGGCGTGATTCTCACGGTCGTCACGCCGTTCGCGGGGCATTTGTCGGACCGCATCGGCCGCCGCACGCAAATGACCTGCGTGGCGGTGCTGTTACTCGTCAGTGCGTACCCCGGCTTTGCGTGGGCGACGAGCTATTCGAGCGCGCTGCCGCTGTTCGTGCTGATCGCATGGCTCGCGCTTTTGAAATCGATCTATTTCGGCGCGCTGCCCGCGCTCATGGCCGAGATCTTCCCGGCCGCGACGCGTGCGACGGGCATGTCGATCGGCTACAACATCGGCGTTACCGTGTTCGGCGGCTTTACGCCGGCCATCGTCACATGGATGCTCAGCGCGACGGGCGACAAGAGCGCGCCGGGCTACTGGCTGATCGTCACCGCCATGATCAGCCTCGCCGCGCTGGCCTACGTGAGCCGGGTGAGCGTCGCGGCCCCGGTCTCGCCGCAGGCGGCAGCTTAAAAGCGCTCGAGGGCGCTTACCGTGCCCGCCCCGCGGAGCCGGCATCGCTCGAACTGCGATAATTGCGGGAAACCCAGACGCCGGACTGCCGAATATTCGCCGAACCCCGCGATATCTGGTAGAACATCGGCCTGGGCTTTTTCGATCAATAACCGCGAGAGACGACGCAAATGAACACCCCCCGTCCCCTTGAAATCGCCGTGGAACGGCACCCGAATCCCACGCCGGCCGATGAAATCGCCGCCCGGCTGACCAATCCGGTGTTCGGACGCGTTTTCACGGATCACATGGTCACGATCCGCTGGACGGAAGGCATTGGCTGGCACGACGCCAAGGTGGAAGCGCGCCGCCCGTTCCAGATCGACCCGGCCTGCGCGGTGCTGCACTATGCACAGGAAATTTTCGAAGGCATGAAGGCATATCGCGGCGAAAATGGCCAGATTTCGCTGTTCCGCCCGCAGGAAAACGCCAAGCGCTTCCGCAACTCGGCCGCGCGCATGTCGATGGCCGACTTGCCCGAAGAGCTGTTCCTGCGCGCCGTCGAGGCACTTGTCGACATCGACCGCGCCTGGGTGCCGGGCGGCGACGGCAGCCTCTACCTGCGCCCCTTCATGTTCGCCAACGAGAGCTTCCTCGGCGTGCGCGCCGCCAGCGAATACATCTTCTGCGTGATCGCCTGCCCGGTCGGTCCCTATTTCAAGTCGGGCAAATCGGCGGTCACGGTCTGGGTTTCGGACCAGTACACGCGCGCGGCGCCGGGCGGCACAGGCGCAGCCAAGTGCGGCGGCAACTATGCGGCCAGCTTGATCGCGCAGACCGAGGCGTCGGCGCATGGCTGCGATCAGGTGGTCTTCCTCGATGCCGCGCAGCATCGCTGGATCGAAGAACTCGGCGGCATGAACGTGTTCTTCGTGCTAGACGACGGCTCGCTCGTCACGCCGCCGCTTTCCGGCACGATCCTGCCGGGCATCACGCGCGCGTCGATCATCGAGCTGGCACGCAAGGAAGGTCTGACCGTCAACGAAACGCCCATTTCGTTCGATGACTGGCGCGACGGCGCCGCATCGGGCCGCGTCAAGGAAACGTTCGCGTGCGGCACGGCGGCGGTCGTCACGGCGATCGGCACGGTGCGCCATGCGGGCGGCGAGTTCTCGATCGGGGACGGCGGCGAAGGCGAAGTCACGCGCAAGCTGCGCACGCTGCTTACGGGGATTCAGCGCGGCAAGGTCGCGGATCCGGCGGGCTGGGTGTGGAATGTGAAGGGGTAATCCCTTTTCGGGGGCGCTCGTGCACACCGAATTGCCGAACGCCCCTGCTCGATCAAGCACGCAACTGCATCACACGCATGTCCATTACGGCCATCGCATCAGGATTTTGATCAGGAATCCTCACCCAAACCGCACGCAATAAATCGGCGGAAAATGCGCGGAAACCTGGTGCCAGTTTTCGCCACTATCGCTGGAAGTCCAGAGTGCGCCGGTGGTGGACCCCATCGCGAGACGCGTGCCCGAGTCGTCCACGACGAGGCCGTGCCGATACACGAGGTCATAGGCCGGCGCGGGCGGCAAACCGTTGGAGAAACGCTCGAACGTGCGGCCACCATCGCGCGTGCGCGTGACCACGAACTTGCCGTCGACCGGGATCCGGCAGGCGTCCTTCACGGCCGGCACGAACCATGCGATGTCGGGCTCGCGCGGATGCACGGCCACCGCGAAGCCAAAGCTCGACGGCTGCGCTTCGATGCGCTGCCAGTGCTCGGCGCCATCGGTCGAGCGGAAGATCGCGCAGTGATGCTGAGTCCACAGCACATCGGGGTTCGACGCACATTGCACGACGCGGTGGGGGTCCTGCACATTGGCTTCGCCGCGCCGCTCGGGCGGCATGTAGTCGGCTTCCATGCCCTCGGAACTCAGTTGCCAGTTCGCGCCGCCATCGACGGTCTGCCAGACGCCGCCACACGAGATGCCGATTGTCACGTGACGGCTGTCGCGCGGATCGACCATCACGGAATGGATGCCCGGCGCGTCGTAGCCGCCGCCGAACCATTCGGGACGCTCCGGACGCTCCCACAGCGCGCGGTTGAGTTCCCAGCTGTCGCCGCCGTCGCCGGAGCGGAACAGTCCTCCGGGAATCGTGCCGGCCCACAGCACGCCCCGCTCGTCCGGGCCCCCCGTCTCTAGCGACCAGATTTGCTGCAGCGTCCAGGGTGGCGATGGCGGGCGGGGCTCTGCGTCGCTCGCGCCGTTGCTCGCGCGCGCCTCCTCGGGCGGCTGCGGCGGGTAGACCGGAACCGCGCATTCTTCCCATTCGGTCATGCCCGCGCGCATCCGGTGCAGCTTCACGCCGAAATGACCGAGATTGAGCGCGGCGTAAAGCGTCCCGTCGCGCGAGTCCGGTAGCACCATGCTCACCGGCTCGCCCGCGAAATGCGGCGCGCCGTACGTCCAGCCGCCCGCGCCATCGTGTTGCAGTATGAATAGACCCTTGCGCGTGGCGACAAATAATCGATCGCTCATGTGGAATGTCTCCTGGGCGGATAGCTACCCGCCCGACAACGCTTGAACGACGTAGACGCGGCTTGCCTCGCTCAAGGTGTCGGAAAGATGTTGCCGGTCGCGCACGGGGTGGCCATCCACGAACACGGACAGATGCCGCCGCAGTGCGCCTTGATCGTCGAGAATGTAACCGCGCAGCCTCGGCTGCGCGGCGAAAACGGCCGCGAACGCTTCGCCCAGCGTGCGCGCGTCGATCTCACGCTCGGGCGTTGCGACGTGCCGCTGAATCGAGGCAGCGAAGAATATATGGGCCATGGCGGACCGGCGGCGCGGAAAGGCCGTCGCCGCCGGTTTTGTAGTTTAGGCGATTTGCCGGGCGAGTCCATGCAGGCAACCCGTGAAGCATGCGCGGTACGCGCCCGCCGCCAAACCTGGCACAATCACACATGATGTACGCACTCACGAACGGTTCATCACCGCAAGCTCAAGAAACGCCCCAAACCCAGGACCCCCATGGCCCCGCTGGTCGCCACACTCGCTCTATTGATCGTCGTCTTTGTCCACGTGAGCCTTCCTCGCGTCACGCCCCGAGGGCCGAAGCGGCTCATCGCGCATGCATCGCTGCTGCTCGTGGGTTTGGGGTTCGGTGTAGTCAGCGCGATGCTGACTGGCCCGGCTGCGCCGCCGTGGGCCGTGATCGCATGCGGCATGGGCATCGTTCACGTGCCGGCGCTATGCCTGCTCGTGCTCAAGCGCATGAGGCGATGACTTCATCCCGCGCAGCAGGCGCACTGGCGCGCGCCCGATTCAACACCGCGAGCACCTCGCTCGCCGTATTCTCCGAATGCTCGCGCAAAATCCGCGGTAAATCAGCGTGCGCAGGATCTTCAAGCGCAGCCAGAATCGCGTCGTGCTCATCCATCGATTCGGACCAGCGCAATACGTCGGTATTCGCCGCGCCACGCGCGCGATGCACTTTCGACATCAGCGTCGCGTAGATATTCGAAAGCACCGGATTCCCGGCCGCATCCACGATCATCTGATGCACCTGCTGATTCAGCCGGAAATACTCCAGCCGCTTGCCCGCATGGTGGCACTCCACCATGCGCCGGTGCTTCGCGCCGATGGCGGCCACCTGGGTGATGCTCATGCGCTGCTGCAACAACGCCCCCGCCATCGCTTCGAGCCCGTGCAGCATCTCGAAGGTGCTGGCAAGGTCCTCGAGGTCGATCGCCGCCACGCGGTAACCGATGTACTGCCGGTGCGTCACGCGCCCTTCCGACACCAGCACCTTGAGCGCCTCGCGCAAGGGCGTTTTCGACACGTCGAATGCCTGGCACATTTCCTTTTCGTCGATGCGCGCGCCCGGCGGCATCTCGCCTTCATCGATCATGACGCGCAAGCGCGCAGCGACCTCCGCAGCCATGCCGCGGGTGCGCAACAACAGGGGGGAGCTATTCGACTGACTATTCATGGCAATAGCTTAACATGCCCCTAGTACATACCCTGAATATCAAATCAATCTTATATAAATCAATATGTTAGTATATTTGTAATTATAGATTCTTAATCCTATACTCTGTCGGACGTTGCGCGACGCCATGAAAACATCCGCCTCTCCCAGGAGCTGTTCATGTCAACAACATCCGGTGTGGCCGCCATGGCGGCCCACAAGTCCAGCGTGCGCTGGAAGATTTTTCTGGTCATGCTGAGCCTCATTTCGATCAACTACATCGACCGCGCGTCGCTGTCGGTTGCCATGCCGCTGATCTCGAAGGAGTTCGACGTCGGACCGGCCATGGAGGGCCTCATCCTCAGCTCGTTTTTCTGGACCTATGCGTTCATGCAGATTCCGGGCGGCATGCTGGCCGACCGTTTCAAGCCGCGCATCGTGATCGCCTGCGCCACGGTCTTCTGGGGCTTCTTCCAGGCCATCGCCGCGCTCTGCACGAACGCCCCGGCCCTGCTGCTCACGCGTCTGGGCCTTGGCGCATCCGAAGCGCCGATCATGCCCGCGGGCGGCAAGCTCAACGCCATCTGGATGACGCAGACCGAACGCGGCCGCGGCGCCACCCTGCTCGACGGCGGCGCGCCGCTTGGCGCGGCGCTCGGCGCGATCCTGATCACCGGGCTCATCGCCATGCTCGGCTCGTGGCGTCTGGCCTTCGCGGTCGCGGGCATCGGCACCGTGCTCGCCGGCATCCTCGCGTGGTTCTATGTGCGCAACACGCCGCGCGAACATCCGGGCGTGAACGAACTGGAAGCCGCCTATATCGAGGAATCGCACGCACAAGACGCGGCGCTCGAACCGGCCTCGCTCTCGGGCCGCACGAGCGACTTCTTCAAATACCGCTCGGTGTGGGGCATGTTCTTCGGCTGGATGTGCTTCAATACGGTTTTCTACGGACTCCTGACCTGGATGCCAAACTATCTGCACATGGTGCACGGCTTCGACATCAAGCAGATGGGCGGTTCGAGCTTCATCATCTTTTTCAGCGGCTTCATCGGCGAGCTGATCGGCGGCTGGATCGCCGACAAGTGGAAGGCGGCGGGCGGCCGTCCGAATGTCGTGATGCGCACGCTGTTCGGCGTCGCGGCGGTGATCGCCACCGTGTCGATCTTTTCGGTCGCCTACGTGACCAATGCGGTCGCGGTGGTCGCGCTGCTCTCGACCACGCTGTTCTTCCTGCGCTGGTGCGGTCTTTACTGGTGCATCCCGTCTTCGCTCGGCACGCGCAGCAAGATCGGCTTCCTCGGCGGCTTCATGAATCTCGGCGGCAATATCGGCGGCATTTCGGTGCCGATCATCGTCGGCGCGATCGTGCAGCTCACGCACTCGTACTTCCTCGCGCTGATGTTCTTCGCGGCGGCCGGTGTCGGCTTGCTGGTGTGCTCGAGCGTGATCGACTACGAAAAGAAGATTCCGGTCTGACGCGATCCGCTGCATGCCGCTTCATTTATTCAGCCATTCATCTTTAGATATCGACATGAACAAGCGCTCTCTTCTCGGCATGCTCACGCCGTCGTCCAATACCGCGCTCGAGCCGCTCACGAGCGCGATGGTCGGGGGCCTGCCCGATGTCTCCGCACACTTCGCACGCTTTCCCGTGACGGAGATTTCACTCTCGGACCAGGCACTCGGCCAGTTCGACGACACGAAAATCCTGCAAGCCGCCGAATTGCTCGCCGACGCCAAAGTCGATGTGATCGGCTGGAACGGCACGTCCTCGGGCTGGCTCGGCTTCGAAGCCGACGAGCGCCTGTGCCGCCGCATCACCGAGGCCACCGGCATCCCCGCCACGACCTCCGTGCTCGCGCTCAACGAGATCCTCCGCAAGACCGGCGCCGAAAATTTCGGCCTCGTCACGCCCTACCTCGAAGAGGTGCAGGAAAAGATCGTCGCCAACTACCGCAGCGAAGGCCTGAACTGCATCGCCGAGCAGCACCTGGACCTGAAGGTCAATTTTTCGTTTTCCGAGGTCACGGCCGACCAGATCCGCGAGATGGTGCTCGCGGTGGCGGCGGCCAAGCCGCGCGCGATCACGACGTTCTGCACGAATCTCAAGGCTGCGCATCTCGTGCGGGCGCTTGAGGAAGAGACCGGCATTCCCGTCTACGACACGATCTCCACGGTGGTCTGGAAGTCGCTTCAGATCGCGGGCTATGACACCCGCCAGGTCAAGGGTTGGGGGCGGTTGTTCAGCGAAGTCGTTTAAGGACCGGGCAAACGCGCTGCGTTATCCAGCAAAACGAACAAGGAGCAATCGATGAGAGTGCCTCATACGTTGTGCAGAATGGCCGCTGCAGCGATCGTCGCCGGCTCGGCGGCGCACGCTGTGCATGCTGCCGGCGCCGCCAGTGCGGCATCGCCAGACATGCCTGCCGTCGTGCCGGAATCAGTCGGCGTCGATTCGGCGCCGCTCGTGCGCATGTCGCAATGGCTGCGCAACGACAAGATGGACGTGCGCAGCCTCGTGGTCGTGAAGGACGGCAAGATCGTGTTCGAGCGCTATGGCGACGGCCTCACGCGCGAGAACAACTACGAGCTGTACTCGGTCACGAAGACGATTACCGCGCTGCTCACCGGCATCCTGGTGGGCGAAGGCAAGCTCAACCCCTCGACGAAAGTCGCGCCTATGATCGCGCAGGCGCGGCCCGACCTCGCGGGCGAACTCACCGACAAGCAGAACATCGAGCTGCGCCACCTGATGTCGATGTCGAGCGGCCTCAGCTATCAGACCCGCGAAGGCACGGACCCGCTCTACTACGAAGCGCCCGACCGGCTGCGCGTCGCGGTCACGAGCCACGCCACCGATGCGCTGCCCGGAACGCGCTTCGACTATATCGACGTGAATCCCGTGCTCACCGGCACGGCCGTCTCGATCGCCGCGCAAGCGCCCGAGGACCAGTTCGCGCGCGAGAAGCTGTTCGGGCCGCTCGGCATGTCGCATTACCGCTGGAGCGGCGCGGACAAAACCGGCGCGGTTTCGGGTGGCTGGGGACTGCGCCTGCGCGCCGTGGACATGGCCAAGATCGGCATGCTGCTGCTCGACGGCGGACGCTGGCGCGGCAAGCAGATCGTGCCCGCCGCATGGATCAAGCAGATGGCGACGCCCTCGCCCGCTGCCGCCGACTACGGCTATTACTGCTGGATTCAGCACGTGGTCGAGAAGGGCCAGCCCGAATACGGCGCGATGGGCTTCAAGGGGCAATTCATCACGGTGCTGCCCGCGCAGCACGCGGTGGTCGTGATGACGAGCCTGCTGCCGACCGAAGGCGGGCTGCGCGACGCGACCTACCTCCAGCAGTATCGGCGCATAGTCAACGACTACATTCTTCCCGCGCTCTCGCCCGCGAGCAAACCGGCGCAGACCGCCGCGAAAACCCAGGCGCTGCACGAGGAACTCGAAAAGAGCCGCCGGACCCAGGGGATTCCTGGCACGGCCGCCGCATTCAACGACGCCCCTGAAACATGAAGGAAACCGCGACGATGACAACCCTGCCGGTCCCGCCGCTCCCCGTGTTTTCGCCGCCCCGCTCGCGGCGCGCATCGCCGGTCCTGTGCGCGCTGCTCGCGCGCATGGCGCCGCTCGTGTTCGGCGTATGCGCGCTCGTGCCGTTCGCGGCTAGCGCACAGCAAGCGAGTGCCACAAGCACCACGAGCGCCCCGCTCCACGAAGCCGGCATCGAAGCCGCGATGCCCGAGGACGTGGGCGTCGATTCGAGCGAACTCGTGCGGCTCTCGCAATGGATCCACGATCAGAAGCTCGACGTCTACAGCCTGCTCGTGGTGAAAGACGGCAAGCTGATTTTCGAGCGCTATGGCGCGGGCGCGTCGCGCAACGCCAACTACGAACTGTATTCCGTGACCAAGTCGGTGACGTCGCTGGTCGCGGGCATCCTGATCGACGAGGGCAAGATCGGCCTGAACGATTCGGTGGGCGACAAGCTGAGCGCATGGCGTCCCGACTTGCGCGCGGATTTCGCAGACAAGCGCGACATCGAGCTGCGCCATGTGCTGTCGATGTCGAGCGGCCTGCACTACGACTTCCGCCCCAAGGACGATCCCATCTACTACACGGCGCCCGACCGCCTGAAGCTTGCGGCCACAACAAGTCCGAAGGCCGCGCCCGGCACGGCGTTCGAATACACGGACATCAATCCGATCCTGACTTCGGCCATGTTGAGCGCAGCGGCGCGCGAGCCGGTCGAACGGTATGCCCAGGCGCACCTGTTCGAGCCGCTCGGCATGCAGCACGCGGCGTGGGAACGCGCCGACCAGAAGGAGCTGGTCTCGGCAGGATGGGGCTTGCGGCTGCGCGCGGTGGACATGGCGAAGATCGGCATGCTCGTGCTCGATCACGGCCGATGGCAGGGCCGCCAGGTGGTGCCGCAGCAGTGGATCGCGCAGATGACGACGCCGGCGGTGTCGCCTCACTTCGGCTACTACTGGTGGGTCAACAACATCGTGCAGAACGAGCCCGAATATGACGCGATGGGCTTCAAGGGGCAATTCATCACGGTGCTGCCCAAGCGCAACACGGTGATCGTGATGACGAGCATGCTGCCGATCGAGGGCGGCCTGCGCGACGCGAAGAACGTGCAAATGTTCCGGCAGATGGTAAGCGGCTATATCGTGCCGGCGCTCGACAATACGCAGCACGCGAAGCCCAGCGACGCGCGACGCGCGGCGCTCGCGCAAGAGATCGAGGTGAGCGCGCGCACGCAAGGCATTCCGGGCACTTCGATGGACCCGACCGACAAGCCGAAGCTATAAGTTGCTGACGCACCGCACGCGCGACGCGCTCGCGCGGCCACGCTGGAACTCGCGCTAGCGCTGGCGCGAGTGCTAGAACCAGCGCCAGATGCCCGCAGCCATGCCGGCAATCGGCCTATGGGCCCAGGTAGCGACGAGCCAGACGACGAGGCCGCCCGCCAGCGCGTGCATGCCGAAGCCGCCCAGCCGCGCACGGCCCGCCACGATGGCCGCGAACGGCAAGTAGCTCGTTTTCGCTTCCCAGGCGGGCCATTGCTCGGGCTGCAGGCGCTCCTTCTTGCGGTCCTGCAAGGCGGAACCCACGAGCGCGAGCACGATCATCGCCACTGCAACCACGATGTTCTTCCCGACCGGATACACCGCGATATGACACAGCCCCCAGAGGGCGAACGCCCACATCATCGGATGCCGCGTGACCGCGTAGACGCCGCGCGCCGCCTCGGGAAACGCGCCGGGCCGGCCGCCCGTGGGCAGCGCGGGATTGCGGACCAGCGAGCCCATCAGCAGGATCGAGGCGATCAGCATCAGCACCGTCACCACGGCCCAGAGGCCGTTGCCGACCGCCCAGAGCGGCTCGGTCAGCGGCGCGCGCCGGTAGGCCACGATCATCCAGCCGAGCGTCGCGAACGAGACCAGCGAGTAGATGCCCTGGAACACGGTCTCGCCGAGCGCGCCCACCAATGGCTTGCGCAATGGATGGGACAGGATGAAGTGGCTGCCCACGAAGGCGGCGGCCGCCGCCACGACTGCGGTGATGCTTCCGTCAGGGCTTGGCATGAGCGTGGCTCCTCAGGTCAGGTCATATCGTCAGCAATTCGTCAGGGTTCGATGCACGCGCATACGAACGTACGCGAACGTATGCGCGTGCGCAGACCCGGCAAGATTAGCGCCCTCACGTGGCGTATCGAAGACTACTCCCAACTTTCGAGGACAACATGAAAAAGATCATCGTGAACGCCGGCCCGTACCGCTTCGTCGGCCGGCTGGAAGAAGAACGCGCGCCGCGCACCTGCGAGCGCTTCCTCCAATTGCTGCCACTCAGGAACAAGGTCATCCATTCGCGCTGGAGCGGCGAAGCCGTGTGGATCCCGCTGGGCGACTTCGATACCGGCCTCACGTTCGAGAACCACACCAGCCACGCATCGCGCGGCGATATTCTGCTGTACCCCGGCGGCTTCAGCGAAACCGAATTCCTGTTCGTCTATGGCAGTTCGAGCTTTGCGAGCAAGATGGGGCAACTTGCCGGCAACCACTTCTTTACCCTGCTCGAAGGCCACGAGCATCTCGAGGCGTTCGGCAAACTCGTGCTGTGGGAAGGTGCGCAGGACATCGAGCTTACGCTTGCCGACGCGAACGACCAATGACTGACGATTACCGGCGCCGGCCCGTCTCGCCCGCGGGCTGCAGCACTTTCATGACTTCCGCTGCCGTGTGCTCGGAATGCTCGCGCAGCAGCCGCGCGAGGCTCGCGCCGTCACGCTTGCCGAGCGCTTCCAGGATCGCGCCGTGTTCGCCGAGCGATTCGGCCCAGCGGAACACATCGGCGTTGGCCGCGCCGCGCGCGCGGTGAATCTTGCTCATCAGCGAAGCGTACAAATCGGATAGCACAGGATTACTCGCGACATCGACGATCTGCTGGTGCACTTTCTGGTTGGCGCGATAGTAAGCCGTGCGTTTGCCTTCGCGGTGAAACGCTTCCATCGCGTGATGGCGCTCCAGCAGCACCTTCATCTGCTTGTCGTCGATGCGCTGCGCGGCGAGCCGCCCAGCGATCTCCTCCAGCCCGTGCAGGACTTCGAAGATCGCGGCGATCTCGTCCTTGTTGATCGGCGCGACCTGAAAGCCCATGTGCTGCCGGTGCGTCACGTGCCCCTCGGTCACGAGGGTCTTGAGCGCTTCGCGCAACGGCGTTCTGGAGATGTCGAACTGCTCGCATAGCGCTTTCTCGTCGATATGTTCGCCTGGCGGCAACTCCCCTTCCAGAATCATCTCGCGCAACCGCTCCGCGATCGCCGCGTACATCCCCGTGCCGCGCAGGCTGATGCGCTTGCGTGTGTCCGCCGGTAGTGACTTCGTGTCCATGTTGTTTGCGTCTCGCTTGCTTGCGTGTGTCTTCCGTCTTTGCTTAATTTTCCTACACTCCCAATCGACTATCCACAAAAATTAAAACACAATAAAATCATAAACTTACGTCGCTTGTAATTTATAATTAGAAATCATATACTGCGTTTGCGCAGACAGCGCACCGGGCCGGAAGCGGTCCGGCCACACACATGAAACCCGAAGGCCGTGACCAGGCGTACGGAGGAGACATCGATGCGAACCGCAAATGCGGCCGTCCAGGCCGAGGCGAAGACCGGCGTACGCTGGCGAATCTTTCTGATCATGTTGATGCTTATTTCGATCAACTATGTGGACCGGGCCTCGCTGTCCGTCGCCATGCCGCTGATCGCCAAGGAATTCAACATCGCCCCTGGCGTGCAGGGGCTGATTCTCAGCTCGTTCTTCTGGACCTACGCGTTCATGCAGATTCCCGGCGGCATGCTCGCTGACCGTTTCAAGCCGCGCATCGTGATCGCGTTCGCCACGCTGTTCTGGGGCTTTTTCCAGGGCATCGCTGCCATCTGCACGACGGCCCCTGCGCTGATCCTCACCCGTCTGGGCCTGGGCGCGGCGGAAGCGCCGATCTACCCGGCCGGCGGCAAGCTCAACACCATGTGGATGACGCGCCACGAACGCGGCCGCGGCGCGACCCTGCTCGACGGCGGCGCGCCGCTGGGCGCGGCGCTTGGCGCAGTGATCATTTCCGGCTTGATCAGCGAGTTCGGCTCGTGGCGCACCTCGTTTGTGGTGGCCGGTGTGGGCACCATGCTGGCCGGCCTGTTCGCGTGGTACTACATTCGCAACAACCCGCGCGAGCATCCGGCCGTGAACGAGGCCGAAGCCGACTATCTCGAAGCGGCGCTGCGGGAAGAGCATGCGGAAGAGCCGATCGATGCGAGCGGCCGCAGCCTCGACTTTTTCCGCTACCGCTCGGTGTGGGGCATGTTCTTCGGCTGGATGTGCTTCAATTCGCTGTTCTACGGCCTGCTCACCTGGATGCCGAACTATCTGAACAAGTCGTACGGCTTCAACATCCAGCAGATGGGCGGCGCGAGCTTCGCGATCTTCTTCAGCGGCTTCGTGGGTGAACTCGTGGGCGGCTGGATCGCCGACAAATGGAAGGCCGCGGGCGGCTCGCCCAATCGCGTGATGCGCACGCTGTTCGGCATTGCCGCTGTGTTGGCCACCGCGTCGATCTTCTCGGTCGCCTATGTGCGCGATCCGGTCACGGTGGTGGTGCTGCTCGCCTCCACGCTGTTTTTCCTGCGCTGGTGCGGCCTGTACTGGTGCCTGCCCTCGATCCTCGGCACCCGCAACAAGGTCGGCTTTCTCGGCGGCTTCATGAATCTCGGCGGCAATATCGGCGGCGTGCTCGTGCCGATCATCGTCGGCCTGATCGTGCAGACGACCGGCTCCTACTTCCTGGCCCTGATGTTCTTCGCCGCCGCGGGCGCTGGCCTGTTCGTCTGCTCGACCCTGATCGACTACGAACGCAAGCTGCCTGTTTGAGCTTTCCCTAATTTAGTAACTGACTGATTGCAGACTTCATCATGAGCAAACGCGTCCTGCTCGGCATGCTGACCCCGTCGTCCAACACCGCGCTCGAACCCATTACAAGCGCGATGGTGGCCCAACTGCCCGGCGTCAGCGCCCATTTCTCGCGCTTCACCGTGACCGAGATTTCGCTGTCCGAGCAGGCGCTCGGTCAGTTCGACACCACCAACATCATTCAGGCCGCGCGCCTGCTGGCCGACGCCAAGGTCGATGTGATCGCATGGAACGGCACCTCGTCGGGCTGGCTCGGCTTCGAGAGCGATCGCCGCCTGTGCCGCGAAATCGAAGAAGCGACCGGCGTTCCCGCGACCACTTCGATTCTGGCGCTGAACGAAATTCTGGTGCAGACCGGCGTGAACAAGTTCGGCCTGGTCAGCCCGTATATCGAGGAAGTCCAGCAGAAGATTGTGGCCAATTACCGCGAGAATGGCATCGACTGCTCGTCCGAAAGCCATCTCGGGCTGAAGGTGAATTTCCAGTTCTCCGAAGTCACTCAAGAAACCCTGCTCGCGCAGATTCGCGAAGTCGCGGCCCAGGGCCCCGATGCGATCGTCACCTACTGCACCAATCTGCACGCCGCGCATCTGGCCGACGAAGTGGAGCGGCAGCACGGCATTCCGCTCTATGACACGATCTCCACCGTGGTGTGGAAGTCGCTGAAGCTCGCGGGCTACGACACGACCCGGCTCGAGGGCTGGGGCCGCCTGTTTACCGAAGTTGCGTGAGGGATTCCATGACATCAACCATGACAACCGGATACGACCTCGTCATCCGCAATGCCGACGTGGTGACCGCGTCCGAGCGTTTCAACTGCGATATCGGCGTGAAGAACGGCGTCGTCGTGGCGCTGGCCCGCGAGCTGGGCGCAGGCGCGCGCGAGATCGACGCGACCGGCCTGCTGGCGCTGCCCGGCGGCATCGACGCGCACTGCCATCTCGATCAGCCCATGCCCGAAGGGCTGAAGATGGCCGACGACTTCCTGAGCGGCACGCGCGCCGCCGTGTGCGGCGGCACCACCACGGTGATCCCGTTCGCCGCGCAGGAAAAGGGCCAATCGCTGAAGGCCGCGGTGGCCGACTATCACCGCCGCGCCGACGGCCGCGCGGTCGCCGACTACGCGTTCCACCTGATCGTCTCCGATCCCACGCCCGAGGTGCTGGAGCGCGAGCTGCCGGAACTGATCGCCGCCGGCTATACGTCGTTCAAGATCTATATGACCTACGACGACCTCAAGCTCAGCGACCGCGAGATCCTCGAAGTGATGGACGTGGCGCGCCGCAACCAGGCGCTGGTCATGGTGCACGCAGAAAATTCGGACTGCATAGCGTGGCTGACCGACAAGCTCACCGAAGCGGGCAAGCACGCGCCGAAGTATCACGCGCTCTCGCGCCCCGCCGCCGTCGAGCGCGAAGCGACGCATCGCGCGATTGCCTTCTCCGAACTCGTCGACGTGCCGATCCTGATCGTTCACGTGTCGGGCCAGGATGCGATCGAGCAGATCGAATGGGCGCAGCGGCGCGGCCTCCACATCTACGCCGAGACCTGCCCGCAGTATCTGTATCTGACTGCCGAAGACCTCGGCCATGACGACGGCTATCACGGCGCAAAGTGCGTTTGCAGCCCGCCGCCGCGCGACACGTCGAGCCAGAAGGCCGTGTGGGGCGCGCTGAAGCGCGGCACTTTCAGCGTGTTCTCGTCCGACCACGCACCGTTCTCGTTCGACGATCCCCAGGGCAAGAAGCCCGGCGGCGAAGAAGTCTCGTTCGAGCACATTCCGAACGGCATCCCTGGCATCGAGACCCGGCTCGCGCTGCTGTTCGACGGCGTGAGCCACGGCAAGCTATCGCTGCACAAGTTCGTCGAGCTAACGTCGCTGAATCCCGCGAAGCTGTACGGCCTGTATCCGCGCAAGGGCACCATCGCGGTGGGCGCCGACGCCGACATCGTGCTATGGGACCCGAACAAGCAAGTCGCTATCGCGAACGACGCCCTGCACCACAACGTCGACTACACGCCGTACGAAGGCCGCACCGTGCATGGCTGGCCGAAGCACTGTCTGTCGCGCGGCGAACTGCTGGTCGAGGACGGCCGCTATCTCGAGCCCGCAGCGGGCCGCGGCCAGTTTCTCCCGGCCGGCAAGCCGCAGTATCTAGACCTCTGAATCTCGGCCTCTGAACCTGGAGCTCGCCATGAAGATCCTCGTGATCAACCCCAATATTTCCGAGAGCGTTTCGTCGCTGATCGAGGCAGAGGCGCAACGCAGCGCCTCGCCCGGCACCGAGATCGAAGTGGCGACCGCGCCGTTCGGCGTCGCGTACATCGAGACGCGCTTCGAGTCGCTGGTGGGCGCGTACGCGACCTCGTGCGTGGCGGCCGAGCGTGCGGGCACTTACGATGGCGTCGTGGTCGCGGCATTCGGCGACCCGGGCCTGCAGGGCATCAAGGAGCTGCTCGACGTGCCAGTGGTCGGGCTGACCGAAGCCTCGCTGATGACCGCCGCCACGCTGGGGCAGCGCTTCTCGATCATCGCGATTTCGCCGCGCATCAAGGCGTGGTATCGCGAGACGGTTGAACGCAGCCATCTGGGCAGCCGGCTCGCCAGCATCCGCTCGCTCGAGGAGCCGCTGCGCGATATCGGCAGCGTGCAGGAGGACTACGCGCAGCGACTGAAGGCGCTGTGCAACGAGGTGGTCGAGAACGACGGCGCCGATGTCATCATCATCGCGGGTGCGCCGCTCGCAGGGCTCGCGCGCGAGATCCGCCACGAACTGCCGGTGCCGGTGGTCGATGGCGTGTCGAGCTCGATTACCCAGCTTGAGGGCCTGGTCCGCCTGAACCCGAAAAAGGCGACCAACGGCAGTTTCGCCCGGCCGCCGGTCAAGCCGAACCGTGGCCTGCCTGAACCGCTGGAGCGGTTGTTGAGCGCAAGGAACACGGACTGACGCGCACAAAAAAGCGGGCCTCGAAATTTCGAGGCCCGCTTTTTTTCGGCTGGCGCGTGCAGCGCCTGTACCGCGCTTAATGTGGCGACAGCTCGCGCAGCGCCTTCACATCAGTAGCGGTCACATTGGCACTCTGCCCGCCCCACGTCGCGCGCAGGTAGTTCGACAGTTGCGAGAGCTCGTCGTCGCTCAGCGTCGACGCGAACGCCGGCATCGCCTGCATGCTTTCGAGACCCGCGAAGTGCTGCGTGTCGATGCCGTCGAGCATCGCCACGAGCAGATTGTGCGGATCGGCCTGACGCACCGTCGAGTTGCCGTTCATCGGCACCGCCACGTGCGGCTTGCCCTCGCCCGCCAGCCCGTGACAACCCGCGCACACGGCCACATAGACCGAGCGGCCCGCCGCCAGCTGCGCGGCGTCAGCGGCCACGGTCTTCACCGGCTGCGGTGCGGGCGGCGTGTCGCCGAGCAGATAGACGGACAGCGCGCGCGCATCGTCCTTGTTCAGGTACTGCGTGCTCAGGTGCACGACCGGATACATCTCGCCGAACGCCGAGCCTTGCGGCGCAATGCCGACGCTGAAGAACGTCTGCAGGTCGGCGCCGTTCCAGCCGCGGCCAGCAAAACCCGCAGGCGTGATGTCCGGCGCGACCACGCGGCCCAGTGCTGCGCCCGAGAGCGGCTTCGCACCCACGAGCCTGCCGAACAAGTCGCGCGGCGTATGGCATTCGGCGCAGTGACCGAGCGCGTTGGCGAGATAGCGGCCGCGCTGCCAATCGGCCGATTGCCCCGCGGAGGCGTCGGGCAACGTGTCTTTCAGGAACAGCATGTCCCACAGCGCCATGCCGAAGCGCATGCTGTACGGGAACTTCAGATCGTTGGCCGGCGGGTCTGCCGCGACCGGCTTCACGGTCATCAGGTAGGCGTACATCGCGTCGGCGTCGGCACGCGACAACTGACGGTACGACGTATACGGCATCGACGGATAGAGCCGCTTGCCGCGCGCGTTGCCGTCGTGCAGTGCGGCGTAGAAGTCGTCGGCACTCCACTTGCCGATGCCGTGATCCTTGTCGGGCGTGACGTTCGAGCCGTAGAAGGTGCCGTACGGCGAGGCCAGCGGCGCGCCGCCCGCGAACGGCGCGCCGTCCTTGGCGGTGTGGCACGCGGCGCAGTCGGCGGCCTTCACGAGGTAGCGGCCACGCGCGACCTGCCCGGGCGTGGGCGTGAACGCCGCGCCCGAAGTGGACGATTCTTCGCGGCCGCAGGCCGCGAGCGTGAGCGCACAGGCGGCGAGCAACACGCCGTGCGCGAGGCGGTTCAGGAACGCGCGCTTCATGCCGCGTCCTTCACGAGACCGGGCGTGCTCATCACCACGTCCTTGACCGCTTCGTAGTAGCGCACGTAGCCCGTGCAGCGGCAAATGTGGCCGTCGAGCGCGGCCATGATCGTGCTTTCCACATCGGCCTTCTTGATGGGCTCGCGCTTGAGGCGCTCGAGCAGCACCGTGGCCGCGTTGACGAAGCCCGGCGTGCAGTAGCCGCACTGGAAGCTGAAGTGATCGAGGAACTTCTGCTGGATGGGCGACAGCTCCACCACCTCGCCGGCCTCGTTGCGCTTAGCGTGGCCTTCGACCGTGCGGATCGTGCGGCCGTTGAAGAAGTGCGCGCCGGTGATGCAGGTGCGCATTTCCTCGCTCGAACCGTCCGGCTTGTCGAGGATCACCACGCACGCGTGGCACACGCCCTGCCCGCAGCCGAGGCGCGAGCCCGTCAGGCCCGCGTACTCGTGCAGGAACTCGATCATCATGATGCCCTCGGGCACCTGCATCGGACCGACGGCCTTGCCGTTGATGGTGAGCGAGAGCGCTTTCGGCTTGTACTGCACGAGCGGGCGCTCGACGGGTGCGGGCTGCCGCGAGGTCTGCCGCGAGGTCTGCTGCGAAGTCGGCTGCGCGGTCGGTTGTGAAGCCGGCTGTGAACTTGACTGCGAAGCAGCCACGGCGGCGCTGGCGCTGGCCGCGGATGCAGCAGATTGGGCGAGCGTCATGCGAGCACCTCCAGGATTTTTTGCGGGGTCACCGGCAAGTCGGTGAAGCGATGGCCGATGGCGTGCGCGACGCCGTTCACGACCGCGCCCACCACGGGAATCATCACCACTTCGGCGATGCCCTTGGGCGGATCGGTTTCCGAAAGCGCCGGCAGCACTTCGCCGGTTTGCGTCCAGACGGCGACATCGGACGCGCGCGGCAGGTGGTAACGGTTGAAGTTCCACGTGCCGTTGCCCGGGCCATCCTCGTAGAGCGGCAGATACTCGTGCAGCGCATGGCCGATGCCCATCGCAAGGCCGCCCTGCAACTGGCCCGAGACGAGCTGCGGCGAGATCTGGTTGCCGCACTCCATGATCGAGTGGTGCGTGAGCAGCTCCACCTTGCCGGTGGCTTCATGCACGGCCAGCTCGACCAGTGTGCCGACCGCGCTGTAATAGGTCACCGCCGCATTGTTGCGGCTCATCGGCGGGATGAACGCGCGCTTGCGGTCCAGCACGCGATAGCCGTTCGCCGTCGACGGCAGCGCGGCGTGCGCAGCCGGCGTCAGCGACGCCGCGGGCTTGCCGTTCTCGCCCGCGCTGGCCTTGGCATAGCGCAGCGAGAGACCGTCGATCGGCAGACGCTCGACCGCGCCGCCCACATCGAATTCGGCTTCGGCCCATTGCCAGCGATTGAACACGTGCACGACCGCGCCGGTCGCGAGGCCCATCGCATGCGCCTGCTTTGCGAGCCGTTCGAGCGGCAGCGGCTCGAGGCCCGCTGCGGTCAGCTTGCCGTCCACCCAGCGCGCATCCTCGATGCGCACGACGAGCGGCGCGGCCTGCCCGCCGCCCAGACCTTGCGTCCAGATCGACATGGCCGCCGGCCACAGGCCGTAGCGGAACACCGCGCGCGCGGCTTCGCGCGTGCTGTGCGTGAAGTAGAACGCCGAGTTCGTAGCGCTCGACGGCGACGCGATGTTCGGCGTCCAGCGCGGGTTCGCGCTCAGGCGGTCCTGATCGGCCTGGCTCATGAGGTAGGGGTCGCCGCTCGAGACCATCGCCAGATCGGGCCAGTCGGTCACGGCCACGCGGATATCCGCCGCCGGCTTGCCGAGCCACTTCGCCACGGCCACGGCCTGGGTGGTCGACATGCCCGTGCCGATCTCCGCGCCCGTATGATGGAGCGTGATGACGCCATTCTCGTCGATTTCGACCTTTGCGAACGATGCTTCGGAGCCCGTACCAAAGTCCTTCTGCACGCAGGCGAAGCCCACGCCATAGCGCTTGCCCGGGTTCGCAGCCTCGTATTCGGCCTTGCGCTTCGCGCGCTGCGTCCACAGCGGATGCACCTTCGCGCGCTCCAGCACCTCGTCCACGCGGATCGCGCCGGCGGGAATCGCGCCCTGGGTGTTCTTCATGCCCGAGCGCAGCGCATTCTTCAAACGGAAATCGATCGGATCGACGCCGAGCTGCGCAGCGATTTCGTCGATGGCCATCTCGGTCGCCGCCATGCTCTGCAGCGTGCCGTAGCCGCGCGCCGAGCCCGCGTCGATCGCGCGCGAGGCGATCGCCACCGAGGCGAAGTCGTTCTTCGGGAAGTAGTAGATCGATTGCGCGGCCGTCGCGCCCACCATCGCCACCGAAGGCGAGAAGTTGCAGCGTCCGCCGCCGTTGGCCTCGAAGTCGCCCTTGAACGATTGCAGCAGCCCCGTCTTGCGGTCCACGGCGATGCGGTAATGCATCTTGAACGCGTGGCGTTTCAGGGAAGTCTGGAACTGCTCGTAGCGGTCGTTCGCGAAGCGCACCGGACGGCCGTCGCCATAGAGGGCGGCCACGAGCCCGTAGTATGGCACGTTGAAGTGATCCTTCGAGCCATAGCCCACCGTGTAGCACGGATGCAGGAACAGCTGCTTCACCGGGTAGCGGCTCTTCGCGGCCATTTCCGCGACGGACTGCGCGACTTCGAGCGGCGACTGCGTCGGCACCACGAGGTGCAGCGACTGCGTGGCGGCGTCGTACCAGCCGTTCGCGTTGTCAGGCTCGAGCGCGGCCGTATCGATCGACTGCGTGTTGTACTCGCGGTCGAACACGAGCCAGTCGGCGGAGGCGTGATCGAGCTCGTCGGCGATCTGGGCGGCCCAGGCCATGCCCTGCTCGTCGACCTTGCCGTGCGCATTGGCGTCCGGCCACACCGGCTGATGCTTGCGCATCGAGCTCGGGAAAATCGGCGCGTCCTTGAGGCTCGAATACACGTCGTCGTCATAGGGCGTCTTGCCGCCCACGCGCACGTAGCGGAAGGTCCCCCACGGATCGCGTTCGAGCGGACCAGTCACCGCGCCATAGCGGATCACATCGTCGCGGAACTTGAGCAGGTTCTTCGCGAAACGGAAGCGCGCGAAATCGTGATAGATGAGGATCGCGACCGCGTGGCCCAGATAGGCGGGCGTCTTGCCCGCGGGCAGCAGCATGTCCTCGCCATAGAAGGCCGGGAACGCGACGCCGTCGCGCGCGATGTCCTCGGCAGTGACGATGCGGTCAGGCTTGAGATCGTCGCCGAGCAGCGTCAGGTCGACGCCTTCGTAAAGGCGATCGGCCCGGGTCGCGCGCAAGATCAGCGCGTGGGCCTGCTGCCGCGGCCAGTGGGGCATGTCCGACGCGCGAACATCGCGCGCGAAGATCTTCGAGCCCGTGACTTTGGCGATGCCGTCGATGCGGAACTTGGGCGTGCCGTTGGCGGCATCCCATTTGACCGGTGTGAGGAGTTTTTCTTCGAAAAGGGCAGCGAATGCGCGGCTGCCGAAAGGCGCCACATATACCGCCACGCCCGCCAGCATGCTGGCTTTGAGAAAACCCCGCCGTGACAGGCCGTGGTTTTTCATGAGGGGACCTCCAGGTGCGTGCGCGACTCGCGAAGGCGACAGTCTGTGCCTTGCGGAGCGGCCCGCATTCTGGCATTGGCGCCCGCCCGAGCCCATAGCGATCGTCACATGCGGAACTTATTATTGCGCTTATAAAGCCCGTTCCATAAGGGTTTACGCGATGCGCGCCATTTCCGGCGTGTTGCGCCCAGCCCCCACCTGGCCCATGTCCGGCCGGTTCTGCCCCGCCTGCGATAGCGGGCAACCGGAGCGTGCCCACCGCGTCCTTTTCCTACGAAAACGTCATCTTGCGATCACGTTAGCGCACCGCCCAACCGTCATATTGAACACAGCTTCCAGCGAGGAAGCGAGCCAGTCCAACCCGGCTTCCCGGTTGCGGAAGTCCAAAGAGAAGGAGATTCAGCATGAACGCGAAGTTCCCGATTGCCATCGTCGCCCTTGCCGTCGCACTCGGCACCACTTCGGTAGCGGCGCAAGCGCAGTCGCAGACACAGGGTAAAACGCGCGCCGATGTCCAGCAGGAATTGATTCAGGCCCGTCACGACGGCCTCACGCAATCGAGCCCGACGACGTACCCGCCGAACGCGCAGCAAATCGCCCAAAACAAGGTGCGTCACGAGGCCGGCACGCATCGCGGCGAGCCTTCTGCCGCCGTCGATCAGCACGATCAAATGACGTCGCGCTAACGCTCGCGTGTAGTTCGAGCCCAATCGGCGGCCGCGCCTTCACACCGCGCGGCCGGCGCTAGACCTCGCGCGCCGGAAAGTGCAGCCAAAATGTCGTGCGGACATGCGGCTGGCTTTCGACGCCGCAAGTCCCGCCGTGGCTCTCCATGATGGACTTGACGATGGCGAGCCCCAAGCCCGTTCCCGATGCGGAGTTGTTCCGCGACGGATCCACACGGTAGAAGCGCTCGAAGATCTTCTCGCGATGCCCGGCGTCGATGCCCGCGCCCGTATCCGATACCCTCATTGTCGTTCCTGATCCCGATGCTTCGCACTCTATAACGATCGTCGATCCTGTTGGCGCGTGCGCGAGCGCATTGGAAACCAGATTGCTCAGCGCTCGCTGGAAGAGCATGAGATCGGCTTGCACCCAGCCCTCGCCGCGCACGACCAGTTCGACTGAAGCGTCCTCGGCCATGGGCTCGTAATAGCCCGCTACCCGCTGCGCTTCCTGCACGGCGTCGAGCTCGCGCAATCCCGGGGGATGCTGCGCACTCTCGGAGCGCGCGAGAAACAGCATGTCCTCGATCATGCGCGAGAGCCGCTGATATTCGTCGATGCTCGATTCAACGATGCTGCGGTACTCCCCGGCCGTTCTAGCCGCTGTCGCGGCTGATCTGATTCGGGCCCGGGCCGATCTTCACCGTCGCGAGTTCGGCGAGCGGCACGTAGGGCGCGAGCTCGGTAGTGGGGGCCGTCGTTGCGGCGTTTGCCCCGCTAACCGGCAGCGCGATGGGCAGGCGCTTGATGGCCTGCACATCGGAGCGCAACTCTTCCGGCAAACGCACCACGATATCGAAGCGCCGGTCGCCCTGAAACAGCGTGCCCGCCTTCTGGCCGCCCACGGCAGCCGCCACCGTGTCCTGCACGTCTGCCACGCTCACGCCGTAGCGCGCAAGCTTGTCGCGATCCAGTTCGATCGTGAGCACCGGCAGGCCGGTGGTCTGCTCGACCTTGACCTCGGTGGCGCCCGCCACCTTCTGCAGCGCCGCGGCAATCTCGCCGGCTGTCGTGTTGAGCACGTTCATGTCGTCGCCGAACACCTTGACGGCGACGTCGCTGCGCACGCCCGAAATCAGCTCGTTAAAGCGCAACTGGATCGGTTGCGAGAACTCGTAGACGTTGCCGGGAAACTCGGCCAGCACGGCCTCGATTTCCTTCATCAGATCCTCGCGCGATTTGCGCGGGTTGGGCCACTGGTCCTGCGGCTTGAGCATGATTTATCCGTCCGATGCGTTGGGCGGCATCGGATCCGCGGCGATTTCCGCCGTGCCCGTGCGCGCGAACACGCGCTCGATCTCGGTGAACTTCTCCTTGAGCGCCTTCTCGATCGCCTTCTCCATCTCCACGGACTGCGTGAGGCTCGTGCCCGGAATGCGCTGCGCGGAAATGGCGAGATCGCCTTCGTTCAGGCTCGGAATGAACTCGCTGCCAAGGCGCGTGGCCAGCAGCAAGGTAACGCCGACGATGGCCACCGCCGCAACCAGCACGCGCTTCGGGCGCTCCATGAAGCGGTCCAGCACCGGCTCGTAGGCGCGGCGGGCCCAGCCCATCACGCGATTTTCCTTTTCCTTCACCCGCGAGCCGATGAACAGCGCCACTGCCGCCGGGATGAAAGTCACGGTGAGCACCATCGCGGCGGCCAACGCCATCACCACGGTAATCGCCATCGGATGGAACATCTTGCCTTCCACGCCGCTCAAGGCGAAGATCGGCAGATAGACCACCATGATGATCAGTTGTCCGAATATCATGGCCCGGCGCGCCTCACGTGAAGCATGCATCACCTCGGCGAAGCGCTCGTCGCGCGTGAGCGGCCTGCCTGCGCGAGCTTGTGCGTGCGCGAGCCGCCGTATGCAGTTCTCGACAATGACCACCGCGCCATCGACGATGATGCCGAAATCGAGCGCACCCAGGCTCATCAGGTTCGCGCTGACTTTGGCGTTGACCATGCCGGTGAACGTCATCAGCATCGAAAGCGGAATGACAAGCGCCGTAATGAGCGCGGCCCGAATGTTGCCGAGAAAGATGAACAGCACGGCGATCACGAGCACCGCGCCTTCGAGCAGGTTCTTCTTGACCGTCTGCACGGCCTTTTCGACCAGAACGGTGCGGTCGTAAGCCGGCACGGCCTTCACGCCCGGCGGCAGCGAGCGGTTGACCTCGTCCATTTTCAGGGACACTGCCTTTGCCGCGCTGCGGCTGTTTTCGCCTATCAGCATGAATACGGTTCCGAGCACGACTTCCTTGCCGTTTTCGGTTGCCGCGCCCGAGCGCAACTCGCGGCCGATGCCCAATTGCCCGACGTCCTTCATGCGCACCGGCACGCCGCTCGCGTTGGTCAGGACGATATTGGCGATATCGTCCAGCCCGCGCGCCTGCCCCGGCACGCGCACGAGGTATTGCTCGCCCTCGCGCTCGATGTAGCCCGCCCCGACGTTTTCGTTGTTGCGCTCGAGCGCACGCACGATGTCCGCGAGCGTGAGTCCGTACGACATCATCCTCGTGGGATTCGGCGCGACGCGGTACTCCTTCACGTATCCGCCGATCGAGTCGACATCGGTGACGCCGGGCACGTTGCGCAGCTGCGGCTTCACGACCCAGTCTTGCAGTTCACGCAGATCCGCCGGGGTATAGGGCTTGCCATCCTCCTTCCTCGCGCTTTCCGAGGCCTCCACGGTCCAGAGGAAAATCTCGCCGAGGCCCGTCGACGTGGGGCCCATGGACGGCGTCGCGCCCGGCGGGAGCTTGTCCTTCGCCTCCTGAATGCGCTCGTTGACGAGTTGGCGCGCGAAGTAGATGTCCAGATCACCGTCACCTGAGAGAGGCCATAGCGCGAAATCGAACGCGTCTCCTGCAGATTCGGCAGGCCCGCCATGGCGGTCTCGATCGGCCAGGTAATGCGCTGCTCGGCTTCCAGCGGGGAGTAGCCCGGCGCGGAGGTGTTGATCTGCACCTGCACGTTGGTGATGTCGGGCACCGCGTCGATCGGCAACTGCCGGAAACTGGCGATGCCGAGGGCCGCCACCGCGACGGTGGCCAACATCACGAGCCAGCGATTCGCGATGGCAAAGCCAATTAACCGCTCAAACATGGTCGATCACTCCTCCACGCTGTCCTTCGTCAGCTCCGCATTGAGCACGAAGCTGTTCACCGCCGCATAGCGCTGACCGCTTTTCAGTCCGCCCAGCACTTCCACGTTCTGATCGTCGCGCCGCCCGAGTTCGACGGGCTGCGCCACGAACCCCTTCGGCGACTGCACGAACACCGAGGCCGCGCCACTGATCTCCTGAATCGCGCTGGCCTGAATGGCGAGCGGCACGTCCTGCTCGCCCGCCCCCACCGAGACGTTCACGAACAGGCCGGGCCGCCACGCGCCCTCGGGATTCGCGAGCACCACGCGCGCCGGCGCGGTGCGCGTCTGCTCGCCGAGCAACGCGCCCACGTATGCAATCGAACCGGTGGCGCGCGATTCGAACGCCGATGCGCTGACCGTGGCCTCGCGCCCGACCCGAACGTCGTTAAGGCGCTGCGCCGGCACGGCCATTTCCGCCCAGACCGAAGACAGATCGGAAATCACGAATACGTTGGCATCCGCCGCAATGGATTCGCCCGCCGTCAAATGCTTCTCGACGATGGTTCCGGCGAACGGCGCGCGCAGTTCATAGAGGCTCAGCGCGGACGCGGACGCAGCGGCATTGAGCGCGGCAAGTTTCTGGCGCGCATTCTGTGTTGCGATTTCGGCCTCGCGCAGTTGCACCTGTGCCTGTTGATAGTCCTGCTCCGCCGAGATTGTTTCCTGCCAAAGCGTCTTTTCGCGTGCGTATGCGGTACGCGCCGCCGCGAGACGCCGCTCGGCCGTCAGCAGCTCGCTTCTCCGGTCGGCGAGGTCCGTGCTCGCGATGACGGCAAGCACCTCGCCCTTCCGCACGCGCTGCCCGATCGAGACGTTCACGCGCTCGACCACGCCCGCGACACGCGGAACGACATGCGCAGTCCGGTCCTCGTCGAACTTGATTTCGCCTGGCAACTGGAAACTGCTGCGAATCTGCGCCGGCCCCACCGTGGCAAGCCCGATATTCGCCGCCTTGACCTGCGATGGGCTCAGCGCCACCACGCCATCCGCACGCGAAAAGTTGAGCGAACGGGAGCGCCCATCGACTCGAATGTTGATGGCCGCATCGAACACATGAGGCGTGCCGATTCCTGTCGTACTGCCAAACTTCCCATCCTTTCCAGTGAATTTCAGCAGCTCGCGCGACCCGTCGTAGCGCGTGATCGTGGCGCTGACCGTCGCGCGATCGGGAACCGGCTTGCCATCCACGAACGGATAGACGATCAGGCGCGCGTCTCCCGCCTTTTCTGCAAGCACGATCTCAGCGCCCAACGGGCCGTCGGCGACGATCCGGCCGCCGCGAGGGCCGAGGCCATCGGCCCTGGGTTCGTCGGGCGCGCCAGCGGTCGCGCCTTTCTGTGCAGCCAGTTCCCCAGATAACGCATACGCGCCAATGGCGACGCAAAATAAAAATGCAGTCGCCGCAGCGGCAATCTTCTGTTTGGGCAGCATGTTCGATCCTTCAGTTCAAGCAGGTCGCGCTGTCGCGACCTGCGACGAGCGGCGTGCCGACGAGTCGGCCGATTTCGGCATGGGCCCGATGGGCGGCGCTCGGCGCCCTTACGTATTGGGACTGCGCCTGAAACAGCGTGCGTTGTGCGTCGAGCACGTCGAGGAAACTGAATTTGCCCAATTCGAATCCGCGCAGCATGGCGTCCAGCGTCTGCTTCGCTGCGGGGAGGACCTCATTCCTTAGCCGACGCGCTTCCTGTGCGGCGTTCTCATAGCTCGACCAGGACTGCGCAAGCTCCAGTTGCAGGCGCGCCTTTTCGCTGTCGAGGTCCGCACTCGCCTTCTCGGTGTTGTGGGCCGCTTCGAGAACCGCACCCTTGTTGGTGTCGAAGATCGGCAATGGAATGGATACCCCGACTACTGCCTGGTTATCCGGAATACCTGACGTCCAGACCCGCTTCATACCGGCGCTGACGGTGATGTCGGGCATGCGCCGCGCTTTCTGCACGCTCACGAGCGCGTTGCTGCGCAGCACTTCGGCCTGCGTGACGCGCGACGCAGGCGACTCGTCGAGCCTCGACTGCAAGGCCGACAACGGCTCGATTTCAGGCAGCGCGTCGAGATCGCCCGTCACCGGGCGGTTGCGCACTTGCGGGCTTCCGGTGACGTTCGCGAGCTTCTCCATCGCGAGCGCCGCCTGCGTGCGCGCCGAAGCGAGCGCGATTTGCGCATCGGCGGCGGCCACGCGCGCCTTGGTCGATTCGACGGGCGAGATCTTGCCGGCGCGGGCGCGCTTGTCGGCCATATCGGCCGAGCGCAGCGCGGTATCGGCCGACTCCTGCGCCATCTGCATCTGGCGCTGGGCGGCGAGCATGTCGTAGAACGCGGTGATCACCGCTGCGCGAAGCTGCGCCGCCTGCCCGTCGAGCGAAGCCAGCGCCGCCTGGCGGCCATACGACGCCACATCGAGCCGCGCCTGGCGTTTGCCGCCCAGTTCGAAGGTCTGCTCGATCAATGCCGTGCTGGTGCGGTCCGTGCCGCCAAAACCTTCCTGCAACAGTGAGAGATTCGGGTTCGGACGCGCGCCTGCCTGCATGAGCGCTCCGCTGGACGCGTTTGCGCTGGCCACGGCGCTGCGCAACACTGGATTACTCGCAGCGGCAATGCCGAGCGCGTCGTCCAGTGAAAGCGCCTTAGGGGCGTCCTGCGCGGATGGAACAGGTTCCGCGAGCGGCTGGCTGTGCGCGGAATAGCACAGAGCCATGAGCGCGGCGGCAATGAGGTTGCGCGGATGCATGGGCGGATGGCATGAAGAATGACTTGCCGCCGATGCTACGGTCCCGATGCAATGCAAACATGATCCGAAAATGATATTTTTGTCATCTTTCAAGCGGTCGACGCACACTCTGCCCGGCACGCCAATTAATCAGCATGTCGAATTTTTATTGATGAATATGTGAATGTCCGGATACTGGCGAGCATTTCCCGGCGAACGGACCCGCAATGAGTTCAACCCGGCTTGATCAAATGGAAAGGCCGGACGGGCACAAGCTTCGGCGCCAATGACAAGGGGCCCTCACGGGCCCCTGCGGCGAATATCTGCCTTTCAGTCTTCCAGGCGAGGCGCCATCGCGCTCACGCCATGACCGGCTGTGCTGCCAGCCACTCATCGACGGATTGACGAGCCTTATGCTCCACCATGCTGACCACCATCAGCACGTCGATCTTGAGTTTGGGAAACGCAAGCTCCATGCAAGGCAACGCGACATCGCGCATTTCAGCTTCCGTCCCTTTGATTTCCGCGCGGCATAGCCACTGCGTGTCCGTTGCATCCGCTTTCGTATCGATATTGATTTGAAAACCCCGGTATTCAATTGCCATACACTCTCCACTACCTGTCAAAACGTAAGCTTTTCATCGCTGGATTGCGACGGGGACCGCGAATATAGCACTGCCTCGTGGTCCGTTCAGCGATACGGACAGTTGTGCTCAACGAGCACGCGATGGCCGCGGCATGCGCCAGCCCACGATCGAAAGCGAAATACCCGAAATGATCGCGGCGAGCGAAACGTAGCAAGCAGGCGCGAGCGTGTTGCCGGTCCAATGAATCAACACCTCGGCGATGGTGGGCGCGAAACCGCCGAACAGCGTCACGCCCAGGCTATAGGCAATCGACAAACCGGCCGAGCGCATCTGCACAGGAAAGATCTCCGACATGAGCGCGGGCATCGGGCCGGAATAGGCAGCCTTGAAAATACCGGCCGCGCCTTGCAGCACGAGCAGCCATTCAAGCGTGGGGTGCGCCTTTAGCCAGGCAAACATGGGGTAAGTGAGCGCCGCCAGCAAAACCGACGTGGTGAGCATGATACGCAGGCGTCCGATGCGATCGGACAATGCGCCCATGACCGGCGAAAGCGCGAATTGCAGGCCGCCGTTGAGCACGACCACGCCGAACGAGGTAGCCGCTGCCATGTGAAGCTGCTTCACCGCATACAGCGGCATATAAAGCTGGAGGATATACACGCCGACCGTCGACTGTGCGACGATGCCCACCGCGAGCAGCAAATCAGTCCAGCGGCGGCCGACATGCTCGTGCTTCACAGGCGCAACGTCCTGCCTCGAGATTGCTTCGCGGTTCGCGAGAAACTCGGGCGTTTCGTCAAGATGCGAACGAATGTAATAACCCACGGGACCCAGCACGAGCCCAAAGAAAAACGGCACGCGCCAGCCCCACGAGGCCAGCTCCGCGGGCGGCAGCCAGAGCGCCAGCAACGAGCCGAACGAGGCCGCGAGAATCGCCGCCGCGCCCTGGCTGGCGAATTGCCAACTCGCGTAATAGCCACGCCGCGTGCTGCTGTGCTCGACCATGAACGCCGTCGCGCTGCCGAACTCGCCGCCTACCGCGAAGCCCTGCACGAGACGGGCGAGCAGGACGAGCAACGGCGCCGCGATGCCGATCGTGGCGTACGTCGGCATCACGGCCATCGCGAGCGTGCCTGCCATCATGAACGCAATGGCGAGCGTCAGCGCGGCCTTGCGCCCTTTGCGGTCGCCATAGATGCCCAGCACGATGGCGCCGAGCGGACGCATCAAAAACGAAATGCCGAAGGTGCCGATTGCGAGCAGCGTCGAAAGCCATTCGTCGTGCACGGGAAAGAACTGCTTCGCTATCAACGGCGCGAAATAGCCGTAGACGAGAAAATCGAACCATTCGAGCGCGTTGCCAATGGACGAAGAAAACACGATGCGGCGCACCATGGCGCGCGTGAGCGGCGTCTTTTGGCCGCTGTCGCTTTCAGGCGCCATGACATCCGCAATGGATTGCGAACCACTCTTCATGTCTCGTCTCCCTGCTCTATTGCTTTGTTGTACTTAGTGATCTGGAAAAATCAAAAGCCGGCGCTCCAGCGCTGGCCGGCCGCGTTGCACGCATCGCCGGCCCTGCACGCAATCAGAACCCCGCGGCCAACCCGTCGCGGCGCGAATCGCTCGCTGCCACGTAGCCGCGCTCGGGATCATTGCGATCGAGCTTCCAGATGAACTGGCCAGAGCCGAAGTCCATATACGGATCGTCGATGCTCTTGATCTCGTGACCCCGCGCCGCAAGCTCTTCGGCAACCTGCGCGTCGAGCGTCGATTCGATATCGACCGAGAAATCGCGATTCACCTTCCAGCGCGGCGCATCGCAAGCGGCCTGCGGCTGCTGGCCGTAGTCGAGCATGCGCACGACCGTCTGCAGATGGCCTTGCGGCTGCATGTCGCCGCCCATCACGCCGAAGCTCATGACCGCCTCTTCGCGGCCCTCCACCTGCTGCGTGAGGAACCCGGGAATGATGGTGTGGAACGGGCGCTTGCCGCCTTCGACGACGTTGGGCGAGACCGGGTCCATCGAGAACCCGCAGCCGCGATTCTGCAGCGCGATGCCCGTTCCCGGCACCACCACGCCCGAGCCAAAGCCCATGTAGTTCGACTGGATGAAGCTCACCATCATGCCGCGTTCGTCGACAGCGGACAGATAGATCGTGCCGCCCGACCTCGGCATGCCGAAATCGAACTGCGTCGCGCGCTTGAGGTCGATGAGTTTCGCGCGCTCCTTGAGATAGGCGTCGTCGAGCATCTGTTCGGGCGTCACTTCCATCGAGCGCGGATCGGCGACATAGCGATAGACATCGGCGAATGCGAGCTTCATGGCCTCGATCTGCAGATGCTGCGACTCGATGCCATCGCGCGGCAACGACGTCACGTCGAACTGCTCGAGAATGCCCAGCGCGATGAGCGCGGCGATGCCCTGACCGTTGGGCGGAATCTCATGCATCCGATAGCCACGATATTCCTTCGAGATTGGCTTCACCCAATCGGCGCGATAGTTGCGCAAATCGTCGCTCGTGAGCGCCCCGCCGCCCTCGCGCGCGAACGCAGCGATGCGCTCGGCGATTTCCCCTTCGTAGAAGGCGCGCGGACCGAGCTCGGCGAGCCGCCTCAGCGTGGCCGCGTGGCCCGGCAGGCACACGCGCTCGCTCACCTCGGGCGCG
This sequence comes from Paraburkholderia sp. A1BS-2L, assembly GCF_051125205.1. NCBI lineage: Bacteria > Pseudomonadati > Pseudomonadota > Betaproteobacteria > Burkholderiales > Burkholderiaceae > Paraburkholderia > Paraburkholderia sp. A1BS-2L. The sequence continues at coordinate 299,598 of NZ_CP120429.1, forward strand.
CGGCCGCGCGGCATGAAGGTCTCGGCAAAACCGGGCTGGTCGTGCAACTCGGGAATGGCCGCCTGCCATTTGTGCGCGACGATCAAGGCAAGCGCGTAGCCGCGCTCGGCGATCTCGATCGCGGGCTCCATCAATTCGGCAAACGACAGCGAGCCGAACTTCGCGTGCAACGCTTCCCAGCCGGCAATCACGCCGGGCACGGTGACGGTGTCCCAGCCGCGCTTGGGCTGCATCGCGAGGCCGTTTTCCTCGCCGTACTTGCGCCGGAAGTAATCGGGGTTCCAGGCGGCGGGCGCGGTGCCCGAGGCATTCAGCCCGTGCAGTTGCGCGCCGTCCCAGACGAGCGCGAAGGCGTCACCGCCCAGGCCGCACGACACCGGCTCGACCACGGTGATGGCCGCCGCTGCCGCAATCGCGGCATCCACGGCATTGCCGCCCTTCCAGAGCATGCGCAGGCCCGCCTGCGCGGCAAGCGGATGCGAGGTCGAGACGATGTTGCGGGCGAACACCGGCAGGCGCGGCGTCGGATAAGGGTTCTGCCAGTCAAAGCGTGTCATGGCGGTATCGAACGGAAAGATTGGAAATAGCTGGAATGCCGATGCGTCGATTATCTTGAAGGCTTGAGCAAAAAAATATTAATATTTTGTTTTCAATACTTAAAATTTGCTTACATGCTTTCCCTGCGCATGCTGCGTACCCTGCACGCCGTGGCCCGTAGCGGCTCATTCGCCCTCGCAGCGGAACGGACCGCGCTCACGCAGGCGGCTGTGAGCCTGCAGATGCGCGGGCTCGAAGAAGCACTGGGCCGGCAGATCTTCGATCGCCGCGCGCGCCAGGTCGCGTTGACGCGCGAGGGCCGCGAAATCTGCGCGAAAGTCGAGCGCATTCTCGAACTGATCGACGAGTTGCCGGCTCGTGCCGACGACACGATTCGCGGCTCGGTCATCGTCGGCGCCGTGGTGTCGGTGATCGGCGCCCTCTCGCTCGCCGTCGCGCATCTGAAGACCGAGCATCCCGAACTCGAAGTGCGACTCACCTCGGCGCGCTCCGCGGAGCTAGCGCGCATGGTGGAAGAAGGCGACGTCGATCTCGCCGTGGTGGTTGGCAATGCGGACGGCGCGCTGCACGAATCGCTCGCATGGACGCCGCTTTATGAAGAGCCGCTCATGCTGGTGACGAGCCGCGCCACCGAGGGCGGCGAGACGGGAGGCACCGCGCGCCGCATCCTGCGCGAACGCAGCTTCCTGCGCTTCGACCGCCGCGTGCCGACAGGCGCCGTGATCGACGAAGCCTTGCGCACGCTCGGCATTAAACCGCAGGAATATCTCGAACTCAATTCCATCGAAACAATCGTTTCGCTGGTGCGCAACGATGTGGGCGTGAGCGTGCTGCCTGTGCTCCATAACGGCCACTGGCACGACGATGCCAACCTGCGGCTGATTCCGCTTTGCAATCCGCCGTTCATGCGCACCGTGGGCATGATCCATCGTAAGTCGAACAAGCGCACGCTGCTGTTCAACACGCTAGCGGAAATGCTGCGCTGAGTATTGGGATTTCCGAACGGGTTTCCGAAAGGAAAAAACCGGCTCTGGATCGATGATCCAGAGCCGGTTTTTATTGCGTACACGTTCCGTCTTCAGGCGATCGCGGCATTCAGCGCCTTCACGGCGTCGAGCGCGCCACTCACCATCTCGCGCAACGCCGGCTCGACCTTGTCGGCCAGCGCCGGCGCGTAGTCGAACGGAGCATGCTCGTTCATATAGGTGGACTGGCACATTTCGAGCTGGACCGCATGCACGCCGTCGAGCGGCGCGCCGAAATGGCGCGTGATATAGCCACCCTTGAAGCGCCCGTTCGCCACCCACGTGTATCCGCTGCCTGCCGCAGCCAGTTCGACGCGTGCCTGCACCGATGCATGCGCGGTGCGGCCTTCCTGCGTGCCGATATTGAAGTCGGGCAATTTGCTTTCGAAGAGACGCGGCAACACGCTCGCAATCGAGTGCGCCTCCCAGAGCAGCACGTTCGCATGCTTGCCGCGCAGACGCTTCAGTTCGGCATGCAAAGTATCGTGATACGGCTGCCAGTACGCGGCCACGCGGCGCTGGCGCTCGGCGGCATCGGGCGCGCAACCGTCACGGTAGAGCGGCTCGCCGCGGAACGTTTCGGTCGGGCACAGCGACGTAGTGGTCTGCCCCGGATACAGGCTTTCGTCGTTGGGTGGACGGTTCAGGTCGATCACATAGCGCGAGACGCGCGCGCCCAGAATCGTCGCGCCCAGCGACTTCGCGAAGGCGTAGAGGCGATCGAGATGCCAGTCGGTATCGGCGAGGCTCAGGGCCACATCCGTATATTGGCCGCGCAGCGACTCGGGGATGGACGTGCCCAGATGCGGGATCGAAACGATGAGCGGCGCGTCGCCGCGCTCGAGTGTGTAGAGGTCTGTCATGAGTCGGTCCGTTCAGTGGATTACAGCGCACATCGTCGAGCTTGCTGCGTTCATGTGTCGGCCAGCAAACGCGCAAGCGTCTTGCGATAGTCCGCGTAAAGGCGCTCTTCTGCGCGATGACGCCGGCCTTCGACCACTTTCTCGCCGGCAGTGTAGACGTCGAGCACGGGCGTTTCGCCATGCTCGCAGAACACGACCGAAGAGAGCCACGTCTGCGGCGTCTTTTCCGCGAGATCGGGATGCTGCGGATCGAGCACGATCCAGTCGGCGCGCGCGCCCGCTTCGAGCGCGCCCACTGCGCGGCCTGCAGCGCGTGCGCCGCCCGCGAGCGCGGCGGCAAACAGCCGGTCCGCCACGTTCGCCGCCTGCGGCGCGGCCAGCACGTTGCGCTCGCGCCGCACGAGACGCTGCCCATATTCGAGCAGGCGCAGTTCCGCGCGCCAGTCCACGCCGATATGGCTGTCCGAACCCACGCCGAACACGCCCTGCGCGTCGAGATAGTCGTGCGCAGGGAAAATGCCGTCGCCGAGATTCGCCTCGGTGGTGAGGCACAGCCCCGCCACCGCGCCGCTCTTCGCGAGCGCCTTGGTCTCCTGAGCGTCAACATGCGTGGCATGCACGAGGCACCAGCGCGCGTTCACGTCGAAGCGATCGAGCAGCCATTGCACCGGGCGCGCGCCTTCGGTCTCGACGCAAGCGTCGACTTCGGCGGTTTGCTCGGCGATATGGATATGCACGGGTGCGCCCGGCAACGCTGCATCGAGACCCTCGAGCAGCGTGCACAGCGACGCCTGCGAGACCGCGCGCAGCGAATGCGGCGCCACGCCGTAGCGCAATGCGCCATGCTCGGGCCGCTCGCCGCGCACGGCCTCGATGATCGAGAGCAGTTGCTCAGGCGTATTGATGAAGCGCCGCTGATCGTCGCGCGGCGCACGCGCGCCGAAACCGCTGTACTGATAGAGCACGGGCAGCATGGTCATGCCCACGCCGGTCTCGCTCGCGGCATCGACCACGCGCTGTGCAAGCTCGGCCGGGTTGGCATAGCGTTGCCCGTCGTGCGCATGATGCACGTAGTGGAATTCGCAGACCGACGTATAGCCGGCCTTGAGCATTTCCACGTAAAGCCAGCGCGCGATCGCGCCGAGATCGTCAGGCGTGATGCGCGCAGCGAAGCGATACATCAGATCGCGCCAGCTCCAGAAGCTGTCGGTAGGATTCGCGCGGTATTCGGTGAGTCCGGCCATCGCGCGCTGAAAAGCGTGCGAATGAAGATTAGGCATGCCTGGCATGAGCGGGCCTGACGCCTGGGCGACGCCCGCGGGCGCGGCCGGAAGGTCGGCCTGGACGCGTTGGAGGTTGCCCGCCGCATCCCATTCGAGCAGCACGTTGCGGCGCCACCCTTGCGGTAGCCAGGCGTGCGTCGCGAACAGCGCGCGTGAGTTGGAATTCATAGTCGATGCCTGCTTCAAGCGTTCAATTCATGCGTTCAAATCGTCTTCGAGCGACGCTCGAAGACCGTCTTGCCGCCGCGCACGACGCGTGCGCAAAGCGGCCGGCCGATCCAGTAAGCCAGTTCCGCGAGCGATTGCACGTCCCACACCGCGAAGTCCGCCGGGCGTCCTTCGGCGAGCGTGCCGTGCCGCTCGGCGTCGCCGAGCGCACGCGCCGCGTGTTGCGTCACGCCTTGCAGCACCTCGGGCACGGTCATGCGGAACAGCGTGGTCGCCATATTCATCATGAGCAGTATTGACGTGGTCGGAGACGTGCCCGGATTGCTGTCTGTCGAGATCGCAATCGGCACCTCGTAGCGGCGCAGCAAGTCGAGCGGCGGCAATTGCGTTTCGCGAATGAAGTAATAAGCGCCCGGCAGCAGCACCGCGACGCTGCCCGCGGCTTTCATCGCCGCCACGCCGGCTTCGTCGAGAAACTCCAGATGGTCCGACGACAAGGCGCCGTAACGCGCAGCCAGCGCCGCGCCGCCGCTGTTCGACAATTGCTCCGCGTGCATCTTGACCGGCAGATTGCGGCGCGCGGCGGCTTCGAACACGCGCTCGCTCTGCGCGACCGAAAAGCCGATGCGTTCGCAGAAAACGTCCACCGCATCGACGAGGCCTTCGTCGGCCAGCGCGGGCAGCATGCGATTACACACTTCGTCGATATAGTCGTCGGCGCGTCCCGCGAATTCGGGCGGCAATGCGTGAGCGCCGAGGAAGGTCGTGCGCACCGTGACCGGATAGCGCTCGCCGAGTTGGCGCGCGACGCGAAGCATCTTGCGCTCAGCGGCGAGTTCGAGGCCGTAGCCCGACTTGATCTCGACGGCAGTGACGCCCTCGGCGAGCAGCGGCTCGAGGCGCGCGGCCGATTGCGCGTAGAGCTCCGCTTCGCTTGCGGCGCGCGTTGCGCGCACCGTCGAGACGATGCCGCCGCCATTGCGCGCGATCTCTTCGTAGCTCACGCCCGCGAGGCGCTGCGCGAATTCGTCGGCGCGCTGGCCGCCGTACACGAGGTGCGTGTGGCAGTCCACGAGGCCCGGGGTCACCCACGCGCCCTTGAGGTCTTCGCGCGGCCACTGCGCGAACTTCGCCGGCAACGACGCCGCCGCGCCCTGCCACGCGATCTTGCCGTTCTCGACGGCGATGGCCGCGTCTTCGATGGTGTGCCGGGGGTCGCCCTGCGGGCACAGCTTCAGGTGATGCCAGACAGTCTGGTTCATGGAGATTGCGCGGCGCTGCGAGGCGCCGCGTCGCTATCAGGTTCTCGAAGGTTCTCGATTCGCTTGCGCGTTCACGATGTCGAGGGCCATGGCGAGCAGTGCGCCCTCGCCTCGCGTTTCGATCCGCACAGCACGCGCCAAATGCGTCGTGTCGATGCGCAGCGTGTCGCCGGCCGCGAGCGCCGTGAGCTCGCCGCCATTCACGCGCACCTTCGCTTCGCCCTGTGCGCAATAGAGCAGCACGGTGTCGGCCTCGATGCGGCGCGCCACGTTCTCGCGCCACACTTCGAACTGCGCGCGCGCCGCGTCGCGGCGCACCATCAGGTTGAAGTCGCGCGTGGGCCCGTCGACGAGGCGCGCATCGATCGGCGCTTCGCCGTCGAAGCGCGCAACATCGAGCGCCTGCGTCAGCGTATGCGTGCGCACCGGCGCACCGCCGTCCGCCGCCGTCTCGTCGAGCACCATGCCGGCGCCTTCGAGCAGCACCAGCGTGCGCGCCACGCCGTCGAAACGCGAGAACGGGCCGGCCTGCCCGACGTCCGCCACGCTCACGCGCCATGCGAACCCATCGGCGGCCTGGCCCGGCACGGCGCCCGGCAGATGCGCGAGCGCGATCTCGCGCGTGACGCCGCCGCCGTTCTTCCACGGCGACGCCACGAGATCCGCCCCGCGCAGCAGCGTGAGCCGCGCGGCGCCCGCTTCGTCTACCTCGCGGGCGATGCTCATCGGCCCAGCATCGGCAGCTTGAGCCCGGCTTCGCGCGCCGTCCGCTGCGCAAGCTCGTAGCCCGCATCCGCGTGACGCATCACGCCCGTCGCCGGATCGTTCAGCAGCACACGGCCCAGACGCTCGTGCGCCGCCTGCGTGCCGTCCGCCACGATCACCACGCCCGAGTGCTGCGAGAAGCCCATGCCCACTCCGCCGCCATGGTGCAGCGACACCCACGACGCGCCACCCGCCGTATTCAGCAACGCGTTCAGCAGCGGCCAGTCGCTCACCGCATCCGAGCCGTCCTTCATCGATTCCGTCTCGCGGTTCGGGCTTGCCACCGAACCCGTGTCCAGGTGGTCGCGGCCAATCACGATCGGCGCCTTCAGCTCGCCGTTCTTCACCATCTCGTTGAACGCCTGGCCCAGACGATAGCGGTCCTTCACGCCCACCCAGCAGATCCGCGCCGGCAGACCCTGGAACGCGATGCGCTCGCGCGCCATGTCCAGCCAGTTGTGCAGGTGCGGATCGTCCGGAATCAGCTCCTTGACCTTCGCGTCCGTCTTGTAGATGTCCTCAGGATCGCCCGAGAGCGCCACCCAGCGGAACGGGCCCTTGCCCTCGCAGAACAGCGGGCGGATGTACGCCGGCACGAAGCCCGGGAAGTCGAACGCGTTCTCCACGCCCATTTCCAGCGCCATCTGGCGGATGTTGTTGCCGTAGTCGAGCGTCGCCGCGCCGCGTTCCTGCAGCGTCAGCATCGCCTTCACCTGGTGCGCCATCGACTGCTTAGCCACCTTCACGATGCTTTCCGGCGCCACCTTCTGCGCCTCGCGCCACTGCTCGACCGTCCAGCCCTGCGGCAGGTAACCGTTGATCGGGTCGTGCGCGCTCGTCTGGTCCGTCACGCAGTCCGGCGTGATGCCGCGTGCCACGCACTCGGCGAACACGTCGGCGGCGTTGCCCAGCAGGCCCACCGACACCGGCTTGCCCGCCTTCTTCGCTTCCTCGACGATGGCCAGCGCCTCGTCGAGCGTCCTGGCCTTGCGGTCCACGTAGCGCGTCTTCAGGCGGAAGTCGATGCGCGTCTCGTCGCATTCCACCGCGATCATCGAGAAGCCCGCCATCGTCGCGGCCAGCGGCTGCGCGCCGCCCATGCCGCCCAGGCCGCCCGTGAGGATCCAGCGGCCCGACGGGTCGCCCTTGAAGTGCTGGTTCGCCACCGAGAAGAACGTCTCGTAGGTGCCCTGCACGATGCCCTGCGAGCCGATGTAGATCCAGCTGCCCGCCGTCATCTGGCCGTACATCATGAGGCCCTTGCGGTCGAGTTCGTGGAAGTGCTCCCACGTGGCCCAGTGCGGCACGAGGTTCGAGTTCGCGAGCAGCACGCGCGGCGCGTCGGCATGCGTGCGGAACACGCCCACCGGCTTGCCCGACTGGATCAGCAGCGTTTCGTCTTCGTTCAGGTCCTTCAGCGACGCCAGAATCTGGTCATAGCATTCCCAGTTGCGCGCGGCGCGGCCAATGCCGCCGTACACCACCAGCGCGTGCGGGTGCTCGGCCACTTCCGGGTCCAGATTATTCTGGATCATGCGGTACGCGGCTTCGGCCAGCCAGGTCTTGCACACCTTCTCGCTGCCGCGCGGTGCGCGGATCGTGCGGCTCGGGTCGAGGCGGGGATCGGTGAAGTTCGGATGGTTCATGGCATTCGTCTCGGGATAGAAGTTCTTGCGCGGCCCAGGCCCTTCTGCCCACACCGGGCGATGGCCGGAAACGGCGTCGCGGCAACGTGAGCACCAGTCTACCGCCGCCAAGTTGTATATACAACTCGTTTCGACAAAACAAGCGTAGGGAATTACCCTGGCGGGTTTTCCAGCGGGGACTCAAGGGATAGAAGGGATGGAACGCCGGACGAAGGCGCCTATTGACTAGACAAGATGATGGCAGCGGCGCGAAGCCGCGCCATTTCAGACGGTGCCGGCCAGATGGAAGCGCGAAGCCGGGTGCCAGAGCCGCACCGAAGTCGCGACGTGCTTGCCGACCCACGTGCGGCGCAGCAGCAACAGGCAGGGCTCGCCGATTTCCATGGCGAGATGCTGGCGCACGTGCGCGTCCGGCTTTTGCGCGTAGATGCGGAACTCCGCGCGCTGAATGGGCGCGAGGCGCACCATGTAATTGTTCGGCGTTTCGAGCGTGAAATCCTGCGCGAGATAGTCGGGAAATACCTCGGGATTGACGTAGCGATCCTCGTACTGAATCGGCTCACCCTCTTCGTAGTGCACGATGCGCGAATGAAACGCCGGCCCGGCGTCGAGTTCGAGCGCGGCGATGGCATTCGGGTCCTCGCTGGATTCCAGCGCGAGCACGCGCGCCGTGTGGCGATGGCCGCGCGCGGCGATTTCATCGGCGATGTTGCGGATCTGCAGGACCGTCGATTCGTACTGGCGCGGCGCGACATAGGTGCCCGAACCGCGCACGCGGTTCAGCACCCCTTCGGCCATGAGTTCGCGCAGCGCGCGCGAAACGGTCATGCGCGCAACACCGAACTCCTTGACCATCTCCGTTTCGGAGGGCACGACGTCGCCCGGCTTGAGCGCGCCGCTTTCGATCTGGGCGAGGACGTGGCGCTTGATCTGTTCGTATGCGGGCAAAGGCGTGCCGCGCGCCGGCTTGTTTTGCATAATCGTCATCTGGAAATGGGCGGGCGCATTGCCCGGCTTTCGGCCTTGTTTTCAACTGGGCACGAGCGCTGCGCTCGGGCAAAGCCAACCTGACCGGGGCACATTGTACCGTCAGCGATCGGTCGTGCCGCACGTGTTGGTCCATGCGTTCGCCGATGCCTCGCCCGTTCCGCCCCGCGCGAGGCGGCGCGAGCCTGGGCCCGTGCTAAGATCGGCGGCTCCCACTCCGGCGGCGACGCCTCAACGGCGACCCGGCGGCGCAGCCCGCGACCGCAACTGCGCGGAATCCGCAAGACCCACGCTACAGGCCTTCCAACGTGAACGCTCCCACCCAACTCCTGTTCCTGCCCGGCGCGTCGGGCGATCCCGCGTTCTGGCAGCCGCTCGCAGACCAGCTCGAGCATCCCGCCGAGCGTCGCTTCCTCACTTATCCGGGTTTCGGCGGCGCACCCGCGGACCCCGAGGTCGAGAATTTCGAGGATCTCGTGCGCCAGATCGTCCAGCAGATCGACCGGCCTAGCGCGCTGATCGCCCAGTCGATGGGCGGCGTGCTCGCGTTGCGTGCCGCGCTGGCCAAGCCGGCGCTCGTCACGCATCTGGTGCTTGCCGCCACCTCGGGCGGCCTGGACACCCAGGCGCTCGGCGCGAGCGACTGGCGCGAGGAATTCGCCGCGCAAAACCCGCACTTGCCCGACTGGTTCCTCACCTTGCGCGAGGACCTCACGAGCGAGCTTGCGTATGTCCAGCAGCCGGTCATGCTGCTGTGGAGCGACGCGGATCCCATCAGCCCGCTAGCCGTCGGCGAAAAACTGCTCGAACTGTTGCCGAACTCGGAGCTCGACGTGGTGAACGGCGGCGGCCACGACCTCGCATGCGAGCATGCGCGCGTGCTTGCACCGCTCGTCGACGATTTCCTGCAAGCGGGCGTCGCCGCGTAGTCAGCGCCCGAGACCGGTCTGGCTACGCGTCGCTGCCGTCACAAGACGCGTGCATGGCGAGCGGCATCCATGCACGCGTCAGTTCATTGCTCGATCTGCCGGTTCCAGCGCGAATCCCACTGTGCGCGATGCTGGTTGATCACGTCCCAGTCCACCACCGTCACCTTCTTCACGAGCTGGTTGAGGTCGCCAAGGCTCTTTTGCATGTCCGGCGGCATGGTCGCGTTCTGATTGGTGGGAATCTGCTTGCCGGCAGCCGCGGCCTTGCTTTGAGCAGGCGCCGAAAGCAGGAATTGCGCGAGTTTTTGCGCGAGTTGCGGATCGGAATTGTTCTTCACGACGCACAGGTCGACGAGCAGCAGCACCGCGCCTTCCTTCGGATTCGCATAGGCCACGGGCAAGCCCTTATCCTTCAGGTCGCCGACGGCAGTGGGCGTGAGCGGGAAGATACCGGCCTCGCCCGTCTGGATCATCTCCGAGAGCTTGGCGGAGTTCGGAATATATTCGACGACGTTCGGCCCCACCGTGCTCGGCCACTTCGTGAAGCCCGGCTCGACGTTGTTCTCGCTGCCGCCCATCAGGCGGTTGATGGCCAGAAAGCCGTGCAGCCCGAAGGTGCTGCTGGAAGCAGACTGGAACACCACTTTGCCCTTGTACTTGGGATTTTCAAAATCGAGCCATGAAGTGGGGGGCGCCCAGCCTTTCTCGGCGAACAGCTTGGTGTTGTAGCCGATGCCGGTCATGCCGAGTTGCACGCCCGCGCCCATGTCGCCCTTCATGCGCGCGAACGGATACAGTTCCTTGAGCACCGGCGAATCGTCGAGCTTCTCGCACACGCCCATGCTGACCGCGCGCGCCATCACGCCGTCGTCGAGGAAAGCCACATGAATCTGCGGGCTGTTGCGGTTCGCCATGAGCTTGGCCAGCACGTCGGACGACGTGCCCGGCACGACCACGACTTTGACGTTATTGGCCTTTTCGAAGTCGGGCAGGACTTGGCTCGTGTAGGCCTTCTCCATCGGACCGCCGTTCATGCCGATATAGATCGTCTTCGTCTGCGACCAGGCAGAGGTGGAAAGACCCAAGGCGCAAAGCGCAGCCAGCGAAGCCAATGTGCGTGCGAATTTCATCAAGTGGACTCCTTATTGGATGGGGAGAGCGGCATGAACGGAAGGCTCGGTGAAGCGGCCGATTGAAAACGGTTCGATGGGCGTGCTCGCTGTGCCTTCGATGACGAGCTCAGCAAGAACTTCACCCACGCCCGGCGCGAGCAAAAAGCCGCCGCCGGAAAAGCCGAAGGCGTGCAGCAAGCGTGGCGTGGTATGGCTGGGGCCAATGATGGGATTGCTATCCGGCGTTTCGCCTTCTACGCCGCTCCAGGTGCGAATCAGCAACGCGTTGCGCAGTCCGGGCAGCAGCGCGCAGGCTTCGCGCATGACGGCGCGCGTGGTATCGCTGGAAGGCTGCGCGTACTCGCCGTCGCCGTGTCCGCGGCCGCCGCCGATCACGCAGTTGCCGCGCTCGACCTGGCGCGCGTAGACGCCGCCGCCATACACGCCCAGGTTGTGCTGAATAAAACGCGGCAGCGGCTCGGTCACCCACATGTTCGGATAAATCGGCTTCATCGGCGCCACCTCCCCGAATGCGCCCGCGACGGTGTTGGCCCAGGCGCCGGCGGCATTGATGAACCAGTCGGCGCTGATGCGTGCTTCGCCAGCGCGCATCTGGAAGCGGCGCCCATCAAAGCTCAGGTTGCCGAGCGCGGTTTGCTCCTGCACGTGCGCGCCCGCGCGGCGCGCCGCCGCCGCGAAGCCGGGCGAGACGAGACGCGGATTCGCCTGGCCGTCGCTCGCGCACAGCGACCCGCCTATCGCGGCCTTGCCGACCCACGGGTAGCGGCGGCGAAACGCGTCGCCGCTCATGACCTGCGACTCGACACCGTGTTCGCGCGCCATCGCGGACCATGCGTGAAGCGCCTCGATGTCGCTCTCGCGGCGCGCGAGGCGCAAATGCCCCGATACAACGAACTCCCCGTCGATGCCGATCAGTTCGGGCAGACGGCTCCAGACGCGCCGGGCCCGTACCGCCAGCGGCAACTGCTCGGCGGAACGGCCCTGGGTGCGCACGCCGCCGTAGTTCACGCCGCTTGCCTGCGCGCCGCAAAAGCGGCGCTCGAACAGGCCCACGCTCAAGCCCTTGCGCGCGAGCGCGAGCGCCGCCGAAGCACCCACGAGCCCGCCGCCCGCGATCACCACCTGGAAATGGCGTGTGTCATTCATCGTGGGCTTCCTCGTCGACGACCTGAACGCCGTCCTCGAACAGCATGGGTGAAATCGGGATCGGCTTGATGGGCGCCTGGCTACGCAACCGGCCCACTTCGTGCAGCGGCTTGCCGGTTTCCGCGCTGAGCAGCGCCACGGCCGATTCGCCGCACATGCGTCCCTGGCAGCGTCCCATGCCGATGCGCGTGAGCGCCTTCAGACGATTGACTTCCGTTGCAAGGCCACTGCGGATACAACTGCGCAACGTGCCCGCGCTCACTTCCTCGCAGCGGCAGACGGTCAGATCGTCGGGCCAACTGGCGGCACAATCGGCGGGCGGCGCAAAGGCCTGCTCGATACCCGCACGAAAGCGCGCGATGCGTTCGAGACGTTTCTCGATGGTGGCCGCATCGTGCGACTGCCCCGCCGATGCGATGCCGAGGTCTTCGAGCACGGCGAGCGCGGCACGGCGGCCCGCCAGTTCCGCTGCATCCGCGCCCGCGATTCCCGCGCCGTCGCCCGCGAGATAGACCCCTTCGAAGGAGCTACGGCCTGCCGCGTCGCGCTCGGGCAGCCAGCAGCGGTTGAGCGCATCGAAGCCGAAGCGGCAGCCCGCAAGATCGGCGAGCTGCGTTTCCGGACGCAGGCCGTAACCGAGGCCGACGGCGTCGCATGCGAGACGCTGCTCGACACCTTTGGCCGAGCGCCAGCGAACCGCTTCGACGGCCTCGCGGCCATCGATGGCCGCGAGAGACACGCCATGCTCGACACGCACGCCGCGCGCCTTGAGCGAGGCCACGTAATAAACGCCCTTCGCGAACGTGGCCGGTTGATTGAGCAGCGCGGGCGCGGCAGCGGCCTGGCGCGAGAACGGGCTGGTGTCGAGAACCGCAGCCACCTGCGCACCCGCTTTTGCGTATTGGTAAGCGACGAGATAGAGCAGAGGGCCGGTCCCTGCAAACACGGTACGATGGCCGATCGCGCAGCCTTGCGCCTTGAGCGCGACCTGTGCGCCGCCGAGCGTATAGACGCCGGGCAGGGTCCAGCCAGGCAGCGGAACGATGCGGTCGGTCGCGCCGCTCGCGATGATCAAATGCGACCACGGCACGCTCGCTTCCCTGCCCTCGCCCAAGGTCTCGATCCGCCCGGGCTCGCACGACCAGGCGAGCGTATCGGGCCGGTAGTCGATCTTCGAAAGAATCTGTGCCATGGCTTCGTGAGCCGCGTGAGCCTTCGTCGCCTCGAAGCCGTAGAGCGCGGCCCTGGTGCGCGAAAAACCGCCGCCCGCCTCGGGTTGGCGATAGATCTGCCCGCCCCAGCGCGCGTTCTCGTCGATCACGGTCGGCCGCAGGCCAGCGGCGACGAGCGTCTGTGCAGCGCGAATGCCGGCCGGCCCCGCCCCGACGATAACGATACGAGGAGTCATCGTGCTCATTTCCCAATTCCTTCGTTATCCGGATTGTCTTGCGTGAGCACACGCATGCCTTCGCGCAACGGCGTCGAGCAAGCGCGCAGCCGTGTGCCGTCCTCGCAGCGGACCCAACAGTCCTGGCACGCGCCAATCAGGCAAAAGCCCGCGCGCGGCGCGCCGCTGAATTCGCTGCGGCGCACGCGCCGCTGCTGCGTGAGGATCGCGGTGAGCAGCGTGTCGCCCGCGAGCGCCTCGACCTCGACGCCGTCGAGAACGAAGGACACGCGTGCGCGAGCCGTTTCGGCAACACGGACAAACTGGGCAAAGGGAAGCGGCGTGACGGTGCTCATATGCGGTCAACTGGCTGGCGTCAAAAAGTCAGGCGAAGTATCGGCACTGCGTTCAGTGCCGCCCTATCAGGATGCGATTGAGCCCGTAGACGCGATCGAGCAGCAGCATCGCGCCCGCGGTAATAAAAATAACGAGCGCCGATACGGACGCCATCATCGGGTCGATCGATTCGGTCGCGTACATGTACATGCGCACGGGCAGTGTGACGGTCTGCGGCGACGTCACGAAGATCGACATCGTCAGTTCATCGAAACTATTGATGAACGCGAGCAGCCACCCGCCCGTGATGCCGGGCACGATCATCGGCAGCGTGACGCGACGGAACGTGGTCCACGCGTTCGCGCCGAGCGACGAGGCCGCATGCTCGATGCTGCGGTCGAGGCCGCTCACCGAGGCGAGCACGAGCCGCATCACGAACGGCGTGATGATGATCATGTGCGCGAGAATCAGCCAGGCGAACGATCCGGTTGCGCCGATCAGCGCGAAGAAGCGCAGCAGCGCGATGCCCAGCACGAGGCCCGGTATCACGAGCGGGGAAAGCAGCAGCGCGTTGAGAAAACCGCGCCCCGGGAAACGCGCGCGGCCAATCGCGAGCCCGGCCGGCAGCGCGATGGCGAGCGAGAGCGTGGCCGAGGCGAAGGCGAGCTTCAGGCTGTTGAAGAATGCCGTGATGAAGTCCGGGTAGTCGAGAATGGCACGGAACCAGCGCAGCGAAAAACCGTGCGTGGGCAGCGTCAGGGTTTCGTCGGGCGTAAAGGCCACGAGAATGACGATGACGAGCGGCGCCAGCACGAACAGGATGACCAGGCTATGGAACGTGAGAGCGAGCAGTCCGTTTTTGCGCATGATGTGTAATCCGACGATGCAGGAACATCAGCCCATGCTGCGGGCGTAGCGGCGCTCGAGCACGCGGTAGTACGTGAGCATCACCACCAGATTCGCGACCAGCAGGAGCACGGCGATCGTTGCGCCGAGCGGCCAGTTCATCGAACTGAGGAACTGGTCGTAGACGGCGGTCGCCGCCACTTTCAGGCGCCTGCCGCCCAGCAGGCCCGGAATCGCGAACGCGCTTGCCGAGAGGCCGAACACCATGAGGCTGCCCGAGAGAATGCCGGGCAACAGTTGCGGCAGCACGATGCGGCGCAGCGTGGTGGCGGGCGACGCCATCAGCGAGAGCGCCGCATGCTCCGTTTGCGGATCGAGCCGCTGCAGCGAGGTCCACACGGGAATCACCATGAACGGCAGCATCACGTGCACGAGCGCAATGACGATCGCGAAGGTCGTGTATTCGAGCTTGAAGGGCCCCGCGCCGAACAGGCCGAAGAACTGGTTCACGAGGCCGTTCGTGTTGAGCAGCATGCTCCAGCCAAACGCGCGCACCACCACCGAAACGAGCAGCGGCGCAAGAATCACGAGCAGGAATAGCGAGCGCCACGGATCCTGCATGCGCGAGAGAATGTAGGCCTCGGGCGTGCCGATCACGACGCACAGCAGCGTGGTCAACGCGGCAATGCCGAAGGTGCGCAGGAAGATCGTATGGAAGTACGACGAGCCGAGCACCTCTACATAGTTGTGCAGATCGAATGCGGCGACTGGGCCGCTCGACGGATCGAAACGGTAGAAAGTCAGCGCGAACGTCATGGCGAGCGGCACGAGCACGAGCGCGGCGAAGAGCAACAGCGCGGGCGCGCTCATGAGCCACAGCGGCAGATAAGCCTGCCAGCCCCCGTGTGCCGTGGCGCGCGGCGCGCGTTGCGGAGTGGGTTGAGAAGCGGGAAGCGTGCTAGACATGGGGGCCGTCCTGCCGGATGAAGCGAATCGCGTCGCTATGCCAGTCGATGCCCACCTGGTCGCCTTCCGCAAGCGGCTCATTGCCTTCGTTCTGGCAGCACACGAGCATCTCTCCGGCACGGCTGTCGAGCCGGTAGAGCCACTGGCTGCCGAGGAAGAAGCGGCTCGTCACGCGGCCCGCGAGACGTCCCGAGCCGCTTGCGCACAGCTTGAGCTTTTCGGGGCGGATGCACAGCGTGATCGCGTCGCCCACGCCTACCGCCCGAGCGCGCTCGGGCAACTGCGCCATCGAGCCCGTCTCCGCGAGGTCGTTGCCGAGATCGACGCGGATCGTGTCGCCCTCGCGCGCGACGATGCGGCCCGCGAGCATGTTGGCCTTGCCGATGAACTGCGAGACGAAGTCGTTCTCGGGGCGTTCGTAGGCGCGATACGGCGTATCGACCTGCGTGATGCGCCCATGCTCCATCACGACCACGCGGTCGCTGATCGAAAGCGCCTCCGACTGATCGTGAGTGACCATCAGCGTGGTCGTGCCGATCTTGCGCTGAATCGCGCGCAACTCGAACTGCATCTCCTCGCGCAACTTGGCGTCGAGATTGGACATCGGCTCGTCGAGCAGCAGCACCGGCGGCGCAATCACGATCGCACGCGCGATCGCCACGCGCTGGCGCTGGCCGCCCGAGAGTTCGCGCGGAAAGCGGTGCGCATAGGCATCGAGACGCACCAGCGCAAGCGCCTCGTGGATGCGCGCCTTGCGCTCGGCCTTCTCGACGCCGCGCATCTCCAGGCCGAAGCTCACGTTCTGCTCGACGCTCATGTGCGGAAACAGCGCGTAGCTCTGGAACACGATGCCGAGGCCGCGCTTGTTCGGCGGCATGTGGGTGATGTCGCGGCCATCGAGCGTGATGCGGCCGTGCGTGGCCTCCACGAAGCCGGCAATCATCTGCAGCGTCGTGGTTTTGCCGCAGCCCGAGGGGCCGAGCAGCGACACGAATTCGCCCTTTTCCACCGACAGGTTGATATCGGCGACCGCCTGCAAGTCGCCGAACGATTTCGACACATCCGTCAACGTGAGGAACGACATGGTCTGGCCTTCCTGAATCGATCGCATTGCGTTGAAGCGACTCTAGCTAGCCAAATTTTCGACCGTCAATTTAAAATTCCAATGAATGATAGAGATTTGTCTTATATTCCGTTTAATGGAATATATTGACGAACTCACGGCCACGTCATTTCATCAGGCGATCATCGGGAAATCCCTGAATGAATGCTCACAAGCAAATCCGCACAGGCTGCGGCACACGGATTCAGACAGCGCATCAAACCGTATGGTTACCGGCCAGATATTCCGCTGAATGGAATAAATCGACAGAGACGCAACAGCAATGGAAGAGAAAAGTGGCATGCAAAGCGACGACGCCCGCGGCGCGGGCGTCCTGCAACGCGCATTCGCGGTGATCCGCACGCTGGGAGAAAGCGAGGCGCAAGGCAGCCGCGTAACAACGCTCGCCAAGGCCGTCGGCCTCACGCCGGCAACGGTGCACCGCCTGCTGCAGGGGCTGATTGCCGAGGGCGTGGTCGAGCAGGATGAAGGCACGAAGCGCTATCGCCTGAGCGTGGACTTCTTTGCAATGGCCGCGCAGGCCGGCAATCCGAGCGGCATGCGCACGCTGTGCCGCCCCGCGTTGTTGCGCCTGTGCGCAAGCCTTGGCGACACGATCTTTCTGCTCGTGAAAAGCAGCTTCGATGCAGTGTGCCTCGACATGTGCGAAGGGCCGTTTCCGATCCGTTCGTTCACGGGCGACATCGGCGGGCGCGTCGCGCTGGGCGTGGGCCAGGGCAGCCTCGCGATTCTCGCTTTTCAGCCCGAGGCCGAGCGTGAGGAGATCATCCGGTTCAACGTGCCGCGCCTGCGCAGCTATGGCGTGCTCGACGAGGTCTATCTGCGCACGGAGATCGAGCGCGTGCGCAAGCTCGGCTACGCGGGGCGCAATACCGGCGTGCTGGAGGGCATGGCAGGCGTGGCCGTGCCCATCCTCGACCGCAACGGTTGCGCAGTGGGCGCGCTGAGCGTCGGCACGCTGGCTGCTCGCTTGACCGAGGAGCGCTTGCCGACAATCGTCGAATTGCTCAAACGTCAGGCGGAGATCATCGGCCCCCAGACCAATCCGTTCGACGTGGCGGTGCGCCGGCCCATGCACGGACTCACGCGCGCGATGACGACACAGCCATTGGCGTAAGCGGTATCCTCCTGGCTAAAGCCGCCCCGGCAGACCATCATTTCAATAAAAGCCCAACTGCCGAAGCTCGAGCACGGTTGCCATGATGCCTGGTGCCACGATGGCTTCTGGAATGACATGGTTGGTCAGATCGGCAGCCAGCGCATCGATTGCGATGCTTGTCGGGGTTATGGCCCGCTTCGTGCAGTCTTCGTGCAATGTTTCCGCGAGCTCCCAGATGGCGTTATGGCACGTCATGAAGACCACGCCTCGCGCGCGCTGCGCGGGGATGCTGTTGTCTCGCGTCGAATAAAATTGCACGAATCGCCCACGCCGATCGACTGGGCGCAAGTGCCTGGCGTGCTTACGTTTCGATAACCTTCTCCTGCCGCGGCTCGCGCAACCGCGCGAGCCGCACGCGCGCACGCACGCCGCGTCCGTTCGCGCCCGCATCCAGGCCGACTTCGCCACCGTGCGAATGCACGATCTCGCGCACGATTGCGAGGCCGAGCCCCGTGCCCTCCGTGTCCGATGCCGCCCTGAAGAACGGCTCGAACACGCGGGCACGCGCTTCGGCGGGAATGCCGGGTCCGTCGTCGAGCACCTCTAGCGTCACCGCGTCCTCGCGCGACTGCACGCCCACGGTGACGCGGCCTCCAGGCTGCGTATAGCGCAGCGCGTTATCCACGAGGTTGCTCACCATCGCGCGCAGCAGTTCGCGGTGCCCCGAAACGAGCGCCGCGCCATGCAGTTCCGCGCCGAGGTCGATGTCGCGCGCCTGAGCCAGCATCACGAGCCCCTCCACGGCCTCGTGCGCGAGTTGTGCCATATCCACGGGCACGCCAGGCCGCTGCGCGGTGTCGAACGCCTCGGCCTGCGCCAGCAACAGCAGCTTGTTTGTCAGCGCCACCATCGACCGATTGCTCTCGCGCATGGCCGCGAAAACCTCGGCAAGCGCCGGATCCAGCGTCCCCTGCGAGCACGCGTACTGCAATTGCGTGCCCAGCAGCGTAAGCGGCGTGCGCAACTGATGCGATGCATCGGCGATAAAGCGCCGTTGCGCGGCGTTCTGCGCACCGAGGCGCGCGATGCACTGGTTGATCGCATCCACCACGGGCCGCAGCTCCGCATGCAGCCCCTCGGAGCGAATCGGCACGAGGTGCATCGGATCGCGGTCGGCGACCTCGTTCTTGAGCTTCATGAGCGGACGCAGCTCGAACGTGAGGCCGATGCACGCCAGCGCCACCGCCAGCAGCACCATGCCGATCTGGCGCGCGAGCTGGGGCCGCCACAAAGCCGTCGTCATGGCGTCGCGCGAATGCTCCGTCTTGCCCACCGAAACGCGCACGCGCCAGACGCGGCCGTTGTCGTACATCGAGCGCAGCACGCTCACTGCGCGCAGCGCCTCGCCGTGCAGCGCGGCGTCGTACCAGACCGGCGCGTCGACGGCGGGCGCCGTTCCCGCAGCCGGAAAATCGGGCATGCCCGCGAGCAGCGGGCCATCTTCCACGCTGACGTGGTAGAACACCTGATCGCGCTGCGGCGACGCGAAAAGCTCGAGCGCCGCCGGCGGCACGTTCGCGCGCAGCGCGCCGTCGCTCCACTCCACCGAACCCGCAAGCATGCGAGCAGACGAAAGCAGCCTTCCGTCCTGCACGAGATCGGCGGTGTGGCGCGCCGCGCGATACTCGTAGGTGGTCGTGAAAATCACATACAGGCCGAGCGGCACCAGCATCCACCACAACAGCCGGATGCGCAGGCTACTCGTCATCGCGCGGGTTCCTCGTCATGCCTCAAGCCACTTCGTCGCGCTTGCGCAGCAAATAGCCGAGGCCGCGCAGCGTGACGATCGTGGCCGAGCTGCCTTCGAGTTTCTTGCGCAGCCGCGACACGTAGATCTCGATGGCGTCTTCGCTCGGATCGTCGGCGAGCGTGAAGATCGCGTCGGCCAGCGCGGACTTCGAGACGGTCTTGTTCAGACGCAGCATCAGCGCTTCGAGCACGGTGCGCTCGCGCGGCGTCACGTTGAGCGGCGCGCCGTCGAGCGTGAACCGCCCCGTGTTGATGTCGAAGACGAGGTCGCCGCAACTGACTTCGTTGGCGCGCGCCGGCGTCTGCCGCCGGATCAGCACCTTGACGCGCGCCACCAGTTCGCGCACTTCGAAGGGCTTGACGAGATAGTCGTCGGCGCCGCTGCCCAGCAGTTCCACCTTTTCGTCGATCGATCCGCTCGCCGTGAGCACCATCACCGGCGTGGCGTCGCCGCGCTGGCGCAGCCGCCGCAGCACGTTCTTGCCCGAAAGCTTCGGCAGGTTCAGGTCGAGCAGCACGACATCGTAGGCATTGGTGCGCAGGAGCGAATCGGCGGCATCGCCGTCCTGCACCGCATCGCAGGCAAAGCCCTGCTCCACCAGCGTCTTGACGAGCCAGTGAGCGAGCGTGGGGTTGTCTTCGATGAGCAACAGCTTCATGGGCGGGGCGTTGGATGGAAACCGTGTGCGGCGATTGTGCCGGATTGTGCCGCCCCGCGAGCATGGCCGCCTTGCGGGTTAACACGGACGTTCGTGAAGGGGTATCGAAGGCTGGCAGAAAGGTTAGCGTTTCTATAATCGGCCGCATCCATCAAAAAAGCGCGGCCCGCGAGGCCTCGCGCCATACTCAAGGAGACTCCACGATGCCCACGTTGCGCCAGATCGCCGCCGTATCGAGTGTCGCTTTCGCCCTCGCCGCCACCTCCGCCGCCGCGCACGCGGAAAAGATCACCATCATGGTGGGCGGCGCAACCAAAATCATCTACCTGCCCGCCAAGCTGACCGAGCAGCTCGGCTACTTCAAGGACGAAGGGCTCGACGTGGAAATCCAGTCGCAGCCGGCCGGCGTGGACGCCGAGAACGAGCTGCTCGCGGGCGCCGTGCAGGGCGTGGTGGGCTTCTACGACCACACCATCGATCTGCAAAGCAAGGGCAAGGAAGTCCAGACGCTGGTGATCTTCGGCCAGGTGCCGGGCGAAGTGGAGATGGTGTCGAACGCGGCGGCCGGCACGATCAAGAGCATGGCCGACGTCAAGGGCAAGACGCTCGGGGTGACGGGTCTGGGCTCGTCCACGAGCTTCCTCACGCAATACCTCGCGCAGCGCGCCGGCATTGCCTCGAACCAGTACACGCTGCTGCCCGTGGGCGCCGACGCCACCTTCATCGCCGCGATGAAGCAGAACCGCATCGACGCGGGCATGACGACCGAGCCCACCGTCTCGCGCCTCTTGCAGACCGGCGACGCCAAGGTGCTGGTGGACATGCGCACGCTCGACGGCACGCGCACCGCGCTGGGCGGCACCTACCCGGCATCGAGCTTTTATGTGCAGCGCGCCTGGGCGCAGTCGCACAAGGACGAAGCCACCAAGCTCGCGCATGCGTTCTCGCGCACGCTCAACTTCATCGCGACGCATAAGGCCGAGGAGATCGCGGAGAAAATGCCGAAGGATTACTACGGCAGTAATAAGGATCTCTATGTAAAGGCGCTGGCCGCTTCGCTGCCGATGTTCACGAAGGACGGCCGCATGCCCGCCGATGGTCCGGAGACCGTGCTCAAGGTGCTTTCCGCCTTCAACCCTTCGGTCAAGGGCAAGCATATCGATCTCGCGAAGACGTACTCGAACGATTATCTGCCGGCCGCGACCGCCACGGCGGCAAAGTAACGCCGCCACGCAAATCGACATCGACGCTGCATCAACACCCTATCGACCACGCACCATCGACGAAGCACTACCGAGGCAACGAAGCATGAGCTCCCTCCACGCGCAAGGCACGCCGGCCATCGAGCTGCGCAACGTATCGTGCCGCTTCATCTCTCCCGACGGCAAGGCGACGCTCGCCCTGCGCGATTTCAGCATGGCGGTCGCCCGTGGGGAGTTCGTTGCCATCGTCGGTCCCACGGGCTGCGGCAAGTCCACCACGCTCAGCATGATCACGGGCCTGCTCAAGCCCACCACGGGCGAAGTGCGCGTGATGGGCGCGCCCGTGAACGGCATCGATCCGCGCATCGGCTTCGTGTTTCAGGCCGACGCCGTGTTTCCGTGGCGCTCGGTGCTCGACAACGTGGCCGCCGGCCCGCTGTTTCGCGGCCGCTCGAAATCGGCGGCCTACGACGAGGCGAACGAATGGCTGCGCCGCGTCGGCCTCGACAAGTTCGGCAAGCACTATCCGCATCAGCTTTCCGGCGGCATGCGCAAGCGCGTCGCGCTCGCGCAGACCTTCATCAACAAGCCCGAAATCCTGCTGATGGACGAGCCGTTCTCGGCGCTCGACATGCAAACGCGCACGCTGATGCAGGACGAACTGCTGCAACTGTGGGGCGGCACGGGCTCGGTGGTGTTCGTCACGCATGACCTCGAAGAAGCGATTGCGCTGGCCGACCGCGTGTTCGTGCTCACGGCGCGGCCCGCGACGCTCAAGAAGGTGTACGAGATCGACTTGCCGCGCCCGCGCATCACCTCGGAAATCCGCTACGCACCGCACTTCGTCGAGCTGTCGCGCGATATCTGGCACGACCTGCGCGAAGAAGTGCAGATCGGCTAACCCGGTCGAATTGGCCAAAACATCAAGCAAGCTGGAGCGCTCGCTCATGTCCACCCCGCAACAAACCTTGCCGCAAGGCATCGACGCGGCCTCGCTCGACGCCGTCGAGCGCGCCGCGCAGCGCCGCATCCGCCAGCGCCATGCGCTCGTGATCGGCCTGCGCATTCTGGTGCTCGTCGTCGTGCTCGGCGGCTGGGAACTGGCCGCGCGTCATAAATGGATCGACCCGTTCTTCTTCTCGATGCCCTCGCTGATCTTCGAGCAAATCGTCGACTGGTTCGTGAACGGCACCTCGCAAGGCCCGCTGCTCACCCAGGTCTGGGTCACGCTCGAGGAAACCGGGCTCGGCTTCATCATCGGCTCGATCGGCGGCGTGTTCTGCGGCATCGTGCTGGGCCGCAACAAGCTGCTCTCCGACGTCTTCAGCCTCTACATCAAGATCGCCAACTCGATTCCGCGCGTGGTGCTGGGCTCGGTGTTCGTGATCGCGCTGGGACTCGGCATGGCGTCGAAGGTGGCGCTCGCCGTGGTGATGGTGTTCTTCGTGGTATTCGCCAATGCGTTCCAGGGCGTGCGCGAAGCGGACCGCTACATGATCGCCAATGCGCAGATCCTCGGCGCATCGCGCCGCCAGGTGACCACGTCGGTGGTGATCCCCTCGGCGCTTTCGTGGATTCTCGCGAGCCTGCACGTGAGCTTCGGCTTCGCGCTGGTGGGCGCCGTGGTGGGCGAATTCCTGGGCTCCAGGCAAGGCATCGGTCTGCTGATCTCGACCGCGCAAGGCGCGTTCAACGCGAGCGGCGTGTTCGCGGCGATGATCGTGCTCGCGGTAGTCGCGCTGATGGCCGACTACCTGCTCACCGCCGTGGAGCATCGTCTGCTCAAATGGCGGCCCACCTCCACGAACTGATTCTGATCGTCTCCTGTCAAGGCTGTCCGGGCGCGAGAGGCTGATATCCTCCGGCCTGTCATTCGCGGCGCACCTTTGTGCGCCGCTTTTTTTACCACTCCGCTACCCCCGAAAACCCCGCGCTACTTGGGCTGCTCGACCGTGCGCAGATACGGCTTGAGCGTCTTGAAGCCCTGCGGGTACTTCTGTTTGGCCGCATCGTCCGACACCGAAGTCGGGATGATCACGTCTTCGCCCGGCTTCCAGTTTACAGGCGTGGCCACCGTGTGCTTGGCAGTTAGTTGCAATGAATCGAGCAAACGCAGCACTTCATCGAAATTGCGGCCCGAGCTCATCGGATATACGAGCATGGCCTTCACCTTCTTGTCCGGCCCGATGATGAACACCGAGCGCACCGTGGCATTGTCGACCGCCGTGCGCGGCGCGCCGCCGCTCGCGTTCGGATGAATCATGTCGTAGAGCTTGGCGACGTTGAGGTCCGCATCGCCGATCAGCGGATAGTTGACCGCGTTGCCCTGCGTCTCCTCGATGTCCTTGACCCATTTCTGGTGGTCGCTCACCGGATCCACGCTCAGGCCGATGATGCGCGTATTGCGCTTGTCGAATTCGGGTTTGAGCCGGGCCATGTAGCCGAGCTCGGTCGTGCAGACGGGCGTGAAATCCTTCGGATGGGAGAACAGAATGGCCCAATGATCGCCAATCCATTCGTGAAAACGAATCGGTCCTTCGGTCGTTTCCGCAGTGAAATCGGGTGCATCTTCTCCTAGACGAATGGTCATCTCGAGCCTCCATGGGTGGTTGCACTACAGCGCCTCGCGGTCGTGCAAGGCGTGTTCTCGACTCTTGATTTTAGGAAGTCCAGCGGACGGTTTTGCGATTTGTTGAAGTGGCGTTCGGCGATATGGGGCGCGACCAAGGCGTGGCGGGATTGGGACCGGGTGCAGTTTGATTTCAGCCTGGTGTCAGTCCTGGTTTGCATACCACCCGCAGCCAGGCGACGCTATTCCCGTAGACTGCGCGCGCGGCACGTCTATTGCTCCAACGAGCTTGAGCCAGGCATGATATTGTGGAATCCCGGAGTCGTAGCGCGCATGTGCCCGTCAATCGAACTCTGTCACCTTCGCGAGCGTCGCCATGAGTGATGTACGCCACCATCTGAGCCCACGCGACCGCGTGGAGCTGCTCTGCTGGCTCACCTGCGGGAGCCTCGGAGCCTACTACCTCAACGAAACCTGGCCCAACGCGGCTTTTCACGTGCAGGCAGCGCACAAGTGGCTCGACCGCCACGCGCGTGAAGCCGACTGGCTCGCGATCGCGCGGCTGACCGCGATCGCCCAGGAAATCGCCAGACAGCACGCATGGTTCGTCGACGCCACCTGGGCGCGCGACGCCGTCGAGGAAATTCTCGACACCGACGACCTCAACTATCAGGCCAAGCTCGTCATGCAGGTACTGAAGGACTGCGAGCTCGCGCTCGCAGACCGCAGTTCCCCCGACTGACTCGCCACCCCCGCGCGTCAGGACTGCGGCGCGGGATGTTGCGGAGCCTGGCTCGCACCCGCCTGTGCCGGCGGCGTCCACCCGTAGCCGAGCGCCTTGTAGAGGTTCACGACCTCCGCGAGCCGCTGATCCTGCAACTGCGATTGCTGGATTTGCGCTGCGAACAGGCTGCGCTCGGCATCGAGCACTTCCAGATAGCTCGTGTAGCCGCCCTCGTAGAGATCGCGTGAAAGCGATGCGTACTGCGCAAGCGCGTCCACCTCGCGCGTGGTGGCCTCGAGCTGATCGTGCGCACGCGCGGCGCCCACCAATGAGTTCTCGACATCCGCGAAGGCCTGCTGAATCGTCTGCTCGTAGTTCAGCAGCGCTTCCTGGTGCGCGGCCTCGGCCGAATGCACGGAGCCCGCGATCGCGCCTCCCTGGAAGATCGGCTGCGAAACCGCGCCCGCGAACGACCATACCCGCGCAGGCCCGGTCCAGAGACCGGATAACGCCGTGCTGGCCGCGCCGAACATGCCCGTGAGCGAGATCTCCGGGAAGTACTGCGCGCGAGCGGCGCCAATCTGCGCATTGGCCGCGATGAGCGTCTGCTCGGCTTGCTGAATATCGGGGCGGCGCTCCAGCAGCGACGACGGCAACCCCGCCGGTATCGCCGGCACGGCAAGCTGCGAGATGGATTTGCCGCGCGGAATCGGCCCCGGATTCTGGCCGAGCAGCAAGGAAATCGCGTCCTCCTGCTGCGCGATCTGCTTCTGGATCGAATAGACCGATGCCTGCGCGGATTCGTATTCGGAGCGCGCCTGGCTCAGTTGCAGCTTCGAGACCACGCCGCCCCCGAAGCGCTCCTCGAACAGCTTGACCGAGTCGTCGCGGCTCTTGAGCGTCTCCTGCGCAATCACCAGTTGATTGTCGTAGTCGCGCAGTTGCAGATAGGCCGTCGCGACATTGGCGATCAGCGCAATGCGGGTCGCCTGTTGCGCCGATTGGGTGGCGAGATACTCGGCGCGCGCGGCTTCGGTCAGACGGCGCAGGCGCCCGAACAAGTCGAGCTCCCACGACGCCACGCCCTGAAGCTGCACCTGATTGCCGACCAGCGGCGGATAGCCGGGCGCGGGCACGCCACGGCTGCGCGAGCCGCCGAAATTCACGCTCACTTGCGGGAACAGTCCGGAGCGCGCGACGACATAGCGGCCGTAATACTCTTCGACGCGTGCCGCCGCAATGCCGAGATCCTTGTTCTGCGCCAGCGCCTTCGTGACCAGATCGTCGAGGACGGGGTCGTTGAACTGCTTCCACCAGTCGAGCGACGTATCGACCACTTCCGCATCGGACGATGCGAACCGGTAGGTGGACGGCGTGTCCACCGTGGGCCGATGGTAGTCGGGGCCCACTGCGCAGGCCGCGAGCCAGAGCGTGCTCGCGGCGATGAAGATCGGTTTCAATGCAGGCTTCAACGCGAATTTCAAGGCAGGCTTCAATGCGGGTTTCGCCGCGCGCATGATTTTCGGGCTCATGTTCAACCCTCCTGCGCGGGCGGCGCCGCCGGCGGCGGCAAGTCCGGTTCGGCTGTGGGTTTTTTGCGCGACGAGAGCGTTTCGAGACCCCAGAAGAACATCGGAATGAAGAACAGCGCAATCAGCGTGGCGCCGAGCATGCCGAACACCACGCCGGTGCCGAGCGAGCGGCGGCTTGCCGCCGACGCCCCGCTGGCGATGGCGAGCGGCACGCAGCCGAGAATGAACGCCAGCGAGGTCATGATGATCGGCCGCAGACGCAGCTTCGCGGCGTGCAGGGCCGCCTCGTACGGCGACATGCCCTCCTTCTCGCGCATTTCCACGGCGAACTCGAAGATCAGAATAGCGTTCTTTGCCGCGAGCGCGATCAGCACCGTGAGGCCGATCTGGAAGTACACGTCGTCTTCCATGCCGCGGATCAGAATGCCCACGAGCGCGCCGAACACCGCGAACGGCACCGCCAGCAGCACGCCGACCGGCAGCGACCACTTCTCGTACTGCGCGGCGAGAATCAGGAACACCATCAGCAGCGCGAAGCCGAACACGAGCCCCGCCGTCGAGCCGGCGGTCTTTTCCTCGTAGGCCTGGCCGCTCCACGCGAAGCTGTAGCCGTCGCCCAGCACCTCGTTCGCAATCTCCTCCATCGCCGCGATCGCTTCACCCGAGCTATGGCCGGGCGCGGCGTCGCCCGTGATCTTGGCGGCCGGGAAGTTGTTGAAGCGGTTGACGATGTCCGCGCCGTTCACGAACTTGTAGGTCGTGACGGCCTTGATCGGCACCATGTCTCCGGAGCGGTTACGCACGTAGAGCTGCTGGATGTCCTGCGGACGCAGGCGGTATTGCGGCTCGGCCTGAACGATCACCTGGAAGAGGCGGCTGCCCTTCGGGAACTGGCTCACGTACGACGATCCGAACATCGTCTGCAATGCGTCATAGACGTCCTGCACCGCCACGCCCTGCGATTCGGCGCGCTCGCGGTCCACTTCCACGAGCAATTGCCGCGAGTTCGTGTCGATGGTCGAGTTGACGCTGCGCAGCGCCGGATTCTGGCGCGCCTTCGCAATCACCTGGCGCACCTTCTCTTCGAGCTGCTGATAGCTGCCGTCGCCAGTGGTCTGCACCCAGAACTCGAATCCCCCCGTCGTGCCGAGGCCGGGGATCGAAGGCGGATTGACCGGTATCACCACACCGTCCTTGAAACTCGCGAACGCGCGACTGGCCGCGGTGATGAGGTCGCTGGCCGAGCCGTTCTTGCCGCGATCATGGAAGTCCTTGAGCGTGACGAACAGCGTGCCGGCGTTGGCCTTGTATTGCCCGTCGATCAGGCTGTAGCCGATCGGCGCGGCCACGGCCTTCACCGCTGGCTGCTTCATGAACCAGTCTTCGGCGCGCTTCGAAACGTCTCCGGTACGGTCGAGACTCGCGGCATCCGGCGTGATGACCGCGCCGAACAGATAGCCCTGGTCCTCGACCGGCACGAACGACGTCGGGATCTTCTTGAAGAGCAGACCGGTGGCGGCGCACATCACGGCAATCAGCAAGATCGAGAGCGTGACGCGGCGAATGGCCGACTGCACCGACTTGCCATAGCCTTCGGTCAGCCGCTCGAAGCGCTCGTTGAACCACGTGAAGAAACGGTTCTTCTTGTGTTCGCCCGGCTTGAGCAGAATGGCGGCCAGCGCCGGCGAGAGCGTAAGCGCGACGATGCCCGAAAGCACCACCGAGACCGCGATGGTCACGGCGAACTGCTTGTAGAGCTGACCCGTGATGCCCGAGAGGAACGCAACCGGGATGAACACGGCAAGCAGCACGAGCACGATCGCCACCACCGGGCCGCTCACCTCGTCCATGGCGCGCTTGGCCGCCTCCTTCGGCGGCAGCTTGAACTCGGTCATGTTGCGCTCGACGTTCTCGATCACGACGATGGCGTCGTCCACCACAATGCCGATCGCGAGCACCATGCCGAATAGCGTGAGCATGTTCACCGAGAAGCCGAACGCCAGCATGCCGATGAACGCGCCCACGATCGACACCGGCACCGCCAGCAGCGGCACCAGCGTGGCGCGGAAGCTTTGCAGGAACATGAAGACCACCAGGATCACGAGGATCACCGCATCGCGCAGCGTCTTCACCACCTCGTCGATCGACTCGTGCACGAACGTCGTCGTGTCGAGCGCGATTTCATACTTGAGGCCGGCCGGGAAGCTCTTGCTCAACTGCTCGAGCGTGGCGCGCACCTGCTTCGAAACCTGCAGCGCGTTGGCGCCCGGCTGCTGGTAGACCGCGAGCAGCGTGGCCGTCTTGCCGTTGTAGCGGCCGCGCATCGAGTAGTCCTTCGAACCCAGTTCGGTATGGCCGATGTCCTTGATGCGCACGATAGCCGCATCGCCCGACTTGGCGCGCAGGATGATGTTGTCGAACTGGGAGGGGTCGGTGAGACGGCTCCCAGTCGATACCGGGAAAGTCTGCAGCACCGGGTCGCCGGTTGGCGACTGGCCGAGACGGCCGGCCGAGAATTGCTGATTCTGCGCGCTAACCGCGCTCTTCACGTCGCCCACGGTAATGCCGAGCTTGGCCATGCGGTCCGGCTTGACCCAGACGCGCATCGCATAATCGGCGGAGCCGAGGATCGCCGACTGGTTCGCGCCCGGCAAACGCTTGATGGCGTCGAGCACATACACATTCGCGTAGTTCGCGACGTACTGCTGGTCGAACGTGTTATCCGGCGAATAAACGGCAATCACCATCATGAACGCCGACGAGCGCTTCTGCACCGAAACGCCCTGCTGCGTGACCGCCTCGGGCAGCGTGGGCAACGCAAGGTTCACCCGGTTCTGCACGTCCACCTGGGCGAGCGAGGGGTCGGTGCCGATGTTGAAGAACACGGTAAGCGTCATGTTGCCCGTCGAGGAACTCGACGAGTTCATGTACATCATGTTGTCCGCGCCGTTCACCTGCTGCTCGATGGGCGCGGCAACGTTCTGCGCGATGATGTCGGCGCTCGCGCCCGGATAGGTCGCTGTCACCGTGATCTGCGGCGGCGCGATGTCGGGAAACTGCGCGACCGGCAGGTTGAACATGGCCACGAGGCCAGCGAGGACGATGATGATCGACAGGACCGACGAAAAAATCGGCCGGTCGATGAAGAAGTGCGAGAACTTCATCGCTCAACCTCCCGCTGCGGGCGAGAGCGTTACGTCCACGCGGCGGGACTTGTCGGCCGGGTCCGTCGCGACGACCTTCGCAGGCTTGCGCATCTCGATGCGCGCGTCCTGCACGCCCGCAACGATCAGCGCCGTGCGCACGGTCGAGGCGCGCGCATGGGCGAGGCGCTCGTTGCTCGCGTAGGAGCCGCTCGAATCGGCGTAGCCCGAAATCACCACATGCGCCTCGGGCGATGCGGCAAGACGCTGTGCGACCGCGGCGAGCGCCGTGGCCGATTGGGCGTCGAGGCTCGCGCTGCCCGGCGCGAAATAAAGCTGCGCCAGCCCGGTTGCGTTCGCATTGGCGGCGGACGCCTTCGTCTGGCCTGCCGCGCCGGCGCCTGCCTTCGCGTTGGCCGCCTGTGCCGCCGTCGCCGCCTTCGCGTTGGCATTCGTGCCGCCGGCACTGCCCGCACCCGCCATACCGGTGTTGCCCGCGCCCGAACCGCCCGCGGCACTGGCAGCGTTGGCGGCGTTCGCGCCATTGGCATCGGCCGCGCCAACCGGCTGCCCGCCGATCTTCACCTCGTCCGACGGCATGGGTACCACCGTTTCCTTCACGGGTGCGCCCGGCATCAGCTTGAGCGTGTTGTCGATTACGACATGGTCACCCGCGTGCAGCCCCGAACTGATGACCCAGTCGTTACCGTTCCATTCACCGGTTTCCACCGCGCGCTGCTGCGCCTTGCCATCCTTATCCACGGTCCACACGTATGCGCCGCGCGGCCCCTGCTGCACGGCCACCTGCGGCACCGCCACCGCGTTCGCCCGATCGGCGCCCAGCAGCTTGATACGCACGAACTGCCCCGGCCGCAAGCTGCCGGTCGGATTCTTCACTTCGGCGCGAATCATGTACGTGCCCGTCTCTTCGCTCAGGGAAGCGTCGGCGAACTTGATGCGGCCGCGCTCGGGATACACGCTGCCGTCGGCGAGGACGATCACCGCCTCCAGTTCGCCGATCTGCGGCAGCTTGAGCGCGCCGCTCTTCACCTGCGAACGCAGGCTCAGCATCTCGTTTTCGGAAAGCGAGAAGTTGATCCACATGGGATCGAGTTTCGCAACGTAGGTGAGCAGACTATTAGTGGCGTCGATATAGGAGCCGTCCTGCTTCTTCGCAAAACTCGACAGCCCGGTGACGGGCGCCGTGATCGTGGTGTAGCCGAGATTCAGCTTTGCGCTCGTGACATTGGCGCGCGCCTGTTCGAGCGCCGCCGCGGCAGCCCGTTCCTGGCCCACGGAATCGTCGAGGTCCTTCTGGCTCAGCGCATTCTTGGCCGCGAGCGGGCGTACACGCGCCAGATTGGCCTGCGCCGTGTCGAGCCGCGCCTTTTGCCGCGCATATTCGGCGTTCGCAGCATCGAGCGCGGCCTGGAAGGGCTTGCGGTCCATCTGGAACATTACGTCGCCCTGATGAACCAGCGAACCTTCTTCGTAGATGCGCTTTTCAAGAAAGCCGTTGACGCGGGAGCGTATCTCGACTTGCTGCGAGCTCTCGGTCTGCCCCACGTAATCGAATACCACTGGCACGTCGCGCATCGCGACGTTGATTACGTCCACATTCGCAGGCGGCCGCGCCGACGCCTCAGGCGTCTTGTCGTGACATGCAGCGACCCCCAATGCCATTCCCACGGACAGGCACAGCCGTGCCACCCTGATTCCGCTCGTCATGCTTTTTCTCCGTTTTCGACGATCAGCGCTGGACCGACGAACACCGGACGAATCCCGTCATGCCGGATATGCCGAATATGCTGCGCCGCCAGAAAGCCCGGAGCGAAATCTTACTGTGTTTCTCTTTTTGGCTGCGTCGAGATTGTCTGCAAACGACAGGTGTTTGCCGGCAATCAAAACTGTCTACGAATTGCGAAATAATTGAGCGAAATGTTACGCAAACAGCAACAAATCAAGAAAAGTCGGAATGCCAACCTTTACAGCGGCCGAGGCAGCGCCCAGGCGGCCCCGTCCGCCTGACTGACGCCTTCGAGCCGCTGGCGTGCTCAGTCGAGCGGCCGGCCCGCCGGTTCGCGGATCAGCGGCAAGGCCAGCAGCGAAACGAGTCCGCATCCGATCAGATACCAGGCTGGCGCGAGCGGGTTATCGAGCAGCTTGATGAGCCAGGTCGCGAAGAACTGCGCGAAGCCGCCGAAGATCGACACGCCCACGCAATAAACGATGGACATGCCCGTCACGCGGATCGACTGCGGAAACAGCTCCGGCAGCATGACGATGTTGGGCACCGCGGTGAACGCGACGAGCGCGCCCAGCACGGCGACGACGGCGAGCACCGTCGGCACCGTGGGCATGGCGTGAATCACCATGAAGGCCGGATAGATCACCGCGACCAGCAGCACGCGCGAATAGCCGAACACCCGCTTGCGGCCAAAGCGGTCGGACAGGATGCCGGCGAACGGCGAGCACGCGGCCGTCACGAGCGCGGCCACGAGCGCCGCGCTCATGCCCACCGACATCGGCAGGCCGAGGATCTTGATCGCATAGGTGGACATGTAGAACAGCACGATATAGTTCGCCGCCGTGCCGCCGATGGTCGTCACGACGCCCGCGACGAGCGCCGCACGATGCTTCGAGAAGATCTCGAGCAGCGGGCGCGCAGTCTCGGTCACGGGCGCGGTCATGTCCACGGGTTCGGCGTGCTCGAGGGTTTCGTCGAGATGGCGGCGGATATAGACGCCCACCGGCACGATCAGCATGCCGATCACGAACGGCACGCGCCAGCCCCAGCTCTGCAGCGCCTCGGGCGAGAGCGCCGAGGAAAGCGCCACGCCAAGCAGCGCGCCGCACACCACGTTGAGCCCCTGGCTCACGAACTGCCAGCTGCCGTAGAAGCCGCGCGTGCGGTCGTCGGCGTATTCGAGCAGCATCGTGGTCGAGGCGCCCACCTCGCCGCCCACCGCGAAGCCCTGCACGAGCCGCGCGAGCACGATCAGCGCGGGCGCGGCGAGACCGATCTGCGCGTAGGTGGGCGCGAACGCGATCATCGCCGAGCCGAGCGCCATGAGCCAGAGCGTGAGCGTCATGGCCGCCTTGCGGCCCACGCGGTCGGCGAATGCGCCGATCAGCACGCCGCCGAGCGGCCGCACGATGAAGCCCACGCCGAAGCTGCCCACGGCCAGCAGCAATTGGTTCAGCGAACCGTGCACCGGAAAGAACAGCGTGCCGATGGTGGTCGCAAAAAAGCTGTAGACCGTGAAGTCGAAAAACTCCAGGCCGTTACCGAGCGTGATCGCGGCGATGGCCTTCGCGCGCGAGGCGCGCGTGTGCCCGTGCGCGTCGGCGTTCGCCTGCGAATTCAGCGAAGTGGCGTTCATCGTGGGTCTCCTCATGTCTTTGTATCTTGATCAGAAGCGTTGATCGAATGCGCTGTAGTGCACTTTGGACGATGGTCAGGCTCAGGCGCGCAAGAAGCGCTCGGCGAGCTTCACCCAGTACGTGGCGCCGGTTGCGAGACAGTCGTCGTTGAAATCGTAGCCGGGGTTATGGACCATGCAGCCGCCTTCGCCGTCGCCATTGCCGATGATCAAATAGCTGCCCGCGCAGTGCTCGAGCAGGAACGAAAAGTCCTCGCTGCCCGTGAGCGGCGGGAGATCGTCGATCAAGCCCGCCTCGCCCAGCCATTCGCGCGCGACGTCTTGCGCGAATGCCGTCATGTCCGCGTCGTTCACGAGCACCGGGTAGCGGCGCTGGTAATCGATGCGAGCGGTGGCGCCATAGGCGCTCGCCTGCGCGTGCACGAGCGTCGTGATGCGCTCTTCGAGCAGGTCGCGCACCTCGGGGCGCAGCGCGCGCACCGAGAGCCGCATCTGCGCGGTCTGTGGAATCACATTGGGCGCCTCGCCCGCGTGAATCGCGCCCACCGTGACGATCGCCATGTCGAGCGGCGGCACATTGCGCGAAATGATGGTTTGCAGCGCGAGCACCACGTTCGCGCACACCACCACGGGGTCGATGGCCTTGTGCGGCACGGCGCCGTGGCCGCCGCGCCCGTCGATGTCGATGATCACCGTGTCCGAGGACGCCATGAACGGCCCCGGTCGGAAGCCGAGCTTGCCCGTGGGAAAGCCCGGCATGTTGTGCATGGCAAAAACCGCATCGCAGGGGAAGTGCTCGAACAGACCTTCGTCGAGCATCCGCTTCGCGCCGCCGAGCCCTTCTTCGGCGGGCTGGAAAATGAGATGCAGCGTGCCGTCGAACGAACGCGACTGCGCGAGATGCTTCGCCGCCGCGAGCAGCGTGGCCGTGTGGCCGTCGTGGCCGCACGCGTGCATCTTGCCGGGCACACGGCTCTCGTAATCGAGCCCGGTGTTTTCCTGGATGGGCAGCGCGTCCATGTCGGCGCGCAGGCCAAGGCGCTTCGTGCCCGTCCCTACTTTCAGCGTGCCCACGACGCCGGTGCCGCCCAGCCCGCGGTGCACCTCGTAGCCCCATTCGGCGAGCCGCCCGGCCACGAGGTCGCTCGTGACGAACTCCTCGAAACCGAGCTCCGGATGCGCGTGGATCGCGTGGCGCAACGCGATCATTTCTGCTTCGATTTCCGCGATAGCCGGGGGGATCGCCATGGTGTTCATCCGTCGTCTCCTGTGTTCAAAGCATGGATTGCGTGACGTCTCAGGATAAACACGCCGTTTTCCCCCGGACAGTCCTAGAATGGTTAGCCTGCCAACCGCAGGTTCTCACTCGGGTTTCCACTTATGAAGTTCCACCAGTTCAGGGCGCTCGTCGCCATGGCCGACGCCGGCAGCATCCGCGCGGCGGCGCGCGCGCTGGGCATCTCGCCCGCAGCCGCCACCAAGGCCGTGCGGGAGCTGGAAGCCGAGCAGCAGATCGCGCTCGTGACGCGTAATGCGAATGGCATCGCCTTCACCGAGGCCGGCCAGGCGCTGCTCGTGCATGCGCGGGCCATCGTGCGCCAGATGTCGCGCGCCCAGGACGAACTCGACGCGCGGCGCGGGCGCGGCAGCGGCAAGCTCTCGATCGGCGTAACGCCGTGGCTCGCGCTCTCGTTCCTGCCCGACGCCGTGACGCTGTTTCGCGCGCGCATGCCGGGGATGCAACTGGAGTTTTATGAGGGACTGCTCAATATCGTCATGCCGCGGCTGCGCGACGGCACGCTCGACTTCTCGCTCGGCAAGCCAGGCCCGGCTTCGCTGCACGCCGAATTCACGCAGACGCCTATCTTCGCCACCGAATCCGCCGTGGTCGTGCGCAAGGGCCATCCGCTCGAGCACGCGCAGTCGCTCGAGGAACTACAGGACTGCGAATGGCTGCTCAACTGGGATCCGGCGAGCAAGGAGATGATCACCGACGATATTTTCCGCCGCCACGGCCTGCCGCTGCCGCGCACGGTGCATCTCGCCCATTCTTTCGTGGTGGCCATGGGACTCATCATGAACACCGACATGGCAAGCATCTTCCCGTGGCCGCTCGTTGAGACGCGCTTCGCGCGCGAGAACCTGCGCGCGCTCTCGCTCCAGGAGGAAGTGGACCGCACCGTGGTGAGCGTGGTCGCGCGACGCGGCGTGCCGCTCTCCGCCGCCGCCGAATGCTTTCTCGCCTGCCTCAAGGAGGCGATCCACGCGGGCGAGGCGTCCCAGGATCCGGAACGGCGCCGGCTTTATCACTCGCTAGAGCTACTGATTTGAGGCGCGTGGGCGGGCTTGCCGGCGTGCGTCGATCGAACCGCTCCGATCCCCCGTCACTCGTCCACGCTACAATGCGGCTGCCGTTCCACTGCCCCCATCGACATGCAGAATTCTAATCGGGCTTTCCTGCTCGGTCCGTTGCTCAAAGGCGTTTCCCGCTCGTTCTACCTCACCATGCGCGTGCTGCCCGCCGGGATGCGCGACCCGGTGGGCGAGGCCTATCTGCTCGCGCGCGCCGCCGACACCATCGCCGACACCTCGCTGATTCCGCCGCCCCAGCGTCTCGCGCTGCTGCTTGCGCTGCGCGAGCGCATCAACGGCACGGCTTGCAGTGCGGCGCACGACGATGCCCTGCAGCGCATCGCCGGCGAAGTCGCGGGCCAGCAAACGCAATCGGACGAGAAGTTGCTGCTCGAATCGCTCGACGGCGCGCTCGACGTGCTGGCGCAACTCGAGCAGGCCGACCGCACGGCCGTGCGCGAGATCGTCACGACGCTCACCGAGGGCATGGAGTTCGATCTGAACACCTTCCCCGACGAGCGCTCAGGCAAGGTCGCCGCGCTCGGCACGTGGGACGCGCTCGACCGCTACACGTATCTGGTGGCGGGCTGCGTGGGCGAATTCTGGACGAAGATGACCTATATGCATCTGCCCGGCACGCTCGACCCCGCGCTGCGCGAAACGATGCACCAGCGCGGCGTGCGCTTCGGCAAGGCGCTGCAAATGGTCAACGTGCTGCGCGATTGCGGCAAGGACCTGCGCATCGGCCGCTGCTACCTGCCCGCGACCATGCTCGCGCAGGCTGGCCTCACGCCCGAGGACC
The DNA here is from genome assembly GCF_051125205.1 of Paraburkholderia sp. A1BS-2L. Lineage (NCBI taxonomy): Bacteria > Pseudomonadati > Pseudomonadota > Betaproteobacteria > Burkholderiales > Burkholderiaceae > Paraburkholderia > Paraburkholderia sp. A1BS-2L. The sequence continues at coordinate 335,295 of NZ_CP120429.1, forward strand.
TGCTCCATCCCGGCACCTCGGCGCGCGCCCGGCCGCTGATGTTCGGGCTCGTGCGCATCACGCTCGATCACTTCCGCGCCGCCATCGACTACACGTTCGCCTTGCCGCGCCTGTCCGTGCGCCTGCGGCTCGCGTGCCTGTGGCCAATCCTCATCGGCCTCGAGACGCTGGAGCGGCTGGTCGGCAACGACGACTGGCTCGATCCCGCGCGCCCATCCAAAGTCACGCGCAACGATGTCTATCGCATTCTTGCGTGCTCGACGCTCGCAGCACCTTCCAATGCGCTGCTCGACCGATGGTTCAAGCGCCTGCTCGCACGTATCGAGGCACGCATGGCCGCAATCGAGAAGGCGTAAAAAAAACGGCGCGTGCCGTTAAAAGCACGCGCCGGACATGCACTGCGAACCGCTCAGCCCTTCTCGCCGCGATACAGCTTGATAATGGCCGAGAAGTCGAGCTTGCCGTCGCCGCGGCTGCTCATCGCCTGGTATAGCTGCTGTGCGAGCGCGCCCATATAAGCGGGCTGGTGGACGGTCTTCGCGGCATCGGTCGCGAGGCCCATGTCCTTGAGCATCAGATCCGTGCCGAAGCCTCCCGTGTAGCCGCGCGACGAAGGCGCCGTCTCGATCACGCCCGGGAACGGGTTATACGTGTCCGAGCTCCAGCAGCGCCCCGTCGACGTATTCATGATGCCGCCCAGCACCTTCGCGTCGATGCCGAGCGCCTCGCCAAGCGCCATCGCTTCCGCCACGCCCGCCATCGTCACGCCGAGCACGAGGTTGTTGCAGATCTTCGCCACCTGCCCCGTGCCGGTCTCGCCGCAATGGACGATGTTCTTGCCCATTCCGGAAAGCACGGGCTTCACGCTTTCATAGAGCGCGGCACTGCCGCCCACCATGAACGTAAGCGTGCCCGCCGCCGCGCCGCCCGTGCCGCCCGACACCGGCGCATCCACGAATGCGTTGCCGTTGTTCGCGGCGAGCGCGCCGAACGCCTTCGCGCTCGCCGGGTCAATGGTGCTCGAATCGATGATCGTCACGCCCTTAGCGATGCCCGCCAGCACGCCGTCCTCGGCGGTCAGCACGGTGCGCACGTGCGCCGCTGCGGGCAGCATCGTGACGACCCACTCCGCGCCCGCGGCGGCCGCCTTGGGCGACGCGGCTTTCGTTGCGCCCGCGTCGGCGAGCGTTTGCATCGCCTCGGCGCTCAGATCGAACACGGTAAGCGCGTGCCCTGCCTTGAGCAGATTGAGCGCCATGGGCGCCCCCATGTGGCCCAGCCCGACGAAACCGATTTTCATGAGCGATTCTCCCTTGATGGTTAATCAGGCAACTGCGGCGCTTCAGTGCAGGTTGATCGTCGTGTTCACGCCGGTGTTGAGGGTGGCGTCGTCGAACCAGCGCGCCGTCACGGTCTTGGTCTGCGTATAGAACTGCACGACCTGCTTGCCGTACGGACCGAGATCGCCGAGCTTCGAGCCGCGCGAGCCCGTGAAGCTGAAATACGGCACCGGCACCGGAATCGGAATATTGATGCCCACCTGACCAATGTCGATTTCACTCTGGAACTTGCGCGCCGCCGCGCCGCTTTGCGTAAAGAGCCCCACGCCATTGCCGAACGGATTCGCATTGACGATGGCGATGGCCTCGTCGAGCGTATTCGCAGTCAGCACCACGAGTACCGGCCCGAAGATCTCGTTCGTATAGATGTCCATATCGGTTTTCACATTGGTGAACACCGTCGGGCCAACGAAATTGCCATTCTCATAGCCGGGCACCTTCACGTCGCGGCCATCGAGCGCGAGCGTGGCGCCCTGCTTCACGCCCGATTCGATCAGGCCCAGAATGCGGGCCTTCGCGGCACGCGAGACGACCGGGCCGACGTCGGTCTTCGGTTCGTTGCCGGCATTGACCTTCAGCGTCTTCGCCTTTTCGACGAGTTCGGGCACCCACTGCTGGGCCTCGCCCACGAGCACGACCACTGAAGTGGCCATGCAGCGCTGGCCCGCTGCGCCGAATGCCGCGCCCGCGAGCGCGTTGAGCGCCTGCTCGCGGTTGGCGTCGGGCAGCACGACCGCGTGATTCTTCGCGCCCATCATCGACTGCACACGCTTGCCATGCTCGCTGCCCAGCCGATAGACATGCGTGCCCACCGCCGTCGAGCCCACAAACGAAATCGCCTTGACGAGCGGATGCGTGCAGATCGCGTCGACGACTTCCTTGCCGCCGTGCACCACATTGAGCACGCCCTCGGGAACGCCCGCCTGCACGGCCAGTTCGACGAGCTGCATCGTGGAGAGCGGATCCTGCTCGGACGGCTTGAGCACGAACGTGTTGCCGCAGACGATCGCCATCGGGAACATCCATAGCGGAATCATCGCGGGAAAATTGAACGGTGTGATGCCCGCGCATACGCCTAGCGGCTGCTGCAGCGTGTACGTATCGACGCCGCCGGCGACGTTCTCAGCGAACGCACCTTGTTGCAGCGTGCCGATCGAGCACGCGTGCTCGACCACTTCGAGGCCGCGGAAAATGTCGCCCTCGGCATCGGGCAGCGTCTTGCCCTGCTCCGCCGTGAGCGTCTGCGCAATGCGCGACATGTTCTCGCGAATCAGCGCCTGCAGCTTGAGCATGATGCGCAGGCGCGTACCGATCGGCGTGTTCTTCCATGTCGCGAACGCGGCATGCGCGCTCTTGACAGCCCTGTCGACTTCCTCGACGGTCACGAACGGGACGCGCGCCAGCACTTGCTGGGTGGCCGGATTGACGATATCGCGCCATTCGGTGGTTTTCGATTCGACGAACTCGCCGCCGATCAACAGCTTGACGGTCGAGACTTGAGCGTTGGAGGCCTGGGTGACTGCGTTCATCTTGAACTCTCTCTGTAAAGTCTGAACGGGCCGGCGTGAGCCGGATAGACAGGATTACGATCTAATTTCGGGGTGCTTCAGGCATGGCGTGAGCGCATCGGAGTGCGCAAACGAAGGCGTCGTGGCGGCGTGCTGATCGGCATCGCGTGTCTCCATCTTTATTTCATTGTAGGCGGGCGCTTATGAAGCGGTCTCCAACCGAGTATAGTTATTCGAATATCCACGTTGTAGAGACGAAAAAACCCATCCGATATGCAAAAAAGCACAATGAGGCCGATGGAGACGCTGAACTGGGACGATTTACGCTATTTCCTGGAAGTAGCGCGCACGCAGCGCGCCAGCGGCGCGGCCAGGCGCCTCGGCGTCGACCACACCACGGTCGCGCGCCGCGTGCGCGAACTGGAGGCGGCGCTGGGCACGGTGCTGTTCGACAAATCGCGCTCGGGCGGCTTCGTGCTCACGGCCGAAGGCCAGCGCCTGCTGGCCTATGCGGACACCATCGAAAGCACGGTCCAGTCGGCGAGCGAGCAATTCGCGCTCGGCGCGCAATCGCTTTCCGGCCATGTGCGGGTGGGGTCGACCGAAGGATTCGGCTGCTTCTTTCTTGCTCCCCAACTGGCCCGCTTCACCGGCAAGCACCCCGACATGTCGATCGATCTGCTACCGGTGCCGCATTTCGTGAGCCTCTCGAAGCGAGAAGCCGATCTGGCGATCATGCTCGAGCGCCCCGAACGCGGCCAATACGTCTATACGAAGCTATGCGACTACCGCCTGCGTTTATATGGGACATCTGACTATATCGAGCAGCATGCTCCCATCCGGACGGCGGCCGACCTGCGCCATCACGCGTTCATCAGCTATGTCGCGGATCTCGCGTTTAGCCACGAGCTGCTCTACCTCGAACGCACGGCGCCGAACGTCACGGCGAGCCTGTGCAGCACGAGCGTGATCGCGCAATATCATGCCGCGCTGCAAGGCAGCGCGCTCGCCATCTTGCCCTGCTTCATGGCCGAGCCCGACCCGCGGCTCGTGGCGATCCTGCCGGACGAAATCGTCGTGACACGGCGTTTCTGGCTATGCAGCCGGGAAGATTTGCGCAAGCTGCGGCGCATCACGTCTCTTTGGGATTATTTGCGTGCGGCTGCGGATGCGAACCAGGCGCTGCTAATGGGCGAGTCGTCAGAGATGCACTACATCGAGCCCTGACTGCACCAATGACATGAAGAAAAAGCCGTACATGCAATCCGGTTCACGGACTGCATGTACGGCTTCCGCAGTAAAAACCAAAATTGGTGAACCCGAATGCATCCGGAACGGACCGACTCCGTTCCGGATGCCATTCAGTCACGGTCCAACTATCAGGTCCCGACCGGACGGATCGTCAGCGCGTTCTTAACCGACGTCACGCCAGCAACCCCCTTCGCCACTTCCGTGGCGTGGTCGATCTGCGCCTGCTCCGGCACGGTGCCTTGCAGGACGATGGCGCCGTCCTTGGCGCGCACGGTGATGTTGGCCACGCTGATGTTCTTGTCCTTGGCGAGTGCGCCACGCACCTTGCGCGACAGCGCGCGGTTAGCGGCCTTTGCCTTCTTGAGTTCGGCCTTCGACTGCTTCACCTGGGCCTGGGCGGCGTCGGTCGGTGCAGCTGTCGGCGCGGCGGCTGCCGGAGCGGCGGCCGGTGCGCTTGCGGCGGTCTGCGCATACACGTGGAGCGAAGCGGCGACCAGCATCGTGCCGGCTGCCAGTTTGAACGCCTGAATAGCCTTCATGCGGTTTCTCCTGTTGTCACAGTTTTTTGATGGCCCTCGATGGACCGGTGCACTACATACCATTCACTGCCGGTTAAACAGCCGCTGCCAATGCGGCTGACTCCCCATTGATTCCCGGTCGAGTCCGCCACGAAGAGCGCATTGGGAAGTAACGATACTCCATTTACGTCAGACCTGACGCGAAACCTGCAATTGCCAGCCGCTATTGCCACTCAATGCTGCCACCATTGCAAATGCTATTGAACGGCATTTACGGCTAACGCTTCCCTTTCATGAATGACCGATACCGCTAATTCCATGTATGCGGCATTGCAGGTCCTTATTGACCAGCAACGCATACCGATAGCGTGCCGTTGACAGGCCCGGACACAGGTTTTACCCGCATTTACTCATAAAAAAATAGCATGCGTTAATTGACGAGCTGCGTTTTCACCCAGCGATAGAACTGCTGGATCGCCGCCTCGCGCGGATGACCCTCGCGCCACGTGAAGTAATAGTCCAGCGACGCGGGAATGCGCACCTGCCCCAGTTGCACCAGCTCGCCGCGATCGATGAAGCCGCGCGCGAGTTGCAGGCGCGCTGTGGCGGCGCCTTGCCCGGCCACCGTGGCCTGCAGCAGAAGACCGGCATCGTCGAATACCGGTCCGCGTTCGGGCTCGTCGCCCCCCACGCCTGCCGCTTCGAAGAAGTCGCGCCACGAGCGGCGCGAGAAGCGCAGCAACGGCATGGCGGCGAGGTCTTCGATACGAAACGCCGGGTAGCGCGCGAGCAACGCGGGACTGCAGACGGCCACCACCTGATCGTCCAGCAGCTTGCGGAACTGGAAACCCGGCTCGTCCACGCGCCGATGCCAGATGCCGATATCGAACGGATAAGGATCGGGCGGCGTGACGTCGGCGTGCATGCGCAACGAGAGATCGACGTTCGGATGGCGGTCGTAGAAGTCGCCCAAACGCGGTATCAGCCAGACCGAAGCAAAATCGGACATCACGCTCAATTCGAGCCGCGTGACGCCGCTCACGCCCGGACGCGTGGCGTCGAGCGCCTCGCGCAGTTCTTCGAGACTGCGCCTCACACGATCGGCAAGCTGCGCGCCGGCCGCCGTGGGAATCATGCGGCTGCCCACGCGGCGAAACAGCTCGACGCCCAACTCGGCTTCAAGCGCGCGCAGATGATGACTCACGGCGCTATGCGTCAAATGCAATTCTTCGGCCGCACGGCTGAAACTGCGCCGCCGCGCCGCTGCTTCGAGCGCGCGCAGGGCCTGCAAGGGTGGGAGCGGTCGGGACATGACGTCAAATTCTACTCACAATCGCGTCTGAAATCTCTCGCTGGCATCGGAACCGGCTTCTCGCCAATAATCGTGAGCCAGTTATTCCATTCGCTTTCAGGTCTCGTACGCACCATGACCGCACTCAGATTGCGCGTATTCGCCGTTTTCGCACTCGGCTATTTCATTTCGTATCTTTTTCGCGGCGTCAATCTGGGATTTGCCCCATTCCTGACGCATGAAATGGGCCTCACCGCCACCGATCTGGGCACGCTTACGAGCCTCTACTTCCTCGGCTTCGCAGGCGCGCAAATCCCCGCCGGCGTGCTGCTCGATCACTTCGGCCCGCGCCGCGTCACCGCGTGCGTGATGCTGGTGGCCGCCGCCGGCGCGCTCGTGTTCGGGCTGTCGCACAGCATGGGCGCGATGATGGCCGGGCGTCTGATGGTTGGCGTGGGCGTCTCGGTTTGCCTTGGCGGCGCATTCAAGGCCACCGCCCAGCACTTCCCGGTCGCCCAGCTCACGCTCGTCAACGGCCTCGTGATGGCGGTGGGCGGCCTCGGCGGCGTAGCGGTCGGCGCACCGCTCTCCTGGCTGCTGACGATCGCGCCGTGGCGCAGCGTGAGCGTCGGGCTCGCCGTGCTCACGGCGGCAGTCGCGGCCATTATCTGGATCGGCGGTCCGCATACGCGCGACACCCATCATCAAGCGAGTGTGCTCGATCAATTCAAGGGCACCGCCCACATTCTGCGCAGCCATGCGTTCTGGAAGACCGCGACGTTCTCTGCTTTCACGCAGATCGTGTTCTACGCGATGCAGTCGCTGTGGGTGGGCGCCTTCCTGCGCGACATGGCGCCCGCCGGCACCGCCGATGCGGCCTCGCGCGCGGCGTCGCTCATTTCCGTGCTCGGCGGCGCGTTCATCGTCGGCAACATCGGGTTCGGTGCGCTCGCACGCACCTTCGAGCATTATGGCGTGAGCGTCGCGCGCTTTTCCGGCGTGACCATGACGCTCTTCGTACTCGTCCAGACGCTGCTCGCAGCCCGCGTGCCGCTGCCCGCTGCGTTTCTATGGGCCGCGTATGGCGCATTGGGCGGCACCGGGATACTTACTTACGCCGTGCTCGCCGAACACTTTCCGCCGCGCCTGATTGGCCGTGTCAACACCACTTTCACGCTCGTCATCTTCATCGGAATTTTTTTCGCGCAGATCGCGATCGGCGCAGCGCTCAGCCGCTGGAGCGCCGTGGACGGCCGCTATCCGGTCGTCGCCCATCAAGCCGTCTGGGCCAGCCTGATCGGGCTGCAGGTGCTCGCCGGCGTATGGTACTTCCTGCCGAACCGGCGCGCCGGCGCCGCACACCCCGTCATGGAATCGTGAGTTCGAACGCATCGGCCATGCCTCGAGTCCTTCGGCATCCAAACTAATTTCCCGCGGCGCGAAATCGGTGCCCGTAATCGGTTCGATCACGTGCCAGCGGTTCCGCTTGCCCCCAGCCCCCTCCTTCCCCACCCCTCGCATATATTCGTGCGTCGAGTACAATGCTGCCCCGCCGGCCTCGGGTAGATGCGCGCCGTCCGGACTTCGGCGTCGCTCGCCAGGCCAACCGACTGACCGGTTGTATGACGAATAAGGCAAGCCTCGCGACACGATGTTTTATATGCGGCTTGCGCAGGCTCGTGATGATCGGGAAACCAGAAAACGCACGATCGGACGGAATTTTCCGAACCGAAACACAGCGACCGGACGTAACTCGGCATAAACTGCCGCTGTTGCTATTCGAATGTGTCGATTCATGACTAAGAGAGAAACTTCCATGCCAGACCATACCCATTCGCACGACGGTCATTCCGACTCGTGTGGTTGCGATTTGCTGCACCTTCTCGACGGCGTGGATGAGTTCGCTCGTAACGTATTCCCGGGTGACAAGGAGCTGTTTCGCAGCCTTGCCAACTTCCAGGCGCCGCATACGCTTTTCATCACCTGCGCCGATTCGCGCGTCTCGCCCGAACTGATCACGCAAACGCGCCCCGGCGAGCTGTTCGTCTGCCGCAACATCGGCAATATCGTGCCGGCCTACGGGGAAATGCTCGGCGGTGTCTCGGCGGTCGTGGAATTCGCGGTGCTCGCGCTGAACGTGCGGCAGATCGTGCTGTGCGGCCACACCGACTGCGGCGCCATGAAGGGCCTCGCCGATGGCCCCGAGGCCGCGGCGGACATGCCCACGGTGCAAGCCTGGCTGCGCAACGCCGAAGCGGCGCGCAGCGTCGTGCAAACGCGCGGGCTGAACCCCGATCAAGTGGTGCAGGCGCTCGTGGAGGAAAACGTTCGCCTGCAGCTCACGCACCTGCGCACTCACCCTGCGGTTGCGGCCCGCGTGGCGCAAGGCAAGCTTCAGGTGCAGGGCTGGGTGTACGACATCGGCCACGGCACGATTTCCATCTTCGACGACACCCACGGCCGCTTCGAATCGCTCGGCGCGGCGCGCGCCCGGATGCTCAAGGACACCACGGGCTGAACCGCCGAAACAGGTCATGCCGCGGCCCGGCAAGCACGGCCGCCTGATGTGCCGACAGGCGGCGACGAGCGGTCGAACTACTCCGGCACGCCGGCCCGAACTGTGAACTCCTGCTCGGCGCCCGCTTCGAACGCCTCGTCCTCGCGCGCATATGCGCCATGAAATTCCGCAGAAAGCGGCTCGACGGGATAGCCATCGCGCTCCCAGGCGTCGAGGCCGCCCTTGAGCGCGTGAGCGTGATGAATCTGCTTGCTGCGCAGCCGGCTCACGATGCGCTTGGCCGTCGCCTCGTTCGGGCACACGCAATACACCACAATCGCGCGCGCGAGCAGTTCGGGCGCGAGCACCTCGGTCGAGTCCAGATCGAGCGGACGCGCGCCCGGAACGCGATAAGCCTCCCTCTCGCGCACGCTTTGGGGGCGTGCGTCGAACACGAGCGGCGGCAGCGGCGATTTCATCATCTCGTCGAGCTGCGCGGGCGAAATCCGGTGGGTGGCCAGCCAGCGGCGCAACTGCATGCGGCGCACCCAGCGATAAGCGAGAAATAGCAGGCCCGCCAGTGCGAGCACGTCAAAAATGGTCCAGCCGTTGGCGCGCACGAACATCGCGAAGCGGGCAATTTGTGTGTGCAAGGCCGCCCCGCCGATGAGCCATGTGCCGGCCCAAAGCGTTGCCCCCACGGCGTCCCAGATCAGGAAAAGGCGCAGGTCCATCGACGTGGTGCCGAGCAGCGGCGCGGACATGAGTCCCAAGCCGGGCACGAACTTCGCCACTGCGAGGATGGGCGCGCCGTGGCGCTCGAACACATTGCGCGCCACACGAATCGTCGTATCGAGCGAAAGCGAAAAGCGGACGAGCGAATTGAGCAGGCGACGGCCGCGCATGCGGCCCGCCGTAAACCAGAGCGTATCGGCGAACAAGGTCGCGACGACCGCAGCCAGCAGCAGACTCGCATACGACGCTTCCTGTCCCGCGGCCATGGTGCCCGCCAGTATCAACACCGGCGCAGCGGGAACCGGCGCGCCCAGCTGCGTCACGAGCACGCTGAGAAAAACCACCCCGGCACCGAAATCGGGCGGGATGGCGGTGGGAAGCGTCCACATATCGGGATTTCCTGCGCGAAAACGTTTTAATCCGAAAGCAAATTGATGTGCAGATGCAGCACGAAGTTGGAGATTACCCTAACCGGGTGCATTTTTGCTTGCCACCTTGCTTCGCGTCGCGCAACACACCATCTCGCCCACATCAACTCAGCGCCGCGGCGGTTGCAACAGCCGTGCGAGCGCACGAACGACTCATGCGAGAGCAGATCGCTCACCCGTCCGGCCCCGCGGCGCGAGAGCAACGCGTGCGCCAACGGATCGCGGTACTGGAAGTAGTGCTCGTAATCGCCCAGAGTGCCGGCGGACATGTTCAACGCCACACGACGCGCATTTTCCTGCACGCCATCCCACACACAGGAACCCAGAGTCCGCGTGCAGCAGGTCGGGCATGAACCGCCCCACTTCGAGCCGCAGGTCGCCCTCGGGCAACGTGCGGTCGGCCATCAGCTTGAAGACGTCGGAGCGCAACGCCAGTTCGCGGCTAGTGAGAAGCATGCGCGACGTGAATGACCGTGAGTTGAAAAATGCCTGGATGGCTGCCGGGTCGGCCCGTTGCCATTGTGTGCACAAACATCGGAGCAGCCGCAAACATCAGAGCGTATTTAGCGTTCCCGGCCCATTCAAGAAAACCCGTGCGTGCGCGCGACCGAAGCCGGGAAAGAAAAACGGGCGGCAAAAGCCGCCCGGGAAAACACACGCCGGTTGAGTTTTCACGTCACCGGAGCTTGCACACTACGAGATGAATCCAATCGCCGAATCCTCAATAAAGACGACAAAACGCATACGAACATTCATCGCACGCGAGCTTCGATTCATTGAATCACGCGTGTCACGCCGCGTCCGCGCGGATCGGCGGCCGCCTCCGGCGTATCGCCGTCGATGCGGATCGCCTGGATGTCGCCGCTGAAGTCCTGACCCTTGAGCACGTAGCCCTTGGCCTCGACCTGCTTGGCGAGATCGCCGTCGATCGGATGGTACGGCTCCCAGAAGATCGTGTTGGGCGGCAGCAGTTGATGATGGAAGCGCATCGCGCCCACCGCGTCCTTCAACGGCATCTTGAAGTCGTAGATGTTGTTGATGACCTGGAAGATCGACGTGAAGATGCGCGAGCCGCCAGGCGTGCCGATCACGAGCGCCACCTTGCCGTCCCGGGTGAGGATCGTGGGGCTCATCGACGAAAGCGGGCGCTTCTTCGGCGCAATCGCATTCGCATCGCTGCCCACCACGCCGAACATGTTCGGCACGCCCGGCTTGGCCGAGAAGTCGTCCATTTCGTCGTTCAGCACGATGCCCGCGCCCGGCACCACCACGCCCGAGCCGAAGTAGCCGTTGATCGTATAGGTGTTCGACACGGCGTTACCCCACTTGTCGACCACCGAGAAGTGCGTCGTCTCCGCCTTTTCGGGCATCTTGTTGCCGTGCGCCGCGTCCGCTTTTTCCGGCATCGAGGTGCCGAGGCCAGGCTGCACGCCCTTGGTGTCCGACGGCTTGTCGGGGTTCACGTCGGCGGCGCGTTTGGCGAGATAGGCGTCGTCGGTCAACTGGGAAACCGGCACCTTGTAGAAGTCCGGGTCGCCGAGGTATTGCGCACGATCGGCGAACACGCGCTTTTCGATCTCCGCGATCAGATGGATGTATTGCGGCGAATTGAGCGGCACATCCTTGAACTGCGGCGCGAGCATCGCCTTCATCTTGAGCAGTTGGACGAGACCGACGCCGCCCGAGCTCGGAGGCGGCGCCGTGATCACCTCATAGCCGTTCCACCTGGCTTCCACCGGCTGACGCCAGACGGCCTTGTACTCCTGCAGGTCGCGCTTGGTGATGAGTCCGTGGCCCTTCATCGACGCCGCGATCAGGTCGGCGGTCTTGCCGTCGTAGAAGTCCTTCGCGCCCTGGGTCGCGATGCGCGTGAGCACGGCCGCAAGATCAGGCTGCTTGAAATTCGCGCCCTCTTTCATCTCGCCAAAGAACTGGTCGAAATTGGTCTTGCCGCCGAACTCCTTCGACGCCTCCTCGCGGCGCTTGGCCAGTTGCTCGTCGACGACGAAACCGTCGCGCGCGTACTTGATCGCGGGCTGCAGGACCTGCTTCCATTGCAGCTTGCCGAAGCGGCGCTGGGCCTCCCACATGCCCTCGACGGTGCCCGGCACGCCCACGGCGTCGTAGCCATAGAGGCTCTTGCCCTCGATCACATTGCCCTTGTCGTCGAGGTACATGTTGCGCGTGGCCGCCAGCGGCGCGCGCTCGCGATAGTCGAGAAAGTACGGCTTGCCGTTCACATACAGCGTCATGAATCCGCCGCCGCCGATGTTGCCGGCTTCCGGGTACGTGACCGCCAGCGAGAAGGCAATCGCGACCGCCGCATCGACGGCATTGCCGCCTTCCTTGAAGATCTGTTCTGCGGCGTCGGCAGCGTACTTGTCGGCAACGGCCACCGCCGATGCGTTCAGTACGGCGGGACGCTGCTGCGTGTCCTTCGCAATGGCGGGCGTGGCTTCGAGAAAGCCCGCGGACAAGGCGGAAAGCGAAACGAGTGCGAGAGCAGCAGCGGAAATTTTCGTTCTATCGACCAGCTTCATTGAGTGACCTCCATGATTCGGTTCATCGAGCACCAACTTACGACCCGGTTTTTCATTCGACTTTCAGCCCGGATCCTGCGCTTATAGCACGCACAGAAAACGTTTGCGATCAGGCCATCCGCCGATAGCCATCCCCCGACAAGCAAAAGCGAAATCGGGCGAAAAAATCAGGTATTGCCGTGCCGCCCGCGCGCGATCTCTTCGCCTGCGTTGGCGGGCAAGCGCATCGTCACCGGGATCGAAGCCACAGAAAACAGCGCCACGACAAAGAACGCCGGCCAGAAGTCCGACCACACGATGGTCGAATGCCCCTGTATCCGATGCGAAATCTGCAGCACGATGCCCGCGATGGTCACGCCGAGCCCCAGCGAAACCTGCTGGATCACGCTGGCGACGCTGGTGGCGCGGCCAATGTCCCGGGTGGGAATGTCGGCGTAAGCGAGCGAGTTGAGGCCGCTGAACTGAAGCGAGGGAAACACGCCGCCCAACAGCACCACGAGCCAGATGAGCCAGACAGACGTGCCCGGCGTGAACAGCCCATAGACGGCAATGGACGCGCCCGCCAGCGCGGCGTTGACGATCAAGGTGCGGCGAAAGCCAAAGCGGCCCAGCACACGCGAAACTACCGACTTCATGAAGATCGAGCCGAATGCCGACGCGCACGTGATGGCGCCTGAAACAAACGCTGTCATGCCGAGCCCTTCCTGCAGGGTGAGCGGCAACAGAAACGGTACGGCGCCCAGTCCGATGCGAAACAGCGACCCGCCAGCCACGCTCGCGTTAAAACTCGGGATGCGCAGAAATTTCAGATCGAGAACGGGCCGTTCGACGCGTTGCGCGTAGAGCCAGTAAGCGCCCAGCAGCAGCGCGCCGGCCACGCACATCGCCACGGCTTTCGCATTGGAAACCAGTTCTCCGCCCACCAGCGAGAGGCCGAGCATGAAGAGCGAAGCACCGCCCGCGGAGAGGAGAAAGCCGATCCAGTCGAGGGGTCCGGGATGCTCCTCGTGCATGTTCGCGATGTGGCGGTTCGCAAGCCAGATGCCGAGCAGGCCAATCGGAATGTTGACGAAGAAAATCAGCCGCCAGTGCAGATACGTCGTGATGAAGCCACCGAGCGGCGGCCCCATCACGGGACCGAGCAAGGCCGGCACGGTGAGATAGTTGACGGCGCGAATGAAGTCCGATTTGGGCAGCGAGCGAAAGATGATGATGCGGCCCACGGGCACCATCATCGCGCCGCCGATACCCTGCACGAAACGTGCGGCCACGAACATCTCGAGCGACCTGGACGCGGCGCACAGCAGCGAGCCCGCCATGAAAATGCCGATGGCGGTGCGAAACACGTTGCGCGAGCCGAAGCGGTCGGCAACCCAGCCGCAAATGGGAATGAACACGCCCAATCCGATCACGTAACTCGTGACAGCAAGCTTGAGTGTGATGGGGCTTTGGCCGAGATCGCGGGCCATCGCGGGGAGCGATGTGACGATGACCGTCGCGTCCACGTTCTCCATGAACATCGAGCACGCGACGATGAGCGGAACGATGAAAGTGCCTAGGGCAAGGGGCATGGGCGGAAACGACAATCAGCGGGGCTGATGGCGTAAAGCTGCCATTATGGCACTGTGTTGCCAAAAACGGTGAATCCGCAACAGATGAAGCGGCGCACAAAAACATGAAGCAGCGCGCCGGGAAAATCACGAGGGCCGTGCGGTGCATTACCGCATTCACGCGGCAACGCCCTTCACGGCCCCTGCATGGCGGAGACGAAATGCGGCTCAGCCTGCCCTCAAAACGCCGCCTGCTTCACGCGGCTCATGGCCGGCGCCAATTGCGGCAGCACTTCTTCCGCAGCGCGTTTCACATCATTCGGGAAGTCGATTTCAATCCACGGCGCGCCGGTGACGTCCGCGGTTTCGAATTCGCTGCCGCGTTCGAGCAGCAAATCACGCAACGCTTCTTCGTGCGGCATGTTCGCACGACCCGTATCGACATAGCCTTCGACGATTTGCGCAAAGCGGCGCGCCGTCGCTTCGTTCAGGCGGAAGAAACCCACCGATTCACCAATCGTGTCGTACTTCAAACCGACTGCGAGCTGCTTGCGCAGTTCGACGGGCACGCCATCGCGCAGGCACAGCTTCACGGGTTCGTCGCCCGCCTCGAAGTCGCGGTCGATCAGCAGGCGGTTGGCCGGCGCCTCGCCCGCCACGAGCGGCGCGAACACGCGCTCGTCGTAAAGCACGTCGGCGTCCATCAGCAACACGTCGCCGCCGCGCGTGAGCGCTTGCGCCGTGCGATGCACCGTGAGCACGCTGCCGAGATCGAAGCGCGGATTGAGCACCACCTCCACTTCATGCGGCCAGCCGATGCGCTTGATCTCGGCCTCGACCAGCTCCGGTTGAAAGCCGAGTGCGAGCACGACTTCGGTCACACCCGCCGACTCGAGCATCTGCAGATGGCGCTCGAGCAGCGTCAGGCCCTCGAATTGCAGCAGACATTTCGGAAACTGTTCTCCAGCGGGTTGCTGAAGGCGCAGGCCGAGACCTGCCGCGAGAATAATGGCGCGCATGCGTTCCTTGGGTGAAAAAAATCAATCGGCAACTTCGACAGCCGGCACGCTCACCGCACGCCGCCGCTGCCAGCTACGTTCGCTGATATGCAGGTAAAGCAGGCCCGGCAGGCCCAGTACGATTTCTCGCGCGCGCTTGGCGAGCGAGAGCGCGAGCGCCGCCTCGGGCGGCAGACCGACGAGCGGCGCGAGCAGCAGATACCCGCCCTCCTGCACGCCGAGCGAGCCGGGAATGGCGAAAGCCGCGCCGCGAATCGCCTGGCCGATGCTTTCGAGCAGCAGCGCATCGACCCAGCTAACGGGGTGACCGAGGAAATGCAGCGCGAGCCACACCTCCACGGTGCCGACGAGCCAGCCCACGAAGCTCAACGCGAAGCTGGCCGCCGCGCGGGAGCGATCGGCATAGAGCGCCTTGACAGCGGCGTCGACGGCATCGGCTCGCGTGGCGAGCGCCGACCAGTCGCGCTTGCCGAACACCTTCGAAGCGAGACGCAGCACGCGGCCGAACAAACCGCGCCGTTGCGCGGCGTAAAAAAGGCCGATCAGGCCGGCGAGCACGCCGGTCGCGATCAGCGCGGCCATGCCGAGATTGCGCGGCGCGTCGTCCGCTGCGCAGACCGAAAAGAGCACGATGCCGAACACCGCGAAGACGATTTGCGCGAGCGCCTGCAGCGTCGTGCTCACCGTGATGGCCGCAGCTGCGTCGCGCATGGCCATGCCGCGCTGCGCAAGCTGACGCACCATGACGACCGGACCGCCGATCTGCCCTGCGGGCAGCAGACTGTTCACGGACTCGCCGCTCCAGCGCGCGAGCACCGCGTCGCGCCGGTCAACTTGCCCGCTCTTGCGAAACAGCACCGCGATCGCGCCGGCATCGAGCACGAGCGGCACGACGTGGAACGCAGCCACCAGCGCGAGCCCCCAGCCGGCCGCTGCGAGCGCGCCCGTCACCGAGCCGATGCCTTGCCATGCAAGCAGTGCGATGAAGAGTGCCGTGCCGACCGACAACAGCAAAATGGCAATGCGGCTCACACCGGGCCTCCGGCCTTGCCGCCGCCCGCGCGCGCGGACTGGAGCGCCTTGCGGAACACCTGGCGAAAACCGAAGTACGCGATGGCGTCCTTCATGTTCGAGATGAAACGCCGCCACGGGCGCATGTTCGGGTTCGTCACGTATTCGAACGTAAGCGACACGCGTACCTCGCCTTCGCGGCTGGGCGTCACGCGATGGCGCAGCTTGTCGCCGTCAAACAGCACGAGCGCGCCTGGCGGATATTGCACGGCACCCGGCTCGTCAGGCTTGCTGTCGTCGCGCGTGTGCAGTTCGTAGTCGAGAATGCACGACGATTCGTCGATCACGCCCAACAGCACCGTATAGCGACGGCCGTCGTAATACGAGGTGTCGTAATGCCAGCCGATGTGATCGCCCGCGCGCGTGTAGTAATAGAGCGCGTAAGCATGCGGATCGTCTTCGGGAGAAAGCTGAAGCCGGTCCCCGGTGATTTTTTCGAGCCACGCGATGAGCTTCGGCGAGCGGTACAGCTCCGCGATATACGGCTGCAAGCGGTCGATCGTGTGACGGCTCACGCTGCCACCGGCCTTGTGGCCCGGGATGAAATTGCGATTGACCTCGGGCATGAGCGCGTTGGCGGCATCGATGAGCCGCTGCGTCGCGTCGCGAGGCAAGAAATCGGAGAGATAGAGGAACGAGCCCTGATTCACGTACTCGTCGCGCAGTTGCGCGGCGTCCAGCTTGCCCAGCGCCTGGCCGATTGCGGCATCAGGCCGTGACGCCAGTCCGGCTGCCGACGCGGCGGTCGGTGCACCAGCGAAACGCCCGGTGGACGCGACTTGTTCTTCTGCTTGCACACTCATCTGCTGATCCAGACCTGACGGGGTTCCTTGCCCGAGCTCACGCGGCGCGTGACGCGCCAGTAGTCGAGCACCACGTAGATGGCGAAAAGCGGCGCGCCGAGAGAAGCGGCCACCACGAACGGCCCGACGATCCCGGTGAGCGTGACAAGCGGCAACAGATAGAGAACGTCCTCCGTTTCGAAGCCGCCGATGAACGCCTGCTGGGTGCCGGCCTTGCCCGCCATTTCCTCGATGCGCATGCGCAGGAAGAAGATCACGGCAACCGCCACGCCCGCGATCCCGCCAAGCACGACGGGCGGCACTCGCCATTCGGTCGCGGGGGCGCCGGTTGCGGCAGCCACGGCGCCGAGCCCGTAGCCCATGCCGAGAAACAACAGAACGGTCGTTACCGCGTCGGCGGCGAGATCGTAGAAATGGCCGATGCGGCTGGTCTTACCGCTGATCCGCGCGAGCTCACCATCCGTGTGATCAACGAAATTCGACAAGACAATCAAGAATGCGCCAATATTGACATTCAGGAAGTCGCCGCGCGCCAGATAGTAAGCCCCGACGAGGCCGATCAGCAAACGCAGCGTGGTCAGATGATTGGGCGTAACGCAGGTAGGCACGAGCGGCGTCACGAGCCAGCGCGCCGCGCGCGCGTCCCATGTGCGCGGCTGCGGCACCGTTCGCGGAGCGGGTTTCGGGGCCGCACTGGGGGACGTGTTTGGGACCGCGCTTGGGACCGCGTTTGGGACCCCGTTTGGGACCCCGTTTGGGACCACGCTTGGGACCGACTCGGCAGATTTGTCTTTTCCAGTCATAACCGCGAAATAATATACGGCTTCCAGAAAACTTGCAGATTTTCCGGATGCGCAAGCGAAATTGAAAGGAACAATGAGACCACGTCGCCCGGGACTCGCAAGAGGGTCCCACAATGTGGCACCGGAAACGGCACCGCAAGCAAGTTCGCCCGAACCCGCGTACAGTGCAATCCGCTGTGCGCGCGCCCCAGGCAACGCGTGGGGATGCCGGGCATCAGCGCGACTCACTCGCCAGAATTTCAATGAAACGTCTTACTGCTGCTTTTCTGCTTGGAACGCTGCCCTTCGTGCCTCTCGCAGGCCATGCCGCTGCACTCGACGATGGGCTGACCTGCAAGGAATCGGCGCACCAGTTCATCTCCGGGCTCATCGACCAGAAGCTGATCAACGCAAAGCCCATGAGGGTCGAAAGCAATTCGATCAACGCGTTCTGGCCCGCGAGCGGTCAGCACCTTACGGCCTATGGCTTCAGCGTGTTCGCGATCGTCGGCTTCCAGCAAGACGACCCGCTATTCCAGACCGGCAGCGGCAAGCCGATCGCGCGCTCGGCATATGGCGCGGTGGTCGTGGCCACGCAGGCCCGGGTGCAGGAAGCGCTCGACGCGGCCGGCAATACCGCCATCGTCCATCATGCCGGGCCGTTGCTGACCGCGATTTTCTGCCAGCAGGACTGAGCGCCCTCTCGCCGGCGCCTTATTGATTACCGTGTGATTGCGCCGTCACGTCAATCGATACGGCCGAAGCCGCCTTCGACCCAGGACTCGGCTCGCGCCTTGGTCAGCTTGAAGGTGGGTGCGACTCGCACCTGCGCGATCTGCTCGCCGAACGCGTCGAGCGCCGTGAGCAGCGCGTAGGGTTCGTATTCGTCGGGCACGATATCGAGAGTCACGTCGATGTCGCCGTCGTCGGTCTGCACACCCAGGCGCTTGTGCAGCATCGCATGCAATTGCTGCTCGTGGCGGCGCAACACCTCGGATGCCGTTTTCACCAGCGTGTTGAACGCCGACGTGTCGAGCGGCTTCGGATTCTTCTTGTCGCGGCCCATGGTCCAGGGACCAACCAGTGCGGGCTCGGGCTCGCCATCCTTGATCATTTCGACGGCCCAGCCGTCATCGTCCTCATTCTTGATGACACGCGCCATCCAGCCGTCCTTGTGCCACAAGCGCGGGTCCTGGACCACTTCGGACGAGCCGGCATCCGGATCGTGCAAGGTGTCCCCGGAGGGATCGGCGGGAGAGACAGCGGGCGAAGAATCGGTCATGGCGGTTTCCATCGGGTTCTGCGGAAGCTGCCCGTTGCATCGCGGGCAGGGGCAAGATTTTAACCGCAAGCGTCCGGCCAGCGGCCATGCTCTCTTCCCGCGCCATTGTTCGGTTCGCCGTGAATTTGCCCGATTTCAAATAGCGCAGTCCTTTAGCGCATGCATCCGAAAATGGCCGCGACCTGTGCGCGCCAAAACGCGGCAATAGACTTTCATCGTTTCTCGCAACACTATTTTGCGCGCATCAATTCGAACTGAAAATATTTCAATATCAACGGGCCAAAAAAAAAAACGCGGCCCGGAGGCCGCGTGAAACAGATGAAAAAGACCACCCTTGGTCGAGGGCTGGGTGCAATTGTAACGCCGACATCTCTTTCAATAGAGACCCCGATTTGGAACAGTACCTTGCACAAATCGATTGAAATATCTCGTAATACACGTCATGATAGCGCTCAATCCCGACCGATAGGCCACCTACGGCGTCGCGCCCACACAACATGTCTCAAATGGCGCATTTTGTCGCATCGTCCATTTATCCAGAAAAATCGTTTCAACGCAGCAACTTACAAATATAAAAATCGCTATTACGATTTTGAAAATGTATTGTTGCGCCGCACAGAACAAAACATCGAGATTGCCGGAATAAACTTCGCTCCGAATCTTCAGACCACAGGAACACCGCAGCATTCGTTCCCCGTGAGATTCCCAAGTACAGTTCGGAGTTAAAAGCATGAAAAAAACCTTTATTGTCGCAGGCATTATTGGTGCATTTGCAATGAGCGCACATGCACAAAGCACCGTAACCCTTTATGGCTCGCTGGATGCCGGCCTCCTCTATGCGAACAACGCTGGTGGCCACAGCCAGTGGGCGCAGGGCACCGGGGCGTTGTCGCACAACTACTTCGGCCTCAAAGGCGCTGAAGACCTTGGCGGCGGCATGAAGGCGATCTTCACGTTGGAGAGCGGCTTCAACCTCAATAACGGCGGCTACCAGAACGGCGACAATGGCTTCAACCGTCAAGCCTTTGTCGGCCTGCAGAGCGACAAGTACGGCACGCTGACTCTCGGCCGCCAGTACGACTCGATGAACCAGTACCTCGCGCCGCTTTCGGAAGCGGGCATGGGCTACGGCAACAACCTGGCCGGCCACCCGTTCGACAACGATAACTTCGCGCAGTCGTTCTCGATCAAGAATGCGGTCAAGTACTCGAGCGCGAATTACGCGGGCTTCCAGTTCGGCGGCATGTACGGCTTTTCGAATGAGGCCGGGGGCTTCTCCAACAGCCGCGCATGGAGCGCAGGCGCATCGTACAACCGCGGCCCGCTCAATCTTGCGGCTGGCTACCTGCAGTTGAACAACTCGGGCACCTATGGCGGCAACGCCAATGGCGCAGCCTCGGCTGACCAGAACATCTCGGCCCGCTCGCAACGCAGCTTCGGCGCCGGTGCGAACTATACGTACGGCGCGGCGCAGTTCGGTTTTGTGTATTCGCACTCGCAGATCGACGGTCTGCAAAGCCTCGGCAGCGGCGGCATGAATATCGCTGGGGTCAGCGGCCTGAACCTGCACCTCAACAACTACGAAATCAACGGTTCCTACCACTTTACGCCGGCGCTCTCGCTCATGGGTTCGTACACATTCACTGACGGCACCGTGACCGGCACCGGCGCTGGCGATCAGCATCCCAAGTGGCACACCGTCATGGTCGGCACCGACTACTCGCTCAGCAAGCGCACCGACGTCTATCTCGCCGGCGTGTACCAGCACGCATCGGGTTCGCTCGGCATGCAGAACGGCGTGCCGATCGCCAACGTCGCGGCAATCAACACGCTGTCGCCTTCGTCGACGGGCAACCAGGTTGCCGCAACGATCGGCCTGCGTCACCGCTTCTAAAACGGACCGGCTTGCGCCTCGCAGCGCAAGCCTTCGGGCAGGCCGCGAGGTTCGCCGCTCTGCCCGCTTTCTACCCAACGCACATGCGGCACAACCGCATGTGCGTTTTTTGTTTCGCTTCGTTCATGCGGATTGTTGCGCTGCCTTCCCCCGACTCGTTCCCTGGGCCTTGCTCCGAATTTTTCTCGCGCGTTTTCTCAATTTCGTATCGGCAACTTTCGTAGTGCTATCGCGGCTAGCTCGCACGCCAGGTTCGCCGTGTTGCATCTTCTTACTTCTGCGTGAACCTGCACTGTCAGACCTGTGCGTATACTCATCTACACGCCCGCCGCAGCGCATCGCGCGCTGCTTTTTCCCTGCATTCGCTACGACGCCCATGAATATGCTCACGCAACGTCTTGCCGCCGCCTTGCCGCTCGCACTCGTCGCCGCCTGCGGATCGTCGCCGCCCAGCACCAGCTCGGGCAATGGCGCAATGGTCTACGCATCCTCGGCACGCTCGCCTTCGTCAATCGCGAGTTGCCTCAGAAGCCATCTGTCGCACACGCATGAATCGCACTCGGGCAACGCCACCGAACTCGCGATTGGCTCGAGTTCGAACGCCTCATACTTCGTCTCACTCACGCCGAACGGCAGCGGATCGGTAATTCGCGTGACGCACGGAGCGTCCAGCTCGAACGATCTGCCCGAGGAAAATCTGCGCTTCGCCGTGGCGCGCTGCGCAACCTGAGTTATCAAGCGGCGGTCTCGATCGGCGCGCGGTGAATTCCTCGTGTACCCCCTGTCACGAAGCCGTCGCATCTGCGAAGATTGCGCCCTCTTTCGACTTTGCACTCACACTGCTTCATGGCATCAGGGACCGCACATCACGCCACCGGCTGGGCTGCCGGCGTTATCGCCGCTGCAATCGTCACGCACGCCGGAGCGGACAGCCCATGGCATCTCTATGCCGCACTAGCGTTCGTTGCGGGCGTGGCCGGCGGCACTGCGCCCGACTGGCTGGAGGTTGCATGGTGGAGCAAGAAGCGCCGACTCTGGATTACCCATCGGACCTTCACGCATTGGGGCGTGGGCTGGATTGCCCTGCTTTGGTGGTCGTATCGCGAACTCGGGCATCTGCCCGTTGCCGCACCGGCATTCGGCTTCGCGTGCGGCGGTCTGATCCATTTGTTCGCGGACTGGCCGAATCCTCTCGGCGTGCCGTGGATCGTGCAGCGCCACTCGTTGAATTTGTGGCGCAGCGGCCGATGTGATCTGATCGTTGTCGCGGCCTCGTGGGTTGCCGCGTGGTTCTTCGCCGTGCATGGCGTACCGCATGGGTGGTCGCTCGAGCCGCTACGCCGGCTTGCCTGACGCTTGCAAGCTAGCAACGGTCGCATTGATTGACTGACTGCGCAGCAGATCGCGGTGCGCACGCGACACACAGTTTGATCTGCTATCCAAATTAAATGAGCGCGCCGCCTGACGGCTGTCCGGCCGTGCCTGGTGCGGAGAACAGGATCGCGCGCAGGGCCCGTTCGCGGTTGGCGTTGTTACCGCCGGGTTCGAGAAACGCACGTCCAAAGCGCTATTTGAATTTCCTATCGGAAACTTCGAATACGCAGCGCGGTTTCCGGTCGGAAAAATAACGCCGCTGCCCGACCAAGCCCTTTCACGACCCTTCGACGCATTCGTCGCGCCCCACCCTTCGACCGATGATCAGCCCTGCGTCATACGCGGATTCCAGCGCGCGGCCAACGGCTTCCGCACTGACCAGATGGCAGTCCACAGTTTGCTTGCCGGTCAACTCGAAGCGCTCGATGCCGAGCGTTCTACGCGAAATGGCCAACAGCAGTTCGAGACGTTCGTCGCGCATTTTCTTCTCCAAACTTGATCTATATCGTCCAATCAAATAGCAAGGATCGCCATACGATTCGCCGCGTGACCACGCGACGCTGATCGAGGCTCTAATCAAAATTCTTACTGAAAGACCTTTTCCACGACGACAAGATCCATGGCAATCTTTAAAGATGGTCAATTCGGTTCCCTAGTAGCGCGAATCGAAACCATACGATCTGTCGAACCCGCGTGACGCCGATAGTCAGATTGCAAACGTTAGTCATCCGGCCGATGTTTCCTAAAGGCGACGGTTTGCTATGATCGGAAACGTGTCAGAACACCCGATCCTGCTCGTCACCACTCATGGACTCCACGCTCACGCAATCAGCGGCTTCGTCGACCGCAGACCTCGGCCGCCGCGTCCGCGCCGCCCGCCTCGTTCTCGACCTGACGCTCGAACACGCGAGCCAAGCGTGCGGCGTGTCGCGCTCCACGCTCTCCAAAATCGAAAATGGGCTGATGTCGCCCACCTTCGACGTGCTGCAGAAGATCGTTGCCGGCCTGAAAATCGACTTGGGCGAGTTATTCGGCTCGACGCCGAAGCTCGACTTCGGCGGCCGCCGCGCACTGACGCGGCGCGGCGCAGGCAAGCCGCACGCGTATCGCGGCTACGAGATGGAGTTGCTCGCCACCGAGCTTGCGCACAAGGCCATGCTGCCGTTTCTCGTGCGCGTCACGGCCCATTCGGCGGACGCATTCGAAGACTGGGGACGGCACGAAGGCGAAGAATTCATCTATGTGATCAGCGGCAGCGTATGTCTGCACACCGAGCTCTACACCCCCACACATCTTGAGGCCGGCGACAGCCTCTACTTCGACAGCCGCACCGGCCACTTTGCCGTTTCCACCAGCAAGGAAGACGCGCTCGTGCTCTGGATGTCGACGGGCGCCACGGTGCCCGGCGCACTCGAAGCCGCCGAAGCCACGGAAGCGGCCCCGCCGCCCAGCAAGCCGCCCCGTTCCAAAAAGAAACTTCCTGCAACCTGAGGCACGAACGCTTTATTTGCCTTTGGCACCGCCCGAGCGCCCCTTGCCTCCGGTGACGGCGGCCGCGTGCGAGCGTTGGCGCCCGCGCCGCACCGCCGGGGTGGTATGCGCTGCCGCATTGCGTTCGCGCGCGGCTTCCCTCACTGCGTCTATCAATGCTCGGCCCGCGGCCGTCGGTTGGGTGTCGGTGCGCTGGATCAGCCCGACGGGCTCCTCGCCGCCCGCGCTTGGCACCGGCAGACGCACCAGCGTCCCCTCGCGCAGATCGTATTCGACCGCCCCAGATGGCACGAACCAGACAGCCTCGTTTTCGAGTGCAAGGGCGCGCCCCACCGAGACCGACAATAATTCGACGAACGAGGTAAGCGGAGGCGCGCCCCACGCCGCCAGCAGACTGTCCGCGGCCTGACGAATCAGCGTTCCGAACGGCGGCAGCACGAGCGGAAACTGCGTGGGAAACGGCGCAAGCAGCGGCGCCGATCCAACCTCCTGCGCGAGCGGATGACCCGAGCGCACGACCACCGCCAGCGGTTCGTTATAAAGCTGCTCGAAGCTCAGTCCCACCATGCGCTCCGGATCCGCAAGACGGCCGACCGCGAAACTGATCGCCCCTGCTTTGAGTCGCTCGAGCAACTCTGCGTTGGCAGCCGTCATGAGCCGCACGCTCACGCGCGGCCACTCTCTGCCGAAGCGCCGCAACGCGGCAGGCACGAGTGCGGTCGCCACGGTCGGCAACACTCCGATATCGAGCGTTGCCGCCACCACGCCCTCTTCGCGTGCCAGCAGCGCAACCCCCTGGCGCAGCGCGCTCACGCATGCGCTCGCGTGCGGCATGAAAAGCTGGCCCTCCCGCGTGGGCACCGCCCCGTGACGGCCGCGTTCGAACAGCCTCACGCCGAGCGCCGATTCCAGTTCGGCGATCGTCTTGGACACCGCAGGTTGCGTAATCGACAGGCTCTCAGCCGCCTGCTGCACGCTGCCGAACTGCGCAACCGCGAGAAAGCACTGAAGGTGACGAAATTTGACGCGCGAGTCCGCAAGCCGGTTTTGCATAACGATTGGTTATACGAGACGCGAGAAAACGTCATTTTGCATAACTTTTCGCCTTGGATAAAGTGGCTGCATGCGCGCGCTGCGACCGTCCGCCGCGTTTCGCACCCTCTTACCACCATCCTGCCAGGAGACACCCCATGGATGAGTCCTTCCTGTCGCCGCGCGACTTCGACTCGCATCCGGCGTATGTCTATCCGCCGTACCGCTCGTCGGTCAAGCGCGGCCCGACCTTGCCGCTGATTCCACTAAAGGAAAAATTGCGCAATCTGCATGCGCCTGTGTACGGCGCGGAAGAACTCGGCGCGCTCGATCACGATCTCACGCGCAATGCGGCGCGTAACGGCGCACCGCTCGGCGAGCGCATCATCGTCACAGGCCGCGTGCTGGACGACGGCGGCAAGCCGGTGCGCAACTCGCTCGTGGAAATCTGGCAGGCCAACGCTGCGGGACGCTATGTTCACAAGCAGGACCAGCACGATGCGCCGCTCGATCCGAATTTTCTGGGCGCGGGACGCTGCCTGACCGACGACGAAGGCCGCTATCGCTTTCTCACGATCAAGCCGGGCGCATACCCGTGGGGCAACCACCCCAATGCGTGGCGGCCGAATCACATTCACTTCTCGCTATTCGGTGATTACTTCGGCTCGCGCCTCGTCACGCAAATGTATTTTCCCGGCGACCCGCTGCTCGCCTACGACCCGATCTTCCAGGGCACGCCCGAGCAGGCGCGCGATCGCATGATCTCGCGCTTCTCGCTCGACACCACCGAAGAAGGCTTTGCACTCGGCTACGAATTCGACATCGTGCTGCGCGGCCCGAACCAGACTCCCATGGAGCGTTGATCATGGCACTCAAGGAAACGCCTTCGCAAACCGTCGGCCCGTACTTCGCCTACGGGCTGTGCCCGCAGCAATACGACTTCGACTTCAAGAGCCTCTTCACGCCCGAGATGGCCGGCCCGCAAACACCCGGCGAGCACATCACGCTGATGGGCCGCGTGATCGACGGCGACGGCAAGCCGGTCTTCGACGCCATGCTGGAGTTCTCGCAAGTCGATGCCAGCGGCCAATATCCCGCGTCGCGCGCGCAAGTGGCCGAAACCGGCTTTCGCGGCTTCGCGCGGGTGGGCACCGGCACGGACCCCGAGCAGCGCTTCATCGTACGCACGGTAAAGCCGGGACGCGAGCAACCGGACGAAGCCCCGCACATCAACGTGATCGTCATGATGCGCGGCATGCTCACGCACACGTTCACACGGCTCTATTTCGACGACGAGGCCGCCGCGAATGCCGCTGATCCGGTGCTCGCCTCGGTACCCGAAGCGCGTCGCCACACCCTGGTCGCGCGGCGCACCGAGCAGTCTGGCAATATCGTCTATCACTTCGATATCTGCATGCAGGGCGAACGCGAAACGGTGTTCTTCGATCTGTGACCTGAAATCCGTCGCGCACTTTCATGCGGCTTTCACGGACGCCTCAAAAAATCGCAGCGGCTGCGATTTGATCGCGGAACTCCCAGTCGTACCGTGAAGAAGCCTGCCTTGAGCAGGCTTCTTTTTTGCAGCGCGTCAGCCGAGCGGGCGCACGCCGATCAGCACGCCATGGAGCCAGAAAGCGAATACGGCCCACGCGGCGAGTCCACTCACGACGACCAGCATGTCGCATGCAAACGTGCCCTGCGCGCGTACGACGCCAGCCTCGCGATCGCGCCGCCGGTCTGCACGCAGTTTGATCAGCGCCCAAACCAGCAATGCGCCAAACAGGACGATGGCGTGCAGCGTGCCGTTGGCGAGCAGATGCGCGAACGCCCAGAGCGCCACGCCGCTCAAAAAGGGCTGGCCCAGCGCACGCTTGAGGTGATTGCCCGGCACGCAGGCGGCCGCAATCATCACGAAGGCAATCGCGGTAAGCAATGCGGTGACATGCGCCATTCCGAACGGCGGGAGCCAGACCGGCACGGGATAGCGCCGTGCAAGGCCGTAGCCCCGGACGATGAACACGACGCCGAGAATCGACAACAGCCCGAAGCAAGTGCGCCACACAGGCATGCCGAACCGCTCGATCTGCGCCTCGCGCCATGGTGCAGCCACGACACGAATCAAATGCATGGCGATGAAAATTGCCAGCCCCAACACCAGCAACGCCATATTAGCCCCCCTGAATGCGGCACTAGCGCAATGGCCGGCATTGTTGCGCAACGCCATGGCGCGGCCAATCGGCAAGAGCAACAACCTGCCGATGAATATGCGCTTAAACGGCTTATGGTCAAACCGGAACGGGCGGATACGAAGCGCCATTGATTAAATGGCAATATCCACCAAAAGGTATTTTTAAAACGATACTGAAAATACTGCCAGAACCGGCAAAACCACCAGACAGCCTGCCGCGCAACACCTCGCCACTAGCAGCGGAAATGCTCTATGTCCTGCCCCGCATGCTTGTAACGCAACAACCAGGACGGCATGTCGCCTTCCCCATTCCAGGTATTGCCGTATGCATCACGGTACATCGGCTGCCGTTCACTTTCGGCAATGGATAATTCAAGATCTTCGAGCGTAATGTCGTACTCTTCCATGCGGCGTTTAATCCACAGGATGAGCCGTTCGCGCGCCTCACCGTCGAGGTCGAACATCGGATAATTCCTCTCGCATCGCAAGAACCAGGCGTCGATCGATATCGATTCGTCTGCCCTGAAAAGACGAAGGCTTCGCCAGTTGCCGCGAAGCCCTGCTGCACTGATGAGGTGGCCGGGGTATGAAACCCGCGACCGGTTCGGAGGGGATCTGAGGTCCGCTGCTCCACTCGCCAGAATGTGCCGCTAAAAATGCACGGCGACTTGCTGCAAGCGGAGCCCATCATACCTTGCGCGAGCCGCCCAGATCAAGCGGTTTGACGCCCGCGAGGCCCACACGGAGCGCTCGCGGGCGTCGAGCACGACGCGCCCATGGAGCCGCCACGGGACCACTTACGAAGCGCTGGCCCGCCGATTCGCGGCACGCGCGCCATCGGAGTCGGCATCGTCCGCTCCCTCGTCGCGCACCACCAAGGACGGCAACGACTGCGCGCCGCTCGCCGTGCGCGCGAGCACGGGCCGCAGTGCCGCGCCGGTGTGGCTCGCGGCCACCTTCACGAGCCCCTCCGGATGCGCCGCGCCGACAATCGTGCCGCCGCCCACGCCGCCCTCGGGGCCGAGGTCGATAATCCAGTCGGCTTCGGCGATCACGTCGAGGTCGTGCTCGATCACGACCACGCTATGCCCTGCGTCGGCGAGGCGATGCAGCACGCGAATGAGGCGCGCCACGTCCGCCATGTGCAGGCCCACGGTGGGCTCGTCGAGCACGTAGAGCGTATGCGGCGCCTTCTGCCCGCGCCGGGTGACGTCGTCGCGCACTTTGGAAAGCTCCGTGACGAGTTTGATGCGCTGAGCCTCGCCGCCCGAGAGCGTCGGCGACGGCTGACCGAGCGTGAGATAGCCAAGCCCGACGTCCTTCATGAGTTGCAACGGATGGGCAATGTTCGTGATCGCGCCGAAGAACTCCACGGCCTCGTCGATTTCCATCGTCAGCACTTCGCCAATATTCCGGCCGCGCCACGTTACAGCCAGGGTTTCCGGATTGAAACGCTGGCCATGGCAGACATCGCACGGAACTTTCACATCGGGAAGGAAGCTCATGCCGATCGTGCGCACGCCCTGGCCCTCACACGCCGGGCAGCGGCCGTCGCCGGTATTGAACGAAAACCGTGACGCGCTGTAGCCACGCGCGCGCGCCTCGAGCGTATCGGCAAAGAGTCGGCGAATCGCGTCCCACACGCCGATATAGGTGGCGGGACACGAGCGCGGCGTTTTTCCGATCGGCGTCTGGTCGACTTCGAGCACGCGGTCGATGGTTTCCCATCCGCTAATTGAGTCGCAGCCCTGCCACACATGCGAAACATCGAGCTTCGGCTTCACGCTCGTGCGCGCCAGAACGCTCGAGCGGCGCTCGGCCGCGCCTGGCGCGCTTTCCTTCGCCGCCTTGCGCGCGCGGCGCTCTGCCGGCGACGACAGCACCGACCGCCCCACCGCGTCGAGCAGATTCGAAAGCAGCACGTCGCGCGCGAGCGTCGATTTGCCCGAGCCGCTCACGCCCGTGATCGCGACGAGGCGGCCGAGCGGAATCTGCGCGGTCACATCGCGCAGGTTGTGCAGCTTGCCGCCATGCACCGTAAGCCACTGCGCGGGCACCGCTTCGCGGCCCGCGCGCGCCGGTTTCACCTCGCGGCGCGACTGCAACGGATGCACGATCGGATGCGCAAGATAGCGGCCCGTGATGGAGTCCGCCTGGGCCGCGAGATCGGCGACCTTGCCCTGCGCGACTACGCGTCCGCCGCGCTTGCCTGCGCTCGGCCCGATATCGATGATGTGATCCGCGCGGCGGATCGTGTCTTCGTCATGCTCGACGACGACGAGCGTGTTGCCCTTCTCGCCGAGACTGCGCAGCGCATCGAGCAGAATCTGGTTGTCGCGCGGATGCAAGCCGATCGTCGGTTCGTCGAGCACGTAGCACACGCCCTGCAGATTGCTGCCGAGCTGCGCAGCCAGGCGGATGCGCTGCGCCTCGCCGCCCGAGAGGCTCGGCGCGGCGCGATCGAGGCTCAGATAGCCGAGCCCGACTTCTTCGAGAAACTGCAAACGGCTGCGGATTTCGCTCACCACGTCGCGCGCGATTTGCGCGTCGCGTCCGTTCAATTCGAGCGATTCGATCCAACGGCGCGTTTCGGCCACGGTCCACTGTGCGACATCGACGATCGCATGCGCGTCGAAGGTCACCGCGCGCGCCTCGGGATTCAGGCGCGTGCCGTGGCAATCCGGGCACGGCTCGTCGACCATGCCCTCCGGCTCCTGCTCTTCCGATGGCAAAGTCTGCTCGCGGCCGCGATCGTCGGCGGCAAGGACGGTATCGTCATAGACCGCGCGCTGCTCGCGCGTGAGCGCAAGGCCGGTGCCCACGCAGGTCGTGCACCAGCCGTGCTTGCTGTTGTACGAGAACATGCGCGGATCGAGCTCGGGATAGCTCGTGCCGCACACGGGGCAGGCACGCCGCGTCGAGAGCACTTTCACCATGCCGATGCGCGCAGTCGAATTGCCGTTGCCAATTGCATGATCGAGCCCGTCGAGCGGCGCCAGCAGATGCATGACACCCTTACCGGCTTCGAGCGTCGTGTCGAGCAACTGGCGCAATTGCGCCTCGTTTTCGGGCTCGATCACGAGATCGCCGACCGGCAACTCGATCGTGTGCTCGCGGAAGCGGTCGAGCTTCGGCCACGGCGCCACCGGCACGAATTCGCCATCCACGCGCAGATGCGTATTGCCACGCGCCCTGGCCCATTTCGCGAGATCCGTGTACACGCCCTTGCGGTTCACGACGAGCGGTGCGAGCAGTCCCACGTGCTGGCCGCGATGCTCGCGCAGCAGCTGCGCGACGATGGCATCGGTACTTTGCGACGTCACGGGCGTGCCATCGTGCACGCAATGCTGCACGCCGAGCTTCACATACAACAGCCGCAGGAAGTGCCACACCTCGGACGTGGTCGCCACCGTGCTCTTGCGGCCGCCGCGCGACAGACGCTGCTCGATGGCGACCGTGGGCGGAATGCCGTAGACCGCATCGACCTCCGGCCGCCCAGCGGGCTGCACGATGGAGCGTGCGTAGGCGTTCAGCGATTCGAGGTAACGGCGCTGGCCCTCATGGAACAGAATATCGAACGCGAGCGTAGACTTGCCCGAGCCCGACACGCCGGTAATGACGTTGAACCGGCCATGCGGAATGTCGACGTCGAGCGCCTTGAGATTGTGCTCGCGCGCGTTCACGATGCGCACCACGTCTTCGCCCTGAATCTCGCGGCGCGCCTGCGCCGCGCGCAACGCCGTCTGCAGCGCCACGCCTTCTTCTTCGGCAACTAGCGTGCCGACACCGTTGCCGAGCGCGGCTTCATAACGTTCGAGCGCCGCGCCCGTATGCGAGCGCGGGCAAGCGGTCACGTCGTCCGGGGTGCCCACGCACACCACCTCGCCGCCCGCGTCGCCCCCTTCGGGGCCGAGGTCGATCAGCCAGTCTGCAGCACGGATCACGTCGAGGTTATGCTCGATCACGAGCAGCGAATGGCCGCTCGCCAGCAGCTTGCCGAACGCACGCATCAGCTTGGCGATGTCGTCGAAATGCAGGCCGGTGGTGGGCTCGTCGAACATGAAAAGGCGCCCGCCCGCTGCGGTCTCCTTGCTCCCCTTGCCGTTCGCCTGCGCCGTTTCCGCGAGATAGCCCGCGAGCTTCAGGCGCTGCGCCTCGCCGCCTGAAAGCGTCGGTACGGGCTGCCCGAGCTTCACGTATTCGAGGCCCACGTCGACGATCGGCTGAATCACCCGCAATACTTCGACGTCCTCACTGAAGCACTGCGCCGCCTCGCTCACGGTGAGATCCAGCACGTCCGCCACCGAAAGCAAGCGGCCGCCGCGCTCGATCTTCACTTCGAGCACTTCAGGGCGGTAGCGGCTACCGTCGCAGTCCGGGCAACGCAGATAGACGTCGCTCAGGAACTGCATTTCGATATGTTCGAAGCCCGAGCCGCCACAGGTCGGGCAACGCCCCTCGCCCGAGTTGAAGCTGAACATGCCCGCCGTGTAGCCGCGCTGCTTCGCGAGCGGCGCCTTGGCGAACAGCTTGCGAATCTCGTCGAACGCGCCCACGTAGCTGGCCGGATTCGAGCGCGCGGTCTTGCCGATCGGCGACTGGTCGACGAACACGGCGTCGCTGATCTGCCCGGCGCCGCTTAGCTGGCGATAGACGCCCGGCGCTTCGGTCGCCTTGCCGAGATGGCGCGCGAGCGCCGGATACAGCACATCCTGCACCAGGGTCGATTTTCCCGAGCCCGATACGCCCGTCACGCACACGAGCCGCTGCAACGGAATGTCCACCGTGACATCGCGCAGGTTGTGCTCGCTCGCGCCTTCGAGCACGAGGCGCGGCGTGTCCGCATCGACGGCTCGGCGTGTCCAGTGCGACGCGTCGGCGACGGCCCGGCGACCGCCCAGATACTCGCCCGTCAAGGTGCCGGACGAGCGGATGTCGTCGGGCGTGCCATCGTAGACGATCGTGCCGCCACGCTCGCCGGGACCCGGCCCCATGTCGATCAGACGGTCGGCGGCCAGCATCACCGAGGGATCGTGCTCGACGACCACTAGCGTGTTGCCGGCGTCGCGCAGGCGCTGCATGGCCTCGACGATGCGGTTCAGATCGCGTGGATGCAGGCCGATGCTCGGCTCATCGAGCACGAACAGCGTTTTCGTAAGCGACGTGCCGAGTGCGGTGGTCAAGTTGATGCGCTGCACCTCGCCGCCCGAGAGCGTGCGGCTCTGGCGGTCGAGCGTGAGATAGCCGAGGCCGACGTCGCACAGATACCTCAGCCGCGTGCGCACTTCAGCGAGCAGCAACTTGAGCGCGTCGTCAAGCAGTGCTGAGGATAGCGAAAGACTGTCGAAGAAGCGGCGAATGCGCTCGATCGGCAGCAGCATGACATCGTGCAGCGTGAGGCCGGGCAGCGCTTCGAGCTGCGCGCGCGACCACTCCACGCCGTGCGGCATAAAGCGCGCTTCGGGCGCGAGCACTTCGCTGGCGTTCTCGCCGGTGCCGAGGCGCCATTGCAGCGCTTCCGTTTTCAGACGCGCGCCGCCACACGTTTCGCACGGCGTATAGCTGCGGTACTTCGAAAGCAGCACACGAATGTGCATCTTGTACGCCTTCGACTCCAGATACTGGAAGAACCGCTTGACGCCATACCACTGCGATTGCCAACTGCCCTTCCAGTCAGGCGTGCCGTCGAGCACCCAGTCGCGCTGCTCCTGCGTCAGTTCCGACCACGCGGTGTCGCGTGGGATGCCGGCCTTGGCGGCGTAGCGCATCAGGTCGTCCTGGCACTCCTTCCACGCGGGCGTTTGTAGCGGCTTGATCGCGCCGCCGCGCAGCGTCTTGCGCGCGTCGGGAATCACGAGCCCCCAGTCGACGCCGATCACGCGGCCAAAGCCGCGGCACACCTCGCACGCACCGTAAGCCGAGTTGAACGAGAACAGCGCCGGCTGCGGATCCGCATAGCGCAGATCGCTGTCGGGACAATGGAGGCCGGTGGAAAAACGCCAGATCAGCGGCTCGGATTTCGCATCGGAAACGTCGGCGGCGCCGTTGGTTTCCGATACGACATAAATGTTCACGCGTCCAGCGCCGCGCCTGAGCGAAGCCTCGATCGCCTCGATCACGCGGCTCTTTTCGGCGTTCTGCAAGCGGAAGCGGTCGGCCACCACGTCGAGCATCTTGCGCGTGCCGTCGGCGGTCTTGACTTCGCGCTGCGCCTGCACGCGCGTATAGCCGCTCGCGGAAAGCCACTGCGCGACTTCTTCTTCAGTAGTCGTCTCGGGCAGTTCGACCGGAAACGTCACGACGAGGCGCGGGTCGTCTGCCGCCGTGCGTGCGCGCAATTCCGCGTAAATCGTCTCGGGCGTATCGTGGCGCACCGGCTGCGCGGTCACGCGGTCGAAAAGATTCGCGGCACGCGCGTAGAGCAGCTTCAGGTGGTCGTTGAGTTCCGTCATCGTGCCGACCGTGGAGCGCGAACTGCGCACCGGATTGGTCTGGTCGATGGCAATGGCGGGCGGCACACCGTCGACGCGATCGACCTGAGGCCGGTCCATGCGGTCAAGAAACTGACGCGCATAGGCACTGAAGGTTTCGACGTAACGGCGCTGACCCTCCGCGTAAAGGGTGTCGAATACGAGACTCGACTTGCCCGAACCGGACGGTCCGGTCACCACCGTCATTTGGCCGGTGTGCAAATCGAGGTCGAGATTCTTGAGGTTGTGCTGGCGGGCACCGCGGATTCGAATGGATCGGTTATCGCTCACTTGCGCTGGCATTCCGGCTGGATCAAATGCAGGATACCGGGCGGTGCCGCCCGGCCGTTCGCAGCCCGGCGCGGGCTGTCGTGGTCAGAATTCTACTGTATATTTATACAGCACGCCGGACGTGTGCACCGCTCGATTTCCGATGGGCAATATTTGCCCGTCGCCCCGCTTAACTCACTTTGTAACGTTCGAGCCAATGCGCGTAAGGCGCGGGCAGCGTCCATGCAGCGCGCTCGACCTTCAACTCTTGCGCGGCGAAGTACGGCCAGTGCGGATTCGCGAGATGCGCGCGGCCGACCATCACCAGATCGAGTTGCTCCGAGGCCACGCAACGTTGCGCAAGCTCGGGCGTGCCGATACCCCACGCCGATGACACCGGCAGCCCCGCGGCGCGGCGCACCTTCTGCGCGATCGGCGCGAGGAACGCCGGCGCCCAGGGAATCCGCGCAGCCGGCGTCGAGAAGCCCGCACTCACGCCGAGCATGTCGAGCCCTTCGCGCTTGAAGCTCCTGGCTAGTTCGATCGACTCGGCGAGCGTCTGCTCGTCGCGGCCATCGTATTCGATCACGCCGAAACGCGCAGTCAGCGGCAGATGCTCCGGCCAGACTTTGCGCACCGCGGCCAGCGTTTCCAGAAGGAAACGGCTGCGGTTTTCGAGGTTGCCACCATAGGCGTCGTTGCGCTGGTTCGAATGTTCGGAAAAGAAACTCTGGCCGAGATAGCCGTGCGCGAAGTGCAGTTCGAGCCATTCGAAGCCGGCGTCGAGCGCACGTTTGGCTGCCGAAACGAAATCCTCGCGCACGCGCGCGATGTCGTCGAGCGTCATTGCACGCGGGACCTTCGGCAGATGCGCGCCGAACTCGATCGGGGACGGCGCGATCGCCTGCCAGCCGCGCGCGTCGCCTTCAGCGATATGGTCGTCGCCTTCCCACGGGCGGTTCGCGCTCGCCTTGCGGCCCGCGTGCGCGATCTGGATGCCCGGCACCGCGCCCGCCGCCTTGATTGCGGCGACCGTCGGCGCAAAGGCCTTGGCCTGCTCATCGTTCCAGATGCCCGCGCAGCCCGGCGTGATGCGGCCTTCCGGAGAAACCGCCGTGGCCTCGACAATCACGAGGCCTGCGCCGCCGCGTGCGATTTGAGCGTAGTGGACGTGATGCCAGTCGTTGATCATGCCGTCGACAGCCATGTACTGGCACATCGGCGGAACGGCAATGCGGTTGCGCAGCGTTGCGCCCTTGAGCTTGAACGGCTCGAACAATGCAGACATCAAATGCTCTCCTGTATTAACCGGAGCCGCCACTTTAGTGGCTCGCTCCGATCACGTAACGGTTACTGATTGACGCAAGCGCGCAATGCGCGCGGATCGGCTGAAAAATCGGGATTTCCTGGCGTTGCCGAAAGGAAATAGAGACCAGAAGCGGACGACGGCGGTCATGAATTCGCCGCCGTCATCGATTGAGCACCGGCCCGCAACGGGCAAACCGGCGCGCTCACCGGATACAACTCGCGTGCGAAGCATCCGGTGACGAGACTCGAAGCTGGACTCGCCGTGCCTGCAGCTCTTTACAGGCGACCAGCCCGTGCTTACTTGCTGCGCAGCGCCGCAAGCAGCGCGTGGGCAACCGGCTCCGACGAAGCTGGGTTCTGCCCCGTGATGAGCAATCCGTCAGTTTCGACGTGCGGTGCCCAGTCAGCGGCTTTCGTGTACTTGCCACCGTTTTCCTTGAGCACGTCCTCGACAAGGAACGGCACCACATCGGTCAACTGCACCGCGGCTTCTTCGCTATTCGAAAAGCCGGTGACCGCCTTGCCCGCCACCAGCGGCTGGCCGTCCGCACCCTTCACATGACGCAGCACGCCCGGTGCATGGCACACGGCAGCGACCGGCTTGCCCGCCGCAATTGTCTTCTCGATCAGTGCGATCGAGACCGGATCTTCCGCGAGGTCCCACAGCGGGCCGTGGCCGCCGGGGTAGAACACCGCGTCGAACGCACTCGCGTCGATCTCGACGAGGCGTTTCGTATTGGAAAGCTCGGCACGCGCCGTGGCGTCAGCGTCGAAACGGCGCGTCGCGTCGGTCTGAGCCGTGGGGTCGCCGCTCTTTGGATCGAGCGGCGGCTGGCCGCCCATGGGCGAAGCCAGCGTGATTTGCGCCCCCGCGTCGCGCAACGCGTAGTACGGCGCGACGAATTCTTCGAGCCAGAAACCGGTCTTCTTGCCCGTGTTGCCGAGGTCTTCGTGCGAAGTCAAAACGATCAGTACTTTCATCAAGGTTCCTCTTTTCGGTGATGTCCGTCGCTTGCGCAATCTGCGCGACCCACCTCGAAAACTGCTCCGCACAGCACGCCGGAAACGGACTATTAGACCAGTCGTCTAGTAACAGGCTGCACCAGCCCATTTGCATGGCGCCCGCTCAAGCGCGCCGCTTCATTGCAATGCTGATGCCCGGAAACGCCGGCTCGCGTTCGATCAATCGCCTGCCGGGAGATTCAACAACTGCCGCGTAGTCGCCATCGCAGCGTCGAGCGGGCTGCGGTCGCGGCGGATCTTCTCCATCAACGTCGCACCCAGCCATAGCTGATACAGGGCCCCCGCCGTTACGACAGCATCGTTCACGCCCGCAAGCGACCCATCCGCGCGACCTTCTTCGATGCATGCCGCAATGCGTCCGATGATCTCGTCCGTGCCGCGGCGCAGGACCGCGCGCATCGTCTCCGAAAGATCACTGACTTCCGCACCCAGCTTCACCGCCAGGCACTTGCCGTCCGGACCGTCCGCGCATTGCATCACGCGCCACGCGTCGAAATAACCAATGAGCCGCGTGGCCGGCGTACCCACCTCGCTCGAGAGTTGCGCCGCGAGGCGTTCCGCGTACTCGGTGAAATACGACGTCAGCAACGCTTCACCGAACGCTTCTTTCGAGCCGAAATAGTGATAGAACGACCCCTTGGGGACCCCCGCAGCCGCGAGGATCTCATTGAGACCCACGGCCGAAAAACCCTTGCCCAGCAAGATGGGCATGGCAGTATCGAGAATGTGTTGCCGCGTTTCGACGGCTGGCGCTGCGTTCATGGGTTGCCATGTTACCGGCGGAATAGACCAGTCGTCTAGTAAACACGCATCCGGCGTAGTGTTTTCCACGATCGGAAATTCCAGCGCTCCGCATCGTTTCCGAAACGAAACTCCAGGCTCAAAAACGAAAAACGCCGCCGGGCGCGAGCCCAGGCGGCGTTGTCTTGGCCGTCGCGCCCGGCGCGAGCGCCGGACTTGACAAGACAAGAAATTAACGCGACATCATATTCATGCCGACGTTATGCATGACCCACAGCGTACCGCCGACGATGATCAACACCGTCAGCACCGTGTAGGTGAACGCGGTCACGTTCCAGCGCTGGCTCGACGACGAGTTCATGTGCAGGAAGAACACGAGGTGCACGAGGATCTGCACGACCGCCAGCACGGCAAGGCCGAGCAGCGCGGTTTCGCGCGAGAAGCCGCCATGCAGCACGAGCCAGAACGAAGCGGCCGTGAGCACCACCGCCAGGACGAAACCTGCCAGGTAACCGCCGAGGCTGCCGTGGCTTTCTTCTTCGTGGATGGAATGAGCACTCATTTAGATCACGCTCGCAAGGTAAACAAAGGAGAACACGCAGATCCAGACGATGTCCAGAAAGTGCCAGAAAAGGCTCAGGCACGACAGGCGGCGAATTTCGCGCTCGCCGATTTCCGGCGCCTTCAGGGTCTGCACCATCAGCACGATCATCCAGAGCATGCCAAACGTCACGTGGATACCGTGGGTGGCCACCAGCGTGAAGAACGACGAGAGGAACGCGCTGCGCTGCGGGCCCGCGCCTTCTTCGATCAGGTGCGCGAATTCATGCAGTTCGAAGTACAGGAAGGTCGCGCCCAGCAGGAACGTGACGGCCAGCCAGAACATCACCTGGCCGGTGCGCTTCTTGTACGCGCCGATCATCGCGAAGCCGTACGTGATGGACGACAGCAGCAGCACTGCCGTTTCCAGCGCGACGCCCGGAATGTCGAACAGGTCCTTGCCGGTCGGGCCGCCTGCGAACTGGTGCTGCATCACGGCGAACACTGCGAACAGCGAGCCGAACAGAATGCAGTCCGTCATCAGGTACAGCCAGAAGCCGAACACCGAATGTGACGGCGGGTGATCGTGGTGATCGTGCGCCGCCAGTGCGGCCGCACTTGTATTCGTCGACATCAGTTGGCCTCCAGTGCTGCTTCGTCAACCTTGCCACGGCGCTGCTTGTCTTCGAACGCCTTGACCAGTGCGCGATTACGCGCTTCTTCATCGGCCCGGACCTTGGAGGCCGGGATGTAGTAACCCTCGTTCTTCTGGAAGCTGTAGCCGATTGCCGTCGCGAGAATGCCGACGAAACCAGCGATCATGAGCCACCAGATGTGCCAGATGCCCGCAAAGCCGACCACCAGGCTGAAGAAGCCGATAAAGACGCCTGCGCTCGTGTTCGAGGGCATGTGGATATCGGTGTACTTCGTGTTCGCGACGTCCGGCGTTTCGCGGCCCATTTCCTTCATGTGCGCGAATTCGTCGAGCTCGCTCACGTGCGGGATAACCGGGAAGTTATACGACGGCGGCGGCGACGAGATCGACCATTCCAGCGTACGGCCACCCCACGGATCGCCCGTCAGGTCGCGGTTTTCCGGCAGGTTGCGGTCGCGAACCGAAACGTACAGCTGTGCGAACTGGTGCACGATGCCGATCAGCACGAGCACGGCGCCGAACCAGGCGATGATCATCCACGGATGCCATGCCGGGTTGTCGTAATGGTTCAGACGACGCGTTGCGCCCATGAAGCCGAGCACGTACAGCGGCGTGAACGCGACATAGAAGCCCGTGAGCCAGAACCAGAACGCGCGCTTGCCGAGCTTTTCGTTGAGCTTGAAGCCAAATACCTTCGGGAACCAGAAGTTCATGCCGGCGAAGTAGCCAAACGCCACGCCGCCGATGATCACGTTGTGGAAGTGAGCAATCAGGAACAGCGAGTTGTGCAGCACGAAGTCCGCGCCCGGGATCGCCATCATCACGCCGGTCATGCCGCCGATGGTGAAGGTGACCATGAAGCCGAGCGTCCACAGTACGGCCGAGTTGAACTCAAGGCGGCCGCGGTAGATCGTGAACAGCCAGTTGAAGATTTTCACGCCCGTCGGGATCGAGATGATCATCGTGGCGATGCCGAAGAACGCGTTGACGTCCGCGCCCGAACCCATCGTGAAGAAGTGGTGCAGCCACACGAGGAACGCCAGCACCATGATCGCGCAGGTCGCATAGACCATTGCCTTGTAGCCGAACAGCGGCTTCTTCGAGAAGGTCGAAACGACTTCCGAGAAAATGCCGAACGCCGGCAGGATCAGGATGTACACCTCAGGGTGACCCCAGGCCCAGATCAGGTTCAGGTACAGCATGGCGTTGCCGCCGGCATCGTTCGTGAAGAAGTGCATGCCCAAGTAGCGGTCGAGGCCGAGCAGCGCGAGCGCGATGGTCAGGACCGGGAACGAAGCCATGATCAGCACGTTCGTGCACAGCGCCGTCCACGTGAACACCGGCAGCTTCATCATCGTCATGCCGGGGGCACGCATCTTGATGATGGTGACGAAGAAGTTCACGCCGGTCAGCAGCGTGCCGACACCGGAGATCTGGAGCGCCCACAGATAGTAGTCGACACCAACCCCTGGACTGTATGCGAGCTCCGAAAGCGGCGGATACGCGAGCCAGCCGGTCTGCGCGAATTCACCGACGACCAGCGAGATCATCAGCAGGGCCGCGCCAACGGCCGTCATCCAGAACGACAGCGAGTTCAGGAACGGGAACGCCACGTCGCGCGCACCGATCTGCAGCGGCACGACGATGTTCATCAGGCCGACCATGAAGGCCATGGCCATGAAGAAAATCATGATCACGCCGTGCGCCGTGAAGATCTGGTCGTAGTGATGCGGCGGGAGAAAGCCCGGCGCGTTGTACGCGAGCGCGAGCTGGCTACGCATCATGATGGCGTCGGCGAAGCCGCGCACGAGCATGACGAGAGCGACGATGATGTACATCACGCCCAGACGCTTGTGGTCGACGCTCGTCAGCCACTCCGTCCACAAGTATTTCCACTTACCGAAGTAAGTGATGCCACCGAGCAAGAGTGCGCCGATGACCGCCATGCCGAACATCGTGCCGAGAATAATCGGCTCGTGATACGGAACGGCATCCAGTGTAAGTTTTCCGAACATGCCTGGTTACCCCTTGGTCACGCACGACGGGTCACTGAAATTCGTGACGTGGCCGTTGTTGTACTTCGCAATGATGTTGTTGAAGAGCTTCGGGTCGACCGTCGAGAAGTACTCAACCGGAGCCTTTTCGCTCGGCTTGGCGACCGTCGCGTACTGATCCATCGAAAGCGACGTTTGCGACGCCTTGACCTTCTGGACCCATGCGTCGAAGTCTTGCTGGTTCGTTGCGATCGTGCGGAACTTCATGTCCGAGAAGCCCTTGCCGCTGAAGTTCGCCGACAGGCCCGCGTAATCGCCGGCTTCGTCCGCGATCAGGTGCAGGCGCGTCTGCATGCCGGCCATCGCGTAGACCTGGGTGCCCAGTTGCGGGATGAAGAACGAGTTCATCACCGAGTCGGACGTGATGCTGAAGTTCACCGGCGTGCCAACGGGCACAGCCAGCTGGTTCACCGTGGCAATGCCGAGGTCCGGATAGATGAAGAGCCACTTCCAGTCCAGCGCGACCACTTCGACGTTGATCGGCTTGACGTTCGATTCGAGCGGCTTGTACGGGTCGAGCTCATGCGTGGTTTTCCACGTGAGCACGCCGAGGAACAGAATGATCAGCGTCGGCACGGTCCAGACGACGACTTCGATAGCCGTCGAGTGCGACCACTTGGGCGCATAAGTGGCGTTGCGGTTCGACGCGCGGTAACGGTACGCGAACCACAGCGTCAGGATGATCACGGGGATCACCACGATCAGCATGGCCCAGGTGGAGGTCGCGATCAGCGACTTTTCCGCCATCCCCACGCTGCCTTTGGGGTCGAGGACTTCCAAGTTGCATCCGGAAAGACACATGGCCAATCCGGCACTCACGGGAAGCAATAACCTTTGCAAGGTCGTTCTTTTCATCACGTTTGCCTGAAATTCATTCATTGAATAGTTCCGGACACACCCCTTTGACATGAGACAAGGGAAGCGCGCCCGAATCATACAGCCGCTCTGATCGAAGACAATCAATGAATGCAGAAATGATCTTTGTCAAAACCGAAATCGAGACACTATGTCGCATGTGTTCGCGAGGTTTGTCGCGCCTCGGAAACACACGCACATCGCGCCCCGATACGGCCT
Organism: Paraburkholderia sp. A1BS-2L; assembly: GCF_051125205.1. NCBI lineage: Bacteria > Pseudomonadati > Pseudomonadota > Betaproteobacteria > Burkholderiales > Burkholderiaceae > Paraburkholderia > Paraburkholderia sp. A1BS-2L. The sequence continues at coordinate 376,024 of NZ_CP120429.1, forward strand.
TGACACCGATCCGCAGCGGCTTTTTTCGAACATCAAAATTCGAAACCTTCTGGACGCACCTGCGCGCCGCGCCGCCTCATGGCGGGGCGGCGCGCGAGGTGCGCCGTCATTCCTTGCTGATCACGACCTTTACGTCGTTACGTCGGCGAGTGCTGCGCGGCACGCACGTCGGTGCCCGCACGCACGGCTTCCGCAGGCGCACCGTCGTCAGCGGGCTGCTTCGAGCGGCCTGCCTGGTTCACGAGGTTCGCTGCCGAGAGCTCGATCGCATCGGTCATGGGCTTCGGGTAGAGGCCCACTGCCAGCACCAGCGCTGCGAGCGAAGCGAAGATCAGCGTTTCGCGGCGGCCGAGGTCGGCCAGTTTCGCCACGCGCTTGTTCGCCACAGCGCCGAAGATCACGCGCTTGTACATCCAGAGGGTGTACGCAGCGCTCAGAATGACGGTCGTCGCGGCAATCGCGCCGACCCAGAAGTTCACGCGGATCGCGCCCATGATGACCATGAACTCGCCCACGAAGCCCGAGGTGCCCGGCAGGCCCAGGTTGGCCATGCAGAACAGCATCATGAAAGCGGCGTAGCGCGGCATCACGTTGGCGACGCCGCCATAGGCCGAGATCGTGCGCGTCTTCGTGCGGTCGAACAGCACGCCGACCGAGAGCAGCAACGCGCCCGAGACAAAACCGTACGAGATCATCTGCACGATCGCGCCTTCGGTGCCGATCTGGTTGAAGAGGAACAGGCCCAGCGTGACGAGACCCATGTGAGCCACCGTCGAGTACGCGAGCATCTTGGTCATGTCGGTCTGCGCGAGCGCGAGCAGGCTCGAGTACACCACCGCCACGAGCGAGAGCGTGATGATCGCCGGCGCGAAGAAGTGCGCGGCGTCGGGCGTGATCGGCAGCGTGAAGCGCAGGAAGCCGTAGCCGCCGAGCTTGAGCATCGCCATCAGCACGGTCGCGCCGGTGGGCGCCTCGAGGTGGACGTCGGGCAGCCAGGTGTGGAACGGCCACATCGGCACCTTGACCGCGAAGGCCGCGAAGAAACCAATGAAGATGAGAATCTGCGGAACGAAGCCGAGCGTGAGGTTATGCCACACGGACATGTCGAAGGTGTGCGACTGGCTGTAGAGATACAGCATCGACAGCAGCATCAGCAGCGAGCCCGCGAGCGAGAAGAAGAAGAACTTGACCGCCGCGTAGGTGCGACGAGCGTGGCCCCATGTGCCGATCAGCAGGTACAGCGGAATCAGTGTCGCTTCGAAGAACACGAAGAACAGCATGCCGTCGGTGGCCGCGAAGGTGCCGACCATCAGACCCGAGAGAATCAGGAACGCGCCGAAGTACTGCGCGACGCGCTCCGTGATCGACGCCCACGAGGCGATCACGATCACGAGCGTGGTGAACGCGGTCAGCACGACGAGCCACATCGAAATGCCATCGATCCCGAGACGCCAGGCAACCCCGAACTCGGGCAGCCAGTTGCGAAATTCGACGAACTGCATGCCGGCAGCGTGGTTGTCAAAACCAGTGATCAGCGGCAAGGTCAACAGCAGGCCAACGATGGCGCCGATCAGCGACAGCCAGCGCGCGCGCTGCGGTTGACGATCCGATCCGACGCGCAGGACGGCCACGCCGAACAGGATGGGAATCCAGATCGCCAGACTCAGGAATGGAACGGAATGCATTTCAACGGGACCCTAAAAATGCGGAGCGAATAGCTTCCTCGGCGCACGGATTGGTGCGCAAGCAATTTGAAAGATTGACGTGGGGTGAAAATCGGACCAGCCGCGCTGTAACGAATTTGTCAGCTACAAGGCGAAATGCAACACACGTTCAAGGGTTAACGAGGGTAATCGGAATACGGAAGTTTTGCAGCGCAACAACTCGCACCGGATCAAAGCTTGATACAAGTCATTGTTTTTATTCAGATTCATACTAAGACGAAATACAACACATTGCGTCAGACGCATGTTTTTTGATCTGGAAAGTCCCCCTTGAGACTTCCTTGATCAACCCAGGAGCGACATGTCGTCGCTCCGCGCGGCCCGAATAATACCTTACTTGTTTCTTTCGGTTCAATGACTTATACACAAAACTCAGGGGCGAGAAACCGTGCCTGCCCCGCCCCGCGCGCGTTTGCGCGGTGCAAAAAACCTCCCGTTCGTTTCGCGCCGCACAGTCAGCACGCCAAATAGCCTCAATTCCACCATGGTTAATTTATTAAATGATAATCATTTGCATTTAAGAAGGATTTGCAGCATCATGACGCCAGAGTCCGTGCTGAAGCACGCCTTCCAGCCGACAGGAGGCTTCATGAACCCGACTACCCTATTCGCGAGAAACGACACGCTGATCGACGAAACCTTCGTCCAGCATCCGGACAGCGCCGAGCAAACCGTGCTGCGCGCGGTGCGCACCTGGCTGCGTCCGCACTGCGATGCGCATGGCAAAGCCGAAAACTGGCGCGGCGTGCTAGCCGAGGCCGGGCTCGCCCCTCACGGCATCGACCACTTCGAACACTTGATGGCCACCCTGTGCCGCGCCTCGTGCCGGCCGCTCGACACGCGCTGCCGCTGCGCATCCGAGCTCGCGAAGGACGAAGGCTCGCTGCTGCAGGTCATCGCGCTGCTGCAATCGACCCGCAGCGAGGCCGCCGTGCAACTGCTCAACGACTGGCTGCCGACATCGAGCGTGAGCGGCATGCTCAAGACCGCGCGCTGGTTCGCCATCGCGCTGCTCGATGCTGGCTTGCGGCTGAGCCACCGCGCGCGCCGCGTTACGTACATGCATTGAATGCTTGGGGCCGCGCAACGAGTGCGCGGTTTTTCGCCAGCGGAAAATCAATCAGGATCGCCAACTACATTGTTGTGTTGCTTCGTACTGCGGGTGCTGCGGGTGCTGCGGGTGCTGCGGGTGCGCGCATAACGCCGCGCCGCGTACGCCAGGCGCGGGTACATTTCGCCCGGGACCGCGAACAGCACAAGCGCGCAAAGCGCGAGCACGCCGCAGAACAGAAACGTGCCGCGATACCCGAACGCCTGCACGAGCAGGCCCGAGAGCACGCCGGACAGAATCGAGCCAAGCCGCGATGCGTTGAAGAACAGCGCGGTGGCGCGCCCGGGCGATTCGGGCATCAGGTCCTGCACATAGGTCATGCCGAGACACGAGGTGACGGCCACCACGAATGCGTTGAGGATCTGCATGGGAATCAGCGCGTACACGCCCGGCGCTGCCGACATCGACACGAAATACACCGCGTGCACGACGGCGCAGGCCGCGAGCCAGCGCAACTTGTTCAGCCGCGACGCTTTCGCGCCGAGCGCGAGCATCATCGGAATCTCCATGAACGCGCCGAGCCCGAGCATGATCGAAACGTCGAGGCGCGAGCCCTGCAGGCCATGCACGATATAGAGCGGCAGCACGATCATCGTCGCGTTGGCGGCGAGGCCGATGAGCGTGAGCGCCACCACCGCGCGCATGATGTCGCTCTGCGAGACGTCGGGGGCGCTCGCATGCGCGCGCTGCGTCACGGCAGGCTGCACCTCGGCCTGGGTGAGCGGCTGGCCTTCGTACGGCGCCATGGCCTCTTGCGCCAGCTCCGCGGCCACCTCCTCGGCCGTGGGCCGCGTCATCAGATGCTGAGTCGCGTGCTCGTCCTGGCGCGGCTCGCGCATGCGCCAGACGATCGTGCCGCACACAGCAAAGCTCGCCGCCGCAAACAGGAATAGCCCATAGAAGCTGGTGGCCGCGAGCACCAGTGCGCCAACCGCCGGCCCGAACACCCAGGCTGCTGACAGAATCGTGCGCAAGGTCGCGCTCGCGAAGGTGCGCTCGGCATCGTCGGCGGCCGGCAGCGCCGCACGGCTGAACGAAAACACGAGCGAGAGCGCGCAGCCGCCCGCGCCGATGAACACCACGCCCACCGCGAGCAGCAAGCGGTAATCGCGCACGACGCACAAGCACAAATAGCCAAGCGTGGCCGCACACAGCGAAGCGAGCAACAGCGGCCGATGCTTGCCCGAGGCATCGCTCCAGCGCCCGGCCGCCGTGCTGGCGATGACGCCGCTCGCCGCGATCGCAGTCATGAACACGCCGAGCCGCAACGGCGTCATGCCGGCGCGTTCGACGCCGAACAAGGACAGGTACGGTGCGGTGAACGACATCGCCACGCCCAGCATGAGCGTGGCGCCGGCGAGCGGCAGAAAACCGGGAATACGCAGAAGACCGGCAAAGCGCGAGTTCTTGAGCACGGCGCGACGCAGAGTGGGAGGAGAAGCCGCGACACGCAGGCGTCGCGATCATGTCGTAATCAGGCGTATCGAGGGCGATTATCGGGCGCAAGCCGCGCCGCGCGCAAGGCGCTTGCCAGGCGTGTCAGCATCTGGGTGCGCTATCCACAGATTTCGTGCATAGGCCTGTGCGTAACTCAGGGACGAGTGCGGCAAGTGTCTGATGCGTATCGGATTGTGCGTGCCGTTTCCGAATGCAGCAAATTTGCCGCAGAAACGAAAACTAGCGCCACGCTTGTCCACAGATTTTGTTCACAGCCTTGTGGGCAACCTTGGGACATCGATGCCAAGTCCATGATTTTAAAAAACAAGCCTGCGGGAGCCACGGCGAATGCACAAATTTTGCACGAAAAAGTTGTCCACAGTTTTTCTGGACAACTCTGTTGATAACCGCCTGGGGATCTCGCCAACTCATTGATCGGACGACAAGTTCATCGATTCAGTCACGGAAGCGGCAACTGCGTTTCCAATGAGCAACCCGCCGCTCCCCGCTCCATGCGACCACGAATGCCATCACGCCAGATCGAGTGCCGCAGTCAGATCGCCCGGCGGCATCTGCCCGCGCGCGGCGCACGCGCGCTCACGCGATGCCACGCCGTCGAGCGGCGCGAGTCCGTGCACGCGGCTGATGAAGCGCAGGATCGAGTTGGTGTCGTAGAAAGTGTGGTCCACGAAGCCCTTCTTCGCGAACGGCGCGACCACGAGCGCCGGGACGCGCGAGCCCGGCCCCCAGCGGTCACCCTGGGGCGGCGCGACTGGATCCCACCAGCCGCCGTTCTCGTCGTGCGTCATCACGATCACGGTATTCGCCCAGTGCTCGCTGCGCTGCAGATGCTCGATCACGGTGGCGATATGGCGGTCGCCCGACGCCACGTCGGCGTAGCCCGCGTGCATGTTCAGGTTGCCCTGCGGCTTGTAGAAGGTGACGGCGGGCAGCCGTCCCGCGTCGATGTCGGCGAGCAGGCGGTTGGTGGCCGGATCGTCGCCGAGGCCCGCATCGCGCAGGTGTCGTGCGCGCGCGGCCGTGCCGGGCGCGTAGTTGGCGAAGTAGTTGAACGGCTGGTGGTGATACTGGAAGTCGGGCACGGCGCCCGTGTCGCGGTGGTCCAGCGCGTATTGCCAGGCGCCGCTGTACCAGGCCCAGTCGACGCCATTCGCGGAGAGCCGGTCGCCGATCGTCGCGTAGGTTTGCGGCGGCATCACGCGCGGATTGGCGGGATCGGCCCATGCGGGATTGCCGTCTTCGGCCGGCCGCACGCTGCTCGGTTGATACGGCGGCGCCATGGTGTTGACCGCATAACCGTCGGGCGTGAACAGGCCGTCGTTCACGAATTTCGGCGGCCCGCCCAGCGCCGAAGGCGGGCATGCGGGCGCGAGCTTCAGGCGCGTGCCGAGCGGGTCGTCACCCTCGAGCACGGAGACGAGGTGCTTCGCCGGGCTCGACTGAATGTTGGGATAGTACGGCGCCTGCGCGGAGATCAGATAGATGTGGTTGAGCCACGAGCCGCCGAACGCCGCCATGAAAAAGTTATCGCACAACGTGTATTGCTGCGCGAGTTTCCAGAGCCGCAGTGTTACGGCGGAGTTCTCGTAATAGCCCATCACGAGGCCGCCCGAATCGCCCCACGCGGCGAACTGGTCGTTGCGGCCGGCGTTGATCTGCATTTGGTTCTGGTAGAAGCGATGGATGAGATCGCGCGTCTTGATTCCGTTCGGCAACGGATTGCCGTGCGCGTCGCCGATGCGAAACGGCCGGTTCGCAAGCCCCGTAATGTCCTCCTGGCCGATCATGTAGCGCTTGCCGTCGAGTTCCTGCGCCTGCGGAACCAGTCCGCCCCAGATCTTCGGCAACTGCGCGAGCGGCGTCTTGCCGTCGCGGTCGAGTTGCATGTAGCGCTGCGCAGGCACGCGGGAAAGCGGCGTCTGCACGCCCGGGAAGTCGCCGTAGAGATTGACGAAGCTGCGGTTCTCCGCATAGATCACGACGATGTGGCGCACCTGGTCGCGCAGCGCCGCGTCGAGGCGCGCGTCGCCGGCATTGCGCGGCGCCTCGCCCGCGCTGCGGGCGGACGACTGGCAGCCGCCGAGCGCGAGGCCCACGCCAACCGCTGCGATTCCGCCCAGCACGCGGCGACGGGCGGGATCGTCCGGGCCATGATGGTCCGTGCCGATGTGGTCGGGGCTGCTCATGCCCAGCGCTTGGTCATGGCTTTGCGGGTCCGGTGCCTTCGGGTCGTCTTGCCGCATCGGCTTGCCTCCTGTGTCGTATCGGAAATCACGCGAGCGCGTGCGCTCCGCATGTCACGAGGAGGATACCGTGAGCGCGCCGATATGCGGGCTCCGCAGCACATTCAGCCGCATTCGGCGCAACCGGCTACACCACCGTCCCGCGCCCCCGAGGTACGCCCAGGCCGGTGCGCTGCTGCACGCCCCACTTGCGGCGCCCGAGCAAAAAATACAGCCAGCCGAGCGCGGCGCCCGCGTGGCGCATCAACTGGAACGAGAATGGCTCGAAGATCGCCGCAAGCAGCGCCATGCCGAAACTGGAGGTCGTACGGTCGCCGCTCCAGCGCCGGTATAAATGCACCGAAAACAGATGAAACGCGAGATCGATCACGATCTTCCCGACGATCACCGCGAGCACCGGCAGCACGATCGTGAAGCGCCCATCGACGAGAAATCCGAGCAACAGCGCGAACGCCGTCAGGCCGTAAATGGGCTGCACGGTATCGAACGCCTTCACCGGCAGCATCATGAGACCGAGCTTGCCGTAGCGACGGTTCCCGGTCATATCGCGATACCAGTATTGGGTCTGCAAGAAACCCGCGAACCAGCGGCGGCGCTGCCGCAGAAAGCTCGCAAGCGTGCCGGGTGCGTCGGTGCGGGCGGGCGCGGCGCCAATCACGCGCACGTCCCAGCCGAGACCTTCACGCGCCGAATAGCGCCGCAGCCGGTGGATCAGTTCGTAATCCTCTACAAGACAATGCGGATCGAACCCGCCCACCGCCATCACCGCGTCGCGCCGGAAGGCCGCGAACGCGCCGGAGACGAGCAGCAGGCTGTCCGCGCGCATCCACGCGAAGCGCGAGATGAAATTGCGAATGTACTCGTAGGTCTGGAACCACTGAAAAAAGCGCCCGCTCGGCGAGTGTCCGCAAACCGGCATGAGCAGCCCCGCCGCTGCCACGAGCACTGGCTCGCGGCCAAACGCGTCGATCATGGCCGCGCAAGCGTCGGGTTCGAGCAGCGTGTCGGCATCGACCGTCATCACCGCGTCGGTCCGGATCACGCCGAGCGCCGCATTGAGCGCGCGCGCCTTGCCGCCGTGCGGCAGCTTCAGCCAGCGCAGAGTCGGATAGTCAGGTGAAGGCGGGCTCAAGCACCCTTCGCCCGGATCGGCCAGCCCATAGCGCTGCGCAAGCCACACTGCGGTGCCGTCGCTCGAGCCATCGTCGGCAATCACGATCTGTTGCGGTGCGCGAGTCTGCGCGAACAGCGCGTCCAGCGTGATGGGCAGCACTGCCGCCTCATTGCGCGCGGCGACGATCACGCCGAGCGTCGGCTGCGAACCGGGCGCAGCAGCAGCCGTGATCGCCGCCGCGCCGGCTGGACGCAGCAGCACGCGCGCCTGCCATGCCACGAACACGAGCAGCAGCGTGTCGTAAATCACATAGGCCATGCCGGTCGACCACGCAACCACGCCTTGCAGAAGAAATGCGCGCGCAAACAACACGCACCACAGCACCATGACGCCCAGGTGAATCGCGATGCTGGCAAACGGCGTTCGCGGCGGCGCGAGGCGCGGCGACGTGCGAGCGAGCGCCTCCTCTAGCGAGTTGTTCAAGGCAGTCTTCGTTGCGGTGTTCACGGCATCATCCGGCGCAGCACCGAATGGCGATCGATCCATTGATGCTTGAGCGCCCCCGCGACATGCAGCGCGAGCACGCCATACAGCGCATAGCTGCACGCCGTGTGCAGCGCGCCGAACTGATCGTGCAGCTGGTTCCTGGTCGCCAAATCGAGATTCATGATGAAGCCGATGCGCGGCCACTCAAACAGGCCGAACAGATACATGGGATGCGACGCGGCGGCCGCCCACGCGGAGTCGTGCAGCCAGCCCGAAATCGGCATTGCGAAGATGAGCACGTAAAGCGCAATGTGCGCGGCATGCGCCGCCGTGCGCTCCCACGTGGGGAACTCGGCGGGCAATGGCGGCGGCCGGTGCGTGAAGCGCCACAGCACACGCAGGATCGCAAGGCCGAGCACGGTGATGCCGATGGATTTGTGCGTGTCGATGATGAAGCGAATCGACTCGTCGGAAAGCGCGCCGTCGGGCAACAGCGCGGCGGTCAGGCCGAGTGCGACGTTAGCGAGGATCAGCAAGGCGATCGACCAGTGCAGCAGCACGGCAACGTGCGTGTACTTTTGCGCGGATGCCATGGCCGCGGGACCGGGTGCGGTGGAAAGGGAAGTTTTCACGTGAGCATGCCGTAACGTTTCAGTCTGGAATAACGCGCCGCGCGGCGGATTTATTCCCTCGCGTGCAATGCGGACCGCGCAGACTGCATGCACCGCACGACGATCCGCGCATTATGCGCCCTCACCTCGCGCTCACGCAGAAGCACCACGGCACACTTCGTGCCGATGACACGAGGCACGCACAGCCACGCATCGATAAAAAACGGCGCGGTGCACAAGCACCGCGCCGGTTCAAACATTCAACGCAATAACAAGCCAGCTAACAGTGGCCTTACTTGCTGTTGCCCGCCCTGGCTTCGATCGCGCGCCCAACCTCGGCATCGATATTTTTCCAGTACTCGAATACGCGCTCGCGCACCGGGCTGCGCACGCCGTTCATGCTCGCCACCACCTGGTCGACGAGTTGCACGCGTTGCGCGTCATTGAAAACGTTGCGCACGAGATGACCCGCCTGGCCAAAATCATCGTCTTCGGCATGCAACGTATAGGCGCTGCGCACCATTTCGCCATCGGATTCCCAGCCCGCTTCTACGGAGCCGGTCTGGTCGGCCCACGGACGCCCGCCGCTGTTCGGCGCATAGACCGGCGCGCTGCCGCTGTGCTCGTAAGTCATGTTGCCATCGAACATATAGGTCTGCACCGGCACTTTCGGACGGTTCACCGGCAATTGATGAAAGTTCGTGCCAATGCGCGCACGCTGCGCATCGTTATAGGCAAACGCGCGGCCCAGCAGCATCTTGTCCGGAGACAGCCCGATGCCCGGCACCGTGTTGCCCGGCGAGAACGCCGCCTGCTCGATCTGCGCGAAGAAGTTCTCCGGGTTGCGATTGAGCGTCATCGTGCCGACCTTGATGAGCGGGTAGTCCTTGTGCGACCACGTCTTGGTGAGATCGAACGGATTGAAGCGATAGGTCCTGGCGTCGGCATAGCGCATGACCTGCACCGAAACTGTCCACGACGGATGCTCGCCGCGCTGGATCGCCTCGAAGAGGTCGCGGCGATGAAAGTCGGCGTCGCGGCCAGACATGGCTTCCGCCTCGGCGTTGGTGAAGAACTGCATGCCCTGGTTCGTATGAAAGTGATACTTGACCCAGAACTTCTCGCCCTGCGCGTTCATCCACATGTACGTATGCGAGCCGTAGCCGTTCATATGGCGCCATGTCCTCGGCAGCCCGCGCTCGCCCATCAAATACGTGACCTGGTGCGCCGTCTCCGGATTGCTGGTCCAGAAGTCCCATTGCATGTGGCTGTCGCGTAAGCCCGAATCGGGCAGCCGCTTCTGGCTGCGGATGAAGTGAGGGAATTTCATCGGGTCGCGCACAAAGAACACCGGCGTATTGTTGCCGACCAGATCGTAATTGCCTTCGGACGTATAGAACTTCAGCGAAAAACCGCGCACGTCGCGCCAGGTGTCGGGGCTGCCCATCTCGCCGGCCACCGTGGAAAAACGCGCGAGCACTTCCGTGCTGGCACCCTTCTGGAACAAGGCCGCTTTCGTGTACTTCGAGACGTCCTCCGTGATTTCGAGCTCGCCGAACGCGCCGGCGCCCTTCGCATGGGGTTGGCGCTCCGGCACTTTCTCGCGGTTGAAGTGCGCCATCTGCTCGAGAAAATGCACGTCGTGCAACAGAATCGGGCCATCGGGGCCGATGGTCAGCGAATTGCGGTCGCTGACGGCCGGCGCGCCCGTGCTCGTCGTGGATTTGCCGAAAGACTTGCCGCTCGAATCAGCCATTTCACATCTCCTGTGTCGACCAGAGGTGGCCAGAGAGCGCCATTGTGCCTTCGGTCACAACAGGCTGCGCGTGGGCAGTTCAGCGCGCGCTTCATGCGTTTCGCATCGGAAATTCCGGGTGCACAACGACGCTTTCGGAACGCCTTCGCTGTGTCTCGATTTTCCGAGGTGAATCAGGTGCTTACGAAATTGGTGCGACGCACAAAAATTGCTTGACACGTATTTGTTTTGAGATATCATGGAATCGATTGCTGCATCGCACCAATGCGCGAACCGGTGATCGATCGACAGAAAAGTTTTCTTTTTTTCGTAACGGAACCGACGTAGCGGTCCACCCTCAGGAACGACGACATGACTCTGCCTACCCCCGAACAATTCGCCGCGACCCAGAAAGCCGGTCTTGAAGCCCTCTTCGGCCTCACGAACAAGGCATTCGAAGGCGCAGTCAAGCTCGCCGAACTGAACATCGAGACGGCTCGCGCCGCCATCGTGGAAGGCCAGGAGCACGCCCAGCGCACGCTGTCGGCCAAGGACCCGCAAGGTTTCTTCGCCCTGCAAGCAGGCTTCGCACAACCGGCCGCCGAAAAGGCGCTGGCCTATGGCCGCAACGTCTACGCGATCGTCTCGGCCGCACACACGGAATTCGCGCAAGCCGCGCAAAGCCAGTTCGAGCAGCAGCAGCACGCCGTGCAATCGCTGATCGACAACGCAGCGAAAAACGCACCGGCCGGTTCGGAAACCGCTGTCGCGGCATTCAAGTCGGCGATCACGGCTGCTCAAGGCGCCTACGAGTCGGTGAACAAGGCTGCCAAGCAGGCTGCCGAAATGGCCGAAAGCAACTTCGAAGCGGTCACCAAGGCTGCATCGAAGGCCGCCGCTCAAGCCACGCGTGGCGCGAAGCAATCCGCTTAAGCCATAAGCCACTTAAGCCACTTAAGCCAGGCCATTAAAAACAACGCCTCTCGGCGTTGCTGACCGGGTGCCCGAACGGGTGTCTCGGTCAAACAAAAAGCGGGATTCGCACCAGCGAAGCCCGCTTTTTTCATTCATGGGCCGAACACGGCCCCAAGCGTGGATCAAGAACCGAACATGCGGCTCACCGCGTTCTCGAGGTGCTCGCGCATGGCCCGCGACGCGCGCCCGGAGTCGTGCGCCTGAATGGCTTCGAGCACTTCGAGATGCTCCTGCTGCACGATGCGCTGCCGCTCGATGGACTTCACGAGCGAGAGGTTGCGCGACAGGTTCATGCTGAACACCATCTGCTCCTGGATGCCCGAGAGCGCGGTGATAAAGAACTGATTCTTCGATGCGCGCGCCACGGCCATATGAAACGCGAAGTCGTCCTTCGCGCCAATGCCCGACGTTTCGACGATGGTCTGGAGGTTGTCCCATTCGTGGCGAATCGCGGCGACATCGGCGTCGTCGGCCTTCTGCGCGGCGAGGGCCGCCGCGCCCGCCTCGACCACCACGCGGTACTCGTAGCAGCGCCGGATGTCCGACAACGTTTCGAGTGGCGCGAAGCGGCGCACGTCCGGGTCCGGGCGGCGCATGACCGTCGTTCCCGAGCCATGGCGCGTGGCGATGATGCCGTCCGCGCGTAACTGCGCGAGCGCCTCGCGCACGGTCGGACGCGAGGTCGCGAAGCGTTCCGCGAGCATGTGCTCGGTCGGCAGCCGCTCCCCTTCCTTGTATTCGCCTTCGATGATGCGGCTCAGGATGTCGCTGTAAATCCGCGCCGGCATGTTCGGCGCTTTCTGCTCAGCCATGGTGAAGTGCTACGTGCGAAGTTGTCAGGTGTGTTTCGGATTGTAAGTCATACGGCGCGCGCATTGAGCGCACCGGGCCTGCCGCGCGGCTTGCCGCAAACGCGAAACCGCCTGAGTTGCCCAACCCGCCCGTCAATCGAGCGTGCTCACGCTGATGCGCAACGAAGCCTCTTCTGTCTGCCCCGGCTCCAGCCACCGCAATCCAAGGCCGCTGTGGATCGCATCGGGCAGGCCGAGCCAGGGTTCCACACAGTAAAAGTCCGAATCGGGCGCGAGCGTCCACGACGTCACGGCATACCAGGGTATCGAGCCAGGACGGCGCAAATCGATCTCGACGGCGCGCCGCAGCGCAGGCATTTCGATGCGCACCGGAGACGCCGGCGCGCCTTCGAGGCAATGAAACCGGTCGACGATCCGCGCGTCGTCGAAGCGATAGCGCTCGGCGCCTGCCTCGGGCGTTGTCGTCGTGCCGTCCGCGAGTTGATGCCGGTACACGTTGCGCGGCAGCGCGAGCGTCGACGCACTGCGCTGCCCATGCGGCAAGGCGAAATAGAAGTGATGGCCGGCGTAGTACGGCATGCGGTCATCGTGCGTCGCGGTTGCGCCCGCCGTGGCCGTGTTCGTCGTCATCAACTCGACGTCGAGCGTGGTTTCGTCCACGAGCCGATAAACGGCTTCGAAGCGAAAACTGAACGGAAAGCCCGTGCGCGTAGCCGTGCTGTCGGTCAAGGTCAGGCGCACGCCATGGTCCTGCGCGTCCACGTGCGCATCGAACGGCAGATCGCGCGCGAAGCCATGCATCGGCACTTCGCGCACCACGCCCTGCGCGTCGCGCCATAGCCCGATGCGCCCGTCCACGCGATGGCGGGCGATGAAAGGAAACAGCAGCGGGTTGCCGCCGCGCACCAGCGCGGGCTGGCTCCAGTCGGCCTCATCGGGCCAGTGAACGATCGGCGCACCATGCACATGCCACGAGAGCAGCCGCCCGCCGGCTTGCGGCGCAACCCGCAGACACGAGCCGCCGCGCACGATTTCGATGATGTCCTGCCCCTGAAACTGCGCCATTTCGTATCGGAAAAGGAGAAAAATTTCGACGTGGCCTTTTGGTACCGCGTCGGCCTCGCTCGCATTGTTGTAATACAACAAAATCATTGTCAACTCGCCGCCTCGTCTCGATCACGAGCCAAGCCGTCGATCAACTCAGCCCGCCCCGCAAGCATGGGCGCCGCAGCGCGCCCAGGGAAATCCCCATCGAGACACAATTTGCTTTACAACTTCACGGCAAATAGAATGCTGTCTTACATGCAGATGCCGATCACCGGCACACCAGGAGACGAGCAGTGCAACGCAAGACTATCAAGGGGCTGCGGTGGTGGATCATCGGCCTCATCATGATCGGCACCGTTTTCAACTATCTCGCGCGCAGTTCGCTTTCCGTCGCGGCGCCCACGCTCACCGAAACGCTGCACATGTCCACGCAACAGTATGCGTACGTGGTCACGGCCTTCCAGGCCTGCTATGCACTCTCTCAGCCCATCGCCGGCTTCGTGCTCGACTCCGTGGGCGTCAAAATCGGCTTTGCGATCTTCGCGTTCGGTTGGGCCATCGCCAACATGCTCCACGGCCTTGCCGCCAGCTGGCCCGCGCTCGCCTTCTTCCGCGGCCTGCTCGGCGCAAGCGAAGCGGCCATCTTCCCGGCCGGCATGAAGGCCATCAGCCAGTGGTTTCCGGCCAGGGAGCGTTCGGTCGCAACGGGCTGGCTCAACACCGGCACGTCGATCGGCGCGATGATCGCTCCGCCTCTCGTGGTCTGGTGCATTCTTAAGTACAACTGGCAATTCGCTTTCGTGGTGACCGGCGGCGCCGCGCTGATCTGGGTCGCGCTGTGGCTCGTGTTGTTCCGCTCGCCGGCCGAACACCCGCGGCTCTCGCAGGACGAGGCCGAGTACATTCGTGCAGGCCAGGACGCCGCGCAACAGCGCATCTCCGGCAAGCGCCCGTCGTGGAAGGAAGTGCTCAAGCAGCGCCGCTTCTGGGGCATCGGCATCCCGCGCATGCTCGCGGAGCCGGCATGGCAGACCTTCGGCGCATGGATTCCGCTGTATATGTTCACCGTGCGCCACATGAACCTGAAGGAAATCGCGCTGTTCGCGTGGATGCCGTTCCTCGCCGCCGACCTCGGCTGCCTCGTCGGCGGCTATCTTGCGCCGCTCTTCATCCGCTGGTTCGGCTGCTCGCTCATCACCTCGCGCAAGCTCGTCATCACCACCGGCGCGGTGCTGATGATCGGCCCGGCCTGCGTCGGGCTCGTCGCGAGCCCGTATGCCGCCATCGCGCTCTTCTGCGTCGGCACCTTCGCGCACCAGACCATTTCGGGCGCCCTGTTCACGCTCGCCTCGGATGTCTTCGGCCAGCACGAAGTGGCCACCGCCACGGGCCTCTCGGGCATGCTCGGCTACCTCGGCGCAACGGTGTTCTCGCTTGTCGTCGGCGCAATGGCGAGCACGATCGGCTATAACCCGTTGTTCGTCTGCCTCATGCTGTTCGATGTGATCGGCGCAGTGGTGGCCTGGCGACTGATTTCGAACCAGCACAACGACAACGAACGCGACCAGGCAGTTGGCGCCGCGCTGCAGCCGGCGCACCAGGCGAAAGCCTGAGCGCTTCATCGGCCGGCGCCCGGGGCACGCTCGGGCGCCGGCTTTCGGCGTTCTTATGTGAGGTAACTCCACCGTGAAGAAAGTTGCATTGTCCGGCGCGGCCGGTCAGCTCGGCACCGTCTTGCGCAAGGGCCTGCTCGAACGCGGCGTGAACCTGCGTTCCGCGGCTGGCTCGAAGCCGCTGGAGCCGCTCGTTCCCGGCGAAGATGTCATGCACGGCGATCTGCGCGATCCCGCAGTGGTCGACCGCCTGCTCGAAGGCGTCGACGTGCTGATCCACATGGCCGGCACGAGCGTCGAGCGCCCCCTGCCCGAGATCATCGAGAACAACCTGCGCGGCCTTGTCGAAGTCTACGAAGGGGCGCGCCGCCATGGCACCAGGCGCATCCTGTTCGCGAGCTCGAATCACGCGATCGGCATGTATCCGGTGGAAGACAAGCTCACGCTCGACTGCGCATTTCGCCCCGACGGTTTTTATGGGCTCAGCAAGGCGTGGGGCGAATCGCTCGCGCGGCTCTACTGGGACAAGCACGGCATCGAGACTGTGAACGTGCGCATCGGCAGTTGCCTGCCGAAGCCCACCGAGTTCCGCCATTTGAGCACTTGGTTCGGCCACGACGACCTGTTCCATCTCGTCGATCGCGTGATCAATGCGGAGTCGATCGGCTTTGCGCTCGTGTGGGGCGTGTCGAACAATACGCGCAGCTATTGGGTACAACACGGGATGCAAAGCGGCGAGCGTGACGATGCCGAGCGCCTGGGCTACCAGCCGAAGCAAAACGCCGAAGACTACGCCGACGAAATTCTCGCCAGGGAGAATCCGCTCGATGCCGTTGCACAGCGCTATCAGGGCGGAAGTTTCGCGAGCTTCGATTTCACGCCGGTGGAAAAGCGCGGCAAGCAGGCGTGACGCCTCAAATCACGCCTGATTTGATGATCATCTGCACCGCCGCCGCCAGCACGCACACGAGCACGATGACCCGGAAAGCCAGCGGATGCAACTTGTCGCGCAACGGCCGGATCAGGAACATGCCCGCGATGGACGGCAGGCTTGCCGCGGCCGAGATCGCGAGGTCGGCGCCGCTGGCGTGCGCGCCGCCGCTGAAGGTGGTGACCAGCGTGAGCACCGAAACCACGAGAATGATCGCGATCTGCTTGGTGAACGCACGGCCCGTCGCGCCCGTGGCGATCAGATACATCGCGAGCAGCGGCCCGGGCACCGACGCAATGCTCTCCATGAGCGCCGCGCCGAACCCCAGCGCGAAGCCCACCGGCTTGACGATCGAAGGCGCGAGCTTGAGCCGCGGCGAAGCCAGCATCAACGCAGCGGCCACGATCAGCGTGATGCCCGAAGCGGCCAGCGCGTGGTGCGGCTCGAGCCGGATCAGCACGGCCACGCCCACGATATTGCCGATCACGGTGCCGAGCAGCGGCGCGGCAATGTGCTTGACGGTCTTCCACAGCTCCCCGCCTTCGAGCGCCTGCGGAATATTGCCGAGAATGATCGGCATCGAGAGCAGCAGCACGGCCTGCTTCACGGGCAGGTAATGCGTGAGGATTGGCATGGCGACGAGCGGCACGCCAATGCCGGTCACTCCCTTCACCATGCCGCCGAGCACCAGCGCAATGGCAATGCCGCAGAGTTCGAGCACATCGAGCGCCTGCATGTGCGGGAGCAGGACGCCCCCGGAGAGATGGAAGTCGAACATTGAAGAGGTCGGGTGCGTGGCGAGGCACGCGAGGCGTCCCCGCGCATTCGGCCAGATTTATCTTGAAAAGCGGACTGCATGATAGCGCAGCCGCGCGAAGCGCACCTGGCGCACTAAATTGCACGCTCCCGAAAAAATCGCGGACTGACCGCACGGGCTACGACGCGTCGCATGCCCGCTGTCGATCGCGCTGTCGATCCCGCTGGGAATCCCTTAGTGAATTTCGGGCTCGCCACCACCACTATCGCCACCACCGCCGCCGCTCGTACCGGCCACGCCGTCACGTTGCAGGAAATCGAATTCGCACCCCTTGTCCGCCTGCATCACGTGCATCTGGTACATCGCGCCATAGCCGCGCGTGAAGCGCGGCGCGGGCGCGACCCATGCGGCCTTGCGGCGCGCCATTTCCGCGTCGGAGATGAGCACGTTGAGGCGGCGTTCGGGCACGTTCAGCTCGATCAGGTCGCCGTCCTGCACAAGCGCGAGCGGTCCGCCGATAAACGATTCCGGCGCCACGTGCAGCACGCAGGCGCCGTAGCTCGTGCCGCTCATGCGCGCGTCGGAAATGCGCAGCATGTCGCGCACGCCCCTTCTGAGGATCTTCTGCGGAATCGGCAGCTGGCCCCATTCGGGCATCCCCGGCGCGCCCACTGGCCCCGCGTGCTGCAGCACGATCACGCTGTTCTCGTCGCAATCGAGCGCTTCGCTGTCGATGCGCGCAGCCATGTCGTTGTAGTCCTTGAACACGATGGCCTTGCCTGTATGCACGTGCAGGCGCTTTTCGGCCGCGCCCGGCTTGATCACCGCGCCGTCGGGCGCGAGATTGCCGCGCAGAACGGCGAGGCCCGTATCCGGCATCAGCGGCTTCGCGCGGCGATAGATCACCGCTTCGTTATGGATTTGCGCATCGGCGATGTTCTCGCCGAGCGTCTTGCCGTTCACGGTCATCTGCGTGCCGTCGATCAGGTCGCCGAGCTCCTTGAGCATCGCGCAAAGGCCGCCCGCATAATAGAAGTCCTCCATGAGGTACTGGCCGGTCGGGCGGATGTTCGCGAGCACCGGTGTGCGGCGCGCGATCTCGTCGTACTGCGCGAGCGTGAGCTCGACGCCCGCGCGGCGCGCGAGCGCGATCATGTGGACGATGGCGTTGGTCGAGCCCGAGAGCGCGAGGCAGGTGGTCACGGCGTTGTCGACCGCCTGGCGCGTGACGATGTCCGAGGGCTTCAGGTCTTCCCACACCATCTCGACGATGCGCATGCCCGTTTTCGCCGCCAGCTGCGCGTGGCGCGAATCGGGCGCGGGCGTCGACGCAAAGCCCGGCAGCGTGAAGCCGAGCGCCTCGGCGGCGCTCGTCATGGTGGAGGCCGTGCCCATCGTCATGCAGTGGCCCGGCGAGCGCGCAATGCCGCCTTCAACGCCCTTCCAGTCGTCCTCGGTGATGTTGCCCGCGCGCAGATCGGCCCAGTACTTCCACGTGTCCGAACCCGAGCCGAGCGTCATGCCGTTCCAATTGCCGTTGAGCATCGGGCCGGCGGGCAGGAAGATGGTCGGCAGGTTCATCGAGATCGCGCCCATCAGCAGCGCGGGCGTGGTCTTGTCGCAGCCGCCCATCAGCACCACGCCATCGGCCGGATACGAGCGCAGCGTCTCTTCGGCCTCCATCGCGAGGAAGTTGCGATAGAGCATCGTGGTGGGCTTCTGGAACGGCTCGGAGAGCGTCTGCACCGGCAGCTCGATGGGAAAACCGCCTGCTTGCCAGATGCCGCGCTTGACCTCTTCCACGCGCTGCTTGAAGTGCGTGTGGCAGGGGTTCATCTCGCTCCACGTATTGAGGATCGCGATGACCGGCTTGCCCGCGTACTCCTCGCGGCTGTAGCCCATCTGCGCCGTGCGCGAGCGATGGCCGAACGAACGCAGGTCGTTCGCGCCATACCAGCGGTGACTGCGCAGTGTTTCGGGGGTCTTTCGCTTGTTGCTCATCTTGCCTTGGCTCCAGGTGTTTCCGCGGATGTTCCAGTCAAACCGTCGGCGCTCCGCTAGCGCCACGCCTTCACGCTCGCTGCGCATCAAAGGATGCCGATCCGCGCCTGAAGTTGTCAAGCAACAGGAGGAAGCGTTGTGAGCCTTTATTGGACGTTTGCCGGAATGCCTGTCATACAGGCGCTAGCAGCATCGCTCCAGTGGTGATCTGCGTGTTCGTTCCGCTCATGCATGCGCCGCCTGCGCCGAACCCGCCAGCGACCGCTCGAACGCCAGCAAAGCCCGCGCGGCCGCGCCGATGGCGGGCAGCGCCTCGGCCGGCGAATGCGAGAGCAGCGGCAGGATCGCGCCCATGTCGGCGATGCCCGAAAGCGTGACGGCGTCGTGCAGCACGCGAATCAGCGAGATGTCGTCGCGCAGCGTTTCGAGCGGCATGAAAGCTTCGTAGAGCCGTTGTGCTTCGTCGGCGCGGCCTTCCTTGGCGGCCTCGAGCAGCGCCGTCACGGCGCGCGCGGCGATGCAGCCCGAGCCCGTGGTCCACGAGGCGAGGCCGAAATCGCGCACATGCACGAGCGCCGGACGCTCGCCCATGCCCGAGACGACGCGCGACGCGCTCACGCTCTGCAGCAGGCGGCGCAAATAAGGATCGTTCGATGGGTCCTCGCGCACGATGGCGTATTTCACCGCAATGAGCGTGCCGCGATCGATGAGGCGCGCCAGCGTGTCCGCGTCGACATAGCTCTCGCTCTTGATATAGAGCGTGAGCGGAATGCCGGCTGTGTCGGCGATGCGCATGAGGCCCGCCTCGACGCCCGCGGGCGTGGTGAAGCCGGCAAGCGGCAACACCATGGCGGTCTGGTGCCGCGTCTGCGCGAGGATGCGCGCCTGGTCGAGCATCTTGCCGTAGTCGGGGCCGATGGCCGGGATCACGCGAGTGCCGGGCGAGGTCGCCTCCGCCAGCATGTCGAGCAGGTCGCGAAACTCGCTCGCGGCGACGTGATAAAGATTCGCGTTGCCGCCGTACAGCAGCGTGCGCAGCCCCCCCGCTTCCATGTGGCGAACGAGCTTACAGTTTTGTTCGACATCGAGCGAGAAATCGGCGCGGCGTGCCAGAGGCGGCACTGCCATCACGGTCGAGGCGAATTCACGCTCGACGATCGGGGACACGTTCATGAGGCCTCGCGCTGGGATGGGTGATCGACATCCGACGGTAGCACTCGCCTCGCTTGGTTGTCAAACAACTTGATCTATTTGTTAGGGTTGGCCTGGAGGGGCGCCTGGCGTCGTGGTCAGGGCTGGGTCGGCTGACTGGCGCGCGAGCGCGCCAGCACGTCGAGATTGCCTTCGCCGAAGCCATGATGGCCGCTGCGCTGCACCACTTCGAAGAAAATTTCGCCGGGGCGGCGCTTCACGAAGGTCTGGAAAAACAGCCGCGGCACGCCGTCCGCGCCAATCTCGCCGTCGATCAGGACATGGCGCTGGCGCAGCGCATCGAGATCGACGCCGTGGCCCGGCAGGCGCGCGTCGACCGAGTCGTAATACGCGGCAGGCGGCTCGACGAACTCCACCCCATTGGCCTTCAACGCGTCGACGCACGGCACGATGTCGTCGGTCGCGAGCGCGATGTGCTGGACGCCCTCGCCCGGATGATCGGGCAGGTAGTCGTGCATGAGCTCGGTGCGGCGCGTGCCCTCTTCGTACACAGGAATACGGATTTCGCCGTCCGGCGACACCATCACGCGCGAGCCCTGCGCCACATGCCAATTCGCGTCGATCTCGTGAATCTCGCGGAAATGCAGCAGATCGCGATAGAAGTCGAGCCATTCGCCGATGCGCCCCGCGCCCACCGTCTGCGTGAGGTGATCGACGCGCTGGAGGCCGGTGCCGCCGTGGTCGAGATCGGCCTGTGCGGTCGCGACATCGATGGGCCGAAAGTCGATGTCGAAGATCGAAATATCGCCCACGCCGCCACGCTGGCCGCCCCGGCCGCGCCAGCGGTCCACGAAATAAATATGCGAATCGCCAATGCCCTGGATAGCCGGAATCTTGAGCTCGCCACTGCCGAGGCGCTCGCCTTCGAATGCCCATGCGCCCAGCCGCAAGGCGTGCTCGAAGGCGCGCCGCGCGTTCTCCACGCGCACGCCGATCGCGCAAATGCCCATGCCGTATTCCTCGGCGTAACGCGAAGCAAACGAATCGGGCTCGGCGTTGACGAGGAAATTCATCTGGCCCTGGCGATACAGCGTGACGTTCTTGCTCACGTGGCGCGCGATGGCCTTGAACCCCAGTTGCGCGAGCTGCGCCCCAAGCACCGCGGGCTCAGGCGCTGCGAATTCGACGAACTCCAGACCGGCCATGCCAAGCGGATTGGCCTGATCCTGCGAGGCAGAACGGGGGTTGGACGACATGCGGAAGACTCCTGAAACGGACGAGAAAGGGCAACGCAGATTTTAACCAGATCGTACACTTCACCCAAGCCGAGGGATGCCCGCCCCCCTCGCCGGCCTTGGTGCTAACCCGAAAAACGTCCGATAATCGCACGCGCCTGGGCGATTATCGCGCATCGTGCGCGCCTGGCGCATTGCCCTGGCGCCTGCGCGGTCCTATGCTCCGTCTCACCGTCGCGGCTCCCCAGGCAAGCGGCTTTGCATGAGACCAGCGTAAGGAGACACCCTCATGACCCCCACCCTCGACACCACGGACGCCGCCGACCCGGCCAACCTCCACCGCTCGCGCAGCCAGGCGAAGAAGGCTGCGCTCGGCAGCTTCGTCGGCGCGGTCGTCGACTGGTACGACTTTCTGCTTTACGGCATCGTTGCCGCGCTGGTCTTCAACGCGGAATTCTTCCCGAACATCGGCCGCAACATGGGCACGCTCGCGGCCTTCGCCACCTTCGGCGTGGGCTTCTTGTTCCGGCCGCTCGGCGGCGTGGTGTTCGGCCACTACGGCGACCGGCTCGGGCGCAAGCGCATGCTCGTGCTCACCGTCATGATGATGGGCCTCTCCACGGTCGCCATCGGCTTTTTGCCCACCTTCGCCTCGATCGGCTGGTGGGCGCCTGTGCTGCTCGTGCTGTTTCGCGCGATCCAGGGCTTCGCCGTGGGCGGCGAATGGGGCGGCGCGGCGCTCATGGCCGTGGAAAGCGCGCCCGCTGGCAAAAAAGCGTTCTACAGCAGCGGCGTGCAGGTGGGCTACGGCGTGGGCCTCGTGCTCGCGACCGGCATCGTCACGCTACTGAGCCACGCGCTCGGCGACGCCGCGTTCCGTTCGTGGGGCTGGCGCCTGCCCTTCATCTTCAGCGTAGTGCTGGTCCTCGTGGGCCTGTGGGTGCGCTCGAGCATGGACGAGTCGCACGAGTTCGTCGAGAAGGTCGAGCACGGCCATCGCAAGCTCAAGATGCCGGTGCTCGAAGCGCTCACGCGTCATCCGAAAGCGTTTCTTTATATCGTCGCGCTGCGCCTCGCCGAACTCTTCACGATGTATATCGTGACCGCTTTCGCGCTCAGCTATTCGACCGCCAACCTCGGCCTTTCGCGCGATCTGTTTCTCGGTATCGGCCTGTTCGTCGGCGCGCTCTCGTGCGTGACCATTCCCTGCTTCGCGTGGCTCGCCGACCGTCTCGGCCTGCGCCGCATCTATCTGATCGGCGCGGTGGTCGGCCTTGCGAGCGCCGTGCCGTTCTTTCTCGCGCTCGAAGCGCGCTCGACGGTGTGGATCGTGATCTTCTCGGTGGCGCTCGCCAATCTCGCTCACGACATGGTGGTGAGCGTGCAGCAGCCGCTCTTCACCGAATTGTTCGGCGCCGAATACCGCTATAGCGGCGCGGGCGTGGGCTATCAATTCGCCAGCGTGGTGGGCGGAGGCTTCACGCCGTTCATCGCCGTGGCGCTGGTGAGCTTCGGCGGCGGCACGTGGCATCTGGTGGCCGCCTACCTCGCCATC
Source organism: Paraburkholderia sp. A1BS-2L (assembly GCF_051125205.1). Lineage (NCBI taxonomy): Bacteria > Pseudomonadati > Pseudomonadota > Betaproteobacteria > Burkholderiales > Burkholderiaceae > Paraburkholderia > Paraburkholderia sp. A1BS-2L. Next base: position 398,584 of record NZ_CP120429.1, read on the forward strand.
GGCTGCCTGATCTCGCTGATCGTGGCCGCGAGCATGAAGCCCGCGAAAGCGTAAGCCGCGACGCGCCCATTCCAGCGCTCGCAATCAACACAGAACAAGGCCGGGCACATGCCCGGCCTTTGCGCGATCCGCTCATGAAAACCACGTCCCTTGCCAAACGCGACTGGATCGCCGGACTCGAAAAAGGCCTCGCCATTCTCGAAGCCTTCGACAATCAGCACGCGCGCATGACCGCGACGCAAGCCGCCGAACGCACCGGGCTCTCGCGCACCGCCGCGCGGCGCTATTTGCTGACGCTCGAATCGCTGGGCTATGTCCATACCGACGGGCGGCTCTTCGGGCTGACGCCGCGCGTGCTGCGCGTGGGCTGGTCGTATTTCGATTCGGCGCGCTTGCCCCGCACCGTGCAGCCGTACTTGCAGCAGCTGAGCGCGACGCTCAACGAATCGGCCTACGTGAGCGTGCTCGACGACTGGGATCTCGTGGTGATTGCACGCAACGGCGTCTCGCGCGTGATGACCACGGGCTTCGTGCTCGGCGCGCGCGTGCCCGCGCCGCTGATCTCGCCCGGCGTGGTGCTGCTTGCTCACCTCGAGGATCAGCAGGCGGTATCGGCCTGGCTCGATACGGTCGAACTCGTGCCGTTCACGCCGCATACGATCACGAGCGCCGCGCGCTTGCGCGAGAAAATCGTGCGCGCACGCGCCGACGGCTATGCGCTCATCGAGCAGCAATTGCAGGTGGGCGTGCGCGGCGTGGCCGTGCCGTTGCGCAACCGCAGCGGCGACGTGGTGGCCGCACTCAGCACCAACATGTCGATAGGCAATGAAAACGCTGAAGCCGCGCTCAAACGCGTGCTCCCGCATCTGCAGGAAACGGCGCTGGCGATGTTGAACGTCTTATGAGCGGTGCAGGCGGGCAACGCCTCACCCGCCGGCCCCCGCCTCCTGCACGACCCAGTCGTGAAACAGCTGCATCGCCGGCGACATCGCGCGCGAGCGCAGCCAGGTGAGCCAATAGCTGCCGGTCGGCACCTCGACATCGAACGGCCGCGCCAGCAGTCCCGCCTGCAACTCGCGCGCGAACATGCGCGCGGGCGCGAGCGCCACGCCCGCGCCCTGCATGGCCGCCTCGGCCATCAGCCGCGACGAATCGAAGATCGGCCCGCTCACCGTCCACGGCTCGAGCCCGGCGGCCACGAACCAGCGCAGCCATTCGTCGGTGCGATAGGAGCGCAACAGCGTCTCTTTCGCGAGATCGGCGGGCGCGGCAAGCCGCCGGGCGATCTCGGGCGCGCACAGCACGGCAAGCGGCGCGTCGAGCAAGCGCGTGTTCTCGGTGGCGGGCCACATGCCGTCGCCGAAGCGGATCGCGAAATCGAGCCCTTCGCCCGCGAGATCGACGAGATTGTTGTTGGTGAGCAGGCGCAGTTCCACGAACGGATGCGCCTCGCGAAACAACTTGAGCCGCGGCATCAGCCAGCCAATCGCGAAGGTGCCCACCACACCCACCGTCAAGACCTCGTGGAGGCGCCCACCCTCGAACTGCTTGAGCACAGCCTCGATGCGGCCAAACGCGTCGCTGAGCACGGGCAGGAGCGCGCGCGCCTCGTCGGTCATGCCGAGCCCGCGCGGCAGCCGCCTGAAGAGCGGCACGCCGAGCCACTCTTCGAGCGTGCGCACCTGCTGGCTGACCGCGGCCTGCGTGACCTTCAATTCGAGGCCCGCACGCGTGAAGCTCAAGTGGCGCGCCGACGCCTCGAAGGCTCTGAGCGCATGCAGCGGTAAATTGGGGCGCATGAGCGACCTATTAGATTGGCTTTTGTCAGAGCCAAATTATCGTCGCTTGTCGCGAGCCCGGCAACGCACCACAATCCCCGGCGCATGTCGTGCTTTTTCGCGGACATGCCTCTGGTTTCGTGCTGTTTCGCCTGCTCGCGCGCTTCACGAAGCCCTTCCGAAAACCTGGTCATGGCCCATCGTATGAAAACCAAGCTAAAACTCTTTCTGATGACGCTCGCGTGCGCGGCAGCCACCGCCAGCGCCGCCCAATCCGATGTGAAAGCCGCCGTGGATGGCGCCATCGCCCCGCTGCGGGCGCAATACGGCATTCCGGGCGTGGCGGTGGGCATTACCGTGGGCGGCAAGCATGCGTTCTACAACTACGGCGTCGCATCGAAGGCCAAGGGCGCGCCGGCGCTCGACAGCGAGACGCTGTTCGAACTCGGCTCGCTCACCAAGACGTTCACCGCCACGCTGGCCTGCCATGCGCAAACGAGCGGCAAGCTCTCGTTCGACGCGCCCGCGAGCCAGTACGTCAGCGCATTGCGCGGCAGCCCGTTCGACCGCGTGAGCGTGCTCAACCTCGGCACGCATACCTCCGGCCTGCCACTGTTCGTGCCGGACAACATCACGAACGACGCGCAAATGACGGCCTGGCTGCGCGACTGGCAACCGCCGGGTCCGATCGGCTCGCAGCGCGTGTATTCGAATCTCGGCATCGGCCTGCTGGGGCGGGCGGCCGCTCAAGGCCTGGGCAGGCCGTTTCGCGACGCCGTGCAGAACGATCTCTTGCCCGCCTTCGGCATGACGCACACGTGGCTCGACGTGCCCGCCTCCAGCATGCCGCGCTATGCGCAGGGCTACGACAAGCACGACGCGCCTGTGCGGCTGCATCCCGGCGTATTCGCCGACGAAGCCTATGGCCTGCGCTCGACCACGGGCGACCTCGTGCGCTATCTCGACGCCAACATGGGTCTCGCGCCGCTCGACGCGCCGTGGCAACGCGCGATCGCCTGTACGCACACGGGCTATTACACGGCGAGCGTGTTCACGCAGGACCTCGTGTGGGAGCAGTATCCGTGGCCGGTCCCCCTGCCGACGCTCCAGCGCGGCAACAGCCCCGATGCGCTCTACAAGGGCTTGCCTGCGCAAGCGCTCACGCCGCCGATGCCGCCGCAATCCCAGGCGCTCCTGAATAAAACCGGGTCGACCAACGGCTTTTCGACCTACGTGGCGTTCATACCGGCGCAGCAAATCGGTGTCGTGATCCTCGCCAACAAGTCGTATCCGAACGAGGCGCGCGTGAAGGCGGCCTACGCGATCCTCGGAGCGATTGCGAATGCGAAGCGCTGAACATCGATCGGCTAACGCATCGGCTAAGATACGGACCCCACGCAATCCATCGAACTCAAACGGAGTGTTTCCAGTGATCCAACCCGGCACCACATTCAAGGACAATCTCGCGCAACTGCCCGCCATCGAGGGCATCGAGCGCATCGATCTCGTGAACGGCCAGGGCGCGGTGGTGGCCAGCATCGAGAACAAGCCGGGCAAGCAAGGCTCGCTCGCGGTCTACCACTATCTGCAGCAGGCCTTCGGCACGCTCGACGCCAAGGCGGCCGAGCATGGCCTCGCCGTGTTCGCCGAGCACACGGCCGACGCGCGCAACCGTCCCGGTGCGCACCCGAACGTCGACCGCCTGCTCGAAATCGTGGCGGGCGGCGAGCCGCTGCGCATCGACGTGTTCGCCGCCTGATCCCGAGGGCCTGATGCGAGTGGCGCGTCAGCAGTGGATAAACCCAAATTCCCGGAAAAATACATTAAAAATAACTGGGTAAAAATCAATACGATTGCGGAAACCACTAGCTAACGCCACTCACCCTCGCCATCAGGATCGCTCATGCCGCGCCCGATTTCCGTTCGCATCCATCCCGAAGCCGTTCGTCACAATCTGCAGACCGCGCAGCAAAGCGCCTCCGGCGCGCGCGTCTGGGCCGTCGTCAAGGCCAACGCCTATGGTCATGGCATCGAGCGCATCTATCCGGCGCTGGCCGGCGCGGACGGCATCGCGCTGCTCGACCTCGACGAGGCCGTGCGCGTGCGCGAGCTCGGCTGGACCAAGCCCATCCTGCTGCTCGAAGGCATTTTCGATAGCGCCGATGTCGCCACCGCCGTCGCGCATCGCCTGACCGTAGCCGTGCATTGCGACGAGCAGCTCGCGCTGCTCGCGGCAGCGCGCACGCAGCAGCCGATCGACATCCAGTTGAAGATGAACTCGGGCATGAACCGCCTCGGCTACCGGCCCGACGTTTTCCGCGCGGCCTGGGAGCGCGCGCGCGCCACGCCCACCATCGGCAAGATCGCGCTCATGACGCACTTCGCGAACGCCGACGACAGCGCCATCGACTGGCAGCTCGACCGCTTCGATGCCGCCACCGAAGGCATTCCCGGCGAGCGCTCGCTGTCGAACTCGGCGGCGGTGCTCTGGCATCCGCGCGCGCATCGCGACTGGGTACGGCCCGGCACGATCCTCTACGGCGCGTCGCCCACGGGCGTGGCGCGGCATGTCGAGGGCGTCGGGCTGCGCGCGGCCATGACGCTCGCGAGCAAGATCATCGGCGTGCAAACGCTGGCGCCGCGCGAAACGGTCGGCTATGGCTGTGCTTACGAGGCCGAGCGGCCCATGCGCATCGGCGTGGTCGCGTGCGGCTATGCCGACGGCTATCCGCGCCACGCCCCTACTGGCACGCCCATCGTTGTCGATGGCGTGCGCACACACGTGGTCGGGCGCGTGTCGATGGACATGCTGACCGCCGACCTCACGCCTTGCCCGAACGCGGGCATCGGCTCGCAGGTGGAGCTGTGGGGCGAGAACGTGAAAGTCGATGAGGTGGCCGAAGCATCGGGCACGATCGGCTATGAACTGATGTGCGCCGTCGCGCGGCGCGTGCCGGTGCAGGTCGACACGCTCACATCCGCACAGCGCGAAGCTGCCGAGAGCGTGACGGCCTGAGGACGCAAACGGAAGGCAGCACGATCAGCAAGGGCGCCACAAGACCCGCGTCGTAATCGACGGCATGCAACGGCTCCCCAATTCCCCATTTCCCCATTTCCCCATTTCCTGGAGCATTCAAACGAATGCCCACAATTTCATTTCATTTAACTTTCATATTCAAACATTAGTCTTACGGGATTCAAACAACCCCAATTGAATCCCTCATGCCCGCGTTGCCCAACACTTCTCGCCGCCAGCTCCTGAAGTTTCTCGCCGGCGCCCCCATGCTTCCGCTTTCGGGCGCCGCTCTGCCCGCCTTGCTGACGGGGTGTGGCGGCGGCAACGACAGCCCGGCGGCAACGCCGACTGCCGCCGCCGCTACCTTCGCCTCCGCGATGTTTTCGGGAATGGCCGCGCCCACGCTCGACGATGCAGCCGCCATGGCCACCACGACGGTCGGCTCGACCCTCTCGGTGGCCTTCTCCGATGGCTCATCGAGCAATTTCAAACTCGCGTACAAGCCCTTCTTCGTGACCGGTGACCAGGTGCCGGACGGCAAAGGCGGCACGATCCTCGCAGGCGGCTACTACGACATCGACAATCAGCCGATCATCGATCGCTCAGTGGCGGGCAAGGAGCGCCAGTTCTATTCGGACTGCCCGGACGGCAGCTCGCTGCTCGCGCTGAAGAACGCCAGCGTGCCCGGCGTGAAAGGCAACGCCGTGTTCGCGGTCGTGCAATTCGAGTACACGACGCGCGACCAGGCGAGCGCATCGCAATACGGCCAGTTGCCCTCTCCGATCGCGGTGCTGACGTTAGACCAGGACCCGGCCACGGGCGCGCTGAAGCTCGTCAAGTACCACAACGTCGATACCTCGAAGGCGCATGGCCTCTGGATCACGTGCGGCGCGAGCCTCTCGCCGTGGAATACGCACCTCTCCAGCGAGGAATACGAGCCGGACGCGACGAAGGCAGCCACCGACGCGCAATTCATGGCGTTCAGCAAGAATACCTTCGGCGACGCAACGAAAGCGAACCCGTATCACTACGGCCACCTGCCCGAGATCACCGTCAACGCGGACGGCACGGGCACGGTGAAGAAGCATTACTGCCTCGGCCGCATCTCGCACGAACTGATTCAGGTGATGCCGGACCAGCGCACGGTGATGATGGGGGACGACGCAACCAACGGCGGCCTGTTCATGTTCGTGGCCGACAAAGCCGCCGATCTCTCGGCGGGGACTTTGTACGTCGCGAAGTGGACGCAGACCTCGTCGGCCGGCGCGGGGTCCGCGACGCTGACGTGGATCCGCATCGGCCACGCGACGAGCGACGAAATCGAAACGCTGGCGAACACGCTGAAGGCATCGGACATCATGGACGTCGCGGTTGCCGACCCCGCGGATGCGACCTTCACGAAGATTCATTTCGGCGGCAAGTTCAACTGGATCCGCGTGAAGCCGGGCATGGAGAAGGCCGCTGCGTTTCTCGAAACGCATCGCTATGCCGCGCTGCTCGGCGCCAGCATGGCATTCACGAAACTCGAAGGCACGACTGTCAACGCGAAAGACAAGATCGTCTACAGCGCGATGTCACGAATCGAAACGTCGATGGTCAAGGGCAACGCAGTCTCGCGCGACGTCGCGCTCGACAAGAAGATATCCGCGGGCGCGGTCTATGCGCTGAACCTGAGGGGCGGCCAGCGCGACACGGCGGGTTCCGCTATCGACAGCGAATGGGTGCCGGTCGACATGAGCGCGCCGGATGCGCTGGTTGGCGAGGACCTGGCAGCCGCCGACGCGCTCGGGAATCTCGCGAACGCCGACAAGATCGCAAATCCGGATAATCTCAAGTTCTCCGAAAAACTTCGCACGCTGTTTATCGGCGAAGACTCGGGAATGCACGTGAATAATTTTCTGTGGGCTTTCAACGTGGACACCAAGTCGCTGGCGCGCGTGCTGTCCTGCCCGGCTGGCGCTGAGTCCACGGGTTTGCATGCAGTCGACGAGATCAATGGCTGGACGTACATCATGAGCAACTTCCAGCATGCGGGCGACTGGGAATCGCCCTTGCACGACAAGGTAAAGGCAACGCTCGATCCGCTTGTGCGCGCGAATTACAAGGACCGGTTTGGTGCGAGTGTCGGGTATCTGACGGCTGAGCCTGCGGGTATTGCGCTTACGAAGCGATGAGTGGAAAGGCGCTTCGTAATCACGCGAAGCGCCATTTTGCATGACCGAAACCCGCGTTACCTCCGGTCAGCGACAATCTGATCGAAGGTCCCGCCGTCGGCGAAATGCGCGGCCTGTGCTTTCGGCCACGCGCCGAATACCTGGTCGACCGTGAAGGTCTTTATCGGCTTGAACTCGTTTGCTTGCTTCGTTTGCGATTCGAGGTAAGGCGGGGACTTGATCGTCAATGCAACAAAAAAAGCGCCGTGCGGCCAATCAGACGCACGGCGCTTTCCCATTCCGCACGCACCGCCCCGCCAGCGGTGCGTGCAAACTCCTTACTTGCCCAGCATCGGCAGCTTGAGCCCGGCTTCGCGCGCCGTCCGCTGCGCAAGCTCGTAGCCCGCATCCGCGTGACGCATCACGCCCGTCGCCGGATCGTTCAGCAGCACACGGCCCAGACGCTCGTGCGCCGCCTGCGTGCCGTCCGCCACGATCACCACGCCCGAGTGCTGCGAGAAGCCCATGCCCACTCCGCCGCCATGGTGCAGCGACACCCACGACGCGCCACCCGCCGTATTCAGCAACGCGTTCAGCAGCGGCCAGTCGCTCACCGCATCCGAGCCGTCCTTCATCGATTCCGTCTCGCGGTTCGGGCTTGCCACCGAACCCGTGTCCAGGTGGTCGCGGCCAATCACGATCGGCGCCTTCAGCTCGCCGTTCTTCACCATCTCGTTGAACGCCTGGCCCAGACGATAGCGGTCCTTCACGCCCACCCAGCAGATCCGCGCCGGCAGACCCTGGAACGCGATGCGCTCGCGCGCCATGTCCAGCCAGTTGTGCAGGTGCGGATCGTCCGGAATCAGCTCCTTGACCTTCGCGTCCGTCTTGTAGATGTCCTCAGGATCGCCCGAGAGCGCCACCCAGCGGAACGGGCCCTTGCCCTCGCAGAACAGCGGGCGGATGTACGCCGGCACGAAGCCCGGGAAGTCGAACGCGTTCTCCACGCCCATTTCCAGCGCCATCTGGCGGATGTTGTTGCCGTAGTCGAGCGTCGCCGCGCCGCGTTCCTGCAGCGTCAGCATCGCCTTCACCTGGTGCGCCATCGACTGCTTAGCCACCTTCACGATGCTTTCCGGCGCCACCTTCTGCGCCTCGCGCCACTGCTCGACCGTCCAGCCCTGCGGCAGGTAACCGTTGATCGGGTCGTGCGCGCTCGTCTGGTCCGTCACGCAGTCCGGCGTGATGCCGCGTGCCACGCACTCGGCGAACACGTCGGCGGCGTTGCCCAGCAGGCCCACCGACACCGGCTTGCCCGTCTTCTTCGCTTCCTCGACGATCGCCAGCGCCTCGTCGAGCGTCCTGGCCTTGCGGTCCACGTAGCGCGTCTTCAGGCGGAAGTCGATGCGCGTCTCGTCGCATTCCACCGCGATCATCGAGAAGCCCGCCATCGTCGCGGCCAGCGGCTGCGCGCCGCCCATGCCGCCCAGGCCGCCCGTGAGGATCCAGCGGCCCGACGGGTCGCCCTTGAAGTGCTGGTTCGCCACCGAGAAGAACGTCTCGTAGGTGCCCTGCACGATGCCCTGCGAGCCGATGTAGATCCAGCTGCCCGCCGTCATCTGGCCGTACATCATGAGGCCCTTGCGGTCGAGTTCGTGGAAGTGCTCCCACGTGGCCCAGTGCGGCACGAGGTTCGAGTTCGCGAGCAGCACGCGCGGCGCGTCGGCATGCGTGCGGAACACGCCCACCGGCTTGCCCGACTGGATCAGCAGCGTTTCGTCTTCGTTCAGGTCCTTCAGCGACGCCAGAATCTGGTCATAGCATTCCCAGTTGCGCGCGGCGCGGCCAATGCCGCCGTACACCACCAGCGCGTGCGGGTGCTCGGCCACTTCCGGGTCCAGATTATTCTGGATCATGCGGTACGCGGCTTCGGCCAGCCAGGTCTTGCACACCTTCTCGCTGCCGCGCGGTGCGCGGATCGTGCGGCTCGGGTCGAGGCGGGGATCGGTGAAGTTCGGATGGTTCATAAGGATCTCGAAATATTTGTCTACGTTATTCAGTCATTTCGGCTTCTTGCTCGGACTCGAACGCGAACGGGCTGTGCGCGGCGATGGCGCCGTTCTGCACGAGTTCCGCCATGGCCGCGATATCGGGTGCGAAGTAGCGGTCCAGGTCGTAGTGCGGCACTTCCTTGCGCACCGCAGCCATCACCTTCTGCAGCGCCGGGCTGGTCGCGTGCGGCGCGCGCAGGTCCACGCCCTGGGCCGCGGCCAGCAGCTCGATCGCGAGAATGTTGGCCGTGTTGCCGGCGATGTCGGCGAGCTTGCGCGCGGCGAAGGTCGCCATCGACACGTGGTCTTCCTGGTTCGCCGAAGTCGGCAGCGAATCCACCGAGGCCGGATGCGCGAGCGTCTTGTTCTCCGAAGCCAATGCCGCCGCCGTCACGTGCGCGATCATGAAGCCCGAGTTCACGCCGCCGTCCTTCACGAGGAACGGCGGCAGGCCCGAGAGCGTCGCGTCGATCAGCAGCGCGATGCGGCGCTCGGCGAGCGCGCCGATTTCGGCGGCGGCCAGCGCGAGATTGTCGGCTGCGAACGCCACCGGCTCCGCGTGGAAGTTGCCGCCCGAGATGACTTCCTTGGTGTCCGGGAAGATCAGCGGGTTGTCCGAGACCGCATTGGCTTCGATCAGCAGCACTTGCGCGGCGTGGCGCATCTGGTCGAGGCACGCGCCCATCACCTGCGGCTGGCAGCGCAGCGAGTACGGGTCCTGGACCTTGCTGCAATCGCGGTGCGAGAGATTGATCGCCGAGCCGTCGAGCAGCGCGCGATAGGCCGAGGCCGCTTCGATCTGGCCGCGATGGCCACGCAGTTCGTGAATGCGCGCGTCGAACGGCTTGACCGAGCCGGCGGCCGCGTCCACGCACAGCGCGCCCGAGACCAGCGCGGTGCGGTACAGGTCTTCGATGGCGAACAGGTTGTAGATCGCCAGCGCCGTGGAGGCTTGCGTGCCGTTCAGCAGCGCGAGGCCTTCCTTCGCTTGCAGCGCTATCGGCTTGAGGCCGGCGGCGGCCAGACCCTCTTGCGCGCTCATGCGCTCGCCCTTCGCGAACACGTCGCCCACGCCCAGCAGCACCGCCGACATATGCGAGAGCGGCGCGAGGTCGCCCGACGCGCCCACCGAGCCTTTCACCGGAATGAGCGGCAGCACGTCGGCGTTGAACAGCGTGATGAGCATTTCCATCACTTCGCGGCGGATGCCCGAGTGACCGCGACCCAGGCTCGACAGCTTCAGCGCAATCATGAGGCGCACGACCGGCGGCGACATCGGCTCGCCCACGCCCACCGCGTGCGAGAGCACCAGATTGCGCTGCAGCAGTTCGAGCTGATCGGTCGGAATATGCGTGCTGGCGAGGCGGCCGAAGCCCGTGTTGATGCCGTAGGCGGGATCGCCCTTGGCCGTGATCTCGGCAACGGTGCGCGCGCTCGCGTCGATCGCCGCGAAGCTTGCGGGGTCGAGCTGGAGCTGGACGCTGCTGCTGTCCGCTGCGCGCGCGATCTGGCGCAGTTGCGGGAGGGTCAGATGGCCAGGGGTCAGTGTAATCATCGCAGTCAACAAGTTGTATGGACAAGATGGCGCCAGATTACACAAAACGACTTGTCTATACAAGTTAAAAGCGATGCGTGTATACCCTCATCAACTGCTTCCTGACGCCCGAATTACGGGGCCTTTCGTTTACAGCACAAGCACTTGGGCCAGGTAATAACACCGATTGCCGTCCCCCCGCTGCAATCGGTAATTTGTATAGACAACTCACTGCATTGCTCTGCAGAAATTTCCGTCCGGAGACGTCATGAAGAAACTTGCCCTGTGTATCGCGCTCGCTCTAGCCGCTGGCGGCGCTTACGCGAAAGATTGGTCCACCATCCGCTTCGGCACCGACGCCAGCTACGCGCCGTTCGAATCGAAGGCACCCGATGGCAAGCTCGTCGGCTTCGACATCGACCTCGGCAACGAGATCTGCAAGCGCCTGAACGCGAAGTGCGTGTGGGTCGAGCAGGATTTCGACGGCATGATCCCGGGCCTGAAGGCCAAGAAGTTCGACGGTGCGCTTTCCGCACTCACGGTCACGCCGCAACGCGAGCAGCAGATCGCGTTCTCGGAGAAGCTCTACAACACGCCCACGCGCCTCGTCGCGAAGCAGGGTTCGACGCTGCAGCCGACCGTCGAGTCGCTCAAAGGCAAGACGGTGGGCGTCGAGCAGGGTTCGACCCAGGAAACCTACGCCAAGCAGAACTGGGCGACCAAGGGCGTGAATGTCATTACGTACCAGAACCAGGACCAGGTTTATCTGGACCTGAAGTCGGGCCGTCTGGACGCTGCGCTGCAGGATGAAGTGCAGGCCGATCTCGGCTTCCTGAAGACGCCGCGCGGCGCCGGCTTCGCATTCGCGGGGCCGGAGATCCCCACGGGCGCCGCCGCCATCGGCCTGCGCAAGGACGACGCCGACCTCAAGGCAAAGATCGACAAGACGATCGCCGACATGATCAAGGACGGCACCTACAAGAAGATCCAGTCGAAGTACTTCGACTTCGACGTGTACGGCGGCTAAGCCCAATCGCTTCATTTGCATCGACACGGGGCCGTGCCGCTGCCGCGCAGCGCGCGGCACGCGTCAAGCGCCCCGTCATTGAAGGACGTCCACTCATGCTCTTCCAAGGCTTCGGCCCTCTCCTCCTCGCCGGCACGTGGGAAACCATCAAGCTCTCGCTGCTGTCGCTCGCCGCGGCATTCGTGCTGGGCCTCATCGGCGCCGCCGCGAAGCTCTCGCCCAACCGCGTGCTCGCACGCATCGGCACGACGTATACGACGCTGATCCGCGCAGTGCCCGATCTCGTGCTCATGCTGCTGTTGTTCTACAGCATCCAGATCTGGCTGAACCACCTGACCGACGCGATGGGCATGGACCAGATCGACATCGACCCGTTCGTGGCCGGCGTCATCACGCTCGGCTTCATCTACGGCGCGTACTTCACCGAGACGTTCCGGGGCGCGTTTCTTGCCGTGCCGCGCGGCCAGATCGAAGCGGGCTTCGCATACGGCATGAGCTCCACGCGCGTATTCACGCGCATTCTGTTTCCGCAGATGATGCGTTTCGCGTTGCCGGGCATCGGCAATAACTGGCAGGTGCTCGTGAAGGCGACTGCGCTGGTCTCGATCATCGGTCTCGCCGATGTGGTGAAAGCCTCGCAGGACGCGGGCAAAGCCACCCAGGAATTCTTTTTCTTCACGCTGGCAACCGGCGCGATCTATCTCGCCATCACCACTGTTTCCAACCTGGCATTGCACCGCCTCGAAAAGCGTTACTCGACCGGTGTGCGGAGGGCCGCGCTGTGATCGAACTGCTTCAGCAATACTGGCCGAACTATCTGTATAGCGACGGCTTCAACTACAGCGGCCTCGTGATCACGCTCTGGCTGCTGGTCATCTCGATTGTGTTGGGCTTCGGATTGGCCGTGCCGCTCGCGATTGCACGCGCTTCGCGCAATCCGTGGATTTCGCGGCCGGTGTGGCTGTACACCTACGTGTTTCGCGGCACACCGCTCTATGTCCAGCTGCTGCTTTGCTACACCGGCATCTATAGCCTGAACTACGTGCATACGCATGCCCTCCTCGGCGAATTCTTCCGGAGCGCGATGAATTGCACGCTGCTTGCCTTCACGCTCAACGAATGCGCCTACGCCACCGAAATCTTTGCCGGCTCGATCCGCGAGACCCCGGCTGGCGAGATCGAAGCGGGCCTCGCCTACGGCATGTCGAAGTTCAAGCTCTACACGCGCATCATCCTGCCCTCGGCATTGCGCCGTGCGCTGCCCGCATACAGCAATGAAGTGATCCTGATGCTGCACGCCACGACGCTCGCGTTCACCGCAACCGTGCCCGACATCCTGAAAGTGGCGCGCGACGCGAACTCCGCCACCTACATGACTTTCGAGGCATACGGAATTGCCGCCGTGCTTTACGCAACGATCGTCTTCGCCCTGATCTGGGCCTTCCGCCGCATGGAAACCCGGATGCTGGCCTATCTGAAACCGCAAGGGCATTGAACGCGTTCCGCGCGTTGATGGAGAATTGAACATGTACAAGCTGATTGTCGACGACCTGCACAAGAAGTTCGGCGAAAACGAAGTTTTGAAAGGCGTATCGCTCAAGGCCAAACCCGGTGACGTGATCAGCCTGATCGGCTCGAGCGGCTCGGGCAAGAGCACCTTCCTGCGTTGCATTAACTTCCTCGAATCGCCGTGCTCCGGCCGCATTACGGTCAACGGCGAGGAAATTCGCACGAGCGCCGACCGCAGCGGTTCGCTGCGCGTGAGCGATCCGAAGCAGTTGCGGGCGATGCGCACGCGCCTTTCGATGGTGTTCCAGCATTTCAACCTGTGGGCGCATATGACCGTGCTCGAGAACATCATCGAGGCGCCCGTGAGCGTGCTGGGCCTGAGCCGCGCCGAAGCCGAGGAACGCGCGCGCAAGTATCTGGCCAAGGTGGGCCTTGCGAATGGCGTCGAGCACAAGTATCCGTCGCATCTCTCGGGCGGCCAGCAGCAGCGCGTGGCGATCGCCCGCGCGCTGGCGATGGAGCCCGAGGTGATGCTGTTCGACGAGCCCACCTCCGCGCTCGACCCCGAGCTCGTGGGCGAGGTGCTGCGCGTGATGCAGGCGCTCGCCGAGGAAGGCCGCACGATGATCGTCGTCACGCACGAAATGGGGTTCGCGCGCAACGTATCGAATCACGTGGTGTTCCTGCACAAGGGCAAGATCGAAGAGCAAGGCGACCCGAAGGAGGTGCTCAATGCGCCGCGTAGCGAACGGTTGCAGCAGTTCCTTGCGGGGCGGTTGAAATAAGCGTCGATATCGAGGGCAGCCTTCGCTGCCCCCCGGACGCACGCGAGCGTCGTCAGGTCACGGTCCTGGCCAACATCACTTCGCCTCGTTCACGACCAGCGTGGCCCGCATGGCATCCCGGTAGTGCCCGGGCTCGTTACAGAAGGCGATATAACGGCCGGGCTTGAGTACGAACCGTGCCGTGACAGTCTCCCGGGGATTGAGATCCTCCACGCCTTGCAGATTGCCCAGGCGCTCTTCCTTTACCTGCTGGGTTTTCTGATCATAAGGCAGCGCGGTGCCAGCGCCGGACCATGGCAAGACCATGAATTCGTGCTTTAACGTGGGGGACTCGTTCGTGATCGCAAACTCGACTGGGCCGGCCGGGATTGTCGATGGCGACAGGGTCAATGACATCCCTTTGCTGCCCCCATCGGAAAGATGTACCGTCACGGTGGACGGCTCAGCGGGCAAAGCGACCGTCGAGACCGCGAGAAAACCTGCGGCCACCGCCACCTGTAATGCGTTTCTCTTCATGACTCCCCTCCGTGCGATAGCAATCATTCATGTGACCGCCCGCTGATGGGGCATAAGCCCCTCGCTATGCGAACGGTGCATAGCCTCAACGGGTACTTGACTCCAATGTAGTATTCGCAGTCTTAGGTTTAACTTAAGACGGCATGCGCGATCGAACTGACCCTCTTCCGCATCCCGCACTCGTGCGTACCTATCGCCCGTTTCATGACGGGGCACGTTGACTGCAAAGCCCATCGGTATTCACGAACATGCTTTCACGACAAGCATCGTGTTAACCGTGTCTTAAGTCTGGCGTTTCAAACTGAAAGCGCTGGAACACAAAACGCCAGCAGATCCCGATAGGCTAATTACGGAGGTACCGTCATGAACACCCTCATCAAGGCGCTCGCCCTTTCGCTTGCCGTGGCCATGCCGGCAATATCGTTTGCACAGGCATCGAACGATCCAATGACCCGCGCGCAGGTCGAAGGACAACTCATCCAGCTCGAACATGCCGGCTACAAGCCGAGCAGAACGCAGTATCCTGCCGACATTCAGGCAGCCGAATCCCGCGTGGCAGCGCAATCGAATATGGGTTACGGCGGCACGGCAACCGGCACGTCGGAGTCGGGTCATACCATCTCGCATCACGCGTGGAATAGCGAGTACGACCACCACTAACGACAGGCGCAACGGAACGCGCGTATGCGAATACTTCTGGTAGAAGACGATGAACTGATCGGCAGCGGGTTGCAACAAGGGCTGCAGGGCGAGGGGTTCGCCGTGGACTGGGCCCGGGATGGCAACGCCGCCGCCCTCGCTTTGCGCACGACGTCGTATGGGCTCGTCCTGCTCGACCTCGGCCTGCCAAAGCAGGATGGGCTGACTTTGCTCGCCCGGCTGCGCGAGCGAGACGACGACACTTCCGTCATCATCGTCACGGCCCGCGATGCCGTTCCGGATCGGGTGGCGGGACTCGACGGCGGCGCCGACGACTATATCGTCAAGCCATTTGCCCTCGATGAGTTGCTCGCGCGCATGCGCGTCGTGCATCGCCGGCAGGCCGGTCACGCGCGCACAATGCTGCAGGCGGGTCCGCTACGGCTCGATCCGGTCCAGCATCGGGTCTGGCTGCATGACGAAGAAATACCGCTCACCACGCGCGAGTTCGCGCTGCTTCACGAACTGATGCACAAGCCGGACACGATCGTTTCCCGGGAACAGCTCGAAGAGCGTATCTACGGCTGGAATGAGGAAGTCGAGAGCAACACCATCCAGGTGCATATCCACAACTTGCGGCGCAAGCTGGGCACAAAGGCGATTCGCAATGTTCGTGGCGTGGGCTACCAGATCGGAGAGATTGTTTGAAATCGCTGCGCCGCCGTCTGCTGATCTGGTTACTGCCCGCCACGTTGCTCACCGGGCTGCTTGCCAGCGCCGCGACCTACTGGGGCGCGCTCTCGGAACTGAACGAGGTGCTCAACGACCAGCTCAAGGGCATCACACAGCACGTCGTGGTCGAACCCGATGGTCATCTGGCGCTCCGGGGCATGCAGGGCGCAAACGAAGACCGTCTCTCGGGCGAACAGTCACACGCCGTGCTGCTTCAGGTCTGGCGCGGCACGTTGCCCGTGTTCAGCACCGACCGCGACTCGTCATTGCCGCCGCCGCAGGCCGTCGGTTTCTCGGACATCGAAGTCAACGGACAGCTATGGCATACGTATGTCGAGCGCGACGGCGAACTGCTCATCCGTATCGCCCAGGCGCAACGCGCGCACTGGGAAGCGGTGGCGGAGATTGCCGCGGCCCTTTTCTGGCCCGTGCTATCGCTGGTGCCAGTGCTTGCCTTATTTGTCTGGTTCGGCATCGGCTACGGTTTGAGGCCGCTGCGGCAGGTTGCGGCCAAGCTGAAACGGCGCGGCGTGGACAACATGCAGGAGATCGACACGACGGCCATGCCTGCGGAAGTCAAGCCGCTAGTCGATGCGATCAACGATCTGCTGTCGCGACTGGATCATGCGTTCACCGCCCAGCGTCAGTTCATCGCCGACGCAGCGCACGAGCTGCGCACGCCGATCATGGGGCTCGGCCTTCAGGCTGAGCTGCTGCAAAAGGCGCCGGGCCCGCGTGAACGCGAAGCGATCACGGGGCAGATCCGCACCGGCACCGCACGCCTCGCTCATCTCGCCGAGCAGTTGCTGACACTCGCGAAACTTGGCCCCGAGTCGCCGGCCCCGGTCTTCGTCGATGTGAATCTGGGCGCGCTCGCACGGGCCGTGGTCGGCGACAGAATACGGCACGCAGAAGCCAATGAGATCGATTTGGGCCTGATTGCTGCGGATGTCGTCACCACAAGGGGCAATGCCGACGGCCTTCGCATCCTGCTCAACAACCTCGTCGACAATGCCATCCGCTACGCCGGAGCCCATGCGCGCGTTGACGTCATTGTCGGCCGCGAAAACGGCTGCGCCGTACTCGAAGTCCGCGATACCGGCCCAGGTATTCCCGAAGAAGACCGCACGCGCGTATGGGAGCGCTTTTACCGCGGCGAGGCACACAACGCGTCGGGCAGCGGGCTGGGGCTGTCGATCGTCAGGCGCATCGCCGAACAGCACCACGCCCGCATCTCGCTTGGCAGCGGCGAAGACAATCGCGGCTTGGTGGTAACCTTACGGTTTCCTCACGACTGATCCACGGCATGGGCGCCGGCTGCCAGCAGCAATGCAAGCATCACAACAGGAATAAATTTCAGTTTCACATATGTTCATTTTTGCAGAACTAAGAATGTGGAAACGGGCTGCGAAAATGATGCGCGAGTGCAGTCGAGTACCGTTTATCGATGCTCAGCCCCGCAATGGCCGTTAACGCTGGCATAAGTATCCTGTCCTAAGATGGAATTCATATTCTCTTGGTACGACCTGAAGGTCGGGAGGTTTATATGAACGCGACAATCTCTAGAATCGCCGTTATCGGCATTCTGCTCGTCCCTTTGGCTTCGTTTGCTCAAACGACTACTTCATTGACTCGTGCGCAGGTGCACGCCCAGCTGGTACAGGTCGAAAAGGCCGGATACAACCCGGCACGGCGCGACAATAACTACCCAGCGGATATACAAGCAGCCGGGGCCAGAGTCGCCACTCAAGAATCGGCAGGCACACTGTCTACATCGGGCATGGGCAGCAGCACCTCAGGCAGCTCGCAAGCCGGCGAATCCCAGAGTGCCCACCACGACAGAGCGAAGCTGTTCGAACACCACTAACGGCCGTGCGAACGCGTGCCGCCCGCGCGGTACACGAAACCGGAACGTCTGACTCGCCCCGTACGGGTCAGACGCGGCCGCCGTTGAATGGAACGCTCGCCTGTACCGGCGCCGTCCTGTAGCCGGTGGCTTCAGGATTTGCGAAGACTACACGCGGCGCCGATAACGGATGCTTGCGCAACTAATCCGGCATTAAGGTCATTGAGGCATTCCATAGTTATGGAAAAATCCAGCCTCGGTATTTTCTGCGGTAGCATCAGCTTTCCTGTCCAGCCCGAGCGTGACAACGGACGTCCATGAAAGTGCTCATTATCGAAGACGATTCCGCAATCGCCACGAACCTGTACGACTATCTGGAGGGGACCGGCTATGAGGTCGATGTAGCGTCCAATGGCAACGCGGGGCTGCAGATGGCGCTCGCCAACTCGTGGGACGCCATCCTGCTTGACCTGTCGCTGCCGGGCCTCGACGGACTCACGCTCTGTCGCAGGCTGCGCGAAGATGCGGGCCGCGATACACCGGTGCTGATGCTGACCGCAAGAGACGCGCTGGACGACAAGCTCGAGGGCTTCGTGCACGGCGCCGATGATTACCTCGTCAAGCCGTTTTCCCTGAAGGAAGTGGGTGCGCGTCTTGGCGCCCTGATCAAACGCTATCGCGGACAAGTGGCCACCATGGATCTGCGGTTCGCGGACGTGCGGCTGAATCTGTCTTCGATGGCCGTCGAGCGCGCCGGACGCCCGGTCAAGCTTCCCCCCAAATGTCTTCAGCTGCTGCGTATCCTGATGCAGTCGCCCCACCGCACGTTCACCCGTGCGGAACTCGAATCCGAAGTCTGGGGCGAGGCACTGCCCGATAGCGATACGCTGCGCACCCACGTTTACACGCTGCGCCGGGCACTCTGCGGCCCTGACGAAACGGACATTATCGAAACGCTCCATGGCGTCGGCTATCGGCTGGTGGCGACCGGTCATGATGCGAAATAGCCTGCGCTTCAAGGTTGCCCTTTTCTTTTCGGTGCTGACCATCGCGCTGCTGCTCGCCCAGGCGCTCGGCGTGAGAACACTGGCCGAAGCACAGGAAGAGAGACTGATCACCGCGCTGATTCGTGACGACATGGCGAGCGTGCTAAAGAGCTACGAAGCCAACCCCGCCTTGTTGCCACCATTCGATGTCCGAATGAACGGCTATGTTTCGCATGCGGACCACCGCGCAATTTCCCTGCCTGCAACAGTCAGGGACCTGCCGGCCGGCACGCATGAAATCATCATCGACGCACAGGAGATCCACGTCACGATCGTGCCGCTGGGTACTGCGCGCCTGTATCGGGTTTACGACTTCAGCCTCTACGAAAAACATTTCAAGGAGGCCATCAATGCCCTGATGGCGGGTACAGGGGTGTTCGCGCTCCTGACAATCTGGCTGTCGTTCGGACTGTCGGGCCTGCTGGTGCGGCAGGTGGCGGGTCTCGCACGGCAGGTAAAAAGCCTCCGCCTCGGCGAAGCCGCGCCGATCCAGCCCGGCAAATACGACGAGACCGAACTCGTCGGACTCGTGGAAGCCTTCAACGACTACCATCGCCGGATGGCCGACATGATCGAACGCGAGAAGGAGTTCACGGGCAATGTCAGCCACGAACTGCGCACGCCGCTCACGACGATCAAGACCAGTTGCGAACTGCTCGAACACGATGCAGCGATTAGCGGCAAGTCCCGCGCGCGGCTTCATCAAATCGAGCGCGCAGCCGACAACATGCGCGAACTCGTGAACGCACTGCTGATGCTCGCGAGAGAAGATTCTGCCCGCGACGTCGAACCAGTGGCGATCGCGAACATGATCGAAACCGCGCTGACGCCTTTCGCTGGCCCGCTCGCGCACAACGGACTCGATACGGCGATTGACGTGGACCGTGACCTTTGTGTAATGGCAAACCGCTCAGCGCTGGCCATCGTGCTGTCCAATCTCATCGACAATGCCGTCCGGCATACGGGGTGCGGACATCTCCGGTTTCGCTACGCAAACGACCGGCTGCATATCGAAGACACCGGGCCGGGCATTCCCGCGGAGGCGCTTCCCCATGTCTTTGACCGCTTCTACCAGGCAGGATCACCTCGAACCCCGACACCTGGCGTCGGCATCGGCCTCGCGATCGTCAAGAAGATCTCCGAACGCTACGGATGGTCCATCGAGATCGACAGCGAGCCCGGCAAGGGCACCTGCGTGTCGTTGTACCTGCCGGTAGCAAACCGGACCTGAGCCGGCCCATCAGCCCTTCTTGACGAAAACTTCACAACGGGTGGCGTAGCATCCGCCGCGAAAGCTGCCCGGGTGGGCAGCACCGTGTCCGATGGAATGCCCGCATGCGCCGCGCGTTATTGATTGCCTTCATGGCTTCCGCCGCGATGGCCGGTTGTACGACCTACCATCCCCAGCCGATCGCCCCGGAGCAACTGGCCCAACAGTTTGAACAACGCTCGCTGGTGAGCGAGGATCTGCATGCATACGTTGTGCGCGAAACTGGCCACGATGCCGCTCCGTGGCCACCCGCGGTCTGGAACTGCGAGATGCTCACCCTGGCGGCGTTCTACTACAGCCCCGCCCTCGACCTCGCCCGTGCGCAATGGAGCACGGCCAAAGCCGGCATCGATGTCGCCGGCTCGATTCCTAATCCGGTCCTGCAACTGCCGTTTCAGTACAACACGCCTAACCCGGGGCCAGGCGCGCCCTTCACCTGGGGACCTTCGCTCGACATTCCGATCGAGACCGCGCACAAGCGCGGCTATCGCGTCGATCAGGCGACCCACCTGTCCGAAGCCGCGCGGCTGAACATCGTCGACGCAGCGTGGAAGGTTCGCGCACAGGTCCGGGACGCCATGCTCGCCCTCTACGCGGCGCGCAGCCGCACGGCCTTCCTGTCCGCCAAGGCCGATGCCGAGCGACAAATCACGCAGATGAGCCGCCACCGCCTCGCCGCCGGACAGTACTCACGGCCGGACGTCGACTCCGCAGTGCTCGCCGACACCCAGGCGCTGAGCAACCTGGCCGCCGCGCGCAGCGCCGAACAGGACGCGCTCGCGCAACTGGCGGCTGCCATCGGCGTGCCGGCCAGCGCACTCGACGGCGTCACGCTCGACCTGTCGGCCTTCGAAACGGTGCCGCCCGCACCGCCGGCCGCCGATGCGCAGCGCGCGGCGATCTTCCACCGCGCCGATCTGCGCGCCTCGCTGGCCGACTACGCCGCGGCCGAATCGGCGCTTCAGCTCGAGGTCGCGAAACAGTATCCGGATATCCACCTCGGCTCCGGCTACACCTACGACACGGGCACGAACAAGATCGGCTTCGGGCTGGCCGGCATCACGTTGCCGATCTTCGACCAGAACCAGGGCGGCATCAAAGAAGCCGAGGCCAGGCGCAAGGAAGCGGCAATCCGTACGGGGGCGTTGCAGGACCTCATCCTCGGCGCTCTCGCACACGCACTGGCGCGCTACCGTTCAGGCCTCGAAGCACTGCACCTGTCCGACGCGCATCTGGCGACTGCGCGCCGGCAACTCGACAGCCAGGCAGCGGCTTTCGCCAGCGGCAATGCGGACCGGCTGACCTTCACACAAGCGAAAGCCGACTATCAGGCAAGCAAGACCGCCCGGCTAGATGCCGAAATCGCGGTCCAGCAGGCCGCTGGCGCACTCGAAGACGCGATGCAGCAGCCGCTCGCTCCCATCGGCCATGAAACCGTGAGCCATCCCCTCAGCGAAGAGACACCGCGATGAAACTCCGACTGTTCCTGCTGTGTGTGATTTCGCTGGCCCTCGCTGGCGGCGCAGGCTGGTACATCATCAACCAGTCGTTCGACGACTCCGGCACGTCGACGGCCGACGCCGCACAAACGGCTCCGCCGCCCGCCGTGCAAACGGTCAACGGCGAAACGGTCGTGCTCGTGAGCCCCGAGGCGCAACGCGCCAGTCACATCGAAGTCGCGCCACTGAGCACTGTCACGAGCCAGTCCACCATCGGCGTCGACGCGAGCGTGCTCGATCTCCAGCCGCTCTTCGATCTGCGCAACCGCCTCGCCAGCGCGCGCGCGGACGTGGACACGTTCACCGCGCAGGCGGCCAGCTCGCGTGCCCAGTACGATCGCAGCCGCGCCCTGTTCGCCGACGACCGCAATATTTCGCAGAAGAGCCTGCAGGACGCGCAATCGGCAATGCAGGCCGATGCAGCGAAACTGCAATCGGCCCAGGCGACGCTGGGCGGCCTTGGCGGCACGATGCGGCAGCAGTTCGGCAACGTGCTTGCGAACGCCGCAGCCGCACCGGCCTCGATGCTGTTTCATCGTCTCCAGTCGGGGCAGGCGGTCGTGCTGCGCGTCACCTTACCCGCGCGCTTTGGCGCGACGCCGCCCGAGCGTATCGCCGTCGATACGGGTGGCGGCCACGCGGTGCCGGCCCAAAAGCTTTCCGCTTCGCCGCTCGCCGATCCCGCCGTGCAGGGGAGCCCCTGGCTTTATATCGCCGATGCCGCGCTGCCAGCCAATCTGCGCACGAGCGCGCGCGTGCCGACCTCGAGCGAGGCCGTCTCCGGGCTGCTGATTCCGGAGCAGGCGGTGGTGTGGTACGGCGGGCAAACATGGGCATATGTGCGCACCGCGCCCGGGCGCTTTACGCGGCGCTACGTGAACGCCAGCAACGAGGGCGAGCACGGCTTCATGGTGACATCGGGCTTTCGCGCCGGCGACCAGATCGTGACTCAGGGTGCGCAACTGCTGCTCTCCGAAGAACTGAAGCCTCAGGGCATCGCCACCGCGTGCAAGGATCCACCCGAGTGCGACGACTGACCCTGCGATTGCGCCACGACTCAAGACTCACGACTCACGCGTGCATGCCTCGTACCGAACCCCATAACGCCACGCCCCATGCTTGACGCGATCATCCGCTTTTCGCTGCGCTTTCGCGGCGTCGTTTTCTCGCTGGCCGTCATGGCTGCCGGCTACGGGCTCTTTACGCTGACGCGCGCAAAGCTCGATGTCTTTCCCGAATTCGCGCCGCCAATGAGCATCGTGCAGACGGCCGCGCCCGGCATGACCAGCGAGCAGGTCGAGACCCTCGTCACCCAGCCGGTTGAAAATGCGCTCGGCGGCATGACCGGTCTCCAATCGATTCGCTCGCGGTCCATGCAGGGGCTTTCCTCGGTCACGCTCGTCTTCGAAGACCATGCGAATGTGATGCAGGTCCGCCAACTCGTCACCGAGCGCATCGGCGCGCTCGCGGGCGCGCTGCCGGCGGGTGTCGCGGCACCCCAGCTCCTGCCGCTCACCACCACGACGAGCGTCGTGCGCACCATCGGCCTCACGTCGAAGACACGCTCGCTGGCGGATCTCTACGACATCGCCCAGTGGACCGTCAAGCCGCAATTGCTCGGCACACGAGGTGTGGCCGACGTCATAGTGTTCGGCGGGAAGACGCGCCAGATGCAGATCCAGGTCGACCCCGCGAGGCTGATGCAGCATGGCCTGTCGACGCAGGACGTGATTGCCGCAGCGCGCCAGGCCACCGGCGTGCGCGGTGCGGGGTTCATCGAAAACAGCAACCAGCGCATCGCCATCAACGCCGATGGCCAGATCGCTACACCGCAAAAGCTCGCCGGCGTCGTGCTGCGGTCCAGCAACGGCGCGGCGGTTCGCCTCGGCGACGTCGCCAACGTGACCTGGGGAAACGCGCCTGCCGTTGGCGCTGCATCGATCATGGGCAAGCCCGGCGTCATGGTGGTGATGGAAAGCCAGTACGGCACCAACACGATGGCCGTGACGCGCGACATCGAAAAGACGCTCGCGGGACTCGAGCCCGCGCTCGCACGGCAAGGCGTGAACGTGAACATCAATGTGTTTCGGCCTGCCAACTTCATTGAGGCCGCGGTGGGACACCTGCGCACGGCGCTCATCATCGGCGCCATGCTGGTTATCGCCGTGCTGTTCCTGTTCCTGCTCAATGTGCGCACCGCGGTGATCTCCTCGGTCGCGATTCCGCTGGCGCTGCTGATCGCGATCATCGTGCTCACTGCGTTCGGCGTCAGCCTGAACACGATGACGCTGGGCGGGCTCGCGATCGCGCTGGGCGAAGTGGTGGACGACGCCATCATCGACGTGGAAAACATCTACCGGCGCCTGCGCGAGAACCGCACGCTGCGCGAGCCGCTTCCGGCGTTTCGCGTCGTGCTGCGCGCTTCGCTCGAAGTCCGCAGCGCCGTGGTCTTCGCCACCTTCATCGTGATGCTGATCTTCCTGCCCGTGCTCACGCTCACGGGTATAGGCGGGCGGCTGTTTGCGCCGCTCGGCATCGCCTACATTCTGGCCGTGCTCGCATCGCTCGGCGTCGCCCTGACGCTCACCCCGGCGATGGCGCTCGCGCTGCTGGCGACGGGTCCCTTGCCCGAGCGGGAGCCGCGCCTGATCGGCCGCCTCAAGACACGTTACGTCGCACTGCTGATGAAGGTCGAGCGCCACGTGAAAGGGATCATGGCGGTCGTCGCGGTGATGTGCGCGGCCGCGCTCGCATCGCTGCCCTTCTTGAGCGGGAGTTTTATTCCGCAACTGCGCGAAGGGCACTACACCGTTCACATGGGGCTCGCGCCCGGCACGTCGCTTGCCGAATCGATGCGCATCGGCACGCAGGTCTCGAAGGCGCTGATGCAGGTGCCGGGCGTGCGCCTCGTGGCGCAGCGCGCGGGGCGCGCGACCGGCGTGGTCGACCCGACCGGCGTGCAACTGTCCGAGTTCGAGGTGGACCTCGAGCCGATGAGTGCATCGGGCCAGAACTGGGCGCTCTACCGGATTCGCCAGGCGCTGGCGCGCTTTCCGGGGCTCTCCACCTCGATCAACACGTTCCTCGAGGAACGCATCGATGAAACCATTTCGGGCACGACGTCGCCCGTGGTCGTGAATGTGTTCGGCAACAACCTCGATGTCATCGACCGTACGGCGCAGCAGATCGCACAGTTGATCGGCACGATCCACGGCGTCGCCAGCGTGCGCGTGGACTCGCCGCCCGGCATTCCCGAACTGGACGTGAGACTGAACCCCGACGCCTTGAGCCGCTCGGGCTTGCGTCCTGTCGAGGTGCTCGATGCGATCCAGGCCGCATACGCCGGCGTGACTGCATCGCAGATCCACGAGGGCAACCGCACCTATGACGTTGCGGTCGTGCTGGACCCGGCGCAGCGCCGGACCGTCGGTGACATCGGCAAGCTCATGGTGCGCAATGCCGACGGCTTTGCGGTGCCGCTCGCCTCGCTCGCGACGATCCGCCAGGTCGCCGGCCGATATCAGATCACCCATGACGGTGGCGAGCGTGTGCAGGCGGTATCGGTCAATCTCGGCAACCGGCCGGTCACCGACTTCGTGAAGCAAGCGCAGGCGCGCGTGAACCGCGAGATCAGGATGCCGCCGGGCACCTATGCCGTTTTCAGCGGCGAGAGCGAAGCGCGCGCGCAATCGCAGCGCGACCTGCTCGCGTATGCCGCAATTGCGCTGGTGGGCATCGCACTGCTGCTGTTCCTGGCCATGAAGAACCGGCGCGCCGTGATGCTGGTTCTCGCCAACCTGCCTTTCGCGCTCGTGGGCGGTGTCCTGAGCGTGGTGCTGAGCGGCGCGAGTCTGTCGCTCGGCAGCATGGTGGGCTTCGTCACACTGCTCGGCATATCGCTGCGCAATTCGATCATGCTGATCAGCCACTACGAACACCTGGTGCATGTCGACCGCCTGGCCTGGAACATGGACACCGCCGTGCGCGGCGCAACAGAGCGGCTGGTGCCGATCCTCATGACCGCGCTGGTGACCGCGCTCGCGCTGCTGCCGCTCGCCGTGACGAGCGGTGCGCCGGGCAACGAAATCGAAGGGCCGATGGCGATCGTCATTCTGGGCGGCCTGATCACGTCGACTGCGTTGAACCTCATCGTGCTGCCGGCACTGGCATTACGTTACGGGCGCTTCGCGCGCGAGGAAAGCGCCGAAGCCGGGCCGGCGAGCGCGTGACCCGGCAACATCGATGGCACGTACCGGCCCCCCGCACGGTGCCGTAAATGCCCCCCCGTGATCATTGTCATCCGCTGACGCAAGAGAAGGCGCGCTCTTCTCCCGCAGATCGCCAAGCCATTCGAACGCCGTTCAACCTCGGCGCGAAAAGCCCCCGTCCCAATTGCTCGTTTTTGATTGCAGCGACAGCCGCCGGCACCGCTGCCACGCCTGAGCATCGTCAAGCCTGTGATTCCAGACCGGGATTTCCCTGGGCTGACAGACGCGCGATCGCGCGTTTAAATAAATCAACTTGAATTAATTAATCGCTGCACAGACGGCTCACCCGCTGGAGGAGATTCGTGAAAGGTCCGCATACTGGCCCAGGCAGCCACTCGGCAAAGGTGCGCCGGTGCAACGAGCGCCGGCTGCTTCACGCATTGCGTCGTACCGGACAAGCCTCGAAAGCGGATCTTGCGCGGCTCACAAACCTCACCACGACGGCCGTGGATAGCTATATCGCGCCGCTTGCCAGGGCTGGACTGATCGAGTTCCCCGACCGGCATGTCGACGGTCGGCGCGACCAGCCGGCGTTGCGCGTACGCCTCGCGTCCCGCGGCGCCTTCGGCATCGGTGCACGCCTGGATCGCACCCGCATTGAGACGGTGCTGGTGGATTTCGCCGGCCAGTTGCTGGGTCGTCGGGTTCACGACGCAGCGCTGCCGCATCCAGCCGATGTCCTCGAGATCGTCCAGGACGACATTCACCACCTGCTGCAAGTGCTTACCGCGGAAGAACGCACACGGCTCGCCGGCGTAGGTGTCGCGCAGCCGCATAACGCCGGAAGCCGGCAACGCGAGTCGTGCCTGCCGTCGGAAACGTTTCTCGTATGGGATGAAACCCGCTTTGCGGGTGAACTCGAGCGGGCGCTGTCGCTGCCCGTCTGTAGCGAATACGATGGAACGGCCGCCGCGATCGCCGAATTGTTTTACGGCTGCGGACGCCATCGTGACGATTTCCTCTATCTGTTTCTCGGGCCTGCGGTCGGAGGCGGCATCGCCGTCGACGGTGATTGCCTGCGCGGCGCAAGCGCTCACGCGGGCGATTCCCGTGCGATGCCCAGCTCGCCTGACCGGCTAGCATCGGCATCGCGGCCCATGGGCCGATGGGACGTCCTGCTTTCGCGCGCCTCGCTCGACGCGCTGTCGCGACACCTGCGTGCCAGCGGTGAAGCGGTCGAGCATCGCGCGGGCCTTGAAGATTGCATTGCGCGCTGCCAGCCGACGGTCGACGAATGGCTCGACGATTGCGTCGATGCACTCGCCCCTGCCCTGCGCGCGATGGTGTGCGTGCTCGACGTGCCGGCAATCGTGGTCGACGCCGATGTCGACGCCGGTCTCATCGACAAGCTGATACGGCGCTTGCGCGTCGCGCTGTCCGCCGACGCGCCCCAGGCGCGCGGTGCACCGAGACTCCTGCACGGCACATTTGGCGCGCATGCGGGCGCGCTCGGCGCAGCCACGTTGCCGATGTTGTTCAACTTTCTTCCGCGTGCCGAGATGCTTCCGGAGCCGACGGAATCGCTCGATTCAATGCATTAATTTTTTCATGACGCTCAGGATACCGTAAGAAATGTCCAACCTTTCCGAATCCAGACTGACCGTATCGAAACTCACCCAGTCACCTGCATGGCGTGCGCTTGCCGCACATCGTGCAAGCTTCGCGCACGGTTCGATCGGTGAACTATTCGCCAACGATCCGGATCGCGCCGTCCATTTCTCGCTGGAAGCGGCCGGCCTGTATGTCGATTACTCGAAGAATCTGGTCACCGCCGAGACGCTCGAACTCCTGTGTGCGCTCGCGCGCGAGACGGGTGTGGAAGAACGGCGTCGGGCGATGTTTGCGGGCGAGCGGATCAACGTCACCGAAAACCGGCCGGTCCTGCACGTTGCGCTACGCGAACGCAGCGCCATGCCAATCGTGGTCGACGGCAAGGACGTGGTCCCTCAAGTCTCGGCAGTACTGGACAAAATGCGCCGCTTCACCGATGCCGTCCGCGAGGGCATGTGGCGCGGCTATTCCGGCCGCGCGATTACCGATGTGGTGAACATTGGCATTGGCGGCTCGGACCTGGGACCGCGCATGGTCTGCGAAGCCCTCAAACCGTATGCGCACGAAGCGTTGACGATGCACTTCGTCTCCAACGTCGACGGCGCGGACATCGCCGAGGTATTGCGCAGCGCCGATCCGGAAACGACGCTCTTCATCGTGGCGTCGAAGACCTTTACCACTCGGGAGACACTCGTCAATGCCCGCACCGCGCGCGCATGGCTGCTCGCGAGCGGCGCGCCCGAAACGGCCGTCGCGCAGCACTTCGTGGCCGTTTCCACGCATACCGAAGCCGTCGCCGCGTTTGGCATCGATACGGACAACATGTTCGAGTTCTGGGACTGGGTGGGTGGCCGTTACTCGCTCTGGTCCGCGATCGGGCTACCCATTGCGCTCGCGATCGGCATGGAGGCCTTCGAGGCCATGCTCGGCGGCGCTCACGCGATGGACCGGCATTTCGTCGAGGCGCCGCTCGCGCAGAACTTGCCGGTCCTGCTTGCATTGATCGGCGTCTGGCACATCAACTTCTTCGGCGCCACAAGCCACCTGATTGCACCGTACGACCGCTACCTGCACCGTCTGCCGGCGTACCTGCAGCAGCTCGACATGGAGAGCAACGGCAAGTCGGTCACCCTGTCGGGCGAGCGCGTCGACTATGCGACCGGGCCCGTCATCTGGGGAGAGCCCGGCACCAACGGCCAGCACGCGTTCTTCCAGTTGCTGCACCAGGGGACCGCTTTGATTCCAGCGGACTTCATCGCCTGCATGCAGCCGCATCACGCGCTCGACGCCCACCACGAAATCCTGCTCGCCAATTGCTTCGCACAATCCGAAGCGCTGATGAACGGCGCGCCGGCAGCGAGCGAGCCGCATCGCAACTTCGATGGCAACCGCCCGACCAACACGATTTGCCTGGACAAGCTCGATCCGGCTTCGCTCGGCGCCCTGCTCGCGCTGTACGAGCACAAGGTGTTCGTACAAGGCGCCATCTGGAACATCAATTCATTCGATCAATGGGGCGTGGAGCTCGGCAAACGGCTGGCTGCGACGATCGAGGGCGAAGTCGCCCAGGCGGATGTCGCGCTGGCTCATGACAGTTCCACCAGCGCTCTGATCGACCGCTTCAGACAGCGGCGCAAGCCGCGCTCCGCATCGACACTTTAATTTGACTAACCGGGTCAATTCGAATGACGACGAATCTCCCCAAACTGGTCGTGTTCGGCGAAGCACTGACCGACTTTATCCGCGCAGACGACCAGCGCTGGAGCAGCGCGGCCGGTGGATCGTGCTGGAACGTTGCCCGTGTGGGCGCGCGCCTTGGCGTGTCCACGGGCTTCGCCGGCACCGTGAGCCGCGACACCTTCGGCGACGAGTTAATGCAGCAAAGCCAGCGGGCAGGACTCGACATGCGCTTCATCCGTCAGGTCGAGCGTGCGCCGTTTCTCGCCATGGTCGTTTCGAAGCATCCGCCGCAGTATTTCTTTGTCGGCGAGAACAGTGCCGATCTCGCGTTCGACGCGCAGTCGTTGCCCCCGGGTTGGCTCGACGCGGCCCAGATCGTTCACTTCGGCTCGCTCAGCCTGGTCCGGCAGCCGCTGGCCGCGCACCTTCTGGAGATTGCGCAGGCGGCGCATGCGGCCGGCAAGCAGATCTCATTCGATCCGAACTACCGCGATCTGATGGCCGGCCCCGCCTACCGGAGCACACTGCGCCGCATGGCCGGGCTCGCCAGCTACATCAAGGTTTCCGACGAGGATCTACGGGGCTTGTTCCCCGAACTGGACGAAGTCCGCGCGCTCGCCCAACTGCGCGCGTGGGCCCCGGCAGCGGCAATCCTCCTGACGCGCGGCGCCGAGGGCATGCAATTGTTCACGGCGCAGGAAGTGTTGTTTCAGCCGGCATTCGCGACCCAGGTGGTCGACACCGTCGGCTGCGGCGACGCCTGCTTTGGCGGATGGCTGGCGAGTCTGCTCACGCGGCCCGATGCGCCGCTGGCCGCTCATCTGGCGTTTTCCGCCGCGTGTGCCGCGGCCACGTGCGCCCGGCAAGGCGCCTACGCGCCGCAACTGTCCGACGTGGCTGCGCTAACCGATTGCGCGAGCCTTTGTCCCGACCTCCAACACTGAACGCACTGAACGCCATGACCAAACGCCCTAGCCGCGGCGGCCCGGATTATCCGCCATTCGCCTTCGTCCTGTTCGGTGGAACAGGCGATCTGGCGATGCGCAAGATCTTGCCGGCCCTCTTCGCAGCGCACCGCGACGGCTTGCTCGCGCCCGACGGCCGCATTGTCGCCGTCGCGCAAACAGCGCTCGATACGAGTGGCTATCTGCGCTGGGTTCGCGAGCATGTGAAGCCCCATATCGCGGGCGACGCCATCGAAGATTCAGTATGGCGAAGCTTTCTCGAGCGCATCGCCTACGTCATGCTCGACGCCGGCCAGCCAGATTCGTACGCCATGCTGCGCGAAACACTCGATACCGCACGCGGGCGGCGCATTTTCTATCTGGCGACCGGGCCTGCGCTGTTCGTGCCGATCTGCCGCGCACTGGCATCGGCCGGCCTCACCGAAGGCTCGCGCATCGTGCTGGAAAAGCCGCTCGGATACGATCTGGATTCGTCCAATTCGATCAATGATGCAGTCGGCGAAATTTTCGACGAAGACCAGATCTACCGGATCGACCACTATCTGGGCAAGGAAGCCGTCCAGAACCTGCTCGCACTGCGTTTTGGCAATTCGTTGTTCGAACCATTGTGGCGACGCGAATGGGTCGAGAGCATCCAGATCACGGTAGCCGAGCAACTGGGCGTCGAAAGTCGCGGCAATTTTTACGATCAAACCGGCGCGTTGCGCGACATGGTGCAGAACCACCTGCTGCAACTGCTTGCCATCATCGCGATGGAACCGCCGCGGTCCATGGATGCGGACGCGGTACGCGACGAAAAGCTGCGTGTGCTGCGCGCACTCAAACCGGTGCTCGGCGACGAGATCCGGCAGAACGTGGTCCGCGGGCAATATCACGCAGGCGCCATCAAGAACACGTCCGTCTGCGCTTATCACGCGGAGGCGGGTGTCAGCCAGGGCAGCACGACCGAGACGTTCGTCGCGTTGAAAGCCGAAGTGGAAAACTGGCGCTGGGCGGGTGTGCCGTTTTTTCTGCGCACCGGCAAACGACTTGCCGGCCGCATCGCTGAAATCGTCGTCAATTTCCGGCCGGTGCCACACTCGGCGCTGGGCCCGATGGCCTTGCGTCCGGGTTCGAACCGGCTGACGATCCGTTTGCAGCCTGACGAATCGATTCGCCTCAGCGCGCTCGCCAAGCAACCGGGCATGGGCATGACCTTGCAAGGCGTGCACCTCGATCTCGCCTTCGATCAATTCTTCCAGCAAGACCGGATGGAGGCTTATCAGCGCTTGCTGCTCGATGTGATCGGCGGACGGCTTGCCCTCTTCGTGCGGCGCGACGAACAGGAAGCCGCATGGCGCTGGGTCGCCCCGATCATCGAAGACTGGGCCGTTCAGGCAAGCCAGCCGAAACCCTATGCATCCGGCACCTGGGGACCGGCCGCGGCCAGCGCGCTGCTCGCGCGCCACAACACATGCTGGCCGGAAGAAGAAAACTGACCAGGCACGACCCTCTCCCCCCTTTCTCTCAAAATCACGAGCATGGATAACATCTGGCATCTCGAATGGCCTCACGGCTCCCTCAACGTTCACTCAAGAGGCGGCATGCTCGGCGGCGTTTCCCTACGCAATGGCAGCAGGCGCGTCGCACCGTTTTACGAAGCCCCGTGGCTCGACGATGAAACACACGGGCAGACGGGACTACTCGGTCAGCTCAGAAGCGAATTTCCCTGCGTTCCGTTTGGGGTGCCCTGGTCTGCCGAGACGGTGGTGGAAAACTGGCGAAAGAGCCTCGCCGCTTCAGTCGATGAACGCGATGGTCCGCTGGATGCGAGTGACGACCTGCTGCACGGTTATGCCTGCGTGGGTGAATGGACCCTCGTGCGCCAGACGAAGCACTCGATCGAGATTGCGCTCGAATATCCACCCGAATCGTCGATTGCCCGCGTCGTGCGCGTGGTCCGTGCCGACCCTGATAGCCCCGCAATCGACTTCTCCGTGAAGATCGAGGCGCGCCGCAGCACGCGACGCCCGCTTGGACTGCATCCCAACCTGGCTTTGCCGTCGATGGCCGGAGCCATGCAAATCCATACGGGTGCGTTTCGCTTTGGCGTTGTGCATCCGGGCGGCCCCGAGCCCGGCGTATCGCGTGCCGCCCCAGGCGCAGTTTTCGAGCGGCTCGATCATGTACCGCTACGCGCCGGCGGAGCGGCGGCATTCGACCGCCTCCCCTTTGCGCACGATACGGAAGAGATCATTCAGCTCTGCGGTGTCGATGGGTCAGTCACGCTGACGAATGAGGAATCCCAGGTGACTTGCCGGCTCACGTGGGACGCCTCCGTGCTGCCGTCGCTGCTGCTGTGGATCAGCAATCGCGGCCGCACCTACAGCCCCTGGAACGGCCGCAACCTGTGCCTCGGCGTCGAGCCCGTGGCGAGCGCATTCGAGCTTGGCTGCCGCCCTTCGCTGGCGCAAAACCCGATCAATGCCAGAGGGATTCCCACTGCGGTCGCGCTCGAGCCTGGCCGGCCGGTCGAAATGGCTTATCGATTCGAGATCGTGACGCCATAAATTGGCGTGCGACAAAAGCCGCTCAGGAAACGATGCAAAATCCAAAGTTATCTCAGAAGGCCATGCTGCTCCCCTTGCCCACGGCATACGTCAGGGACGCGTCGCTCGCAGCCCATCTGGCTTTCGCGCTGTGCCGCACGGGTCGGGGAAATCGGCATCAGCTTTTCCAACTGATCCGCATGACCTATCTTTCGTACCTGCTATGGCATGACGGATACGGGAATGCGGCATACGAATTGTATTGCGATGCCGAAGGTGCGTTAGAGGCTGCCGCCGAGCACGCCTATGCAACCGATGAGTGGAGTCTGGGCGAAGACGCAACGCGATTAACCCAGGACATCGTCCGAATTTACGATGAGCAAATAAATTCAGTTTCCCGTCGACAGTACCTGCAATGCACTTCGAAACTCGATCGCTTACTCCGCATCGAGATACCGGACAAGATACGCAAAAGTCAGGCTCACGCTGCGTAATGCATGTTTTGGCATAACTGCCGCATCGTCGCGCCGGATACGGTTTGACGGGGATCGGCGCGGGCCGTCGTCCGCGTTCAATTGGCACGCCCAGCCCGACGGGTGAGCACCCCATCACCGGGATTTCCCCAGGCTGACACAGGCCGCGTTCCGTCATTAAATAAATCAACTTGATTTATTTAGTCGCCAACCCTGTCACACCCTTTGCTGGCGCAACCGGAGAAAACACGTGAGAAGTCCGCATGTCGGCCAGGGCAGCAACTCGGCCAATGTCCGCCGCTTCAACGAGCGACTGCTGCTGCAGGCGCTGCGGCGCGCCGGCGAGGCCTCGAAGGCCGATCTCGCCCGCCTCGCCAATCTCACCAGCACCGCCGTGGGCAGCATCATCACCTCGCTTGCGGAAAACGGCCTCATCGAGATGAGCGGACGGCGCCTCGACGGCGGACGCGGCCAGCCCGCCTCGCTCCTGCGGCTCGCGCCGCGCGGCGCGTTCGCCATCGGCGTGCGGCTCGACCGGACCAATATCGAAACCGTGCTGGTCGACTTCGCGGGCCAGATGATCGGCCGGCGCTCGCACGACATGCTGCTCCCCCAACCTTCGGTGGCGCAGGACATCGTCCAGCAGGACATCCGCGAACTATCCGCCCTGCTGGATAAATCCGAGCGCAGCCGGCTCGCGGGCATTGGCGTCGCGCAGCCGTACAACCTTGGCAGCTGGCTGAGCGAGCTGGGTCTGCCCGCCGAGGCGTTCCGCGTGTGGAGCGACGTCGATTTCGCGGGCGAGCTGGGCCGCGCGCTCGGGCTGCCCGTGTTCAGCGAAAACGACGGCAACGCCGCCGCCATCGCCGAAATCTTCTACGGCTGCGGCCGTCAGCGCGACGACTTCCTTTATCTGTTCCTCGGCCCGGCCATTGGCGGCGGCATCGCCATCAACGGCGACTGCGTGCGCGGCCTCTCCGGCAACGCGGGCGACTTCGCCGTGATGCCCGTGCCGCCGGGCGCCCTGCCCTCGGCGCACAAGCCCGCCGGCAAGTGGGACATCCTGCTCTCGCGCGCCTCGCTCATCGCGCTGCGCCGCCATCTGCAATATCACGGCGAGACGGTGGACAACCGCGCCGATATCGAGGCGTGCATCGCACGCGGCCATCCGGCCGTCGGGGAATGGCTCGACGACTGCATCGACGCGCTCGCGCCCGCGCTGCGCGCCGCGCTGTGCGTGCTCGACGTGCCGGCCGTGGTGCTCGACGCCGACGTGGACGCGGGCCTCATCGATACGCTCATGCAGCGCCTGCGCGTGGCCGTGGCGGCCACCGCGCCCGAGGCGCGCGGCACGCCCGCGCTGGTGCGCGGCACCTTCGGCCCCGACGCCGGCGCGCTGGGCGCCGCCACGCTGCCCATGTTCTTCAACTTTTCGCCGCGTGCGGGCATCCTGATGGGCGCCGGCGCACAAGCCAACGTACAAGCGCAGGAGGAGAGCCATGTCGCGCTCTGAACAGACGCCCCCGCTGCTGGAAATGCGGGGTATCAGCAAGACGTTTCCCGGCGTGCGCGCGCTCGACAACGTGCGCCTCTCGGTGTGGCCCGGCGAGGTGCATTCGCTGATGGGCGAGAACGGCGCGGGCAAATCCACGCTCATGAAGATTCTCTCGGGCGCGTATCAGGCCGACGCCGGCGGCGAGATCGTGCTCGACGGCAAGACGGTCGTGATCGACGGGCCGCTCGCCGCGCGCGAGCTGGGCGTGGCCGTGATCTACCAGGAGCTGAGCCTCGCGCCGAACCTTTCGGTTGCCGAAAACATTCACGCGGGCCGCGAGCTGCGCCGCGGCGGCCGCCGCTTCGGCATGGTCGATCGGGCCGCCATGGAGCGCGGCTGCGAAGACGTGCTCAAGCGTCTCGGCGCCAGCTTCGGCCCCGCGACGCTGGTGGGCTCGCTCTCCATCGCCGAACGCCAGCTGGTGGAAATCGCGCGCGCCGTGCATGGCGACGCGCGCATCATCGTGATGGACGAGCCCACCACGCCGCTCTCCTCGCGCGAAACCGAGCGTCTGTTCAAGCTGATCCGCCAGTTGCGCGAGGAAGGGCTCGCGATCATCTACATCAGCCACCGCATGGCCGAGATCTATGAGCTCTCCGACCGCGTGTCGGTGCTGCGCGACGGCAGCTACGTGGGCACGCTGATGCGCGACGCGCTCAACGCGGAAAGCCTGGTGGGCATGATGGTGGGCCGCGATATTTCGGGGTTCTACAAAAAGGAGCACGCGCCCTACGATCCCGGCAAGGCAGTGCTCACGGTGCGCGACGTGGCCGACCACAACCGCGTGCGCGGCTGCAGTCTCGACCTGCATGCGGGCGAAGTGCTCGGCATTGCCGGCCTCGTGGGCGCGGGCCGCACCGAGCTCGCACGCCTGATCTTCGGCGCGGAGCCGCGCGTGCGCGGCGAGATCGCCATCGACGGGCGCACGCTCCACGTGCATGGCCCGCGCGATGCGATTGAGGCGGGCCTCGTCTATCTGACCGAGGACCGCAAGCATCAGGGCCTCTTTCTCGACATGAGCGTGCGCGACAACATCAACGTGGCCGTGGCCGGGCGCGATGCGCGCTTCGGCGTGCTCGACCTCGCGCGCGGCGCGTCGCGCGCGAAGGACTCGATCCGCTCGCTCTCGATCCGCGTGCCCAGCCCGCGCGTGAACGTGGGCGCGCTCTCGGGCGGCAACCAGCAGAAGGTGCTGCTCTCGCGCCTGCTGGAAACCAGACCACGCGTGCTGATCCTCGACGAGCCGACACGCGGCGTGGACATCGGCGCGAAGTCGGAGATCTACCGCATCATCAACGACCTCGCCAAAACCGGCGTGGGCATCATCGTGATTTCGAGCGAACTGCCCGAGATCATCGGCGTGGCCGACCGCGTGCTCGTCATGCGCGAAGGCGTCTTCGCCGGAGAGCTGGGCGGCTACACCGGCAAGCCCATCAACCAGGAAGCCATCATCGAACTCGCCACCGGCTCGCAGGACGCGCTGGACGAGGCCGCCTGATTCAGACGCACCCGTCCGACGCACCAGTCCGACGCACCAGTCGAAGAGATATTGAGGAGCACGACATCATGAAGAACATCCTTCCCCGCCACGGCGTTGCAGCGTCGCCCGCCCAACCGGCCCAGGCCGCGCGCGGGGGCGCTGCGCCCGACGGCCATCGCGCCCGCATGAAATCCCTCATGCGCACGGCAGGCATGCTGCCCGTGCTCGTGCTGCTATGCATCGGCTTCGGCTTCCTGACCGATGGCTTCGTCACGTTCCAGAATCTCTCGATCGTCGCGCAGCAGGCGTCGATCAACATCGTGCTCGCCGCCGGCATGACCTTCGTGATTCTCACGGGCGGCATCGACCTCTCGGTGGGCTCGATACTGGCCGCCTCGGCGGTCACGGCCATGCTGTGCTCGACCGTGCCGGGCTGGGGCTGGCTGGGCATTCCCGCCGCGCTCGGCGTGGGGCTTGGCTTTGGCATCGTCAACGGCGCGCTGATCTCGCTGCTGCGCCTGCCGCCGTTCATCGTCACGCTCGGCTCGCTCACGGCCGTGCGCGGCATCGCCCGCCTCATCGGCCACGACACCACCGTCTTCAATCCGCAACTCTCGTTCGCCTTCATCGGCAACGGCACGGTGTTCGGCGTGCCCTGGCTCGTGATCATCGCGCTGGTGGTGGTGGCCGTGTCGTGGTTCGTGCTGCGCCGCACGGTGCTTGGCCTGCACATCTACTCGGTGGGCGGCAACCCCGAAGCGGCGCGCCTCTCGGGCATCAAGGTGTGGGGCATCGAGATGTTCGTCTATGCGGTCTCGGGCCTGCTCGCGGGCCTGGGCGCGGTGATGTCGGCCGCGCGCCTCTATGCCGCGAACGGCCTGCAGCTCGGCCAGTCGTACGAACTCGACGCCATCGCGGCGGTGATCCTGGGCGGCACGAGCTTCGTGGGCGGCGTGGGCTCGATCGTCGGCACGCTGATCGGCGCGCTCATCATCGCGGTGCTCTCGAACGGCCTCGTGCTGCTGGGCGTCTCGGACATCTGGCAATACATCATCAAGGGCCTCGTGATCGTCGGTGCCGTGGCGCTCGACCGTTACCGCCAGCGCGGCTCGGCGCGCACCTGAACCGCTTGACCGGCCTTGAACCGGCCTTGAACCGGCTTTGAAAGCGGGGGCAGGCGGTCCTCCTGCCCCCGCCCTGCATGACACACACCAACCGGACCCCTCTGGAGACAACGTTATGTTCAAGAAAAAGGCTGCTTTCGCTGTTCGCGCCGCTGCCGCACTCGCGCTCGGTTTCGCGCTGCAGGGCGCGCATGCCGCCGACAAGCAACTGAAGTCGATCGGCATCACCGTGGGCTCGCTTGGCAATCCTTACTTCGTCACGATCGTGCAGGGTGCCGAAGCCAAGGCCAGGCAGCTCAATCCGAATGCGAAAGTCACCGCCGTGTCCGCCGACTATGACCTGAACAAGCAGTTCACGCAGATCGACAACTTCATCTCGGCGCACGTCGACATGATCCTGCTGAACGCCTCCGATCCGAAGGCAATCGAGCCGGCCGTGAAGAAGGCGCGCGCCGCGGGCATCGTGGTGGTGGCGGTGGACGTGGCTGCCGCGGGCGCCGACGCCACCGTGCAGACCGACAACGTGAAGGCTGGCCAGATCTCGTGTGAATATCTGGCGAAGAAGATCAACGGCAAGGGCAACGTGATCATCGAGAACGGCCCGCAGGTCTCGGCCGTGATCGACCGCGTGAACGGCTGCAAGCAGGTGCTCGCGAAGTCGCCGGGCATCAAGATCCTCTCCGACGACCAGGACGGCAAGGGTTCGCGCGAAGGCGGCATGAACACCATGCAGGGCTATCTCACGCGCTTCCCGCAAGTGGCCGGCGTGTTCACCATCAA
The DNA here is from genome assembly GCF_051125205.1 of Paraburkholderia sp. A1BS-2L. Taxonomy (NCBI): domain Bacteria; kingdom Pseudomonadati; phylum Pseudomonadota; class Betaproteobacteria; order Burkholderiales; family Burkholderiaceae; genus Paraburkholderia; species Paraburkholderia sp. A1BS-2L. The sequence goes on from NZ_CP120429.1 coordinate 436,389, forward strand.
CGATCCGCAGGCCGTGGGCAGCGATCTGGCCGCCAAGCAACTCAATCGCAGCAACATCGTGATCACCTCGGTGGACGGCGCGCCCGATATCGAAACGGCGCTCAAGACCAGCACGCTGGTGCAGGCCTCGGCAAGCCAGGATCCGTGGAAGATGGCGCAGACGGCCGTGCAGGTGGGCTACGACATCATGAACGGCAAGAAGCCCGCCAATCCGCTGATCCAGATGACGCCGCAGCTCATCACGCGCGACAACATCGGCAGCTACAAGGGCTGGTCGTCGCCGCATTGAGTGGCTTTATTCGGTGTTGCCCCTGTCATGATTCAGGGGCAAGCTCGATTGTCATGTGAAGTACTACTTAATTTGTCAGCCAATGTCCCCACTGCCTTCGGAGCGCCCATGACGACCGATCACCATCCGCGACTCGCCCGGTATTTCCCCACCGTCGACGAAATTCCATCAGAACATCGGCTTGCCGCTCCCGTTCATCAGCGCGGCTTCCTGATTGGCGGGCAGATCCTGACATGGGATGGCCCCTGTAAAACTGTACGCTCGCCGGTTTGCATACGCGATGCGGCGACCCGCGATGTCAGCCAGGTCGAGATCGGTAGTTACCCGTTGATGGGCGAGGCACAGAGCGACGCCGCCCTGGATGCCGCTGTCGCCGCGTACGACAATGGCCGGGGTCAATGGCCGACGATGACGGTCGCCGGCCGCATCGCCTGCATGCAGGCGTTCGTGAAAGGCATGGTCGAGCGCCGCCAGCAGATCGTCAACCTGCTCATGTGGGAGATCGGCAAGAGCCTGATCGACTCGCGCAAGGAGTTCGATCGCACCATCGAATACATCCAGGCCACGATCGAGACGCTGAAGGGCGTGGAAAATGACCATTCGCGATTCATGGTCGTCGAGGGAACCATTGGCCAGGTTCGGCGCACGCCGCTAGGTGTCGTTCTGTGCATGGGGCCGTACAACTATCCGCTCAACGAGACGTTCTGCACCCTGATCCCCGCGTTGCTCATGGGCAATACCGTGGTTCTAAAGCCGCCGCAATACGGCACGCTGCTGTTCGAGCCGCTGCTCGAAGTCTTTCGCGACGCGTTTCCGCCCGGTGTGGTCAACACCATCTACGCACCGGGCCAGTTGGTGGTGCCGCGCATGCTGGCCTCGGGCAAGATCAACGTTCTGGCATTGATTGGCTCGAGCCGCGTGGCGGACCATTTGAAGAAGCAGCACCCCAAGTCGCACCGTCTGCGCGCAGTGCTGGGCCTCGACGCGAAAAACGCGGCCATCGTGCTGCCCGACGCCGACCTCGATCTCGCCGTCAAGGAATGTCTGCTCGGCGCCCTGTCGTTCAACGGACAGCGCTGCACAGCCCTCAAAATGCTGATCGTGCACAGCAGCGTCGTCGATGCGTTTCTCGGGCGCTTCACCGCCGAACTCGCGCGGCTCAAGATGGGCATGCCCTGGGAAGCCGGCGTGCATATCACGCCCTTGCCGGGGCCGCACCGCACGGCCTACATGACGGAGGCGATCGAAGACGCCGTGGCAAAAGGCGCGCGCGTCGTCAACGAGGGCGGCGGTGAATTCTGCAGCACGCTGTTCGACCCCGCTGTCGTCTACCCCGTGCGCGAAGGCATGAAGCTGTACCGGGAGGAACAGTTCGGTCCTGTCGTGCCGGTGATGAGCTTCGACTCGGTGGACCAGGCCCTCGACTACGTGATCACCTCGGATCACGGTCAGCAGGTGAGCATTTTCGGCACCGACACCGCGCAGATCGGTGCGCTGGTGGATCCGCTCGTCAACCAGGTCTGCCGCGTGAATATCAACTGCCAGTGCCAGCGCGGGCCGGACGTGTTCCCGTTCGCCGGGCGCAAGGATTCGGCCGAAGGCACGCTTTCGGTCAGCGACGCGCTGCGTGCGTTCTCAATCCGCTCGATGATCGCGGCCAAACTGACCGAGTCGAACAAGACACTCCTCAACACCATTGTTCGTGAGCATCAATCGAAGTTCATCAACACCGACTTCATCTTTTAAGCGGAGCGAACATGACGCGTCGAAAACGTAATGCCAAGATCGTCGCCACACTGGGACCATCGAGTTCCGACCTGAGCACCGTGCGCGCCCTGTTCGATGCCGGCGCCGACGTGTTCCGGCTCAACTTCAGCCATGGCACGCATGCGCAACATCAGGAGCGCATGGAGATCATCCGCCGTGTCGAGCGCGATACGGGGCGGCCCATCGCTGTGCTGCTCGATCTGCAGGGCCCGAAGCTGCGCATCGGCACGCTCGCCGATGGTCCGGTCACGCTGCAAGCCGGAGCGGCGTTTCGCGTCGATTTGGACCCCACCCCGGGCGACGCCACGCGTGCGCCGCTGCTCCATCCGGAAATCTTCGCGGCACTCGAAACCGGCACGGAATTGCTGGTCGACGACGGCAAGGTGCGCCTGAAGGTACTGCGCTTCGGACCGGACTTCGCCGACACGCAGGTCATCACCGGCGGCACGATATCGGATCGCAAGGGTGTGAACGTGCCCTCGGTGCTGCTGCCCATTCCGGCCATGACACCCAAGGATCGCGCCGACCTCGAGTTCGGCCTGACACTGGGCGTCGATTGGGTCGCGCTGTCGTTTGTGCAAAGAGCCGAGGACGTGCACGAGGTCAAGGCGATCGTCCAGGGGCGCGCAGCCGTGCTGGCCAAACTGGAGAAGCCGGCCGCGATCGACTCGCTCGATGCGATCGTCGATGCGGCGGATGCGATCATGGTCGCGCGCGGCGACCTGGGGGTCGAACTGCCGGCCGAACAAGTGCCGCGGATCCAGAAGCAGATCGTCAGAGCCTGCCGGGCCGCCGGCAAGCCGGTCGTCGTTGCGACCCAGATGCTCGAATCGATGATCGCCGCGCCGGTTCCGACTCGGGCCGAAGCCTCGGACGTGGCCAACGCCGTGTACGACGGCGCGGACGCCGTGATGCTGTCGGCCGAGTCCGCCTCCGGCAAATACCCGCGCGAGGCGGTGGCGATGATGGACCGCATCATCGCCGAGGTGGAATCCGATCCGGACTATCGCAGCGCGATCGACGCATCTCACACCGCGCCGCAGGCCGCTGTCGCTGACGCGATCTGCCTGGCCCTCCAGCAGACCGCGAAGCTGCTGCCGGTGGCGGCGATAGCCACCTACACGCGATCGGGTTACACCAGCCTGCGCGCAGCCCGGGAGCGGCCGGCGGTGCCGGTGCTGAGCATCACTCCGGAACTCGCCACCGCGCGCCGTATGGCGCTCGTCTGGGGCGTGCATCCCGTGAACGCCGACGAAAGCATCAGCGACGTGCCTGACATGGTGGACAAAGCCTGCGCGATCGCTCGACGCGAAGCCTTCGCGCAGGCGGGCAGTTTCGTCGTCATCGCCTCCGGGATGCCTTTTGGTGTGGTCGGCACGACCAACTTCCTCCATATAGCCAAGGTCTGAGCGCCATGCCCGGGATGTCAACGCAATCCATGCATCGACATCCCGGGCAAATTCGCGCCACGCGACGAACCGGGCCGCGAGGTGTTGGCGATAAAGGCAAGCGAGAAGCCAATGTCGTTTCAGTGCGAAGTGCTGCCCGGCTTGCGGCGCGCAGTTACCTTGATTCGTCGTGCTGCACGATCGCGCACACCGCCGATGCCGTCGCCACGAGCTTGTCGTCCTGCCACAGCTCGCCGGACACGTTGCACACGCCGCGCCCCCGGCGAACGAGCGTCGAGCGTCGAGCGTCCAAGCAGCTTGCCCACCTTGGCCGGCCGCAAGAACGACGTATTCAGACTCAGGGTGGCGCACTGCTCACCCTCACTGAGGGTGGACACAACGAGCAACGCAGTCACGTCGTCAAGCATCGCGGACAGAATGCCACCCTGTATGTGACCGGCCGGATTCAGGAACGCCGGCGCGCCGACATACTCGGACTCGAGCGCCCTATCGCTCAGCGAGGCAACCCTGCCGCCAAGCGCTTGCGTCACCGGTGGCGGCGCCCCCTCCGGGCCGAAGAGCCGTTCGTGAACCCGGTTGTGATCGATTTCCATTGATTGCCTCTCTCCATCTCGAAGCGCCTGTGCAGCCGCTGTCGCGCTTCATCGAATCCGGCTCTATGCGCCGCGGAACGCGGGCTTGCGCTTTTCTTTCCACGCGAGCGCACCTTCGCGCAAGTCATGCGACGCATCCGACTGGGAAACGTCGCGCCGAAACTCGCTTTCGTCGAACGTACCGCTGGCGATGCGGTTCAGATGTTTCTTCATGCCGAGCAGCGCAAGCGGCGCCATGCCGGCCAGCTCGCCGCTCAGGCGCTCCACTTCCTGATGCAGCGCCTCCGGCGCCACGACCGTGTCGAGGAAGCCACACGCCAGCATCTGCGCCGCGTCGAACGTAGCGGCCGTGAGCAGCAGCTTCTTCGCCACATTCAACCCGAGCCGCGACACATATCGCTGCAAGCCGCCGCGATAGAACAGCAAGCCAAGCCGCGCGGCCGGCACGAACATCTGGGTCGGCTCCACGCCGATGCGAAAATCGCAGGCAAGCGCGAGATCAGTCGCGCCACCGTAGACGCCCCCGTTGATCGCCGCGATCGTCACCGGACGTGCACGCTCCAGCTCGTTTGCGAGTTCCTCGAAGCTCGCGCCCGCATTGCCGTCGGCCACGCTGCCGATGTTGAAGCCTGCGCAAAAGTGCCGCCCTTGCGCGCACAGTCGCAGCACGAGCACCTCGCGTCGCGCGTTGACGTCGCGAATGAAGCCCCCCAAGGTCTCCAGATCTTCCAGTTCGAGCCGGTTCGCCATATCCGGACGGCGCAGCGTGATGGTCGCGATCGCGCCGGCGACGTCGAGTGACGGCGCCAGGCCGGGCGAATGTGCGGCAGGTTTCGAGGTCATCGTCGGCTCAGTGAAAGTCGTAGATCTGCATGGTGGTCTCGCCCGCTTCGATGCGCTTGCAGATGGCAGCCTCGTCCGCTTCGCGCTTTACAGCCTTCTCCACCACGTCCGAGGCGCGCGCGCGCGGAATCGCAACCACGCCATCGCGGTCGCCGACGATCAGATCGCCCGCGCTGATCGTGACGTTGCCGATCATCACCGGTTCGTTGATCCAGCCGATCGCGCCATAGTCCTTGCCCGTGCCCCGGATCGACAGGCCCCGTGCGAACACCGGAAAGCCGATCTCCTCGAGCAGGTCGGCATCGCGCACGCCGCCGTCGATCACAAGGCCGGCCAGTCCACGCTCCCTGGCGGCCGTCGTCATGACCTCGCCCCAATAGCCGTGCTCGTAGACGCCATTGGTGTACACCACGAGCACGTCGCCGGGCTGCGCGAGCACGAGCGCACGATGCAGCCAGAGGTTGTCGCCGCCCGGCGAATGCACCGTGATGGCGGTGCCGCAAATCCTGAACCGGGGCGCGATGGGCTTGATGGACCAGGGCAACGCGCCGATCTTGCCGCCCGCCTCGTGCAGCGTTGCCGCGGGCAGCCTGCGCGCGGCTTCGACGACGCTCGTCTCCACGCGCTCGAACGTCGTGCGTACCGTAGTGGCCGGATTGTGTTCTTTCATCGTCATTGCTCCCGCGTCTGCAACTGGTGGTACTTGAACTGCTTGCGCGCTTCATCCAGACGCATCCCGCCGCGGCACGCTTCGCGAATCGCTTCCTCGGCACGATGAATGGTTTCGGCCACGTCGAGCACCGCGTCTTCGTGCTCTTTCGGGATCGCGATGACACCGTCGGCATCGCCGCGCAGAATATCGCCGGGTTGCACGCGCGCGTCGCCGATATTGACGGGCACGTTCGTCGCCTCCACCTGCACGCGATCCTTGCCGGTGCGCATCCAGTGATCGCGGCTGAAGACCGGATAGCCAAGCTTCAGGCACAGCGCAACGTCGCGGCACACGCCGTTGATCACGGTGCCGGCGATGCCGCGGCGGTGCGCGATCTCTGTCATGATGTCGCCCCACACCGTGGCATCCTCACGGCCGTTGTTGTCGAGCACGATCATGCTGCCGACCGGCACGTCGTCGATGAAGTCGCCGACGGTGCCCGGCGGGTTCGCGGCCGGGCCGTACTTGATCGTGAACGCACGGCCCGCGGTGCGGAACCCGGTGCTTCTGGGCTTGATCTTGTAACACTGGCCGGCGATACCGAGCTTGTCGAGGGCGTCGGAGAGCGTCGCGGTATCGAGCTTCGCTGCACGCTCGACATTCTTGTCATGGTTCGTCATGGTTCGGATTCCTGCGTGTTTGCTGAATATGTCCGGAGGCTAGCGCTTACTTGAGCATGTGCTCGTAGCTGCCGCCCATCACCTGGCCGACCGGCATGCCGGCCAGAATCGCCTTGGCCATTGCGGCTTCCTTGTTGACGATCATTTCGGCGGTCTCGAGCACGGCTTCGATGTCGGCGGCGCGAATGAAGATCACCGCGCTGTTGTCGGCCACCACGTAGTCGCCCGCGTTCACCGTCACATCGCCGATCTGCACCGGCACATTGGTGCCCTTCTCGACCACGCGCGCACGCGCGGTCCGGGCCGTGGTCGCGCGGCTGAACACCGGCAGCTCGTAGCCAATGGCCTCATCGATATCGCGCACCGGGCCGTCGGCCACCACGCCCGCCACGCCGCGCACCCTGGCGGCGAGCGACAGCAAGCCGCCCCAGCAACCCGCTTCCACGCCGCTCTTCTGCTCGACGACGATCACGCTCTCGGCATCGGCCTGCTCCACCGCGGTGCAGCCGAGGTGCACGGGCGGTCCCGGGGGCGCTTCGCCCGTGCCGAGCTTGACCGTGATCGCGCGGCCCGCGATGCGGCCCGAGCCGGCGCGTTGCGGCAGACCGCTCACCACGCCGTTCAGCTTGAGTTTGTCGAGTGCGTCCGACACGGCGCAGCAATCGAGCCGGCGCAGGCGCTGTACGTTTTGGTCAGCCATGATGTGTTGTGCTTTCCTGATAGAAACGTGAAGTGTCATGCATGCGTCCCGCCCCACGCGGAAGGGACTACCGCATTCAGTCGAGTGTGCGCCAGGCCGCGAACGCGAGGCCCGTGCCGGTCAGGGCCGCCGTGCGGTAGCCGGGCACATAGCGGACCCATTCGAGATCGAGCGCCTTGAGCGCCTCGACGCCGATGATCCAGTTGCGGATTTCCGAGCTGCCGGCCTGCAGCTGCTTCGGATCGAGCCCGGCCAGCCAGTCGCTGTCCTTGCGGCGGATCGCGTCGATGATGTCGTTGTCGAGCTCCTCGTCCACCACGAAGTGCGAGAGGCCTCCCGACGCGAGCACGCCCACGCGCAGATCTTCCGGATAGGACTCGATGAGCTCGCGCAGCGCGCGGCCGAGCTGGATGCAACGGCGCGGCGTGGGCTGGTTCGGCGGATCAAAGGTGTTGACGATGACCGGAATCACCGGCAGGTCGATATCCTGCAGGTAGCGCCGATGAATGAACGAGAACGCGTGGCCCTCGTACTGGTCGCGCTCGAGACCGTCCATTGCCGCAATGTCGAAATCGCGGTTGCACAGTTCGCGGATCAGCCACCGGGCCATGTCGGCCTTGACCGGATAGTGCACGTCGGCATCCGGCTCCTGGCGCATCGTGCGTGCCTTCGCGTACCAGCTTTCGTTCGGGCTCGACACGCGCTTTGCGTTGCGGATCGTCTCGCCGTAGTAGATCGCGAAGGCCGGATTGTTGGTGGTGCGAAAGAGCTCCGTCTGGTCATCGCCGACCACGAGCAGCACGTCGAGCTTCGCCGCGCGGATACGCTCGCGCAATTCGTCCATGGCCGCTTCGGCCTGATCGTAACGCTCGCCCATCTTCCCGGACGTCACCATCGCCTCGGCATCCGGCGGCGCGATCTTGAGCAGCGCTTCATAGGTCGTGGGGTTGCCGAGTCGATCGAAGTAATGCGGATTCTTCGGATCGACCTGCTTGAAACCGTGCTGCCAGTCCTCGCGCTGGCAAACCAGCATGATGCTGTGCGATGAACCGAATCCGGCGACCAGTCGTGCCATTTCGTCTCTCTCCCATGCCTTCCATTAAGGTGCGTCAGACCACGAAGGCCGAGCGCCACTGCTCAATCTGCTGATTCGTATAACCCAGTTCGTTCAGAATCGCCTGCGTATGCTCGCCTTGCTCAGGGGCCAGGCGCGGTGTCTCGGCGCGCGGGTATCGTGAAAGACGGAACGGCGTGCCAACGAACGAAACTTCGCCCCTGCCCGGCACGTTGGCGGGCCAGGCGATGCCAAGATGCTTGACCTGAGGATCGTCGAATACTTCGTTGACCTGGTAGATCGGGCCGCACGGCACGCCGACCTTGATCAGCAACTCGGTCCACTCGCGCGTGGTGCGCGTGAGGAACACCTCGCCCACCGTCTTGTTGACCGCATCGCGGTTTTCTACGCGCGCCGGGTCCGATTCGTAGCCGGGCTGGCCAATGAGGTGCTGCAGGCCGAGCGCCTCGCACAGGCGCGCAAACATCGAATTGCCGATTGCGGCCAGGTTCAGGTAGCCATCCTTCGTCGGGAACACGCCGGTCGGCACCGTGAGCGGATGCTCGTTGCCGACCTGCTCCGGCACCTTCCGGTCCACCAGCCATTGCGCGGCCTGGAAGTCGAGCATCGCGATCTGTGCCTCGAGCAGCGAGGTCTGCACCCATTGGCCTTCGCCCGACACTTCGCGCTCCAGCAGCGCGACCAGGATCGCCTGGGCGCAGAAGTGCCCCGCGCACAGGTCGGCAAGCGGAATGCCAACGCGCATCGGGCCTTCGCCCGGCTTGCCGGTCAGGCTCATGAGGCCGCCCATGCCCTGCGCGATCGAGTCGAAACCCGGCCACTTCGCATACGGGCCATCCTGGCCGAAGCCCGAGATGCTCGCGTACACGATACGCGGATTGACGGCGCGCAGCGCTTCATAGCCAATGCCGAGGCGCTCCTTGACGTCCGGGCGGAAGTTCTCGATAAACACGTCGGCACGCTTGACGAGTTCTTGCAGGATCGCGAGACCGGCTGGGTCCTTCATGTTCAGCGTCAGGCTTTCCTTGTTGCGATGCAGGTTCTCGTAGTCGGCGCGATTGTGGTCACGCCCGCCGATCATGTCGTCACCGCCTGGCGCCCCAGGCGGGATCTCCAGCTTGATCACGCGCGCGCCCATATCCGCGAACACGCGCATGGCCGCAGGGCCCGCGCGCACGCGCGAGGCATCGAGGATCGTGAAGCGCGACAGCGGCCCCTTCTTCGCATCGTGCCAGCCATGCTGTTGCTTGAAATCCGCAGACATGCTCAATCTCCTTCAAATCGGCGCGAACATCGGCACCGGATAAGCGCCCTCGCTGGGCTTGAACACCACCTTGACGCGCTGGCCGATCGACACCGCGGCCGGGTCGCAATCGACGAGGTTGGTCAACATCGTCACGCCCTCGTCGAGGCTCACGAAGGCCAGCGTGTAACGCGCCTCGTCCTTGCCCATCGTGCTGAACGAATAGACCGTGCCCAGGCCCTTCGTATCGAGCCACTCCGTATTCGCGCTCATACAGTGCGGGCAGATGTCGCGCGGGTAGTAGTGCGTCTCGCCGCAGTCCTCGCAGCGCTTCACGAGCAGACGCCCGTCTTTGGCCGCCTCCCAGAACGGCATTGCCTCGGGCAGCACGCGCGGCGCGGGAATGCGGCGCGGGCCGATTGGCTTCGTAGCCGGTTTGGCGTCCGGAGCGCTTGCACCAGCCATCGCTTGATTCGTGCTCATGGTTACTCCCGTTCCAGGATCAGCGTGCCCGCGGTATGACGCGACGCGAGCGCGCCGCCGATCCCATTCGCAAGCGCGATATCGCAGTTCTTCACCTGCACGGCGGGATGCGCCTCGCCGCGCAGCTGGCGCACGGCTTCGATCACCTTGGTGACGCCGCCGCGGTTGGCCGGATGGTTGTTGCACAATCCACCGCCATCGGTGTTGAACGGCAGCTTGCCAACGCCGGAGATCAGGTTGCCATCCATCACGAACCTGCCGCCCTCGCCCTTTTTGCAGAAACCGAGATCTTCGAGCTGCATCAGCACCGTGATCGTGAAGCTGTCGTACAACGACGCATACCGGATGTCCTGGGGCGTGAGGTCAGCCTCGGCGAACGCAGCCGCACCCGACCATTCCGCCGCCGACCATGTGAGATCGATCTTGCCGCCTGCCGCATGCTTGGGTGCTTCACCCGTACCACGCACCTTGACGAGCGGGCGCTTGAGCTGCTTCGCGATTTCCGGGCGCGCGACGATCAGCGCGCCGCCGCCATCGCTCATCACGCAGCAGTCGAGGCGGTGCAGCGGATCGGCGACCATCGGCGAATTGACGACATCCTCGACAGTCACGACATTGCGCAGCATCGCGTTCGGGTTGTGCTGCGCGTGGTGCGACGCCGCCACCTTGATCCACGCGAGCTGCTCGCTCGTGGTGCCGAACTCGTACATGTGCCGTTTCGCAACCATGCCGTACAGGTTCTGCGTGGCAGGGCCGAAGGGCAGCTCGAACTGCACTTCGGGCGCGTCGGGATCCGGCGCCTTCAGCGACAGCGCGGCGCCCGCGGCACGCGGACGGCCCGCGAGCGTGATCAGCGCCACGTTGCAGCGGCCGGCCTTGATCGCTTCAGCGGCGTGCGCGACGTGCAGGATCGGCGCGGACCCGCCGCACTCGGTCGAATCGACATGGCGCAGCTCGAGGCCCAGATATTCGGCGACCGTCGTGGTGCCGAGGCCGGGTGCGTCACCGGCGCAGAAGTAGCCGTCGATGTCGTCCTTCGTCAGGCCCGCATCCTCGAGCGCGCCCTTCGCGACGTCGGCGTGCAGACGCAGCACCGAAAGATCGTTGGCCTTGCGCGTCGGATGCTCGTAGGCGCCGACGATATAGGCTGCTCCGTTCAAGCTCATTCAGCTTTCTCCTGTGCGAGACGCTGCGCCGTGAAGCGCTGCAGATGCCATGTCGCGTCGCCGTAGGTCATGTTGATCGCGAACATGCGTTTCGCGTAGTGGCCGACGCGGCACTCTTCGGTCATGCCCATGCCGCCGTGCAGCTGGATGCCCCATTCGCCAGCCGTGCGGCACGCATCGCCGACGTACGCCTTCGCAGCCGACACGAAGCGGCGGCGGCGTTCGGGATCGTTCTCGTCCACGGCCATCGCGGCGGCGCAGGCCATCGACTTGCTCTGTTCGAGCGAGATCAGCATGTCGGCCACGCGGTGCTGCAGCGACTGGAATTTCGCGAGCGGCGCGCCGAACTGCGTACGGGTCGTCAGGTGTTCGGCCGTGTGTTCGAGCAATGCCTCGAGCGCGCCGACCGATTCCGCCACCAGCGCAGCGTTCGCGCGGTCGAGTGCGGCGTCGATAAGGTCGTGGGCCGCACCGGCGGCGCCGATCAGATCGGCCTTGCTCACGACCACGTTGTCGAATGTGACGTGAGCGGCTTCGCGCGCATCGATCGTCTCGAAGTTGCGCAGGCTGACGCCCGCGGCTTTCGCATCCACGAGGAAGAGCGACAGGCCTTGCCTGTCGCCACGCTGGCCCGAGGTACGCGCCGCCACCACGAAGGCATCGGCGGTCGCGGCGTCGAACACGATGATCTTGGTGCCCGTGATTTTCCAGCCGTCACCGGTTTCGGCGGCAGGCACGGCCAGCCGCGTGATGTCGTAACGCGCGTCGGCTTCGCTGACGGCGAGCGCCAGCACCTTCTCGCCGGTTGCCGCGGCTTCGAGCCACCTCGCCTTCTGCTCCTCGCTGCCGGCCGAGCCGATCAGCGCCGCGGCCGGCAGGCCGCTCGCGAGCCAGCCCGCACCGCCCAGCGCACGGCCGAGCTGCTGCGCGACCAGCATGGTTTCCACCGCGCCATAGCCGCCGCCGCCATGACCGGAATCGATCACGAGGCCGGTAATGCCCATTTCGGCAAGACCCTGGCGGCGCTTTGCGGCGAGCTCCTTGTCCTCGGCGTTGCCACGCTGGTGTGCGGGATATTCGCCTTCGCAGAAGCGGCGCACGGCATCCTGCAGCGTGACGTGATCTTCAGTCAGAGAAAAATCCATGTTCTTTTTTCCGCCTCAAGCATTGAAGAACGCGCGGCTGATCAGATTGCGCTGCACTTCGTTTGTGCCGCCGTAGATCGACACCTTGCGCGCGTCGAAATAGTTCGCCGCTACCGCGATCAGTTCGTCCGGGCTCGGACCTTCGTAGCCGGCCACATCGAGCATGGCCTGCTCGTCGAACGGCACGCTGAACGGGCCGGCGATTTCAGTCAGGAGTGCATAGATGCCCTGGCGCAACTCGGTCCCGCGTACCTTGAGCATCGGTGCCTCGACCGACGGCACGCGGCTCGCCTGATTCGCGCTCAGCATGCGCAGGCCAGTGAATTCGAGGGCCATCAGTTCGATCTCGAAGCGGCTGATCCGCGCCTGCAGGAGCGGATCGTTTTCGAGGCCCTGCTGCTTTGCGAGGTGCCGGGCGCGCGCGAGTTGCTGCTTGCACGAACCGATACCGGCGATGCCGGTACGCTCATGGCCGAGCAGGTACTTCCCGTAGGTCCAGCCCTTGTTCAGTTCACCGACGAGGTTTTCCTTCGGCACGCGCACGTTGTCGAGGTAGACCTCGTTGAGGTCGGCGCCGCCTTCGAGCATCCTGATCGGGCGGACTTCCACCCCCGGCGCATGCATGTCGATCAGCAGGAACGAAATGCCTTCCTGAGGCTTTGCTGCCGGATCGGTGCGCACGAGTGCGAACATCATGTCGCACCAGTGAGCATAGGAGGTCCAGACCTTGTGGCCGTTCACGACGAAATGCTCGCCTTCATCGTCCGTGGCAAGCACTGCCGTCGTGCGCACTGCGGCGAGGTCCGAGCCCGCGCCCGGCTCCGAGAATCCTTGCGCCCACCAGGTTTCGCTGCGCAGGATCTTCGGGATGTACCTCGCTTTTTGCTCAGGTGTGCCAAAGGTATTCAGCACGGGGCCAAGCATGTTGATGCCGCTCGCCACGATGCGCGGCGCACCGCCGAGCAACGTTTCCTCATCGAAGATGTAGCGCTGCACGTGCGTCCAGCCCGGACCGCCATCTTCCTTCTTCCATGACGGCGCGATCCAGCCCTTCTCGTAGAGTTTTGTGTACCACTCGACGTAATCTTCACGCTCGATACGCAGGCCGAGTTCGGCCTTGCGCTTCAGGCGCGGCGACAGGTTCTGCTTCACGAATTCGCGCACTTCGGCGCGAAATGCCTGGTCCTCGGCAGAGAATTCCAGTTTCATTCGATATGTCTCCTCTGACCCGGGGCTCAGTGATGGGCTGGGCCCTGGGCGCCGCAGATCACAAGGGCGTCGAGCGCCAGAACGCGGTCCGGATAGGCGACCAGCGGGTTGACGTCGATTTCCGTGATTTCGGGGTTGGCACGCATCTGGTCGGCGATCGCCGCCACGGCCTTCGCCACCGCCTTCGTGTCCACGCCTGCCGCGCCGCGCACGCCGTCGAGCATCGCCGCGGCCTTGAGTCGACCCAGTTCGACGACGATGTCCTGTTCTGCCATGTCGGCGGGCACGAGGCGCACGTCCTTCAGGACTTCGATGAAGATGCCGCCAAGACCGACCAGCACGACCGGCCCCCAGTCGGCGTCACGCCTGGCACCTACCACGAGTTCCAGTCCGCGCGGGCCCATCGCCTCGACCAGCGTGCCGTCGAGCACCAGTTCAGGACGGTGCGACTTCACGCTCGCGTGCAGTTTGTCCCAGCCGGTGCGCAACGCCGTTGCGTCGGCGAGGCCGACCACCACGCCACCCACGTCGCTCTTGTGCGGCAGTTCGCTCGACTGGGCCTTGAGCACCACCGGGTAGCCGATTTCGTCAGCGATCCTGAGTGCTTCGTCGAACGACCTCGCGAGGCCGCCCTTCGGCACCGGCAGGCCTGCCGAAGCGAGCCAGCCCTTGCCCTGGTATTCAGCGAAGATGCCGTTCGGCGGCACGGCGCCCGGCAGCGGGATGGCCTTCGGCGCATCGGTGCGGGCACGTGCGGCGCGCGCCAGCGATTCGCCGTACGCGGCCACGCGGGCGCAGGCACGCAGGGCGCGGTCCGGCGAACGGAACAACGGCACGCCGCTCGCGGCAATCGCTTCCGTGAAGAAGTCTTCGAGCTTGTTGTTGTCGCCCATCACCGTGAGCACCGCGGGCTTGGTTGCGCGCGCAAGCGCTGGCACGAGGTGGTCGGCCTTGTCGCGCTGTGCGATCGACGGGCCGCCCATGATCGAGAGCACCAGCGAGCCGATGTTCGGATCGGCCAGCACCGCGTCGATCAGCTCGCCGATCAGTCCCGGGTTGCGCACGCCGATCGTCGTGTAGTCGAGCGGATTGTCGGCCACGGCGTAGTCGGGCAGCAGCCCGGTCAGTTTCTGGAGGGTCGGGTCGGTCAGGCGCGGCAGCGTCAGGCCGATGTCCTCGGCGAAATCGAGCGTGATGTTCTTGACCGCGCCGGAAGCCGTCATGACGGCCGTGCCGGCCGCCGGCGGCACCGGGAAGCGCGCGAGGATCGTCGTGGTGTCGAATAGCTCGTCCAGCGAATCGACCACCACCACGCCTTCACGCGCCAGCAGCACGCTCGCGCTCGCATGGTCGCCGGCCAGTGCGCCGGTGTGCGACTGCGCGGCCTCACGGGCACGCGCGCTCTTGCCCGGCATCAGCATCACGATCGGCTTGCCGGCGGCGCGCGCTTCGCGTGCCAGTTGCAGGAACGTCTGCGGACGGCGGATCTGTTCAGCGTAGACCGCTATTGCACTCGTTTGCGGATCGGCGATGAACCATGCCAAATAGTCTTCGATACCGAGGCTTGCCTCGTTACCGGTGGAGACCGTTGCCGTCATCGGCTGGCCACGGCCCATAAAGGCGTCGCGCAGGTTCGCGGCCATCGCACCGCTTTGCGCCACCACACCCACGCCGCGGCGGCCGCCGCCCGGGTACGGTGCCACGGCTTCGAAGGTCACTGGCACACCGGCCTCGAAGTTCGTGAAACCCATGCAATTCGGGCCGATCAACGCGACGCCGCCTTCCGCGGCGACGCGTGCGAGCGCCTCCTGCTTCGCGCGACCTTCGTCGCCGGCCTCGGCATAGCCCGAAGCGAAGATCACGGCGGCGCCGGCCTTCAGCCTGCCGAGCGTGCGCACCGTATCGAGCACGCCGGACTCCGGAATGCACAGGACCGCCAGATCGATGCCTTGAGGCAGCGCCTCGACGCTGTCCACGCAGGCACGGCCGTTGATTTCCTGGCTGCTGCGCGACACGAGGTGGATATCGCCCGCGTAACCGAAACGCTCGAGGTTCTGCAGCACGAAGTTACCGAAAGCACGCGGGTCGGCGGATGCCCCGACGATCGCAATCGACTTCGGCTTGAGCACACGCTCGACAGGCTGCACGCCGGCTACATCTAAAAGGCTTTTGCTCATCTGATCTGACCTGTGATGTTGACTGAACCCGGCTCTGGCATACCAGAACCGCTGTAGTTGTACGGATTCTGGCATACACTGACGCCTGTTTCAACACACCAGACATACAAAACTACCCCTGGTATTTCCCCTATAAGCCGCCTCAAAAGCCCTGATAAACTCTCACATCACATTGAATAATAATAGTTTTTCAGTCTTTTCCCAGCGTGCGGAGCGGCACGGCTCGAGCGTCAATGCAAACCCTTAATTGAATGCCATGAAACGCTTGTGGTATATTTTTATCACCCGAAACACCTGTGCAGCCACGCCTCAATGAAACTTGCAGCCGACCCCACTCTTAAGCGCAGCGAAACTCCCGCGCGCAGTAGTGCCAGTCGCGCGAGCGATATTCGCGCCACCCTGGAGGCCGCTATCGAGCTGGGTGAACTCGCCCCGGGCGCACCGATCGACGAGCGTGCGCTGGCCGCCCGCTTCAATGTGTCTCGCACGCCGGTACGCGAGGCGCTTCAGCATCTGGTCGCGCGCGAGCTGGTGGTGGTTTCGCCGCGTCAGGGCATCACGGTGGCGCGACTGTCGATTGCCAAGGTGCGCGCCATGCTGGAATACATCGGCGAACTCGAGGCACTGTGTGCCCGTTTCGCAGCGCGCCGCGCCAGCGACGAGCTGCGCGAACAGCTGGACCAGATGCTGGTGGTTTGCCAGCAGGCCGCCGTGGCGGGGGATGCGTCCCAGTATGCGCTAGCCAATACGCAGTTTCACGAGCTGATTTACGAAGGCAGTCGCAACCAGTACCTGGCCGCTCAGATCCGCACCGCTCGCCGCCGTTCGGCACGTTATCGCGTGGCAGACCTGCGCAACCGCAGCCAGATCACGCGTTCGCTGCAGGAGCACTTCGAAATCGCGCGCGCCATCCAGGACGGCCACGAAGCCCAGGCAGCCGAAGCCATGATGAAGCACGTCCCGGCCGGCACCACCGGTTTCTCCGAATTCCTCGCGGCCGTGCCGCGCCACTTCTTCGATCCCGGCGAAGACTGACACGCCGTGCCATCTCAACGAATCCACGGAGGAGACATGCCCCAATCCATCGACGTTCCAGGCCTCGCGCACAAGGTACCGATTCCGGTCGGTTCGCGAATCGGCAACGTGCTGTGCTCGTCGGCGATCGCCGGCAAGGATCCCGCCACCGGCAAGCTCGCCGAGACCCCGGCAGAACAGGTGCGTCTCGCGTTCGAGAACGTCAGGCGCTTCCTCGCGGCAGGCGGGGCCGCGCTGGACCACGTGGTGAAACTCGCTGTCTACGTCAAGGACGACTCGGTGCGCGAATACATCGACGCGCAGTGGCTTGCCTTGTGGCCCGATGCCGCGCATCGCCCGGCACGCCATGTGACCGTGTACGACCTGCAGCACGGCATGGTCATCCAGCTCGAAACCCTTGCGGTGATCGCGTAAGCGCCGCAAGCCCTTTTGGCTCACCGCCGAACTTAACACTCCGAACCGAACTGAGGCTCAACCATGATCATCGATTCCCACGCCCACGTCGTCATGCCACCGCAAAGCTTCCGCTACATGGCGGAGCTGGTCGGCGGCCGCGCGAACCCGTCGGCCAACCCGAACATCCCGGACGAGTCGGTGCGCCAGCAGGCCGAGGAACTCGTGCGCAGCATGGATGCAGTCGGCACCGACGTGCAGTTCATCTCGCCGCGCCCGTACCTGCAGATGCACTCCATCAAGCCGTCGCGCGTGACTCAACTTTGGACGCGTCACTGCAACGACCTGATCAAGCGCTTCGTCGACATGTTCCCGGACCGCTTCCGTGGCGTGGCCGGCCTGCCGCAATTCATGAACGAGTCGCCGGCCGAGCACTGCGTCGCCGAACTCAAGCGCTGCGTCAACGAACTCGGCTTCGTGGGCACCCTGCTGAACCCGGACCCGACCGAAGGCGAAGGCCCGGCCCCGGCTGGCCTTGGCGACCCGTTCTGGTACCCGCTGTATGACGCGATGACCGAACTCGACGTGCCCGCGCTGATCCACTCGGCCGGCAGTTGCAACCCGCGCGAGTCGTACACGCTGAAGTTCATCAACGAAGAGAACATCGCCGTCATTTCGCTGCTCGAATCGAAAGTATTCGAGAAGTATCCGAGCCTGAAGATCGTGGTCGCGCACGGCGGCGGCGCCATCCCCTACCAGATGGGCCGTTTCCGTGCGTGGGCGGCACGCCGCAACAGCCCCGTGTCGTTCGACGATCAGTTGAAGAAGCTCTACTTCGACACCTGCAACTACTCGAAGGATTCGATCGAACTGCTGCTCAAGGTCGCCGGCACGGACAACGTCATGTTCGGCACCGAGAAGCCTGGCACCGGCAGCGCGCGAGATCCGGTCCTGGGCCGAGACTACGACGATATGAAACCGGTGATCGAGAGCATCGAATGGCTGACCGAAGCGCAGCGCAAGAACATCTTCGAATGCAACTGCACGCGCGTGTACACACGTGCGTTCCGTAACTACAAGTCCTGACGCGCGCAACGCGAGGAGTACTCATCATGGCAATGAGCCGCGAAGACAACGAACTGCTCACGCGCGTCGAGAACGGCGCGCCGATGGGCGAGATGATCCGCCAGCATTACTGGATGCCCGCCGTGCCCTCGGCCACGCTGGAAGCGGACGGCGCGCCGGTGCTGGTGCGCCTGCTCGGCAGCAGCTACGTGGCGTTCCGCGCCACCGACGGCCATGTCGGCGTCGTCGACGAACTGTGCCCGCACCGCCGCACTTCGCTGATGATGGCGCGCAACGAAAACAACGGCCTGCGCTGCATCTTCCACGGCTGGAAAGTCGATGCATCGGGGGCCGTGGTCGAGGCGCCGAACCAGGTCGGCGACCAGGAGCAGTTCTGCAAACGCGTGAAGACGAGCCAGTATCGCGTCATGGAACGCGGCGGCGTGGTCTGGGTGTGGCTCGGCAAGGGCGAAACCCTGCCGCCGTTTCCGGAACTGCCGTTCATGGACCTCGCGCCCGAACACCGCTCGGTGACGAGCGTCGAAGTGCCGACGAACTGGGTGCAGGCGGTCGAGGCCTCGATGGATTCGTCGCACGTCGGCGTGCTGCACGAGTCGACCACGCAGATTACCGCGGGCGGCGGCAACGAACGCATGATCATGACGAAAGCGCTCGCGCCGCGCTTCGAATTCGAGGATCGCCCGTACGGCTATCGCTACGCGGCCCTGCGCGACATGCCGGACGAGAAGGTCTATGCGCGCGTGAACAACTTCGTGATGCCCTGGTACGGCATCATCTGCCCGCCCGACGCGAAGGGCCCGACGACGGTGTTCTTCTCGACACCGGTCGATGACCTCACGCACCGCGCGTGGTTCATCCAGTACAACCCGCACCGTCCGCTCGGCATGACCATCATGTCGGCCACACCGGACGTCTGGAACTTCCCGCCGCTGCCGCCGGGCCCGCGCGAGCAAGCGTTCGGCCAGAACCGCGACCTGATGAAACGCGGTCACGCGACCGGCTTTTATCAGCACCTCGGCACGGAAGACTTCGCGATGTTCCTCGGCCAAGGCCCGATCTACGACCGCACCCAGGAGCAACTTTGCTCGGCCGACGGTGCCGTGCTGCGCGTGCGTGCGCTGCTGCTGAAGGCCGTGCGCGAGTTCATGGCCGGCAAGACGCCGACGCTAGCCGACAGCCCGCAACTCGATTACTCGAAGGCCGTCTCGTTCGGCGGCGTGCTGCAGGCAGGCGACGACTGGCGCACCCTGACCGATACACAGTAAGAGCCATTGCCATGACCACCATGCTCGCACCTACTCTCAAGCTGCGTATCGCGTCGGTTGACGCGCCCACCTCGCTGATCAAGTCCTTCACGCTCGAGGCCGAGGACGGCGCGTTGCTGCCGGGCTTCGAGCCGGGCGCGCATATCCAGGTTGAGATTCCGGCCGCTGACAGCGGCGTCGCGCAGTGGCGTTCGTATTCGCTGATCAACACGGATCCGCAGCAAGATACGCGCTCTGGCGTGCACGCCTACCGTCTCGGCATCCGGCGCGAGGACGAGGGTCGCGGCGGTTCGCGCTTCATGCACACGCTGCGGACCGGCACCACGCTCACGGTGCGCTCACCCGTCAACCACTTCCCGCTCGCCGCGCCGCCTTCAGTCATCCTGATTGCCGGCGGCATCGGCATCACGCCGATGGCGGCCATGGCAGCGGAACTGAGCGCGCAGAACCGCGACTACACGCTGCATTTTTCGGGGCGCACGCGCGACGCGCTGCCGTTCGTCGAAGAACTGCGCGCCTTCGCGGGCAAGCGCCTCGTAGTGCATGCCGATGACGAGGGCACCACGCGCCTGTCGATCGACACGCTACTCGATGACGCGCAAGTCAATCAGCCGATCTACGTGTGCGGGCCGGCCGGCATGATCGACGCGGTACTCGCCGCTGCACGCCATCGCGGCTGGCACGAGTGCGACCTCCATTACGAACTTTTTAGCGAAGCCGCACCGCAGGAGGGCGACACCGCCTTCGAGGTCGAGCTGAAGTCCTCCGGCAAGGTACTGAGCGTGCCGGCCGACAAATCGGTACTCGACACATTGCTCGATAACGGCGTCGATGTCATGTACGACTGCCGCGCCGGTTATTGCGGCCTGTGCTCCACCCAGGTCTGCAGCGGCGAGGTCGACCATCGCGACACCTACCTGTCGGACACCGACAAGCGCGCCGGCAAGGTCATGCAGGTCTGCGTTTCGCGCTGCAACAGCAAACGCCTCGTGCTCGACCTGTGACTGCATTTTCAGCCCATCAATCAGCATGACTGACCATTATCGGACTTATATCCAACGGAGCGCCGTATGAGCGAAACTCTGGTTACCTATGAACTCGACGGCGCAGTGGCGTTGATCGGCCTGAATCGTCCCGACAAGCGCAATGCGATCAACGAAGACGTGATTGCGCAGTTGCGCGACGCTGTCAACCGCGCCGGCGACGAAGCCATGTGCGGTGTCATCTACGGCCATGGCGGAAACTTCTCGGCCGGACTCGACCTGCGCGAGGCCCTGTCGCGAGCCACCGGGCAGGCCGCGCCACCGAAAAAGCGCCGCCGTCACTCGTGGCACGAAGTGTTCGATCTCATCGCACGCGGCCCGATTCCATTCGTTGCAGCGCTGCACGGGGCCGTCGTCGGCGGCGGTCTTGAGCTGGCGACCGCCGCTCATGTACGCGTCGGCGACAAGACCTGCTTCTTCGGCCTGCCCGAGGGCCAGCGCGGCATCTTCGTGGGCGGCGGCGGCACGGTTCGCATCCAGCGCGTTGTCGGCTACACCCTGATGGCCGACATGATGCTCACGGGCCGCCTGCTGAACGCCGAGGAAGGCCAGCGCGAGCACATCATCACCTACCTGACACCGGAAGGCGGCGCACTCGAGAAGGCAAAGGAACTCGCGGCGAAGATCGCGCAGAACGTGCCGGATACCAACTGGCGCATCACGAACCTGCTGCCGCGTGTCAACGATCTCTCGCACGAGGACGGCCTGTTCCTCGAGTACATGAGTTCGAACATGATGCGTTCGCCCGAAACCGCCGCCCGTCTGCAGAATTTCGTGGACGGTAACGCCAAACTCGTCAAACCGGAGTAAAGCCTGCATGAGTATCCCCGCAGAACTCACGCCGCAGGAAGCCGCGGCACTGGCCCATGTGAAAGCCGCCGAACAAGCCGCTGCGCAGATCCCCGTTCCCGCCGGCGTCAAGCCGCGCGACATCAGCCGCACCGCCGTGATCGGCGCCGGCACGATGGGCGGCGGCATCGCCATGGCACTCGTCGCCGCCGGCATTCCGGTCACGCTGATCGACGCCAACGACGATGGCCTCACGCGCGGTCTTGCGCGCATTCGCGACAACTACGACGGCAGCATCAAGCGCGGCAAGCTGGACGTTGCCACGCGCGACGAGCGCCTCGGGCTCATCACGGGCTCGACCTCGATTGCCGACGTCAAGGGCGCCGACATCATCATCGAAGCCGTGTTCGAGGATCTCGGCCTCAAGCAAGGCATCTTCCGCGAGCTCGACCTGCACGCGAGGCCCGGCGCAATCCTTGCAACCAATACGTCGGGCCTCGACATCAACGATATCGCGGCTGTCACGAAGCGCCCGCAAGACGTGGTCGGCGCGCACTTCTTCAGCCCTGCGCACGTGATGCGCCTGCTCGAAGTCGTGCGTGCGGACCAGACCTCCGACGACGCCGTGGCCACGCTCATGGAACTGGGCCGCCGCATGGGCAAGGTGTCAGTCTATGCGCGCGTCTATCCGGGCTTCATCGGCAACGCGCTGTTCCGCAATTACAACCGCGAAGCGCATTTTCTCGTCGAAGACGGCGCACTGCCGCACGAGGTCGATGCCGCGCTCAAGGATTTCGGCTACGCAATGGGCGTCTTCGCGGTGCACGACATGGCCGGTAACGACGTCGGTTATCAGACGCGCAAGGCGCAGATGGCCACGCGTGCAAACGACCGCCGCTGGAACGATCTCATCATGAAGCTCGTCGAGAGGGGGCGCCTCGGGCAGAAGAGCGGCAAGGGCTGGTATCGCTATGAAGCGGGCGAGCGCACGCCGCATCGCGATCCGGAAGTCGAGCAATATATCGTCGAGGAATCGGCGCGCATGGGGATCGCGCGTCGCCCGATCTCACCGGACGAGATCATCAAGCGCTGCATGTACGGCATGATCAACGAAGGCGCAAAGCTGCTCGAGCAAGGCATCGCGCTGCGCGCGAGCGATATCGACATCGTGTACGTGACCGGCTACGGGTTCCCCGCCAAGCGCGGCGGACCGATGTACTACGCCGACCAGATCGGCCTCGCCAATATCTATCAGGACGTTTTGCGTCTGTACGAAGAGTACGGTTACTGGTGGAAGCCGGCGCCGCTGCTCGAGAAGCTCGCGTCCAGCAACGGCAGATTTGCCGATCTTTGACCCCGCGGTAAAGGGTGCGCCGGGCAGCCGGCGTCACCCATCTGCTAAAGCCCTCCCCGTTTGCGGGGGCTTTGTCGTCCTGGGGCCTGCCGCTCACTCGTCTTCGAAGACAGGTTCCGTCGATGAAACCGCGTCATCGCGGCCCGAAGCGGGCGCGCCTGCGAAGTATTCGGGCGGCAGCGTGGCGAGGAACTCCGAGAAGCCCGAATCGCCGCCCGGGGAATGTTCAGCCATGGCCGCCCCGGCGGCGGCTTCGTCGCCCGACAGCAACGCTTGCGCCAGCTTCTGGTGATCGGCAATTGCCTTCTCGCGCCGGCTTGGCGCCAGAAACGGCTTGGGCCTGTAACGTGAAATCAACCGGCGGATCGAGCGAATCTGATCGGCCAGGTAATCGTTATGGCAAGCATTGCAGATGACTTCGTGGAATGCCGAGTTGGCGCGCGCGAAACCTCGCGCATCATTTTCCTGCAATGCGGCCACGCCCTGGTCAACGGCCTTTTGCAGTGCTGCTCGCTGCGCGTCATTCATGCGCCGCGCTGCCAGGCGCGCCGACACGATCTCCAGCTCGCTGAGCAGCTCGAGCACGTCACGCAGCTGCGGCACCGACATTTTGTTCACGAATACACCCTGCCGCGGCACGATCTGCACGTACTGCTGGGCAGCGAGCTGCTGCAGCGCCTCGCGGATCGGCGTGCGCGACACATTGAAGCGCGCCGCCAGCGCCCGCTCGTCAAGCGTCGCGCCCGGGACCAGTTCACCGCGCTCGATTTCCGCTTCGAGAAGCGCCTTGATTTCGGCCGATCGGCTCAATTTCGGGACCTGATTCATCGAATGAGAATCACAAACATGAGAAGTTGAACGAGATAATGCGCACGCGAGCGTGCACTCCTATGATACTCCATTGGTATACCAGATGTTGAGTGCCATCCGATCGAACATGCAAAACGGCGTCGTGCCTGGACACGACGCCGTCGGGCAATGCTCGCCGAGAAAGCTTAGCTGTTCTTCAGATGACGCTGCGCGCAGAAGTAATGCACGGCCGACCAGAGCAGCACCACGGTCACCGCCAGCATGGCATAGCGCACACCATTAGCCGAGGCGTCGTGACAGGCCATCGCGAGCGGACCCTGCAACGTGGCCGCGGCACCATGCACCCCCTTCGGCACAGTGCACACCTCATGGAAATTGCCCTGCGTGAACAGGTGCGAAGCAATACGGTCGCTCAGGAAACCGACCACCGGCGTACCCAGGCCCTGTCCAATCAGGTTCATCAGCAGGAAGACAATTGCCGACGCGGTAGCGCGCATGCGCGGCTCGACAATGCTTTGCACCACGGCAAAGGTCGGACCGTTCCACAGGTTGAGCGCGATCGTACCGACGAATAGCAGAGCGACGCTCACCTGCCACTGGTTCGAGATAAACGCCAGCGCCAGCGCCGGGAAACCCAGCGCGGTGCCGATCGCCGGGATCCGCGCATACCAGCGGCGGTCCTTGGCGCTGGCCCAGTCCGCGGACACGCCGCCGAGAGTATTGCCGATGATCCCGCCCACGCCGAGCACCAGACCGAAAATCAGGCCGGCCTGAGCAAAGCTCATGTCGTAGGCGCGGATGAAATACATCGGGATGAACAGGTTGATGCCGTACTGCGCAAATGCACCGATCACCGTACCGAGCAGCATCTGCACGAAGGCGCGGCTGGAGATCAGCAGCTTGAACACCTGACCCATCGGTGGAGCACTGGTACTCGTATCGGCAGCAACACCATCAGCGCCGCCGCGCTTGGGCTCGCGCAGCGTGAGCCACGCCAGCAGACCCAGCACGAGACCCGGCAGCCCCACCACATAGAACACCGGACGCCAGCCGAGATGCTGCACCAGCCAGCCGCCGCCAAGCGCGCCGGCCAGCACGCCAATGGGCGGGCCCAGCGCATAGATCGCGAGCGCGCTTGCCCGGCGGCGCGGTCCAAACTGGTCCGCGATCAGCGAATGCGAGGTCGGTGTGCTGCCCGCTTCGCCGATCCCCACGCCGAGGCGGTACAACATCAGCTGCCAGAAGGCGCCTGCCGTGCCGCAGAGCGCAGTCATCGCCGACCAGGCGATGATCGAGATCGAGATCAGTACGACGCGGTTGAATTTGTCAGCCAGACGCGCGATTGGCAGGCCGAGCACCGAATAAAAAATGGAGAAAGCCAGGCCGCCGAGCAGGCCGACCTGGAGATCGCTGAGGCTCATCTCGGTCTTCACGGCCTGCCCAACGACCGCCACGATGATGCGATCAACGAAGCTCGACGCATAGATCAGCACCAGCACCAGCAAAAACCAGCTGCGATACCAGCCGCTGCCCGACCTCGCACTCACTTCCTGGGCAGTAAGTTCTCTCATCTAGATGTCTCCATAAGCTCCGGCAATCCCGCTGGCCCTGCCAGCTTGACGGTTGTCGCTGAGCTATTTGTATACCACGGAAACCTATGTGGAATTATAGGTCGATTTTCATGCATAAATCCCAGCCACGCAATAACCAAGCAGAGGCGCACGCGTCAAGGTTCCCACCTGGCCACGCGTGCTCGCATGCACCGGCCCGCGCGCACCGGCGCGCCGCGAAACGTTAGAAGAGGTGGCGGATGCCGACCTGCACAGCCAGCTGGTTGGCCGTGGTGGAAGCGTTGTTGCCAAACAGCGCGCCGCCAGGGCCCGGCACGGAGTAGGGGGTCGACACGAGGAAGTTGTCCGCGTGCTTCTGCCCCGCGAACGCGTGCTGCAAGACGCCAAACACGTACACGTCGGTGCGCTTCGAGAGTCGATAGTCCACGCCTGCCGTGTAGAGGTCGTACTTGCCGAGCTTGTGCTGGTCCACGTAGGTGAAGCCACCGCCCACCGTAAGCGCCGGCCCGAACCTGTAGGTCGTCCCCAGTTCGTAGGCGCCTACGGTCACCACGCCGCGCGGGCTTTGCGAAGCATTCGTGTAGGTGTACACGCCATTGATCGACCACGCATTGGTCAGGCTATACATGCCGCCCGCCGCGATCGTATAGATCGATTGCGCGTCGAGCGCGACCTGCGCCATCGTGCCCACGCCGCGCGCCGCGTTGCCACCCTGCGTCTTCGTGAAGGTGAGCGCCCCCGAGTAAGGCGCGTTGAAGTTGCCGGTCGGGCTGTACTTCACGCCAGCGCTGATCACGCGCGGGTTGCCCGTCGGCGTACCGCCGAAGGCGCCAGGAATGTTACTGAAGCCGTACATCACGCCCGCGGTGACGCCGTGCCAGGTCGGCGTTTCGTAGCGCACCATGTTGCTCACCGGCTCGCCCGCGAGACGGTCGATGTCGTACGCACCGTGGAACGCGTAGGACGGCGCAAACTGGGCGACGTTGGTGTAGTAAGAGGCGTAGTCGTAGATGAAATCGTAGTCGTAGCCGGCGATCAGCGTGCCGAACGTCGAACTCTGCAGCCCCACGAAAGCGCGTCGCCCGAACAGCGCGCCGCCGTGGCTCGCGGTACCCGTGTTCAGCGAAAAGCCGTTCTCCAGAGTGAAGATCGTCTTCAGACCACCGCCGAGATCCTCAACCCCGTGCAGGCCCCAGCGTGACGCCTGGTTGATGCCGTCATCGAGCTTCACGAACGAATGGCCACCCGCGTTGTTCACATAGGTGAGGCCATCGCTGACGATCCCGTATAGCGTCACACTGCTCTGCGCGTGCGCGCCTCCCGCCACTGCGGCCGCTATCGCGCCCGCCAATACCTTCTTCTTCACTTGACGATCTCCGTGTATTGCGGGCTTTGGCGCCCGCTTTTATTGCCGGTCTATTTCCTTCGGCTGCCGACAGCTACGAACGACTTGCTGCAAGCGCGGTGACGCGAGGCACGGAAGTCATGCGCGGCCGGCCACACCGCACCACGCCTACAGCCAGCAACGCGTAGCGAATTCCGTATGCCGGGGCGTCATGGCACGCCGCTGTGAACGCTCCCAGCGGCGCGAGTGCCGCGCAAACCAACTTGAACTGTCCCTCCGTCCCGAAGCGCGAGGCAGGTCGATCGATCTGGAATCCTGCCTTTCTGCGGCCAGCAAAGCCCCGGTCCTCGAAACTCACGAGCGGTAACACGCGGGTGAATTCCGTGGCTCGCATATCCGGCGCGACGATGCCGTGCACCACGGCGAAGGTCCGACTGTCCAGCATGTTCAGCGTGACCGCGGCGATGAAAATCCGCGTGACGGTAAAGGCCGAGTAGCCAATAGAGCTTCAGATTGACCTTCGTTGCTTGATCCGCGACGGCAATGACGACCCGGTCGACGAACCGGGCTGCGAGATTCTGCGCTGTCAGCTCTTTCATTTGTGGTGTCTCCGAGGCGGGTTCCAGGTAGCTTACGATTCGCTTTTTGTATGCCACAGATCGTTTGTGGGATTTTTTTACGGATTCTGAAGCATAAATTTTCGAGGCGCAAGACTATCTCGCGTCGAAGGCATACTCGTTTTCACCAGGAGAACTTGTCTGATCAATGCATCGGCTAGAGCCAGGGACAAGTCGGAGCGGGCGAGCGCCCGCGGGCCAAGGCGCTAACGGCCGCAAGGCGCGAGGATCGAGGTTGCAAGCCACGGCTAACAGCAATTCGTTGTTCGCGCAACTAACATGGTGCGTGGACCGAGTCGCTTATCTGGCACTACTTCATGCGGCTCTGTCGCGGTTGATGAGAAGCCTGCTGTGATGCGCGTTTTCGAATGTCTGCATTACGCGCTGGATGTGAACCTGATACGTGCGTGATGGTCTGTGCGTCAAACAGATCCGGCGACCCGGCTTTACACGGACCGCCGGAATCCCGCCGTGAGGGAGCAGGTCATCGGCGGGATAAAGCGTCAACCCCTAGCCTGGCTGACCGCGTAAGTCGAAACGAAGACCAGACGCACCGTGTCGCCGGGGCGCACATGCCCAAGATCCACGTCCTTCGCGACTTCAACCGTCACCGGTTGGTAAGCGCCGCGAATCCGCAGCGTCCGGTCCTTGAGGTTGACCGCCTGCACCGTCGCCTCAGCCTCGATCTGATGGGCGACCTCATAGCCCGATGCCTGAAGCAGGAAGACGCCGGTGTCGACACGCTTACGAATACCGTTGACAGGTTCGTCGAGCTTTTACACGTCGACCGCCACAGCGTCCTTGTAATGAACGTCGATCATGGCGCCCGGGGTCACGGCTGCTGTACCCGCCTTTGCCGAAGCCAGGAGTGGCATCTGCACCAGGTTGCCCATCGGTCCGCGAACAGTCATCGTGTTCGATGCGTGATCCACGGCGACGACCTGACTGCGAATCGGAATAGCGGGAGACTGGGCGACGACCTGCTGAGTCGCTGTGGCAAGCGCATCCTGTGCGCAAGCCGATACGGCAACGGACACGCCAAGCAGCAATGCGGCGGCAATGGTGGAAATTTTCATTTCGAACTCCTTGATAAATGGACTGGATTCAGCGCTGGCGAAGGGTCAGCCCGGCGTGGGCCGGCCAACACGCGCGTTAGTTCGCTGCAGGGGTCTCGCAAGTGAATGTAATTTCGCGCCGGTCTGCTTCGGGCTTCGAATCCCCGGTGGCCGGCTGGATCGACGCCAGTTCGTGCACGGCCTTGTCGCCGCAGACTTTCTCAGCCTGCTTTACACACGTCTTGCTGCTTTCGAATAGTCCATGGCACTGCACACGAAACAACTGCGTGCCGTTCTGCGATTTGAGGATGTCGGTATTGTGTGTCGGGCCCGACGCTGTCGAGCAACCCGCGGCCAAAGCCACGCACGCGGCGACGAGCAGGATTCGGATGTTCATGATTCTCTCGCTAGAATTTTCCGATGCCACGACAAAGCGCGTAGCATCCCTGGTGTTCTTTAACGGCCTGGCTGTGCGCAGTCCGGCATCGCTGTGCAAACTGCGCCACATGGCCACGTATGTTTTCCTACCACTGATACGAGGCGCCAATGCCCACCGTCGTACCTCCGGAACTCAACCCGGCGCCAACCCGCAACTTGATGTTCTGCGTGACGCGTGCAGTCGCTCCTAGCGCCGTTGCCTGGTAGCCCCTATAGGTTGCAGCGCCAACACCTACCGCGATCATCTTGCCGAGATCGACATCGGGGATCATGGAAAGCGCAGTGGCCGCCGCAACTCCTGAATAGGCGTTACGTCCAACGTCGTTGATCGCCGTGCGCAGTCCGCCGACCTGCTGGTCCGTGTACCGCTGGGACTGGGCAGAGGATGCCTTCAACTGGTTCACGTTCACGGCATCGGTACCTTCCGTGCCGGCAGCGACATTGGCCACCTGCCGCTCGCCCCCGGCGCTGCCGACCGATACCGTGTTCGAACGGTCCGCCACCGAGTTCGCCCCGAGCGCGACCGAGTTGTCGGCGTTCGCTGCCGCATTGGCGCCCATTGCCGTGGAATGCGTGCCCGTTGCGCTTGCCGCTTCGGTCTGCCGGTCACCATCGCCCACGAACAGGGGATTCGTTGCGCCGGCCAACGAATTGTTGATCACGCCAAGTGCGTTGTTCAGCTGGTCGACGTTCACCGCATCCGTGCCCTCGCTGCCGGCCGCCACATTGTGGATCTGGGTACCGCCCGTTCCACCGCCAGCGTCACGTTGCTGTAGTCCGTCGAACCATCGGGATTCGTGTCGTAAGTCACGGCGGTCTTCGTCGTGCCGTCGCCGTTGACGAGGCCTGCGCTCTTCAGCTGCGAAACGTTCACCGCGTCCGTATCGGCTGTGCCGGCCGCGACATTGGTGATCTGCCGCTCGCTGCCTGCGGCACCGACCGATACCGTGTTCTCGCGGTCCGCGACCGAACCCGTGCCAAGCGCAACCGAGTTGCTCGCACTCGCCGCCGAGTCCGAGCCCAACGCCCAACGCCACTGCACCCGAGCCGCTCGCGATTGCCGCGCCGCCCGCGGCAACGGAATTCACACCGATTGCCTGCGAATCCGCTTGCGATGAGTTCGCATGGAAATACTTGATGCCGCCACCGTTGTTGATGTTGTTGATCGTGCCGTTGATCGCGTAGAGCTGGGAGCCGTTCACCGCATCGGTGCTGGTCTCGCTCACGTCGCCCTCAGCCACGTTCGTGATCTTCCTGCTGGCGGCGTCGATGCCACGCTTCGTGATGCTCGGGCCGCCGCTGATGGTGACGCCATTGCTATCGATGACCGTATCCCCAGTCGTCACGGAGTCGAAATCCGGATTGGCGGACACGTCGATCTTCAGGCTCTTCGTGTCTGGGTCATAGCTAGCGGTCGTGTTGCTTCCGTCGACCACATTGAGTGTTTCGTTCGGACCAATCTTGTCGGGCGAACCGTGACTTGCGCTAATGTTCCAGCCCGCGTTCGCCACGTCGCTCACAGCATCGAGCTGAGACTTGTTCACGGCGTCATCGCTGTTCGTGCCGTCCGCAACGCCGGAGATCCTGCCGCTGCCGTTCCTGTTGATTGTGATATCGCCGAACTTCGGCGAATCGGCCATCTGCAGCTGCATATCGCCGTTCCCGTCGGTCACGGTTTTCAGATTGCCGCCTGAATACGCGCCCGCGGTCGTCGCGGTGCCGGCGATGCTCATGGTTTCGCCGAGCTTGCGCGACGCCGGCGCGCCAGCATTTCCGGCGAACACGAGTGGCTTCGAGACCGCATCGTTGAGTAAATCGAGTGCCTGATTGGTCACATAGAGCTGCGAACCGTTCACGGCGTCGGTGCTGGTCTCGCTCAAGCGCCCTGCTGCAACGTTCGTGACCGTGCGTTCGTTGCCCGCTCCGCCTACACTCACCGTGCTCTGGGGATTGCTGCCGGCGAAGGTGTACGCATTGCCTGCGATGGTTGCGCCTGGCGTTGCGGCGGCAGCAGCCGTAGTCGAACCCGAACCTAGCGCCACGCTCTGGTCGTTGCTCGCAACTGCACCTGCGCCGAGCGCCATCGCCGATGTCGCGCTCGCGCTTGCACCGGTACCCACCGCTATCGAATCCGTGCTGGATGCGACAGTCGCTGTGCTGTCGCTGTCGCCGCCGCCAATGGCCAGCGACCGCGTGCCGGACGTGCCGCTCAAGGTGGCCGCACTGCCGATCCGCATGCTGCCAGTCGGGGTGCCCGTCTGGCCGCCGCCGAGACCCAGGTTTCCACCATTGACGAAAAGTTCGCCGCCCAGCGAGAGGGACGTACTCGAAGCATCCTGCCCGCCTTTGGGGTCGCTGTAAAAAAGTACACGGTTAGTTTGTGAAGCTTTGTCGCGCGAAAGGCAGGCTGAATTCGAGGTTATGTTGAGAAGTCTGCTATTTGCGCCGAAGCTTACTGTGCGGCCGCTACCTGTCCCGGTGATCGAAGCATCATTCGGCAACGAATAGGCTTCGTCCGTAATTAGCGTGCAGCCGTTGTCGCTGCCATCATTGATGAAGATTCCAGTACCCGCAAATGCGGTCTGTGCAAGAAACGGTGAAGCGATTAGCAGCATCGAGGCGATTGCGCCGCTGATCGATACACGGCGAATCGTGTCCACCACGTCACTGTGCTTGCCGCTGCCTTTTCCCATTGCGCGCGAAGACTCGCTCGCTACCCCATAAGCATTGCGCTTCCTGTTCCATACCAGTCGATAGATCTTGTTCACGACGCTTGCTCCGATGAAAGTTGCCAGTGGCAACGAACTTCGGCTCTTCCGGTTCAATGCCACGTTGATGACGGAACGCGTCGTTGGTGAGGAGAGCTGCTCGCCAATGCGGCAATAGCCAGTTCACACGGGACGTCCGTCGATGCAACCGAACGTCACGCTCACTGAGTGAATGGTCCGTATCGGTTGCTTGCGAAAAGGATCGCACCTGGCAAGTCGGACTTATATTGGGCAAACGCTGTGATGGCGCCGGGATAATGCTTAAGCGTGAACTGCGCGACGCGCGGGCGCGGGTGCATGAACCGGCTCAAAGGGCTTTCGTGGTGAGCGGCGATGGGCGGTTGACGCCGGTGCGCCTTCGCTAGCGGCCCCGTTCGCTATTTCGCCGGAGAACGGGAGGACGCGTCTGCTTCCTCATGCAGCGGATACGAGAAAACGCATCGTGACGCTCGAAGTGCCCTGTTTGAATTCTGTCGTTGTCAGCGAGCCGCGCATGAGCTCGACAAACCTGCGGCAAAGGAGCCAGGCAAGATGGCTGCCGGCCTCGCGAATCGGCTCATCATGTTGAGGGGCTGCAGCGACCGGTGACTGTGTGATTTCAAGCGTCATGCGGTAGGTACTGGACGTCCAGTTCCGCACGTCGAGGTCTACCCTCACGGCACCGCCCATACACGTGACGATCTGACGCCCGAGAAGCAGATAAAGGGCCTTGAAAAACCGCTCGCCGTCGAGCATGACGGGTACATCGGCATCCGCGTAAGCGTTGAGTGTCAGGGTGCAGCCGCGAGCACGCGCGCCAGGCTGCAAGGCATCCACGACGTCGCGCACGACGGTCTGTGGCGAGATCTTGCCGAATACGAGCCTATGCGCGCCGTGTTCGAGCGCAAGCAGGTCGGTGATGGACGGAACGAGGCGTTCCAGCCGCCCAGCGGCAAACGCCGTTTGTTGCTCGAGCGCCGAATTCCCAACGCCACCTTCCACGAAAATCACCTTATGCAGCGTTCTCAGCAGCGCGCCGATCGTGCCGAGTTCTTCACATAGCGCTTCGAGCATGCGTGTGGCCCCTTCGGCGACCGCCTCGGCGCCATCCCGTTCCAGCGCGAGGAGACTTGCAAGCTCTTCCCGTCCCGTCAGGTCGATCGATCCGCATATCATGCCCAGCAGTTCACCGCGTTCGTTTCGATACGGGGTCATCCAGACATGCATCGATGTTTGCTGGCCATTGCGCCCCCACCGCCGGTCGGCCGCCATGGGCTTACCCGCTGCGACATAGGTTTGATAACGCTCATCCATCTCCCGGGCGGTCGACTCGTCGAAACTCGACAGGTCTCCAAAACGTGTTCCCGCCGCAGCTTCGAACGTGGTGTGATGCAAGTCCAGGAACGTCTTGTTACACGCCACAAGCCGCCCTTCGGTATCGCGAACATGAAGCGGGAGCGGCGTGCCATCCAGCAGATTTTGCAGGACAGCGTCATCCCGTTCGGAAACGCCATGGAGTTGCGGGCCGCCTACGGCAGCGGCCGCATTTTCGCCCACCAGGCCAAAACGTTGAGCGATTTGAGCCAGATCGATTATAGAACGCACGCCAAGCTTTGCGATCAGGCGGCTGCGATGCGCGCTCACCGTCTTGTGGCTCAGCGCAAGCTCGTTGGCAATCTCTCCATTGCTCATGCCGCGTGCGAGGTAGGCCATGACTGTCTTCTCGCGCTCCGTTAGCACGGCAAGAGGGTCAGCCGCATCGTTCGGTTTGCGTCTCGTACCAGCCAGGCCGTCGCGGCGCGGAAAATATCGATGACCGCTCAGAATCGCGGCCACAGCCCGGCGCAGTTCCTCAACGTTCTCGTGGCGACCGACAAAGCCGTCAACGCCGGCGTCAAAGGCCCCCCGAACCAACAGCTGTGCTTCCTCGTCGCCGTAGAGCAGCGTCCTCGCTCTCGGGCCGGACGCTTCCAGGCGACGCACGAAATCGGGCGCGTTGAACATGGGCAAATCGGCGGAAACGACGATCAGAGCAGGGTTCAGGTACCGCTGGAGCGAGAGTGCTTCGCGCGCGGTATCGGCTTCTCCGACGACTTCGTGACCTGTCGCCCGAACGATGTCAGCAAGCGCGTTGAGTTCGACCGGCCGACCACTCGCGACGATGATTCTTGCCATTTTCCTTCCTCCGTGGACCCTGCGCGTACCGGGGGAGCGTGAGCGCCCGCGTACAGGTCGGGCGCACTGAAAACCATCGGAAAAGATCTTAGCGGAACCCTCGAAATGGCGAATCGCACTGGCCAGGAAAGGCCTCGGTCGCCTGAGTACGTCAAGCAGTTCTGTACGCAACGAGGACAATCGATTCTTGTCGCTTTGAAGGGCAAAACCGATAACTCGCTGTTACGAATCTCGCATCGCCGTTTCACCTGTGTCCAGGTCCGCCACCTACACTCCGAACCGTGCTCACCAACAGGGCACGCAACTGAGCAGGAGTAGCGGAAATGAACAAGGCGATTCTCGGGATGGTATTGGGCGCGGCCGCATTGGCGGCGTCGACGGCGGCAAGCGCGCACGTGGATGTCGCATTGGGGCTTGGCGTTCCCGGCATAGCCTACGCTCCAGCTCAACCGGTATATGTTGCGCCTCCGCCTGTTGCTTATGCACCCGCTCCGGTTGCGATAGCGTATCGCGACGATGATGGCTGGCGCGCACGCGAGTGGCGGGAACATGAATGGCGGGAACACGAACGCCGCGAGCACGAATGGCGCGGGCGCGAGTGGCACGAACGTGTCCGCTGGGGCTATTAAATCGACTCAACATGTCATGCCACGCAGGTGTCAATCATGAAACTGAATCACCAGGTTAGTACGTTCGTTGCGGCTGCCGCCTTGGGACTGGCGCTTGCCGGTACCGCCAAAGCCGCCGGCTGCCTGAAGGGCGCAGTCGTCGGCGGTGTAGCCGGTCACTACGCGGGCCACCATGCGGTCGTTGGAGCCGTCGGTGGCTGCATTGTCGGGCATCACGTCGCCAGGAAAAACGCGGAGGAACGTGCAGCCCAACGTCAGGCAATCCGTGAGCAGAAGCTGGCCACGTGATAACTGGCCGCGCCCTTTTTCCGCCCTCGCCCACCCTGCATGAATCATCCGGCGCGTCACCGTGGGACCCGGTGTAAATTAACTCTTCGCATAGAATGAACTCATCTGAGCAACATGTGAGGCGGTCGTTCTGCAATGGAACAAGAGAAGTACAAGGGTTGCCTGTTGTGGGGGCACGCCATCGCGCAACGGGAAGAACTCCTGGAGCCGGAACGGTATGCCGCAAGCGGCACCATCACCCGGGACAACAAGCTGATTGAAGCGTCAGGCGTACTCGGCTTGTTCGATACAGAGCAGGAAGCCCAGGAGGTTGGCCTTGCCTGGGCCCGCGCGTGGGTCGACGCCCATCTGTAATGAGGGTTACCCATGGCTAAGGCGCAGGAAGACGATGTGTTATTCTGACTGCATCCGGCTTGCATTTATCTTCTTACGGTATGCATGCCGAGCGGAGCATATCTGGATGGACGAAAGAAAACGTGAAAGCATTGTCGCCTACCTGCGGCGACGGATGGCAGAATTTGGGATCAAAGCGGACGACGTTGCCGCTTCCATTGCGGCAGACCAGGAGCGGCAGCGAGCTGCGCGATACCGCGATGCATTTGGCCACACATGGGACGGCAAAGGCTCAGCACCTCAATGGGTTGTGCAAGCGACCAGCGCCGGGCAGTCGCTCGAGCATTTTGCTATCAACAGGTCGCCGGAACCGGACTCAGGCAAACGCCCCCATGTGGATTGGCGTGATGACCCATTTGCTGGCACCAGACTAGCGACAATAAAAGCAGAACCCCTCAGAGCCGCCTGACCGACCATTTTCTCTCGCCGGGCGGCATCGCTCGACGCTGGCATTTTCGAGCGGTTCACGGCGCCCTTCGACTGCACGCTTCATTCTCGTGCCGCTAACTCTGTGATTCAGTCAGTCTGCGATACGCACTCAGATGCCGTATCAGGCCCTGCCTGTCGCCACGCGTCTCGAGCAACATAGCCAGGTTGTGGTGTGCGTCCGCATAAGACGGATCGAATTCAAGACACTTCTCGTAACTTCGCTCGGCATCCTCGAGTCTGCCCACTTCTTCAAATGCAACGGCGCGGTTGAAATGCAGGACAGCGTCTTCGGGGAAGTGGGATAGCGCTGCCTCGAATACATGAAGCGCATCCTGGCAACGTCCCTCAAATTCACACAGAAGCGCGCCCAGGTCAACGTAGGCGGCATAATAGGGTTGCGGCGAAAGCTCTATCGCCTTTCTATACGCGCGTTCCGCACCATGCACGTCGGTTGTTCTTAGCTGCTCGCCGAGGTCGTACCATTCCTCTGCCTGGTGCACCAGGTTCTTTTGCACAGGTGCAGTATCAAGGAACACGACATCGCCCTTGATTTCAGCTACTTCGAAGTCGAGCAATTGCTGCCCTGTAATCGCATCCCACTGTGAGGGGCCCGTCCTCACGACCACATCGTTGCCGACCGCAGATACTCGAATTCCCGTCAATGGCAACTCATCTGGCAATGCTTCTCTCAGCCGTGAAAGGGCCATGATGATTTTGCGCGGCGGTATGCGCGCGGCGCGCAACTGCAAGGCGGTGCGCAACAGGACGACGTCCTGGAACGTGAATCGATATGCGTTCCTCGGCCCGCGCGATGGGTTCACGAATCCGGCCGCAACCAGACCGGAAACCACGCTGCGGGAGACCCCGAGCATCGCTTGCAGCTCGCGCATCGAAATCTCGCGCGCTGTGACTTGTGGTGTCACTTGCGTGCCCGGACCTTTGCGGGTGCTTCGTCAGGAGCTTTGCTCGCGCGCGCCGCCGGCTTGCGCGTTTTGGGCGCTACAGGAATCTCAGCAACGGGTTCAGGGCTCTTGCGCCTCGATGCCGGAGCGGCTTTCGTTTTTGCATCACCCTTGAGACTGGCGCGCAAGGCGTCCATCAGGTCAATGACCTGCCCACCGCCACGCGTGGATTCCACGGCCTCCTGAGTGACGACCTGCTTGCCCTCGATTTTTTCGTCAATGGCGGCAAGGATGCGCTTCTTCTCTTCGTCCTCGTAGGCTGCCGGGTCGTAGTTGTCTTCAGCGCCCTGCTCGATAATCTGCAATGCGAGCTTCAGCTCGGCATCGGACACCTGGATGCGTTCGACGTGCAGGTCACTCAGTGAGCGAACCTCATCCGCATAAAGCAACTGCTGGAAGACGAGCCCGTCTTCTTCGGGGCGCACCTGCACGATCCGCGTCTTGCCTTTGAACGCCCATTTAGCCAACGCACAGCGGCCGCTTTGAGCGAGCGCCTGCTGCAGCAAACTATACGGTTTGCCGCCTCTTTTGTCGGGCGCGATGTAATACGCCTTGTCGTAGAAAACGGGGTTGACCGCCTTCTCTGGAATGAAAGCGAGTATCTCGACGACGTGACTGGCGCCATCCTCCAGCGCCTTCAACTCATCGCTGGTGAAAACCACGAATCTGTCCTTGTCGAATTCGTAGCCCTTGTTCATGGCCGAGCGCTCGACGACCTCCCCCGTTTTCTCGGAAACGTACTGCTGCTTCACACGCGAGCCGTCGGGCGCGAGCATGTGAAACCTGACGTCGGACGAACTCTCAGTCGCGGTGTAGAGCTTCACCGGTATCGAAACAAGCCCGAAAG
Organism: Paraburkholderia sp. A1BS-2L; assembly: GCF_051125205.1. Lineage (NCBI taxonomy): Bacteria > Pseudomonadati > Pseudomonadota > Betaproteobacteria > Burkholderiales > Burkholderiaceae > Paraburkholderia > Paraburkholderia sp. A1BS-2L. The sequence goes on from NZ_CP120429.1 coordinate 473,091, forward strand.
AGAGCGACAAGGAAGCGATTGAGCGGGCTGGCATGGACTTCTCCTCGCGGATAGGCGCGTTCAGCACGTCGCTCACGCAAGGCGCGTGCCGCCGCCAGCGATGAAAAATTTCATTTTAGGCGCTTTATGGCCGACGCCAACGACTGGCTCGCCGACCAGTACGCTGCCCACGGGTCCCGAGACTGGAAGCTCAGGTACTCGCGTGCCGTCTGCACCGTCCACTGCGCCCCACTCTTCAGGTCGGTCAGTTGCTCCCAGGAAACCGGCATGGAGACACCCATCCCCGGCCGCGTCCGTGCAGAGAATGCGGACACGGTCGTTTGCCCCATGCCGTTTCGCAAGTAGTCGACATAGACCTTGCCAATTCGGTTCGAAGCGCCAGCGGTTGCAGAAAAACGCTGTGGAATCGTTTTTGCGAGGTGCCGAACGAATGCCTGCGAGAATGCCTTAACCGCCTCGTAGCCAAGCCGCGGCGCAAGCGGCACAACGACATGCAATCCCTTCCCGCCGCTCGTCTTCAGCCAGGCCTCGAGGCCGAGCTCCGACAACAGCGTGTGAACAAGAAGCGCCGCCTCCTGAACGTGTCCCCATTTCACACCTTCGCCCGGGTCCAGGTCGAAGATGACCCTGTCGGGCTTCTCGAGTCGGCGAACCGTCGAATTCCACGTGTGGAACTCGACCGTATTCATCTGCGCTGCCGACAGCAAGGCATCCGCCGTATCAACCGTCAGCAGCGGCGGATGTTTTGGCCACAAGTCCCGGTCGTGAACCATCAGCCCTGGCATGTTCGTGCTCTCCGCATGCTTCTGAAAGAACAGTTCGCCGGCGATGCCGTCAGGCGCTCGAACCATCGCAAGGGGTCGTGCCTTCAGATGGGGCAGCATCCACTCCGCGACGCTCGCGTAGTAGCGAACGAGGTCGGCCTTCGTGACGCCAGTCGAGGGGTCGACGACGCGTTCCGGATGGGTAATTTTCAGCTGCGGCAGAGCACTCGGTGCCTGGGTCTTTCCTCCTTCCCGGACGACACCGCGCGCGGGCTTGTCGACGCGCAGTCCCTTAAACGACGCCTGTCGCACCAGGCCATCGGTGGTCCAGTCTGCGAATTCCACTTCCGCGACCAGCTCGGGACGAACCCAGCGCTCACTGCCCGCGGCACGCCGTGACCATCGGCGCTGCTTGGCTGCAGTCACGTCAAAAGGTGCCGCATCCATCTCGAGCGGCGTGAGGCGCGCCCACAGATTCCGCGCGGTCCTGGCGTCCCAGCCGGTGCCGACGCTGCCCGCGTCGTGAAGCTGGTCGCCGACGTAATACCCGAGCATCAGGCTGCCGATTTCACCGGGCTTGCCGCCTCGCGCAGTGAAGCCGCAGATGACAAGCTCTTGCCGCAACCGGCACTTCGCCTTCAACCAGGTCTGCGTTCTGCCCGATTCATACCGCGCGTCGCGGCGTTTGAGCATGAGGCCTTCGAGGCCCAACCCGGCGGCAGCTTCAAACACCTGGGCCGGCGGCGCCTCAAAGTCCTGGCTGAAGCGAATCCGTTCGCCGCCACTCTCGAGCAACTGCGCAAGCAGCGCGCGCCTCGCCCACAGCGGGACGTTCCTGAGGTCCTTTCCGTCGACGTACGGAAGGTCAAAAAGGAAAAAGACAATGCCCTGGTTCCTGGCATCGTCCATCGCATCCTGAAGAGCACCAAAATTGGGGATGCCGTCCTTGAGCACGACGATTTCGCCATCCAGCCAAGCGTTCGAAACCGGGAGTTTTTCGACCTCTGCAGCAAGACTGGCGAGCGTCTTCGTCCAGTCGTGCCCGCCGCTCGTGAAAAGCCTCGCGCGGCCCTTATCGACACGCGCGAGCAAGCGGTATCCATCCAGTTTGGCCTCGGTTATCCAGTCTCCCCGCGTCGGCAACGAGGGGGCGAAGGTCGCGCGCTGCGGTTCGAGCTTCGCGGGAAGCGGCGCCAAGACGGCCGCCGACAGGTCAATCATCGGTGACTCCTCACGGCGCGCGGGTCGCGCCACCCTCGGCTCCCGTTCTTCGATGAGCCCGAGCGGCTTTGCGGTGACGCTGTCGGGAAGCGCCTTGATGACATCGTATTCCGCCAATGGCTGCGCCCACTCGTCGCGCTTCTTGAAGAGCATCCACGGGTCTTGCTTGTCGTCGGGCTTCGATATTCGCACCAGTTCCCACAGTCCCGCGAGCTTCTCGCCATGAAGGCGAAAGACGAGCTTGCCCGACTTCATCCCTTCCTGCGGGTCGCCAACGGGCTCCCATGTCCCGCGGTCCCACACCATTACCTTGCCGGCGCCATATTGCCTCGCAGGAATCGTCCCCTCAAAGTGCGCATACTCGACTGGATGGTCCTCCACGTGTATCGCCATCCGCTTTTCCTTCGGGTCATAGCAGGGACCTTTCGGAACCGCCCAGGACAGCAGCACCCCATCCAGCTCGAGACGAAAGTCGTAATGCAGCCTGCCAGCCCAATGCTTTTGCACGACGAAGCCGAGCTGTCCGCCGCCAGATGGGCTGGCAGCCGCCGGGGCCGGTTCGGGCGTGACCTGAAAATCCCGCTTCTTTTGATAGCGGGACAGCGGCGGAGATGTCGGGTCGCGTGCGGAGGCCATAACACTAGTCCAGGAATAACTTTCGTCTTTTCGGGACGCAAATAAGACACCTGACCTTGGTCGTGGCCTCAATCCGATGTTCGGCCGCCTGACTATCAAGCTCTAATTTTCTGCGTGCTTTCTATCCCGCCCGCAGCACAATGCCCACGCTCGCCGGCCAACTTCGGCACGACACGCGAAAACGAAGCTATTCTGGAGGATCGTCCTTCAAAGGATAGGCAATGCTGCATACGCTAGAGGCATCAGTGGTCGTTCTGGTGGACCTGCAAAGGCGACTGATACCCGCAATACATGAAGGAGCGATGGTGGTAGCTCAGGCTGCCCGGCTGGGAAGAATCGCGCAGTTGCTCGACGTGCCCATCATCGGCACCGAACAGAGTCCCCAGAGGCTCGGTGAGAATGCGGAGACTATCAAGGACCTCTGCTCGAACACGGTCGTCAAGGACCATTTCGATGCGACCGCTGAAGGACTCGTCGACGCGTTGCCTGCAGGGCGAACGAGGATCATTGTTGCTGGCTGCGAGGCGCACGTCTGCGTACTGCAAACGGTGATTGGCTTGCTGAGCCACGGCTTGCAGGTCACGCTCGTCAAAGACGCAATTGGTTCGCGTAAAACTTCAGACCGTGATACCGCGATAGACCGGCTCGCCCGGGCGGGGGCCGATGTGTCGACCGTGGAAATGGTTGCATTCGAGTGGTTACGCTCCAGTCAGCATCCGCAATTCCGCGACGTGCTGCGCCTCATCAAATAGCAGGCGATGCTTACCGTATCAGGCATTCGTGCCCGGCAGTGCGAGAAATCGAATGTCTCCACTCTTCGCATCCCCGTACACGTTTGTTCGTGCCGCAAGCAAGTATCCAGCGGTCAATGCACGCAGCGCGGCATCGACGTCGTCAATCGACTTCAGCAAGTCGCCCCTCGCCCGCTTCGGACCACAAGCAAGGGGCGTCTATGCGGCCTGCACATTGTCCTCAAGACACGCATCGAGCAAGTCGCGAGGCGCACGGCTCTGCACTTTGAGCAAGATGCCCGCGCCCTGCAGGATGACCAGATGGCAGCCTTTCTTTTGTCCGCCAACATCAATCCCCGCCACCGGCATGCTGCTCACAATACGCTCACACGCGGATATCAGATTGTGGCTTAGACTGCGGCCGGGGCACCCGTGACTTCGGTAGCTGCCGGCGAGACTCCAGCTTCGACCGGCGCGACTGACGGCACAGTTCCCTTCCTGACACGCGCCTTTCGGGCGACGACTGGTTTGACCGCGCCACTCTTCGTTGAAGATTTTCGCGATGCCGGAGCAGCCTTATTGACGGCAGCCTTCTTCGTCGATGTGACCTTTTTCGCGGCCACCGGCTTGTCCGTTTTCGCCTTCTTCTTTGCCGCAGGTTCGGCAGCCTTCTCAATCAGAAATTTGGAGCGGTCTTTGACGTCAGCGAGCCATGCCGGTGCACGACCCCGGCCACTCCACGTCGCTCCAGTTTTGGCGTCCCGATAAAGGGCCGGCTGCGGACCGCGGACGTAGTTGCCAGCCTTCGGGGGATTCGCAGCCGCAGCAGACTTCGTCGGTGCGCCCGCAAGCAGGAACTTGCTTCGGTCTTTGGCTTTGGCAATCCAACTCGGTGCTCGACCGTGGCCTGTCCAGGTGGCCCCACTCCTCGGGTCCTGATACTTTGCTACCGACGAGTTCTGCTTCGTTGCGGTGCTCACGCCAGACTTGCGACCACGTCGTTTTCCGACGAATGCTTCGATGTCGGCGAGCGTCACCGAATGCTTTTCCATCAGACCGCGAATCTTTTCGAGCACAGCAGTGGACTTCGTGGTTGCCAGCGCGGTTGCTTGGGCCTGGAGCTTTGCTAGCTTTGCCTGGATGGAATCGAGCGTCGCCATTCTTTTACTTTTCCCTTGTTAAGTTACTGTGTCGCACTATGCCACATCGCGCGACGAAGGCAACAGAATGTGTTGAATTAGCGGTGTCGCTATTGTCTGGCTGCTAGATAGCGGCAGAGACGTCGCGCCATTTGGCATCGAAAGCGGTAACGACACCAATCGCAATGGCGGTAGCGCAGGAGGTCGGTGGTATTCCTTCGGCTCCGCAATCTTAGTTCAGACGGTTGAACCTTCGTACTCAGAGGAATTGACGCGGCTATTGTGTATCCGTGGGGTTCATCAATTAATGTCGCGGCAAGACAACCAATTCTTGTCGATTTCAAGCCTGAAAGCCACCGTATCGATGACTCAAACAAGGGGGACAGTGGACTCCGTCACGCACCCTGGCGCGTGCGCTTGATGAGGCCGCGCTGGAGCAACGACGGTGCGGACGCGTGTAGCACATGCACGGCAGTGGTTCTGCAGCGGCGGCACCGCGACTCAAGGCGCTTTGCCGTCGACACCGATATCACAGAACTGGTCCCGGCCCACCCGCGTTTTCACGGGGCGTCCGCGCCCGCTCAGCAGGGCGTTTCCTGCGCACAGCCCACGCGTTCGCGCACCGCCACCGCGTCGATCAATCCTGGCGACCGGCACCCGCGAGCCGCCGCACGCCCCGCCATGACGCCGGCGCGCTGGCGCGACGCCCATGAGACGAACTGCTGAGACCCTTCACAAACGAGGATCTCGCCCTCCCATCGCCGCCTTCGCCGCAGGCGAACCGCAATCGCGCGGTCTCGCCGAGGACGCCAACGACGTCGACTTCGTCCCAGTTCCTGCAGGCGCGATCGGCGGGCTGTCGAAGCATACGCTCGCCGCCTATCGTCTCGAGTGCGACCGGATTCTTCCGTTCTCCCTGATCGTCCCCAGGCGTCGAGGGCATGAACCCGCCATAGCGATCCCGAAAGTCCTTAAGCCCAACCACTTCCACTCTCGTCACTAAGCGCCAGTCGCCCCGCCAGGCCCCAGCGAGCAGGGCGGAAGGTTGCTGGGCCCGTCGTCCTTTTCGACCGCTGGCCTCGCACGGCGCGCCTCATGCATCAAAGGTGTTGCGCGGCGGTGCTCTTCCACTGTACCTTGAGCTCGTCCAGATTAGTCACAAGGAGAAACTGTATGTTCAAGTCCAAGCTACGCCGAGCGCTGACCAAAGAGCGGCGAACGACGATGGATAGCAGCCGCCTCGATAGGGAGGCTGCCGCGCGGCGCCAGCCTGATCAGCCGGAGAACGAGCCGAAATCAGAGGTAGCACGCTTTGGTGAACGCCCGTCACGTCACTGAACGCCAACGGTCCCGCGCGCCCGGATTTCTTTGGGACGCGATTCTTGCCGAGATCGCACCGGCGAAAGATCGAGGGCACGCGTGGGCCGGACGTCCAGGCGGCAACGAGTTCCCCCCTGATCGTCGAAGATGATTTTGCGCGCAAACCGGCGACACAGATTGCCGCCTGCACCACGTGCGCTGGAGGCGGTCTTCAGCGCATGTGACGAATATTACCTACACGCAAGTAATCGATGCCGATGAGCTTACCGCGTAACGCGGACGCAAAACACCATGTGTGCCAACCGATCTGACACCTACGTTTATTACCCTTATTACAATGAAGAACGTTTGATCATTATTTATATTGAATGATGTGCGAAAGATAAAGACCAGTGGGCGCAGTGGCTCAAGTCATTCCCCCCGTAGGCGAGCGACCAAACGTGAGCTTTCCGGTACGTCGTAGTCGTCGGTCAGCGCTCGGTAATCACTTCACGCAGGATACCGTCACGTACTACCAACCGAAAAACGCACCCCCGAGCCGGACTTGCGCAACGTCGACTGAAACCACACAACAAATTCGCGCGTCGTCGCGGTCATCATGTCAATCGCAGGATACGCGATGCACATTCTTGCCGTCGGCATCGACTCGGTGACCCGGAGGCGCTTCATTGCCCCCTCTTCCTCGCGCCTGCACAGCGCGTTCATTCCGGCGTCCGCCCATGCAGAGACGACATCGAGACGCCCGGCCAGCTCGATGTACATCGCGAGCGACGAACATTGAATGATCCGTGCCGGGGGTGCCAGCCCGTGCTGCTCGAACAACGTCGAAACAATGCTATGGGTATCGATCACGGGATCCAGTACCAGCCATGACATCTCCCGCAACTCGCGGATGCCGACTTCGCTGGGGCCTCGATAGCGTGAGCTGACCGCAAGCGTGATCCCGAGCACATAGAGCGGCGTAATGTCGAATTGCGCCGAGCGTTCAGGCTGGTGTATTGAGCAAAGAGCGCGACGTCAAGCGTGCCGTCAAGCGTGCCGTCACGCAGGTCGTTCGCAATCAGATGCGGACGCAGTTCGAGCACGCGCAACTGCACGTCTGGATGCGCGTCCGAGAAAGCCGAAATGGTTTCGGCGAAATCCGCCGTCGCTGCGGGCGGCGTAATCGCGATTGTGAGGGATCCATTGAATACGCCGCGAGTGCGTTTTTCCCGACTCACGATCCGATTTCCTCGCTGCTGCTCGCTGTCGGCACGTTCGGCGTCGGCTTTTTTGCGCGGCCAATCGGACGCGTTGCTGCTCGGCAGCTACACCGACCGGGTCGGCAGACGCGACGCCATGACGTTGAGCATTCTGCTGATGGGCAATCGGCACCTGCCTTATCTCGCTGTGCCCGACGTATGCGCAAATCGGCTGGGCCGCAACGGTCCTGATCGTCGGCGGACGCATCCTGCAGGGTTTCGCCGCGGGTGGAGAGGTCGGCACCGCTACGACCTATCTGATGGAGTCAGGCGGTCAGCAACGACGGGGCTTCATGGTCGGGTGGCAAATGGTCAGTCAGGGCATCTCCTCCATAGTCGGGGCGCTATGCGGCTATCTGCTCAGCCATGCGCTCGCCCCCGACGCCCTCGCAGCGTGGGGCTGGCGCGTACCGTTCGCGATCGGCACGCTGATCGCGCCAATCGGTTTCTATATTCGCCGGCATCTGCCCGACTCGCCTCATGACGGCGCACGCGGTGAACATCGGCACCCGCTGGGCGAGCTTTGGGCCCGCCACCGCAGCAACATGCTGGCCGCGATCGGGCTGACGACGGGACAGACGGTGACCATGTACGTGATGGTGTTCTACATGCCCAGCTATCTGACCCGGATCGTTCATCTGCCCGCATCCACCGGTTTTGCGACAGCGCTCGGTGCGTCGATCGCATTCACGATCTTCGCGTTCATCGGCGGTCTTGTCGCTGACCGATGCGCGAGCCGCAAGGCACTCGTGCGGCCAACGTTCATCCTGAGCGCCGCCGCGTGCCTGCCGGCGCTGTGGATCGTGACACGAAACTCCAACTCCATCGTTGTGGTGACGACCGTGATGGTCGTTACCGCGCTGCTCGGCTTCGGCGTCGTCGCCACGCTTCTGCTGATGATGGAGTTGTTCCCGGCGAACGTGAGAGTGACCGCATTCTCGACCACCTACGCGCTCGCCAATACGCTGTTCGGCGGCACAGCGCAGTTCATTGTCACCGCGATGATCGCGAGGACGGGGCAACCGTTCTCCGCGGCGTGGTACGTGGTCGCCTGCGACCTGATCGCTCTGGTTACCGTACTTTTCGTTCGCGAACGGCGCATGAACTGATCGTCTCCCGATTTCCCCGGATAACCCGGTCCGATCCGTGGATCCGGTCCGGTTCATCCTCTGCCGTACTTCCATGACCAGAAACGCTACCTCATGAACAACATTCGAAAACTTGTCTGCATTCTCCCGCTCGCTTACGCGGCCGCGCATATGCGCAGAGTTCCGTCACGCTGTATGGCATCGTCGACGAAGGCCTGACCTATACGAGCAATCAAAAGGGCAGCCATGCGTTGCAACTCACGCAGGGGAGCTATTCCGGCTCGCGTTGGGGACTCAAGGGCTCGGAGGACATCGGTGCGGGTACGCGCGTGATCTTCACGCTCGAGAACGGCTTCAATCCGTTGAATGGCGCTGCATTGCAGAGCGGCAGAATGTTCGGTCGCTCATCATGGGTTGGCGTTACCAATGAAGCGTACGGATCACTGACATTCGGGCGGCAATACAACAGCGTTCAGGATTTTCTGACCTACCTGCAAGCAGGCTCGAACGGCGCATTGGGCCTATACGCGAACGCTGTCTACGATACGGATGGCCTCAATAACACGTATCGGAGCCAGAATTCGGTCAAGTACACGAGCCCCGTCGTCCACGGTTTGACAGTCAGTGGGCTTTACGGTCTATCGAATCAGCCAGGCGGGTTCGCAACCAATCGGACATGGAGCGTCGGGGCAAACTATAGCAACGGACCGTTACGGCTCGACGCGGCGTATGCGCGGCTCGATTCGCCCGGCAGCACGCCTGCCGGGGCAATTGCTTCGGATAACTACTTTTCTACCGCTACGTCGATCATCGCGAACGTGAAGAACAATCGTGTATTCGGCGGCGGCGGCGCCTATACGTTCGGCCCCGCCACGGTCGCCCTGCTCTACACCAACGTTCAGTTCGATATCCTGACCGGTGGCAGTCTGCATTTCGCCAATTACGAGATCAACGGCCGCTGGCTAGTCACCCCCAGCTGGCTTGTGGCAGCAGGCTACATCTATACGAACCAGAGCGCCTCGTCGTCAAGCTATTCGAATGCTCACTATCACCAGCTCACGCTGGGGACCAACTATTTCCTGTCGAAACGCACCGACGTCTATCTGAGTACGGCAATTCAGCAGGCATCCGGTGCCCACGCATGGATCGAGGGCATCGGCGCGCCGTCGAGCAACGATCATCAAATCGTCGTCACCGCGGGTATGCGCCACAAGTTCTGATGAATTGCGGCCCGCAGCTCGGGCCGCACAATACCAAGGAGAGAGTCATGCCAATTATCAAAACCCCCGATGTCAATCTGTATTACGAAGTTCATGGCGAAGGGAATCCCGTTTTCTTCGTGCACGGCGGCGGCAACACGATGTGCTGGTTTCAGCAAGTACCGTTTTTCCAGCGCCGCTACAATGTCATTACCGTCGATATGCGCGGCTTCAAGCAGTCTCACTGCGCGCCGGAACTCGTTCATCCCCGTTATTTCCCAGATGACATGCTGGCGATCATGGACGCCGAGGGCATCGACCGGGCGGCATTCGTGTGCCAATCGCTCGGCGCATGGGCCGGACTCCCGCTCGCGGTGCGTCATCCGGATCGCGCGTCGTGCCTCTTCATCACCGGCTCGCCGACGCCCGCGTGGTCGGAGGAAAACTGGCACGTTCTGAAAACGGCCGGCGACACCTTCAATAGCGACCGCCTCGGCGGCGCGGGTCGCGGCGACGGCGTCGGCTGGAACCGCAGGACGCTGACGGAGCGTCCGGAACTGTTCTTCCTGTACAGCCAGATCAAGCAGCTCAATGGTCCCTTCGATGCGCGCACGATGCAGGACGATTGCATGAAACTGCATCCGGAAGACTTCGCGGGCTACAAGGTGCCGACGTTCATCGGCGGAGGCACGCACGACGACTTCCTGACGCCGACCAGCCATCTGCACGTGCAAACGCTCATCCCGGGTGCACAAACGTATACGTTCGAGCAAGCGGGCCATTCGCCGTACTTCGAGACGCCGGACGAGTTCAATCGGGTTGCCGATCAGTTTCTGAAGCAGTATGCGAGATGACGCGCATCGCCAGGTACGGTGACCGCCTGGTCGACTAGCAGTGTTACGCCGGGCGGCAACCGGATCCGCTCGGCATGCTCACGTCCGGGCGCCAGTTCGATCGTTGTACAGTCATGCGAACTTCTCCGCCAGCACCGTGATTGAGGGTCTATCCAACCCGGCGCAACTGCAGAGGGCGCGGTCACCTCGGACGGCTATGGCTTCGCCGCGGCAAACAAGTGAACGATAGACTGGGTGCGGGCTATGACACCGGCGCGGCGCCCCTCGGCCTGGTCTACAGGCACGTGGAAATCGTGAAGATCATGAAGCACAATTAGGTTGCCTGAATTGGCAAGCCCGACACACCAACGGTGCTCTCGCGTCTGGCTGCCGCGCTTGAGCACCACAATGAGCGCCGCCAGCGATCGTGCCGTTGGCAACATCGCAACGACACGACACCCATTCAGTTCAGGCCTGGGCACCGGAGAGCAGCGCGCCCGCTCCCGGCGCGATCGGCTCCAGCTCCAGATGGTCCAGCATGCGCCTGACGGTGCACACCGCCGTGGACACGGTCCGGATACCCAGCATGTCCTGGATGCGCTCAATGGCCGGCAGCGAAGGCATCTGGACGCACGCCGAAGCCACCACGACATCCGCGCCTTCGGTGTTCAGCGCCCGTACATCCTCCACGAGCCGAAGCGGGTCGCGCCTGCCCACTTCCAGGTTATCCGGAATCTCGAAGCAGAGCGAATCGATTACCTCGATGCCCTCGCTCTCGATGTACTTCACCACGAGATCGGTAAGCGGACGCATGTAGGGCGCCATAAGCGAAATGCGACGGGCCTTCAGGGTCTTGAGGCCATCGATCAGCGCGCCGGCGGACGTCATCACCGGAGCGAGGCACTGATTGTTGCGAGCCACCTCGGCCAGTTGTGCCTCCGTTTCGCGGTGGTACCCCGGCCCCATCGCCATGATCGCAACGAGGCACGCGGTGCTCATCACGTCGACGCGTGCATCGGCCAGTTCCGCCGCACAGCGCAAGCCTTCCCGGTTCATCGCCTCCAGTTCTTCCCTGGTCACCTTGTGCATGCGCATTCTGCTCGAATGGAAGGTGAACCGCTCGGGACGGACCGTTTCCCGCGCGTGAAGCATCGCGGGGATTTCGGTTTCCATGGTGGTATTCGAACTCGGGACGATCTGTCCAATCCGATAGTATTTCTGCATCTTGATCTCTCTTGAACCGTTGCGCGCGTGAAGGATCGCGCCCTTTCAGGCGCTCGTTGTCTGGGCAAGCTCACCCTGCACTGCCTCATAGGCAGCAGCAAACAGCGGATCCCGCGCTTTCAGGTCGTCGTGCGACACCTGCCCCGTGCGCCGCATGTAGTCGTATGCGAAGGACACCGGATCGAGATGCAGCTTCGTGTCGACGTTCTCGTACCAGTCCAGACTCTTGCTGGCCGCGCCCTGAAAACTGTTCGACGCGGGACGCCGTGACGCCTCGAACGTGGCGAACGCCGCCTGGATGTCGCGCGGATGGCAGCAGATGGCTTTATGCAGCGCGATGGCATCCTGCATGGCCATACGCGTGCCCGAGCCCAGCGAGAAGTGCACCGTGCGCAATGCATCCCCAAGCAGAACGATGTTGCGATACGTCCACTGTTCGTTCTTCACGATGTTCGCCTCGAACCAGAGGGAACGGTTGGTCAGCAGCCCGTTGGAGCCGAGATCCTGCCGGAATACCTCGGCGCAATAGCGGCGGCTTGCTTCTTCGCTCACCGCATCGAGCCCCGCCCGCTTCCATGTGTCGGGATCGACTTCGACCAGAAACGTGCTCAACTGCGGGCTGTATTGATAGGCATGAGCTATGAACGTACCGTGCTCGTTGGGACGGAAGATCAGCGAAACCGGGTGGAACCGCTGGTGCGTTCCATACCACGCGAACTTGTTGCGGCGCCTTTCAAAGCTGGGCCGGAAGTGATCGGCAAACTGTGTGCGCACGGCACTATTGCCCCCATCGGCCGCAACGACCAAATCTACCTGGGCAGCGAGGCTTTCGACGTCCTCGATGCGTCGGCCATATTCGATACGAATGCCTTCCCGCTCGCACGCATCCTGAAGCGTCTTCAGCATGCCGACGCGCGACGTGCGCGAGAAGTGGTTGCCATGGATCTGCACATGGGTTCCCCGATGCACGACCTCCATGTAGTCGCAGCGCTCATGATTCGCCGTGAACTCTCGGAAGAACTCGGGGTCGGCCTCCTGCAGAAAACTCAGGCCAATATCCGAGAACACAACGCCCCAACCGTAGGTGGCGCCCTTCGGGTTCTGCTCGAACACCTGAATGTCGTGTTCCGGATTGCTCTTCCTGGCCAGAAGGGAAAAATAGAGGCCCGCCGGGCCGGCACCGATGACAACGATTTTCATGCTTTGTCTCTCCTACAAGATTCAGTCCGCGCAGGCTTGCCGGTATTGCTCCAGCGCCGCACGAAACGATGCCGGTATCTCGATCGATCTGCGTTCGTCCCGGGCCACGCATACGGGCGTGAGATTCGCCTCGAAAACGATGTCGCCTTCAGGCGTGCGGGCCGTGACATCGAGCACATACGTCCTGCTACGGATGTCCTTTACCGAAACCGTCATGTCGAATTCGTCATCCGGATAAAGCGAGCGGCTGAAATCGAAAGTCAGTGCGCGCGTCGGCGTACCGAAACCTTGTTCGCGCTTCGCCCGCTGGGGTGTCGTATCGAACAGCGAACCGTAAAACAGTTCTGCCGCGGAGATGACATAGTCGGAGAAGGTCGCGGTGTAGACCACGCCAGCCGGGTCACATTCGCCCCACTTGACACGGCGGCGAATAACGACCGGCACGCGGCTCACCAGTTGCTCCGTAGCGATCGGCAACGCGCTCACGATTTGACCTCCGGCTTCTCGAGCGTCAGGATGTCGGAAATTCGCTTCTTCAATGCCGGCTTGTCGAGCTTGCCCACCCGGGTCACGGGGAATTCCTCAATCGCCTCGACACGCTCAGGACACTTGAACTTCGCAAGGCCCTTGCCAACAAGGAACGCACCGAGCGTCGCGACATCGAGCGGTTCGGCGCCCGGGCGCGTGACGATGAAAATGCAACCCTTTTCCCCGTAGGTTTCGTCGGGCATAGCAACGAGCTTGGCGTCGACGACGGAGGGATGCTGGCAGACGAAAGCTTCGACCTCCTCACATCCGATCTTTTCGCCACCCCTGTTCACGTTGTCGCGCAGACGGCCTTCGAACGTCACGTAAGTTTTCCCGTCAATGACATGGCGGGTGACCATATCGCCCGTGCGATAGAAGCCGTCCGACGTGAAAGCCGTGACATTCGCCTCCGGGTTGTCGAAAAAACCGCCGAGCGTGGATGGTCCGCGAAAGCAGAGTTCACCCATCTTTCCGGATTCGACCTCGGTCTCGCTGTCGGGGTCCAGAAGCCTGATCTCGTCATCCGGACACCCGGAGGCACCCTGGGTGTGATGCCTGACGAAAACCGGTTCGTCGGCAGGAGACCCCAGCAGCAGCCCCTCGGTAATGCCATACAGGTTCGAGCACGGCACGCCCAGGTGAGCTTCGAGCGCGTCCGCGCGGCTCATCGTTGCGAACAGCTGCAGCGACGACAAGTCGTGCTTCCCGACGTCCTGGTACGCAAGCAGTTGTGGCGCGATCGGTCCAATGGACAAGGCATGCGTGACACGATGCGCCTCGATCAGTTCGAGCATCCGCACGACGTCGGCCTTCGGCATCAGCACGGTCGTCGATCCGAGCACCAGCGGCGGCAGCAGTGCATAGAGCTGGCCCGCGTTGTGAACGATCGGTAACGGATAGATGAACCGGCCTTCGCTCGTCATGCGGTAGCGGTTCATACATGCGCTCGAGTGCCCGATATATTCGGCATGGAAACGCGGAATGATCTTCGGGACACCTGTAGTCCCCCCCGATAGCTGGAAGCTCAGCACGTCCTCGCTACCGAGCTTGACGAGCGCGAGACGCTGCCTGGCGGCTTCGAGCGGCGTGGACGCCACCAGCGTCTCGATATCGCTCGTACCCGGCACAGCTCCGCGCGAGACGATCAGATACGCCAGGCTCGGCGTGCGATCGACCATCTTCGCCGCGAAACCCGCGAGGTCGAAGGCACTGAAGTCGGCCTGAACGAAATAGCCTCTCGCGCCCGCCTGCCCGGCAAGCTGTCCAATTTCCACTTCACGATGCTGCGGCAGCGAACACACCGGGACGATCCCCGCCTTGAAGCAGGCCACGAGCACGATGATCGATTCGACGTTCGTGCCGATTTGCAGGATTGCCCGGTCGCCGGTTTCGAGGCCCAAATCCAGGAGCGCGGCGGCCAGGCGCTCGGTTTTTTCGTCGAGCTCGCGAAAAGTGATCGTTCGCTCGTCGCTGATGAACGCCGGACGGTCGGGAAAACGTTGCGCCGTTGCGCGCAATGCATCGCCTACGGTCGAATCAACCCAGGCTCCACTCGCAAAAGATCGGGCCGCTCTTGCAGCGGTGGGATAAGTAACGCCCTCGATAGGGCTCAATATGCCAGCCATTGTCTCCTCACTTTTTCAGCAAGCGCCGATTACTTGCCGCACGGTGCGATCACGACGCGATCGCGACCAAACTCACTGATGTGGCCTTGCACACCGCCGGTGAAGAGGCCGTACCAGACAGCTGGCTTCAGGGCCAGTTCCTTTCTCAGGAACGCGATCGGCTGGTCCGTTTCAATGCAATCGTAGGCCCCTCGACGAACCACACGGCACCCTTCCCGCTTTTCAGCGTCCTTGACGATCGCGGCAAACTCGTCGAGCTGCGGAACGTAAATCCGCACACCGTTACCGTCGCCGTTGACGTGCTCACGCTCGTTGAGCAACGCGGCTTTTCGCGCCCAGAATTCATCGATGTTCAGAACCCGGCGGCCTTCCGCCGCAGCCATGTCCTCGGCCTCCATTGCAGCCTGTAGCGTCAGCGCAGCATCGTCGGCATCGAGTTCGCCGAGTGGACGGAGCTTTCGCGTGAACTCGATGAAATAGCCGTTCGGATCCCGCACGTAGATCGATTCGATGACTTCGTGACGCGTTTCGACGGAAACGTTGAGTCCCTGTGCTTCCAGCTTCGCCTTCCACGCATGAAGCTCCTCTTCGCTTTCGACCTGCCACGCCGTGTGCGTCGCGTCGAACACGTGGTCTTCAGGAGCCGGTGCGCGCTGGGACCGGCCTTCGAGTTCGGCCGGCTGATCGGAGCCCAGATAGTAGAAAAAGGCGATGGTGCTCCCCTTGCCACTATCGAAAAAAAAATGCAGAAAGTCCGGATGATTCGACGGTCCCCAACCCCGCGCGGAGATCACGTGAATCAGTTGTAGTCCTAATTTGTCACGATAAAACTCAACGGTTTCCCGGAGTTTCCAGGTCGGCCGCGCAGTATGGTCGACACCGTTCAGTTTGAGTTGACGCGGGTTTGCGTGGGCAGTCATGCGGGATCTCCAGATTCAGTATTCTCGGCAGGCTCAGAGAGCGGGAAAAGTGTCCTTGAGCCACGAAGCCAGTTGCCGGCCGGCCTCGAGCCGCCCCGGTTCTTCTTCGGGCGACAGGGCGCGTCCGTGATGGTCGCCTCGTACGCGCAGGTGGCGCTTGTTCGAAGAGGCAATGGAGGCGTAGATCTTCTTCACGTCGCCCGGGAAGCAGGCCTGGTCCCCGGTGTACTCGACGACAAGCACGGGCTGAACAATCGACGCAGCCGTCTTTTCCAGCGTCGCATTGGACGACAGGCCCGACCACGTCGACAGCCAGCTTTCCGGCGTGCATTGGCGCGCAAACCCGACTGCGCCGTAATTGGATACGTAGGGATCGCTACCCCACAGCGAGCCGAACTTGCGGTCGGAGGGGTCGATGGACAGATCGAAGCAACGCAGATCTGCATCGGTACGCCATACGTTGATGATCGGCGTATGCGACGCGATCCGGCGGTCTTCGACCGAAGCGGCGCTGCCCGCCTCGGCCATCCTTTTCCGGGCCGACATGCGCAGCGCGATAAGACGCCGCGCGTGTTCGTCGATGCGGGCAACGCGCTCGCGCTGTGCAGCGCGATAGCGCTCGACGAAGCTCGCGTCATAAGTCGTTGCGCCGGCGCCGGCAAACCCGTTCCCGGGATTGAGTGGATCGAGCGCGGGATCGACTGCCAGCGGGTCGTATTCGCTGACGACGGACGGATCGATGCAGTTCATCAGCAGTGCGCCCTGACCAGGGTGCGGACCGACGA
Organism: Paraburkholderia sp. A1BS-2L; assembly: GCF_051125205.1. Taxonomy (NCBI): domain Bacteria; kingdom Pseudomonadati; phylum Pseudomonadota; class Betaproteobacteria; order Burkholderiales; family Burkholderiaceae; genus Paraburkholderia; species Paraburkholderia sp. A1BS-2L. The sequence goes on from NZ_CP120429.1 coordinate 489,545, forward strand.
ACACGACACCATCGACCTGGGGCATCTGCAGATCAGCCAGGCGCGTCGGCTTGCCGGCTGGGGTGCGGCTCGTGCGCTGCTCGGGCTGACATCCCGACTGCTGCACGTAGTACGCGTAGAGCCCCGCACCGCCGGAATTGCCCAGCAGCACGATGCGGCGGTACCCGCGCGACTTCAGGTACGTCAGTCCCGCGGCGACATCGTGCAACGCGAATTCATGCTCCAGACGCAGATCGTTCCCGACCGAGCGAGGCGACTGCGACCAGGCCGCATAGCCCGCGCCCACGATGTCCGGGATCAGATAGTGGCAGGCCATGAACTCGCGCGGGTGCATGACACACACCACCGTGTCGGTCGGCGTCGACGGCTCGTAGAGCGAGCCGCCCGTCGCGGCGCCGTCTGCCGTGCGCAGCACGACGTTGGTCGTCCGCGTGCCTTGCGGCACGTCTCGCGGGTTCCAGTCGGTATTCAGAAAGCCGGCGGTCGCGCCGGCTGCCGGGTTGCGGGTCGTGGTCATCTGTCTTGCCGCGGCGAAGCGGCACCCTCGTTTGATCGTGAGTCGATCATACGAGAATTAGACACTACCGTCAAATTTTCGACGATCTCGTTAACCCTTCCCGGTTGACGCTACTGTCAACGCGTCCTATTTCGATCCGGATGGCAGATGGCCGATCTGCCGCTCCAGGACGGCCATTGCGTCCCGCATCTGGCTCATGGTCTCCGCGATCGTGACCGGTCGCGCCCGCGGCGCCTTGACCTTGAGCAGGCCACGAAGCCCCAGTTCGGCAATGGTGGCCGCCACCTCGCGTGCCGGCACTTCGCCGCCCGCATCGAACCACCACGCACACCAGTTGCACATGCCGATGATGGAAAACGCGGCGACATGTGCATCGATCGGACGAAATACCCCTTCGCGAATACCGCGCTGGATCACATGGACGAAATGGGCAAGCACCCCGCGCCGCGCATCCTCTGCCGCCTTGCGGTGCGCCTCCGGAAGGCTACTTTCGCTGCGCTCGACTACGCGAAACTGCAGGGGCAGCGAAAGGATGAGTCCGGCGTGCTGGATGATCAGTTGCTGTAGCGCCTCTTCGGCCGGAACGTCGTCGCGCATCGAGATCGATGCCGACAGCTCGCTTGCCTTCTGCGTGACGTCTTCCGTCAGGGCCTCCAGCATGGCTTCCTTGCTGCGGAAGTAGTGATACACCGCTGTTCGTGTCAGGCCCGCCGCATCGGCGACGTCCTGAATGTTGGTCCCGCCAAAACCTTTCGAAATGAAGAGCAGGCACGCCTCCTCGAGGATTGCCTGCCGCTGCGCGGCATTCCGGGTGATTCGTTCCCGTGTCGTGGTCGTGTTGTCGCTCATGTAAATGTCCATTGGTCGTGCCGCATCAAGGCGCTACAACGCGTAAGTCTACCCGCGCGCTGTAAGGCGCCCGGGCGCGAAATGCTCAGCGCACCAATTTCGTCTGGCATTTCAGGGAAAACGATAGTGGTATTGACACTAACGTCTATAAATTTGACTATAGTGTCGAATACAGCCAGAATGCGTCCACACTTCCTTCCTTCGTCAAGAGCTGGTTCGGTCGCCTGGGCAGCGGCGACGCCAATGTCGATGTCGAACCGCCGGGCGAGCACTTATACATGGGTGAGACATGGTATTTCTCCAGAACGCATGGCACATGATCGGCTGGACCAGCGAGCTTAACGAAAAGGGCTTTCTCCATCGCACGATCGCTAACGAGCCGATCCTCGTTTACCGTCTGCAAAATGGCACGCCGGCAGCGATCGCGGACCGCTGCGCACACCGTTTTGTGCCATTGCACATGGGCACGCAGGTTGGCGACCTGATCCAGTGCGGCTATCACGGCCTCTGTTTTGACAAGGCCGGCAACTGTGCAAAAAACCCCGTCGACGGCGCGCCGATTCCCAAAGCGGCAAAAGTGAAGGCGTATCCGGTACTCGAACGATTCGGCGGATTCTGGGTGTGGCTCGGCGACCCCGAGGCGGCCGACGAGAGCGCCCTGCCCGACTACGCGTTCCTCACGGATCCCGCGCGCGCCGCGGTGCAGGGCTACATGGTGACCCAGGCCAACTACCAACTGGCCATCGACAACCTGACCGACCTCACGCACATCCAGTTCGTGCACGGCGAGTATCAGGGGTCCGAAGCGTTTCCACGCATCAAGAACGAGGTCAAGCAGGACGGCAACACGATCTACACCTACCTGACCTTCCCGAACGGCAAGGTCCCGATGTTCTACGCCAATGCCGTCTCGGACCCGGACAAGCTGATCGACCTCGTCTACGAGGTGCGTTGGGATCCGCCGTCGAACGCGAAGCTCACGGTCCGCGGCTATGAAGTCGACGACCGCGAAAAGATGCTCTTCGAGATTCAGAGCGCGCATATCGTGACGGCCGAGTCCGAGTTCACGTGTCACTACTTCTTCTGCAACAGCCGGGATTACGCGGTCGGAGATCCAGAAGCGGATCAGAAGGTGCGTGACTGGCAGCGCATTGGATTCGTCGAGCAGGACAAACCGATGCTGGAAGCCCAGCAGCGGTCCATTGGATCGGTCGACATCATGGATTTGCACCCTGTCTTGCTCGGCACCGACAGTGGCGCGATCCGCGTCCGACGCACTTTGGCGAAGCTGCTTGATGCCGAAGTCGCGGCGCGGAACAGGCCGGTCGCCACAACGACCTGACACAGGCTGGCTCGGCGCATGCAGGCCTCCTCCCGCATGCGCTTGTAGAACCTTACTCAATCTCCATGGAGCGGGCGCGAAAAAACATAAATGCCAAAATAATAATTAGCAAAACGAACTTAAATGAAGTCTGGAGACATCGACAATGAAGAAGCTTCATGCAGTCATCGCAACGCTAGCTTTCGGATCATCCGCGGCATACGCGCAGGTTTCAACTTCGAGCATATCGCTCGTTGGGAGACTGGACGACGGGATCGTTTACCAGACCGGCAAGACCGGGGGTTCGTCGGTAGGCATGGCAGCCAATATGTGGCTTCCTTCGTTGTGGGGTCTGCGGGGACAGGAAGATCTCGGCGGCGGTCTGAGCACGGTATTCAGTTTCGCGTCCACCATCATCGTCAACACCGGGGCGGCTGCGAGCACCCAGAAGCTTTTCGACCGCAACGCTTATGTCGGGCTGACCTCGAATGACTGGGGGACGCTTACGTTCGGACGGCAGGTCAATACGCTCGCCGAACTTTTTTACGTGACGGACCCGCTCAACGCCAACAACTCGGCAACGAACATGAACGTTCGGCTCGGCTACCTGGGCGGACCGGGCACCACGATCCAGAGCAATTTCGGCCCCAATCCCGGGGTTGCCGGCGCCAGTCTTGACCGTGTCGATAACGCCGTGAAGTACCAGATCCGCAAGTACGGTTTCACCGGCATGGCGATGTACGCCTTCGGCGGGATCGCGGGCCAGTTTTCGAATAACAGTGCTGCTGGCGCGATGGTGGGCTACGACGGCGGAGCGGCAACGCTCAGGGCGTCCTATATGCAATACAAGGACAACATCGGAACGCTCTTCTTCGCCTATGCAGGAGGCGCTTCCTACAAATGGGGAGGCTTGACGCTGCGGGCGACGTTCACCCAGAACCGGATCGACAGCGGCTTGAACACGCCCGCCAGACCCTACCGGAATATGCAGACCCAGGTCCTTTCCGGCGGCGGAGACTGGCTCATCACACCGGCATTCGACCTCTACGTCGCTTACTACCGTGGCAAGCGAACTCAGGACGGCGCACCCGATGAGGTCGCCAACAAATTCTATGTCGTCCCCAGCTACTTCCTGAGCAAGCGCACGACGATGCAGCTCGTGGGCGTGTACGAACGTCTCAATGCGAATGGCGCAGCCCTCGACACGGGCACTCCGCTCGCCCAGGGGGCGCGTTCCTCCGTGTACCTCGGCGTCGGCATGACGCACAGCTTCTAGTCGTGCACAGCCGGAATCTCGCAACAAACAGCAGGAGATTGTCTTGAAAGTTACTGTAGTGCGAAAAGTGCAAGAAGCGACCGACATCTGCCGCTACGAGCTGGCGAGAATGGACGGAGCCTCTTTGCCGGCTTTCTCGGCCGGCGCTCACATTGATGTCCATGTCAATGCAGACACTGTGCGGCAATATTCATTGTGCAATCCCTCTCACGAGACGCACCGGTACGTCATCGCTGTGTTGCGTGAGTCCGCTTCCAGAGGTGGCTCGGAGTCCATGCATCGGGACGTGAATGAAGGCGACGCCCTGACCATATCGGAGCCCAAGAATCACTTCCCCCTGGCACGCGATGCCGAACGAACCCTCCTCATTGCCGGCGGCATTGGTATCACGCCGATTCTTTGCATGGCTCACCGGCTCTCGCATATCGGTGCGCCGTTCGACATGCATTACTGCGTGCGCTCGGCGGATCGCATGGCATTCCGCTCGACGATCGAGCAATCTCCGTTTTCATCTCAGGTCGCCTTCCACCTGAGCGACGACGACGAGGCGCAGCAGTTCGATGCATCGACGGCGCTCGCCAGCCCAACGCCTGGCACCCATCTTTATGTCTGCGGCCCGAAGGGCTTCATGGACATGGTCATTCAGACCGCGCGCGCGCAGGGATGGGGTGAAGCCACGATACATCGCGAGTATTTCGCGGGCACCGCTGCCGACACCTCATCGGATCAGCGCTTCAGCGTGAAGCTGGCGAGTTCTGGCCAGGTCATCCCGGTATCGCCCGATGAATCGGTTGTTCAGGCGCTTGCGAAGTGCGGCGTCGAGATTCCCGTGTCCTGCGAGCAGGGTGTATGCGGCACCTGCCTGACACGGGTACTCGGTGGCGAGCCGGACCATCGCGACGTCTATTTGACCGATGTGGAGCACGCGGCGAACGATCAGTTCACGCCTTGCTGCTCGCGGTCCAGATCGGGGCTGCTGGTTCTCGATCTCTAACTCGATCCACACAACCTTTTTACAACAAGCGCAAGAGTGCCAAACGCTCGGAACGGCGCACCCGGAGAAGATGAAAATGGAACTGTCAAAAGCGCGTAGCCGGTTCCCGGACGCGAAATCGATCCATGGCGCGCAGTACATGGTGGTGATGCTGTGTGCACTGTGCATGGTCGTTGACGGCTTCGATGTTCAGGCCATGTCGTACGCGGCACCCGCCCTGATCAAAGACTGGGGAATCGGCAAGGCCATGCTCGGCCCGGTTCTGAGCGCCGGCCTGTTCGGCATGCTCGTGGGCTCGGTCCTGCTCGCAGGTATCGCCGACCGCATCGGCCGCCGGCCAGCATTGATAGCCTCTCTGATGTGGGTAGCAGTCCTTATGGCTTTGACATCCATCGTTCACACGCTCGGACAACTGGTGGCAATCCGCTTCATCGCGGGGCTCGGGATGGGGGTCGTCGTTCCCAATGCGCTCGCGTTGGGAGGGGAATACAGTCCGAAGCGCCTGCGCACGACGCTCGTGATGGTGGTCTCTTCCGGCTATGTGATCGGCGGAGTCGTAGGCGGAGCGATCGCTACGTTTGTGATCAAACCATTTGGCTGGACCGGCGTCTTCTACTCCGGTGCGATTCTCACCGGCTTCCTCGCACTGCTGATGCTGATCCTTCTTCCGGAATCGTTGCAGTTCCGGCTGTTGCGGCGTCCGAACGACGACAAGACGGTCGACCTGATCCGGAAGTACCGGCTCGACGACGAGTTCAACCAGACTGAGCAGTCGGCACGCAAGGAAAGCGCGCTGAAGGTGGTGTTCGGACATGGACGCACGCGCCCCACTGTTCTGCTCTGGCTCGCGAGCTTCTGCAACATGCTCAGCGCGTACTTTCTGGCTGCGTGGATCCCGCTTCTGATGAGCGCAATCGGATTTTCGGCCGGTGCCTCGCTGCTTACCGGCATGGCGTTCTGGGGTGGCGGCCTCATTGGCAACTATCTGCTGGGCTATCTGATCGACCGCTTCGGATATGGCTGGGTCATGTTCGCCAACTTCGTGCTTGGCGGACTGTCTATCGCGGGACTTGCATTCTTCACCCATCAACCGGAAATCGCCGTCCTGTGCATCATGTTCGCTGGCTTTAGTGTCATCGGCGGCCAGTCTGGGCTCTACGGCATCGCAGTGGTCTTTTACCCGACCAAAGGGCGCTCGACGGGTGCCGGACTTGCATCCGGAGTCGGACGTGTCGGGGCGGTGCTCGGTCCGGTTCTGGGAGGGTATTTGCTCTCGCGCTCGTGGACCGCGGACCAGATCATCCTTGCCTCGGCTGGGCCGACGCTCGTGACTGCCCTGTCGATAGCCCTGCTTTCATCCATTTCCCGTTCGGACGACCCCTGCGCCGTATCGGCCCCTTCCGTCGGGACGCAATCGTAGCGCGAGCATCGGGACCATTAGCTGCCTGCAGCGGCGTAAGCGGTAAACGTTCTGGCTCCCTGGTTTATCGCGCCTTGATGGTTCCAGCCTCGCAAATCACGAAACTAGAGGGGCTAGTAAGGAGCAAGTTCGATCGGCGCTAACTACCTCGGCGTTCCCTGTCCGTACGAGTAGTATCGCCACCAGCCGTGAACCTCTAATCCTTGGCGGAAGGCAGACAGAGTCGAACTGTCCCGGGAACGGCTGACGTCCCCAACTGGGTTTGAAGCCCAGCCGCACCACCCGATACGATTGCCTTCCGTTGCAAAACGACGATGAACACGCAACAAACGCGAACCGCGCATCAAACCCAATCACGCATGCGGCTATCGGGCCTCAACACATGTAAATCGCGTTGAAACCGAGTATATCCAACGCGATCGAAGAACTCCAGAATCTGGATCGCGCGCTTGCGGCCGAGTCCCGTAGCATCGCGAAACGCCGCCGCGCTCACGCCTTGCGATTGCGGCGTTTCGGCCAATTGCGCCACCAGACGCGCAAGCTCGTGAATCACGTCGCGATCGTAGAACAGATCGCGCATGACCTGATACAGCTTGCCAAGCCGCGCCAGTTTGCGCAGCAGCGCGCGCACTTTTTCCTCGGATTCCCGTACTTCGCGTGCGAGGTCGCGCACCCATGGCGGGTCGTATTCTCCTTGTGCGAGCAACGGCATGAGTCGCGCGGCGAGCGCTTCCTCACCGGCATCGAGCGAAACCGCATGCGAAGGCAGATGCAGCCACGGCCCGCTGCGCGCGATACGTCCCGCATCGATGAGCGCGTCCACGGCCGCGCGCCAGATCTCCTCGCTTGCAAGCGGCGCCACCATGCGCCGCAGCCGCGCAGCGTCCGGTCCCTGCTCATCGGGTATGCGCGCATGGAATTCGCCCAGCACCTCGACAATGCGCGCAGCGAGGCGTGTCCAGTGCGCGCGCGCGAGCACGACGGATTCTGCGGTCCGCCCTTGCGAAGCGATCACGACCGCGTCGTCGGGCAGTGCAAGCGTGTCCGCGTCGAATCCGGTCAATTGCGTGAGCGTCGCACGTGCGAGCCCGTATGGCGCCTGTTCGATCAGCGCGTCAATGCGGCCTTCATCCAGCCATGCGCATAGCGCGTCGAGCCACGCACGGCGCTCCGGCGTGCGCCTGCGCCGCGCAGGCCCGAATGGGTCGAGCACGCGCCCGCCGCCCACGGTGCGGCTCGCCTGCGCGTTGCGCACGATGAAGCGGTCGCCGGGCATCGCGTGCAGCGGCGCATCGAAAACCAGTTGCACGCGGGCTTGCTCCCCCGCCGCGAGCACATCGCCTTCGAGCAAGGCAATATTCGCCACGCGGTGCATCGTGCCCAGATGCACATGCAGCGGCGACCAATGTTCAAGCCTGATGTCCGCGTCGTCGAGCAATTGCAGGTCGACGTCGAGGCGCGTCGCGGGCTGCGTGAGCCGTGCATCGACGATCCAGTCCCCGCGCGCGATCTGCTCCCGCTCCACGCCATGAAGGTTGAGCGCACACCGTTCTCCCGCTTGCCCCGCCTGCGCCGCGTGATTTTGCGCATGGATGCTGCGCACCCGCACCGGTGCGCCCGCTGGCGCAAGCAGCACATGCTCGCCCGTGCGCACGCGCCCCGCGAACACCGTGCCGGTCACGACCGTGCCCTGCCCCGTCAAGGTAAAGACGCGATCCACGGCAAGACGGAACAGACCGTCGTCGCGGCGAGCGCGCCAGTGCGTGGCGCGCTCGCGCAACCAGGCGTCGAGTTGCGCGACGCCCGGGTCGCCCGCCCGGGTCGCCTGCGTTTCGAAGCACGGCGCGCCCGCCAGCGCGGTTGGCGCGAGCCACGCGGCAATGTCCGCGCGCACCTCGGCAAGGCGCGCCGGGTCCACGCGATCCGTTTTGGTCAGCGCGATCGCACCGTGCCTGACGCCAAGCAATTGCAGGATCGCGAGATGCTCGCGCGTTTGCGGCATCACGCCGTCGTCGGCGGCAATCACCAGCAGCGCGAAGTCGATGCCGCATGCGCCGGCCGCCATGGTGTGCACGAGTTTTTCGTGCCCCGGCACGTCGATGAAACCGAGCACCTCGCCGTTCGCGAGCGGCGTATAGGCATAGCCGAGCTCGATCGAAATACCGCGCGCTTTTTCTTCCTTGAGCCGGTCGGTGTCCACGCCGGTGAGCGCGCGCACGAGCGTGGTCTTGCCGTGATCGATATGCCCTGCCGTGCCGACGATCACAGGCGCAGCTCCGCGAGTTGCGCGACGAAAGCGGCTTCGTCCGCGTGTTCGAGGCAGCGCAGATCGAGCCGCAGCGCGTCGTCGGCAATGCGGCCAATCACGGGACGCGGCAAGCCGCGCAGCGCGCGCTCCAGTTTGAGCAAGGCACGGCCGCCGCCGCCCTTGCCGCTGTGGCGCGCGACCAGACCGTAGCCCGGCAGCACATCGACCGGCAACGCGCCGCTGCCGATCTGGCTCAGCATCGGCTCGACGCTCACCGCATAGCCATCGCCGAGCGCCCGCTGCAGTGCCGGCAGCGCACGCGTGGCCGCTTCGTGCATCTCGCTCGCGGGACGCGTGAGCAGCCGCAGCGTCGTCAGGCGCTCGCGCAGGAATTCGGGCGCCTGGTAAAGCTTCAGCACGGGCTCGAGCGCCGCGAGCGTGAGCTTGCCCACGCGCAGCGCGCGCTTGAGCGGATGCTTCTTGATCTTTGCGATCAACTCCCTGCGCCCGACGATCAACCCGGCCTGCGGGCCGCCCAGCAGCTTGTCGCCGCTGAAGGTGACGAGGTCGGCGCCCGCTTCGACGGTGGCGCGCACAGTCGGCTCGGCCGGCAGGCCCCATTGCGTGAGATCGGCGAGCGTGCCGCTGCCGAGATCCACGGCAACGGGCAAACCATGGCGCTGAGCGAGCGGCGCGAGTTCGTCCAGCTCGACGCTCTTCGTAAAGCCGCTGATCGCATAGTTGCTGCAATGGACCTTCATCAGCAGCGCAGTGCGCGCGCCGATAGCGGCCTCGTAATCCTTCAGGTGCGTGCGATTGGTCGTGCCCACCTCGCGCAGCCGCGCGCCCGCGCGGCTCATGATGTCGGGAATGCGAAACGCGCCGCCAATCTCCACGAGTTCGCCGCGCGAGACGATCACTTCCTTGCGTGCGGCCAGCGCGGAAAGCGCGAGCAGCACCGCCGCCGCGTTGTTGTTCACGACGGTCGCCGCTTCGGCGCCAGTCAATTCGCAGATGAGTTCGTCGATCAGGTCGTCGCGGTCGCCGCGCTTGCCGGTGGCCAGATCGAATTCGAGGTTCGCGGGCTGCGTGAGCGCTTGCACGACGGCGCGCACGGCAACGTCGGGCAGCAGCGCGCGGCCCAGATTCGTGTGCAACACCGTGCCGGTCAGATTGAATACCGTGCGCAGGTTGTTTTGGGCTCGCGCCGCGAGCGTGCGCTGCGCATCGGCAAGCAGGCGCTCGATGGAAAACGGCGCCTGCGAGTCCGCCTCGATCACGAGCGTGCCGGCCTGCGCCTCGCGCCGCCAGCCGTCCAGCGTCGCGCGGATGGCCGCGAGCACCTGGGTGCGTCCATGCTGCGTGATCAGCGCCTGCGCGTGCGGCGCGGCAATCACGCGCTCCACCGCCGGCATTTGCGCAAGCAATGCATTCAGCGCGCTTTTATCGACCTTCTCGCTCGCCCCCATCATTGCTCGGCCGGCGCTTCGGGATAGAGCAGCGGGTTCGCACTCGCCCGCCGGTAGCCCGCTTCGCTCATCAGCAAATCGAGCGTGAGACTCGCGAGATCGTCGGCGAGCGGCTCGAACTCGAGGTCCTTCTCCTGATAGCCGATCTTGCGATAGGTATGGCATTCGTCGCACGACTCCGCTTTCAAGGCCGGATTGCCCCCTTCGATGCCGTGATACGCAATGCCTTTCGTCGAATCGCAGTTCGTGCACTTCACGCGCACGACGTGATTCTCGGTGCCGCACAAGCTGCATTGCACGTAGCGATAGCCCTGGAATGCGCCGCCCACGCGCACGATGCTCGCAACCGGTTGCACGCCGCATACGGGGCACACGCCTGGCGCATCCACGTAAGGCACCTCTTGCACGCGCAGGCGGCTAGCGAGGTCGGTCCAAACCACTTGCAGCGCGGCCATGACGAACGGCGCCGTGGCCGGTGCCACTTCCGCATGGCGCTGCCCGAGCAAGGCGTCGGCTTGCGCGTCGAGTTCGGCGTCGCTCATCGCACGCAGCGTGTCCAGCACCTTCGCGAGCGCGGGTGTAACCACGCCTGCCGCTTCCACGCGATCCGCCAGGCGGCGCAGCACCGCGCGCCATTGCGGGTCGCGTTCAGTACCGAGCGCGGGCAGGATCGGCATCGAATGGCGCTGCGCATGGGCGAGCGCTTCGTGCGGCGGCATTTGCGCTTCGAGATGCGCGAGCGCCTGCTGCTGCGCATCGACGAGCACCGCCATGAGACGCACATAGCCGCCGATGGGATTGCGCTCTGCCAGCTTGCGCAGCCGCGCGGCGCGCTCGCTGAAATGCGTTGCGCGCTCGGGCAGGCGGATGCGCGGAATCGCGGAGGGATCCTGCGCCTGAATCTGCTCGGGATCGAGAATGCGCTGCGTGGGTTGCGTCACGACGAATCGTCTCCCTTCTCTCCATAACAAAAAGCCGCCGCGCCCTCGCGGGCGGGCGGCTTGTGCAGGACCGCGCGCCTGCTACTTGATGTTCTCGCGGAACCAGCGCGGATGATGCTTTCTCGCCCAGCCCCAGGTCACGTACCCGCGCGTCATGGCGCGAATCGAACCTTTAACCCACAGCGCCGCATAAATGTGCACGACGATGCCCACGATCAGCGCGAACGCCGCGCCCGCATGAACGACCGCGGCCCAGCGGATCAGCGTGACGGGAAAGTACAGCGAGAAGTAGCGCCGCCAGATCACGATGCCGCTCACGAGCAGCAGCACGAGACAAACCACCATCACGAAGAATAGCAGCTTCTGTCCCGCATTGTAGCGGCCGACTTCGGGCAGCTTGTCTTCGCGGTTGTTCAGCACATCGCCCATCTGCCTGAGCCATTGCCGGTCATTCGCATCCAGATAGTTGTGATGCCAGAAGCGCAACGCAAGCAGCATGAACGAGATGAACATCACCACGCCGATGAACGGATGCAAAATGCGCGTCCATTGCCCGCCGCCGAACAACGCGGAAAGCCAGAACATCGCCGGATGAAACATCGCGAGACCCGAAAGTGCGAGCAGCACGAAAGTGATCGCGGTGATCCAGTGGTTGGTGCGCTCGTTGGCCGTATAGCGCTGAATCAGTTGCGGTTCATCGTTATTCATCGCCGCGCTCCTCGGGTTCGCCACGCATGCGCCGCGCCTCGTCGCGCGCGGCCTGCTCGTCCTCGGCATTCACATCGTTCGGCCCCACCCGCGTGTAGTGGAAGAAGCCCGCCACCGCCGCGAGCGCGATGCCCGCGAGCGCGAGCGGCTTGGCCACACCCTTCCACAGCCGCACGAGCGGGCTGATGCGCGGGTTGTCGGGCAAGCCGTGATACAGCGAGGGCTGGTCCGCGTGATGCAGCACGTACATTACGTGCGTGCCGCCCACGCCCGGCGGATCGTAGAGCCCGGCCTTGTCGAAGCCGCGCTCCTTGAGGTCGACGATGCGCTCCGCCGCGTGCTGCTTCATGTCTTCCTTGGTGCCGAACACGATCGCACCGGTCGGGCAGGTCTTCACGCAGGCGGGTTCCTGCCCCACGGCCACGCGATCGGAGCACAGCGTGCATTTATAGACGCGATGATCCTGCTTCGACAGGCGCGGAATATTGAACGGGCAGCCCGTGATGCAATAGCCGCAGCCGATGCAGTTTTCCTCGTGAAAATCCACGATGCCGTTCGTATACTGCACGATCGCGCCCGGCGATGGGCATGCCTTGAGGCAGCCCGGATCCTCGCAATGCATGCAGCCGTCCTTGCGGATCAGCCATTCGAGGTTGCCGTTCGGGTTCTCGTATTCCGTATAGCGCATCACGGTCCACGAGTGCTCGGTGAGATCGCGCGGGTTGTCGTAGACGCCCGCGTTGATGCCCACCTCGTCGCGCAGATCGTTCCATTCCATGCACGCGGTCTGACACGCCTTGCAGCCAATGCACTTGGTGACGTCGATGAGTTTCGCGACCGCGCCCGTGGACGGCTCGCGCACGCCGGGCGGCGGCGTGGTGGTGGCCGACTGGCGCTTGATATCGAGCGATTGCAATGCCATGTCGTCCCCCTATGCCTTTTCCACTTTCACGAGGAACGACTTGAACTCGGGCGTCTGCGAATTGCCGTCGCCGACGGGCGGCGTGAGCGTATTCGTCAGATAGCCGGGTTTGGTCAGCCCCGTGAAGCCCCAGTGCAGCGGCACGCCTACGTGATGCACCTTCCTGCCGTCGATGGTGAGTGCCTTGATGCGCTTGGTGACCACCGCCACGGCAATCAGGTAGCCGCGATTGCTCGACACCTTCACGCGAGCGCCGTCGACTACGCCCACCTCCTTCGCCAGTTCCTCGCCGATCTCGACGAACTGCTGCGGCTGAATGATGGCGTTCAGCCGCGCATGCTTGGTCCAGAAGTGGAAATGCTCGGTGAGCCGGTACGTGGTGGCAACGTGCGGGAACGATTGCGCCGTCGAGAACGTCTTGCGGTCGTCCGGGAACACGCGCGCTGCCGGGTTGCTCGTAGCCTGCGCGTTGTTCGGGTGGAACGGGTTATAGCCGAGCGGGTTCTCGAAGGGTTCGTAGTGCTCGGGAAATGGCCCTTCGTTCAGGCCGTCGCGCGCGAAGAAACGCGCGACGCCTTCGGGGTTCATGATGAACGGCCCCATGCCGAGATCGGGCGACTCATCGATTTTGTAGTCGGGCACGTCCGCGCCGGTCCATGCGCTGCCGTTCCAGCCGATCAGCTTGCGGGTGGGATCGAACGGCTTGCCGGACGTATCGCACGAGGCCCGGTTGTACAGCACGCGGCGGTTCGCCGGCCACGCCCAGGCCCAGTTGAGCGTCTGGCCGATGCCGGTGGGATCGGCGTTGTCGCGCCGGCCCATCTGGTTCCCCGCCTGGGTCCACGCCCCGCAGAAGATCCAGCAGCCGCTTGCCGTGGTACCGTCGTCCTTGAGCTGCGCGAAGCCCGAAAGCTGCTCGCCCTTCTTCACGAGCACCTTGGTAGCATCCTTCGGGTCGGTCTGGTCGGCGAGCGCGCGGCCGTTGTATTCCTTCGCGAGCTCCTCGGGCGTGGGGCTCGCCGGATCCGCATATGGCCAGTCGAGCTTCACGATCGGGTCGGGCAGCTTGCCGCCGTCCTTCTGGTACGCCGCGCGAATGCGCAGAAACAGTCCCGACATGATCTCGAGATCGCTCTTCGCCTCGGCCGGCGGCTCCGCACCCTTCCAGTGCCATTGCAGCACCCGGCTCGAACTCACGAGCGAGCCGTTTTCTTCAGCGAAACAGGTCGTGGGCAGGCGGAACACCTCGGTCTGGATCGAGCCGCTATCGACATTGTTGTAATCGCCTACTTTCTTCCAGAACTCCGAAGTCTCGGTGGCGAGCGGGTCCATGATCACGAGCCACTTCAGCTTGCCGAGCGCGGCCAGCGTTTTCGCCTTGTTCGGCGCGGACGCGATCACGTTGAATCCCTGGCAGATATAGCCGTTGACCTTGCCCTGGTTCATCAGCTCGATGGTCTGCATCAGGTCATAGGGCTTGTCGAGCTTCGGCAGCCAATCGTAGCCCCAGTTGTTTTCCTTCGTGGCCGCGTCGCCCCACCACGACTTCATGAAGCTCACGAAAAAGGCGTTATAGCGCTGCCAGTAGCTAAGCTGGTTCGGCCGCAGCGGTTGCAGCGCGCGCTTCTTGATGTAGTCGTCGTAGCTCTGTTCGGCCTCGTTGGGCAGGGTCATGTAGCCCGTGAGCAGATTCGACATCAGCCCGAGGTCGGTGAGCCCCTGGATGTTCGAGTGGCCACGCAGCGCGTTCATGCCGCCGCCCGCGATGCCGATGTTGCCGAGCAGCAACTGAACCATCGCGCCCGTGCGGATCATCTGCGAGCCGATCGAGTGATGCGTCCAGCCGAGCGCATACATGATGGTGCCCGCACGCCCCGGCTCGGCCGTGGTCGCCAACATTTCGCATACCTTGAGGAATTTCTCCTTCGGCGTGCCGCAGACCTTCTCCACCATCTCGGGCGTGTAGCGCGAGTAATGCTGCTTGAGCAACTGATAGACGCAGCGCGGATTCTGCAGCGTGGCGTCGGTATTCACGAAGCCATCTTCGCCGATCTCGTAGTTCCACGACGACTTGTCGGGGTACGCGTGCTTTTGCGCATCGTAACCCGAGTAAATGCCGTCGTTGAACGCGAAATCCTCACGCACGAGGAAGGTGAAGTCCGTGTAGTTCTTCACGTACTCGTGCTGGATCTTGTCGTTCGCGAGCAGCCAGTTGATCACGCCGCCAAGGAACGCGATGTCCGTGCCGGTGCGAATCGGCGCGTAATAATCGGCGACCGAAGCCGTGCGCGTGAAGCGCGGGTCCACCACGATGAGCCGCGCCTTGCGATGCGCCTTGGCCTCCGTGACCCACTTGAAGCCGCACGGATGCGCCTCGGCCGCATTGCCGCCCATCACCAGAATCACGTCCGCATTGCGAATGTCGACCCAATGGTTCGTCATCGCACCACGGCCAAACGTCGGGGCAAGACCTGCCACCGTCGGGCCGTGTCAGACACGCGCCTGGTTGTCAAATGCGAGCAGGCCCATCGAGCGGGCCACTTTATGCGTGAGATAGCCGACTTCGTTGCTGCCCGCCGAGGCGGCCAGCATGCCGGTGGTCAGCCAGCGGTTGACGGTCTTGCCGTCCGCGGTTTTCTCGACGAAGTTCGCGTCGCGGTCTTCCTTGAGCAGCTTCGCGATGCGGTCGAGCGCCTCGTCCCACGAAATGCGCTTCCACTCGTTCGAGCCCGCCGCCCGATACTCGGGGTACTGGAGCCGGTTCGGGCTGTGAATGAAGTCGATCAGGCTCGCGCCCTTCGGGCACAGCGTGCCGCGATTGACCGGGTGATCGGGATCGCCCTCGATATGGATGATGCTCGCGGTGGCATTCTTCGCACCATCGCCGAGACCGTACATGAGGATCCCGCAGCCCACCGAGCAATACGGGCAGGTGTTGCGGGTTTCAGTGGTGCGCGCCAGTTTGTATTGTCGAACTTCGGCAAGCGCATTGTCGGGCGCGAAACCCATCAATGCGAGGCTGGAACCCGCCAGCGACGTTGCCGTGACCTTGAGGAACTGGCGCCGGGACATTTGCAGCATGGTGTGCGTCCTCGGCTTTGGGATTGTGGGTTTTTTCAGTATAAGACGTTTCGAAAGATAGATCCTGTGCCGTGTCCGGGCGCGCTATCCAGGAACCAGGCTTGCTATATTTCCGCAAGGCCCGACGTATTCGTATGAGGCCCGGCGCGGCCATTCCCCCCCGCGCCGGGCACAATGCCGGCAACATGAATCCACCCTTGCCGGAATCCAGGACGTTCAATATGGCAACTCTCCCATCGGAGCGACTCGGCTCCGCCGCGCGCAAGGAAGCCTCCTGGGTCGCGAGCGCGTGCCGGCAATTCATCGCCGACCGCTGCCCATCGCTGGCCGCGAGCATCGCCTTCTATTCGGCGTTCTCGCTCGCGCCCACGCTCGTCATGGTGATCGCGGTGGCAGGCTGGTTCTTCGGCGCCGACGCCGCACGCGGCGAGCTGTACCGCCAGGTCCACAACGTGCTCGGCAACGATGCCGCCGCGGGCGTCACCACCATCGTCGAGAACGCGCACCGTGCGGGCGGCACCGGCAGCATCGCCGCCATGATTTCGCTCGCGATGCTCGCGGTCGGGGCGTCCGCAACCTTTGCGTCGCTCAACTCGGCACTCAATATAGTCTGGCCGCCAATCGGCCCGCGCACCTCCTCAGTGCTCGCACTCGTGCGCCTGCGGCTGATCTCGTTCGGCCTCGTGCTCGGCGTCGCCATCCTGCTGTTCGTCTCCGTCGTGCTGGATACGGTCATCACCTTCGTCGGCCGCTGGCTCTGGGGCGAAACCCCTTTTGTGATCATCGGAAACCTGCTGCAGCTGACAGTCGGGCTGCTCGTGCTCGCCTTTGCATTCGCCGCGCTGCTGCGCTTCCTGCCCGACGCCGTGGTGCGCTGGCGCGATGCCCTGGTGGGCGGCATGGTGGCGGCAGCGCTGTTTTCGGTAGGCAAGAAACTTTTCGCGCTCTATCTGGCGCATGCGGGCATGGCCACGGCGTTCGGCGCGGCGGGCTCGCTGGCCGTGCTGCTGATGTGGCTGTACTTCTCGGCTGCCGTTTTGCTGCTCGGCGCCGAATTCTCGGCGGCCCGCGCACGCCTGCACGATCCACGCGGCGCGTGGGGTTTCCTTGCGCAAACGCCGCCCGGCAGCCGCGCCAAGCTCGCCTCCGTGCTCGCTGCTTCCACGATCGCCCCCATGCGCGAAACCGTCGCGGCCAGCCGGCCGGTCCATGCGGTTCCGATCGGAAACACGGCTCCCGTAGCCGGCTCGCATGCCGGCCGGGATGCCGCCGGGGGGGACGTCCATGGCGCGAGGGCCGCCGATGCACCGCTGCAAGTGATCGGCCAGGTGCGCGCCGAAGGCGGCGCGTTCGCCCGGCACAGCGCCGGCAGCCTGCAGATCCGCCGTTCAGTAGTCAACATGGAAAAAAGCGCCACCGAGGCCGCCGCCCGCACCCTCGTGCGCGCGGGCCGCACGGTGGCCGCCACCAACCGCTATGTCCAGCGCCACCCCTGGCGTTCGGTGGCGCTCGTCGCGAGCGCCGCGCTTGCCGTGACGGCGGCAGCGGGCCGCCGCCGCTCGACCGTCGGGCAGGACTCGCCCCACCCGGGCGATTAACGCCGCCTCTCGTCGGCCCCCGGCCCGGCAACCGGCGGCTCGCGCCGGTACAGCCAGATTCGAAATACGGAGCAACCCGTCCCCGCTTCCAGTTGCTCGGTATTTACCCTTATATGCCTCGCCCGCGGTTGCACGATTTGCGACCCGTTTCGGAACCGGTAATAGCGCCGCACCGGCATTCGCTTCGTTCCGCATCCGGAAGAATCCGTTAGAGCCGGTATTACAACGCGTTCTCCGGATGTGTCAGCTTTTTGCGACAGTCATTTTTTTTCAGTTCTGGAGAATTAGGCCCCTGCGTTATTCTCCGTTCCGCAATGGCATGAATCAATTCAAGCAACAACTAAATATCTGCGTGGAGAAAACCGGATGAAACGAATCGCCCTCTCGACCCTCTCGCTGGCCGTCCTGGCCGTCTCGGGCGCAGCACATGCGCAGAGCAGCGTGACCCTGTACGGCGTGATCGACGAATCGATCCAGTGGGTTGGCAACACGAAGAATGCTGAAGGCCAGAACAAGAACCTGGTCGGTCTGTACGCTGGCAACCTGTCGGGCGACCGCTTCGGCCTGAAGGGCGCGGAAGACCTCGGTGGCGGCCTGAAGGCGATTTTCCAATTGGAAAACGGCTTCAACGTCAACAACGGCAAGATGGGTAACTACAACGGCAACAACCTGCTGTTCGGTCGCCAGGCATACGTTGGTCTGACGAGCGAGCAATTCGGTACGGTCACGCTGGGTCGCCAGTACGACCCGCTGGTTGACATGGTTCAGCCGCTGACCGCCGACAACTACTTCGGCAGCACGTTCGCTACGCCGGGTGACGTCGACAACAACGACAACAGCTCGCGCACGAATAGCGCCATCAAGTACGTGTCGCCGGTGTTCGCTGGCTTCCAGTTCGAAGGCATGTACGCACTGGGCGGCGTTGCAGGTTCGACCGGCTCGGGCCAGAGCTGGGGCGCAGCTGCTACGTACGGCATCGGTGGCTTCAACATTGCCGGCGGCTACTTCCGTCAGGACAACTCGTCGTCGCCGGCCGCCCGCCTCGCAAACGGCGGCTGGGCAGCGAACGCAACGTCGGACAACTTCTTCCAGGACGGCACCCAGATCCAGCAGGCTTACGCTTCGGCGAAGTCGGTTGGCAATGCTTCGGTCGCTGCCCAATACGTCGCAGGTCCGTTCACGTTCGGCGCACGTTACGCCAACGTCCAGATCAAGCCGGACGGCTACTCGGCGTTCCAGTCGACCGAGCGCTTCAACGTTGCTGGCGGCTACCTTGGCTACCAGGTGAACCCGGCTCTGCTGCTCGGCCTGGGCTACGTCTACACGCACGGTGCAGGCGACACGTCGGCTTCGTACAACCAGGTTTCGCTCGGCGCAGACTACAACCTGTCGAAGCGCACAGACCTGTACGCAGTGGCGGCTTACCAGCACGCCAACGGCACGCAGCGCGTCAACGCGACGACGACCCAGACGGCCGGCGCTTCGATCGGCTCGTACGGCTACAATTCGGCTTCGAGCTCGCAAGAAATCGTCAGCCTGGGCATCCGCCACAAGTTCTGATCGGCATGAGCCGGGCTTCGGCCCGGCCAGGCGAAGAGACCATGCAGCAGCTAAAAGCTGCACGCTACACAAGCCAGCCTTCGGCGCAAGCCAAGGCTGGCTTTTTCATTGGCGGCGCGTTTTGCTACGAAAGATCGACGCGCCCGAAAATCCGGCCGCGCGCAACGCGCGGTTCTCGCGGCGCGCCACCAACACCACCATCAACACACCGCCAGCGCAGCCTCATTGCACGTTAGTGCTCCCTTGGAGCACCCTCAGCGCAACCTTGCAAGCGCCGCCCGCGCGTGACGCAAGAACGCCTGCGCCAGCGGCGCCGCGTCCCGGTGCGCGCATCGCGCCACATTGAGCGGCGCCTCCAGTTCCGGCACGAAGCGCTTCACCACCACGCGCGCGCTCGCCCCCGCCGCCGTGAGCGGATCGACGAGCGCGATGCCCATTCCCGCCTCCACCAGCGTCACGAGCGCCTGCGCGAGATCCGCCTCCACGCCAGTCAGACGCATCACGCCGTGCTCCGAGAACAGGCGGTCGATGCGCAGGCGCGCATGCGTTCCCGCCGCATAAGAAACGAAGCGCTCGCCTTCGCAATCGGCGGCGCCAACCGCGCGCTTGCGTGCGAGGCGATGGCCGCGCGGCACGATGCAGCGCATCGGCCATTGCCCAAGACGCTCCAGCCGCACCGCGCGCGGCGCCGCTTCCTCGCCGACGAGCGCCAGGTCGCAGCGCTCCGCCGCCACACGTTCGAGCGCGAGCGCGGGTTCGAGCGTGAGCAGCGTCACCTCCACGCCCGCATGCTCCTGCGCGAACGCCGCGCTCACGCGCGGCAGAAAGTCGGGGCCGAGTTCAGGCGCGCCGGCCACGCACAACACGCCGCGACGCTGCTCGCGGATTTGCGCGGCGGCCTGCACGACGCGCTCGAGTCCGCTAAACGCACGTTCGACTTCCGCATGCAGCGCATGCGCCTCGCCCGTCGGCAAAAGCCGCCCGCGTGCACGCTCGAACAACGCGAAGCCTACGCTCGCCTCAAAGTCGGCGACAAGACGGCTTACCGCGGGCTGCGAAACGCCCAGCGCGCGCGCCGCGCGCGTGACTGTGCGCCACTGCATCAAGGCGCGAAACGCTTCAACCTGGCGAATACTGAGTTCGGAAACTGGCATAACATCAAGGCATGCTATCTTCTTTGAAAGGTCGTTCAAGCATAACTCACCGGAATCTGGCCTGCTGCAAATCCCGTTTTTTATGCAGCATCATGCTCGACGCTCATATATAACATCTGGACATGCCTTGTGCACAGCGTGCTGCGATGCCGTTTCCGCACGCAAATAAAAATCCCCGTGGGCACAAAATGCCAACGGGGATTCTCTGGGTACTCACGCGTGCCGCAGCCAACGCCAAAGCGAGGCCACGGCATGAAGCGTTTAGGCCGCTGCTGCGTCCTTCAGCTTCTTCAGCGCGCGCGCCTTGATGCGCACGGTTGCCGGCTTGGCCGGGAACCAGCGCTCTTCACCCGTGAACGGGTCCTTGCCAAAGCGCTTCTTCTTCGCCGGAACGGCCTGAACGACGATCTTCAGAAGACCCGACAACGTGAACTCGCCGGCGCCCTTCTTGTGGACCGAACCCAGGATCGTGTCTTCCAGCGCAGCGAGCACGGCCTTCGTGGCCTTCGGCTCGACGCCGGCACGCTCAGCAACGTGAGCAGCCAGCGAGGCCTTCGTGAAGGTGTCCTTGATCGGCGACGGTGCGCCGGACGCCTTCACGGCGACCTTCTTTGCTGCGGCCGTCTTGGTGGCGGGCGCTTTCTTTGCGGCAACCTTCTTGGCCGGGGCAGCTGCCTTTTTGGCCACTTTCTTTGCGGAAGTCGGCATGTTTCTCCTACCAGTGTTGGTCAGTGAATCGACGAAGCACAGCGGAATGCAGATGCTTCAACGGCGGATTCTACAAGCGTGCAAGCGTTTTGCGTGACTCTTTTGCATCGTAGATGCAAATTTGTTGCGCGACGCTGACTGCCGAATGCATTTCGATACTTGTTTACAGGGGTGAACGTGCACCGGCTCGCCCCGCTCACGCGCGGCCCGCGCCATCGCGACACGTGCGCGATGCGGCGAAAACGCCACACGTATGGCGGTTTTGGGCAACAACGCCCCCTTCGCGCCACGTCAAAACAAAGTATGGCAGCGGACAAGCGCGTGCATTCGAGCGTCACCGCTGGCAGCTTTTACGTGCTTTTTGGCGCTCCTGCACGGGTATGCGCGCGTAGAGTAACGATGAACGCACCGTCGCCGGCACGGCGCGCGTCTCACTCCTCCTTCATTTCGAGGCATTCTCCATGGCGCTCAAGATCGGCTTTCTGCTATTCCCCAAGGTACAGCCACTCGACCTCTGCGGACCCTACGACGTACTTGCATCGATGCCGGACACGCAGGTTCGGCTCATCTGGAAAACGCGCGAGCCGGTGATGTCGGCGACCGGCATGCTGCTCACGCCCGACACCGTCTTCGACGACTGCCCGCCGCTCGACGTAATCTGCGTACCGGGCGGCAGCGGCGTAGCCGCGCTGCTCGAAGACGATGCCACGCTCGCATTCCTGCGCCACCAGGCGCGCACGGCGCGCTACGTCACATCGGTCTGCACCGGCTCGCTCGTGCTCGGCGCCGCAGGTCTCTTGCACAAGCGCCGCGCCACCACGCACTGGGCTTTTCACTCGCTGCTCGAACCGTTCGGCGCGATCGCGGTGAAAGAGCGCGTGGTGCGCGACGGCAACCTCATCACCGGCGGCGGCATCACGGCAGGCATCGATTTCGCGCTCACGCTCGCGGCGGAACTGGTCGGCGAGAAAGCCGCGCAGGCGCTCCAGCTTGAACTCGAATATGCGCCAGCGCCGCCATTCGATGCGGGCCGCCCGGAAAGCGCGCCGCGCGTCGTGGTGGAACGCGTGCGCGCGCAAAGCGCGGCAACGCTCGAGCAGCGCGCGCGCATCGTCGAGCGCGTGGCGGCAAAACTTCGGGACGCCAGCGCGTGAGCACACCCGCGTCGGCGCGCTGATCTGTTGCGCGATGCGTGAGCCAGGGGCGCATTTACTACCCTCGTTTGCAAGGATCGTATACATTCAATCCGGGGCCGCCGTTCAAACCGGCCCGCCCATGAAGGCGCGGCATCCGCCGCGCTGCGTCGCGCGATCCATGCATTACAAACCCTGAATCCAGCGGTAAAAATCAACCAGGAGGGGTGTTCATGCAGTCCATCACCAGCAAGCTGACTCTCGCCGCGGCCGCCGCCGCATTCCTGCTGGGCGTCACGGCGCCCGCTTTCGCCCAGGACGCCAGCGCACCCGCAGCCACCGCGCAAAGCGCCGCGCCGGCTTCGCAGCCGCTCACCAAAGCCGAAAAACGCAAACAGGCACGCGCGCAACACAAGGCCGAACGCAAAGCAGCGCGCGAGAAGAACAACGCCGAACTGAAGCAACTCGAAGACGCAGGCTACAAGCCCGCCAACAACGACCCGAACTATCCGACGAATCTCCAGAACGCGCAGAAGAAAGCCGCGGCATCCAAGGCGGCAGGCGCGAGCCAGTAAACCGCTTCCTCTCCAGTCTTTTTTCTCGCATGCGGGGACCGGCGCGCAGCTGGTCCTCCCATCGTCCGCCGCTCCCCTCGCTTCTCGTCCCTCGCTCCCAACACACGTTCCAGCGCACCTTCGGCGCACGCCATAACCCGATATGGGACGATCCCGCCCGTCACTGGTCGAGATGGAATCCACGTCATGAACGTACCGAAACCGGAAGCGGGCACGACATTCGCACCCAAGAAACCAGGCTTGCCCATCGGCTTGATCGCGGGCGCCGTCGCGCTCGTCGCCGTGTTGCTGCTGCCGTTGCCCGCGAGCCTGCCCGCAGCGGGTCAGCGCATGCTCGCCATTCTCGCCTTCGCCGTGGTCGTGTGGCTCACCGAAGCCGTCTCCTACGAAGCGAGCGCCATTATCATCACCTCGCTGATGGCGTTTCTCGTCGGCACCGCGCCCACCCTCGACGACCCCTCGCAGCTCTTCGGCACCTCGAAAGCCATCAGCATGGCGCTCGCGGGTTTCTCGAATTCCGCACTCGCGCTCGTCGCGGGCGCGCTCTTCATTTCGGCGGCCATGACCGTCACCGGGCTCGACAAGCGCATCGCGCTCGTCACGCTCTCGCTTATCGGCACCACCACGCGGCGCATCCTGATCGGCGCGATTGCGGTGACCATCGTGCTCTCGCTCGTCGTGCCGAGCGCCACGGCGCGCAGCGCCTGTGTGGTGCCGATCATGGTCGGCGTGATCTCGGCGTTCGGCGTGGACAAGCGCTCGAACATCGCAGCGGGCGTCATGATCGTGGTCGCACACGCCACCAGCATCTGGAACGTCGGCATCCAGACGGCCGCCGCGCAAAACCTGCTCACCGTGGGCTTCATGGACAAGATGCTCGGCGCGCGCGTGACCTGGCTCGACTGGCTGATCGCGGGCGCGCCTTGGGCGATCGTCATGTCGGCCATCCTGTTCGTGCTCGTGCTGAAGATGCTGCCGCCCGAGACCGACGCCATCGCGGGCGGCAAAGAGGCCGTGGAACAGTCGCTGCGCGAGCTCGGCCCCATGACCGGCCCGCAAAAACGCCTGCTGGGCGTCTCCATCGGCCTGCTGTGCTTCTGGGCCACCGAAGGCAAGCTGCACCCCTTCGACACCACCTCGGTCACCTATGTGGGCCTCGTGCTGCTGTTGCTGCCGCGCTTTGGCGTGATGGACTGGAAGACGGTGCAAAGCCGCATTCCCTGGGGCACGGTGATCGTGTTCGGCGTGGGCATCAGCCTCGGCACGGCGCTGCTGGCCACCAGGGCGGGCCAGTGGCTCGGCGACGTCGTCGCGCATCACACGGGCCTCGACAGCGCCGGGCCGTTCATGGCCTTCGCGGTGCTCGCCGCCTTCCTCGTGGTGATTCACCTCGGCTTTGCGAGCGCGACCGCGCTCACCTCGGCCATGCTGCCGATCCTCATCGCAGTGCTGCAATCGATGTCGGGCGACTTCAACCGGCTCGGCGTGACCATGCTGCTCGGCTACACCGTGAGCTTCGGCTTCATCCTGCCGATCAACGCGCCGCAAAACATGGTGTGCCTCGCCACCGAGACTTTCACCGCGAAGCAGTTCGCCCGCGTTGGCATCGTGCTGACCGTGGTGGGCTATCTGCTGTTGCTGCTGTTTGCCGCCACGTGGTGGCGCTGGCTCGGCTGGATCTGATAGCGCCGATCACGTCGCGCTGAAACCGCCGGGGCCTGCTTCCACGAATAACGGGCCCTGGACCGCCACCGCGCCCACGTAGTTTTCCGCCATCGCGGTCGCCGCGGCGCGCGACGTGGTGACGTGCTCGAGCTCCGCCACCTGGAGGCGCTGCTCGAACGGCGACGCATCGTCGAGACGGTGCATCATGCGCGTCATCCAGTACGAGAAGTGCTCGGCGCGCCAGATGCGGCGCAGCGCGGTCTCGCTATACGCATCGAGCGGATCGGTGCAGCCTTCCTTGTAGAACGCCACGAGCGCGGCAGTCAGCACGCGCACGTCGGCGACGGCCAGGTTGAGGCCCTTCGCGCCAGTGGGCGGCACGATGTGCGCCGCGTCGCCCGCGAGAAAGAGGCGTCCGTGCTGCATCGTGGTCGACACGAAGCTACGCATGCCGACGATATTCTTCTGAAAAATCTTGCCCTCGACCACGTGATGGCCTTCGTCCGAATCGACGCGCGCGTGCAGCTCGGCCCAGATGCGATCGTCGGACCAGTTTTCGACAGCGTCGTTGGGATCGCACTGGAAATACATGCGCTGCACGTTCGGCGAACGCGTGCTGACCAGCGCGAAGCCGCGTTCGTGGCGCGCGTAGATCAGCTCGCCGGACGAAGGCGGCGCCTCCACGAGAATGCCGAACCAGCCGAACGGAAACACACGCTCGTAATCGTTGCGCAATGCCGCTGGAATGGCCGCGCGCGAGACGCCCTGCGAGCCGTCGCAGCCGATCACGTAATCGCAATGCAGCGTGTGCTGCGCGCCTTCGTGCTCGAAGCGGATCGAGGGCGACGCCGTTTCGATGCCGTGAATCGACGTGTTCGAGACGTTGAAGAACAGCTTGCCGCCAGCGGCCATGCGCGCCCCGACGAGGTCCTTGAGCACTTCGTGCTGGGCGTAGACCGTGATCGACTTGCCGGTGAGCGCCGTGAGATCGATGCGGCGGCGCTTGCCTTCGAACGCCAGTTCGAAGCCGTGATGCAGCGCGCCTTCGGCTTGCATGCGCGCGCCCACGCCGGCCTCGACGAGCGTATCCATGGTGCCTTGTTCGAGCACGCCGGCGCGGATCGTCGATTCGATCTGATCGCGGCCGCGCCTTTCGAGCACGACCGAGTCGATGCCACGCAGATGAAGCAGTTGGGAAAGCAGCAGGCCCGCGGGCCCCGCGCCGATGATGCCAACCTGGGTGCGCATGAAAGTCTCCTGTGTGTTGATTTTGCGCAAGTTTGGCGGCTGCAAGCGATATCACGCAACGCGATATCGTGAATATGAATTATCTCGATTACGGATAGCGTATCGATTGGTCAGGCGGCCATGCAGACGTGCCGCAGCGCAGCGTAAGGGCATTCAGGGTTAGCCGTGCGTGTGCACGCGTGGCGGCATCGGCGTATGCTCAAACACATGCCCGCAGAGCAATCTGCACTCTGGCCGCCGGCTCGCCGCCGCCCGAAACGCGATGAATGCTTCCCCCCCACCCGCTGGTTCCGAACCCGGTCCCAAGCCCGTCTCCGCAGCCGATACAGGCGCCGGAGCCGTTGCCCACCCCGGCCCGCGCGTCACCGTGATCGTGCTCACGCGCAATCACGTGCGCCAGATCGTCGACACCGTGGCGCGACTCACCGCCTTGCCCGAGCACCCGCATGTGATCGTGGCCGACAACGGCTCCAGCGATTCCACCGTGAGCCTGCTCGCCTCGCTGTTTCCGCAGGTGCGCATCGTCCAGACGCTGGGCGATCATGGCATGGCGGGCTTCAACCGCGCCTTCGCGCTCGCGCTCACCGACTATGTGGCGTGCTGCGACGACAGCACCTGGTTCGCGCCCGGCGCGCTCGCGCAGGCGGTGCAGCGGCTCGACGACCATCCGAACGTGGCGGTGCTCAATGCGCGGGTGGTCGGCGAGGATGAGCGCGAAATCCATCCGGCGTGCCTCATGCTCAACGCCACCTCGCCTGGCGGCGAGGGTCTGCCCGGCCCGGCGCTCGCGGGCTTCATGGCAGGGGCGTGCATCTTCCGCACGAGCGTGATGCGCGCGCTCGGCGGCTACGAAGAGCGGCTCTCGCATGGCGGCGCTGAAGAACTGGCCGCGCTCGACGTGCTGAGCGCGGGTCACGCGATCGTGTACTGCGAGGCGGCGCTCGCGCATCGCGAACCGCTATGCCGCTGGTTCACGCGCGCGCAGCACTGCACGCTCGCGCGCAATTCGGCGTGGGTGGCATGGATGCGTCTGCCGCTGCGCGACGCGCTGGCCGCCACCGGGCGCGCGCTCATCGTGTTCGCGCGCCAGCACTCGCTCGGCCCGGCCGGCTTCGCGCTGCTGCGCGGCGCGTTCTGGGCATTGCGGCGGCGCCGCGTTGCGCCCGCGCACGTCGTGCTGCTCACGCGCCAGGTGCGGCGCGCCGAGCGCCACGTGCGCGCCGGCATTCCGGCCATGGCGGAGAAATACGATCAGTCTGGCCAGCGGGCCTGGTAAATCGCTGCGCTAGCCGCGATAGTCCTCGATGATCGGCACGACCTGGCCCGCGATGATCCGGACGTTTTCCCTGCCGGTCAAGCCGTGGTAGCGATAGCCTTGCAGGTCTTTTGCCACGCTCGCGGTGTCGAACTGCCGCGTCGCGATGCCCCCGTCTTCCTTCAGCTGAATGCCGTTCTGCGCGCCATATTTATCGCCGAGACCCATGCGCTGAATTTGCGCCGACGACAATTTGCCATCGATGGTCAGCGCACGCGCCACCGCCTTGATAGACGTGTATTGGGCCGTCAGTTGCTCCTTCTTCCATAGTTGACGAAGCCCATCCGGGAGCCGACGATTTGCAGCACGCGACTGATCCGATTTGCGCCGCGCTCGATATTCTTGATCAAGGCATGACCGGAACGAAGTCGCGATATTCGACCTGCGCGCCGCGCACCACGATCGCGGTGGACTCGGGCACTTCGGCCCACACTTCCGGTAAATCGCCGAGCGGCTCGGACACGAGCAGGTAGGCGTCCTCGCCAGCGGCAGCGATGCGCGGGTCGTCGGGATAGAGTTCGCGCAGGTGCCTGAACGACGTGGTGTGAAAGAGCGAGCGCGAGTTGCGCTCGCTCGAATAGCGCACGGCCACGAGCTGTTCGCCGTCGCTCGCGCAAACCGTCATGTTGAGCGCCGGCTCGATACCGTGCTTTTTCGCGGTGGCCTCCACAAACCCCACCATGCGCTCGAGCGCCGGCACGGGATCGACTTCGAGCCCGAAGGTCATCGCCAGATAAAACATCGCTTCGGAGTCGGTCGAGCCTTCGATCGCGCTGAAGCGCCCCGGCTCGACCGCCACCAGCAATTCGCGGCGCACGAGCGGAAAGCTCTGGATCAGCCCGTTGTGCACGAACATCCAGCGCCGGTGCCGGAACGGGTGGCAGTTGGTCTCCTGCACGGGTGTATGGGTGGCGGCACGCACATGCGCGATGAACATCGGCGCGTGCACCGCGCGCGCGATTTCGCGCAAGTTGCGGTCGTTCCAGGCGGGCTGCACGCTGCGATAGCGATACGGAATGTCGTGCGGATGCTGATACCAGCCGACCCCGAAGCCGTCGCCATTGGTGGTGGTCGCGCCAAGCTTCGAATGCAGGCTCTGGTCGATCAGCGAATGGCGCGCATGAAACAGCACTGTTTCGAGCGGCACGGCGTTACCGGTATAGGCAAGCCAGCGGCACATGGTGACCTCCACTTTCAACGACTCGATGAACGACCCGACGTGGCGGCCGGCAAGACCCCGTGCGCCCGGTTTTAAATAGCCGCGTGCCCGCCCAGCAGCGGCACGAGAAAGCCGCTCAAGCCAGTAAGAATAATCTGCACGCCGATGCACAATAGCAGGAACGACGAAATGCGCATGGCCACGCGCGTGCCTTCCGCGCCCAGATAAAATGCCAGGCGCGCGGCGCGGCTGTAAACGTAATAGATCACCAACACCACGAGCACCGAGATCACTATCGAGGCAATGCCCGAGAGCAGAAATGCCGACAGCTTGTGCGTGCGGTTCGCGTTGAGCGCGATGGCCGTGGCAATCGAGCCGGGGCCCGTGGTCAGCGGAATCGTGAGCGGGAAAAAAGCCTTGCCGGTTGCCGACGCGGCGCTGAGCGGCTTGACCGGATGATCGGCCACCGACGGCTCGGGTTCAGGCGCATTGAGCATCTGCCAGCCGCTCACGGCCACCGCGAGACCGCCGCCGATACGCAGCGCCTCCATCGAAATGCCGAAGAAATGCAGGATGGGCGTGCCCACGAAGAACGCCGCCAGCAGCACGAAGCCTGCATTGGTGGCGACGCGCTTGGCGAGCAGGCGCCGTTCTTCGTCGCTGAGCGAGGCCGTGCGGTCTAGAAAAACAAAGGCAATGCCGAAGGGGTTGATGATGCTGATCAGTCCGGTGAAACCGAACAGAATGTCTGAAATCAGGCTCTCGATCATGTAAGCGATCCGGTGAACGCAGCAGGCCCAAATGGCGCCGCCGCCGGCAGCGAGCAGTGTAACCGGAGCGGCGCGCACCGTGCCGGCCGCCTGCCGGCCCGCCAACGCAAAACAACCCGCTTCATGACGCAGCGCACCAAGCCGAGCCATCCGCACTCGCCGCGCGCATCAGGAATATTGGCAGCTTTACGGGGCGCATTCGCGGGCATAGAGTGGACCGACCGAACCCAAACGAACCCCAACCGAACCCGAAACAAGGTTTCCCTTTTACCCAAAGGAGTTGCCATGTCACTGAGGTTGCTCGCTGCGCTACCCTTCATCGGCATTCTGCTAGGCGTGCCGTTCGTCAACCGCACCGAGCCCCTCGTGCTCGGCATGCCGCTCGTGCTGGCATGGATCGTCATGTGGGTCGTGCTGACCGCGGCCATCATGGGGCTCGTCTACAAGCTCGATCCGGCCAACCGCGACGTGCAGGACGCACAAGGCGGGGTGCGATCATGAGCGCGCTGATCATCATCGCGGCGATCACCGTGATCGCGCTTTATCTGGGCATCCGCGCGCGCCGCGGCCACGACATGAGTCTCGAGCAGTGGTCGGTGGGCGGACGCAGCTTCGGCACCGCGTTCGTGTTCCTGCTGATGGCGGGCGAGATCTACACCACCTTCACGTTTCTCGGCGGCAGCGGCTTTGCCTATGGCAAGGGCGCACCCGTCTATTACATCCTGACTTACGGGACGCTTGCGTACATTCTCTCGTACTGGATGCTGCCGCCCGTGTGGCGCTACGCGAAAGAACACGGGCTGGTCTCGCAGCCGCACTTCTTCGCGACCAAGTACCAGAGCCCCGCGCTCGGCGTGCTGGTCGCATGCGTGGGTGTGGCCGCGCTCGTGCCGTATCTCGTGCTGCAACTGAAGGGGCTCGGCATCATCGTGTCGACGGCCTCGTACGGCGCGATTCCTTCCACGGCGGCGATCTGGATCGGCGCGGTGGTGGTCACCGCCTACGTGATCTTCTCGGGCGTGCGCGGCTGCGCGTGGAACTCGGTCGTCAAGGACACGATGATTCTCGCCATCGCCGTGTTCCTCGGCATCTACCTGCCGGTCCATTACTATGGCTCGCACGCCGAGATGTTCCGCGCCATAGACGCAGCCAAGCCCGGCTTCCTCAGTTTCGCAGCGAAAGGCCAGGGCGTGACGTGGTTCCAGTCCACCACGCTGCTCGCATGCCTCGGCTTCTTCATGTGGCCGCATACGTTCATGTCGGTCTACACCGCGAAGAACGAGCGCATTTTCCGCCGCAATGCCGCGATCCTGCCGCTTTATCAGCTGATCCTGCTGTTCGTGTTCTTCTGCGGCTTCGCGGCCGTGCTCAAGGTGCCGGGCCTCAAGGGCACCGACATCGACCTCTCGCTGTTCCGCCTGTCGCTGCAAACCTTCGATCCGTGGTTCGTGGGCGTGATTGGCGCAGCGGGGGTACTCACCGCGCTCGTGCCGGGTTCGATGATCCTCACCACGGCATCCACGCTGCTCGCCAACGATGTCTATCGCGGCGCGCTGAGTAAAAACGCCAACGACGAAAGCGTCGCGCGCATCGCCCGCTTCTTCGTGCCGGTGGTCGCGCTGGTCGCGGTGGGCTTCACGCTCAAGGGCGGGGAGACCATCGTGGCGCTGCTGCTGATGGGCTACAACTTCGTCACGCAGTTGTTCCCGGCGCTGGTGTGCAGCCTCGCGGCGCGCAACCGCGTGACGAAGCAGGGCGCGTTCTGCGGGATTTTCGCGGGCGTGCTGGTGGTCGTGCTCACTACGCTGCTGCACGTGAGCGTCGCGCAACTGATCCCGTTCGCGTCCGATACGTTCAAGGACATCAACATCGGCTTTCTCGCGCTCGGCGTGAATATCATCGTGCTCGCTGCCGTGAGCGCGCTCACGCAGCCGCGCACGCATGCGGATCACAAGCACGCGGGCGCGCACTGAGATCTGCACCGAGATCCGCACTGATTTCGATTGCGAGCTTCAGTTGCGATGGTTGTTTCGATGATGGGCGGCGCATTCGTTGCGCCGCTTTTTTTTAGTTCGCCGGCACTGGACCGACGAAATTCAATTCTTTGCCGCGCGTGCCGTAAACACAGTGATCCCGTCACTGCACACTCGTCAAGCGCGCCGATGACCGACACACTCGAAACCGCCCCCGGCACCGCCTCGCTCACGCCGGCCGACCTCCCGCCCGGGCAGCCGCTCGAATGGCCGCTCGTGGACCACGACGGCACGCTGCTGCTCGAACGCGGCGCCACGCTCGTGGGCGAGATGGAGCGCGATTTTCTGTTCCGCCACTTCGCACCGCAGCGCGGCGACCGCGCAGCGCTCGAGGCCGAGGACGCATTTGCACCCGCGAAACCGCGAGAGCACGAAGCCGCGCTGACCGTGCGCGACCTGCATCTTTCCATTGGCGCGTCGATGGGCCTGCGCCCGCAACAGGGCGCCAGCGGCGCGCCGATGCAGCCGTGCAAGCTGATCGGGATTGCGCCGAACGAATCGATCTTCGCGACGCTGCCCTACGCCGATGGCCGCCCGACTGCCGTCACACCCGGCGAAAATGTCGAAATCGTGGCGATTGCGAGCCAGGCCGTCTATCGCTTCGTCTGCACGCTGCACGCGATCCATCACGCGCCATTGGGCTATCTCGTGCTCTCCGCACCAGCCCATATCCGCCTGCTGCGCGAGCGCAAGTCGATCCGCGTGCACGCGCGCTTTCCGGTGCGCTTCGGCATCGGCGCCGAGGGCTATCAGGGCGTCGCGCTCGCGCGCGGCATCAGCGCGCTGGGGCTCTCGCTCGTCGCGCCATGGGCGCTCGGCCAGGTGGGCGAGCGGCTGCGCATTGCCTTCAGCCTGCGCTCCGGCAATCTCGACACGCCCATCGAAACCAGCGCGATCATTCGCAACGTGCAGCAGGAAGACGGCGCGCAATGCTCGCTCGGCCTCGAGCTCGACAGCCTCACGAGCGCCGAGCAGATAGCGATGAAAGTCTATGTGTTCGACCGTCACGGCGACGTGATCTACTAGTGACCTGTTCCGGCTCATAACAGGCCCTGGCAAAGGCACGCGCTGAATCGGGCGCTCCGGTTTTACCCCTGGTGCGGCGCGCCCCTTGCGCGAAGGCCGAAATGCGTATGCTATGGTACCTGCGCATCCTCCAAACCGGCCTCCACGGCCGCACTCTTCCATGGCACAGCCCTTTGACGAAGCCGAACGCGCGGCGGTCTACCGCGCGATCCATGAGCGGCGCGACATGCGGCACTTCACGCCCGGCCCCGTCGACCCCGCGGTGCTCGCGCGTCTCTTCGACGCCGCGCATCACGCACCGAGCGTGGGCTATATGCAGCCGTGGCGCATCGTGCGCATCACCAGCGCAGCCTTGCGCGAGCAGTTGCACGAGACCGTCGAGCGCGAACGCCTCGCCACCGCCGACGCGCTCGGCAAGCGCCGCGACGAGTTCATGAAGCTCAAGGTGGAAGGCATGCGCGAATGCGGCGAGCTGCTCGTCGTCGCGCTGATGGATCGCCGCGAAGCGCACATCTTCGGCCGCCGCACCTTGCCGGAGATGGACCTTGCCTCGGTGGCCTGCGCGATCCAGAACATGTGGCTCGCAGCGCGCGCCGAAGGGCTCGGCATGGGCTGGGTGTCGATCTTCGACGTGGACGAAGTGCGCGCGCTGCTGCAGATGCCCACCGGCGCCAAGCCGGTGGCGATTCTCTGCGTCGGCCACGTAGCCGAGTTCTACCCGAAGCCGATGCTGGAGATCGAGCATTGGGCCGAGCGTCGGGTGCTCGGCGAATGCATGTACGAAAACCGCTGGCCGGACGAGCAGACCGAGGCCGTGGCGAAAGCCGAAAGCGCGAGCACGGGTTGCGCGTAGCCGCGCATCCGCGGCTCAGGCACCGATCAAGCGCCGAACGTGACGGCCTCGACGTTATTGCCATCGGGGTCGATGAGGAAAGCGCCGTAGTAGTCGGGACTGTAATCGGGCCGCAGACCCGGCGCGCCGTTGTCCGTTCCGCCAGCCGCGATGCCGGCGGCGTAAAAGCGGTCGACCTCGGCGCGACTCGCGGCGGCGAACGCCACATGCACGCCGCGCGGCGTGCCGGCGTCGCTGGGCGGCACGGCGTGGAGCCATAACTTAGGCATGCCAGGTTTGCCGATGCCGGCAAGATCGCCGTACAGCACGCTGACGCCACACCCCAGCGGCGACAAAGCCGCCTCATAAAACCGCATGCTGCGTGCGAAATCGCGCACGCGCAGACCCACGTGATCGAACATGTCTGTCTCCTGGTCAAAGCCCGTTGCCCAACGGCAGCCCGTGCCGCGGTACGTGAGGACCAGTTTAGTGCGCTCCCCCCGCGCGTGGCCTGGGGAAAATTGCACACTCTCGTGTGCGAGCCGCGGCCCGGCGATGCCTCACTGCGCGAGCGGCTTAATGGAGATCACGTCGGGCATGGCCGGCGCGCCCGCCTGACCAGCGGCGGCGTGATCAACCTCCTTCAGCTTCACGCGCCATTGCGGCGCGCCCGCGTACGGCAGCCGCGCGAGCGCGCCGGCGACCAGGTACGGCAGCGCCTGTTGCGCATCGGCATTGCGGTCGCGCTTCTCCGCACTCACCTTGTAGGCTTCGCGGCCGTCCGGCAGCGCGAGGAAACGCAACGTGAGCGTATGCGTGTAGCGCTTGCCGAACCACGGGAACGACGGCCCTTCGGACGGCACGCAGCCGCCAATGCAATTGCCCCCATTACCCGAGCCGCCGGTTTCCACACCGACGTCGCTCGGCCGCGAGGCCCATGCAGCCGAAACGATATAGCGCGCCGCCTCGGGCGTGCCTTCCTTGAAGCCGCGTTGCGCGAGGCCGGCGCGCAGCAGCGCCTCGTACGGCTGCGGCTCGTTGGCTTGCGCCTGCACGGGCGTGCGCGCGAGCCGATACGTGGCGGCGGCCAGGTCGGTTGCGTTCAGGTCGCCACTTGCTCGCACATCGGCGCTCGCGCCTGCGCAGCCGGCGAGCGCGCCCAGCATCGACAAGGTGCAGATCGTCATCAGGACTTTCACGGAGAACTCCATCGGAATCGTTGGCAGCCGGTTATGGCGCCGGGGTGTGCCATGGTGTGCATTCGGCGCGATCAGGCCAATAACACGACAACGCCGTCAAGCCGCGGTATCGAGCGCCGGCAACGACATCGTCACCGTCGTGCCCTGGTCCGGCGCGCTGTCCACATGGATCTCGCCGCCGTGACGCGTCACCACCGTCTTCACGAACGCCATGCCGAGCCCGGCGCCGCTCACCTCGGGCCGCTGGCCCGCATGAAAGCGCCGGAATGGCTGGAACAGCTTCGCCTGATCTTCGAGCGGAATGCCGTAGCCCTCGTCGCGAATCGAACAGATCACGCGCGGGGCCCGGTCGTCCGCGACAGCGATACTACAGACAATCCTCGTTTCGGGTGGGCTGTATTTCACCGCGTTGTTCAGAATGTTGACCAGGGCCCGGGTCATGAGCGAGCGGTCGGCGTTGATCCAGCCCATCTGCTCGCCGTCAAACGCCGTCTCGATCTGAATGTGCTTGGCGCTCGCCTGCGGCCAGACCTCGTCGCTCGCGTCGATGGCGAGCTCGGTCAGGCTGGTGGGCTCCAGAGCGTATTGCTGCGACTCCGCGCGAGCGAGCTGCACGAAATCGTCGGCGAGCGTGAGCGAGCGGCGCGCGTAGCGCTCGATGCGGTCCATCACCTCGCGCACCGGCCCGGCGGCCAGCGTGCCGCGCTCGCGCTCGGTCTCCACGAGCGCCACGATCGACGCCTGCGGCGAGCGCATGTCGTGCGACAGGAGACGCAGCGCGTGCTCGCGCTGGCGCTCGGCGTCGTGCAGCGCGGTCACGTCGACGAGGCCCGCGATCCAGCCCACCGCCTGCCCCTGCGCATTGGTGCAGCGCGCGTAGCGCAGCAGGTAGTCGCTGCCGTCGCGCGCGCGCACTTCCACGCCCCGCTCCATGAGCTGCGCGAACTCGCCGCGCGCGGGATCGAGCGGCGCGGGCCAGTGCGCATGCGCGAACGCGAGCGTCTCGGGGTTCGGGTCGATGGGCTTCACGAGCGCGAGATCGCCGAATACCTCGGGCATGCCGCGCCCCTCGGCCGCGCTCACGTTCAGGTCGGTGAAATAGGCGCGCGCCGCGTGGTTGGCGATCAGCACCACGCCGCGCAGGTCGGCCACGACGAGCGGCTCCGGCACCGAGTCGAGACTGTCCCAGACGAAGCGGCGCATGTCCTGCAGCCGCTGCGCGGCCTGCGCCATCAGCGCCATCTGCTGGGCCAGCACGTCGCCGCCGAATTCGCGCGGCGGCGTGGGCGCTTCGGGCAGCAGATAGGGTTCGTCGGCAAGCTGGCGCAGCTCCTTGCGCAGATACGCCATCGTCATTTCGAGGCGCCGCCAGCTCCAGAGCGGATAAACGAGTGCGAGCGCAACGATCGCCGGCACCGGCGCGAGCCAGATGCGCGCGTAGTAGAGCAGCGCGGCGCTGCCGGCCAGCGAAAGCAGCGCCAGCAAGGGCAGCAAGAGCAACGTGCGCAGCGGCGAATGGACGAGAAACGCATGCAGCAGGAGCGCAAGCGGTATCAGCGAGGCGAGCACCACGGCAATCGGCGAGGCTGGTTCGATCGCGGTGCCCGACAGCAGCGTGTCGAGCGTGAGCGCGTGGATATAGACGCCGGGCAGCGGCCCGAGCGTGCCCGAGAGCGGCGTGGCAAAGCGGTCGAACAAGCCCGATGCGGTCACGCCCACCAGCGCCACGCGGCCGCGCAGCACGTCGGGCGGCACGCGGCCTTCGAGCACTTGCGAGAACGACACCTTGCGGTAAGTGTGCGTATTGGCGCCGAACGGCAGCAAAAAGCGCGCTTCGCTATCCGCCGCGCCCGTGCGCGTGAGCCTCGCGTCCGCAGCCGCGGTCGCGGCACTGCTCGCGCGATCGGCAAGCGCGAGCGTGCCGTCGCGCACGGCGCGCCAGACCGGCACCATCAACTGGGGCCAGCGCTGCCGTGCATCGCCCTCGAACATCGCGACGCTGCGCACGATGCCGTCGTTGTCGACTTCGAGGTTGATGTGGCCGAGACCCGCGGCGGCCTGCGCGAGCGGCTCGACCGGCTTCACGACCTCGCGGCGGCCGTTGTCGGCCTCGTTGGCGGGAGACAGCAGCACCGGCAGATACGAGGGGCGCTCGCGCAGCGCCTCGCCCAGGCGCGCGTCGTCGGGCGAGGGTTCGGTGAAGAGCACGTCGTAGACCACGGCGGCCACGCCCGCCTTCGCAAGACGATCGACGAGCTGCGCATGCAGGCTGCGCGGCCAGGGCCAGCGCCCCAGCGCGGCAACGCTCTCATTGTCGATCTCGACGATCACGATGTCCGGAGAAACGGGCCGCTCCCGCGCCGCGAGAAAGCGGTCGTACACGAGGTGATCGGCGCTGAGGGTCCAGTGCCCCACCACGCTCAGCAGCACGACGGCGATGCCCGCGCACGCCACGCCCAGCCACTCGAACAGAAAGCGCCGCCCGACCGGACGGCCGGAACGGGAAAGACCGGGTGCGCTCACGCTCATGCGCGAGCGCCTCACCACTCGAGACGGAATGACTGTACCGGGCTGGCCTTCTGGAAGTACCGGCCCCCTTCGAACTGCTCGGCAATCACGGTCCAGTAATAGACGCCCTTGGGCAGGTCGCTGACGACGGCCTCGCCGTTCGTGATGCCGGTGCGGTCCACGAGCGGCGCGCGCAGGTCCTCCGAGGTAGCGAGCACGAAGCGAAAGCGCGTGCTTCCGGCGCTGCGCTGGTCGACGAACCAGCGGAACGCGTAGTCGCGCGTGCCTTCGACGCGCCCCGCCGACGCGCCCAGCGCGAGGCGCCGGCGCTGGACCGCGTAGGTCGACGGCATGCCTTCGAGGCCGTGCTCGTCGATGGCGGAAAAACGCGCGAAGTAGGTGCCGTCCTCGAGCGCGCCGACGGCGACGTGCGGCCCGTCAGAACGCGTGTCGCGAATCAGGTCCAGCAGGCCCGCATCGCGGCCGATCTGCACGTGATAGCTGCGCGCCGCTGTAACGGGCGCGAGATCGAACGCGACGGTTTCGTCGTCCTGGACCTTCCCGGGGTTGCGCAGATCGGGCGCGTCGAGCAGCGCGACGGGCGCGCCCACGGCGCCGCCCGCAAGCGTGAGGCTGCCGTGGCGCGCCGCGACGAGCTGCGTGGACGCGGCCAGCGGCATGCCCGGCGCGGGCGCGACCGAGGCAGCCGGGGCACGCGACGCCGCGTCCACGCCCACCGCGCCCTCGATCACTTCGACCGCTGTCGAGCCTTTATCGCCATCGTAATTCACGCGAAAGCTCGTGCCGCGCACGCCCGCCACCACCGAAGGCGAGCGGATCTGGAAGCGATCGTCCTTGCGGGTGGCCTTGGTGACCTCGGTGTTCAGCTGGCCGCGATGGAGGTTGACCACGCGGTCGGTCGAGCCGGTAAGCGCGGTCTGGCGCAGCGTGGCGAGATCGAGCGAGGCGCCCGGCGGAATGACGATATGCGAACCGTCGGCGAGTTCGAGCGTGGCGAAACCGTTCTCGCCGGTCTGGACGCGGTCGCC
Organism: Paraburkholderia sp. A1BS-2L; assembly: GCF_051125205.1. Lineage (NCBI taxonomy): Bacteria > Pseudomonadati > Pseudomonadota > Betaproteobacteria > Burkholderiales > Burkholderiaceae > Paraburkholderia > Paraburkholderia sp. A1BS-2L. The sequence goes on from NZ_CP120429.1 coordinate 526,823, forward strand.
TTCGACGAGCGTGCCGCCGACGACGAGCGGCAGCAAGGGCCCCTTGCCGAATGCATGGCTCGCCGGCCCCGAAGTGGCGATCACGCGCGCCGTCAGATGATCCTGGCGCAGCAGCGCGACCGGCACGCGCAGCGAGGTGCCCGGCTGCAGGCGGCGCGGCGCGCTCACGCGGTTGAGGCGCGCGACCTTGGTCCAGTCGGCGGGATTGCGCAGATAGCGCGTGGCGATGTCGTATAGCGAATCGCCGGGCCGCGTGACGTAGACGGCCATTTCCGGCGCCTGCGGGTTCGGCTTGCGGGCTTCGGCGCGGCCGGCGGCGGGCAGCAGTCCCAACGCCAGCGCACAGGCCACCGCGCGGGCAAGCGGCGAACGCGCGAGTGCGCGGGCTGCGCTGTGCGGCGCGGCTGCCGGACCGGCAGGATCCGGCCAGGACAGGGCGACGGCCAGCGTCACGCGCCTGGGCGCGGCGGAATAGAGGGTGGGAAACGCCGAATAAGCGCCCCTCACGCCGCATCCCCCTCAATGCGTTCGAGCCGGTAGCCGTAGCCGTAAATTGGCGTGAGGCGATAGCCGTTCTCAGGCCGCAAGCCGAGCTTCGAGCGCAGCATGGAGACGTGCGTGTCCATGGTGCGGGACGGGATGTCGTCGGACTGCTTCCAGATCACGTCGAGAATGTGTGCGCGCGACAGCGGCCGGCTCAGATGCTGGAACAGCAGCAGCGCAAGCTCGAATTCCTTTTGCGTGAGCGCCACCTGCTTGCCGCCGACCGACGCCTGGCGCGACTTCAGATCGAATTCGTATTCGCCGAAAACTTCTTTCTGCGTCGGCGCGTGCAGTTGATACGCGCGGCGCAGCAGCGACGCCACGCGCGCCAGCAGGACCGGCGCGGAGACCGGCTTGACCACGTAGTCGTCGGCGCCGCTGTTGAGCATCAGCGCGATATCGACTTCGCGGCTGCGGCTCGTCATGAACAGCACGGGCAAGCGCGTGGACAGGCTTTGACGGACCCAGTGCAGGACCTCGTCGCCGGCCATGTCGGGGACGTTCCAGTCGAGCACGAGCAAGTCGAATGTCTGCCGCCGGAGCTGCTTGACGAGCTCGCCTCCCTTGGCGAACGCGTGGCAGACGTGGCCAGCCGCGCTCAGCGTCTGGCAGACGAAATCGGTCTGTGCCGGATCGTCGTCAAGTACTGCGATTCTCATAATGTCCTGCACCCAGTGTCGTTATTCATCGTCCCGGGATGTGCCGGCCCGGCGAGGCACGGCCATCATCCCTCCCCCTGCCGCGCGGCTTGCGCCGCACAGCCCGGGCGCCACTCTCGCCGCGTCTCGAAACAAAAGGGCGCACGTCACGCAGCCATGTGCTGAAAGAGATCGGGAACCAGTTTTCGCTCATGGTAGACGAAAACGCCCCCTATTGAACGCCGCGCGGCGTGTGCACCCGCCCGGCACGTCTCGCGGCTCGTCCATGGCAGCCGACCTCGCCGGCTGGGTTCATCGGTTCACCCCGCCCGCCTGGCTTCCCGCGCTCCCTGGGCGTGCGGCCTGCTGCGCGTCTTGCGCCAGCGGCACGATCATTGGCGACTCGGACAGCAGCGCCGCCAGTTGCCCGCGCACATGCTCCCACGCGGCGTGCGCATAATCGGACTGCGCGGCGGCGCGCGCCTGCGCGAGCACGAAGGTGCGCAAAACGGTTGACGAGCACTGCGTCAATTTATCTGAACGGCCGAAGCGCGACTGGCGCAACGCCTCGCTCAGCCAGGGCAGATCGACTTCGCACGAATCCGCATACGCTTCCATGGCCGCGCGCGCGTGCCGGTCGCGGGCGAGATCGAGTTCGATGCGATCGAGGTCGCGGTTGCGGCCCGAACCGTTGACCCGCGAACCCGGCGGGAACCGCATGCTGCCGGAACGAAAAACCATGAAACCCCTCGAGTAGCAGACAAGCTTCAGACCCGCCGGATGGGCTCCGCGCGCGCCCGACAGCACGGCCCCGCGCGCGGCGCGAACGGCGCATGCGTGAACGCGGGACTTCGTAAATGAAAAACGAGTGGCGACGGCCTCGAACTGCGCACTGCGTGGTCTCCGGCGTCCTTCCCCCCCGGACTCGGACCGCCGGCGCAAGCGCCGCCGGACCGGCGCGTCACGCACGAGCGGGCATCACCGCCCGACACCCGCCCACGACCGCAGCCGATCACACCATGGCGTTTCCCGCTGCCATCGCCACTCCCGGTACTTCCAGGCGCTGTTTTCCAGCGTTATCCGGCGAACTCGGGTCCGCTCTGCTTTCCTCGCTGCCGGCGCGTCGCCGTGTCCCGACCGCACCGGCCCCCGTAGCCGAATTTCCAGGCCTCGCGTGCGTGAGCCGCACGCCCTTTCCTGCGCGATCCATACCGGAACACGCCGCTACGAGCTATTGTGGCGGCAAGCGCGCAAAGCTACTGTCAGGGATTGTTAAATCGACGGAAAAACGGCTATCTGCCCGCTCGAAGGCGCTATTTCGCCCCGCGATTTATCGTTGCACAGTGTCAACAACTGGCATGCCGGCGGTCATTGATATGGAATCCAAATCAAATCGCTGGCCGACAGGGACGCCCATTGCAGGCGTCCTTGCTTGCGCATACGGAAGCGATCAGTACTGCTGCCGCTGGTCGCCCCGGCCGCCGCCCTGCCCGGACGGGTGGCCGCCTTGCGGCGGCGCCTCGGGACGGCCGCGCTCGGCCGGCGGCTCTGGCGGGCGCGCACCGCCGGGCGGCTGGCCTGGCGCGTGATTGAATGCGGGCGCGGGTCCTGGCCCCTGCGCAGGGGCGGGCGGACGGCCCATACTCGGCTGCGGCATGGGCGGGCGCGATGGATTGACCACCTGCGCAGGAGGGCGCGGCGGCTCGACAGGCGGCCGTGCCACCCCGACCGGTGGACGCTGCATTTCACCAGGCGAGCGCGCACCCTCGCCAGGCGGGCGCTGCATTTCACCAGGCGAGCGCGCACCCTCGCCAGGCGGGCGCTGCATTTCCGCAGGCGGACGCGGCGCTGCAACGGGCGGGCCGCCGCTCTCGGGCGGCCGGCCATGAACGGGTGGCGCTTCGTTGCCTGGGCGCATACGCGCCGGTTCGGGAGGACGCCCCGCGCCCGGCGGCGGACCGCCGTTGACCGGCGCACGCGCGCCTCCGGGTGGAGGCGGCGGTGGCCGCCCTCCGCCGTCGGGCGGCCCGCCGTGAAACCGCTGCGGCTCCGGCGGACGCCCGCGCCCCGGCGGCGGCGCATGCTCCCAGCGATCGCGGTCGCCATACCAGGGCCGGTCGCGATAAAAGCTGCCCCAGTACGCCCCCACGGAAAACGTGACGATCGGCAAGCCGATGACCGCGCCATAGCCGGTCAGCGGCACGTAAGCGCCTTGATACGGATAACTGAGATAGCCCCCGTAGACCCAGCCACGCAGGCCGGGCAACGCGACGTCGCACCACGAGTAATCGCTCACGCAGCCCATCACGGTGACCGGCACGTTGGGGCCGAGCTCGCTCACTACGGGGTATGCGTCGGAGGGTCCGGCAAACAGATCGACGGGCTCGTTCGTATAGGCCTGGGTCTGCGCGCGAACGCCCGAAGCTGCGAACACCATCCCCGCAGCCACGCAGACCGTCGCGAGCGGCAGGGCCAGCCCGCGCGGCAGTTTCGTGTATCGGCTTGTCATGCTCCCCTCTTGTCTTCTGTAACTATGCGGAAGCATCAGCATATTCCGTTCCTCGCTGGCGGGCGCGCCGACACAATGCCGCCGGCAATCCATATGTTTTACATATAAATAATCTATTAAATCCATATTTAACATATCGAAACCGATTCCCTACTATGCGGTGAGCCGCCCGATGCGCGCGCCGCCCCGGCAACGCGCCGAGGCGGCTGTGCTTCGCAGGGTGATCTCGATGACTAATCATTCCGGCCTCACGCGCGGAATGGCGGCGCTGTTCGCCATCGCCTGTGGCGTGATCGTCGCCAACGTTTATTACGCGCAGCCGCTGCTCGCGACGATCGCAGCCGCGTTCGGCCATCCGGTCGCCGATCTCGGCTATCTGGTCACGCTCACGCAGCTCGGCTACGCCGCCGGCTTCGTGCTGATCGTCCCGCTCGGCGACGTGGTCGACCGTCGCGCGCTGGTGTTGCGGCTGCTCGTCGTGAATATCGCCGCGCTCGGCCTTATCGTTTGCAGCCCGAACTTTATGACATTCGCCGCTGGCTGCGTGCTGGTCGGCTTCACGTCGTGCTCGACGCAGATCCTGATCCCAATGGCGGCGTCGCTCGCCGACCCGACCTCGCGCGGGCGCGCAGTCGGCGTCGTGATGAGCGGGCTGCTGCTCGGCGTGCTGCTCGCGCGCATCGTGGCAGGCTATGTCGCTTTCTGGGCGGGATGGCGCGCGATCTTCGCGATTGCGGTGGTGGCCAGCGTTGCCATCGCCGTGGTGCTCGCCATGATGCTGCCCAAGAGCACGCAGCCCGTTACTCCCGTAACGCCCGTAACGCCTGTGCGCTACGCGCGCCTGCTCGCGTCGCTCGCGCATCTGATGCGCCGCGAGCCGCTGCTCGTGCTGCGCTCGATTTACGGTGCGCTCGCTTTCGCGTGCTTCAGCGTGGTGTGGACCGGGCTCACCTTCGTGCTAAGCCGTGCGCCCTATGGATACGACGATGCGCAAATCGGGCTGTTCGGCATCGTCGGTGTGATCGGCGCGCTCGCCGCGCACCCGGCCGGCCGGCTCGTCGACCACGGCCACGAGAACAAGGCAACCGGCGCGTTCGCTGCGACGCTGCTGCTCTCGTTCGCGCTGCTCGCGGGCGGCGGTTCCTCGCTGCTCTCGCTGATTGTCGGCACGCTGCTGCTCGACGTGGGCGTGCAGGGCCTGCACATCGCGAACCAGAGCGTGATTTTCGAAATCGACGCCAACGCGCGCAGCCGCATCATGACCGCGTATCTGGCGAGCTACTTCCTGGGCGGCGCCGTGGGTTCGAGCGTGGCGGGCGCCGCCTATGCGGCCGAGGGCTGGCTCGGCCTGTGCGCGGCGGGCGGGGCGCTTGCAGCAACGGCCCTGCTCGTGTGGATCGGCGCGCAAAGCGTGGGCAAATCGCGACTTGCCGGGCCATCGACGTCCGCGCGGGAATGAACCGCTGTCAACGCAGCAACGCCCGGCATGCCGGGCGTTGCGCGAAAACTCAAGCCACCTCCTGAAACAGCCGGCCCCAGCCGCGCACTTCGTGCGTGTCCACGCCCACCATCCGCAACGACTTCCATACCGCCGTCGCCACTGTGTCGTAGATGGGGATGCCGGTCTCGGCCTCCAGCGCCTCGACCAGCGGCGCGGCGCGCAGGTTCGTGCAGAACGTCGTGATGGCCTGCGGCTTCGCGCGAGCAACCTCGCGCACTGCCGTGCGGATCTGCTCGTCGGTCACTTCGGCGAAACTGTAGTTCACCTGGAGCCCCAGATGCTGCTCGGCCACGCATTCGAGGTCGTGCCGCGCATAGTTGTCGACGATCTTGCGCTGCACGTCCTCGAGATAGGGCGTCGCGAGGCCGAAGCGGCGCGCGCCGGTACGCTCGAGAATCTCGTTTAGCGCGAGCACCGATGTGGTCGCCGGCACGCCGGTAGCCTCGGTGATGCGCCGGCACAATTCGCGGTCGCCGTCGAAGCCGAGCCAGCCCGCCGAGGTGCCGCTCCACGCGATCACGTCGACGCGCGCATCGGCGAGCAGACGCGCCGCGTCGACGATCTTGTCGAACTCGAACTGGCCGGTTGCGCGCGCGCCGAGCGAAATCTCCGTCACCGGGAAACGCGAAAAATGCGCGCTGACGCCGGGCAGGCCGGCAACCATTGCACCGGTGAGCGGTTCGAGCACCGTGTTCGACGACGGTGTCAACATGCCGAGAAGGATACGTTTTGCCATTGAATGAGGACTCCGATGAATCGGGCGGCCATGCAAGGCGCCCGATGCCAGGCAAATGAAGGTTGTGGAATCGATCAGGCGGTCGCGCAGATGGGCTCGCGCCACGTGCATAGATCGAGCATCACGCGTAGCCGGTTACGATCGAGGTTGCGTCCGATGAACACGATCTTGCTTTCGCGCGCCTCGTTGGCCCACGCCTCGGCCGCATGCAAGTCGAGTTGGCGGTGCACCGCCTGCACGATGTGGCGGCGCGAATCGCCCGCGATCTCGAAGATGCCCTTCATGCGGAACATGTCGTCGCCCTGCACGGCAAGCAGCGCGCGCAAGCCCGATTCGAGGCGCTCGCGGTCGAACCGACGGTCGAACACGAGCGACACCGAGTTCACCGAGGGATCGTGCCGATGGCCGTGGTCTGCGTCGTGATGATCGTGCGCGTGATCGCAGCTCGCGTCGCAGACGTGGTCATGATCGTGAGCGTGCGCATGATCGTCATGATCATGGTCGTGATCGTCGAGGCTCGTGCACCCGGGCGTGAAGCCGCCAATGCCGAGAATCTTCGTCAAATCGACTTGCGCGTGGTTCGAGCGCAGGATCTGCGCACCTTCGTTCAAATGATGCAGCCGCGCTTCGAGCCGGGTGAGCACGTCGTTGCTCACCAGATCGGTCTTGTTCATGATGATCCGGTCCGCCGCAACGATCTGGTCGACCGCCTGATTGTCGAACCCGGTCAGCTTCGGATCGTCGAGATGGCCCTCGATATGCAGCGCGTCGACCAGCGTGACGACGCCATCGAGCGCGACCTGGCGCGCCACATCATGATCCATGAAGAAGGTCGCGGCCACCGGCGTGGGGTCCGCGAGGCCGCTCGTCTCGACCAGAATGTGATCGAACTTCTCCGGACGCTCGAGCAGCTTCTGCAGGATCTTCACGAGGTCCGTGCGCACGTCGACCGTGCAACAGATGCAGCCATTCGTGACCTGGAAGATTTCCTCGTCGGAGGTCATCACGAGTTCCGAATCGACGTCCACTTCGCCGAACTCGTTCTCGATCACGGCGATCCGGTAGCCGTGGCGCTCGGTCAGGATGTAGTTCAGCAACGTGGTCTTGCCCGAGCCGAGAAAGCCCGTGAGGATCGTGACCGGCACCGGCTGCGACTGGGTTTGCGTGTTGAGCTGGCTCATTGTGTTGTCTCCTTCTGCGGGTCCGGAAAAATCAGCTTGCGGCTGCGTCGGCGCGCAGCCCTTGCCAACGGCCGACGAGGCCTTCGTGGTCGATGTCGAACAGGTCGAGCACGCGCCCGACCGTGTGGTCGACGATGTCGTCGACCGTGCGCGGATGGTTGTAAAACGCGGGCACCGGCGGCAGCACGATCGCGCCTGCTTCCGTCACGGTCGTCATGTTGCGCAGATGCACGAGATTGAGCGGCGTTTCACGCGCGAGCAGCACGAGCTTGCGGCGCTCCTTGAGCATGACGTCGGCGGCCCGCGTGATCAGGTTATCCGCGAGGCCGGTGGCAATGGCCGCGAGCGTGCGCATCGAGCACGGCGCGACCGCCATGCCGTTGCAGCGGAACGACCCGCTCGCGAGCGTCGCGCCGATGTCCCGCGGGTTGTGCACGACATCGGCGAGCGCCTCAACGTCGCGCCGCACCATGCCGAGTTCGTGGCCTGCGGTCAGCAGTCCCGAAGGCGACATCACGAGATGCGTTTCGCAGTGCTCGAAGCGCGCGAGTTGCTGAAGCAGCCGCACGCCGTACACCGCGCCGCTCGCACCCGTGATCGCAACGATCAGGCGTTTCATGATGCACTCCGCAGGTTCCGCGGCGTGAGCCCGACGAGCAGTTGCGCGGCGCGCGTCATCGCGTCGGCCCCGATCTGCGCGCGCACGCCGTCGAAGTGCGGGCCGCGCGTGGCGTCGAGCCCCATGCGCGAAGTCGTGCCCACGCCCGATGCGGACGGATCGAGCGCGCTGCCTGGCAGCCCGTCGACGATCACCACGTCGAGATGCGGCTGCAGATGCGTCGCGATCGCCCACAACACTTCTTCGTCGCGCGTGATGTCGACGTCCGCATCGACCGCCACCACGTTCTTCAGATACGGGTCCCACCCGAGCAGCCCCAGCATCACCTGGCGCGCCTCGCCGGGCCGCGACTGCTTCAGCGCGACATAGGCGTGAAAGTGCGTGCCCGAGGATGGATAGTGAACCGCCGTCACGCTGGGGAAGCGGTCCTTGAGCTTCTCGACCATCTCGGACTCGCGCGGAATGCGGCCGAGATTCAGATGCTCGGCCGAGTTGCCGCCCACCACGTCGATCAGGATCGGATCGCGCCGGTGCAGCACGCTTTCCACCTTGAACAAATTGTTAGTAGACCGATCCGACGAATAACCGGTGAATTCGCCGAACGGTCCTTCGTCGGCGCGCGCGTGCGGGTCGATCACGCCTTCGAGCACGAACTCCGCGTAGGCCGGCACTTCGATGCCGTAACGCGGCGTCTTCACGACGTCGAGCGGCGCGCCGAGCAGCCCGCCCGCGACGTGGCGCTCATCCACGCCATATGGCAGCCGCGCGGCACCGGAGAGCATGAAAAGCGGATGCGCGCCGATCACCATCGCGACCGGCAGCGGCAAGCCGCGCGCCTGAACGCGCTGCAGCATGCGCCACAGATGGCCGCGCGAATGCAGGCTGGTGGCAATTTCGTTGCGCGAGTGCAGCATCGAGCGGTGATAGCTCGCGTTGCCGATGCCGGTCTCGGGATCGTTGGCGATCAGGATCGCGTTCGTGATGTACGGGCCGCGGTCGGTTTCGAAATGGCGCAGCGTCGGGATCGTGGTGAGATCGATGCGCTCGGTCTCGACCGATTCGAGCACCGGGCCATCGGACACGACGCGCGGCGCCACCATGCGCCGGCTGCGTGCCTGAAATTCGTTGTGCAGATTCTGGAGGTTCGTATCGAGCATCCACGCAATGCGCCTTCTCGACGCGAACACGTTGGTGACGAGCGGCGTCTGCAAGCCGTCGACCTGCTCGAACGCGAGCAGCGGATGGCGGTTCTGCGCGGCGAGCTGCCAGACGAGCGCGGTAGCGTCCTGGTCGGCGCACACACGGTCGCTGATCGTCAGCACGTCGTCGGGATGCGCGGCGCGATAGCCGGCGAGAAAATGGCGAAAGTCCTGCGGATCAGCGTCTGCGCGATCGAGAGCGGACGAACGGGTCGATGTCATGGTGGTTCCTTGTCATCAGCCTTTCAACGGCGCGGGCCGCACGTCCTGCACGGCGCCGCGCCATTGCGCTCAGCTGCTATCGCGGGCCGCCGCGCACGATGCATGCATCGATGCACGAGCGGCCCACCGCATGGTCCCCGATCAGGCGGGGACGTTGTCGAGCGACGCGTAGCTGTCGGTCAAGCGCAGCTTCGCTTCCTCCAGGTTGCGCGGCGGCGGCGAGGTCTTGATGCCGCACAGGCGCGCGATGTTGTTGCCCATGTAGTCCTCGAGACCGTCCTCGTCGAGATCCATGCCTTGCGGCGCGGGTCCGCACAGCATTTCGAGCTCGCGCAGCCACATGCCCGGCTCGTTCGGCGGCGAGTCGGTGCCGAACACGATCTTGTTGCGCGGCAGTTCGCGTGCGAACTCGACGATGCGCGACTGGAAGCACCAGCCCGATTCGCACACCACGTTCGGCGTGTCCATCGCCATCCAGAACGCTTCGAACGAGTAGTTGCCGCCGGTCTGGATGCCGAAGTGGCCGATGATGAAGTTCACCATCGGAAACTCGCGGATGATCGGGTAGAACATCGTCGGAATCGTGTACGGGCCATCGCCCGTGTGGATCAGCACGACGGTGTTGTACTTCGCGCACACCTTCATCGCGGGGCGCAGCCAGTCGAGCGCCCGGTCGGGACGGTAGCCGTGCATGTTGGCGTGCAGCTTCACCATCTTGAAGCCGTATTCCTTGATGTGGAATTCGAGCTCCTGCGCACCCTCTTCCGGGCCCCAGCGCGGGTTGAACGTGAAGTTGCCGATGAAGCGGTCCGGGTACTTCTGGCACAGCTCGGCAATATACGACATGTAGTCACGAATGCCTTCGCGGCCGCGGCGGTTGCCGTCGCGATAGCCGGTGTTGCCCGGCGGCGGCTGAATGAAGCCCATGTCGATGCGGCGCGGCTTGCCGTTGATGATGTACGGGCCGTCCATCATCTCGAGCAGCCGCTCGCCCGTGAACGGCGTGCCGGTGTGGCGCCACGCTTCGTCGACGAGATTGGTCGGGTGCAGATGGGTATCGATAATCATGCTTGTCTCCGGTTCGTGTGACGTGGTGCGCTCATGCCGCGAGCAGCGCCCTGGCTTCTTCGACGGACTTCGGCACCGGCGTCGGCTCGAGGCCGATCATGCGCGCGGTGTTGTTGCCGAGATAGTCTTCGAGCGTGTCTTCGTCGAGATTGAGGCCTTGCGGCGGATCGAAGCAAAGCACTTCGAGCAGACGCAGCCACATGCCGGGTTCATTCGGCGGCGTGTCGGAGCCGAACAGGATCTTGTGCTTGGGCAGCACCTTTGCGAATTCGACGATGCGCGACTGCAGGCACCAGCCCGATTCGCAATACACGTTGGGCAGATCCATGGCGAGCTGGAACGGCTCGAAGCAGTAGACGCCGCCCGTCTGCACGCCGAAATGCGCCATGATGAAGTTCACCGTCGGGAACTCCTTGATCATCGGCACCCATTCGGTGGGGATACTGTACGGGCCGTCGCCGGTGTGCAGCTTCACGAGCACGCCGAGCTCCGCGCATTTGGCGAGCGCCGGGCGCAGCCAGTCGAGCGCGCGGTCCGGACGGTACGCATGCATGTTGGCCTGAAACTGCACCATCTTGAAGCCGAGCTTGCGCACGTAGTAGTCGATGGCGTTCACGCCGTTCTCGACGCCGCAGCGCGGGTTGTAGACGAAGCAGCCGATAAAGCGCTCCGGATACTTCTTCACCATTTCGACCGTGTAGGCCATATAGGCGTCGATCGATTCGGTGCCGGTCTTCACGCCATCGGTGTACGTGTAGATGGTGTTGCCTTGCGGCGGCTGGATGAACGCCTTGTCGATGCGGCGCGGCTTGCCGTTGATCAGGAACGGACCGTCCATCATTTCGATCAGGCGTTCGCCGGTGAACGGGTCGCCGTCGTGCCGCCAGGCGAGATCGACGAGATTCGTCGGATAGCAGCTAGTGTCGATAATCATGCGGGCTCTCCTCGCAGTGCTTGAGGTGGAACGCAGCAGCTCACGGCGCGCGTGTGCGGCGCCGGGTGAACTGCCTCGATTTCGGGAGCACTGTGAGAGCGGCAATGGTTGGAAAATTGGCGCCACCGACAGAAACTCCGTCAGTGAGCAATCTCCAGTTGAACGATCGCGGTATTGCACCGCTGCTTGTTCAATCGACCGCTTCTACCCACGGCCAGATCATGCCGTCCGCGAATGGGCTTTGTCAAGCGTGCGATCAAATTTCCGGTATTTCGACTGCGAAACCCTAGTCCGGACTGGATCAAGATGCTCCGGCCGCGCCTTCATCTCTACCATTATTTCATTCGGTATCCGAATTTTTTGCGCCGATTTCGCGCCGCCATGCAAGCGTCACCTCTTCCAGCAGTGCCAGAAAACGCTCCAGCGCCGGCAGCGTGTCGTCGCGGCGCACGGAGGCGTATAGATCGGCGTTGACGCCGCGCTCGTCCAGCCGCACGAACACGACGTTCTCGCGCGGCGTGGTCGACAGCGATTCCGGCAGGATGCTCACGCCAACGCCCGCGCCGACGAGGCTTAGCACCGTCTCGGGATCGATCGACTCGTGCAGCACGCGCGGCTGGAAGCCGTCGCGCACGCAGGCGGCGAGCACGTCGCGAATGATCGGGCTTTGCGAGTTGAGCAGCACGAACGCGTCGCCGGCGAGCGCCTTGAGCGCAATGCGGCGGCGCTTTGCGAGCGGATGCTCGCTTGGCAGCGCGACGCGCAACGGCTGCGGGTATACGCGGATCGAGCGCAGCTCGGCGCGCGTCGCCGCGCTGCACGCGAAGCCCACATCGATCTTGCCGGCGACCAGTGCCTCCTGCTGCTGCTCGGGCAGCAATTCGTGCAGCGTCCACTCGACTTCGGGATTGTGCTTCTGGAACAGGTGCATCGTGCGCGGCAGCGGCCCGTACATCACCGAATTGATGATGCCGATGCGGATATAGCCTTCGAGCCCGTCCGCCACGCGGCGCACGAGTTTCTCGACCGAATCGCAATCGCTCACGATGCTGCGCGCGCGCACGAGCAGCGCCTCGCCCGCGCGCGTAAGCCGCGCGCCGTGGCGGCCCCGCACGAACAAGGTCACGTGCAGCGAATCCTCCAGCGTCATGATCTGCTGGCTCAGCGGCGGCTGCGAAATATGCAGGCGCTCGGCCGCACGGCTGAAATTTCCCTCCTCGGCGACCGCAATGAAATAACGCAACTGCCTCAAATCCATATGAACCTCGTATCGAATGGATTCCAAAATCGTATTTCACATATCGATTTTGTGCACATAGGCTTTACCCACACGAAAAAGAAACACGTCCATGCAGCGCTCAGCGATGCATGGACCGCACTAAGAGCTTTGCTCCAGGTGCGGCCGACAGGAGACGACATGACGAAGTTGAACGTGAACGGCGCCGACCATGCGGTCGATGCCCCGCCCGATACGCCGCTGCTGTGGGTGCTGCGCGATACGCTGCACCTGACCGGCACGAAATTCGGCTGTGGCATGGGGCTGTGCGGCGCGTGCACCGTGCATCTCGAAGGCGCAGCGGTGCGCTCGTGCCAATTACCGCTCGGCGCAGTCGCCGGCAAGCGGATCAAAACCATCGAAGGACTCGGCAAGCCGGACGCGCTACACGCCGTGCAGGCAGCGTGGCGCGACGAGGACGTGCCGCAATGCGGCTACTGCCAGTCCGGGCAAATCATGTCGGCGGCTGCGCTGCTCGCGACGAATCACGATCCGAGCGACAGTGACATCGACGCCGCGATGGCAGGCAATATCTGCCGCTGCGGCACCTACGACCGCATCCGCAGCGCGATCCACCGCGCGGCTGTCGCGCTGCGCGACAAGGCGGCCGCATGAAGCGCAACGATCATCAACACGAGCGCGAGGCCGCGCCCACTTCGGGCAGCCGCCGCCGTTTTCTTCAAACGAGCGCCGCGCTTGCCGGCGGCCTGCTGCTCGAAATCGGCGGCGCGGGCATCCAGGTCGTGCAGGCAACGCCGGTCGGCGACAGCACCGCGGGCCGAGTCGCATCAAACTTCGCGCCCAACGCATGGGTGCGTATTGCGCCGGATAACCAGATCTTTCTGGTCTGCCATAAATTCGACAGCGGCACCGGCGTGAAGAACGCGCTCGGCATGCTGCTCGCCGATGAACTCGACGCCGACTGGTCGCAAGTACGGATCATCCAGCCCGACGATCCGCTCGCAGCGGTCTATATCCAGAAGCTGTGGGGCATGCATGCCACCGGCGGCAGCACCAGCGTGTCGTGGCAATGGGAGCCGCTCAGGCGCGCTGGCGCAACGGCGCGCGCGATGCTGGTCGCCGAAGCCGCGCAGCGCTGGTCTGTCGATCCGTCGACGTGCCAGACCGCGAACAGCGAAGTGATCCACCCGGCGAGCGGGCGCCGCTTCAATTACGGCGAGCTCGCCACCGCCGCTGCTGCACGCCCGGTGCCGCAACAGGTCACGCTCAAGCGCCCCGATCAGTTCGTGTTGATCGGCAAGCCGCGCCGCAGCTATCGCGTCGTCGAAAAGCTCACGGGCCGCGCGCAATACGCGATCGATCTGCAACTGCCGGGCATGCTCACGGCAATCGTCGTTCACCCGCCCGTCGTCAACGCGAAAGTGAAATCGTTCAACGCCGCTGAAGTAAAAGCGTTGCCCGGCGTGCACGACGTGTTCGCGCTCGACGTTCCCGAAGTGATCGCGCATTTCCGGCCCGACCACGCGCCCTCGCGCGTCGCGAACGGCGCGTGCCAGCCGGGCGTCGCGATCGTGGCCGATCAGTTCTGGAGCGCGCAGCGCGCACGCAAGGCGCTGAAGATCGAATGGGAACCCAGCGATCTCGCGAACTTCAGCTCGGAGGGCGCGATCCGCGAGATGAACGAGCACGTCGACGATCCCGGCAAGCAATCGAACGGCAAAGGCGACGCAAAGACCGCGTTCGCGCAAGCGGCGCGCGTGGTCGAGGCGGTGTACACGATGCCGTACAAGGCGCACGCGCAGATGGAGCCGCTCAGCATCGTTGCGTGGGTGAAGCCCGATTCGGTCGAGTACTGGGGCGGCCTGCAAGTGCCGTCGCGCTGCGCGCAGGCAGCAGAGACGATTGCAGGCGTGCCGCGCGACAAGGTTCGCCTCCATCTGACCGAAGCCGGCGGCAGCTTCGGCGCGCGCGAAGGCCTGCATCAGGTGCTCGAAGTCACTGCAATGTCAAAGCGCGTCGGCAAGCCGGTCAAGTTGCTGTACAGCCGCGAGGACGATATTCGCGGCACGTTCTATCAAAGCGCGAGCGTGCACAAGGCGCGCGTCGCGCTCGACGCGAACGGCCACGTCACGGGCTTCAGCCTGCGCGCGGTCGTGCCGTCGATCAAGGAGCCGGACGACCCCGGCTTCCTGACGAAATTCCCGGTCGATCCGAGCTGCACCGAAAGCATGCGCGCGGACTTCCATTACGACATGCCGGCGCTCGATCTCGCGTGGGTACGCCACGAGCCCGGGTTTCCGGTCTGGTGGTGGCGCGCGGTCAGCTTCGTGCCCAACGTGTTCGCGATCGAAAGCGCGGTCGACGAAACCGCGCATGCGGTCGGCCAGGACCCCATCGCGTATCGCAGCACGATGCTTGCGTGCCGGCCCGAATTGCGCACGGTGCTCGGGCGCGCGGCGACGCTCGCGCAATGGACGCCCCACACGATTCACGACGCGGACGGCACGCGGCGCGGCATGGGCGTCGCGATCTACAACGGCTACGAGAGCTTCATCGCCATCGTCGCGGAAGTCGCGGTAAAGGACAACACGATCGCGGTGCGCAAGGTCACCTGCGTGGTCGATTGCGGCATCGCCGTGGACCCGGGCTCGGTGCATCAGCAACTCGCGGGCGGCATTCACTGGGGTGTGAGCACCGCGCTCATGAATGCGGTGCACATCGAGAACGGCCAGGTCCGCGAAAGCAATTTCCACGACTATCCGGTGCTGCGCATCCACGAAGCCCCGGTCGTGCAGATCGAGCTGATGCCGCCGACAGACCGCAAGCCAGGCGGCATCGGCGAGCTCTCGAATCCGCCCGTCGTGCCGGCCATCGGCAACGCGATCTTCGCCGCGACCGGGCGACGGTTGCGCGCGACACCGTTCGCGCTCGCGTGAATTTGCCTGAATCCGCCAGAACCTATTACACCGCAAGGAGACAACCCGATGTCCGCAGAACTCGATTCGGTACGACGCGAAATCGCTCCCGTCGACAGCGTGCCCAAAGCGCCGCTGCTCGTAATGCTCGGCCTGCAGCACGTGCTCGTGATGTATATCGGCGCGGTGGCGGTGCCGATGATCATCGCGAGCGCGCTCAAGCTGCCGAAGGAATCGATCGCTGTGCTCATCAATGCGGACCTGTTCACCTGCGGAATCGCGACCATCCTGCAGTCGGGCGGCATCTGGCGTTTCGGCGTGCGCATGCCGGTCATGCAAGGCGTTGCGTTCAGCGCGGTGCCGCCGATTCTCGTAATCGCGACCGCGCCGGGGCTCGGGCTGACCGCCGTGATCGGCGCGGTGATGGCGGGCGGCGTGATCACGATGCTGCTCTCGCCGGTGTTCGGCCGACTCGTGAAGTTCTTTCCGCCCATCGTGGGCGGCTCGATCGTGATGGTGGTCGGCTTGTCGCTGTTCCCGGTGGGGGTGAACTGGATCGGCGGCGGCAAGGGCTCGCCCGAGTTCGGCGCACCGCAAAATCTCGCACTCGCGGCTTTCGTGTTCGTGATGATCCTCGCCATCAATCGCTGGCTCAAGGGCTTCTGGTCGAACGTTTCGGTGCTGCTGGCGCTTGCGATCGGCATGATCGTCGCAATCCCATTCGGCATGGTCAACTTCCACGGCGTGGCCGAAGCGCCGCTGGTCGACATGATCCAGCCGTTTTACTTCGGCATGCCAATTTTCGATCCGATTGCGGTGAGCACCATCGTCGTGGTGATGGTGATCGTCATGATCGAGTCGATGGGGCTCTTCATCGCGACCGGCGACGTGGTCGACAAGAAGCTCACCTCGGCCGACATGACGAGCGGGCTGCGCGCGAACGGCCTCGCGAGCATCATCGGCGGGATCTTCAATGGCTTCCCGTACACGATCTACAGTCAGAACATCGGCCTGCTCGTCGTGACCGGCGTAAAGAGCCGCTGGGTGGCGGTGGCCGCAGGCGCGATCCTGTGCCTGCTCGGACTGCTGCCGAAACTCGCGACCATCGTTGCTTCAGTGCCGTTGCCCGCGCTCGGCGGCGCGGCGCTGTTCATGTTCGGCGTGGTGACCTCGACCGGCGTGAAGACGCTGTCGCGCGTCGACTTCGAAACCAGCCGGCGCAACGTCTATATCGTCTCGGCCACGCTCGCGGTTTCGCTGCTGCCGACCTTTGCACCCGCTTTGTTCGCCAGGCTGCCCGGCGCGATCCAGCCGATCCTGCACAGCAGCATCCTGCTCGCCTGCGTGACCTCGGTCGGGCTGAACCTGCTGTTCAACGGCATCCCGACGGGCGACCCGCATGGCCACGCCGAGCAGGATCCTTCGCTGTGTCTGGCCAAGCACTAAGCTAACCCCGCGCGGCTGCCTCAAAGCGGCCCTACGGACGGTCGTCTCCAGTGCCCACGCCTCCTGTGAACGCACTGTTCGGCTCTCGTTTCGCGAGGGCCGTTTTTTATTCGGGCGCTTGCGGCTGCCGAGACCGCTGCCATGCGCGATCGCCCCGATGCCGGCCGCCACCGCAGCCGACGCGCCGCCGCTGGAACCGCCCGGCATGAGGCCGGCGGCCCACGGATTCAGCGTCCTGGCGTACAGATCGTTGTCGGTGAGCCGGCGGTACTAAAACGCGGGCGCATTGGTGCGGCCGATGATGCCCCCCTCCAGAAAAATTCAGCGCCTGTAACCGGACATCGAAACTCACCGAATTAACCAGCGTATCCGCCCATAGCGCTCCACGCGCAGCAAGAGCCCGCCATGCAGCCTGAACATCGCCCCGCCGACTTCGCGGCAGCTTTCGTGCCCGGCCTGACGAACCCCGATGCAGCCACGCCCGAGGGGGTCGTGGCCGGTCCGGTCGCGCTCGGCAAGGGTGTCGTCAAGCGCTACAACATCTATCGGAACAACGTCACGGTCAGTCTGATCGATGCGCTCGCGGCGATCTATCCCGCCGTGCAGCGCATCACCGGCGTCGAGTTTTTCCGCGCGATGGCCCGCTTTCACGTGCGCGCCAAGCCGCCGGTTTCTCCTCTGCTGTTCGAGTACGGGCGCGAATTTCCATCCTTCATCGAAACCTTCGAGTACGCACGCGAGATGCCCTGGCTCGCGGATACTGCACGCATCGAACGCGCCTGGCTCGATGCCTATCACGCCGCCGATGCGTCGCCGCTCACCGCCGATGCGCTCGCCTGCATCGATCCGTCCGCGCTCGCGCAGGTGCGCTTCGTTCCGCACCCCGCCGCACGCATCGTGCGCTCGCGCTACCCGGCTGTCGCGATCTTCGCGATGAATCGCGCGAGCACGCCTGTCACGCCGCTGCATTCGGGCGATGCGGAGGATGCGCTCGTCACGCGGCCCGACGCCGACGTGATGGTCTCGCGCCTGCCTGTGGGCGGCGCGGCCTTTCTCGTTGCACTCGTCGAAGGCGCCACGCTCGGTGCGGCTGCGGAGACGGCCTTCGAGGAATCCGCCGATTTCGATCTGCCAGCCAATCTCGCCGCGATGATTTCAGCCGGTGTATTCGCCGCGGTTCAAACGGCGCAGTAGTTGGCCTGTCGATTCGACAAGCCCGGAGGCCGGCCATGAAAACGCGAGATCTCGTCGATCGCCTCGCAAGCGGCGTGTCGCCCGTCGAGCACAACGCCGTTGCGCGGTTGCTCAATCGCGCGCTCATGACTGGCCTCGGCGGCAGCGCCGTGCTGCTGGCCGCGCTATACGGCGTGCGCAGCGACATGCCCGAGTTGATCCTCACCGCCATGTTCTGGGTGCGCCTTGCGTTCCCGCTCGCGATCATTGCCACCGCCATGAAGCTCGCGGAGCGGCTCGGCCGTCCCGGCGCGCCGTTGAAGCTCGCGTGGTGCGCGGCGGCGCTGCCCATCGCCGCAATGCTGCTCGCCGCCGGCGGCATCGTGCTGGCGACGCCGCCGGGTTACCGGCTCCAGTTAATGCTCGGCATGACGTGGCGCACGACGACTGCGAACATCGTGCTGCTGTCGCTGCCTTCGCTCGCCGCGATGCTGCATGCGATGAAGCAGCTTGCGCCAACCCGTCTCGCACTGGCCGGAACCGGCGCGGGCCTGCTCGCGGGCGCGCAGGGCCTGCTCGTCTACTCGCTGTATTGCCCGGAGATGGCTGTGCCGTTCTGGGGCGTCTGGTACGTGCTCGCGATCGTCATCACGACGGCCATCGGCGCGGCGATCGCACCGCGTTTTTTGCGCTGGTGAGTTTATCGAATTAAATATTCGGCCGCTGTAACCGGCACATTGCCATTCCCGAATTAGCTGGTGTATCCGCTGCGGATACCACTCTTTCCTTCTACTGGAGATCGCTCATGTCCACCAAGATCAATGTCAGTTCCGCGCTGCTTGCCGGCGCCGTTGCCAGCCTTCTAGCGGCCACGGCCCATGCCGCGCCGCTCACCAAGGCGGAAGTCAGCGCGGCAATGGCCGCGCATAAGGAAAAGTGCTATGGCGTCGCGCTGAAGGGGCAAAACGATTGCGCCGCTGGTCCGGGAACGACCTGCCAGGGCACGTCGACGATGGATTTCCAGGGCAACTCGTGGAAGTTCGTTCAGGGCGGTACATGTGCGAGCATCGTCGTGCCGGGCGGCGGCCACGGCTCGCTCACTCCCATGAAGTCCTGATCGCGCATGATGAGAGGAGACGGACGGCCATGTACCCTTCCACTGGCAGCGTGACGGCACATGCGCCCGGCCGTCCTCTTCGCGCAGTCGAAGCCGCACGCGCGAAGCCCGTGCTGACCGGCACCAGCTTCAAACATGAGCACTTCGCCGCCATTCTCGACGATGGGCTGGAAAACGGTTTCTTCGAAGTCCACGCCGAGAACTACATGGGCGCGGGCGGCCCGCCGCATCGCATGCTCGGCACGATCCGCGAATCCTGGCCGCTCTCGCTGCATGGCGTGTGCATGTCGATCGGCGGCCCGGATGCGCTCGACGCCCAGCACCTCGCCCGCTTTCGCGCACTGGTGCAGCGCTACGAACCGCTGCTCGTCTCCGAGCATCTGGCGTGGTCCTCGCATGCCGGAACCTTCCTTAACGACCTGTTGCCGCTGCCTTATACGAAGGCCACGCTCGACAGGGTTTGCGCGCACATCGATCAGGTTCAGGAAGCCATCAAGCGCCCTATTCTGCTCGAAAATCCTTCCACCTATGTTGCGTTCGCGTCTTCGACCATGAGCGAGCCCGAGTTTATCCGCGCCGTCGCGCAACGCACGGGCTGCGGATTGCTGCTCGATGTGAATAACGTTTTTGTTTCGGCAGTCAATCACGGCTATCCGGCTCGAGCGTATCTTGCGGAATTTCCGTCCGAATACGTTGGCGAGATTCATCTCGCGGGACACAGCGAGCAGCGCGACGACGAGAATGCGCCGCTGCTCATCGACAGTCACGACCGTGCCATTGCAGAACCCGTCTGGGAACTCTACGGGCTCGTCATCGAACACCTCGGCCCCGTGCCGACACTGATCGAATGGGACAGCAATCTGCCGGCGTGGGCCGAATTGCGTGCGCATGCAAATACGGCACGGCGGATCGCTGCCGCTACGCTCACTTCCGTTTTGAATGGAGAGCAATCATGATGTCGATCCAGCAAGTTCTCAAGCCATCCCTTTTCGGCATCGTCACGATAGCAATCGTTCGTGCGCGGCGCCTGGTCGAAAAGCTCGCGCAACCGTGGTTCGTGCAATTGCTGCTGCGCATTGCGCTTGCCGTGCCTTTCTGGCGGTCGGGGATACTCAAATGGCACGGCTTCCTCCAGCTCAACGACACGGCCATCGATCTGTTCACCGAAGAATTTCGGCTGCACCTGCCAGGCGGGCCTTATCCGTTTCCTGCGCCGGCTGTCTTCGCGTTTCTTTCGGCATGCGGCGAGATCGCATTCCCGGTGCTGCTCGTGCTCGGCATCGGCACGCGTTTCGCTGCGCTGGGTCTGTTGCTAATGACCTGCATGATCGAATTGACGGTGCCGGATGGCTGGCCGGTCCACATTACGTGGGCCGCCATGGCGCTCGGCGTTGCCGCCTGGGGCCCCGGCTTGATCTCGATCGATTATCTGCTGGGCGACCGCAACCACCGGACATGAGCGTGCCACGTTGCCCGCTGACTTACCGGCAAGCGAGTAATATTCAAGCCCTGCATGTTGCTTTATTCATCTAGAGGGGGCGGCATGGAGGCAGTCAAGGAGATTGCCGCCAGCCAGACGCAAGCGCGTCATGCATGAAAGGTCTCGAGTTGCCGATTCAGCGGAGCACACCATGGATGTAGCGGTTTTCAGTTCGACGCGCTACGAGCGCCGGTTTCTCGACGAGGCCAACCGGGCCGCGCAACACGATCTGCACTACTTCGACGTCCTGCTCGATATGGACAGCGTCGGTCTTGCGGCCGGCTACGGCGCGGTGTGCATCTTCGTCAACGACCGTGCCGACGCACAGGTACTCGAAGCGCTGCACGAGGGCGGCACCCGCCTGCTCGCGTTGCGCTGCACGGGCTTCAATAACGTCGATCTGGAAGCTGCCGCGCGGCTCGGCATGAAAGTCGTGCGTGTAGTCACATACTCGCCGTACTCGGTGGCCGAGCACGCGGTGGCGCTGCTGCTCGCGATCAACCGCAAAGTGCACCGCGCCTATAACCGCACGCGCGATTCGAATTTCTCGCTCGATGGCCTGACCGGCTTCGACCTGCACGGCAAGACGGTTGTGGTGGTGGGAACGGGTCAGATCGGCTGCGTGTTTGCGAAAATCATGGTCGGCTTCGGCTGCAAGGTGATCGGTTTCGATCCCTATCCATCGCCTCAATTCGAAGCGCTTGGCCTTGGCTACGCAACAGCAGGCAAATTTGCCGAACAAGCCGACGTGATTTCGCTGCACTGTCCGCTGACGCCCGAGACGTATCACATCATCAATTCGCAGACGCTCGAGTGCGCGAAGCCCGGCGCCATCCTGATCAATACGAGCCGGGGCGGCCTGATCGACACGGAAGCCGCCATCGAGGCGTTGAAGAGCGGCCAGCTAGGCGGCCTGGGGATCGACGTTTATGAGCAGGAGGCGGATCTGTTCTTCCGCGATCTCTCCAGCGAGATCATCACCGACGACGTCTTTCAGCGCCTCGTGTCGTTTCCCAATGTGATCGTCACCGGGCATCAGGCCTACCTCACACGCGAGGCATTGACGACCATCTGCGAAACCACGGTTGAAAGCATTACGAAGTTTGAGAAACAGCTGGAATTGAAGAACGAGGTGAAAGCCCGCTAGGCATACGCGTCGACTCCGCGCACGAGCCGCCGGGCCAGCCGCGGCTCCCTCAACTGCTCCAGCCACCATTGCAGCGCGCGGCCCTCATGCTCGTTGCGCCAGCCGACATACAGCACGTTTGGCTCGCGCGGATTCGCGGTGCGCTTTTCCACCAGTTCGCCGCGCTTGAGCAGCGACGCCACGCGATGCCGGGGCAGCCAGCCGATCCCGAGCGCAGCGCGCTGTGCCTGCGTCTTGGCGCGCATGGAAGGCGCGGCCAGCGAACGCTGCCCGCCCACCGTGCCGTACGCGCGGCCCGCCGTGGAACGCGACGAGTCGGCCACCACCACCGCGCGGTGGCGGGCGATGTCCTCACGCGTCAGCGGTTCGCGGGCCGCCGCGAGCGGATGCCGGGGCGAGATCGCGAACACCCACTCGACCACGCCCAGCTCGAACCACCCGAGATTGGGAATCGCCGGCGGCTCGTTGGTCGCGCCGACGACCAGATCGGCCCTGCCGTCGCGCAGCGCTTCCCAGGTGCCGGCGAGGACTTCATGGGTGACGCGCAGGGCCACCCCGGATTCGAGCTTGTCGAATGCATGCATGACCGGCATGAGCGTTTCGAACTCCATCAACTCGTCGGTCACGATCCACAGCTGGTCCTCCCAGCCGTTTGCCACTTGCCGCACGCGCTGCGTGACGCGCGAGACGTCCTGCGCGAGCCGCGCGGCTTCTTCGGTGAGCACCTCGCCCGCGCGCGTCAACTGCAAGCGGTAGCGGCGACGGTCGAACAGCAGCGCGTCGAAGCGCTGCTCGAGTTGCCGCGCGGCGTGCGATACGGTCGAGGGCGCCTTGCCCAGCCGCGCCGCCGCGCGCGACAAGCTGCCTGCGTCGCGGATGGCCTCCAGCAGGGCCAATTCGTCTTCCGACAACATGTGCAATTCCTTCGAACGTGTTCATCGATACGATCGTATGGCAAACCGCTATGCCGCGTCCATACTGCACTCACGCAATCGACGAAGTTCCACCCAAGTTCCACTTTTTCCACTGGAGAACATCATGAATCGCTTCGAAGGCAAAACCGTTCTGGTCACTGGCGGCAACAGCGGCATTGGTCTGGCGGCCGCACAGGCATTCGCGAGGGAAGGCGCACGCGTGGTCATCACCGGCCGCGACGCGGCAACGCTGGAAACCGCCCGCGCCACGCTGGGCAGCAAGGCTCTCGCCATCCGCAACGAAACCGGCACAGTGCATGACGCGCGCGACCTGGCCCGCCAATTGTCCGAACACGGCATCCGTCTGGACGCCGTTTTCATCAACGCCGGCGTCGCCAAATTTGCGGCGCTGCCCGATGTGAACGAGGCGCTCTGGGATGCCACCTTCAACGCCAACGTAAAAGGCGCGTACTTCCAGATTCAGGCGCTGCTGCCGCTGCTGAACCCGGGCACCTCGATCGTGCTGAACGGCTCGATCAACGCACGTATCGGCATGCCGATGTCTTCCGTGTACGCCGCCAGCAAGGCCGCGCTGATCTCGCTGGCCAAGACGCTGTCGGGCGAGCTGATCGGTTCGGGCATTCGCGTGAACGTGGTCAGCCCCGGACCGGTGACGACGCCGCTGCACGGCAAGCTAGGCATGGATGCCGACACGCTGTCGGCCACCGTTGCGCAAATCCAGAACCAGGTTCCGCTGGGCCGCTTCGGCCTGCCGGCGGAGATCGCCTCGACCGTGCTGCATCTTTGCGCGCCGGAATCGGCTTTTATCGTCGGCACCGAAATCATCGCCGATGGCGGCATGAGCCAGCTTTGAGCCTTCAGGGGAGGGCCTGAGTTGTTGCTGGGAGCGCTCGCAGCGGCAGGCGCGACGGGAGTCGCCCTGCTTCGCGCCTGCCAAAGAAAAACCCGCGAGGCGCAAAGCCATCGCGGGTTGGCAGCGATGCGGGGGTGGCGGCAAACTTCGCCGCCACATCCGCTCAAGCCATCAGAAGCGGTGGATGATGCCCACGCCCACCGCAACCATGCTGCGCGACGACGAAGGCGAGCCGTTCTGGCCGTCGCCGATGTCCGCCGTGGCGTTGATGATGGTCTTGCCGTTCGTGCCCAGCGTCTGGCCGTTCGCGCGCTGATACGCTTCCAGCGCATACAGGCCCGTGCGCTTGGACAGCGAGTAGTACTGCGAGAGGTTGAACTGGTTGTAGCTCGCCGCGCTGGTGATGCCGTTCGATTGCGTCGCGGCGGTGTAGCTATAGCCAGCGGCCAGGTCCAGCGCCGTGGTCGGCTTCCAGTGCAGCACGGCGCCGGCCGTGTTCCAGATCTGCGTGCCGTGGAACAGCGAAGCCGTGCCCGCCGCGTATTGCACGTTCGAATACGAGAGCGACACGTCCCACTGCGAATTGAACGCATAGCCGCCCGTCACCGCCACGCGCTGCTGCTTGGCTGCCGACTGGAAACCATTGTTGATGCCCGAAACACCCGGCTGCGAGCCGTTGTTCGACGCGGTGGAGTTCGCACCCCATGCGCCGCCGCTCGTGTTGCCGTTGTCGATGCGCTGGATACCCGCCGCGATGCCGACCGGGCCGTTCAGGTACTGCGCCGCCACGCTCCAGGTCTGGCCGGCGCCCGTGCTGCCCGGCGTGCCGCCCAGCGCGTACGAGCCGCTGACGGTGAGGCCGGCGATGGTCGGCGACGTATAGACGAGCGAGTTGTTCACGCGGTACAGCGTATCCAGCGAGTCAATATCGCCCGGGTGCGCGCCATATGCGCCGGTCAGCCAGGTAGTCGGGCTGTACGGTGAAAGCAGCGTGTAGTACGAGGTGTACTGGCGGCCCGCCGTCAACGTGCCGAAGCGCTTGTCCGTCATGCCCACCCACGCCTGACGATTGAACATCAGACCCGACACGGCTTGCGCGCCGTTCGCGCTGTTGAAGCCCTCTTCCAGCTGGAAGATCGCCTTCGTGCCGCCGCCCAGATCTTCCGAACCCTTCAAACCGAAACGGCTGCCGGCCCAGATGCCGTTATTCATCTTGACCACCGAGCGGCCGCCCGAGTTCGAGCCGAGCGCCGCCGAGCTGCTTTGATAGCCGATCCCCGTATCGACAATACCGTACAAGGTCACACTGCTTTGCGCATGGGCGCCGAGGGCGACCAGCCCCAGAGCCGAAGCCAAAAGCGTCTTTTTCATTTTCTCTCCTCTGCTAGAAACGCTATTTATGCGGCCTTGAATGAAGGCCGCCGAGTGTGAAAGCCAACGTGGTTGAAACATCCAGAATCAATACACCGGGTGGCCGTTGATGAGGCTCGGCAACCAGGTCGAAAACCACGGGACATAGGTGACGATATTGATAGCCGAAAAGATAGCGAGGTAGTACGGCCACGCGACCTTGGTGGTTTCACCAATCGACACATTGCCGATCGCGCAGCCGATGAACTGCACCGAGCCGATCGGCGGATGCACGAGACCGAGCGCGCAGTTCAGCAGAATCATGATGCCGAACTGCACCGGACCCACGCCGTTGTGCATGGCCATCGGCAGAAACAGCGGCGTCGTGATCAGGATGTGCGCCGCCATGTCGACGAAGGTGCCGAGAAACACCTGAATGATGTTGATGTACAGGAGCATCAGCCACGGCATCGAGGTCGCACCGTCGAGCATGCGCTCGATCGAATCGGGAATCTCCAGGTAGGCCATCTGGAAGCGCAGCATGTTCGACACGCCGATCAGCAGCAGCACCACGCCGGTCGTCTTCGCCGCCTTGCCGAGCGCGTGGCCGAGCTTCGCCAGCGACATCGAGCGGTACACCACGATGGTGAGAATCAGCGAATACGCCACGGCAATCGCGGCTGCTTCCGTCGCGGTGGCGATGCCGCGCGCCACGCAGAACAGAATGATCGCGATGACCATCAGGCCCGGCAACGCGCCGATGAAAGTGCGCAGCACCGCCATCCAGCCGGGAAAACGCTGCAGCTCGGTGGAGCCGTCGGCACGGCGCGGATAGCCAAACTTGACGGCCTGCCAGTAAGCGGCGATCAGCACGAGGCCCATCACCCACAGCACCGGCAAGAGCCCCGAGAACAGCAGATCGCCGATCGACACGCCGCTCATCTGCACGCCGTTGAGCGAGCCGCTCACGCCCTGGGCCGCGAACGCGTAGATGATCATGTTCGTCGAAGTCGGCATCAGCGCGCCGGCGAGCGACGAGTGCGTCGTCACGTTGACCGCGTACGCCGCGCTGTAGCCTTCGCGCTTCATCAGCGGGATCACCACGCCGCCCATCGCCGAGGTATCGGCGGTCGGCGAACCCGACACGCCGCCGAACATGGTGCAGGCAACGACGTTGGCCATGCCGAGGCCGCCGCGGAAATGACCGACGGTCGCCTGCGCGAAGCGCAGGATGCGGTCGGCAATGCCGCCGTGGAGCATCAGTTCGCCCGAGAAGATGAAGAACGGCACCGCGAGAAACGAGAACGCGTTCATACCCGAGATCATTGACTGCATCGCGGTGGCCGTCGGAAGTCCTTCGTAAAGATACGTCAGGACGCAGGACAGCCCGAGCGCGAACGAGACCGGCACCCCGAGAAAAAGGAAAACGAGAAAACTGGCGGTGAGAAGGGCGAGTTCCATGATGGTTCTACTTGTGTTTCCGGGCAAAGAGCCCGAGCAGATGCTCGGCCGAGAACATCGCGATGCAGACGCTGGCGACAATGGGAATGCAGTAGCGCAGTCCTTCCGGCAGGCCGAGAATCGGAATCCGGTCGTGCCGCGTGGTTTCCGCCATCTCCAGGCAACCGACGAAAGTCGCCACCGCGAAAACGATCAGGCAGATATGCTGAATGGCCGTCACGACCGTCTGGCCCTTCGGCGGCAGTCTCTTCACGAACGAGTCGAGCCCGATGTGGCCGCCTTCGCGCACCCGCAGCGCCGCGCCGAACATCGCGATCACGATGACGAGCAGCAGTGCAATGGACTCGACGAAATCGGGCGCGTCGGCAAAGACGTAGCGCATCACCACGCTATAAATCACGAGCGCGCACAGCGCCGCGAGGCTCACCGCCGCGACGACCACCAGCACGCGAAAAAGAAAATCGTTGGGGCGTTTAAGGAAATTCATTGACGCTGCCCTTCTTGCGACAGACCGGTCTTGAACATCTTGAGCGTTCAGCATGTCGTCTCCTGACACACCCGTTGCGCGCGGCGCGGCACGGTACGGCGCGAAGCCCGCAGGATCGCCTGCCGCAGGATCGCCTGCCGCAGGATCGCCTGTCGGGCAAGTCGCGCCGCTCCTGCCACAAACGGTGTTGATGCGGTTGGCGTACGGGACGCGGGACTTACTTGATTGCCTGGATCTCGTCGACGATCTGCTTCATTTCAGGCGTCTTTTCGTACTTTGCCCAAATCGGCTGCATGGCTTTCACGAAAGCGGGACGGTCGATCTGCGAAGCGGTGACGATGGTGGCGCCGCCCTTCGTGACCGTGTTCTGCGCCTCGGCTTCGCGCGCGGTCCACAGCTTCTGGTAGTACGGCACCGAGTCGGCCGCCGCCTTCTTGATGATCTGCTGCTCCTGCGGCGTCAGCGTGTCCCACACCTTCTTCGAGAACACCAGCACTTCCGGCGTCATCGAATGCTGGGTTTCCGAGTACACCTTGGCCACTTCGAAGTGCTTGGTTTCTTCGTAGGATGGCAGATTGTTTTCCGCGCCGTCGACGAGACCGGTTTTCAGGCCCGTGTAGACCTCCGCGAACGGCATCGGGGTCGGCGTGCCGCCCATGGCCTTGATTTCGTCGACCATCAGGTCGGACGGCTGCACGCGCACTTTCAGGCCCTTCATGTCGGCCGGCGACTTGATCGGCTTCTTCGCGTACATCGAGCGCGCGCCGCTCTCATAGAAAGTCAGCGCAATCATGCCCTTCGCGGTAAAGGCGTCGAGAATCTTCTGGCCTTCGGGGCCGTACATCACCTTGCGGAAATGGTCGATGTCGCGAAACAGGAACGGCAGCGACGGGATCATCGATTCGGGCACGATCTCGTTGAACGCCGCGCCGTTCGCGCGCGCCATGTCGAGCGCGCCGATGCGCACCTGATCGATGGTGTCGTTCTCGGAGCCGAGCGCGCTGTTGCCGAACACCTTCACCTTGTCCTTGCCGTCGGTCGCCTTGCTGATTTCCTCGCCCATGTACTTCACGGCCATGTTGGTCGGATAGTTGTCGCCATGCACATCCGAAACGCGGAACACGCGCGCTTGAGCCGACGTCGTGCCGAACGCCAGCGCTGCGGCGGCAACGATCATCGAAACACGGGAAGATGCAAACCTCTTGTTCATCGTGACATTCCTTGGAAATTGACCATCCCATCGATTGCGGATGCGACATGGTTTTGATGCGTCTGCGGCTGCGCGCATCGTCCCTTCGCAGGACGCGGCGCTCGCCGTGCTGGTTGTGCAACAACCCCGGCACAGGTTATCCAGCACTCCTGTCGATTACTCGACTGCCCTGCTTGGACCAGGCCGACAAACTTTCGGGTACGCATGGAGAAACGCGATGCCCATTTGAAAGCCGCCAGCTTTGTACTGCGACTCGACTTTCAGGTGAAAGCGATTTGTTGGACCTGTTTATGTTGTACGACGACAGACGAAGTCTATAAAAGCACTTTTCGCTTGTACAGACAGTATTTACCCGCAGAAAAACCCTCCCGGCAGCCATGAGCGAAGCGGCGCACTGCCACGGCTGACGCTTGTTTTGAAGGATCCTGCAACAGTGTTCGAAGCGCCTCGCAAGATGTTGTTGTTTTGAAGCATGAACTCAGAACACGGTAGCTTCTACGCATCTTGTTGTACGACGAGTGATGATAACCGGCTGCAGAAAAGGCGCCGTAAACGAAAAACGCCGGGAGAAAGACGCCCTCCCGGCGCACGCTTCGCGCAAGCCTGATTACAGTTGCCCTGCAAATTCGGGCTCGGGAAGTCCGCTCACGCCGGGCCGCAGCGCGAACACGTGGCCGTCGTGCTCGCTCGCGCCCGTTCCCGGACGGATCGACGTGACAAACAGCGTATCGAGATCGCGGCCGCCGAACGCGCACATGGCCGGCTTCACGGCCGGCACGGCGATCTCGCGGTCGAGCTTGCCTTGCGGCGTGAAGCGCAGTAGCCGTCCCGCGTCGTTCGCGCAGATCCAGTAGCAGCCATCGGCGTCCACTGCCGCGCCGTCGGGGCGGCCCGCGTAGTGATGCAGATCGGCGAACACGCGCCGGTTGCGCGGCGCGCCCGATTCGATGTCGTAGTCGAAGGCCCAGATCAGGCGGCGCAGCGGATGCGAGTCGGTCAGATACATCGTCGCGCCGTCCGGCGACCAGCCGAGGCCGTTCTGCGTAATGAGCGCATCGACGACCGGCGCGGACAGCACGCCGCTTGCGTCGTAGCGGTACAGTGCGCCGTCCGGAATGGCCGCGGCCATGTCCATGACCATCGTGCCGGCCCAGAAGCGTCCTTGCCGGTCGCAGCGGCCGTCGTTGAAGCGCATGCCGGCGCGCGGGAACACAGGCGCCCCGAGCTTGCGGACGGCAGCCGTCAGCGGCTCGCCTCCGTCAGCACCCGACGCATCCGACGCCTCATCGAGCGTGACCGCGAACAGCCCCGTTTCGCAGCCCGCGAGCACCGTGCCGTCACGATTGAAGGCGATGCAGGCAACCTGCTCCGGCAGCCGCCAGTCGGTGCGCCGGCCCGTTTCGATCTGGGCGCGCACGATCTTCTGCGCCGGAATGTCCACCCAGTACAGCGCCTGCTCCGCCGCACGCCAGACCGGGCTTTCGCCCGTCGCCGCGGGCAGCGGCCCGGCGGCTTCGAGCCGCTCCACCTTCGGGTTAGCCGTTGCGCCCGTCATCTGGATTCACCCGTCGCGTTGCCGTGCTTCGGCTCCATCGGTCCGGCGAGCACGAACGGGCCGCCCTGGTACAGCTGGGTCGGATCGTCGAAACGCGGGTCGGGCGCGCCCGCCGGAAACAGATGCTCGAACGGCTCGGAGCTGTCCTTCGGACGGAAGCCGAGGAACGCGGCCTTGGTGTTGTCCACCCACGAAATGCGATTGTTCGAGACGCCGTAGACGATTGCATGGCCGACGCGATTGGTGAACAGCGAGCAGCGCACGAGTTCGATGAAGTCGCGATAGCTCAGATACGTGACGAGCATGCGCGCCGACTTCGGCTGCTCGAACGACGAGCCGATCCGCAGACACACGGTCTCGAGCCCGAAGCGGTCGAAGTAGTAGCGCGACAGCGATTCGCCGAAGCACTTCGTGACGCCATACAGGCCATCGGGGCGCAGCGGCGCGTCGGCATCGAGCACCGAGGTCACCGGATGAAAGCCCACCGCATGATTCGAGCTCGCGTAGACGATGCGCTTCACGCCCTGCTTGTATGCGGACGAGTACAGGTTGTAGAGGCCGCGGATATTCGCTTCGAGCAGATCCTCGAACGGCGCCTCGACGGAAATGCCGCCGAGATGCACCACGGCGTCCACGCCTTCGAGCAACGCGTGCACAGCCGCCGCATCGGCGAGATCGACGATAGCGGCCTCTTCGTGCGCGGCCACTTCGCCGAGCGGCGCGATATCGGACACGCGCACGATGTCGGCCCAGTCGGCGAGCGCGCCGCGCAACTGCTTGCCGAGATTGCCCGCCGCGCCGGTGAGAAGCAGGCGGCGGAACGGCTTGCTTGCCGCGGAGCGGTTAACGTTCGAATCGTTCGAATCGGTCATGTCCTTATGCTTCTGTGAGTGCTTCTGTGGGTGAGGTTGGATCGGTTCGCCGGATCGACGCGCGAGAAAGCGAAACGGCGCTCAGGTCACCGGCGCCGGGTTGAACAGCACCAGCGCGTTATGGAGCTTGAGCTTCTCGGCGCAGGTCTCCTTGCGCCCACTCGCGACGTCGAGCATCAGCCGGAACAGTTCCCAGCCCACGTCCTCGATGCAGGACTCGCCGGTCGCGATGGTGCCGGCGTCGATGTCCATCAGATCGCGCCAGCGGCGCGCGAGATCCGAGCGCGTCGCGACCTTGATGACGGGCACTTCGGCGAGGCTGTACGGCGTGCCGCGGCCCGTCGTGAACACGTGCAGCGTGATGCCCGAAGCCAGTTGCAGCGTGCCGCAGATGAAGTCGCTGGCCGGTGTCGCCGCATAAATCAGGCCCTTCTGCCGCACCTTCTCGCCCGGCGACAGCACGCCCGAGATCGCCGAGTTGCCCGACTTGATGATCGAGCCCATCGCCTTTTCGACGATGTTCGACAGGCCGCCCTTCTTGTTGCCGGGCGTCGTGTTCGCGCTGCGGTCGGCGCCGCCGCGCTTCAGATAATCGTCGTACCACTGCATTTCGCGGATGATCGCCGCGGCCACCTCCGCATTGGCCGCGCGCGCCGTGAGCTGGTCGACGCCGTCGCGCACTTCGGTGACTTCCGAGAACATCACGGTCGCCCCCGCGCGCACGAGCAGGTCGGTGGCGAAGCCGACGGCCGGGTTCGCGGTCAGCCCGGAGAACGCATCGCTGCCGCCGCACTGCACCCCGACCACGAGATCGGAGGCCGGACAGGTTTCGCGGCGGCGGTTGTTCAGACGCTTGAGATGACCCTCGGCCATGCGCATGATCGACTCGATCATCGACTGGAAGCCCACGTGCGCTTCGTCCTGCAACACCACGACGTCGCCGTTATGGTCCGCCGCGACATCGCCGATATCGGCGATGTCGTCCGCGTTCGCGGCCTCCGCGATCGGGATCGTGCCCGGCGGCATCAGGCGCTCGGGCTGCAGCTTCTCGCAGCCGAGGCTCACCATCATCACCTCGCCGCCGAAGTTGGGATTCAGCGCGATGTTGCGCACGGTGCGGATCGGCACCATCGCGTCGGGCGCGTCGATGGCGACGCCGCAGCCGTAGGTGTGGCCGAGACTCACGACGTCGTCGACGTTCGGGTACTTCGGCAGCAGCTCCGCCTTGATGCGCGTGACCGCGTGCTGAACCACGTCGGCCACGCACTGCACGGTGGTCGTGATCGCGAGGATGTTGCGCGTGCCGACCGAGCCGTCCGCGTTGCGATAACCCTCGAACGTGTAGCCGTCGAGCGGCGCCATCTCCGGCGCCTTGATGGTGGCGATGGGCAGATCTTCGAGCCCGGGCGGGCTGGGCATGCGGATCACGTGCTCGTTGATCCAGCTGCCTCTCGGCAGCGCCTTCAACGCGTAGCCGATCACCACGTTGTAGCGGATGATCTCGTCGCCCTCGGCCAGGTCGGCGAGCGCAACCTTGTGCCCCTGCGGCACGCGCTCGCGCAGCCTGAGGCCGTCGGCAAATACCGCGCCCTCGCCCAAGCCGCCGTCGTTGACGACGATTGCGACGTTGTCGTTGGGGTGAACGCGTATGTAGAGCGGAGTGTGTTCCATTGCATCGATCCTCACGGCGCGGCCGGCTTGCCGCGCCATTATTTATACGTCATCATACAACATAGGCGTTAACCGCAACGTTCCGTATTTACCCTACCGTGCGCGATACGCCGCGAATCCCCGTTGAATTCCCGGATTCCTTGTTGTACGATGACGTATAAGTGTTCGAGATTTATTTAGCGAATCCCTACTTGTCGGACCTTCGGCCCTGCGAGTCGATCAAACCGGGCCCAGCCGACCCACCGAAACATACCGCTTCTGGATATTCACATGACGACACCGCAGGAACTCAAGCAGATCGTTTCGGAAGGCCTCCTGTCCTTCCCCGTCACCGACTTCGACGCACAAGGCGATTTCCGCGCCGACACCTACGCCGAGCGCCTCGAATGGCTGGCGCCGTACGGCGCTTCCGCCCTGTTCGTGGCCGGCGGCACGGGCGAATTCTTCTCGCTCACGCACGACGACTACTCGAAGGTCGTGCGCACCGCCACCGAAGTCTGCAAGGGCAAGGTGCCGATTCTCGCCGGCGCGGGCGGCCCGACCCGCACCGCGATTGCCTACGCGAAGGAAGCGGAGCGCCAGGGCGCGCAAGGCATTCTGCTGATGCCGCACTACCTGACCGAAGCCAGCCAGGAAGGCATCGCCGCGCACGCGGAACAGGTCTGCAAGGCAGTGCCGAACCTGGGCGTCATCATCTACAACCGCGCCAATTCGAAGCTCAACGCCGACATGCTGGAGATCCTGGCCGAGCGCTGCCCGAACCTGATCGGCTTCAAGGACGGCGTGGGCGAGATCGAAAACATGGTGACGATCCGCCGCCGCCTGGGCGAGCGCTTCTCGTACCTTGGCGGCCTGCCGACCGCCGAAGTCTATGCCGCCGCGTACAAGGCGCTTGGCGTGCCGGTGTACTCGTCGGCGGTTTTCAACTTCATTCCGAAGACCGCGATGGACTTCTACCGCGCCATCGCAGCCGACGACCACGCCACCACCGGCAAGCTGATCGACGAATTCTTCCTGCCGTACCTGAAGATCCGCAACCGCCGCGCGGGCTACGCGGTCAGCATCGTCAAGGCGGGCGCGAAGCTCGCGGGCCACAGCGCGGGTCCGGTGCGCGCGCCGCTCACCGACCTGACCGGCGAAGAAATGGAACAGCTCGACGCGCTGATCCGCAAGCTCGGTGCGCAGTAAAGCCGCGGCGGCGCGCCACGTGCACACCCGCGCGCACGCCACCAGCCAGATCGACGAGGACCGCGCAGACGGTCCCGTCACGAACGCCCGGCGCGGCCACGCCGCCGGGCGCTCATAACGGCCCCTGCCGGATAACTCAGGAGACAACCATGAACATGAGCCGCACGGCCAGTTCCGCCAGCGCGGTCGCGCGCACCCGGGTTCGCTACGCGATTCTGGCGCTGATCTTTCTGATCACGACCCTCAACTACGCTGACCGCGCGACCCTCTCGGTCACGGGCTCCGCGATGCGCGCCGCGTTCAGCCTCGACGCGATCCGCATGGGCTACATCTTCTCCGCCTTCAGCTGGGCCTACGTGCTCTCGCAGCTGCCGGCCGGCTGGCTGCTCGACCGCTTCGGCGCGCGGCGCGTGTACGCGGCCAGCATTTTTTCGTGGTCGCTGTTCACGCTGCTGCAAAGCTCGATCGGCCTGCTGGGCAGCGCGGGCGCCGCGGTGGCCGCGTTGTTCGTGCTGCGCTTCGCGATGGGCGCGGCGGAATCGCCCGCGTTCCCGGCCAACGCGAAGGTCGTCGCGAGCTGGTTCCCGACCAACGAGCGCGGCACCGCATCGGCCATTTTCAACGCCGCGCAGTACTTCGCCGCCGTCGTGTTCACGCCGCTGATGGCATGGCTCACCCACGCATTCGGCTGGCAGACGGTCTACGTGGTGATGGGCGTGCTCGGGCTGCTGCTCGCGCTCACGTGGCTGATGTTCATGAAAAATCCCACCGACCACCCGCGCGTTTCGCGCGCCGAACTCGACTACATCGAGCAAGGCGGCGGCCTCGTGAGCGGCGCGCGCAAGATTCGCTCTGACGACGCCGAAAAATCCGGCGGCTGGGCGCTCATGCGCCAGCTGCTCAGCAACCGCATGCTGCTCGGCGTCTATCTCGCGCAGTACTGCATCAACGTGCTGACCTACTTCTTCCTCACCTGGTTTCCGATCTACCTCGTGCAGGCGCGCGGCATGACGATCCTGCAGGCCGGCCTCGTCGCTTCGCTGCCGGCGATCTGCGGCTTTTCCGGCGGCGTGCTCGGCGGCCTGATCTCGGACGGACTGATCCGGCGCGGCGCATCGCTCACGCTCGCGCGCAAGGTGCCGATCGTGGGCGGCATGCTGCTGTCGACGTGCATCATCGGCTGCAACTATGTCTCGACCGACTGGATCGTCGTCGCGCTGATGTCGCTCGCGTTCTTCGGCAAGGGGATCGGCGCGCTCGGCTGGGCCGTGGTGGCCGATACCTCGCCGAAGGAAGCCCTGGGCCTGTCGGGCGCGATTTTCAACATGTTCGGCAACGTGGCCGGCATCGTCACGCCTATCGTGATTGGCTATCTGGTCGCACGCACGGGCTCGTTCAATGGCGCGCTCGTGTTCGTCGGCGCGAACGCGCTGCTGACCGTGTTCAGCTACCTCGTGATCGTGAAGGACATCCGGCGAGTCGAACTGCGCGCGGCCTGAACGGCGATCGGACAACGATATAATCCCATGCAGAGACCTCTGCCAATTTCCGATCAAGGGGCGTTTTCGATGGCCACACCAGTCGCGCCTCCGCCACGACGCGCACGCAATCTTGCCGAACTCGTCGTCAACTATGTCACCGAGCAAATTGCCGCCAAGGCACTGAACCCCGGCGACAAACTCCCGACCGAATCGCAGTTGATGCACACGCTCAGCGTGAGCCGCACCGTGATTCGCGAAGCCATTTCGCGCCTGCAAGCGGGCAAGATCATCGAGACGCGGCACGGTATCGGCAGCTTCGTGCTCGAACCGCCGCGCGAAAAACTCGGCATCGCCGTCGTGCCCGCCACTACGTTGCGCGACGTGCTGTCGATTCTCGAACTGCGCATCAGCCTGGAAACGGAATGCGCGGGCCTCGCGGCGCAACGCGCAAAACCGGACGACCTCGCGCGCATTCGTGCGGCGCTCGACGCGATTGAAACCTCGCGCCACAACGGGCAAGACAGTGTGGACGCCGATTTGCAGTTTCACGTTTCGGTGGCGCGCGCCACGGGCAATCGCTATTTCGTCGACATCCTCTCGCAGATGGGCAGCGCGCTGATTCCGCGCAAGCGGCTCGACTCAGCCGGCATTGCGCGCGCCGATCCGGATGCGTATCTGTCGCTCGTTAATCTCGAACATGAGAGCATTTTTGAAGCGATTTCGCGGCATGATGCCGAAGGCGCACGGGCGGCGATGCGGATGCATCTTTCCAATAGCCGGGAGCGGTTGCGGCGGGCGAATGAGGTGAGCGACGCGAATAGCTGAGCGGGTTTCTGCTGATATCGCGGAGTTCGGAGCCGCGGCGCGCCCGGGCATCGTCAGAACAATCGAAACCCACCAGCGCCCGGCTGCAACGGCTGAAAGGCGAATTCCCGCGCAACGAAATGCCATTGCCCGAACTCCGGGTCGTACACCGCATACTGGTTGCCTGCTTCGGGTGTCGAGGTGGTCACGAGCGGCATCGTGTCGAGCGCCCGATCTAGTACCCGCTGCGTGCGCGGCCGCTCCCAGAGCCTGACCAGTTCCGCAGTTTCCCGCCAGGCAAACAGGCCCCCCTGTTCGTGCAGGTAGTCGATATGCACAAGCGCATCCGCGTCCACTTCGATGCCAGACGACGTGGAGCGCGTTCGCGAACCTTGCACGCAGACCACCGTCCATAGCGAACCATCGGGGCGCTCGAGCACGCGTCCGTCATGCGCCGCCCAGGCGATGTGAAGGGAAACCTGCATCTGCTTCGCATCCGGGCAAAAGATGTTCGGTTTAACCCCGGAAACGCGCGCTAACTGGAAGCTCCCGCCATTGCGCCTCGCCTGGTACTCGCCTGAAATCAGCGCATTGAACATCGACAGATAGAAGTTCGGGGCCTCGCCTTCCGGAAGACGACTCCCTTGCACCTGCACCGCAACGCCATCCGCTGCCAGGCGGATCAACATATAAGGGTCGATTATTTCGCCGGCCTTGATGTTTTCGTCCGAGGCGCGACGACGCATGCGATTCCAGCCGAACATCTAGTTGCGCCCCGATGACGGCATACTCGAAATCAATTCAGCCCCGCACGAGGCCTTGTGACCTTCGAATGCCGCGGCGGCGCCATCGACTTCGAAGCTGTCATCGCCGTCGGCAATTACGACCTCGCCATGCAACGCGCAGAGGCAAGCATCGCCCTTGCGCGCAACCGAGCGCCCCATGACCGTGTAATTGGGCGCCCCAGCCTCCACATGTCCGCCGTGACTGAGAAGGTCGCCGACCCGGATGATGCCTCGCATAACCTCTCCTTTACTCTGAATAGCCCTGCTTTAACCCCTTGTCCTCATCGAAGCGGTGCCCCCACCACGGCAGATAGGCATTGTTCCCGCCGCGTGCGCGGAACCAGTCGGCCTCGGCGTCGATGGGGTTGAGTTTCGATGGCGGCACGATCACGACCGCAACGGGACGGTTCGCGTCCGTGGTGCCCGCGACCAGCACATTGCCGCCCAGATGATTCGCTCGGCCAATGGCGAGCGCAACGTCCGTCAATGCGGTGCCCGCGCCCATTTCGCCGAGCAACGCGGGCGTATTGAACATTTGTTTGCCGTAGTCGAAATCGGGCAACGTCTCGGTAAGCGTGCGCGACAACGGACCCACGCGCGCCGATGCCTCGTCGCTGGCCCGACCGGCATCGTGTATGACGTAGTGAATGTCGGGAACGGTGACGCCTGTGTTGTGCGCGGCGGCTTCAATCGTTGCCTTCCACGCCTGCACCGTGCGAGTCGTTCCGGCCTTCGAGTCGAAATCGCTCGCGTTGCCGGTTGCCGCGCGTCCGATCCAGGCGAGCGGTTCGCGCTCCGTTTTGAAGTCGGGGCCAGTCAGTATCAGCAGCACCATGTTTTCGTTAAGCTGGCCGTCCTTCGGCGGGAAGCTCGGTGCGTCCCAGTTCATGACCCATACGCTTTTGTCCGGGTTGGTCTGGAGGTAATCGAGTGCGGCGTTCAGCGAGGTGAAGCCTGCGTTTGGGCCGCCGGGCGTTACGCGAACCTCAGGCGGGGTGCTGTCGCTCCAGAGTTTGGGGAAATATTTGTTTCCGATGTTGAATTCGCTGATGATCTGCTTTTGCAGATAGGTTTGGGCTTCAACCGGATCGAGCCGCGTGGGAATAGCGAACTCGACATGGATGCCGGCGAGTTCTCGCCAGTCCTTTTTGTTTTCCGGTTTGACCGTATAAAAGTATCTGGAATTCATTACGTAACGGGTTCCGAATAAATTCAGTAATTTTCTAATGTATTTTTTATAGAATCCATCAAATGTTTCCGTACCATCGTTTCCATAAGCGATTCCGGCAACGTACTGGAGCGTCGAGTATTTTTGCGGCTGCGTCCGTACCATGTCATCGTTCTTGTTCGGTTTCACCAGACCTAACATCCACAGCAATTGCCATTCGGTCGGATAGTCGCGCCGTTGCAAGGGATTGAGCCATTGGACTCCAACGACCTGTGCAAGGAAAGGCCGGGAAGACTCGCTGGTCGCGGCCGCGGCTTCTGCCGATGGCGTGGCGGTCTGCGCCGTCTCTGGCATCAGCACCGTGCTCAGCACGAACGTTGCCCAGGCGACAAGACCCGGCAGCAGAAGCAGTCGTTTCATGAATTCCCCGGCCTACTCTGAATAGCCCTGCTTTAACCCCTTGTCCTCATCGAAGCGGCGCCCCCACCACGGCAGATAGGCATTGTTCCCGCCGCGTGCGCGGAACCAGTCGGAATCGGCGTCGATGGGGTTGAGTTTCGACGGCGGCACGATCACGACCGCAACGGGACGGTTCGCGTCCGTGGTGCCCGCGACCAGCACATTGCCGCCCAGATGATTCGCTCGGCCAATGGCGAGCGCAACGTCCGTCAATGCGGTGCCCGCGCCCATGTCGCCAAGCAACGCGGGCGTATTGAACATTTGTTTGCCGTAGTCGAAATCGGGCAACGTCTCGGTAAGCGTGCGCGACAACGGACCGATACGCGCCGATGCCTCGTCGCTGGCCCGGCCAGCATCGTGTATGACGTAGTGAATGTCGGGAACGGTGACGCCTGCGTGGTGCGCGGCGGCTTCAATCGTTGCCTTCCACGCCTGCACCGTGCGAGTCGTTCCGGCCTTCGAGTCGAAATCGCTCGCGTTGCCGGTTGCCGCGCGTCCGATCCAGGCGAGCGGTTCGCGCTCCGTTTTGAAGTCGGGGCCAGTCAGAATCAGCAGCACCATGTTTTCGTTAAGCTGGCCGTCCTTCGGCGGGAAGCTCGGTGCGTCCCAGTTCATGACCCATACGCTTTTGTCCGGGTTGGTCTGGAGGTAATCGAGTGCGGCGTTCAGCGAGGTGAAGCCTGCGTTTGGGCCGCCGGGGGTTACCCGAACCTCAGGCGGGGTGCTGTCGCTCCAGAGTTTGGGGAAATATTTGTTTCCGATGTTGAATTCGCTGATGATCTGCTTTTGCAGATAGGTTTGGGCTTCAACCGGATCGAGCCGCGTGGGAATGGTAAGCTCGACGTGGATGCCGGCGAGTTCTCGCCAGTTTTTTTTGTTTTCCGGTTTGACCGTATAAAAGTATCTGGAATTCATTACGTAACGGGTTCCAAATAAATTCAGTAATGTTCTAATGTATTGCTCATAGAACCCATCAAATGACTCTTTGCCACGGTTGCCATAAGCAAGAGCACTGAGCTTCCCCTGAAATTTCGCCTTCCAGCAGGTCGTGTGTAAACTCGACCCGAAGGAAGGAAAGAATCGATGTTCAAAATACCGAAGCAGGCATACACCGCGGAGTTCAGGACGCTCGCGGTACAGCGAGTGAAGGACGGGCAAGGCGCGCGGGACGTTGCTCGTGAACTGGGGATTTCACACCAGTCGCTGCGCAACTGGGTCAAGGCCGATGAGGCAGGCACGCTCAATGGCGCGGGGGCAAAGGTTGTCACGCCAGAGCAGATGGAGCTGTCTCGCCTGCGGGCTGAGAACAAGCGTCTGCAGATGGAACTTGAAATCGCAAAAAAAGCGGCGGCGTTCTTCGCGAAGGACCTCCTGTGAAGTACGCCTGGATTGATTCGCATCGCCGGCACTATCCGCTGTCGGCGCTGTGCGGGGTCCTCTCGGTCAGTCTGAATGGCTATCGCGCGTGGAAGCGCGGCGGCACGCCCGCGCGCAAGCGGCTCACAGATGCGCAGTTGCTCGCCCTGATCCGGTCTATCCATGCTGCGGTCAAGGGCGCCTATGGCTCGCCACGGATGACCGAGGAGATTCGCGCACGCGGCTTCCCGGCCAGCAAGGAGCGGGTTGAGCGGCTCATGCGCGACAATGGCATCCGGGCCCGTCACAAGCGCCGTTACCGCGTCACGACGGACTCGAAGCACAAGCTGCCGGTTGCAGAAAATCTGCTGGCTCGCAACTTCACGCCGACGGCGCCGAATCAGGTCTTTACGTCGGACATCACGTACATCTGGACCGATGAGGGCTGGCTGTATCTTGCGATCGTGCTGGATCTGTTCAACCGGGAGGTCGTCGGCTGGTCGATCAAGCCGCGCATGACGGCTGACATCGTGACGGACGCGCTGACGATGGCGTGGTTTCGACGCCGGCCCGAGCCCGGCGCGCTGCTTCATTCGGACAGGGGCAGCCAATACGCCAGCGACGACTTCCAGCGCAAGCTGGCGCAATACGGCATGCACTGCTCGATGAGCCGCAAGGGAAATTGTTGGGACAACGCCCCCACCGAAAGTTTCTTCAACAGCCTGAAGAACGAACGGGTGCATGCTACGCGATACCGTACCCATCAGGAAGCGATGACGGACTTGTTCGAATACATCGAAGTGTTTTATAACCGCAGTCGTCGTCATTCGTCGCTCGGCTTCATATCGCCGGATCAGTTCCTGCAAAACTGGATCAAAGCTCAGCAGACCAAGGATGCGGCTGCATAACCAAGGGCCTCTGGAAGGCGAAAAACCGAGGGAACCTCACACCGATGGACTGAAGCGT
Source organism: Paraburkholderia sp. A1BS-2L (assembly GCF_051125205.1). NCBI lineage: Bacteria > Pseudomonadati > Pseudomonadota > Betaproteobacteria > Burkholderiales > Burkholderiaceae > Paraburkholderia > Paraburkholderia sp. A1BS-2L. The sequence continues at coordinate 567,089 of NZ_CP120429.1, forward strand.
CGAGAATTTTTGCGGTTGCGTCCGCACCATGTCGTCGTTCTTGTTCGGCTTCACCAGACCCAACATCCACAACAATTGCCATTCGGTCGGATAGTCGCGCCGTTGCAAGGGATTGAGCCATTGGACTCCAACGACCTGTGCAACGAAGGGCCGGGAAGACACACTAGTTTCGGCCGCGGCTTCTGCCGATGGCGTGGCGGTCTGCGCTGTCGCTGGCATCAGCACCGTGCTCAGCACGAACGTTGCCCAGGCGACAAGACCCGGCAGCAGAAGCAGTCGTTTCATGAATTCCCCGGCCTACTCTGAATAGCCCTGCTTTAACCCCTTGTCCTCATCGAAGCGGTGCCCCCACCACGGCAGATAGGCATTGTTCCCGCCGCGTGCGCGGAACCAGTCGGAATCGGCGTCGATGGGGTTGAGTTTCGACGGCGGCACGATCACGACCGCAACGGGACGGTTCGCGTCCGTGGTGCCCGCGACCAGCACATTGCCACCCAGATGATTCGCTCGGCCAATGGCGAGCGCAACGTCCGTCAATGCGGTGCCCGCGCCCATTTCGCCGAGCAACGCGGGCGTATTGAACATTTGTTTGCCGTAGTCGAAATCGGGCAACGTCTCGGTAAGCGTGCGCGCCAACGGACCCACGCGCGCCGATGCCTCGTCGCTGGCCCGGCCGGCATCGTGTATGACGTAGTGAATGTCGGGAACGGTGACGCCTGTGTTGTGCGCGGCGGCTTCAATCGTTGCCTTCCACGCCTGCACCGTGCGAGTCGTTCCGGCCTTCGAGTCGAAATCGCTCGCGTTGCCGGTTGCAGCGCGTCCGATCCAGGCGAGCGGTTCGCGCTCCGTTTTGAAGTCGGGGCCAGTCAGAATCAGCAGCACCATGTTTTCGTTAAGCTGGCCGTCCTTCGGCGGGAAGCTCGGTGCGTCCCAGTTCATGACCCATACGCTTTTGTCCGGGTTGGTCTGGAGGTAATCGAGTGCGGCGTTCAGCGAGGTGAAGCCTGCGTTTGGGCCGCCGGGGGTTACCCGAACCTCAGGCGGCGTGCTGTCGCTCCAGAGTTTGGGGAAATATTTGTTTCCGATGTTGAATTCGCTGATGATCTGCTTTTGCAGATAGGTTTGGGCTTCAACCGGATCGAGCCGCGTGGGAATAGCGAACTCGACATGGATGCCGGCCAGTTCTCGCCAGTCTTTTTTGTTTTCAGGCTTGACCGTATAGAAGTATCCAGAATTCATTACGTAACGGGTTCCGAACAGAGGTAACAATGAGTCAACATACTTGTGATAAAAGCCCTTGAAAGTCTCTGTGCCATCGTTTCCATAGGCAATTCCAGCAACGTACTGGAGCGTCGAGTATTTTTGCGGGTTCGTCCGTACCATGTCGTCGTTCTTGTTCGGCTTCACCAGACCCAACATCCACAACAATTGCCATTCGGTCGGATAGTCGCGCCGTTGCAAGGGATTGAGCCATTGGACTCCAACGACCTGTGCACGGAAAGGCCGGGAAGACTCGCTGGTCGCGGCCGCGGCTTCTGCCGATGGCGTGGCGGTCTGCGCCGTCACTGGCATCAGCACCGTGCTCAGCACGAACGTTGCCCAGGCGACAAGACCCGGCAGCAGGAGCAGTCGTTTCATGAATTCTCCAGTATCGAGCGGTTCCAGGTTGTCATGCGCCATCCAAACCAGCATGACAACCGCTGACAGGAACAACGCGCAGAATGCAAGCGCCACGCGGCGCGGCCAGGTTGCAATCAGGGCGCTCACGCAACTCCCCCGATATTCAGATAGAAGCTGCCTTCTCGTTCATCCGCAATCTTTGCAGGCATTTTTGCTTCGTCATCCGTTTTCGCCCATATATCCAGTGACACGCCTCCGAGAAGGCCATTTTCGAAGTACTTCGAGTATTTCTTGTTCGGATTGTCGTCGCCCATTCCTATGCCAAGCCGCCAATCAGCTTCAAGACGAAGGGCCTTCATCTGCTCCGGCGACAGGTAACACAACCCGATCGCAACGTCATACGCAAGCGCCTTCTCCGCATGCATCGGATTCGTCATGATGGTCGAGTGATTGGTCGGATTGTTGTTCGCGCCCTTGTTCAGAATGCTGACGACCTGCGCATTGCGCCATTGCGTGTATCCCTCCGGGGCCGTGCTCTTGCCGTCCTCGCCAATCACGTTGCCGTTCCCGTCGATCCAATCCGGATTACGTTGGCGCAGCGCGCGCATGCGCAGAATGGCGTGATCCTCATAACGCTGTGCCGCTTCGCTGCCTTTGTCGCCGATGGCCTTCGCCCCTTTCTCGTAGTTGTCGTACGGATCGTCGGGTTTCGCATCGGTCTTCGCCGCGTCACGCGCCGCAGCGGGCGGGTCATGGCTTTCGTTGAAGTCGCTGTGCGCATTCGGACCGTCTTCGATTTCGCATTCCTTACCGTATCGCAACGCTTTCGGCGTGAACGGCTCGTCCAGCCTGGGCGCATCGGCCACGACTTTCCAGCCGGTCGGCGGGTCCGCGTTCACGCGCATCGCGTCGAGCGACGACGTCACCAGCGTCACGATGGACAGCAGCGGAGCCGTCATGGTCGTGGCAAACCATCCGACAGGGTTCTCATTGCCGCTCCACGCATCTGTCAATCCATATTTCGCGGGCGGCGACGGCGGATACCAGAAGCCGCTGGTCTTTCCTTTTCCGTGCCGCCAGTCGTCTTCCCAATAGCGATATTCCAGCGGCGTGTTCTTCAGGCTATACAGCCCCACCGGGAAGTGCGTCGCGAACACGCGCTGCGTCAGCACACCCTGCGCCCCCGTATCGGCAAGCTCCCGGCCCGCAAGTCCGCGCCAGCCGATGCCCTGCACCGTCGTGGCCGAGATCACCTGGTCGTGCGGGCAGCAGTACAGCGTGACGCGACCGTACGTGCTGTTGTTGACGCCGTGCGCCGCACGATCTTCCGCTGCCTTGTAGCGCTTCCCGCTGGTCGGCGATATGCGCTCGTTAGCCATGTCTTCATCGACCTTGTCGACGGGCATTTCGAATGCCCGTCGGGCACGGATGATATTGAAGAACTCCCGCAGCGTCTTCGTGCGCGCCTCGTAAGTTTCACGCCCCCGGTTGTCGCCCGCATCGCGAATCTTGCGCTGCGACCAGTTCTCCATCACCGTGCCCGTGTTCGAGACGCTGTACGGCGGATTCGCGAGCACGTAGGCATCGGCCACGCAGCGGCCGACGTTGCCCCATGGGTCGGTGACTTCCGGCAACTGATCGCCGAAAAATGCGGCCGTGAGGCCCACCATGTTTCCCTGGCTGTGGCAAACGATCGTGATTGGGACATTGGCCTGCGTCTGCCGGATCGACTGGATCAGCTTCGCTAGCCGCAGTGCGGCCAGCACGCCGTAGGCGCGTGGTGGCGTCCGGTACAGCGGGCGCTGCGTCGGGTTGAGGCCCTGGACGGTGATGAAGCCGAAGATGCGGTCGTCGATGCCCTCCTGCCACAGGTCCGGCAGACTCGAGCAGCCGTTGGCGAATGGACCGCCGCCCCAGTAACCCTGTTCGTTCAGGAAGATCTTGTCGCCGTACTCCTTCAGTTCGTCCTTGTTCGCCTTGTAGCCCCAGCGGAAATGAATCACGGGCGAGAACGACGCATCGGGTTTGATGTAGTTGCCGGCCCACAGGTCAGGATTGAGAAACCCATCGGGCGTCAAGCTCTCGGTGTAGTGTGCCGGACACATCTGCCCGCCGACCACGCCCCTGTACGCCATCTGGTCATCCAGACGCGCGAGCCGCCGGTTCAGCCCCTTGCACAGCCCTGCCTCGGCGGGTTCGAACCACTCGCCTTCGGAGTTCACGCCATGCACAAAGATAACGACACCGGGCAGCGGCTGCTGTTTTACGCAGATCAGTTCGCTAGTTAAATCGAAGACCAAAGGCCCCTGCCCCTGTCCGATCACGATGCGCGGCGGCTCGGTGGCAGGTGCTGCGGGTGGAATGGATGACGCCGTATCTGGATTCGGGAAAGAGTCGGTCATGCTCGAGCAAACTCTTCAGAATGGAAACCAGGTATTCTGCTCGACGAACTAATTCACGAATGATTCAAACGACTTGCTGTTGACAGGCAACAATTTTCCGCGTCGTTTGCCCATGTCGAAACAAGACGAGGGCCGCGAATATGTTGTGCCTGCAATCAAAATCGGCGGATGTTTTGGATCTACTGTAGCTATTCCGGGCGGCAATCAGTATTAGCGTCCCGGCACAATCTTCCCAATATGAATGAGAGGTTGGTCATGAAACATCAGAATGCCTGAACCTGCACTGATTCGTATCGCGGGCAAAAAAATTGCCGGAGGTCTGTGAACCATCCGGCCATTTTTTCGCTGTCATACCTTCAATTTAACCCCGCACGATCTCCCCATCGCGGCGACGCCACAAATCAAGCGGATTCTCATCAGCCAGCGCTTGCGGCAGCAGTTCAGCCGGGAAATCCTGATAGCACACCGGACGCAGGAAGCGATCGATCGACGTCGTCCCAACCGAAGTCGCGCGTGCATCCGAAGTCGCCGGGAACGGACCGCCGTGGACCATCGCGTGACACACCTCGACGCCAGTCGGGAAACCGTTGACCAGAATCCGCCCCGCCTTGCGTTCGAGTATCGTCACCAGCTTTTTCGCGCTCGCCACATCGGCGCTATCCATCTGCAGCGTCGCGGTCAGTTGACCGGCAAAGTGCTCGGCCACCTTCAGCAACTCCTGCTCGTCCTTGCAGCGAATAACCGTCGACACCGGGCCGAACACTTCGTCTTCCAGCGCCGGGGTCGACAAGAACGTCTGCGCGTCGGTCACGAACAGCGCCGCGCGCGCCTGGGTCGGACCAGTCGCGGCCACGCCACGCGCCACAGCCTCGACGCCCTTCGTCGCAGCGAGCTTGCCCTCGCCATCCTCATACGCGGCATGAATGCCCGAAGTCAGCATCGTCTGCGCCGGCTTCACAACCAGCGCCTCGGAAGCCGAAGCGACAAAGCGCTCCAACGCATCGCCTTCAATCGCAATCGCAAGCCCCGGGTTCGTGCAGAACTGCCCCGCTCCCAGCACGAGCGAGTCGACGAAACCACGCGCGATGCTCTCGCCGCGCGCTGCAAGCGCATTGGACATCAGGAACACGGGATTGATGCTGCTCATTTCCGCATAGACCGGAATCGGCTCGGGACGCGCCGCCGCCACACGCATGAGTGAGGTGCCGCCCGCACGCGAGCCCGTGAAGCCAACCGCCTTGATAGCCGGGTGCGCAACAAGCGCCTCGCCGACCGAGTTGCCCGCGCCGACAATCATCGAGAACACGCCTTCGGGCAGATCCATCTCCTGCGCGACGCGCTGGATCACCCGACCGACCAGTTCCGAAGTGCCAAGGTGCGCACGATGCGCCTTCACGACAACCGGGCAGCCCGCCGCGAGCGCCGCGGCGGTATCGCCGCCCGCCACCGAAAACGCGAGCGGAAAATTGCTCGCGCCAAACACGGCAACCGGGCCGAGCGCGATCTTCTGCATGCGCAGGTCCGAACGCGGCAGCGGCTTGCGCTCGGGCAGCGGCGAGTCGAGCGTGGCGCCGAGCCACTGGCCCGCGCGCACGACCTGCGCGAACAGCTTGAGCTGACCGGTGGTGCGGCCACGCTCGCCTTCCAGGCGCGCCTTCGGCAGGCCCGATTCGGCCTGGGCGCGCTCGATCAGTTCGTCGCCTAGCGCGGTGATGCCGTCGGCGATGCGCTCGAGGAACTCCGCGCGCACCGCGAGCGGCAGTTGGCGATAAGTGTCGAAAGCTGCGCGCGCCAGCTCGCACGCCTCATCGACATTGGCGACGGTGCCGCTGCCGAACACCGGCTCGGCAATCTCGGCACCCGTCGCGGGATTGAAGGCGCGCAGCGCTTGTTCTTCGCCGCGCACGGCTTGGCGGCCGACCAGCATCTCTCCGGTAACAGGCATTTGGGCTTTCCTCGAATGGCGTCTTTAGATATATGTCATCCTACAACATGTAGGAACTTGCACGCAACCGGGAGCACGCCTATCTGGCTGGGGATTCCGGGTTTACGTACCCATTACAAGCGAAGCCATCGTGTTACCCTGCCACTAGACATACGATGACCTATAACATCACAATAGACTGCGTTTTTTTGCAGCGGGTTTGCCGTCATCGTTGCCGGTTTTCAGATCCATCGCCATTCAGGAGACATCCGATGTCCACCGTCACGCCTTACCAGTCCCTGCCCAACCGCTTCCGCCAGGCGGTGCGCGGCGGTGCAACCCAGATCGGCTGCTGGGCGTCGCTGGGCAGCCCGATCGTCACCGAGCTGCTGGGCACGGTCGGCTTCGACTGGATCCTGCTGGACGCCGAGCACGCGCCCAACGACGTGCTCACGCTGATCCCCCAGCTGATGGCGCTCAAGGACAGCGGCAGCGCGCCGGTCGTGCGGCCGCCGGCCAACGACAGCGTCGTCATCAAGCGCTTTCTCGACAGCGGCTTCTCGAACTTCCTCGTGCCGTTCGTCGACAGCGCCGACGACGCCGCCCGCGCCGTCGCCTCGACGCGCTATCCGCCGCAGGGCATCCGCGGCGTGTCGGTCGGCCATCGCGGCAACCGCTACGGCACGCTCGCCGATTACTTCGCACTCGCAAACGACAACGTCTGCGTGATTGCGCAGATCGAAAGCCGCAAGGCGGTCGAGGCGATCGACAGGATTCTCGCGGTGGAAGGCATCGACGCGGTCTTCGTCGGCCCCTCCGATCTCGCGGCGTCGTACGGCCATCTCGGCAACGCGAATCACCCCGACGTGCAGCAGGCCATCGCGCACGTATTCGATCGCGCGCAGGCAGCGGGCAAAGCGAGCGGCACGCTCGCGACCGTGCAGGCGGACGCGGAGCATTATCTGTCGATGGGCGCGCGCGTGGTCGCGGTGTGCGCGGATCTCGGGCTGCTCAAGGGCGCCGCGCAAGCGGTTCAGAAACATTTCATGCAGAAGCGGGCGGGCGAAGCTTGAGCGCCGCCCGCATGACTCAGGAGCATTCGATGAAAAAAGCAGGTTTTATTGGACTCGGCATCATGGGCAAGCCCATGGCCGCCAATCTTCTGAAGCACGGCGTTGCGCTTGCCGCGTTCACGCGCAGCGGCGTGCCCGACGAGTTGACCCGGGCCGGCGCCGTGGCGTGCGACAGCCCGGCCGCGGTGGCCGCCCACGCCGACGTGATCTTCGTGATGGTGCCGGACACGCCGGACGTCGAGCGCGTGCTATTCGGCGAACAGGGGCTCGCGAGCGGACTGCACGCGGGCCAGATCGTCGTCGACATGAGCTCGATTTCGCCGATGGCGACGCGCGATTTCGCGGCGCGGGTGCGCGAGCGCGGCGCCGACTATCTCGACGCCCCGGTCTCGGGCGGCGAGGTAGGCGCGAAAGCCGGCTCGCTGACCATCATGGTGGGCGGCGAGCAAGCGACCTTCGACACCGTGAAGCCGCTGTTCGACATGATGGGCAAGAACGTCACGCTGATCGGCGCGGTGGGCGCGGGCCAGGTGTGCAAGGTCGCGAACCAGGTGATCGTCGCGGCGACCATCGAGGCGGTGGGCGAAGCGCTGCTGCTCGCCTCGAAGGCCGGCGTCGATCCGGCGCGCGTGCGCGAGGCGCTGATGGGCGGCTTCGCGTCGTCGCGCATTCTCGAAGTGCACGGCGAGCGCATGACGAAACGCGCCTTCGATCCGGGCTTCCGCATCGAGCTGCACCAGAAGGATTTGAACCTCGCGCTCTCGACGGCGCAGGCGCTCGGCGTATCGCTGCCGAATACCGCCACCTGCCAGGCGCTCTTTAACGCGTGCGTCGCGCACGGCGGCAAGGCGTGGGACCACTCGGCGATGGTGCGCGCGCTAGAACTGCTCGCGAATCACGAAATCGGGCAACAGGTGGCGTGATTTCGCCGCGCAGGCATGGTTCAAACCTCGATTCAAACCGCGATTCAAACCTCGATACCCAGCGCGACGATGCGCCGGTATGGCGTCGCGCGCGCCATGCCGATGCGCGCGGCGGCATTCGCCACATGGCCGTGCGCCGCGCGCAGCGCATTGGTCAGGAAGCGGCGCTCGAAATCCTGCATCGCTTCGTCGTACTGCTGCGCGCCGGCGCGATCGGGCACGGCGGCAATCGGTGCGCCCTTCGGCTCGTCGCGCTGATCGCCCGCTGCGCCGCGCGCGTCGTCTTCGGCCTCGATCTGGCCGCGCCCGTCACCGATGAAGCGCGCCAGCGAACGCGCATCGATCCGCTCGTTCTCCGACAGCAGCACCGCGCGTTCGAGCATATTGCGCAACTCGCGCACGTTGCCCGGCCAGCGATACGCGCACAGCACCGCGAGCGCATCGCGGTCGAGTTCGAGGCGCACGGCGCCGCTTTCCACCGACAGCTTGTCGAGGATCGCATACGCCATCGCCTCGATGTCGGCCAGTCGCTCGCGCAGCGGCGGCACGCGGATCGTCAGCACGTTGATGCGATAGTGGAGATCCGCGCGAAATCCGCCCTGCGCCACCAGTGCGGGCAGATCCGCCGAGGTCGCCGCGATGATGCGCACATCGGTGCGCACCGATGCGGTTCGAGCCGAGCGGCTCGAATTCCTGGATTGGCGGCGTGGCGGCCTTTCTCTGCTCCGAGTCCGCGAACAAAATACGCGGCGCGGAGATCAAGGTCGACGGCGGATGGATCGCGCAGTGAAACCCGCATGAAATCTTTGCTGGAATCGGCAACCCGCTTGTTCCAGGGGGCTGTTCAGATTCATAACGGCCCTTCTGGCGGCCAGCCCCGAGATTAAATTGTAGAGTTTGGGGAACGTGCCTTGCCGGCCGCATTGCGGCGTCGCGCGTCGCTTGTTTGGCTCGGCCAAACGGCGCGCCGCGCTCCTTGCACTGCGGCCAGCAAGGCACGTTCGCAAGCCCGTTATGAATGTGAACAGCCCCAGGCTCCGATGATGCCGCGGCCCCATCAAGTCTGAACGTCTTCTCGAAGCATTGCCCGTTGCCTGAACAACAATCATGGAGACATCGATGAGAGATACCCCGTTTGCAGTCCGACATAAATTCGCGCTGCTCGGCGCGGCACTGGCGCTAGCCGGCGCGGCGCTCGTGCCCGGCGCTCATGCAGACAATCAAGCCGGGGAACGCAACGGCGGCAACGGCGGCCACGCCGCGCTGAACCGGCTGCCGTCGTTCGTGGTGGCGGGCAGCCTGAAGTCGACGAGCTACGACGGCGTGAGCGACGATCTGCTCACGGCCGGTCTAGGCAAGACCGGTCTGGCGGGCGCGGCGCCGTCGATTGCGAACCCGGCGGCGCCAACCGCAGCGGAGTTGCGCCGGCTTGCCATCTGGTCGAACTACCGCGCGCTCGTCGACATGAGCGCAAACGGCGGCTATGGGCGCTTCTGGGGACCTAACGTGGACGTGTACGGCAACGACACGCTGGGCGAAGGGAAAATTGCCGGCACCGAATATCTCGCGTATGCCGACGACGGCTCGGGCCGGCAGAACGTCAGCCTCCTCGTTCAGGTGCCGGCAAGCTTCAACCCGGCGAACCCCTGCATCGTGACGGCAACCTCGTCGGGCTCGCGCGGCGTGTACGGCGCGATCTCGGCAGCCGGCGAGTGGGGCCTCAAGCGCGGCTGCGCGGTGGCCTATACCGACAAGGGCTCGGGCAACGGCGCGCACGAACTGATGACCGGCACAGTCACGCTGATCGACGGTCTCCTTGCCGATGCCGCCACGGCCGGCCGCAACAGTCTCTTCACCGCGAACCTGCCCGCCGCTGCGCTGGCCGCGTACAACCAGCAATACCCGAATCGTTATGCGTTCAAGCACGCGCATTCGCAGCAGAATCCGGAAGCGGACTGGGGCAAGGACACGCTCGAGGCGGTGCAGTTTGCGTATTGGGTGCTGAACCAGCAGTTCGCGCCGCGCGCTGATGTGTCGAATGCAGCGACAAATGCAGCGCCGAACCACGGCGTGCGCTTCGCGCCAGGCGACATCACGACGATTGCGGCTTCGGTGAGCAACGGCGGCGGCGCATCGCTCGCGGCCGCCGAGCAGGACCCCGGAAAGTGGATCACGGCCGTGGTGGTCGGCGAACCGCAGATCAACGTGCGCATGCCCGGCAACGCCCAGGTCAGGGAAGGCGGCCAGCGCATCGCGGCGGCGGGCAAGCCGCTCGCCGACTACATGACGCTCGCCAACCTGCTGCAGCCGTGCGCCGCGCTCGCGGATAGCGCCGCTGGCGCGCCTTATCTCACCGCGCTGCCCGCCGCCACGACGGCGGCCATCCGCCAGGCGCGCTGCGCCTCGCTGGCGTCGGCGGGCTACGTGCACGGCAGCGACACGCATACGCAGGCAAACGATGCGCTCGCGCGTTTGCACGAAGCGGGCTATGAAGCCGATTCCGACCTGCTGCAAGCGCCCATGTGGGACTCGCAGGCCGTGCCGGCCGTGGCGGTGACTTACGCCAACGCGTACACGCGCTCGAGCGTGGTCGACAACCTGTGCGGTTTCAGCTTCGGCACGACCAGCGCATCGACGGGCGCAGCGGGCGTGCCGCCCGCGCTCTCGCCCATGTTGACCGTGTTCGGGCTCGGCAATGGCGTGCCGCCCACCAATGGCGTGAATCTCGTCTACAACGTCACGCCGCCGGGCGGGGCCGACCATCGGCTCGCCACCCCCGATGCCAGTTTTGCAGGCGCCGTATGCATGCGCGCGTTGTGGACCAACGGCGACCCGCGCATGCGCCAGAGCGTGCAGGCGATCAGCGTGAATGCGAATTTGCACGGCAAGCCCGCGATCATCGTTCAAGGCCGCAGCGACGCACTGGTGCCGATCAATCATGCGTCGCGCGCGTATCTCGCGGCCAATAGCGTGCGCGAAGGCTCGCGCAGCCAGTTATCGCTTTACGAGGTGATGAACGGACAGCACTTCGACGCGTTCCTGGGCGTGCCGGGTTTCGACAATCGTTACGTGCCGGTGCATTACTACAACATCGCAGCGCTCAATCTGATGTGGGATCACCTGAAGAACGGCACGCCGCTGCCGCCTTCGCAGGTCATCCGCACCCTGCCGCGCGGCGGCAACCCGGGCGCCGCGCCGGCGCTGGCGCTGACCAACCTGCCGGCGATCGTTGCGAATCCCGGCAGCAATGCGATCAGCGCGCGCGACGGGCTGGTGAACGTGCCGCATTGACCGCAGTTTCAGCCATCCTGAGCAAGTGCATGAAACAGTTCGTCTTCCTGTGCACAGTGCAGCCGGATGATCGCATCGAGCCCGTACAGCAGTCGCTGGGCTTCGCGCCGCCAGTCGGCGCCCGCGCAATCTTCGGACAGGTCCTTGGCCATGCGGTCCAGGGCCTGTGCGAGGCGAAATATTTCCCGATGCATCGCGCTCATGGTTGACAACGGGTCCTCGCCTTCGAGCAGTCCGGCGATTCGCGGATATAGATGGGTGTCGTCGCTCACCTCGTGCGGTACGAGTATCCGTCTCAGCGAGTCGTTGAGGTGCGCGAGCCGGTCCTTGACTGCCGCGGAGGACAAGCGCGGCAGCTCGTCGGCGAGCCGGCGTATCTGCTCCATCACCGGTTCGAGTTGCGCATGCTCGCCGCTCAGGCGCGCGACGTCGTCGGGCGCCAGCACGCCGGCCGCGCGTCGAGGCGCACCTCCCAGCGCCCGCAGCGCGTTCGCGATGGCCGCCACGTCGATCACCTCCTGAAGGATCGCGCCCGCCAGTGGCGGCAGGAAGCCGAGCGCGGCAACAATCATCGCGACCAGAGAAAGTCCCATGCCGACAAACACGCTTTCGATCGCAATGCGACGCGTCCGGCGAGCGACGCGGCGTGCGTCGACCAGCCGGTCGAGCCGGTCGACGAGCAGCACGACATCGGCCGCTTCGGACGATGCGGCGGCGCCGCGCGCGCCCATTGCAACGCCCACGTCGGCGGCCGCCAGTGCGGGCGCATCGTTCACGCCGTCGCCGACCATGATGACCGGGCCCTGCCGCTTGGCCTCCTGAATCGCAGCGAGCTTGCCGGCGGGCGTCTGGCCCGCCCGCACCGCATCGACTTGCAGGACGGCCCCCACGGTTTGGGCGACATCGGCGTGGTCGCCCGTCAACATCTCGATGCGCGCGATGCCTTCGCGCCGCAGCAAACGCAATGCGCGCGGCGTCTCCATGCGAATGCTGTCGGCCATCTGGATAGCGCCGGTCATGACGCCGTCCTCACTGACGAAGACCGACGATGCGCCTTCATAGGCAATGCGGCGAAGGAACCGGCCGGCCCACGGCGCGACGGCCGATGCCGAGCTCACGAAATCGAAGCTTCCTATCGCCACGGCGTGCCCGTCGATTTTGCCGCGCATCCCGGCTCCGGCCGTCTCGCGCACGTCGAGGGGCGCGCTCAGCAACAATTGGCGCGTGCGTGCCTCCGCCGCGAGCGCGTCGGAGATGGCGTGGTTCGAGGCCTGCGCCAGCGAAGCCGCCACACGCAGCACGCGCTCCGGCGTACCGCCGGGCCCCGTCTCGATAGCGACGACGCGCGCGGCGCCGCCGGTCAGCGTTCCGGTCTTGTCGAAGAAGAGCGTTTGCGCCGTTGCCAGCTGTTCGAGCGCGGCGCCGCCCTTGATCAGCACGCCGCGACGCGCACATCGCGAGATTCCCGAAACAATGGCGACCGGCACGGCGAGGATCAGGGGGCAAGGCGTGGCGACCACGAGCACGGCGAGCGCCCGCTCGATTTCGCCGGTGCCGATCCAGCTCCCCCCCGCCATCACGAGCGTGCAGGCGACGAACCACCAGGCGTAGCGGTCCGCGAGCCGCGCGGCCGGACTGCGGTCGCGCTGCGCCATTTCCACCATGCGCACGATGCCGGCAAAGGTGCTGTCCGCCGCTGTGGCCGACGCGATCATCTCGAACGTCGGCCCCGCATTGATCGCGCCGCTTCGCACCGCCGCGCCGGATTCGCGCGTGCACAGACGCGACTCTCCCGTCAGCGTCGACTCGTCGAGCTCGGCATTTCCAGCCAGCGTTCCGTCGACCGGCACGATGTCCGCGTGACGCACCATCAAGCGGTCGCCGACGCCAATCTGCTCCAGCGACACCCGGTTCCACTGTCCCGCTTCCAGCCGGGTCGCGTTTCGTGGCGCATGGCTCAGCAGCGCGGTCATTTCAGCGCGGGCGCGATTGTCCGCATAGGCCTCCAGGGCCCGGCCGCTCGCGAGCATCAGGGCGATCACCGCAGCGGTCAGCCATTCGCCCAGCAGCAGCGCGAAGGCGATGGCGAGCACCGAAAGCATGTCGACGCCGCCCTCGCGGCGACGCAACGCCCTGGCCGTCGAGACGCCGAGCGCCGCCAGAACCGGCAAAGCGCCGGCCATCCACGACAGGCGCGCGGCGTCGGGAAAACCGGCCCCATCGAGCGCAAGCCCGGCGAACAAGCCGGTCACGCACGCGGCAAGCCAGACAAAATTCAGCGAATGGATGACGTCCCGCATGGCCCGCTATGCGTCCTGTTTAGTCGAACTCGAATCATGCGCGCCCGGAACCGCACACGATTGATCTTCATCAATCGCGCAGACGGATTTGCGTTCACGGTAAGCGTGCCAGCCCTCACTACCGATCGAGACAGCGATGACGACTCCTTCAAACGACTCCAGCGCGCCCGCGTCCATTACGCCTGTTACGCCTGTTACGCGCATTCTGGTCGCCGTCGACGCGTCGCCCGCGTCGACGGCCGCGCTTCGCTATCTAGGCCAGCTGTTGCGCTCCGCATTGGGCCCTGCATCGCGCCCTGATGCTGCGGTGCGCATCGTGAGCGTCGCGGAGAACCCGCGATCCCTCGTGCCGCTCGGGACTTGGGCGGCCGAGCAGCTCGACGCCGCGAGAGACGAAATTCACCGCGACGCCGAAAAAGCCGCCCAGCTGGCGCTCGATGCATTGCATGGCTGCGGATTGCGCATCGACGCAGAGGTCGTCGATCTTTGCAAGGAAGGGGGCGATGTGGTGGACGCGATCGCCGCCGCCGCGTCGCGCTGGCCGGCCGACCTGGTCGTTCTCGGCACGAGCCACCATCGAGGCCTCATGCGCTGGGTGGAAGGCGAGGTTGCCGCGCCGTTCGCGCGTCTGCTCCGCTGGCCGGTTTTGCTCGTGCCCGCGGGCTACGAGGCGCCTGAGGACGAGGCTGCGTCGCGTATCCTGTTCGCGACCGATGGCAGCGATGCCTCTTTCACCGCCTTGCGGACGGCCACGGCGCTCGCCACGCCCGACGCGCACTGGTGTGCGATCTATGTGGTCGACCGGTTGCTGGCGCCGGGCACCGGATTTTTCGAACGCAAGCTGGAGGAAGCGCTGAGCGAAGCCGGTGGCGTGGCTGTCGCGAAAGCACGCGCCGACCTCGCTGCGTGCGGGCAGGAAGGATGGAACGTCGAAACCGCGATAGTCAAAACCGCGAATTCATTTGACGACGTCCCGCACACGCTCGATCGCGAGGCGAAGCGCTGGAATGCGCAACTGCTCGTGCTCGGCACGCACGGGCGGCGTGGCCTGACGCGCTGGCTGCTTGGCAGTGTCGCGGAGCGGGCCACGAGGCTCGCCTCCGTTCCCCTGCTGCTCGTGCCGCCGGCAATGGAGTGAGAGGGAGTGGGCGCCGCCCCCTTCGGGGCGGCGGGTCGCGCCAGGTAGCGGCCACAAAGCGACTACGAAGCGACTACGAAGCGACTACGAAGCGACTACGAAGCGGCCACAAAGCGGCCACAAAGCGGCGTCAAGCATCCAGCGCATCCGGGACGTCGACCAGCAGCAGCGGCGTGCGCGTGAGATGGGCGACCTGGCTGGCGACGCTGCCCACCACGAGACGCTTCAGCCCCTGGCTGCTGTGCATGCCCATGACCAGCAGATCCGCATGCCATTCGGCTGCCTCACGAACCAGGACGCGTGCAATGTCGTCGCTCGTTTCGGCGGCGCCGATGGTGGCCGTCGTCACGTTGATCGAGGCGCGCTCGAGGACCTGCCTGGCTGCGGCAAGCGCCTTCGCGCCGCGATCGAAGCCCATTGCACGGTGCTCGACCGGCCATACCGGGGCAGGCGCGGCAACGCATACCGCGCGCAAAAGCGAGTCCGGCGCCGCGAAGCGCAACCCATACATTGCGCAATGTCGCGCATCTTCCGCGGAGTCGACCGCGAAGAGCATCCGTGCCGGCCAATCACCTTCGCCGCCGTGCCAGCCATGCGGGACGATCATCAGCGGGCAGGGGCACAGCCGTGTCAATGCGCCGGAGACGCTTGCCTCGAGCCAGCGCAGCCACTGCCGGTGCTGCCGCGCCCCCACGACCACAAGCTCCGCGTGCCACGCCGCAGCAGCAGCGACGATGGCGTGTCCGATATCGGCGTCATGCCAGGACATCTCGATCGTCTGCGTGTCCGCGCGGATGCCGGCGTTCGCAAAAAAGTCCGCCGCGTCCGCGAGCGCATCCCTTGCATCGTGCCTGCTCCGCCTCGCCCGCACCCGGCCGTTGCGCGACGGCTCCGCAACCGGTATGGCCGCATCGCCGGGCAGCAAAGCCGACGCTTCGCCCGGCGCCACGTTGACGACGCGCACCACGCTATCGATTGGCGCCACGTCGCGAACAAATCTCAGCACGTCGCGCGAAACGTCTGATGTATCTATGGCGACGAACATTCTGAGCGGCACGCGTGCGTTCATTGTCGAATTCGCCCCATGACTCCGCACGGCCCGCAAGCGGGTCACCGCGCCTTTCGGCACAGGATGATCACACCGCATTCGTCAGGATCCTCGAGGCGGATAACCGTTTCCGCACCGCCACGCGCCGGCACCTGCACCGTCTGCGTCACGCTTTGCGACCGAAGATGAACTTCGATCTCGTAGCGGCCCGCGGGCACGCGGACGAACAGGAATGGCCCGCGCGTACGCACGCGCAGCAGGCGATGATGCGGTTCGGTCCAGATGCTCACGTCGACATCGGACAGGTAAGAGCCCGTTTTCGTCGCGAAGGTCATGCGCAGGTTGTATTGGCTCGCCTGCGCCCTGAACGCCTCGACTTCGGTTTGCCCGATGCCGCCCGTGATGTAGGGAACGCCGTTTCGCCCGGCGGGCATATGGGCCGTCTGCGCGTCACCTGCCCCGGCAAAGACGCAAAGTCCGGCAATGAAAACGATGGCGGGGAGGCGGAATAGAGCAGACATGACGGGCACCCATTGACGTAATCCTGGCGACGGCGTGTCTAGCGCCGCGCGGCATCGATGAAGCAAGAATAGGAGTGGGCGGCAAACGGCCGTTGATACAGATCAATCGCGCCAGACCCTCGCGACGTAAGCTGCATCCCACGGTAACCGTCAAAGTTCTCTTCCTGTCACACAGCAGAGGCCCGCCATGAACAATCTTTCGTTATCCAGAACAATAGGAAAAGCCAGCATTGCGCTGCTAATCGGTCTCGGCGTCTCCCTGTCGTTCGCCGACGAACGCAACGCCCCGAACAACGCCAACACTGCCAACAGCGCCAGCTACGGTCCGGGCATGATGGGCGAGTACGACGGCAGCTACATGGGCCCCGGCATGATGGGCTTTGGCATGCCAGGACGAGGCATGATGGGCGGCGGCATGATGGGCGGTTACGGTTGCGGCCCGGGTTACGGCAGCGCAATGGGCGGTCTCGACCTCTCCCGCGATCAACGCAGCCGCATCAACGCGATCGTCGATCAAACGCGCAAGGCGCATTGGGTGCTGATGGGCAAGATGCTCGACCAGCAGGCCAGCCTCCGCGATTTGTATATCGCGCCCACGCGCGACCAGAACGCGATCGACCGGAGTTATAAGACTTTGCGCGACTTGCGCCAGCAGATGTACACCACATCGATCGATGCGCGTAAGCGGATCGAAGCCGTTCTGACCCCCGGACAGCGGGACAAGTTGCGCGAGGACTGGCGCGAAGGCGGGCCGATGGTCTGGTAGCGGAAAAAGGAAACACCCCAAGCCCATCTGCCAGGAGGCATCATGGCGACGCTGGCGATTCTTTTCGCCGTGGTCCTGCTGATCAACCTGATGCCCGCGTTCGCACCGCCTACGTGGATGGCCATGTCATGGATCGGGTTCAACGTTCCGGAAGGCAGCGCCTTGCAGTTCGCCATCGTCGCCGCGAGCGCGGCGACCATCGGGCGGCTCGTATTGGCAAACTGCGCGCGATGGCTGGTGCGCGGAAAACTGATGCGAGACGCCGACCGGCAGAATATCGACGTGATCAAGGCCTGGCTCGAAAAGCACAACACCACGACGGTCAGCGCGTTTTTTCTTTATGCCTTGAGCCCGTTCCCTTCGAACTATCTTTTCATCGCCTATGGACTATCGGGTTTGCCGCTCAGGAACATCGGCGTCGCATTCTTCATCGGCCGCACGGTCAGCTATACGGTGTGGGCTCGACTCGGAAAACTCGCATCCACCTATGTCGATCCGGAATTCGAGCTCGAAGGCGGCTATTTCAGCGTCTGGTTCGTGATCACGCAGCTCGCGCTGCTCGGTTTCGTCTACCTGCTCATGAAGATCGACTGGAAAATGCTGATCGAGCAACGCAAGCTCGCGTGGCGACGCTCGCTCAAACGGCCCGATGACGCAGGGCGCGGCCACACCACAGACTCCTGATCGGGCCACCGTGACCGAGGCATGCAGCGGGAGAATCGGCCGGACCGGCACGTCCTTAAGCCTGCGTTAACCTTGCCTCCCCTACGCTTGCCGCTTCCACACTCAAGGAACGACAACGAACATGTCCGGGTTTCCGCTTTCCCTTCGCGCCAGCGTGCTGCTGTGCGCTGCGCTTCTTGCCGCCCCGTCGTTCGCACAGGCGGGCGAGATCAAGGCGCTGATGAAAGACATGAAGCTGGCCATGCAGGGCGCGATGGCCAGCACCACGATGCCGGAGCTAAGCGGCTATGTGGCCCGACTCGAACGCGACGCGCAGCAAGCGAGTCGTCAGACTTATCGCGACGACCAGCGCACGTACGACGAAGGCATGCACGCGTTGCAGCAACAGTTGGCCGAGGTGGATCAGGCCATCCGTGTGAACGATATGAATGGCGCGAAGAAAGCGCTGCACCAGATCAACAACACACGGAAGCATTATCACCACCTGCTCAGCTGACCGATTCGCACGTTCATTCGAAAATCGAACACCGCCCATGGAAAAATTCTCGCGATATCCCCTCTCGGTCAGCCTGCTGCACTGGCTGCTCGCCGTTGCGCTGACCGGCAATCTCGTCATCGGCTGGCTGCTCGACGACCGGGAGGAACTGGTCACCCTGCACAAGTCGATCGGCATTGCGATCCTGGGCCTCGTCCTGATTCGCCTGGCGAACCGTGTACGTGTGCGGGGCCGGGTGCCGGAATCGGTCAACCGGGCGGGCACGCCGGCACATTTTGTGGAAACGGCCGTGCATCGTTTGTTCTACGCATTGATGCTGGCCATACCGCTGATCGGGTGGATGAAGACCAATGCGGCGGGACACGCCGCCAGTTGCTTCGGACTCTTTTCGCTGCCTGCGCTGATACCGAAAAACCGCGAACTCTCGCATCTGCTCGGGCAACTGCACTCGCTGACGGCCTACGGGCTGGCTGCGTTGATCGGCCTGCACGTGGCCGGGGTCCTGGCACATCGGGTTTTCAAGGCGCGAAATATCCTTCCACGCATGCTTCCCCTGCCTCTGCGGAGGCCGGACCGTCAGGCGCATGCCCCTGAATAGTCGAATGCTGCTGGTTGAAATAACGCACGCAGCGGCACGTCTGGCCTTTCACTGAAACCCGCGGCCAACTCCATGGCGGCTTTCAGACGAAGCCCCCCCGGATTGCTGACAACCCCACGTTTTTCGGAGCGTGGGGTTTTTGCTTTTGGTCCAGGCGCGCGCGCAGCGCTTGATGCATATCAATCGTGACGGCATGGAAGCAAGCAAATCTGTGTGTCGGGACGGATGTTTTCCTTGGGTGGCGGTCATGCGCGGCGCTCGAGCCACGGCGCGCGCGCTCGAGGGCACGCATCCGGTTTTCACACCACGGAGAAAGCACCATGCAACGCATCGGTCGAAGTGGAATGCTTGCTGGCGTAGCGGCACTCGCCATCGGCGCGGCATCGATATGCACGGCAGCCGCCGACGAAACCATCGCGCCGGCGGCGCCCGCCGACGCGGTCTCGGGCGCCAGTGTCAGGCATGCGAATGCGGTTGTCTTTGCCATCGATACCGGGCGCAACAGCATCACGCTGCTCGAAGACAACGGCCAACCGGTGGACGTGATCGTCGACCGCCGCCTCGGCGACGTCGCCAGGCTGCAGCTCGGCGACACCGTTGCCGTCACGTTCAGCAAGGCCTTGCTGCTGCGCGCCGACAAGTCCAATTCGGACGGGATACGCAAACGCATCGATAAAGGCTTCACGTCGGGCGTGCCGCTCGGTTCGTCGCTGTCGCTGTACCGGGTCGAGGAGGTGGCGACCGTCGTGCAGGTCGACCCCGGCAAGCACGAGCTCACCGTGCGCGGCCCCACGCGCACGATGACCTTGCAGGCAACGGCGAATAGCCTGATAGACGGGCTCAAGCCGGGCGACAGCGTGAAGGTCGACTACGTCGAGGCAACCGCCGTCCAGATCACGCGAAACGGCATGCCGCTGCGCTAGGCCGGTCCCGCATCAATTGACGTGAATCAAGAGCGGCCAGGCACCCAGCCAGACAATGAATGCTCTCTTCAAGGAGGATTCACCATGAATGACGAAACGACCAAGCTGCCCGTGAAAAAGCCGGAAGAAAGCGCACAGCGGCCCGCGGTGTTCCAGGCGTGGCACCCGGTCGAAAACCTGCGCCGCGAGATCGATCGTCTCTTCGACGATTTCGACCGCGGTTTCAGCCTCCAGCCGCCGCGCCGCGCTTTCCTCGGCATCGAGCCGTTCTGGCGCCGCGAACGCGCGTTCGCGGCCGCGCCGGCGGTGGACATTGCAGAAACCGACAAGGCGTATGAGATCGTGGCCGAGTTGCCCGGCCTCGACGAGAACGACATCGAAGTGAAGCTCGCCAACGGCGGCCTCACGATCAAGGGCAAGAAGCAGGAAGAGAAGGAGGAAAAGAAAAAGGATTACTACCTCCACGAGCGCCGCTTTGGCGCGTTCGAGCGCTACTTCCAGATGCCGGAAGGCGTCGATCGCGAAAAAATCGAAGCGAGCTTCAAGAAAGGCGTGCTGACCGTGACGCTGCCCAAAACCGCGGAAGCGCGCAAAGCCGAAAAAAAGATTCCGGTGAAGGCGGCCTGACGCAAGGCTGGAGCCGAAGCCACGCTCGCCCCGGCTCATGCGGGCGGCGTGGCTCGGGAAGCGCGCCATGCGGAGAATGAAAGTGAAAGCGGCGCAGCCGGAGTTGAGGGTTCCGCGCTAAACAACGGCGGCTCGCGTCTGGACCTCGTAGCCGTCCGCCGCAATGTTCCAGTGGCTCACGCACTGTATCCGCTCGAACTCGAAAATGGCCCCTGCGATGGCCTCGTCGCGTTCCACGGACTCGCCATGCACGCGCATGAGCTCGCAGCGGTGCGGGAATCCGCGATGGTCGAGAATCTCCTTGTAAAAGACGACCTCAACGCTCGCCAGCCCCGAAGCCGCCGTACACGACGCCCCGCGCTGTTTCGCACGGCGCCGGCTGCCCTTGTCCGCCGCGCTTGCCTGCTGCTCCAACGGCTGCCCGCCCCGCGGCGGCTGAATACGCGGCGCGCCCCCACACATGCCCATGATTGCCGCGCGCGGGGCATCGGCGCGCGGTACCGGACAGTGCATGGCCCTGTTGCCTGTGTGCGTGGTCGAATGCAAGTTCATGATCGGACCTCTCTCGCGGTTTCGTCGCTGCGCGCCGCCCCCGCCTCACATTTCACATTTCGATGATGACCTTCAGCGCCTGCGTGCTGGCCGCGTGCGAGAACGTTTCGTATGCCTTGAGAACATCGTCGAACGCAAACCGGTGCGTGATGAGCCGGGCCGGATCGATGCGCCCGGCGCACACGGTCTTGAGCAGCATGGGCGTGCTCACCGTGTCGACGAGACGCGTCGTGATCGACACGTTGCGGTCCCACAGCTTGTCGAGGAAGATCGACGCGCTCACGCCATGCACGCCGATGTTCGCAATCGTGCCGCCCGGGGCCACCAGCTGCTCGCACAGCTCGAAGGTGGCCGGCACGCCCACCGCCTCGATGGCGCAGTCCACGCCCACGCCGTCCGTGAGCTTCATGACCGCTTCCACCGCGTCCGCAGCGCGCGGATCGACGCACGCCGTGGCGCCGAAGCGCTTCGCGCATTCGAGACGGTTCGCGTCCATGTCGATCATGATGATCTGCGCGGGCGAGTAGAACTGCGCGGTCAACAGCGCCGCCAGCCCGATCGGCCCCGCGCCCACGATGGCGATGGCGCTGCCAGGCTCGACCTTGCCGTTGAGCACGCCGCATTCGAAGCCCGTGGGCAGGATGTCCGAGAGCATCACGAGCGCCGCTTCGTCGAGGCCCGCGGGGATCTTGTAAAGACTCGTCTGCGCGTGCGGCGTGCGCACGTATTCGGCCTGGGTGCCGTCGATGCGGTTGCCGAGAATCCAGCCGCCCGTCTTGCAGTGCGAGTACATGCCGCGGCGGCAGTATTCGCATTGCCCGCAGCTCGAAATGCACGACACCAGCACGTGATCGCCGGGTTCAAGCGTGCTCACGCCGCTGCCCACCGCATGCACGACGCCCACGCCTTCGTGGCCGAGGATGCGCCCCGGCGTGCAGCTCGGCACGTCGCCCTTGAGGATGTGCAGATCGGTGCCGCAGATCGTCGTCTTCGACATCTTGACGATGGCGTCGCCGGGCTCCCGCAATTCCGGCATCGGACGCGTTTCGACCGCGAAGCGGCCCGGACCGTTATAGACCAGTGCTTTCATGTTTTCTCCATCGGCGTTCGGAAATGGGCCGGCGCGGCGCATGCCAACGGCGTGGCAACGGCTTGGCACAACGGCGTGCCGGCGCTATCGGCTTTGATCATGCGCCGCCGAGCCCAGGCGCATTTGACTTCGATCAAGAGCACCGGGGCCGACGCGGATTCGCATCAGGAAGAAGGAAGCGTGGCGGGGCTACGCCACCGGCGTCTCGGCGCTGCCCTCGCGCCGGTGCCAGCCCGCCGCCGGTTCGAGCGGTTCGAGCGCGCTGGTTTCGTCGAGATGGAACAGCGCATCGAACTGCGACGCGAGCGAGGCTTCGAAGTAGTGGCTCTGGCGTTCCGTCTGCGGCAGGTACAGCACGCCGATGGCCCGCTCGAGCATGGGTTCGTCGAGCGGGCCGGACGCCTCATCGCGCAGCGGCAGAAAGAACCGGTCGTAGCCCGTCGTGTGGAACAGGTGCTCCCAGCTCTCGGGCAGCGCGGGACGCACCCACTTTTGCTCGACCTCGCCGTCCCACTGCGAGGCCGCCGACACGTGGCCGGTGCAGGTCGTGAAGCCCACCAGCAAGGCGCGATGCTGCGCGCTCTCGCGCACGATCTGGCCGAGGTTCCACTCGCCGCGCCGGCGCGATTCGGTCGCGCGGGCGTCGCCAAGGTGCGAATTGTGGGCCCAGACCACGACCTTGCCGCTGCCGCCGCGCCGCACGCGATAGCGCGCCAGTGCGAACAGCGTATTGGCCATGTGCGCGTCGCGCAGGTTCCAGGTGTTCAGCCGGCTGCTGAACATGCCGCGGTAGTACGCCTCGGCATTGACCACCACCTGAGCGTTCTGCTCCGCGAAGAACTGCGCGTCGAGCGCGTCGGTGCCGTCGCGCGAGAGGTACTCGAATTCGCCGGCGCGCAGTTGCAGCAGCTGCTGCACCGCGCCCGCGCGCGCAGCAGGCCGCGCGCCGAGCGCCACCGCGTAGCCATAGGTCTGCGCCTCGCGCACGTGATCGAGCGCCGCATAGCGCTCGCGCGCCAGCGCCGCTTCGTGCGGATCCACGGCCTCGAGATAGCGGATCACGGCGTCCGCCGAGCGGTAGAGGCTGTATAGATCGAGACCATAAACGCCCGCGCGCTGCCGCCGCGGGCGCGCCGCGTTCAGCTCGCGCAGCGCCGCGATGAAATCGCGCATCTCGCGATTGCGCCACATCCATTCGGGGAATCGCTCGAAGTCGTCCAGCGCGGATGTGGCGTCGTCGGCGCCCACGCCTTGCACGAAACGGTTGATGCGCCAGGCGTCGGGCCAGTCGCCTTCGATCGCCACGGTGTCGAAGCCGCATTCGCCGATCAGGCGCAGCGTGATTTCTGCGCGCATGCGGTAGAACTCGGCGGTGCCGTGAGTCGCCTCGCCGAGCAGAACCAGATCGCGGCCGTGCGCCATCTCCAGCAGTGCGTCGTAGTCCGCAAGCGTGCCGTCGAGGCGTTGCGCGAGGTCGCGAACGGCCAGAAAGGGGGTCTTCGAAGGCTGCATGATCCATGCCCTCCTTGCCAGGGTCGGTTTACTGGCCGCTCAAGCCGGGCCGCCGCCGGGCGGCACAGAATGCGCGCCGCCCGCATCGCCATCCGCAGCGCCGTGAGCCGGGTCCGGTTGCCCGCCTTGCGCGGCGTCGAGGCAGGCTCGAACCTCCTCGTCGCTGGTCTGGGCGAAGTCGGCATAAAACTGCCCGATGCCCATGAACCCATACGGCTGCAACACGCAAACGAAATCGTCCGCCACTCCGGCGAAGCGCTCTTCGGCGCCAGCCGGGCAAACCGGCACCGCCACCACGAGCGCCCTCGGCCGTCTGCCACGCAGCGCCTTGAGGGCCGCATGCATGGTCGCGCCTGTCGCCATGCCGTCGTCCACCACGATGACGGTCTTGCCCTGCACCGCCGCCGGCGGCCGCTGCCCCCGGTAAGCCGACTCGCGGCGATGAAGCTCGATGCGTTCGCGCTCGAAGGTATCCGCGAACTGCGCCTCGCTCACGTAGAGCGCGCGCATCACCGCGTTGTTCACGTAGAGCGCGTCGCCGCTGGCGATGGCGCCCATGGCGAGCTCGGGATTCTGCGGCGCGCCCAGCTTGCGCACGATCAGCACGTCGAGGGGGCAGCGCAAGGCCTTCGCCACCTCATAGCCAACCGGCACGCCGCCGCGCGGCAGCGCGAGCACCACGACGTCGTCGCGCGCCGCGTAGCGCTCCAATGCCAAGGCAAGCTGCCTGCCGGCATCGACACGATTCTGGAACAGGTCACGCATGATCTGGCATCCTGATCAAATCTCGACCCCGCGGGTCATCGGGCGCGCCTCGAGCCAGCGTCCGAACCAGTCGCTGGCAAGACGCGTCACCGCCTCGAGCGCGCCCGGCTCCTCGAACAGATGCGTCGCGCCGGGCACGATCTCGATGCGATGCTCGCAGCGCATCTGCGCGGCGGCCTTGCGGTTCAGGCGGATGACCTCCTCGTCGAGTCCGCCCACGATCAGCAGCGTGGGCGCCGCGACCGCGGCAAGCGCCTCCCTCGCAAGGTCGGGCCGACCGCCTCGGGACACCACCGCGCTCACCGAATCCGTCTGCGCCGCCGCGACGAGCGCGGCGGCCGCGCCCGTGCTCGCGCCGAACAGACCCACTGGCAGCGGCGCGATCTCGGGCCGCTCGCGCAGCCAGACGAGGGTCGCAGCGAGCCGGCGCGCCAGCAGCGAAATATTGAAGCGGTACGTGGCGTCGACGCTGTCGTGCCGCTGCTCCTCAGCCGTGAGCAGGTCGAACAGCAGCGTCGCGAAGCCCGCGCCATGCAGCCCCGCCGCCACCTGCCGGTTGCGCGGGCTGAAGCGGCTGCTGCCGCTGCCGTGCGCGAACACCACGATGGCGCGGGCCTGATCGGGCATCTCGAGGGTTCCGCCCAAGGTCACGTAATCGACTGGAATCTCCACCTGCAGCGCTTGCATCTGTCCCTCCTGGGGTGGCGTCCGTGCATGGTTCGCGGGGCGCTTGATCCCATCATCGTGGCGGCTTCGCACCGCCGGTTGACTTCGATCAATCGCATGCGGCGCGGGTCGGGTCGAATGCACTTAGCCGGCGCGCCGCCTGCCCATGTGCGCCCACCCTCGACCCGGAGCTACGATCATGACCCTGCCGCCCCTCCTGCACCGCCTCCTGCACCGCCTGCTGTGCGGCCCGTGCCGCGCACGCCGCGTGCGCGTCATCACGCTCGAGCGCACGTGCGCCGCACGCGCGCATGCGCCGATTCCTGTGCTTCTGCCATGTCCCGCGCACACCACGTTCCCTTCGCGCTAAGCGGCGGCAAGGCGCGCCGCGACGCCCGCCGCGTCGATCGCGCCTTGCACCGCGCAAGCACCTACCCGCATCCCGCGGGCCGCATCCGGCGCATCGAGACGCACCTGTCGGTGGTATTTCTCGCTGGTCGCTACGCTTACAAGCTTTTCAAGCCGGTGAAGTTCGACTTCGCCGATCTCACGCGGCTCGCGCGGCGCCGCCGCTGCGCGCAGGCCGAGTGCACGCTCAACCGCGCGCTGGCCGGGCCGCTCTATCTGGGCGTATGGCCGCTCGTCGCGCGGGGCCGGCGCTGCGTCTTCGGCGCCGTCTCGACCGCGGCTGCAGGCCGCCGCCAGGCGCCGCCTGCCGGCGCGCTGGAATACACGGTGCGCATGCGCCGCTTCGATGCGGGTGCGGTGCTCTCCGCGCGCTGCGCCCGCCGCGACGACGGTCTCGCGGACGCCGACGCGCTGGCGGCGCGCCTCGCGCACTATCACCTGCACGCGCCCCGCCGCGCACCGCGCGCACGCTACGGCAGCGCGGCCAGCGTGATGGCCCAATGGCGGCCGCTCGCCGATGCGCTCGACCCCGCCGTGCCGGCCGAGGCCGCGTTGCGCGCGTGGTGCGAGGCGGCGCTGACGCGCCTCGCGCCGCAATTCGACGAGCGCCGCGCGAACGGGTTCGTGCGCGCCTGCCACGGCGATCTGCATCTGGACAACCTGATCCGCTGGCGCAACCGGCTGCTGATGTTCGACTGCATCGAGTTCGACGACGCGCTGCGCTGGATCGACGTCGCCAGCGATCTCGCGTTCGCGGTCATGGATTTCACCGCCCACGGTCGCGCGGACTGCGCGCATCGGCTGCTCGGCGCATGGCTGGCCGCAACCGGCGATTACGCGGCGCTGCGCGTGCTGCCGTTCCACACGGCCTTGCGCGCCCTCGTGCGCGCGCTGGTGGCGCACCTGCGCGGCGATGCCGCCGACGCCGCGCGCTATCGGCGCGTGGCGGCGGACGTCGCGGCGCGCCTGAGCGATGCGCGGCCCGCGCTGCTGCTTTGCCACGGCGTCTCGGGCTCGGGCAAATCGCTCGCGAGCCGCGCGCTCGCGCAGCGGCTTGGCGCGATCCGCCTGTCGAGCGATGCCGAGCGCAAGCGCCTCGCCGGCGTCCCGGACGCCGCGCGGCTGCCCGCCTGCGCCTATGCGGCGGGCCAGGTCGAGGCGATCTACGGCGGCCTCCTCGCGCATGCGCAAACCGTGCTCGAAAGCGGCTATACGGCGATCGTCGATGCGACCTTCCTGCGCGAACGCAACCGCAGCGACTTCATCGCGCTCGCGCGCCGCCTGGGCGTGCGCATCGTCCTGCTCGATTTCACGGCGGATCGCGCGACGCTCTTCGCGCGCGTCGAGTCGAGGGCGGCCTTGGGGCGCGATGCGTCCGACGCCGGCCCGGCCGTGCTCGCCGATCAACTCGCGCGGGCCGAGCCCCTGAGCGCCACGGAGCGCGCGCTGGCGATGCGCTTCGACACCGGGGGCGAACCCTCGGCTTACGAAACCGAAGCCTTCTGGACGCCGCTGCTCGACGCGCTCGCGCGCCCGTGCCTTCATCCGGTCAGCCGATAAACCACCGCAAACCCGCCGACATCATGCCGATCCACAATGCCGATATCGCCGAAGTGTTCAGCGAGATAGCCGACCTGCTCGACATTCAGGGCAGCAATCCCTTTCGCGTGCGCGCTTACCGCAACGCCGCCCGCTCGGTGAGCGAATACGCGCGGAACGTGCGGACGATGGTGGCCGAGGGCGCCGACCTGAGGACGATTCCCGCCATCGGCGACGACCTCGCGCTGAAGATCCAGGAGATCGTGCGCACCGGCACCTGCGCGATGCTCGCGAAGCTGCGCACCGGCATGCCGTCGGCGGTCACGGCCCTGCTGCGCATTCCGGGCCTCGGGCCGCGGCGCGTGCGCAAGCTCTACGAGCATCTGCACGTGCAGTCGCTGCAGGAGCTGGAGCGCGCCGCGGCCGAAGGCCGGATCCACCAGCTACCCGGCTTCGGCAAGCAGACCGAAGCGCAGATCCTCGCGCACATTCAGGCGCGCCTCGACAAGGCGCGCCGCTTTCCGTTCGTGCAGGCGAGCCAGCGCGCAGAGCCGCTGCTGGCCTGGCTCGCCGCCTCGCCGCAGGTGGAGCGCGTCGAGGCGGCGGGCAGCCTGCGGCGGCTGCGCGACACGGTGGGCGACATCGACATCGTGGCGAGCGCGCGCGATCCGGCTGCCGTCACTGGCCGCTTCGTCGGTTACGAAGACGTCATCGAGGTGCTCGCGCACGGCCCGACCCGCGCCAGCGTCGTGCTGCGCGGCGGTCTGCAGGTCGATCTGCGCGTGGTCGAGCCCGCGAGCTTCGGCGCCGCGCTGGTCTACTTCACCGGCTCGAAGGCGCATAACGTGGCGTTGCGCCGGCTCGGCCAGGAGCGCGGCCTCAAGATCAACGAATATGGCGTCTTTCGCGCGGACACCCGCATTGCCGGCGAGACCGAGGAATCCGTATACGCGGCCGCCGGCCTCTGCTGGATCCCGCCGGAGCTGCGCGAAAACGCGGGAGAGATCGACGCCGCGCGCACCGGCGCACTGCCGGCATTGATCGCGCGCGCCGATCTGCGCGGCGACCTGCACGCCCATACGGCGGCGAGCGACGGCCGCGCCTCGCTGCACGAAATGGCGCTCGCCGCGCGCGAGCGCGGCTTGTCCTACCTCGCCATCACGGATCACTCGAAGCGCCTCGCCATGGCGCACGGTCTCGGGGCGGCCAGGCTCGCCGCGCAGATCGACGAGATCGACGGGCTCAACGCGCAGCTCACGGGCATCACGCTGCTCAAGGGCATCGAGGTCGACATTCTCGAAGATGGCAGCCTCGATCTGCCCGACGCGATCCTCGCGCGCCTCGATCTCGTGGTCGGCGCGATTCACAGCCATTTCGACCTGCCGCGCGAGCGCCAGACCGAGCGGATCCTGCGCGCGATGGACCACCCCTGCTTCACCCTGCTCGCGCATCCGAGCGGCCGCCTGATCGGCAGCCGCGAACCGTGCGATATCGACATGCTGCGCGTCGTGCGCAAGGCGCAGGCGCGCGGCTGCTTTCTCGAGATCAATGCCCAGCCCGAACGCCTCGACCTGACCGACACGGCCTGCCGCATGGCGAAGGATCACGGCGTGCTGGTCTCGATCGGCTCCGATGCGCACAGCATGGCCGGGCTCGACGACCTGAGTTTGGGCGTCAACCAGGCGCGCCGGGGCTGGCTCGAAAAGGCGGACGTGCTGAACACCCGGCCGCTCGCGAAGCTGCGTGCGCTCATTGCGCCTACGATGCGTGAAACGCCGGAAGACAACATGGCCGCCCTTGCGCGAGCGCCTCGCGTTCACTCGCAAGTGGCGGGCCAAGGCCGCTCGGGCCAACAAGAGGCCGCAAGCCAGTGAGGTCAACCATGTGGTATGCCCTGGTCGAACAGCAGCGCCAATGGCTGCGCGCATGGCGCGCGGCGTCGCAATCCATGCGCAGCGCCTGCGAGGCGTGGCCCGCGCCCCCGCTCGCGCACGCCGCTTCGTCCTGCTACGCCGATCTGTGCGAGCCCCTGCTCGGCCTCGCGGACGGCCCGCCGCCGTTCGCGATCGACGCCATCGCGCTCGCGGGCCGCCGCTGCGCCGTCGAGGAAAGCATCGTCGCGCGCACGCCGTTTTGCGACCTGCGCCGCTTTGCATGTCATGGCGCGCGCCCCGGCGCCGCGCGCGCCGTGCTGCTGTGCGCGCCGCTGGCCGGCCATGCGGCCGTCATGATGCGCGAGACCGTCGAGGCGCTGCTCGCCGACGGCGACGTCTACGTCACCGACTGGATCAACGCGCGCGACGTGCCGCTCGCGGCGGGACGCTTCGGCCTGAACGAATACGTGGCGATGCTCGACGGCTTCATCGGCCAGCTCGCAGGCGATGGCCGGCCGTTGCATGTCGTCGCCGTCTGCCAGTCGACGTTTCCCGCGCTCGGCGCGCTTGCGCTGCGTGCGCAGCGCGCGCTGGCGCCGCCCGCCAGCATCACGCTGATAGGCGGCCCGCTCGACGCGCGCCGCAATCCGGGCACGCTCGGTCTGGCCGCCGCGTCGCATTCGCTCGACTGGTGCGAGCGCCACCTGATCGACGTCGTGCCGCCGGGGTTCGCGGGGCACGGCCGGCGGGTGTTCCCGACATGGCTGCAGCGGGCCGAGATCGCGATCGTCTATCCGCAGCGGTACATGTCGCTGATCGACTGCTACACCCATGCCGCCGCGAGCGGCGACGCACGCGCGCTGGCCGCCGCGCGCCGGGCATTGATCGAATACTCCGCGCTGATCGACATGCCGGCGGAGTACTTCCTCGACACTGTCGATATCGTGTTTCAGCGCGCGCTGCTAGCGAACGGCACATGGCGCGTGGCGAGCGGCACGAGCGGACCCAGCGCGGGAAGCACGGAAAGCGGCACGCTCGTCGAGCCGGCAGCATTGCGCGACGTCGCGCTGCTGAGCGTGGAGGGCACGCGCGATGCCGTCACCGGGGCCGGGCAGACGCACGCGGCGCTGGAGATGTGCAGCGGCATTGCGCCTGATGCGCGGCAGCGCCTCGACGTGGACGGGTGCGATCACTACGGGCTGTTCACGGGCGAGCGCTGGCGCGCCGACGTGCATCCGGCGCTGCAGGCGACTTTCGTTCGCGCGGAAGCCGCCCGCTCGCCGCTGCACGCGCTCGCGCGCACGCCCCGCGGCGAACGAACCTGATTTGGGCCTGATTTGGGCCTGATTTGGGCCTGATTCAGGCCTGCAGCACGTATTCGCCCGGCGCCGCGCCCAGTCCCGCAGCCGGCGTGCGCGCCGGCGCCTCGCCGGTCGAGCGCTCGCGCAGCCAGTCGCGCCAGCAGGTCCACCAGGACCCCTCGACCACGGGCGCGCCCCTCACGAATTCGCGCCCGCTGCGGTACGCCGCGCCGGCCTCGCGCGTGGCGCACCGGTAGTAGCGCTGCGCGTGGCCGGGCTCGGAGACGATGCCCGCATTGTGGCCGCCCGCGGTGAGCACGAAGGTGAGCGCGTTGTGGGTGAGCAGATGCAGCTTGTAGACCGAGCGCCACGGCGAGACGTGATCGCGCTCGGTGCCGACGACGAACATCGGCGCCTCGATATCGGAGAGCGCGACCGGCTGGCCGCCGACGCAATAGCGGCCCGCCGCGAGGTCGTTGTGGAGAAAGAGCTGCGTGAGGTACTCGGTATGCATGCGATACGGCATGCGGGTCGTATCCGCATTCCACGACATGAGGTCGTTGGGCTTGGTGCGCCGCCCGAGCAGATACTCGCTCATCATGCGCGACCAGATCAGGTCGCGGGCATTGAGCAGCTGGAACGCCGCCGACATCTGCGCGCCGTCCAGGTAGCCCTGGCGCCACATCAGCGCATCGAGCGCCGAGAGCTCGCTCGCGTCGATGAAGAGCCCGAGCTCGCCGGGTTCGCTGAAATCGGTCAGGGCGGCCAGCAGCGTGATCGAGCGCAGCGCGTCGCGCCGGCCATCGCGCGCGAGCGCCGCCGCGCCGATCGCGAGCAGCGTTCCGCCGAGGCAATAGCCCATCGCGTGCACGGCCTCGCCGCAGCGCGAGCGCACCGCTTCGAGCGCGGCGCAAAAGCCGTCGCGCAGGTAATCGTCGAGTCCGAGATCGCGCGCTTCGGCGCCCGGATTGCGCCACGAGATCGCGAACACCGTGAAGCCCGCTTCGACCAGAAAGCGGATCAGCGAATCGTGCGGCTGCAAGTCGAGGATGTAGTACTTCATGATCCACGACGGCACGATCAGGATCGGCTCGCGGGCCACGGCGGGCGTCGCCGGATCGTACTGAAGCAGTTCGCAGATCTCGTTGCGCCACACGACCCGGCCCGGCGTGAGCGCGACGTCGCGGCCCGGCACGAAGCTCTGCGCACCGCGCGGATGCACGCCGGCCAGGCTGCCGGTCATGGCCACGGCGTCTTCGAGCCAGTTGCGCAGGCCCGCCGCGAGATTTGCGCCGCCGTTGCGGATCGTCGTCTCGAACACGACCGGATTGGTGGCGATGAAGTTGCCGGGCGAGCACGCATCGAGCCACTGGCGCGCCGCGAAGCCCACCAGTTGCGCGTGGTGCCGCTCCACGCCCGGCACGCCGCGCGTCGCCTCGTTCCACCAGCGCTGAACCCCGAGAAAGGCATCGCGATACAGCTGAAACGGCCAGTTCGACCACGCGGCGGCCGCGAAGCGCGGGTCGGCCCCGCCGGCGTGCACCGCGACGCCGTCTTCATCCTCATCCGCGTGCGCGCCGGCAGCGGGCACGGCGGCAGGAAAGAGGCTCGCCGCGAGCCACGCGTGCGTGGCGAGGTCGAAGCATTTGCCGGGCGCAATCGCCAGATGCGCGCCCCAGTCGATGGCGGCGAGCGCAAGCGAGATCGGCGAGAGGCCGAAGGTGATGGCGGCCAGGCCCGCGTGGGCCGCCCGGTTCCATTCGTCGGCGCTGACCGTCTGCGGCCGGGCGCAGCCGATGTCGCAATCGGCGACCCAATCGGCGACCCAATCGGCGGCGCGGTCGGCGGCGCGGTCGGCGGCGCTGGCGGGCGCGCCACGGGCGGCGCGCGCGCGCTCGTCGATTCGTGATTCGGCATCGTGCACGGCAGCTTTCATCGTCCTTCCCCAGTTTTGATCCGGCCGGTTGAGCGGCCGCGCGTCGGGCGTCAACCGGCGACGCCGCGCGGCCACAACCGCTCAACTGTGGGTTCGCCGCGCGCGGGCCCCGTTGATCTGAGTCAAGCGTGCGGGTGCCTCCCGGCATAGACTGCGTTGCACCCACTGCCGGAGCAGACACCGTGCCACGCGATGGCCGCCGGCAGACGCCTGAACCCGCACCGGGGAGACCCATGCGCACGCTTGCACTGCTTGTCATCAACGCCGGCTCGTCGAGCGTCAAGTTCGCCGTGTTCGCCTGGCCGGCGCATGGCGACCCGCAGCGCCAGCCGCTGCACGAAGGCGAAGCGATCGACGCGGCCGATGGCATCGCGATCCGCTTCGACGCGGCCCCCGCGCGCCTGCTGCAAAAAACGCCCGGCGAGGACCCGTTTCGCCGGATCCTGCGCGAGGTCGTCGAATGGACGCGCGAGCAGCTCCCGCATCTCACACTGGGCGCCGTCGCGCATCGCGTGGTGCATGGCGGCACGCAGTATGCGGCGCCGGCGATCGTGGACGCCGGCGTGCTCGGCGCGCTGCGCCGGCTCACGCCGCTCGCGCCTTTGCATCAGCCGCACAGCCTCGATGCAATCGAGTTGCTGCACACCGCCTTTGCGGGCATCCCGCAGATTGCCGTATTCGATACGGCGTTCCATCAGACGCTGCCGCGCAGTGAGCAACTGCTGCCGCTGCCGCATGCCTGGTTCGACAAGGGCGTGCGCCGCTACGGCTTTCACGGCTTGTCCTACGAATACCTGAGCGTCGCGCTCGACGAGGCCTTCGGCGCGCGCGCGCGGGGCCGCGTGATCGCGGCCCACCTCGGCGGCGGCGCGAGCCTGTGCGCCATGCGCGCGCTGCGAAGCGCCGCGACGACGATGGGGTTTTCCGCGCTCGACGGCCTGATGATGGGCACGCGCTGCGGCACGCTCGATCCCGGCGCGGTGCTGCATCTGCTCGACGTCGAGCACCTCAGCCACGAAGCGCTCGGCCAGATCCTCTATCACGAGTCGGGGCTCAAGGGCGTGTCCGGCATCTCATCCGATCCGCGCGAGCTGCTCGAGCGCGAGGCGAGCGGCGACGAGCGCGCGCACGACGCGCTCGCGCTGTACGTGCACCGGATCGTGCGCGAGACGGGCGCGCTCGCCGCACTGCTGGGCGGTCTCGACATGCTGGTTTTCACCGCCGGCATCGGCGAGCACTGCGCGGCTTTGCGCGAGCGGATCTGCGCGGCGCTCGGCTGGCTCGGCGTCGAGCTGGACCCGGCGGCCAATGCCGCGAACGCGCACGTCATCTCGCGGGCGTCGAGCACGGTCACGGTGGTGGTCGAGCCGACCAACGAGGCGTGGATCGCCGCGCGCGACGCGATCCGGCTGGTGGATGGCCGGCAGCGGGACGTTGCGGGTACGTGAAGCATGGCGCGCCTCTCCGGCGCGCCGTGTGCCTCAATCCGGCTCCGCTTCCTCGACGATGGCAAGCGGCATCGTGATTTTCACCGCGAAACCCCGGCCCGGAGCGGTCTCGATAGCGAGCTTCCCGCCCAGGCGCTCGGCACGCTCGCGCATGCCCAGCAATCCGAACGATTTGAGGCCCGGCCGAACTTCGTTGGCGGCCCCGCGGCCGTTATCCGCGATGCTCACGTTACAGTCGGTTGCGCCGCGCAGGATCTCGACGCGGACTTCGGTCGCGTTCGCGTGGCGCGCGATATTCGTCAGCGCTTCCTGGATCATGCGAAACACCGCCGTGGCGCTGTCGCGATTGAACGCGATCGCGTCTGCGTCGATGTTCGCAATCACCTCGATCCCATACCGGATCGAGAACTCCTCGATCAGCCAGTCGACCGCGGGAATCAGGCCAAGGTCATCGAGCATGCGCGGACGCAGGTCCGAAGCGATGCGCCGCACGGAAGCGACGATCTGGTCGATCATCGCGTTGAGCCTGCCGATCTCGGCATGGTCCGTGCCGGGCTCGGCCCTTCTGAGCCGGTTTTCGAGCAGCCCCGTTTCGAGCTTGAGCGCAGTGAGTTGCTGCCCAAGGTCGTCGTGCAGTTCGCGCGCGATGCGCGCCTTCTCCTCTTCCCTGACACGCTGGATGTTCGCGGAGAGACGCTTGAGCTCCTCGCGCGAGTCCCGCAGCGCCTCCTCCGCGCGTCGGCGATCGGTGACGTCCACGATCCAGCCCACCATGCGGTAAGGCTCGCCTGCGCTATTCCATAGCGCCTGCCCCCGCGACAAAATCCAGCGCAGGTCACCCGATTTCGTGCGCACCCGATACTCCACGCTATAGGCGCCCTGGTGCGCGAGGTGCGCCTCGAGGGTGGAGCTCACACGTTCGATGTCGTCGGGATGAATCGCATAGCGGTGCACTCTGATGTCGCGGGGCAGTTCATGCTCGGCATAGCCGAGGATTTCACAGAAGTGCGGCGAGAAATAAACCGCGTTGCTACGCGGGTCCCAGTCCCAGAGTCCGGCAGCCGCGCCGCTGACCGCCAACTGAAACCGCTCCTCGCTGGCCGCCAGCACGGTCGACACGCGCTGCCGCTCGATCGCGTAGCGGATCGCGCGGCTCAACAGCATGGGCTGAATTTCCCGCTTGAGGAGGTAGTCCTGCGCCCCGTCCTGAATCGCCAGCAGGCCGGCCGACATGTCGGCGAGCCCGGTCAGCACGAGCACGGGGGTCTCCGGTTTTTGACGATGGAGCGTGTGGAAGGTATCGAGACCCTGCGAATCCGGCAGCCCGAGGTCGAGCAGCACCACGTCGAAGGGCGTCGCCCGCAGATGCGCCAGCGCCGCCGACAATTGCTCCGCATGCACCAGCACCGGCGCGAATTCCGGCACATCCGCTAGCGCCTCGCGGACCAGGAGCGCGTCGGTCGGGCTGTCCTCGACAAGCAGGACGCGAAGCTCTTCGAGCGCAACGCTCATTGTTCACCGGGTGGCAGCGTGACCACGCCGAACCAGAATTCGCTGATGCTGCGCACCACGTCTGCAAACTTCGCGAAATCCACCGGCTTCGCGATGTAGCAGTTGGCATGCAGTCCATAGGATTTCACCACGTCCTCCTCGGACCTGGAAGTTGTCAGGATCACAACCGGAATGTTGCGCAGCTCGGGATCGTCCTTCAATTCCTGAAGCACCTCTCTGCCGCTCTTCTTCGGCAGATTCAGATCCAGAATGATGAGTCCTGGCCGGCGCGCGGCGTGGTACGGCCCCTCGCGGCGCAGGTAGGCCATCGCAGCCACGCCGTCATCCACCACCCGCAGCGGGTTGAGCACCTTGTGGTACTCCAGCCCCTCGCGCGTCATCATCACGTCCGTCGGGCTGTCCTCGACGAGCAGAATTTCGACAAGGCCGTCAAACGCGTTGCGTGACATCGGCTCGCTCCTTCAGGGTTGCGCTGCTATCGCGATTCGCTCCCGCCTTGCCCCGGCAGCGTAAAAAAGAACGTCGTGCCCTTGCCCGGTTCGGATTCGACCCAGATCCGGCCGCCGTGACGCTCCACGATGCGCTTGCACAGCGCGAGTCCGATACCGGTGCCCGGGTAATCGCGACGGGTATGCAGGCGCTGAAAAATCAGGAAGATCCGTTCGAAATACTGCGCATCGATACCAATGCCGTTGTCTTCCACGCGGAACTGCCAACCTGCTCCGCGCGCTTCGGCGCCCACGCGAATCTCCACTGGCCCCTCTTTGCGCCGGAACTTGATCGCGTTGCCCACCAGGTTCTGGAACAGCAGCGAAAGCTGGGGCGCAATCGCGCGCACGGCGGGAAGCGGCTCACGATGCACCTGTGCGCCGGCTTCCTCGATGGCCGTGCTCAGGTTCTTCAGAGCGTAGTCGAGCGCGGCTTCGCACTCAGTCGGCTGGAACACATTTTCGGCCCGGCCCACGCGCGAATAAGTCAGAAGATCCTCGATGAGCGCCTGCATGCGCGCGGCGCCTTCAACGGCGTGGCCGATGTATTCGTCGGCCCGCGCGTCCAGTTGGCCCTCGTAGCGCCGCTGCAGAAGCTGCAACGGTCCGGCGACGGCACGCAGCGGCTCCTGCAGGTCGTGCGAGGCGACATAGGCGAACTGCTCGAGGTCGCGATTGGAGCGGGCCAGTTCGTCGGTGCGCTCCTGCAGCGCGTCTTCGGCGCGCCTGCGCTCCGTAATGTCGACGACCGCTGCCAGAACGAACATGCCTTCGTCGGTCTCGATGGGATTGAGGCCGATTTCCACGGGAAACTCGCTGCCGTCCCGGCGCAGGCCGTAAAGATGCCGCCCGGTGCCCATTGGCCGGCTCTTCGGGTCGCCGAAGAAGGCCGCGCGCCAGGCAGGATGACCCGCGCGAAGTCTCGCCGGCACGAGTTCGTCGATGCCGAGGCCGAGCAGCTCGTCGCGCGAGTAGCCGAACACGCGCTCCGCCTGCGAATTCACGAGCACGATGTGGCCGGCGCGGTTCACCATGATCATGGCGTTGGGCGCGGCCTCCACGACGAGCCTGAGCCGCTCCTCCGCCCGCTTGCGTTCGCTGATGTCGGTGGAAATGCCGCCGATCGCGACCGTGCGGCCTTCGGCGTTGCGGATCGGAAAGCCCACGGAAAGGAAGGTGTGCAACTGGCCGTCGAGCGAGACCTCTTCCTCCCGCTCGACGACTTCTCCCGCCAGCACCCGCTCGTCCGCCTCGCGGAAGGCGAGTGCGCGCTTTGCCGTAAACAGTGTTTCGTCCGTACTGCCCAGCGCACGCTGCCTTTCGATGTGAAAAACCGCTTCGAAGCGCCGGTTGACGAGCGCGTAACGGCGATCCAGCTGTTTGACGGTGATCACGGTGGCCGCGTTATCGACGATCGACTGGAGCCGCTGCTGGCTATCGCGCATCTCCCGCTCCGCGCGCTCGTGCTCCGCTGCCTTGCGGCGCAGCGCTTCGTTGGCGCTTTCGAGTTCCGCCGTGCGCTGCGCGACCCGCTCTTCGAGCTCGCGCGTGAGCGAACGCAACCGTTCTTCCGCAGCCTGGCGCGCCGCGACCTCGCGCACGAGATCCCGGTTCGTCTGGTAGAGCTGCTTCGGGCTTGGCAATGCGAGCGCTTTCGGAATCAGCGGCCACATTGCGGCGGCAGTGGCCAGCGAAGCCAGCGCCGTGACGGTCTTGACGCCCGCGTCCAGCCAATAGACGGGGTGCCAGATGTCGACGATGGCGAGCAAATGCGTGGTCCCGCAAGCGAGGATGAACACCGCGAACATGAGGAACAGCCAGCTGAAAGGAAGATCGGTGCGGCGGCGCGCGAACGACCACAGCACCACCGGTATCGAATAATACGAAAGTGCGATGACCGCGTCGGATCCCACGTAGGTCCAGATCAGCGGGAGCGACCAGTGCAGACAATAGCCGTGAGGGATGAAATCCGAGGTCGCAAGGAATTGAGCAATGGCGTCCACGCTTTGTTCTCTCCCAACGATGGACTTTCGGACTGCTCCAGATGGAGGAAGGTACGCGCGGTTGTCAATCGACGGAGTAAGCGATCAGGTCAAGCCCGAAAGGTTTCGCATGGCCGGCAGGTCCGCACCGTGGCTCAAGTGAAGCACTCATCAAGATTAGGCACCGAAATTGCCGGATTCAAGGAATGGGGTGATGCGAGGCCAGCTGCGCGCCTCGTCGGGGTGGTCCACGACTGGCATCTCCGCGGCGGCGAACGCTTCGTCGGCCCTCATGACGATTGAGAACATCGCCCGCAGCAGGTAATGCTTCATGAACAGCAGCAACGCGATGTGCTGCCTTTCATAGAGCTCAGCAGGGTGAATCGTGAGCGGCGGACGCTAGTACCGCAGGACTGGCTCGCCGCACAGGATCGCGATGCTCGCGCCCGTCGCCTCGTGGCGCAGCGCGCGCGCCGCGGACTCGCTGGCGATGCCGCCGCCCACGCGCGCTTAATCGAGCCGAAGCGAAGCTCGAACCGAAGCGAAGCGCCGCTCGCGCGCGGCATGGTCCTGCGCCATGTTCAGCGGGACACCGCCTCGTGTTCGCGCGCGGCCAGCGCGTCCTTGATCGCGAGCACGAAGCGGGCCACCTTCTCCACCGCCACATCGCGCCGCATGTCGCGCGCGGAAATCGCGCAGGTGGCCAGCGGCGCGCGGTGCGCGAGCTGCTGCATCTGCGCGAATGTGTCTTCGCTGCCGCGCGAGCCCATCGTGCAGAAGAACGCCGTGGCACGCACTTCGTGCGCGTGCTGCGCAAGCCAGCTCGCGACTGGCGTCGAGGCACGGGCGGCCCACACCGGCGTGCCGACCAGCACCATGTCGTAATTCGCGAGCGTGTGCGTCATCGGCCGCAGATGCGCGGGGCGCTTGCCGATCACGTCGATAATCGAGCGCAGGAATCCGAACGGTCCCGCGCGCCGCCCGAACTCGACCTCCTGCAGCCGTTCGTAATCGCCTTCGAGCTCGGCGGCAAGCCGCCCGGCAAACTCGGCCGTGGTCTCGCTGCGCGAGTAGAAGACCACGAGAATGCGTGATGAAGCGCTCATGGAGACCTCCTCGATGCTACGCAGCTACTCGAACGACTTCGGCTCGCCGCGGTGTTTCGCTTCGAAATGTTGCTGCCGCGCCGCGATGAGGCGCAGCTCGTCGAGCAGGGTCGCGGCCGCATGAATCAGGTCGTCGAGCGAGACGATGCCCACCAGCCCGCCGTCGTCGCCGACCACGGGCAGCCGGCGCACGCCATGCAGACGCATGCGCCTCGCGAGCAGCCAGAAGTCGTCGGTGCCACGCGCGAGCACGGCGGGCGCCGACATCACGTCTCCGGCATAAAGCGTCGCCGGTGACGCATCCTGGCTCACCACGGCCAGCACGATGTCGCGATCGGTGAGCATGCCGACCGGCACGCGCACGCCGCCCTCCTCGTTCACCACCACGAGATCGCCCGCATGCAGCGCGCGCATTCTGGCCGCTGCTTCAACGATGGTTGCTTGCGGGCCGCACGTGGCGACCTCGCGCGTGCATAGCGCTAAAGCGTTCATTGCGCCCCCTTCCATTCGGCCTCGAGTTGTGCGCACGGGGCAGGCTGGCTCGCCTGCTCGCAGGCGAGCGCGTTGTCGGCAGCGGCATTGGCGGCGAGCGCATCGAGAAAGCGCTGCACGGGCACGCCGCCGCATCGCTCGACGACGATGAAACCCGCACAAGCGATGGCCGACGCCGTCACCAAGCTGAACGCCAGCCATTCGAATCGGCGAAACAAGCGATACATGACCGTGCTCCTTGCGTTGCCATTCATTCGATGTTCAGCAGATCGACGATCGCCCGCACGCCCGGCGTCGCCCTCGCCGCCCCGCACACGAGCCGCCGCTCGGCGTGCGAGGCGACCTTGCCGGTCAGGATGGCCGTGCCGTCGTCAATCTCGATCCCGATGTGCTTCGCTTCGCGATCCCCGTGCCGCTGGATCGCATCGCGAATGCCGCTTGCGATGTCCTCGGCCGAGGCCTCGCCACGAATGCGGATTTTGTCGGTGACTCCGGTCACACCGCGCATGCGCGCGATCGCGCTTTGCGCGGCGTGGCTCTGGTAGCCCCAGTCGCAATCGCCCGTCAACGTGACCCAGCCTTTCTCGACCTGCACCTGCACGTTCTGGTTGTTCAGCCCGACGGTCCATTCGAGAATCGAGCGCACCGTGTTGGCGATATCCTCATCGCTGCGCATGTCGTGGCGCGGCAGACGCACCTCCATTTCGACGACGATCCCGCGCACGCCCGAGACTCTGCCCGCCGCCCGCTCCGCGGCGAGCTTCTGCGCGAAGCTGGCCGGATGCCCCGACAGCGTGACCACGCCGTTCGACACTTCCACGCCGATCTCCGCGAGATTGATCGACTTGTCCCACGCGAATTCGGCTTCCACGTCGCGCTTCAATTCGATATCGGTTTTCATTACAGGTCACTCCTGATCTAAATGCTGATATAGCCCCGGAAGCACCATGGCTGCGGCATCTGCTGCGGCGCGGGCGAAGCGCCCGGCTGCTCCACGCAAGTGCCGAAGAAACCCGGCGCGCCATCGGCGGAAAAGACCGGCACGAACGCGAAGGCGTCGTTCACCCGGATGAGGAAGTCGCTGTTGTAACGTGACGGCGCAAAGATCTCGATCGACTGGAAGAACGCGCGGCCCTGCGCCATTTCCCGCACTTCCCGCGTGGCCGGCCCCCGCATCTCGTATCGCGCCGGCAGCTCGTCGCTGCGCGTGCCGCGCCGCACCGACTCGCCGGGGCTGAAGACCAGTTCGACGCCGGGGTACGGCAGGCAATGCGGCTGCTGTGCGACCGGCCCTTCCGGGCCGAGCAAAAGCGGCGGATAGACCCACATCGACATATTGACCACCGGGGTTCTGCGCGAAAAATATTCTGCGAGCCAGTTCATCACTCCTCCTTGCCTTGAAAACACCGCGTGCGCCTGAGTCCACATGCGCTCATCCTCTTGCGTCGTACCACTCGCGGATGGCCGACCAGATATGCTCCGCGCTCTCGCAAAAACGAAATAGCGCGAGATCGCGGGGCGCGATCATTCCTTCTTCGGCCATCAAGTCGAAATCCATGAGCGCGCGCCAGTAGGTTTCGCCCACCAGCACCACCGGAATCGGCTCGATCTTGCGGGTTTGCAAAAGCGTCAGGACTTCGAATAATTCGTCGCAGGTTCCGTAGCCGCCCGGAAAGAACACCGCGGCTTTCGCCTTTTCCAGCAGATGCAGTTTGCGGATGGCGAAGTAGTGAAACCGGAAGCACAGCTCGGGCGTCAGATACGGGTTCGGAAGCTGGTCGCGCGGCAACGCGATATTCATGCCGACGGTAAGCGAGCCGCTTTCGAACGCACCGCGATTGGCCGCCTCCATGATGCCGGGGCCGCCGCCCGTGACGATCGTGAGCCGCGCAAGCCTCGGCGTCGCATCCGCGGCGCCGACCAGCCGCCCGAACTCGCGCGCGATTTCGTAATAGACGCTATGCCGGACCCGCGCCTCGGCCGCGCTAACGGCGCGTTGAGCTTGCGTATCGGCGGCGTCCGCCTTGAGCCGCGCGCGCGCCACGGCCAGCATGCGGCGCGCGCGAGCGGGGGCTTCGACGCGCGTGCTTCCGTACACCACGACCGTGTCGCAAATGCCGAACTGCTGCAGCTTCTCGGCGGCTTTCCAGTAATCGAGCTGCAGGCGCACGCCGCACATTTCGGGGCGGCGCAGGAAGGCGCTGTCCTCGTCGGCCTGAACGTAGGTCGGGCTTTCGATCAGGCGGCGCACGCGCGGCGGCAGCGCCTGCCGCGCCTTGCGGGCAGGACGGCGCACACGCCTCGCGATCGTGCTCATGCTGCCGGCACCGAAGCGAAGTGCTCGCGCACGAACTCGCGCACGCGCGCGAGATCGGCGGCGGCAGTCGAATGGTCCATCGCCGGCCCGACTTCGTCAAAGTGCAGATGCCCGACGAACTCGAATCCGGCCGCGCGGAAGATGTGCGTGTCCTGCAGCAGCTCCATCGCCTGCCAGCGGCCGTCCTGCACCAGCGCGGCAAGCGGCGCGCCCGACACCGTGACCGCCGCCGCCCGGCGCCCGGACAGCAGGCCGCGCAGGTTCCCCTGCTCCACCTCGTAGGCAAAGCCGCGGCTGAACACGCGGTCGATGTAGCCCTTCATCATCGCGGGCATCGACATCCACCAGAGCGGATAGATAACCGTCACGACATCGGCCGCGAGCAGGTCCTCCTGCGCCGCCAGCACGTCGACCATGCGAATGTGCACGTCTTTCCCGTCGATCAGTTCACGTGCGGACAGCACGGGATCGAACCCCATCCGGTAAAGGTCGTGCACGTGCACGTCGTCGCCCACGCGGATCAGTTCGCCGACATAGGTCCGCGCCAGGCTCATGGTGAAGCTGTCTTCCACCGGATGCGCGACCACGATCAGATGCTTC
The DNA here is from genome assembly GCF_051125205.1 of Paraburkholderia sp. A1BS-2L. Lineage (NCBI taxonomy): Bacteria > Pseudomonadati > Pseudomonadota > Betaproteobacteria > Burkholderiales > Burkholderiaceae > Paraburkholderia > Paraburkholderia sp. A1BS-2L. Next base: position 609,011 of record NZ_CP120429.1, read on the forward strand.
TGCATGGCGAGGGCTCCCTTTACATTCGAAGCGCGCAGCACTTTTGCTGCACCGACACGTCGATCGTGCGCGCCATCGGCGCGATCCAATTGACACATATCAACGATGCGGATCGCGCGCGACGGACGCCTGCAGTGAGCGCGCGCGCCGCGCCTGGCGGCGGTTCATTGCACGACCAGCCGATCCACCACGGCCCGCACGCCTCGCGTCGCCCAAGCCGCGCCGCAAGCCGCGCGCCGCTCGCGCAGCGAAGCGACCGTGCCGCTCAGCGTCACCACGCCATGGCTCTCGTCGATGTGGATGCCCGCGAAATCGCGTTGCGCCCGCCGCGCCAGCGCCGCGCTGATATGCTGCGCGACCTCGAACGCCGCGTCGCTGTTGCGCACGTTCAACCGGTTGGCCACACCCACCACGCCGCGCATGCGGCTCACCACTTTCTCGGCCATATTGCGCTGGTAGCCCCAATCCACGTCGCCGATGAGGGTCACGCAGCCGCGTTCGACCTCCACGCGCACCGCGTCGCCGCTCAAGCCCGCTTGCCAGTGCAGGGCGACCATGATCGCGGCGGCCAGATCGGCGTCGGGATGCGCGTTGCCCGCAGCCTGATCGGTCGACAGTTCCACCACGATCGCCCGGCAGCCGGCCACGCGCTCGACGGCGCGCTCGACCGCCAGCTTCTGCGCATAGTCGGGCACCCGCCCTGATAACGTGACGACGCGGTCTCGCACCGCCACTTCGATGCCCGAGGCGTCGAGCGCCATGTCCCACGCCAGTTCCTGCTCCACGTCCTGCCTGAGTGCTTCATCCGTTTTCATGGTCCGCTCCATGGTTCGTTATCCCTACCGGTTCGAGCATGGCGCAGCCCATCGTCATGCGGCTGATCCGGGTCAATTCGTCGTGCATTGGCCGGCACGATGCGACGCGCTCGTCATACGCACCGCCCCGATTGATCTGAGTCAATCGCGCACCGGCGCCGGGCGTCGAGACTAAAGCAGCAAACGGATGCCGGCTGTGAACCATCTGGAGAACGCCATGACCGAATTTCAACGCATCGACTACCAGCCCGTGCCGCTGCTGCCGCCCGCTGCCGCGAGCGGCGAGGCGCCCGCCTTCATCGACCTGCCGCGCCCGCGACTCGACGCCGGCGCGCCGCTGATGAAAGCGCTCGCGCAGCGCAGGAGCACCCGCGCCTACGCGGACACGCCCATGACGCTCGACACATTGGGCGAACTGCTGTGGGCCGCGAACGGCGTGAACCGCGCCGAAACCGGCGGCCACACCGCGCCCTCCGCGCACGGCTTCAATGAGATCGATGTCTATGTCGCCCTGCCTCACGGCGTCTATCGCTATGAGCCCGAGTTCAACCGGCTTGCGCTCAAGCACGCCGTCGACGCGCGCAACATGACGGGCTACCAGGACTTCGTGGGCAAGGCGCCGCTCGATCTCGTGTACGTGCTGCGCGGCTCGCAGGTGCTCGCCGCGCCGCGCCAGCAGCGCGAGCTGTTCGCGGCTATCGCTACCGGCGCGATCAGCCAGAACGTCTCGCTCTACTGCGCCTCCGAGGGCCTCGCCACCGTGGTGCGCGGCTGGATCAACCATCGCTTGCTCGCCGACGCGCTGCGCCTGAACGAGGACGAAACGCCGGTGCTCGCGCAGACCGTCGGCAGCCCGGCGGCAGCGTAAGCGGCTCACGCCGCGCCCGCGAAACACCGCGAAACAGGAAGCTGGCGATGACGACGCGCGTCGACTTGACCGCCGTTCAGGAGACCTATCGTCTCTGCTATGTGCACGCGCCGTGGGCGTACTTCACGCGCGTGCCGCTCGATCAGCAATGGGGCGACAATTGGGAGCGCTCGCCGTATACATCCGAGGCCGGCTTGCCCTATGGCGGCGAACCCGACCAGATCCTCAAGGTCGCCTTCGACGGGCCGCTGCTCACGCCGGAAACTGGCGAGCACGCGCACCCCTACAGCGTGCAGGAGATCAACGACCGACGCGCGCCCTGGCTGCGCACCGACAGCTATTTCGGCGGCCCGCCCGTGCACATCATGGCAGGCGCGACGCTCCAGCACTTCACCGAACGGGTCGAACTCGCGGGCGGAACCGTCTATGCGCCGGTCGGCTGGGGGCAGTTGCCGGCGCGGGGGTCAAAGCGGGCGGCGGCCTGCTGAACCCGGAGCTTCTGCATCTGTCCGCCCGGTGCGGGTGCGTCGAACGGGCAGGAATCCGTGATCCGCGAGGAGTGAATCAGAAAAACACGGAGAAAAGCGCGCGCACCCGTGCGCTTCATCCTCACGCTGCGGGTTCGACACTCCGGTTCTCTTTGGCATCCGAAGCATTTTCCGCGCTCTGCCCGGCGCTGGCGCCCGGGACCGACTCGCCCGCAATCAGCGCGACCAGTTCGTCATGCTCGAGCACTTCCCGCTCGAGCAAACGCCTGGCAATCCTGTCGAGCGTCTCGCGCCGTTCGGCGAGCGTGTGCGCGACACGTTCGTGCGCCTCGTTGAGCAGCCGGCGCACTTCGTCGTCGATGCGCTGCGCCGTGTGCTCGCCGCAGCGCGGGCCATCCGCACCGCCGAGCGCGCGCGCCATGCCGTCGTGGTCGGCGCAGTTCGCGAGACCGATGCGCTCGCTCATGCCGTATCGCGCCACCATGTGCCACGCCATCGCGGTCGCGCGCTCCAGATCGTTCTGCGCGCCGGTGGAGACGTCGCCGAATACCAGCTCTTCCGCGACCCGTCCGCCGAGCAAGGCATCGAGCCGGTCGAGCAGCTCGCTGCGCCTGAGCACATAGCGGTCCTCGGTGGGCACCTGCTGCGTATAGCCAAGCGCGGCAACGCCTCGCGGGATGATCGACACCTTCTTGACCGGATCGCAGTGCTCTCGGCTTTGCGCCACGAGCGCATGGCCCGCCTCATGCCAGGCGATGGTCTGCTTCTCCTGCGCGTTCATCACGCGGCTCTTGCGCTCGGAGCCCGCGAGCGAGCGGTCGATGGCCTCGTCGAAATCCGCCATGGCGACGCTCGAGCGGTCGGCTTCCGCCGCATGCAGCGCGGCCTCGTTCACGATGTTCGCGAGGTCCGCGCCCACGCAGCCGGGCGTGCGTGCCGCCAGTTCCTCCAGATCGACATCGGGCGCGAGCGGCACCTTGCGCGTATGCACGGCGAGAATCTGCCGGCGCCCGACCAGGTCGGGGCGGTCGATCGCGATGTGGCGGTCGAAGCGGCCGGGACGCAGCAGCGCCGGGTCGAGCGTTTCGGGCCGGTTCGTCGCCGCGAGCAGGATGACGCCCGCATTGGGTTCGAAGCCGTCCATCTCGACGAGCAGTTGATTGAGCGTCTGCTCGCGTTCGTCGTTGCCCGAAATGGGACTTGCGCCGCGCACCTTGCCGAGCGCGTCGAGTTCGTCGATGAACACGATGCACGGAGCCTGGCGCTGCGCCTGATCGAAGAGGTCGCGCACGCGCGCCGCCCCCACGCCGACGAACATTTCCACGAACGAGGAGCCGCTGATGGAGAAAAACGGCACCCCTGCCTCGCCCGCGAGCGCCTTCGCGAGCAGGGTCTTGCCGGTGCCGGGCGCGCCGACGATCAGGATGCCTTTGGGTATCTTTCCGCCGAGCCGGCGGTATCGGTCCGGATTGCACAGGAACGAGACGATTTGCTGAAGCTCTTTTTTGGCCTCGTCGATGCCGGCGATATCGTTGAACGTCGCGCTCGTCTCGCGTTGCACGTAGACTTGCGCACGGCTTCTGCCGATGCCCATGAAATCGCGCGCGCCGCCGCCCCGGCGCATCATGAACTGCCACACCATCACTAGCAGCACGAGCGGAGCGAGCCAGCCGAGCAGCGTGCTGCCCCAGTTGCTGTCGAGCGCGCCGCTATAGCGCACGCCGGCGGCGGCGAGACGGGACGGCAGCGCGTCGTCGGCAACACGCGTGGTCGCAAAGAAATAAGGCGCCGGCCCCGTGCCGAACGCGGCGGCCTCGGAAGCCGGCAGCATCGTTTTGGCCTGTTCCGTGCGCAGCTCTCCGGTAATGCGGGTGGGGCTGATCACGAGGTTGTCGACCGCGTGCGCGTCGACGAGGCGCAGAAAATCGCTGTACGCGAGCGGCGGCACGTTCGGCGTGCCCCAGAAGAGCTGTAGCGCCAGCAGCAACAGGAGCCCGATAAAAAACACGACGCCGCCGGAATCGAACTTCTTCTCCATGCTGAATTCGCTCCTCGTTGCATTTCGACGGCCGGCGGCCCAGCGGCCCGGCTCACCCGTGCCGCGTCACGCGAGCACGAGTTCGTCGACGACCGCGCGCACGCCCGGCTGCGACCACGCCACGCCGCGCACAACGGCGCGCTCGGCCTCCGAGCCCACTTTGCCCCGGAGCGTCACCACCCCCTCGCAGATCTCGGCATGGATTCGGACCGCCTCATCTTCAACGTGGTAGTGCAGCGCCTTGCGGATGCGCTCGGCAATCCTGCCCGGATCGGTGCGCCGGCGGGCGGTCACGCGGCTCGTCACGCCGGACACGCTGCGCAACTGCGTCAGTGTCCGGACCGCTAGCTCGCGCTGCCATTCCCATTCGACGGTTCCCTGCAAGAAGAGATGTCCGCGCACCGCCTCGACCTCAACGGCGTTTTGCGGCACTCCGGCTGTCCAGTGCAGGACCGCGCGCGCCATCGTCGCGATCTCGTCGTCGCTGTGCTGGTTGGCAGCCGGCCGCTCGAGCGCCAGCTGGTCCGGTACGTCCTGCCCCGGTTGTGGGTTGCTTTTCATGGCGTACATCCCGTTCAGCTTTCCAGATACACCGCGAAGCAGCCGGTCGCGAGCCGAGGCGGCGCTTCTTTCCGCTTCGCGTGCGGCTGCGACCACTATCGGCCCGCAGGCGGCGATTCGTTTGATGCAGATCAGTCTGAATAGGGTTCGGACGACCACGATGAAATCTCATGATGCGAGGAGGTCGCCATGGCACACATCCATCACTTTCATCCGGAGTTGCGTCACGCAACCGTCCCCACCTATCTGGCGAGTTACGGCTTTCCCGCGATTCTCGCGATCTACGAGATTTACCGTGTGGCCTGGTGGATCTCCCAGCATGGCTGGAACCTCTTTGGGTTCAACCAGGCGGGATTCGAGTTTTTGATCATGCTGGTTTTATTCGCCATCCAGATCGTTACTCAGACGATATTCCTGATGGCGTCTGCGGCCGGGCCGCGTCCCGACCTGGGTCACAGGCTGGCGAATATCGGCTTGGGGCTGCTCTGCTCGGCAGCCGTCCTGATGTTCGATCTCCTGCTGCAAGCACGATCCTGAGCGCTGGCGCGCCGCGGGCAGCCCGTGGAGGCATCATGCGCGGCGGCAGCGGCAGCCGCGCACTCGATGCGCGTCCCCGCGCCGCGACGATCACGCGGATGTCGCCTGATGTTGCGCACTCGCGGGTTTCGCCTCGCCGTCCGGACGCATGCCCATGAACGGCCCAAGACAGGACATCCAGTCCGCCGCCTGCGGCGCGGTTCCGGCCCGCCGCGCCATCTGGGCCGGCGCCGCCCGCCACCAGGCGTTTCCGGCATTGAAGCCCGCGTCGCGAAGCAGCGCTCCGTATGCCGCCTGATTTTTCACAGCCGAAACCAGGCCTTGCTCCCACAAGGCAATGCTCGCCGCAAGGTACTCGCGCGTCATCGCTTGCCAGGCCTGCGCGATAGCCCCCGCATCGCCGGCGCGCGCGCGCATGAGCGCATCGCCCACGCGCTGCGCGGCGGCACGATCGCGTTCAATGCACTTCGCTTGCAGCGCCAGCGCGGCCGCGAGTTGATCGAAGCCGATCTGCGCCATGCGCGTGCCAATGCTCGACGGGGAAACAGGCTGAAGCGGCATGCTCAAGGGGATATCGCTCATTTCATTCTCCTGATCATTCGATTGTGGGCCGAGATCCGCAGCACACGAGTCCATGCGGGGAGTCGCATTCCTCGTCCAATCTAGCGGCCGTGTTCTTCGCATGATTGACTTGCATCAGTTATCGCCGTCATCCGGAGACCCGATGGCCGGACGAGGCGCGCACCGGCTTTTTCTTGACCTGTATCAGCCGCCGCCGCCTCCGCGCGCGCGAGTCTTCTGACTATTCCGACTGACTTCCTGCGCGACGCGCGCCTTGCAACCATGCCTTACGCAACGAACGACGATTTGCCCGCGAGCGTGCGCAATCACTTGCCGCCGCACGCGCAGGACATTTTCCGCGCCGCATTCAATCGCGCCTGGGCCGACCACGCCTGGGACCCGCGTCATGAAGAAGCGGCGCGCCGGATCGCTTGGGCGGCCGTCAAGCGGCTCTACGCCCGCGAGGGCCCGCGCGGGCACACGTATTGGGTGCCGCGCTGAACGATTTCCGGTGCGTTCCTTGCTGAGGGCATTGCCATGAATCCGCAGCCGCACGACGACCGCGATATCGAGGACAGCCGCGCCGCACGCATCGTGCGCCTCGTCGACACGCTTGCCGGAGAGCTGCACGGCGAAGGACACCGGCCCGGGCGCGTTTCGATGACGACGCATCTCGAACGCGATCTCGGCTTCGACAGCCTCGCGCGCGCCGAACTGGCCGAGCGGATCGAGCAAGCCTTTGGCGTGCGGCTGCCGCCCGATGCGTTCGCGGCCATCACGCCGGGGGACCTGCTCGCGGCCATCGAGCGGGGCGCGGAGGCCGCGCCCCGCGCCGGCACGGCGGGTACGCCAGCCGCATTGGCAGCGCGCAGCGTGTCCGCATCGGCGGCGCCGGAACAAGCGCGCACACTCGCCGAAGTGCTCCAGTGGCACGCGCACCGGCATCCGGACCGGCTTCATCTCACGCTCATCGAGCCAGGCGCCGCGACGGAACTCAGTTACGGCGCACTGTTCGAGCGCGCCTCGCGCACGGCCAACGCGCTGCGCGCGCGGCGTCGATCCGGGCGCGCGAGTGGCGCTGATGCTGCCCACCAGCATCGATTATTTCGTCGGCTTCGCGGCGCTCGTGCTGTGCGGCGCGGTTCCGGTGCCGATCTATCCGCCGACGAGCCTCGCGCAGGTCGAGGAGCACATCGCGCGCCACGCGCCAATCCTCGCGAATGCGGGGGTCTCGGCGTTGATCGCCGCAGGGCCGCTCGGCCCGGTGGCGCAATTGCTCCGGCTGAAAGTCCCGACGCTGCGTCAGGTGTTCACCTGCACGGCCCTCGAAGCGGCCCAGCCGCATAGCGAGGACGAGGCGCCGCTGATCCAGGCCGGCCCGGACGATCTCGCCTTGCTCCAGTACACCTCCGGCAGCACCGGCGAACCCAAAGGCGTCATGCTGAGCCACGCGAACCTGCTTTCGAACATCCGCGCGATGGGCGAGCGCATGGGCGTGCAGCCCGGCGACGCGCTCGTGAGCTGGCTGCCGCTCTATCACGACATGGGGCTCATCGGCGCGTGGCTCGCTCCGCTCTATTTCGGCTTTGGGCTCGTCGCCATGTCGCCGCTCGCGTTTCTGGCCCGCCCGGCGGTCTGGCTCGAAACGATCTCGCAACGCCGTGCGACGATCACGGCCGCGCCCAATTTCGCGTACGACTGGTGCGCGCGGCGCGTGCCCGAGCGTGCGCTCGCTGGGCTCGATCTCGCCTCGCTGCGCTTCGCGTTCTGCGGCTCCGAGCCCGTGAATCCGGACACGCTGCGAGCCTTCGCCGCGCGCTTCGCGCCGCTCGGGTTCGACGCGCGCGCCATCACACCGGTCTACGGCCTCGCGGAAAATACGCTTGCCGTCACCTTCCCCGCGCCGTCGCGCGGCCTGCGCGTCGATCTCGTGCAGCGCGAAGCGCTCGCCACGCGCAGCGAGGCGGTGCCCGCCTACGCGGGCGACGACGCCCTCGCGCTCGTCGCCTGCGGCTATGCGCTTGCGGATACGCGCCTGCGCATCGTCGACGACCAGCGCCAGGCGCTCGCCGAACGCCACATCGGCCATATCGAGTTTCGCGGCGCGAGCGCCACGGCAGGCTATTTTCGCAATCCTGAGCAAACCGCGCGCCTCGTGCGCGACGGCTGGCTCGACAGCGGCGACCTCGGCTATCTCGCGGACGGCGAGCTTTTCGTCACGGGGCGCGCGAAGGACCTCATCATCCGTGCGGGCCGCCACCTCTTCCCCGACGAACTGGAGCACGCGATCGGGCAACTGGGCGGCGTGGAGCCGGGCGGCGTGGCCGCCTGCGGCGAGCCCGATCCGCTCGCGGGCACCGAGCGCCTCGTCGTGATCGTCGAGACCGCACTGGGCGAAGCCGCCGAACGCGCCGATCTTCAGGCGCGCGTCAACGCCATCGTGCTGCGGCTGTGCGGCGCACCCGCGGAGCGCATCGTGCTGGTCGCGCCGCATGGCATCCTCAAGACGCCTGGCGGCAAGATCCGCCGCGCCGCGACGCTCGAGCGTCTGCGCCACGGCGCGCCCGCCGCCCCACCTTCGGGTGCGTTCGCGCCATGGCGCCAAAGCTTCGCGCTCGCCGCCGCCAGCGCGGTCCCGCTCGCGCGGGCCGCCGGCCACTCGCTGCGGCACATCGCTCGCGGTCTGTGGTGCGGGTCGCTCGTCGCACTGGCATTTGCGGCCGTCTGGATCCAGGTCACGCTCGATCGCAACCCCGCGCGCCGCTGGCGCTCGGCCGCTCGCGCGTGCCGCTTCGTGCTGCGCGCCGCGGGCCTGCACACGACGCTGCATGGAGCGCAGCACTTCAGCCGCACGGCGCATCCGGTGCTGGCCGTCAATCACACAAGCTATCTCGACGTGATCGCGCTGCTCGCCGCGCTGCCCGCGCCGGTCCATTTCGTCGCCAAGCGCGAGCTCGCGCGCCGGCCGTTCGTCGGCACGCTGCTGCGCGCGCTCGGCACGCGCTTGGTCGCGCGCGACGACTATGGCCAGAGCCTCGTCGACGAAGCGCAGCTCGTCGAGTGCGCCCGCGCCGGCGAAACCTTGCTGTTCTTCCCCGAAGGAACCTTCGTGGCTGCCGCCGGGCTGCGCGCGTTCAAGCTGGGCGCGTTTCGCGCCGCAGTGCTGGCAGGCCGTCCGGTGTTGCCCGTGGCGCTGCGCGGCGCGCGCGCGGGGCATTGCGCGACGGGCACTGGATTGCGGAGCGCGGCGAGATCGAGGTCGAGATTCTGGCGCCGGTCGACGCGCAAGGCAGCGATTTGCGCGCCATGGCGAACCTGCGCGAGCGCACGCGTGCGGCGCTGCTCGCGAAATGCGGCGAACCGGACGCGGCGGCCCAGCCCGCGCCAGCCGAACCCGTCCCGGGCGCGCCGGAGGAGGCGCCCATCTCGACATGACGCCGCACTGCGCTGCTCAAAAAACGCTGCTCAAAGACCGCAGCCCCTCACAACGGCACCCGCCCGGCAAGCGTCACCGGCATGCCGGCATGCGTTTCGCGCGCCGACTCGCTGGCCGCGACGCGCTGCTTGAGCGCAACGAAGCTATCGGGGTTCACCGAAATCGAGTCGATGCCGCACTCGACCAGGAACTCGGCAAACTCGGGATGATGCGCGGGCGCCTCGCCGCACAGGCCGACCTTCGCGCCGGCGCGGTGGGCCTCGGCGATCACCGTGCGCACCATCCACTTGAGCGCGTCGCTTTGCTCGTCGAAGAGCCCGGCGAGCTGCGCCGAGTCGCGATCCACGCCGAGCGTGAGCTGCGTGAGATCGTTGCTGCCGATCGAAAAGCCGTCGAAGCGCCGCGCGAACTCGCGCGCCAGCACGACATTGGAGGGAATCTCGCACATCACGTAGATTTCGAGCCCGTTGCGCCCGCGCTCGAGACCGTTCTCGCGCATGACCGCGAGCACGCGGTCGGCCTCCTCGGGCGTGCGGCAGAACGGGATCATCACGACGACGTTGGTGAAGCCCATCTCTTCGCGCAGCCGGCGGAACGCGCGGCATTCGAGCGCGAAGCCTTCGCGGTACAGCGGCGAGTAGTAGCGCGACGCCCCGCGAAAGCCGAGCATCGGATTGGCTTCGTGCGGCTCGAACTGCGCGCCGCCCACGAGGTTCGCGTACTCGTTGGTCTTGAAGTCGCTCATGCGCACGATCACCGGATGCGGAAAGTGCGCGGCCGCGATGCGCCCGAGCGCACGCGAGAGCTGGTCCACGAAATAAACGGTTTTGTCGGCGTATCCGGCGCTCAGGTCGCGAATGATGCGCTTCGCCCGCTCGTCCTTCAGCTGGTCGTAGTGGACCAGCGCCATGGGATGCACGCGAATCTGGCTGCCGATCACGAACTCCATGCGCGCGAGCCCCACCCCGTCGGCAGGCATGCGCCACCAGCGAAACGCGGCTGCGGGGTTGGCGAGATTGAGCATGATGGCGGTGCGGGTGGGCGGCAGATGCGAGAAGTCGATCTCCTGCGCGTGAAAGTCCGCGATGCCTTCGTACACCGCGCCTTGCTCGCCCTGCGCACAGCTCACCGTGACCTTCTGGCGGTTGCGCAGCACGCGCGTGGCATTGCCGGTCCCGACGATGGCCGGCAGGCCCAGCTCGCGGCTCACGATCGCCGCGTGCGAGGTGCGGCCGCCGTGATCCGTGACGATCGCCGCAGCGCGCCGCATGACCGGCACCCAGTCCGGATCGGTGGTCTGCGCGACCAGCACGGCGCCGTCCACGAAGCGCGCCATGTCGCGGGGCTGCTCGATCACGCAGACCGGTCCCGCGCCGATCGCCTCGCCGACGCTCACGCCCGAGAGCAGCTTCGGCCCGGCTTTGTCGAGGTGCCAGGTTTTGAGCGCGCCCGCATCGCGGCGCGACTGGACCGTTTCCGGGCGCGCCTGCACGATGAAGATCTCGCCGGTCGCGCCGTCCTTCGCCCACTCCATGTCCATCGCGCAGCCGTAGTGCGCCTCGATCCGGCAGGCCCAGCGCGCGAGCTTCAGGATTTCGTCGTCTTGCAGCACGTAAGCGCGGCGCTCGGCCAGCGAGGTCCGCACGTTTCGGGTCGGCTGCATGCGGCTGCGCACGCAGATCATCTTGAGGGTCTTGGCGCCGCGCTGCTTGCCGACGATGGGCGCAAGCGACGGGTCGTCCAGCAGCGGCTTGAAGACCTCGTATTCGTCCGGGTCGACGGCGCCCTGCACCACGTTCTCGCCGAGCCCCCAAGCCGCGTCGATCAGGACGACGCGCTCGAAGCCGGTCTCGGTATCGATCGAGAACATCACGCCCGCGCCGCCCAGGTCGGCGCGCACCATCTGCTGCACGCCTACCGACACCGCGACCTTCAGCGCGTCGAAGCCTTTGGCCTGGCGGTAGCTGATCGCGCGGTCGGTATAGAGCGACGCGTAGCAGCGCCGGCAGGCGTCGAGCACCGCCGGGCCGCCGGAGATGTTCAGGAAGGTCTCGAACTGCCCCGCGAAGCTCGCCTCGGGCAGATCTTCGGCGGTCGCGCTGGAGCGCACGGCGACGCTCAGCTTCTCCTGACCGCTCTGGCGGCACAGGTCCGCGTAAGCGGCGTGGATGGCGTCCGCAATCGCGGCGGGCCATTCGCCGCGCAGGATTGCCGCGCGGATCAACGCGCCGGTTTCGGCGAGCGTGCGCCGCTTCGCGTGCAGTTCGTCCAGCGCGGCGGCGATCGTTTCATCGAGGCGGTTTGCTTCGATGAAGTCGCGATAGGCCTGCGCCGTGGTCGCGAAGCCCGGCGGCACCTTGATGCCGTGCGGCGCGAGGTTCGCGATCAGCTCGCCGAGCGAGGCGTTCTTGCCGCCGACGCGCGCGAGATCGGCGCGCGTGACCTGCGAAAGCCAGACGACCGCAGCGGACGCGGCGCTCATGAATGGCCCCGCACGAGCAGCACCGGACAGTCCGTCTCGCGCACGAATTCCTCCGCCACGCTGCCGAGCAGCGCGCGCCTCACGCCGCGCCGGCCATGCGTGCCGAGCACGACGAGCTGCGCGCCCACGCGCGCGACGCAGCGGTTCAGGCAATCCGCCACGCTGTCGGTCACGCTTTGCAGCTGCAGCAGTTCCGTTTCGCAGTGCACGTCGGCCGCCTTTGCCTCGGCGTGCGCAGCATCCAGCAGCTTTCTGGCGTCTTCCCGATACATCGCGATCAGGTCCGCCGGCACGTACGACAGGCCCATGCCGAACGGCGCCAGAATGTCGATCACATGCGCTACATAGAGTTGCGCGCCGGTCAGCCGCGCAACGCGCAGCGCCTCGGCGAGCGCCCGCTTCGACGTCTCGCTGCCGTCGAACGCCACCAGAATCTTGTCGTACATGGTCGGCCTCCTCACTCGGGATATCCCTTGCCTGATGCCACATCTTCGGTGTGGCCAGCGTCACGCCATTGATTTGCATCAAGAGACAAACGCGGCCGGAACACCGCCGTGGCCGCATCGGGCCGCCGCTCAGCGCTGGCCGCCTCCCGCGTCGCCCCAGCCGCCGCCCAACGCCGCATAGAGCGCGACGGTGTCCTGCAGCCGCTGGGCGTCGGCTTCGAGCCAGGCGATCTGCGCCTGATGCAGTTGGGCATCGGCGACGAGGATCTGGACGTAGTCCACCGTTCCCGCGCGATAGTCGGCGCGCAGCAAGCGCAGCGCCTCGCGCGCCGCCGCGAGCGCGCGCGTCTGCGCCTCCAGTGCGCCGGCGTCGTGCTCGAGCGCATAGAGCACGTCCGCGACCTGCGCAAAGGCGCTCAGCACGGTCTGCCGGTACTGCGCGCGCGAGGCATCGTAGGCGTCCTGCGCGGCCTTGCGCCCGTACCAGAGCGTGCCGCCCTCGAAGAGCGGCGCGGCCACGTCCGCGGCCAGCACCCACGACTGGCCGGCACGCGCGCCCATCGACGCGAGCGATGTACCCGCAAGCCCGCCGCCGGCCGAAAGCGTGAAGTTCGGCAGCATCGCCGCCGTGGCCACGCCGACCTGCGCGCTCGCCGCGTGCAGCAGCGCCTCGGCCTGCAGCACGTCGGGCCGTTGGCGCACGAGCTGCGACGGCACGGTCGCGGGCAAATCCGCCGGCAGCGTGATCTCGTTCAGCGAAAGCTCGGGCGCGGACCACTGCACCGGCAGCAGGCCGCTCAACGTGGCCAGCAGATCCGCCGCCTGGGCGCGCTTTTGCTCCAGCACCGGCAAGGTGGCTTCGAGCGCGGCCTGCTCGTTCTGCAGCGTGAGCACCGCCGCGTAGGCGGCGGTGCCGGCGCGCGCGCGCACCTCGGCAATGTGGACCTGCTCGCGCAAGAGCCCGATCATCTCGCGCGTGGCGTCGATCTCGTCGCGCCAGCCGGCGCGCGCGATCATCGTGTTGACGACGTTCGATTCGATGGTCAGGTAGGCCGCCGCCAGCGCGTAGCGCTGCGCATCGCGCTGCGCCGCGAGCGCCTCGACGAAACGCCGGTTGCCGCCCCAGAGATCGACGGCGTAGCTGATCGACGCCGACAGCGTGAACAGGTTGAAAATCGAGGGCGCCATGCCGGAGCCGACGTGCAGCGGGGCATAGCGCTGCCGGGAGGCGCCGGCCGCGGCGCTCGCCTGCGGATAGAACACGCCCGCTCCGGCGCGCAGCTGATGATCGGCACGCCGAAGCGATGCCTCGGCCGCATCGAGCGTGGCGTTGCCGGTGAGGGCGTCGTCCACGGCCGCATCGATCGCGCGGCAGCCGAACTGGGTCCACCAGTCGTCTCGCACGGCGACGCCGGCCCGCAGGGTCTGCGAGACGCCGGCCGCCGCGAAGGCCGCCGGCGTGCCGGCGCGCACATACGCATCGACCTGCGGCGGCGCCGGCCGCGTGAAATCCGGCCCGACCGCGCAGCCCGCCAGCCCGGTTGCAGCGAGCCATGCGAATACGCGCAGCGCACTGCGCGCGCGCGCGCGATGGCGTCCCCCCCGCGTCCTGCTCGAAGCAGGTCGCCTAGCGCGCGGCAATGTACACATCGACGATCTGCCCTGGATAGAGGCGCAGGCCCGCCTGCGGCTCGATGCGGAAAATCACCGGCAGCACGCGCAGGTCCACGCGCTCGGTACGCTGGTCGGAAAGCTCGATCTTCGGCGTCACATAGGGCTGGATGCGCTCGAAGGTGAGATTGGCCGCGATGTTCGCGCCGCGCACCGTCATGCGCCCCTTGAGCTGGTCCGGCTGGGGCAGCCGCGAGATCAGGATCTCGTCCACGTAACAGCGCACCGCGAGACGCTCGGGCGCGCTGCCCAGCACGATCACGGGCGCCATGCCCCGCGTGTAGGTGTCATAGACGCCCTGCTGCGAAAGGTACGAGCCCTGCGCCGTGTTCACCGCAAGCACGATGCCGTCGGACGGCGCGCGTAGCGTGTAGTGCGCGAGCAGCGCCTCGGCCGACGCGGCCGCCTTGCGCAGCGCCTCCACCTGCCCCTGCTGGTTGCGCACTTCGTAGACCCACGCGCCCGCGCGCGTGAGGCGATCCTGGCGCGTGACGACCTCGAGGTTGGCGCGCGCGACGTGCATGGCGTTCTCCGCGCTGTCGAGCACGTCGCGGCTCACGGCTTTGGGGTCGATGTCCCATGCCTGCTTTTGCTTCGCATAGGTGTCCTGCGCCATCTTCAGGCTGGCCCGGGCCGCCCGCACCTGGGCGTCGGCAACGTCGCGCGTTTCCGGCCTGGGCTGGGCCTCGAGCTCGTCGAGCAGCGCCTGCGCGGCAAGCGCCTGGGCCGCGAGCTGCCCGGCGTTCGCGCGCTGCACTGAATCGTCGATCGTGAGCAGCACGTCGCCCGCCTTCACGCGGTCGCCGTCGTGCACGAGCAGCCGCGTGACCGTCCCGCTCACTTCGGGGTAGAGATTGACGTTCGCTCCGGCGCTCTGGTCGCTTTCGACGATTCCCGTGGCATAGACGCCGTGCGCGTAAGGATTGGCCGCCGGCTGGAACACCGGCGGCTGCGGCGGCTGCTGGATGCCGAACACCCAGGCCGCGGCAACGGCCGCGAGGAAACCGATCAGCGACGCGGCAAAGACCAGCCGATGCTTCATCGCGCGCCTCCTGGGACGATGTCCTTGAGCTTGCCGTCCTCCATATGCAGGATGCGGTCCGCGTACTCGAAGATGCGAGCGTCGTGGGTGACGATGACGATGCAGCGCCGCTCGTTGAGCACCTGATGCTTGACGAACTCGATGATGGTGCGCCCGGTGTCGCCGTCGAGCGAGGCGGTGGGCTCGTCGAGCACGAGAATGTCGGGCTGGCTCACGATCGCGCGGGCGATCGCCACGCGCTGCTGCTCGCCGCCCGAGAGCTTCACGGGCGGCAAGGCGGCCCGGTTTTCGAGGCCCACGACTGCCAGATAGCGCCGCGCCTCGGCGAGCGCGTCGTCCCAGGGCCGGCGCTTGAGGATCAGCGGAATGGCCACGTTCTCGGCCGTGGTGAGGCGCGGAAACAGATGGTAGTCCTGAAAGACGAAGCCGATGCGGTTGAGCCGGAACTCCGCGAGCCGGTCGTCGGGCTGGGCCCACAGATCGACGCCGTCCACCGACACGGTTCCGCCATCGGGCCGCAGAATCCCGGAGATGACGCTCAGCAGCGTGGTCTTGCCGCTGCCCGACGGCCCGACGATCAGCACCATCTCACCGTAGTGCGCCTGCATGGAGACGCCTTGCAGCGCCTGGGTGCGCGCCGCGCCCTCGCCGAACCACTTGTCGAGCGCATGTGCCTCGATGGCAATCGAATCGACCATTGCCTCAGCCCCGGAAGATGTCGAACGGCTCGATGCGCAGCACGCGGCGCACGCCGAGATAGCTGGAGAGCGCGGCGATCACCACCACCATCGCGAACGCGATCGCGAGGTTGCCGAAGGTGATCATGGCCGCGTAGTCGCGGATGCGCAGCCGCGCGAGGCTGATCAACGCCGCGCACAATCCGACGCCGAGGCCGTAGCCCGTGAGCGCCGTGAAGGCCGCCTGGAACAGGATCATCGCGACCAGCTCGCGCCGCTTCGCGCCGATGGCCTTGAGCGCGCCGAATTTTTCGAGATTTTCGAGAATGAACGTATAGAAAGTCTGCCCCGAGATCGACAGGCCGACCACGAAGCTGATCACGGTCATCAGGAGAATGTTGGTGCCGAGGCCGGTCTGGTACTTGTAGAAGTCGGCGATGTGCTGCATGAACTCGTCTTTGGTGTAGGCGACATAGCCGAGCGCGGCAACCTGCGCCTTGATGTGCGCAATGTCGGCTGCCGACTTAGGCTCGACGAGAATGTACGAGGTCGTGTAGCGCGTCGACGGAACGTCCTGGATGGCGCGGCGGTACGTCGTGTAAAGCGTAGGGGTGCCAAACAGGCTGCTGCTCGCCACCGCGGCAATGCCGACCACCACGGCGCGGTGGTCGTTCAGCTCGAAGTCGGTGCCGGGCGCGGGGCTGCCGAGCTTGTAGAACTCGGCGTCCTGCACGGCAATGAAGCCGTCCTCCGCAAAAATGTCTTCGATGCGCCCGGTCTTCATCTTCGGCCAGCCATAGAGCGTGGTGTCGTCCAGCCCGATCACGGTGGCCGCCTGGTAAGTGCCGTTGCGCAGCTTCACGAGCGCCATGCCCGAGTAGAGCGGCACGGCGTACTTCACGCCGTCGATGCTGCGCACGGCGTCGAGCACGTAATCGGGCATACCGATGCTGCTCGCGATCGTCTGCACCGCCGGGTCCATCACCCAGACCTTCGCGCCCACGTTGATGACGGTGGACGACGAGCGGTTGAGGATGCCCGCGAACATGGACGTCATCTCGACCATCAGAAACACCGCGAACGTGATGCCGATCAGCAGCGCCGTGAACTTGGCGCTGTCGTTGACAAGCAGCTTGAACGCGAGGCGCAGGATGCACCGCATGGACGCCCTCCGGTTTGGCCAGCCTCGCTCGCCGTGCACGAGGCGCGTGCAGGGTCCGGGCCGGTTGAGGCGATTCTGCGGCGCGCGGCCCTGTTCCAGTTGACGTGTATCAAACAAGCGCCCATGTTTGACTTGCATCAAGAATCGACACGAGCCCGGCGATAACACTCGACGCCAGGGTGATTGCCCGTCCGCACGCGTCCTGCGGCAAAACGAGACGCACGGCTCCAGGAGACGCAGCCATGCACTACAAGACCCTGCTCGCTTATCTCGACCCGGGCGAGCGCGCGCAAGCGCGGCTCGACTTCGCGCTGACGCTCGCGGGCCGCTTCGACGCGCATCTCATCGGCCTTTACTCGCCGTTCGCGCCCGAAGCGCGCTCGTACTTCACCGTCGCCGGTTGCGCGCCCTACTACAGCGAATACTGCGACGCGCGGCGCAGCCAGCAGGCCATGGCGGAGGAATCGTTTCGCCACGACTTGCGGCGCGTCGGCATGGAAGGCGAGTGGATCGCATTCGACGACTACGCCGACGAGCCGATCATCCGCCGCAGCCGCCACGCCGATCTGCTGGTCGCCGGCCAGGCGAGTCCCGACGATGATGCCCATGCGCTGCGCGCGCGCTTTCTGGAAAGCGTGGTCATGACGTCCGGCAGGCCGGTGCTGGTACTGCCTTACGCGGGCGCGCTGCGCGCCGCGTGCGAGTCGATCGTGATCGGGTGGGACGGCAGCCGCGAAGCCGCGCGCGCGGTGCACGACGCGATGCCCCTGCTGCAAGCCGCGAAGCGCGTCACGGTGCTGCATATCGGCACGCCCGCTTCGCCGCGCGCCGCGGCGGCGGACGACGGAATCGCGAACATCGACCTGATGCTGGCAAGGCACGGGGTCAATGTCGACTTTGCGCAAAGCTTCAGCGACGCGGACGAGACGGCGGGCGACACCCTGATTTCGTGGGTCGCGACGAGCGGCTGCGACTGCGTCGTGGCGGGCGCCTACAGTCATCCGCAATGGCGCGAGCACCTGCTCGGCGGCGTCACGCGCGCGCTGCTCGAATCGGCCACCGTGCCGGTTCTGCTATCGCATTGACGGCGACGCGCGCGGCGCGCGATCGGCTGATGCAGGTCAATCGAGCGAGGTCGACGGGATTTAAGCTAAATCCATACTCCTGCCTTCCCCGCGAGATTCAACCATGTACAAGCGCCTGCTCTTCCTTGCCGCCCTTGCGCTGCCCGGCTCGTTCCTCATCATCGCGGCGTTCGCCTTCCATCCTCGCGGCCGCGCGCTGCTCGCGGACGTAACGGGTTTCTCCGTGCCGCATGCCAGATACGCGCCCTCCCGCGACGGCGCGGCGCGCTGAGACCCGGAAACCCCACGAAGCACGTTTGCCGCGGCTGCACTGCTGCTGCGCAATTCACGCATTCAGCACACGGGGCTCGCGGCCTCATAGAACCGTTGCACCTGCGCAGCGTCGCAAAGCGCCGTGCCGCTCGTCAGCAGGGTTGCCGATGCCGCCGCCTGCGCAAGACGCGCCGCCGCCGCCAGCCCCTCGCCCCGGCGCAACGCCACGACCAGTCCCGCAAGAAAGCTATCGCCCGCGCCGGTCGCACTCGATACCGATACCGGCAGGGCCTTCACCCGCAGCGTTTCTTGAGCCGATACCAGCAGCGCGCCGTGTTCGCCGAGTGTGAGCGCAACGATTTCCGCGCGCCGCCGCGTCACGATCTCGCGCGCGGCGGCCAGTTGCGCGGCCTCGTCGGCGAGCGGCCGCCCCGCCAGCCCGGCCAGTTCGCCCAGGCTCGGCTTCACGAGATAGACGCCCGCCTCCAGCGCCAGCGCGAGCGGCGCGCCCGAGGTGTCGAGCACCACACGCGTGCCGCGCGCACGGGCCCGCTGCGCGAGATCCGCATAGGCCCGCGCCGGCAGTCCCGGCGGCAGGCTGCCGCTCATCACGAGGTAGCGCGGCGCGGGCACGAGCGCCTCGCACGCCGCCATGGCGCTCGCCCATTCGCCAGCCTCCACCGGCGCGCCGGGCAGCACGAAACGGAACTCGCGCCCGGTCGAGCGTTCTATCACCGAGAAGTTTTCCCGCGTTTCGCCCGCGACAGGCAGCCTTCGGCTGTCCACGCACTCGGCTGCAAGCAGTTGCTCCAGCAAGTCGCCCGTCACGCCGCCCGCGAGATACAGCGCGAGGCAGCGGGCCTGCGCGCCGTCGAGACGCTGGATCACGCGCGCGACATTGATGCCCCCGCCGCCCGGATAGCGGCTTGCCGCCTCGCAGCGCAGCTTGTGCGTATCGATCACGCGCTCCACCGCCGTCGACACATCGACGGCGGGATTGGCCGTCAGCGTCAAGATTTCGATCACGTTATCGACTCCGATCCGGTGCCAGGCGCTGTAGGCCGACGCCTACAGGCTCCAAAAACCACCTACATCAGTTTCAGCGCCGGCTCATTGGGACGCCTGGCCATGCCGTCCATACTGAAGACGTAGCGAAATCCGCTCGAACGTTTATCGCCCCTGGAGCGCCGTCATGCACACCGCCGAAAACCGTACGCCATCTCCCGTTCCGCTTGCCGGCGCGATTGCGATCGACGACGCCGATGCGCTGCTCGCGCTCGCGCGCTCCTCCGGCATGCTCGTCACGCTCGACGGCCAGATCGGCCGCGAAAAATACCAGAGCGTCGCGGGTTCGCTGCGGGCGTTCCAATGTTTTGCCGCCGCGCTGCGCGACGCGCTCAGCGCCGGCACCGCACGCTGAGAAGCGGCCGCGCAGCGCGGCCGCCATTGCTTCACTCCACGCTCAGATCGTCCACCACGGCGCGCACGCCCGGCGCGGCCCAGGCCGCGCCTCGCGCCACGGCGCGCTCGGCGAACGAATGCACCTTGCCGGACAGCCTCACCGTGCCTTCGTCGACCGTGACCTGAATATGCCGCGCCTCGCGGTCCGCATGACGGCGCATCGCTTCGAGAATGTCCTTGCTGATCTTGTCCGGCGCCACCGCATGCCGGACTTCGATGTGATTCACCACGCCCGCGACCCCGCGCAACTGTGCGACGGCGCGCGCGGCTGCCTGGCTCTGCCATGTCCAGTCCACCGCGCCGTTGAGCACGACGTGGCCGCGCTCGACCTGCACCTGCACCGCGCCCTCGCTCAGCCCGGCGGTCCAGTTCAGCACCGAGCCCGCGATGCGTGCGATGTCCGCATCGCTGCGCATGTCGTCGCCCGGCAAGCGCACATCCAGCTCGACCACCAGCGCGCGCACGCCGCCCACGCGCTGCGCCGCCTGCTCCGCCGCGATCTTTTCTCTCAGGCTCGCGAGATGGCCTGCAAGCGTCACGACGCCGTCCTTCACCTCCACGCCGATATTCGAAGCCGTGACCGCCGGCTCCCACTCCAGTTCCGCTTCCACGTCGTGCTTGAGCTGCAAATCGGTTTTCATCGCCGTCTCCATCGAAGCCGGTCCCGAACGGACCGTCGCTGCGAGCTTCGCATGGGGCGCAGCCGCGCGGCTGATCTGCATCAACTGGCGGGGGACGCCGGATTGGACGCCGGATTGGGCGCCGGATTGGGCGCCGGATCGGGCTTCGAATCGGACGCTAAATCGGACTTCGGCTTGCCGTCACTTGCCGTCCGGCGTTTCGGGTCATGCATGATCAATGCATGTGCATGCCGCCGTTGAGGGCGAAGTTGGCGCCCGTCGCGAATGCGCCGTCGTCGGAGCAGAGGTAGGCGATCAGCGACGCCACTTCTTCCGGACGCCCGAGCCGGCCCACCGGAATCTGCGGGAGGATGCGCTTTTCCATGATGTCCTGCGGCACGGCCTCTACCATCGCGGTCGCGAGATAGCCGGGCGAGACGGTGTTCACCGTGACGCCGTGCTTCGCGACTTCGAGCGCCAGCGACATCGTGAAGCCGTGCATGCCGGCCTTCGACGCCGCGTAATTGGTCTGACCAAACGCGCCGCGCGAACCGTTCACCGAGCTGATGTTCACGACGCGGCCAAAGCGCCGCTCCACCATGCCGGGAAGGAACTGCCGGGTGAGGTTGAAGACGCTGTCGAGATTCGTATGCATCACTTCGTCCCACTCGCGCTTCGTGAGCTTCATGAAGCTCGCGTCGCGCGTGATGCCGGCGTTGTTGATCAGGACGTCGACCGCGCCCAGTTGCGACAGGACCCGCTGCGCGCACTCGACGCATGAGTCGTAGCTCGCCACGTCGATCCCGAAAGCGTGGAACGTGCGGCCCGCCGCGCGCTCGCGATCCAGCCAGCGGATCACGTGATCGTTGTGCTCCGAATGCGAAACCGCGACCGTCAGGCCCGCATCGTGCAGCCTCCGGCTGATCGCCTCGCCCAGACCGCCCATCCCGCCGCTCACAAAAGCAACGCGTTCGCTACGCATGATCCATCCTCCTCGCAGATTGGCGACCGGCCGCGATTCGGCGCGGCCGGAACAAGGCCCCACTGTAGGTTCCGCCTTCGGCTCACGATTGACTCAAATCAATTGCGGGCGGGCTTCCGCGCCTAGACTGAGCCGCACGAGACACCGCTTCGGTGTTGCATTCCACCATGGAGCGCCGATCATGGAGTACCGCAACATCCTCGTTCATCTGGACGAAAGCGATAGCGCGCGCACGCGCCTCGAGGTCGCGCTGCGCGTTGCGAAGCGGCACGGCGCCCAGCTCAGCGCGCTGTTCGCGCCTGCCGTGCCGGAGCACGAGGTGGCCTACGCGTTCATTCTGGACGCCGAGTATTGGTCTCGATGCCGCGAAGAGCACGAAGCATGTCGCCGCTCGCTCGAGCATCACTTCTTCGCGCGGCTCGCCGAGGAAGAGTTGAAAGGCCATTGGCGCACCGCGAATCACGCGCAGCACGAGCTGCTGATGCGCGCCCGTTTCGCAGACCTGATCGTTCTGGGCCAGAGCGCCCCCGATGATCCCGACGCGTCGCTCGCCAACCGGCTGCAGGCGCGCGTGACGCTGAGCGCGGGACGGCCGGTCCTGTGGGTGCCCTATGCGGGGGGAGGCCCCACGGTGGGCGAGCGCATCATGGTCGCGTGGGACGCGGGCCAGTCGGCCACGCGCGCGCTGTATGACGCGCTGCCGTTCATGCGCCTGGCCGAGCGCACCGAGATCGTGACCTTCACGCCCTCGCGCAAGGACCGCGATCGCATTCCGGGCGCCGACATCGGCCTCGTTCTCGCGCGTCACGGACTCGAGGTGCGGGTCACGGAGTTACATCCGCCGCCAACCATCACGGTGGGCGACGCGCTGCTCGCGCACGCCGCCAAGACCGGCTGCGATCTGATCGTGATGGGCGCCTATGGCCACGCGCGCTGGAAAGAGCTTCTGCTCGGCGGCGTGACGCAGACGGTGCTCGGCTCGATGCCGGTGCCGGTGCTGATGTCGCATTGAGCGGACCGCTCGCCATTGACATTCAGGGAAACCGCCATGGGCTACAAGACTCTGCTCGTCCATCTCGACGATTCGGCGCGGCGCGAAACGCGTCTGGCACTCGCGCTCGATCTTGCCGTGCGCTTCGACGCGCACCTCATCGGGCTGTATCTGCCGATGCCCTATCCGCACGCGCCAGTGATGGGCGGCGAGCAGGCGCTGGAGCGCCGCGAGCAGGCGCAAGCCGCGTTTATCGATGCCGGCGTGCATGCGGGCTGCAGGGTCGAATGGCGCGCGCCGCAACCCGGCGACACCGGGACCGCGGTGCTGCACGCCCGTCACGCCGACCTGCTCGTGCTCGGACAGTACGCGCGCGGCGACTTCGCGATCGACCCGTCCAGCGACTTCGTCGCCGATCTCCTGATGACGGCCGCGAGGCCCGCCATCGTCGTGCCGCATTCCGGAGCGTTCCCGACCATCGCGCAAAACATCCTGATCGCCTGGGACGGCGGCCGCGAAGCGGCGCGAGCGGCAGCGGATGCCTTGCCGCTATTGCGCAGCGCCAGTTGCGTCTCGATCGAGGTGGTCGCCGCGCGTCACGGCGCCAAACGCGTGCAGGCTGAAGTAGAGGCGGCCGATGCCGCGGCATGGCTGGATCTGCACGACGTCAGCGCATCGTTTCACGAAAGCCCCCGCGAACTGGGCGTCAGGACGAGCACGGCGCTGCTGGGCCGGGCGAGCGATCTGCGCGCCGACCTGATCGTGGCGGGCGCTTACGCGCATTCGCGCATTCACGAGCGCGTGCTGGGCGGCGTGACGCGCAACCTGCTCGAAGCCATGACGGTGCCGGTCTTGATGTCCCACTGACGATGTCCCACCGATTCACCTTTGCGCGGCGGCGCGTCTTGCCGGCAGCCGCGCGTCTACCCGACGGGAGCTGATCATGCTCGACAATCCAGCCGCCATCGCTGCCATCGCCGCCAGAGACCGTGCCCGCCAGACAGCACCCGAGGATGCCCTTGCGGACGCACCCGGCGACACGCACGCGTTCACCATGCGCTTCGCCGCGCGTCACGCGACGCTTGCGCCGTCGAGCCACAACAGCCAGCCCTGGCGCTTCGTGCTCGGCGCGGACCGCGTGATGCTGTGCGCGGACCGGCTGCGCGCGCTGCCCGTGGTGGACCCGTACGACCGCGAACTCATCATCAGTTGCGGCGCTGCGCTCTTCAATCTGCGCGTGGCGATCGCGAGCCTCGGCATGGGCTACGCGATCACCCTGTTCCCGTCGAGCACCGATCCCGATCTGCTCGCCGAGGTGCGTCTGCTGCGCGAGCGCACCACCGCGCCGGAGCTGGCTGCCCTCGTGGGCGCGATTTACGAGCGGGTCACGACGCGCCATCCGTTCTCCGCCGAGCCCGTCGACGCCACCATCGAGCAGCACCTGATGGATGCCGCGCGCGCCGAGGGTGTCGAAGTCGCCTGCGTGAGCGAGAGCGAGCCGCGCAACGCAGTCGCCGGCCTCATCGCCGAGGCCGACCGGCAGCAGTTCGCCGATCCGCGCTTCAGGCGCGAGCTCGCCAAGTGGATCCATCCGCGCCGCACCGACGACGGCATGCCGACTTACGCGGCCGGACTCGGCGGCCTGCTCGATTTCGCGAAACCGCTCGTGGCCTCGGCGATCCGCACGTTCGATCTCGGCGGCGGCGTGGCCGCCACGCATCACGACCTGGCGGCAGGTTCGCCGCTGCTGCTGTGTCTCGCGACCGGCGTGGACAATGCGCAGGCGTGGCTCGCCACGGGCCAGGCTCTCGAACGGGTGTTGTTGCTGGCGACCCTCCACGGCCTGTGCGCTTCGTATCTGAACCAGCCCATCGAAGTCCCGGAGCTGCGTCCCCGGCTCGGCGCCCTGATGGGGCTGGAGGGTCCGTACTTCCCGCAGCTGCTGTTGCGCATCGGTCACGGAACGCCCGACGCGGCGACGCCGCGACGCCCGCTCGAAGCGGTGATGTCCTGAGCCTGAGCGCGCGCTTGTTCGCGGGGTGGTCCGCCGCCGCACGCCGCCGAAATTTGCCTGACGGCTCCGGACCCGCGGCCCCGAACCCGGCGCGCCCCGACTCGTTCATTGCGCGCCGCCCACCTCGCGCGCGAATTCGAGCTGGGCCTCGCGCAACTGCTCCGCGCAGGACCGGTAGAGCCATCCCGGCCCGTTGCCGGTGCTGTACATGCCCCGGCACATGCCCTTCAGGCGAACGGTCGTTGCGCCGTCGGCCGCGGTCTCGCGCACGGCCCAAAAGTACGCCACGCCGAATTCGTGAGGCATGCGCGTTTCGATCGTCTCGTCGGTGATCCGCTCGATCCGCGTGGGCGAATGCAACTGGACGAACACCCGCGCGCGGCTCCAGGCCCGCGCACAATCGTCGGGCGCCGCGCAATGGACCGCCGCCTGCTCGCGCGCCGCCTGCAGGCCGGTTTCCGTATGACGAAAGGCCTCGCGGGTCGCGTCGGTGGCGCATGCCGCAAGCAGTGCCGTGAGCAAGACCAGAGCCCGGCGCACACTCGATCCATGGTTCATCGCAGGGACTCCCAACCGAAAGCCGGCTCGCGACGGCGAGCCGCACGCCCCAATGTATGAATCGTCCGGTCGAGCCCGATTGATCTCGCTCAATCCATGCCCTCGCCCGCCAATGGTTTCCAACCCTGATCCAGGTCAATTGCGTGGCGGCGAAGCGCGCTCCAATGAACACCAGACGCACCTTGGGGTGCATGGCGAGGAGAGCATGATGAAGCTGACTTTTCTGGGCGCGGCGCAGACGGTCACGGGCTCGCGCTATCTGCTGGAAGCGCAAGGCAAGCGGGTGTTGATCGACTGCGGGCTGTTCCAGGGCACCAAGAACCTGCGGCTGCGCAACTGGGAGCCGTTGCCGTTTCCGGCCGATACGCTCGACGCCGTCATCCTCACGCATGCGCATATCGATCACTGCGGCTATCTGCCGGTGCTGGCGCGCAATGGCTTCCGCGGACCGGTCTATTGCACGCCGGGCACCGCCGATCTGTGCGAAGTCATGCTGCGCGACAGCGCGCGCCTGCAGGAGGAGGACGCCGCGTTCGCGAACCGCCACGGCTTTTCGAAGCACCATCCCGCGCTGCCGCTCTACACGCTCGAAGACGCCGAAGCGGCGCTGCGGCTCATCGGCGCGCGCGAGTTCGATGCGCCGGTCTCGCTCGGCGAGAATCTCACGTTCCGCTTTCTGCCTGCCGGGCATATCCTCGGCGCCGCGAGCGTCGTGCTGTGCAGCGGGCATACGGTGCTTGCGTTCTCCGGCGACCTCGGACGCCCCGACGATCCGCTCATGCGCGCGCCGGTGCCGCCCGTGCACGCCGACTATCTCGTGGTCGAGTCGACCTATGGCGACCGGCTGCACGCCGCCCTCAATCCCGAAGACGAACTCGCCGATGTATTCGCGCGCACCTTTGCGCGCGGCGGCCTCGTGGTGATGCCCTGCTTCGCGGTCGGGCGCGCCCAGGAGGTGCTGTACTACATCGCGCACCTCAAGGAGGCGGGGCGCATGGCGAACGTGCCGGTCTATCTCGACAGCCCGATGGCGATCAGCGTCACTGAGCTCTATCGGCACCATATGCGCGAGCACAAGCTGACCATCTCGCAGCTGCACGCCATCGACCACGCGGCGTTCATGACGCGCAGTGTCGACGACTCGAAGGCCATCGCTTCGCGCAACGGGCCGATGGTCATCATCGCGGGCAGCGGCATGGCCACGGGCGGGCGTGTGCTGCATCACCTGAATCTCTATGCGTCCGACCCGCGCAACACCATCGCGCTGGTGGGCTACCAGGCGCCCGGCACGCGCGGCGCGGCGCTCGAAGCGCACGCGCCGGCCATCAAGCTGCACGGCGACTACGTGCGCGTGCGCGCCGAAATCGCCTCGATCTCGTCGCTGTCGGCGCATGCGGACTACCGGGAGACGTTGCGCTGGCTGGCCGGCATGACGTGCCCGCCCACCCGCACCTTCGTGACGCACGGCGAACCTGCCGCGGCCGACGCGCTGCGCCGGCGCATCGCGGAAACGCTGCACTGGGACTGCTGCGTGCCGGAGCAAGGCCAGACGATCGAACTTCCCGAGAACCCCGCTCGCACCCTTCCATGCCCGCTCCGCGAAGCCGCGGATGCCACGGATGCCGCGCGGCCAGTAGCCTGAGCGGGCTGCGCCGGACCGGCGCGCGCCCGCCCCCCGGGCGGGATTGCGCGCCGCGCCGCACAACGCGCAAGTTTTTCCAGACACGCGCGGGCGCTGCACATAAAATTCTGTCAGGCAGCCCCTGCGATGTCGGGCAGCGGGCGTTCTCCCATGAAGCCGCTACTTTCCCAATGTGAATGGCTCACGCACCCGTTCCATACAAGCGTCATTTCGTTCTGGACCGTTTCCATGAGCACAGGCGCTAAGCCGCACGAAAGCGCCGCCCGCGGCGCGGCGCGCAGGCGCCTTGCCCAGATTCGCCAGCCGGCCGTGGCATCGGCGCTGGCATTCGTCGTCGTTTTGACGCTCGCGCTCGTCGTCGCGGCGTTTGTTGCGCAGCAGTGGCAGACCGCCGCCGGGCAGCGCTTTGCCCGCCGCGCGTCCGCGCTGCGCGAGACCGTCGCACAGGCGCTTGTCGCCGACGAAGCCATGCTGCGCGGCGCGCGCGGATGGCTCGCGCAGAACCCCGTTCCCAATGCCGAGGACTGGCAGCGCGAGGTCGGCGCCGCCGATCTGGAAAACTCGCGCCTCGCAGTCGTTGCCATGGGCTATTTTTCGCAATCGTCCGTCCCCCCCTCCGGCGCGCAACACGCGGCGCCCGCGCAGCCCGATGCCACTGCGCTGTGGGCCGGGATCGCCGCCGAACCCGGCAATGTGCGGCTCCAGAGCGTCGCCAGCGTGGTGGCGCGCCGCTACGCCGTGCAAACCGGCAAGGCCGGGCTCACTGCCGAGCCGGCCTCGGACGGCGTCCCGCCTCGCCTGATGCTTTATCTGCCCGTCTACGCCTCGCGGGGTGCTGCGCACGACGCGCAGCAGCCGCCCGCGGGATTCGCCGTGGCAGTGCTCGACGCACGGCGGCTCTTCGAGCCGATACTCGCCGCCCAGCCGGATCTCGCGCTAACCGTCCATGCCGCGCAGCCGGCTGCCGAGGTGTTCCGCAGCGCCCCGACCGAAGGCGCCGAAGTCATGCCCGGCGCGCGCTTCGAGCACCGCGCCACCCTCGCGTTCGGCGGCGCCACGCTCACGCTCGATGCGAGCACGGACGGCAGCCCGTTCGTCACGGGCGCGGCCACCTGCGCCGCGGCCGTTCTGCTCGCCGGCGCCGCCGCGGCCGCGCTCTGCGCGTGGCTCGCCTACCGTCTCGCCAGTGCGGCTGCGGCTCCGGCTGTCGTGCCCGATCCGGCCAGCACCGACGCCAGTCTGAACGAAGCGCGCATGATGGGCATCATCCGGTCGTCGATGGAGGCCATCATCACCGTGGACGAAGCGCAGCGCGTGGTGATCTTCAATCCGGCCGCCGAGTTCATCTTCGGGCTCTCCGCCATGGAAGCGATCGGCGCGCCGCTTGCACGCTTCATTCCCGAACGCTTTCGCTCGGCCCACGAGCACCACGTCGACCAGTTCGGCGCCACGGGCGTCACCGAGCGCCAGATGGGCCGCCAGCAGCGCGTGCTGTTCGGCCTGCGCGCCAACGGCGAGGAATTTCCCATCGAAGCATCGATTTCGCAGATCCGCGACGCCTCCGGCAAGCTCTACACGGTCATGCTGCGCGACATCACGGAACGGCTGCGCGCGGAGAACTCGCTCAAGCGCTCGCGCGAAGAGCTGCGCGAGCTCTCGGCCAACCTGCAGAACGTGCGCGAAGCCGAAAAAACGCGTATCGCCCGCGAGCTCCACGACGATCTCGGCCAGCGGCTCACGGCGCTCAAGATCGATCTCTCCGCGCTCGCGCACCGGCTCGGCGCCGCCGCCGTCGGCGAGGACATCGCCGGGCGCCTCGACGGCATGAGCAAGCTGATCGATTCGACCGTACGGGCGGTGCGCCGCATCGCCGCCGACCTGCGCCCCGTGATGCTCGACGACCTCGGGCTCGTGCCGGCCATCGAATGGCTCGCGAACGATTTCACGAGCCGCTACGGCATCGACGTGCAGCGGCACATCCACACCGCTGACACGGCGTTCTCGAGCGCAGCGGCCTCGGCGCTCTTTCGCATCATTCAGGAAGCGCTCACCAACGTCGCGCGCCACGCCGAAGCCAGCGTCGTCATCCTGAACCTCGAAGTCCACGGCCAGCAGTGCATCCTGAGCATTGTCGACAATGGCCGCGGCGCCCAGGACGACCCCGGCAACCCGCTGAGCCGCACCCGCCACGACAAATCGTTCGGATTGCTGGGCATTCGCGAGCGCGCGCACATGTTCAATGGGGTCGTCGAGATCGATACGGCTCCCGGCGAAGGCTTTGCCATTTCCATCACCTTCGAGCTCGACGCCCTCGTGTCAGAGGAGACCGCTTCATGATCAAGGTGATCCTCGCCGACGACCACACGCTCGTGCGCGATGGCCTGCGCCGCATCCTTGAGGACGCCCACGATTTCGAAATCGTGGGCGAGGGCTGCGACGGCGCCACCACGCTCGCGCTGGTGCGCGAGCGCGCCGCCAAGGTGCTGGTGCTCGACCTTTCCATGCCGGGGCGCAGCGGCGTGGATCTCATCAAGCAGATCAAGGACGAACAGCCGGCGCTGCGCATTCTCGTGCTGACCATGCACGCCGAGCAGCAATACGCGGTGCGCGCGTTCAAGGCCGGCGCGTCGGGCTATCTCACCAAGGAAAGCGCCAGCGCGGAACTCGTGAACGCCGTGACGAAAGTCGCCACGGGCGGCGTCTACGT
Source organism: Paraburkholderia sp. A1BS-2L (assembly GCF_051125205.1). Taxonomy (NCBI): domain Bacteria; kingdom Pseudomonadati; phylum Pseudomonadota; class Betaproteobacteria; order Burkholderiales; family Burkholderiaceae; genus Paraburkholderia; species Paraburkholderia sp. A1BS-2L. The sequence goes on from NZ_CP120429.1 coordinate 638,107, forward strand.
GAGCATGGCCATGGCCGAGCGCTTCGCGCAAAGCCTGAACGAGCCCGCCGACACGCTGCCGCATCAGCGGCTCTCCGACCGCGAGTTCGAGGTGTTCCGGCGCCTCGCCAACGGTGAATCCATCGGCCAGATCGCCCAGGCGCTCTGCGTGAGCGCGAAGACCGTCAGCACCTACAAGGTGCGCATTCTCGAAAAGATGGAGATGCCCCACGAGGCCGCCCTCGTGCGCTATGCCCTGCGCCACAAGCTGCTCGACGATGAGGACGAGCCCTGAGCCTTGCCAGAGGTGCATCGCCACAGGGCTCAGCGTCGCGATGCCGCACGTCTGTAGGAATTGCCCTACACAACTTCTATCCTGCGTACGCTGCTTTCCATCGCCGCCGATTTATTTCCGAGATGGCGTCGCCGATACTGCCTGCATGGAAGCCAAACTGATTCGCCCGAAGCTGCGTGAATCCCACGCACAGCTCGCGCGATGAACTGGAGACTGTCATGTATGCCGAGCCTGCCTGCGATTCCTCCGTGCCTGCTTCTGCGGCGCTGCCCTGGCCAGTGATTACGCTGCAGCCCGCAGTGCGGGAAGCGGCCCCGCGCCACCCGGCCTCGCGCTGCTCCACCTGCTCGCTGCGCGCGGTCTGCATGCCCGCCGATCTCACCACCGCCGAGCTTCAGCAACTGGATACCGTGGTCCTAACGACCCGCAACGTGCGTCGCGGCGAAACCCTGTTTCGCACCCACGACGCATTCCAGAGCCTGTACGCCGTGCGCACCGGCTCGTTCAAGACGGTCGTCATGCATCGCGACGGCCGCGAGCAGGTCACGGGCTTCCAGATTCCCGGCGAGCCGCTCGGCCTCGACGGCGTATGCGCCGGCACGCACAACTGCGACGCGATCGCGCTCGAAGACAGCACGGTCTGCATCATTCCGTTCGGCCAGTTCGAGACGCTCTGCCGCGAAAGCCGCCGCATGCAACGCCATCTCTACCAGTTGATGAGCGGCGAAATCGTGCGCGAATCGAGCCTCATGATGCTGCTCGGCACGATGACCGCGGAGCAGCGCCTGGCGGCCTTCCTGCTCGATCTCGCTGCGCGCTTTCGCACGCGCGGCTACTCCGGCGCGCAGTTCAATCTGAAGATGAGCCGCGAGGAAATCGGCTGCTTTCTCGGCATGAAACTCGAGACCGTGAGCCGGATGTTTTCGCGCTTTCACCGGGACGGGCTGGTCGAGCCGGCCGGCAAGCAGATCCGCATCGTCGATTCGGAAGGTCTCGCGCGCGTGTGATCCGCGCCGCGCTTATCGGATTGATCCAGCGATTGACGCGGCGATTGAATCAGCATCGACCCAGCGATTGACCAAGGTCAACGGCATGGCGCCCGCCAATGGGAGCATGGGCCGAGACAGCCAGCCTTTGCGGCCCGAGCGCCGCCCCAAGGAGACCCGCCATGCCTAGCCAACGCATCCCCGCCGCCACGCCAGCCGCTATCCCGGCCGCTACCCCGGCCGCCATTGCGCGGCGGCGCGAGCCGGGCCGGCTTCCGGTTCGCGCGATCCTCGTGGGCGCGGCCGCGGCGCTGGCGGTTTTTCTGCCGGCGGCCAGCGCGTTCGCCGAGCTTGTTGCTGAGCCGACCGATCTCGTCGATCAGCAGCACTGCATGTTCTGCCATACGTCGGACGAACCCTTTCTCGCGCCATCGTTCCACCAGATCGCGGAGCGCTACCGCAACCAGCCCAACGCAACCACGATGCTGGTGGAGAAGCTCCGGCACGGCGGCAAGGCGCACTGGGGCGACATGGCCATGCCGTTGCCCGAGGATCGCGGCGGCCCGCTTTCGGCCGCGGACGCCCGCAAGCTCGTCCAGTGGGTGCTGAGCCAGTAGCCAGGCAGCCGATAGTCCAATAGCCGATAAGGCCAGTCAACCCGTGCCAGGCAAGCCGCGTTCTCGCGGCCGCAAACGCACGCGGAACGATCCGGCATCGCCCGATCCCCGCCCTCTCAATTTCAATGATCGCGCCGCATGCGGCCGTCTTGCGCCGCGCAGCCCGAAGTGCCGGCCCGTCGCAACTCGTGCTCGGCGGCATCGAAGACTTCGCGCATGGCGGCGATCGGATCTTCGCCGGTGCTATGAACGATGGGCTTGAGTTCGCTCGCAGCGGAAAGCAGATCGAGCCGCACATCGTAGACGTCTGCATGACCCGACTTGCGCACCGACTCGATGGCGAGATGACAGGCTTTGAGCAAGCCGCTGAAGCGCTCGAGACGCAATAGCTGCACGCCGGCTTCCGCCTCGATGGCAGCGGTGCCCGCAAAGCCCAGATACACAATTTGCATTCCCAGTCCCATCGCACTGGCTCCCCTGCCTCGTCCTGCTCTTGAGCTTCCGGCCTTGCCGCGGCCTATACGCGAAACGCATGCAGGTTCTTGAGATCGACCCACAACATGCCTTCGCGCAGGCCGTCCAGCACTGCGGCGGCCTCCGTGTCGAAGGTTCGATGATGCGCGAACGCATGGCCAAACGGCTGCTCCGGCTCGCTCTGCGTAATGCTGATATGGCAGGCAAAACCGCCGTGCGGCGCGGGCGACGTGATCGCTTCGACGATCCATGTGCCCGAGTTGACTGTGCCCTTGAGTGTCATGACCTCGATCTCCGTCCCGCGCTGGTGGCGCGTCTGGTGGCGTAAGCAATGGCGTACGTGGCGGCGTACATAGCGGCTCGCGTCATCGGCCACAAACGCGGAATATGCCGCTGTGCAGCAGGATCGGCACGCCGTGGGTGGCTTCGATCAGCGAGGCCGCGGCGTCCTCGATGGCGCCGCGATGCTCGCAGAATGCCGAGACGAGATCCGTCTCGCGGATCGACGCCGCGCCGAAATGGTCTTCGAGCGCCTCGGCGGTAATGCCACACTGGATCCGCTTGCCGTCCACATGAACCGGGAACACCAGGGTGTAGCACTCCGCATCGTACTGGGGCGCTACCCGCGGGAACGAAATTTCCATGACCAGTTCTCCTCACCGCGCCAGCGACAAACCATTCCAGCTAGCGATTAAATTCAGGATAAGGTTCGGCGTGCTGCGCCCGTTGACGCATATCAATTCAATGGATGCCGCTCACGCCCGCGAGCGACGCTTGTCCTGAAAGCTGCGGCACGAGCAGCAGCGGCAATACGGTACGTTGCGCGACCTCGGCCGCGACGCTCCCGAAGCGCCACCGCCCGCCCTCGTGGCCGCCGCGCGTGCCCACTACCAGCAGGTCGGCGCGCCATTGCAGCGCGGCCTCGACGATCGCGTGCGCAGCGGCGTCGCCATCGTGCCGCGCCGGCAGAACGACCGCTTCGAAGTCTTCGGGATGCCGCGCCGACGCCGGGTCGCAGGCCAGATAGCCCACCCGCAGCGCAGCGCCGGCGAACGCGACGCGCGCGGCTTGCCGAACCGCAACAGCCGACGCGGCGCTCCCGTCACTCGCGACGAAAATGCGCTGCGGCGGCACCTGGCATCGGCGCGCGAAAGGCTGCGGCAGCACCAGCACGGCACACGCCGACAAACCCGCGAGCGCGACCGGATCCGAGGGCGCGCCAATCGCGAGATCCGCTTGCCAGGCGCGCATGGCGCGCGCGAACGCTTCTGTCTGCCCCTCGCCCTCGCTCGGCTCGAGGATCTCCGGATGGGCCTCGATGCCGCGCAGCGCGAGCGTCTCGCAGGCCGCGTCGACGGTCGCGCTCCGGAGGATCCGCTTGACGGCATCTTGCTCGGCCCGGGTTCCCGCGCCTGCCTCCGAAGGCCCAGGCGCCATTGCCGCGAAGCACACGTGCACGCGCGCACCGTGCTGTGCCCAGCCGGCCACGCAGTCGAGCAGCGAAGCCGCATGCTCACGCCCAGTCATCAGGACAACTATGCGTGAGAACGGCGCAACGACCGGCATGTCGATCGATCGAGTGGCCGAATGTCTCATTTTTGACTCCCCGGCACAAGCGCGCGCCGTCCCGTGCCGGCGCGCGCCTTGTGCGTATTGCGGATGGCCTGAACGTGCAAGGAATCAAGAGAGCGCAGAGGCTACGCTCTGCGCCGCCTCTGCGTGCCGACCTCCCGTTCCAGCCATGCAGTGCTTATTCGACCTGCAGGCGCTTGTGCTCCGTCGGCGCCTTCTTCGGCAGCGTCAGCGACAGCACGCCGTCCTGATACTGGGCGCTCGCCGTACTCTCGTCGATATCGCTAGCCAACGAGAATGAACGCGCAAACGCACCGCTATAACGCTCGCGGCGGATGACCCGCTCGCCTTCCTTCTGTTCGGTATTGCGTTCGACCTTCGCGTGTATCGACACCACATTGCCGTCGATCTTGACGTCGATGTCCTGCTTGTTCACGCCCGGCAATTCCGCCTTGACCGTGTAGGCCTGATCGCTCTCGGTCACATCGAGCTTCATCGCCGCCAGATCGTTGTCCTCCGTCGCGAGCAGACTGCGCATCGGGCGGAAAAGCCCCTGAAACAGGTCGGAAACCGGCTCGATCGAAAACGGGTCGTAACGTGTCAGATTGCTCATCGCCATTTCTCCTTTGAGCTGTGACTCGCCGCACGGTCCACTCGTCGAACCGCACGACTGCCTGGGCTTGTGCCCACACCTTGCGCACCGCACGCTGCGATGCGCTCCGTCTTCAATCTAAGAACACGCGGCTTTTCTCAATTGATCTGGCTCAATGCCAGGGCTTCCGCCCGGCGCGTTGACGCCGCGCTGTCGCGCGGTCGTTCGCCACGAGCAGACGCTTGATTTAAATCAAGGGCGATGGGTCGCCCATTCTTAGACTCGAATCAATTCGTCGCCCGCTTCGGGTTAGGCCGCGATTGCTGGCCCGCGATTGCTGGCCGATTGCTGGCCGATTGCCGCTCGCCCGATTGCCACTCCTCCTTCCCGGAGTCCTGCCATGACCTACAAGACCTTGACGGTTCATCTGGATACGAGCGCGCGCGCCAGCGCACGGCTCTCGCTCGCCTTGAAGCTTGCGCGCACGTATGGTTCGCATCTGAACGGCCTGTTCGCCGTCTTCGAGCCGAGCCCGCGCGAGTTCTATGTGATGGCGGGCACCGCCGACTACTACGACGCGCACCGCAAGCTCCGCGCGGAGCAGCGCGCCGCGATCGAGCGGCTGTTCCATGCGGAGCTTGCGCGCGCGCAGGTCGAGGGCGTGTGGCTTGCCGCCGGGGACGAACCGGTCGCCGCCGTCACGCAGCGCAGCCGCAGTTCCGACCTGACCATCATCGGGCAAACCGATCTGAACGAACCGGAGGCCTACGTGGCCGATCATTTCGCCGAGTCCATCGTGCTGGGCGCCGGCGGCCCCGTGCTCGTGATGCCGTACACCGGCTACTTCGAATCGGTCGGCGAGCGCGTGCTGATCGGGTGGAACGGCAGCCGCGAGGCGGCGCGCGCGGTTCACGATGCGATTCCTTTCATCGCGCGCGCCGCGCACGTCACGATTGCCGCCACGTCGAGCACCTTCAAGTCCGGGGCGTCTCCGGCTTCGTGCACGGATCTGGCGGCCATGCTCGCACGCCATGGCGCGAACACGGTCGACATCGCCCACATCGACCGCGGCGCCTCGGAATCCACCGGCGACGCCCTGCTCAACTACGCTGCGGATGGCGGCTTCGACCTGCTCGTGATGGGGGCGTACGGCCACGCGCGGCTACAGGAAACGGTGCTGGGCGGCGCGACGCGCTCGATCCTGAGCACGATGACGCTGCCCGTGCTCATGTCCCATTGAACGGCCACGCATCTCACGCTCCCCACACGTCCCGCAAGCCGCTCTTCCCGCGTCCCCGGACGAGCCTGGAGGCACACCATGTATTCCCGCATTCTCGTTGCACTCGACGGCAGCCAGACCGCTTCCACAGCGCTCGATGCCGCGATCCAGCTCGCGCGCGATCACGGCGCGGAGTTGCAGCCCCTTTATGTGATCGACATTCCGGTGCTCGCCTACGACGTGCCGGGCTTCGATCCCTCGATCGTCCGCGATGCGTACGTCGAAGAGAGCCGGCTGATCAGCACCGACGCCCAGACGCGCATGACATCCGCGGGCGTGAAAGGCGCGCCGCGCACGGCCGAAGTCGAGCTGGGCGTGGAAGACATCGCGCAATGCATCGAACGCGTGGCCGCCGAGTGGGGCGCGGACCTGATCGTCATGGGCACGCACGGACGCCGCGGCGTGCGGCGGCTGGTGCTTGGCAGCGTCGCGGAGCGCGTGCTGCGCAGTGCGTGCCGCCCCGTGCTGCTGGTGCCCGCACGGGCCGCAGCGCCCGAGGCCAAAACGACCGATGACCGCCCGGCAAGCGTGACGGCATGAGTCTCGCGCAGGCGAACGCCACCGTTGCACCACTACCCCGTTGCCCGGCTGCGATGCCTGCAACGACCCTTGGGGTCCAGGGTCTGTTCACATTGGAAACAGGCTTGCGAACGTGCCTTTCTGGCTGCAGTGCAATGAGGGCGTCGCAATGCGGCCGGAAAAGCACGTTCCCCAAATCAACAATTTCATTCCAGGGGCTGGCCGCCAGAAGGGCCGATCGCCGCGTCATGCTCCTCACGAATACGTCGAGTATTCGCTTCGTCGCAATCCTCGCGCTCGGCCCTTCTGGCGGCCAGCGCAAGCCTGTTTCCAATGTGAACAGACCCTAGCGCATCGTCAGCACCGCGGCGCCCGTGAAGCGGCCCGCGCGCAGGTCCGCGAGCGCCTCGTTCGCCCGCGCGAGCGGCCAAGCCGTGGTTTCGATCTCGATCTTGTGTCTTGCGGCAATGGCCATGAACGCCGCGCCGTCCTCGCGCGTGAGGTTCGCCACCGAAACGATGCGGCGCTCCTCCCACAGCCATGCGTACGGAAACGATGGAATGTCGCTCATGTGAATGCCGCCGCACACGACCGTGCCGCCCTTGGTCACGGCGCGCAGCGCGGCGGGCACCAGCGCGCCAACCGGCGCGAATAGCAGCGCGGCATCGAGCGGCTCGGGCGGCGTCTCGTCGCTGCCGCCCGCCCACGCCGCGCCCAGGCGCCGCGCGAAACGCTGCGCGTCGAGGTCGCCGGGACGCGTGAACGCATACACCGTGCGCCCCTGATGCCGCGCGACCTGCGCCACGATATGCGCCGCGGCGCCGAACCCGTAGATGCCGATACAGGGCGCGTCGCCCGCCATCGCCAGCGTGCGGTAGCCGATCAGCCCGGCGCACAGAAGCGGCGCGGCTTCGATATCGCCGTACTGGCGCGGCAAGTGGAAGCAATAACGCGCGTCGGCGACCGTGCGCTCGGCATAGCCGCCGTCGATCGTGTAGCCCGTGAAGCCGGGCGCGTCGCAAAGGTTTTCACGCCCGCGCTGGCAAAAGCGGCACTGTCCGCAAGTGTGGCCGAGCCACGGCACGCCCACCCGGTCGCCCGGCGCGAAGCCCGTGACGCCCGCGCCGAGCGCCGCCACCGTGCCGACGATTTCGTGCCCCGGAATCACCGGCCGCTTCGGGTGCGGCAGATCGCCGTCGACCACATGGAGGTCGGTGCGGCACACGCCGCAGGCATGAACGTCGATCAGCAACTGGCCCGCTGCGGGAACCGGGTCCGGCACATCGGCCTCCCGCAACTGCGGACTCGCACCGTCGAATAGCATGGCTCGCATCGTCGATCTCCCGTCGATCCGGAATGAATCCTCCGGCACTGCGTCAATTCTCGCTCTTCCCGTTATTCCCGATTCGATATCAGCATCACACGCCTCCAGCGTAGGCAATTTCCGACACCGACACTACACATCACACGCCAATCTCAGCTAGCGCTGATTGTTGCCGGCCGCCCCAAAACCAATACTTAAGGCGTGACGAGAGCAACTGCGCACGGGCCATGCCGCAAGACCCGGCTTCAGTCGCATCCGGATCGTCACACTGTTCGGGAGCAAGCCATCATGGGCCAGCGCGAAGAATCGGAATGCACAGACGTCCTGTTCACCTGCGATCTGTCCGTCGGAGCCCATCTCGCCACGCGGCGGCCAGGCTATGTGCATCACGGCATCTACATCGGAAACGGCCGCGTCATTCACTACGCCGGTTTCTCCCGCCATCTCGGCAGCGGCCCGGTCGAAGTCATCTCGATCGAGGATTTTTCGGCGGGTTTCGGTCTCCAGCTCGTCCAGCATCCACACGCGCAATACACCGGCCGCGAAATCGCGCGCCGCGCGGCATCTCGCCTCGGCGAGCACAACTACAAGCTGCTGACCAACAACTGCGAGCACCTGTGCCTCTGGTGCGTGCTCGGGCAAGGACGCAGCCATCAGGTCGATGCCTGCATGCGCAACCCCGCCCGCGCCATGCGCGTGCTGTGCACGCTGCTCCTCTGCAAGGTGGTCCGTGACTGGATGCAAGCCACATCGGGCAGGACCATCGAAGCCTCGGTCCCGGCGATGAGCTGATCCACATTGACGACTTGCGCACGCGTCGAACTGGGCGCGAACCAGGCGCAAGTCCAGCGCGGCAACGACATGCGCCGCCGCGCGACGAGCGCCGTCCCCGACGGCCGCTTGCCGCACCGCCTCCATTGCTCACATAGGCGTGAAGTACGTGGGATAGCCGAGATGGTCCTCGATGCCCTTCACGCCGGCGACGCGTTCGGCACACACGGATATGGCCTTGCGCTCTTCCTCGGAGGTCACGGTACCCCAAAGATGGACCACCCCGTCCTTCACCACGATGTTATCCGCCGGCATCGCCCAGCGATGCGCATCGAGCGCATGCAACACGCTTTGGCGAATCGCCTCGTCGGAAGCGAGCACCTCGGGGCCGGCCTGCGCCGCGCGCGCAAGCGCCGCGACCAGGTTCGAGCGGCTCACGATGCCGAGCACTTTTCCGTCCGCCACCACCGGCACCCGCTTGATGTGATGCCGCTCGAGCAAGTCCGCGACTTCGGCAAGCGGCGTGGCCGGAAGCACGGAAATTACGTTCTCCGTCATGATGTCGCTGACCTTGACGGCATGCTCCTTCAGGTATTCCGCCGCGAGCTTGCGGGTCGAATACAGGAACTCCGCGAGCCACGAACGCTGCGGCTTGCCGGTCCCCGTCTCCACGCGGCGCAGCAGATCGCCTTCGCTCACGAGACCGATGATCGTTCCGGCCTCGTCGACGACCGGCAAGCCGCTGATGTGATGCTTCGCCATAAGTTCGGCCGCCTCGAATACGGTTGCGGTGGACGCGACGGACACGACGTCCGTGGTCATGATGTCCGATGCTTGCATGAGTGTTCTCCTCGATATAGGTCAGCACTTCGACCACACTCAATGTAGGCTTCGACCGCCACTTTATCTTGATGCTGATCAATTGATCCCGGCAGCGATCGCACGGCGCGGCGGGCGCTCTTTCATGCCAATGCAGAGCGCGCTTGTCGCCGCTGACACCTTAGCCGATCACCGCGACACCGTCCGCCGCCCTGACGCCCTGCCCGTCTGGTAATGCGAAGATCGGATTGATCTCCGCCTCGAGCAAACGCGAACCAACCGCGGCCGCCATGCGTGCGAACGCGACAATCGCCGATGCAAGCGCATCGATATCCGCACGCGGTCGGCCCCTGAATCCGTCGAGCAATGGAAACGTCTTGAGTTCCCGGATCAGTGCCAACGCCTCTTCGCGCGAGAGACCGGACTCGGAATCGAGCATGCGCATCGACGTGTCCTTGATCAGCTCCGCCGTGACGCCCCCCATGCCGAGAAGCACGGCCGTACCCAGCGGGTCGCGGTGCAGACCGAGAATGAGCTCGACGCCTCCCGTCACCATTTCCTGAACGAGGAAAGCCTGCACGGGCGTCCCCGTTGCCGTCTCGACCTCGTCGCGCATCCGGTTGAGCCGTGCGCCGACCGAGCTGGCCGGGACGCCGACCGCCACGCCGCCGACATCGCTTTTGTGCGTAATGGTGTTCGAGAGCAGCTTCAGCACGACCTTGTCGCCGAGCGTGGATGCCGCTGCTTCGGCCTCCTTCGCGCTGCCGACCACGACTTCTCTAACCGACGGCACGCCGAACCGCGCGAACAGTGCTTTCGCCTGGGCTTCATCGAGAGACCCTGATGGCAGGTCGAGCGCGTCGGGTTCGACGCACGGGAGCGGCGCTTGCCCGTCACGGCCCTCGCGCAATGTCTCGCCGTACCGCCACATCGCTTCGATTGCGCTCGTCGCGCTCTCCGGGCTGGTAAAGGCCGGCACCCCCTCGCGATTCAGCAAACGGGTAATGGCCGGTGCGTGCGGACTCACGTACGCCACCACGGGCTTGTTCGTGCCGGGCAATGAATCCCGGATGGCGTTGGCCATCAGATCGGGCATCGCCAGCCCCGAAGAGCCGACGATGACGGCGACCGCGTCATAGCCCGGACTGTCCAGCAGGGTGCGGATTGCCCCGCGCAGCAACTCGGGCTGCAGGCCGGCCAGCGTGACGTCGATCGGGTTGCGATCGAGCACGGCGTGCTCACCCGTTTGCAGCGCCCGCAAACGGGCTGCGGTCGTCTCATCGGGCGGCGGCGTTTCGAAGCCTGCCACGCCCAGACTGTCGGCGACCAGGGTGCCGGCGCCGCCCGTCGAAGTCAGAATGGCGACGCGCTTGCCTGCGGGGTGCCGGCCCACCGAAAGCGCATTGGGAAGGTCGAGCAGGTCTGCGAAGGTGCCGGCCCGGATCACGCCGGTCTGGCGGAACAACGCGTCGTACATCCGGTCGGAGCCGGCCAGCGCGCCGGTGTGCGAGACGGCCGAGCGGGCGCCGGACTCCGATCGTCCGATCTTGAACGCAACCACCGGCTTGCCCGCTTGCCTGGCGCGCAACGCAGCGGCACGGAAGCGCTGCGGATGGCGCACGGCTTCCATGTACAACGCAATGACGGACGTGGCATCGTCGTCAACCAGATAGTCGATGAAGTCCGCCATGTCCAGATCGGCTTCGTTGCTGGTCGATACGAGCTTCGAGAGCCCGATGCCGCTCGCCGCCGCGCGCGAGAGCAGCGCACCGAGAATGCCGCCGCTCTGCGACACCACGCCGATGCTGCCGGCCAGCAAGCCATCGGTTTCCAGCGCGCCGCTCGCCGATAGCGTGATGCCGTCCGTCAGGTTGACGAGGCCGATCGTATTCGGCCCGAGCAGCCGCATCGAGCCCGCCGCCTCCAGGAGTTGAGCCTGGCGCTGGGCGCCTTGCGCACCGGTCTCGGCATAACCGCTCGCGAGCACGATTGCCGCGCGTGCGCCGCGCTTCGCCAGCTCTCCCACTGCGAGATGCGCGCGCTCCGCGCCGAGCAGCACAATACCGACGTCGGGCGCTGCCGGCAGGGATGCGACGTCCGGGTAGCACTTCAGCCCGTCGATGGCCTCATAACGTGGATTGACGGGATAGACGGTCCCCGTGAAACCGTGCTTTTTCAGGTACGCAACCGGCCGGCCAGCGGTCTTCGAAGGATCGGCGGATGCGCCGATCACCGCAACACTTTGCGGACGCATCAGATGGGAAATTCCGTTCATGACGGTGTCCTTATCATTGTTTGTTCAGGAATGCATGCACGGCTTCGCGATGCTCGCGGCTCGTGTAGCAGACCGCCTGCGCCTGGCTGCCCTGAGCGAATACCTGATGTGCCGACAATTCGTAGCTCTGGTTCAGGATGGTCTTGCCGAGCGCCAGCGCCGTAGCGGAGCCCTGGCCAAGCTCCAGCGCCCAGGCGCGGGCCTCTTCGACCAAACGCTGCGGTGCGCACACGCGATCGGCGATACCGATTTCTAGCGCCTCTTTCGCTTCGACGCGGCGGCCGCTGAAGATCAGGTCTTTCGCGCGCGGCACACCCACGCGCCGCGGAAGGAAATACAGGCCGCCGCCATCCGGAATCAATCCGCGCCGGATGTAGCTCCATGCGAAGCTGGCTTCTTCCGAGGCGATGATGAAATCGCAGGCCAGCGCCATGTCGGCGCCCAGTCCTGCCGCTGCCCCGTTGACGGCCGCGATGGTGGGCTTGGGCATCGAGTAGAGCAGGTTCACGCTGTGATGCACGCGCTGCTGGCGCGACCAGCCATTGAACGCCACTTCGCCGGCTGGCGCTTCCATACGTTGCGCCATGCCGCTTACGTCGCCGCCTGCGCAGAATCCCTTGCCGTTGCCGGTCAGAACGACGGCCCGCACGGCGGCGTCGCGCGCCACGTTTTCGAGCAGGGTGATGAGTTCGGAGCGCATGTCGTCGGTAATGGCGTTGCGCTTTTCAGGCCGGTTCAGGGTGATGAGCGCGATGCCCGATTCCACTGCAAACTCGATCATGGATGTATTCATGGTTGTTACGGCTCTTCGGACGATATGAGTTGGAGGATGGCGCCGCAGTGCGAGGCGGCGCATCGTGTGATGAAGCATAGCCTTGGCGCTTGCGACGGGCATCGGGCGCGTTTCACTGCATGGAACAAGGCCGCTTTCGCGTACCTTCGCGTACCTTCGCGTACCCTCGCGTGCACGCGCCTCGCGGCACGGCGCAGCACTGCGCCGTTCACTGCGGAGCCGGGCCTCCGACCGGATCAAGGCCGGCCTGCTCGAGGATGCGTTTCGCCTCGGGCGTCTGCAGATAGCGAATCAGCGCGCTTGCGGCGTCGGGCTCCGCGGCATGCCGGGCGACGGCTGCGGCGATCACGCTCACCTTTTGCAGCGTCTCGGGAAGCGGCCCGACGTATTGGATGCCGTCGATTGCGCGCAGCTCGCTGATCTGCTGCAGGCCCATGTCCGCGTCGCCGCGTTTCAGCGCCACGCCGACCAGCTCCTTGCCTTTGATCTGGACCGTCTTGCGTTGCAGGGCATCGGCCACGCCGAGCTTCGGAAAGAGCGTCTCGGTGATGTACTTGCCGCTCGCGCCCTCCGAGAACGCAATCGAGTGTGCGCCGAGCAAGGCCGTTCGCACCGCGTCGACCGAGCCAATGTCGGGCTTCGGCACGCCCGCGCGCACGGCGATGCCGATGCGTGAAATCGCGACGTCGGTGCGCGTGCCCTCGACGAAATAACCTTGGCGGATCTGCTCGTCGAGCGCCGCGCCGATCATGAAACACACATCCATCGGCTCGTGGTTCCTGATGCGCACCGGCAAGTCGTCTGGCGAATTGCCGTATGAAGGCCCCCAGGACAGAATCAGCCTTTTGCCGGTCGATGCTTCGAAAGCCGGGACGATCTTGCGAAAGGCCGCCGACAATGCCCCGGTCGCAAGAACATGGACGTCTGCGGCCTGCGCAGTCAAGGCACCGCACAGCGAAAGCAGTATCGGTGCAACAATACGCAAACCAGCGCGCTTGATGGGGATATTCATGGGTTCAAATCGCTCCTGTTGGTGAAGACAATCCACGGCGGCCTGCAATGGTCCGATCCGCTTCGTTTGTGCGAGCCGGGGCGCTGGCCCGGCACCGCGTGCGCCAGGCACTCCTTTGCTTCCGACACGATGAATGCTTCTGAAAAGGCCCTTCGCACGGCGCCTGACGCCGTACTGAACCGCTCTCTCGAACGGGGGCTACTACTGCTGCGGGCCTTCGGCCCAGGCGCCGATGCACTCGGCAACGGCGACTTCGTCGAGCGCACCGGATTGCCGAAGGCCACGGTGAGCCGCCTCGCGCGCACGCTGGTGGAGTGCGGGTTTCTCGAACACGACGCCGCGCGCCAGGTCTACCGGCTCGGCGTGCCGATACTGAGCGTGGCGCACGCCATGCGCACAGGATCGAAAGTCCTGCAGGCGGGCGCGCCGCTGATGCGCGAAGCCGCGCAAAAGCGCCAGATCAACGCGGGCCTCGCGGTGGCCGATGGCGACGACATGGTCTATCTCGAGTCCTTCCGCTACAACCAGCGTGCCGCGCTGCGCACGGTCGTTTCCGGTCAGCGCGTGCCGATGGAGCTGACCGCGCTGGGACGCGCGCATTTGTCGACCTTGATCGAGGACGAGCGCGCGGCCCGGCTCGCATCGCTCGAGCGCCGCAGCAGCCGACGCTGGAAACCCATGAAAACGCAGATCCTCGAAGCCATCGACCAAGTGCGCCGTCTGGGTTACTGCGTGGCAACCTGGCAGCCCGAAGTTGTCGCGCTTGCCACGCCGTTGATCGTGCCGGGGCATCAGCCGGTCATGCTGAATTTCAGCGTGCGCACGACCGACACGCCATCCAGCGTCTCGACCGCGCTCGCGGCGCCGCTCCTGCAGTTGCGCGACGCTATCGTTCATGCGGTGGCGGTGCTCGAGCCAGGCTGAGTTACTGTTCGCTGATTGCGCGCCTCGGCACGCCCAGCACGATCGCGAGCCCCCCGAGTATGGAGACGAGCGCGACGGCATAAAGCCCTGGCGCATTGCTGCCGAACCGCGTGGAAGCAAAGCCGATGACCGTCGGCGCGAGCATGCCGCCAAACTGCCCGAGGCTGCTGATGAGGCCGATGCCGCTCGCCGCCACCGCAGGCCTCAGATAGGCGGGCGGCAAGGTCCAGAAGAGCGAGAGCATGCCGAGATAGCCCGCGGTGGCGGCACACAGCAGCACCATCAATGCACCGACGTTATGTGCGAACAATGGCAGCAGCACGACGCCCACTGCGGCGAGCGCCGAGCTGACCAAGAAATGCCAGCGCCGTTCGAGCCTGCGGTCGGAGCTGCGCCCCATCAGATACATCGCGATAGCGCCAACGATGTACGGAATCGCCGACAACGCACCGATATGCCAGAAGTTCGTCACGCCACTGTTCTTGATGACGCTCGGCGCCCAGATATGAACCACGATGCTGGCCCAGGGCACGCTGAAATAGGCAAAGGTGAGGAAGTAGAACTTCGGCTCCCGAAGCGCGACCCAGATGGATTTCGGCGCACGCGCTTCTTTCAGTGCGGCTTCGCGGTGCAGCGCATCGAGCACGATGGCCTTTTCCTGCTCATTGAGCCACCGCGCCTCTTCGGGCCGATCGGTGAGGCACAGCCAGGCAACCACGCCTGCCAAAATGGATGGCGCCCCCTCGATGATGAACATCCATTGCCAGCCGTTCAATCCGAGCGCACCGGTGAGCTTTTCCAGGATGAGCCCCGACACCGGCCCGCTGACGATGCCTGACACGCAGATGGCGCTCATGAAAAGGGACGTCACCCGGGCCCGCCGCGCGGCGGGAAACCAGTAGGTGAAGTAAAGGATGACCCCCGGGAAGAAGCCCGCTTCGGCCACGCCGAGCAGCACGCGAGCGAAATAGAACTCCATAGGGGTGCGGACGAATGCCGTGCAGGCCGACACCACGCCCCAGAAGGTCATGATGCGCAACAGCGTCAGGCGAATGCCGATACGCTGCAACCAGAGATTGCTGGGCACCTCCAGCAGCATGTAGCCGAGGTAGAAGAGTCCCACGCCAAGTCCGAACGCCGCCTCGGACAAGCCGACATCGCGCCGGAACTGAAGGTGGGCAAAACCAATGTTTGCTCGATCGATATAGGCAAACACATAACAGACGAAGAGCAGCGGCATCAGCCTCCATGTCACTTTGCGGTATACCGCTTCGGTCATCGAATGCTGGACGGCCGTCGCCTCGGGCGAGGGACTTGTCACTGCTTGCATGGTGTCTCCGGTCATTTATTGGCTGCGGAATGTGGATTGCGGCCCGGACCGTCCGGTCGGATCCCGCATGAACACGATTATGGTTGCCGCACGAAGAACACCAAGGGAGCCGTTCCACTGTGTGGAACACGCAACCGGGCCGGAGCACCATGGGGACATGATCATTGCGCGCAAGCCCGAAAGCCATCTCGAGGTTTACAATCGGCTCGGCGGCGGCGCTTCGACCGAAAAATTAACCTGCTTTGCGGGCAGATGAAGGTGTCGCGCTCAATCACATTACGCTGGATGCGCGCGAACCGGTCTTCCGGAACCGCAAACTCTGAGACTTTCGATGGAACTCCGGCAGTTACGATATTTCGTCAGCGTCATCGAACACGGCAGCATGGGCCGGGCGGCGCTCGAGCTGGGCGTCGTCACGTCGGCGCTCAGCCAGCAGATCAGCAGGCTCGAAAGCGAGCTCTCCACGCGCCTGCTGCAGCGAACCTCGAGCGGCGTCGTGCCCACCGATGCCGGTCTCGCATTCTGGCGTCAGGCGCAACTCGCGCTGCGCCACATCGACGACGCCGCCCTGGCCGCCCGCCAGGCGCGCCTCTCGGGCCACGTCAGCGTGGGGCTCGCGCCCAGCACGGCAGGGGTGCTCGGGCTCGCTTTCATGCAGGCGATGCGCGAGCGCTATCCCGACGTGCGGCTGCGCATGGTCGAAAGCCTCTCCGGTTATCTGGGCGCGATGCTCGGCGCACGGCAAATCGATCTGGCGATCCTGTTCCGCGAAGAGCCCGCGCAACGCTGGAGCGTCATGCCCCTGCTCGATGAGCGCCTGTTCGTGATCGGTGCGGCGACGCTGCCCGGCATGCCTGAGCGGCCGAGAACCTCGATCGCGAAGCTGGGCGCCCTGCCGCTGATCCTGCCAAGCGGCGCACACGGCCTTCGCGCCCTGCTCGACGCCGCCTTCAAGCGCGCCGGCTACGCGCCGCGCATCGCCGCCGAGATCGACGGTCTCGCCATGCTCATGGACGCCGTGCGCGGCGGACTCGGCGCAACGATTCAGCCCGGAGCGGCGCTCGCACGCGCCGAGAACGCATCTCTGGCGAGCGTGCCGCTGGTCGAGAAATACGCGACGAGACCGAACCTGATCGCGAGCGTCTCGGACGACGAGCTTTCGCCCGCCGGCCTTGCCGCACGCGTCGTGCTCGCCGACGTCGCGCGCGATACGCTCGCCGCTGGCCGCTGGCCTGGCGCAACCCTGCGTCGACCCACCCTTCACAAAGCCTGAAGACCCCTTCCCGGCCCCCTGATGGCGGCGCCCACCGGCGCTTCTTATAGTTGTCTCAAAGGAGACAACTCAGATGGTGGACGTTCTTGTAATCGGCGGCGGCAATGCCGCGCTGTGTGCGGCTTTGATGGCGCGAGAAGCCGGCGCCTCTGTCCTGCTTCTCGAATCGGCGCCGCGCGAATGGCGCGGCGGAAATTCCCAGCACACTCGCAACCTGCGCTGCATGCACGACGCGCCGCAGGACGTGCTGGTCGATGCGTATCCGGAAGAGGAATACTGGCAAGACTTGCTCAAGGTGACCGGCGGCATCACGAACGAGGCGCTCGCGCGGCTCGTGATCCGGGCCTCATCGACGTGCCGTCCGTGGATGCGCAAGCACGGCGTGCGCTTTCAGCCGCCGCTTTCCGGCGCCCTGCACGTCGCGCGGACCAATGCGTTCTTCATGGGCGGCGGCAAGGCGCTCGTGAATGCCTACTACCGCAGCGCCGAAGCGCTCGGGGTGCAGATCCGCTACGACACGCCTGTCGACGCAATCGAGCTGGAGGCGGGCCGCTTCGTCGCGGCGCGCAGCGGCGGGCAACGTTTCGAGGCGCGCGCCTGCGTGCTCGCGGCCGGCGGGTTCGAATCGAATCGCGAATGGCTGCGAGAAGCGTGGGGACAAAACGAGCGCGGCGAATGGCCCGCCGAGAACTTTCTCATTCGCGGCACGCGCTTCAATCAGGGCGTCCTGCTCAAGCACATGATCGACTCGGGAGCGGATGCGATTGGCGATCCGTCGCAGTCGCACTGCGTGGCCATCGACGCCCGCGCGCCGCTCTATGATGGCGGCATCTGCACGCGCATCGACTGCGTGTCGCTCGGCGTCGTCGTCAACCGCGACGCACAGCGTTTTTACGACGAAGGCGAAGACTTCTGGCCAAAGCGCTATGCGATCTGGGGGCGGCTCGTCGCGCAGCAGCCGGGCCAGATCGGCTACTCGATCATTGACGCGAAGGCCATCGGGCGCTTCATGCCTCCGGTCTTTCCCGGCGCGAAAGCCGATTCGCCAAACGATCTCGCGCGTCAACTGAGTCTTCCCGAAGCCGCGTTCGTCGAGACGATTCGCGCCTACAACGCCGCGTGCCGCGCCGGCACCTTCGATCACACGGCACTCGACGACTGCCGCACCGAAGGTCTCGTGCCAGCGAAAACACACTGGGCGCGGCCCATCGATACCCCTCCCTTCTTCGGCTATGCATTGCGCCCGGGCATCACGTTCACCTATCTGGGGCTCAAGGTCAATGAACACGCCCAGGTCCATTTCGGCGGACGCCCGAGCGAAAACCTTTTCGTAGCAGGGGAAATGATGGCCGGCAACGTGCTCGGCAAGGGTTATACGGCCGGCGTCGGCATGTCGATCGGCACCGCGTTCGGACGCATTGCCGGCACCCGCGCCGCGATGGCCGCCGCTCATCACACTGGAGTTGAACGTGCAAAAGCTTGAAGCACTTGCCCGCGAGGCGCGAGAACTCGCCTCGCCTTCCGTCGCCGTCCCGCGCACCACCATGAGCGAGCCCGCGACGCCGGTCATCCGCGTGCTCCCCCTCACCCAAAATGAAGCGGAAGTCGCACGGCAGATGCAGATCTGCAATGCATGCCGTTACTGCGAAGGATTCTGCGCGGTCTTTCCCGCGATGACACGGCGCCTCGAATTCGCCAAGGCGGACGTCAACTATCTCGCCAACCTGTGCCACAACTGCGGCGCGTGCTATCACGCTTGCCAGTACGCGCCGCCCCATGAGTTCGCCGTGAACGTGCCGAAGGCAATGGCCAAGGTCCGCGTCGAAACCTATGCGGAGTATGCGTGGCCCGCATCGATGGGTGCGCTCTACAAGCGCAATGGCTTGACCGTCGCGCTTGCACTCGCGATCGGGCTCGCCCTCTTTCTGGCGCTTGGCATCGGGTTCAAGGGCTCGCTGTTCGCGGGCGCATTGGGCGGCAACTTCTACGCGATCTTCCCGCATAACCTGCTCGCGGCGATGTTCGGCGCGCTCTTCTGCTTCGCGATCCTCGCGCTCGGCGTCGGCGTGTCGCGATTCTGGCGTGACGTGTCGGCGGGACCGGCCAGCGCGCCGGCCGTCGCCGAGGCCGCGAAGCATGCGCTCACCCTGACGTATCTCGACGGGGGCCATGGCGAAGGCTGCAACGAATCGAATGATGCGTTCACGCTCGCGCGGCGGCGTTTTCATCATTTGACTTTCTATGGCTTCATGCTGTGCTTCGCGGCAACGGTGGTGGCCACCTTCTATCACTACGCGCTCGACCTCCACGCGCCCTACCCGCTGCTCAGCCTGCCCGTGCTGCTCGGCACGACTGGCGGAATCGGCTTGCTCGCCGGACCGGCGGGCCTGCTCTGGCTCAACCTGCGTCGCGACCCGGACCGCGGCGACCCAAAGCAGCGTCCGATGGACCGCGGCTTCATCGCGCTGCTGCTGCTCACCAGCGCCTCGGGCCTCGCGCTCCTCGCGTGGCGCGATAGCGCCGCGATGGCCTGGCTGCTGGCCCTTCACCTCGGCGTCGTGATGGCGCTCTTCGCCACGCTGCCCTACGGAAAGTTCGCCCACGGGATCTATCGCAGCGCAGCGCTTCTCAAGTCATCGATCGAAAAGCGGCAAGCCAGCCGCCTGCAGCTCGGTTCGGATTGATGGCGCCCCCACCGAAATACTTTCGGTGGGCAAGCGCACTCGCATAACACAACCATGGAGACAACTCATGCATCCCTCAACGCTCAACGCCGGGGATAACGCGCAGGTTCGAACGTCGAAATTCGGCGCGGTCCTGCGCGTGACCAGCGGCAATTTTCTGGAGCAGTTCGACTTCTTTCTTTTCGGCTTCTATGCGACCACCATCTCGCGCATCTTTTTCCCATCGAAGAGCGAGTTCGCCTCGCTGATGCTCACTTTCAGCGTGTTCGGAGCGGGCTTTCTGATGCGTCCGCTGGGTGCGATCGTGCTGGGTGCGTACATCGATGAAGCAGGCCGACGCAAAGGGTTGATCGTCACGCTTTCGATCATGGCATGCGGCACGATCCTGATAGCGTGCGTGCCCGGATACGCGACGATCGGCTTGCTGGCGCCCGCTCTCGTGCTGCTCGGACGCCTGCTGCAAGGCTTTTCCGCGGGCGCCGAGCTGGGCGGCGTCTCGGTCTATCTGGCGGAAATGGCGACGCCGGGGCACAAGGGCTTCTATACGAGCTGGCAATCCGCGAGCCAGCAAGTCGCCATCGTGGCCGCGGCGGCGCTCGGCTATCTGCTCAATCATCTGATGGCGGCCAGCGAAATCGGCGCATGGGGATGGCGCATTCCGTTCTTCGTCGGCTGCGCGATCGTGCCGATTATCTTCGTGCTGCGGCGCACGTTGCAGGAAACCGACGCATTCAAGGCGCGCACGCACCATCCGCGCGCCCGCGAAGTCTTCGCCACGATGCTGCAAAACTGGCGGACGGTGCTCGCCGGCATGCTGCTCGTCGCCATGACGACCACCACCTTCTACCTCATCACGGTCTATACGCCGACCTTCGGCAAAGCCGTTCTGAAACTCACCACCGGGGATAGCCTGATCGTCACGCTGTGCGTGGGCCTGTCGAACTTCTTCTGGCTGCCGGTCGGCGGGGCGCTCTCGGATCGCAT
The DNA here is from genome assembly GCF_051125205.1 of Paraburkholderia sp. A1BS-2L. NCBI lineage: Bacteria > Pseudomonadati > Pseudomonadota > Betaproteobacteria > Burkholderiales > Burkholderiaceae > Paraburkholderia > Paraburkholderia sp. A1BS-2L. The sequence goes on from NZ_CP120429.1 coordinate 658,609, forward strand.
CGGCCGCAGGCCGATTCTCATCGCCATCACGGTGCTGGCCATCTGCACGTCGTATCCGGCGCTCTCCTGGCTTGCATCGGCGCCGAGCTTCGGCCGCATGCTCGCCGTGCTGCTATGGCTCTCGTTTTTCTTCGGCATGTACAACGGCGCGGCGGTCGCAGCGCTCACGGAAGTCATGCCCGCCGAGGTCCGCGTGGCCGGTTTCTCGCTTGCGTTCAGTCTCGCCACCGCGGTTTTCGGAGGCTTCACACCCGCCATCTCGACGTATCTCATCGATATCACCGGCGACAAGGCCGCACCGGGCTACTGGCTGGGTTTCGCCGCCGCATGCGGGCTCGTCGCCACCCTCGCGCTGTATCGCCGGGGCGGCGCCGCCCTTGCACTCCGGAATTGATCAGCTTTTAACATCAATACTTCGAAAAATTGCAATTTTCGTTTAGGGCGTCCTGGGTCAATATTCCCTGAATACAAGCGCGGACCACGCCTATTCCGCGATTTCAGGAGACACGTTGATGCATCCTTCGCCCTCTACCCTTTCGTCGGGCCGCTCAAAGGCCGCTGCGGTATTCCGCGTGACGGCCGGGAATTTCCTCGAGCAGTTCGACTTCTTTCTGTTCGGCTTCTACGCGACGCAAATCGCCAGCGTATTCTTTCCCGCGACGAGCGAATTTGCCTCGCTGATGATGACGTTCGCGGTCTTCGGCGCCGGTTTTCTGATGCGCCCGCTGGGCGCGATCGTGCTCGGCGCGTACATCGACGATGTCGGCCGTCGCAAGGGCCTGATCGTCACGCTTGCCATCATGGCGAGCGGCACGATCCTGATCGCGTTCGTGCCGGGCTACGCGACCATCGGCCTGCTGGCGCCCGCGCTGGTGCTCGTTGGCCGGTTGCTGCAGGGATTTTCAGCAGGTGCTGAATTGGGTGGCGTGTCGGTCTATCTCGCCGAGATGGCCACACCGGGCCGCAAGGGCTTCTTCACGAGCTGGCAGTCCGCCAGCCAGCAGGTCGCCATCGTCGTGGCGGCGGCACTGGGCTTCGCGCTCAACCAGTCGCTGAACGCAACTGCTATCGCGGCCTGGGGATGGCGAGTCCCCTTCCTGGTCGGCTGCATGATCGTGCCGTTCATTTTCATGCTGCGCCGCAACCTGGAGGAAACGCAGGAGTTCAAGGCACGCCAGCATCGCCCTACGATGAACGAAGTGTTCCGCACGCTGGTCCAGAACTGGGCGGTCGTGGTCGCCGGCATGATGCTGGTGGCGATGACCACCGCGAGCTTCTATCTCATCACGGTCTACGCGCCGACTTTCGGCAAGACGGTCCTGCACCTGAGCACCGCCGATAGTTTGCTCGTGACACTGTGCGTCGCCATATCGAACTTCGTGTGGCTCCCCATCGGCGGCGCACTCTCCGACAAGATCGGCCGCAGGCCGCTCCTCGTCGCCATGACGGTGCTCACCATTGCAACCGCTTACCCCGCGCTGTCGATGCTCGCTCATGCGCCGAGCTTCCTGAATATGCTGCTCGTCCTGCTTTGGCTTTCGTTCATGTACGGCATCTATAACGGCGCGATGATCGTGGCGCTCACCGAAGTGATGCCGGCGCAAGTACGCGTTGCGGGTTTCTCGCTCGCCTATAGCCTCGCAACGGCGGCTTTCGGCGGCTTCACGCCAGCGATTTCGACGGCGCTCATCCACATGACCCACGATAAGGCCGCACCCGGCTACTGGATGAGCTTCGCCGCAGCCTGCGCGCTTTTCGCGACGTTCGCGCTCTATCGCCGGCGCGCCGCAACGTTGACTCCGGCGCATTGACGCGCATCTCGTTGCACAGACACCGACCACCTGTTATCTGAACGACTCCAATCAATCATGAAGAATCTGCTTCTGAAACTGTGCGCCACCGCGCTCGTCGCAGTCTCGGCCGCTGGTGCACACGTGCAGGCCGCTGAACTGCACGTCATGAGCTCTGGCGGCTTTACCGCGGCGTACAAGCTCCTCGGCCCGAAGTTCGCATCCGACACGGGCAATACGCTCGACACCGCGCTGGGCCCGTCGATGGGCAAATCGCCTGAAGCGATCCCCAACCGGCTCGCGCGCGGCGAACCTGCGGACGCCGTCATCATGGTGGGTTATGCTCTCGACGAACTGATCAAGGAAGGCAAGGTCATCCCCGGCTCGCGGGTCGAACTGGCCGATTCGCGCATCGGCATGGTGGTGCGTGAAGGCGCGACGAAACCCGATATCAGCTCGGCCGACGGCCTGCGGCAGACGCTGCTGCAGGCGAAGTCGATCGCCTACTCGGACAGCGCGAGCGGTGTCTATATCGAGCGGGAGTTGTTCAAGAAACTGGGCATCGAGGATCAGGTCAAGTCGAAGGCGAAGATGGTCCCGCGCATTCCGGTGGCCTCGGTGGTTGCGAACGGCGACTACGAGATCGGCTTCCAGCAGGTGAGCGAGTTGTTGCCCGTCAAGGGGGCGAGCTTCGTCGGGAAAATCCCCGATTCTCTGCAGTCCGTCACCCGCTTCGCCGCCGGCATTCCCGTCAACGCCCAGCATCCGAAGGAAGCTAAAGCCCTGCTCGACTATCTCGCTTCCCCAGACGTACAGGCAGAAGTGAAATCGACCGGGCTCGATTCCGTCCCGGCTCATTGACGCAAGCCCTGTGAGAGGTCCGCGCCAGTTAAAGATGCCCTCATTTTCCGGGCGTGTTTTCCAGCCGGTCCTCCACATTGTTCGCGCCGCCCGGCTCTTCTCGCCCGAGCATCCGGGCGAGGAGCGTACGATCGCAAGCGTTTTCCCACATCGACACCAGGATCACTGCGCAAGCGTTGCTGATCACGCTCGTCAAGGCGCGCGCCTCGGACATGAACCGGTCGATGCCAACCAATAGCGCCACGCCAGCGACGGGCAGATCGGGAATCACCGTCAGCGTGGCGACCAGCGCCACCAATCCGCTACCTGACACCCCAGCCGCGCCCTTCGAGGTGAGCAGCATGACCGCGAGCATTGTCGCGACCTGCGACGCGGAGAGCGGCACGTCGCACGCCTGAGCAATGAACATCGAGGCGAGCGTCAGATAGATCGCGGTGCCGTCGAGATTGAACGAATAGCCCGCAGGCAGCACGAGCCCCACTACGCCCTTGTCGCAGCCGAGCGCCTCCAGCTTCGCGATCAGGCGCGGCAGCACCGGCTCCGTCGACGAAGTCGCCAGAACGATGAGCAACTCTTCGCGCAAGTAGCGCAAGAGCCGCCAAAGCGCGAAGCCGTGCAGCCGCGCAAGCGCGGCCAGCACCAGCGCAACGAACAACAGGCATGCCGCGTACAGGGACACCATCAACATGCCGAGCGAGCCAACCGAGCGCAGGCCGAAGCGACCCACCGTGAACGCCATCGCGCCGAATGCGCCGAGCGGCGCAAGACGCATGATCATCGCGAGAATGCGAAAGAGGATCTGGGCAACACCGTCGATGAGCGCGAGCACCGGCCTGCCCGCGCCTGGATACGCGTTGAGCGCGAAGCCGAAGAGCAGCGAGATCAGCAGCACCGGCAGCACGTCGCCCTTGTCGAACGCGCCGGCCAAGGTCTCGGGGATGATGCTCAGCGCGAAAGCGACCAGGCCGTGTGGATGCGCGTGCGTCGCATATTGCGCGAGGACGGTGGCATCCAGATGGCGCGCGTCGATGTGCATGCCCTCGCCCGGCCGCAGCACGAAGGCGGTGCCAAGTCCCAGCGCAAGCGCCACGGCAGTCAGTAAATAAAAGAGCGCCAACGCCCGCAGGATCGTGCGCCCGATCGCCTTCCCACTGGCAAGCGAAGTGATCCCTGAGACGATGGTGCAAAAGACGATCGGCGCAATCATCATCTTCACGAGGCCAACGAAGCCGTCGCTCAAGGGCTTGAGCAGCGTGCCTGCTTGCGGCCAGAAATGACCGGTTGCCATGCCCAGCACCATGCCCAGCAGGACCTGCACATACAGCGAATGAAGCGGTCTCGGTATCACAATGCGGCGCCCCTACCTGTCGACTTTCTCAGCGACGCCTTTGTCGGAGGTGTCGGCGCTTGCGACGCCGCCGCGCTTCATTTCGACAATCGTTCTGTGAAACTCCTGCGCGGCCGGCGTAAGCGGGCGTCCTCTGCGTCTTACGATTCCAACGCGCCGCTTTACCACGGGTTCGACGAGCGGCACGCTCGTGAGGATGGGGTGGTTGTGCCCGGGCATGGCCATCGACGGCACCGCCGCGACGCCGAGGCCCGCTTCGACCAAACCCAGCATGGTGGTGACATGGCGCGTCTCGCAGACACTCGGCAAGCGCGGCGCCACGGCCGAGAGCGCCTGATCGAGCAATAGCCGGTTGCCGGAAGTCTTGTCCACCGAGACATACTCATGCTCGTAAAGCTCGTTCCAGGTCACGCGCTTCTTGCTGGCGAGCGGGTGATCGCGACGGCAGGCGGCCACGAAGCGCTCCTGCAGCAGCACTTTGAACTCGATCTCGGACTCCTGGCTGCCCACAAAGCTCACCCCGAAATCAGCCTCTCCACTGATGACGGCGGACAGCACCTCGTTGGCGCTCACGTCCAGCAATTTGACCCGGATGCGCGGAAAGCGGCGATGATAGCTCGCGATAGCGCCCGGCAGGAAGTAGTAGGCCACCGAAGGCACGCAGGCGACGGTGACGTGCCCCAGTCGGCTCGAAGAAACATCGCGGATGCCGAGCAACGCGACATCCAGATCATCGAGCAGCTGTTCGGCGCTCCGCGCGAACACACGGCCGACCGTGGTGAGGGTGACGCTGCGCGTGGTGCGCTCGAACAGGCGCACGCCGAGCGCTTCCTCGAGCTTGTCGATCCGGCGGCTCAGGGCCGGCTGCGAGATGCTCACCGCCTCGGCGGCCTTGCGGAAGCTTCCGAGCTCAACCACGGCTCTAAATGCCTGCAAGTCATTCAAGTCGAAATTGACGCCCACCGGCCATTCTCCGCGTTCTGGATACGGATATTTTGCACGATGCCGCTCGCAGCGCCCATTGGGGATCGTGCGCGTTTGCGGGCGCAGCCGGCCTCAGGCGCTCCAGGCTTCGTGTCTACAACTCCATGGCTGGCGGTCTCGTGCTGACCGGCGTGCTTGCTTACGGCGGCGAAGCAAGCGGAATCTATGAGTCGGCAGCGGCAACGCCCCTGTTTTGCTTTCGAATAATTGCCGCAGCCGGTGCGCATCGTCGAAAAACGTGTTGGGGCACCGTGACCGGTTACGAGCGAAAACGTTGCTCTTCGACTCTTTGCAGTTTGCCGACTTCGGCGATGCCACTGAGCAATGAGGCGAGGTATTCCACGACATCGTCGAGTGCGACGATGCCGGTCAGGCGTCCCGAATCGTCGACGACCGGCAGGCGGCGCACACCCGAACGGCGCATTTCGTCGAGCGCCACGCTGATCTCGTCTGTCTCCGACACCACAATCAGGCCGCGCGACATGATCTGGCCTGCAGTGAACCGGTCGGCATCCTCGCCGCTGGCCATCACTGCGACCACGAGGTCGCGGTCTGTCACCAGCCCAACCGGCACCGCCTCGCCATTGCGATATTCAACCACCACGATGTCGCCCACGTGCGCGTGGCGCATGCGCTCGGCCAAAGTTAGTGCGCTGCAATCGCTGGTGCAGGTTTCGACGGGCTGGGTGCTGATTCTTCCGATATGCATGATTGTCCTCCTGTTCGTGGGGCGGGCTTGACGCGTTGCATCAGCCCCTTCGTTGAATGAGGTTAGGTTTGGCGGGCTCGCCCGGCTTGATACACGTCAATAGATCCAGCGGACCCTGCGCGCTGCGATGGCGTGTGAAGGTGACGCGTGCTCACGGACAGCCGTGCGTGTGGCCGCCCCGCTCGTGTGAAGAGGCTTCGGCACTGGCCGACGACGTATGGCGCAGGCGCCGAACGAGCCCTTTTATCGCCAAGGCGCCAATCGCAACGATGCATAGCAAGACGAACCACAGCACGAGGACGTATCCGAACAGTTGCCAGAACTCGCCCACGCGCTGTTGCAGGACCCAGGTCTGGTACGACGCCACATCGTCAGCCGCATTCGGATACGAGGTGCGGTACATGAAAAAAGCGAAGCAGTGGTCGCTGTCGGGCAGCGCCACGTCGAGACGCGAGCCAGCGGGCAGTGCGCGTACAGGTGCGCATTCGGGTGCGTTCATGCCCGACACAACGCCGGCATCCACCGGGAAGTCGTAAATCGCGCCGAGCCCGGTCGTGCCGACTGCAAGAATCAGACATATGCACGCGACTTGAATGCACCGCCTTGGCCAGCGGCGCCGATGTGGGCGGTCAGCTCTGTCCATCTGAAGTCTCCCAGGAGGTCCACAAAACGAGATGGAACAGATCAAATCCTCATCCGTCTGCAACCTGTCGAATTGACATCGATCAAGCGCCCGAGCATCCGCGCCCGGTTGCATTTAGACGAGCGTTCCGGCTCGCGCGGTCAGCGACCGCCTGCAGCGTTTCAGGTGCAACCGGGCCAGCAGCAGATAGCAGTGCGTGCGCTCGATCCAGCGCGGCGAGCCGCGATAGGCCTTCTCGCGCAGATGCAGCGCCGCAAGCCGCGCGCGCACAGCAGCACGAAGGCTTTGATAGAAATGCACGAGAGCTGCCTCCGGGCGATCGCCGCTTGCCCGACGCCACTCGCGCAAGAGAATGCGGCCTGCCTGTCCTGCACCGACCCGCTCGCATTCCAGCGCCAGAAAGGCGATTTCGTCCACGCAATCGACCGTGCGGAGGACCTTTGATTGCGTCAGACAATCGATGATTTGTATGGGTTTTACGAGGCACACATGTTCGGGCCGCAAATCGCCGTGGCCTTCCACGATGCGTCCGTCGCGCACGCGCCGTTCGAGGCACGGCTGCAATTGCGCCAGCGCGTCGCGCTGGCTGTCGCAAAGCGCCGCGATCGCGCGGGCATCCTGCTGCAGCGCCGGGTCGCACAGATCGCGCTCGTTGGCATCGATCAGGTCGCCGAGGTTGCGCCGATACTGCGCGGCGTCGATTGCCAGCCGGGGCCGCGCGTCATAGAACGCGGCAAGCGTGGCCGCTACAGCGTGCCAATCTTCCGGGCCCAGCGTATGCGCGGCCAGCGCGCAATCGAGCATGCGCGACGCCGGCAGACGGCGCATCTGCACGAGCCAGTCGACCACGCGGCCGCCGCCATTCACCGCGAGCGCGCCCGCCCGGTCGAGCGTGAGCGGCACCACCGCCAGATACACCCTGGGCGCGAGCCGGCGATTGAGCGCGAACTCTCTGCGGCAATCGCGCTCTCGCGCGCCGAGTGCGCGCAGATCCGAACCGGCATGCCGAACGGGTTTCTTCATTTTCCAGGCGAAGCGCGAGGTGAGAAAAACCCATGAAAGGTGCGTCTCGATTACGCGCACGCTGCGCGTCTTGTCCGGCCAGATACCTGGCGAGCGCAGACGCTCGACCCTCTCGCAGGCCGTAAGCCGCGACATGCGGCGCAGGTGCGATATTCGCCGGCAGCGAAAGCGCCTGCGCACGGGCGTTTTCGCTGCGGTATGAGCAACAGGCATGAGCAGGCTCCTCCCGCCGGATAGCTGCCGCGCCGCGTTCCTCCGGCCACGGCTCGCCGACGGCGGGCTGACGATCACTGTCGGGCGCACCGCGTCCTGGCGGCTTGATTCAGATCAGTGGGCGTCTACAGCGTGTGCCGTGTCGTCCCGGTTGACTTGCATCAAGCGCGGCACCACTGATTCACCCACGATGAAAGTTCGGCGCAGGCAAGCGGCCCGGGGCCAGACGTGACGCCTGCGCACCAGGAGCCCTCATGATGAACACCGCGCCGATGCTCTTTTCCCCGCCGACTTCCCATGCGTTCGCGCAGCGCGTGGCCTCTGCGCTCGGCATCGCGCTGGGCGAACACGAATGGCGCCCCTTCGAGGACGGCGAGCACAAGATGCGCCCGCTCGAAAGCGTGCGAGGTCGCGACGTCTATGTGATCCAGTCGCTGTACGCCGAACCGGGCCACTCCGTCAACGACAAGCTGTGCGAACTGCTCTTCTTCGTAGGAGCGCTGGCGGACGCCTCGGCCGCGCGCGTGAGTGTCGTCGCGCCCTACCTCTGCTATGCGCGCAAGGACCGGCGCTCACAGGCACGCGACCCGATAACCACGCGGTACGTGGCCCAACTGTTCGAGGCGGTCGGCACGGCGCGCTTCGCCACGCTCGACGTCCACAACGTGGCGGCTTACCAGAACGCGTTTCGTGTGCCCACCGAGCATCTCGAAGCGAACGAATTGCTCGCGCAGTGGTTTGCGACTCACCTGCGCGATACGCCGCTCGTGGTTGTTTCGCCCGACGCCGGCGGCGTGCGGCGCTCGGAAGATTTTCGCGGTCGGCTCGCGAAGCTGATTGGCCATCCGGTTGAAGCGGCATTCGCCGGAAAGCTGCGCGCGGGTGGCATCGTCACGGGCAAGCCGATCGTCGGCGACCTGGAGGGGCGCTGCGCAATCATCGTCGATGACCTGATCGGCACGGGAACGACCCTCGCGCAAGTCGCGGGGCACTGCCGCGCACTCGGCGCCACCGAGGTGCACGCTGCCGCCACGCACGGTCTTTTCCTTGGGGACGCCTGCGTGAAACTCGGCGGCGGCGCCCTGGCGAGCATCGTCGTGGCCGACAGCGTGGCGCCGTGGCGGGTGCCGGACGGACCGCTGCTCGATCGCCTCACCGTACTCGACAGCGCGCCGCTATTTGCGGAGGCGATCGCGCGCATGCATGCGGACGCCTCGTAGCAGCGCTGGGTCGCACGCTTCACTCGCGCAACGGCGTGCGCCAGTTTTTCATCGCGCCTCGATGAGAACCTGCCGCCATGGCGCCGAGCGGTTCGATGCGCTCGGCCTCGCATATATCCATATCATCGAAGATCGTTTTTTGGCCCCGAACCACGCGCTCAAATGAGTCTGCTCGAAATGATGATCGACATAGGTCAGCCAGCACGGCGCGCCGTGATCCATTCTGTCCTCAGGCGCCACGTTTCTGCGCTTCAGGCGGTCGCGGCTGCAGTCATTTTTCTCCTCGCGGCTTGCGCCACCCGCACATCGGGCAATACCGCCGATGCAGTCCCGAGGGAAACGCCACCGCCCGCATTACAGTCCGTGCCGGTGGAACTGACGCGCTACATGGGCCGTTGGTACACGATCGCCACCGTGCCGTACCTGGGCGAACGTGAATACGTTGGCAGCTACGCGGACTGGGAACTACGCAAGGACGGCAGGATCAACGACAACTACTTCGGAAGACGCCACGGCTTCGATCAGCCGGTGACGGGAGGCACGCTGGTCGCGAGCGTGGTGCCTGGCAGCGGCGGCGGAAAGTGGCGGGTGACGATCTTGTGGCCGTTCGACATGGTGGTCCTCACGGTCTACGTGGACCCCGATTACCGCTACACCGTGCGCTGCGAGGAGAATGGCAGCCCCATCTGGATCTTGTCCCGCACACCGGACATGGATGAAGATGTGTACGCCGACCTGGTGCGCAGGCTCGCGGCAATGGGTATCCGCACCGACAGGCTGCGGCGAGTTCCGCAGCACCCCGAACAGATCGGCCAGCCGGGTTTCATGGCGCCCCGCTGAGGCAACGTTTCACTGCATCTCTGCAGGCGCGAACCGTTTGCGCGACGAGCGCCCCTGGCGGCATGGGTGCGAAGTTCGTCAAGCGCGGGAAGCACGCCGCATTCGGCCGAATTCGCAAATCATCGGCGAGTAACGGCAAGAGGCGTGACCGGAGCGGGTCGTGCCCCTGCGCCGGGTTTGTTTTCTCCTGCGGCCTCGCCACTGGCGTTACTGCGCCCTACTTCGGAGCGGCAAGGTCGCAGGAGCGTCCCGCGTGCGCGATCTCAGGCCAGCTCATATTCGCGCATCATTTCGGCAATCACGGCTTTCAGCGGCGCCACGCACTCCGGCGCACCGCCTCGAAGCTCGTCGATGACCCAATTGCAGCCGCCGTTCTCCGCTGGATCGACCTTGCGCGGAACCGTGATGTCGCAATCCCGGCAGGTCTCGCCTAGATCGGCGTTTTCCTGGACTCTGCGAAGAATCTCCACACGAATGTTTTCAGCAGTACCAACGTTCTTGATCATGTTCATCTCCATGACACCACCGGAATCGCTTCCTCGATCATTCACCGATGCAAGGACTGCGCCAATGCCGAGCCGTCCCTCTATCCGCCGCTCCATTCTTTCCTCGCGGAGTCCCGCAGCGTTGACGCACATCAATTGAGGCCGCCCTCGCCGGCGTAGTGTCGTTTCAGACACAAACTTCGGAGGTCAGCGCACATGAAATCGAAAGCTCAGCCATTCAAGGCCGGGAGTCACGAAAACGTGTTCCCGGATCTGGGTCATGACGCATACAGGCTGCAACACAAGCTGCACGAGCCTTCTGTATGTCCGACATGCGGCGCGGTATATCACGAGGGCCGCTGGCAATGGGTGACGCGCATGCCCGGCGCGGTCGAGGTCGTTTGCCCTGCCTGCCATCGCATTGCCGACAATGAGCCAGCAGGTTACCTCTACATCGAAGGCGACTTTGCGAAGCAGCATCGCGAGGAACTGATTCATCTTCTGCGCCATCACGAGGAGCAAGCGCGAGCCGAACACGCGCTGGAGCGGATCATCAGCATCGAGGATGATTCCGGCAAAACCGTCGTTACCACGACGGGCATTCACCTCGCCCGCAACCTGGCTTCGGCGCTCAGGGCGGCGTTCCACGGAACGCTGGAGCAGAAATACAGCAAGGATGAAAACTTGCTCCGAGCCTACTGGCGGCGCTAGACGACTTAAGACGGACATCATGGCGATGTGTGAACACGCTTCGGCAAACGCGGAGAAGTCACCATGAAACGCGGATGGCGATGCAGTTTGCTTGCTGGCGCGGTGGCGCTCGCCATCGGCGCGGCGTCGGCTCGGGCTACGCCCGGCGATGAAGCCGCGCCGAATGCCGAGCCTGCGAAACCGTTCTCGGGCGCCACCGTCAAGCGTGCGAAAGCAGTCGTCATCGCTATCGACACCGGCGGCAACAGCATCACGCTGCTCGCAGACAATGGCGAACCTTTCGACGTGATGGTCGACCGCAACATCGGCGATGTCCGCAACCTGCAACTCGGCGACACCGTCTCCGCCACGTTCAGCCGCGCGCTCCTGCTGCGCGCCGCCAAATCCGCTTCGAGTGGCATTCGCGAACGCGTCGATAATGGCTTCGCAACAGGGCCGTCCTTGCATTCGTCGCTGTCCCTGTACCGCGTCGAAGCGGTGACCACCGTCGTCGAGGTCGATCGCGGCAGGCGTCTGCTCACCGTGCGCGGCCCAACGCGCACGGTGGTGCTGCAGGCGTCGTCGGACGGTCTGCTCGACGAACTCCAGCCAGGCGACAGCGTGCGGGTCGATTACGTCGAGGCAACCGCCGTGCAGATTCTGCGCAACGGCGAGCCGTTGCGCTGAACCCCGTTCCCCGCACTTCCGACCAGCGAGGTCCATCGTGACAGGCAAGACGCTCGTATTCCACCAGGCCGCCCGCCAGCGCCTTCTCGACGGCGTCAACGCGCTCGCCGAGGCCGTGAAAGTCACGCTTGGCCCAGGCGGGCGCAACGTCATCGTCGAGCGCCGCGGCGACACACCGCTCATCGCGAACTCGGGCGTCGTCGTGGCCGGTTCGGTTGCCGTGCCCGATTCGTTCGAGGAGATGGGCGTGCGCCTGCTGCGCGAAGTCGCCACGCGTACCAGCGAACTCGCGGGCGACGGCACGACCACGGCGACCACGCTCGCCCAGGCCATCATGATCGAGGGCAACAAGTATGTTGCTGCCGGCTTCGACCCGATGGCGCTGCGCCGCGCAATCGAGGCAGCCGGCCAGCATGTCGTCGCGAAGCTGCGCGAGTTGGCGCGCCCATGCGCAGGCACCGACGAGGTGCGCCATATCGCCACGATCTCGGCAAGTGGCGATGCAAGCATCGGCTGCATCGTTGCTCAGGCCGTCGAGCGCGTGGGCCGGGACGGCGCGATCAGTATCGAGGACGGCTCGAAGCTCGAAGACGAACTGGAGACGGTAGAGGGTTCGTTGATCGAGCACGGCTACGCCTCACCGCTCTTCGTCGGCGACGACGCGCGCGAAGTCGTGCTCGAAGAGCCGCGCATCCTGCTATGCGACGCGACCATCAGCTCGATTGCACAAATGCTGCCTTTGCTCGAAGCGCTCAGCGCGACGGGCAAGCCGCTGCTCGTTGTCGCGAACGAAATCGAGGGCGAGGCACTGGCCACGCTCGTGGTCAACCATCTGCGCGGGGCGCTGAAGTCGTGCGCGGTACGCTCGCCCGAGTTCGGCGTGCGGCGCAGCGAGACACTCAATGACCTTGCCGCGCTGACGGGCGCCACCGTCATCTCGCCGCAAACGGGTCGCACCCTCGAGCACGCCACGCTCGACGATCTGGGATCCGCGCGCCGTGTCGAGATCGCACGCGACACCACGACAATCGTCGAGGCACGCGGCGACCGGCCCGGCCTCGAGGAGCGCATTAGTGCGCTGCGTGCACGCATCGAACAGCTCGGCCCCGGCAACGAGCGCGACGCGCTCTCGCGCCGCCTCGCCCGGCTCGCGGGCGGCGTGGCCGTCATCCGCGTCGGGGCGGCCACGGAAACCGCGCTGCACGAGCGCAAGAACCGCTTCGAGGATGCGCTCCATGCCACGCGCGCGGCGGTCGAGGAAGGCATCGTGCCCGGCGGCGGCGTTGCGCTGCTGCGGGCGAGATCGGCTCTCGAAGACTTCGGCGCCGACGAAACCGCGCAGGCCGGCGCGAAGATCGTCCATGACGCGCTGGCCGCGCCGCTTGGCCAGATTGCCGAAAACGCCGGCGCGGACGCCCAGGTGGTCGTGCACACCGTGAGCGCCGGGCAGGATACATGGGGCTATGACGCCGCGCGCGGCACGTTTGGCGACATGATGGCAGCGGGCATTGTCGATCCGCTGAAGGTCACGCGCACCGCATTGCAGAACGCGGTATCCATTGCTTCCCTGCTGCTCACCACAGACTGCATGATCGCCCGGCCAACCGGTTCGGGTTACGAACCCACTGAATGACTCCGGACGTCTGTGTTCCGGCCAACGCAACGCAGGTGACGCAAGCAGCCTGCCCTCATCAGATGGAAAACGAGGTACCGACATGGAAGATGCCTTCGAACGACGCGCCCTGCTGCTTCACCTTGGGCGCACGCTGCAATTGCTGGCCCGCATTCTCGAAATGCGCCCGATAGCGGAAACCGTAGGGGAACTGATCTCGCTGCATCCGATACTGGAAAATGAAATCCTGCTCGGGCAGGTTTCCGCTTCCATGAGCGTGGAGGAATTCGTTGCACGCGCGCAGCAGGCGTTCTGTGGCTGGCCGCAGGCGTTGCTCGATGAAAAGCTCGACCACGACGCATTCGCCGCATCGGTGCGCGACCGTCTGTTCGCATTGAATCTGCGCGGCTGGCATGCCTATGCCGCTCGCCTGCGCTCCGAGGTCGCGTGGTTCGGTCTGGAACCCGCCCTGGCCAAGCGGCCACGCGTGCGTCATCGCAAGAATGACCGCGCAATCACGCGATCGCCAGTACGTGAGGATGTGTCCGACGCGGGGACTACGGCGCCGGTGCGGGACATCGAGCGGGACAAAGATGATACCGGGCGGGTTGCGCAGGCGGTCGAAGGCATTGCGCCTCAGGACCGCACCGGGCGTGCAAACGAGCAATATCTCCCCGAGTTCGAGTGAGGGGCGGGGACATCGGCAATCCGCTCAGCGGTACACAGCAGACTGGTGCGATGCAAGCCAGTCTGCTGCCTGCCGGGCCGCAAACTCGAGCGCACCCGGTTCTTCGGACAATTGCGTAGCGCCGGGCAGGAGCGGCCGCGCCGCGTTATGGAATAAACAGCAAACAGCCTGATCGAGTATTGGTCGCGCCCGATATCCGAGCTTCGCGTGGCCCGGCGCGTGCCTTTTCGCCATCCCCGTCGCGCGCGAGGTGAGTGACAGCGCGTCGCCAGCCTCACGCGCAAACGGATGGGCATGCCCCGGGTGCACCCGCTTCAGGCCATTGCCCTGATGATCGCGCGAAACTCCTTTCGGGGGATCGCTGGCCACACCTCGGAGTAGGACCGCCCCAGCGTACGCATCAATGCCGACACCCGCATCGCCGTTTCCAGGTCGGGCGCGGAAAATATGTCCAGGAAATCGTATTGTCCGAGCGTTGCATAGCTATGCTTCCACTCTACGCCGGGGCACGCGCTCGCAATCCGCTCGAGTGCGCGCTCCTCATGCGCTTCTGCGTTCACTCCAGAGCGGAGCCCGTCCGCCGAAAGCCGCGTCATCAGGATAAATTCAGGCATGATCGTTCCTCAACAGGACATGAACCACGAGTCGGCACATCGCCGTCATCGTGCCTGTGCGCCGGCACGCGATTGACCCGCGATGGCCGCAGTTCATCGATACTCTCAACGTTTTCCATGCAGACGTATGCGGATTACGGCCTGCGCCTCGCATTTCCCATCCGCATGACCGCGTATCCCACGACGATAACGACGACGCGGCACTGCGCGCCTGTCGTGACTCTCATACGCATGGCGCCGTGACGAATTGATGCACATCAATGCTTACTCGGCGACGCAACGCAGCCAATGCAATTGGTATTTGACTTGCCTCAAATCCCGCAAACGATTGAGGGATAGCGTGATTAAACGACGCCGCTCAAAGCGCAGCTTTCACTACACGGCGAACCGTTCACGCTGGAGACGTTCATGCCCAGTTCCAGTTTCACTTCGCCCTCGCGCACACCTTCCGGCTTGCCGACACCACAAGCGCTCGCAAGCACGTGGATGGCCCTTGCGAACGTGCAGACGCAATCGTACGCCGACTGGCTGGCGCTTTGCATGGAAACCTCGGCGCGCTGTGCGCTAACCCGCAGCGTGCCCGAATACATGGCAATCGGCGCTTTGATGCTGCCCTCCTGCCTCTCGCACGCGATGCATTACTGCAAAACCGTCTCCGAGGTCGCGCGAGCAAGCTTCCCCGCAAGCGCATTGGGTGAAGGTTCGCAAAATGATGTTGTCAGTCGGGGCGGCAAAGCCAAACACGCAATCGCTGGTCTCGCACACGTGTAGGGAGACTACGCGTCCCCAAACGATTCGATGTAAATCGAGAGCAGCCGCATCAGGATGGGAATCGCAGAGATGGACGCACATCTGATCATCCGCAAGACCGCAGCCGACCTGTGTGTTGCTCCGAATTTCGCCGACTACGAGGCAGAGCGCTGCCGCTTCTCGTGGGCGGCGGCAGCACGGGAACTGACCGCCGAGCCCGAGGGCGGCATCAATATCGCCTGGCAGGCAGTGGATAGCCATTGTGCCGGGCCGCACAGCACAAAGACCGCATTGCGCTTTCTCGCCCGCAACGCGCCCGCCACGAACGTCAGCTATGCAGAGCTGGCGACGCTGACGAACCGCTTTTGCAACGTCCTGCGCAAGCTTGGCGTGGGCAAGGGCGACCGCGTGTTCATCCTGTGCGGCCGCATCCCTGCGCTCTATGTGGCACTGCTAGGCGCGCTCAAGAACGGCACCGTCGTCTCGCCGCTCTTCTCCGCCTTCGGGCCTGAGCCCATTGTGACACGCGTCAATCTGGGTGCAGGCACAGTGCTCGTGACGACCGACCTGCTCTTCGAGCGCAAGCTCGCGCGCTGTCTCGACCAGATGCCGAGCCTGAAGCACGTGCTGCTGGTCGCAGAAGACGGCGGCCAAACGGCTATCCCCGGAACACGCGATCTGACGACGTTGATGGCGCACGCGCCGGCCAGTTGCGCCTGCGAGCCGACCTCGGCCGATGACCTCGCGCTGATGCATTTCACGAGCGGCACGACGGGCATACCGAAGGGTGCGCTGCACGTGCATGGCGCCGCGCTCACGCACTGGGTAACCGGCCGCTACGCACTCGACCTGCACGCCGACGACGTCTACTGGTGCACTGCGGACCCTGGCTGGGTGACAGGCACGTCGTATGGCGTTATCGCTCCATTGCTGCATGGCGTCACATCGGTAGTCGACCGCGAGGAGTTCGACGCCGAACGCTGGTACGGCATTCTGCAGGACGAGCGCGTTTCGGTCTGGTACACCGCCCCTACCGCGGTCCGCATGTTAATGCGGTCCGGCGCGTCGATCGCGAGGAAATACGCGTTTCCGCAATTGCGCTTTGTGGCAAGCGTTGGTGAGCCGCTCAACCCCGAGGCCGTCTGCTGGGGCAAGGAAGTGCTGGGCCTGCCAATTCATGACAACTGGTGGCAGACCGAAACAGGCGGCATCATGATCGCGAACACGCCAGCCTTCGATATCAAGCCAGGCTCAATGGGCCGACCCTTGCCGGGCGTCGATGCCGCGATCGTCGAGCACCTCGAAGACGGAGGTGTGCGGGTGGTCGAGGCCCCGGACACCCAAGGCGAGCTTGCCCTCAAGCGCGGTTGGCCGGCGATGTTTCGCGGCTACCTGAACAACGAAGCGCGCTACCTCAAGAGCTTCGCGGGCGACTGGTACTTGACCGGCGACCTCGCGCGGCGCGACGCGGACGGGTACTACTGGTTCGTCGGCCGCGCCGACGACGTGATCAAGTCGGCCGGCCACCTGATCGGGCCATTCGAGGTTGAAAGCGCGCTGATGGAACATCCGGCGGTGGCGGAAGCAGGTGTCATCGGCAAGCCCGACCCAGTGGTGGGCGAGACGGTCAAGGCCTTCGTCGCACTGAATCAGGGCTACAAGGCGGACGAAGCGTTAAAAATGGAACTGCTCGGCCACGCGCGCAAGCGTCTTGGCGCGGCTGTCGCGCCGAAGGAACTGGCCTTCGTCTCGCAACTGCCCCATACGCGTAGCGGCAAGATCATGCGCCGGCTGCTGAAAGCGCGCGAGCTCGGCCTCGCCGAAGGCGATACCTCGACGCTGGAGTACGGATCATGACGTCTATCGACCACCCCGCTCCTGCGCCGCCCTCCGGACCGGTCCCGTACGACAAGGCGCGCTCGCTCGCCCTGCTGCGCGACATGCTGCGCGTGCGCCGGCTCGAGGAAAAGTGCGCGGAGCTTTACGGCGCGGGCAAGATTCGCGGCTTTTTGCATCTCTACATCGGCGAAGAAGCGACCGGCGTCGGTGCGATTCACGCACTCGACGCCGACGACAATATCGTCGCCACGTACCGCGAACATGCGCACGCGTTACTGCGAGGCATGGATATGGGCGTGCTGATGGCGGAGATGTTCGGCAAGCGCGAAGGCTGCGCACATGGCCGCGGCGGGTCGATGCACCTGTTCGACCGCGACACGCGCCTCTTCGGCGGCAACGCCATTGTTGGAGGTGGCTTGCCGCTCGCGGTGGGCCTGGCGCTCGCCGACACGATGCAGCATGCCCAACGTATCACTGCATGCTTTTTCGGCGACGGCGCGGTGGCTGAAGGCGCGTTTCACGAATCGATGAACCTCGCGGCGCTGTGGCAACTCCCGGTGCTCTTTTGCTGCGAGAACAACCTCTATGCGATGGGCACCGCGCTCGAGCGCCACCAGTCTCAAACCGATCTTTGCGCGAAAGCCGCTTCTTACCGCATCGAAACCCGGCGCGCGGACGGCATGGACGTCGTGGCCGTACACGAAGCGATGATGGAGGCGGCAGCGTACGTGCGCAGCAAGCGGCAACCGCTGTTCCTCGAACTGCAGACCTACCGCTTCCGCGCACACTCGATGTACGACGCCGAACTGTACCGTGAGAAAGCCGAAGTCGAGCAATGGAAAGCGCGCGGACCGATCCACACGTTCACCGAACGGCTCAAGGACGAAGGCAAGCTCAGCGAAACGGAATTCTTGACTCTCGACGCCGAGGTCGAAGCCGAAGTCGCGCGAGCCGTCGCGTTTGCCGAAGCGGGCGCCTGGGAGCCGGTCGAGGATTTGACCAAGTATCTTTATACGCAGACGGGAGACGCATCGTGACGCGCCGGCTCAGCTACCGCGAAGCATTGCGCGAGGCATTGCGTACTGCGCTAACCGAGGATGCCCGGGTCTTTCTCATGGGCGAAGACGTGGGCCGCTACGGCGGCAGCTATGCGGTTTCGGCCGGACTGCTCGAGACATTCGGTCCGGAACGTATTCGTGACACGCCGCTCTCCGAACTGGCATTCACAGGCGCTGGCATTGGCGCCGCGCTCGGCGGCATGCGTCCCATCGTCGAAATCATGACCGTGAATTTCAGCCTGCTGGCGCTCGACCAGATCGTCAACACCGCCGCGCTCTATCATCACATGTCGGGCGGGCAGTTCTCGGTCCCGCTCGTCGTGCGCATGGCCACCGGCGCCGGCCGCCAGGTCGCGGCGCAGCACTCGCACAGCTTCGAGGGCTGGTACGCAGGCATTCCCGGCATCAAGGCGCTCGCGCCTGCCACTATCGAAGATGCGCGCTACATGCTCGCGGCGGCGCTTGCCGATCCCGATCCGGTGCTGATCTTCGAGCATGCGGGACTCTACAACATGGAGGACGAACTACCCGACGTGACGGGTGTCGACATCCGCTGCGCGAAGGTACGGCGTGCAGGCAGCGACGTGGCGATCTTTGCCTATGGGGGTTGCCTGCACAAGGCGCTCGAAGCGGCAGACCTTCTGGCCCAGGACGGCGTGAGCGCCGAAGTCGTGGACCTGCGCGTACTGCGGCCGCTCGACGATGCAACCATCGTGGCGTCGGTGACGAAATGTCGGCGCGCCGTCATCGTCGACGAATGCTGGCGCAGTGCAAGCGTGGCTTCGGAGATTGCAACGCGCATCGTCGAGCAGGCGTTTTACGAACTTGACGCACCGCTTGCACGCGTGTGCGCCGAAGACGTGCCGATTCCATACGCGCGCCACATGGAAGAAGCCGCCCTCCCCCAGGCCGGGACAATCGTCGACGCCGCCCGCAGGCTGCTGTCCGGATCCGCGTGACAAATACGGAGCACGACACATGATCGAGTTCAAGCTGCCTTCCATGGGTGCGGACATGGACGAGGGCACGCTCCTCGAATGGAAGGTCAAGCCCGGCGACGCGGTGAAAAAAGGCCAGGTGGTCGCGATCGTCGACACGAGCAAGGCAGCGGTCGATATCGAGAGCTGGCAGGAAGGCACCATCGACGAGCTGATGATCGACGCTGGCGCAAAGGTGCCGGTCGGTGCGACCATTGCCACACTCCTGGCGCCAGGCGAAGCCCCCCCCGCCACGCGCCCGGCACGCAAAGCGCCGCACGAGGCGGGCGCGCCGGGACCAAAAGTTATGCTGCCTCCTGGCCCGCCCGCCAGTGCGCCCGCTGGTACGCCAGCCACCCGCCGCAAGGTATCGCCCGCTGCACGCAAGCGTGCGCAGCAACTGCACATAGACCTCGCTACCGTGACCGCCACGGGCCCGGATGGCACGGTACGGCTCGAAGACGTCGAGCGAACCACCGCCATGGCCGGCGGCGCGGCGCCAGAGGCCGCTGCGGGCGACCGGTTAGCCGCGATGCGTCACACCATCGCCGCCGCGATGGAGCGTGCCAAGCGGGAAATCCCCCACTACTACGTATCAGAGACGATTCCGCTCGGCCGCATGCTGACCTGGCTCACCACACAAAACGCGCAGCATTCGATCGAAGACCGCCTGTTGCCCGCTGTGCCGCTGATCAAGGCCGTCGCCCTCACTTTGCGGCGCTTTCCGAATCTCAACGGCTTCTATCGCGATGGCGAATTCCACGCTGCGCCGCACATCCACGTCGGCGTAGCGATCTCGCTGCGTCATGGCGGCCTCGTCGCCCCCGCGCTGCTGGACGCCGACACGAAACCACTCGCGCAGTTAATGGGCGAGTTGATTGATCTCACGAGCCGGTGCCGTGCGGGCTCATTGCGAAGCTCCGAACTCTCCGAGTCCACCATCACGGTGACCAGCCTCGGCGACCAGGGAAGCAGCGAAGTGTTCGGCATCATCTATCCGCCACAGGTCGCGCTCGTCGGCCTCGGGCGCATCGCGGAGCGGCCCTGGGCCGAGAATGGCAGCCTGAAGGTCATGCCCACCGTCACGGCGAGCCTCTCGGCCGATCATCGCATCACCGACGGCCATTACGGTGCGCGCTTTCTGGTCGAACTGGGCGAGACCTTGCAGCAACCCGAGGAGCTGAATTCATGAGCGAATCCGATATTCGAGTGGTCGTGCTGGCCACGCTCAAGTCCATCGCGCCCGAAATCGAGGAGCTGACACTGCGCGCCGATCGTCCGCTTCGTCATCAGGTCGATCTCGATTCCATCGACTGGCTGCACTTCCTTACGCAGTTACACGAAAAACTGCAGGTGGACATTCCCGAGTCCGATTACGCGAGGCTCGTGACCCTGAATGACGTCGTCGCGTATCTCGCGCAGGCATGCAAACCGTCATAGATGGCATTCGAGCCCGGCTACGAGGCTGCTTGAATTGACGCCAGGGGTGGGTGCGTTACCTGTGAGGTCAGGATCAGGATCATATGGCGTTACCAGCCTGGCGGATGATTCACCAGAGGCGAAGCATGAGCCACGCGCGACTCATGCAGACATTTCGTATGCCTGACGAAATGCGGCAACGAACGCATCGAACGCCGCGCGTGGCAGATGTCCGATGCCTGCGGCGCCGGCCCGCCCCGCTCCGCCGAAAAGACGGCAAAAACGGTCCGCACCAAATGGCGCCGCGAGCGGTGCGCGTATGCTCGCGGTCCAGAAGCCCCCGGCAGTGGGCGTGAGCACCGCATGCGCGCGTTCGGGCGCCTCCCGTGCGAGCCGGTTCGCGAAGGCGCCGCGCACACGGCGCGCCCAGCGCTCGTCCGGCAGCATATAGACCTCGGTACTCGCCGATGTCGCCGCCGGGCGCTGCGAGCATGCGAGTTCGAGGTCCTCGCGCCGCGCTCGCCCGAGCGTCGCGAGAAGCGGACAAGCCCCGACGAAATCGAGCGGGTCCGCATATGGCTCGAGCAGCGCGTAGAGCGCCGCAGGATCAATCAGCAGATCGTCCGTCGAGTCTCCATAGCCCGCATAGTTCACGTTCTCACCGAGTTCGCGCAGGCTCGCCTCGTCGTCGGAATCGATGCCCGCGAGCCGTGCGAGCCGGTGAGCCGCGTCCGGCAGATTGTCGCCGAACGCCGCCGCGACCGCCCATGCGCGATAGCGCCCTCCCAGCCGCCGGTCCACGAGCATGCTCGTGCAGACATCGGGAGCCGTATCGATATCCGCATGCAGCAGCGGGTGCCGCGGCAATCCGGTCGCGACGTGATGGTCGATATAGTCAATCGTGACGCCGCGCGCGAGCAGCGCGAGTACGGCGGCGCGGTTGACGTCGAACGAGAGGTCGAGGGCGGTCACATGGTCGCCGGGGCTCGCGATGACCCGCGCAAGCAGTGCGTTGTCCCGCTTCGGCCCCGTGATCAGCACCGCGTTGCGCGGCGTCGCGAGGCGCAGTT
Organism: Paraburkholderia sp. A1BS-2L; assembly: GCF_051125205.1. Taxonomy (NCBI): domain Bacteria; kingdom Pseudomonadati; phylum Pseudomonadota; class Betaproteobacteria; order Burkholderiales; family Burkholderiaceae; genus Paraburkholderia; species Paraburkholderia sp. A1BS-2L. The sequence goes on from NZ_CP120429.1 coordinate 680,129, forward strand.
GATGCAGCGCGAACAGGCCGTCCGCGTCGCCGTTGCACACGTCGAAATATTGCATCGCGCTCCCCCATGCCTGTGCGTGCCGGCGTGCGCTATTTGCACACCTCGTCTTCGTAGTCCGAGGCCGCAAGACCCGCGCGCAATCTCGCTTCGTCCAGGTCGAGCACCGCCAACGCCGCTGCCCGGCCAAGCGCCTGCAGCGACGCGATCGACTCCGAGGAAAAATCGAAGTCGCGCGCAAACGACACGCCGCCCATGGACGTGCCATCGAGCGCAATACGGTGGATCTGCACCGGCACGTGGTTGCCCATCAGCCGGATGTACTCGGGCGACTGCCGCACGCGCGCGGCGGCCGCTGCGTCGAGCTGGCCGGTGATGCGCTCGACAAGATCGCGGAAGTCGTTGGCGTTCTCCTCGAAGCGCAGATCGTTGCGCACGCGGTCCGCATAGACGATCTCGTCGCGGCGCAGCATCACCTCGAAAAGATTCGACGGCAACGGCCGCGCCCCGGAAAACAGATCGACGACGAATACGCGTCCCGCGACTTGCCCGCAGCGCTCGATCACGAGATCGAGCGGCGAGTTGCTGACAACGCCGCCATCCCAGTACGCGCGGCCCTCCACCGTCGTCCATGGCATCGCAGGCGGCAGGCTGCCGCTCGCGAGCAGATGCTCGGGTGTCAGCCGGTCGACGTAGCTGTCGAAAATGCGCCGCTCGCCGCTAGCGACATCCACGGCACCGAGCAGCAGGCGCGTGGGACTTGCCGCCAGCGCGTCGAAGTCGACGTAGCGGCGCAGGAGCGCGAGCATGGGTTCGGTATCGTAGTAGCTCGTCCACCACGGCGCGAAGCTGCCGGTTCCCGGTGCACCCATCCACCAGCGCGGGCGCATGAAGTTCGGCACGCCGAAGAGCGCGAGATGCCAGGCCAGCTCTGTCTGCCGCAGTTGCGCACAGGTCCGCGGCGCGGAGAGCCCCTCGATCGACAGGTCGCGCCAGAAGGCGTTGAGCGCCGCAACCGCCTGGCCGGGATGGCTCGCGACAATCGCGCCGTTGAACGCGCCGATCGACACGGCCGAAACGATGTCGGGGCGAACGCCATGCGACTCCAGCGCCTCGATCGCTCCGCTCTCGAATGCGCCGAGCGCGCCGCCGCCCTGCAGGATGAGCACGGTCTGCGAAGGCAGTGCGCCGAGGCGCGAGCCCGGTTGCGCGAGCGCGGCACTGCCGCTCGCGAGATTGCGCCGGTGCCGGATCATCTCTTCCGCGGCGACCGTTTCATCGGCTGGCACGCCGAATGAGAACATCGCCCGCAGCACGTTGTGCCTCATGAACAGCAGCGAGTAAGGCTGCTGCGCAAACTCGCCGCGCTCGACAACCTCCAGTGCATCGGACGGATCGCCCAGAAAGTTGTAGGGCGCGTCGAAGACATCGCCATAAAAGATCGAGACGTCGCGGTACGGCATGCGCGCGCCGCGCATGTTGCGGGCGGCGAGGCGTCCCTGGCGCACGGCGTTGTCCCAGTGCTCGACGCGGCGGCGCGCGCCCAGCACAGGGTCATGGAAGTTCGCGACATCGCCTGCGGCGTAGATGTCCGGGTCCGACGTTTGCAGACACTCGTCGACGAGCACGCCATCGGCCAGCCCGATGCCGCTGCCCGCAAGCCATGCGCAGTTCGGCTCCACGCCCGTCGCGACGACGGCGAGTTCGCATGCGAGCGAGCGGCCATCGCTGAGCACCGCGCCCGTCAGCGTGCCATGCCCCGTGAAACGCTCGACCGTGAGCCCGGTCAGCACCTCGACGCCGTGCTCCGCGCAGAGCGTCCTGAAATGCGCCGAGAGCAAGGCGGAATGCAACTGCGGCAGCACCTGCTCACCGCGCTCGACAAGCGTCACTTCGAGACCCAGCTCGCGCAACGCCGCGGCGGCCTCGACACCCACGAAGCCCGCGCCGATCACGAGCGCCCGGCGCGCGGCCGCCGTATCGGTTCGCAACGCAACGGCGTCGCCGATATCGTGCAGGCAGTGGACGCCCGCAAGCGCGGCGCCGGGAACGCTCAGCATGTGCGGGCGGGCGCCCGTGGCGATCAGCAGCTTGCCGTAGCCCACCGCGCTGCCGTCTTCGAGCTGCACCCGGTGCGCGGCACAATCGAGCGCCGCAGCCCGGGTGTGCAGCAGCAGCGCGATGTTCTGCTTCTCGTAGAAGTCTGCCGGGTGGATTGTGACGCGCGCGGCGCCGACCTTTCCCGTGAGGAAACCTTTCGTGAGCGGCGGCCGCCGGTACGGTAGAACAGGCTCCGCGCACAGGATCGCGATGCTCGCGCCCGGCTCTTCGTGGCGCAGCGAGCGCGCAGCGGTCACGCTCGCAATGCCGCCGCCTACCAGCACGTAATCGAAACGCTGCTCGCGCATACCTTGCTCCTACGAACGGTTCAACTGATCGCCGCCTGTTCGCGCGCGGCATGTGCATCCTTGATCGCCAGCACGAAGGCGTCGACAGGGAGAAGATCGAGGCGACCTGCCAGACGACGGGACCTTGTTTCTGCACCTCCTGAACGTCCGCCGTGATCGGATCGACCCGTTGCTGACACGCTGCGTCATCTGGAATGCGCGGACGGCGCCGGCGAATGCCTCGTCAACGTCGAAGCGGATGCTCGTGCTGCGCGCCGCTGCGGCGCAAATCCATACTGAATTGCCCCTTCGCCGTGTCTTTGATTCAGGTCAAGCGCGAACGGGGCGGACCCGTTCGAATAGACATCGCAACCGCAAAAGAGCGCGGCGAGTTCTGGCGACAGCAACCCGCAGACCACAGCGAGCAGAAGAACCGGACCAGAAGATGCGCTTTCTCCCTTGCAAGCTTATCGGCATGTTGACGCTGCTCCTCGCCGGGGTGATGGCGTGGCGTCCGCTGATAGCGCCCGCAGAGGCGGCGCAACCCGTGCCTGACGCTTCGATCCTCGTCTACCATCGCTTCGCTGACGAAGCCACGGACTCGATGACGGTGCGCGTCTCGACGCTCGAAGCGCATCTCGCCTGGCTGCGCGCGCACGGCTACCAGATCGTGCCGCTGCGCGATATCGTCGCGTGGCTCGAGGATCCGTCGGCGACGCTGCCGCCCAGAGCCATCGCGATCACCATCGACGACGGTCATCGCTCGGTCTATGAAGTAATGCGCCCGATTGTTCTGCGTGAGCGCTTTCCCGTCACCTTGTTCATCTATCCCTCGGCCATCTCGAACGCATCGTATGCGATGACATGGCCCCAGTTGCGCGAGCTGCGCGACACCGGACTCTTCGATGTCCAGTCGCACACCTGGTGGCATCCGAACTTCAACACGGAACGACGGCGCCTGTCGGAACCCGCTTTCGAGCAGTTCGCGCTGACACAGTTCACGCACTCCCGCGAGTTGCTCGAGCGCCAGCTCGGCGGCCACGTCAACATGCTCGCCTGGCCGTTCGGCATCCACAACGATGATCTCGTCGCACTCGCGCAGCATGCCGGCTACCGCGCTGCTTTCACGATCGAACCGCACAACGTCACGCGCTCGACGCAACCACTGGCGATCCCGCGCTTTCTGATGGTTGATACCTGCACGCCCGAATGCCTCGGTCAGTTGCTTGGCGAACGCCCATCCCCTCTCGATGCCCGGACATTACCTTGAGCCCCGCCATGACGTCTTTCGCAAAGCCCACCTTGCAAGGCACTCCCGTCCGGCATGCGATCTCGTGGGTCGCCGCCCTCGCCGTCGCTCTCGCATGCGGTGTTGCCAGCGCCCAGGCAGCCGCCGGAATGCAAGGCGTCGTCATCGATGCGAAGACGCATGCGCCCATACCTGAAGCTACCGTGACAATCGGCGGCCGCGCGCTGCGCGCGGACACGCGCGGCGCCTTTCCCGCACCTGCGCCGGGCACGAGCGTGGCGGCGCGCGCGCCGGGCTATCTGCGCGCATGGACGACTGTCGCCGGCAACGCGCCGGTGACGATCGCGCTCGCGCCGTTCCGACCCAGGGCGGTCTACCTGTCCGTCTACGGCGTAACGAGCCGCACCTTGCGCAGTGCCGCCGTGGCGCTCAGTACGAGCAATCGCATCAACGCGCTCGTGATCGACGCCAAGGGCGATCGCGGAATCACGCCGTGGCGTAACGCTGCGCGCGACGCCATCGGCGCGATCCGCCATGTGAGCGTGCAGCCGCCCTACATCGACGACTTCGCAGCGCTGGTCGCCACGCTCCACGAGCAGGGCTTCTACCTGATCGCGCGCATCGTCGTCTTCAAGGACGATCCACTTGCGAGCGCCCATCCCGAGTGGGCGGTGCGCGACGCGACAGGCGAGGTGTGGCGCGACCGCGAGTCGCTGCAATGGGTCGACCCTTTCCAGCAGGCGGTCTGGGCACACAACATCGATATTGCGCAAGAGGCCGCGCGCCTTGGCTTTGACGAGATCCAGTTCGATTACGTGCGCTTTCCCGATGCCCCGGGACTGCAGTTCAGCGAGCCGAACACACGCGCGAACCGGACGGCCGCAATCGTCGGATTTCTCAACGTTGCCCGCGCGCGCCTCGTGCCCTATAACGTGTTCGTCGCCGCGGATATCTTCGGGTACGTGTGCTGGAATCTCGACGACACTGCCATCGGCCAGCAGATCGAGCAGCTCGCCGCGCCGCTAGACTATATTTCGCCCATGCTCTATCCGTCAGGCTTCACGTGGGGACTTCCCGGCTTCGATCGCCCGATGGTGGAGCCCGGCCAGATCGTGGGCCGCTCGCTGGCGCAGGCGAAGACGCGCACCGGCCTGCCGGGCGTGCGCTTCAGGCCCTGGCTTCAGGCGTTTCGAGACTATGCGTTTGATCATCGCGAGTTCGGCGCCGAGGCGATCCGAGAACAGGTCGACGCCGCCGATGCCGCCGGCGCCGACGGCTGGATGCTATGGAATCCGCGCAATCACTACGATCCCGCCCAGTTGCCCCATTGAGACGCAAGGGTTTTTATGGCGCGACATGGCTGCTTGCGGCCGCGCTGGCCGTCGTCCTGGCGGGCTGCGCCGAGCGGCCCCCTCAACTGGCGCACGTCGCGAGCGCGCCCGCTTCTCCCGCCCCGCGGCCATCCACGGGTCTGCCCGTGCCGGGTTCGCAAGCGCCGGCCGGGCTCGATGCGATCGTCGCCGCACAGATCGCTGCGGGGCGCATTCCCGGTGCAGTGGTCGTGGCGGGTGACGCCCAGTCGAGCACGTGGGCCTACGCGGCCGGCTCGCGAACGCAGGGCGCGCAGCCCGAGCCCATGACAATGGACACGGTCTTCGACCTCGCTTCCCTCACGAAAGTGATCGCGACAACGACGGCCGTGCTGCAACTCGTGGAAGCCGGCCGCCTCGACCTCGACACACCCGTCACCCGCTACTGGCCCGCTTTCGGCGCGCACGGCAAAGGCAACATCACGGTGCGCGAACTGCTCTCGCATACTTCCGGGCTACCGCCCGAGGTGTCGATCACGCGTGCCGTCGATGCAGCCGACGTCCTGCGCAAAGCCGCCGACGCTATTCCGCGCAGCGCGCCGGGCGCGCGCGTGACCTATAGCGACGTCAACTTCATCGTCCTCGCGAAGCTCGTGGAGCTCGCCAGCGGCGAGCGCTTCGACGCCTGGTGCCGGGACCACATTTTCGTGCCACTCGGCATGGTCGACACGGGCTTCAGACCGGATGCCTCACTTGCAGCGCGGATCGCGCCGACAAGCGGCCTTGCGCGAGGACACGTGCACGACCCGATCGCCGCTCGCATGGGCGGCGTCGCGGGGCATGCCGGCCTTTTCTCGACGGCCGGCGATCTCGCGCGCTACGCGCGCATGGTGCTGCAAGGCGGCACGCTCGACGGCGTGCGAATCCTTCACGCGTCGAGTATCGCCCTGCTCGCGCAGCCCGCATCGCCGCCCCCATGGCGCGGCCTCGGCTGGGAGATCCAGCCCCCACTGGTGGCGAATCGCGACCGGCTTGAGCCGATCGGGGCGTTGAAGCACACCGGCTATACGGGCACGGCCTTGTGGATCGATTTCGCAACGGGCCGCTTTCTGATCGTGCTGAGCAACCGCGTATTGATGGGCCCGCACGGCGACGCCGAGCCCTTGCGCGCACAGGTCAGTTCACTGATGGCAAGTGGCGCGCAGCCGCTATCCGAAGCGCAGCTCGCGCAGCGTCTGCCATGGGCCGCAGCAACGCTCGCGGCAGCGCAGGTCATGCCGCGCGCTCACGGGCCGGTGAAGACAGGTCTCGACCTCCTCGCCGCACAAGCGTTCACGCCCCTCGCGGGAATGCGCATCGGCCTCGTGACGAACCAGAGCGCCATCGACGGCGAAGGCCGGCGCAGCGCCGACGTGCTCGCCCATGCGCCTGGCGTCGCGCTGCGGGTTCTGTTCGCACCCGAGCACGGCCTGAGCGGTGACATCGACGCACCGTTCGACGACACGACCGATGCAGCAACGGGACTCCCTGTCATCAGCCTCTACGGGAGCCGCCAGCGCTTTCCCGCGCACGCGCTCGATGGGCTTGACGCACTCGTATTTGATCTCCAGGACGCGGGTGTGCGCTTCTTTACCTACGAAACAACGCTAGGTTATACGCTCGAAGCAGCCGCTTCGCGCCGCATCCCCGTCTTCGTGCTGGACCGCCCCGACCCGTTGGGCGCGGCGCGCTTCGGCGGCCCGATGCTCGACGCCGGACGCACGTCCTTCACCGGCTACACGGCGCTGCCGCTGCAGCCCGGCATGACGCCTGGTGAGCTTGCGCGCTACTTCAACGCCGAGCGGCACATCAACGCGGACCTGCATGTGATACCGATGAGCGGATACCATCGGGAAATGGCCTTCACCGACACCGGTCTCGCATGGACGCCGCTCTCGCCCAACCTGCGCACGCCGCGGGCGCTCGCGCTCTATCCGGACGTGGCACTGATCGAGGGTGCGAACGTGAGCGTCGGGCGCGGCACGCCGCATCCCTTCGAGTGGATCGGCGCACCCTGGCTCGACGGCGTCGCGCTGGCTGCCGCGTTGAACGCGGCGAATGCGGGTGCGCGCTTCGAGCCGATCGAATTCGTGCCGACCGAATCCACATGGCGCGGCATGCTGTGCCACGGTGTGAGAGTGGCAAGCGCGGACGCTGCGCGTGAGCCTGGTGTGCTTGGCCTCACCCTGGTTGCGCAGCTGCACCGGGGCTGGCCGCAAACCTTTGATGTCGCCGCGACTCGCGCCCTGATCGGCTCGGATGCGGTCTGGGAGGCATTGGTCCGCGACACCGATGCGGTGCAAGCGCTCCAGATCGCGCAGCGACAAACGCACGCCTTCGCGGCGGCTCGCAGGCCCTCTCTGCTGTACTGAACGATGCGCTTCGGGAGTGAAAACCGGGGACTTCTGCCATTCATTCAGCTGCGGAAGACGGATAACCGGGATGCGAGCCGGCCTGCGAGCGCGCAGGCCGGCTCAGCTTGACACTCGCTTATTCCGGGCCGCCATCCGGCCGCTTTCTGCCGGCACGACGAGGCGCCGCTGCAATGTTGATGCGAGTATTTGCCGCCGGATGCCAGCGGCGCCGGCCAGTCATGAAATGCGGCGACTGCAACGCACGACGTGCGTCAGCGAACGCTGCAAGTTTCGCGCACACGCATGCATTGACGGTACCGTCAGGAAAATTCCCTTCAGCGTCGCTGCTGCCGGCCGCCAAACCGGTCAGCAAGCCAAGCGCATCGTCAACGCTGCCGACGGCATAGACCTGAAACCGTCCGCCCGCTGCTGCCTCGACCACGTCCTCGCGCAGCATGAGATGCCTGACATTCGCCTGCGGGATGACGACGCCCTGCTCGCCCGAAAGCCCGCGCGCGCGGCACAGATCGAAAAAACCCTCGATCTTTTCGTTGACCCCGCCAATCGCCTGCACCTCGCCTTGCTGATTCACCGAGCCCGTCACCGCGAGCGATTGTCGAAGTGGAATACCCGAGAGCGACGAGAGCAGCGCGCATAGCTCCGCGAGGGATGCGCTGTCGCCTTCAACCGTCCCGTATGTCTGCTCGAACGTGAGGCTCGCTGCGAGCGATACCGGACGCTTGCCGCAATAGCGCGCTGTCAGGAACGACGACAGGATCATCACCGCCTTCGAATGAACCGCGCCGGCCAGCTTCGCCTCTCGCTGAATGTCGATCACCTCGCCCTCGCCAGCCCGTGTGCGCGCGGTAATGCGCGCGGGCTGACCGAATGTGTAGCCCCCCATCTGGGCGACCCACAATCCGTTGACCTGCCCCACTTTCGCGCCGCTCGTATCGATTAGCAGCGTGCCGCGCAAAGTCTCCTCGAGCAGTTGCATGCGCACACGGTCACAGCGCGCGACCTGGGCTTCGAGCGCCCGCTCGACGTCTCCGCGGCCGACGATATCGCCGCCGCGCTGACGCGCAACATAATCAGATTCGCGCAGCAGGTCTACAAGCGTGCGCATATGGAGCGAGAGCTTGTCTGCGTCGCCAGCATGACGAGCCTGCTCCTCAATCACGCGCAGTACGGCATCGCATCCGAACGGCAGTAGCCCCTGACGACGCACGACTGCGGCAATGAGGCGGGCGTAGAGCAACTGATTCGCCGGGTCACGCTGCATGTCCTCTTCGAAGTCGGCAGGTACCTTGAAGAGCTCACAGAAGTCCGGATCAAGCTCGTAGAGCAGGTAATACAGCCAGCGTTCACCGAACAGGATCACTTTCACGTCGAGCGGCACGGGTTCAGGTTCGAGCGACACCGTGCTCACCATGCTGTACATCTCCGCAAGCGACTCGATGCGAATCTCGTGCTTGAGCAGCGCGCGCTTGAGTCCCTCCCATGCGAAGGGCTGCCGCAGCACCTTGTCCACGTCGAGCAGGAGATACCCGCCATTCGCGCGATGAAGGTCGCCGGGCTTGATCAGCGTGAAGTCGGTGACCAGCGTGCCGAGCATGGCGCGATGCTCGACCCGCCCTATCAGGTTTTGATAGGACGGGAAGTCCTCGAATACGACAGGCGCGCCACCGTGGGCATCGTGGTCCAGCAACACATTGACCTGATAGCGCGCGAGCGCCGAGTCGCCGGCGGGCGATTCGCGGTCCGGCGGCCTGCGGAAATCACCCACGCTATCGAACACATCGAGCCGCACGGCTTCCAGATACGCCTGCACCTGTGGCAGATCCGAATAGCGCTGCATGAGCGTATCCATCAGATTCGCAACGGCTTGCGTCATCGTTTCACGATTCAGTGCGCGCACCCGGTCGCGATGCTCCTTCTGCCACATCGGTATCTGGCGCAGGAGCTTTTCGAGGCGCTCGCGCAGTTGCACCAAATGGGCATCGATCTCCGCGCGCTCACTCGCGGGTAGTTCGTCGTATTCCTTTTCGGTAAGCGCCTCGCCGCGCCGCGTGGGCGCGAGCGAAAAACCGACGGGCGTGCGAATGAGCGCAATCTGCTGTCCGGTCGCATCGTTGCCCAGTTCGACGAACGCTTTCTCCTGTCGCTGCGAAAACTCCGTATCGATCTGCTCCGCGCGTGCGCTGTACACCTCACTTTCGAAAGCTGCGGGAATAACCACCCTCAGTTCGTCAACGAACTGGCGCATATCCTGCTGGAGGCCGAACGACCGGCCGGGAGGAAGCCGCAGTACGTGAGGCCTGTGGGGCTCGGCAAAATTGTTGACGTAGCAGAAGCCGTCCGGAGCGGGCTCTTGAGCGGCCCGGCCACTCAGGAACTGCTCGACGACAGTGTATTTCCCCGCGCCAACCGGCCCCAGTACGAACAGGTTATAACCGTCGTGCGCCATTTCAGTGGCAAAGCGGATGGCATCCACGGCACGCCGCTGCCCGACAATGCCGTCCGGGTCAGCCAGTTCGGCCGTCGTCGCGAACTCGAACAGACGCGCGTCAGTGGTACAGCGCAGTCGGTCAGCGGGAACCTGCAGGGATTCGGCGTCGGACATGTCAAGGTGGAAGATGAGTACGGTATGCACGTAATGGTGCGATACCATGACGATCATCAATTGATCGGCGTCAGTCTTTAATGCCCGCCGATCGAAGGTCGGCACAAGGTGCTTCAGCTCGCTCCACGTAAATCGTTGGCCAGTATGAAATTCACGACCTTCGGCACGATCTCCGTGCGAAATCGTTCACCGTTATTGTCTCCTGTCTGCTTTTATCAGCCCGGACTGACGCGACGGATCGACCCAGTCTGCCACCACGTTAGTGCTTCACTGCCGTTCAGGAATTGACTCGGTCATCATCCACGGATACCCGGCCCAGACGCTCCGCGCGCTCGCGCATTCCGGGCGGGGAGTTTGCGAACTTGGGAATTTTATTGGTCATATCCCGGCCAACACAAAACGACGGCCGGGATACGCCGCCAATGCGAAACTTCGCTGCGCTCGCTTACCCCATCATTTCGGGAACAACAAAATTACTTATAGATCCAGCAACTGCGGGCACACCCCCCATAAGCGTTGACCGGCCTGTGCCATTGGAATCGATCGCGCTTTCTGCCGCCGTTACGCCGCTTGATCTATGTCAATCACTGCGATCCGACAATTGTTAGGGTAAAAACGAGTTCTCGAATCCATATGTCACCCCGGTGTGTCTCGAAGAGCCAGTGCCTCGGATCACGCGTGCCGGCGATGTCTGCTTCAACGCGTGCCTCGATGACTCAAAGCCACCCGTCATCGCCGTCGATCCACACGCCGGGCACGGCCCTGGCATCGGCGGCTTCAAGCGCGACTCCGGTGCAGGCATGGCGATGCATGAAGGCCATATCGTCTACTTCATCATCTTTTTTCCCGAACCCTCATGCGGGCCATCTGGGCATCTTCGTTTCAGCCAGCGTGGCGCGTCTCGAACACCGTGCAATGCTCAAGAGCCTTGCGCAGATCGAGACGCTGGCACCGGGGTTCTACGAGATGAAGATCGGCAATCCGACAAGAAACCCCGATTGTCGTCAGCCGCAGTATTCCATGCACTTCGAGCAGCGTCAGGTTCAGGAACTGGATTTTGACAGGCCGCGTGAAGCCTTCGAACGGGTCCGCCCGCTTTCGGAGCTAAACGAGCGCGAAAGCGGCAATGCACGAATGGTGGAGGATTACATGAACGAAGAACTCGCAACCGTAACGCCGACCGCGGCAATCCATTCCCGTGAACCGGCATCTTCAATGGGCAACGCCCTGGAACACATCGAACTGTCAATCGGCGGCATGGCCTGTCCGCACTGCCCGCCAGCAATCGAGAAGGCTCTGGGCGAGGTCGCGGGTGTGCGCCACGCACATGTCAATCTCGCCAGCCGCCTCGCGAGTATCGATTTTGATCCTATGCGAGCCGGCGTTGCAGATCTCCTGAAATCCATCCGTTCCGCCGGCTATACAGCCGGCACGGCCAAAGTGCGTATGCCCATCCGGCACATGCATTGCAGCTCCTGCATAACCCGCGTGGAACTCGCACTCAAGACAACGTCCGGCGTTATAGCAGCTCAGGCGAGTCTCGGGTCGGGCGCCGCCGATGTGGAATATCTGCCTGAAAAGACGTCCCTGGCAGATATCCGGCGCGCGATCGGGTCAGCCGGGTACCGTGTTGCGGAGCCCAAACCGGAGAAATCGCCCGGGCTGGTGCAGTCCAGCCCCGAGGAAGCCGCCCAGCAGGACGAATATCGCACACTGATGCGCAAGTTCTGGGTTGCCGCGGCGATCTCGATCCCGGTCATGGGCCTGAGCTATCCGGAGCTGATTCCCGCACTGCGCAGCTGGATACCAGAAGGCAGCGACACCCGGCGCCTTGTATGGGCGCTGCTGGGCGTCCTCAGCCTGCCAGCCATATTCTGGTCCGGTTCGCAGTTCTACACCGGGATGTGGGACGCGCTAAGGCACCGCACGGCCAACATGCATACCCTGATCGCGATCGGCATCACTGCGGCGTTTCTCTACTCCATTGTCGCCGTTGCGTGGCCAAGGCTCTTTCCGAACATGTCGCTTGCCGAGGTTTTCTGGGACGTCAGCGACGTCGTGGTTGCGCTCGTCGTGCTGGGTCTTGCGCTAGAACTCAAGGCGAAGGGGCGAACTTCCGGGGCGATCAGGAAGCTGATCGGTCTGCAGGCCAAAACCGCCCGGGTGATGCGGAACGGCAAAGAAGTGGACCTCCCCGTGGAAGAAGTGCTTGTGGGCGACACGGTCATCGTGCGCCCTGGCGAGAAGGTGCCGGTTGACGGCGCGGTGACGGAAGGCGCGAGCGCGATCGACGAATCAATGATCACGGGTGAATCGATGCCAGTGGAAAAGCGAGTTGGCGACGAGGTCATCGGCGCGACGCTTAACAAAACCGGCAGCTTCCGCTTCAGGGCGACCAAGGTCGGCAAGAATACGGCGCTGGCCAATATTGTCAGGATGGTCCGCGACGCACAGGGCTCCAAGGCGCCGATCCAGCGGGTCGTTGACGCGGTGTCGGGATACTTCGTGCCGGCCGTGATGATTCTCGCGGTTCTCGCCTTCGTCGTGTGGTACATCGTCGGCCCGGATCCTCGCTTGGTCTACGCGACGATCGTTTTTGTGACGACGCTGATCATCGCGTGCCCGTGCGCACTTGGTCTCGCCACCCCAACCTCGCTGACGGTGGGTATCGGCAAGGGTGCCGAAAACGGCATCCTGATCCGCTCGGGCGATGCGCTGCAAAGCGCGCAGCGACTCGACGCAGTTGTCCTGGACAAGACAGGAACGATTACGCGGGGCGAGCCGGCGCTGACCGATGTGGTCGTCGCGGGTTCACGCAACGAGGACGAAGTGCTTCGCCTCGCCGCATCGCTCGAGCAAGGCTCGGAGCATCCGCTCGGCGAAGCGATCGTCAAGGGCGCCCGGGCACGGGCCCTTGCACTTCCGGCGACAGGAGGGTTCACCGCAATCCCGGGACACGGGGTGGGTGGCCGCATCGACGATCATGACGTGCTTCTCGGCAATGCGAGGCTGATGCAGGATCGTGGCATTGACATTCAGGCGCTCTCACCTGCCTGGGAGCGGCTTGCCACTGAAGGGAAAACGCCTATGTACGTCGCGATCGACGCACAGGCGGCAGGGCTGGTGGCGGTAGCCGATACAGTCAAGCCGGATTCGAAGGCGGCAATCGAAGCGCTTCGCCGCCTTGGCATCGAGGTGGTCATGCTGACCGGCGACAACAGGCGCACCGCGGAAGCGATTGCGCGGCAGGTCGGCATCGAACGCGTGCTTTCCGAAGTGCTTCCGAACGACAAGGCACACGAAGTGCGAAAGCTGCAACTCGAAGGCAAGAAGGTGGGCATGGTGGGCGACGGCATCAACGATGCGCCGGCCCTCGCCCAGGCCGACGTCGGATTTGCGATCGGAACCGGCACAGACGTGGCAATCGAGGCGAGCGACGTCACGCTGATCAAGGGAAGCCTGACGGGTGTCGTGACGGCCATCGAGATCAGCCGCGCCACCATGCGCAACGTGCGGCAGAATCTTCTGGGCGCATTCGGCTATAACGGCCTTGGCCTGCCGGTCGCGATGGGTGTGCTCTACCCGTTCCTGGGCATCCTGCTGTCCCCCATCATCGCCGCCGCTGCGATGGCGTTCAGTTCCGTGACCGTTGTCACGAATGCCAATCGCCTACGGTTTTTCAATCCACGGAGAATCGCGTCATGACACCCGACCGCTGGATTGTGCTGGTTCTCGGGCTGGCTCTGGTCAGCTTCATCGTCTGGTTTTTCTGGTTGAAGCGCTCGCAAGGCATGCAGGCTGCGCAGACGAGCAGCGGTTACCAGGAGGCGATGATCCTCGTCAAGGGCGGGTACACGCCGGATACGATCGTGGTTCAACATGGCAAGCCGGTGCGGCTGACTTTTCGCCGCGAAGAGACCGCCGGCTGCTCGGACAAGGTCATCTTCGCCGATTTCCACAAAAGCGCGGACCTGCCGACCGGGCAGTTGGTGTCCGTTGAATTGATGCCCGACAAGCCCGGGGAATATGTGTTCGCCTGTCCGATGGGCATGTTTCGCGGGCGCCTGGTCGTCGAATGAGATGGCGCCTATCAACGAAGACGCACCGATCACAGCCAAGGAGGTGAATCGTGATGTATCACTGGACCGGCATGGCCGGATACGGAGCCGCACACTGGATCGTCTTTCTGGTCATGGCCGTGGTGCTGCTCTACCCCATCGGGCGGATTCTGATGCGGATCGGCCTGTCTCCGTTCTGGGCGATTCTCGCGCTCGTTCCGCTCTTGAACCTGCTGGGACTTTGGGTGCTCGCATTCGTCGACTGGCCGAAGCCGGGTTCCGGCAAGTCCAGCTAGATCAGCGCGGCTGCCGCGACTCATGCAAATCCTCCAGGCAATGGTTGGCGGATACCGGATCACAGAACCACCGGCGCATCCGGGAGTTCATCGCGGTTGGGGCCGGTCGCCGGGTAGTGTTTTTTCAGGTGCGCGGCCACCGCCTCAATTCCCTTCACCGCGCCGTCGCAATACGCACCACGACGAAACGCAGCTTCCATCACGTGGCAAATAGCCTGCCACTCTTGTGGAACAACCTTCGCGTGGACGCCTCGATCCGCGACGATTTCGACAGCACGGTCCGCGAGCAGCACGTAAATCAACACGCCGTTGTTGTGCTCCGTATCCCATATCCGCAGCTGCGAGAACACCTCGATAGCACGATCCCGTGCCGATTGCCTGCGAAAAAGATGCCCACTGTGGAGCGCACCTTCGACCGCGAAACAGACTTCGCCAACGTGTCCGGCATCGCAGACCTTGATGGCCTGCCCGATCGCCGTCAGCGTGGCGCGCGGGAATGCACGCCGGACCCTCCAATGGGTTGTCAGCAAGTGCCTGACAATTCGCATAATTTCCATGCTTACCACCTGCCTGATGCGCCGCCACCACCGAAGCCTCCACCACCCCCACCAAATCCGCCGCGCCCGCCTCCGCCGAACCTACCGCCTCGGCGTCCGATGCCGTAAGTTCCCACGTAAGCGCCCATGCCCGCACCCGTCAACGTAAAGAGGAAGGCGATCACGCCTGCCGCCACCGCTGCCAGAATTCCGGCAGCCAGAAGCCACGCAACGAGGGCAGCACCGCCTCCGGCTACGACCGCGCCGGGCAATCTTCCAAATGCGGAACGCAAAACACCACCGAATACGACTGCGAGCATGAAGATCACGGGCGCAAGCTTCCAGAGATCCGGCGAACCCGAGCGTGTGCTGGGCTGCGGAGGAGGCAACGGCTCGCCGTCTGCCACCCGGATCATCTGATCGGCGCCCGCGGCAATACCGCCATAGAAGTCGCCCTCCCGAAATCGCGGCGCGATGATTTCACGAATGATCCGGTTGCTGATGGCGTCGTTGAGTGCCCCCTCAAGGCCGTAGCCGACCTCGATGCGTAGTTTCCGGTCGTCCTTCGCGACGATGAGAAGCGCCCCGTCGTCTACCTGCCTGCGTCCGAGCTTCCACTGCTCGACGACTCGCAGCGAGTACTGCTCTATCGTCTCGGCTCCGGTCGTCGGAACGATCAGCACGGCGATCTGGGTGCCCTTTCTCTTCTCGAATGCCTGCAGCGTCTGCTCAAGTTCGCTCACCTGCTCAGGCGTGAGCGTGCCGGTCTGGTCCGTCACACGCGCCGTCAAGGGCGGTACGGGAACCTCTGCACTTGCGCCCAACGCCATGCATAGCGCAAGCACGGCAATCAGCGCGAACGAGACTTTCGCCAGCACATTCATTTGGCGGCTCCCGCGGCGGCCGGTCTTGCTCCACCGGACTGGGTGCCGAAATCGACGCGTGGAGGCGTGCCGATTTCCGCTTCGTTGGCGACGGAAAAATTCGGCTTTTCCTTGTACCCGAACGCCATGGCCGTGAGGTCAGCCGGAAACGAGCGTACGGTCGTGTTGTATTCCTGGACAGCCTTGATGTATCGGTTCCGAGCAACGGCAATCCGGTTTTCAGTACCCTCCAGTTGAGCCTGCAGATCCCGGAAGTTGGCGTCAGACTTCAGCTGCGGGTAATTCTCGGAGACAACCAGAAGACGCGAAAGCGAAGTGGTCAGTTGCGCCTGCGCGGCTTGAAACTTCGCAAACGCCTCCGGGTTGTCGAGCACCTCAGGAGTCACTTGAATCGCGCCCACCCGAGCGCGTGCCTCTGTGACCTGAGTGAGGACATCCCGCTCCTGCTGGGCGTACCCTTTCACGGTGTTAACGAGGTTGGGCACGAGGTCCGCACGACGCTGGTACTGGTTGACGACTTCTGACCAACTCGCCTTGATCTGTTCATCCTCAGCCTGTATCCGGTTATAGCCACACCCAGCAAGGGACAACACCACTAGCGCGGCCAGGATCAACCCTATGTTTCGCATGTCGTATCCACCCCTGTCTCGCAAACGCCGACTCCCACACCAATCCGGACGCGCGCATCCCGCGGATCGCGCCACGCTGCCCGGGTCACTCCTCGGTCGATGCACGATTGCCACCGCCATGCTCTCGATGCTGCAAGCCGAGGCGCCAGTGTCATTTGACGTAGCTCAAAAGGATAAGCATTTAGCGGAAGTTCGGCCTACAAAACACTTGATCAATTCAACCGGGATCCGCAACGGTATTCCGGTGGCGGCGCGCACCGCCATCACCGAAGCTGCTGAACCTTTGTAGAGGGCGCCGGATACGCCAGAACAGCCGTTCCAGAATGGCTCGGTTGGCACATTGATGTCGTACTTCGGCAACAGAGGAAGGGAATGCTTGATAGCTACCGTGCAACTCAGTGCCAAGACCACAATCGGAGACGAACGGGTCAGGTCCATTGTGGGCGCTCAGGCCGGCCCCATAGGTGATTGGTCACTGTGGCGATATGCGGTTAATGACGGCCCGGTTCCCCATAACGACGCGCGAGATCGGCATACATGGCGTCGGCATGCCGCCCCCCGTTGCGCTGCCGCCAGCGACACCCGTCAAACTCACGCCGCGCTATCCTGCGACTCCGTTTTATCAACGTAACAACGCCGCTTTAGCACGTAGGTATCCATGATCCAGCCGTGTTGCTGTCGAGCGTCAGCACGCAGTCGTTCAATATCGTCAGCTACCTCGCCAAGTTTTCCCGCAACGAGCATCTCGTCGGGCGTTCCAACATACGCTCCCCAGTAAATATCGATATCTTCATCCGCGAGAAGCCGGAAGGCATGCTGCGAATCGAGCATGACTACGACGCTGTCGACATTCTCCGGAAACCCGCCTGCGAGGCTCCGGCCGTTCGTTATCTGAACCGATTGCCCTATCGCATTCAGCGGAACCCTGTGCTTCGCCGCGAGCGCCTGCACGCTGCTTATACCGGGGATCACCTCGTATTCGAAATCGTGTCGGCCGGTGCGCGATATGGCGCCGAGGATCCGCATCGTGCTGTCATAAAGCGAAGGGTCGCCCCAGACCAGAAAAGCGCCACACTCGCCGTCGGCGAGTTCCTCCGATATCAGCTTTTCATAAACCCGCTGCTTGTCACGGTTCAGTTCCTCGACCGACGATACATAGTTGCCATCTTCTCGCCTGCGTTCCGGAATTGCGGCCTCGGCGATACGGTAGCTACGCTGCTTCACATACCGCTCGATGATTTCCTTGCGCACGGAAATGAGCTTTTCCCTGGATTTTCCCTTATCCAGCAGGAAAAACACGTCGACTGCATTGAGGGCATTGACGGCCTGGATGGTCACATACTCCGGGTCGCCAGCGCCGATACCAATAATCAACAGTCTCTTCATCAGTCACTCCAGTGCTGCATGCGCTATCGCGTGGCGGCCCCGCTCTCACGGCGAAAAAAAATCGAAGTCCTAACCAGTCATTCACGAATTAAAAGAAGGAACGACCGCGTACCAATCAGCCCGGCGCGTACAACGATGAATCGGCAAATCCTTCGGCGGCCAGCACACGCCCGACCAGAATCAGGGCAGTCCGCGCGATGTCGGTCTGCTGCACCTTGCCGACGATATCGGCCAGGGTTCCCGTCACCCGTTCCTCGTCCGGCCAACTCGCGCGGTAAACAACTGCAATCGGGCAATCACTGCCATAGTGCGGCAGCAATTCCGTGACAATCTTCGCGATGTGCCGGACACCCAGATGGATCGCCATGGTCGACCCATGCCGGGCCAGATCGGCCAGACCCTCGCCCTCGGGCATCGCGGTCTTCGTGGCGTAGCGGGTCAGAATCAGCGTCTGCGATACGCCCGGCAGCGTCAGTTCGCAGCCGAGCGTCGCCGCGCAGGCCGCCGTTGCAGTGACCCCCGGAACGATCTCATACGGGATGCCCAGCGCCCGGATACGGCGCATCTGCTCGCCGATAGCGCCATAAAGCGATGGGTCGCCGGAATGCACGCGCGCGACGTCTTGCCCTTTCGCGTGCGCGTCGGCGAGCAACTGAACGATCGCATCGAGATTGAGATCGGCGGTGTTTACGACCAGCCCGGCTCGATGGCCGTCCAGCACCGCGTCAGGAACCAGCGAGCCCGCATAGAGGATCACCGGACAGCTACGGATCAGGCGCTGGCCCTTGACCGTGACAAGTTCAGGATCGCCGGGTCCTGCGCCGATAAAGTAAACCGTCATGCCTCACTCCGTCATAAGCCGGGGCGGATGGTACGGACAGTTGCGACGGTCCGCAACGTCTCTATTTCGGCAAGCAGGACTTCGATCGTGTCGAACGCGCGATCGACCTCGGGCAAATGCGGGCGCGCCAGCATCACGACCGGCAGTCCGCGCTCGCGTGCCACCTCCAGTTTCGCCTCGGTCGCTGCACCGCCGCTGTTTTTGCTGACCACGACATCGAATCCGCTGGCATCGAACAACGCCCGCTCGCCCTCATGCGTGAACGGACCGCGCACGCCGATCACCCGCGCCCGAGCGTTTCCAGGGTGATCGTCGAGGCAGCGAATCGTCCAGTGTTGATGCGCGGGGATCTCGTCGAGATGCAACAGCGGCTCCCGTCCCAGCGTGAACAGCGGGCGCGAAAATCCGGCAAGCGCTCTGCACAGCTCGCCCCATCCGTTCACGAAACGCCAGTCATCGCCGGATTGCGGCTGCCAGGCCGGACGACGCAGTGCCCAGCACGGCACACCCGCAAGCCGGCCCGCGCTCGTCCCATTCGCGCTGATACGCGCCGCGTACGGATGCGTGGCATCGACGATCAGGCCGATACGCTGAACGTCGACATACCGGGCCAGCCCTTCGACTCCGCCAAAGCCGCCGACGCGAACCTTGCACGCGAGATCCTGCGGCACCCGGCCTAATCCGGCCAGGCTGTAGACGTCGCCTGGCCCGAGGCGCCGTGCGATCTTCAGCGCATCACCGGTGCCGCCCAGCAGCAGAACCCGGGTCATTGCGCGACTCCGACGAAATTCCCCACGCGGTCGATAGCAAACACTTCGACGCTAACGTCGGGCGGCACGACCCCCTGTGCGACGCGCAGAGCATGCCGGCACACGACATCGCCGAGCGCAATGCCGCGCCGGGTCGCCATCACAAGTGCCTGCTGGCTCGTGTTGGCCGCGCGGATATCGTTCTGCAAGGTCTCATCGGCGCCCGATTCCGCCGCCCATTGCGCGAGCAGCGGCAAGTCGATGCTCGAGCTGCGGCTATGCAGGTCGAGATGACCCGCCGCCAGCTTGCTCAGCTTGCCGAAACCGCCGCACAGGCTCAGCTTCTCGACCGGCGCGCGGCGCAGGTGCTTGAGCACGGCACCGACGAAATCCCCCATCTCGATCAGCGCGATGTCGGGCAGGCCATAGTGCGCGCGCATGGCGTCCTCGCTCGCGTTGCCGGTGCAGGCGGCAATATGCTGGTAGCCATTGGCCCTTGCAACGTCGATGCCCTGATGGATCGACGCGATATAGGCCGAGCACGAAAACGGCCGCACGATGCCGGTCGTACCGAGGATCGACAACCCGCCGATGATGCCGAGCCGCGGATTCATCGTCTTGAGCGCCAGCGCCTCACCGCCCTCGACGCCAATCGTGACCTCGAAGCCGCCCGCGTATCCATACTCCGCCGCGAGTTCTGCAAGGTGCTCGCACATCATCCGGCGCGGCACCGGATTGATGGCCGGCTCACCGACCGGCAAGGTCAAACCGGCGCGCGTGACGGTGCCCACGCCGGGGCCGGCATGAAACCGCACCCCCGGCTCCGTGCTCAATTGCACTCGGGCGAACACGACCGCGCCATGCGTGACATCGGGATCGTCGCCGGCATCCTTGACCGTTCCGGCTTCCGCCCCATCCGCCGCATCGCGCCCATTGATGAAGCGGCAGAACGCGAGCGGCATCGGCACATGCTGGCCTTTCGGCAGGACGATTCGGGCGACATCGGTGCAAAGGCCGCCCAGCAACAGACGCGCAGCCGCCAGCGACGTAGCCGTCGCGCAACTGCCCGTCGTATAGCCGCTGCGCAGCGGACGCGGCGCTTCCGGCGTTTCGTCGCGCATCGTCACGGCTGTGCCTCCGCCCCGGCCCGGGTCGTGGCGGATTTCGTCACGTCCAGCAACGTAATCGGCAAGGTGGCACGCCACGTATCGAAACCGCCGAGCGGCTGGGCCTCGCTCAACGCAATGCGCGTCAGGGTGCCGCCATGGCGGTTACGCCAGTCGATCAGCACCGCCTCGCCCTGAAGCGTGACCGCATTGGCCACCAGCCGGCCGCCATCGCGCAGCGCCGCCCAGCACGCATCGATCACTCCCGGCACGGTCACGCCACCGCCGATGAACACCGCATCTGGAGCAGGCAGTCCTGCCAGCGCATCGGGCGCCCGGCCCGCCACCAGTTGCAGATCCGGCACACCGAGCGCGTCGCGGTTGTGCGAAATGAAAGCCTGCCTGCGCGCATCCGACTCGATCGCGACGGCACGGCACGCCGGATGCGCGCGCATCCATTCGATGCCGATCGAGCCGCACCCTGCCCCAACATCCCACAGCAACGCACCAGGAAGCGGAGCAAGCCGCGCAAGCGTGATCGCGCGCACATCGCGCTTGGTCAACTGGCCGTCGTGCCGGAAAGCATCGTCCGGCAGACCATGCGTCAGCGGCAACGACCGGCCCCCGTGCCCAACGGGCCCCCCAGGCGTATGGCAAGCGTGACAGGTTAGCGCCACGATGTTCAGCGCACCGATCGACGTGTCCTGCCAGGCGTCTGCGCGCAAATGCAGGCGCTTCTCGCGCGGTCCAGCGAGATTTTCGAAGACCGCCATCTCGGTCGCGCCGAATCCGCGTTCGTTCAGCAGTCCGGCGATCGCAGACGGCGTTGCGCCGTCCCGGCTCAGCACCAGCACGCGTGCGCCCTCACGCAAATGCGCGTTCAGCACAGCGATGGGCCGGTTCACAAGAGACACCGTCTCGACATCCTGCAACGGCCAGCCAAGGCGCGCCGCCGCGAGCGATAACGAAGACGGGCCGGAAATCACGCGCATCTGATCAGGCGGGATCACACGCGCGAGCGTGGCCCCCACGCCGAACATCATCGGATCGCCGCTTGCCAGCACGCAGACCGGCGTACCGCGATGCGACTCGATGCTGCCGATATCGAACGGTTTCGGCCACGCTTGCCGACGCGCGCGAATCCGCGCGGGCAGCATGGCCAGATGCCGTTCACCGCCGATGACAACGCCGGCATCCAGCAACGCTCGCCGGGCCGCACGCCCCAACCCCGCGAAACCGTCCTCGCCGATACCCACAATCGTCAGCCAGCAACCCATCACACTCCCGTTCGTCATCCGCTACCCGTGACTGGCCAACCGCCTGTGCGCTTCGAGGCCTTCCTGAAAAAAGGCATAATACCCGCTTTGCCGGTGCCCTTCGGGGCTTCAAGGGAACACAGTTGAAGCTGTGGCTGCCCCCGCAACTGTAAGCAGCGAGTCCACACCCCCAGGGTGCCACTGGAGAACCGGGAAGGCCGGTGTGGACGACGACCTGCGAGCCAGGAGACCTGCCGGCCCATCGATCGTGCAAGCCATCACCGGGCGGGGTGTACCGGTGCGCGTTCTCTCCCTGTCGAGACAACGTGGCAGTCGTACGACGCCAACTTCGTTGAACCTTGAGCCACGTTTCACAGCCTTCGTTACGGCCATCGGCCTGCCCTGCGTTGTCGCGCATCGTCGCTGCGCGCGACGGCGGGCTGTGTCGCGTCAAGCTGCCCGGCGGCGTGCTGCACGCGGCGCAGGCGCTCGCCATCGCCGATGCAGCCGGGGCGCATGCATCGGGAATCGTCGAGCTGACGAATCGCGCCAATCTGCAATTGCGCGGCGTGAAATCGGGTCACGAAGCCGAACTGAGCCGGCGACTGCGCGATGCGGGCCTCGGGCCGCATGTTCCGTGCGCGCTGACCTTGCCCCCATTGCAGGCCGCATCGCAGGCCGCATCGCAGGCAACGGCAGCCGACGACGTGCGCAATCTGCTGCTGAGCCCAAGCGCCGGCATCGACGAACACGCCTTGTGCGACACGCAACCGCTCGCCCGGGAGATCCTTCTCCTGCTGCAAAGCGAGCCACGTCTTGCTGCGCTGTCCCCCAAATTTTGCGTGCTGCTCGACGGCGGCGAGCGTCTCGCCGCGCTCGATCATCCCCATGATCTCTGGTTCGCTGCAATGGAAGCGAAAGCCGATGACAACCCGTGGTTCGCCATCGGTCTTGCGGGGCAGCCGCCTGCGTGGCAAGACAGTGCGGCAAACCCCGCACTGGCCGCGGTTCGCGCGCGCGATCTCCCCACCATGATCATGGCGCTGCTGCACACGTTTCTCGACGTCGCCGCGCCCGACGAAAACCGCATGCGCGACCTTCTCCGCCGGCTGTCTGGCGCAGATCTCGTGACACGCGCCGCCGCCCGCGCTGCCATCGAACTGCGATGCGATTCCACGGTTTGCGCATGGCGTCGCGCCCCCGCCGACCCTGGCCGCCGATTCGGCGCCTGGCGGCAACGCGATGCCCGCCTGTCGCATGTCGGCGGCCAGCCGCCGCTGGGCCGTATCGATACGCAGGGTCTGCGCGCACTCTCGCGGCTTGCCCAGGACCACGGCAACGGCACGTTCAGGTTGACGCCATGGCAAAGCGTGCTGATACCCGATGTGCCAGCCCCGGCTATCGAGGATGCCAAACAGCGCCTCGCGTCGCCCGGATTCCTGCTCGATGCTCGGGCGCCGCTCGCGCGGCTCATCGCATGCGCCGGCTCGACAGGCTGCGCGAAAGGGCTCGCCGATACCAAGCGCGACGCGCTCGATCTCGCGCAACGGCTGCCCGATGGCGTCGCAGCCCATCTGAGCGGCTGCCCGCGTTCGTGTGCGGCGGCGCACTGTGCGCCGTACACGCTGCTGGCCGTCGAACCGGGTCGTTACGACCTCTATCGCCAGGAGCCGTCGCCGGCCTGCGTGCCCCTGGCCACGTCCGATGCCGCCGGACGCTTTGGCGTGCGCATCGGCACAAATCTGACCATCGAAGCGGCAGCCCGACTGCTAGGCGCTGCCGCCCGGAGCACACTTGATGACTGACTACGTTCGCGACGGACAAACGATCTACCGCCAGTCGTTCGCCACGATACGCGCCGAAACCGACCTGTCCCGCATCCCGCCCGACCTCGAAAAACTCGCCGTTCGCGTGATTCACGCGTGCGGGATGGTCGATATCGTCGATGCATTGCGTTTCTCCGATGGCGCGGGCGCAGCCGGCCGCGACGCGCTTGCCGGCGGCGCGCCGATCCTCTGCGATGCACGCATGGTTGCGCAAGGCGTCACGCGCGCGCGTCTGCCCGCTTCCAATGAGGTGTTGTGCACGCTCGGCGACCCGGCCGTGCCGGAACTCGCGCGCACGATCGGCAACACGCGCTCGGCGGCGGCGCTCGAGCTCTGGCGCTCAAAGCTCGAAGGCAGCGTCGTCGCAATCGGCAACGCACCCACCGCGCTGTTCCACCTGCTCGACATGCTCGACGCCGGCGCACCGCGCCCTGCACTGATCCTCGGATTTCCCGTGGGATTCGTCGGTGCGGCGGAATCGAAGGCCGCGCTCGCCGCCGACAGCCGCGGCGTCCCCTACGTGATCGTCGAAGGCCGGCGCGGCGGCAGCGCCATGGCCGCCGCCGCCGTCAACGCACTGGCATCGGAAATCGAATGATGAATCACCGTGGGCAACTCTTTGGCATCGGCGTCGGGCCCGGCGATCCGGAACTGCTGACGCTCAAGGCACTCCGTCTGCTCAAGGCGGCGCCGGTCGTCGCCTACTTCGTGGCCAAGGGCAAGAAAGGCAACGCGTTCAGCATCGTCGAATCGCACCTCGACGGCGTGCAAATCCGGCTGCCGCTCGTCTACCCGGTCACAACCGAGGCACTCGAGCCGCCGTTGTCGTACGAGACGATCATCGCCGACTTCTACGATACGGCGGCAGCCGTGATCGGCGAGCACCTGGATGCGGGCCGCGACGTAGCCGTCGTATGCGAAGGCGATCCGTTCTTCTACGGCTCTTATATGTACCTGCACGACCGGCTGGCCGGCAAGTTTCGCGTCGAAGTCGTGCCGGGCGTCTGCTCGATGCTGGGCGGAACCGCGGTGCTCGGCACGCCGCTCGTCTATCGCAACCAGAGCCTCGCCATCCTCTCGGGCGTCATGTCCGAGGACGAACTGCGCAGCAAGCTCGCGCAAACCGACGCCGCCGTGATCATGAAGCTCGGCCGCAACTTCGCCAAAGTCCGCGGCGTGCTCGATGAACTGGGGCTCGCGAGCCGCGCGCTGTACGTCGAACGCGCCACGATGCCGAACCAGCGTATCGTGCCGCTGGCACTTGTCGACCCGATGGCTTCGCCGTACTTCTCGCTACTCGTTGTGCCGGGGCAGAAATGGCAGGGATGAACACCACGCCGCCCGTGCTCGTCGTGCTCGGGCGCAGCGCATTGCCTGTGGCACGACGCATCAAGGAGGCGTGCCCCGGCGCGTCGATCCACGGGCTGCTGCCGCGAGTCGAAGGCGAAGCCGATGTCGCCTTCCCCCAACTCGGCGCACATCTACAGACGCTCTACGCACAAGGCGTGCCGATCATCGCGCTCTGTGCGGCCGGCATCGTCATCCGCTGCCTCGCGCCGATGCTCGACAACAAGGGCACCGAGCCGCCTGTGCTGGCCGTGGCCGAGGACGGCAGTGCGGTCGTACCCCTGCTCGGCGGACTGGCGGGTGTCAACACGCTGGCCCGCAAGATCGCGCAGGCGCTGGACGTCGCACCTGCCATCACGACGAGCGGCGAATTGCGATTCGGCACCTGTCTGCTCAATCCGCCGGATGGCTATGTGCTCGCCGATCTCGATCAGGGCAAGCATTTCGTGTCCGATCTGCTTGCTGGCGAATGCGTGCGTATCGAGGGGGTTGCGCCGTGGCTGGACGACGCGCCGATCCCCAAGGACGAGCGCGCCCCGCTCACCATCCGGGTCACGCCACGCGCGACAGAAAGCAGGCGCGGCGAACTCGTCATCCATCCGCGCAGCGTGGTGGCTTGCGTGCCGGAAACGGAAGCGGCCGCAGACGCGCAAGCGGGCAGCGCGGCAGCCATTGCCGCAGCCATGTCGGCGCACGGGCTTGCGCCCGATGCGCTCGCGGTCCTGCTGGCGCCTGCTTCACGGATGGTAGACCCGTCGCTGGAAGCGGCAGCATCATCGCTCTGTATTCCTCTGCGATTCGCCGATGGCGGTCCGAACGTTGCACAAATGCTGGCGGACTCGACGAGCCCGCGATACGAGATCCGTGCTCATGCCAGCGGCGTGACGCTCGCGGTCGCGCCAATGCCTGTCACTCCTTCGCAGATCGGTCGTCGCCGGGGGCGTCTGAGCGTCGTCGGGCTTGGGCCCGGCAGTGCAGGGCTCATGGCCCCCGACGCGCGCGCGGCGCTGGATGCTGCGACCGACATCCTCGGCTATGAAACCTACGTGAAGATGGCCGGCCCGTTTCGCGACGCGCAACACCTGCACTGCACCGACAACCGCGAAGAACTGCTGCGCGCCCGCCACGCGTTTGAACTGGCCTGCGAAGGCCGGCAGGTTGTCGTGGTGTCGTCGGGGGACCCGGGCGTGTTCGCGATGGCCGCAGCCGTCTTCGAAGTCCTCGACACGAGCAGCGATGCGCGCTGGAAAACCGTCGATCTGCGCATCGTGCCGGGCATCTCCGCCGCAATGGCCACGGCGGCAAAGGCAGGCGCGCCGCTTGGACACGACTTTTGCGTGCTGTCGCTGTCCGACAATTTGAAGCCGTGGAGCATCATCGAAAGCCGCCTGCGCCACGCGGCCGAAGCGGATCTCGTGATGGCGCTCTACAACCCGATATCGCGAGCCAGACCGTGGCAGCTCGACCGGGCCCTCGAGATCGTGCGGGAACAGCGCTCGCCCGCCACCCGCGTCGTGCTCGGCCGGGACATTGGCCGTCCCGGCGAAGCGCTGATCACGACGACGCTTGGCGCGCTGCAATCCGCACAGGTGGACATGCGGACGATGGTCATCGTCGGTTCGTCCACGACACGCGGCGTTGCGGGCGGAGCAAACGGGGAATGGATTTACACGCCGCGATGGTATGAAGCGTGAGGATTCACTGGCGCACACTCATGAAATGACCACCAGCTCCTCCGGCAGCAGGTAGTCCGCACCCCATGCGCGGGCGAGTTGCTCACCTCGCCCCGCCGCTTCCCGGGCGCAGTCGATCACTACCACCCGATCCGCAGCCAGCGGTCTGGCGGGCTGCTCCCGGCTGCGTCCGTCGCTCACTACCCACAACACCCGTTGCTGTGATGGCTTACGCCGCTTCGCACGCGCCAGCAGACCCGCGGCCGTCGCAACGCCGAGCGCAAACGGTGTGCCGCCGCCGCCGCCCAGCGGCTGTATCCAGCGCTCGTTCCACCAGCGCGGGACGGCTGGCCCGAACCGCACATCGGCGCGCCCTCCACCGAATGAAATCAGCGAGACCTCTTCGCGCTCGGCCGCAGCATGATCGAAGCACGCCACGAGCAGACCTTTGGCGCGTGCGAGACGCCCGCCACCGAGCATCGACGCCGAGCAGTCGAGCAGGAAGCAATGCAGCGTGCCATCCGCCGACTCGTGGCGCACGAAGCGCAGATGATCCGCACGCAGCGGCGAGCGCCCCTTGCGGGCGAGCGTCGCTGGCCATGCAATGCGCTGTCCGCGCGCGCCTGGCTCGCGTGGCGCTGCGCGAGGCGCGGCCTTGCGCGTGCCGGGTGTGCCAGCTATCCATCGGAACCCGCTGGGATCAGCGGCGGCGCCCTTCCGATGGATCAGCGTTTTTTTGTTGAAAGCGGGATGACGCCCTTGACGCGCGTGATGCCCGCCGGTTCGGGTGGCAGATAGCCCCAGTCCGCGTCGCCATCGCGGCGGGGTTCCGTCGCAGATGCGGCGTCCGTTCCGGCAGACTGCCCGCCTTCGCGGCCATCCCCACGCCGATCGTCGGACCGACCACCGGACCGACCACCGGAATCCGCCGAACGCATGTCAGGCGACGGTTCGCGCCGGCGGTGACACAGCACCAGTTCTGCAACGCGCTCGACATGAGCGCCGGTCACCACCGGCGCAGCCTCCAGCGCCGCCAGCGCCCGCGCGGCGCGCAGCATCACCAGATCGGCCCGCAGTCCATCAACGCGGGCTTCGATGCAGCGTGCGCTAACCGTCTCGTGCACTTCGTCGGCAAACGTCAGCCCCGACAACGCCGCGCGCGCCGCGCGAATCTGCTGCGCCAGCTGCTGCTGTGCCGTTGCCCAGGTTTGGCGAAACGCCTCGGGATCGAGATCGAACGCCATGCGCGTGCGAACGATCTGCTGCCTGAGCGGTGCATCGAAGCAGTTTTCGAGCTGCACCATCAAGCCGAAGCGATCCAGCAACTGCGGACGCAACTCGCCTTCTTCCGGATTCATCGTTCCGATCAGCACGAACCGCGCCGCATGACTGTGCGAGACCCCATCGCGCTCGACCACGTTGATGCCGCTCGCGGACGCATCGAGCACGACATCGACGAGCCCATCGGCCAGCAGGTTCACTTCATCGACGTAAAGCACGCCGTCATGGGCGCGCGCGAGCAGCCCTGGCGAAAACTTCAGCGCACCGCCTCGCAGCACCAGGTCGAGGTCGAGCGTGCCAACCAGGCGGTCTTCGCTCGCTCCCAACGGCAGCGTCACGAAGTGGCCGTCGGGAAGCAACTCCGCCAGCGAGCGTGCCGCGGTCGATTTCGCCGTGCCTCGCGGCCCGCTGATCAGTACACCACCGATCGACGGATCCACCGCGACCAGCAGCAGTGCTTCGCGCAACGCGTCCTGCCCAATCAGGGCAGTAAGCGGAAACGGCTGCGGCATCACCGCGGATATCGACTGCGTCTGACTCACTGTAGCTTCTCCTCGATCTGCTGCTCGGCGGCCAGCAGGTGTGCTTCGATCTTTGCGCGGTAGTCGCCCGGCTCCTGCCACAGGCCGCGCCCGATGGCTTCGAGCAGCCGCTCGCACACCGAGCGCAGCGCGTGAGGATTGTGCCGCTGCATGAATGCCCGCGTGTCGTCATCGTTGACGCAGGCATCGGTCACGAGCGCGTACTGGTGATCGGAAATCACGCGCGCCGTCGCGTCGTAACCGAACAGATAATCGACCGTCGCGGCAATTTCGGCAGCACCCTTGTAGCCGTGCCGTTTGATGCCGTCGAGCCATTTCGGATTGACTACGCGCGATCGGATCACGCGAGCGATCTCTTCGCTCAAGGGCCGCACACGGGGTGCATCCGGGTTGCTGTGATCGGCGTGGTAGATCTCGGGCTGCTGTCCGGAGAAATGCCGCACGGCCGCGGCCATGCCCCCCTGGAACTGGTAATAATCGTTCGAATCGAGAACGTCGTGCTCGCGGTTGTCCTGATTCTGCAGCACGACATCGACGCTTGCGAGCCGCGTCGCGAACGCCGCCGGCGCGTGCTCTCCCGCGCTGGTCTGCGCATACGCATAGCTGCCCCACTCGCGGTACGCGCGCGCCAGATCCGCGTCGGTCTGCCAGTCACCTTCGTCGATCATCTGTTGCAGCCCGGTGCCGTAAGCCCCCGGCTTCGAGCTGAACACCCGCCAACCCGCCCGGCGGCGCGCTTCCTGCTCGTCCAGCCCGCGAGCAACCCAGGCATCCCGCTCGCGCAACACGCGCGCACGGATCGGATTGACATCCTCCGGTTCGTCGTCGAGTTCGGCCACCGCCTGCACCGCGGCGTCGAACATGTGCATCACGTTTGCGAATGCATCGCGGAAGAATCCCGACACGCGCAGCATCACGTCAATACGCGGTCGGCCGAGCGCGCTCGAAGGCATGATCTCGAAGTCCGTCACGCGGTGGCTGCCCGGCGCCCACTTCGGGCGCACGCCGAGCAGCGCGAACGCCTGCGCGATGTCGTCGCCGCCGGTTCGCATCGTCGCCGTGCCCCACACCGACAAGCCGATCGCGCGCGGATAATCGCCGTGCTCCTGCAAATGGCGTTCGATCAGGTGTCCGGCCGATTTCACGCCGAGTACCCATGCTGCCTGCGTCGGAATCGCGCGTGTATCGACCGAATAGAAATTGCGTCCGGTAGGCAGCACGTCTGGCCGGCCGCGCGAGGGCGACCCGCTCGGCCCCGGTGGAACGAAGCGGCCTTCGAGGCCGCGTGTGAGGTGACGAAGCTCTTCATGGCCGCAGGCGTCGAGGCGCGGCAGGACATCTGCGAATGCGCGCTCCAGCACCGCCGACGCATGCGTGAACGCGTGTTGATTCAGCGCGAGATCAGACGCATCGCCGCCCATATCGTCAAGCAGCTTCGCCGCCAGCAATTCCAGGCGCTCGCGCGTATCGCCGTTATGCCGCCACGGCGCATCGCTGACCTGCGCCA
Source organism: Paraburkholderia sp. A1BS-2L (assembly GCF_051125205.1). Classification (NCBI taxonomy): domain Bacteria; kingdom Pseudomonadati; phylum Pseudomonadota; class Betaproteobacteria; order Burkholderiales; family Burkholderiaceae; genus Paraburkholderia; species Paraburkholderia sp. A1BS-2L. The sequence continues at coordinate 710,005 of NZ_CP120429.1, forward strand.
GCAGCGCGGGGCGCGGCCCGGTCCACGGCGAGGACCCTTCGGCCGTCAGCGGATCGAATCGCTGGGCGATGCCCAGGTCTTTCGCAAGTGCATCGATCAGCCCGGCATTGCGGCCTTTTCCATCACCGATCGGTAAACGCATCAGCGCGAGCAGCGTGTCGCGTCGCTCGCGCCCGGCAGGCGAACGGCCGAACACGTGCAGGCCATCGCGAATCTGCGCTTCCTTCAATTCGCATAACCAGGCATCGACGCGCGTGAGCAACTCGTCTTCCTCGTCCTGTCCGCGCGGCTTCGAAAGACTCAGTTCTTCGTGCAGACGGTGCTTGACGATCGTATCGAGGATCGTGCCTCGAAGCAGCTTCGCACGACGCGCATCGACCATCAGCGCCTCGTAATATTCATCGACCTGCCGCTCCAGGTCCTGCAACGGGCCATAGGACTCGGCGCGCGTCAGTGGCGGCATCAGGTGATCGATGATGACGGCCTGCGCCCGCCGTTTCGCCTGGCTCCCCTCGCCCGGATCGTTGACGATGAACGGATAGAGGTGCGGCATCGGCCCGAGTGTCAGGTCGGGCCAGCAACTGTCGCTGAGTGCGACGCTCTTGCCAGGCAGCCATTCGAGGCTGCCGTGCTTGCCGACGTGCACGAGCGCATCGACACCGAAAACCTCGCGCAACCAGAAGTAGAACGCCAGGTAGGCATGCGGCGGAACGAGATCGGCGTCGTGGTAGCTCGCGTAGTCGCCCGCCACCCGCGAACGCGACGGCTGGATGCCGATGAACACGCGAGCGCAGCGCCAGCCGGCGATCATGAAGCGCCCCTGGCGAACCGTCGGGTCGTTTTCCGGCGGACCCCAGCGCGCGTTCAATGCGTCGCGTATTTCGACGGGCAGTGCCGCGAACGACCTCAGGTAATCGTCGAGCGGCAGGCTCTGCAATGCCGGACGCAGATCGCGCACCTCCGGATCGTTGGTCACGCCCTGCGTGAGGCGGGTCATCAGCGCCTCGCCGTCGTCGGGCAAGGCATCGACGCGATAACCCTGCTCACGCAGCGATCTCAAGATCCCGACGACCGAGGCAGGGGTGTCGAGCCCCACACCATTGCCGATGCGCCCCTCGCTGGCCGGGTAATTGGCCAGCACGAGGGCCAGTCGCTTTTCGTCGTTGCGCAGGCTGCGCAACCGGCACCAGCGCCGGCTCAGCTCCGCAACGAACGCGACACGCTCCATGTCCGGCTGGTAGCGCACCACGTCGACTTCGGTATGGGGGCAACGATACGCGAGCCCCTTGAAACTGATTGCCCGCGTAATGATGCGGCCGTCCACTTCGGGCAGCGCCACATGCATCGCGATATCGCGCGAATTGAGGCCTTGATTGTCCTTGACCCAATGGTCGCGATTCCCGCCGCTCAGGATGACCTGCAAAACCGGCGCGTCCACACCGAATACGGGCAACTGCTCCGGATCGTCTGGCGTCGATGCCGCGAAGGCCGTCGTGTTGAGCACCAGCCCGACGTCATGCTCGTCGCACAGCCGCGCAACGACATCGCGGCTCACGGCGTCCTTGAGCGAGGTGATCGCAATCGGCAGCGGATTCAGCGCGCGTGCTTCGAGCGCATCGATGAGCGCATCGAACACGGCCGTGTTCGCGGCCTGCAGATGCGCGCGATAAAAGAGGATCGCCACAACAGGCGCCGTGGCCTGCCAGCGGGCCTGCCAGTCGGCGGCCGTCGGCGTATCGCGTTCTGGATGGTAGAGCACGGCATTGGGCACCGGCATCGGCAAGGCCGGTTCGTCGCCCCAGTCGAGCGCATGCCAGGCAATCGCGCGCATGAAGGCTTCGGCGTTGGCCGGTCCGCCCTCGCGCAGGTATCGCCACAGGCGTGTGCAGAACTCGGGACTGGCCGTGCTCTGCGCGATCAGGTTCGGATCTTCCTGGAGGTCGCCCGAGAACATCACGAGCATCTGTCCGCGTTTTTCCGCGAGATCGACGACCCGCTCGATGCCGTAGGGCCAGTAAGCCTCGCCGCCGAGGTGATCGACCACCACGACGCGCGCATGTTGCAGCACGTCGTCGACGTAAAAATCGACCGAAGCAGGCTGGCGCAGCCAGGTGACGTTCGCGAGCCTCAGGCTCGGAAAATCCGGCCCGAGCCGCTCGACGACGCTCGCCAGCAGCGACAGCGTCGTATCGGCCGAGCTGAGCACGACGATGTCGGCCGGACGTTGATCGATGCGGATCACGCCCGCCGTGTCGTCGACGAAGCCGCCCGGGACCGTTCGCAACAGGTGCATGCGATGCCTGCCGTGAATGCGCTCAGGCCGGCGCGGTGACAGACTGCGCGCCGGGAGCGGCATCAAGCGCGGCATCGAGCGCGCGCTGAAGCACCGCTTGATCCAGATCCTCGCCGATCAGGACGAAGCGGCTCGTACGCGCTTCGTCATCGCGCCAGCGGCGATCGAAATAGCTGTCGAAGCGCGCGCCCACACCCTGGATCACGAGACGCATCGGTGCGCCCGGCAGCGCCGCGAAACCCTTCGCGCGATAGATCGTGTGGTGCTCGACCAACTGCCGCAACGCGGCGATTGCGGCATCGCGCGATGCAGGCGCGCCCGACACGACGACCGAGTCGAAATCGTCGTGATGGTGATCGGCATCGTGCGCCGAACCGTGATGATCGTGACGCTGATCGATCGTCTCCTCGGACGCCGAGTTCAGGCCGAGCAGCACCGGCAAATCGAGCCGGCCATTGTGGGCAGGGACGATCTTCACATGCGCGGGAATGTCTTCGCGGATCAACGCGGCCACGGCCGCCTGTTGCGCGCCATCGAGGAGATCGGTCTTGTTGAGCACGACGAGATCCGCCGCGCTCAACTGGTCCTCGAACAGCTCGTGCAGCGGCGATTCATGATCGAGATTCGGATCGGCCTTGCGCTGTTCGTCCACGGCCTCGGGATCTTCGGCGAACTGCCCGCTCGCGGCGGCCGGGCCGTCCACGACCGTGACCACCGCATCGACCGTGAAGCTGCTGCGGATCGACGGCCAGTTGAAAGCCTGCACGAGCGGTTTGGGCAATGCGAGCCCCGACGTCTCGATCAGCACATGGTCGATCTGGTCGCGTCGCTCGACGAGTGCTTCCATGACCGGGAAAAACTCTTCTTGCACGGTGCAGCACAGGCAGCCGTTCGCCAGCTCGTACAGCTGGCCTTCGGTTTGCTCGCCGGATTCATCGCAGCCGATCCCGCAGCCCTTGAGGATTTCGCCGTCGATCCCGAGCTCGCCGAATTCGTTGACGATCACGGCAACGCGCAGGCCGTTCGCGTTGGACAGGATGTGGCGCAGCAGCGTGGTCTTGCCGCTGCCGAGAAAGCCCGTGATGACGGTCACAGGAATCTTGCGCATGGAGGTGGACATGAAAGGTCTCGATGGCGGTGGTCGCGTGCAACATCACTCCCGTGCCGTTGCTGGCATGAGGCTTGAGGCGTGACGAAAACGCGTGATGAATGCGATGGTTCGGCAGCGCGCCGCCTACCCGCAGCGCGTGTCGTCTTCTCCGGCCGGTCTCCGGGCTGGCGAAAAGCCGCTTCACCTTCCCGCGCGACCTGTGGATGGACAGGCGTTGAGCGCAGTGGTTGCGCACATACGTGGCACGTATGTGTAGAAGTCGGCCGTGTATCGCTCTCGAGCGACACGTTCGCTTACCGTTGCGGGGGCAGCACAGGTGGGGTCGCCGCAGCGCATCGCTGCATCGAACCGCTGTTTCCCGTTTAACTGCGCACGTCGGAACGCGTGCGCGAGCACCAGATTAGCCGGGAGTGTAGGTGCCGCCTGCGCGCCAGTCAAGAAAGAGGCGAGCCTCGGGCCTTGCAGCGGGCGTGTGGTATCGTGAAAAAAGAGATCTTCGGCTATTTGCCTGTTGTCCAGGGACAGGCAACGTTTCATCCCCTTTCGTTTCATCCCCTTTCGACGCGCCTCCGAAATATGCATGCTCCTTCCGCCAGCCTCGGCTCGCCGGCGATTCTGGTGATCGGCAAAGTGGCGCCGCTGGCCCGCACCGATGCCCTGCCCCCTGCGGGGCGGCGACCGGGTCTGTTGACCATCGGCCTGGGCTTCCGGCGCGATGTCACTCCCGGCCAGATCGAGGCCGCCGTCAGGATGGCGCTTGGGATGCTGGAATCAGGCGACATGGCCGAAGTCATGTGCGTGGCCACACTGCAAGACAAAGTGCACGAGCCGGCCCTGCTGGCGTTCTGCGAGCAGCATCGGATGCCGCTGGTCGGCGTCCGGGCGGAGGAAATACGTGCCTGTCTCGACGAAAATCCGTCGCTCACGCGTTCGCCGGTTGCACGCGAGAAGCTCGGCGTCGCGGGTGTATGCGAGCCTTGTGCGCTGCTCGCTGCCCCCGGTGCCCGGCTGCTGCGCGGCAAGCTCGCGCTCGATGGCGTCACGGTTGCCATTGGCACGGTCAGCCCGATGCAGCCGGATCACACAGACAACAAACAAGGACATCATGAAGACCGATAGCGAATCCCATCTGCGCATGACCCAACGCCGTCGCGAAGGACACGAAAAGAAGCAGGCTGCCGCCACGCATGAAAAAGGCCTGCTGATCGTGCATACCGGCAATGGCAAAGGCAAGAGTACGGCGGCTTTCGGCATGGCCGTGCGAATGCTGGGCCACAACGAGCGTCTCGGTGTCGTGCAGTTCATCAAGGGCGCGTTGCATACGTCCGAGCGTGATTTTCTCGGCGCACATCCGATGTGCGATTTCGTCACGATGGGTGATGGCTATACATGGAACACGCAGAACCGCGAGGCCGACATGGCCACGGCCCGCAAAGGCTGGGATCAGGCCGTCGCAATGATCCAGAGCGACAACTACCGGATGGTGATCCTCGACGAACTCAACACTGTCCTCAAGTACGAATACCTGCCGCTCGATGAAGTGCTCGCTGTGCTGAGCGCGCGTGGCCCGGCGCAGCATGTCGTAGTCACCGGCCGCCACGCGCCCGATGCGCTCATCGAGGCAGCCGATCTCGTCACGGAAATGCGCCTCGTGAAGCATCCTTATAAGGAACAGGGCGTAAAGGCGCAGAAAGGTGTGGAGTTCTAACCATGCCGTCCTGTCCAGCGCTGTTCGTCAGCGCGCCCGCATCCGGCCAGGGAAAGACCACGATCACGGCAGGCCTTGCGCTGCTGCACCGCCAGCTCGGCCGGCGCGTGCGCGTCTTCAAGACGGGACCGGACTTCCTCGACCCGATGATACTGGAGCGTGCAAGCGGCGCCCCGGTCCAGTCGCTCGACCTCTGGATGGCAGGCGAAGACGGGTGCCGCCGGCTGCTGGCCGAGGCCGCTGCGCAGGCGGATCTCATCCTGATCGAAGGCGTGATGGGACTCTTCGACGGCACACCCAGCAGCGCCGATCTCGCAGCTAAATTCGGCGTGCCCGTCGTCGCCGTGATTTCGGCGAAGTCGATGGCACAGACGTTCGGCGCCATCGCATTCGGTCTTGCGCATTACCGCACGGATGTGGCGATATATGGCGTGCTGGCCAATCATGTCAGTTCGGTGCGTCACGCGCAGATGATCCAGGCGGGCATGCCCGGCGGGCTGCGCTGGCTCGGGCATCTCGCCCCATCCGCGCAGATGGCGCTGCCGGAACGGCATCTGGGGCTTCATCAGGCTGGCGAAATCGACCAGCTCGAATCGCGTATTGCCTTCACGGCCCAGGCACTCGCCGATACGGCGCTGGCCGAATTGCCCGCGGCTGTTTCGTTCGATGCAGCGCCGCACGATAGGCACCACGCGCAGCCGAGGCTGCTCGAAGGCACGCAGATCGCCATCGCTCGCGACGCAGCCTTCTCGTTCATCTATCCAGCGAACGTGAGCCTGCTGGAAAGCCTGGGCGCGCGCGTCGCGTTTTTCTCGCCGCTGGCAAACGAACCCGTCCCCAGTCATGCCGATGCGCTGTATCTGCCCGGCGGCTACCCCGAGCTTCATGCTGCCACGCTGGCCGGCAATGCAATAGCCGCCACCAGCATCCGTGACCATGCAGCTGCCGGCAAGCCTGTGGTTGCCGAATGCGGCGGCATGCTGTATCTGCTCGAAGAGCTGACCGATACCGAAAATCGCTCCACTCCGATGCTCGGGCTGTTGCAGGGACGCGCGGCAATGCAGAAACGGCTGGTCTCGCTCGGTATGATGGCGCTCGAAACGAAATTTGGCGTGCTAACGGGCCACACGTTCCACTATTCCAGCATGACGACTCCCCTGCAACCCGACCGCCACGCCACCCGCGCGCAGACCGGCGCGCCCGGCGAGCCGGTGTTCCGCTCGGGCACGATCGTCGCAAGCTATATGCATGGATACTGGCCGTCCAACCCCGCCCTCGCGGCAGCGCTTTTTTGCGGCAAATCCTTTTAAGGAAACCGAACGGATGGCGGTGCACCGTGGCCGATGGCCTGCGCGATCAGGAATACGTGGGCTAGCCACCCTCGCGGCAGGACTGCGCCTCGGCTGGGGCTCGATCTTCTATCCGGAAGTGATTCGCCAGCTGTCACGGATTCTCGTTGCAAGCTCATCGAGCAGCGCGAGCCGGTCCGGATCGCCCATCGTTTTCCATGCCCGGATTTCGGCCCTGTTGCGCAGACAGCCTTCGCAATAACCGCTCTGCTGATTCAACCGGCAAACGTCGATGCACGGGGAGCCGACCGGACGCTGCGTTTTCGCCTGTTCGATCTTCTGCGCGAGACTCACGTGCGGGGTTTGTTCGACGTTATCCATCACACCCCACCCGCATTCACTTCGCGGCTTACCGCGCGCAGCGCAGCATCGAGCCGCGCCCATCCTGATTCGTCCGCGGGCAGGCCGAAGCGCAGCCCCCGGACGACGTCGAACCGCCGTGTCCAGACGGCATGACGGGCCAATCCATCCTGCCACTGTGGCGCACGCTCATGGCGCACCCACGCGAAGAGCGGTGTGTGCTGCACCACGGGGAAAAATTCCCCGAGCAAGTCCGCCAGCCGCTCTCCCGCAGTCGCGAGACTGGCCCGCGTTTGCGTCTGCCAGTCCGTATCCAGCAACGCGGCGCGCGTCACGATACGCGCAGGCCCAGCTAGGCTCCACGGACCACGCAGGCTGCGCATAGCCCGAATGACGTCCTTATCCGCCAGCACGAAACCCACCCGCGCACCAGCCAGCCCGAAAAACTTGCCAATCGAGCGCAGCACGATCAGCCCGCCACGACCAGCGAACTTCGCCACGCTCAGTTGCGGCATCGACTCGACAAAAGCCTCGTCGATCACCAGCGTACCCCCACGCATCGCGAGCTCCTCATGCCAGGCCATGATGACGTCCGGCGTAAACCGCTCGGCTCCCGGGTTGTTGGGATTGACGATAACCAGATGCTTCAGATCCGCTGGCAGCGGCTTCCCCGGTTCCAGTACGAATGACGCTACGTCGCCGAGATCGGCAACTTCCCGCGTGACGAAACGATCGACGGGAAACCCCGCGCGCTCGCAGGCAGGCGCGTATTCCCCGTACGTGAGCAGCCCGATGCCGATCCGCCCTTTGGGAAGCACCGCCGGCAGCATCCGGATCGCTGACTGGGTGCCTGCCACGGCGAGCGCCTCCAGCGCACCATAATGCGCGGCAGCGATGACCTCCAGATCGTCATCGTCGTCGGGCAACCTGAGCCATGCCTGCGGATCGACGGGCGGCACGGGATAGCCGCAGGGATTGATGCCCGTCGAAAGGTCGAGCCAGTTTTCCCGGGCGATGCCATATCGGCGAGCAGCCTCGCCGAGATTGCCGCCGTGCGGCACTTGTGTTGCGTGATCGAGATTGAGCATTGGTCTTCAGAAAATTGCGGCGGCACCCGCCAGCACAGCCATGACCGCAAGCCACACCGCGATGGAGCGTTTGACGAGCGACAGCGCACGGCCGACATCGGCGGCGCCCGGTGCATGGCCGCATCCGAGTGCCGGCCGCGCTTCAAGCACGCCATGGTACCAGGCCGCCCCGCCGCACGCGACGTTGAGACTGCCCGCTCCGCTGGCCATCACTGGCCCGGCGTTGGGGCTGTCCCAAGCTGATGCCTGAGTCCGCCAGCATGCGATGGCCGACCTGGAATTGCCGCACAGCGCATACGTCAACGCCGTTAGACGGGCCGGCAGATAATTCGCGACGTCGTCGAGGCGTGCGGCAGCCCAACCGAAGTACCTGAAACGCGGCGTGCGGTATCCCCACATCGCATCGAGCGTGTTGATGAGGCGAAATGCGAGCGCCCCGGGACCACCGGCTACCGCGAACCAGAACAACGCACCAAAGATCGCATCGTTGCCGTTCTCCAGCGCGGATTCAATTGCAGCCCGTGCAACAGCCTGCTCGTCCGCAGCGGATAGATCGCGCGTCACGACCCGGGAGGTCAATGCGCGAGCATTCGCGAGATCGCCAGCACGCAGTGCCTGCCCGACCGGCGCAATGTGATCGATCAGGCTACGCGCGCCGAGCGCGAACCACAGTGCAGCGACGTGCAACGTCCATGAAAGCATCAAGGGCAACCGATGCGTCAGCACGACGAGGAGCGCGACCGGCGGAATCACCGCGAGCGTCCAGGCCCCCACTCCCGCCACACGGGCGAGCAGCGGGCGCACGGGCACGGGCGTGGCATGTGCATGCGCGTCGGACTTGTGCGCGGCCGCGCTGTGCGGATTGCAGGCATGGGCGATGCATGCAACCCACCGGCCAAAACCAACCAGTGGATGAAACCGGGAAGGCTCGCCGAATATTGCATCGAGAACGACCCCAGCGAAGCCCAGCATAAAGACGACCGATGCGCTGAGCCCGACGATCATCTGGCGCTCCTGCACACCGTCCAGCGACTTCGTTTCGATATGTTCACTTGCATTCCTGTTTTCCCGATTTCTCAGATATTCCACTGCGGGTGACATAATACGGCCCCGCCCCTGCGCCGTAATAGACTCAGCAATCCCGGCGCGGCGATTCCACACTGTTCAGGTAAGCGGCATGGCCAAAACGTTGATGATCCAGGGAACGAGTTCCGACTCCGGAAAGAGCACCCTCGTCGGGGCGCTCTGCAGGATTGCCACGCGTGAAGGCAAACGGGTCGCGCCGTTCAAGCCGCAGAACATGTCGCTCAACAGCGCAGTGACCATCGACGGCGGAGAAATCGGCCGCGCGCAGGCCTGGCAGGCGCTTGCCGCCGGCATCGCCCCCGAAGTCGACATGAACCCGGTCCTGCTCAAGCCGAACAGCGATACCGGTTCGCAAGTCATCGTGCAAGGTCATTCGCGCGGCAATCTCGATGCGCGAGCCTATCACCACTACAAGCCCATCGCCATGCAGGCAGTGCTCGAATCGTACGATCGCCTGAGCGCGAAAAGCGATCTCGTGCTGGTCGAAGGGGCCGGCAGCCCGGCCGAAGTCAACCTGCGTCAGGGCGATATCGCCAACATGGGGTTCGCCACCGCCGTCGGCTGTCCCGTCGTGCTGGTCGCGGACATCGATCGCGGCGGCGTGTTCGCGCAGATTCTCGGCACGCTGGCCTGCCTGCCCGAAAACGAACGCGCGCTTGTGAAAGGTATCGTCATCAACAAGTTTCGGGGCGATGTAGCACTGCTGAAACCCGGTATCGACTGGATCGAAGCACAAATGAACAAGCCCGTGTTCGGTGTGGTGCCGTTCGTCCCGGGTTTGTGGCTCGACGCCGAAGACATGCTGCCGAAACAGAGCCATAGAGATGGGGTGTCCGGCGAGGTGCTGCGCGTCGTCGTGCCGGCACTGCCGCGCATCAGCAACCACACTGACTTCGATCCGCTGCGTGCGCATCCGCAAGTCGATTTCCGCTTTGTTCGTGCGGGCGAGCCGCTCCCGGCGGCGGATCTCGTGATTTTGCCGGGCAGCAAGAGCGTCCAGCGCGATCTCGCCTGGCTGCGCGAATACGGTTGGGACACGCATCTGCGTCGTCACCTGCGCTACGGTGGCAAGCTGATCGGGGTCTGCGGCGGACTGCAGATGCTCGGGCGCGAATTGCACGATCCGCTCGGCATCGAAAGCCCGTTGACACGCACGGCGGGTCTTGGGCTGCTCGATTACGTCACGACGCTCGAACCGCACAAGCAGCTCATCAACACTGCCGGCACACTCCTCGTGGACGGATCAGCACCAGTACGCGGCTACGAGATTCATATGGGTGTCACCGAAGGCCCCGCCCTGTCCCGCCCCGGACTACGCCTTTCCAACGGCGACGCAACGCGCGACGACGGCGCGCTCTCAGAAGACGGCCAGATTCTGGCAACCTACCTGCACGGCTTGTTCGATTCGCCTGACGCCTGCACGGCGCTGCTTCGCTGGGCGGGGCTTGGCCATGTGGAGCGCATCGATCATGACGCGCGCAGGCTCACATCCATTGACCGGCTCGCCGATGCGGTCGCTGCGAGCGTCGATCTCGATGCCCTGTGGGGATGCCTCGTCTGAACGGAGCACCATGGCCACATTGCGCGCGATGCTTGAATTGCCCTTTCCAAGCAAGCGCCTGCCCCCGTTACGCGCATTGATGGCGGTGCCGCGCAGTTGACCCGGACGCCATAGGCATCCTCTTTATCGTCCCGGCAGGATTCCACATAGGCACTCAGTTTCGCTTCCGCGACGCGGGCGATGACCTTCATCGCGCACCTCGTCACAGCTTTTTTCAGTCCCGGTCGTATCCGGCCAACATGAAACGTCGGCAGCGATACGCCGCCAATGCGTAGCGCCATCGAAATGAATAACCGCCTGCCGTTCGCTGCCGCAAGCGCAATGCTGCCAATACAATCCGCGATTGAGGAAGGACGCCAGTGGCTTTCATGGCGCGGCCCAGCCACGCGCGCCGTTGCGCATGCCCAGCCAGGTTAGCTGTGCCCCGCGTTTCGCTTCAACGCTCTAGCGTTACCTGCGGTTACAGATTTGACAAAACATGGGAGCACTCTCGGAAGGCCCACGATTAGAATCCGCCGTTAATAGAGTGACTAAAGGAGTGACAGATGGAGCGCAAAATTGCAGGCCTCGTCGGTACATTGGCCGGCCTTGCCAGCCTTGGCAGCACCGGCGCACACGCAGCGGCCGATGCCAACGCAATGCCGCAGGAGCCTTTGTCGGTAACGTCCTATTCCGATCTGCTTCAACCGATTCCCAACGCCACCGAGATGCTGCATGCCCATAATGCGGAGCTGATGGAGCAGGCCCGCAATGCGCCAGCCAGAATGGAGCGTGTGCAGTGGTACCGGGACGAACGACGCTACCACCACCATCATCATCACCACCATCACCACCACCACCATCACCATCGCGGGTATTACGGGCCGGCCCCGGCGTATTACCCTCCGCCCGTCTACTATGCGCCGCCCTCGCCGCCTGCGGTCATCATGCAGCCGGGAATCGGCGTGCAGCTGTACGGCGATTAATCGTCTTCCGCGCGGTCCCTCGCGCGGGCGGCGCCAAGGATGCGGCGGTAGGTCCCGTCAAAGACCGTGTTGGTGGATGACGTCCACCTCGTGTCCTGTCCCAGCGTGTCGCGGCTGGCGTGAATCCGCCTCGATTGCATTTCCCGCTCTGCCGCTTCTTCCTCGCTCATGGCTTCGAGCGAGAGATCAGGCTCGGCCGGCACCACGCAGAGCTGCATGAAAGGCTCGCCGGGACGGAATACATGCACGACCCCTTGTGGCGGCGTCTTGAACACCACGAAGTTGATCATCGGCCACCAGGAAGTGCGCAGCAGCGCCGGCACGGCGAGCGGCACATCGTCCGCCTCGCTCAGGTAGAAGCGCGGATGCGTCTCGGTGCGCACCGCATAACCCTCGGGCACTTTCAGGTCGAGCAGAAGCTGGTAGGTGTAGTAGCCTTCACCGAAAGCGCGGAACGGTGGCCAGTTCTCGCCAGTATTCGGGTTCGGGCCAATATCACCCTCGAAAGCAGCTTTGCCATCCTGGCGGCTGACTCGAACCTCGTTATCGTGGGGGTAGAACAGTTCGATGCCGTACTGCGCCCCCTCCACGAACGGCAGGCAGTGCCAACCCTGTTCGCGGGAGCCATCCCGCCGTGGCTCCTTGCTGCCGCCCCAGCCGGGTACCTCCACACGGGTACGGCGGGGCGCAAGACGCGGTTGGTAGTAGCGGTATTTGACGTTGACCATGATGATGCTCAGGCAATTGGAAACAGAATATGAGGCAACGCAGCCTCGCACGTCGGAGTAATTTATCCGAACACCCCGCGCCAGTACCAGTATTTCATTCGCACTGGCTGCCGAAAACGTTCCGGCACCGGTGCGCCATCAGGCTCCGACCAGACCCCAATGAGAATTGGCGCATCGAGTTGCGAGTACGTAAATAGCCGCATGAGTCTGCGATAATGGAGATTGCCCATTACCGCTCTGCAGACCTGCAAGGGGGAGATGCATCATGACGAGAGAGCCTATCACTCGCTATGGTTCGATGGCCCAATTCCTTCACTGGTGCACGGCAATCCTTGTCCTCGTGGCGTTCTTCTATGGCCCCGGCGGCCCTGAACAGCGCGTCTACTCATCGGTGCACGAGTTCGACCGACAACTTCACGAGACTTTGGGATTGGGCGTCTTCGCACTGACACTCATCCGCTTGCTATGGAAGACGATCGACACGCGTCCCGAGACGCCCCCGATTTCCCGCTGGATGGTTGTAATAGCAACTATCGTTCAAGGGGTACTATATCTGCTTCTCCTGGCGCTTCCCTTAACCGCCATCACCGGCGCGTGGCTGGAGGGGCATCCACTGACGCTCGTCGCCGGGGCCCAGATTCAACCCTTGCTCGGCGCATCACATGAAGCGGGGGCGGTCTTTGCGTCGATCCACAAGTGGCTCGGCGACGCGATCATGTGGCTCGCGGGACTTCACGCTTGCGCGGCGCTTCTCCATCATCTCGTCCTTAAGGACAACGTCCTGACCACGATGCTTCCACGCTGGCTTCCGGTCGGACGAGCGAGAACTGGCCGATAAGTTTCGACTGCTTTAGGAAGGCCTATCTGGATCGCTATGTGGAGATGGGCAAGCCGAGCGGCAAACCAGCACTGGAGCGTCGGCGTGAAATCATTGAGGAGGTGTTGGAAGAAGCCTGTGATCCGACGGCATGTCGATTCTCGTTCGAGATGTTCGCGCTGGCTCACCACTCTGATATCACGCGCGACTCGTTCGCACGGAACGCCATCCACGAGCGTTCGATTCGGCACTTGAGTGACGCGCGTGGGGCAACCTGGCCGCTTCCCACGCTTCTCCTGCCACTACTTTAAAGCCACCCGCGCAAACCCGAGAGTAAGACCGAAAGCGTCGAGAATTGTCGCCGAAGTCCTGGCAATTCGCTTCGCCGTTACCCCGGAGGTCTCTCGCGTAGTGCGCTGGCGAAGCCAGCGCACTACCGTCCAAACCAATCCCCCGCCAAGCACCGTCAAGCAATCCTCCTCCGCTTCCGTTCGAACACCTTCATAGGGCGGAAGGATACGGCCAGCGACGAACGTAACCAGGTCATCAAAAAACGCAGACGTCGCCGCGTCGTTAAATACGGTCAGATAAAAAGATTGATGGGCACACATATGCTCAAGAATCAGAGCAGTTTCCATTTCCATTGATTCGACGAAGGCGACGTTCGGCGGGCTCAGCAGCGTGCCTTGCTCCTCGACGAATGTGAAAGCATTTTTGAGTCTCACCAACGCCGCCCGCTGAGCAGCCACTTGCAAATCGGGAAAGTGCTGATAGAACGTGGGGCGCGCGACGCCAGCGCGCTGCACCAACTGGGCAATGCTGCATTTGTTCAGCGGGGCCTCAAACGCGACGGCTTCCGCGAGCGCATCCATGAACTGGTCGATCTTGATCGGTTTGGTCAGATAGCGGAAAAAGCCGGCTTTCAGGCCCTTTTCGATATCGCGCGGCATGGCGTTCAAACTGAGCGCCACCACCGGCATTGCCTTTGTCATGGGGTTTCTGCGCAAGATACTCAGCGCTTCGATGCCGCTGATATCGGGCAGATTGATATCCATCACGATCACCTGCGGCAACGCCGTGCACGCCAGTTCCACGCCGCGCTGCCCCGTCACCGCACTGAGCATGCGCATGTCCGCGCATCGCGCAACCAGTTGCTCGACGAGTTTCAGATTGGCCGGATTGTCCTCGATATACAGTACGGTATGCGCTGGCGCCTCGGCTGCACCGTTGCCGGCCGCCGGCTCGCCTGCCGTGTCGGATCGGGCGGCGGCAAGCGTGGCGATTTCCGGTGCGCTAGCCGTATTGAGTTCGATCCAGAAGACACACCCGCACCCGACGGTACTTTCAACGCCGATGGCGCCCCCCATCAGCTCCGTTAGCCGCCGAGCCACCACAAGGCCTATGCCCGTGCCTTCCTCGGTGCCCGCCTCCTGTCCCAGACGATTGAATGGCTGGAAAAGCTGAGACAACTGTTGAGGCGACAAACCGGCGCCCGTGTCGCTGACACTCACGCGAACGCGCTCTGCGGCAGGCATGCTGCAACTCACCTCGACGGTGCCCTGCGGGCGGTTGTATTTGATGGCGTTCGAAAGCAGATTGATCACGATCTGCTTGAAGCGGGTGCGGTCGGCATGAACATGGCAGCCCGCATCCACATGCGGAAAGCTCACACGAATGCCCCGTTGTTGCGCCTGCGGCTCGATCATGGCCGCGCATTCCTGCAAAGCCTCGCTCAACAATACGGGTTCGGGCGAAATGGACACCTGCCCCGATTCGATCTTCGCCAGATCGAGCACTTCGTTGATCAGCTCGAGCAGGTGCCATCCTGCGCGCAGAATCTGGTCGACGCTCGCCCGCTGGGACGGCGTAGGCGGCGGCGACTCGGAGGCCATGAGCTGCGCGAAGCCCAGTATCGCGTTGAGAGGGCTGCGCAGCTCATGGCTCATGCTGGAGAGGAAGTCCGATTTTGCGCGGTTGGCGCGGTCGGCCGCGGCCAGCGCCTGCTTCTGGTCTTCGATATCCGTGACGGTCCCCACCCACTTGACGACCCGCCCCTGCGCATCTTTCACCGGCGATATGCGATCGAGATGCCATCGCCAGGCGCCATCGGCGGAGCTTTTTATGCGCACCTCCATTTGATATTCGACGCCCCTCGACAGCGCCTGCTTCCAGTTCTCAACCGCGGATTGCATATCGTCCGGGTGCAGGATCTCGGTCCAGCTCCATCCCTCCAGTTGCGAAGCCGCCAAACCTGAATACGTTTCGAGCCGCTGGCTGATGAAATCGACCGAGCCGTCCGGGTCGGCGGTCCATACGACGTGAGGAATCGCGTCCGCGAGCGACCTGAAACGTCGCTCGGCTTCGTCGATCTCGGCTTGCGAACCGGAGCGTTTGGCGGATTAAGGCTGGTTGTGCATGCCCCCCCCCAAAAACACGCCGGTGCGTCCGCGTGAGCAGCGTGACCGGATCGCGGCCTTTATGGTGCTGCGGGTGTATCAAGCCGTCAATCGGGAGGAATTATTCCGACGACTCGCTGCTCGTATCGCCTTGGGCAACGGCGTTCAGCCGTGCTTCGCCGCTCAGCCCCGCATGAAGAAAGGGCCAGTGAATGCGCTCGACAATGCAGGACGTGGAAAACGCCAGTGTGGCGCTCGCGCGCGAAACCAAGGGCGTGCAGAGCCTGCCGCATTCGGCCGATGCGTAGGCGAGGCGCTGTCAATGGCGAAGTCGCTCTATTGGACCGGATCGGCGGGATTTCTCGAGGTGCTCGTCGCCGAGCGCGCGCAGTTCGCGGCGCAGGACCCGCTGAAGTTGACGCACATGATTCGCAAAGGGCAGCTGCACGACGAGCGCGGCATCAAAACTGCGGCAGAGCCGAATTAAGCCCCTCAACCGGCCTCTGGCATCGAATCCCGCTCGGGGTTGGCCCGTTGGACCTGACGGCATCGCCGTATGCGTTCTCGGCCATGGTCCAGATGGCTTCGGATCAGGCTTTCAGTCAGAACCGAGTCACCGGCGGCAATGGCCTCGATGATGGCTTCGTGCTCGTCGACAGACTGATCGATCGCTTCTGTCTCAAGCGTCAGGGCTGTTTGCCGGAACAGGCTGAGTTCCCGGACAAGGCGCCGGTACGTTTCAAGCAATTTTTCGTTGCCGACCGCAGCGGCCATCGTGTCATGAAACTGCAGGTTCAGGTGACCGTAGGTCTGTCCATCGTGACTGTTCTGCGCGCGTTTCATTGACTCGACAATCTGGCGCAGCGCGCTCAGATGCTCGGCCGAGATACCGTTGGCCAGCAACCTGCCGATGTGTTCGTCCAGCATGGCGCGGACCTGATAGATTTCTTCCGCTTCCTTTAAGGACAACGCCTTTACCGATACACCGTGATTCTTTTCGGTGCGCAGCAGCCCTGCTTGTTCGAGTGCGCGAAATGCTTCTCGCACCGGGCCACGCGAAACGCCCAAACGCGTAGCCAGTTGCGCCTCATTCAGCTTGTCACCAGGGGCGAGTTCGCCGCGGAGAATCAGGCGCTCGAGTTCATCCTGCACGAGCGTCGTCAGCGAGTGCTTTTTAAGTAACTGAATGGTACCGACGGATGGCGTCTCGTTCATGGCGAACCAAGCAAGGGTAATAACCAACCCTATCAGAATAAACCGTCAACTGTCAACAAAATGGCGACTGACCGTTGGAGGTCGCGACCAACGCCGATTCAATTTCCAGGGTCCCTGGACGGTGGCCTGAATGCCTGGCCTCGGCAATATGCATGAACCATGCAACGCGCGGTGTCGCTCGCCGTTTCGAAAGCGATAGCCCGGATCAGGCGTTGCGGGCGCCGTCATGTCGATGCAAACGCCCAACCCGAACATCACTTTCGCGCACGGCTATTAACACCCGTCAACCTGATCAACTCAACAGTTGATCGGCGGGTACGCAGGCATGAGTCGCTTCGCGCTGCATTCCGGGGTTACTGCTTGGCCTCACTCTTCGACGCATAGCGCTGGGCCCATTCCGCAAGGATTTTGGACCGGTTGTTTGCGGCCCACGTGAAGTCGTTCTTGACGAGCAGGTTTGCGTAATTGCCCGGGATATCCGGCAGCGGCTTGGCCGTTCCGGGCACAGCCGTGATCGCATAGCTTTTCGCATAAAGCATGTTCGCTTCCCGGCTTGAAGCAAAGTCGGCAAGCTTTTTCGCCGCGTCCAGTTTCCTGGTGTTCTTCATGATCGCGAACGCCTCGAGATCCCAGCCCAGCCCTTCCTTGGGAAACACGAGATCGATCGGCGCACCCTGCGCCTTGAGGGTTGCCGCGCGGTATTCAAACGAGATGCCGACCGGGTATTCTCCGGATGCCGCCATCGTGCACGGTGCCGAGCCCGAATGGTTGTACTGCGCGATGTTCTTGTCGAGCGCATCCATGTATTTCCACCCGCCCTGCTCGCCAAACAGTTGCAGCCACGCGGTCACGTCGAAATATCCGGTCCCCGAGGAGGCCGGGTCCGCCATGATGATCTTGCCCTTGTAGATCGGCTTCGTCAGGTCCTGCCAGCTCTGCGGCTTCGGCAGATGTTGTTCCGCGGCTGCCGCGGTGTTGAAGCAGATCGTTGCGCCCCATACGTCCATGCCGAACCAGTTCGGCGGTGTTTTCGGGTCACGGTACGCAGCGCTCATGGCAGGCAGGTTCTTCGGCGCATATGGCAACAGCATGCCGTCGCTTTCGAACTTGGCGATGCTGGTGGCAGCGAGGCCCCAGATCACATCGGCTTGCGGGTTGTTCTTTTCGGCGAGAATCTTGGCCGTGATCACGCCAGTCGAGTCACGCACCCATTTGATCTCGATGTCCGGATTGGCGCGCTCGAACGCGTCGGCGTATGGCTTGAGTTGCTCGTCTTCCAGCGCCGTATAAACCAGCAGAGTGGTCTTGGCCTCTGCCCTCGCCGTGCTGCCGACCAGCAGCGCGATCGCTGCAGTCGTCATTAGCGCGATGGTACGGACACTTCGCAGAGGGGACACGCTGCACTGAGGGGTGACGCTATGCTTGAACATTTCATTTTCCCGCTATGGTGAAATTCACATGAACCTCGCCGCCGCCAGCGTATAAACACACGGGGGCGACAAGGTAGCCGCTCACAACAGTGGTCTCTCCGCCCTTACCGCCCTGGCCCGGCGAAAATGCCACCAATACCCGGTTGTGCCGCCCGAGCGACACAACCGTCTTCGCGTGACTAGGCGGCGGCAACTTCCTGGGCTGAAATCTGTTTCACACCCATTTCCGCCAGTGTTTCCTCGATCGCCCTGACTGCGCTGCACATCACATCGCAGTCGATGTCGCCAATGCATCCGACGCGGAACGTATCGACCTCCGTCAGCTTTCCCGGGTAAAGAATGAAGCCCTTCTCTTTGACCTTTTCGTAGAACGTACGGAATTCGTAGGCCGGATCCTCCGGCGCGTGAAACGTCACAATGATCGGCGCCTGGACGTCGCGCGGCAGGAACGTGCGAAAGCCCAGGTCCTGCATCCCGCTGATCAGCGCGTCGCAATTGGCCTGGTAGCGTTTGCCGCGAGCGGGCTGACCGCCCTCGGCCTTGAACTGATCCACGGCTGCGCGCAATGCGGCAACGACCGATGTCGGCGGCGTGAAACGCCATTGCGACGTTTTTTCCATATAAATCCACTGGTCGTAAAGATCCATGGACAGCGAAGCCGAATTGCCTTTGCACTTTTCCAGCGCGCCACGCCGCATGATCACGAAGCCCATTCCAGGAACGCCTTCCAGGCATTTCCCCGAAGCGGCCACGAGCGCATCGAACGGTGTCGTGCGCACATCGATCTCGATTGCGCCGAACGAGCTCATTGCGTCGACGATGAGCCCCTTGCCAAGCCGCGCACAGACCTGCGCAATTTCCTGCAAAGGGTTGAGGGTGCCCGTGCCGGTCTCGCAGTGCACCTGCGCGACATGGGTGATCGCCGGATCGCGCTTCAGCGCCGCTTCGATCATGGCGCCGGTCGGCAAGGTGCCTTCCTCGAGCGGCAGTTCGACTACGGCCCGCCCCATGTACTCGCAGATGCGTATCACGCGCTTGCAGTACGCGCCGTTTTGCGGCACGAGCACCTTGCCGTCGCGCGGAACCAGCGTGCCGATCGCCGCCTCCACCGAGAAGGTTCCGCTGCCCTGCAGCGGTACGCAAACGTGCGTGTCACGCCCGTGCACGATGTCCACCAGATCGGCGCGCAGGCTGCCGGTGATCGAATTGAAATTGGTATCCCACGATCCCCAATCGCGCAGCATTGCCGTTTTGGTGGTCAATGTTGTTGTTAGCGGGCCCGGGGTAAGAAGAACGGGATCCAGTTCAGAATTCACAATTGCCTCCGTACTGTTAGTAAACCTAATAGATTTCAAATCTTGCCAGCGGCCCGCGCGAGACGACTCAGCGCGACGTATAGCGCCAGCGCTGCGTGCGCGCCAATAGAACGCGGTTCACAAGTGCATACAGCACGCACACGAGCGTCGAGGTGACCACGATCAGGGTAGCCATCGCTGCAGCCGGTCCGATCTGCCCGGCCTCGTCGAGATTCAGGATCGCCACGGACGCCGGCTGCGTGGCCGGCGAATACAGGAAGGCAACCGCCGAAATGGTCGTCATGCCGTTGATGAAGAAGTAGCGGCTGATCTCGAGAATGGCCGGCAGGCAGACCGGCACCGTTACGCGAAAGAAAGTTACGTAAAACGGCACTTTCAACGACGCGGACACCGCTTCGAACTCGCTGTCGATCTGCTTGAGCGCGGTAATGGCGGTCAGATGGCTCGACGAGTAGTAGTGAACGATCGTGACGATGGCGAGAAGCGGCAGCGACCCGTACAGAAAATTGAGCGGGTTGGCCGGATGATTAAAGAAGAAGATATAGCCAATGCCCAGTACGAGCCCCGGCACACCCATCGGCAGCACGGCGCAAAGGTTGATGACCGGCCGCAGCGAGTCCATGCCCCGCGTCTTTTCGACCAGATAGGCACCCCCGAACACCAGCGCAGTACCGCCGATGGCAACCAGCGCCGCCATTTGCAGACTATTCCTGTACGCGCTGATAATGCCTGCGCCGATCAGGCCCATCCGGTAATGACTCAGGCCAAGCGACAGGTTGTACGGCCAGAAGTGGACGAACGAGCCATAGATCGAAATCCCGACAATCGCCATCATCAGCAGGCACACGAGACTGCAGTAAGCGAGCATCGCCATGTCGAAGCCGCGCGAGGGCTTCGGCTCGAACGGTACCGACCGCGCACCGAGCAGCGAACGCTGTTTGCGCCTGACGAAACGGTCCGTGGCAAAGCTGAGGAGTGCCGGCACCAGCAGCAGGATGCTCACTACCGCACTGGTGTTGAAATCCTGCAGTCCGACGATGAGCTTGTACACGTCGGTGGACAGCACGTTATACGAGCCGCCGATCACGATCGGCACACCAAAGTCGTTGACGCAGATCGTGAATACCACCATCGTCGCGCTGATCAGTCCGTACTTCGCGCCAGGCAGCGTGATAGTGAAGAATTTGCGCAAACGACTCGTGCCCATGGCGTCGGCGGCTTCATAAAGTCGTGCGTCCGTCAGCGACAAAGCGGTGATCAGGATCATCAGCACATGGGGCATCGCCGCATAGACGAGACTGGCGATGATGCCCGGCGCACCGTAGATGCTGTGGCCGCCCATCCAGCGCCGCAGCACGCCGGCGTTGCCGAACCAGTAGATGAACGAGACTGCCGAAAGCAGCGTCGGCGCAAGCAGTGGAATCAGGGCGATATTACGCACGAGCCCCTTGAACGGCATGCAACTGCGCGTCAATGCGTACGCGAATGTGAAGGCGAGCGGAATCGTGATCGCCGTGACCGAGACCGCAATGGTTAGCGAATGCGCGACCGAGTTCCACAGCGCCGGCGTTCGGAAATACGTCGTGAAATTGGCAAGGCCGACGAACCGTCCATCACGGTCCTCGACGCATCTCATGACCACCATCGAGAGCGGCGCAAGCAGTGCGAGCAAAAGAAAGCATGCCATCAAGAGCATGCCCGCATGGCCGATGCGATCTTGCCAGTGGATGCGTTGCCGCACTTCGGTAAGCGTCATGTCCTTTCCTGGTTCGGTGAGGGTCGTGCTCATTGCACCCTCCGCTGGTCTTCACCGAAGATCCGCACGCGCTCGCCGAGCACGGCGAGATTGAGTGTCGATCCTTCCCGCAAATCGAATGCGGTCATATCGTGGTACGAGAGATCGGCCAGCACCTCCGCTCCTGTCACGCCGTCTACCTGAACGCTGACCCGGCAGAACGCCCCCAGAAATTCCAGCTTTTCGATGCGCCCGCTCAACGTGTTGCCGGCTTTCGCGTCGACGCCCCGCACGACAAGATCCTCCGGTCGCAGAAACAGCGACACTCGCGATCCGCCCTTGAGCGACTCGCGGACCTTCACGCATTTCAGGCCGACGTCGCCCACCTGGATGGCGCCGCTCTCGGTCACGACGGCCGGCAGAATATTGGCCTTGCCGACGAAGTCGGCAACGAACGGCGTCGCGGGCTCGCGATAGATCTCGGTGGGCGTGCCGACCTGCTCGATCACGCCATGGTTCATCACCACGATGCGGTCGGCCATCGAGAGCGCTTCCTCCTGGTCGTGCGTCACCATGATCGTCGTCACGCCAAGGCGCTGTTGCAGATCGCGGATCTCCTGACGCAGGCGCACACGCACCCGTGCGTCCAGCGCGGACAAGGGTTCGTCGAGCAGCAGCAGACCGGGCGAGGTCGCCAGCGCCCGCGCGAGCGCAATCCGTTGCTGCTGGCCGCCGGACAGTTGCCCGGGATGTTTCGGGCCGCTGTCGGGCAGACCAACGGTCGCGAGAAGTTCAGCCACGCGCTCGCGGATCACCGCCTTGCCCACCTTGCGGTTCCTCAGTCCGTACGCGACGTTCTCGGCGACCGTGAGATTCGGAAACAAGGCGTATGACTGAAACACGATGCCGTAGTCGCGCAGCATGGGCGGCAACGTCGAAATGTCCTTGCCTGCTTGCGCGATGGTGCCCGAGGTTTGCGTCTCCAACCCCGCGATGATCCGCAGCAACGTGGTCTTGCCGCAGCCCGACGGGCCCAGAAAGCAGACCATTTCACCCTTGAAGATCGTCAGATCGACGTTTCTCAGAACTGGGGTCGAACCGAACTGCTTGTGTATCCCTTCGATGCGCAGGTACTCCGACATCGTCATCCTCCTGGAAATTACTGTTGCGCCAACGTGCTTTGGCCCTTCCCGGCCTTGGCCATACGGCTGCCGCACTTCCTTGTTGGCACGGTGACCGCGACTTCGCAGTCCCGTGGTCTCCTCTTCGTTCAGCGTAGAGTGTTTTTTGCTTTCTGCATGTTGTTGACAATCTACGGTTCACCATATTTAATGTCAAGCATGCAGCAACCGCTTTTCGAGGACTCCAGTGCAAACCCCTACGCACCTCGCTCCCCGAAACCCGACACATGGCAATGCCAGTCTTAACCCTCAACTGATCACACAAAGGGCAACCTCATGAACACGAACGCAGCAACCGTCAATGTCAATGGGCGCAGTTATCGCTGGATGGACCAGCCTCTCGTCGTGGTCTGTGTCGACGGTTGCGAATACGACTATTTGACGGAGGCGGCTCGAGCGGGGGTGGCGCCGTTTCTGGCCCAGATCCTGGAAAACGGCACGGCACTCAAGGGCGACTGCGTGGTGCCGAGCTTCACCAATCCGAACAACCTGTCGATCGTGACGGGCGTGCCGCCCGCCGTGCACGGTATCTGTGGAAACTATTTCTTCGACCGCGAGAGCGGCGCCGAAGTGTTGATGAATGACCCCAAATACCTGCGCGCGCCGACCGTGCTGGCCGCGTTCGCCGACGCGGGCGCGAAGGTCGCGGTCGTTACCGCGAAAGACAAGCTTCGCCGCCTGCTTGGCGACCAGCTGACCGGCATCTGCTTCTCGTCCGAGAAAGCCGATCAGGTGACCGAAGAGGAAAACGGCATCACGGACGTGCTGGAGCTTGTAGGCAAGCCGGTGCCGGATGTGTACAGCGCCGATCTGTCCGAGTTCGTATTCGCGGCCGGCGTTCGCCTCCTCGAGACCCGCGCCATCGACTTGATGTATCTGTCGACCACGGACTACGTGCAGCACAAGTGCGCGCCCGGCAGCGCCGGGGCCAACGCGTTCTATCAAATGATGGACCCGTATTTGCAGCGCATGGCCGAGCTGGGCGCCACCATCGCGATCACGGCCGACCATGGCATGAACGACAAGCATGACGCGACTGGCAAGCCAAATGTGATCTATCTGCAAGACGAACTGGACGCCTGGCTCGGCACCGGCGTAGCACGTGTCATCCTGCCGATTACCGATCCGTATGTCGTGCACCACGGCGCACTGGGCTCGTTTGCCACCATCTACCTCCCGGCTTCGGTCGATCATGCTCGCGTACTGGCAAAGCTTCGCGAGTGCACCGGCATCGAGCTGGCGTTGAGCGGTGCGGAAGGCTGCGAGCGCTTCGAGCTACCGCGTGATCGACTCGGCGACATCATCGTGGTCTCCGCGCACCATGTCGTGCTTGGAACCAGCGAATCGCGCCATGACCTGTCGGGTCTCGACGCCCCGCTGCGCTCGCACGGCGGCCTGTCCGAGCAGACCGTGCCGCTGCTTTTCAGCCGCCCGGTCGCGCGAGCCGTATCGCTGCGCAAGCGCCTGCGCAACTTCGACATCCTCGATCTCGCGCTCAATCACCTTCAATAACTGAACGCCGATCCTTCCTGCTGTCCACGGCGGGCGTAGCGAACAGCAGGAAGGTCGCCACTGTCTTAGCGCTTGCGCCGCCCGGCGCGGCATTGTCGTGCGGCGCTGCGGGACGATGGCATCGCTTGCATCAACGGGACGCGACTCAACCATGAATACGCGTGAAAGCTGCTTACGCTCCTTGATCGAGAAATGGCTCCCGCCCATGCCCGAGACCACCGTGCGTGTCATTCGGGCCGGTCGCACTCGTCCCAACCGCGGGCGCTGCGTGCGCGTCACGACATTGGGAACACGTGAGCCGTTTGTCGTGTTCTTCTTTCAGCATGAAGACGGCTCTTGGCAGGTTTTTCCTCCTGAAGGGCGACGGCCATCGGCAGCCTTATATCGATGTGCTTTGTAAGCGCCACGCACAAAAGCGAGGCCGATGCACAGACGGCTTCGACGAGCTGAATTCGGTATTTTCAATCGGGAAATCCAGCGATGACCAATGACAGAAAAAACGGCAGCACGAACCGGGACGTCGAGCCCCCGCGCGAGGCGTCCGGTACGCAAGCGCGCCTGACGAGAGACGATCGCCCCGAAGGCGTAACCCATAAACGCCGGACCAACTGGGCCTGGGCACACGTCGGATCGGGTTACGACTGGATGGATTCGCACCACTTTTGCGCTGACCTCTCCGGGGCTCTGGGGTAAATTGTTCAATAGCCGGATAAATCTATTTGACAGGATGCCTGATTTATCCGGAAGCGTCGCACCCCCCGTGATCTGCATGGCGGAGGAACTGGATCAAGTTCTCTCCGCCCTGGCCGTATACCGCCTGTGAGGCATCCTCCTCACCGACCACGGCTCACTTCATACTCCGAAAGAACACCCCTATGTTCTCCTCAATTCGCACGCGCATTGTCGCCCTGTGTGTCGCCATCGTTGTGATTGCGCTCGCTGCCAACGCGGTTCTCAACTATCTCATTGCCAATTCGTATAACGCCGCTTCGATAGCGAGCACCCTGGACGCTGTTGAAAGCGGCCATGCGACCGGCATCGACGGCTGGGTCGCCGCCAATAGCCAGATGATCGACTCGCTTCAGGACGCTGCGCTGCAAGCCGATCCGCTCACCGCGTTCAAGCAGGTCGCCGCCGCCGGCAAGTTCACCAACGTGTACGTGGGCTACGCGGACAAGACATGGAAGTTCACCGATCCCACCGGCATCCCGCCCGATTACGATCCGACCCGCCGCCCCTGGTACAAGCAGGCCGCCGCAGCCGGCAAGCCGGTCGTGACGCCGCCGTATGTGGACGCGGGCACGGGCAAGCTGGTGGTTTCGTTCGCCGTGCCCGTGGTGCGCGACGGCACGGTGAAAGGCGTGGTGTCGGGTGATGTGGCGATGGACAGCGTGATTGCCAACGTCAAGGCGATTCATCCGACGCCCGCGAGCTTCGGCATGCTGGTCGACAGAAGCGGCCATATCGTCGCGCATCCTGACTCCCGGCTGACCCTAAAGCCGGTGTCCGAGCTCGTGCCCTCTCTCACCAGCGACAAACTCGCCGAGCTCTTCGGTGCGGAACATCCCGTCGAAGTCGGCGTGAACGGCAGCACGAAATTGCTGCGTGCCGAAGCCATTCCCGGCACCGATTGGTACGCGGTCGTCGCGCTCGACAAATCGGAAGCGACTGCAGGCATGCGATCGCTGCTGACCGCTTCGGTCATCGCGCTGATTGTGATCGCCGCAATCGCCGCCGTCATCATGGCCGCGCTCACCGCTGTCTCGTTCCAGCGCCTCTCGAAAGTGCGCGATGCAATGGACGCAATAGGTTCGGGCGAAGGCGATCTCACACAACGCCTGCCGGCCACTGGCAACGACGAAGTCGCGCAGATCGCGCGCTCGTTCAATACCTTCATCGGCAAACTCGGCCACGTGATGCGCCAGATTCGCGATGCCAGCGAATCGGTACGGGTGGCCGCGAATGAAATTGCCGCGGGCAACGTCGATCTGTCGGGCCGCACCGAATCCGCTGCGGCCAGCCTGCAACAGACCGCCGCGTCGATGGAGGAAATCACCTCGACGGTCACGCAATCGGCCAGCGCCGCGAAGCAAGCCGACGACACGGCCGTGTCCGCGTCGCAGGTCGCTTCGCGCGGCGGCATCGTGATCGCCGACGTGGTTGCGACGATGGGCGAGATCGAACAGGCATCAGTGAAGATCTCCGACATCATCGGTGTAATCGACGGCATCGCGTTCCAGACCAACATCCTCGCGTTGAACGCTGCGGTCGAAGCGGCGCGCGCCGGCGAGCAGGGCCGCGGCTTCGCGGTGGTAGCCGGCGAGGTGCGCAGCCTCGCGCAACGCAGCGCGCAGGCCGCGAAGGAAATCAAGGCGCTGATCGAGATGACCGTCGCGAGCGTGACCTCCGGCTCAGGCCAGGTGCGTCAGGCCGGCGACACGATGACGGAGATCGTCCGCAACGTCGCCAACGTGACCACCATCATTTCCGAGATCACCCAGGCGGCCAACGAGCAAACGCGCGGCATTCAAGAAGTCAATCGCGCGGTCAGCCAGCTCGACGAGATGGTTCAGCAGAACGCCGCACTGGTGGAAGAATCCACCGCCGCAGCCACCGCGTTGCAAAGTCTGACCATCAGCCTCGACAGCGCCGTCACGCAATTCAAGCTGGATTGAGCTACGCCAAAAGCAATGACATCCTCTGGAATAGCGGCCGTGCAGCTTCCGGTTGTCCGCGCTCCCACCGCTATGCCAGCATCTCGACGTCGAGCGACGCGACCGCCTCAACCAGGATTCGTTCGTCGCGGTTCACGGGCTGAGGTATCCCCTGAGGCGCGAACACCCTGGCGCCCGTCTCGAACGGTATCTGCGACAGCGCACACCTCCCTGCTTCCGTTGCCAATCTGGGCACCCACGTTTGCTCGCCATAGAACGCACGCCCTGGTTGAAGCCAGCACACGAGGATCCTGTTTCCAGCGAGACGCTCGAGCACGCGGATCCGGGCGAGCGCAGCAGGCGGCGCTTCGAACGGAGCAGGCGCTACACCGGGCACGGGGCTGACCGTCTGCCGAAGTCGCCACACTTCGCGCCGAACCGCGAACATCGTCCCCCGGCAGGGCGTCGCGCCGCAATGGCAGGCGAACATCTTGAACATCGCGGGGTTTGGCAGCGCGTCGGCAGCGAGCGCGTAGTCGATCGTAATTTCTGTCGCTGCGGCAAGCGCAAACCGTGTACGGATAAAAATGCGGCCATTGCGGTCCTGCAACTCGCAATTCGGTTTGCACGAATGGTTTATCCAACGCGCAGGATTGCGTTCGCGCGCGCCAACCACGACACGTCCATCCTTCAGGCCAAGAAAGAAGGCGTTCCCTGAAGCTCCACCTCCGGCCAGAAGCTTCGAAAAACCCGCGCCCCAATCCATCGACTTGCCCTTGTATTCAATCAAACACTCACCAGCACGCAGTGCGTGTCGAGCAAAGACGCCGCGGCCACGGAGCGATTGCCGCACGATAACGTGAGGCAATCTCTTCTCGCTGACTGTCATCGGTTCCTCAACAAGGGCCAACGCCATCGGAAGCAAAGTCGCGGCGCGCCCGATCACCGGGCGACGCCGCAAGCAAGTCGATCAACGGAGAACACGTAGCCGCGTACTACGAGCCCACGCGGCAGCATGTTGGCAAGCGTTACGTCATCCTCATCATTCATGCGATTAGCGACGGCTGCCCGCTATCTGATTCAAAGCGCCTCGCCAAGCTGATCGAGAATCGCCGGGTTTTCCAGCGTGGAGACGTCCTGGGTGATCGCCTCGCCCTTCGCGAGCGAGCGCAAGAGGCGCCGCATGATCTTGCCCGAGCGCGTCTTCGGCAGGTTCTCGCCGAAGCGGATGTCCTTCGGTTTCGCGATCGGTCCGATCTCCTTGCCCACCCACGCGCGCAGTTCTGCGGCGAGCTTCACCGCATCGTCGCCGTGCGGGCGCGCGGCCTTGAGCACCACGAACGCCACCACGGCTTCGCCGGTCGTGTCGTCGGGGCGCCCCACCACGGCGGCTTCGGCCACCAGCGGGTTCGCCACCAGCGCCGACTCGATCTCCATCGTGCCCAGGCGGTGGCCCGAGACGTTCAGCACGTCGTCGATGCGGCCCATGATCGTGAAGTAGCCGGTTTCCTTGTCGCGCACGCTGCCGTCGCCCGCGAGGTACAGCTTGCCGCCGAGTTCCTCGGGGAAGTAGCCCGACCTGTAGCGCTCAGGCTGCCCCCACACGTTGCGGATCATCGCGGGCCACGGGCGCTTCACCACGAGAATGCCGCCCTGCCCGTTGGGCACGTCCTGGCCCGTTTCGTCGACGATCGCCGCCATGATGCCCGGCAGCGGCAGCGTGCACGAGCCCGGCACGAGCGGCGTCGCGCCCGGCAGCGGCGTGATCATGTGGCCACCGGTTTCGGTCTGCCACCACGTGTCGACGATCGGGCAGCGCTTGCCGCCCACGTTCTCGTAGTACCACATCCATGCTTCGGGGTTGATCGGCTCTCCCACCGTGCCGAGGATGCGCAGCGATGTGAGGTCATAGCTCTTCGGATGCACCTTCGCATCGGCTTCCGCGGACTTGATCAGCGAGCGGATGGCCGTGGGCGCGGTGTAGAACACGGTGACCTTGTGCTTCTGGATCATCTCCCAGAAGCGGCCCGCGTTCGGGTACGTGGGGATGCCCTCGAACATGACCTGCGTCGCGCCGATCGTGAGCGGCCCGTAGGCGATATAGCTGTGGCCCGTGACCCAGCCGATGTCGGCCGTGCACCAGAACACGTCCGCGGGCTTCGAGTCGAAGGTCCACTTCATGGTCTGCGCGGCCCACAGCAGATAGCCGCCCGTGCTGTGCTGCACGCCCTTGGGCTTGCCGGTCGAGCCCGAGGTGTAGAGGATGAAGAGCGGGTGCTCCGCGCTCACCGGCACCGGCGGGCAGGTGTCGCTCCCGGCAGCCGAAAGCTCGTGCATCCAGTGGTCGCGGCCTTCGGTCCAGCCGACCTTGCCGCCCGTGCGCTGGTAGACGATCACGCTCTGCACGGCTTCGCAGCCGCCCATGGCGATGGCTTCGTCGGCGATGTTCTTCAGCGGCAGCGCCTTGCCGCCGCGCATCTGCTCGTCGGCGGTGATGAGCGCGACCGCGCCCACGTCCACCATGCGTTCGTTGAGCGACTTCGACGAGAAGCCGCCGAACACCACCGAGTGCGTCGCGCCGATGCGTGCGCAGGCCTGCATCGCCACCACGCCTTCAACCGACATCGGCATGTAGATGACCACGCGGTCGCCCTGCTTCACGCCGCGTTTTTTCAAGGCGTTGGCGAAGCGCGAGACGCGCGAGAGCAGGTCCTGGTAGGTCACGTTGGTGACGGTGCCGTCGTCGGCTTCGAAGATGATCGCGACGCGCTCGCCGTTGCCCGCTTCCACGTGGCGGTCGAGGCTGTTGTACGAGGCGTTGAGCTCGCCGTCCTCGAACCAGGTGTAGAACGGCGCCTTCGACTCGTCGAGCACCTTCGTGAAGGGCTTTTGCCACGTCAGCGTTTCGCGCGCGAGACGCGCCCAGAAACCCTCGTAATCGCGTTCGGCTTCGGCGCACAAAGCCTTGTATGCATCCATGCCGGACACCGTAGCGTCCGCCACCGTTTGCGCGGACGGCGCAAACACGCGATGTTCCTGAAGAACCGATTCAATCGCAGACATATCAACTCCGAATTTTGTATCGAACGCGCGGAGTCGCTTTTTCACTCGCGCCGCCTCGTTCAGTCATCCTCAATGCAGCGCGGCAGCAACAGCTCGGCGGATCTCCCCGATCGAGCCCACTCCAGACACCTTGCGGTAAACCGGCGCGGGAAGGCCGCTTTGGGCACCGCGGCGGGCCCAGTCGACGTAGTAGCCAATTAGCGGCCGGGTCTGCGACTCATACACTTCAAGGCGCGTCCTGACCGTGTGCTCCTTATCGTCATCACGCTGGATCAGAGGCTCGCCCGTGACGTCGTCGACACCCTCTACCTTCGGCGGATTGAAGCGCACGTGGTAGGTCCGCCCTGATACCGGGTGCGTGCGGCGCCCCGCGATGCGCTCGACGATTTCTGCCGCCGGCACATCGATTTCAAGCACATAGTCAATCGCGACCGATGCATCCTTCATGGCCTGAGCCTGCGCGAGCGTGCGTGGAAAGCCGTCAAGCAGATAGCCGTTCGCGCAGTCGGGCTGCGCGAGGCGTTCCTTGACCAGACCGACGATGAGCGCATCCGGCACCAGCTTGCCATCGTCCATGTAGCCCTTCGCTTCCAGACCGAGCGGCGTACCAGCCTTGACGGCAGCGCGCAGCATGTCGCCCGTCGAGATCTGCGGGATGCCGAACGTTTCGTTGATGAATGTGGCCTGAGTGCCCTTGCCGGCGCCGGGGGCGCCCAACAGAATCAAACGCATGCTGGATCTCCAGTTCCGAACCCGGACAATGTGACAACCTGTTTGAAAAAATCAGCGATGGGCCATTTCGCATAACAGCAAACCGCCCATCGCGTTGCGAACTCGACGCAGTGTTTAGTGAAGGGCAAGCGCCGCGCGGCGTTGCCGCCAGTAACCCACCACGGCAAGTGCGAGGCTGGAGCCCAGCGTTGCAACCACTTCCTGACGGTGATCGGGGCTGTAGAGCATGACCACGCAAGCCGCGGCGATCATGACGATTACGGCAAGTGCCAGGAACGGATGAAACCACATCTTGACCCGAAGCTGCGCGGCCGTCAGATGGCGACGCAACCGAACCTGACACACGGCGATAACGAAGTACACCAGAAGCGCGATCATGCCCGTCGTGGACAGCAGCGCCTCGAATACGTACTTGGGCGCCAGGTAGTTGGCAGCAACGCCGGCGAAAGCCACGATAGTCGATGCCAGCACGGCATTAACCGGGACGCCGGCTGCATTCGTATTCGTCACGAATGAGGGTGCCTGCTTGCGCTTGCCGAGCGAGAACAACATCCGCGAGCACGTGTACAGCGAAGAGTTGAGGCAGCTGCCCACGGCGGTGAGAATGAGCGCGTCCATGATCGGCTTTGCGTAGGGCACGTGGAACGCCTGGAGCACCGACTGGTACGAGCCGATCTCTACGAGCGCGGGGTTGTTCCACGGGATCACGCAAATGATGACGGCAATCGAACCAATGTAGAAGAACGAGATGCGCCATATGACCGACTTGATGGCTTGCGAAATTTGTCGCGCGGGATTGGCGGACTCGGAAGCAGCGATCGTGACGATTTCGGTGCCCAGGAAGGTCGACATCGTGGTGAGCAGCGCGCCGACAACCGGCAGGAAGCCGCGTGGCATGAACCCGCCGTGGCCGAAAATGTTTTCGACCGGTGCTGTTCGAACTTTCGGCAGGAGTCCCGAAAGAGCGACGACGCCGCATCCTATGAATGCGATGATTGCGATGACCTTGATAACGGCGAACCAGAATTCGAGCTCGCCGTAATGCTTGACGCTGACCAGATTCGCGCCGGTCATGAGCAGTGTTACCGCCAGACAACACTCCCACACCGGGATCGAAGGGAACCAGCTATTCAGAATGCTGGCCGCGGCGGTTGCCTCCAGCGGAACCACGAGCACCCAGAACCACCAGTACATCCATCCGATGGTGAAGCCGGCCCACGGGCCAATAGCCTTGTCGGCATAGGTGGAGAAGGAGCCGGAGTCGGGCATGGCGCAGGCCATCTCGCCCAGCATGCGCATGACGAGCACAACCAGCAGGCTCGCGAACAGGTAGGCCAGCACGGATGCCGGACCCGCCTCGGCAATGGCGTGCCCGGAGCCGACAAAAAGCCCGGCGCCAATGCAGCCGCCGATCGAAAGCATGACGACGTGGCGCTGCTTCAGGCCCGCGCCGAGAGCGTGATTACTGGGCGTTTCGTGTGAGTCTCTGCCGGCCTGATGCTCCAGACCTTCAGAACCAGCTACTGCTGCCAACGTTGCGGACCCGCCGGTCCGCGAAGAATTCAGTTGCTGTTGCATGTCTCTTCCCGTGTCTCCATCTAATTGTCGAAAACTACTTGATTCGTGGGGAAAGCGGTTACATCAGAACATCGAATGACTCACTGCGGCAACACTCGCATTGCCGGATTCCGCGACCTTTGCGTCCGCTGTCTCGCGTTCCAGCAGCGGATAGGCAAGCGCACTGATATGCGACTGAATGCGCACGAGATCGCGCAGCACGTCCAGGTGCAGCGAACTCGAGGCGATGCTGTCGGGCAGGCCCTCGCGCAATCGTTCGAGGTGACGCTCGCGCGCCGATCGTTCGAGGCGGCGCAGCGCCTGCTTGTCCTCGACAAGCTGTGCCGCGGTCTGCTTGCGCCTCGATACAAGCAGCGCCTGGGCGCGATGGAAGCTGCCGATTACCGAGCGATGCATCGCTTGCAACTCTTCGGCGCCGTCGGGCGAAAAGCTCAACTGCGACTTGATCTTCTTCTGCGCGAGTTCCAGCAGATTCTTGTCGATGATGTCGCCGATATGCTCGAGGTTGATCACCGCCGTCATGATCGTCGAGGCCCAGCACCGGTCCTCTTCGCTCAACGGCTCGCGCGTGAGCCTGGTGACGTAGCGCTTGATCCCGTCGTGCAGCACATCCACGGCGTCGTCGCGGCTCGCGATGTCGTTTACGGCATGGCGGTCATTGGAAAGCATGACCGGTATGCTTTCGCGCAGCATCGCTTCGACAAGCTCGCTCATTCTGATCACTTCGCGCGACGCGCAGGCGAGCGCCTGCGACGGCGTTTGCAGTGCGATTTCGTCGAGGTAGCGCGGCGCATCCGCATCGCCGGCGAGACGCGGCGCCGGCAGCAGCCGTTCCAGCAAGCGCGCCACCGGGTCGAGCAGGCCGATGAACACAATCGCAATGGCCACGTTCAAGCCGGTATGGAAGTTGGCGATCATTCGGCTCGCCTCGCCGGGCAGGCCTTCGAGCAACCGCGCGAGCGGCCCGCAGGCAGCGAGCATCAGGACACACACGCCGCCGCGCAGCAGCAGGTTGCCCGCGGGCAGCCGGCGGCGGCTGCGGTCCTCACCTTTCGCGGCTTCAAAATACGGGTTGAGCGCGCTGCCCACATTAGCGCCCAATACCATGGCGAGCGCGCTGTCCATGGGAATGGAATGCAGGTTCGCAAGCGACATCACGAACAGCACGACCGGGATGCTCGAATGCGCAGCCCACGTGAGCAGGCACGCAAGCACGGCGTTGAGCACGGGCTCTCCGGCCAGCGCACCGAGCACCGTGCGCAGCGCGGGCGCAGTTTCGGCAGGCTGCACAGTCGTGACAAGCAGCGTGAGTGCGAGCAGCATGAGGCCAAGGCCGATCAAGGCGCGGCCGATGTCGCGGTTGCGCGAGCCTTTACCCCTCTCGAACAGCGCCATGCCTACCAGCAGGCACGCGGGCGAGATCCAGCTCAGGTCGAGCGTGAAGGCCTGCACGATGAGCGTCGAACCCACGTTCGCGCCGAGCATGACGGCGAGCCCGGTCACGGGAGCCATGAGCCCACGCGCAGCGAACGATGACGCAATCATGCCCGTTGCGGTGCTGCTCTGCAGCGCCCCCGTGATCGCGAGCCCCGCGCAAAACGCGTTGAAGCGATTGCCGAGGCTGCGGGCCATGAATCGCCTGAGCGACGCCCCAAACGCGCGCATGAGCCCGGACTCGACCATGTGCAGGCCCCATGTGAGCAATGCGACACCGCCTGCGAGATGTAGCACGATCAGAATCATCCAGTACCTCCTTTTGGAATCAGCCACGGTTGCTGTGCAGCGCGGCAGGCAAGCCAGCCCCGGCCGCGCCGGCGCGTCAGCGCGATACCCGTGTCACTCCCAGGGCATCGACCACGTTCTCACGTTCGTGTAGCCCTTCATCGCCTCGACCATGCCCTCCTTGTGGCCGTTTCCCGAGTCCTTGATGCCGCCGAACGGTGACATCTCCGTGCGATAGCCCGGCACTTCCCAGACGTTCACCGTGCCCACGTCGAGTTCCCGGATGAACCTCGTCGTATAGTCGAGCCGGTTCGTGCAGATGCCCGAAGAGAGGCCGTATGCCGTCGAGTTCGAGATGCGGATCACCTCTTCGATGTTGTCCGGCACGCGGATGATCGGAATCACCGGGCCGAACGTTTCTTCGTGCACGAGCTCGCAGTCGTAGGGCACGTGATCGACCACGGTGGGCGCAAACAGCGCGCCCTTGCGCGGTGCGCCGTACAGCACGCGTGCGCCATGCGCTTCGGCGTCGGCCACGCGGCGCTCGAAGAGCTGCGCGGAGGCTTCGTTGATCACGGTGCCCACGTCCACGCTCGGGTCCATCGGATCGCCGCACTTGAGCTTCTTTGCGTGCACGAGCACACGTTCGACGAATTCGTCGGCCACGCTCTCCACCACGAGAATGCGCTTGACCGCCGTGCAGCGCTGGCCCGAGTTCTTGGTCGCGCCCATGACCGCGAGCTGCGCGGCGCGCTCGAGGTCGGCGTCTTCCATGACGATGAGCGGGTCGTTGCCGCCGAGCTCCAGCACCGTGCGGCGGTAGCCTGCATGCTGCGCGATGTACTTGCCCACCCGCACCGAGCCCGTAAAGGTGACGAGGTCGCAGTGCGGGTCCGTGATCATCGAGTCGCCCATGGTGCGCGGATTGCCGGTGACCACGCTCAGCATCTCGGGCGGCAGGCCCGCTTCGTAAAGCACGTCGGCGAGCGCAAGGGCGGTGAGCGGCGTGAGCTCGGTGGGCTTGAGCACGATGCGGTTGTTGGTGGCAATCGCCGGCGCGAGCTTGTGGCTCACCATGTTCAGCGGGTGGTTGAACGGCGTGATGGCCGAGATCACGCCGAGCAGCGGCAGGCGCGTCGTGAAGATCTTGCGGTTCTTGCCGTTCGGGCTGATGTCGCACGAATAGATTTCGCCATCGTCCTTGATGGTTAGCTGCGCGGCGAAAGACCAGACATCGTAGGCACGGCTTGCTTCGTATAACGAATCTTTCCAGCAGAGTCCCGACTCTGCAGTGATTAGGCGTGCGAAGTCCTCCTTGCGATCGCGCAGCACCTCGGCCGTGGTCTGCAGGATACGCTGGCGCTCGAAGCGCGTGAGCTTCGGCTGGTAGGCATGCGCTTTGGCAAAGGCTTCCTGCACATGCTCGGGACGGCCAGCGGGCACGACGCCCACCACTTCGTTCGTGTACGGGTTGAGAACTTCGATCACTTCGTCGGTCGAGACCTGCCGGCCGGCGATGCGCATGGTTTCCTGCTTGAATGCGGGTTTGGTCATGACATTCATCACTTACCTCGTTCTGGGATTCGTTGATGTACGCCTGCGGAGAATGTGAGCCGCGGCGTGCGGAGCGTTGCTTGCGTTATGCGATGGCGACTTGTGCGACGTGGTTCAGCGCGACGTCGAAGATGTCGAAGTTGCGCAGCGCGCGGCCCTGCGGCCAGTCGATCTTGCGGTTCACGAGCAGCGGCACGTCCTGCTCCGAGAGCCCCCCGTGCGAGCGCAGCGGCTCGGTGAGTCCGGAGAAGTCGTGGCGCGCCGCGCTCGTGCCGAAGACCTTGCTGCGAGTACCGACCACCACGATGTCGCCCACACGGTCGGGCGGCAGCTCGAAGCGCTCGCAGGCGGCCGCGTTGTCGAGCGCGAGCTCCACGCCATCGGTCTTGCGCAGGCGTTCGAGGAGCGCCGCCGCGTCCGCGCCTTCGGGCAGATAGACGGTGGCGAACGAGCCGAGCGCGCCGTGGTGCGCAACGTAAGGGTCGGTGATCGGCAGGATCACACGCGCCTTGCCCTTGCCAATCCACTCGTCGAACAGGTCCTGGAGGTAGAGCACGTCGGGCTCGCCGTTGGCGCGATGCTTGTCGTTCATGCCGTGGTCGGCGGTGATCGCGAGCACGCAGCCGGCCGCGTCGAGCTGGCCCACGTAGTGGTCGAACATCGCGTAGAAGTCGTTGGCCTTCGGCGCGCCGGGCGCGGCCTTGTGCTGCACGTAGTCCGTCGTCGAGAGATACATCAGGTCGGGGCGGAAGGTATCGAGCAGCTTCACGCCCGCCGCGAACACGAATTCCGAGAGGTCGGCCGAGTACACGTCGGGCAGCGGCTTGCCCACGAAGGCCAGCACGTCGCCGATGCCGTTGGCCTCGCGCGTGGCCTGGTCGGCCTTTTCGGCGGAGAACCCGATCGCGCGGCCGCTCGAAAAATCGAGCCCCTTGCCCAGCAGCGTGCGCAGCTTGTCCTTGGCGGTCACGACCGCCACTTTCGCGCCGGCTCTAAAGAAGGTCTCGAAGATGGTGGGCGCGCGCAGGAAGCGCGCGTCGTTCATCATGACTTCTTCGCCACTCGTGCGGTCGTAGAAGTAGTTTCCCGCAATGCCGTGCACCTTCGGCGGGCGGCCCGTGAGGATCGAGAGATTGTTCGGGTTCGTGAAGCTCGGGATCACGCACTGGGCGATGCGGCTCGTGCCGGTGCGCAGCAGCTTCGCGAGGTTCGGGGCGCATCCGGCCTTGACGGCCTCTTCGATATAGGCGGGCTCGCAGCCGTCGAGGCAAATCACGACGACGGGAGCGTCAGGAAGCCGGTATTCGCGGCCGTTCACGGCCAGCGTGGTGTCATGCTGTGTGCTCATTGCCCCTGCCCTCACGCCGTCTTTGCAAGGGCGCCGGTCATGCCCATGGATTCGAGGACCTCGCCGATCGCGACGAGTGCTGCGCGCATTTCCTTTTCGCCGAGGCGGCCGATGCAGCCAATGCGGAACGAGTCGGCCACCGTGAGCTTGCCCGGATAGATCACGTAGCCGCGCGCCTTGAGGCTTTCGTAGAACTGATTGAATACGAAGCGCGGGTCGTCGGGTATGTGGAACGTGACGATGATCGGCGCCTGCAGCGCGTCGGGCAGCAGCGGCTTGAAGCCGAGTGCGCGCATGCCTTCGAGCAGGATCCGGCAGTTGTTGCAGTAGCGCGCGCCACGCCCGGCCACGCCGCCTTCGGCTTCGAATTCCTCGAGTGCCTGGTGGAACGCCACGATCACATGCGTGGGCGGCGTGAAGCGGTACTGACTCGTCTTCTCCATGTTGACCCACTGCTCATGGAGGTCGAGCACGAGCGTGGTGGCGTTGCCCTGGGTGCGCTTGAGCGCCTCGCGCCGGGCGATCACAAAGCCGAGGCCCGGTACGCCCTCGATGCACTTGTTCGACGAGGCGGCGACCGCATCGATATGCATGGTCTGCACGTCGAGCGGCAACGCTCCGAATGCGCTCATCGAATCGACGAGATAGCCCTTGCCGTACTTGTGTGCGAGCGCGCCGATCTGCGCGATGGGGTTCAAGATGCCCGAGGTGGTCTCGCAATGAATCGTGAACACGTGCGTGATAGACGGGTTGCTCGCGAGCAGCGCCTCGACCTGCACGAGATCGGGCGGCGTGTCCTCGGCCGTTTCATGGACGACGGTCTTGCGCCCCGCGATCTCCAGAATGCGCTTGGCCCGCTTGCCATAGGCGCCGTTGATCAGCACCAGCACCTCGCCGTTCGCGGGCACGAAGGTCGTGAGCATCGCCTCCACCGCGAACGTGCCCGAGCCTTGCATCGGCACGGTCACCCAGTCGCCGGCGCCGTTGGCGATGCTGGCGAGACGCGCGAGCACCGAGCGGTTGATTTCGATGAAGTTCGCGTCGCGCGAGCCCCAGTCGTGGACCATCGCCGCCTTGACGGTGCGCGACGTGGTGAGCGGGCCGGGGGTGAGCAAAAGTGGATCGCCGGTTTCGGAAGCGGCGCAAGGGGGAACATGAGGGGGCGCGATAGATGTGGCCGCCATGAAGTATCTCCGTGTAGGTCAGTTCTGACGTTGGGTCATTGCACTGTCACGCCACTTTATGAGAAACAACAAAATCAGTCAATATGCCACAAATTGCCACATTACCAGGGAATCTACCGATACCTCGGATGACTGCTCCGGGTGTGCCTCAAGAAGCCATGATGGAGTTCGGTAGCGCGCTGCGCGGGCCGGGGATCGAACGGCGGCAGGCCGTGGCGGCAGATGCTGCGGCGTTGCGGAGGTATCCGCCTTAGCTGCCGTCAGGCGGGACGGCCTGCCGCTCAACAACGGTGATCGGGGCCAGCAGCATGACGAAAACGGACGTTCAGGAGGAGTTGTGCGTTGGGCGCCAGAATCGCGAGATCATCGTTCTGTGCGTTCGCTGGTATGGGCGCTACAAGCTCAGCCTGCGCGAACTGTTGGAGATGATGGCAGGACGGGGATTGGCGCTGGCTTTCGTCAAACGCTGGAACTGACCTGCGGCGGGATTCTGCACGTCATGTGATAGTTACCGCGTAACGGGGTGCTGGAACTGCGCAGAATGTGTTCGGGGGAATTCTGCTCACTCGATTGTCAACAGGCGAGATGGACCCATGTACACGCAGCTTTCGGCCGGCTCATATTGGCATGATACCGTCGTCAATACCGAAGCATACTGCCGGCACTTACCACCTCTCGACCGACAGCAATAGGAAACCAGTGCCAACTTTGCCCAAAACATCGCGAAGATGAATCACACCGAGACGATCGGTGGCGACGACGCTCACGCTCTGTGAGTGCGCTTTCACCGGCACACAATGTCAGTCGTGCAGTGTCGTGCCGAGAAAATCACAAATAAAATTATGCAAATAATAAATGCGGCTCGAACATCGAGAAGACTCACATACCCGCGGTAGCCGACGCGCAAGCGCCTCACCCGTTAGCTCGCGGCTCCATGAACGTATGCCGGAAATACTCGCGCACCGCGTGCATTGCAGGGCTCAATTCCTTGTTCTTGCGCCACGCCAGGCCAACGCTCATCGCGGGAACGGGGTCAAGAAGCATGATCGTTTCGATGCACCGACCTTCAAGCGACCACGGCCGGTAGACCATATCGGACAGAATAGCGACCCCAGAGCCGTTTGCGACCATGCTGCGCACCGCTTCGACTGACGACGTCCGCAGGATCACATTTGGCCGCCAGGGTGTCTCGTTCCAGTACCGCATCGCTGTTTGCGCGGCTTCGTCCACCGTCAACATGACGAAAGGCTCATGCGCAACTTCGGCGAATGTCACACTCTCGCGTTTCAACAACGGGTGATGCGCGCCTACCCACAGCCGGCGGACCGAATGAATCACGGGCTCCAGCACGAGCTCGGGGTTCGAGACGTTCGATGTGAGCAAGACGGCCATGTCGTACTGTCCGGTAATCAAACCCTGTTCAATCGCGTCGCGGTTCAACTCGTGCAGTTGAATGGTCAGGCGTGGATACAGCGCATTGAGTCGCTGTATGTGATGCGGCAGAAAATAGCCCAAGACCGTATAGCTCGCCGCAATGGCCAACGTGCCGGTGAGCGTGCTTTCGAGGTTGGCAATCCGCATGGCCTCGTCCACCGACGCAAGAATGGTGTACGCGTGGTTGAGGAACCGACGCCCGGTATCGGTCAGCGTAACGCCTGAAGCGGTGCGCAAAAAAAGCTGCGTGCCGATGCTTTCCTCCAGTTCCCTGATGGCGCTTGTCACCGCCGATATCAACTCGGTGCACTGCGTGAGTTCGCGCGACTCCAAGGCCTCAGGCTCCAGCACGTCAAGCCGCACGGCGCGCTTTACATGCACGCCGCGCGCGACGAGGCGTTCTCGCGGCTGCTCATAGAAACGCTGCAACAGGTCGATCCCAGTCTGCTGCTCTTTTGCATGGAGTCGTCAGCCACGTACCGCATCGCGCGCGAGATCGGGCAACCAGTCATCTGGGAGTTCTACGCCGATCGCGACTACGACCGCAACGGCTCGACCGTATTCATCCGCCGCGTCAGCCGGCTCGACCCCGAGCAGGTCGCCGAGAAAGTCCTGCGAGCGTGCGTCGAAGGAAAGGTGCGCACGGTTGACGGCGACCACATCGATATCGACTTCGACTCCGTCTGCATCCACAGCGACACCCCCGGCGCACTGGAGCTCGTGCAAAAGACTCGCGAGCACCTCGTTCGCGAAGGGATTCGTATTGCCGGCCCGCAGGCTGCGACGACAAAGATTTGAATCAATTCAAGGAGAGACATGATGGCACTGCACGATATCGTCAGCCCCCTGCCGGGCACGTTCTACCGGCGTCCCTCGCCCGAGGCGGAGTATTACGTCGCCGTCGATTCCGCTGTACAGGCCGGCGCAATCATTGGCCTCGTCGAAGTGATGAAGCAGTTCACCGAAATCGAAGCTAGCGTGTCGGGCCGCGTGATGGAGCTTCTCGTCGAGGATGGGGAACCCGTGGATGCGGGACAAGTGCTGATGCGCATCGAGGAGTGAAACCATGAACATGGAAACTTCAACGACGGAGTTCTACCGTCCCACGCGCATCCGAACCGTTCTGGTCGCAAATCGTGGCGAGATCGCGCTGCGCGTGATTCGCGCGGCGCAGGAGCTTGGCATGCGTGCGGTGGTCGTGGTGAGCGACGCGGACCGCGAGAGTCTCGCCGCCCGCATGGCGGACGAAGCCGTGCATATCGGTTCATCGCATGCGGTGAAGAGCTATTTGAATCCCGCGGCCCGGCGCAAGCGAATGCGATGGCAGGCACAACTAGCGCACGGGAGGCGTCATGACCATACGCTATACCTTTGGCGGCGACGAATTCGTATTCGCTGAGATCAGCGAAGAGATATCGCTGGATGCATTCTTCAAGGGCACGGCGATCACGCGCGAACTCCAACGCCGCAACGTGGCTGGGGTGACCGAAATTTGCCCCGCGAATGCCTCATATCAGGTGCGTTATGACCCGGGCGTCATCGCCCCGGATGCACTTGTCGCGCTGCTTCGGAGCATCGAGACCGAAGTCGGCGAAGCCACGCTCAACATCGACACGCGCATTGTCGAAGTGCCTGTGCTCTACGGCGATCCCTGGACGCACGAGACGCTCATGCGCTTTCGAGAGCGACACCAGGATCCATCTTCGACGGACCTGGAATACGCGGCGCGCATCAACGGCAAGCGTGATGTCGACGCATTCATTGCGGCGCATGCCGGCTCGCCGTGGTTCGTTTCGATGGTCGGCTTTGTTGCGGGACTACCGTTCATGTACCAGATGGTCGAGCGCGAGCGTCAGCTTCAGGTGCCCAAATACCTGCGGCCGCGCACCGACACGCCGAAGTTGACGGTCGGCCACGGCGGGTGCTTCGGCTGTATCTATTCGGTGCGTGGCGCAGGCGGTTACCAGATGTTCGGCGTGACGCCCGCGCCGATTTTCGACCCCGCGCAGCGGCTCGATTATTTGCGCGACTTCATGGTGTTTTTCCAGCCCGGCGACATCGTGAAGTTCAAACCGATCGACCGTGCGGCCTACGACGAGGCCATGGCCGCCGTCGAGGCAGGCACGTTCTCGCTACGCGTTCGGCCGGTGAACCACGCCGCGAGTATCAGCATCGCCTTGCCCTGCTACGCGAAGCGCTAGCACGCTAATCCGTTAGGGGCTCAGGGGCGGTCGGCAGCAGCACCGCTCCCCCGCTTGTCCCTTTCGCGTTTCCGCGTTCCGTGCGGCCTCGGGCCACACGGCGGGAGCGCTCGCACCTTCTTTTTAGCATCGGCTGCCCGATCGGCGTCACGGCAGCCCCGCGGGTTGAATCGCAGCCCGGTACGGACGCCCTTCGCTACATGCAGACTCAAGGAGCAGATCATGGCCAACCTGGCTCAGGAAAGCACGGGAGGAGACGTCGATCTTTCGACGGTTGCCATTCCCGATAGCGCAAAAATGCCCCCCTTTGCGCTGACGATGGCGTGGTGGGCGGTATGTAGCGCGGTGTTCTACATCGTGGTCGGCGCGACGCTTGCGCTGAACTATGGCGCGCGCAACGCATTGATCGGCATGGCGCTCTCGGTCGTATCTTATGGCGCCATCAACATGGTCATCAGCCGATACGCCATTCGCACGGGTTTATCGGTCGCACTTTTTTCACGCGTACTGTTTGGAAGCGCAGGAGCTGCCCTCGCTACGTTGATCTTCTTCGCAACAGCCATTTACTACGCGGTATTCGAGGGCTCGGTCATCGCGGTTGCAGCCAATCATCTGTTTCCCGCTCTGCCATACAAGTGGGCCGCGCTGATCGTGGTCTGCTATAGCGTGCCGCTCGTATTCGGCAGCGTGCAACACTGGCTGGACAAGTTCAACGGCGTTCTGCTGCCCTTCTATCTGCTGGGACTCCTGGCCGCCGTGGGACTCGCGACCTGGGAATACGGCTACAACGCGTCCTGGCTGGATTTCGGCCCCACGGCCGCCGTACCAGCCGACGGCTGGTGGCACTGCTTCGTCTATTACATGGGCGTGTGGGTCCTCATGATGTTCACGTTCGACTACGCCCGCTTCGGACGCAAGGAAGATGCGCGATATCACGGCCGGTACAATTTTGGCATGCCGTTCTATCTCGTCACCTTCCTTGTAAACGGCGCGGCGGGCATTTACCTCGTCAGCACGATTCCTGGCCTTGGTACGCATTCCGAAGTTTCTGTTGTGCTCGCATTTCTCAAGTTGATGGGCATCTGGGGATTGCTGTTCGTCTGGGTCACACAATCACGAATCAACACTGCTAACTACTATCTTACGACCATCAACATGCAGGCATTCTTTCTGAAGGTCGCGGGTCTGCGAGCGCCAAAGTTCGTCTGGGCACTGGTCGTCGGCGTTGTAGTCTATGCGCTGATGATGGCCGACATTCTCTCGAAGATCCTGTTGGCACTCGCCTGGCAAGGTGTCTTCGTTGTCGCGTGGGTGGGCGTAGCGCTTGCCCACATCATGTCAACCCGCTATGTCCAGCTTGTCGGCACCGATATCGAATGTCGGGATACCCACGTACCGCAATTCAATCCAGGCGGCTTGATGGCCTGGTTCGCAGGCGCATTCGTCGGGCTCGCGTTGAACAATGCTTCGGGTTTTCTCGCGTAGCTTTCCGCGCCCGCCACCTTCCTCATTTCATGGATTGTCTATAGCGGCCTGCTGGCCGGTGCAAAGCGGACCTGGTTCGTGCGGACCCATATAAGCGGATCGGCCGAGTAGCGGGGACTCATGTCGAATCAGCATGCCGCGATGACCTGTCAAGAATCGCGGCGCCCGGTTATCCCCGGGCGGAAGAATTACGTCTGACTTTAGGGCGCGCCATACTCCACTCGGGTCTCGCGCGGCGCTTGAGAAAGTCGACCAGCGCGCGCGTCTTGGCAGGCAGCCACGTTCGATTGGAATAGAGCAGCCATGCGACGCCGTCGAAATCGCCAGGCGTCGCGTCGTAATCGGGCAGTACGTCGACGAGCCGGCCCGCGGCCAGATCGTCTGCGGCCAGCCACGCCGGCAGGATGGCGGGGCCCGCGCCCGCGAGCACGAGCTCGCGCTGTGCAAGCCCATTGGTCACGCAGATGCGCGGTCGCGCAGCAGCCAGTCGGCTGGGGATTGGGGCCACACGCGAAATGGACAACGGGTCTACGTTGCGCTGTTTCGCAACGCCCGAAAAATTCCCGTGCCGGCTTGCAGCGACTGAGCATCTGTATCAAGATCAAGTCGCCTCATGAGGAACAGGCGACTTGCCATGACTGACCATCCCGAACCCGATCTCGATCCCGATGCCGATCCCGACAAGCTGAAAGGCCCCGGCGGCATGACGTTAAGGCAGATCCACGATCAGGTGCAGAAGAGCGTTGAGCGGGACCGCGAGGCCCTCGCCGCGCACCACGCATTCGTTCCCCCGCAGAGCCGGTGGCAACGATGGGTCCGGTATGTATGGGGGCGCACCGGACGACGCTAGCAGCCGCTTGACAATGCATGCGCCGAACGGCCCCCCGCATCGGAGTGGCACTCCTGGCGCGAACGGCTCAATGCGGTAGTAGAGCCATAACTGCCGGCTACATTCGAACCGCAGGTCCGTGCGCTGCTGGCCCGGCTGGACGCACTCCGTAGCGCGCCGCGTACCCGTGCGTAGGCAAACACTGCGCGCCATGCTGCTCAAGCTGTCCGAGCACGCAGACGCGCTCGACAATCTGCCATCGCTTCGTACTGCTTTTCGAAGGAGGGGCGTTCACATGGCTGAGGATACGCCCCCAACACCGTCAGGCTCGCACCTCGATCCGGTTGACCACGCCAGAAATTGTGTCCAGGCACCACGCATCCATCTCTGCCTGCCGCCTCTCAGCTTCAGTTGCCACGCATCCCGCGAGCGTAATCCGCTTGTCCTCCACATTGATGGTGATTTGCCCAGCGTGCACGCGCGGATCGGTTTCGAGCACAAGCGTGAGTGCCTCGCAAATCTCTTCGTCGCCATCCGCTTCAGCGGGCACCAACTCCAGCAAGTTCACCACGTCCCGGCACCCGCCGACCCACCACGCGATCGCACTCGCGAGTCGTCGATGCGACAGGCTGATCACCTGGCCCGTCAAGGTCACGACGCCATCTTCAACCGTCACCTCCACAACGCCGCTGCCCTCCTCGCCGGCCTGGTCCATGGTGCCACGCAGCATTTCGAGCTGGCCTTTCACGCGCATGCAGATCACGCAGTTGCGGTATTCGACCGTCTGCAAAATGCGTTCGCAGATCCGCGTGCGCAACTCGCCATCCCCGATCGGCGGCTCAGCGCTAACGCGCAACTGGTCGATGATCGGTTCGCCGGCGCTGTAAGCCCGGGTCAACTGAATCAGCCGTTTCTTCGACGCAACGTCCGGCACCTCGCCGGCAACAGTCAAGGCACCGCTCTCGAAGCGGATATGAATGGGGGAATTGTGGAGTTTCAGGTGCGATTCGCGTTCGAGCGCTGCCATCACCTGCCTGAGGATCGCTTCGGTGCGTTG
Source organism: Paraburkholderia sp. A1BS-2L (assembly GCF_051125205.1). Taxonomy (NCBI): domain Bacteria; kingdom Pseudomonadati; phylum Pseudomonadota; class Betaproteobacteria; order Burkholderiales; family Burkholderiaceae; genus Paraburkholderia; species Paraburkholderia sp. A1BS-2L. The sequence continues at coordinate 754,637 of NZ_CP120429.1, forward strand.
CATGATCTGCCTCGCGCAAAGGGGGATGAAGCAGCGCCCACCGCGCCGCAGCCCAAAACTAGTCGGGCGAGGTGGGCGCTGCCCATTTCATTATAGATATGGCGTCCGTCCAATCATCGATGCTGCTCTGCGGCATCTGGCCGGTCGCGCACGATTGTGACGGAGCACGGCGCGTAGGCGATCACTTGCCTCGCGCTCAGTCCAACTCACAATCGGTCGCCCGCACCGGTCCTTACGGCGCCCGACGAAATCAGCATCGCAGCCGACGAGCAGCGCGGTTTCGCTACGCCGGAGGTTTGTAACCAGCCTGCTCGAGTTGAGCCAGTCCGTCCTGCAACGACTAGAATTCAAGGATGGTCGCATTCCCATTCCAGAAGGAGGCTGCCATGACTCAGTCAATGATCAGCTTTTGGGTTGCCCTTGTGGTGCTCGTTGTCGTTGCAGCGGCCTTGTCCCGTCGCTACAGGCGAGATCACCCGGGTGAGAGCCTGAGCCAGTGGCTCGACACGCACCATATGGGCTGGATGCATCGCAAGCACTAGCCGGCAGCGCGGAAAGACGCCGAGGAGTACACGATGGCCTTCACCCTCAGCTCGCAGGCTTTCCAGGACGGGGGCGAGATTCCTCGGCGCTATACCTGCAAGGGCGCGGACGTTTCGCCGCCGCTCGCGTGGTCCGGGGTACCCGCCAATGCGAAAAGCCTCGTGCTGATCGTGGACGACCCCGACGCGCCCGACCCAGCCGCACCAAGGATGACATGGGTCCACTGGCTGCTTTACAACATCCCGGCGACGGCGCCCGGCTTTCAGGAGGGTGCCGCGACGGGCGCGCTCCCTGCCGGCACACTCGAAGGGACCAACGACTTCCATCGCACCACATATGGCGGCCCATGCCCGCCGGTTGGCCGTCATCGGTATTTTCACAAGCTCTACGCGCTCGACACCGTGCTGCCCGATCTTCACAAGCCGACCAAGGCGGCATTGGAGACGGCGATGAAAGGTCATGTAGTGGCGCACACCGAACTGCTCGGCACATTCCAGAATTAACACGCAGACGCTGTACGCGAACCCGGGACTGTCGATTCCGCGTCGATGCACAAAACTTTGGATTGCTTTTTAGTTTCTGCACACCATATCACTACCGGGTGACAGGCTTCATGCTTGACGTGGCTTTGCGGACTGAGGTCTCCGCGGGGACATAGCCTGCGAACTCCCCCCCAATGAACTGCACCCCAAAAGTTGGACACCGATCCAACCTTTGGGGTGTTTTCATGGCGAATTATGATGAGCTGTTCAAGCAGCAGACCGAACGACGCCGATCAAGGTCCGGCAGAACAGGTATCTGAACAACGTCATCGAACAGGACCATCGTGCCGTCAAACGTATTGTCAAGCCGATGACGGGTTTCAAGCGTTTCCGGTGCGATCGCGCGAGCGTTACGCCGCTTGCCGATAGCCCATCGCCGGCCGTTCGCCGCGCGGCGGGAAGACCTGCCAGAAGCCGTCGTCGTGCCGGAAGAAGAAAAGCGCTCGAGGACACGTCGGATGCGAGACCTCTACGCAGACGAACCGTCTGTGGCCCGCCGCAGTGCGGCCGAACTGCGTCACATGGGCGGGCACGGCCGGGGTCGGCGCCAGCCACTTCTCCACCAGCCCGTGCAGGCTTCGTTTCCGCGCACTCATCTCTTGTTTCCTCGTTTCATTCGACCTCTCGAATGGGCGTTGTTGCAGAAATTGGGGCGCTTCCAGGTGGACTGACGTTTACGTGCAACGCTCGGGTTGACCAGGATGTTAACTTCGCATCGAGCTGCGTAGATTCTCGATTTTTTCCCCGAGAAGATGCGCAAGGACGAACGCAAGGCCAGCGAACCCAAAGGGGTGTACCGCGTCAGGAACTGGCGGGATTACAACGCGGGCTTGATCGCAAGAGGCGATGTAACCATGTGGATTGATGAAGGCGTACTGACGCAGGTACCCGAGGCTGGCCCGACCAGGCACGGCCGACCGCGTGTCTACAGCGATGCAGCGATCCAGATGCTGCTCAGTCTCAAGCAAGTCTTTCATCTGCCGCTGCGCGCACTGCAAGGCTTCGCCCAGAGCTTGCGCAAGCTCGCCTTTCCGAGCTTGCCGGTACCCAACTACACGACCTTGAGCCGTCGCGCCCAGACCCTCAAGGTCGCGCTGCCGGCGCAACGTCCCCATGAGCCCATGCACCTCGTGATCGACAGCACCGGGCTGAAGGTTTACGGCGAAGGCGAGTGGAAGGTGCGCAAGCATGGCTGGTCCAAGCGTCGCACCTGGCGCAAGGTGCACCTCGCGATGGATGCGAACACAGGCCAGATCTGCGCCGCGCTGATGACCCATCAGGACGAAGGCGATGGCGAAGTGTTGCCCGATCTGCTCGACCAGATTCCGGCTGATGTAATGATCGATACCATCGCAGGCGATGGCGCTTACGACACCAAGCCTTGTCACGCGCAGATCGCCGCGCGTGGCGCCAGCCCGTCGATTCCGCCGCGCGAGGGAGCGAAGCCGTGGCCAGACCGCACGCCCGGCGCCACCTGGCGCAATGCAGCTATTGCCGCTATCGAAGGAAGCAGCAGGCGCGAATGGAAGCAGGCGAGCGGCTACCACCGGCGATCGCTCGCCGAGACCTTGATGTACCGGCTCAAGGTACTCACGGGCTCCTGTCTGTGGGCGCGCGCGACGGGCTCGCAAGCCACCGAGGTATCAATCCGTGCGGGTGTACTCAATCGCATGGTAGCCCTCGCTCGCCCGCAGTCCGTCCGTATCGCCTGAGATTGAGAGCACACAGATCATGTCGTCTCTACGCCTGATTTACGCAACAACGCCTCTCGAATGTCCCGCCCGCTCGGCATTGCGTTGCTCATGCGGCCGCCCTGACGAGTTCATCGGACAGCCCGAACTGGCGCGCGATCGTCAGAAGTCGCTCACGCCACTCCCATCTGCCGAATACGTCGTGTACGTTTTGCAGACAACTGAGAAGCTCGATCGTGACCGGGTCGTAGACGTTGATCCGCGAGCGAAGCAGCGCCCTGCGCAGCGCGGCGACGCCAACATCCATGTACGCCGGGATTGTGTGCAATGACTGTGTGCCGATATAGCGGACCGGAACGCCTTCGATCGCGGTTGTGTAATCGGAGGCCTTGATAAGGCAGCCGACAGGACATCCTCCACAGTAGCCGCGATATGCGCCGCCACCGTGTGGAAGCAGCGCCGCGCGGCCCTGGCAGAAGAGGTGCTCCACTGCCTGGTCGAAGATCTGCTGATAGGTCAGAAAATCACGGCTTTTCATGTTGCGGCTCCGCCAAATCTGTCAATGATTCGTGTCTCCAGTATGGCTGGTCGACGGTGCCTTGAAATCTGCCATAGGGAGTTCCCCCTTTGGGGGTATTGGCACCAATCAACCGCGAAAGCCACGACGGATTTGTCGCCTGAAAGTAGATTTGCTCGCGCGAGTGCAGTTCGTCTGGTACTTCGTTACAAACAATTCTTCCGAGAGGTACAAGGCTCAGTGCAACTAGAGTGCTGCCCGCCGATTCGCGTTGCCCTGGCGCTTTTTCGACGCGTACCCCATGCAAACGTGCGAGTGGGCGCGGCCCTTAAATGGAATCGAAAACCAGGCCATTTCGGACCGGGTAGATTAGGTCAAATTCAAGCGCGACGCGATTTCACTGAATTGGTCCATGCCGAGAAGCGTGGCGATCAAATCACTCTTTCGGGCCGTTGACATCGCGGCGGTGCGTGAAGGGTTGTCAATTGCCGGCGTAGGTTTTTCGCGGAGAAAGACATATGGCGTAGGTTCGTTCCCAACAGGGAGAAAACCTACGCCAGCATCGCCGATTCACACAGAAAAAGGTAAGCAGAGGCTAATCAACCCAGCGCTCGCACCCAACAGAATCTCTTTTAAATCAGCTACTTAGATCTAAATTCAGCAATTCCGACCGCTCCTCACCAATCCGAATATTTCTTTTCTTTCATTCGTTCATTATTTTTTCGGATATGTGAAAAGGCGGGTGCCATGCCGCTACGAAATTCTAGAAAACGCTTATTTTTCAACCATCTAAGCGCCGACACCGGCATTCATCCGAATGTCGATCTGACTATTCGTTTTCTTCGAAGTAGTCGCGCGGCCTTGTCTGGCAGGACATCGAGCAAAAACCTACGCCAAAACTTACGCCGGATCTCTTCGCAACTCCTTGGACATCGATGTCGCATTCCGGCAACAGAGGAAAAGGAAGCTTGATAGTTACCGCATAACTGGGTGTGCAATCACCGCGCAGAATGCCCGCAGCACCGTGAAGCGCCGGGTCATGGCGGCCGCTACATGGAGCGCACGGCCCGGTAGTCGCCTGGAGTTTTCCCCGCTGAACGCTAGAAGTTCTACAAAGGAAGGTGTCTGCATGCGATCCGGATTCATTGCCGCTTTCAATGAATGTGGCTGCAAACATCAGTCCTTTAACATCGCTGGCAGCGAAGACAGATGAAATCCGCAAAACGGCGTGCTGCGTTCATGTGCGGCAAGCGGCTGGCCACCCGGGGCGTTGATCGCTCCGCCGTCGACTCGCAGACAACTGCCGGTGATGTATGCCGCCGCCGGGGAAAGCAGGTAAACAATGCACGCCGAGACCTCGGCCACATCGCCATACCGCTGCATGGGAATGCCGCCGATGTGCGCACGGATGGCAGCCGCGCCATCGGCACTGTAGTTGTCGAAGCCGCTGGACGCGATCAGGCCTGGTGCCACCGCGTTGACACGCACGCCAGAAGGCGCCCATTCGACAGCCGCCGTTTCCGTCAAGTTGAGCATTGCGCTGCGGGCGGCAGCGGAATGAGCGAAGCCGGGCAGCCCATGATCCACGGCGGCGATCATGTTGACGATGACCCCGCCGTGCCGTTCCATCCAACGCGTGTAGACCTCTCGCATGAAGATGAAGCCGCCCGTCAGGTTAGTACGGACCACGGCTTCGAATCCCCGCGTGCTGAAATCTTTCAAGGCGCCGTAATACTGGCCGCCTGCGTTGTTGACGAGACCGTCGATGCGCCCCTTCAGCGTCAGCACTGATTCCACTGCGGACTCGACTGCTGAATCGTCGCGAATGTCACAACGATGAGCGGAAGCTTCGCCGCCCTCGGCTAGCAACTCATCCCGAACGGCATGCAGTTTCTCGACATTGCGGCCAACCAGCGCGACATGAGCGCCAAGAGAAACGAGCTCGTGCGCCGTGCAGCGCCCTATTCCGCTTCCACCGCCAGTGACGATAACAGTCTGCCCGGCGAACAGATCGCGCCGAAATACTGAGTGGTAGGGCATAAGCGGTCTCAAAGTAAAGCAATAGACGAATAACGCTCAGTGGGTCTCGGTGGTGCGGGGGGCCTTGATTCTCCGGTGCTCGCCGGGACAGCACCACCGCCCGCCCCTACGGACCGGCTGTTACTTGATGAAGCGCCTGCCTTCGATATGCCAAGAAGCGCGTGGGGGTCGCCTGAAAACAAATGATTTGAAACTGATCTTTTCGGGCTATCTCGCTGCCGGATTAAACCTGTCACCGCTCCGGCCGTTACATATTCGGGTAGTTGGGGCCGCCACCACCCTCGGGCGTCACCCACACGATGTTCTGCGTCGGATCCTTGATGTCGCAGGTTTTACAGTGCACGCAGTTTTGCGCGTTAATCTGCAGGCGATCCTCGTCTGAATCGTCCTTGACGAATTCATAGACGCCTGCTGGACAGAAGCGCGATTCGGGACCCGCGTAAGTTTTAAGGTTGATGCCCACCGGAACGGTGATGTCCTTCAGCGTGAGGTGGGCCGGCTGGTTCTCTTCGTGATTCGTATTGGAAATAAACACAGAAGAAAGGCGATCGAACGTGAGCTTGCCATCGGGCTTCGGATACTCGATCGGCTTGCACAGCGACGCCGGCTTGAGCATCTCGTGATCGCGATGCTGGTGATGCAGCGTCCACGGCACATTGCCGCCCATGAGCTTCTGCTCGATGCCCACCATCAGCGTGCCCAGGTACAGGCCCTTGCTCATCCACTGCTTGAAGTTGCGCGCCCGGTACAGTTCCGTGTAGAGCCATGACTGCTTGAACGCTTCCGGGTAGGCGGCAAGCTCATCGCACTGGCGGCCCGCCTGCACCGCGTCGAACGCCGCTTGCGCAGCGAGCATGCCGGTCTTGATCGCCGCGTGGCTGCCCTTGATGCGCGCCGCGTTCAGGAAGCCCGCGTCGTCGCCCACCAGTGCGCCGCCCGGGAACACGAGCTTCGGCAACGACATCAGCCCACCCGCCGTCATCGCGCGTGCGCCGTACGAAACGCGCTTGCCGCCTTCCAGGTATTTGCGGATCGCCGGATGCGTCTTGTAGCGCTGGAATTCCTCGAACGGCGAGAGATACGGATTCTGGTACGCGAGACCGACGACGAAGCCCACCATCACCTGGTTATTGTCCGTGTGATAGAGGAATGAGCCGCCGTAGCTGTCCTTTTCGAGCGGCCAGCCGGCCGTGTGGATCACCAGACCCGGCTTGTGCTTCGCCGGATCGATCTCCCACAGCTCCTTGATGCCGATGCCGTAGACCTGCGGGTCTGCGTCCTTGCCGAGCTTGAAATGCTCGTTCAACTGGCGGCCCAGATGCCCGCGGCAGCCCTCGCAGAACAGCGTGTACTTCGCATGCAGTTCCATGCCGAGCTGGAAGTTCTCGGTCGGCTCGCCATCCTTGCCGACGCCCATGTTGCCAGTGGCCACGCCCTTGACCGAGCCATCGTCGTTGTAGAGCACTTCGGCGGCCGGAAAGCCCGGGAAGATTTCCACGCCCAGCGCCTCGGCCTGCTGGCCCAGCCAGCGCGTGACGTTCGCGAGGCTGATCACATAGTTGCCGTGGTTCTTGAAGTTGTCCGGCAGCGCCCAGTTGGGCACCGTTTTCGCGCCATTTTCCGAAAGGAAAAGAAATTGATCTTCGGTAACGGGCACGTTCAGCGGCGCGCCCTGTTCCTTCCAGTCGGGAATGAGCTCGTCGATGGCGCGCGGATCCATGACCGCGCCCGAGAGGATATGCGCCCCGATTTCCGAGCCCTTTTCCAGCACGCATACGCCGATTTCGACGCCTTTTTCCGCTGCCAGCTGTTTCAGGCGGATCGCCGCGGACAGGCCTGCCGGGCCGCCGCCCACGATCACCACGTCGTATTCCATCGACTCGCGTTCCGTTGCGAGCTCATCTTCCAGGATTGTTGGGATCGACACCGAACATCACCTCCATTTCTAACTGCTGGATGCACTCTGCCGCGCACGTTCACGTGCGCTGAATGCCATACTGGCCGATCGCGGGCAACCTATTTTCGGGAGGAAACACCCGCCACGCACCATCGTCATGCCGAAAAAACACGATCTCGTAGACGCTCGACGTGCACACCGATTCAACGCGCACGTAGCGCCAGGTCTTGTATCGCGAGCGACTGAATTGCGTCACACGCGCCCTGCTCGTCGAGATCGGTCCAAGCCACTTTTCGACCTGCGCACGCAGCGAGCCGCCCCGGATTTCCATGCTTGCCTCCAATAAAGCGATTCAGTCGCCTCCTCAACTGGAATCACTCAAGACTGAAATGCGTTCGCCAGATTTGGCACCTGTTCGAACAGATCGCCGACGAGGCCGTAATCGGCCACGCTGAAGATGGGCGCCTCTTCGTCTTTGTTGATCGCCACGATCACCTTTGAGTCTTTCATGCCCGCGAGGTGCTGAATCGCGCCTGAGATGCCCACCGCGATGTAAAGCTGTGGCGCGACGATCTTGCCGGTTTGGCCCACCTGGTAATCGTTGGGGACGTAGCCTGCGTCCACTGCTGCGCGCGAGGCGCCGAGTGCAGCGTTGAGCTTGTCGGCGAGCGGCTCCAGCACTTTCGTATAGTTCTCGCCGCTGCCCAGACCCCGGCCGCCCGAGACGATGATCTTCGCGCTCGTGAGTTCCGGACGGTCGAGCTTCGTGACTTCACGGCTCACGAACTGCGAGAGGCCGGAATCTGCCGCTGCGTCGATTTTTTCCACGGTCGCGCTGCCGCTTTCTGCTGCGACGGCATCGAATGCCGTCGTGCGGACCGTGATGACCTTGATGGGATCTTGAGATTGCACCGTCGCAATCGCATTGCCTGCGTAGATCGGACGCTCGAACGTGTCCGGGTTCTCGACTGCGGTGATATCGCTGATCTGCGCGACGTCCAGTTTCGCGGCGATGCGCGGCGTGACGTTCTTGCCCGCAGCCGTCGCCGGCGCGAGGATGTGCGAGTAGTGCTTCGCGATGGAAAGAACCGTCGCTTCGACGTTTTCGGCAAGTCCTGCTTCGAGTTGCGGCGCGTCGGCCAGCACTACCTTCGCCACGCCGGCGATCTTCGCGGCTGCGTCAGCAGCAGCTTGCGCGTTGTGACCCGCGACCAGCACATGCACGTCGCCGCCGATCTTCTGCGCGGCAGCCACGGTGTTCAGCGTCGCAGCCTTGATGGTTACGTTGTCGTGTTCGGCTATTACCAGATTCACCAGATTCGTCATTTCTTTCTCGCTTACCTTACAGCACCTTGGCTTCGGTCTTCAGCTTCTCGACCAGCGTCTTTACGTCGGCAACCTTCACGCCTGCGCTGCGCTTGGGCGGTTCGGCAACCTTCAGGGTCTTCAGACGCGGCGCTACATCGACAACGAGATCCGAGGGCTTGACCGTTTCCAGCGGCTTCTTCTTCGCCTTCATAATGTTCGGCAGCGTGACGTAGCGCGGCTCGTTCAGGCGCAGGTCCGTCGTGACCACGGCGGGCAGCTTCAGCGACAGCGTTTCCGCGCCGCCATCGACTTCACGCGCGACCGTGGTCTTGCCATCGGCAACCGTGATCTTCGAAGCGAACGTCGCTTGGGGCAAGCCAGCCAAAGCAGCGAGCATCTGGCCGGTCTGGTTCGAATCGTCATCGATGGCCTGCTTGCCGAGAATGACCAACGAGGGTTGCTCCTTGTCGACGAGCGCTTTCAAAAGCTTCGCGACAGCCAGCGGCTGCAGGTCTTCATTCGATTCGACGAGAATCGCGCGATCCGCGCCGATCGCGAGCGCCGTGCGCAGCGTTTCCTGCGCTTGCGCGACACCGGCGGACACGACGATGACTTCCATCGCCACACCGGATTCCTTCAGACGAACTGCTTCTTCAACAGCGATTTCATCAAACGGGTTCATCGACATCTTCACGTTGGCGATGTCGACGCCGGTGCCATCCGACTTCACACCAACTTTCACATTGGCATCCACTGCCCGCTTGACCGCAACCATGACCTTCAAAATGCTCTCCTGACCTAAGGAACCTGCCCGTATCGTCTTTACATCCCTGTGTGCAATTAGCGCATGCCGCAATCGATATCGATGGTCATTGCGTTCAAGTAGGCGTTTTCGACGATATGCTTTACCAAGCCCGCGAACTCCGCCGGCCTTCCCATGCGCCGTGGAAACAGCATCTTTTCCACAATCCCGTCTGAAACCTTTTGCGGCATCCCCGCGGACATGCCCGACTCGAAAAGACCAGGCGCAATCGACACCACGCGGATGGCATGCTCGGCCAGATCGCGCGCGATCGGCAGCGTCATTCCGATCACCCCTGCTTTGCTCGCGCTATAGGCGGCTTGTCCCATCTGTCCCTGCCGCGCGGCACCCGACGACGTATTGATGATCACGCCGCGCTCGCCCGTTTCATCAGGTTCGTTGGCGGTCATGGCAAGGGCCGCGTAGCGAATGACGTTGAACGTACCCGTGAGATTGACGCCGAGCACCCGGTTCCAAAGGTCGGAAGAAAATAGCTGACCTTTCGAGATCGTCTTGCCCGGACCGAGAATGCCCGCACAGTTGACTGCAACGTGAACCGCTCCGTGCAGCTCGACCACGCGCTCGATACCCGAGCGCACACTGGTTTCGTTCGACACGTCGACGGCTATGCCATTCGTGCTGACACCGAGTGCCTCGTCGAGCCTGGTTTGGTCGAGATCGAAGCCCACCACCTTCGCGCCTGCCGCTGCAAGCGCCTTGCAGGTCGCGAGCCCCAGCCCGGAGGCCGCCCCCGTAACGATTGCCACCTTGTTTTGCAGATTCATCTTGCTTGCCCTTCCCATTGCGATCGATTTTTCCGCAGCCGCCCGCCCGGACACCTGACCTCCAGGTGCCCGGGGGCGAACGCCGCGTCCGCTATTGACTTCCCGACAGACCAATGATCGCCAGCGCATTCTTTACCGACGTCACGCCGTGAACACTCTGCGCCGCCTGGCTTGCCAGATCCACTTCGGCCTGTTCCGGAACCGACCCTTCGAGCGTCACAATTCCCCCTTTCGCCTGGACGGTGATGCGCGTGGTATTGAGCCCTTTGGTCCGTGTAAGCGCGCGGACAACCTCCTTGCGCAACGCCCGGTCGGCGGCCTTGCTGTCGATGTCCGGCGTCGCCATGGCTGACGATGCCGCCGGACTGCTGCCCTGCGCATCAGCACTCAGAGGCACCGCAATTGCGCATGCCACACCGACAATTATTCGAATACCTAACGATTTTATGTATTTTCTCTCTATGCGATCTCGTCACCCTATCTTCGTGGGTCCGTCTGATGCCGTGCGCGCGTATGCATTTTCATGCGCGGGCGCACAGCATCAGAAGCGATGACTCATCCCCAAGGCGACCATAGTCTGTGTGGCATTCGCCCCGCTGACTGCAATACCGGGCCAGCTCATCGTTGAGGTGCCGTTGTTCTTCATGTAACCCGCGCGTGCGTAAATTGTCGTGCGTTTCGATAACAGATGATCGATACCGATTTCGACGCCCGGCGTATTGTCATGCACCCCTCGCACGTTGCGCTCGATGCCGGCGATTTCGATCGTATCGGCCGATGTCGCCTGAATCGTCGCGCCTACTTCCGCAATGCCATATGAATGGGCCGCGCCAAGGCGCGCAGCAAGCGATCCTGCGGGAGCATCCTTCGAGCGGTTATATGTATAGTTCGCCTGCAGGTTGACGATGCCTATGCGGTACGCGAGCGCCGCGACGAAGCGCTCCGTGCCGAGCAGATTCAGCGCGACCGGCAACCCCGGCACCGACTCGCTACCCGAATGCTGGTTCTGGTATGCAAGGCCCGCGTAGAAGCCATAACCCGAGTACGTCAGCGCAACATCGAAGATATTGCCCATGGTCTGCGGAATTGGCAGCGTCGTCGTTGCAGCGAAGCCATACATCGCATACAGCTTCAACCCTCCAACGACAGGCGACTGATAGACGATCGAATTGCTGCTGCGGCCCTGAGCGCTCTGGGTGGCAATCGTCTTCATATCGACAGCGGAGGCCGCGGCGGCCAGCGGCGACAAGACTTCGTTGCCGCGAAAAGGATCGGTTGGATAAATCGCCCAGAAGGTAGGCTGATACTGGCGGCCTAACGTGAGCGACCCGTATTGAGCATGGTTCAGGCCAACCCATGCCTGGCGGTAAAAGAGCGCGGAGCTATCCACGAAGAATCCGCCGTTGCTGATGTTGTATCCGTTCTCCAGGGTAAATACCGCTTTCAGGCTACCACCGAGGTCCTCGCTTCCGCGCAGGCCGAAGCTCGACCCCGTATTGCCGCCGCTGCGCTCCGACCACGAATGCTTTGCGCCGTTACCGAGGAACTGGATGAACGTGTCGGCCACACCGTATACGGTGACACTGGACTGCGCGGCCGCCGATCCCGCCGCGACAAGCAGTGACATCCCTATCATATATTTAGAGCTACTACGCATGCATGTCTCCTCCGTCTAAAGCCGTGCCCGGTTGGACACGAATAAAGCAATGTCACGCGCTTCTGTAAACTCGACTATCCAGGATAGGGCCGCGTATTGCCTCGTCACCCGAATTTCGCAACTGTGATTTATCGATTTACGCGCGCTTTGTTCTGCTTTTGCACAATCTGATTCCGAACCGAAAACCGCACGAAAAATGCCCCGGTGCGCCTCGATGCGTATGTGTGTCCCATCGAGATCGAAACCACATGCCAAGCATAGATGTCTCTTCGCCGCCCTTGTCCCCCTCGCGAATAGGGGGTGGCGCTCGCGCCGCTCCAGCCGTGGATCCGTTTCGCGCGGGCAGCCGCTCGAGGGAAGCGCGTCAGGCCGTGAGCGGCGTCAGCACCGCAAGCAATGCATCGGATAGCGGCTTCGGACGCCGCGTCGCGCGATCGACATAGACGTGAACGAAATGGCCCTGCGCCGCGGGCTGGGAGTCACCTTCCCGAAACAGGCCAATTTCGTATCGCACGCTCGACGTGCCAATCTTCATCACGCGCAGTCCTGCGTCGACGCGCTCCGGGAAAGCGAGCGACTCGAAGTAATTGCACTGAGTTTCGACGACGAGTCCGATAGCATCGCTCGCCCCAAAATCGAGCACTCCCGTCCGTAGCAAATATTCGTTGACGACCGTGTCGAAGTAGCTGTAGTAAACGACGTTATTGACATGCCCGTAGACGTCGTTGTCCATCCAACGGGTCGGAATGCAGAGAAAATGCGGATAGGCGTCGCGCCCTCGCGCGCTCGGTTTGTTCATGTCTGGCTGGCCTGTTCGAATAAATCTGGACGCTATATGGCCGCATCGGTGTCATGGTGCCCGGGGCCCACCGCGATACGCGGCAGCCCCGGCCCTGCGGCTTTGAACACCTCGATGCGCGATCAGACCGCCACGCCCGCGTAAGGAACGGCTTTGTTGCCATAGCGCCGCACCCGCAGATTGGCTTGCTCGCCATGCCCCGCAAAGCCTTCCAGCGCGCAAAGACGCGAGCAGTATTCGCCGATCATGGCCGACGCCTCGTCCGTGATCACCTTCTGATAGGTGCAGGTCTTGAGGAATTTCCCAACCCACAGGCCGCCCGTATAGCGTGCCGCCTTGCGCGTAGGCAGCGTGTGATTGGTGCCGATGACCTTGTCGCCAAACGAAACGTTGGTGCGCGGGCCGAGAAAGAGCGCACCGTAGTTCGTCATATTTTTCAGAAAGTAGTCGGGATCGCGCGTCATCACCTGCACATGCTCGGAGGCGATTTCGTCTGCGATGCGCACCATCTCTTCGTCGCTTTCCGCCACGATCACCTCGCCATACTTCTCCCACGACTTGCCTGCAATAGCGGCCGTCGGCAGGATCTCGAGCAGCCGTCCGACTTCCTTCATGGTTTCACGCGCGAGCCTTTCCGAGGTCGTGAGAAGGATCGCCGGGGAATCCGGGCCGTGCTCTGCCTGGCCGAGCAGATCCGTCGCGCACATTTCCGCGTCCACGGTTTCATCCGCGATGACCAGCGTTTCCGTAGGTCCAGCAAAGAGGTCAATGCCCACACGACCGAACAGCTGCCGCTTGGCTTCGGCAACGAAGGCATTGCCGGGTCCCACCATCATGTCAACGGGTGCGATGCTCTGCGTACCAATCGCCATCGCGCCGATTGCCTGAATGCCGCCGAGGCAAAAGATCTCGTCGGCGCCTGCCATGTGCTGCGCAGCCACGATTGCCGGCGCGGGCTTGCCCTGGAAAGGCGGCGCGCAGGTCACGATACGCGGCACGCCCGCGACCTTCGCCGTGATCACCGACATGTGGGCCGACGCGAGCAGCGGATATTTGCCGCCGGGCACATAGCAGCCGGCCGCGTTGACCGGCAGGTTCCGGTGACCGAGAACGACGCCGGGCAGCGTTTCCACTTCGATGTCGCGAATCGAATCGCGCTGATGGCGCGCGAAATTCTCGACCTGCTTCTGTGCGAATTCGATATCGGCAATATCGCGCGCACTGAGTTGTGACAGACATTGATCGATTTCGCTTTGCGAGAGCCGGTAGTCTTCTCGTTCGAGCTTGTCGAAGCGCACCGAAAGTTCCCGCACGGCCGCGTCGCCGCGCGCTTCAATATCCGCGAGCGTGGCTTCGACGGTCTCGCGCACCTCGCGCGCTGCCGCTTTCAACACTTCAGCTTCCGCACCGCGCTTGAGCCAATTGGCCATTTTCATTCCTCATCGTTCAAAGTGGGTTGATTCGTTCCGGCGCGAGGGCTGCTGCCCACCCGTCCTCCACCGAGCCGATGTTTCGCGAGGCGTAACAGGCGCTCCCGGCAACGCGCCGTCGCCATGCAAGATTAGGCCGCGCAGGCCGCGCGTCGTCCCCCTCAAGAATAGGGGGCGTCGCCAGCGGCGGCGCTCTCTATGATTGGCCGCATCACGAGTCAATGTATCGGGACTATTCATGACAACACAACGACAAGGCCCGCTCGCCGGGCTCAGGGTGCTGGAAATCGCGGGCATCGGCCCGGGCCCGTTCTGCGCGATGCTGTTCGCCGATCTCGGAGCGGACGTGGTCGTGGTCGAGCGCCTCGAAGCTGCGCCCGATGCGCTCGATCTCGGCAGCGCGCAGATCGCCAATCGCGGCAAGCGTTCGGTCGCGGTCGATCTCAAGACGCCCGAAGGCGTCGACACCGTGCTGCGGCTCGTCGAAAACTGCGATGCGCTAATCGAAGGCATGCGTCCCGGCGTGATGGAGCGCCTCGGTCTCGGGCCCGACGCGTGTCTTGCGCGCAACCCGCGCCTCGTCTACGGCCGCATGACCGGCTGGGGACAGAATGGGCCCCTCGCCCACGCGGCAGGCCACGACCTGAACTACATCGCGCTCTCCGGCGCGCTCTGGTATGCAGGGCAGCCCGGCGAAGCGCCTGTGACGCCGCCGAGCCTTGTAGGCGACGTCGGCGGCGGCTCGATGTATCTCGCGGTCGGACTGCTTGCGGGCATCATGAACGCCCGCGCCACGGGGACAGGCCAGGTCGTGGATGCGGCCATCGTGGATGGCAGCGCGCACATGACGACGCTGCTCCTCGCATTGCAGGCATCGGGCCAAATGCGCACGGAACGCGGCCAAAGCCTGCTGGACGGTCCGCATTGGTACAACACCTATCGCTGTGCCGACGGTGGGTTCATTTCGGTGGGCTCACTCGAGCCGAAGTTCTATCGCGAGTTGTGCGCAAAGCTCGGGCTCGATGCGGACCCGCAATTCGACAAACCCTACGATGCGCGCAAATGGCCGCAATCGCGCGAGCGCTTCGCGAACCTGTTTGCGCGGCGCACCCGCGACGAATGGTGCACTCTGCTCGAAGGCAGCGACGCCTGCTTTGCGCCGGTTTTGAGCCCCGACGAGGCCGCCGGACATCCTCATATGCGCGCGCGCGAAGTGTATCTGCGCGAAGACGGCGTGCTCCAGGCAAGTCCCGCGCCGCGATTCTCTGCGACGCCCGCCAGCCGTCCCGGTCCGATTCCGAGGCGCGGCGAGCACACCGACACGGTGTTGCGCGACTGGTCTGCCTGCTGAAGTCCCTCCGCTGCCCGGGGCGCGCCGACGCAGCGGTGTCCCCAACAACGCAGCGGCTCTTTTGTCTACAACACCGCATTTCACGCGAAGGAAGCCTGTCCATGACCGATAGCACCCGCTCGTTTCTCAACGAGCAACAGATCATGATCCGCGAAACCGCGCGCCGCGTGGCGAGCGAAATCATTGCGCCAACCGCCGCCGAGCGTGACCTTCAATCGGCCTGGCCGCACGCGGAGCTTAAGGCGCTCGCCGAGCTCGGCTTTCTCGGCATGCTGATCCCCGAGGCGTACGGAGGCACGGGCGCAAGCGTGCTCGACTTCTGCATCGCGCAGCACGAGTTCGCCGCGGTGGACGCCGGGCTCGCCACGATTGTTCATGTGCACAATTTCACCGCGCTCACGATCGCGGAGCACGGCACGCAAGAGCAGAAGCAGCGCTATCTGCCCGCCATGGCGCGTGGCGAGTCGATTGGCGCGTTTCTCCTCACCGAGCCGCATGCCGGCTCGGATACCGCAGCGCTTCGCGCCAGCGCGCGCCGCGACGGCGATCACTACGTACTCAACGGTACCAAGCAATTCATCTCGAATGGCAGCGAGGCCGGCATTGGTGTCGTCTTTGCCATCACCGACAAGACGGCGGGCAAGCGTGGCGCGAGCACGTTCATCGTCGACCCGAAGGCGCCGGGCTATCACGTCACGCGAATCGAAAGCAAGCTCGGTCAGCACACGGCGCACACTGCACAAATCGCTCTCGAGGACTGTCGGGTGCCTGCGGAAAACCTGCTCGGCGCAGAGGGCAACGGCTACCGCACGGTCATGAGTGGCGTATCGGATGGCCGTATCGGCATTGCCTTCATCGCGGCGGGCGTCGCACGAGGCGCGCTCGACGCGGCACTGAAATACGCACGCGAACGCGAAGCCTATGGCGCTCCACTCAACCGGCTCCAGGCTGTCGCATTCGATCTCGCCGACATGGCTGCGCAGGTCGAAATTGCGTGGCAGTACTGTCTGCATGCGGCGCGCCTGCGCGATGCCGGCATCGACTGCGGCAAGGAGGCTTCCATCGCCAAGTTGTTCGCGAGCGAGATGGCCGAAAAGGTCTGCTCGGAAGCCGTGCAGATCCACGGCGGCTATGGCTACCTCAGTGACTTCCCCGTTGAGCGTTACTTGCGCGACGTGCGCATCTGCAAGATCTACGAAGGCACAAGCCACATCCAGAAGTTGATCATTTCGCGCCATCTCGACGCCTGACAACGCTTCCGGCGTAGCGAAGCGCAAACTGCTGGCCCGCACGGCGATCACCCGTGCGGGCCTTTTTCATTGGGCTGCCGAGCCGCTGAGGCGATCTCCCGACACACCGTGCCAATAAAAAAGCCGCCGCGAAATCGCGGCGGCTCTTTCGTCGAGCGCAGACGCGCTCACATTCCGCAAACCAGCTTCAGGAAAGCCTGCACCTGATGGCCCGACTCCTCATACGGACGAGCCGTGGCCCAATTCTCGATGTCGCCAAAGCGCGCCGCGATGCCTTCCGGCGTGACGGCTTCATCGGGCAACAGCACCGGCGCCGTTTCGACGATGGTGGCCGCCGCGAACGCGCCGCCACCTGCCGCGATGATCGTCTTCGACGGCGCATTGTCGCTGGCGAGGAACAGCACCGCCGGTGTCACGCGTTCGGGCTGGATACGCTCGAGCATGGCCTCCGGCAGGATGTCCTCGGTCATGCGCGTCGCCGCAACCGGCGCGATGGTGTTCACGCGGATATCGTTTTTGCGCCCCTCGGTGGTGAGCGCGTTCATCAGGCCGATCACGGCCATCTTCGCTGCCCCGTAATTCGACTGTCCGAAGTTGCCGTACATGCCTGAAGACGAGGTTGTCATCACGATGCGGCCGTAGCCCTGCTCGCGCATGATGTCCCACACAGCCTTCGAGCAATTGATCGAACCCATGAGGTGCACGTCGAGCACGGCTTTGATATCGCCCATCTCGAGCTTCGCGAAACTCTTGTCGCGCAGGATGCCTGCATTGTTCACGAGAATGTCGACGCGGCCGAATTCCGCCACGGCGCGCTTGACCATCGCTTGCACCTGCTCATAATCGGCCACGTTGGCGCCGTCGGCAATCGCCGTGCCGCCCGCCTTGCGGATTTCCTCGACTACCGCGAGCGCGGCTTGCGATGAGCCGCCGGTGCCGTCGCGTGCGCCACCGAAGTCGTTGACCACGACTTTCGCGCCACGCGCAGCGAACGCCAACGCGTGCGCGCGTCCCAGGCCCGCGCCCGCGCCGGTCACGATCGCGACCTTGCCATCGAAACGAATACTCATGCTTGAATCTCCTCGAAGGGTGTCAATACGGAAAGTTCAGGGAAAGAGGCGCACGATCGATTCCGCGATGCAGGCAGGCTTGTCCACGCCCTCGCATTCGACCGTCATTTCGACCTTGATCTGTGCGCCCCCGCGATTCACTTCCGTCCATTCCATGAGCCGGAAGTGCGCGCGCAGACGTTTGCCCACGGGCACAGGCGCGATGAAGCGCACCTTGTCCAGCCCGTAGTTGATGCCGCTTTTCGTCTCCTTGACCTCATATGCCGTCGCGAAGAAAGCGGGCAGCAGACTCAGCGTCAGGAAGCCATGCGCGATGGTCCCGCCAAACGGGCCCGCCTTGGCGCGCTCCACGTCTACGTGAATCCATTGATGATCCCAGGTAGCGTCGGCGAACTGGTTGACACGCTGCTGATCGATCTGCAGCCATTCGCTCGTGCCGATCGACTCGCCAACAAAGGCCTGCAGATCGACGATTTTTTCAAAACTCTTCATGCCTGGTTTTCCTTGTGAAGCAGGTCTTTCTGCAACTGAGCCGCGCAGGCTGCGTCATGCCGGTCGCTGCTGCCGAACAGCACGTCCGCGACAACCGCACGTTTATAGTAGTGGCCGACCTGGTATTCCTCCGTCATGCCGATGCCGCCGTGCAGCTGGATCGCCTGCCCGCACACGAAGCGTGCCGCGCGGCCAATCAGCGACTTGGCCTGCGAGACGGTGCGATGCCGGGTGGGCTCGTCGTCGTTTTCGAGCGAGGCGAGCAACGCGTAGAGCATCGAACGCGCGAGCTCCAGCTCGGCAGCCATGTCGGCGAGCCGATGCTGGAGCACCTGGAAGCTGCCGATCTGGACTCCGAACTGCTTGCGTACCTTCAGATATTCAGCCGTGATCTCGATGGCCTTTTCCATCGCGCCCACCAGTTCCGCCCCGAGCGCGGCCGTTGCGTGCGCGAGTCCGTGCCTGAGCGCCGTCAGCCCGCGCCCCGGTTCGCCGAGCACGGCCTCGCGCCTCACTCGTACGCCGTCGAAAATCAGTTCGGCGGCGAAGCTCCCGTCGTGCAGCGGCAGGACGCGGCGCGTGAGCCCCTCGGCGTCGGCTGCAACCCGCAGCAAGGTGATGCCGTCCGCGTCCGAGGCGCGCGCCGAAACAATGAAATGATCCGCGTTGGCGCCGCCCAGCACGAGCGTCTTGGTCCCGCTCAGCACATAGTCTTCGGGGGTCGCCTTCGCAACCAGATTCACCGGCTCCGCGAAGCCGCGCGACTGCGGCTCGCTATAGGCGAGCGCATACTTGCTCGAGCCATCGGCCAGCGCCGGCAGCCACTGCTCGCACTGCGCCGGCGTGCCGGCGGCAAGCAGCGTTTGCGCCGCCAGCACCGCGCAGCCGAGGTAAGGTTCGATCACCAGTGCGCGACCGAGCTGCTGGGCAATCAGCACCGTGTCGATCAGCGAGCCGCCGAGTCCGCCGCACGACTCGGGCAACGCGGCCGCCAGCCAGCCATTGTCCGCGAAGGTGCGCCAGTGCGCGTCGCATGACGTCGTGCGGGCCTTCAGGAGCGCCGTGCGCGTCTCGAAGCCATAGTCCCTGTCGACGAAGCGCCGGACGCTGTCCTGCAGCAGTTGCTGCTCTGCATTGAGATTGAAGTTCATGATTGATCCGGCGACTCAGAGTTGAAACAGCATCCTGGCGATGATCCCGCGCTGGACTTCGCTCGTGCCGCCATAGATCGTCGACGCACGGCGGAAGAACATTTCGTTCGCGATACCGCGGCCGATGTCCTGAAGCGGCATGGGTGGGTTCGAGCAATCGTCGTGCGGCTCCGGATACGCTAGCGCGCCATAGTCGCCGAGCGTCTCCACCAGCAATTCGCTCATGCGCTGCTGCAATTCGGTGCCGCGCACCTTGAGGATCGAGCCCATCGCGTGAGCGGCCGGGCTGTGATCCTGCTCCATCGCCGCGACGCGCTTGACCATCGTCGCGACCGCGGTGACCTCCGCCTCGAGGCGCGCCAGCCGCAACGCGAATTCCGGCTGTGCGATGAGAGGCGCCGTCCCAACCCGTTGCGTCGCTGCGAGCGCGCGCAGCTGGATCAGGTAGCGGCGCAGTATCGGCAAATCTGCTGCGCTTGCATGCTCGTTGTTGAGCAGAAACTTCGTGATCTTCCAGCCATCGCCCTCCGCGCCGATGCGGTTCGCCACCGGCACGCGCACGTTGTCGAAGAACGTCTCGTTCAGATGATGGCAATCGTCGATGCTGCGAATCGGACGCACGGTGATGCCGGGTGTCTTCATGTCGACGAGCAGGAAGCTGATGCCGGCCTGCTTCTTCACCTCCGTGTCGGTGCGCACGAGCAGGAAGATCCAGTCGGACTCGTGCGCATAGCTCGTCCAGATCTTCTGGCCATTGACGACGTAGTGGTCGCCGTCGCGCACCGCGCGAGTGCGCAGCGAGGCAAGGTCCGAGCCCGAGCCGGGCTCCGAGAAGCCCTGGCACCAAAGGCGTTCGCCGTTGAGAATGAGCGGCACATGCTCGGCCTTCTGCTCGGGCGTCGCGAACTCGTTGAGCACCGGCCCAAGCAGCTTCTGGGCGAAGCCGTCCTGGGTCGGCGCGCCGGCCGCAACGCACTCTTCGTCGAATACAAGTCGCTGCAACACGGTCCAGCCGGTGCCGCCATCGCGTTGTGCCCAGTGAGGTGCGCCCCACCCTCTGGCATTCAGGATTTTTTGCCAGCGCACGAGGTCCGGCCGCATCGATCGAACACTGCCCACCGGCTTGCCAGCGAGATCGCGTGGCAGATGCTCGCGCAGGAACGCGCGCACCTCCTCACGGAACGAGTCGAGCCCGGTATCGGGTTGAAAGTCCATCGGCGTCTCCCCTCAATTGCGATACATCGTGACTACGCAGGCACCGCCGATACCGACGTTGTGCTGCAGCGCCACGCGTGCGCCCTCCACCTGGCGCTCTCCCGCGGCGCCGCGCAGTTGCTGGACGAGTTCCGTGCATTGCGCGAGGCCCGTCGCGCCAATCGGATGCCCCTTCGAGAGCAGGCCGCCCGAAGGGTTGACGACGTAGCGGCCGCCATAGGTGTTGTCGCCGTCGTCAATGAACTTCTCCGCACCGCCTTCAGGGCACAGGCCGAGCGCTTCGTAGGTGATCAGTTCGTTGTGGGCGAAGCAGTCGTGCAGTTCGACTACGTTCACATCCTCGGCGCCGATACCGGCCGCCTCGTAGACCTGCTTCGCTGCGTCCTTCGCCATGCCGAAGCCGGCCACGTCGCGCAGGTCGTCGCCTTCCAGCGATTCCGGGCCATCGGTCGTGAGCGCCTGCGCGGCGATCCAGACTCGCGAATCGAGTCCATGGCGGCGCGCGTAGTCCTCGCTGCACAGCACTGCCGCCGCCGCGCCGCATGTGGGCGGGCACGCCATCAAGCGCGTCATCACGCCCGGCCACATCACCTGGTCGGCCAGCACGTCTTCGGCGCTCACGACCTTGCGGAATACCGCGAGCGGGTTGTTGGCCGCATGGCGGCTTGCCTTCGCACGAATCTTCGCGAAGCTCGCGAGCGGCGTGCCGAAGCGCTTCATGTGCTCCATACCCGCTCCGCCGAAAATGCGCAGCGCCGGCGGAATGTCGGCGGGCACGCCCAGGCGGTCGCATTGTTTGATGAAGAGGTCCGCGGGCAACGGCCGGTCGTTGAAATAGCTGCCGAGCGCGCCGGGGTTCATCTGCTCGAACCCGACCACGAGAGCGATATCGAGCGCGCCCGCTTCGATGGCCTGGCGCGCGAGATAAAGCCCCGTCGAACCGGTCGAGCAATTGTTATTGACGTTGATGATCGGCAGGCGCGTCATGCCGACGTGATAGAGCGCGCGCTGACCCGCCGTGGAATCGCCATAGATGAAGCATGCGTAGGCCTGCTGGATCGCCTCGTAGGTGACACCGGCATCGGCCAGCGCGAGACGCGCCGCCTCGGCGCCCATCAGATCATAGGTTTCACTGGCACCCGGCTTGCGGAACGGGACCATGCCCACGCCCGCGACGACGACTTTGCGCGTCATACGTTCTCCTTCAGTTGTTGTGTCCGCCGATCGGCCGGACCGGCACTGGACCATCATAGGCAGCGTCCCGATCGGCGGCACCCCTCTTTTGAAGGGGTGCGCGCGCCGTGTGCCCGCAGGTATCACCCCAGGGTCTGCCCGCCCCCACCAAACGAGGGGCGATCCTCATGCCGCCCACACCTATATTCCGCGAACCGGCAGATCCCTTCCTACTCCGCGGAGACGCACGCTGTGATCATCAACTTTGCCCGAACCGTCGAACAATTGTCCCTCTGCTACGGCGCGCGCGAAGCGCTCGTGAACGTCGAACGAGGTCGCCGGTACAGCTTTTCCGAGCTCCATTGCCTCACAAACCGCGTCGTCAACATGATGCGCGAGCGTCTCGGCCTGCGGCGCGGCGACACCTGGCTGTGCATCCTCGAAAACGACAACCTGTCGCTCCTGCATGCGTGGACAGCGCTCAAGGGCGAGGCGACGGCCGCCTGGACCAACCGGCTCGACAGTGCCGACGAGCACCGCTGGCAGGCTGAATTCGTGCGCCCGAAAGTCGTCTTCCTTGAAAACGATCTCATCGATCCCTACTTCGAGATGTTGCGCTCGCTCGGTGCGACGGTGGTCGCCATGGACCCCTTGCCAGCCGCGCGGGAAGGCCTGCACTACTTCTGGGACCTGCTGGACGGCGTGAGCGACGCGGACCCTGGCATCGAAAGCGACGCCGCGCGCGATGTCCTCATTTATCGCTTCACCGGCGGAACGACGGGCAAAGGCAAGTGCGCACAGTACACGATCGCAAACTGGCTCGCCTGCCGCGATTCCTATTATCTCGAACGCGAACAGGTCTTCGACGCGCAAACGCGTTTCCTGCATATGGCGCCGATCAGCCACGGCTCGGGACTCGGCATGCTTCCCACCCTCTTTCGCGGGGGCTGCACCGTCACCCAGAACGCGCCGGATCTGGCCCAGTGGTGCCGCAACCTCGAAGCCGAACGCGTCACGATGGCGATGCTGGTCCCGACACTGCTATACCGTCTGCTCGACATGCCTGAAGCGAGCGCTCACGATCTCTCGTCGCTGCGCACGATTCATTACGGCGCCGCACCGATGAGCCCGGCGAAACTCGGGCCGCTGCAAGAGCGCTTCGGCAACATTTTTGTTCAGGTCTACGGATCGACCGAATGCCTGCAGCCCGTAGCGACGCTCAACAAGGCGGATCACGCCGCAGCCACGCCCGCGCGGCTCGCCTCCGCTGGGCGGATCGCATGCGGTATCGAACTGCTCGTCGTCGACGAACGCGGCATGCCGGTGCCCGCTGGCGACATCGGCGAGATCTGGATCCGCGCAGCGTCCACGATAGTCGGCTATCTGAACAATCCCGAAGGCACGGCCGCCGAATTCAGCAACGGATTCTGGAAGTCAGGCGATCTCGGCTACCTCGACGAGGAAGGCTATCTGTACATCGTCGACCGGAAGAAGGACATGATCATCACGGGCGGATTCAATGTTTACGCCATCGAAGTCGAGGCGGCGCTCAACGCCCATCCGGCCGTCGCGATTTCCGCGGTCGTGGGCGTGCCGCACGACGAATGGGGTGAGGCAGTCCATGCGGAAGTGGTCCTGAAAGCCGACGCGGCAATCGATACGGACGAGTTGATCGCCTACGTGAAGGCGCGCATCGGCAGGTTCAAGGCGCCCAAGTCGATTGCTTTCGTCGAGGCGCTGCCGCTAAGCGTCGTCGGCAAAGTGCTGCGCCGCCAGATTCGCGAAAGATACTGGGGCCAGAAACGGCGCCGCGTGAGCTAAGCGGCGCGTCTCACACTTGCCGCCGGTTCGCCCCTTCGTGAATCGGCGGACTTTATCCCGAACTCTATCTCGGACTTTATCTGTCACGCGGCACTCGCGACGTACCACCCTACGCCGTCGTCATCGACGTCGCAGCGCGCCTCGCCGCGCTTCACGAGGTAGTTCAGAAAGGCCAGTGCCTCTCCCGTTGCCAGCGTCATGGTCGTCGGATCATCCATGCCGATGCTGCGCGCGAACAAGGTGCCGAACACATCGACGGCGCGCTGCGGCCTCGCGAGCTTTTCGCGCAGACGCTCCAGGCTGCGCGACACACCCTGCGCGAGCCGCGCGAGGCGCTCGTGCAGGCCGAAAAAGGGCTCGTTATGCGCCGGCAGCACGAGTACGCCGGCGGGCACCATCGCACGAAGTTTATCGATGGACGCGAGCCATTCCGCCAGTGGGTCGGCGTGTGGCTCGAGCGGATGGACCGAGACGTTCGACGAGATGCGAGGCAGCACCTGGTCTCCAGAAATCAGGAGTTCCAGCTCGGGGCTGTAGAGGCATGCGTGCTCCGGGGTATGACCGCGCCCAACCACTACCTGCCAGTCGAAAGCGCCGATTGTGATGCTCGCGCCGTCTTCGAGGCGGATGAAGCTCTCGGGCAGCGGGTGAATCATGCGGCTGTGCCGGCCAAACCGCTTGCGGTAACCCTCGATCGCGCTCTCGTCCCAGCCCGCGTGGCGATAAAAGCGCACGCCGTCGAGCGGCGCTTCGCACCCGATATCGGCCACATTGGCGCGGCACGTCAGGTACTCGACGCGCGTCATCCACAACGGGCAGCCGAAACGCCGTGTGAGCCAACCCGCCATGCCCACATGATCCGCATGCAGGTGCGTGACCAGCACGCGCGTCACGGGACGATTGCCGAGCGGCCCCGCGAGCAACTGCTCCCATACCTGCGGCGAGTCGGGCAAACACAAGCCCGTATCGACGATCGCCCAGCCGTGACCGTCCTCGATGGCCCAGACATTGATATGTGCGAGCGCCACAGGAAGGGACAGGCGCATCCATAGCACCGATGGCGCGACCTCGATGGCCTCTCCAACTGCAGGCGTCGTGGCAAACGGATAACGCAGGACGGCGCTGGAAGACTGCGGAATCATCGAATCGTCACGGCTCATGCGCCCTCCTGGCGGCGTGGACATCCGGCACGGTCGTGCCGCCGGTACGTCTGCAAATAAAAAAGGTTCTTCGCGCAGGCACGCGAAGAACCACTGCACAGGCCGGCAAAATCCAAAGCCGGACATCGATCGATCCATCAGACGAAAGCAGCGACCCCGGTCAACGCGCGCGAGATGATGAGCTGCTGGATCTCGGTCGTGCCGTCGGGAATCGGGATGATGATCGCTTCGCGCAACAGACGCTCGACGTTGAACTCCTTCGTGATGCCGTTTCCGCCGTGCAGCTGCACCGCGTCGCGGCAAACCTGCACCGCCGCTTCCGTCGCGAAAGCCTTTGCCATCGAAGCCTGCAGGTCGCAGCGCACGCCCGCGTCGATCAGGCCGAACACGCGCTGGCACATCAGACGTGCCGCGTCCACCATGATCGCCATATTCGCGATCTTCGCAGCGATGAGCTGGTGCGCGGCAATCACCTTGCCGAACTGCTTGCGCTCCTTCGCATAGGCGATGGACTCCTCCAGCGCGGCGCGCATGATGCCGACCGATAGCGTGCCCACATGGGCGCGTGCGTTTTCGAACACCTTCATGGTGTTGCGCAGGCCTTCGCCTTCTTCGCCGATCAGGTTGGTCGCCGGCACGCGCGCATCGGTAATGAAGATCTGCGCCGTCGACTGCGAGCCAAGCGCGATCTTGTCGATATTGCGCGACTCGTAGCCATGCTCCTTACGGTCGATGAGAATATGCGAAAGACCCTTTTCGCCGCGCACGGTGCAAATCAGCACGTCCGAGTAGACGCCGTTCGTGATCCACGTCTTCTCGCCGTTGACGATGAAGTGGTCGCCGTCGCGCACGGCGCGCGTCTTGAGCTCGGCGACGTTCGATCCGACGTCGGGCTCGCTGATGCCAATCGAGCCGAAGATCTTGCCGGCGAGCGCGTCGGGCATGTAGCGTTCGCGTACTTCGGGGCGCGCGTTGCACAGCATCGACGTGAGCCCCATGTTGAGCATCACGCATAGCGCGATGTCGCATGAGCAGGCCACCAGTTCCTCGAACAGCATCCCCTGGGTGGTGAACGACCAGCCCATGCCGCCATACTCCACGGGGATGGTGCAGCCAGGCAGGCCGAACTCGGCGATGCGCTGGGTGAGCTCGCGCATCTTTTCCTTCGGGATGAAACGGTCGCGATATTCGCGGGCGACGGGCTTGACTTCCGACTGCAGGAACTTGCGAAAGCTCTCGACAGCCAGCGTCTGCTCTTCAGTGGGCAGTTGATACGACATGGTGTGTATTCCTGTTTTCGTTACTTTGTCAGTCGCGGCCGAAAATGCCGATATGGTCGATGCTTTCTTCGACGCCCCACAGCCCGCCGCCATTGCCCTGGATCGCGAAACGGGCGCCGTCCACCTGGCGCGCGCCGCATTCGCCGCGCAATTGCTCGACCAGTTCGAAGATCTGGCCGAGGCCTGTCGCACCGATCGGATGGCCCTTCGATTCGAGGCCGCCCGATGGATTGATCGGCAGACGGCCGCCGATCGTGCTCTCGCCACGCTCGGCCATCACACCGCTCTCACCCGGCTTGCACAGACCGAGGTTCTCGCACAACGCGATTTCTCCGATCGACGATGCGTCGTGCAGCTCCGCCACGTTGATGTCCTCGGGCCCGATGCCTGCTTCTTCATACGCGAGCTTCGCCGCGTGGACCGTGATGTGGTTCGCGAGATCGTCACCCGAGCGCTGCGATGCCGAGCGCACGATCGTCGCGAGCACGCGCACCGCGCGGCTGCGATTGAAGCCGTAACGCTTGAGCGCGGATTCCGTGCAAAGGATCGCGGCGGCGGCGCCGTCGGAAATTGGCGAGCACATGGGCAGCGTGAGCGGATACGTGATCGGCGGCGCGGCGAGAATCTCCTCGATCGACATCGGCTTGCGGTATTGGGAGCGCTCGTTGTGCACGGAATGGCCATGGTTCTTCGCGGATACGGCGGCGAACTGGCGCTGTGTGATGCCGTAGCGCGACATCAGTTGGCGCCCGATTCCGGCGTACACGTCCATGAACACGCTATAGGGCTTGTCGGACTGGGTGCCGTCCGGCACGCTCACTCCCTTGCCCAGTTCGACCATCTTCGCCGCGTTGGCCTCGGCCGTCTCGACGTCCCATGCGGAGTCGAACACCGAGAACATGCGCGCCTTGTCGCTCGAGTACATCTTTTCCGCGCCGACGGCGAGCACGACGTCAGCCATGCCCGCGCGAAGCTGCGTCACCGCGAGGTGAAAGGCGCTGCTGGCCGACGCGCACGCGCTTTCGACGTTGTGGATCGGGATGCCGCCGAAGCCCAGCGGAATCAGGGCCACCTGGCCGCGGATCATGTGCTGGCCCTGCATGTGCCCCTGCGTCGTGTTGCCGAAGTAAGCGGCCTGAATCCAGTCGCGCTCGCAACCCGCGTCCTTGAGTGCGTCCTCGACGGCCCAGCCCGTCAATTGCTTGACCGATTTGTCGAGATGCCGGCCAAAAGGCGTCATGCCCACGCCAACGATATAGATTTTTTCCATTTTCAATGCCTTTGCTTCGTGTTGATCTCAGCAACCTTTGAACTGCGGCTCGCGCTTCTCGGCAAACGCGCGCAGCCCTTCCTTGATGTCGTACGAGCGCTGGTGGTCACGCAGCTCCAGCAGCTCATGGCGCAGCGCGTCCGCCGCCGACTTGTCGGCCGCCTCGCCTGCCACGCGCTTCATGCGCGCGAGCACGAGCGGGCTCTTCTTCGAGAACTTGTCGGCCAGCGCCTGCGCGCGCGTCTTGAGCTCTGCATCGGCAAGCACCTCGTTCACGAGGCCGTAGCCCTTGAGTTCGGCCGCGTTCATCGAATCGCCCGTGAACAGCAGATAACGCGCGACGTTCGCCGGCACCTTGCGCGGCAGAATCGCGGCACCGCCGGCGCCGGGAAACACGCCAAAATTCGAATGCGCGTCACCGAGGCGCGCCGATTCGGCGGCAAGCACCACATCGCACGCCAGCACCACTTCAAGGCCGCCCGCCAGCGCGAGTCCATTGACCGCCGCGATCACCGGCTTCGGGAACGCGCGCAAGGTGTCGAAGAATTCGACGATCAGCTCGAGGAACTCACGCTGATCCGGCTGCGTCGGCGCGGCGGCCTCGATCAGATCGGCGCCGGCACAGAAGGCGCGACCATTGCCGGTCAGCACCACCACCCGCACCGAGTCATCGTTGCGCCATGCATTCAACTGCGCGGTCAGGCCCGTTGCCATCTCGCGATTGAGGCTGTTCATCGCGGCGGGACGATCCATCGTCAACCAGCCCGTCGCTCCTACCACTGCCTGCGAATAACTCATTTCCCCTCCGGAATTCGTGAACGCACGTTCTTGACGCTGCGGTTGTGGTAAGTTAATTTCCGCCAGTTCATTAATCACCCCTCGTTCTGAGGGGGAGCATTTCGGGCCGGCATTTGCGAACGTAAGGGCACCGTTCCCGCACATGAATCTGCACCGCGTGCCGCATCGCACTGACTGGGTGACGACTTGAATACGCCTTTCCCCAAACACCTGGTTTCCACCAAGTTCTCGCCGCCGCGCATCGGCGCCAAGCACGTCCTGCGCGCGGATCTGCTCGCCCAGTTGCAACGCGTGCAGTACTGCCGCCTCGCGCTCGTCACAGGCAGCGCGGGCTATGGCAAGACGACGCTGCTGGCGCAATGGCGCCAGGCGTGCCTGAAGGCGGGTGCGGAGGTGGCGTGGCTGTCGCTCACGGGCGAAGACAAGAGCTACATCGACTTCTGTAGCGCACTCTTTGCTGCAATGCAGCGCGCGGGCATGGCTGTCGAAATGGATCTGCCGCTCGAGAACACGAGCGCGGCGGCCATGGATGCATCGATTGCGGCCATCGTCGAGGCCGCAATCGATCTGCCCAAGGACCTGTACATTTTCATCGACGACTACCAATACGTCGAAGCGCCGCTCGCGCACCGCTTCATGCAAAAGCTGCTCGACCACGGGCCGGGCAACCTGCATCTGGTGATCGCCTCACGTGTGACGCCGCCGCTGAGCCTGAGCCGCCTGCGCATGATGGACCAGACGGTTGAGCTCGAGAGTGCCGGGCTGCCCTTCGATCTCGCCGAAACGCGCACCTTCGTCGACGAAAACCTGGGGCCAGGCAAGATCAATGCGGACGAACTCACGCTAATCCATGAGCTGACAAGCGGCTGGCCGTCATGCATCCAGCTCATCGTCATCATGCTCAAGAACCGGCCCGAGACGCGCGCGATGCTGCGCGACCTCGTCTGGCGCTCGAGCGATCTGCAAACGTATCTGAGCGAGGAGGTGATGGCTCACCTCCCCGCAGAACTGGCCGAATTCGCCGAAGCGCTCTCGATCCTGCGCCGCTTTAACGCCTCGCTCGCGCACGCGGTCACCGGCGTGGAGCACGCGGCTGAACTGCTTCAGCGCATGGAAGACGAAAACCTGCTGATCATCCGCGTCGACTCCGACGACCGGACTGCGTGGTATCGCTTTCATCCGCTCTTCGGCGAATTTCTCGCGACCCGTCTTGCGCGCCGGGAGCCGGCTGCCGTGTGCGAGCTGCATCGACGTGCGAGCCGCTGGTACGCCGGACACGGATTGCTCGCCGAGGCCGTGCGCCACGCGAGTGCCGGTGAAGACGTGGAATTTGCCGCGTCGGTTATCGAGCGCGCGGCGCCCGCTACATGGAGTCTCGAATACCTGAGCCCCACGCTCCACCTTCTCGAACGGTTGCCGGAGGAGACACTGTTCAGGCACCAGCGGCTGCTGTTCATCGCCTGCCTGACCGTGGCGCTCACGACCCGTCCGGCCAAAGCCAAAGCCTGGCTTGCGCAACTGCAGGACAACGCACTCAGCACCTACCCGGAGATCGCGCGCAGTCTGCCATTGATACATGCCGCCATTGCGTTCCAGCATGACGACACGCAGCACATGATCGATCTGCTCGAACCGCTGCTCAACGAGCCGATCGAGAATCCGTTCCTGCAATACCTGCTGATCTCGGAGCTGTGCGCGGCTTATGGCGCCGCGGGCCGGTACGCCGATGCGAAGCGTCTGCTCGATCGCCACCCGGTTCCCCCTGCGGACCGCGACAATGACATGGCGCTCGTCGCGCAGGCGACGCGCGCGAGCAGCATGCTGCTCGAAGGCAACGTACGCGAGGCCCAGCGAGAAAGCGCCGCGCTGCTCGAGCGTTCGGTTCATGCCGTAGGCCGCTACTCGATCAGTGCCAACGTCTGCGCGAGCGTACTCGCGGACGCCTGGTACGAACTCGATCGCATCGACGATGCCCGCGAAACCATCGCCAATCGCCGCGGGCTGCTCCAGTCTTCAGGCCCCGACGTGATGATTCGCGCATCGCTGTGCCGCGCGCGCCTCGATTTGCTGCAGGAAAGCCCGGAGGCGGCGCTCGCGTTCCTCGAGCAGCAGACTGCGCATCTGCGCAGCATGCGCCAGATCCGGGCGGTCGCGCACATGCTCGCCGAGCAGATCAAGATCCTGCTGCTCAAGCGCGACCATGCGCGTGCACGGGATACCCTGGGACTGCTGGACGAGATCGAGCAGGCGCATCCTGCGGAGCAGGGCTACCGTGCGGAAATTCCCGCTGTCGTCGCGCTGGCTCGCGCGCGCGTGTTGTGCCACGATCAGCCCGAGGAGGCGCTGCGGGCGCTGCAGGTCACGCGAAGCCACGCCGTGGAGTTTGGGCGCGGGCGCCTGGCGGCGCTCGCCGATCTGCTCTCGGCGACGATCTTCGCGGAGCAAAAAAACGACTCCGATGCCAGGTTCTGTCTGTCACGCGCGGTCGAGGCCGCTCAACACCTGGGCCTCGTGCGCACCTTCGTGGACGAAGGTGCGGCAGCGGGCAAACTGCTCGCAAGGATGGTGCGCGAACGCAAACTCGAGGGCGCGGTCCTTCAGTACGCGAGCATGCTGCTCGACAAGTTTCCCGATAGCGTCGTCCGGGACGGCCTTGCAGGCGCGCCGGGCCGTGGCGGCGCGTCAAAGCTGCAGCCGCAGTTGACCCAGCGCGAAGTGGAAATTCTGGGCCTGGTCGCGCAGGCCATGTCGAACAAGCGCATCGCGCTCGCGCTGAACATTACGCTCGAAACGGTAAAGTGGAATCTGCGCAATATCTTCGCCAAGCTTGGCGTGTCGAGCCGGTACGACGCGATGATATGGGCGCGCAAACAGGATCTGATCAAATGACGCTTCCAGCCACTTTCATTGGCCCGGGAAGCGTCACATACGGTCCCAGTCGAACCGTCGCGGTCTGCCGGTAACGAACGCAGCGATGGCTTCCGCGAAATAGGCCGTGGCCGCCGCGTCGGCCTGCCCTTCAGCCTCAAGCTCCGCGAACTCTCGATAGGACGTTTCAAAGCTCCGGTTGAGGAGCCGCTTCGCGATACCCGTCGCGTCGCGCGACGCCTCCCTGAAACGCTCTGCGAAGCGGCACGCCGCTTCCACGAGATCGTCGGCGTCGTGAATGGCATGCACGATACCGAGCTGTTTCGCTTCCTCGGCGCTCATGCTGCGCGCGGTCATGACGAGCTCCTTCGTTGTGGACAGCCCGACGATCCGGGGAAGCTGATATAGCGCCGCCAGATCCGGAATCAATCCAATCTTCCCGAACGACATGCAGAATGTCGCGCGAGGCGACGCGAAGACGAAGTCGGCAGCCAGCGCGAGCGAGAATCCAGCGCCCGCAGCCGGCCCTTCCACCGCCGCAATGACGGGCATCTCGAGGTCTCGAAGCCGCCCGAACCATTCATGAATATCGAGCACGAGTGCCCGTACATCCATCGGCGCGGGCCGCCGGGAATCGTCGGTGCTGCTGTCTTCCGTTGCCTTCAGATCGGCGCCTGAACAGAAGCTGCCGCCCGAACCGGTCAATACGAGCGCCGCGATATCGCGTCTACCATCGAGCCAATCCAGCATGTCCCGATAGTCCCGGCGCAATGCGACACCCAGCGCGTTGCGCGACGAAGGGTGCTGGTGAGAGAGCAGCGCCACCCCATCCCTTACGACAAGCCGGCTCCGCCGCAGCGGCAAAACGGAACGCTCAGGCACGTTTTCTCCAGATCGACACAGATGGCATCGACGCTTTCCCGTTAGATCGTCAGGCCGCCGTCCACCACGACACACTCGCCATTCGTATAGCTGGCCGCATCGGACACCAGATACAGCACCGTGCCAGCCATCTCGCGCGGTTGTGCGTGGCGGCGCAGCGGGATATCGGCCAGCCAACGCTCGTAGATGTCCTTGTTCTCGAACAGCGCACCCGCAAACTTCGTTTCCGTGAGGCCGGGGAGCAGCGCATTCACGCGAATGCCGAACGATCCGCACTCCTTTGCGAATGCTTTCGTCATATTCACGACTGCCGCCTTGGTGATCGAATAGATGCCCTGTCTGTCGCCCGGCTGCAGTGCGTTTATCGATGCCGTATTGACGATGGCCCCGCCACCCTGTTCCTTCATCATCTTGCCCGCTTCGACCGACATGAAGAAATAGCCGCGCACATTGACCTCGACTGTCTTGTTGTAGGCGGCGAGATCTGTGTCGAGGATGTGCCCGAAATAGGGATTGGCTGCCGCGTTGTTCACGAGGATGTCCAGACGCGCATGCCTGCTGCGAATATGCTCGAACGCGCCGGCAATGTCCTCCATCCTGCCGACGTGGCAGGCAAGCGCTTCGGCACTCCCCCCCGCCTGCACGATTCGATCGGCAACCGCCTGACAATCCGCAATCTTGCGGCTCGACACGATCACGTGCGCCCCCTGCTCCGCAAGCAGTTTGGCAATCTCCTCGCCAATCCCGCGGCTCGCTCCGGTCACGAGCGCAATCTTTCCAGTCAAGTCAAACAAATTCCTGCCCACGTCTCACTGCTCCCGTTGCATCGTTGAAAAATTTCGATCGCCCTGGCACACCGGCTGCGCAAGCGGGAAAGTCCATTCGCCGCGCAGCACCGCCCCGCGCGGCCGATACAACCGAACCAGATAATTCCAGCCGGGCATCGTCGGCAGACAGTTTGGAGTTCTTCCATCGCAGCCACCGAACTGGATCGTCACTGTGCCGTCGCTGCCCCGCTTCGCCGTGAGGTTGTTCACCGAATAAGCCTCCAGCCCGTTCGGCTCGAAATAGCCATCGGCGTTATAGACACTCACGGACCAGAAACCGTCGACCGGCACCTCTCCCACGGTCATGCGGTACACGGTATGGCCATCGTTGTACGCTGGCGTAATCGGCAAATAGAGCGTGTCTTGCTCGGGGATGCCGCCCCAGGCCATCGCCGTTCCCACCAGATGGTGTATCTGATGCACCTGCTCCCGAGTGCCGAACATCCGGCGGGTGTCGGACAGGCTCGTACCCAGCACCAGCAAAGCGTCGCGGATCGTCTTCAATCCGGCCCGATCCCAATTCGGCACTTCGAAGCTACCGACGTCCCGCTGCGATACCTCGATGGCATCCTGCAAGGCATGGGCGCGCCGCATGTCGACCGGATCGTCGGGGTTGGCAAGGATGCGAACGCCCATGAGCACGTAACGGGTACCCAACTGTTCGATGTCGAAAGTATGCGAGCCCGAAACATAAACCAACGGGTACGTGTAGTGGTCCTCGTCGATGACCTGCAGCGAGCGGTAATGCTCCCCCGCGTCGGGCAGCGTAACCGTGACGGGGCCGGCACCCAGGTCGAACACCGCTGTCGAATAGAGCGTATCGCGGTTGGGGCGCACGACGGTCTGTTTGTCCAGCTCGACCATCGCGCGACGATGGACGAACCGGCCCAAAGCGCCCCGCCCCGCGACCGCGCAGAAGTACTTGTCGGTTTCCGCCCGAATGTAATTGTCGAGCGTCACTGCCACCACGTTCGATGTGCCTTCAGCAATCTCTGCACCGCGCGTGGATGAATTCACCATGCTGTGCGTCGATGCGGAAGGCTGAGTTGTCTGCAATGTCACGATTGCACTCTTATCGCTGGTATCGAGGAACGTCACTGGCCGCTTCCCTGAAAACGTCATCGGAACCGCAGCACCGGCGGCTTCCATGTGCCGCTCAGCACCTCGGACTTCGGCAGATAAAGCCGCAGCGCGATCTTCAGCGGGCCATTCGGGGCCGGCAGCCAGTTGGATTCCTCATCATGTGCGGGCCGTTCATGCTGGATATAGATCGTCACGGCGCCGTCGGGATCACGCTTGAGCGCGGGCAGCATCGCCGAATTGACAAGGTAGCGTCCGATCGGATTGTCCACCAGCAACTGCGACGGAAGTTCATACGGCGTCAAGGACCAGAACGCGTCGACCGGCGGCAGTTGCCCCGGTTCGAATCTCAGCATGTAGCGATGTTTGCCGGTGTCGTACGGCTTTCCAGCCTCATCCATCAGATACCCGTGGTAGTACGCCTCCTCCACCGAATGTCCATAGATGCCTGCTGCCGTGGCCGTCATCCGATATGTGTAGTTATTCCTCAAATGCTCGCGTGAGCCAAGGATGTCGCCGACATTCACGGTTGAACCGTATTGCCTGCGGACCTCGGCGACCGCTTTCCATGCATCCGCCATGCCGTCGCCGATCGCCTGCCGCTCTTCCGGCGACAGACGCTTGGCATCGAACGTCCTGCCCGCGCCAATTCCCAGTTTCTCGAAACGCGCCAGCAGTTCCCGCTCCGAAGGGTGCGTCGGGCAGAAACGCAAGATGAAATTCAGCAACGCGAAGAATTCGAGCGACGTGCGTTCTTCCTGAGCGGAAAGCGGTTTCGCAAAGACGATGGGCGGCGCGGGTGGCGGCGCGGGCCTGCCGAGGTATTGCGACAAGCTCTGCACCGTGTATCCCGATTGCACCTCTTTCACCGCTTCAAGGTCGTCCGGGCCGTAGAGCTGGGTCCGGTACATCACGAGGCCAAGTTCGGTCTCGCAACGAAACACCTTTTCTATGCCATCGGGCGTATCGCCGTTCCATGCTGGCCCGGCCAGCATGATTCGCGCGCCTCCGTTTCCTGTGGTGCGGGTACCGGCGTAGGCAAAGTTGAATGTGTAAAGGTCGATAAACTGCGCAGAAAAATAGCGGCCACCCTCGACCGGCGGCATCGTCAGGACCAGCGGCTCCGTGCGCAGGTCCGCGCCCAGGAACGAATACGGCGTATCGGAATTTGGCGTGTGAATGGCCGTATCTTTTGGCGTGTAGACGCGTCCCACATTCACGATCGTATTCCACGGCCCCTTGTACTCGGGATCGTCGCGATTTTCGAAATACGAGTAAAGGATGCGGTAGTTATCGACCAGCGAGAACCCAAACGCATAGGCGTCACTCGCGAGCATTCGTATTTCATCAAGCGCCAAAGAAAGTCTCACCCGTTTACTCCCCCAGTTTTTTGCCTGCGATATTCGTCGGCGGTTCGTGCGCTCAGGCGATGCTGCTCGCCGCCCGCACATGTGTTTGACGCACCCGCTCGGGATGCAGATAGCGGATACCCAGCAGCGCTACGACAATCAACAGTCCTCCACCGATTGCAAAGCCAAGCTGATACCCGAAGGCGCCTGCGCCGTGATAGTGCTCCACCAGTCGCCCCATCACCGTCGGCGAAATCGCGCCCGCGCTGGTGGCGATGCCGAGATAGATTCCCATGATCGAGCTGCGCTGGACTGCCGGCACCAGTTCCGCAAGGACAGCGGGAACGAACCCAAAGCAGATCGTCGGGAGGCACGTCGCAACGCTAAGCAACAATGCCTTGGGCAAGGGCGCGACGTTAATCACGGCCAGACCGATGAACAACATGCCTGCGAGAAGAAAAGCCGCGGTAATGAAGTTGACGCGCGCCGTCCGGCTCGATGCGCCGCGAGCAAGCATGCGATCCGACAGCAAGCTCAGCACGATGTTATAGGGCGCCGTTAGCAGTGCTGCGAACGAAAAGAGCCGGCCTGAAGTCACGGCGTCGAAGCCCAGGCCCAATTGCAGATAGGCAGGCAGCCAGGTCAGGAACAACGCGCTTGTCCAGTAGGCCGCGAGACCGATCAGGAAGAGAATGAACACGGACGGTACGGTCAGGATGCTGCGGTAAGGCACTCGCTGCGCCGACTTGTCGGACATCGAAACGCCACCGGTCTTGTCAGAAGCGCCGCGTGGTCCGTCCAGGGTGCCCTCCCGGCCGAAGACGAGCCACAAGAGACACCAGACCGCGCCAATGACCGCGAGAAGTATGAAGTTAACTCGCCAGCCAAAATGCTTTGAAACGAGCGGAATCACGAGGCCAGCCAGCACGAGGCCGAACGCGGCGCCCTGATTCAGAATGGCCAGCGGCAGGTTTCGCTTCTCGTTGGGAAACCATTTGAAAAGCGCATGCATCGCAATGGGCATGGATGGCCCTTCTGCCGCGCCGAGCGCCACGCGGCAGATCAGAATGGTCATGAGACCATGAGCGAAAATCAGCGGAACCTGCAGTACAGACCAGCTGGCCACCAGCACGAGCAATATCCACCGTGCGGGATATCGGTCGGCCAGGAAGCTAAGGACCACACCCGCAATCGAGAATACCCAGAAGAAGCTCCCCGCCAGCAGCCCGAACTTGAATGCGGAAATCTTGAGTTCCACCATCAGTGGCACGGCCACCATCCCGAGAGCGATCTTGTCGAGAAAATTGATCAACGCCAGTCCGGTAAGGAGCGAGGAAATGCTCCATGCCCGAAGTGGCCGATATGCTGCATTAGTCATCCTTGATTGCCCCCGTATTCCAGTGATTGACGTGTGCAGCCCCGATGCGAAGCCTCGCAAACGTCAGGAAGTCGTTTCGGACCCGACCGTATAAATGCATTTCAGAGCGCCCTCCGCGGGCGCGCAGGTCGGCCAATAGCCGGCCGGTGCTCAAGGCTCGACGACATTGAAGTGGCCAGTGAATGTATCGAGCATGCCGAGCATGTCCACGAAACGCTGCGATTCACCCTCGAGATGAATCTCACCGCAATCGATGGATTCGGCGAAGCCGGATTCGCCGCACAAAATCCGGTTGAGCAACGCGCGCGTCATGGTCAGCGCAACGTGCGCAGGTTGTCGCGACGCCTGCGTCGAATGCGTGAGCACTCCGTTCTGAAGATTCAAGGAATAGCGGCTGCCTGTATCGGCGAACTGCCAATCGATACGCAACGCCAGGTGCTGCGCCTTCAATCCATCGATTCTTATCGAGAGGTAGTCGAAAAACATCTCGTCGGTCATCGCGCACACCATGTCGGCGCTACGCTTGTTGAAACCCGACGAAAGCCCAAGTCCTTCGCGCAGTTCCCGCGCGCCCAGCAGAAATGCATTGCGCCACGTGGCGGACTCGGCCTGGAAACCCATCTGCTCGAGCGCAGCGGCCCCCAGCTCGCGCGCGTCGCGCAACGCGGGCTGCGCGAACACCAGATGGTTCATCACCTGCGCGACCCAGCGGTATTCGCCACGCTCGAAATCGCGGCGCGCGCGTTCGAGCATCGAATCGGCCCCGCCCATGTATTCGACATAGCGCGGTGCGGACATCTCGGGCGGCAACGCATGGAGCTGGCTCGGGTTGCCGTCGTACCAGCTCAGGTAATGCTGATAGATGGCTTTGACATTGTGCGAAACCGTTCCGTAGTAGCCCCGCGTGTGCCACTGCGAAGCGAGGCTCTCTGGTAACCGCATCTGTTCCGCGATTTCTGCGGCGGTTAAGCCATGATTCATCAGACGCACGGTCTGGTCATGCAGATACTTGTATACGTCGCGCTGCTGTTCCAGATAGGCGGTGATGCGCTCTGCGCCCCATGTCGGCCAGTGATGCTGCGCGAAAACCACGTCCGCATGCGGTGCGTATCGCTCCAGGGAACGCTGGAGGTAACGCGACCACAGAAACGCATTACGCACCTGTGCCCCACGCAGCGGACATAGATTGTGCAATGTACGCGTACCGTTCTCCGCAAGATTCAGCGCACGCAGTTGCGGAAAGAAAAAATGCATCTCCGCAGGCGCTTCGCTGTCCGGCGTGAGCTGGAACACAATTTCGACGCCGTCGATCACATGCGTTTCGCTTTCGTTGCGAATCAGCAGCGTGGGCTCAATCAGCGTAAGCGTTCCTCGCGGGCCATTCTTGCCGAGTCCGGAGTCGATCTGACAACACGCATTGCGCTCCAGCGTATGGCCGAACTGGAATTGCGCCCGGCGTGCCATCGCGGTTCCGGCGAGAACATTCTCGGACACGGCCTCTTGCATGAACCCTTCCGGCGCAATGACGGCGATTTTTCCGGCCCGTACGTCGGCGACATCCGCGACGCCTTTCGCGCCACCAAAATGATCGACATGACTATGGCTGTAGATCACCGCCACAACCGGCTTGGCGGGCCGGTGCTGCCGATAAAGGCCGAGCGCGGCCTGCGCCGTTTCCTTGGTCGACATCGGATCGATAATGATTAGGCCGGTGTCGCCTTCGATTATCGTCATATTCGAGAGGTCGAAGCCGCGTACCTGATAGATGCGCTCCGTGACCTGGAACAGGCCGTGAATCGCGTTCAGACGCGCGAGCCGCCATAACGCGGGATGGGCCGTATCGGGAGCCTGCGGTTCGTCCAGGAAACCGTAGTCGCCGAGGCTCCAGACAAGACGCCCATAGGCATCGCGTACTTCGGCGTCCGGGATTGTGCCGATGAAGCCGCGGCGCGCATCCTGCTCGTCGAGAGGATCGTCGGGCGGCAATTCACTCAGCGCCTGTTGCTGTGCTGCACGCGTCGCCGCCGTGGCAAATCGCTGGACTGCGGCGGCGGCCTTTGACTCGATCTCGCGAACGTTGCTAGTGGACATGATACGTTTCGATTTTCCGTATTGAAGTTCGAAATCCAACTGCCTCGACTCCTGCTTTCGCCGTCCCACAGCCTCCAGTTCCGACCCGGGACGCCCGCCATCAGTCCATCGGCGGAATGCTGAAATTCGTCTTCGGATCGAGATGGTCGAAGCGGCCGAGGAACGTATGTACCCGCTCGCGGCTGCCTTCGATATGCGTCGTCGGATCGGCCAGCAGTGCGTCCACATCGTATTCGCCGTTGTAGAACTTCGCCCATGCAAGCCGCGGCAGCACGATGGTGTCCTCCGCCTGCCGATAGTGGCTCGCCGGATTGGCCAGGAATTCCGCCACGCCGTTGCGCACATGCAGTCCGTAAGTCCTGTCGACATCCGTGAATCGCACCGCCAGCACGCAGTCGACGCCCTCCGCCTTGACCGGGTCGATACGCACGCGGAAATGGTTGACCAGCACCGCAGGGTCCGCGAGCATCAGGCGTGCAATGGGCAAGAAGAGCACGCGCGGAATCTTCGTGCTGCCTTCGAGGGCGCGTGCCTGAGAAATCAGGAAGGCTCGTGCGATCGAGCCCGTCGCCACCTGCGCCATCTTGCGCAACGCCGTGGCCTTGGTGCGGCGCACCGCGGGATCGCGCGGATCGAGACGGTACAGATAGTTGGCAAGTTGCGCCGCCCACGCGAATTCGTTGTTGTCCAGTGCCTTCCCGGCAGCCGCCATCAGTTGCTCGCGACCGCCGGCGAGCTCCGCCATCTTCTGGGCTTCCACCACGGTGGGCAGCGTGTTGATGTTGGCCGCATCGCCGTCGAACCATCCGAGCGCGTGCTGGAAGATGGCCTGCGGAAAAGCGGACAGTTCACCGTACACTTCCGCGTTCTGCGGGATCTCCTTGAGCGCACCGGGCAGCACCAGCGTGTGCTTGAGGTCCTGCAGGCTGAGCCCTTTCAGTGCGCCGCGCACGGTCTGGTCGTAGATGAAGGCAAGAGCGTCCATGTACCCGGTTACGGTCCTGTGCGACGCTTCTTTTCCCATGATCGGGAAAGTGTGGGTCGACAGCACGTATTCGGGATCCAGGTCGCGGATCTCTCTCAGACCCGCAATCCAGCTGCGCGGATCGCGAAACGCCGCGCCGCGCAGCGGATAGACGTTCGGAATCGCATGCCAGAGCATGTTGGTCAGCGCCACTTTCTGCTCCGGCAGCCATACCGTGATGCAGTCGTCCGCATCGGAACCATATTTCGTAAGGAAGCGCATGCGCACGCCATCGATCACGGCTTCTTCCTCGTGCTGGACGAGTCGCGTCGGCGGCAGCATCGCGCGTTCAGGCTTGAAGTCCATCAGCGGCGCGATCGCCGCATCCGGACCTTCGGCGGGCATGAAATTGTTGAACTGCTGCATGGCGCGGACGTTCTGCACAATGTCCAGTTCCGGAATCGGCAGATCGGGCGAAGCGAGGTTTTTCGGCAGATTCGGATGCGCGACGATCTCCACATCCTTGTTGCCCTCCGCGATCACGCCTGCGCCCCAGATATAGTGCCAGTGACTGTAAATGATCGCCGTAACGGGCTTTGCGCTGACCTTGCGGATGTCGTGCAGGATCGTTTCGGCTTCCTTCACACTGAATCCGGTGTCGTAGACGATCAGCCCGCGCTCGCCTTCGATGACATGGACGTTCACCAGGCTATGTCCAATGATCGACCAGACGCCGTCTGTGATTTTGCGTACCTCCGGGACATGCGGCTCCGATGCGTACAAGCCCTCCAGCGCCGCGCGATTGACGACAGCGCCGTTTGACGCGGTGGCGAGTTCCACGGGCGCACCCATGTAGCGCGCGATGGTAGGTGCATGAATTCCCGGCATTGTGTCTGCGTGTGCCATATCGATGTCGTCGTTGAAGGGTCTTTGGGTCATTGTGAGTCGAATTCCGGTTTCAGGAATACCGTAATCTGTCGGCTGGACGAGGCAGGGACGCAACCCTGGTTACGCTGCGTTCCAAGCCGTGCTGGACATCATCTAAACACAGAAATCGGCGCCCTCGCCCCCTCGAAACAAGGGGGAGAAACGACCCGGTAAAACGGTACGCTTCATATCCAACGCGTACAGCGACACTGTCTGCGCCCGCCGAGCGAGACGTACTTCCCTCTCGAACCTGTTGCCAAGGAGCTGCGCATGCCCCCAGAGATCCGTCACCATTACGTGACGCTCAATACCCATACGTTTCACTACGCGAGCTGCGGCGAGCCCGATCGCCCGCTCCTGCTGTTCGTACATGGTTTTCCCGAATGCTGGCTGGCATGGCAAGCG
This sequence comes from Paraburkholderia sp. A1BS-2L, assembly GCF_051125205.1. Taxonomy (NCBI): domain Bacteria; kingdom Pseudomonadati; phylum Pseudomonadota; class Betaproteobacteria; order Burkholderiales; family Burkholderiaceae; genus Paraburkholderia; species Paraburkholderia sp. A1BS-2L. The sequence continues at coordinate 795,450 of NZ_CP120429.1, forward strand.
CAGCTGGCCTGGTTCGGACAGCACTATCACGCAGTCGCGCTGGACACCCGCGGCGTGAACGAATCGAGCGGTCCCATGCAGACCGATGGCTATGGCGTTCAACATCTGGTCGACGATCTGCGTGCGCTGCTGGACCATCTCGGCCACGAGCAATGCGTGCTGGTGGGGCATGATTGGGGTGGCGCGATTGCGTGTGCATTCGCGCTTGCTCACCCAAACCGCCTGCGTGGTCTCGTCATGATCAACATTCCGCATCCGGCAGTGTTTCGGCGGGAGCTCGCAACCAATCCGGATCAGCAAGCGGCAAGCGCCTACATCCAGCTGTTCGCCAAGGAAGGCTCGGAAGTCGGGATCTGCGCAAACGACTTCGAGTATCTGAAGGGCTTCATCATGACCGGCGGGGACTACGACGGCCTTCCGCCGTGGTTCGACGAGGCGCTGCAGGCCGGGTATCGACGCATGTGGTCGACGCCTGGCTCCGTGCGCGCCGGTCTGTCCTACTATCGCGCGTCAGTGGCGCGTCAGACCAATAGCCAGGGCACGGAACTCGCTCCCCTGCCAACCGACGCCCAGGCACTGCTCGTGAAGGTTCCGACGCTGGTCATCTGGGGCGAGCGCGATCGGCTTCTCCTCACGGGATGCCTGAATGGCGCCGAGCAATACTTCGCAGACCTGCGGATTGAACGCATTCCCGAGGGTAGTCACTGGGTGGTGCACGAGCAGGGACCGCGCGTGAACGGTCTCATCGAATCGTTTCTTGACCGCACTGGACACGAGCGCGCCGTCGTGCCCGAAAGCGCGTTGATTCACGTCGCGACGGATGCCACCGGAGCGCGGAACTGCGTATCGAGAGGGAGTGAATGCATGGAACAGAAAACCGTTCCCCAGATTGCCGAACTACTGCGCGATGCCCCGAAGAACTGGGGCAAATGGGGCCCCGACGACGAGGTCGGCTCGCTGAATTACCTGACGCACGCCGAAGTGCTGCGCGGCGTCCAGGCGGTGCGCTCTGGCAAGACCTTCACGTTGCAGATTCAGATGGCGCACCCGGAAGGCGATCCGGTCCGGCCCGGCCGGATGCAGGCGTGCCGCATGAATGTGATGGACAAGGGACACTGGATGTGCGGCAAGGGACCTTTGTTCCCGGGGCTCGCCCAGTACGCGGACGACATGATGATCATGTATCTGCAAGGTTCGACGCAGTACGACGCGCTCGGCCACGTGTGGCACGACGACCAGCTTTGGAATGGCTACGATGCGCAATCGACCATCGGCGGTCTGTCGAAGGCGAGCGTGCTGCCGATCGCGGAACGCGGCATCGTCGGGCGCGGCGTGCTGGTCGACATCGCACGCCATCGGGGCAAGGCGGTGCTCGATCCGGGCGAGACGTTCACGCACCGCGATCTGCTTGATGCCGCCGACGCCCAGGACGTGAAAATCGAGAAGCGCGATATCCTCCTGATCCGCACCGGCTGGATCGGCTCTTTCTATCAGCGCGACAAGGCTGAGTTCTACAAGGATTACGTCGAGCCGGGTCTGACCTATAGCCCCGAGCTCGTCGAGTGGTTCAAGGACATGGAAATTCCAAATCTCGTGACCGACACCATGGCGAACGAAGTCACGATCGATCCGGCCTCGGGCGCCGCACTGCTGTTGCACAACGCGCTGATGCGCAACCTCGGCGTCACCTTGACCGAGATCGCGCAGCTCGATCCGCTCGCCGCCGACTGTGCGGACGACGGGCAATGGTCATTCCTGTACGCGGCCGCGCCGCTGAAGATCGTCAACGGCAGCGGCGCGCCCGTGAATCCGGTTGTCATCAAGTAACCGGAACCGCCGTTCAGTCCGTCGGCTTCGCCAGACCAGGCTTCGAGCGCAACAGAACTTCCACTGCATCGTTTCACCGTTGCGGTCGTGGCAAGCTAGTGTTTAACCATGCCTTTGGCTTCTTCCAGGAGAGGCTGTCCGTTTGCAGATCTGCGATGAGACGGTACAGCGCTCTTGCCAGAGCGCCCAGGCAACCGGGCATCGACTGGTAACGCCTTGAATCCCTCTTTCTCCAAACGCCTGGTTTCTACCAGGTTTCCCCCGCCGCGCATCGGTGCCAAATACGTCACACGCACAAGCTTGCTCGAGCAGTTGCAACGTATGCGATATTGCCGCCTTGCGCTCGTTACCGGTAGCGCGGGCTACGGCAAGACGACCTTGCTCGCGCAATGGCGCGCGGCCTGTCTGAAAGCCGGTGCGAAGGTCGCGTGGCTTTCACTGACGGCCGACGACAATAGCTTTACCGACTTTTGCACCGCCATTTTCGCGGCAATGCAGCGCGCCGGCATTCTCGCCGGGACAGGCCCGCTGGTCGACAACGGGAGCGCTGCCGTACTGGACGCGTTCGTCGCCACAATAGTCGACGCCGTGGCCGAGTTGCCGGGCGAGCTGTATCTCGTCATCGACGATTACCACCACGTCGAGGCTCCCCTCGCGCACAAATTCATACAGAAGCTGGCAGATTACGGACCGGGAAATTTTCATCTCGTGATCGCGTCCCGCGTCTCGCCACCGTTGTCCCTGAGCCGGCTGCGCGTGATGGATCAGCTCGTAGAAGTCGAGAGCGATGGGCTACCGTTCGATCTGCACGAAACACGCACCTTCATTGACGAGAATCTGGGGCCAGGCAAGCTCAACGCGGACGATGTCACGCTCATTCACGAACTGACGAGCGGTTGGCCGTCCTGCATCCAGTTGATCGTCACCATGCTGAAGAATCGTCCGGACACGCGCGCGATACTGCACGATCTCGTCTCGCGCTCGAGCGATCTGCAGACGTATCTGAGCGAAGAAGTCATGGCCGACCTCCCGGCTGAACTCGCGGAGTTTGCGGAAGGTCTCTCGGTGGTTCGGCGCTTCAACGCGCAGCTCGCGCGCTCGATCACCGGAAACGAGCGCGCCGCCGACCTGTTGCATCGCATGGAAGAGGAGAATCTGCTGATCATGCGTGTCGATTCGAACGATCGGCGTGCATGGTATCGATTTCATCCGCTTTTCGGCGAGTTCCTCGCTACTCGGCTCGCCCGGCGCGATAGCGCGGTGGTGCGTGAACTGCATCGACGCACGAGCCGCTGGTTCGCCGAGCACGGTTTTTTCGCCGAATCGGTGCACCACGCCAGTTCAGCCGACGATGTGGAATTCGCCGTATCGATCATCGAACGGGCGGCGCCCGCGACGTGGAACGCGGAATATGTGGGGCCGACCCTGCGCCTGCTCGAGCGTCTGCCTGAGGAAACGTTGTTCAGGCATCACCGGCTGCTGTTCATCGCCTGCCTGACCGTTGCGCTCACGACGCGCGCGGCGAAAGTCCAGACGTGGCTGTCCCGCTTGCAAACGGATGCGCTATCCCGGCATCCGGAGATCGCGCGCAGCCTGCCGCTGATCCAGGCCGCCATCGCGCTACAGCACGACGACACGCATCGCATGATCGAACTGCTGGAGCCGCTGCGCGATACAACGATCGAAAATTCACTTCTGCGGTACCTGCTGGTTTCCGAGCTGGCTTCGGCTTATGCCGCGGCAGGCCGCTACGCTGACGCGCAACGCTTGTTCGAACATCACCCCATTTCATGGGCAGACCGAAACAACGATATGGCGCTCGTCGCGCGAGCCGCCCGCGCGGCGGCCATGCTGCTCGAAGGCAATGTGCGCGAGGTCGAGCGAACGTACTCGACCCTGCCCGATCAGTGCGTTCGTGCTACCGGCCGCAACTCGATTAGCGCCAACGTGAGCGCGAGCGTGCTGGCGGACGCGTACTACGAGCTCGACCGCGTCGACGACGCGAGGGAGATGATCGCCAATCGCCGCGAGCTGCTGCAGTCTTACGGGCCCGATATCATCATCCACACGTCGCTGGTCCGCGCTCGCCTCGATCTGCTGCAGGAAAGCCCCGACGCGGCGCTCACCTTTCTGCAGCACCAGACCGCCTACCTGCGCGGCATGCGCCGCAACCGCGCCGCCGCGCATATGCTGGCGGAGCAGGTCAAGATATGGCTTCTCGAACACAACCGCGCGCAGGCAATGGAGGCGCTGGCTTCGCTCGACGAGATCGCGCAGGCACATTCGGCCGAACAGGGTTATCTGGCCGAGCTTCCAGCGATCGCGGCAATCGCCCGCGCGCGCGTGTTGCGTGGAGCGCGCCCCGCCGATGCGCTGCGGGTCCTGGAAATCGCCGGGCGCCACGCTACAGCATTCGGCCGCAGCAGGCTGGCGGCACTCAACGACCTGCTTTCGGCCATCCTGCGCTCGGACGAGCGTCAGTTCGACGAGGCACAGCGTTGTCTCGCGCGGGCTGTCGGCGCAGCACGGCATTTCGGTTTCGTGCGCACGTTCGTGGACGAAGGCGCGCCCGCTGCCGCACTGCTGTGCGAAATGTTGCGCGAGCGGAAAGCCGAGGCCGCCACGCTGGAATATGCAACGGAGCTGATCGCGAGGTTTCCGGACAGTGTCCTGCCCAATAGCCCTTCGGGTACGCCGCGTCGCGCCGGCTCGTCGAAGTTGCAACCTGTTCTGACGCAGCGCGAAGTCGAAATTCTCGACCTCGTCGCGCAAGCCATGTCCAACAAGCGAATCGCGCTTGCGCTCGATATTACCCTCGAAACCGTGAAATGGAATCTGCGCAACGTTTATCTCAAGCTCGGCGTATCCAGCCGCTATGACGCAATGCTATGGGCGCGAAAGCAGGAATTGATCAAATAGAATTTACGCGCGGGCTTTCCGGGAACTCGCTATGCCGTAAAGCCGCCATCAACGATGTAATGTGCACCGGTTACGAACGATGCTTTCGCGGAGCAGAGCCACAACACCAGATCGGCAACCTCTTCGGGTTCAGCGGGACGGCGCAGAATGGTGGCCGCCAGCACCGCTTCCGTCGACCCGGGAGCGGATTGGGATTTCAGGTCCGCCGCCATCGCCGTCTTGATGTATCCCGGGCAAACGGCGTTGATGCGGATTCCCTGCTTTCCATATTCCCTTGCCGCAGACCGGGTCAAACCGATGACACCGTGCTTGGAAGCGGAGTATGCCGAACTATAGGGCGCCCCTCTGATGCCCGCCACGGAAGCGGTATTGACGATTGAGCCACCGGAAGCCTTCATCACCTTCAACTGGTGCACCATGCAATTGAATACACCGCTCAGGTTGACGCCGATGATTCTGTTCCAGTTCTCCAATCCCTGGTCTTCCGTCCTGGATACATGACCGGAAACGCCAGCGTTATTGAATGCGATATCCAGTTTCCCGAAGCGATCGATCGTTGCCTCGACCATGGCCGCGCAATCTTCATCGCGGCTGACATCCACACGCTGAAACATGGCCCGTCCGCCATTTCGCTCGATTTCGGCAACCACTTCGTCGCCCGCGACGTCAATCACATCTGCGACGACAACACTTGCACCCGCTTCGGCAAATCGCAGCGCCGTGGCCCGGCCGATTCCTGCGGCTCCACCGGTGACAATCGCGACCTTACCTTCCAAATCGGACATATTCGCTCCCAAACGATATCTGACAAGAATTAAGAGGTGACCTGGCGTCAACCGTATCCAGCACCGCGGCAATGCCCGGACGCAACTCGCGGTTCGTTCGATGCCGCGCCCAGCAGGCGGTGTGGCTACGCTCGAATCAAACTCGAACCTCAAGTGCCGCTGCAATAGTCCGGTCAAGTTACCATCGGGCCACTCCGGGCAGCCCCCTCCTTTCGAGGGGACGTGAAGAAAATCGAATTGCTATCCTCGTATTGGCAGTACTGAACTGAAATAAATACGGAGTTGAAATGAATTTCGTTGATTATCAGCACATCAGTTTCTCGCGGCGTGGCCGCATTCTGGAGATCACACTCAATCGTCCCGAGCAATTGAACGCATTCAATGCGCGGCTGCACGCGGAGATGGCACGGGTGTTCACCGATGCCAACAACGATTTGGATTCCGACATAATAATTCTGACTGGAGCCGGGTGGGCATTTTCTGCCGGCGGCGACTTCGCAGCGATGAAAAACGGGTTTGACGATCCCGATGCATTTCGGTCGACGGCGCGAGAAGCCAAACAGATCATCTTCTCGCTGCTCGATTGTGAAAAGCCGATCATCGTCAAGATGAACGGTCACGCGATCGGCCTCGGCGCGACCATCGCGTTGTTCTGCGACGTGATCTTCGCGGCCGACACGGCAAAGATCGGCGACCCGCATGTGGGCGTCGGACTGGTCGCCGGTGACGGCGGCGCCGTGATCTGGCCGCAACTGATCGGTTATGCACGCGCGAAGGAATATCTCTTGACCGGTGAGCCGCTATCGGCCAGCGATGCCGCAAGCATCGGCCTGATCAATCACGCGGTGCCGGCAGCCCAACTGGACGAGCGCGTGAATGAATTCGCCGGACCCCTCGCAGCCGGCGCGCAGAAGGCAATCCGATGGACGAAAGTATCCGCGAATATCGGCCTCAAGCAGCTCGCACATTCCATCATGGACACCTGCATCTCATACGAATGGCTCTCGAGCAAATCGGACGATCACCGCGAGGCCGTCAACGCGATGCTGGAGAAACGCAAGCCCGTCTTCACGGGCAGATGAGCACGTCGACACATTGGAGGAGCGCGATGGAAAACAAGGATCACTGCCACTCACACATTGATTTCAGTGGCAAGAAGGTACTCGTGACCGGCGGCGCCAGCGGCATAGGCGCCGCCGTCGCGGAGTTCTTTGCGAGCCAGGGCGCCGAAGTCTGCACATCGGACGTGAATGCTGCCGCCAATACGCCGGGACACATCATGCTTCACGGCGACGTGTCGTCGGAAGCCGACGTGCAACGCATCACCGGCGAGGCCGTCGCCCATATGGGGCGGATCGACATCCTCGTGAACAACGCCGGCGTGCTCGAACCCGCCGAGCGCACGGTAAAGCAACAACTGGCGACCTGGCAGCGAACGATCGACGTCAATTTGACCGGCACCTGGCTGATGTCGAGAGCCGTCGGTTCAATGATGCTCGCGCAGGGCAGCGGCGCGATCGTGAATATTGCGTCGATCTACGGCCTCGTGGGTGGCCCGGCCATCAATGCCTATACGGCGTCGAAAGCGGGCATCGTCATGCTGACACGCTCGATGGCCTGCGAGTGGGCCCAGAAGGGCATACGCGTGAACGCCGTCGCGCCTGCCATCATCCGCACGCCGCCGCTCAAGGAGATGACGAGCAGCGGCAGACTCGACCTCGTGGCGCTGCAACGCCGAACACCGATGGGCCGTCTCGGGCATCCGCACGAGGTCGCGCAGGCCGTCGCATTCCTCGCGTCCGACTGGGCGTCGTATGTTACCGGCGTGACCTTGCCGGTCGACGGTGGATGGATCGCCTACGGCTCCGCCGGCGACGCTTCGAAGGGTTGATGGGGCCAATGCACGCTCCGGCCTTTCGTGGCCGGAAAAGACATCGGGTCGCGGGTTCAAAACCACGCGTCCTGCATGTCGAGCGTGCTGCGCTCCAGCGAATCGAGCAGATCGAGCTGCGCAAAGACGCGCGGCAACTCCCAGCGGAAGAAATAGCGCGCGGCAGCGAGCTTGCCGTGATAGAACGATTCGTCGGTCGCGCCATCGTTTCGTATCAGCGCGTCGCGCGCAACCAGCGCCTGCTCCAGCCATATCCACGCCAGCGTGATGTGGCCGAAGGCTTCCAGGTACAGAGAAGCGTTCGACAGCGTAAGCGTCAGGTCACCCGTATTGCATAAGCGGTGCGTCACGCTCATGAGCCGCGATACCGCTGTACCCAGAGCGAGGCCATATTCCTCCACGCCAGCATCACCCCTTTCCAGTGCGCGCTGGCTCGTTCTCCTCATCGTTTCGTCCAGTGCCCGCAGCGCCGCGCCCTGCTTCATCGTCACCTTGCGCCCGAGCAGGTCGATGCCCTGGATGCCATGCGTGCCTTCATGAATCGGGTTGAGACGGTTGTCGCGGTAGAACTGCTCAACGTTGTATTCGCGCGTATAGCCGTAGCCGCCATGTACCTGTATTGCCAGGCTATTGCCGTGGAGGCACCATTGCGATGGCCAGCTCTTGGCTATGGGGGTGAGAATGTCGAGCAACAGCTTCGCACGTTCGCTGGCCTGACTGTCACCCGCTGCATGGGCGCCACGCTCTTCGTCCACGAGTTTTGCGCAATACAGCGTCAGCGCCAGCGCTCCCTCGGCGTAGCTCTTCTGGGCGAGCAGCATGCGGCGGATGTCTGCGTGCTCGACGAGCCGCACCTGTGCGCTAGAAGGATCCTTGCCGCCCGGCCCCGCCCCACGGCCCTGCGGCCGGTTGCGCGCGTAGTCGAGCGCGTGCAGGTAGCCGGTGTAGCCGAGCGCCGACGCGCCCAGCCCCACGCCGATGCGCGCCTCATTCATCATATGGAACATGCACGCGAGCCCCTCGCCAGGCTTGCCGACCAGATAGCCGATCGCACCGCCCGCCGCATTGTGCGGCCGGTACCTCGTGCCCTCGCCGAAATTCAACAGGCAGTTGGTCGTGCCCCGGTGTCCCATCTTGTGATTCAGGCCCGCCAGCGTGACGTCATTGTGCTCTCCACATGAACCGTCCTCGTTCAGTAGAAACTTCGGCACGATGAACAGCGAGATGCCCTTCACGCCCGGTGCGAGTTTGCCGTCCTGACCCGGAATCTTCGCGAGCACCAGATGAACGATATTCTCCGCAAGCGTGTGCTCGCCGCCCGAGATCCACATCTTGTTGCCGCGCAGACGATACTGCGGGCCGAATGGCGATTCGCCCTCATACTCCGCGCGCGTTGCAATATCGGAAAGCGACGAGCCGGCCTGCGGCTCCGAGAGGCACATCGTGCCAAAGAAGCGCCCTTCCATCGCGGGCCGCACGAACGCCTCGATTTGCGCAGGTGTACCGTGCGCGAGAAGCAGGTTGGCATTGGCGATAGTCAGAAACGGATAGCCTGCCGTGCCCACGTTCGCGGCCATGAACCACGCAAAGCCCGCTTTCTCGACCACGAGCGGCAACTGCATGCCGCCGAGTTCGTAATCCTGCCCCGCCGCCATGAGGCCTGCATCAGAGAATGCGTCGAGCGCAGCCTTCACCTCGGGGATGATGTGGACTGTCTCACCGTCGAAGTGCGGCTCGTGTTGGTCGCTTTTCTTGTTGTGGGTCTCGAAGCGGTCGGTCGCGATCTTCTCGCAGGTCTCGAGCGCCGCGTCGAAGGTCTCGCGCGTGTGGTCGGCATAACGTGGAATACGCGTAAGCGCCTCGACATCCAGCCATTCATACAGCAGAAAATTCAGGTCCCGACGGGACAGGATCAATGACATGCGGCCTCCGGCTCACAGGACTTCGAACAGGCCCGCGGCGCCCTGGCCGCCACCGATGCACATCGTCACCACGACGTGCTTCGCACCGCGCCGTTTGCCTTCGATGAGCGCATGCCCAACGAGACGAGCGCCTGAAACGCCGAACGGATGCCCAACCGCAATCGCACCGCCATTCACGTTGAGGCGTTCCATCGGAATGCCGAGCTGGTCCGCGCAATAGAGCACCTGCACGGCGAATGCCTCGTTGAGTTCCCACAGGCCGATGTCTTCGACCTTGAGGCCGGCTTTCTTCAAGAGCTTCGGTACGGCGAACACCGGCCCGATGCCCATCTCATCGGGCTCGCAACCCGCCACCGCAAAGCCGCGAAACACGCCGAGCGGCTCGATGCCTCTCGCCTGCGCCAGGCGTGCGTTCATCACCACCGTGGCCGATGCGCCATCGGAAAACTGCGACGCGTTGCCCGCCGAGATCACGCCGCCCGGGAACGCCGTGCGGATCTTCGCCACGCCTTCGAGCGTCGTCTCTGCCCGAATCCCTTCATCGGCGGCAATCGTCAATTCACGCGTCACGATCTGACCGGTGGCCTTGTCGGTCACGCCCGCGAGCACGGTCATCGGCACGATCTCCTCGTTGAACAGGCCCGCCGCCTGCGCCGCCGCCGCGCGTTGCTGGCTTCGCGCGCCGTACTCGTCCTGACGCTCCTTCGAGATTTCGTAGCGCTTTGCGACCTGTTCCGCGGTCTGCAGCATGCTCCAGTAGATTTCCGGCTTTTCCCGCATGAGCCAGGGATCGGCCGCAAAGGTCTGATTCATCTGCCTCTGCGTCCATGAAATACTTTCGACTCCACCCGCCGCGAAAATGTCGCCCTCGCCCGCCAACACCCGCTGCGCGGCCATGGCAATCGTCTGCAATCCCGAAGAGCAAAAGCGGTTAACGGTGGCGCCCGGCACGCTCACAGGACAGCCCGCGCGCAATGCAATCTGCCTGGCGATATTGCCGCCGGTCGCGCCTTCCGGGTTTGCGCAGCCCATCAGCACGTCTTCCACCTCTGCCGGCTCAATGCCTGCGCGCGCGATGGCGTGCTGCACCGCGTGGCCGCCCAGCGTCGCGCCATGCGTCAGGTTGAATGCGCCCTTCCAGCTCTTTGCGAGTGCGGTCCGCGCGGTCGAAACGATTACTGCCTCAGTCATGGTGTAGTCCAGAATATGCGATGAAGTCGATACACTCAGTCGTTAAAGTTCAGGCCGGCCTGAGCGAGCTTCTGCAACGATGGCGCGATGCGCCAGGCTTGCCCCTGATAGCCGCGCGCATAGTGCCGCATGCACCGCGCGACGTTGAAAAGGCCGACCTGGTCGGCATAAAGCATCGGTCCGCCGCGGAACTTCGGAAAGCCGTAGCCATTCAGGTACACCATGTCAATGTCCGACGCCTTCGAGGCAATGCCTTCTTCCAGGATTAACGCGCCCTCGTTCACGAGCGCATAGACCAGCCGTCCGACGATTTCCTCGTCGCTGATGTTGCGCCGCGCGACGCCGATCTCCGTCGAATGCCTGACGATCATGTCGTTCACGAGCTGGCTGGGATACGCCTTGCGCTCGCCTGGCTTGTAGTCGTACCAGCCCGCGCCGACCTTCTGGCCGAAACGGCCCATTTCGCACAGCACGTCGCCGACCTTCGAATAGTTGAACTCCGGCTGCTCGACGGCGCGGCGCTTGCGAATGGCCCACGCGATGTCGTTGCCGGCCATGTCGATCATGCGGAACGGGCCCATTGCAAAGCCAAATTTCTCGATCGCGCGGTCCACCTGCTCGGGAAGCGCGCCTTCGTCGAGCAGGAACCCGGCCTGGCGGCTGTACTGCTCGAGCATGCGGTTGCCGATGAAACCATCGCACACGCCCGACACCACAGCGATCTTGCCGATCTTCTTCGAAAGCAGCATCACCGTGGCCAGCACGTCCTTTTCGGTATGCTCGCCACGCACGACTTCGAGCAGCCTCATTACGTTCGCAGGACTGAAGAAGTGCATGCCCACCACGTCCTGCGGGCGCTTCGTGAACGACGCAATGCGGTTGACGTCAAGCGTGGATGTGTTCGACGCGAGTATCGCGCCCGGCTTCATCACCTCGTCGAGCGCGCGGAACACCGTCTCTTTCACGCCAATGTCCTCGAACACAGCTTCGACCACGAGGTCCGCGTCCTGGATGTCGCGATACGAGAGCGTTGTCGAAAGCAGCCCCATACGGTCGTCCAGTTGCTGTTGCGTGAGCTTGCCCTTCCTCGCGCTGTTCTCATAGTTGCGGCGTATCGTGGCTACACCGCGTTCGAGCACATCGGCTTTCGTCTCGAGCAACGTTACTGGAATCCCGGCGTTCAAAAAATTCATGCCGATGCCGGTGCCCATGGTTCCGGCGCCGATGATGGCCACCCTCGCGACGGGTCGCACCGGAGTATCCGCAGGCACGTCCGGAATCTTGCTCGCCGCACGCTCGCCAAGGAAGGCATGGCGCAGCGCGCGTGCTTCGGCGGTGCCGAGCAGCGTGGCGAACCCTTCGCGCTCGGCCTCGATGCCTTTGTCAAACGGCTCCAGCGACGCCGCCACCGCGTCTACGCAGCGCGCCGGCGCTGGAAACGGCCCGGCGTTCGCAGCGGCGGTCGTGCGCGCGAATCCGAGGTACGCGTGTGGATTTTCATGCTCGACCTGGAGGTCACGCACACGCGGATGCGGGCCGGCCTGGTTCGCCACTCGCCTGGCGAAGCCGATTGCGGCAGCGAGCACATCGCCCTCGGCGATCTCGTCGAACAGCCGTGTATCGGCCAGCGACTCCGCGTTGACCGCATGGCCCGACACGATCATGTTGAGGGCGGCTTCGAGCCCTATCGCCCGGGGCAAACGCTGCGTGCCGCCGGCGCCGGGCATCAACCCCAGATTGACCTCGGGCAACGCGATCTGCGAGTTACGCGCGGCAACCCGATAGTGACAACCGAGTGCGAGTTCCAGCCCGCCGCCCATTGCCACCGAATGAACCGCCGCGACAACGGGCTTGGCCGCCGCCTCGATCAATGTGATCACAGTATTCAGGTTCGGCTCCTGGAGCGCCCTGGGCGTGCCGAACTCGCGGATGTCCGCGCCACCCGAAAAGGCGCGGCCTGCGCCCGTGAGCACGATCGCGCTGACACCGGCATCGTCGAGCGCCCGGCTCATGCACTCAACGATGCCAACGCGGGTGCCGTGCCCGAGGCCGTTTACAGGAGGATTGTCGAGCGTGATGACGGCCACGCCGTCACGGACCTGATACTGCACTGTCATGCTGGTTCCTTTGTGTCTCGAAGTTGTGGCGCGGGCGCTTGCCGCGCGCGATCCATGGATCGGCGCATCGTCTGTCGCGCTGCGGCCGATGTGGCGCAGGCTCCCGGAAGGCAGGGCCGCGGCTCGGACCAGGGCACCCGCCGAGCTTCCCTATTGCGCGATAGCGCTGCTTATTGAGTCCGCCAAGTTAATCACCTTTCCCGCAGGCTCCCTCCCCCTCATTAGGAGGGGGACTCCCACGCCAACGTGCACCCTATCCTGCCGACAAGCTTGCGATGCGCAGTCGAGCTACGGACGCGCCGTCGTGCAGTCGCAGCGGCCAGGGCCGGCAACTCTCACCAGGACAACTCAATGAAGCAATTTCAGGGCAAGGTCGCGGTCATTACTGGCGCCGCTTCCGGATTTGGCAAGGCGTTTGCGCTGCATGGCGCCGCGCTGGGGATGAAGCTCGTCCTTGCGGATATCGATCAGGGCGGCCTCGACGCCACGCTCGCCGAGCTGCACGCCCTGGGCAGCGAAGCGACCGGCTTGCGCACCGACGTGTCAGCCGCGGCAGAGATGCAAGCGCTCGCCGATCTCGCCATGACCACGCATGGCGAGGTCAATCTGCTATTCAACAATGCAGGCGTCGGCGCAGGCGGCCTGATCTGGGAAAACACCCAGAAGGATTGGGAATGGGTACTGGGCGTGAACCTCATGAGCGTCGTCCATGGCGTGCGCATCTTCACTCCGCTGATGCTCGAGAGCGCCGCGCGCGACCAGACCTTCGAAGGGCACATCGTCAACACGGCGTCGATGTCCGGCCTCGTCAATGCACCCACGATGGGCGTGTACAACGTGTCCAAGCATGCGGTCGTGTCGTTGAGCGAAACGCTCTATCACGATCTATCGCTCGTCACGAACCAGGTGCACTGCTCCGTGCTGTGTCCATATTTCGTGCCGACCGGCTTCAACCGGTCCGACCGCAACCGGCCCGCCGATCTCGCCAATTCGCACACGCTCACGCGGTCCCAGAAAGTCGCTCAGGCGCTTTCGGACAAGGCCGTCACTTCGGCAAAAATCAGCGCCGCCGAAATCGCCCAGATGACTTATGACAGCGTGCACGCAGGCAACTTTTATATCTATTCGCACCCCGATGCAATGCAGCCGGTACAGGTTCGCTTCGAACAAATGATGGCGGGCGCCTCCCCAGGAGACCCATACGCCGGTCACTCAGGGCTTCGGGAAAACCTCGCGAAGGCATTGCAAGGTTGAACACCGCTTTTGACCCGTGCTGCTCCCTCCGGTCCACCGAAATGAACAACACCACCGAAACGCGACGCCTGCTCCATTCCCGCACAGTGCGTTGCGATGCCTTCGATCTCGGCGACGGCCTCTTCGAGATCGAGGGCCGCATGCAGGACGTCGTTGCAGACGGCACCGATCTGATACTGAAGGTCGTGCCGGCTGGCGCTCGCCTGCACGACATGCGCATCGTCATGACGGTTGACAGGGACCTCGTCATCCGGGCGATTACCGCGCGGATCGAAGAGAGTCCCACCGTCTATTGCAACGAGATCGAATCGGCCTATGCGGCGCTCGTCGGACTTCGCATCGGTCCGGGCTTCAGGCGGCAGGTCAAGGAGCGCGTCGGCGGCGTCAAGGGCTGCACGCATTTGTCGGAGTTGCTCGGTCCCATGGCGACCACTGCAATGCAAGCCGGCTTCTCGATGGAGCGCGCCTTGCCGCAATGGCGGGAGCGTCTGCAAGGCGATACGCCGATACCGCCACCCACGTTCATCGACAGTTGTCACACGCATCGCGCAAACGGCGATGCCGCGAAGGTCTTCTGGCCGGAACGGCGCCGCGCGCCCCGTCCTCTCGGCGCATCGTGACATCGATCGCGCCGGCGGCGCCACACGCCGCTGGCTGCCAGGCATGAGGCTGCATCGCGGTACGGCGAAGCCCTGGCAATGCGCGATCCGGCGACTCGGTCCTGCCATCTGACTGAACGTACCCGATCCGGGAATCCTCTCCTTTCATCTGCAGCGACGCCATGTCATCACACAGCAACCCGTCTGCCTCGTCACTCGAAGTCTGGCTCAAGACCACCACCGTCTGGCTCGATGCGATTTGCCGATCCGCGCCCGTGAGCGAGAACGGCACGCATGTCGAGTTGTCCGATCTGGCTCGCGCCAGCAAAACATACTGGGACCAGCAAGCGCAGATCTGGTCGTGTCTATGGCGTGTCGGTGCACCCAGCGGCCTCGAAGCGCCAGAAGACCGACGTTTTCTCGACAGGGAATGGCATGAGCACCCCTGGTACAACGCCATCCGGCGGTTGTATCTCGCCAATTCGCGGTTGATTGCCGACGTCGTCGAATCCGCCGACCTCGACGCGTCGACGAAGGAGAAATTGCGCTTCTTCGCGAACCAGTTGATTGACGCAGCGAGCCCCACGAACTTCGCCGCCACCAATCCCGAGGTGGCACGGCTTGCCCAGGAGTCGGGCGGCAAAAGCCTCGCTCAGGGGCTTGCCAACCTGAGCAACGATCTCGCGCGGCGGCAAATCACCATCACCGACGAGGCGGCGTTCGAGGTCGGCCGCAACGTTGCAGTCTCGCCGGGTTCGGTCGTCTTCGAGTGCGAGCTGATGGAGCTGATCCAGTACGCACCGCTTACGGAGCAGGTCGCGTGCCGGCCGCTTGTGATCGTGCCGCCGTGCGTGAACAAGTTCTACATCCTCGATCTGCAACCCGCCAACTCGTTCGTGCGCTACGCATGCGAGCAGGGCTACACCGTCTTCCTGGTTTCCTGGCGCAATCCCGACGCGTCACTTGGCGATCTGCGCTGGGACGACTACGTCGAGAGCGGGGTATGCCAGGCCATACGGGTCGCCCGGTCGATCGCCAGGGCCGACAAGGTGAACACACTCGGCTGGTGCGTTGGCGGGACGTTGCTCGCATGCGCGCTGGCCGTCCAGCGCGCGAGCGCCGAGGACACGGTCGCAAGCATGACGCTGTTGACCACGCTGCTCGATTTCGCTCAGCCCGGAGACCTGGGCGCTTTCGTCGACGAAACGAGTGTGCGGTATCGCGAGGCCATCGCTGGACCAGGCAGCATTCTTTCGGGCAAGGACCTGGCGCTGGTGTTCCAGATGCTGCGCGCCAACGACCTTCTGTGGCCCTATCACGTCGATCAGTATCTGAAAGGCGGTCAGCCGCCGCCCTTCGATCTGCTGTACTGGAACGCGGACACCACGAACCTGCCCGGCTCCATGGTTGCCTGGCTCCTGCGCAACACCTATCTGGAGAACAATCTGCGCGTTCCCGGCAAGGTGAACGTGTGCGGGCATCCGCTGGACCTCGGCTCGATCAGCGTGCCCAGCTATGTCCTCGCAGCCGAGGCCGACCACATCGTGCCGTGGCAGGCCGCATACAAGAGCGCGTTGCTCATCGGCAGCGAGCCCGAGTTCGTGCTTGCCTCCAGCGGACATATTGCGGGTGTGATCAATCCGCCGTCGGCGCACAAGCGCAGCTACAGGACCCGGAAGTCACTTGCCCAAACGCCAGACGCCTGGCTGGCCGACACGAAGGTCCATCCGGGCAGCTGGTGGACGCATTGGAGCGCATGGTTGCGCCGCCACGCCGGCGAGGCCATTGCTGCACCCACCCGGTCTGGCAACGACATCTGGACGCCGCTTGCGCCCGCGCCGGGCCGCTATGTGAAGGTGCGCACCCTCTGAAATCTGCAGGACCGTACCACCCGCAATTTTCGTTGGCTCAGGGATCGCGCCCGATCCCAATGCAGTTGCAATCAGACCACTCAGGAAGAACCATGAGCTACACCTCGCCCATCCGGGACATGATGTTTGTGATGACCGAACTGGCCGGATTGGACACGATCGCGCGTCTTCCGGAATGCATGGACGCCACCCGCGAAACCGCGCAGGCCATCCTCGAAGAGGGCGCGAAGTTTTGCGAAGCAGTGCTTGCGCCATTGAATGCCACCGGAGACCGTCAGCCGAGCGTCTGGCACGACGGCACCGTGAGTGCGTCGCCGGGCTTTGGCAAGGCGTTTGCGCAGTTCGCCGAAGGGGGCTGGCAAGGTTTGATGCATCCGGTCGAGTACGGCGGCCAAGGCCTGCCGAAGCTGCTTGCCGCGCCGTGCCAGGAAATGCTCGTGGCGGCCAACCTGTCGTTCGCAACCTGCCCGTCGCTCACCGACGGCGCCATCGAGGCCCTGTTGCTCGCGGGCTCCCCTTCGCAGAAGGCACTGTATCTGCCGAAGCTCATCAGCGGCGAGTGGACCGGCACCATGAATCTGACCGAGCCTCAGGCCGGCTCGGATCTCGCCATGTTGCGCGCCCGTGCCGAGCCTGCGGAGGACGGCACGTACCGCATCTTCGGCACGAAGATCTTCATTACGTGGGGCGAGCACGACATGGCCTCGAATATCGTCCACCTCGTGCTCGCGCGCACGCCCGACGCCCCCGAGGGCGTCAAAGGCATCTCGCTCTTTCTCGTTCCCAAACATGTGCCGACCACCCACGGCTCGCCGGGCGCGCGCAACGACGTTCAGTGCGTATCGATCGAGCACAAGCTCGGGCTCAAGGCGAGTCCCACTGCGGTGCTGCAATTCGGCGACCGGGGTGGCGCGACGGGCTTCTTGATCGGCGAGGAAAACCGCGGCCTCGAGTACATGTTCGTCATGATGAACGCTGCACGCTTCGCAGTCGGCCTGCAGGGCATCGCCCTGGCCGAGCGTGCGTACCAGAAGGCCGCGGCCTATGCGAAGGAGCGCGTCCAGAGCCGCCCCGTGGACGGCTCTTCGAATGCGGCTGTTCCCATCATTCGCCACCCCGACGTGAAGCGCATGCTCGCCACCATGCGCGCCCTGACCGAAGCCGCGCGCGCGCTGGCTTACGCGACCGCATCACATCACGATCTCGCCCTGCACCATCCCGACGACGCCGTCCGTTCCGAACATCGAGCGATCAACGAGTACCTCGTGCCCATCGTCAAGGGCTGGAGTACCGAACTCTCGGTCGAGGTCACGAGCCTCGGCGTTCAGGTGCACGGCGGCATGGGTTTCATTGAGGAAACTGGCGCGGCGCAGTATTACCGTGACGCTCGCATCCTGCCGATTTACGAGGGCACCACGGCTATCCAGGCCAACGATCTCATCGGCCGCAAGACTGTCCGCGACCGCGGTGCCGTGGCTAAACAGATGCTCGTGCGCGTGGACCAGACGCTAGCCGATCTGCACGCGCATCGCGCCTTCCAAACCCACCCCGCGTTCGCCGCGATGTACCGCCATCTTGAAGCGGGCCGGACGTCGATGATGCGGGTCATCGACTTCATGCTCGCTCGCGCAAAGTCCGATCCCAACGCGGCATTCGCGGGCGGCGTGCCTTATCTGATGCTTTCCGGCATTGTGCTGGGCGGCTGGCAGATGGCGCGCGCGCTCATTGCCGCATGTGAACGCGAAACGCTCGATCCCGTGTTCTACGGTGCAAAGATGGCGACCGTGCACTTTTACGCCACGCACATTCTGCCGCGCGCGCTGGGGCTGGAAGTCGCCATTCTGAGCGCAAGGGGCAACGAAGGCGTGCTTGCGCTCTCCGACGCCCACTTCTGATTGACCGATCATCGGGAACCCGCGTGGCGGTTCGAAGCCGCACGCCACGCACGATACGTTCAGCACCCGCAGGGCAGCTGCCAGAACCGAACAGGAGGTTGCGTCGTCAGCTGTTTGCCATGCAAGCGCCAGACGCGGCGACGCAAGCATGCTCGTTAGAATATCGAGCGATAGATCCCGTGGATATCCTTCAGCGTGAGTTCGCAAGGATTATTGGCGAGGAGCCGCGTCTGACTCATTGCATCTCCCGCCAGCCCGCAGAGATCCGACTCGCCAATGCCGACCTCCTGCAAGCGCATCGGCAACCGGAGCGTCCGGGGTAAATCGGAGAAGTAGGTGACAAAAGATGAGGCCCGGCTCGCCGCCGTTCCAGTAATGCCAGGCAATACATATCTGGCGAGTTGCGCGTAATGACTAACCGCGCCTTTCAGGTTGAAGCGCAGCACGGGCGCGAGCAACAGTGCATGGGCGATGCCATGCGGCACGCGAAAGCGCGCAGCGACAGGCTGCGCCAACGCGTGCACGGCCGCCATGGCAACATTGGCGACCGCCATTTCCGCAAGGCAAGCGCCAATCAGCATCTGCTCGCGCGCCTCGATATCGGTGGGGTTATAGAAGGCGGCGTGCAGATTCGACGCCATGAGGTCCAGCGCCTTGCACGCAAGACTGTCTGACACGGGGTTTTTCAGGCGTCTGGACGTGAACGCCTCGATTGCATTGACCATCGCGTCGATGCCCCCCGCCGCCGTGACGGCGGGCGGAGCCCCGGCGGTCAGCGTAGCGTCGAGCAGCGCGAGATCGGGCAACAGATGCGAGGACACCACAACGTTCCTGTCGCCACGAGGTTTCGTCACGACCGACACGCGTGCGGCCAGCGAGCCCGTTCCGGCCGTCGTGGGCACGAGTATCAGCGGCAGGCGTGGACCACGCGCCCTGTCGATACCGTAGACGTCGGCCAGCCTTTCGCCGCTTTTCGCGAGCAGCGCTGTGAGCTTTGCCGTGTCGAGCGAGCCACCGCTTCCGAGACCCACGACGCAGTCGGCCTCTGCCGCGAGCGCGCGGCACACAGCCGCTTCGATGATGGATTCGGAAGGATCCGCCTGCGTTTCCTGGAATAGCTGGTAGCGAATCGCTGCGCTTTCGAAGCCGTCTAACACACTCTTCAGGAATCCGGACGATGCCACGCACGCGTCTGTTACGATCAGCACCGAACGGCTCCCGAGCGAGCGCACCTGGGACGCCAGACGACGGGATGCGCCGTGCTCTACAACGATCGACTGCGCCGTCCTGAACGAAAAAGGTGGCACTACAGTGTCCCCCGGATGATTACTTCGCTTTGCGGACCCGTGACGCGCGCGTCCATCCGCGCTAGGAGAACGTGGTGGTGCCGCCCTGCTACTGCTGCACGGTCGTGGTTTCCGCCTCCAGGATAACCGGCAGCCCCCTCTCCGCCCACGCCCGTGCCGCGTCAAGATAATGCTCTTCAATGACGCCGCGCTTGATCTTCATCGTCGGCGTGAGAAAGCCATTATCGGTCGTCCAGCAATCCCTGACGATCACGAAGAAGCCAAGCTTCTCGTGATCTTCGAGTGTGGCATTGACTTCGTCGAGCAGCAAACGCAGTTCCGCGCGTAACGTTTCACGCGCCGCAGCGTCGTCCAACTCGCCTCTGGCCGCCGCCGACAGCATCAGGATAGCGAAGGGTTGTGCGAATGCGGGTCCTGTGACGCAGACCGCTTCCACCTTCGGGTGACTGATCTTGTTCTCAATGGGTGCGGGGGCGACATATTTCCCCTTGCTGGTCTTGAAGATCTCCTTGACGCGCCCCGTGATCTTCAGTCGGCCGATTTCGTCGAGTTCGCCGCGATCGCCGGTCTTGAAGAAGCCATCCTCGGTCATGCTCTGCGCCGTCAAGTCAGGCTGGCGATAATAGCCGCGCATCATCGTCGGAGTCCTCACCAGAATCTCGCCGTTTTCGGCAATCCGACATTCGACGCCAGGCATCGCCTGGCCAGAGTAGCCAAGCCGCACGAGGCCAGGTCGGCTGTAGTGCGAGTAGGAGAAGTTTTCCGTCATGCCGTAGACGTCCAGAAGTTCGAGCCCGAGCGCACGGTACCAGTTCGTGATTTCCTCGGGCAGCGGCGCGGAGCCCGTAAAGGCAATCCGCGTCGCATCCAGCCCGAGCATCGTCAGGATCGTCTTCTTGAGCGCGTCCGACTCGGGGCCAGACGTATGCAACAAGGCCTGCTGGTCTTCCGGCAGCTTCGCGCAAATGCTCTGATAGAACTTCGTCCAGAGCCTCGGCATGGAGATGAAGACCGTTGGCCGCGCACGCTGCAGGTCCTGGGAAAACGTCGCAAGACTATCGTTGAAGAACACGCGGAAACCATGGCACAAAGAATTCGCTTCGACGAACGAACGCTCGGCCGTGTGGGCCAGCGGCAGATACGACAGCACGCGATCTTCGGGCGTAAATCCGCTGAAGATGCCTGACTGCGTCGCGTACGCGAAGATCGTGCCGAAGCTGTGCATGACGCCCTTGGGCTGGCCGGTGCTGCCCGACGTGTAGATGATCGTAGCCAGATCGTCGGGCCGCGGCAGGCGCACATCCTGCAGAGGCGCAACGTCGGCGATGATGTCTCTCCACTGGGATGCCTCTCGCAGAGGCGGCGATAGAGGAAGGCCAACCAGGCGCGCCTGCGGCGGCAGGACCTTGCGAATCTCCTCCCAACCGTCGGTTTTGCCATCGAGCTTGCCGATAAACACCACACGCACGTCGCAGTGTTCGAACACATATTTTGCGGTGTCGGCGCTGACGGTTGGATAAATCGGCACGGAAATGTGGCCTGCGAGCCAAATCGCCAGATCTGCGGTGATCCAGTGCGCGCTGTTCTTTCCGACAATGGAAATTGCACTGCCCGGCGGAAGTTGCAATGAACACAACCATGCGGCCATGCGCCGGGCCTCATCCCCGACCTCTTGCCACGTATGGTTCACGACCCGGCCATCCGGCGTCGGTTCGGTCAGATAGATTGCATCGGGTTGCACACGCTCCCAGTGCAGGAAGCGATGAACTAGGGTTCCCGAATCGGTGCCGCTCATCAATGTCTCCATTTTTTGCCGGTTCCGCCATGTGCGGGCCGTATGGGCGTTCTTAACTTGTGCGGCCGTGAGCCGATGCCACGCGTGTGACGATTGGACCGTCTCGCGGGGCGCCCAGCGCCATTGCGACCTGCCACATTTGTATGCGGGATACCCAACGATACGCTGATACGCCACATCGCTCACCCACCCGTTAATAGGGGTGACTGCTGGGGGGCACTTCGGGGGAGGGGTATTTCGGGGGCGACGGCGGTTTCTCCGGAACGATGCAACCGGCGTGGACCGCGCTCGTTTTCAATCTCTACGCTGCCCCAAAGGAAGAAGAAGCTATCGCGATCCACCATATTCCAGCGTCGATTAAGCTGACGGGTCTTGTCGGTGTGCCGAATCGGATTCATCGTCACGCCGCTCAGGCCAACGCCCTTCGCCACCCGCCCCATCAGCCTGATCGCTAGAGTTACCGACGCGCGTCTCGCCAGCAAACGAAGTGACCGCGAGGATAAGCCTGGGCGCAATCAATGAGCTTTGTCCGGGCGCTGACGTGATGTGGAATCAGACGCGCCCACGGCACCGGGGGACTACGTCACCCGATAGCACCATCTGTCATGGCCAACGTGAAGAGCGACGCGAATTCATTGAACTGGTTCATGCCGAAAAAGCGTGGCGATCAGATCACTCTTCCAAGCTGAAAGTGTCTGTCGATGTGATGTGTGAAAGCGCGTCAATCACGGCGTAGGTTTCTGCAGAAAAATCACGCGGCGTAGGTTTTTACTCAACGGAGCAAAAAACCTACGCCGACGTGGCAGACCCAGATAGAGAAACGTGAACAGAGACTCATCTGTCAAACGTTCGGAATTGACCAACAAATCCTTGCAAAATCAATGCATTACAAGACGCAACCTCAAAGCCCGATCGCTTCTGGGGAAGGTTGGCCTTACGGTTTCTCTATTCGTTCATTATTTTTAACGATCCGGAAAAGCTGGACTACCACACCAACAGCCCCAACCGTAAATCCTTATAAATCAATCAATTGAATGCACATCGCCTCAGTCAAAACTGATTTTAACTATGCATTCCTAAACTACTCGTTTTCTTCGAAGTAGTGAATTGGCCTTTTCCGGCAAGCCTTCCTTTCGAAAGTTACGCCGAAACCTACGCCGAATGGTCTTTCGATTGGTACGACGCCTTCACGGCGCCGAATCGGCGCTGTGCCTTGAATCAAGGTTAGTCACAAGGAGACTCCATGTTCAAGTCCAAGCTACGCCGAGCGCTGACCAAGGAGCGGCAAACGACGGTGGATAGCAGGCGCCTGGATCGGGAGGCTACCGCGCAGCGCTAGGCTGATCATCCGGCGAACGAGCCGAAATCAGATGTACCGCGCTTTGGCGAACGCCCGTCTCGTCACTGAAGACCGACGCATTCGCGGGCCGGAACTTACTGGGTGACGCGATAATTGCCGATGGCATGGCGGATTGCGGTCTCGGTGGGGGCACTGGGGATATCTTGCTTCACAGCCTGCGATCTACCCCAAAAACTACCCCCACGAATCGGTGGCAGTCAACGGAATGAAGCGGCTACACGGGGACGTCCGGGAAGACCGGCGTCCCTATCCAATCTGGACTGAGGGGTGAGAAAAACGGAACGTCCAGGAACACCCTGGAACGCTTTGGAATGGTGGCCGCAACTTCGCAGCGTCGATCGGACTGGTGCCCCGGCAACACAGTACAGGCGGGCGTAGTGTCCTGTGCGGAATCAGCAAGCGGGGTGACAAGCATTTACGCCACTTGCTCGTACAAGGCGCCCGCGCGGTCATCCAGCGTGCAGAGCAGCGTACCGACAAGCTCGGCGACTGGATCCGGTCCATGCTGACGCGACGGCACGCGAATGTGGTGGCCTGCGCCGTTGCCAACAAGCTCGCGCGGATCGCCTGGGCCGTGCTGACCAAACACACCGCATACGATGCCGCGCGCCTGGAGCACGCGAACTGATTCACCGTTTCACCCAACAAGGTTTTGCGAGTGCTGGAAGTTTGATGGTCCAACGGCACAGCGACCGGACGAAGAACCTGACAAGTTGTACAGCTCGCAGCAGCTGCCGACATTTTGAGGATCGCCCGGTGCGGTTTTCATCGCGGAACAGCGATTCCGGATAGATTTGCGCAAGCCACGAAGACATCAGAACCAGAGGTTGCAAATCTCGGGCTGGCCATAGATTACAACTTAGCGGGGACAAAGAAAGTATCACATAAGATTATGTAAAATAATGCGAGCCGTCAGAGCGAAAATCGAAACCGGCATACGTTTAGAGCCGCCAGTTGATGTAATCGACCGAACCGTTTGGTTCGGCCGTCCATACAATATAAGGTATCGCGTCCGCAAGGCTCCCGAAACATCGCTCGATTTCGCCAACCTCGGCTTCGGATCAGGGGCGATTAGCGGATAAAGGTTGCTTGTATGGCACCCCCCAACACGCGCCGGCACGTCCGCGTGAGCCGGATGGCCAGATCGCAACCTTTATGCTCCTGCAAGCCAATCAAAGTACTTATATCCCGACGACTCGCTTTCACGCGCTCGTATTGCTTCATGCCCCGGGAGTTGTCGCCTCCCGTTCCTGCAACGCCCGCCACATGATTTTCCCGCTTCCGGACTTCGGGAGCGACTCGACGAATTCGGCAATGCGCGGGGCCTTGTACGACGCCATGCGTTCGCGCGCCCACGCCACGATGTCGTCTGGCGTGACCTCCGTCGAGCACTCCGGCTTCAGCACCACCACGGCCTTGACCGTCTCGCCCCGGTGAGTGTCCCGCGCGGCGATCACGCACACCTCCTGGATGGCCGGATGGTGGTACATCATCGCCTCGACCTCCGCCGGCCACACCTTGTAGCCCGATGCATTGATCATCCGCTTCAATCGGTCGGCCATGAAGAAATAGCCATCCTCATCCCGCCATCCGAGGTCGCCCGTGCGCAGGAAACGCTTGCCGTCGATTTCGACGAACGCTTCGCGCGTCGCGTCTGGATTGCGCCAGTAGCCTTGCATCACCTGGGGTCCATGCACGATGATTTCGCCGGTCTCGCCGTCCTGCACCGGCGCCAGAGTCAGGGGATCGACGATCCGGGCGTCGACGTCGAAAACAGGAATCCCGAGGCACTGTAGCTTCGGATGCAACGGTGGATTAATATGCGTCGCGGCGATTGTCTCCGACAAACCATATCCCTCGACATATTCGATCCCGGTGAGCGCCTTGAGCTTTCGCGCCACGGCTTCCGGCATCGCCGCACCGCCGCCCCCCATACAGAGCAGGCTCGACAGATCATATTGGCCGATTTCCGGATTCGACACGAAATCCACCACCATCGTCGAGATCGACTGCCAGTAAGTCACGCGGTGACGCGCGATCATGCGCGCGGCCACGGTGCGATCCCAGCGCGGCAGCACGACCACCGTCGCGCCGCTGTAGAGCGGACCGTTCAGGCCGCCTTGCATGCCCGTCACATGAAACATCGGCAACACCGAGAGCGCGACAGTGTCAGGCGTGCCGCCGAGCCAGTGGACTCCGCCGACCGCCGTGCACATGACGCTTTGATGGGTGTGCATGCAACCTTTAGGTTTGCCGGTCGTACCGGACGTGTACGGCATGACGCAAAGATCGTCGGGGCCGGCCGTCAGCGGTCCGGGCCGCAGCTGCAGGTCGAGCGCATCGGACCAGTGAGCGACCCTCGGACCGTCGACATTGCGCTCGATACCGACGAAATCGGGGGGTGCAATTTCGGATGGCCGTTTCAGGTAGTCGCTGTACGTCGCAACGACTACATGGGCCAACTCGCCATCAGCATCGCCGACCAGCGGGGCAACGCGCGGATACAGGTCCTGTGCGACGAACACGGTGCGCGCCCCGCTGTCCTCCACGTAATGACGCAGCTCGTCCGTCATGTTCATCGGATTGACCGGCACGACGACTGCGTTCGCGCGCAAGATCCCGTAGTAAGCGATCATCCATTGTGGACTGTTCTGCATGTACAGGAGTACGCGGTCGCCGCCCTTCACGCCACAGCACTGCTCCAGAAAGCCCGCCACCCGTTCGGCCTCATCCTTGAACTGCGAGAACGTGACCGACGTGTCATAGAACACGATAAACGGTTTGTCCGGATAGCGCATTGCCGAGACTTCCGCGTTATAGAACAGGTTCGTCGCCGGAAGCGTCAGGTGCGGTGGCAGGTAAGCTGGCCAGAGAGGTGGCCGGGTATCAGACATGGACTGACTCCGATTTTGTTCAAGAATCACTGGTTACAGGTGGTCGCCGACATGTCCTTGCAAAAGACGCAGTGTAGGCAGGCTGTAGGGTTGTCATGGTTTGCAATCGCGGCACATGGGCATGTCCGAGTCGAACCGGATACGGTTATAGCGGGAGACATGCCAGGTGTCGCCGGTTGCCTCACGCGCCCGGCGTCACGTATGACGTTCCGGACGCTGGGGTATTCGTACCGCTCGTGCGATTTCTGGTGGCCATGTCGAACAAATCCATATAAATCAGCCACTTGGATTCATTCTTTTCGTGCCTGGTTGACTTACCGGTAAAGCCCCGTCGTGTGGGCGCCAGAGGTCGCAAGCGCCCAGACATTACGCGAAAGGAACGAATACCCCCATAGGGGTCGGCTTCTAAATTGAGGGTAGACCAGACTGAGATCAATTGACATGGTCATTTGACCATAAACGAAAATTCGCGGCAACCTGGTAGTTCCACGGCCTTCAGGTGAGCGGCTTCTTGCAATGAGTCGCTCTCGTTCACTGCCTCACTCGCTGGTCCGTCTCGCGAAGATTATTCTTCTGGCGCTCACATGCCATTGGCCACATTCCCTGGAAGCCATTGGCATCCGCTTCAGGTGCGGGGGTTCGTCACCCTCCCCTGCACCGAATCGAGGATCTGCTCGTCCAGCGCCGCCTGCAACGCATGGCGTGTGCGCCGGACGGCGTCTTTGCCTGCCGCGTCCTCCGCGAGCCTGTGATGCGGCATCGGGAGCACATGCCAGTCGCGCCGTGCGCCGCAATCTTGCGCCAGCGCGTGGTAGTCGGCCTTGATCCTGCGCTTACGGAACAGGTAGCGCCAGCTCGAATAAACGTGCGCCTCGTTCGACAAGATCAATGCCGTTTTCGCCCCCATTGCGCGAGCGAGCGACTGCGCAAGAAATATCGCCAGCGGCTTCGGACGCAGCCCCAGCCATTTGCGCGTCAAACAGCGGTAAAGCATGCGGCCGTCGACAGAGGTATCCGGGCCCTGGATGCACCCGATCAGCAGTTTCGGGCGTCCTGTCCTGCCTCCCAGCGACGCGAGGCAAAACGAGCAGGACACGAGGCGCGTGCCCTCGGCATCGTGAATGCAGAGCGTCCAGTCGCCTTCCTTCTGAAAGCGCTCGAATGCTTCCATGGTCACGTCCCATGACTGATTTGCACCACTGATCGTCGCAATCGCTGCTCTGCCGGTTTCCATCAACTCGCGCGCAATGTGCGAAGCACGGGCGGCAGTAAGGTGATCGTGCTGGAGACTTGCGCGCAGCCGCTGATCGGCGACGTGGCCACGCGTTACGTCGAAGCGCGCGGTTATCAGTCACGTCTCGCACTCGCGCGCGCTACGGTGGATTCGCAGCAGGAAACCGCGCGTCTCACCCGCGTGCGTTACGAGGCAGGCGCGAATTCCGGACTCGACGCCGCGAATGCGTCCGGCCAGGCTCAGGCAACGCTCGCCACCATTCCCGCACTCGAAGCGGCCTACGCGCAGACCGTCTACAGCCTTTCCGTGCTCACGGGCCAGGCGCCGGGAGCGCTGATCGCGCGCATGCAGCAGGGTTCAGGACGTGCCGGTGCCGCCCCGCCCGTCGCGACGGGCGTGCCCGCCGACGTGCTGCTCGCGCGCCCGGACGTGCGCGCCGCCGAACGGCGCTACGCCCAGAGCACGGCGCGCGTGGGCGTGGCACAGGCCGCGCGCTACCCGCGCGTGACCCTCGTCGGTGCGCTCGGCACCTCGGGCACCCAGTTGCGATCTCGCGCACCATTCGTCGATCGGCTGGTCGATCGGGCCTTCCGTGACGATTCCGCTGTTCGATGGCGGAAGGTTGAAAGCAGCGGTCGAGATCGCGGACGCGCAGCGCGAACAGTCGTTCATCGCATATCGTTCTGCGGTACTCGGTGCCATGCAGGACGTGGAAAACGCCAGCGTGGCGCTCGCGCGCGAAACCGAAAGCGTGCAGAGTCTGCAGCATTCCGCCGATGCGTACGGCGAGGCGCTGTCGATGGCGAAATCGCTCTATCGGTCCGGGTCGACGGGCTTTCTCGAGGTGCTCGTCACCGACCGCGCGCAGTTCGCGGTGCGGGACGCGCTGATTCAGAGTCGAGTGCGCGTCACGACCGACTACATCGCCTTGAACAAGGCTTTGGGTGAGGGATGGGATGGGGCGCCGCAAATCTGATGCGGGAGATATTCCACCTGATGCCAAACATCTCGACCAAACGAACCGACGGACCTTCTGACCTGCGGCGGAATGTTGTAGCCAGGTAAACGGTGAGTCGTGTGTCGATATTCTTGTACTCCAACCAGCCGCCACGATTCCCGAGGCGGTTCACTGGCGTCGTCACACCAAACATTCAGGCGCCCGATCAATGCGGGCAGCGGACGTTTCACTCACAGCCAACTCGCGAACGCAGTTGGCAAAGCGCTGAAGAGCCTCCAGGGAACCATACACGCTCTTGTACTCTTCGCGGCCGATCCGCCCGTCCAGCACGACCAGCATTCCCGAATCATTCGCAATCCTTTCCAGGTCCATCACAACCTCCCTTCAATTGCCAATCAGTGCACAGGCCTTCCTCAATCCGCCTACAGAGAGGCTCGCATCGTAGGCCGTTCCGACGCGGGAGGAAACACACGCCACGATCCGTCATCGTGCCGGAAAAAGAAGATCGCGAGTGCGCCCGACGCGCGCAGAGACTCCACACGTACGCACCGCACAGGTCTCGCGTTCGGGTAACTCATCCTGGTCAAAGATATCGGCGAAGCCGACGTCGGGGCCAGCCATTTGTCGATCAAACTTCGCAAAGATGCTACGTCGCTACCCATCTCCCACTCCTTCACCTACGGCGCCATCGCGGCTCCAGCCTCGAATCAGGATTGCATACATCAGACCTATTATTTACGTCTTATTGACCTAATAATAGTCGCTATATGACCTATAATCAAGCCCGTCGAGAGCAGGGGAAACACCGACTGCCGCAACCCCGTTCCCGGCTATAACCGCCGTGGTTTAAGCCGTTTTCAGTGATTGAACCCCCGATATTCGAGAGCAAATGAGCACGTGCGCCTGCGGTGATCATGAGCGCACTGTGGGACTAAACTGGATCCATGAAAGCACAATGACGCTTCCTTCTACCATCGAAGCGACCTATAATTTGAAACAGGTCCAGGCAAACTGCTGGGAGGAGGGGCGACGTGCAACAGAAGCCGGTAGAGCGAGAATCCTTGGGTGGTTTCGAAGAGACAAGACCTGATCCCAAGCCGGTTGAGCGACGAAACCGGGGACAGCGCATGACGGAGATCATCCTTGCCGCCCGGCAGACATTCCAGGAGGATGGGTATGCCGGATTCACGACGCGCCGCGTCGCGGGTCGCGTCGGAATTACATTGGGAAACCTTCAATACTACTTTCGAACGAAAGAGGAATTGCTTCGTGCCGCGCTGCAGGCATATATGCACGAGATCGTCAGTGACTATATGGCAATCGCAAACCAGCCCGGTGTCAACGCCGCGCGGCGTTGCTCCGCACTGGTGGAGCGCATTTTTCACGACATCACCGAAACCGATCTCCCGAAGTTCCTGTTTGAAATCTGGGCTTTCTCCCGGCACGAACCATACATCATGGCGCTGGTTGACAATATGTACGCCACGTATCGGGGCATCTTTGCGAAGTTGCTATCAGAGATCCACCCCACTCTGACTGGCGAAGAGTGCCAGGTGCGTGCATCCGTTCTGGTCGCGCAGACGAGTGGAATGATGATCTTTGCTTCTCACGGCGGAGATCCAGAGAAGGACCATGCAGAATTCATTCGCATGACAAAGCGAGCTGTAAAGATGATTGTTGGCTTGTCGGCACAGACGCTGGAAAGCGACAGTCCCCTTCACAGTTCCCGCAATCATCAGGCAGGCACCAGGGGCAGCGTGCACATCGGTGTCTTTGGGTCTGAGGAGCACTTGCAGCACGGACGCTTCGAACTGAGCGTGCGGCAGACAGGACAAGATCTCCCCTACTACCGGCCAACGCTCCAGGGGCGGCGTCGGGAGGTAAAGATCAATGAAATCGTCTCTACCGCCGCGACCCTTTTGGCCACGGAAGGATATGCGAACTTTACCCAGGCGCGAGTGGCCAGGGAACTTGGAATCTTGCCATCAGCGCTCCAGAACTACTTCCCGACACATGACGACCTGCTCCGGTCGACAATTGGCGCGCTAGGGAAGGCCTATCTGGATCGCTATGCGGAGATGGGCAAGCCGAGCGGCAAACCGGCACTGGAGCGTCTGCATGAAATCGTTGAGGACGTGTTTGAAGAAGCCTGTGATCCGAAGGTATGTCGATTCTCGTTCGAGATGTTCGCGCTGGCTCAGCACTCGGATATCACGCGTGATCTCGTAAAAAGAATGTACTCGGCGTATCGGGCGATTTATGTCGATCTGGTGCGTGAGCTAGACTCGTCCGCTACGGCGCGCGAATGCCTCGCTCGCGCAACGCTTCTCGCAGCGCAGATGGAGGGCATAGCGAGCTTGATGTTTGGTGTGCAGCAGCAAACACCGGGCATCGACCGCGTTCGCGAACTGATGAGGACCATGGCGATTCACATTGCGCACGGAAAAACTGCCACAAAAGGTGCGGCGTAGGGCCGGCGCATTCGCTGGCCACACCGATGGGCCAGGGCGCGTGTGTATTGCGAGCAGGTCACTTGCCGGCCGGCGACTACGCCAATCGGCCATGAGCGAAGAATGTCCGGTGCGTGCATCCCTGTTTGCCGCTCAGACGGATGAATTGATGATATTGGCTCATCGCGACGGTGACCCAGAAAGTGACTATCTATAATTCATCTGCATCACGAAGCAAGCTGGCTGCTAAAGATGACGTTCCCGCGCGACTCGTTCGCACGGAACGCCATCCATGAGCGTTCGATCGGCACTTGAGTGGCGCACGTGGAGTAACTTAGCCGCTGCCCACGCTTCTCCTGCCACTACTCTGAATCCACCCGCGCGAACCCGAGAGTAAGACCGAAAGCGTCGAGAATTGTCGCCGAAGTCCTGGCAATTCGCTTCGCCATTACCTCCGGGGTCTCTCGTATAGTGCCCTGGCGAAGCCAGTGCACTACCGTCCAAACCAATCCCCCGCCAAGCACTGTCAAGCAATCCTCCTCCGCTTCCGTACGAACACCTTCATAGGGCGGAAGGATGCGGCCCGCGACGAACGTAACCAGGTCATCAAAAAACGCCGATGTAGCCGCGTCGTTAAATACGGTTAGATAGAAAGATTGATGGGCACACATATGCTCAAGAATCAGAGCAGTTTCCATTTCCATTGATTCGACGAAGGCGACGTTCGGTGGGCTCAGCAGCGTGCCTTGCTCCTCGACGAATGTGAAAGCATTTTCGAGTCTCACCAACGCCGCCCGCTGAGCGGCCGCCTGCAGATCGGGAAAGTGCTGATAGAACGTGGGGCGCGCGACGCCAGCGCGCTGCACCAACTGAGCAATGCTGCATTTGTTCAGGGGGGCCTCATCGAGCAGTTCGGTCACGGCGCGGACAAGGGAATCGTAGCTGCGTTGAAAGCGAGGATCCGCGGGATTAGGGCTTACATCAGGTGGCATAAAAAGCTCTAGACAAGTTAGTGCATCTATTTTACATTTGTTCAATAGACTGAGATACAACGTACTGGTACATCGGACATCTGAAAGGCTATTGAAATGAAATCCTCCGCCCTCGCCCCTCAGCCGCCCCTGAAACCCATCATCGGTCATCTGATGGAAGTCCTGGGGCCGTCGCCGCTTGCAAAGATGATGGACCTCGCACGAACTTACGGACCGGTCTATTGGTTCGAGGTGTTCGGTCAAGGTTACTACGTTGTCAGCGGACAAGCACTTGTGAATGAAGTGTGCGACGAAAGCAGATTTCAGAAATGTGTACACCAATCTCTGCTTGAACTTAGGCCCGCTATCGGGGATGGGCTATTTACAGCATACAGTGATGAACCGAACTGGGCAAAAGCGCATCGGGTGCTGATGCAGGCGTTCGGCCCGATCAGTATTTGGTCCATGTTTGACAAAATGGTCGACATCGCTGACCAGATGTTTCTCCATTGGGAACGATTCGGTCCGGAAACGGCTGTCGATGTGTCCGATCATATGACTCGGCTAACGCTTGATACGATTGCCCTGTGCGCGTTTGATTGTCGTTTCAATAGCTTCTATCGTGAAAGCCAGCATCCATTCGTAGATGCCATGGTGAATACGCTCAGCGAAGCGGGAAAGCGCGAGTTGCGGCCAAAACTTGTTTCGAAGTTGATGCTCAATCGCGGTCGCAAATTCGACTCGGACATCGAACTCATGCGGTCGCTCGCGACCGAAATGATCGAAAACAGGCGGAAAAATCCGCGCGGCAGCGATGAAGCGATGGACCTCTTGGACCGCATGCTGCACGGCGTTGATCCGGTTACAGGAGAGAAGCTCAACGATGAAAACATTGTCTTTCAGATGATTACGTTTCTTATCGCCGGGCATGAAACGACAAGCGGACTTCTGTCTTTTGCCACTTACTTTCTCCTCAAAAATCCGGATATTCTGCGGAAAGCACGGGAAATGGTCGATGAAGTTGTTGGTGACGAGGTACCGCGGATCGAACATCTCGCGCGACTTCGCTACATCGAACAAATCCTCATGGAGACGTTGCGAATCTGGCCAACGGCGCCTGCGTTCGCGGTGACCCCGCTCGAAGACACCACGTTCGGAGGCAAATACGCCGTTCGTCCAAACGACATTATTCTCATCCTGACTCCCATGCTGCACAGGGATGTAAGCGTCTGGGGTGAGGACGTCGAGACGTTTCGTCCCGAGCGATTTTCACCCGAGAACGCTGAGAAGCTTCCTCCGAATGCATGGAAGCCTTTTGGCAATGGTGCGCGCGCATGTATTGGTCGGCCTTTTGCAATGCAGGAAGCCCACCTCGTTTTGATAATGCTGCTTCAACGCTTCGACTTCTCCTTCGCTGATCCGAACTACGAATTGGCGATTGCTGAGACACTTACGCTGAAGCCAACAGATTTCCGCGTAAACGTGCGGCCACGAGCACGAGGTGCGCAAAGGGCGTCAAGCAAGAACCCTCACGTCTCCGTGAGTGCTCAAAGCGCTGACGCAGAGTCGGTTCAGTCAACCTCCGAGGAAGGCTCGCCGAATATGCTCGTGCTCTTCGGCGGGAACACAGGTTCCTCCGAATCGTTTGCCCGACGCATAGCAGGGGACGCAAATCGCCACGGATTTCATGCCAAATGCGCTCCTCTTGACGACTTCGCAGAGAAACTCGAGGGACATTCTGCAGTTGTAGTCGTAACCGCCTCCTATGAAGGACAGCCGCCAGACAATGCAAAATTATTTGTCCCGTATGTCGAAGCAATGAGCGAGGGTGCGCTGGACGGTGTTAGTTTTGCGGTGCTTGGATGCGGCAATAAACAATGGGCACGCACATATCAGGCAATCCCGAAGCGAGTCGACGAGGCCCTCGAAATAGCAGGTGCCAAGAGAGTTCACGTCAGAGGTGAGCTGGACTCCGGTGGAGACTTCTTTGGCGAGTTTGACCGATGGTATGCCGAACTGTGGAATCGCTTTGCGATTAGCGCAGGGAAGGAAGTCCCTGTTGTGCAACATGACGATGCTGCACTGAAGGTCCGTTTCGTTCAGAATGCCCGTGAAAAATTACTGAATTTTGGTGACATGGCGCACGGATCGGTCATCGACAACCGGGAACTAGTAGATCTCCGCGCGTCCGGCAGCCGCTCCAAAATACACATCGAATTAAAGCTTCCGGAGACGATGACCTATCGGTCGGGGGATTATCTGGCGGTTCTGCCCCGCAACGCCAAAAGCAGCGTCGATCGGGTCTTACGCCGGTTTCGCGTGAGTTGGGACACCCAGGTGGTCATCGAGGGAACCTCGAGTAATCCGCGTCTTCCGCTCGGTCAAGCAATGGGTTGCGGTGAACTGTTTTCGAGCTATGTCGAACTCGCCATTCCGGCCACTCGATCGCAGGTATCCAGTTTGGCCGCCGCGACCCGCTGTCCACCGGAAAAAATGGAGCTTGAGCTCCTGAGCACGGACGAATTCGAAAATGAGATTCTGGGAAAGCGCACGACCGTCATGGATCTGCTCGAACGCTTCGGATCCGTCGATTTGTCGTTCGAAAAGTTCCTCGATATGCTGCCGGCGCTAAAAGCACGTCAGTACTCGATCTCGTCGTCCCCGCTTTGGAAAGCGGATCATGTCACGCTGACGGTAGCAGTGGTCGATGCGCCGGCGCTCTCCGGCAATGGCCGCTATGAAGGGGTGGCGTCTTCATATCTTGCTCGCCTCAACGCGGGTGACAGCTTGTCTGTTGCAGTCAGGCCATCAAATGCGCGCTTTCGGCCACCAGCCGAAGTGAATCTTCCTATGATCATGATCTGCGCTGGCTCCGGTATCGCGCCGTTCCGCGGCTTTCTGCAAGAGCGCGCGTTACAAAAACAACGGGGAGAAAACGTTGGCCCGTCGCTACTTTTCTTTGGAATTGATGACCCTGACGTTGACTTTCTCTATCGCGACGAACTCGACGAATGGGCAAACTGCGGCGTGGTTGAAGTGATGCCGGCTTATTCCAACCGCCCAGAGCAGGGTGCTCGCTTTGTTCAAGACAAAGTTTGGCTTGAACGAGAAAAAATCTCAGCACTATTCGCACAGGGGGCCACAGTTTATGTATGCGGGGATGGGAAGAATATGGCGCCTGCCGTGCGTGCCACACTAGGCCGCATCTATCAGGATACAACTGGCGAGAACGACGAAAACGCTAGCGCGTGGATAGACACGATGGAGAGGGAGCAAGGCAGATATGTAGCTGATGTCTTTGCATGACGGCGGCACGATTTGTGCAGCCTCCGCCTGGCGTGGCGGGGCTGTATAAATCTTTAGATCGTCGAGTTGCCGCTGCAACGTACTCATTTTTCTAGAGTCGTTACAGAAATTGGTGGCTGACGACCGCGCAGGTAATCGACATTGGCCCCGGCAACGCAGCACAAATGCTTCATCGCGATGTCGGTAACTTTCCTCCCCTTTGCGCGCTCGGGGTCAGGGGTCCCAGGGTGCTTACAAATTTCATGATTGCCCTTACGCGCTTCACCGAGGAAGTAAGATGACGCTCGACGACTTTCGCGCGGTGATCGAAGTTCACCTGATGGGAGCGGTCAACTGCACCAAGGCCGTATGGGAAAGCATGCGGGAACGGCAGTACGGCCACATCGCGATGACAACGTCCTCGTCGGGGCTGTACGGCAATTTCGGGCAATCGAACTACAGTGCCGCGAAGATGGCGCTGGTGGGCCTGATGCAGACACTGGCGATCGAGGGCGAGCAATACAACATTCGCGTGAACTGCCTTGCTCCGACGGCCTGTACACGCATGCTCGATGGACTGATGTCTACCGACGTCCTCGAAGCACTGTCGCCCGCGTCCGTCAGCCCCGCGGTCGCGGTACTTGTCGGCGAAGAGGGCCAGCCTGATGGGTTCAATGCGAGGCTATCGCCCCGAGCGGAACGACGTTGTCGAAAGCGCGCTGAACATCGACTGCAGGCGCAGTAGTTTAAGGGGCAACTCTCAGGGCATTGTGGCGACTGTGAGGATCGCCTTCACGGCTTCATCCTCGATACCTTTGATATCCGACGGGAAGCGGTTGCGCTGAGGAATCAACACGAGCAGCCCCTCGATTTGCCCCGTTATGAGCGCGGCGCGGCGCGCCAGTACGCTCGGCGACAACTGCGGGTTCACGGCCGCGACGAATCCGCTGATCATGCGGCGCTGGAACAGATACGCGTCTTCCATGCTCTTGCGCGCGAATTCCTGCATTTGGGCGAGCGCCCAAAAATTGACAAAGAGACCTTGGATGCGTGGTTGTTTGCCGTCTTCGATGAGCAGGCGGACAAGCTTCTCCAGCCGTTGCGCGGGGGTGAGCGACGCGTCGGTGCGAAGAATGTTGTCGTAGTTTCTCGAATACTCCGCGGTGGCCTCAGTAATGAGCGCCACAAAGAGGTCTTCGCGTGTGGGGAAGTAGTGCTGCAGATTCGATAGCGACAGTCCCGCACTGGCTGCGACCTTTCGCATGCTGAGCCCGCCGTAACCTTCCGCCGCAAAAATCTCTATGGCGCTCGCAAGAATTCGCGCAACGGCGTTGCGCCCGCGGCCCGTCAACGTACGCGTCGTATCGCCGGTTGGCGGCTCCAAAGACGCGTCCCGGCGACCATTTTTCGAGCCACTTTCGTCTGTCATCGGTTTCACGGCCATGGGGTTAGCTTCCTGAGTTGAGCGGCAAACGTCATGCTTCCGTTTGTAATGTTGTATTGTCGGTCACGTGACCTCATCCTGGCAAGCGGCTGCTTGACTGCCCTTCAATGCCGAACGCCGTTTCAATTCGACTTGAACCGAGGTCGGCAACTCGTGCCGTAACGAAGGTGAACAGCGAGACCGCGTTGCCAGCTTGACGTCCAGGTTTAACGCGTCTGACGGTTTCGAGGATCATGGCTCGGTGGGCTGGCATGCCGTCGCCGGGGCGGTTCCGATGGTCCGCATCCGGGTGGTGAATCACGGATCTGCGTTCCGGGCGCGCCATCTTTCCGCTGAAAGCCGAATTTAGGGTCGTTCGACCTGGATTTGTGCGCCTGAAAGTGTCGCGGAGCGTGGCTGCGGAATCCGTTCACGAGCCTGCACGCGGCACCGTTGACGCTCAAGATGCGAAAGCGGACATCAGCGTCGAATCGCTGGCGGCGAACACCGCAGAGAAAGACATCGCGAACACCGTCGATACGGTATCGGGTCGCTCCGGCGCACCGCTGCAATCGCACGACGCTGAAGCAACCGCCACGCACATGACGGTGGCAGACAATCGCGGCGACGCAATCTCTGCGTCGGTCTCGCCAGGCGTCACGGATGCCCGTCGCTACGATGACAGAGATCGATCCATACTCTGGCTCGGCGTTCAGCGCGGCGTTGCGGTGGCGTGGGAGCATGGCTCTTCAGCCGCATGAAACTTCAGACCTCGACCTATCAAAACATCCGGATTCCTATAAAACCTGAACTTCGCACGACTCCGCAACGCGATGGCTGCCGTCCCGGCAATATGCCAACCCTGGTCCGAGAATTCAGCGCCCTGCTCTGGACGAACTGTCGTCGCATCACGTCCGGTCGCATAGAGAGCAACCGAAACGGCGACAACTCGCTCTACATCTCCGCAGGCATCGTAGTCGCTTTCTGAGCAGCCAAGCCTCCATCAGGATCTGCCTTTCAAAGTCGAAACGCATGCCGCAGTTGTACGGGGGAGCGCCCCCGCTCCACGCCTTGCCCCGCGGTTCAGTGGGGTGATCACATATTTCTCGTCCACGTCACCCCTTCCAATGACGACACCATTCTGAAAGCGAAGGGTTAACCATGATCGACCATCAAAAAACGCCATGTTAACGTCCGATCATGCGACTTGGTCAAATGACCCTACTCTTCGTGAGTATGCCATCTCACCAGAAACCTCGGCGAGGGGCTCTATGTCTGCCGCGTCCGGAACCATGTCATGAATCGCTCGGAGGTCGCGACAGGAAAGTTGCGCGTGTTCCATCGACTAACGTAAAAGGACCGCATGACACAATGCCAACGAAAACAAGTCAAACGACCAAGTCACTAAGTCAACTTGATGTCTGGATTACCACCCAAATCAGAAAGCGATGCCGCTTCTGATTTAACCGTCTACGCAACTTTGAGGCAAACATGAACGCAAATATTCCGAACATTCAGGACTCCCTTCCCACCGTCCCCAAGCAGACCAGCGCACAAGAGATCGTGTCGCTCATGAATCAATACGGCGGAGTCCGGATCAAGGATTGTCTGACCCCGGAGCAGGTCGCGAACATCAATCGCGAGGTCGATGGTCCGCTCGAGCGGCTTCGCGAAGGGTCGTCGCACGAAAACGAACTGATCAAGGAATTCCACGGCACGTATACCAAGCGCCTCACGAACATGGTCACGCACAGCAAGACTTTTGGAAACGTGCTGGACGACGAACTCTTTCATGAGCTCGGCGAGGTGCTCTACCGTGAAGAGTCCGGCGATTGGTGGCTTTCGACCGCGCAGGTCATCGACATCGGCCCCGGCAACACAGCGCAAATGCTGCATCGCGATGTCGGCAATTTTCCGCCCCTTTGTGCTCTCGGAGTCAAGGGTCCCACGGTGTTTACCAACCTCATGATTGCCCTGACGCGCTTCACCGAGGAAAACCGTGCCACCCGAATTATCCCGGGGAGCCAAAACTGGGACGAGGACTACTTCGACAGCAAGGGCACGCCCGAAATGACCATTGCCGCCGAGATGGATGCCGGCGACGCTTTGCTGTTCAGCGGAAAAGTGATCCACGGTGGCGGCGCGAATGTGACGAAGAACGAGCGCCGACGCGGGCTCACGCTGCCGATGCAACCGTCCTATCTGACTCCGGAGGAAGCGTATCCCTTCATCGTGGACATGGACACCGTAAGAGGCCTGTCGAAACGCGTTCAGCGAATCATCGGCTTCCGCTCGCAATATCCCGCTGGCACGCCGGGCCTGTGGCAAGTCGACTACGACGATATCGCAACGCACCTCGGTCTCTGAGCCACGACAAACTCACCACCAGCGAGAAACCCATGAAGATCGACCTGACGAATCGCGTTGCGACCGTGAGCGGTGCCGGTGCCGGTCTCAGTCGCGAGCATGCGCTGTTGCTTGCCCGGTTGGGGGCAAAGATCGTGGTCGACGATCTGTGCAGCGACTTGAACGGCAGACGAAAACCGCCATTCAAGCGTGCGACGCAATGATGCAGCGTTCGTGGCGCCAGGCTAGACGGTGTGTCGGCACGACGCGGGGGGATTTTAAAGGGTGCATTCCTCAGATTGGGGCATTTGAACACATAGTCATTTGACTTAGTCAAAATAATAGAATGCAAGTCCGATGTTGTACAAACGAATTTTCACAAGGAGTCGAGCATGGACAGGTTGGCGAAGAAGGACGAGTGGTTCGCAAGAGCCGAAAAGGTCATCCCTGGCGGCATGTATGGTCACCAGAGCGTCAAGTACTTGACTGAAGATTTTCCGCTGTACTTTGCCAAAGCGAAAGGTACCCACCTCTGGGACGTCGACGGCAACAAGTACATCGACTACGTGTGTGGTTACGGCACGAATCTGTTCGGCTACGGCAACGAGCAGATCGAGCAAGCGGCGGCCCTCCAGTTGCAGAAGATCGACACGGCGACGGGCCCCAGCGAGGTGATGGTTCAGCTTGCCGAGGCACTCACGCAACAGGTAAGCCATGCCGATTGGGCGATGTTCTGCAAGAATGGGTCAGATGCCACGTCAATGGCCATGGTGATCTCGCGCGCCTATCGCGAAAAGCGCAAGATCCTTGTTGCGCGAGGCACGTACCATGGTGCCTCCCCGTGGAACGTGCCCTATACGACGGGGATTACCAAGGAAGACCGGGCTCACGTCGTCTACTTCGAGTACAACGATATCGAGAGTCTCAATGCCGCTGTCAAGAGCGTCGATGGTGACGTAGCGGCCATCTACGCAACGCCGTTCCGGCACGAAGTGCTCTACGATCAATTTTTCCCGTCGATCGAATACGCCAAGGAATGCCGTCGCCTCGCGGATGAGCAGGAAGCGCTTCTGGTCGTCGATGAGGTCCGTACGGGGCTGCGCCTGTCGCGCGACTGTTCATGGTCGGACTGGGGCGTGCACCCGGACCTCAGCTGCTGGGGCAAGGCCATTGGCGGCGGCTACGCGATCGCTGCGGTTCTCGGTTCGGATAAGGCACGAGAGGCTGCGACGAATATTTTCGTCACGGGCTCCTACTGGCTCTCGGCTGTGCCGATGGCCACGGCCATCGAAACGCTGCGCCTGGTACGAGAAACTGACTACCTCGAGCACACCAAGCGGTTGGCGGACAAGCTGCGCGCCGGCATCGCCGAACAAGCCGAGCGGCATGGTTTCGAACTCAAGCAGACCGGGCCGAGCGTCATGCCCCAGATGCTATTCGCCGGTGACGACGAGCTCGTGTCGCGTGGCCGGGCGTGGACTTCGGAAGTCATCAAGAATGGCGCCTACCTCCACCCGTGGCACAACATGTTCTTCACGGCGAGCCACACTGACGAAGACATCGCGCGTACGCTCGAGGCGACCGAAGCGGCGTTTGGCACAATCAAACAGAAGTCGGTTGCATTGAACCGCCTGGATATCCTGGACACCGTGCAGCGTTAGTGCCAGATGTTTCAAGAACCCTCAGCCTACGGCCGAAGGCTGTATTGCCGGGCGAATTTGCCCGGCGTCAAA
Source organism: Paraburkholderia sp. A1BS-2L (assembly GCF_051125205.1). NCBI lineage: Bacteria > Pseudomonadati > Pseudomonadota > Betaproteobacteria > Burkholderiales > Burkholderiaceae > Paraburkholderia > Paraburkholderia sp. A1BS-2L. The sequence goes on from NZ_CP120429.1 coordinate 835,477, forward strand.
ACCCTGCGCGTCGGTTGGAGCCGGGCCTCATGGTAGTTCCGGCACACCTCGATCTCGCGTTTTTCCGCTGCCAATCCAATGACTTGAGCCAGTGCAAGTTCAAGCACTCGCGCATTTCACGGCACGCACGCTAAGTGGCTTCGACCATCAAGTCCGGCTTATTGCCCCGCTGACCTCCCCCCCCGGCGATGTCCCACAGACAGTTGAAGGTTGGGACAGCGGGTGCGGCATAGATTAGGCAACCGTTCGATCCTGGTCAATGTTCGTTGAGGGCGGACGCTTCAGCCCCGCTGCGAATATCCACAGCTCGCTCGCGCCGAGGATCTTGTGGAAGTTCTTCTCGGCCGCCATGAACCCGGCTGCCGCCCAGTACAGCGCCATGTCGGCATCGCGATAGCACGCCACATGGCCTGCGACACGGAGTACGGCACAGTTCGGATTCCCGATGATGTTGGTCGTGGACAGCGCGCGCATGAACGCTGGCGTCAGGGCCCAGCTCATTCACCGTGAACGTCTCCTCCAGCCCCTCAAGCAGCGATGCCGAGGTATCCGGGTAGTCGGACTGCAGCCACGCCGCGTGCGTCTTGAGTTTGGCCATGCCGTCCCTAGCCGGCAGCTCGTAGGCCGCCTTCATGATCAATGCGGTTTACGAGATGCATTCTTTGGGCTGGCGTGCTCGAGGACGTTGCGCAGTTTGTGCGTGCGGCAGCGCTGCACGTGGGCACGCTCGCCAAAGAGTTCCCCGATCGCAGAACCCAGCGCCCTGGAACCGTCGATCACGAACAGGTAGCGGCGCGCGCTTATCTGACGCCCGCGCAGTTCGGCCGAGCGCTCGATGCAAAGCAGCGGCTTTTTTACCTCGGACTCTAACTGCGATACATGCCGTGCTGTGTGGCGCCGTCCACGACGTGCGGATGATCCTTCGAAAGCTGAGGCTTTTTACGCGCTGATTCTTGCCGTCTTGCTCAACGGTCGGATAGTTGCGCGATCGGTTGCGTGATGCCGCCGAGGAGCAAAACGAATTGTTCAGGGGTGGCTACTTATGGGTCGCCCTCCGATCAATTCCCGTAATCCAGGCAATCTCCCGCTGACGTTTGTCCGCGGCGATGAGCGTGGCGATGGTTGTTTGAAGATGCGGCTTCAAGACATTCACTCCAACACCCCCATCTTCTTCATTCGAGGGGTGCAAGGTAACGTCCTGCCAGACCGCGCGAGCATCATGCTCCGCGTGTCTCCAGTTGGGGGATTTTGTAATACCCACAGGTGGGGGAATTCAGTACGATGGAGTGAATGCGGATTGCGCACCACTCCCGGAACATCTTGATGGCCCGGTTGCGCGGTCACGGTGCCGAATCGGTGTACCAGTCCGCAAGCATCTGCTCGACGAGCACCTTCCGGCTACGCTGAATCCAGCGCTTGCCAGACCGGTCCAGATCATCGACCTCGTTCGAAGGGATCAGAAAGGCGATGGCTCCTCCTGTGCATCCGCGAGTGGACGGTGGGGTTCGCCGGAGCCGGGTCCGCTGCGTTGATGCACGCGACGAACGGCGCCTTCGGAACTCCGCAAAGCGCAAGTCGCACTCATTTCAGCACAACAAAATCGAGCCGCATAAGTCAGTTTCCTGCACGGAAGATCGTCGGTTGGACATTGGTGAAGTTCGGCACATCGCCGACCACATCGCCTGTTCTCGCAGAAGAGAGGGCGGCATCGATTCCTGCCTGATCGTTGAAACGCAGTACCGTTACGCATGCAAAGGGCTGTGGACCTGACGCCGGAAACAGAACCTCCGCTGAATGCAGGTCAAACTCGCCCCACACGGCTCGTACGAGCGGGACATGGGTCCCAAGATAGTACTCGCGATCAAATGCCAAACCCTCTACAGCGGGATAGCTCACGATTAAAGTAGCCATATCTATTCTTCTGTATGAAAACACTAGGATATTTCGGCGGTGGCAGGACAATCACCACGGATTTTGTTCCAGGCTGCCAAGGGTATAACCTCGATTTAGGTTCTTTTCCTCTTCCCGCGCGCGCTCCAACGCACAATAACTGTAATACAATGAAACGGACATGTAAGACCATGAAAGCAGCGCGAATATATAAAAAATCATGTGATCGTCGTCGCCAGGTATATGGTAGAAGTCATAGGTGCTCGCAATAACCTGCGTGGATATCAGCGCCAAGATCACGCCCACAGCGTTACGCTTCTCTCCAACGCTCAGCAACCTCTCGACAACGTAGACGAGGTAAACCGAGAACAAGGACCACGTCACCAGATAGAAATACGGCTTAGGTTCAACCATGAAACCTGCTGTCCACACCACAACGGTTCCCGCCAGTGCGCCCACCATATACACGACATCAGCGAAAATCGATGGCTTATAGCGATGCGTAACGGCCATCATGCCCACGACGGTGATAACTGGTACACCGAAGCCTCTGGAAAATGCATCGCAAAAGAGTGAAATACTATAGAAGACGTGCCTTCCGGTTAAGGCATTGATCATTAAATTCGTCGCCGAGAACGTCGTAATCACCCACTCAAGCCCGAGGAGGCAGTTGCGTTTCTTGAGAAACTTCACGCCATAGACAAGGGAAGTCGCTATCAGCGCAAGATCAGCAAGGCAAAAAAGATGGAATTTCAATTCCATGACAAATTCTAATAACCATGAAGGATTTTATTAACTATTACGCTTGCCCACGTTGGCGCCAATTTTTTCATCGCCATCTCGACGCGAGATGGCGATGCCGATATATGTTGGGTTCGTACTTTGCCTTACGCGTCAAGCGATAGCTGCGCGGGAATGCGTCGACTGAACTGTCGGATCGCAACGCTGCTCAGAAAGATCGGCACAATAAGCAACCCGACGGAAAGCCAGCCGACCGCGTGCAAACCAGCCACACTGAACACTGTGCCCGCAATTGCAGGACCGACCGCCAAGCCAAGATTGATTGCTGACGCGCAGGTCGCAGTGCTTCTCCCGCTAGAATCCATGTGAGCGAGTGACGCAAACATATAGGGGCCAACCAATGTTGCGCCTGCACTGATGAGGGCGGTTGACACGAGAAATGCCCACTTGCCGCCCACGCAATACATTCCCAAGCTACATCCGATCAGCAGGACGAGTCCAAAAGCGATCGGCTTGAACAAACCAAAACGATCACCTAGCCAGGCGACCACTATCCCCACTGGCAATTGGGCGGCAGCATTTACCATGAACAGAATGCCGAGTTGGTCTGCTTCAACGCCCCGAGTTGCGGCAATCTCTGCGGCGAAACCGAAGAGGGCCGTCTGCGAAACGTAGAGGAGAAATGCGCTCGCCAGAATCCCTCGGACCGCATGGGACTTGATGGCTTCCCTCGCGACACCTTGCTCGTTTGCATTGATGGCCGGATGCATAAATGCACCGATAAATAGCGCTATCGCGAGAATTCCGAGTTGAACTACATCCACTCCGATATTGCCAATCTTCGCATTTACGATTGGCACGATATACATCGCGAAGGAAAATATTATGGCCATAGATTGTGCTACCTGAGCCGTAACTTTCTCGGGATGTTTAACATGTGCAATTACCCCGTACGCGCAAACACAGCTGACACCCAAAGCGATTCCAAAAATTAATTTTGCAGCAGCAAAGATATAAAAGTTATTTGAAAACATTGCGCACGTTGACGCAATAGCAATCGCAGCAGCAATAACCGCACCCGATCTCTTGTTCAGCGTCGCCAAGCGCCGCCCCGAAATGATGATGGAAAGGGCAAGACAGAGAAGTACAGCGGAGGCAAGCCACCCAGCACAACTTTCGGAAAGCTGGAACCGCGCCATTGACTCTTCAATGTTGAATGGAAGCAAGTAGGTTGGCGTCCAGACTACCGCCCCCGTATAAAGCAGAGCAATTTTTCGGATTCCCTTAATTTCATAATTCACGATCTACTCCTTGTCGCTTACACGAATGCGAGATCGCGTCGAGGCGTACAAATCGCCCTCTTGCCTGCATCCGTACCTGCATTGTTTCGAAGAATTCTTCAACCGATCGAAAAATCGTCATACCAAACTTGCCCGCCCATCGCCAGCCGAAATATCGGTGGATTTTGTAATTCTCAACCAGTCAATATCGAAACCGACATGGGAATAGATGATACGCATCGAATGCTGGCGTGGAATAGCCACCCCATGGACACGTATGTTCAGAATGCGCATCCCACCCTTCCATTCTCCTTCCAGTGCGGCCCCGTAACCCGAGATTGCCTGTGGTGCAATCACGCCATCAATCGTAGCGACGTGCAGGACCGACAGTCGACCCCGGCTAGCGAGCGCCGTACACTTAAGGCTTACCTGGTGGCCTGCAATACTGACCACCCCACTTTCTCAGCACAGACGCGCGCCTGTCGACCGACTCCAGAAATGGTCCCAATCGAGCACGATGCCTTTAGGTGGTGAGCTCCCAATTGTCACCTGAAAAACAGGCTAATACCCCACCACCTACGGCGTCCGTTAATCGAAATGTCCGACCTCGAGAAAATCCTTCATTTTCAACAGTTCATTCGGATCCGACATTTGTCCATCACGCTCAACAAAGCCTGCAAACGTGGTTCCGTACGTCCAACCGAGCAATCGCTGCAACTCTTCCGGGAAACTCTTCACTCGTTCAATGGGCAACGTGAGGTATTGATTCTCTTCCTGTCGAAGGATCGCCAAATCATAAGACATCGTCAGACCGGTTCTCGGTGCATCGCTAGTGTTCTTCCCGCCACCGTGATAGGTGGAGCCAATGAAGAAAAGAGCGTCGCCCGCAGCCATCACTGCGGGGATGGCTTCCTCTTGCCTGGGCATGCGCTCGTCATCCCACTTGTGGCTACCCGGGATGACAACGGTGGCTCCGTTTTCCTCTGTAAAATCAGATACCGCAACCATGACCTGAAACCTGGCTTCACGCCCATAGCTTGGGTGGCGCCAAAGCCACACGGAGTCGTCACGATGCAAGGGCTGAAGACCTTGACCCGGTCGGATCTGAATGGCTTGCGTAACACCCACCTGAATATCCGGAGCTACGTCGATCTGGTTCTCACCGCTCCAGATCTTGATCGGTGTTTGCAGAATACCGCGCGCCGCGCCCAGATAGAGCGGATGCAAAGCGACCTCGGCCATCCAGTCAGTACGCGCGAAGAGACGCGACATTCGCCGCGTCTGCGTACCCGAGAAATACTCATCTACTCCGTTAGGAGCCGACTCAAGCATGTCAAAAAGCGTACTTCTGATACGCGCGAGCAGGTCAGCGCCGAGAAAATTTTTGACGATTGCGCCACCATCCTGCCTGACTGCTTCCACAAGGTCATCAGGAGTACTGTTAATTGAAAGGCGCTGCAATGACATGACGACTCCTCAAAAGAGTTGTTAATGGTTAAATAATGCAGCGAATCCTCGGTCACCACCACCCAGTTCGATGGACGACAGAATTCGCTCGCGTAGCGCCTTCAGAATTCGCGGCGGTTGCCCGATATCTTCCTGCGCCTGCTGGAAAATCCCGGTAGCCCGGGCATAGACGCGTAGGTCAGCGCCCCCAGCCTGATAATCTGAAGCTGCAACTGACTCGAACAAACCTTCGATGAATTTGCTCTGGCCTGCGATATAGGTCGGAATTAGGTCACGTAGTTCGTCGACTGAAACGCCTGAGTTCACTACGAACCGGAGTCCCTCCAGGAAAGCTGCGCCAGCACCAAAAACGAATGTCCCTGTTAGCCCAATATCGAGCACATTCGGAACGTCGGATCTTGCACTGATGTACGTGGATTGCGGTGCGATTTTCCGAAGAATGGGTTCAGCATCGCGCCAGATCTTCTCATCGGCACCAAACAGGATCACTGCATTCTCGGTGCCGATATCGGGTGGGAAGCACTGAATTGTCCCGTTGACAAATTTTGCTCCAACACCACTCACGATTTGATCCAGCGCCTGGACCTCGGATGGGCGCCCCGTAGCAAGATTTACAACTGTTTTTCCTTTCAGGCGCTCGCCCAATTCCTTGAAATCCGCTGCGAGATCAATCGGCGTCGCAGTAACCACGATGACTACGTCCGCCTGACCACAGGCTGCCGTGGCGCTATCGGCAGTTCTGGCTCCCAACTCCTGCATGCGTTGCGCCTTTTCCGGTTTTCTGTTCCAGACGACGACTTCCGCACCATCTTCAATCAGGCAGGCGGCAATGGCAGACCCCATAGCCCCTAATCCCAAGACAGCAATTGCTTTTTTCATTCGCGTACCCTTATCGTTGACCACGTTACCTGGAGATATCCATCATCATGCCTGGCTCGAATAAATCATATGACTTGGTCAATTGACAATAAAGCAAAGGCCATGCCAACCGGTTCCACGTATTCGTCTTCCCCCTGCATTGCGGCTAACGCGTCCTCCTGTAGTGGGACGCGCGCCCGGTAGCGGGGAATCAACTGCACCAACTGATGCTCAAAGGTCAAGTAGTGGTGCAAGCCAACAAACTTGATCAATTGACCATGTGCCCGCAGCCCAGAGTTTATGCCTCAAAAACACAGATGGAATACGGGGTTTCCATTAGCCCTATGATGAGGGCTCCAAAACCAAGGCAACTGCACCAATTTCAAGGGGCGCATGACCGCCCTTTCACGCTCCCACGCCAAGTCGTCGCATCTGTGCTCCGTCTGGGGAAAGAACATCAAAACGGGAACCTGGCCGATGCGTGACAAACGGAAACTGTTCGATGTGCCGGCCCGATGACCTATGAATGAATCCGCCCGTGGTTCGCGAAGCATGCTGCCACTTCGCGTCGACTCCGTGGCGTTTGCTCAGGTACAGCGACGCATCGGTGGCCGCAGTTTTGGCGCCGGGATGAAATGGTTCCGACCGGTTGCATTGTTACCCGCCGACCAGTTCCCGTACTCGGCGCGGAACTCCGCGGACATTCCTGGCAAACTCCTGCCAACTGCATTTCTCTCGCCGCCATAGCGTCGCAACATACCTGCAGGCCAATGCCATGCCGTTGATTACGAAATGCCGTCCATCGTCATGTTAATATCGGGGCATTCGATTACCCTGCCCGGGTACCCCCTTTAAACTAAGACATGAAACGGAGCTCTAGCCTATGCTGAGAGTACGGGCTGAAGTCCGCCGCCAGGACCTCGTAGCGGCCACAGTCGCGGTTATTGCAGAACACGGTGTGAAGGGGGCCACGACCCGTCGCATCGCCGAGGCCGCGGGCTGTCCGCTAGCTTCCCTGCACTACGTTTTTCATTCAAAGGACGAGCTATTGCTGGCTGTCTATGAAACGTTGATCGATTCGATCCGCTCGGATAGCCCAGACGCTCCGGAACACGGCACCCTGTCCGATCTTGCGGACTACAACCTGCGCGCGGTAATGGCCTGGTTCGCGGCAAACCCGACTTACGCGAAGACCCAGTCAGAATTGTTTACGTGGGCGCTCAGACATCAGCCCGATATGGCCATTGGTGCCTTTCGTTTAGCCCTGGAAGGTACCCGCACCAACCTGGCCGCTGCCGAGCCGCGTGCGGATGCCAAGGCCCTGGATGCCATCGCGCGGCTGATCATTATTCTGGTCGACGGGCTGCTTTTCTCATGGTTTGCCCAGCAAGATCCAAAACGTCTGGCCGCTGATGTCGACCATGCCAGCAGGATGTTGGTCTCCTATGCGTCGGCACTTTCGGCCTCTAACCCTACCGTCAAGAGCACCCGCAAGTTAGTGCGGAAGTAGCAAGCTGCTGCCGCCTACTCCGAGGCACTGAACCTCACTGCGGCAACGTCCGCAGCGTCTCTTCATAATATCCGTGTCGCTCTCGGCGTATCACGTCTGCGACTTCCTGCCATGCGCCGCCCCACCTGCAAGCATCTGCTCACAGACGCCCTGAGGGACTATTACTCGTGCCCAACCGCGACAGGCGGCGCTCAGAACGCTACTCAGCGCTTCGAGTCGCTAACATAACTGTTCTACAAAACCGCGACCCGGCACCGCTGGAATCGCGTTAAGCACCGCCTCAAACACTTTCGAGTCGCGCCGGTCGGTGCCTGTGACCATGAGTACCAGCGTGATACCCGGCCGGTCTACTGCGATATGGCGCTTGCTGCCGAGTTTGCCCCAATTGGTCGGGTTCGTCCCCGGCTGTTCGCCCCCGGGGCTGGCCAAGCTTGCGCCATCGATGCTCGCACGGCTCCAGTCAACGGCATCGCATCCACGCAATCGCGTTAGCAACGCCAGATGCAGGGACTCCCACACGCCGCGTTCTGCCAGTCACGCAGCCGACCCTAGCACTTCATGCCACTGCCGAAGTCCATTTCCATCACAGTTCCTCCCATGGAATTCCTGTGTGCAGCACGAACAAATGCCATTGAATGCTGAAATGGTCATCTATCCAGGGACGTCCGCTTTTTGCCGAGCATGACCGCTCTGGCAGCGACGGCTCAAGCGTCTTCCACAATTCTTTACTGGTTCTCTGTCTTGTCATCCAACATCAAACGTTTACCCCCTCGCTTTCGGGTAATATATTTAGTTAGCATATCAAAGTAAAATGCCGAACACGCATACCCCGGCTTCCGTTACCCGGTAACAACGCGAGCCATCAAGGTGTGGCGAATTGAGCGCTTACGGACATCATGCCCACTTCCAAAATCGCGTCGCTGATAGTTTCACCCCCGCTCAGATTCCGGACACGCTCTGGCGTGGTTGAGGCGATGACCCCAAGTCCACCTATCGGGCGATCCAGGTCAACCGCGTACGCGATATCGACGCGTTCGCTACGGCGCGCGAATACCTCCCACGGGAACGCTGATCGGAGCGCAAACCAACAGTGTCGCGAGCTTGATGTTCGGCCCGCAGGCGCAGTCGCCGAACATCGACCTCATGTTCGAAATGATGATAGCGATCCGGTGAGCAGGTCAGCCTTCGCGTGGCCGTCCACCCTCGGTTTGGCTAGCGCATTCGCGAGTTTGAAGACCGATACCGCATCGTTCAACACCCGCGCCTGCTCTTTGAGGGCCTGCGCCTCTTGTGCGGACTGTTCCACCAATACGGCGTTCTGTTGCGTCACCTCATCCATCTGAACAATCGCTTGATTGACTTGTTCGATGCCGCGCGTCTGCTCTTCCGAGGCCTGCGCAATTTCACCGACGATCGACGAAACTTGCTCAATCGCGAGTTTGACCTCGCCTATCGTTTCCCGCGCCTGCGTCGCCTGCTTCGCGCCGTTTTGAATCATCGCCACTGACGAGGCGATCAATTCCTTGATTTCCTTCGCGGCGGCGGCGGAACGCTGAGCCAGACTGCGAACTTCGCTCGCGACCACGGCAAACCCGCGGCCTTGTTCGCCGGCGCGCGCCGCCTCGACTGCAGCATTCAGTGCAAGGATGTTCGTCTGAAATGCGATGCCTTCGATGACGGTCGTGATGTCGGTAATCTTGTTCGAACTCCCGCTGATTTCCTCGATCGTGCCGACCATGTGTCGCACCGCCTCGTTACCTGCATCGGCCATGCTCGTGGAACGAGTGGCCAGCACGTTGGCCTCTCGCGCGCTATCGGCATTGTGCTTTACCGTCTCCGTCAATTGCGTCAAGCTCGTCGCGGTTTCCTCGAGCGATGTGGCCTGCTTCTCGGTTCGGGCCGACAAATCCGAATTGCCGATGGCGATTTCGCGCGATGCCACGGCCACCGATTCAGCGATGTCCTTGATGCCGCGCACCGTGTCACTCAATTGGTGCCCCATCCGATTCAGCGCTTCGAGCAAATCGCCGAATTCGTCGCGTGCCTGCGTCGAGATTTCATTCTCGAGGTTGCCGTCGGCAATTCGATTCGCCACAGATAAGGCCTTGCCGAGCGGCTGCGAAATCGCGCGCGTCAGATAGATCGAAACGCCGGCTGTCAATGCAATGCCGAGAACCACCAGCGCGATCGCGATCCATAAAACGCTTTGATAGGTCGACCCACTATCCACCACGAACTGCCTGGCCCGTGCGAGATGCAGCGCGGCGTCCTCCGCTAATACGCCCGTCAACTGCGTTCCGATCGGAACGAGTTTTTTGATGATGGGAATAGCGACGTCATCGTTGCCGGTGTTCAAAGCGTCGATGGCGTCGTCCGTGACATGCGTAAATTGCGTAAGCAAATCCCGGATCTTTATAGCAAGATCTCGCTCCCTGCTACTACGGATTCCCTTTCCGTAGTAGCTATTCCATGCTTCGTCGATACGCGCCTGATCGGCACGAATCGCTTCAATGGCATCGCGCGTGACAGCAGGCTCAGCGAACATTTCGATCCGAGCGATTTGAAGCGTGAGATCCGATTGCGCTGCGCGCACTTCCGATAGCTCATTGATCGGCACCACATGCCCCGAGAAGGCGTTGTTCAGATTCGCATTCAGCGTGTAAAGCCCATAGAGCCCGAACAACCCGATCGCGGAGAGAAGAATCACACAGATGCTCGAGCCAAACGCGACCTTCAACTTGATGCTCGTAGCAATATTTTTCACTTCGGCCCCCGTTAAGACTCGCTAACCAAACCTTTCATCCGAAAGCGAGGGGTAAACGTTTGATGTTGGATGACAAGATAGAGAACCAGTGAAGAATTGTGGAAGAGCTCCCGACTTCAAAGGCATCGCTTGCTCGACAGCAATTTCATTGCACTCGTTCATCGATATCTTCACGTTGGCGATAACAACACCCGTGCCATCCCCTACGCACCGACCTTCGATTTCCCACCCACAACTCGCTTCGTCGCCACCAGCAATTTTATCTGCATTCCTAGTTAAATACGCTTGATCTGCCTGCGCTCGTCGCCGGAGTGATCCCTTCTTCCTTCCACACCTGTTCCAGAAGCAAATAATTCCCCCGATTGCGCGCCCGTGCCGCGGCACTGGGAGGATAGTCACCCCAGCGCTGCAGAAGCATTCCCTCCTCTCCGGCCTGCAGGAGCTCGGCACGAACTTGCGCCCGAGTCTTGCCCGGCGCCGGGCCGACGCTCGCAGCCCGGCGCACGTCCGCGCGAGCCGTTTCAGTCTGTGCGCCCGTGTCGACCGGCCCTGCACTCGATACCTGCACGGAATGCTGAATCGACTGCTCCGGGGGAAGCTAATCACCGGCGTGCGCCTTAGCCGCAACCGCGACGGAAATCAGCAGAGTTGCGAGCCCGGCCCACGATGGCATCAGCATTCATGTCGCACTCCTATTGCATAAATCTGCTAGTTCGGTCGCCCCCCACGTAATGCGCTATCACTTCGCTCCGGGAGTGTCGAGCACCCCATCCTGAGAAAACAACACCGGCTTGCCAGTGCGATTGAACAGCGCGGCCGTGAGCGTCGCGCGATCTTCGCGCTGATGGACCTCGAACGACGTGCTGCCCTCGCGTTGCCGGAACACAAGGCCATCAAGTCCGACGCCCATCAGTCCGCTTTTAGTCGCCACAAGATCGGTGATCGAACTCTTCGTGCCAGCGTTCAGCGCCGTCCACGTTGCCCCGCCGTCGCTGCTCTGGTACAGGCTGCCGAGCAGTCCGCCCACGACGATTCGCCCGTCGGAGAGCGCTACACCGGTCCATAGCGTGCCTTTGCCGCCCGTAGCCTGATAGCTCCAGTTCGCGCCGCCATCCGGCGACTTGAGCACCATCCCTTGCTCCGAATCGATGTAGAGCGCGCCCTGTTTGTCCGCAAAAATGTGATACAGGTTGCGGTCTGCCCGGCCGCTGCCCGGAGGCTTGGGCACCGTCACCTTCGTCCACGTCTTGCCGCCGTCGTGCGTGGCGAGCATCAGCGACCACAGACCCACTGCCATACCGTTTTGCGTGTTGGTGAAGAACACGGAGAACAGTGGCTGATCCACCGAAATATCCATGCGCTGCTTTTGCCACGTCTCGCCACCATCGTCAGTCGCGAGAATCACGCCCCACTGGCCAACAGCCCAGCCGTGCTGCGCGTCCGTGAAAGTGACAGCCGACAGCGTTGCCGAGACCGGCACCTCACGCGCTTGGCTCCATGTCTTTCCCTCGTTATCCGAAATGACTATGACACCGTGCTCACCCACCGCGACAATGCGCGAACCGGCGCGCGCCGCGTCCATGAGCATCATGTGCGCCGGGGCGCTCCACGCATGCGCGGGTTTGGCTGCCCAGTCCGCTACTCCACCCTGCGGCTGTGCGAAGGCCGCCGCACTCGCGCACAACGCCGCGCAGGCAACAAACGTCTTGATCATGATTTCGTCTCCAGACATCAATGGCTGAACAGGCCCGGCGCACGCGCCGGCTTGCGACGCGGGAACCAGCGCTCCAGCACCGAGGCCAGCGCCGGCAGCGCCGTCATCGCCATCAGCAGGTTCACGAGGAACATGAACGCCAGCAGCTTGCCCATGTCGGCCTGGAACTTCAACGCCGAGAAGCTCCATGTCGCCACGCCGATCGCCAGCGTGATGGCGGTGAAGATCGTCGCCACGCCTACCTCCAGCATCGCGTGCTGCACCGCCTTGACGATGTTCTGACCTCCCGCGAGATGCACCTGCAACCGGTTGTAGATATAGAACGCGTAGTCCACGCCGATGCCCACGGCGAGCACCATCACCGGCAACGTGGCCACCGTGAGCCCGATCTGCAGTTCCTTCATGAACCAGTATCCAATGAAAGTCCCCACGGAAAGCGGCAGGCAGCATGCGAGCATCGCGCGCCAGTCTCGATAGGCGAGGAACACGAGAATCAGGATGGCCGCGTACACGTACAGCATCATCGGTAGTTCGCTTTTCTCGACCTCCTCATTGGTCGCGGCCAGCACGCCCGCATTGCCTGCCGCGAGCCTCACCGTGATGCCCGGGAACGGATGCGTTGAACGGTACGTCTTCACGTCGTCCAGAATCCGGCTGATCGTCGTGGCCTTGTGGTCGGTGAGGAACAGGTGTACCGCCGTCATACTGCAGTCCGTCTTCATGAAGCCTTTCACCCGGCTCGCGTCCACCGACACCGCCCCATAATTCTCTGAGTCTATCGGCACGACATTCATTTTCGGGTAGTCCTCGTTGTAGCCCTGGTTATAGCGGCGCAGCATCGCCGAGTACGACTGCGCCGACACCACACCGGGCTCGGTACGCATCGCGCTCGTGAAGTCGTCTTCGTACAGGCCGACCGCGGGGTTATCGCAGCCCTTCTGCGCCGACTCGATCGCGACCGTGAGCCAGTCGAGGCCGATGTCGTAGCTCGAGGCGATCGACGTGGCATCGCGGTTGAAACGCGCGTCCGCACGTAGTTCTGGCGCACCCGGCTGCAGCGTGCCGATCACGCGGTCGCGGCTTTGCCACGCGGCGAGTGCGAACACCACCAGCGTCAGGGCCACGGTCACGCCTGCATAGCGTGGCTGCGCGATGCGCGCGAGCCCGCGCAGCCACGCCGAGCGCCGTTCGCTGCGCTTGAGCGCGCTGTCCGCATACGCTTTCGTGAAGTTGAAGCATGAAGCTGCGACTGGGAGCAGCACGAGATTCGTCACAATCTTGTACGCGACGCCCAGCGATGCCGTGATGGCCAGCTCGCGCACCATTGGAATCGGAATCAGCAGCAGCGTGATGAACGAAACGAATGCCGTGATCAGCGCCAGTACGCCGGGAATCAGCAGTCCGCTGAAGCTGTGGCGTGCCGCGTCGAACGAACTATGGCCGTGCGCAATCTCGCGCACGATGAAGTTTACCTGCTGCACGCCATGCGAGACGCCGATCGCGAACACCAGGAAGGGCACGAGCACGGCCAGCGGATCCAGCCCGAAGCCAAGCAGCCTGAGTGTGCCGAACTGCCAGATGAGCGACGTCAGCGAGCACGAAATCAGCAGCACCGTGAAGCGCACCGAATGGCAGTACCAGTAAACCGCGAGCGCCGTGAGCAGGAGCGCAATGCCGCAGAAACCGAGCACGGCCGTCGCCCCATCGGCGATGTCGCCGATCTGCTTGGCAAAGCCGATAATCTGCACCTCATAACCAGCATCCTCGAACGGCTTGCGGATCTGCGCTTCGAGCAGATGATTGAACGCCACGTAATCGAGCACCTTGCCGTTGCGGTCGCGCTCGTTGAGCTCGGCCGTGATCATGCCGCTGTCTTCGTTGTGCGAGACAAGCGTGCCGACATAGCCGCCGAGCGTGGTCGCGCGGCGGATCTTCGCGACAACGTCGGACGTGAGCTGGTCGGGCGTGATCGTGCCTGAGATGATCGGCTCGGCGCGAAAGCCCTCGTCGGTGATCTCGTTCACGTAGGCGTTCGGCGTCCACAACGACTGCACGCCACCGCGATCGACGTTAGGCAGGTACGTGACGGCCTGGGTCACCTTGTACAGACGCGTAAGACCCTCTTTCGTCCAGATCGGGCCCTTGCGTGCACGCACGACAACGGTGATCCGGTTCGCTCCGAGCAGGTCCGAACGGTACTTCTGGAAGGTCTGGATATATTCGTGGCCGATCGGCATCTGCTTTTCGAAGCCCGCATCCATGCGCAGTTGCACGGCGAAGAACGCCATGACCGCTGTGAACAGGCCGATGCTCACGAGCACGGCCATGCGGTGACCGAAGAAGAACCGTTCCAGATTTTTGACCAGGCGATTTAACACGGCATTTTCCCTTCAAGTGATTCAATAGCGTACAGAATCCGCGATCAGAAGTTTCGCGTGACGAACATTCCGACGAAATTCCGGTCTGCGTAAGGATTGCCCACGGTGTTGTGCCCGCCCCAGAACATGGTGTAATTGATTCCCGCCTGCCAGACGGCGGGATTCTGGTTGAACAGCACATAGAGGTTCATCGACTTCGCACCCTGCATGTAGTTGGCGCTCAACGTTGGCGTATAGCCGTACAGGCTATCGGCGAACGTGATGCCCGGCGTCACCTGCCAGCCGGGAATCAGCGTGCCGTCGTAGGTCCAGTTGAAATCGACGGTCGCGCCCACCGAACTCGAGGTGCCCTGCGCCATGCCGATCGGGTAGCCGAGACTCGAACCGTTGTTCAGCCAGGGCATGTAGCCCGCCTGCGGCACCTGCGTTACCGTCTGGCCATCGACCGTGCGCGTGACGCCACGCTGGCTCAGGCCGGGATAGTAGATCCACGTGAGCTCCCAGGTCAGCGTCGCCTGGTCCGCACCAATCAGCTTCAGGAACGGATACTCGCTGCGCGTTAGCGCCAGAATGCCGTTGACGTCGTATTGCAGCTTCTTCATGTCTGCCCACTGCTGGCAGTTGACACCCTGTACGCCATTGGTGTTCAGATCGAGCGGGCCGCCCACGCCATAACAGCTCGACAGCGCCACGGCGTCATGCGGCCGGTACGACAGCTCGGTGCCGATCGCCCAGTTGCCGATGCCGAAGTTCGCGCTCGCGCCAAAGAGCTGACGGTTCTGCAGATACGACCAGCCCAGTGTGCCGTTGGCCAGCGATGAGAGCACCGGTGATTTGTCGGTGTAGTTCTCGTAATAGACCGCGAAGTTCGCATCGAAGGAGCGCGGCGAATAGTTGAATTTCATGCCGAACTGGGGATGGTACTTCGACGGCGCCTGCCAGTTGACAGGCAGGCCAATGTCGTTAAAGGGCGGCCCCGCGTAGGCACCGTTAACGAGGCCCGTATTGATGCCGTTGAGCACGTTCTGGTTGCCACTGCTGGAGCCCGCGATCGTACCCGCGCTGGGGCCGTACACGTTCAGATTGGCGGTGCTCACCGTAAACGGATCGGTGCCGCGGCCCAGGCTATTCGACAGCGACCAGTACGAGCCAACCGGTGGATAGCGGTTGCCGTTCCACTGAAACTGATAGTAATCCTCAGTACTGAAACCATGAGAAAGATCGGCAGCAAAGCTGATCATCGGCGCGGGCAGAAGCGCCTGCTTCAATTGCGAGCCTGGAACCAGAAGCTTCTGCACGTCGAGCGAGTTGGTGGCGTTGATGCCGCCCATCGCGAACATGCTCTCGCCCCAGTTGATCACCTGGTTGCCAAGGCGCACGTGAGCGTTCTGCCCTTTGATCGTGAAGTCCTTCTCGCCCCACAAATCGAGCAGCTGTGCGTCGTATACGACCTGTGCCGAGGCCGTGCTCGACAGCGGCGTTCTGTTCGTATTGCCGGCGAGGAAGTCGTACATGCCTGTGCCGCGGATCATGAACTTGAGCCCTTCGCTCGGCATCTTCAGCAAGAGCTCACTCGTCGCGCTGATGGAGGTGCTGAAGGGCTGGCCCTTCCGGTAGTTCAGGTCACCGTCGTCGCCCGCGCCCCATTGATTGGTGTTGGCCCCCGCGCCGCAACCGAACGAGTTCGGGTCGCCCGTGAGCGAGCAGCTAGGGTTTTTGGTGCGGATGCCTGCACCTGCCGTGAGGTTGGTAACCCACGAACCCGTGAGATCGTTCAGGCCTGTCTTGAATTCGTAACCGTACGCACTCGTTGCAGCCGTGCCGAACATGGCCAGCGACGCCGCAACATATCTTCCAATGATCTTCGTTTTCATCCGTCTCCCCTGCCGTCACCCTTTATGCCGACGCGCACCACCGGCGCGCGTCGGTCCCCTGCATTTGCGTCGAACCTCAGCGTTCGCTCACCGAGCGCAGCGATTCGGCCGTGAAGAAGTCTGTCTTGAAGCGCGGATCGTTAATATGCTCATACCAGTGGATGTCCTTGCCCTGACCAACTGATGAGGCGTCGAACACATAGCGTCCGTTGTTGAGGTCATACTGCACGAAGGGCTCGTTATCGCAGGCACCGCC
This sequence comes from Paraburkholderia sp. A1BS-2L, assembly GCF_051125205.1. Lineage (NCBI taxonomy): Bacteria > Pseudomonadati > Pseudomonadota > Betaproteobacteria > Burkholderiales > Burkholderiaceae > Paraburkholderia > Paraburkholderia sp. A1BS-2L. Next base: position 852,209 of record NZ_CP120429.1, read on the forward strand.
AAGCTCCCAAACCGGAATCGGGTAGCTCTCGCGCACCTTCCAGAGTTTGCCCTGTGCGTCATAGTCCTCGCCGACGAGTGCCAGCCAGCTGTCCTCGTCCAGATACAGGATCTTTTTCGAATCGACGTGGCGCGCCGTAGGCTTGAGCGTTGCCTCGACCACCCAGACGCGATGCACCTCGTAACGACGATGGTCGGTCGCGATGCCATTGGGCGTGGCGACGTCGTGCAGCTTGTCTTTAAAGGTGTACATGCCGAAATCGTCGTAAGGTACGATCATTTCCTTCTTGCCTACGAGCTTCCAGTTGAAGCGGTCGATGGAACCGTTGAACATGTTGGATTCGTCGATCAGATACTGGTTTTCGTAGCCGATCAGCGGTGCATCGTGTGTATAGGCCGGCATGCGTCGCACGCGCCGCTGCCCGGGAAAGTAGTAGTAGGTCTCCGAGTCCTTGTCGAAGTACTGGCGTTGCACGAACGCCTGTCCGGCCAGTGCCGCAGGTGAGTCAACCTCGAAATACGCGCCCTGGCTGAACTGGTCGACGTCCTGCGGCGCGGTCTTGCCATCCTTGCCCGCCGGGAAGTAGAAGACCTGCGGGCCGACGCTGTCGATCCAGTCATTACTGCCCGGGCGTGGGGAAATGACCGTGACACCCGGCGCCCACTCGGCGCCTTCGCCCCGGTAGCGCGTTTCGTAGTTCAAGATCGCTTCGGCACCGCTCTTCGGCTGCGGAAACGCCACGCCCGGGAATGTCGCGGTCTGGATCGTCTCGCCATTCGAAGCCAGCTTCGCCGTCGTGAGATTCGCCGTCGAATTCCGCTCGGCGAATTCCGGCAACTGGCATTCGCGGTGGGACGGATAAACGTCCATGCGGTAGCCCTTCAACTGCTTGACGAGCTGGACCTGCCCCGGCGACAGTTTGTCGGCGTATTTGTCGACGTTCGACGCATCGATCGTGTACAGCGGCTTTTCGTTCTTGTGCTTCCAGAAGTCGCCGCGGACCTTGCCCCATTCCCAGCCTGCTGGCATGGCTTCCCGGCCGGCAAAAGCTGGCACCAGTCCGTCCTTGCTGGCCGCGCGCTCGGCGCCTGACGGCGTGAGGTCTTCCGCCATGGCTGCAGTTCCAATCACAAGACACACTGCGGCCGCGATCACGGACACGGCCCTGATATTTATCTGCTTCATCATCGTTCTCCTTTCCATTTCTCTCGCTTTGCGGCCTGCACGTCCGGCCGTCCGAGGTGCGATATCGCCGATGGTGGTTTCAACGTAGATCGTTGCCACTCGGCGCCAGACCCAGTCCTTGCCGGAACCGGCTGCCGACCGAAGCTCGACACACTTTACGTCCGGCACCGTTAAGGAGTGCCGGACAGGCTTTTCCCGCATTCTCGATGGCTACAGCTATCGTGCATGCGTCAAAGCCGGCACGGCTAATCTGACCGGATCGACTCTGTACGCGCGTCGCTTGTGATGGGCTCCCGGCTTATGCCGGGACAGACGTGAAGTATTCAGCTGGCTGCGAATGCCACCCTGCCCAGCGCTTCTCCCAGTAGAGGTTATGGATCTTCTCGGAGATCGGGCCGGGGCCGTTGTGGTCACCAAGGCGCTGGTTATCGACGGAGCTGATGGGCATGATTCCGCCTGCAGACGAGGAAGTGAATGCTTCGTCGGCCTGGCGCAGCTGGGTCGCGGTGTATTTGCCGATGTTCACCTTGATGCCAAGCTCGGCGGCGATATCGAAGACACTCTGGCGCGTGATACCCAGAAGACAGCCTTCAGCAGGGGTATAGAGCTCGCCGTTCTTGACGAAAAAGACGTTCGCGCCGGCAGCTTCGGTGAGGTTGTCGCTTTCGTCGACGAGAATCGCCCAGTCCTTCTCTTGTTGCATCGCCTCGAAGAGAGCAAGCTTCATGTCCATCCAATGGAAGTTCTTGGCCGTGGGATCCACCGCCTTTGCGGAAATCCGGTTGTACAGCTTGCTGATCAACAGGTTCGAGCCGCGCGTGCGGACCTCGTCGTCCGCCTGGAAGAAGAACGGCACGGCAAAGGCAAACATCGCATTCTTCATTGCACTGCGGTCACGACGGTCGACGCTCAGGGGGCCGCGGGTGACGCACCACCAGACGTACGCATCCTTCAGGCCGGCGTTTCGCACGAGATTGTGGAGAATTTCCCTGACCTGTTCGCGATTGAACGGATTCTCGAGGAAGAACTTCGCCGACGACTCTTCCATGCGGGTGAGGTGATCGTCGAGCCGAAAGAAGTTGCCTCGTGAGACGGTAACGACATCGTAGGCAGCATCGGCATGCAAGAACCCCGCGTCAACGAGCGGGACGGTCGCTTCGGTGATGGGGACATAGTTGCCGTCGCAGAAGGCACTGCCACCTTCGTAGCGGGATTCATGCGGGGCACGAGCATGCAATGGGTGCTCATGCATGATCTGCTGTACTTGAATAATTGCCATGGTAATTACCTTTCGCTCTTGAAGGAGAGTTGTCGTTCGACGTTGACATCTAAAAGCGACCGAATCGCGGTTCGCCACTTTATGGATTGCTTACTTCTATTTGGCTATCCGGGATGGAGTCTACTACTTGACTTGATCAAATGACCGTGTGGCAGAAGGTATTGCTCGAAAAATTCCTTGTCGATGAAGGTTAACCCTCTGTGATACGTGCGTGAGTACTCGAACGGCGAGCTGACTCGAACTCGGACTATTTTGCAACGGCATTGCTGCTGGTTCCCTAGAGCATCGTGTTTCGAAGTGCCAGTGGTCAATCCTGATTATTACTGAGTCGTTCGACTTGGACAACTGATCAAAAAAGGCGGTAGCATGGCTACTCTGGGGAGTTCTGAAGACTCGCCCGCGAAGCCAACTAACATGGAGCTAGCTGATGCCAATTTTTGAAGCAGAACATCTACGCCGGGCGTTGATAGGCGGGCGATGGGTGGAGCCGGTGAACGGTGGCATTGAGCACGAAATTATCAATCCGGCGACCGGCGAGGTCTCTGGGGTATTGCTGTTCTCTGACGAGGCGGATGTGAATTTGGCTGCGAAGGCGGCTAGCGACGCCTTCGCAGCATTTTCGAACACGCCCCTGGTTGAGCGACTCCAGATGCTCGAACGCGTGATTGGTGCATACACTGAGCGGTTGCAGGACATGGCGGACGCAATCACTCTAGAGATGGGCGCACCCATGGATGCTATTTCTCGCCCACTTCAGGCGGCGCTGGGACTCTGGCACCTCCATACGACTCTGGAAGTTGCAAAGCAGTATCCGTTCGAACGAACCCAAGGCACTTCGCGGATCGTGAAGGAGCCTGTGGGTGTTTGCGGGTTGATTACGCCATGGAACTGGCCAATGAACCAGGTCATGTGCAAGGTTGCGCCGGCTCTGGTGGCGGGCTGCACAATTGTGTTGAAGCCCAGTCAGAATGCACCGTACTCGGCCATTGTTCTCGCCGAGATCCTTGAGAAGGCCGGCGTACCTCCCGGTGTATTCAATCTCGTACAGGGCTCTGGGCAGCGCTTGGGAAGTGCCATTGCTTCCAGCCCGCTCATTGATATGGTGTCGCTTACCGGGTCGACGAGCGCTGGTGTGGAGGTCGCTCAGGCAGCGGCGACGACGATCAAAAGGGTGACGCTAGAGCTGGGTGGAAAGTCGGCGAACATCATTCTGGATAGCGAAAACTTTCAGCAAGCAGTCACGCATGGGGTGCTCCAGATGATGGCCAATTCCGGTCAGACATGCACGGCGCCATCACGAATGCTGGTGCCAGCGCATCGGCTTGAGGAAGCGGAAGCGATTGCAGCAGCCGCGTGCGGGCAGGTAGTAGTCGGCGACCCGCGCGATCCCAGCACAACAATGGGACCAATGGCGAACCAGCGCCAGCATCAAAAGGTGCAGGAAATGATTCGGGTTGGAATTGAGGAGGGTGCAGTGCTCATCTCGGGCGGGCTCGGCAATCCTTCCGGGCTTGAACGAGGTTACTACGTAAAGCCGACGATCTTCAGCCGCGCAAACAATCGCATGAAAATAGCAACCGAAGAGATTTTCGGCCCTGTATTGGTCCTCATCCCCTATAAAGATGAACCAGATGCTATCGCCATCGCCAACGACTCGCCGTACGGATTGTCCGGCTACGTCTATGGAGACTCGATCGAACAAGCGGAGCGTGTCGCAAGAAAGTTGCGGACCGGAATGGTCCACTTGAACGGCGCGGCAGTTGACATCGCGGCACCATTCGGTGGTTACAAGCAGTCCGGAAATGGACGAGAATGGGGCTACGCCGGCATCGAGGAGTTCCTGGAGACGAAGTCTATGTTCGGCGCGGCGCCGGGCGCCATCAGCTAACTAGAATCGTCGCTGGGTGCCTCTCTCGGGGGGCTCCCAACTGGATGCCGTCGTCCATCTACGCACCGGAAACAAGGTCGAAATGGACTTCAAAAAGCGCCACAGCAGGCCGCGTCGATTTCAAACCTGTACCGTTGAGTTCGAGATGACGGTTGCATACGCCTCCAAAGCTGAACTCGCATTTTTCAGGTTCGTCCCAAGCGTGCGGATATTCAGTTCCGCGTACCAACTATTAAGTAATCCATCGATCAGAACGAGGCTCATTCTAGCTACGGCTTCAATCATGTCGCTGTGGACTTCCACGGCGCACTTGCTGAAGTAAGCCACCGTTCGCTCGACAGACTGGACATAGGTTCTCAAGGCGAAATCGGGTCGATGACGCGCTGCCCACTGGATCAGCTCGGACTGGGCTCGGGCGTATGATGGATTCTGCACGAGCCATTCGACAATCTTGCGCAACTGCCATCCAGCGAGTTCCGCGAAAGACTGAAATGGTCTATCGGCGGTGAGGTCCGTCGCGATACGGTCAAACAGGGATTCGTAAACCGCATCGAACAGATCGTTCTTGGTGTGGAATACATAGTGTAGCGACGCCAGAGGGCAGCCTGCGGCTTGAGCTATTCGCCTCGTGGTGGCTCCCGCAACGCCATGCGTGGCGATGACATCAACGGCAGCGTCAACAAAGTCTTGTCGCCGTAACGCGGCCCTAACTCTTGTCATTGGTAAGCTCCGACACGAAAATCCTCTTCCGCTCACGTCGTACAGGCGTGTAGCGTTCAATCGAGATACATGGTCAGATGACCATCATATTGTAGATTATGTCGGTATTTTGAAAGCTTGTCTATGGCCGAATAGGGATGCGGGTCCCCGAATAGCCACCTCTGTAGTTGCGCATACTACGTCCGCAACATCCGTGCACGGTTGCGGCATTCGTGCGTACGAATGCCGCACGAGAAGGTGCTAGTTAAACCACCGTTTTAAAATTCAATTCGGTACCGTAGGCGGAAATCTTGCAATCCCCCGGATTAAATCCGAGGCTTTTTCTCCAATCATAATCGTCGGAGCGTTCGTATTTGCACCAACTAAAGTCGGCATTATGGAGGCGTCAACGACACGCAAGCCCTCCACTCCCCGAACGCGCAATTGGGAGTCAACGACGGCGAGCTCGTCGTTCCCCATGCGACAGGTTCCCACCGGATGGTAAACGGTGTCGGTTCGCTCACGTAGCAACGCACGAATGTCTTCATCGGATCGCGACCGAGCCTCAAACAGATCCTCCGTCACAAACTCCGACATGGCCGGCGCCGCCATCAGCTGCCGAGTCAACTTGTATCCCTCGACCAGGACATCGAGATCATCCGCATGATCGAGGAATGCCGGGTCGATCAACGGCGCCTCAAGCGGATCCGGGCTTTGCAGCTTGAGCGACCCACGGCTTTTCGGCCTCAACAGGCACACGTGGCAGGAAATACCATGTCCAAACTGCAACTTTCTTCCGTGGTCGTTGACGGGACCAACGACAAAGTGCATCTGAACGTCCGGTCGATCCAGATCGGGACGCGTCTTCAGGAAGGCGCCGCCTTCAGCAAAGTTGGTTGTCATGGTACCGCGCCGTGAATTCCGATATTGCCTGATGTCGCGCAGCGTCTTGATCCCACCGCGTACCGATACACCGAGCGCATCCAGGCTATTCGTTTTATAGCCGACAACGACGTCCGGGTGATCCTGCAAGTTCTCTCCAACGCCCGGGAGATCGGATACGACCTTTATCCCATGACGATGAAGTTCGTCTTTCGGTCCAACGCCGGACAACATCAGCAACTGAGGAGATTGAAGAGCGCCCGCGGAAAGGATCACCTCTTTTTTCGCCCAAACCGTCTCGACACTGCCCGCACGCGAGACTTCGACACCAACGGCCCTTTTTCCATCGAACACAATGCGTCTAACCAGCGCATTGGTCTCCACCGTCAGGTTGTCGCGAGCCTTCATATGTGGGAAAAGATAGGCGCGTGCAGCACTCCAGCGCTCTCCATTCTTCTGGGTCACCTGGTAAATACCGACGCCTTCCTGCTCCGCACCGTTGAAATCGTCCGTGATGGGCAAGCCGCACTGTCGTCCGGCCTCCAGCCAACGTTCCTGAAAAGGATTGCCTGTCCTCAGATCGCTGACCCAAAGCGGGCCACCGCGCCCGTGCCATTCATTGCCAAGACGTTCGTTATGCTCGCTTCGCTTGAAATAAGGGAAGACGTCGTTCCAGGCCCAGCCTTCGTTGCCAAGCTCAGCCCAATCGTCGTAGTCGCAATGATGGCCGCGCGTGTACACCATCGCATTGATCGCAGACGATCCGCCCAACGCCTTGCCTCGCGGCTGGTAGCCGCGTCGTCCCAGCAGCCCCTTTTGGGGAACGGTCTGAAACGCCCAATTGTTCAGCCTGGATGGAATCATCAGCACCAAGGCGGCCGGAACGTTTACTGTCCATCCGTCGCCGGTGCCACCGGCTTCGAAGAGGCACAGCGTCACATCAGTGTCTTCGGTCAAACGCGAAGCCAGCACACTGCCTGCCGATCCGCCACCTACAACAAGATAATCGAATGAATTCTTCACAGGTTTGTGTCCTGAATAGACTACCCAGCGAAGACACGTCAGGTCGGCTCGCGCGTCAAGTCTTGAGTTGATCAGACATGCGAGCATTTCCCACGGCCTGGCTGGCCTTATAAAAGGAGGTCACGACGTACGCACTTGTCACCAGGCCCAAATATTCGCCCGGCTATATTGGCGTCTCCTCCATCCCTTATATTTCGATCTTTCACACTCGTTCACAACTTTCGACCACAAAGTGTGGTGCCGCGGCGAAGCGTACCGACGCGTCGCGCCCTGTCTCAACACAGTCGATAGCTCGGATGGTATCGAGACAAATAACCGGAGCCCTCTCACGAAAGCGTGCACGAACCGATGCCGACGGCGAAAAAGCGCAATCGCCACCGGATGCATTCATTCCGCCCCGCACTTTTCGGCTCCACGGAGGCATTAGGCAATCGGGCACATTCCGCCATGAGACAGGACTGTGGCCGCGTCGGCGACGTTGGAACTCGCCTGCCACGCTGCATGTGGCCACAGAACTGCGAACAGCAGAGTCAAGTCGCTACCGTGAACGTATCAATGGTGCTGCGCACTGCCGAGCATCTTCCGGAAACTCGCGATTCCTTTCTCGATCCATGCCTGGGCGCCCGGGGAGATCCCCCCCATATCGAAGAACCCGTGCAGCATGCCATCACACCTGATCGTTTCTACCTTGACGCCGCTTGCATGAAGCAAGCGACCGTATGCTTCGCCCTCGTCGCGCAGTGGATCGTATTCCGCGGTGAGGATGATCGCCGGAGGCAACCCTGCAAAGTCCTTGGCGAGGATCGGGGCCAGTCGTGCATCCGCCCGGTTTGTACCGTCGAGGACGTAATGTCGATCAAACCAGCCGATCGTATCGAGGTCGAGCAGATAGCCTTCACCGTTTTCCTTGAAGGAAGGAAAATTGGATCGGTCTTGTGCTACCGCCGGATAAATCAGGAACTGAGCGGCAAGCGAAATGCCCTCAGCGTGCAGTTCTTGGGTCACGACGGCCGCAAGATTACCGCCAGCGCTATCTCCGGCAACCGCTACTACATCGTTGCCACCCAGCTCACCAGCGTTTGCGATAACCCATTTGGTCGCGGCTAACGCGTCGTCCGCCGCCGCCGGATACCGATGCTCGGGAGCCAGGCAGTAGTCCACTGAGACGACTACCGCGTTCGCACCACGAGCCAGCTCTCGACAAATATTGTCGTGGGTATCCAGATCACCAATGACAAACCCACCACCGTGAAGATAAATGATCGTCGGCAAATGACGATCTTGAGTCGGACGATAGAGCCGCGCCCGTAGCGATCCAGTCGCGCCGGGAACCGTCAAGTCTTCCACACTATGAATTTCGACCACTGCCCCTGATGCACGAACTGCGTGTGCCAATTGATGCATCAATGCGCGCGCCTCTTCCGGGGTTGACTGCGACAGTGGCTTCGCGCCAGATCCGGCAAAAGCTTCGAGAAAACCAGCGAGATGCAAATCGAGTGCCATAACATTACCTTTTATGCGGACGTTACCGGGAGATCAGCGATATACGAGGACTTCGGAATCCGGGCTCAATTCCGGAAGAGTCTTGCTCTCCTCCTGGTACTCAAAGTGGTGCTGCCACGGCATACGATCGCCCCGCGAGTGCATCTGGTGTTGCGACCGCATAACGTACCCAGCATTGAAGTTATTCGGGTCTGTCCAGGGCAACCGCTGCATGTCGGCGTCTTCGGCTCGCAGGCGCGGCTCCACCGTCTTCGCACCAACCTTGTCCATATGTGCGAGTACACGACAGGTGAATTCACAGATGAGATCAGCGCGGAGCGTCCAGCTCGAACGGTAATATCCGTAGATGAACGCCATATTCGGGATACCCTCGATCATCATTCCTCGATATGAGACCCGCCTGGTCATGTCGACTGGATCTCCGTCGACGTGAAAAGCGATCTGGCCAAAAGCACTCATGTCGAAGCCGGTCGCCGTCACGACGATATCCGCCTGCAGATGTTCGCCGGAGGCCAATGTAATGCCGTTCTCGTCGAATGACTCGATCGTGTCCGTCACTACGGATGCTTTCCCGTCACGAATAGCCGCGAAGAGGTCTCCCTCCGGGATTGCAGCAACTCGCTGCTGCCACGGGCGATAGCCAGGGTTGAAGTGCTTGTCGACGTCAAAACCTTCCGGCAATTGTTGGCGAGTCTCGTTGATCAGCCAATCGCGAACAGCGTCCGGGTTCGCTGCGGACAGGTTGATCAGGTCGAACGTCTGCTTCAGGTGCGCACGCCGCAGAATTTCCGCACGCCACTCCTCCGGAACGTCAAGTTCGCGAAGCGGCGCGTCCAGTTGGTGGGTCCATGGAACGGATGTGAAGAAGGTGGGTGACCGCTGAAGCATCGTCACGTGCGCTGCGGTTTTGGCCATCGCCGGAATCAACGTTGCAGCGGTAGCCCCCGAGCCAATCACGACCACCCGCTTTCCGGCATAGTCGAGGTCCTCGGGCCAGTGCTGCGGATGAACAATCGTTCCCTTGTAACGATCGAACCCGTTCCACTTAGGCGTAAAGCCCTGACGATGGTCGTAGTATCCCGCCCCGAGCCACAAAAAGTCGGTAGTCATCGAGAAGCGTTCACCCGTATCGTTTCGCGATACTTCGACAGTCCAGCGCTTTTGTTCACTCGACCAGCCCACCGTGTGAACACGATGCCCGTAGCGGATCGTCGAACCGAGGTCATATTCGTCAATGACATCTCCGAGATAGCCATGGATCTCATCCGCCGTGGCGATCGAGCGGCCACTCCACGGACGGAATCCGTACGCATATGTATACAGGTCGCTGTCGGAGCGCGCCCCTGGGTAACGATGGGTCCACCAAGTACCGCCGAATCCCTCCATCGCTTCCAGAATGGCGAACGAGCGATCCGGCAAATGCATGCGGAGATGGCATGCCGCATCAATGCCGGATATCCCGGCCCCAATGATTAGTACTTCTACGTGCTCGGTCGAACATGAATCCGTTTGATTCTTAGCCATGAGATCTCTCCACTGACCAGTTATTGAAAATATCTGTAACGCCACCCTAACCAATCATTTGACTTGTTCATTTGACTACGTTAGCGTTGAGTTCCCCATACATAGATCGGCGACAACTCGCCGACCCAACGGGAAACGCCCCCGCGGTAGGTCATCCATGCGCGCCTCGGTTCGACCGGTCACTTCCGACATGATCATTTGACCAAGTTCCAGTGTTCCCAGTCTCATGCAGTCGAAGGACAATTTGAATAAGGGGTTTCCATTACACAATCGGTTGCGAATGTTGCAACGGCGTTATAAGGTGCGTAGCACGCCAGATACCAGGCCGCACCAGCCGTTGTTTCGCTCTTTCCGTGTTCAGCGCCCCCTCCCCGACTGACTGGCAGCCAGTCTGGATTGCCTCTGCACCGGAAGTGGGGCCAAGGTACCTCGCGAAACTGCCGCCCCACGACGGACGTTTCTCGTCCCTTCATTCCTGTGCAAGATCGGATAAACGCGATGGGCCGCGGCTCGACCTCGATGGCATCGGATCCCGACGATGACGTGAGTTCTTCGGTGCCCACAACTCTCGCCGGAGGATCGTTCCGACGTTGCTCGTTGGCAGGCGTCGAGAAGCTCGATGCTTTTCGTTCGTTTGTAATCAGTAAGTTAGTCTTTACAGAACGCCATCAAATCTTCGGAAGCCCCGGGACATCATTGAATCTGCCTTGTTTCGGCGAGCCGCCGAACAAAGGAAACTGCGCGTTCTAGTAGATATCTCGCTGCCGCGATATTGCGGGCTGCGGTGACGATGCCATGGTGATGCCCAGGAAGATGATGATGCTCGACATTGCTTCCGGCTCGTGCCGCGCACGACGCGTAGGCAATGCCCTCGTCGCATAGTGGGTCCAGCCCCATCGTTGCAATGAACATCGGCGGCTGTCGCCGACCTTCGGCATACAGCAGCGGCGACAGGCGCGGAAGATCAAACGGAACACCAGCCGGCACGTAGTGATTCCGGAACCAAAGCATCGATTCAGCCACAAGCGGAAATCCACCTTGAATACGCTGATATGACGGGAACATCGCCGTCAGGTCCGTCACCGGATAAAACAAGATCTGCCCGATGACCGTGGATCCAACCGTCGAGGCCGCATTAGCGATAATGGTCGCAATATTGCCGCCGGCGCTGTCGCCCGCCAGGATCACCCGAGACGCGTTAATAGAGAGCGCAGGGGCGTTGGCGATCAAGTAGTCCAATGCCTGCTCGCAGTCTTCGAGTGGGACTGGCCACTGGCGCTCCGGCGCTCGGCGGTACTCCACCGAGGCGACACGGCATTGGCTATGCCGCGCGAGATGGCGGCAGATGCCGTCATGCGTGTCCACGCTCCCGATCACCCACCCGCCTCCGTGAATGAAGACTACAAGTGGATTTTCGTCGTTGGCCTCCCCGTCGCGCGGACGATAGAGCCGTACGCGAATGCTGCCGTCCGCCACGGGAACGGACATGTCCTCATGGACAACGGTCTCATCGCACGCAATGCCGTTCATTTCGCACGCGCGCACGAAGTTCACGCGCGACTGGTCTACGGAAAAGCTACCGTAATGCAGTCCGCCCAGTTCGCGGAACGCCCGAACGGCGTCCCGGGCATCTTCGGAAACCTCCGTCAGCGGCAACCAGTGCACTGATGTCATGTGCACCCCCGGTCAGATCGCACCGAACGCGCTGTGATCCCATCGTGTCACAGTGCGGTATTCGTCCACTGTGCCAGCCCAGTTGTTGATCACCTTGCCCTTTGCGTTCTTGTACCAACTTGAGCAGCCCGCCGAAAACGCAGAGCCGGCCATCGCTGACTGTAGCCTGCTGTTGTATTCGTCAAACACCGCCCTATCGACGTCTACTGCCCTCACGCCAGCTGCAGCCAAGCCACCGATCGCGTCGATGATGTAGTTTTGCTGGATCTCGAGCATCGAAACGATGGAGTTGTGGTTCAGATTCGTATTCGGCCCATACAACATGAACATGTTCGGAAAGCCCGGCACCGTCATGCCAAGATAGGCTTCCGGGCCATCTTCCCATGCCTGCGCCAACGTGCCATCCGTCCCGCGAATTTGCAGGCTACCCTGGAATGCCTGACTCTCGAATCCCGTTCCGAACACGACTACATCGAACGGGAGAAAACGCCCGTCCCTGGTCTGGATACCGTCCTCGACAAAAGCCTCTACGCCCGCCGTCTCCAACGAGACGTTCTCGCGCATAAGAGCTGGATAGTAGTCATCCGATCGCAGAATTCGCTTGCAGGCGTATTCGTAATCCGGCGTTAGCTGCTCGCGAAGTACCGCGTCCGGCACCTGCCGATGAAGGTGCGCCAAAGCCAAACTCTTGCCTTCCGTCTGCGCGTCGGTACCGATACGTGTGCGCTCGAACCCTGCTTCACGGAATGCATGCAACGATTTCCTGCTTTCCTCAAAGAGATGGGGCTCACGCTCGAATGTATCGAGTTGCTCCATCGAGAAGACGATCTGATTGCGTGGCATGATCCAGTTTGCGCTTCGCTGGAACACAGTAAGGTTCTCGACCTTCGGCGCGATTTCCGGCACATACTGCACAGCGCTTGCGGCGTTTCCGATGCTTGCAACACGCTTGCCACTCAAATTCACATCATGCCGCCACTGCGCGGAGTGGAAATAGTCTCCCTTGAAGCTCGCCAGGCCGCGAATCGCGGGAATCATCGGACGGTTGAGCTGACCCCACGCCGGCACGAAGTAACGAGCGGTCAAACGCGAACCATCGGCCAGCTCGAACCGCCAAAGGCTCGCGCTCACATCCCAGTCAGCACTGCGAATCTCGCTGTTGAACCGCAGGTGTTCTGCCAAGTTGAACCGCGTGGCAAGCGAATTCAAATAATTGAGCAACTCATCCCTGCCCGCATACATGGCACTCACGCGTAGATGCGGATGGAAGCTGTAGCAATACAGATGCGACTCCGTATCGCATGCCGCGCCGGGATACGAATTATCAAGCCAGACGCCGCCGAGTTCGGGACGCTTCTCCAGGACGACAAAGTCGTCGATGCCCGCGATTTTCATGCGAGCAGCCATTCCTAGGCCTCCGAACCCGGCACCCAGAATGACGACCTCGTGGTGCTCAATCCTTTCTACATTGTTCATGATGCGCTCTCAATATTAACGTTACGGCGACCACAGAATTGCCTGCCCCGGTTCAATAAGCTTGTTCATACAGGCGCAATGCGTCTGATTCCGTGACAACAACTGGATTGTTCAACAGCAAGCGCTGCTGCTTCATGGCATCTGCCGCCAAGGTAGGCAGACTCGAACGCGGCACATCCATGTCGCGGAGACGGCGCGGAGCGCCGGATCGGTCCATCAGGTCATCCATAAATCCGATGAGCGCGGCCGCGCCTTCTGCCACGTTAGCTTTTCCACCCGCACCTACGACGTCTGCCAATTCCGAATATTGCAAAACTGCCGCTTCGGCGTTGAAACGCAGCACCGGTGCAAGCATCAATGCGTTGGACAAACCATGCGGGATATGGAAATGACCTCCCAGCGGATACGCAAGTGCATGGACCGCGGCCACAGGTGCATTGGCGAAGGCCTGGCCCGCAAGAGTAGCCCCCAGTAGCATTGCCTCGCGCGCGCGCTGGTCCTGGCCATTTTCACAAGCCGGGATCAGATTGCATGCCAGCAATCGCAATGCTTCACGCGCCAGGGCGTCGGAGATAGCATTCTTCTTGTGCTTGCTGGTATAGGCCTCAATAGCGTGGACCATCGCGTCGATGCCTGTTGCAGCGGTATGACTGCGCGGCAGACCAACCGTCAGTTCGGCATCCAGAATTACCCTGTCGGCATACAGTTGACGTGCGACGATCCCCATCTTATTTGTTTCGTTAACCGAAACGATGGAGATGTTAGTGACTTCGGACCCGGTACCAGCCGTGGTAGGGATTTGCACCAATGGCAGGCGCACACCCTGAACGTTGCCAATTCCGTACATTTCTGCCAGCGATTGCTGTGAGACGGTGAGAACGGCGACCAGTTTTGCGATGTCCATCGACGACCCACCACCCAGGCCAATAACAACGTCAACCTCGGCACTGCGCGCGAACTCGACACAGCGCGATACCACGCTCTCTGGTGGGTCCGCCACGACCTCGTCAAAAACTGCTACACGGAATCCCCCGGCCGCCAGCGACTCTTTCGCCGGCTCCAGCACGCCGGCCTTGTGCAGGCCCGCGTCGGTAACAATCAGAACATTACGTCGATCGGTCCATGCCGCCATCACTTGACCCAAGCGACGTACACAGCCCCATTCCTGGAGAATTGACGGAACGGTTTCGAAGAGCATCGACTGCGGGAACATTTTCATTGACATTTCCTTCATGCCGACGTTGGCAGTTAGATCTGGGCACACATGTACTTGATCTCCAGATATTCCTCGATTCCATAACGGGAACCCTCACGGCCAAGGCCAGATTGCTTTACCCCGCCGAACGGCGCGACCTCGTTGGAAATCACACCAGTATTCAGGCCAACCATGCCGTACTCGAGTGCCTCACCTACCCGCCAGATGCGACCATGGTCGCGTGTATAGAGATAGGCTGCCAGTCCGTACTCAGTGTCGTTGGCCATCGCGATCGCCTCTGCCTCGTCGTCGAAACGGAACACCGGACCGACGGGTCCGAAGAGCTCCTCGCGCGCGAGACGCATGGCCGGCGTCGCATCGGAAATAACCGTCGGCTCGAAAAACGTTCCGCCAAGCCGATGACCTTTCCCGCCCGTGACAATTCGTGCGCCCTTGGCTACAGCGTCGTCAATCAGCTGGCTCAGGTGGTCACAGGCCGACTTCTGAATCAGCGGCCCCTGTTGTACCCCGGGTTCCATGCCGTTTCCTACGCTGAGCCCCTGAACTCGCCGGGCGAGCGCGTCGACGAAACGATCATGAATGCCTGCCTGAACAAGGAAGCGATTCGCGCAAACACAGGTTTGACCACTATTCCGGTATTTCGACGCCATGGCACCTTCGATCGCTGCGTCGAGATCTGCATCGTCAAATACGATAAAGGGTGCGTTACCACCAAGTTCGAGAGAAAGTCGCTTGATCGTTTCGGACGATTGGCTCATGAGTACACGGCCGACTTCCGTTGAACCGGTAAACGATAGCTTGCGCACAATCGGGCTAGCCGTGAGGACCGTCCCAATCTCGCGCGACGGACCACACACGACCTGGAACACACCGGCCGGAATTCCGGCTCGCTCAGCCAGTACGGCAAGCGCAAGCGCGGTCAGCGGAGTCAGGTCTGCCGGGCGCACGATGATGGAACAACCCGCCGCCAGTGCGGGAGCAACCTTACGCGTGATCATCGCGGCAGGAAAATTCCACGGTGTAATCGCGGCGCAAACGCCGATCGGCTGACGAATGACAAGGATCCGCTTGTCACCTTGCGGGTGAGGAATGACGTCACCATATACACGTTTCGCTTCTTCGGCGAACCACTCCACGAAAGAAGCTGCATACATGATTTCGCCGCGTGCTTCCACCAGCGGCTTGCCTTGCTCCGACGTCATGATGAATGCGAGGTCGTTGGCATTCGCAATTATCAAGTCGTACCACGCGCGCAATATCCTCGCGCGCTCGTGGCTAGTCCGTTTCTGCCAGCCCTCTTGTGCAAGCGCCGATGATGCAATGGCTTTCTCGACCTCTCCGGCGCCAAGACTGGCGACGCGAGCCAAGATTTCACCCGTGGCTGGATTCGTTACGGGAAACGAACGACCATCCGTGCCCCCCTCCCATCCCGACGCAAGCCAGGCACGCGTCTCCAGCAAGGAGCCGTCTCGCAGTTGGGCGCATAGCGCCGAAGGTACAGTCGCCTGGTTCATCCTGTCTCACTCTGTATGGTGAAAATGAACAGCGTCGATTCCATTGGTCCTCAGTTCGAGATTCCAAAAAATAGACACTCGTTCTTTCTTATAGCTCTCGTGGGTGGCGTCGCATTGCATCCACAAGAACCGTCTGTAGAAATCCGTGTCACTCAACCAGGCGCTTTCAGCGAACCGTCGAAAACTGCTCAGGCGTTGAATGCGAGAGTGTCTTCCCCCTCTCGTAAGGTTTCGTACGAGATCCGATGCTGATTCACGCCAAATCCCTCGCCCCTAGCTTTCGCTAAAGATTGCACTGCGCGGAAGAAACCGCCCTCACTATAGGGGCGCCTCACGAATTGGGGATATAGCAGGCATTAATGTCAATTGACATGGTCATTTGACCACAAACAAAAATTCGCGGCAACTTAGTAGTTCCACGGGCTGCAGGTCAGGATCTGTCGACGCCGTTCTTGTACAGCAGGTCGGATAGCAGCTGACCGATCAGCAGCACCAGCGCGTTCAGCGCATGCTAGTTCACCGGCGCCGTCTCGACCATCGCATACAACTGACGTGGCTCGATCCCGTAGCACGTGCGGTTGTCGAACCGCAGCTTCGTCAGGCCGTACGGCTCCTGCGCGGTTCTTACGAGAATACGATGCGCGAGTCTGGTCGATAGGACCACACCTGCAGGCCCGGTCAACCCGAGGCATGGCATGCACCCGGCTCCCAGCTTCCCGCCCTTGACCCGCGACAGTAGCCGATAGCGGGCGCGCATCAAGGGGCGAGGGACCGTGTTGCCCGCACCCCTCCCTCGCCTTTTTCCTTGACACACGCCCGCTATCGGCTCCTCCAGTCGCACGGGCGGGAACCCGGGAGCAGGCGGTAGCAACGCCAACCCCGAGTTCCACCGGGAAGTGCCCAGCCTCAATAGCAAAGCACCTCCTCTCGCCCGGTTCAGGTCCTCAACCTTGACTGTGGAGATTGCCATGCAACTCGCTTCCTCTTTCCATTACGGGTCCCCGATGCTTCGCGCTGACTCGCCGCTTTCGGACGACCAGATTCGCCACGTTGCCCCTTCCATCTTCGCGGACGGCAAGCACGAAAGCCGCTCCGAGCGCTACACCTACATTCCCACCATCGATGTGCTCCGCGGCCTGCGCAACGAAGGCTTTCAGCCGTTCATGATCTGCCAGACCCGCGTACGCGATCAGGGCAAGCGCGGATTCACCAAACACATGCTGCGCCTTCGCCACGCCGACCAGATCTCCGGCGAGGAAGCCGACGAAATCGTGCTGCTGAACTCGCACGACGGCACCAGCACTTACCAGATGCTGGCGGGCACATTCCGGTTTGTCTGCCAGAACGGCATGGTCGCGGGCGAGAACATCGCCGATATGCGCGTGCCACACAAAGGCAACGTCATCCAGAACGTGATCAATGGCGCTTTCGACGTCCTTGAGGGCTTCGACCTGATCCGCGAGCAGAAGGAAGGCATGCGCGCCATGACGCTCGATCGCGATGAACAACAGGCGTTCGCCCGATCCGCACTCGCGTTGCGTTACGACCCGACCGATGCCGAAGCGCCCGCACCCATTACCGGAAGCCAGTTGCTTTCCCCGCGTCGCTTCGAGGATCGCCGCGATGACCTCTGGACCGTGTTTAACCGGGTGCAGGAAAACCTGACGAAGGGTGGACTGCACGGTCGCTCGCGGTCAGGCCGCGCGATGTCCACGCGACCCATCACCGGCATCGACCAGAACGTGAAGCTCAACCGCGCCCTCTGGATGCTCGCTGAAACCATGCGCCAGCTGAAGGCGTAACGACCTAGCGGCGGCGCACCCACGCCGCCCCGTTGCCAGCCCTTGCGCCACGACGCCCTCCGGGTCACGTTCCGGCGCGTTCACATAGCACTGGCCCGGCACCTTGTTTCCGACTCTGGAGTCCATCATGCAAGCCCAAACTGTCGAAACTGTCACCGTCTCCGTTGACGCAGACGAATCCACCACCGCACTCGAAACCAATTTCGGCAACGAGCAACCGGTCGCGACCGTGCCGTATTCCAGTCTGCAGCGGTCGCCACTGAACGCCCGCACGAAATCACTGGCAGGTATCCCTGGACTTGCCGCCAACATTCGCGCAAAAGGGCTGCTGCAAAACCTCGTCGTCCACGAGATCAAGGGGTCTCGCGGGAAACACCGCAAATATGGCGTTTGCGCGGGTCAGCGCCGGGAAGCTGCGCTCGACCTGCTGTTCGAGCAAAAGCACATCAGTGCCGACTACCCCGTGCCTGTGCGGGTCGTCAGCGAGGGCGAAGCGCTCGCCGTTTCACTGATCGAGAACAGCGAACGCGAAGGGCTCGATCCTTTCGACGTGCTCCGCGCATACCGGATGCTGGCTGAGGAAGGCCGCAGCGTCAATTACATCGCCGCGCTTTTTTCCGCCTCGCCCATCACGGTCAAACGGCGCATGAAGCTCGCCAACTTGTCGCCCAGGCTGCTCGCGCTGCTGCGCGAGGATGCGATCACGCTCGACCAGCTTGCCGCGCTCGCCCTGGCGGACGACCACGACACCCAGGAGCGCCTCTGGTTTGAGGCAAACGAGTCGCAGCGTCAGCCGCACTATCTGCGGCAGGCGATCACGCGCGCCGAGATCGACGCGAGCCGCAGCCGTCTTGTGCGTTTCGTCGGCCTCACCGCCTACGAAGATGCTGGCGGGTACGTCCGTCGGGATCTGTTCAGTGACGAGGAAAACGCGGGCTACATTGCCGACGCTGATCTGCTGCAACGCCTCGTCGCAGCGAAGCTCGACGCAGCCGCCGAGGAAGTCTGCGCCGAAGGCTGGGGTTGGGTCGAAACGCGTATCGAGCGCGACGTGCTGGAACTGAACCGCTTCGGCAAATTGAAACCAGTCCAGCGCCTATACACGGAGGACGAGCAACGCGACATCGACGCGCTCTCGGCGCAGTACGACGGGCTGGAAAAAAACCTCGAAGCATTGTCGGAGGACGATGAAAACGCCTACGAGGAAGCCGAACGCCTCGACGCTGAAATCGGGCGCGTCAACACCGCAATCATGGCGTTCGAAGGCCGCACCATGGTCTGGGAGGCATCACAGATGGCTGAGGCCGGCGCGTGCGTGATCGTCGGACCAAAGGGCGAACTGGTCATCGAGCGCGGCCTCATGCGACGGGACACCACGGCGGCACTCGACACGTCAGGCGCGACCATGTCCGGTACGCCGGAAGCCGACGCCCCCGACAGAGCGGGCTCGTCGGCTTCGAAGATGAAGCCCGTCCACAGCGCGAAGCTCTGCCAGCGGCTGACCGCGCACCGCACCGCCGCCATCCACGCTGAACTGGTCACGCAACCCACCGTCGCGCTGGCGGCCCTGCTGCAACACCTGATCCCGCACGCGCTGCCCGGGCACTTTGCCTTTACGACCACGCTTGACTATCTGACGCTGTCCGGCAGGAACAATCACGACAGTCTGCTGCACGCAGCCGACGACCTGCCCACCAGCCCCGCATGGAACGCCATCGAAACCCAACGCGCGCGATGGATCGCAGAACTGCCGGCGAAACGCCCTGATCTGCTCCCGTGGCTGATCCGCCAGGACCCCGGCACGACGTTGCTTGACCTGCTCGCGTTCTGCACCGGCACGCTGCTCGACGGCATCGAAGGCGAGGAAACGCCGCATGCGATCAACGCGCTCACAGATGCGCTGAACCTCGACATGGCCCGGTACTGGACGCCGACCCGTGCCACGTATTTTGATCACGTCAGCAAGGCGCGCATCGCGGAAGTCGTGTCCGCTGTTGTGTCTCCGAAGGTCGCCGCCGATATCGCAAAGATGAAAAAAGCCGACGCCGCTGCCGCCGCCGAACTCCGCCTCGCCAGAATCCCGTGGGTTCCTGAAATCCTCACCGACCGCGATTCCGGCCACGCCCTCGTGGGCTGTCGGCCAGGATGACGCGGACGACGCCGATGCGGGAGAAAACGGTGAGGAAGCACCAGAGGACGAGGCCCCTATTGCAGGATCGAATCCCGGCAATGGCGACAAGGAATTCGACAACACCTCTCCTGACGCGGAAATGCCAAACGCTACCCACACCGCGCAGCCGCCGTGGCCCTTCCCGACCGGCGAGACGCTGAACGCGGCGCAAGCTGACCCAAGCGCAAAGTGAGTTTCGTCCATAGCCTCGGACGCGCGGCAGCAGACGACAGTGCCATCAGGGCCTGCCGTCTGCCTGCGAGAACCGCGACGCATGACAGTCCGAGCTCGCCACATGACGTCCCATCTGCCAGTCTGTAACGCCACCGGCAACCAGTAGGAGGCAAAGAACGGCACCGCCCACCAGCAACATGCAACGCATCGAACGCGCGAACCGCTCTTCCATGCGGGTCGCCATCCCCTCCACGCGCGCCGCCGTTGTATCAACCGCCCGCTCGAAGGCGTCAAGCTTGACGCCCAGCCGCTCGCGCTGCTCACGCGCTGACACTGTCGCCGCGCCGATCAGCCGGTTACCTGCCGAACGCGCGACCTGATTCGACAGGCGCCCGATCAGACCCGTCACCGCAGCCTCATTGAGACTTGCCAGTGCGGCCCGGTAGCGGGCCTCATGTTCCTGAATCAGGTTTTCCGCCAACTGGATCGTCGCTTTGCACCGCTCAAGCGCTTCGCGATGCTGCTGCATCAGGGCATCTTTTGCGCCGCCAGTTTCCCGGCGCGCGGCTTCGACGCTACCCTCCCCCGCCCACCTGATGCGTTCTGGCATGGCTTCATAAAGACGCGCGTAGTATTCGAGCACGGCAATTACCGACCATAGCGCGTCATTGTCATGCAGACTCAGTGCGCCCGACACCCGGCGCATGCGGGCGAGGCTGACCTCGTCGGGAACATCGCCGGAGACTTCGTGAAAAAGGCGGATGAGCGGGTCGACTGAACTCTGATGCCTATTGCTCATGAACCGCCCGGTCGACATCGATGACCTTCGAGAACATCGCGTCGCACAGCGCCCGCCAGCGAAAGAGTTCCGCACGTTGCCCGATATGCATGGACTCCGCCGCCCTGCGAATCGAGATACGCTGACTACGCAGTTCGTCCGCGACACGATCCGCAAGGTCGGGGAAATCCAGCGACTGGCCCTGGGCCTCGACGGCCCTGCGGAGCTTCGACTCACGGTACAGCATGAACTTGTCCGGAGTGCCGAAGTAACCATTGCGCACGACATGCGTGAGCGCACGCGGGAAAGTCTCGCCAAACTCGAGCAGCAGTTCGAGACTGTCACGCTGTCGGTTGATGACCCATAGCACGACGAGACGCCGGGCCAGGTCATCCAGGGTGCTGGCGAGCGTCCCTCCGTATCGGGCAACGCCTGCCTGACTTCGCGCCGCCGTATTGACGATGACAGTCGCATCCCGATGCACGTCGCAGAAATTTACGAAATCAATCCAGCCCCCCGCCTCATCCAGATCACACGAAGCGCATTCGATTTCGTCATGGACGGCTTTCATGACATCGGGATTGGACGTGTCCGTCTCCACCAGGACAACGTGGACATCCGTACGCCGGAGATATTCAACCAACGCCAGCGTAACGAAACTCTTGCCAACGCCACCCTTGCTGCCACCGACCATATAGATAGAAGGATTTTCCATTGCCATTTCATACCTCTACAAGTTTTCGGTATCCGGCCTGATCGGAAATCCGAGGAAGCCTTGAACCTCTGTGCGTTGCGGCCTGGTGATTCCGCCATCCTCGTTCTCGTTCTGTTGTGATCCCGCGCGCGCATGGCCAGAATGTGATGGCTTCGCCTGATTGCCATTTTTTACTCGAGACGATGTCACGGCGGTATTCGTAGCGACGTGCCGCTCTGCCTGCACTGCCTTTTCTTCTTTGGTAGCACGCTGCATCGCGTATCGCAACGTGCTGGCACTGATCTCCACACCGTCCTGGGCGATCTGCTCGACGATTTCTTCCTGCGTGTAGCCCTTTCTCTGCGCATCGATGATTTGAGGCTGGATGGACTTCATTGCATCCCGTACATTGACACGGTGCTCATGCGCGGCCTTCTCCGGCAGAGCCTCGAGACGGCGCGCTGCCGCGTCCCATTGCGCCCGGGTAAAGCTTTTCACCACCGGCATGATTGACTCCAGCACACAGCCTTCATGCCATCTTGCAAACGAGATTGGCACTCGTCAATAGCCGGAACGAGGCTCGAATCGGTGTGATGGAACGTGCCGGATTGAGCAGGACTTCTCTGGAATAACAAACTTTTTTTGTGCCGTCGCGTGCGCACACCATAGGGGGATTTGCACGTCGGTCAACACGAGGGTATCGGCCTTCGAGTCGACTCATCAGAGGCTGGCCGTTGACAACGAGCTGCAATTGAAATCCGCCGCGCGCCAATTCGCGTCGGATGATCGGGGGAATTGAAATGCCCTGTCGGTCTGACGCGATTCCTGCTGCGCCGCGCGCGGAAATGTCTTTGTGCAATTTGCGCCGGCGTCTGTATCTTTGCGCGCCGATTCAATACTTTCTTTGGATCTTTCTGCTCGGAGCACGGCAACCTATGCTCATCCATGTTGTGCCATGAATCATACCTTCGCGCTCCCGGTCAATCATCTATTTGCGTGTACGGGGAAGACCCGCTCACGCAACACATTATTTTTTCAGCCGGGCCAGTTCACGTTGCTGCGTGAACGAATGCATTTTCTTGTAGTGAGCGTTCATCTATTTGCGCGACTACCGGCGACCCCGCTCACAGGATTTGCGGACGACAAAAGAACAAAATAACGACGAGGGATGGCAGGATAGGCTTGCGCCGGTTTTAGGTGCCATGGGAGGCAAGCTGTTGCGGGGGGAAGTTCAGATTAGTTGGTCCGCCAAGGCAACCGTCACATCGAACGAAGGGCTGTGCGAGGATCACGAGGAGGATTAGCGATATCAGATCCAACTCGCGATCAACATGCACAACACAGCGCAACTGGATTGGTATGACAAGGACCGTGCTGCACGGAAGTCAGGACTCTAACCGGTGTGCTGAGGGAAGGGGCAGTAGAAAGAACGATTGCCGAACAGCAGAGATGGTCGACTTTGGCCGATCGTGTCGGGCGGGAGTCGGCCACAACCTGCCGTTCAGCGAGCGTGGAAACTTGCCGTTGCAACGGCTGCAACGGGCCGGCAAGCGGTCCACGATGCCCGCTCAAGTCGTAGGCGTAATGTCGAGCAACGACTCGACCACATGAGCTTGCCCGATCCAGCGCCTGGGTGGCGGCCGACCACGATGAAAACGTGCGATATGCCGGTGCTGCCGCTAACGAGGTTCGGTCGTCAGTTGCCTCAATTGTTCGAGCAGCTTTACAGCAGGGCTTGGCAACAAGCCGTGCCGACGCCGAAATGCGGTCAACGTGCGCCGCCCGGCTGCCCCCGGCAATGGGAGCGTATCGAACACCCCCGCCTTGCTCTCTGTCACGTACATCGGTTCAGCCATCCAACTCAGGAAACCCGATCTCGCGACGAGACTCTTCAATACGGTTATTGATCGGGTTTCGACCACCACATTCGGCAATCCGAGCCCGTTTGCGACGAACACCTGCTGCATGTGTTCGAACGGCGCGGTGCCGCGCGGCGGGATCGCCCACTGTTGCTCCAGCGTATCGGCAAGCGTGATTCCAGGCTTTCCGCGCAGCGGGTGATCCAGCGCCGCCACCACGTAGCTGTTGTCCTCCCAGCGACAGTCTTCGATCGCGACGATCTCTTCGGTGTCCGGCGTCGCAGTGCTGAGCGCGATATCGATCTCACGCTGCACCAACCCTTCGGCAAGGCGATCCCAGACTCCCTCGATGATCTCAACCCGCAAATTGGGCCACTTTTGCAGCACGCCGCTTACCGCCTGCGGCAGCACGAGGCTTGCAATGCTACCTACTGCGCCACAGCGGATCGTTCCGCGTGCGAGTCCGCGCATCGCGTCAATCTCTTCGCGCGCCTGCTCCGCTTCGCGTTGCAGCAGGATAGCGTGCGGCAGCAGCGCCTCGCCGACAGCCGTCAGGTGCATACCCCGCGTATGGCGCTCGAACAAAGGGGCGCCGACCTCTTCTTCGAGTCGACGGATTGCCCGGCTCAATGCCGGTTGGGTGACGTGCAAGGTCTCGGCCGCACGCCCGAGACTGCCCGACGATGCGATCACGACGAATGCGTGAAGCTGCTGGAGATTAAAAGTCATGCGCAAAGGTAATGCCTTTTTGTGAAATCGGCAATTTCGGACTCTCCCGGATGTTCCGATAATCCGTAGACCAAGACCGTTCTGAACGACAGGAGACATCAATGGCGCAGAGCCTTCCAGCGCATGGCAATCAAATGGGCACACAGGGTATGACGGTGCGCGATGCGGTGATCGACTTCGCGCGGCGCGTCGGCATGACGTCCGTGTTTGCCAACCCGGGCTCGACAGAACTGCCCATGTTCCGGGACTTTCCCGCTGATTTCCGCTATGTGCTGGGACTGCAGGAAGCGGTTGTCGTCGGCATGGCCGACGGGTATGCGCAAGCGAGCGGCCGGGCCGCCCTCGTGAACCTGCATTCGGCAGCCGGGGTCGGCAACGCGATGGGCAACATCTTCACCGCCTTCCGCAACAGAACCCCGCTGGTGATTACAGCTGGACAACAGGCGCGCTCGATCCTGCCGTTCGATCCGTTTCTCTCGGCCACGAGCGCCACGGAACTCCCCAAGCCCTATGTGAAGTGGAGCATCGAGCCGGCGCGAGCCCAGGATGTGCCGCTTGCCATCGCCCGCGCATGGGCAATCGCGATGCAGGAGCCGCGCGGGCCCGTGTTCGTGTCCATTCCTGTCGACGATTGGGATCAGCACGCCGAGCCGCTGCCCGAGCGCGTCGTTTCGCACGTCACACGTCCGGCGCCCGAAGCGCTCGCGCAGATTGGGGACCTGCTCGATCAATCCGAGCGCCCCGCGTTCGTCGTGGGCGGCGCCGTAGACCGCGCCGGCGCCGTCGATGACATCGTTCGCCTCGCCGAACGTCATTTCGCACGCGTGTACGTCGCGCCGATGACCGGGCGTTGCAGCTTTCCAGAGGGGCATCGACTCTTTGCAGGCTTTCTGCCGGCAATGCGCGAGCGCATCGTCGAACTGCTCGATGGCCACGACGTCGTGTTCGCCGTGGGTGCACCGGCTTTCAGTTATCACGTCGAGGGACAAGGCCCGCACGTTCCCGCTGGCGCACAGCTTTGTCAACTGATCGATGATCCGGGCACGGCGGCATGGACGCCGCAGGGGCTGGCCGTCGTCGGAAATGTGCGGCTCGGCATTCAGGATCTGCTCGAGCGTCGGGCGCCGCGCGCGCGGCCGTTGCCCGCGCCCCGGCAGTTGCCGCCGCGCGCACTTCCGCCCGGCCCGGGTGAGCGCATGTCGGTCGCCTTCGCGTTGCAGACACTGAGCGAAGTGCGCCGTGTCGAGGACATCGTCGTCGAAGAAGCACCGAGCGCGCGCCCCGTGATGCAAGCGTATCTGCCCATCCAGCGCGCGGGCGGGTTTCTCACCATGGATAGCGGCGGCCTTGGCTTCGGGATGCCGGCCGCCGTCGGCGTGGCGTTGGCGAGTCACGGCGAGCGGGCGATCGCCGTGATCGGAGATGGCTCGAGCATGTATTCGATCCAGGCGATCTGGTCAGCCGTGCATCTGCAACTGCCCATCACCTTCGTGATACTGAACAATACGCGCTATGCGGCATTACAGGACTTCGCGCCAGTATTCGGCTTCCGTCCTGAAGACCCTGTACAGGGCACCGATCTGCCCGGTCTCGATTTCGTGAAGATCGCCGCCGGCATGGGATGCCCGGGCGTGCGTCTGGACGATGCGGACGGCCTGCGCGACGCGCTTCGAAGCGCACTCTCGTCAAGCGGTCCGTCGCTCGTCGAAATCATGGTCGCATAGCCAGCCTTTGACCTTCGAACAATCCAGGAGACAACAATGAAGACCGTGTCGATGTTGATCGGCGGTGAGCAGGTCATGGCGCGCAACGGCGCCATCTTCGAGCGCCACAGTCCGCTTGATGGCGCGCTGGCGTCACGCGCGCCCGCCGCGAGCGTGGAGGATGCAGAGGCAGCGGTGGATGCCGCGGCCCGTGCTTTCCCCGTCTGGTCGGGATTCGGCCCGCTCAGGCGGCGCGAACTGCTGACAGCGGCGGCGCACGCACTCGAAGCGAAGTTCGAGGCCATTGCAGCGGCAATGGCGGCCGAGACGGGCGCATCCGGCCTGTGGGCGAGTTTCAACGTACACCTTGCAGCACAGGGCTTGCTCGAAGCCGCCGCGATGACCACGCAGATCGGTGGCGAACTGATCCCGTCGGACGTCCCCGGCAGCCTCGCAATGGGCATGCGCCAGGCTGCCGGCGTCGTCCTCGGCATCGCGCCATGGAACGCGCCCGTCATCCTCGGCGTGCGCGCGATCGCGCTGCCGCTTGCCTGCGGCAACACCGTGGTGTTGAAGGGCTCGGAGATGTGTCCCGCCACCCACGGCCTGATCGTCGAGGCCATGCAGGAGGCGGGATTGCCGCCCGGCACGGTCAATTTTGTGACGAACGCCCCAGCGGACGCACCGCGCATCGTCGACGCGCTGGTTGCCCATCCGAAGGTCCGGCGGGTGAACTTCACGGGTTCGACGCGCGTTGGGCGCCTGATCGCGGAACAGTGTGCCCGTCATCTAAAGCCGGCCGTGCTCGAACTCGGCGGCAAGGCGCCGTTCATCGTGCTCGACGACGCCGACATCAACGCAGCCGTCGATGCGGCCATCTTCGGTGCATTCGCCAACTCGGGACAAATCTGCATGTCGACCGAGCGCATTATCGTCGACGAACAGATCGCGGATGTATTCGTCGACCGGCTCGCGACGCGAGCGCGCACGCTACCGCTCGGCGATCCCCGAAAGGGCCCGGTCGTACTCGGCTCGGTCGTCGACATGAGTACGGTCGAGCGCTGCAACGCGCTGATCGACGATGCGCTCGCGCACGGCGCAACGCTGGCAAGCGGCGGCAAGGCGGAGACCACACTCATGCCGGCTACGTTGCTCGATCACGTCACGCCGGCCATGCGCATCTATCACGACGAATCGTTTGGTCCGGTGAAGCCGATCGTACGCGTGCGCGGCGAGGAGGCGGCGATTGCCTGCGCGAACGACAACCCTTACGGTCTTGCGTCGGCGGTATTCAGCCGTGACAGCGCGCGAGCGATGAACGTCGCTCGACGGATCGAGTCGGGCATCTGTCATATCAACGGGCCGACGGTGCACGACGAAGCGCAAATGCCGTTCGGCGGCGTCAAGGACAGCGGCTTCGGGAGATTCGGCGGCCACGCGGGCATCGCCGAGTTCACCGACTTGCGATGGATCACGCTGCAGACCACTCCACGCCACTATCCGTTCTGAGGAGCACGTCATGCAGATCGCTATTTTGGGCGCTGGCGCGATGGGCTCGTTCTTTGGCGGTCGCCTTGCGCTGGCGGGTCATGGGGTCAGTCTGCTCGACATCGACGAGGCTCATATCGCGTCGATTCGCAACAACGGCCTGCGGCTTTCGACCGATTCCGGCGAACAGGTCGTGCGCAATCTCGATGCACTGAGGCCGCAAGAAGCCACGCAGCCTGTCGACCTTGTCATCGTCTTTACGAAGACCATGCATACGCAAGCCGCGCTCGCCGCCGCAAGTCGGATACTCGGCCCCGATACCGCCATCCTGTCATTGCAGAACGGCCTCGGGAACGCTGAAAGACTGGCCCGATCCGCGGCGCCTGGTCGAGTCATGATCGGTGTGACCACCTGGCCTGCCGACAAGTCGGAGCCTGGCGCCGTCAGCTCGCACGGCCAAGGCACGATCCGCCTGATGAGCGCGGAAGGTTCGCACACGAGAGCGCTCGACCAGACGGTGCAGGCGTTGAATGACGCCGGCCTCGTATGTCATGCCGACTCCAACGTGTGGGCTGCGATCTGGGAGAAGGTTGCGTTCAACGCTGCCCTCAACAGCCTGTGCGCAGTGACGCAATGCATGGTCGGCGAATTGACCAAAATCCCCGAGGGCGAAGTGCTCGCGTTGAAGATCGTTTCGGAGGTCGTGGCCGTCGCGCGCGCTCACGGAGTCGAGGCAAATGAAGCGGATGTGGCGTCGAATGTCCGCGAAGCGCTCGCGCACCATCGCACGCACCGCCCATCGATGCTTCAGGACGTGCTGGCCGGCCGCCGTACCGAGATCGAAGCGATCAACGGCGCGGTCGTCGAGGCCGCCAGCAAGGTCGGTGTGGACGTGCCGTATACGCACTGCCTGGCAAGCCTCGTCAGACTCGTCGATGCCCGCGCACGTTAGCCGGACAGAGCGACAACCCGACATTGAAGCGCATGTTGCGTGTGGGCGTGTGCGTCGTTGACCGTACGTCGACACATCTACGCAGCCGGCCGCGGCGCGGATCGTAGCGCTGCCTGCAGGCGGCCATTTCGAACATAAGGGCGCCCTGCGCGCACGAGGAGACAAGATGAGCCAGTACCTTCCAGCGTCATCCGAGGCGCGAACCGTATCAGGCGGACACAGCGGGCACCACGGCGGGTCGCTCGACATCGGGTACGCGCTTGATCACGGCCCATACGCACTCGTACAGCGAATCGCTGTCGTCCTTGCCGCGCTGTCCATTGTCGTGGACGGCTTCGACAGCCAGCTCATCGGCTTTTCGATTCCAGTCCTGATTAAGGAATGGGGCGTAACACGCGGCGCCTTCGCGCCTGTTGTCGCGGCTGGCCTGATCGGCATGGGGATCGGCAGCGCAGCGGCAGGGCTGTTCGCCGATCGATTCGGGCGTCGCTGGGCCGTCATCGCCAGCGTGTTGATTTTCGGCGCCGCGACTTGCGCGATCGGGTTCGCACCGAACATCACGGTCATTGCCGCGCTGCGCTTCGTGGCGGGTCTGGGCATTGGCGGAGCGCTGCCCACATCGACGACAATCACCGCCGAATTCACGCCGGCCCGGTATCGGACGATTGCCGTAACGGCAACCATCGTTTGCGTACCGCTCGGCGGGATGCTCGCAGGACTGTTTGCGGGGCAGGTGTTGCCATCGTACGGGTGGCGTGGTCTGTTCTTCGCCGGTGGCATCCTGCCGCTTACCCTGGGTATCGTGTTGCTCGTCATGCTGCCTGAAACGCCCCGCTATCTCGCGCGTCGTCGACGACGCTGGCCTGATCTCGTGCGTCTGCTTGCACGCATGGGGCACCATTGCGGTTCCGCCACGACCTTCACCGATGCGCGCGAGCAGCACACTGAAAGGCAGACCGGATTTTTGACGCTGTTTCGTGAGGGCCGCGCCCAAGATACCATTTCGATCTGGTGCGCGTTCTTTGCGTGCCTGCTCGCCGTCTATGCTGCGTTCAGCTGGCTGCCCGCCATGCTCACAAGCGAGGGATTGTCGGTCGCGATCGCAGGCTATGGTCTGACTGCCTACAATCTTGGCGGAGTGCTCGGCGCCCTTTCGTGCGCCATCGCAATCGCCCGCTACGGCTCGCGCGGCCCTCTGCTCCTGTGCTGCGTCGGGGGCGCGCTCAGCGCATGGCTGATCCTGGGCGTGGATTTGAAGAATCAAACGGCGTTACTGATCCTCGGACTGGGGCTGCACGGCCTGTTCGTCAACGCAGTCCAATCGACGATGTATGCGCTCTGCGCGTATGTCTATACGACCGGCGTGCGGGCAACCGGTACTGCGTCCGCGCTTGCGTTTGGCCGGCTCGGCGCAATTCTCAGCGCTTTTGCTGGTGCGGCCGTTATTACAGCTACCGGGGGAACCGGCTACCTGCTGATGCTCGGCTCGGCGATGACGGTAGTGTTGGTCGCGCTCGCCGTCGTCCGCCAGCATATTCCCGCATCTGCAGATTCAAGGCGACGTTAGGCATACGCATTTCCGGCGGCAATCGCCAATTGACGCCGGAAATTTGCGAGTTCATATATGTCGAGATGGTTCATGTGACACAGCCGCCTGCCCTGGGAAGATCGAAGAATGGGATCGCCGGATACCTCGAACGCGAATTGCCGTGTTAGCGAATCGCTCGTATCGCTCGCCAAATGGGAGGCGGCAGCGGCGCAATGCTGCGTTCCGCTTGCGATATCGCACGAGCGAGATGCTCATTTCTCCGGAAGCATACAAAGCGCGACGATCGCCGAAGTCTGCATCTCACGAATTTCTGGTGGCAGGCATGCCGCCGAGCACGATGTCGCGTCGGTCTCCAACACGGACGGAGAATATATCCTTGCGAGTCTACAGTTGCAGGGTGCAGGCAAGCTGATTCAGGACGGACGTTGTGCATCCGTCGAGCATCATGACCTTGTTTTATTCGACTCGCGCAGACCGTTTCGCTGGGAACTCTCCGAGTCGTTCGACCAGATCTGCATCCGGTTCCCGATGTCGCTGGTCATGCACCGGATCCCGCTTCGGGACACCTTCGTCGCACATGCGATTTCCGGCACGGAGGGCCTGGGCATGCTCGTGGCCCAACACCTCATCACCCTGTGCTCCGAACGCGACCGGCTCGCCGGTTCCCCAGGCGCGCCACAAATTTCCGCGTCAGCGGCCGATCTGGTCGGTGGGCTGCTGGCTGAGTGGATGCAGGTCCGTCCCGGCCCCCGCACCAATCTTCATTCAATGCACTTGCAACAACTGCGTCAGTTCATCTCGAATAATCTTCGCAATCCCGATCTGAACGCCGATTTGGCCGCAGCGGCGCTCGGCATGTCGGCACGCTATCTGCATCGCCTCGTTCAGCAGGATGGAACCACCATCGGCCGCATGATTCTCGTCGCGCGACTGGAGCGCTGTGCGCAGTGGCTTTCGCTGAGATGCTATGCAAATTGCTCGATTGAGCAGATCGCAGGAACCTGGGGGTTTGCGAGCGCGGCGCATTTCAGTCGAGTTTTTCGGGCTCATTACATGAAAACGCCGCGCGAATACCGGCTAAGCCATCAGTCGACGGCGTCCTGACGATCGTCGGTGTCGTTCGGTATGCCATCCCGCACCGGTAACTGCGATCTGCGTGAAGCATCGTTTTTGCCAGGATTCTCCACGCACCGTCGCGGTTGGTTGTCGAACCAGAGTCGCAAAACGTCGGGGCGCGCATAGTGCCCAACGGGATCCGCTGCCACTTTCGCGAGCGAGATGCGCGCGAGATCGATGTCAACGTACAGCAACCCCTCCGTCGCCTCCGGCAGCTTCTCGACGAGCGCTTGCCCGTCCGGCCCGTATGCCGTGGCATGGCCGCCGCCGGGGCGGATCATCGCACGCTTGTCCGCCGTGTCGCACAACATGTCGACCATTTCCTCGCTGATCACCGCACATGGTGCGAGTACGAAGCACGAGCCTTCAACAGCATATACCCGGCTGACCGCGTTGTTCACCTCATGGCCGAGGGCGGGCGCGAATTCATACATGGAGAAGCTCGGCCAGGCCGCGACGTGCACCTGTTCATGCTGCGCATACATCGCGTATTTGGTCAGCGGCTGAATGTGCTCCCAGCAGCACAATGCACCGACGCGGCCGATGTCGAGATCGTGCACGGCCAGATCGCTGCCGTCGCCATCGCCGAATACGGTGCGCTCGATATGCGTCGGCCGCAATTTGCGGCGCGTGGCAACCGTCGCACCGTCCGGGCCGATGATCCACTGCGCGATATACAGGCTGCCACCGCTTCGCTCTGACAAGCCCAATACCACTGTGATCCGGTTGCGCGCTGCAGCATCCCTGAGTGCAGCGGCTTGCGGACTGTCGTACGTCATCGAATTGTCGAAATAGCGCTGGACGAAACCCGAGCCAAGCGCCCAAGCGGGAGACCCGAGCCAGACGTGAAACGGATAGCCGGGCAGCCAGGTTTCGGGAAATGCTATCAGTGCCGCTCCTTTTTGTCCCGCCTCGTCGATCAGTGCAATCGTCTTTTCGATCCCTCTTTCGAGATTCAGGAATTCCGGTGCGGCCTGAACGACGGCCGCAACGTACTTCGAATGTTCCAGTGCCATGTGAGTACCTCTTATTTGATCTGGACACCGTCCAGATCAGAACCTGTGTTGAATGCCGACCGATGCAGCCAGTGTATTGCCGTCCGGGATCTGCGTAAGGTCGCCGTTTGCCGCGACACCCGTTCCCATGCCGCCATGATTATTGACCAGTGCGACCTGCGCGTAGAGCGACGTCCTCGCGGACAGCGAGTACATGCTGCCCACGGAATACATCAGCGAATGACTGCCGCTCGCCGATCGGTCCTTCGAGTAATACACGCCGCAATCTACGAGTATGGGAGACGAAGGCTTCCACGATAGCCCGCCACCGTAGACCATATAGTTCGGGCTGCCGGGAGCCTCGTTGTTGCGCAGGCGAATGGCGAGCGCGTAACCCGTCACCGACTCGAACGAATATGACGCGCCTAGCGTAACGCCGTCAATCGCGGTCGAGCCGGTCGTCGCGTCTTTCGTCTGGTAGTACGCGGCATCGGCAGAGAAGGGGCCGGTCGAATAGACGAGCGAGCCGGAGAGGCGGCGACCCTTGACGCTACTGCCGGCGATTCCGCCCGGCGCGTACTGAACGCTGCCAGTGAATCCGCCGAATGTGGGCGACGTATACACCAGCGAGTTGGAATCGAAAATCCCGTTGATTCCCACCTTGCCCAGATACTCCGTGAACGCGCTCGCGAAATTAGACATGGTGCGTGGATCGCGGCCGCCGATCGCCAGAAAGAAGGGCGAAAATTGCAGGCCAGCCTTGATATCGCCGAAACTGCCCGTTGCCTGGACATACGCGTGGCGGCCGAAAATGCCGCCATTGGAGTTGCCAAACTGACCAGTCGTCGTCGAGAAACCGTTCTCGAGCGCGAAGCCGATTTTGGTCCCTCCTCCAATGTCTTCCTGTCCTTTCAGTCCCCAGATCGAGGGCGCCCAACCGCCATCGAGTGCTCCCTTGAGAGCGCCGGCGTTGCCGGAGGACTTGGTCTGATAGACAAGGCCCGAGTCGACGATGCCATACAACGTGACATTCGATTGAGCCAGTGCGTGAGTGGATGCGCCTGCCAGAACCGCCACGGACAGAAAGGCGGCTGACGGTCGATGAAACATTTTCATTGAAGATCTCCGGTGCAACTTAGTTGTTTTGTGCGGTCAGGCTTTCGTGCGTCGCCGCTTCGCCTCGCTTGCCCGGCGCGGTTTCTCTAAGCAGAAAGGAGAGCAGAAAGCCGGTGCCGAGCGCAGCCGAGGCGAACAGGATCGTGAATTGGAGGCCCATATGCTGGGCGATGAAGCCCGCAATGGCTGGCGCGACGCCGCCACCGAATATCTCGCCGGCGCCTACGACAGCGCCCACCGCGGACGAGGTCAGCAGCGAAGGCACGGCCTCCGCAGCAACGGGACCGGCCATCAGCGAGATCGCGCCACAGCAGAAGAAGGCGATCGCAAAGAGGAGCACGAACAACACCGCCGGAATCGTCGGTGCATAAGCGAAGGCGAGCAGTGACGCACAACCGGCGAGGAAGGTGATCTTCGCGGCGTTCCGGCGTCCGATGGAATCGGAAATGCCGCACACGCAGATCTGACCGGCAAATCCGCCGAACCCGAGGCCGGACATCACGAAACCCATCTGTGCCGTCGACATGTGACGGAGGTCGGTCAGATACACGGGGGTGATCGCGGCGAGAACGAACAGGCCCGCCATTGCACAAAAAATGGCGCCCATGCAGACGCGGACGTTTCCGTAACGAAGCACCGAACTCCAACTCTCACGGTGCGGCGCTCGCTCGGACGACTTCGCCGGGGCGAGGTGAGTGGGCTCACGGATCGTGCGATACATCAGGAATGCGAGCAGCAATCCCGGTGCGGCGACGATTGCGAAGACGATGCGCCACGAAGGAACGACCGAGAGAAGTTGCGTGGCGATGATCGGCCCGAGGCCGAGCCCGAAAAGCGCGAAGCAGCCCTGAATGATGCCCAGGTTCAAACCGCGGCGGACGGCAGGCGACGCGTCGTCTCCCGCCGCGAAGCTGGCGGGGCAATACGCGCCTTCGGTAACGCCCATCAATACGCGCGTCGTCATCAGCAATGCAACACCGCCGACAAGACCCGTCGACCCTGACAGCAGCGAGAACAGAATGATGGCGGGAATCAGGATCTTGCGTCTGCCGATCGTGTCGGACAAGCGTCCCATCAAGATTGCGGACACGCCCCAGGCAAGGCCGAGCACGGCCGTTACGTTCCCCAGATCCTGATACGTGAGACCAAGGTCGCGCATTATTTGCGGGAACAGCGGTGTAATGAGCCAGCGGTCGAGCCCGACCAGCCCGAAGCCAAGCGCGAGCAACGTTATCGCCCGCCGTTCATATGTCGAATTCGATCTGATGCTTGTGTTCATGGTCAAAACCCCTTGTGTCTCCCGCATTAAGTCTTCAGCACATATGCCGAGCTTTGACCGGCTCCCGCATGTACTGCTTGTGGGAGCGGCCTCAGGACAATCGTCCGTCGCGGAAATTTTTGGAGGTTGACTGACAGCGAACTGCTTCTTGACGCGGAATGCCACACGCGGAAATGAGGGGTCCCGCTACAGCTAGACGGGCGGGACTAGAGGCGATCAAGGGGGGATGTTCTGCGAGCGTCACTTTCTTCAGTGAGCGCACGCGGAAATCGTTGAGCTAGTCCATCTGGCCGCTGGTTAGGGTTCTCAACTCTTGCAGGCCAGCTAGCTCAGTAATCGAGCTTCCGAAGTATTCGTCATACTGAGCGGCGGCGATGTATCGGGTGAATTCATCGTAGGCGGCACGATCAGCGAAGTCGCGATGGCCGCGAAGCATCAAGGCCTGATCGACCGCATCCTTCAGATACCGGTGCGAGGATTCGACACTCCCGTTCTCATGACCCAAACCGCGATTGTTGCGCGTGCCCTGCATCTCGTAGTGATCAAGCAGCGCCTTGTAACGGGTCGTGAAGTCCTCCTTCTCGCTCAGGTTCTTGAAGGCGGCAGAGAGGCTGTCGGTGCGATGCTCGCGCGGGTAACCTCCCGCCTGCCACAGAGCATTCTGCAAGCCGTTGGCGAGGGCTTCGAAGCTCTCGCCGCCCTCGACCACGCAGGCATACTCCCAGCGCGAGAATGCCAGTACGAAGTGATACAGCCGGTGCTCGAACGGTGCGCCGCCGATCGTCACGCACAGCTTGCTCATATCGGTGAAGTCGGACATTCATACTCGCCCACCTTGTGTAGCTTCCCAAGCCACGCAATCCATATCAGTCGTGACACGACTGGGGGGCGACAATTAACTCGACCGGCCATGCTGCTTGACGCTCTCTACACGACGAAGTTAGATCTCGGGACGCTCGCGTTTGTCTTTTCGGACTTGCCGCTTCTTCGCACCCGTATTTTCCGGTGGCAGCAGGTCTGCAACCGGACGAGCGTCAGCCCACTTTTGAACTTCATGCGTGAGCCATCCCACCCTGCGGCCAGACAGTAGTCGCGGTTCGGGGAAGGCTTTCTCTCGAACAAGCTTCTGTACCGTCGTCTCTGATAACGAGAGTGCCTCTGCCACTTCTTTCAGAGAGAAATAGATCTTCATCGCGATTTCACCTTTCGTTTGTTGCCGTTAATTTTTTGTTTGTGCAGGGACGTCGTCAAGACTAACAACCAGACAGTCGATAAGGAGTGCAATGCACTTCCTGCTTGTCGACAACCACGCAAATCCGAATTTAACTGGTCATATCAGGTCGTGGCAAACGCGCTTGTGGGAATAAAATTCCACCCGGAGGTTAATCAGTCACACGATGGATTTCCGGGTAGTTCTGCTGCAGTCCACCAATACAAGAGACTGAGCTGAAACTCCCTGCGGACCTGCTCCTTGGCGTTGATTTTTTTGTTTCAAGTCCGCGTGATCCTATTCGCGCGGCATGTCGGCGATGAATAAAATCTCGCGCCCTGGTCGTCGCACTATCGCTAGCTTCGCCAATCAATAACCCTTCATGGGGTCTGCTGTCTGAAACAAGCGCCATTCACGAACGCTCTCCCCTAATCCCGAAAGGTTCCAAGTCAACTCATCAAATGTCTGCACGCAAGTTCGAGGCGTGATCGAGCAACCGTAGCGATCTTCCCCACCGTCGAACGCTGACAACAATGATCGGCATGCGGGTGTCTACTTCGTTATTGGATACGTCGCCGCGATCGTCTCCAAGCGATGCGATAGCTGGGTGAGCCATTCGCGGCGCTCCTTGTCATAGGTATGGCGGTTGTAGATGCCAACTATTCCAGGCTGTACATGACCCAGCACCGCCTCGGCAATATCATTGGGACATCCCAGCGTTGCAAGCAACGTCCGGGTTGTTCGTCGAAGGTCGTGGGCTGACCAATGCGTGACGGGCAAACGCGGCCGGTCGTGCTTCGGAGCGATCTTGCAATACGGCTGATGATAGTAAACCCCGTGCTGGACCACGGTCTGGTCCATCGGCGTTCCTCGCGCCGATGGAAACAGAGGCGCTCCCTTAGCCTGATCGAGGCGTCGTCGCACGACGACTTCGGCGCGACCTATGAGTGGTACGCGCAAGTCCGTTGCTCTCTCGTTGTTGAGCCCCTTGGTCTTTTGTTTCGGGACAGTCCACCAAAAGCCGTCTGCTTCCTCCGAGATCTCCGTGCTCTCCATGGCCACGATTTCACTGCCCCTCGTACCGGTCCAAAGGTAAAGCGTCAACGCATCGGCAACGGTCAAACTGAAGTTCGGCAACCAACGGATCAATATGCCAAGCTCATCTGCGGAGAGCACTCGCTTCTGTGTTCCCGTATATTTCCCCTCGATTTTGCGCCCCTTGCTCTTCAAGCGCCCTCTTAATACATCTCTCCACCAATTCGCAGTGTTTTCCGGAAGACGGCCAGCATCGAGCGCGTAATGCCATGCACAACCTAGCTCCATACGCAGGCGTCCCGCGAGCACTGGCGTCGACCGATATGAGTCGAGGAAATCGAATGCCTGGGCGCGTGTGATATTGGCGGCGGGCAAATCTGCAATTGGCCCCAGCATCGCCTTGAGTATGCGCGCGACTTCGACTGCCCCCTTGGCCTTGCGATTTACTTCTACGTGCCCTGCCAGGTAGTCGCGACACAGCTGTTTGACGGTGTAGTCCGTTGGCGATGGACGAGTGCCAGCTTTTTCCCGCTTTCGACGCACTGCGGATAATTCTGCTCCCGAATCGCGCTCGACGCGGTTCGTTTCCCAGGCAGCGATCGCCGCAGGAAATGCCATAGCTGGCCATTCTCCGAGCTTGACCTGTCGCATGCGACCGTCGATTGGCGACTTGTAGCGATACGTCCATGACTTGCGGCTTGCCGAAGCCTGGAGACGCAATCCCGGGAATTGCTCAAAGGTCATGTGTTCGCCGCTCGGCAGCTTGGCCGCGACACGCGCATCGAAGTGCATTCTTCTCTCGGCGTAGGTTTTCCTGAGAGAAGGATAGTTGGCGTAGGTTTTTTGTTCAACGCCAAAAAACCTACGCCAACATGGCAAGTTTAGGCGCACGGCGATAAGCGTCAATGCAGCAATTCAAGGGCAACGAAATCGAAAATTTTTCTTTTAATTCATGCCGTTACAGCACTTATCGAATCACCCCGGACCTCTCCGGACATTGCTGAATTTTCCCCTACTCATTCTCTTCGAAGTAATGCCCGAACTTGATCTGCTTGGTGCGGATATAGCGTTCGTTTTCCTCGCGCATCGGGATCGCCAGCGCAACGCGCTCGATCACGGGAATGCCGTGCTTCGAAAGCGTGTCGAACTTTTTGGGGTTATTGCTCATCAGCCGCACTGACGTAACCTTCAGGAGGCGCAGGATTGCCGCTGCCGAATCGTATTCGCGCGCATCATCGGGCAGGCCGAGGTCGAGATTCGCCTCGACGGTGTCGCGGCCCTGCTGCTGCAGCTGATAAGCGCGGATCTTGTTCGACAGGCCGATGCCCCGGCCTTCATGGCCGCGCAAATACAGCAGCACGCCGCGCCCCTCGGCCGCGATATAGCGCAGCGCGAGGTCGAGCTGCTCGCCGCAGTCGCATCGGTACGAGCCGAACACATCGCCGGTCAGGCATTCGGAGTGCAGGCGCGCGAGCACGGGCTCGCCGCCGCCCACGTCGCCCATTACGAGCGCAACGTGCTCGGCGCCGCCGTCCTTGACCCGATAAACATAAGATTCGAACGTGCCGTAACGGGTAGGCAGCGTGGCGACCGCGTCAAGCACGACGCATTCGTTGGCGTTATCACCATCCGCGCAGGACGGCTCGTGGGGCGTAGACATGATCTGGTACAAATCGCTGGCATAAACCGGCCCATGGCCGGATTGAAGTTTGGAACCGGAGTGTACCGCCATTTGTCCCGATCCGCCCCGCCCGCCCCCTCGCTGTGTGTCATCGGCCCCATAATCGGACGCATATCCTGGTGCCGCGCGCCAGCCCATCGGCCTATACTGGTATGGCTTTCATGGCTTACTGCATCATGGCTCACTGAACGGTCGCGGGCAGCGCATACCCCGCTCGCGCCACACCACGCAATGTCCGAACCACACGAAGGACGAACAGGAGTCGCCCTATGACGAGCGTTGCCCAAGTACTCAAATCCAAGCCGGAACAGGTGGTCCATACGATTGCCGCCAGCGATTCCGTGTTCAACGCCATCCGCCTGATGGCCGAAAAGCAGATCGGCGCACTGGTGGTCACCGACGGCGACGCGATCGTCGGCATCGTGACCGAGCGCGACTATGCGCGCAAGATCGTGCTGATGGACCGCTCGTCCAAAACGACCCCTGTGCGCGACATCATGAGTCCGCACGTGCGCTTCGTTCAGCTCGACCAGACCACCTACGACTGCATGGCGCTCATGACCGAGCGGCGCATGCGCCACCTTCCTGTCATGGCCGAGGGCAAGCTCGTGGGCATGGTGTCGATCGGCGACCTCGTGAAGGAAATCATCGCCGAGCAGCAGTTCACAATCTCGCAACTGGAGCACTACATCACGGGCGGCGCGGGCACGTGACGGCCCGCTCCCGTCGAAATACCCGCATGCGGCAGCCAGCAAAAAACGCCCAATCCCGAGCGGGTTGGGCGAAGCCGCCTTGCGGCGGCGGAGGTTACACGCATGAAAAATCGGGCGCTCGCTTGCAAACCGGCAAGCGAGCCGGCCAGGCGGGCGCCACCCGTCTGGCCGGCCTGCGCGCGGCGTCTGAGCGCCTGAATCAGTTACCGAAATAGGTCGACTGGGCCGGCGACGGCGCCACGCGCGGCGCGGGCTGGCCCGACTGCATCGTGCCCATCGGCGCGCCGCCGTAGCCGGTGTCGGCTACCGGCAATTGCGCCTGGGCCATGCCCTGTTGTTGCGACACGCGCGCTTCGGCGGCCTGGATGTCTTGCGGATACATCGAGTCGTTAGCCGTCGCCGGGTTATAGCCGGCCTGCTCGATCTGGATCAGTTCCTGGCGCACTTCGGCGCGGGACTTGGGGGCGCTGCTCGAATCCTGCGCGAACGACAGCGCCGGAGCGGCAACGAGGGCGGCGACAACCGCGGCTTGAATCAGAGTACGGGTCTTCATGATCACTTACCTCCATAGCTTGTTCTGCGCCGGCCGGCAGCGCCTTGCCGCGAGCCAACGATTTCAAGTTTATTAAGACAAGAGATAAGGGCAAATACCTATTTCTCTAAAATACAATTCCGTACCTGGCAACAATGCAATATGCAATGAATCGGCTTCAAACGCCCTCCCCCAGCAGCTTGCGCGGACCGCTGACAAACGGGTTGCCCACCTCGTAAAAACGCAGTAGCCGATGGGTCTCGCGCGACAAGCCGATGCGAGTCGTCACGCCCGTGGCGCTCTCCAGCGCTTGCTCCGCTCCGTTTTGCATCGTCGCGTCCAGCCGCCCAATCCACAGCCCTTGCCCGCTGCAAAGATCGAAGCCGTCGAACGACTGGCCGACGCCATAAGCCTGCGTAAGCCGCCCGGGTCCGCGCGCGAGGTCGCGCAGCGGCGCGCCGCGGCGGCGGTGCGTCATCGCCGCCAGTCCTTCGAGCGGCTCCACGGCGCGAAACAGCACGCCCGCGCCCACCTCCTCGGCTTCGCTCGACATGTTGAGCATGTAGGCGCTGCCGTAAGTGAGCCGGATATACGCATGCCCGCGCGCAAGGAACATCGACGCGTTCCAGGCGCGCCGCCCAATGAAGGCGTGGCTCGTTGAATCGCCGAGCGGGTAGGCTTCCACTTCGACGAGGCGGCCCGCGATGCGCCCCTCGTCGGAGTCGCGAACGAGATACTTGCCGACCATGAAGCGCGCAAGCTCGACCGTGTCGATGGGCAGGTCCTCGCGGCGCAGCGGCACGATGGGCAGCGCGACATGCGCGTCGCCGGATGGCGTGCTGGCGTTGCGGGTGAATTTGCTGGCTACGGTCGACATGGCCTGCGCCTCCGATGCGGGAATGGCCGATTGCCGTCGATCGATCCAGGGGCGCGATCGCGGCCGTGCGGGAACCGGCCGAGTGTAGCGCCGCGCTCCCGGGCGCGCCCACCCGCCTGGCTTCGATCACACCGCATCGGTGTCACGCGCGCTGCCCTATTGCGCTACCATCGTCGCCATGGGCGCGCGCCTTGCGCGCCGCGCGATGTCGAACCCACTCCAGGAGCCGCCACGATGGACGAAGCCCGCGCAATCCAGTTCCTCTCCGAGATCCGCAAGCCGCTCCTCACGCTGCACAAGGCGATCCTCGACCACGAGCGCGCCGTATATGAACGCGAGTTCGGGCCGACGCCGCCGGCGGCCTTCCTGCAAGTGTTGATCAACGGGCCGGAGTTCCGCTGGCTGATGCCGCTCTCGACGGTGATTGCGAACGTCGACGAAACGCTCGACGCCAAGGACGCCAAGTCTGAAGACCGCGTGGGCGCCGCCGAAGGCGTGGCTGGGCTCTTCGCAGGCGAGGAGTCGGTGGAGTTTTTCGAGCGCTATCAGGCGCTCCTGCAAAAGAGCCCCGAGGTGCTGCACCTGCACGGCGGGGTTGCGAAGCTGCTCAACGGCATCAAGAACTGAGCGCGCGACGAGGGCGGCGGCGCGTCCTCGCACGCCCTCGCACGCCCTCCCACGTCAGGACTCGCGCGCCGCTTTGCGCCGCACACCCTCTCCATTTCCTCCGCCTGCGTGATTCGCG
Organism: Paraburkholderia sp. A1BS-2L; assembly: GCF_051125205.1. Lineage (NCBI taxonomy): Bacteria > Pseudomonadati > Pseudomonadota > Betaproteobacteria > Burkholderiales > Burkholderiaceae > Paraburkholderia > Paraburkholderia sp. A1BS-2L. The sequence goes on from NZ_CP120429.1 coordinate 893,269, forward strand.
CCCGGTTTGGCCTTCGCGGCGTTCAGGCGCCGCCAGAGCGTCGTCTTGCTGATGCCAAGCTGCGCGCACACGCGGTCGCGGTCGCCGCCATGCGCTTCGAGCGCTGCGCGAATCTCGTCGGCTTCCACGTGCAGGCTGCGCTCGCGCAAGGTGAGCGGCTGACCGGCCGGACCGGCTGGCATATCGACCGGAGCGGCCGTCGCATCCTGCACGGCCCGTGCATCGTGCAACGCCGCTGCGCCCGGCATGGACATTCCTCGCGCTGCGCCGCCGCGCAGCTCGAACACCTCGGGCGCGATCGAGCGCAGCACCTCGGGCGTGAGCACGTCCACGTCAGAATCGGCCAGCTCCACCACCATCCGCTCCACCACGTTCTGCAATTCGCGCACGTTGCCTGGCCACGCATGACGCGCAAGCGCGTCGCCGACGGGCGCGAGCGCGCGCGCCGCGTCGTCCTGGTTGCGGATGCGCAGCGCCACGCGCGGCTCGCGGCGCGCCGACTGCTGCAGCAACTCGGCGGCGAGCGGCACGATGTCCGCGCCGCGCTCGCGCAGCGGCGGAATCGCCAGATTCAGAATATTCAGCCGATAGAACAGATCCGCGCGGAATTCGCCCGAGTCGATCTGCTCGGTGAGCCCGCGGTGCGTGGCCGCCACCACGCGCACGTCCACGCGCGTGGGTTCGGTTGCGCCGAGGCGCACCACCTCGCGCTCCTGCAGCACCCGCAGCAGACGGCTTTGCAGCGGCAGCGGCATCTCGCCGATTTCGTCGAGAAAGAGCGTGCCGCGATGCGCGGCCTCGATCAGCCCGACCTTGCCGCCGCGCCGCGCGCCCGTGAACGCGCCTTCCTCGTAGCCGAACAACTCGCTCTCCAGCAGCGCTTCGGGAAACGCGCCGCAGTTGATCGCCACGAACGGGAAATCGCGCCGCGCACTCTCGCGGTGGATGCCTTGCGCCACCATCTCCTTGCCGGTGCCGCTTTCGCCGCGGATCAGCACGGTAGCGTCCGAGCGCGAGTAGCGCTGCGCGAGCTCGCGCACGCGCGCGATGCCCGGCGTCGCGCCGCTCAGGTCGCCGAGCCGGTAGCGCGCCACGAATTGCTGGGTGCGCTGGCGCGAACGCAAGGTGCGGTCGAGCCGCTCCACCGCGCGCGATTCCTGGAACGTGAGCACCGCGCCCGAGGCCACGCCATTGTCGACGAGCGGCCCGCGATGCACGACATAGCTCACGCCGCGCACGGTTTCGAGCGATTCGCCGTCGGCGTCGGGCAGCGTGAAGGCGATGTCGGGTGCGAGCTCTTCGAGCGAGCGGCCCGCCGCCGCCGCCGGGTCGACGCCGAGCACGGCGGCAAGGCGCTGGTTGATCGCCTCCACGCGCCCGTTCGCGTCGAGCGCCACCACGCCGTCGCGCAGATGCTGGAGCACGCTGTCGAGGCGCTGACGCCGCTGCGTTTCGCGCCACGTGGCCTGCACGACTTCGAGCGCGTTGTCGAAGGCGAGCCGCACCGAGGAGCGCGAGTAGACGAAAAACGGCACGAGCCCGAGCCGCGCCGCAAGGTCGTTCACATGACCCGGCCCCACCACCGCGCCCACGCCCCGGTCGCGCAGGTCCAGCACGCAAGCCTCGGCGTCCTGCACGGTGCGGTAGGACGCGAACACCACATCGAGGCCGTAGGCGCTCGCGAAGCGCCGTACTTCGGCTGGCGTCTCGCCATAAGTCACGAGCGCGACGAGGTCGGCCTCGCGGCGCGCGCGCGCGAGCGCCTGCATCACGTCGAAGCCGGTGGGCTGCACGAGCACCACGGGCAAGTCGATGCGCGCCTTCAGCCAGGTGCCGTTCGAGCCCGCCGCCACGACCACGTCGGGCCGCTGATGGGGCGCGGCCGCCGCGATTTCGGCCGCGGCTTCCTCGAAGCCGCGCGGGACCACGCGCAGGTCGGCCAGCCCCTCGTATTCGCCGGCGATGTCGCGGAACAGGTCGCGCAGACGGCTGATGCCCATCGCCCAGACGCGCGGGCGAAATTCGGAAGCAGTGGGAAAGCGATTCATGGGGCGGCGGTTCATCATCGGCTCGAAATTTCATTATCGCGCGATGATTTCAAATTTGAAATCACAATTTCATGCAGGAAATTGGGGCGCAAGGCGGCCTCGGCGCGATCAGGCGAAAAATCAACGCATTAGCGGCGTTGGTCAGAGCTGGCACGGTATCTGCAGTATGAGCCCCGTTCCTTTGGAGACTCGCACACATGAACAGCAAATCCCCCGCAAGCGCCGGCGCGAAATTCCGCGCGGCCGTAGCCACCGAACAACCGCTGCAGGTCGTGGGCGCCATCACCGCCTATGCCGCCAAGCTCGCCGAGCAGACCGGCTTCAAGGCGGTGTACCTCTCGGGCGGCGGCGTGGCCGCCAACTCGCTCGGCGTGCCGGATCTCGGCATCAGCACGATGGACGACGTCCTGATCGACGCGCGCCGCATCACCGACGCCGTCGACATCCCGCTGATGGTCGACATCGACACCGGCTGGGGCGGCGCCTTCAACATCGCGCGCACGATCAAGTCGTTCATCAAGGCGGGCGTCGCCGCCGTGCACCTCGAAGACCAGGTGGGCCAGAAGCGCTGCGGCCATCGCCCGGGCAAGGAAGTCGTCTCGACCGACGAAATGGTGGACCGCGTGAAGGCCGCCGTGGACGCGCGCACCGACGATGGCTTCGTGATCATGGCCCGCACCGATGCAGCAGCCGCGGAAGGCATCGACGCCGCCATCGAGCGCGCGGTCGCCTACGTGGAAGCGGGCGCCGACATGATCTTCCCCGAAGCCATGAAGACGCTCGACGACTACCGCCGTTTCCGCGCGGCCGTGAAGGTGCCGATTCTCGCGAACTTGACCGAATTCGGCTCGACGCCGTTCTTCACGACCGAAGAACTGAAGAGCGCCAACGTGGACATCGCGCTCTACTGCTGCGGCGCGTACCGCGCAATGAACGCGGCGGCGCTGAACTTCTATGAGACGGTCAAGCGCGACGGCACGCAAAAGGCCGCCGTTTCGACGATGCAAACGCGCGAGGACCTTTACAAGTACCTCGGCTATCACGCGTATGAGGACAAGCTCGACGCGCTCTTCGCCGCGAAGAAGTAACGCCGCACAAGCATTCAACTATCTGCCCAGATTAGAGAGAGGAAGGACGACACCATGAGCGAAACCGACAACACCACGCAAGCCGCAGGCGCCTTCAAGCCGAAGAAGTCCGTCGCGCTGTCCGGCGTGACCGCGGGCAACACCGCGCTGTGCACCGTGGGCCGCACCGGCAACGACCTGCACTACCGCGGCTACGACATTCTCGATCTCGCCACCGCGTGCGAATTCGAAGAAGTCGCATACCTGCTCGTGCACGGCAAGCTGCCGAACACCGCCGAGCTCGCTGCCTACAAGACCAAGCTCAAGGCGCTGCGCGGCCTGCCCGCGAACGTGAAGGCGGCGCTCGAATGGGTGCCGGCTTCGGCGCACCCGATGGACGTGATGCGCACGGGCGTCTCGATGCTCGGCACCGTGCTGCCGGAGAAGGACGACCACAACCTGCCCGGCGCGCGCGACATCGCCGACCGCCTGATGGCCTCGCTCGGCTCGATGCTGCTGTACTGGTATCACTACTCGCACAACGGCAAGCGCATCGAAGTGGAAACCGACGACGACTCGATCGGCGGCCACTTCCTGCACCTGCTGCACGGCCGCGAGCCGTCGAAGTCGTGGGTCGACGCGATGCATGTCTCGCTGAACCTGTACGCGGAGCACGAGTTCAACGCCTCGACCTTCACGGGCCGCGTGATCGCCGGCACGGGCTCGGACATGTACTCGGCCATCACCGGCGCGATCGGCGCGCTGCGCGGCCCGAAGCATGGCGGCGCCAATGAAGTCGCGTTCGAGATCCAGTCGCGCTACGACACGCCGGATCAGGCGGAAGCCGACATCCGCCGCCGCGTGGAAGCGAAGGAAGTCGTGATCGGCTTCGGCCACCCGGTCTACACGATCTCGGACCCGCGCAACAAGGTGATCAAGGAAGTCGCGAAGAAGCTCTCGAAGGAGCAGTCGAACCTGAAGCTGTTCGACATCGCCGAGCGCCTCGAATCGACGATGTGGGAAATCAAGAAGATGTTCCCGAACCTCGACTGGTTCAGCGCGGTTTCGTACCACATGATGGGCGTGCCGACGGCGATGTTCACGCCGCTGTTCGTGATCTCGCGCACGGCCGGCTGGAGCGCGCACATCATCGAGCAGCGCATCGACAACAAGATCATCCGCCCGAGCGCCAATTACACGGGTCCGGAGAATCTGAAGTTCACGCCGATCGGCAAGCGCTGATCGAGGCACGCCAGCCTGCCGGACGGACTATGCCGTTTGGCAGGCTGGAAGACGGCGGCACGTGCGCGTAGAGTGAGCACATCGCTTACGGCGCGCGTGCCCGCCGCAACCCCACTACACCATTGGTCCCCACAGCCGTGAATACCGCCTACCGCAAGCCCCTACCCGGCACCCGGCTCGATTACTTCGACGCGCGCGAAGCCGTCGAGGCCATCCAGCCCGGCGCATGGAGCACGTTGCCCTACACCTCGCGCGTGCTCGCCGAAAACCTCGTGCGCCGCTGCGACCCGGCCACGCTCACCGACTCGCTCAAGCAGCTCATCGAGCGCAAGCGCGACCTCGACTTTCCGTGGTTCCCCGCGCGCGTCGTGTGCCACGACATCCTCGGCCAGACCGCGCTCGTCGATCTCGCCGGCCTGCGCGACGCCATCGCCGACCAGGGCGGCGACCCCGCCAAGGTGAACCCGGTCGTGCCGGTGCAGCTGATCGTCGACCACTCGCTCGCCGTCGAATGCGGCGGCTTCGACCCGGACGCGTTCAAGAAGAACCGCGCGATCGAAGACCGCCGTAACGAGGACCGCTTCGACTTCATCAACTGGACGAAGAAAGCGTTCAAGAACGTCGACGTGATTCCGCCGGGCAACGGCATCATGCACCAGATCAATCTGGAGAAGATGTCGCCGGTGATCCAGGCGCGCGACGGCGTGGCGTTCCCCGACACCTGCGTGGGCACGGACAGCCACACGCCGCACGTGGACGCGCTCGGCGTGATCGCCATCGGCGTGGGCGGCCTGGAAGCCGAGAACGTCATGCTCGGCCGCGCCTCGTGGATGCGCCTGCCCGACATCGTCGGCGTGGAGCTCACGGGCAAGCGCCAGCCCGGCATCACCGCCACCGACATCGTGCTCGCCCTCACCGAGTTCCTGCGCAAGGAAAAAGTCGTGGGCGCATATCTGGAGTTCCGTGGCGCCGGCGCGTCGAGCCTCACGCTCGGCGACCGCGCGACCATCTCGAACATGGCGCCCGAGTACGGCGCCACGGCCGCGATGTTCTTCATCGACGACCAGACGCTCGACTATCTGCGCCTCACGGGCCGCGAGGAAGAGCAGATCAAGCTGGTCGAAACGTATGCCAAGACCGGCGGCCTGTGGGCCGACACGCTCGCCAATGCGCAGTACGAGCGCACGCTGACGTTCGATCTGTCGAGCGTGGTGCGCAACATGGCCGGCCCGTCGAACCCGCACAAGCGCCTGCCCACCTCGGCACTGGCCGAGCGCGGCATCGCGGGCAAGTGGGAAGAAACGCCGGGGCAGATGCCCGACGGCGCGGTGATCATCGCCGCCATCACGAGCTGCACGAACACCAGCAACCCGCGCAACGTGATCGCCGCCGCGCTGCTCGCGCGCAACGCGAACGCGCGCGGCCTCACGCGCAAGCCGTGGGTGAAGAGTTCGCTCGCGCCGGGATCGAAGGCGGTCGAGCTGTATCTGGAAGACGCGAAGCTGCTGCCCGAACTCGAAAAGCTGGGCTTCGGCATCGTGGCGTTCGCGTGCACGACGTGTAACGGCATGTCGGGCGCGCTCGATCCGAAGATCCAGCAGGAGATCATCGACCGCGACCTGTACGCAACCGCCGTGCTCTCGGGCAACCGCAACTTCGACGGCCGCATCCATCCGTATGCGAAGCAGGCGTTCCTTGCCTCGCCGCCGCTCGTGGTCGCGTATGCGATTGCCGGCACGATCCGCTTCGACATCGAGCAGGATTCGCTGGGCACGGACCAGAACGGCAAGCCGGTGTACCTGAAGGACATCTGGCCGAGCGACGAGGAAATCGACGCCATCGTCGCGCAAAGTGTGAAGCCCGAGCAGTTCCGCAAGGTGTACGAACCGATGTTCGCGGTCACGGCCGCCAGCGGCGAGACCACCGACCCGCTCTACGACTGGCGCGCGCAAAGCACGTACATCCGCCGTCCGCCGTACTGGGAAGGCGCGCTTGCGGGCGAGCGCACGTTGAAGGGCCTGCGCCCGCTCGCCGTGCTTGGCGACAACATCACGACCGACCACCTCTCGCCCTCGAACGCGATCCTGGCGAACAGCGCAGCGGGCGAATACCTCGCGAAAATGGGCCTGCCCGAAGAGGACTTCAACTCGTACGCTACGCACCGCGGCGACCACCTCACGGCGCAGCGCGCAACCTTTGCGAACCCCACGCTCATCAACGAGATGGCCGTGGTGGACGGCGCCGTGAAGAAGGGCTCGCTCGCGCGCATCGAGCCGGAAGGCAAGGTCACGCGCATGTGGGAAGCCATCGAGACCTACATGGAACGCAAACAGCCGCTCATCATCGTGGCGGGTGCGGACTACGGCCAGGGCTCGTCGCGCGACTGGGCGGCCAAGGGCGTGCGTCTTGCGGGCGTGGAAGTGATCGTTGCGGAGGGCTTCGAGCGCATTCACCGCACGAACCTGATCGGCATGGGCGTCCTGCCGCTGGAGTTCAAGGCGGGCACGAACCGCACGACGCTGGGCATCGACGGCACGGAGACGTATGACGTGATTGGCGAGCGCACGCCGCGCGCCGACCTCACGCTCGTGATCCAGCGCAAGAACGGCGAGCGCGTGGAAGTGCCGGTCACGTGCCGCCTGGACACGGCGGAGGAAGTCTCGATCTACGAAGCGGGCGGCGTACTGCAGCGCTTCGCACAAGACTTCCTGGAGTCCTCCCAGGCGGCGTAACCGGCGATAGCCCCTCTCCCCCTGGGGGAGAGGGGCTGGGGAGAGGGGAAAGGGAAACGCGATGAATCAGACCCAACGAGCCAGAGCCCTGCGCCAAACCATGACCGACGCGGAACGGCTGCACTGGCGCCACCTCCGCGCGCATCGCCTGCACGGTCAGAAATTCCGCCGCCAGCAACCCATCGGTCCGTATATCGTGGACTTCGTGCATTTCGGTGCGCGCTTGATCGTCGAAGCCGATGGCGGCCAGCACAACGACAACGCCAACGATGCGGTGCGTGACGCGTGGTTGAAGCGCCAAAGCTTTACGGTGCTGCGTTTCTGGAACGACGAGATATTGCTGAACACCGAAGCGGTGCTGGAGGCAATTCTTGGCGCGCTCGGCAAGAACACTTCCCCCTCTCCCCCGGCCCCTCTCCCTCAAGGGAGAGGGGAGATCGCGTAACTTCATCGATACAGGATTTTTTCCATGGGACATAAACCCCAGATCCGCATTCCCGCCACCTACATTCGCGGCGGCACCAGTAAAGGCGTGTTTTTCCGCCTCCAGGATCTGCCCGAAGCCGCGCAGCAACCCGGCGAGGCGCGCGACAAGCTGCTCATGCGCGTGATCGGCAGCCCCGACCCCTACGGCAAGCAGATCGACGGCATGGGCGGCGCCACCTCCAGCACCAGCAAGACCGTGATCGTCGCCAAAAGCAGCCGGCCCGACCATGACGTCGACTATCTGTTCGGCCAGGTCGCCATCGACCGCGCCTTCGTCGACTGGAGCGGCAACTGCGGCAATCTCTCGGCCGCGGTCGGTCCGTTCGCGATCAGCGGCGGGCTTGTCGACCCGAGCCGCATTCCCGCCAATGGCACCGCCACCGTGCGCATCTGGCAGGCCAATATCGGCAAGACCATCGTCGCGCATGTACCCATCACGGACGGCGAGGTGCAGGAAACCGGCGACTTCGAGCTCGACGGCGTGACCTTCCCCGCCGCCGAAGTGCAGCTCGAGTTCCTCGACCCCGCCGCCGAAGAAGAAGGCGCGAGCGGCGCGATGTTCCCCACCGGCCAACTCGTGGACGACCTCGAAGTGCCGGGCGTCGGCACGCTCAAGGCCACCATGATCAACGCCGGCATTCCGACGATCTTCGTGATCGCCGAAGCCATCGGCTATACGGGCACGGAACTGCAGGACGCCATCAACGGCGACGCCGAAGCGCTGAGGAAGTTCGAGACCATCCGCGCGCACGGCGCGCTGCGCATGGGCCTCATCAAGGACCTCGACGAGATCGCCACGCGCCAGCACACCCCGAAGATTGCCTTCGTGGCGAAGCCGCAGGGCTATGCGGCTTCGAGCGGCAAGCGCGTGGAAGCCGGCGACGTCGATCTGCTGGTGCGCGCGATGTCGATGGGCAAGCTCCATCACGCCATGATGGGCACGGCGGCGGTGGCGATCGGCACGGCGGCGGCCATTCCGGGCACGCTCGTGAATCTCGCGGCGGGCGGCGGCGAGCGCAAAGCGGTGCGCTTCGGCCATCCGTCGGGCACGCTGCGCGTGGGCGCCGAGGCGCACGAGGAAAACGGCGAGTGGGTGGTCAAGAAAGCCATCATGAGCCGCAGCGCGCGCGTGCTGATGGAAGGGTCGGTGCGGGTGCCGGGAGATGCGTTTTGAGACGCGGTTTTCAGCAGCGCGCGGTTTGCGCTGATTGAAAAAACGTCCTGACGCGGCGATGCGTCAGGACGTTTTTTGCTTTATGGCAATGTGTTGGCTCTATCTGATCGAGCAAGCGAAGCTGTCCGGCAATCGGACGCGACGCCCTTGCGCCGCGCTCCGAAACGGCGCGCTCAGCTCTGCGGAGCGGGCAGATACGGTATCGGGTCGACCGGCTTGCCGTCGCGGCGCACCTCGAACATCACCGCCACGCGGTCGTTGTTCTCGCTGCCCATCTCCGCGATCTGCTGGCCCTGGTGGACCATGTCTCCCGTCCTCACGAGCAGGCGCCGGTTGTGCGAATAAGCCGTCAGGAAGTCCTTGTTGTGCTGGACGATGATCAGGCTGCCGTATTCGTTCAGGCCCGTGCCCGCATACATGACCTTGCCGTCGGCGGCGGCGATCACCGGGTCGCCGGCCTTGCCTGCGATCTCGATGCCGCGCGTCGTGCCCGGCTCGAACGGCTCCACCACCTTGCCCTTAGCGGGCCACACCAGCGCCACGCTGCGGGCATGGCGCTTGACTTCGGCCGCGACCTGGCGGCTGTCCTCGGCGCTCGTCGTCGAGCTTGCCGCCGAATCTGCTGCCGCGCTGCTTCCCTTGCTTGCTGCGCCGCCGGATTGCGCGGGCGCCGCGGCTTGCACCGTGATCGTCTGCTTAGAGACCAGCTTGAGCGACTGGCCGATCCGCACGTGGCTGGTGGGCTTGATGCCGTTCCATGCCGCGATGTCCTTGACCGCAACCTTGTGGCTCGCCGCGATCCCGAGCAGCGAGTCGCCGCGGCGCACACGTATCCACGTGGTCTTGGTGACCACGCGCGTGACAGGCGCGGCTGCTTGCAGCTGGCTCGCCGACGCTTTCGCGGCGGTGGCGGCCGCATCCGATGCGGCGCTCGCGGCAGCCGACTGATCGGGCTGCGGCTGCGGCTGCGCCGGTTGCTGGTCAACGTTTGCGCAAGCGCCCAGCAATGCCGCGAGACCGAAGCCTGCGAGACATTGCCAGAGACGGCGCGCCAGACCGTTGGCGCCTTGCCCGGAACGATCGTCGAACATGGTTGTTGCTCTCCTGTCCCATGCAAAGCCGCTCATCGCAACGGAACGCCACTCGGGCGCCCGAGCAGGTCTGCAGCGTCGAAACGCGCTCCCTTCCGCTCTCCGGCCAGTCGCATGCGCCGGCCCGGCCCCATCCGCGTTCAAATTGCGGGCTTTACATGACAAAATCCGCTACCGTCGCGCAAATTCCATGACAGCAGCTCCGAATCCATCTTAAAAACCGTCTGGCATTGTAAAACGCATTTCACATATATCCGGTAGGCAACAACACTCTGATACAAATCTTAAAAATACGAAGAATGTTCTCGTCCCGCGCGCACTGAAATAGAGTCAGATCGAGCGCTCATCCGACATATCGGCAGGCTGAACCAGAACTTAAGTAGCCGAGTCTCCTGAAAGCCGTTTGAAACTCATGTAGTATTGCCCCCGTCAAGCGGATAACCCGAAGCATGGGAACCTTGACGCGTCAATTCAGGTCATTCTTGGGGCCTCCGTTGTGCATTCGCGGGGGCTTTTGACTTTTCGCGCCCCTCCGGCTTCGTGCGGGAGGCGGCCCGCCACTGCAGCGACCTTTTTGCATGCGCCAGGTCGGCCGTGCGCGCCCTCCCCGGCCGACCTGGCCCCACATGGCGCGCCACAGCCGGCTGACGCCCGATCCATGTCACAGTCACCCAAACGTCTCGTCGAGCTCGACTTCTTTCGTGGCCTTGTCCTGCTGATCATCGTCATCGATCACATCGGCGGCAGCATCCTCTCGCGCGTCACGCTGCATGCTTACGCGCTGTGCGATGCCGCCGAAGTGTTCGTGTTCCTGGGCGGCTTCGCCACGGCCACCGCGTGGGCCGCGCTTTGCGCGCGCCGCACCGAGGCCGCCGCGCGCCAGCGCTTCATCAAGCGCGCGTTCGAGATCTACCGCGCCTTCGTGGTCACCGCGCTGCTCATGCTGCTCGTGACCGCGATCATGGTCGCCTGCAACGTCGACGCGCCGAACCTCGCCACCACCGATCTCGACGATCTCACGCTCGCCCCCGCCGCCGCACTGCGCGATATCGTGCTGCTGCGCCGCCAGCCGTATCTCGCGGGCGTGCTGCCGATGTACGCGTGCTTCGCGCTGGCCGCGCCGCTGGCCCTGCCGCTCGCGCGCACGCGCCCGTGGCTGCTGGCCGCCATCAGCTTCGCGCTGTGGGCCATCGGCCCGTATCTCACGCCGTGGCTGCCGCACGTGGCCGACATGAGCTGGGACTTCAATCCGTTCGGCTGGCAATTGATGTTCTTGGCCGGCGTGATTGCCCAGGCGCAGCCGGTGTTCCAGAGCGTCACCGCGCAGCGCAGGCTCGGTGCTTTCGTCACCGCGCTCGCGCTCGCCGTTGTCGTGGCCGCCGCCATCTACCGCCTGCATCTGGGCGACACCACGCTCGACAGCGACTACAAGCGCAATCTCGCGTGGTTTCGCGCCGTCAACTTCTTCGGCATCGCGTGGCTCACCGCGCACATGATCCGGCTCGGCTGGGCGAAGAAGCTCGCCGCCGCGCTGCCGTGGGTGGGACTCGTAGGCCGCAAGGGGATGCTGTCGTTCGTGGCCGGCGCGGTCATCTCGCTGACGGTGGACTCGGTCCTCTACTGGTACACCGACGGCTATCTGAACGTGCCGCTCGGCCTCGCCGCCGACGCCATCGCATTGACCTCGCTGCTGCTGGTTGCGCGCGCATCCGATCCGCTCAAGCGCCTGCTGCCCTCGCGCGCGAGGGTGTCGGCCTGAAGAAGGGTCGGCCTGAAAAGCGCCGCCGCGCTTCCGGCGCGCACGGGCCGCTGCTAGCATGATGGGCCCGCGCGCCGCTGACGCGCCTTCCTCATCGGCCACGCCTGCCATGCGCAGACCTCCCCGCACCGCGGACTTTGCACCGTCTTTCGCACAGTCTTTCGCACCGTCTTTCGCCGCGGCGCGCGTGGCGCTGCTCCGCGCGGCGCTCGTGATCCTCATGGCCTTCGCGACCTTCGCGGCGCTCGTCCCGTTCGCCGGGCGCGCCACGGCCGGCACGGTCGCCATGCACAGCTTCCACGCGACGGCGCTCGGGCGCGACTGGCCTTACGCGGTCTATCTGCCCACCGGCTATCGCACCGACGCCGCACGCTATCCGGTGCTCTACCTGCTGCACGGCAACAACGGCGACGCGATGGACTGGGTCACCCAAGGCGACCTGCAAAACACCGCCGACAAGCTAATTGCGCGCCACGAGATTCCACCAGTCGTGATCGTGATGCCGCAAGGCGGCACCGACTGGTATGTCGACCGCAAGGAAAAGATGGAGACGGCCTTTTTCGCCGATCTGATTCCGGAGATCGAATCGCACTTCGCCGTCGAGAACCAGCGCGACGGCAGGGCAATCGGCGGCGTCTCGATGGGCGGATTCGGCGCGCTGCGCTACACGCTCGAACACCCGGAAATGTTCTGCGGCACGCTGCTGCTCTCGCCGGCGATCTACTCGGGCGAGCCGCCGCGCTCATCGTCGGCGCGGCGCGTGGGGGTCTTCGGCGAGCATCAGTTCGACTCGCAAGTCTGGCACGCGCTCAACTATCCCGCGCTCTGGAGCGGCTATTTCGGGCGGCCCTGGCGCATCCCCATCTTCATCGCCTCGGGCGACGACGACCTCGTGATCCAGGCCGAGTCGTCGCTGCTCTACACGCGCTTGCGCGAGGCCGGCAATCCGGCTGCGCTGCGCATCGTCGATGGCGGCCACGTCTGGCCCGTCTGGCGCCAGTTGCTGCCCGCCGCGCTCAAGTACGCGCTCGCCTGCGTGCACTGAGCGTGCGCTGAGCGCGAGCCTCAAGAAGCCGAGGGCAAAAGCAACCGCGTCACTCGGCCCAGTTCACCCACAGCACCATCAGCACCGTCATGAGCGCCGGGCCGATGAAAATGCCGATCAGCCCGAACGTGGTTGCGCCGCCGAGAATGCCGAACAGTACGAGCAGAAAGGGCAGGCGCGTCGAATTGCCGATCAGCACGGGCCGCACGAAGTGCTCGGCGACGAACACGACCACGCAGCCGCACACCGCGAGCACGATGGCGCCGATGACCGAGCCCTGCACCAGCAGCCACAGCGCCGCGCCGCAGAACACCACGGGCGCGCAGAACGGCACCATTGCCGCAATGGCGGTCACGGTGCCGAGCAGCGCCGCGTGCGGCACGCCGGTGAGCACGTAGGCAAAGCCGAGCAGCACGCCCTCGCCCAGCCCGACGACCACGAGTCCCGTCACGGTCGAGCGCACGGCCGAAGCCATGCGCTGAAGCAGTTGCGCGCCGTCCGCGCCGAACGCGCGCCGCGCGCCGCGCATCACGGTGCCGGAGAGCCTCGGCCCCGCCTGAAAGATCACGAACAGCGTGACGAGCATGAAGCCGAAGGTCATCGACGCATGCAAGGCGCGCGCACCGAAATGCCGGCCGAACGAGACGAGGGTGTCGCCATGCAGGCTCTTCATCGCGGACGAATCCTTGAGCGGCTGCGCAAGATTCGCCTGCCACCAGGCCCTCACCGTATGGCTACCGATCGGCAGCCGCGCGACGGAGTCGGGCACCGGCACACCGTTCTCCTGGGCCGCGCGCAGCCACAGATAGAGCTCGTGGGCCTCGCCCCCCGCCTGGATCGCCGTGACCGTGATCGGCAGCACGACGAGCAGCGCGATGGCCACCGTGAGCACCGTGGCGATCCAGGTCGTGCGGCACTTGAACCAGCGGTGCCGCTCGATGGCTTGATAGGCCGGCCACAGCGCGATCGCGACCACGCTCGCCCAGGCCACGGCGGGCAAAAATTCGCGCACGACCCACAGCGCGAGCAGGACGAGCACGGCGAACAGCGCCGCGGACGCGAAGCGCTGGAGTTTTTGCTCGTTTGCGGAGTTCGGAGCGGGTGGGCGTTGAATCATGTAACCTCATAAAAATTCAGCAAGACGGCGCGTGCGGTGCAGCAAATGTTTCCCGCCGCGAGCCGCCAGCATAAGCGCGGCACGCTGAAAACGCGAACGCCCCGGTGCGGCGACAGGCCGCGTTTGACCAGATGGGCGCCACCTTCCAGCGTTTGAACACTCCCTCCTCCAGGCCACAGTCATGTCGCGCCTGGTACAACACTGCGTTGCACAAATTCGGCAGGTCAAACCTTGATCGCCCGCAAACCCGCATTCCTTCGTCATTCGCAATGTGTCGCAGGGGGATTGTTTCGGTAACCGCAACGGTGTTTCTACGCGGGCACAATGGCTCTCGACAGCGCGCAGGAATACAGTCCGGGCACACCCACTTACGGAGCCGACAATGACAAAGAACGCGTGCCTCGCGCTTGACGGAATCCACGGTGAACGCATCGAAATCCTCGAACAAACGGATTCCGCGCTCGTGATCCGCTGGGTCGAACCCGGCCGCTGCCACTATGGCGAGCAGCGCTGGCGCCGCCGCTCGGCGCACACCTCGGGAACCTGCGCCGTCACGCGCCGCAAGATCCGCCGCGGCGACGCCGTGTTCAAGCCCGCCGAACGACCGGCCCCGCTCAATGCTTCGGTGATGATCGCGGCAGAAGTATTCGGCGACCTGATCGAAGAGCGGTAAGCGCCGGCGACACCCGGCCGCCACTGCGGTAAGGTTGCACAAGATGGCGCCGGTTGCGCACAGCATGCGCAGCGGACGCCCCGTCCAGCAACCGCCGCGCGCCCATCGCATCGTTTGTTTTCGCCCACGTGTGGCGCGGCGCTCCGAGAGGCCCCGCCATGGCAGAAAACACGCCCCCGCTTCCGCTCGCTTCAAGGTCCGTTTCAAAGTCCGCCTCCAAGTCGGCCTCAACGCCCGCTCCAAAGCCCGCTTCAAAGCCGCCTGTCCAGCCCTTCTCGCTCGACGTGATGCTCGAAAAGTACGCAAAGGGCGACGAGCAGAGCGCCGACGACATCTACCGCCGCGTCGCCCACGGCGTCGCACAGGCCGAGCCGCCCGCGCTGCGTACCGAAGTGGAGGCGCGCTTCGTCGACAACCTGCGCCACGGCGCGCTGGGCGCGGGCCGCATCATGAGCGCGGCGGGCGCCGGCATCGAGGCCACGCTGATCAATTGCTTCGTGCAGCCAGTGGGCGACAGCATCCAGGGCACCGACGACGAAGGCCGCCCCGGCATCTACGTGGCGCTCTTGCAAGCCGCCGAAACCATGCGGCGCGGCGGCGGCGTCGGCTACAACTTTTCGGCGATCCGCCCGCGCGGCGCGCACGTCAAATCGACGGGATCGAGCGCTTCCGGGCCGTGCAGCTACATCGACGTGTTCGACGCCTCGTGCCGCACCGTGGAGAGCGCGGGCTCGCGGCGCGGCGCGCAGATGGCCGTGCTCGACTGCGATCACCCCGACCTGCCCGAGTTCATCGAGGCCAAGCATTCGAAGGGCCGCTGGAACAACTTCAATGTCTCGGTGGCGGTCACGGACGCGTTCATGCGCGCCGTCGAAAACGACGAGATCTGGCCGCTCGTGCATCGCGCCGAACCCTCGCCCGCGCTGCGCGCAGCGGGCGATCTCAAGCAGCGCGAAGACGGCCTGTGGGTCTACGCCGAAAAGCGCGCCCGCGCGCTGTGGGACACCATCATGCGCTCGACCTACGACATGGCCGAGCCCGGCGTGGTGTTCATCTCGCGCATGAACGAGGACAACAATCTGCGTGCGCTCGAAAGCATCCGCGCGACCAATCCGTGCGGCGAGCAGCCCCTGCCCGCCTACGGCTGCTGCAATCTCGGCCCGCTCGACCTCACGCGCTTCGTGCGCGAGCCGTTCGCGCAACTGCGCGGCGGCCAGCCCGCCTTCGACTGGGACGAGCTCGCCGCGCGCACCGCCACCCAAGTGCGCTTTCTCGACAATGTGCTCGACGTCACGCTCTGGCCGCTGCCCGAGCAGCAGGCTGAAGCCGCAGCCAAACGGCGCATCGGCGTGGGCTTCACCGGCCTCGGCGACACGCTCGTGATGCTCGGCATCCGCTACAACTCGGAGGCCGGCTGCGCGTTCGGCGCGCGCGTGGGCCGCACCATGCGCGACGCGGCCTACCGCGCGTCGGTGGCGCTCGCGCGCGAGCGCGGGGCGTTCCCGCTGTTCGATGCCGCCACCTATCTCGCGCCCGGCACCTTCGCCTCGCGCCTGCCTGGGGGCCTGCAGGCCGAGATCCGCGCGCACGGCATCCGCAACAGCCATCTGCTCTCGATCGCGCCCACCGGCACGGTGAGCCTCGCGTTCTCCGACAACGTCTCGAACGGCATCGAGCCCGCGTTCTCGTGGACCTACCAGCGCACCCGCCGCATGGCCGACGGCAGCAACGAAACCTTCATGGTCGAGGACCACGCGTGGCGCGTCTATCGCGAGCTCGGCGGCGACGTCGACACCTTGCCCGACTATTTCGTGAGCGCGCTGCAGATGAGCGCGCAGGAACACGTGGCGATGATGGCGGCCGTGCAGCCGTTCGTGGACACGTCGATCTCGAAGACCGTGAACGTGCCCGCCGACTACCCGTTCGACGCGTTCGAAGACCTCTATCTCGACGCCTGGCGGCGCGGCCTCAAAGGCCTCGCCACCTATCGGCCCAACGAGACGCTCGGCGCGGTGCTGCAAACGCTGCCCGCCGCCGGCAACGCGCTCGACGACGCCCAGGGCGACGCCCTGCTCGACCCGCTGCGCGTGGCGATCGACCATCGGCCCAAGGGCGAGCTGCCCGCCGTGATCGAGAAAATCGAATACCTCACGCAGACCGGCAAGGTCTCGCTCTACGTGGCCGTTTCGTTCCTCGAAGTGACGGGCCAGGTGGGCGGCGAATCCGTGACGATCGAGCGGCCCATCGAATTCTTCATCCCCGTCGGCCAGCGCGACGAGTCGCAGCAATGGATCACGGCGACGATGCGTTCGCTCTCGCTCGCGGCGCGCGGCGGCTTCGTCGCGCGCAATCTGCAGGACTTGCGCAAGGTGTCGTGGGACCGCGGCCAGGTGCGCTACGGGCAGACACAGCGGCTCGACGGCACGCGCACGCCTCGGTGGCACGACTCCGAGGTCGCGGCGATCGCCTATGCGATCCAGCAAATCCTGCACCGGCGCGGCTTTCTGGATGCCGAGGGGCGCCAGGTGCCGTCGCGGCTGCTCGCCCAGCGGCGCGCCGAAGCGGCGGCGTTCTCGAACGCCTCATTGGCATCGGCGGCCATCGACGAAGCCGATGCCGCAGCCCGCGCGGGCGACCAGGTGCTGGACGGCCCCAATGCGCTGCCCGCCGATGCGGCGCTCGCCGCGCCGCACGCGATGCTCGGCCGCAAATGCGGTTCGTGCGGCGCGAACGCGGTCATCCGGCGCGATGGCTGCGACTTCTGCACCGCGTGCGGGGAAATCGGCAGTTGCGGTTAGGCCGGAATTCGGGCGGAGGTTGGGTAGGTTGGGGGGAGATTTGGGCATTGATGCTCCCCCGTTTTTGATCACCTGCGCGCGATCACCCGATCTGGTCTACTCTTTCGTTAAATCATATGAACCCATTCAGGAGACCGCGTGCTCACGTCCGCCCAGGGCGATAACGCCTGGACTATTGGCCTTGTGCAGCGCATTTACGTGCTCAGGACCCTGGGCTACGCAATGGGCACGCTACCCGTCCTGTTCCTGCTGCGCCTGCAGCAGGCGCCCGCCTGGGTCCTTGCCGTGGTGCTGGCCGTCTGCCTGCTCTGGCCGCATTTCGCTCACCGGCTCGTGGGCCCCGTTATCGCCGATGCACCGCGCAAAGAGCGACGGAACATGCTCATCGATTCGGTGTTCGGCGGCTGGCTCGTCGCCGCCGTGCATTTCGAGCCGGTTGCGACGATCGTCACCCTGTTGATGTTCTCGCTCGACAATATGGCGATCGGCGGGTGGACGCTGTTCGCCGCCGGGACGCTCGCCAGCGCGGCGGGGCTTGCAGCCGGCGTGGCGATTTTTGGCATCGCCCTTGATCCCTTCAATGGGCAGATCGCGCCGGCCTGGCTGCCCATCATCTTCATTTATCCGCTCCTCTTCGCCAAAACGACGCATGACGTCTCGGTCAAGCTGCTCGATCGCTCGCGCCGCATGCGCGAGCTGAGCGAATGCGACAGCCTGACCGGGCTCCTGAATCGCGCGGCGATCAGCGCAAGACTGCAGACGCTGCTCGCCGCCCAGGGCCGCGACGGCGCTGCGGTTCATGTGGTGTTCGTCGATCTCGATGCCTTCAAGACCGTCAACGATGCGCTCGGGCACAGCGTCGGCGACCAACTGCTCGTGGAGGTTGCCGCGCGTCTGCGCGCGTGCGCCCGGCCTGGCGACATCGTCGGCCGCTACGGCGGCGACGAGTTCATCATCGTGGCGCCCGGCGCGCGGGGCGACGCGGCGCGCTTCGATCTGCCCGATGCCGTGCTCGCGGCGATGGCCCAGCCCGTGCTCGTCGACGGGCATGAACTCGTGGTGAGTGCGAGCGTGGGCGTCAGCGTGTTTCCGACCGATGCGGGCGATGCCCAGACGCTGATCCCCTGCGCCGACATGGCGATGTACGCGGCCAAGAAACGCGGCCGCAATTGCTGGGAACGCTATCGGCCCGACATGCGCGCGGACGCCGATGCGAAGCTGATTCTTTCGGCGCGCCTCAGAAAGGCGATCGAAGCCGGCGCGCTGCGGCTCCATTACCAGCCGCAGGTGGACATGCGCAGCGGCCGCGTAGTGGGCGTGGAAGCGCTCGTGCGGTGGTACGACGAGATTTACGGCGAAATCGCCCCGGCGGACTTCGTGCCGATTGCGGAAAAGTCGGGATTCGTAGCCAGACTCGGCGAATGGGTGCTGCACGAGGCATGCCGCCAATCCGCCGTCTGGCGGCGCATGGGCATTGCGCCGGGGCGCATCTCGATCAATCTGTCGCCGCTGCAGCTGCAGCGCGCGAATATCGTCGAAACGTTTCAGGCCAGCTTGCGCGACACGGGCATCGATCCAGCCGGGCTCGAACTCGAGGTCACCGAGACCGCGCTGATCCAGCAGCCCGAGATTGTCGTGCGCCGCCTTCATGAGTTGCGCCGCGTCGGCATCAGCGTGGCGATCGACGATTTCGGCATGGGCTACTCGAGCCTGAGCCAGTTGCGCGCGCTGCCGGTCGATCGCATCAAGATCGACCGGGCGTTCGTGCACAGGATCGATGAAAACGACACTGCTGCGATCGTGAAAGCGATCGTCACGCTGGCGAAGGCGCTCGAACTATCGGTGATTGCGGAAGGCGTCGAGACGCTCGCGCAGCAGGAGTTCCTGCTGGCGCTCGGCTGCGTGGAAGCGCAAGGCTACCGTTTCAGCAAGCCGCTCGACGCGAAGCGCATCACCCAGCTGCTCGCCGATGGCGGCCCGCTGCCGCCGCCGTCGCACGCGACGCGCGACGATCAGGTGAGCGCGTAAGGCCCCCCCATCACGGGCTAGCTGCCCGGCTCCTGCACTGCCAGATACCCCGCGAAACCTTGCACGATGGCGTCGGTCTCGCCCGTGCGCACCAGCCGGAGCACCTGCGACTCATAAGGATTGCTTGCCAATGGCCGAAACACCGCGCGCTCGCCGCCCATGTTGCCGAGCGCCGCGGGCACGAGCGCGATGCCCATGCCGAACTCCACCATCGTTACCACGGTCTGCCACAGGCGCGCCTCGTGACGGATCTGCGGACTGAAGCCCGCATCCACGCAAGTCGCGATGATCTGATCGTGATAATGCGGCGACACCGAGCGCGGAAACAGAATGAACGGCTCGCGCGCGAGCATGGCGAGTTCGATGCGCCTGCGCCGCGCGAACCGGTGCCCCGCCGGCAGACAGCACAGAAATGGCTCGGAAAACAGCGGCTCGGATTGCACCTCAGCGGGAAAGCGCCCCCAGTGCGCGAAGCCCAGATCGATCTGCAAACGCTGCAGCGCATGGACCTGCTCGATGGTGTTCATCTCGCGCATCACAACCTCCACGGCGGGGTGATCCGCTTCGAAGCGCCGGACCGCTTCGGGCAGCCCGCGATACAGCATCGAGTTGACGAAGCCGATGCGCAGCCGCCCCGCGAGCCCATGCGCCGAGCGCGCCGCGATGCGCCGCACTTCGTCGGCCTGTTCGAGCAGCCGCCGCGCCTCTTCGAGCAGCACGTAGCCCGCGTTCGTGAGCGCGACGGCCTTGTTGGTGCGCTCCAGCAGTTGCACGCCCAGCTGCTCTTCGAACTTGCGGATATCGAAGCTCAGCGCGGGCTGCGAGATGAAGAGCCGCCGCGCCGCGCGGCCGAAATGCAGCTCCTCGGCCACGGCCACGAAATAGCGCAATTGCTTGAGTTCCATTTCGGTGTCTCCGGGTGCCTTTATCGATAGATGCTGCTTATCGTACAGGACATCGTTTGTATTGGACGGTTATCGTTGCGCTGCCTAAGCTTGCTTTCCATTACGGCGCAGTGCGCGCGCCGATCCGAACAAACCCCTGGAGACACCCTGATGAGCGATCTTCCCGCCGTCGCCGCGCAGGCCGACGGCTCGACCAATATTCCCGACAGCCGCGGCATCAACTTCTTCACGAGCGACCCCGCTCTGGCCCCGCTGCTGCGCAGCTATCTCGGCGATGCGGCCTACGCGGCCATCGAGCCCCAGCTCGTCGCGCTCGGCCAGCGCGCCTCCGACGAACTCGATGCGCTGGCGCTCGTCGCCGACCGCAATCCGCCCACGCTGAAGCCGCGCACGCGCCGCGGCGAGCCCATCCAGAGCATCGAGAAGCACCCCGATTACGTCGCGCTCGAACGCGTCGCGTACGCCGAGCTGGGCCTCGCGGCAATGAGCCATCGCGAGAACCCGCCCGCGCCGCTCGTCAAATACGCGCTCACCTATTTGTTCGTGCAGGCCGAGTTCGGCCTGTGCTGCCCGGTGAGCATGACCGACTCGCTCACGCGCACGCTGCGCCGTTTCGGCTCGCCCGAGCTCATCGCGCGCTATCTGCCGATGCTCGCTTCGCAGGACTTCGACACGCTCTATCAGGGCGCGATGTTCATGACCGAGCAGGCCGCGGGCTCGGACGTCGCGCGCATCGCCACGCGCGCCACGAAGGAGCGCGGCGCGAGTGGCGCAGACATCTGGCACCTGCACGGCGACAAGTGGTTCTGCTCGAACGCCGACGCCGATCTCGCGATGGTGCTCGCGCGCCCCGACGATGCGCCTGCGGGCATCAAGGGCCTCGCGCTGTTTCTGCTGCCGAAGACGCTGCCCGACGGCACGCGCAACCGCTATCGCATCGTGCGCCTGAAGGACAAGCTCGGCAGCCGCTCGATGGCGAGCGGCGAGATCGTGCTCGAAGGCGCGCAGGCGTATCTGATCGGCGAAGTGGGCCGCGGCTTTCATCAGATGGCGGACATGATCAACATGTCCCGCCTGTCGAACGGCGTGCGCGCGGCGGGCCTCATGCGCCGCGCGCTCACCGAGGCGCTGCACGTGGCGCGCCATCGCGAAGCGTTCGGCCGCAAGCTGATCGAGATGCCGCTGATGCAGCGCCAGCTGCTCAAGATGATGCTGCCCGCCGAGCAGGCCCGCACGATGTTCATGCAGATCGCCACGCTGCTCGCGCGCGCCGACCATGGCGACGAGCTCGCCGCGAAGTGCGTGCGCATCCTCACGCCGCTCGTCAAGTTCCGCGCGTGCCGCGACGCGCGCCGCGTGACCGGCGACGCCATGGAAGTGCGCGGCGGCGTGGGCTATATCGAGGAATGGAGCGACCCGCGCCTCGTGCGCGACGCGCATCTGGGTTCGATCTGGGAAGGCACGAGCAACATCGTCGCGCTCGACGTGGCGCGCGCGGCCAAACGCGAAGGCGCGCTCGATGCGCTCGCGCGCTACGTGCGCGCACAGCTTGCGGAAAGCGGTCTGCCGGAAGCGAGCGCGGCGCTCCTGCGCGCCGCCTTCGAACGCGCGGGCACGGCGCTCGAGAGCGTGGCCGAGTGCGGCCGCGACGAATCGGTGCGCCAGGCCGCGAGCGCGCTCTATCATGCCGCCACGGCCGCCTTCATGGCTTGCGAAGCCGCGCAGGTTTCTTCGCGCTGCGCGCATGACTACCGGCGTCTCGCGCTCGCGCACCTGATCGTGCGCCACAAGCTGCTGCCGCGCGACCCGCTCGCGCTCGACGAACGCGACGCCAGCGCCGCGCAACTGCGCGCGCTCGTCGACGAACTCCCGCTACCGCTCGCCGATGCGATGCAGTTGCTGCCCGCACAGTGAGGTCCGCGCGATGAACATTCATCAGATATCCGAAACATCTGCGCGGGGAAAGGTCAATGGCGCACTGCATGGACTGCGCGTAATCGACCTGAGCCGCGTGCTGGGCGGCCCGTACTGCACGCAGGCGCTGGCCGATCATGGCGCCGAGGTCATCAAGCTCGAGCCGCCCGACGGCGACGAAACGCGCGGCTGGGGCCCGCCCTTTCTCGACGACACCGCCTGGTACTACATGGGCGTGAACCGCAACAAGCAGGGCATCGCCGTGGATCTGTCTCGCGACGAAGGCCGCGCGATTCTCTGGCAGTTGCTCGAAGGCGCCGACGTCCTCGTCGAGAACTTCAAGCCCGGCACGCTCGCGCGCTGGGGCATGGATTACGAACGCGATCTCAAGCCGCGCTTTGCGCGCCTGATCCATTGCGCGATCTCCGGCTTCGGCCCGGACGGCCCGCTCGGCGGCCTGCCCGGCTATGACGCCGTAATCCAGGCGATGGCCGGCCTCATGAGCGTGAACGGCGAAAGCGACGGGCCCGCGCTGCGCATCGGCCTGCCCATCGTCGACATGGTGACGGGCCTGAACGCGCTCGCCGGCATCCTGCTCGCGCTCGCGGAGCGCGAAAAAAGCGGCCAGGGCCAATCGGTCGACATCGCGCTCTATGACTGCGGCGTCGCGCTGCTGCATCCGCATCTGCCGAACTTCTTCGGCAACGGACGCACGCCGCAGAGGAGCGGCAACGCGCATCCGAACATCGCGCCCTACGACAGCTACGCGACCGCCACCGCGCCCATCTTCCTCGCAGTTGGCAACGACCGCCAGTTCGCGAAGCTTTGCGCGCATCTCGACCTCCCCGATCTCGCCGACGACCCGCGCTTCGCCGACAACCGCAGCCGCTGCGCGCACCGGCCCGAATTGAAGGCGGCCCTCGAAGCGCGGCTCGCGCAGCACGCATGCGAGCCGCTCGCGCGCGACCTGATCTCGGCCGGCGTGCCGTGCGGCCCCGTGCAGACCGTCGACGCCGTGGCCGCCCATCCGCACACGCAGCATCGCCGCATGCTGGTGGAGATGGAGGGCTATCGCGGCACCGGCGCGCCGGTCAAGCTCTCGCGCACACCGGCCACCTATCGCACGCCGCCGCCCGCGCTTGGCGGCGACACGCGCGCGGTGCTGGACGCGCTCGGCATTGATGCCGCCACCCAGCAGAAGCTGTTCGATGCGGGTGTGGTGAAAGGATGAGGAATCCGTAGCAACCCGAAGACAAACTCGCGAAACATCCGCGGACAGAAGACCGGCCCCAGCCGGCTCGACCGACCAATGCGTTGCATGAGACCCGAGCAAGCGCTCTGCACGGGCCCGGAGTAAGTGCAGAAGCACTAACTCCGGCCGACAGCTAAAGCGCCAACTCTGGTCGACACAGGAGACAACATGACGAGCATCCCCACGCGCCAACCCGCGCGCGCTTCACTGGCCGCTTTCGTCGGCACGACGATCGAGTGGTACGACTTCTACATTTACGCCACCGCAGCGGCGCTCATTTTCGGCAAGCTGTTCTTCCCGTCGACCGAGCCCTTCTACAGCACGCTCGCTTCGTTCGGCACCTTCGCCGTGGGCTTTTTCGCGCGGCCGCTCGGCGGGCTCGTGTTCGGCCATCTTGGAGATCGCATCGGCCGCAAGAAGGCGCTCGTGGCCACGCTCTCGATCATGGGGCTCGGCACCGTGGGCATCGGCTTCCTGCCGACCTACGCCAGCGCGGGCGCGCTCGCGCCGGCCCTGCTGGTCGCGCTGCGCATCGCGCAGGGCATCGCGATCGGCGGCGAATGGGGCGGCGCGGTGCTGATGGCGGGCGAGCATGCGCCCAAGGAAAAACGCACGTTCCTCGCCTCGTTCGCGCAATTGGGCAGTCCAGCGGGCCTGATTCTCGCGCTGCTCGCGTTTCGCAGCGTCGCGCATCTGGACAAGGCTGCGCTTTTTTCGTGGGGCTGGCGTTTGCCGTTCATCGCGAGCGCGGTGCTGCTCGTGGTGGGCCTGCTGATCCGCTCGGGCGTGGGCGAATCGCCCGAGTTCGAAGCGCTCAAGACCCAGCGCCGCACCGCCGCGCTGCCCATCCTCGACGTGCTGCGCGACAGCTGGCGAACCGTGCTGCTGTGCCTGGGCGCCAACGTGATCGGCGTGGCGGGGGCGTGGTTCGTCAACACCTTCATGCTCAACTACACGACGCAGACGCTCGGCCTCGACCGCGCGCTGATTCTCGACTGTCTGTTCGTCGTGGCGTTCATCCAGTTCTTCACCCAGCTCGCCTCGGGCTGGTTCGCGCAGCGCGTAGGCGCGGGCCGCTTTCTCAAGCTCGCTGCCGGGCTCGCGATGCTCTCGCCTTATCCGATGTTCGTGCTGGTCTCCACGGGCAAGCCGGCCGCCATCGTGATCGGCATTGCCATTGCGGTGATGTGCATGGCGAGCTCGTATGCGGTGATGGCAGGCTTCATGACGAACGCCTTCCCGGTGCGCGTGCGCTATTCGGCTATTTCGATCTCCTACCAATGCTGCGCGGCGCTCGCGGGTGGTCTCACGCCGCTCGTGGGCACGCTGCTCGCCCACGACTTTCCCGGCCAATGGTGGCCGCTGGCGCTCTTCTATAGCGCGCTTGCGGCGATCTCGCTCGTGTGCATCGCGGCGCTGCAGCGCAGACAGCCCGCGGCCGCGCAAGCAAGCGCCACCATCGCGTTGACCGAGTGAAGCATAGGCGCCGCTCGCTCAGTGTGTGTGCGAGGGCGCCGGTTCAGTGGGCGGGGTTGCGTGCGCCGTCGCGGCGATCGCGCTCTTGAGGCGATCGAGCGCGGTGCGCCATGCATCGCTTTCGCGGCCGCCGTCCAGCAGGGCGCGCAGCAAATCGAGCTGAAGCGCGTCGCGTGCCTCACTCGCTGGAAGCACGTCGCCGAGACCCAGGAGTTCTTCGGCCAGCGGCGTGGGCGGGACAAACCCGGAGGCTCTCAAGCGATCGCGCACCGCGCCGGGCGCGCCCGCAATCAGCAGCACACGGTCCTCCCACACCACGAAGCGCGCAAGCCGGGCCAGCACGCTGTCGCCCGCCGTTGCGGCAGGCTTGTCGCGCGCGCCACACGCATCACACGCTCCATGCGCATTCGCGCCTTCGATCCAGCCAGGCAATTGCGCGGCCGGCATGGGCCGCGCGATCACGTAGCCCTGTGCGCCATCCACGCCGAGTATCGCGAGCGCGGCCAGCAGATCCGCCGAATCGACGCCTTCCGCGAGCACGAGCTTGCCCAGCGCGTGGCCCAGACGCGTGACCTGATACACCACGCGCAGCGCGTCGAGCGCCGCGTCGCCATCGATCTGGGCGATCTCGCGGTCGATCTTGATCCAGTCGAACGGCAGTTCGCGCAGCCG
Organism: Paraburkholderia sp. A1BS-2L; assembly: GCF_051125205.1. Lineage (NCBI taxonomy): Bacteria > Pseudomonadati > Pseudomonadota > Betaproteobacteria > Burkholderiales > Burkholderiaceae > Paraburkholderia > Paraburkholderia sp. A1BS-2L. The sequence goes on from NZ_CP120429.1 coordinate 918,748, forward strand.
CGCGAGCCCGCTATGCCCCGAGCCCAGATCGTCCTGCGCGAGCAGCACGCCCAGCGTGCGAAACTTCGCGAGAATCGAGCGCCGCCCGTCGTCCAGCGTGAATGATTCGGTCTCCAGAACTTCGAGCGTGAGCCGCGCGCTCGGGCAAGCGTGGCCCTGAAGCGCCTCGCGGGTTGCCTCGAAGTAGCGGATGTCGTTGAGCGCGGCCGGCGGCAGGTTGATCGATATATCCAGGTCGTGCCCCGCCGCGAGCCACTGGCGGCGGTCGGCGAGCGCCTGATGCAGTCCGCGCGCGAACAGTTCGAGCAGATCGTCGGAGGCCAGCGAAAACAGAAATTCGTCGGGGGTGAGCAGCCGTTCGCCGTCGCGCAGGCGTGCCAGCGCCTCCACCTTGCCGCAACGGTCCGTTGCGAGATTCAGCAGCGGCTGGTAGTGCATCTCCAGCGCGCCGGTGCGCACGAGCGCGGCCCAATGCTGGCGCACGCTCACCGGCACGGCGGCGCCGTGCATGCCCTCGTGGGTCTGCAAACGCGTGACCGCGCAGCCGAGCAGCGTCTGCAATAACTCGACGAAAGCCACCTGGTCCGGGCCGACGAAACCGCCGGGCCAGGCGCTGAAGAGCATCAGGATCGCGATCGGCGGCTGGCCGGCTGTGGCAAGCGGCAGCGCGACGGCAGAGCGCAAGCCCTCGCGCGCCGTCATCTCGCGCCAGGGCGCGACGAGCGGATCGGTCTGATAGTTCACCACGCGCTCGGCTTTGCCACTGCGCCACGCGCGCCCCACCGCGCCCTGGCCGCACGCGTGGTCGGCGCGCACGCTGATATCGAGCCCCTGCGACGCCAGCGACGCGAGCAAGCCGCCGCCGTCCGGGCCGCTGCCGCCCGCGCCGGCCTCGAAGTGGAAGATGCCGTCCCGGTCGGGACGGCCGATCGCGCACGCGGCCACCTCGTCGTGGGCTGCAAGCGCGCCGATCACCTGGTCGATGAAATGCGTATAGCTGCCCGCCGCCCAGACGATGCGGGTGATGCGCTGAAGCACCTCCTGCTGCGAATCCTCCACCGCCTGATAGGCCTTGAGCTGCCAGGCGGTGTCCGAGGTGAGGCGGCGCGCGTAGAGCGAAAGCGCCTGGCTGCTCACGCTGCGCCCGATCTGCTTGTAGACGAGTTCTTGAAGGATGCCCCGGCTGCGCACGAGTTCTTCCTTGCCGAGCCCGACGATCGCGTGAATGCGCCCGATGCGCATCGCCATGGCGGCGTGCTCCTGCGCGTTCAGGTTCGGCTGGGCGAGCGCGCGGAGGTTCTGCACCTGCCGCTCCTTGAGATCCGCAAGCTCCTGCGCCGACAGCATTTCGAGGATGCGCCGGGACTTGGGCAAGCGCGCCAGTTCCTCATAGAAGTGGTTCACCACGAGGTCGGCAGTGGCTTGCAATGCCTCGATCAATGTTTGCATGTATGACGTGTCAGGGCGCCGGGGCGGAAAAAGTCGACCGGCCGCGCACCGCGCGCAAGGCGGCGAGCGAAGCCTCATCGCTCAACGAGCAATGATACGGCATGCATGAATGCGCGAAGGGCCGCCACAGTGGAGATTGTCCTCGGGACGTGGGCCAGCGCACATACAGATTGATCGGCCGGCACAGCACTCACTCACTCACACCGCAGCGCCGGCGTAGCGCGCCGCCGCTTCCACGCGCGGCGCGGCGGCTTCGGCAACGTTGCGTGCGCGGCGCATGTCGTCGGCGGGACTGCAGCCGAACAGGCGCTTGAACTCGCGGCTGAACTGCGAGGCGCTTTCGTAGCCCACGCGCGTGGCCGCCGCGCTCACACTCATGCCGTCGTGCGTGATCAACAGCCGCGCCTGATGCAGCCGCGTGGTCTTCACGTACTGCATCGGCGAGGTCGAGGTAACGGCTTTGAAGTGCGCATGAAAAACCGCGAGGCTCATGCCCGCCTCGGCGGCCAGCGTCTCCACGTCGAGGTCGCCGCGATAATCGACGTGGATGCGGCGCAGCGCCTTCGCGATGCGGCCGAAATGATGCTGATGCGTGAGCGCCGCGCGGATCGCGTCGCCCTGCTCGCCGGTCAGCACGCGATAGCAGATCTCGCGCACGATCGACGTGCCGAGAATGCGCGCGTCACTCGGCTGCGCGAGCGCTTCGACAAGACGCAGCACGGCATTCGAAAGCGTCGCGTCGAGCGGCGTCGCGTAGATGCCCACCGGCTCCGCCACGGCGCTGCCGCGGGTGTCGTTGAGCGCCATCAGCAGCTCGGCCACCATGGTCAGATCGACGCGAATCGAAATCGCAAGAATCGGCTTCTCGGGCGTGGCCTCGGTCTCGCACTCGAATGGCAGCGGCACCGAGAGCACGAGGTATTGCTGCGCATCGTAGATGAACACCTGGTCGCCAAGAAAGCCGCGCTTGCGGCCCTGGCACACGATCACGATGCTCGGCTCGTACATCACCGGCCTGCGCGGATGGCTCTCGCTGCCGCGCAACAGGCGCACGCAGTCGATCGCAGTGGGATGCACGCCGTCGCGCTGCGTGAGTTGCAGTAGCAGCTCGACGATGCGGCTTTGCGTGACGTCGTCGGTTTGTGGACTTTTCATGACAGTAGCGCTCCTGAATTCATCGATAGAAGCGGAGAAACAGGCTTGCCAATCTATCACCGAACGCACGCTCGTGCTGCGCACCAGGAGAATCAGGCAAGTCTTCGATAGCTTCAGGTATTCCCTGGGTAGAGCGCGATCCTTAGCATGGGAACCCTGCCGCAACACCCATTGATCCAGCGCTTCCTCACGCGCTGCGAACCGGTATTTGCGTCCGCACGGCTTGCTAATTCAGCAAGTCAGTTCAGCCTCAGGAGCCAGCCTATGTACGCCACTTACGGATATGCCGCCCGCGATGCCGCCTCGCCGCTCGCCCCGTTCGAATTCCAGCGCCGCGACCTGCGCGAACTCGACGTGCGCATCGACGTGCAGTTCTGCGGCGTGTGCCACTCGGACCTCCACCAGGCCCGCAACGAATGGCGCAACACGCTTTACCCGGTCGTGCCGGGCCACGAGATCGTCGGCCGCGTGACGGAAGTGGGCAAGGGCGTCACGCGCTTCAAGGTGGGCGAGCTCGTGGGCGTCGGCTGCCTGGTCGACTCGTGCCGCACCTGCGCGAGCTGCGCCGAAGGCCTCGAACAGTATTGCGAGAACGGTTTCGTGGGCACCTATAACGGCATCGACCGCGTGAGCGGCGAGCTCACTTACGGCGGCTATTCCACGCAACTCGTGGTCGACGAAGCCTTCGTGCTGCGCGTACCCGAGAACCTCGACCCGGCGGGCGCGGCGCCGCTCCTGTGCGCGGGCATCACCACGTATTCGCCGCTGCGCACATGGGGCGCGGGCCCGGGCAAGAAAGTCGGCATCGTGGGGCTCGGCGGTCTCGGTCACATGGGCGTGAAGCTCGCGCACGCGATGGGCGCGCAGGTGGTGCTGTTCACCACCTCGCCCTCGAAGATCGAAGACGGCAAACGACTCGGCGCGGACGAAGTCGTGATTTCGAAAGACCCGGAGCAGATGCGAGCGCACGCCAACAGCTTCGATCTGATCGTCAACACGGTGGCCGCGCAGCACGACCTGAACCCGTTCATCGAGCTGCTCAAGCGCGACGGCACGCTGACTCTCGTGGGCGCGCCCGAGCACGATCACCCGTCGCCACAGGTGTTCAACCTGATCTTCAAGCGCCGCCGTCTGGCGGGCTCGCTGATCGGCGGCATCGCGCAAACGCAGGAAATGCTGGATTTTTGCGGACAGCATGGCATTACGTCCGATATCGAAATGATCAAGATGCAGGACATCAATCACGCTTACGAGCGCATGCTCAAGAGCGATGTGAAGTACCGCTTCGTGATCGACATCGATTCGCTGCGCCAGTAAGTGACCTCTTACGCCTGACACAACGCCTGTTCCCGCCGGGCCGTCCGTTCCTGACGGCCCACCCAGCTCCCTTCGTGCCGTTGCACCGAGGCCTGCTTTTCCCAGCCTCGCGTAGTCGAGCGGCGCCGCCTCGCGCGAGGCGCGCCGCCCTGAAACCGCTATAGCCGCTTTGCGCTGCTTCGTGCCGTGGCGCGGATTTCGTTCCAGCCGTTTGAGTTCGTTGCCTGGCGTGTTTTTGCCGGTTTTTTTCCCGCTTATTCCCGTTAACCAGGAGCTCGCCCGTGATCGACCGCATTCAGGCGATGCGCACCTTCGTTCGCATCGTCGATACCAACAGCTTCACCAAAGCCGCCCAATCGCTCGACATGCCGCGCGCCAGCGCGACCACGCTGATGCAGAGCCTCGAAGCGCTGCTCGGCACGCAATTGCTCGTGCGCACGACGCGCCGTCTTTCGCTCACGCCCGAAGGCGCGGCGTACTACGAGCGCGCCGCGCAGATCCTCGCCGACATCGACGATGCCGAAGCCAGCGTGCGCCAGTCGCCCGGCGCGATCGGCGGCCGCCTGCGCGTGGAGATGCCGGGCCTGATCGCCAACGCGATCGTGCTGCCCGCGCTCGACGACTTTCACGCGCGCTATCCGCAAATCGATCTCGTGATCGGCGTGAGCCTGCGCAATGTCGACCTCGTCGGCGAAGGCGTGGATTGCAGCATCCAGCTCGGCGAATTGCCCGATTCGGGGCTCGCGGCGCGCCGCCTCGGCGTGCTCGAGCACGTGACCTGCGCGAGTCCCGCGTATCTCGCGCGCCACGGCGCGCCGCAGTCGCTCGATGACCTCGCGCGGCACCCCGTGGTGAATTTTCTATCGCCGTTCACGGGCCGCCCGTTCGAGTTCGATTTCGAAGTGGACGGCAGCGCGACCAAGGTAAAGGTGGACGGCTTCGTGCACGTCTCCGACGAGTTCGCCTACCTCACCTGCGGGCTGCAGGGCTACGGGCTGATCCAGCCGCCGCTGCTCGCGGCGCAGCCGTATCTCGACAGCGGCGCGCTCGTCGAAGTGCTGCCGCAATGGAAGCCGCTGCCCACGCCGGTCTCGGTGGCGTTCGTGAAGTCACGCCAGATCTCGCCGCGCGTGCGCATCTTCGTCGACTGGCTCGCCGCGCTGTTCGAGGACGCCGGCACGATCAATCGCGATCTGTCCCGCGTGCGGCAGTTGCTGGAGGGACTGCAGCCGGCTTGAGGGCGCTGCAGGTCGAACTGGCGTGCACCGGGAACACTCGTTGCAAGGGATATCGACTCATCACCGGATGTTGACGATTACGGACTTGCGTAATTGTAAAATTATGCATTTAGAATATTCTGCGCACCGGCGTTCTGTCAGAATTATTCGTTTGTGACGCCGCGTCGCGACACGAGATAATTAGTCTAAACCGCCCCTCGATCCTTCCCCCATTTGCAGCATGTCGAACCTTGAAGCTTCAACCGACTCGGCCGCGGTCGCGCAACGCGTCCGCGAGTTGATGAGCCGTCATGGCATCGGCAAACGTCAGCAAACGACGGAGCTGTGCCGGATTCTCGACCTGAGCTTTTCGCAAGGGCATCGCAAGCTGCGCGGCAATAGCCCGTGGACGCTCGCGCAAATCAAGAAAGTCGCCGAGGCGTTCGACGAGCCCGCCGGGCAGTTATTCGGCGCGCAGCTGCTCGACCCCGGCACGGTGGGCGCGAGCGCGCAGGAAGCGCTGCTATGCGTGAGCGCCGTGGAGCTCGCCTGCACGGCCTGGATTGGCGCGCCCGTGGAGCCGGGCAGCCGCCCGGACTTCGTCGCCTACGAGAAGCAGGGCCAGTGGCGCGTGGTGCGCCCCGACGGCGCGCTGTACCAGAACGCGCGCGAAGTCCACAAGATCGAGATCTATCCGCGCCGCGCCGAGTCCGACAAGCCGCTCATCGCCGTGGTGGACGACGACCAGGCCTCCGCAGACAACCTGCGCGATTATCTCGAGCACAGCGGCTATGCGGCGCACGCGCTGTATGGCCTCGCCGCGTTCGAGCAGGCGCTGGAGCACAACGTGTTCGACGGCGTGGTGATCGACTGGCTGTTCGGCAGCCAGACTTCCGCCGGCGCCATTCGCCAGGTGCGCGCCTCCGAGAACCCCGACGCGCCCATCTTCGTGCTGACGGGCGAATTGCTGACGGGCAAGGCGAGCGAGTCGGAGATCAGTCAGGTGGTGCGTCACTACAACGTGGCGTGCTATGAAAAACCCGCGCGCATGGCGATTCTCGTCGCCGATCTTTCCAAGCGGCTCAATCGAGGCTGACGCCGCGGCTCACCACTTCAGTTGCCCCATCCTGCGTCGGCCGCTGCGTCTGCTCCATTGGCTGGCCAGCCGCGCTCGCGCCGCCCGCGGCTGCTGGAACGGGCCGCGCATTGAACGCGCGCAGCAGCGTCTTGCGCAGCACTTCGTAGTGCACCGGCTTGGGCAGCAGATCGAAGAACGGATTGCTGCTGTCGGCGGCGGTAGCCGCGAGCGCAGCCACGTCGGCGCTCACGGCGATCACGCGCGTGCGCCCGCCGCTGCCGCTCATCTCCTCGCTCCCGTCCCCACCCGCGCCCTCGCGCGCCTGCAACTCGGCCACGAATGCGTAGCCGTCGCGCCCCGGCATGTGCAGATCGAGCAGCACGACTTCGCACTGCGCCTCGTCGAGGCGGCCCAGCGCGCTGTCCGTGTCGGCGGCGGCGAGCGCCGCGTAGCCCATATGCGCAACCATCTCGCAGAGCGACTCGCGCACGAGCGGGTTGTCGTCCACGACCAGCACCTGCTGCTGCGCCTTGTCATGAGTTTGCGGCGCGGCCACCTCGGCTAGCGGCGCGGCAACCGCCGTGACGGGTATCGTCACCGTGAAGGTCGTGCCCTTTCCCACCCGGCTATCGGTGTCGATCGTGCCGCCGAACAGGTCGACGAGCCCGCGCACGATCGCCAGCCCCATGCCCGCGCCTTCGTAGCGGCGCGTGCTCGAGGTGTCGAGCTGCGTGAACTCCTTGAAGATGAGCGGAATCTGCGCGGCGGATACGCCCGCCCCGGTGTCGCTCACGATGATCGCTAACGTTTGCGCGAGCGGCACGCCGCCTGGCGCACTGCCCGGCGCACTGCCCGGCGCACTGCCCGGCGCACTGCCCGGCGCACTGCCCGGCGCACTGCCCGGCGCACTGCCCGGCGTCACGCTGCCGGTGACGAACTCGATGCACACCGAGCCGCGCTCGGTATAGCGGATCGCGTTGGTCACGAGATTGTTGGCGATCTGGCGAATGCGGTGTGGATCGGCCACGAGCGTCTGATGCAGGCCGTGGCAGGCATGCTCGAACGCCAGACCGCGAACCCGCGCGGCCTGCTCGTTTTCGTCGACGATCGACTGAAGAAGCTCGCGCACGTCGAACGCTTCCTGGCGCAATTCGAGCTTGCCCGCGCCGAGGCGCGCGTAGTCGGTAAGGTCCCGCATTTGCGCTTCGAGCTGGCGCGCGGCGGTTTCGAGCCGCTGGATCACCTTGCTGTCCGCCTCGGAGTGCGAGTTGAAGCCGAGCAGTTCGATCGACGACACGATCGCATGGAGCGGCGTGCGCAATTCGTGGCTGATCATGCCGAGAAACGCGTCCTTGGCCATGCTTGCCTCGCGCGCGGCGCGGCTCGCCTGGGCCTCCGCCTCGAGCGCCGCGTGCTGCTGCCGGATCAGGCGCGTGCGCCGGTAGCCGTTCATCACGAGCAGCACCCCCGCAGCCGCCGACAGCATCAGCAGCACGATGCCCGCCGCGAACAGATCGCGGCGCTTGGCGATGAAGTCGCGCCGCATGCCCTCGCGCTCGGTCACGTCGGCAAAACGCCGGTTCAGCGCGAGATCGGTCACCTGGGTCCAGTGCGTGTCGAGCGCCATCAGCATGGGCACGGCGCGTTCGGGGTTGTCGGCGAGCGTGTCGATCTCGGCGTCGAACGGCGCAATGGCGACGTCGATCGCGGCAAGGTCGTCGTGCTGGCGCCGCATGAGGTCGGGCTTGCCCGCGAGCTCGCGCGTCGAGCCCTTCATCACGTTGAGCTTCGATTGCAGGACTTCGTAGCGCAGCCGCACCTTGTCGAGGTCGCGGTCGAGGCCATCGGCGTAGATCAGCAACTGGCTCTCGAAGCGCGCGTAGGCGATCTGCATCTGCGCGGCGTCCCAGTAGAGGCCGTCGTAGCTGCCGGTCAGGCGCTGCACCACGTTGGGATTGAGCAGGTTCGCGTAGAGCAGGTAGCCCACGGCCACCACCGGCGGCGCCAGCGCGGCAATCCAGATCAACACATGCAGCATGCGCCGCAACGGACGTCGCATCACCCTCTCACTGCTTGATGGTCATCGAAACGATCTGCCAGGCGAACTTGGCGTCGCCCGCCGCGCCGTCGAGCTCCTGCGGGAACTGGTCGCGCGGATAGACCAGGAACAGCGGGCCGAAATTGCTCACCTTCAGGCGCTGGCCGTTCATCTCGTAGGCCAGCACCGCGCCGTAGCGCGTGGCATCGGAAACGGGCACGACGCAGGTATAGTCGTCGATGGTGTGGATCTCGATCTGGCTGCCGTAAGCGCCCACGATGCTGAGCACGTCCGAGAGCAGCGGGCCCGTGAAGGTCGAGCGCGGCGTCCAGGTGGTCGACGTCACGATCGAATGCGGCGGCAGCTTGAGCAGCGCCTCGGCGCTGAAGTGCCATGCGGTGTGCGCGGCGTTGTTGGTCGCGCGCACCTCGCCGTTCACGTCGAGCTGGAGCGAATCGCCCGGGGCCGCCAGCGCAAGCCGGGGCGGGGCGGCCGCGGCCGCCAGCCATCCCGCGAGCGCGGCCGTGAAGCGCCTGCGTTCGAGGGAGGCGAGCCGGCCGGCCGGCCTGCGCTCCTCCCTGCGCTCTTGCCAGCCGTCTTGCACGACAACGGGTTCCTGCATCGCTCTTGCTCCCCTTGCGCAAATTCATGGTGCGGTCATGCGCCGGCCTGACGATCCGGCCCTTCGCGCCTGCTTGTGCCTGCTTGTGCCTGCTTGTGCCTGCTTGTGCCTGCTTGTGCCTGCTTGTGCCTGCTTGTGCCTGCTTGTGCCTGCTTGTGCCTGCTTGTGCCTGCTTGTGCCTTTGCGTGGCTCGCACCGCGCCGGTCTGCATGAGCTGGCAAGCATAGGCATAATATCGTCAAACATTGATCCAGCCATAGGTGTCTCGTTCGCCATCCGGTTCTCCCGTGCATGCTCCCGCAGCGCGCGGCGGCGCGGCGCAACGGACCGTCCTCGCACTGCCATTCCATGAACAAGCCCGTCGTCCCGCTCACTTACGAACAGCTCGACCATTGGGTCGAATCGCTGCAGCCGTTGCTGATCGAGGAGGATTTCGCCGCGGTCGTCGGCATCCTGCGCGGCGGCGCGCCGCTCGCGCTGATGGTTTCGCACGCAACCGGCGCGAACGTCGCGTTCCTGCGCTACTCGCGTGAAACGCGCGAAGTGCGCTGGGATTCCACGCTGCCCATGCCCGAGCCCGGCTCGAAAGTGCTGGTGTGCGAGGACATTGCAGGACGCGGCCACACACTCGTCGACTGCATTGCATTCCTGCGCGAGCACGGCCTCGTGGTGCGCACGCTCACCGGCGCCTACGACGACCTGAGCCGCCTGCGCCCCGACTATTCGATCGACGCGAGCGGCTATTTCGCGCTGTTCCCGTGGGAGCGCCAGGCCTACACCGACCGATACCGCGCCGACTGGACGCGCGACGGCGTGCGCGAAGGCACGGGCATGGCCAACGATCACGACTACACGGTCTATGCGATCGACCTAGACGGCATTCTCCTGCCTGACATTCCGCTCTCGCGCTACGACGAGGATCTCGAGGCGGCGCTCGCCGAGCGCGATGCGCTGCTGCCGCTCGAGCGCATCCCCGACATCGATCTGAAGCATGCGCGCGCAATCATCACGGGACGCCCCGAGATCGATCGCGAGCGCACCCAGGCCTGGCTCGACCGGCACGGCTTCGGGCATCTGGAGCTGATGATGCGCGCCCCGGGCGAGCACGACGACACGCCTTCGGGCGCGGCCGGGCACAAGGCCGCAGCCGCGGTGCGCTGCGGCGTGACGCATTTCATTGAGAGCGATCCGGTGCAGGCCATCTATATCGCGCGGCGCGCGCCGCTGTTGCGCGTGATCTGGTGGAATGCCCAGGTGCGCGTGGGCACGCTGATCGGCGCTTCGGCCTGGGGTTGAGGCGCGCGGCGCTCCGGCTCCTTCCCGCGCGCAGCCGCTGCCGGCTTTTCCCGCGCCGCTATTGCGCGCGTGCCTCGCGCCTCCCGCCCGGCCCGGCGCGCTCGCCGGACGCCGCCGGATCATGCCCTATCGCCCGCGCGGCGCGCGCCGACGCCACCACGATCAGCTTCATCGTCGCCCGCGTCGCGCCCACGAAAAGCTTGCGCGCGGTGCGCTCGTCGAGCGTCTCGAAGTCGACATCGGTGAGGATCACACAGGGCGCCGACTGCCCCTTGAAGCGATAGATCGAATCGACCAGCACGTCGCCGTCGCGATACTGCGGATTGCCGAACAGGTCGTATTGCCCCGTGAAGCTGCGCAGCCGGTGCGGCCCCAGGTGGTCGAGCGCCGTGAAGTGCGAGTGCTCGCGGCCCCGGAACGACAGCACCACGATGTCCTGCTTGCGAAAGCCGAACGAGAGCGCCTGGGTGATGGCGCGCTTGGTCGCCGCCGCCACGGCGCTCTCCTGCGCGAGCGCAGCGCCTTGCTCGGCGCGCTCGTCCCATACGGCAAACGTGACCTCCGAACCGTCGAACGGGCTGCCCGCAACCAGTTGCGCGAGCGCGGGCGCGGCCTCACCCGCCGCCTCGCGCAGAAACGCGAGGATGTCGCGCGGACTGCGGTAATTGGTGGTCTCGCGCAGCACGGTCCAGCCTGGCAAGGCCACCGGCTCGCGCACATAGAGGTTCTGCAACGGGTCTTCGAGCCACCACCACGCCGCGCCGGGCCGCAGCAGCCGCGCGAGCGCATCGACCCATGCCGGCTGGAAATCCTGGCCCTCGTCGACGATCACCACGTCGAACTGCCAGCGCGCGTCGACGGGCGCCTGCGCGAAACGCCGCTCCAGATCGTCGAAGACATTGGCGCCCTCGAAGTCGGGTACGTGGCCGCTGTCGCGCGAAACCCAGTCGCATAGCTGATGGTAGTTGGCCACTTTCGCCTCGGGCGGCGCGACCTTCGCGATGTGATCGGCGAGCGGCCGGTTGAAGCACACATAGAGCGTGCGCGCGCCGCGCGCGACGGTGTCCTTCATCACCTGCAACGCGAGCTGCGTCTTGCCCGAGCCGGCCGTGCCGATCACGCGCAGGCGAAACGGCTCGAACTCGAGGCGCCGCGCCCAGCTGGCGAGCCCGCCCGCCAGACGCGTGACAAGCGTGCCAGCCGTGCCCACCAGCGCGCTCGCGTCGGGGGTGAGCGAGAGCTCGTCGGCGAGAAAATGATGGATCTTCGCGGCGCTCGGCAGGCGCGGCTCGTCGGCGGGAAACGCCTCGCGCACGATGGCCGCGAGCTGCGACTTGCGCGTGGCGTCGACGATGCGGGAGGGCTGCACGCCCGCGATCGCCGGCTCGCGCACCACGTGGTCGGGACAGTAAAAGAGCGCTTCGAGACCGTAGTTGCCCGCGCCGAACGCGGCCGTGAAGCGCCGGTGCAATCGTTCCACCGTGCGCGCGAGCCCGACCGCGACATTGCGCTCGGTTTGCAGATACGCCTTCACGAGACCGTTTTTCGTCTCGCGCAGAAAGCCGGTGCGTTGCTCGACGATCAGCGCGCGCCCGGACGGGCTCACGATCACGAAGTCCGCTTCGCCGAACACGGAGAACCCTTCCACGATGCGCGTCCAGTGCACGCCGTGGTAGACGGTGTAGCCAGCGGGCAGACCGCGCTCGAACAGCGCGAGCGTCTCGCGTTCGCGCGCGGCCGCGCCGGTCGCTTCCAGATGCTGCCAGTCGTCGGGGACAATGCGAGCCATGGGCGGTTCTCGTCGCGCGGTGAGTCGGGTTGGGCCGGGTTCGGCCGGGTTCGGCCTGACTCGGGGTGGGCGTGGGTTGAGTGGGCTGCGGCTATTCTACGGATGAGGCCGGGGCGCATGTGCGAACAAGCTTAATCGCTGACGCCCCTGCGTTGCCCGATTTGCAACTGTGCCCGCTGCACTGCCATGACTTCCGTATCAATGCGCTGGCCGAGAACAGCAGGGTCAACTCCGCATTGACTGCCTGGACTGCGCGCTGGCGCGATGCCTCGATCAATGCACAAATGTCACCCAGCAGCGTTGCAGACTCCGCGGTGACGCTAAAGATGTCTTTCGGCGGGTCATGCCACTGGCAGCCCCTCTCGTTGCGCCCGGATCGTGTATCGTTGCTATCTTTGCGGCAAAGGAGAAAGCGCCGGATGATCAAGATCTGGGGACGCGCCAATTCGGTGAACGTCCAGAAAGTGCTGTGGTGTTGCGACGAACTCGTGCTGCCGTTCGAACGTATCGACGCGGGCGGCCAGTTCGGCCATCTCGACGACCCGTCCTACCTCGCGATGAATCCGAACGGCAAGATTCCGACCCTTGCGGACGGCAGTTTCGTGCTGTGGGAATCGAACGCGATCGTCCGTTATCTGGCGATGGAATACGGCCCCTCGAGCCTGCTCTACCCCACCGACCCGAAGGTGCGCGCCTCGATCGAGCGCTGGCTCGACTGGTCGATCGGCACGCTCGCGCCCGCCGAGCGGCCGCTCTTTCTCGCGCTCGTGCGCACGCCGCCGGAAAAGCGCGACCCCGCAAAGATCGAAGCCGATGTGCAAAACGTGGCCGCGTTGTGGACGCTGCTCGACCGCCATCTGCAAGGCCGCTTCTTCCTCGAGAACGAGCGCTTCTCACTCGCCGACATCGTGCTGGGCGCGTACGCGCGGCGCTGGTTCGGGCTCGAAGGCATCGAGCGGCCCGCGCTGCCGAATCTCGAGCGCTGGTATCAGCGCCTCGCGCAGCGCCAGGGCTTTCGCAAGTACATCGATCTGCCGCTGACCTGAGCCGTCTCGGGGCGCGCCGGCGCACGCGCAACGCGCCCCGTATAATCGCAGCATGAAGACAGCCAAACCGTCCATCAGCGCCGCGGCCTCGCACGGCCACGCGCACGATCATCCGCTTGATCACGATCGCGCTCACGAGGCGCACGATCACGGTCACGGCGCGGGTGGCGTGAACGGAGTTGCGGGCGGGGTTGCGGGTATTGCAGGCGCACCGCTCGAAAACGCGCTTGCGATGGCCGAGACCTACTGCCGCGAGCGCGGCGAGAAACTCACGCCAATCCGCCGCAAGGTGCTCGAGTTGCTGCTCGCCTCGGGCCGCGCCACCAAAGCCTATTCGCTGCTCGACGAAATGCGCCAGATCCATCCGGGATCGGCACCGCCCACGGTTTATCGCGCCCTCGACTTCCTGCTAACAGCGGGGCTCATCCACCGCATCGAGTCGATCAACGCGTTTGCCGTCTGCCACGACCTCACGCAATGCCAGCACGGCATTCTCGTGGTGTGCCAGCAATGCGGCAACGTCACGGAACTCCACGAGCCCAAGCTTCGCCAGGCGCTGGTCGCGCAAATAGAAGCGGCGGGTTACCGCCTCTCCGGCGACGGCATCGAGCTCAAGGGCGTCTGCGCGCAATGCCAGACCGCCGATGCGGCAACTGCCGAAACGGCCGCCGAACGCACGCAGGCCGCCGCACAGCCCTGAAGCGGCACCAGGAGACCTTGACCTCGAGCCTGACCGGCGCCGGACCACCACCCGGCGCCGCGAAAGCACTTGTCAGGGCATCTGGCGCGCGTCGATTGCGTCGCTCAGCAGCGCCACCAGCGCCTCGGGCCGTGCCGGCTTGGTCATGAAGTGCTGAAAGCCCTCGCCGATGCTGCGCAGACGCCAGCTTTCGTCGGTATGGCCCGTGAGCGCCACCGCCACAACCGGGGCATGATCGCCGCGGATCTCATGATCGCGCAGTCGCTGGATCAGGTAGAAGCCGTCCATCGCGGGCAGGTCCAGGTCGCAGACCACGGCGTCGGGCAGCAGGCTCAGCGCCGCTTCGATACCCGTTTCCGCGTCCTCCACCGCCACGACCCTGGCCCCTTCGGATTCCAGCAGCGAGGTCAGGGAGTCCCGGCTTTGCGGGTCGTCTTCGACCAGCACGATGGTCGTCTGGTCGAGCTTGTGTACTGCGTTCATTGTGTTTGCTTGAGTGCCATTCTGTCTGTTTCGCGTGCCGCGCGGCGCAATGGGCGCGCGGCACGCAGCGGGCAACACACTACGGGCAACGTGCCCGATCGCCCAATTAGAGCAATCCCGATGCCGCGCGTTCAACGATGCGACGCGCACGATAGCCGCAGTCGGCGTCAAGCCGATGACAGCCGCGCCGGCTTGCCTTGCGCCTTGCCGGTTTTCGCGAACGCCTCGAGCGCCCGCTCGCGCGCCGCCTCATGCGCCACCAACGGATGCGGATAATCCACGCCAAGCCGCACGCCGGCCGCCGCCAGCTCTTGCGCGCTCGCCTTCCAGGGCTGATGGATCAGCCGGTCGGGCAGCAACGCAAGCTCGGGCACCCATTTCCTGACATACGCGCCGCGCGGGTCGAACTTCTGACCCTGCAATACGGGATTGAAGATGCGAAAGTATGGCGCGGCGTCGACGCCCGAGCCGGCGACCCACTGCCAGTTGGCCGGGTTGCTGGCCGGGTCGGCATCGACGAGGGTGTCCCAGAACCACTGCTCGCCTGCGCGCCAGTCCAGCAGCAGATGCTTGGTCGCGAACGAGGCGGTCACCATGCGCACGCGGTTGTGCATCCAGCCGGTGCGCCACAGCTCGCGCATGCCGGCGTCGACGAATGGGTAGCCCGTCAGGCCGCGCTGCCAAGCGTGCAGGCCGCGGGCATCGCGGCGCCAGGGCATGGCATCGAATGCCGGACGCAGGTTGCGCCGTGCCAGATCGGGGTAGTGGTAGCGCTGGTAGTAGCAGAACTCCCGCCATCCCAGCTCGCTGGCGAATTTTTCCGCGCTGGCTTCGCGGCGCGCGGACGAGCCCGCCGCGCCGTCGGATTGCGCGGCCCGCAGCGCTGCATACAGTTGGCGCGGCGAGAGCGCGCCCACGCGCAAATACGGCGACAGGCGGCTGGTTGCCGCGAGATCCGGCGCGTCGCGCTCGCCTGCGTAGGCCTCGAAATCGTCGGAGAAAAACGCGCGCAGACGTTCGAGCGCGGCCTCCTCGCCCGCCGGCCACGCTTCGCGCAGGCCTGCGGCCCAGTCGGGCTTGCGCGGAGCAAGGCCGAGATCGTCGAGCGTGGATGCGAGCCGGGCAAGACGTGCCGGTAGCGATTGAAAATTCCACCGTTGCGGTGCGCTGCCCGGCAACGGCGGATCGCCGGCGCGCCGGCACGCACGCCACCAGGCCGAAAACACCTGGAAGGGCTCGCCGGCCTGGTTGAGCACCGTCCACGGCTCATAAAGGAGCGTTGCGTTGAAGCTCTCGGCCGTCAGCCCGCGCTCGCGCAGCCCCGCCTTCAGGCGCGCATCGCCGTCGCGCTCCTGGCCGCCGTAGCGTCGGTTCCAGAAGACGCAGGCCGCGCCGCTCGCCGCGACGCATGCCTGCAGCGCCTCGCTCTCGGCGCCTTGCATCAGCAGGAGCCGGCCGCCGCGCTCGCGCAGCGCCGCGTCGAGCGCGGCCAGCGTTTCGTGCAGCCACCAGCGCGCCGCGCCCCCGGGCGCTCGTTCGCCGGCCGCTTGGGGATCATGAATATAGAGGCAGATCAGCGGCCGTCCCGTGGCGGCCGCACGGGCCAGCGCGGGGTGATCGGCGAGGCGCAGATCGTCGCGGAACCAGACGACGACGGGAGCATGAGCGGAGTGTGCGGAAGTCAGAATGAACCTCGATCGAACAAATGCCGCTATGCGGCGATGAGTTGCCCTCGCGCCGGCTTGCGGGCTAAGCGGGCCGGATGCCCTGCGTGATGAGCGCCACGGCGTGGCGCGCGATCTCCTCGGCGCCCACGCGCCGCGGCACCAGGTCGTCGCGCCACACCTGCGCGGTGGCGAGGGGCAGCAGCGTCAGCCCGAGCAGCGACTGGAACAGCAACGAAGGCTCCAGCGCCGCGTTGAGCTTGCCTTCGCGCTGCCAGCGCTCGATCGCTTCGTGCGCGGCGCGCTGGTGCTCGTCGCCGTAGCGCTCGCGCATGCGCTGGCGCAGCAAACCGCCCTCGCTGATCACCTCGCGCACCCACAGCGGCGCGAACCACGGGTGCGTCTGCCCCACCTCCACGAAGCGCTGCGTGAGCGCCGTGAGCGCGGCCACGGGGTCGTCGGGCCAGGCTTCGAGCCAGCCGCCCATGGCCGAGCGCAACGGCACGAAACGCTCGTCGATGATCACGTCGATGAGCTGGTCGCGGGTCTTGAAATAATAGTGCACCATTGCCGGCGTAACACCGGCCTCGCGTGCGATCGCGGCCAGCGTCGTATCGACGATGCCCTGCCGCGCGAACAGCGCGAGCGCCACGGCAATCAGACGCTCGCGCTGCCCGGCGCCGGCCTGGCCGCCGCTCGGGCGGCCAGGCCGGCGCGGCGCGGACTTGCCGGCGGCAGGGCTGGCAGCAGGCGTGCCGCCCGTTGCAGCAACGGATGGATGGGCGTGTGGGGACGCCGCCCGCGAGCCGGACTCTTTCATCGGATTACGCTCACGTTTTCAGGTTTTGACGACCATCAAGAATTATCCTAATATTAATTTTCAAGTTAATTAATTTCAAGATCGAAAGCGGTGCCTGACGCGTTCGGGCGCCGCCGAACTTCCCCGATGGCTCCCCCATGCAAGACACCGCACAAGACGTCGTCCGGTCCGCGACCGCCGGGCATCCGCCGATCCGGCTGCTGTTTCCCGCGCTGCTGCTCGTCATGCTGCTTGCCGCGCTCGACCAGACCATCGTGTCGACGGCGCTGCCTACCATCGTCGGCGAGCTGGGCGGGCTCGACCGGCTCTCGTGGGTCGTGACCGCCTATCTGCTCACGTCCACCATCGTGGTGCCGCTCTACGGCAAGCTCGGCGACCTGTACGGCCGCAAGATCGTGCTGCAGGCGGCCATCGTCATTTTCCTCATCGGTTCCGCGCTATGCGGCGTGGCGCAAAACATGGCGCAGCTCATCGCGCTGCGCGCACTCCAGGGCGTGGGCGGCGGCGGTCTCATGGTCGTGACGATGGCCGCCATCGGCGACGTCATTTCTCCTGCGCAGCGCGGCAAGTACCAAGGCCTGTTCGGCGGCGTGTTCGGCCTCGCCACGGTGGTCGGGCCGCTGCTCGGCGGCTTTCTCGTCGAGCACCTCTCGTGGCGCTGGATCTTCTACATCAATCTGCCGCTGGGCGCGGTGGCGCTCGCCGTGATCGGCGCCGTGTTCAAGCCGCGCGTCGCGCACGTGAAGCACGTGATCGACTATATGGGCGCGGCGTGGCTTGCCGCCGCTCTCACCTGCCTGATCCTCTTCACGAGCGAGGGCGGCTCGCTGCTGCCGTGGAGTTCGCCGCAACTGTGGCTCACGCTGGTGCTCGGCGCGGTGTCGGTGGCGGGGTTCATCCACGAGGAGAAGCATGCCCTCGAGCCCATCATGCCGCTCGAACTCTTTCGCGAGCGCACCTTCGTGCTGTCGAGCCTGATCGGCTTTATCGTGGGCGTTTCGCTGTTCGGCTCGGTCACGTTCCTGCCGCTCTATCTGCAGGTCGTGAAGGGCTCGACGCCTTCGGAAGCCGGCATGCAAATGTTGCCGATGATGGGCGGCGTGCTGACGATGTCGGTCATCTCGGGCCGGATCATCAGCAAGATCGGCAAGTACCGCGTGTTTCCAATTGTGGGCACCGCGCTCGTGGCCGCCGCGATGATGTTGCTCGCGCAACTACACATCGAAACGCCGCTCGCGCGCATGTATCTCTATATGGGACTGCTCGGTTGCGGGCTCGGCATGGTGATGCAAGTGCTGATTCTCGCGGTGCAGAACACCGTCGCGTTCAGGCACATGGGCGTGGCCACTTCGGGCGCGACGCTGTTTCGCTCGATTGGCGGCTCGGTGGGCGTGGCCGCGTTCGGCGCGGTGTTCTCGCATGGCCTGAGCGCGCGCCTCGCTTCCCTGCTCGCGAGCGGCGTCGAACTGCCCCAGCCGCTCACGCCCGATGCGATCCATCATCTGCCAGACACGGTGCGCGTCCAGTATCTCGAGGCCTTCGCGGGTGCGCTGCACACGGTTTATTTTTCGGCTGCGTGCGTGGTCGTGCTGGCGTTCGCGCTGGCCTGGCTGCTACGCGACGTGCCGCTGCGCAAGCATCCTTGAGCGGCACGTCTTGCTTACCGCATTGCTTACGTTTTCTGGAAAAAATATTACGATTGGCTAAAATCCTGTAGCCGCACGCCTGACAGGGCGACGCGCGCACCACGACGCAATCGCACGCGACGCTCACTCCGCCGTCGTGCCCCAAAGTGCAATATCAGGCGCATTTACAGGAAAAGACCAACTCATGAACGTCAAGACCGAGCTAGCCGTGCCCAGCGCGCACGACACCAGGAGACGTGTGCTCGCCATTGTCGGCGCTTCTTCGGGCAATCTCGTCGAGTGGTTCGACTTCTACATCTACTCGTTCTGCGCGCTGTATTTCGCGCCCGCCTTCTTCCCCAGCGGCAACACCACGACGCAGTTGCTGAACACCGCCGGCGTGTTCGCGGCCGGCTTCCTGATGCGCCCGATCGGCGGCTGGCTGTTCGGCCGCATCGCCGACCGGCACGGCCGCCGCGCCGCGATGATGATCTCGGTGCTGATGATGTGCGGCGGCTCGCTCGTCATCGCGGCACTGCCCACTTACGCGCAGATCGGCTCGTTCGCACCGCTGCTGCTGCTCGTGGCGCGCCTGTTCCAGGGGCTTTCGGTGGGCGGCGAGTACGGCACCAGCGCGACCTACATGAGCGAGGTCGCGCTCAAGGGCCGGCGCGGTTTCTTCGCCTCGTTCCAGTACGTGACGCTGATCGGCGGGCAGCTCTGCGCGCTGCTCGTGCTCGTGATCCTGCAGCAGACGCTCTCGACCGCCGAGCTCAAGGCCTGGGGCTGGCGCATTCCGTTCGTGGTGGGCGCGGCCGCCGCGCTGATCTCGCTGTATCTGCGCAAGTCGCTCGACGAGACCTCCACGAGCGAATCGCGCCACAAGAAGGACGCGGGCACGATTCGCGGCGTGTGGCAGCACAAGGGCGCGTTCCTCACCGTGGTGGGCTTCACCGCGGGCGGATCGCTGATCTTCTACACGTTCACGACCTACATGCAGAAGTACCTCGTGAACACGGCCGGCATGCACGCGAAAACCGCCAGCAACGTGATGACTGCCGCGCTCTTCGTGTACATGCTGCTGCAGCCCGTGTTCGGTTCGTTTTCCGACAAGATCGGCCGCCGCATGTCGATGATCCTGTTCGGCATCTTCTCGGTGCTCGGCACGGTGCCGCTCATGCACGCGCTCAAGGACGTGTCGAACCCCTACGCGGCGTTCGGGCTCATCGTGGTCGCGCTCGCGATCGTGAGCTTCTACACGTCGATCAGCGGCCTCATCAAGGCGGAGATGTTCCCACCCGAAGTGCGCGCGATGGGCGTGGGCCTCTCGTATGCGGTGGCCAACGCGATCTTCGGCGGCTCGGCCGAGTATGTGGCGCTGTGGTTCAAGTCGGTCGGCAGCGAATCGACTTTCTATTGGTACGTGACCGCCCTGTGCGCGATCTCGCTGATCGTGTCGTGGCGCATGCGCGACCCGAGCAAGGAAGGGTATCTGCGCCACGAGCCTTGATTTGGCGGATTCAAGCAGATTCAAGCGGGCTCGGTGCTCTCGTGCCTGGCCCGCTCCATTGCACGCTGCACCGTTTCGTAGACCTTCGGCCGATTGCACTGCGAAACGTTGAAGCGCAAGAACCCGCCCGCGCTGCGAGACACACTGAAGACGTTGCCCGGCGCGAGCACCACGCCATGCGCGAGCGCCTCGCGCGCGACCCGCGCGGCGTCTAGTCCGCCGGGCAATTGCGCCCATATCAGCATGCCCGCCTGCGGGCGCGTCCACGCCGTGATGCCCACCGCCGCCAGACGCCGCAGCGTCTCGCCCATCGCATCGGCAAGCTTCGCGCGCAAGCCGTCCAGATAGCGCCGGTACGTGCCGTCCACCAGCAGCCGCTGCACGAGATCGGCGGCCAGTTCCCCATTGCCGAACGACACCGACAATTTCAGGTCGACGAGCGGTTCGATCCAGTCCGCGCGCGCCGCGATATAGCCGCAGCGCGCCGCCGCCGTCATCGTCTTCGAAAAGCTGCCGATGGCCACCACGCGTCCGAGGCCGTCGAACGCGGCGAGGCGCGGCGCCGGATCGGTCTCGAAGTCGGCGAAGATATCGTCCTCGACGATCAGCAGGTCGTGCTCCTCGGCGAGCTTGAGCAGCCGGTGCGCAACCGCGGGCGCGAGCGTCGCGCCGGTGGGGTTGTGGGTCGCCGAGTTGGTCACGTAAAGACGCGGGCGATGCTCGGCGAGCACGCGCGCGAACGCCGCGAGATCAGGGCCCGTGGGCGTGAACGGCACGCTCACGACCTTCACGCGATGCACGCGCAACAGCGCCTGGAAGTTGAAATAGCACGGGTCGTCGACGACCACGGTATCGCCGGGCTCGAGCAGAAAGCGGCACAAAAGGTCGAGCGCCTGGCTGCCGCCGTCGGTGAGCACGATCTGCTCCGGCGCGGCTTCCACGCCATGCTGCGCGAGCCGCCATGCGAGTTGCTGGCGCAGCGCCGGCAGGCCGAGCGGCGAAGCATAGTCGGTGAGCTGGGCGTGCGGATCGCGGGCGATCGCGCGCAGCGCACGCCGCACGGCCTCCTGCGGCAGCCACGACGCGGGCAGCCAGCCGCAGCCCGGCCGCAGCGCGCGCGCATCGGTTTCGAGCGACTGGCGCGTGAGCCAGAGCGGGTCGATCTCGCGGTCGAGGCGCGGGCCCGCCGCGCCGACCGAACCCAAGAGCCCGCGCGCCGCGAATGTGCCGGGCGCTCCGTAAGCTCCGAGCGCGCCCGGCAGCGCGTGCGCCGCCACGAAAAAGCCGGAGCCGCGCCGGGCAATCAGCGTGCCTTCGGCCACCAGCCGCTCGTACGCCTCCACCACCGTCGATTTCGACACGCCGATCTGCTCGCTCGTCATGCGGATCGACGGCACGCGCGCGCCCGCCGCCAGCGCGCGCGAGGCGATGCGCTCGCGCAACGCCTGCATCACCTGCTCGACGCGAGTCAGCGCGAGGATGCCTGTCTGCCGGGTGTTTTCCATCTGTACTGCTCCGTGTTCAATACAGTTTGTCCATATTGTACTGATCCTTGGCTTACCGGTTCGCCGCTGCGCGCGCATGATGCACCGATTCGCCCAAGCTCTTTTCGACCACGGCTCATGCGCAAATCTCTCGACTCCACCACCGACGGCTGGCTCTGCGGCCTCGCGGGCGTGCTGATCTTCAGCGGCTCGCTGCCCGCCACGCGTCTGGCCGTGCTCGGCCTCGACCCGCTCTTTCTCACCGGCGCGCGCGCCACGCTCGCGGGCGCGCTCGGCGCGCTGCTGCTGCTCGTCTTGCGCGCGCCCCGGCCCGAGCGGCGCGAGATCTGGCCACTCGTGATCGTGGCGCTCGGCGTGGTGGTGGGCTTTCCGCTGCTCACCGCGCTCGCGCTGCGCCATGTGAGCTCGGCGCACGCGATCGTGTTCGTCGGCCTTTTGCCGCTCGCCACGGCGATCTTCGGCGTGCTGCGCGCCGGCGAGCGTCCGCAGCCCGCGTTCTGGGTCTTCTCGGCGATCGGCAGCGGCGCCGTGGTCGCGTTCGCGCTGCGTCACGGCGTGGACGCCTCGCCCGTCGGCGACGCGCTGATGCTGGCCGCCATCGTCGCCTGCGGGCTGGGCTATGCCGAAGGCGCGCGGCTCTCGCGGCGTCTCGGCGGCTGGCAGGTGATCTGCTGGGCGCTCGTGATCTCGCTGCCCGTTATGGCGCCGCTCGCGTGGGCGTTCCTGCCTGCTTCGTTCGCGGCGGTGAGCGCGGCTTCGTGGTGGGGGCTCGCCTATGTGTCGCTTTTCAGCATGCTGATCGGCTTCGTGTTCTGGTATCGCGGCCTCGCGCTCGGCGGCATTGCGGGCGTGGGCCAGCTGCAATTGCTGCAGCCGTTCTTCGGCTTCGTGCTTGCGGCGCTGCTGCTGCACGAAGCGGTGCCGCCCGCGATGATCGCCGTGACGGCCGTGGTGATCGGCTGCGTGGCGGGGGCGCGCCGCTTCGGGCGCCGTGCCGCGGCGTCGACTCGCGCGCCGCAGGCGCAGCGCGGTTGACGTCGGCGCCCGTGGCGCGCCATTTTTGACGCGCTTCATTTCGCTGCCTACCCGAGGCATAGTGAACGGCGTTGCCGCGCCGTTCATGCCTTTGCGCAGATCGCCCGCGCGGCGCTCACTTACCCGCGCCCGCCTCATGAATGCATCCCGGAATCCCCCTCGCATCGACGCGCCGCTGCTGCGCGACGCCACGCCCGCCGACTTCCCCGCCATCGCCGCGATCTACGCGCATCACGTGCTGCACGGCGCGGCCTCGTTCGAAGAGCAGCCGCCCGCGCAGGACGAGCTGCTGCGCCGCCACACCGCGGTGCGCGAGCAAGGCTTGCCGTGGCTCGTCGCCGAAATCGACGGCCAGGTGGCTGGCTATTGCTACGCCACGCCCTATCGTCCGCGCGCGGCGTACCGCTATACCGTCGAGGATTCGATCTATATCGACGAAGCGTTTCGCGGACGCGGTCTCGGCCGCACGCTCCTCGAAGCGCTGATTGCGCGCTGCGAGGCTGGCCCGTGGCGGCAGATGATCGCCGTGATCGCCGACCCGAAAGGCGGCTCGCTCGCGCTGCACGAGCGCCTCGGCTTCGAGCTTGTGGGCACGCTGCGCGCCGTTGGCTTCAAGCACGGCGCGTGGCGCGACACGACGCTCATGCAGCGCGCGCTGGGTGACGGCGCGCAGACGCTGCCGCATAACTCGGCGCACACATAACGCACAAGTAACCCACGCGTAACGCACGCATCGGCGCATACGAGCGCGCCACCCCGAACACGAGCCTGAATGCGAAATGCGCACCGTATGGCTCACTGCCATACACGCGCCTTTACAATACGTCCTCCAGTCAGACCGGCCGCGCGCCGGTTCAGCAGAATTCGAGGACTTCGCGCTTATGGCATCCCTGTTCGCTCACATTCAACCGTCCAACTGGAATTTCCTGTGGGACGCGCTCACCAGCTTCGCGCTGCGACTTTGCGCGGCCATCGCCATTCTCTGGATCGGCTGGTGGATCGCGCGGCGCGTCGGCAACTGGTTCGCGCGCCAGGACACCATCGACGCCACGCTGCGCCCGATCATGCGCGATTCGTCGCTGTGGGGCGTGCGCCTCGTCGCAATCGTGGGCGCGCTTTCGCAGATCGGCGTGCAGACCGCGAGCATCGTGGCCGTGCTCGGCGCCGCCGGCCTCGCCATCGGCCTCGCGCTGCAAGGCACGCTGCAGAACATCGCCGCCGGCATCATGTTGCTGCTGCTGCGGCCCTTCAAGGTAGGCGACTATATCGACGGCGGCAGCAGCGCGAGCGTCGCGGGCACCGTGGAAGAGGTGAATCTCTTCACGACGCGCCTCACCAAACCCGACGGCATCTGCGAATACGTGCCCAATAGCGGCCTGTGGAGCAACTCGATCCGCAATTACAGCCGCAATCCCACGCGCCGCCTCGATCTCGAAGTGGAGGTCTCGATGAGCGACGATATGAATCGCGCCATCGACGTGCTGCGCAAACTGGCCGCCGCGGAGCCGCACGTGCTGGCGTCGCCGGAACCGCAAGTGATGGTGAGCCGTTTCGACGACAGCACCGCCGTGCTGAATATTCGCGTCTGGTCCAACATCGACACGTTCTGGGACATGCGCTGGAGCCTCGCGAGCAAGGTGCGCCAGGCGCTCAACGATGCGCAATGCGCACTGCCGCTGCGCGCGCGCGAGCTGCATATCGTGCAGGCGCCGCCGGCGCAATCGACGCCGTCAGCCGCCCAGCGCAGCGCCTGATCCGCGCGACGCTGACCTGCGCGACACCGCACCGCCCGAACCACCACCGCCCGCATGAAAACCTTCGCACGCCGCCTGCGCACGTTCGCCACCCAGCTGGTGCCGCACGGGTATCTCGCGCTGCTGCTCGTCGTCGATGGGCTGATGCTGCTGCGCCCCGTGGCCGAGAACGCGCTGCGCCGCTCGCGCGGCTCGTGGTACGAGGACTGGATCACGCTCATCAACGCGTTCGGCGTGCTCGCGCTGCCGCAGGCCGTGATCGCGGCGGGCCTCACGACCATGGCGATCGGCATCGCGCTGCGCGCCCGCGTGGCATGGGTGATCTCGCTGCTGCTGCTCGCGGCGGCGGCCGGCATCAGCCGGTGGGGCGACTATCGCAGCGGCGTGATGTTCGCCTTCACGCTCGCGCTGGCCGTCGCGCTGCTGGTTTACTGGCGGCGCTTCGACCGCTCGAGCTTCGCCGCCAGCACATTGTTCGCGATCCTGAGCATCGGCTCGTTGCTCATCTACGCGATGTTCGGCGCGCTCTATCTCGGCGACGAGTTCGCGCCGCCCGTGCGCACCATGGTGACGGCGTTCTATTTCTCGATCGTGTCGATGTCGACCGTGGGCTACGGCGATATCGTGCCGCGCTCGGACACCGCGCGGCTCTTCACGGCCTCGATCATCGTGCTCGGCATCACCGTGTTCGCCACGTCGATCAGCGCCGTGCTCGGGCCGGTGATCGGCGGCAAGCTCAAACGCATCGTGACCGGAGGCATCTCCAACGTGACCCGCAAGAACCATTATTTGATCGTCGGCGCCTCGCCGCTCGCGCACAGCGTGTACGCGGGCCTGAAAAAGCGCGGCTACGCCGTCACGGTGATCGTGTCGCCGGGCACGCCGCACACCTATCCGCCCGACGCCGATCTGGTGGAAGGCGATGCGAGCGACACGGCCACGCTGCACCACGCGAGCGCGGAAACCGCGCTCTCCGTGCTCGCGCTGCGCATGGACGATGCCGAGAACGCCTTCGTGATCCTCGCGATCAAGGAGCTCGCGCCGAACGTGCGCACCGTGGCGCTCGTGAACGACAGCCGCAACCTGCAGCGCCTGCGCCTGCTACAGCCCGACATGGTGTTCTCGCCGCAGCTGCTCGCGGGCGAGCTGCTCGCGCGCACGCTCAACAACGAGACCATCGACAACACGCTCATCGAGCATCTGCTGTTCGGCAAGACGCCGGCCGGCGAAGCAACATGATGCGGCAACGCTGCGCCGCTTCAGCGCGCGGGGGACGGCAAGCGGCGAAACAGCGTGGGATAGTCGATCACGAGGCCGTCTTCGTCGACGCGCAGGTTCGCGGTGAAGTCGCGGAAGATGCCTTCGTAGCGGTACTCGCGATCCGGCTCGATGCAGACATAGGCCTGCTCGACGCGTTTGGGGTCGAGTCCCGGCGCGGCGATATAGGCGACTTCGATCGGCCGCCGCTCGCCGCGCGCGAGATTCAGGCGCCGTATCGGCAGCGAGTTCGTGAAGGGCGTGGCCGCAATGTCGATATCGATGCAGCCTTCGATGGCCTCGAGCACGCGGCCTTCGCCATCGCGCCAGTGGCCGTGGCCGTCGCCATGCATCGCGAACGCCTTGCCGCCCATCACGCGAAACGCCGCGTAAGTCGCACGCCAGTGCGCGTCGCAATGCACCGTGTAGCACAGGCCATAAGCCTGGCCGTAGCGCTGCCCGATCACCACGCTCTCGACGCGGATCGCGCCGCCGCTCGAATCGAAGGACAGATGCTCGATGCCTTCGCCCTCTTCCGACACCCAACGTAGCTCGCGCATGGCTCGTCTCCTTGCTGACCGCAGCGGCAATACTACCGGCAAATAGCGACTATCAACGCCCGCGCATGCGCAAGATGGGCCGCTTCGCCTATCCTCGCGCTGCGGGCCGACCGGGCGCGGTTTGCGGCCCGCCGCTTTTGTTTTGGTCCGCCCTCCTGGTCGACCCAGGCCCCGACCCGCTCGAATCCGCATTTCACAGGCCGCGCCTTCCTCGTTCCCGTTTGCCCATCATGTCCACCCCAGCGCCCGCTCAAGCCAATCCGGACGCCGCTTTCGTCAGCCCATCCGCCCACGCTGCGTCCACGGACGCCCCGCCGGGCTTCACCGGGCGCGTGCGCACGCTCCTGCGCAGCCTCGGCCAGATCGTCCTCCAGCGGCACGCCGGCACCGGCGTCTGCCTGCTCGCGGCGCTCGCGTTGTGCGACCCGTGGCTCGCCTGCGCGGCGCTGATTGGCGCGGCAACGGCCAATCTCTGCGCGCGGCGGGCCGGCCACCCGTGCGCGGAAGTCCGCGACGGCCTCGTGGGCTTCAATGGCGCGCTGGCCGGACTGGCAGCCGTCACCTTTGCCGGAGAAAACTTCACGGCGGCGGTGCTCGCCGTGCTCGCGGCGGCGGCCACCGCATGGATCGGCGCGCCGCTCGTGCGCTGGCTGCGCCGCGCGGGCCTCTGTGTCTATTCGGCGCCCTGCCTCCTCGCGACTTGGTCCTGGATGGCGCTGGGCTTCGGCAACCCGCGCACCACCGTGACCAGCGCAATCGCGCCGGCCCATCTGGCCCCGTCCTGGCTCGACGCGGCGGCGGGCGTCCTGAGCGGCGTCGCGCAAACCACCTTCGCCACCGGCGCGCTCCCGGGCCTCGTGCTGCTCGCGGGGCTCGCCTGGTCGTCGCGCCGGGCCGCGGCCTATGCGCTCGGCGGCGCGGTGCTCGCGACCGTCATCGAACACGCCATCGGTGTGCCGCCCGCGAGTTTCGCGGCGGGCCTGTGCGGTTTCAACGGCGCGCTCGCGGCGCTCGCGGCCAGTTCGCTCGGCCCGCGCGCCGCAATTTGTGCGACGATGCTTGCCGCGGCGCTGCATCTGGCCGCCATGCGCCTGGGGCTACCCGGCATGACTGCGCCGTTCGCGCTCGCCGGATGGACCGTCCACAGCGCATGGCGCCTGATCGCGCCGTACCGGACGCGGCCGAGCCAGCAGCCCGCCCCGAATTCCGCCGATGTTCATTGAAGTCCACTGAAGTTCGCTGAAGGAGAGCCGTCCATGTCATTCGCCCATCGTCCGGCCAGCATCGCCGCCGACGCCGCGCCGCCCTCCGCTGCCGAGCAGCAGATGCGCGTGGACCTTGCCGCCGCCTATCGGCTCATCGCGCTCTACGGCTGGGACGACCTGATCTACACGCATGTCTCCGCCGCCGTGCCCGGCGAGCCCGGCCGCTTCCTGATCAACCCGTTCGGTCTCGCCTTCGACGAAGTGCGCGCCTCCAATCTCGTGAAGATCGACACCGAAGGGCGCATCGTCGGCAACAGCGAGCATCCGGTCAACGCAACCGGCTTCGCGCTGCACGCGGCCGTGCACCTCGCCCGCCCCGACGCCGTGTGCGTGATGCATCTGCACAATACGGCGGGGATCGCCGTCTCGATCCAGCGCGACGGCCTGTTGCCCGCCTCGCAGCATGCGCTGCGCTTCTATGGCCAGCTCGGCTGGCACGATTACGAAGGACTGTCGTTCTCGCCTGCCGAAGGCACACGCCTCACCGCGAGCCTGGGCGCGCATCCCGCGATGCTGTTGCGCAACCACGGCACCCTCACCACGGGCCGCACCGTCGCCGAGGCATTCGTGCTGATGGCGACGCTCATCAAGGCCTGCGAAATCCAGTTGCAGGCCCAGGCCGGCGGCGTGCCGCTCGTGCTGCCCACGCCCGAGGTCTGCGCGCACACGGCCGAGCAGCTGCGCGACGGCGGCGCGATCGAAGGCGTGCTCGAATGGCCCGCGCTGCTGCGCAAGCTCGACCGCATCGACACGTCATATCGTGAATGACTGCGGCTGGTCGCGACCCAACCCGTTTCATTACCCCCGCAAACAAGGAGATCCGTATGCCGACTTTCCACATCGAGATGTTCGAGGGCCGCAGCGTCGAGAAAAAGCGCGAGCTCGCCGCCGCGCTCACCGAGACCACCTGCAAGGTTCTGGGCGTGGATGCCCAATCGGTCGACATCATCTTCACCGACGTGAAGACCGAAAACTGGGCGACCGGCGGCAAGCTGTGGAGCGATCCGCGCTGAGCACGCCCAATTAGATCGTCGTCCTGATGATCTGACGAGAGGCCGCGGCGCGGCCTCGCCAACTGCCCCCGCCCACCCGATTCGAACATCTCGAATTCCCGCACCTGGACGAATTGACGCAACGCATACGTCCACTGCACGAATCGCGCCCAATTTGACGCAAATTGACGCAGTGCGCACTCCATGCGCCAAATCATTTCGCAGCGAATGTTTTAATCTAAACAGATTAACGTCAATGATTTAGCGCACAAACTAGTCGTTTGATGATTGACTACTGCGACACGCTGGCACATGTCGCAGCGCAGCAAGAACCCGCCTGTTCGCCTACGCTTACGTCCATTCGCACGCCGCATCACGCGCGCGAAAACGCTTTCCGCTACGCAAGCATCTAGCAGGCACGCACATGCAATCGTCACTCTCGGCATTCGATCTGGCCCGGCTGCAATTCGCCTTCACCGTCTCCTTTCATATCGTCTTTCCGGCGCTCTCCATCGGCCTCGCGAGCTTTATCGCAGTGCTCGAAGCCTGCTGGCTCAAGACCCGCAAACCGTTCTACAAGGACCTGTGCCTGTTTTGGTCGAAGATCTTCGCCGTGGCGTTCGGCATGGGCGTCGTCTCGGGCGTGGTCATGAGCTACCAGTTCGGCACCAACTGGTCCGGCTTCTCGTCGTTCGCGGGTCCGGTCACGGGGCCGCTCCTCATGTACGAGGTGATGACCGCGTTCTTTCTCGAAGCGGGCTTCCTCGGCATCATGCTGTTCGGCTGGAACCGCGTGAGCCCGCGCGCACACTTTGGCGCGACGCTGATGGTCGCCATCGGCACGCTCATTTCCACCTTCTGGATTCTCGCTTCGAATAGCTGGATGCAGACGCCGCAAGGCTTCAAGGTGGTGGACGGCCACGTCGTCCCCACCGACTGGTTCAAGATCATCTTTAACCCGTCGTTTCCGTACCGCCTTGCGCACATGGCAATTGCCGCTTTCATCGTGGCCGCGCTCGTGGTGGCCGCAACCGGTGCGTGGCACCTGCTCAAGGGCCGGCGCGACGCGGCTGTGAAAAAGATGTTCGCGATGGCGCTGGGCCTGCTGCTCGTGCTCGCGCCGCTGCAGGCCCTCGTGGGCGACGCCCACGGACTGAACACGCGCGAATATCAGCCCGCCAAGATCGCCGCGATCGAAGGCATCTGGGACACCGAGCAGGGCGGCACTGCGCTCAACTTGTTCGGCCTGCCCGACATGGAAGCGGAAACCACGCGCTACGCCGTGAAGATTCCGCATCTGGGCAGCCTGATCCTCACGCATAGCTGGGACGGCGAAATCAAGGGCCTCAAATCGTTCCCCGCCGAGGAGCGCCCGAACTCGACGCTGCTGTTCTGGACCTTCCGCGTGATGGTTGGCTTGGGCATCCTGATGATCGTGCTGGGCGTGGCCGGCTGGTGGCTGCACCGGTGCGGCACGCTCTACGAATCGCGCGCGTTCCAGCGCTTCGCGCTGGCGATGGGCCCCACCGGTTTCGTCACGCTGCTCGCAGGCTGGATCACAACCGAAGCGGGCCGCCAGCCGTGGGTGGTCTATGGCGTGATGCGCACCTCGCAGGCCGTTTCGCCGCTCACGGCGCAGCAGGTCAGCGTCTCGCTGATGACCTTTGTCGTCGTGTACTTTCTCGTATTCGGCACGGGCATCTACTACATGCTCAAGCTCATGCGCGCCGGCCCCGCGCTGCCCGACGAGCGCGCGCGAAGCACGCCTGCGGCACCCGCCGCCCCCATCGTTCCCGCCACGCGTGTCACGGGCCAACCCGCGCGCCGCCCGACGCGCGCCGCCGATCAGCTGATCGACGCGTGACACCGGAACCCGCACGAACTCCACGATCCGCAATCGAAACGAGGCAAAACAAGCATGGATGTCACCATCATCTGGGCCGCGATCATCGCGCTCGGCCTTTTACTCTACGTGGTGCTGGATGGTTTCGATCTGGGCATCGGCATCGTGTTTCCGCTGTTCCCCGACGAAGATGAGCGCGACCTCATGATGAACACGGTCGCGCCCGTCTGGGACGGCAACGAGACCTGGCTCGTGCTCGGCGGCGCGGGGCTGTTCGCCGTGTTCCCCATCGTCTATTCGACGGTGCTCTCGGCGCTCTATCTGCCGCTCGTGTTCATGCTCGTGTGCCTGATTTTCCGCGGCGTGGCCTTCGAGATTCGCGCGAAGGCCAAGCGCACGAAGCATCTTTGGGATCTCGCGTTCATCGGCGGCTCGACGGGCGCGGCGTTCTTTCAGGGCATCGCACTGGGCGCCTTCCTGCAGGGCATTCCGATGAGCGATGGGCGCTTCGCCGGCGACGCTTTCGGCTGGCTCACGCCGTTCAGCCTCCTCTCGGGCTTCGGGCTCGTGGCGACCTACGCGCTGCTCGGCAGCTGCTGGCTCGTCGCCAAGACCGAGGGCGACCTGCAGCGCCGCCTGCACAAGCTGGTGTGGCCGCTCACGGTCATGCTGCTCGGCTTCATCGCGCTCGTGAGCGTATGGACGCCGCTGCAGGACCCCGTCATCGCGCAGCGCTGGTTCGGCTCGGGTCTGTTCTGGCGGCTCGCGCCGGTGCCGCTGCTGGTGCTCGCGAGCGCCATCTGGATGCGCTGGGCCGTGCAGTCGCGCCGTCACAAGACGCCGTTCGCCGCCGCGCTCGCACTCGTGCTGCTCGGCTACCTGGGACTGCTCGTGAGCCTGTGGCCCTATGCGATTCCGCAGCAGCTCACGCTCTGGCAAGCGGCCGCGCCGCGCGAAAGCCAGACCTTCACGCTGATTGGCGCGTCGTTCATCCTGCCCATCATCGTCGCATACACGGCGATGAGCTACTGGGTCTTCCGAGGCAAGCTCCGTCATGGCGACATCCATCACTACCATTAGGGCGCGAACACGCGCGCTGCCCGGCTGGCTCTGGTTCGTGCTGCTCTGGTGCGGCGGCGTGGGCGCGGCGGTCTCGCTCGGCTTCGCGTTCAAGGTCTTCATGAACCTCACGCTCTTCGCCGTCAAATAGCGCACGCCGCGTCAGGGCATGCCCTAAACTGTTGGCCATCTGTAACTTCAACGATAAAAACCATGCAGCAGATGACCTTCATGGAATGCGTGAAACACGCGTGGGCAAGCGCACGGGAAGCGTTCACGCGCATGCCGGCGCTCGTGCTCGGCACCTTCGTCGCCTACGCGGTGCTCGGCGGGCTCGCGCTGGCCGGCCGACCCTTGCCGGGCGAAGGCGCGGGGCCGTCCACCGGCCTCGTGCTGCTCGCCAACCTGGCCTCGCTGCTCAATGCGCTCGTCTATATCTGGTTCACGCTGAAGGTCTACCGCTTCGTGCTGCTCGGCGAGCCCGCCACGCCGCTCATCGCGTCCGGTGCGAAGCCGCTCTTGCGCATCGTGATGCTGGGCCTCGTCATGATGCTCGCGCTGGTGGGCATCGCGGCGGCCTTCTGGCTGGTGCTGCGCCCGCGCCACGAGGGCGGCGTGGCCTTTCTTTCGCTGGTCGTCGGCGCGATCTGGGTGTTCGTCGGCGTGCGGCTCAGCCTGCTCTATCCGTCACTCGCCATCGGCGGACGCTTCGCGCTGGGCGCCGCATGGCGCGACAGCCGTGGACACTTTTGGAGCGTGCTGGGCGTCTCGTGCGTCGCGGCGCTGCCGCTGCTCGTCTGCGGCGTGCTCGCGCTGATTGGCCTCGGCGTCGCCGGCGTCACGCCCGAGGACGTGGAAACGCCCGCGTGGATCACCGTGCTCGCCATCGGGCAAAGCGTCGTCAATGTCACCTTCGCACTGCTCACCAGCACGGCGCTGGCCTGGCTTTATCGACGCTATGCGAACGAACTGGAGAGCGGCGGCGGCGCAAATGACGTCCGCGGCCGCTGATGGTGCCGGGCGCGCCGCGCCCTGGCGGCGCTGACGCGCGCAGCCCGCGCGGCATTCACCAGACGCCGGGCACGAACCGGTACTTCACCCGCTCCAGATAGGCGCGATAGCCCGGCAGTTCCGTAGCGAGCACACGTTCCTCGCGCACCGCGCGCCAGCCGATCCCCGCCACCATCAACGGCACGCAAGCGAGGCCCCACCACGAGCCGAGCATGAGCGGCGTGCCTGCCAGCAGCGGGATCGCGAACGCGTACATGGGATGGCGCACGTAGGCATAGGGGCCGCTATCGGTCACCGTGTGGCCGCGTTCGCGCTGAATCTTCACCACCGGCGCGGCGTAGCGGTTGGCCGCGAAGACCGCGCGCATGGCATACAGGCTGGCGAAGATCCCCAGCGCGCCGCACACGCCGAGCCAGAACGGCACATGCGACCAGCGAAAGCGCATGGCGTCGATGCCGATCAGGCACAGCCACGCACACCAGCCCACCGAGACCGCCATCATGAAGATGCGGTCCCAGCCCGCCTGCTCGCGCTGGGCGAAAGGCGCGAGGCGTTCGGCAAGCAGGCCGGGGTCGGTGCGCGCGAGCCACAGGCCGATCCACGAGCCCAGCGCGGCCCATTCGAGCAGCCAGAGCCATGCGGCGGCCCAGGCCAGCGTGCCAGCCGCGACGAACAGCAGCGCGCCCTGGAACACCAGCCAGACGAACGTCTGGACGAGCAGACGCTTGACGAGAGCGTTATCCAACGTGTCCTCCTGTGTCGTCATGATGCGCCTCGACACATACCTCAGCGAGCCGCACCCCGCCCTTGCACGCGCGCGAACAGCGCGCTCGTGTCGAAGCCCGCAGTATCCAGGCCGAACTGCTCGTTCAGGCAGCCCGCGAGTTCCGCTGCATTCGCGATCGTACGCTCGATCGTGCGCTGCCCCTTCGCGTCGCGCTCCGTATAGCGGTCGTTGAAAAGAATCGCGCGGCTGTCTTCGCGCGCGATGCAGGCAATCAGACTCTCCGTAAAGAACGATTGTGGCGACGCCGAGGTGAACCAGTTCGCCATTTCGTAATCGACCCATTGCGCGGGCGCATCGTCGAAGCGATAGACGTCGATCCAGTCATTGCCGTCGTACTGCTCGAGCTTCCACTCGCGCTCGCCGAGCGGCGTGAGCCGCGCGGGCTCGAGCAGCGTCTCTTGTGCGCCGCGCTCAGCGAACGCCAGCGGCGCACACAGCGACGCGCTGCCGAAGCCCACATCGGCAAGCCAGGCCGCACCGTCCACATGCACGCGCAGCAGCATGTGCGTGCGCGGCGTGATCGTGCCGGGCGGACGGCCGAACAGCACGCGCGCGGCCAGCGGCTCGATGCGAAAGCCCAGTTGCATGAGCGCATGCGCGAGCACAGTGTTGTGCTCGAAACAATAGCCGCCGCGCCGCGACGCCACGAGCTTGGCGAACACGTCGGGCGGCGCGACCGACACGCGGCGCGCGGCAAACGGATCGAGGTTCTCGAATGCAATCGCACGCGGATGCAGGCGGTGCAGCGCGCGCAGCACGTCGAGCGACGCGCGTCCTTCTCCGTTGTAGCCGATGCGCGCGAAATAACGATCGAGGTCGAAATGGAAATCGAGGTCGGACATGGCGGCGACTCGCTATTCGAAGGAATCGAAATGGCTCGAAAAAACAGCCGGAAGTTGCGATGATATTATGCCCGTGGACGACGCACCGAAAGATCCTGAACCATCTGCTGTACGAAATAATCGCAGGTGGGCCGGTTCGATTTCACACTGCGCGCAACAACGATGTCGAGCGGCTCGATCCTGGGCAGCCCCTGCGCCTCGCCCAGAATGTCGAAGCGCGGCGGCA
This sequence comes from Paraburkholderia sp. A1BS-2L, assembly GCF_051125205.1. Lineage (NCBI taxonomy): Bacteria > Pseudomonadati > Pseudomonadota > Betaproteobacteria > Burkholderiales > Burkholderiaceae > Paraburkholderia > Paraburkholderia sp. A1BS-2L. The sequence goes on from NZ_CP120429.1 coordinate 952,693, forward strand.
CGCTGCAACGCGTGAGCGCCACCACCGCGATGCCCGCCTCCACGGTCGCCATCAACCCCATCAGGCTCGCGCTGCTATAGGCCGCGCGATAGCGGATATGCGCCGCATCGAGCGCGGCCACCGTATGCGCGCGCGCCACGCTGCCGTGCTCGTACAGGCCCACCGGCAATGGCGACATCGCGAGCGGCGCGGGATCGTCGGGTGAGCCGACCCACACCATGTCCTCGCTGCGCACGAATTCGCCGCGCAGCTTTTTATCGCGCGTCACGAAGGCGATGTCGATCTTGTTGTCCGCCAGCATCGGGCCGAGCGCCACGCTCTGCGCGCACACGATCTCGATTTCCACATGCGGATAGAGCGTCGAAAAGCGCCTGAGCACCGGCGAGAGCAGTGCGGCCATGTAGTCGTCGGGCGCGCCCAGCACCACCCTTCCCGTCACCTCGGGCCGCACCAGCGCCGACCACGCCTCTTCCTGCAGATCGAGCGCGCGCCGCGCATATTCGAGCAGCGTATTGCCAGGCCGCGTGAGCGCGAGATTGCGCGTATCGCGCGTGAACAGCGTGGTGCCGAGCATCTGCTCCAGCCGCTTGATCTGCATGCTCACCGCCGCCTGCGAGCGATGCACGGTCACGGCCGCCTTCGTGAAGCTGCCGGCATCCGCGACGGCCGCAAAGGTGCGCAACAGGTCGAGATCAAACTCGGGATTCATGATTCATAAGTCCCGTTGATGGAATTCTTCAATTTAATTCGTTTGCCGATACCCCGCAACTGGCGAATACTGACCCGGTTTTCAACTCGCTTCCCATTTGCACGTTCCAGCCATGCAATCCGGACCCCACACCGGCCGCCGCGAAGGCGTCGTCATGCTCGCGGGCGGCGGGCTCCTGATGGGCACGATCGGCATCTTCGTCGAAGAGGCGCACCTTGGCGCGCTCACACTCGTGTTCTTCCGCTGCTTCTTCGGCATGCTCGCGCTCGCCGCGTATTGCGCGTGCAAGGGCTGGCTGACCCGAGGCCAGATCAAGCGCCAGTTCACGCGCCGCACGTTCGCGCTCGCGTTCGCCTCCGGCGTGCTGATGGTCACGCAGTGGGTGGGCTTCTTCGATTCGATTCATCGCACGAGCATCGCGGTCGCGACGGTCGTGTTTCACGTGCAGCCATTCTGGGTCGTGCTGATGGGCGCGGCGCTTTTTCACGAGCGACTGGGCGCGGACCGGCTTAGCTGGATCGCGATTGCCTTCGCGGGACTCGTGCTCGCCTCGGGCGTGCTAGCGGAAAGCCAGGTCGCCGACCATCCGCGCTATCTGATTGGCCTCGCCGAAGCGCTGGGCGGCTCCGTGCTCTACGCGAGCGTCACGCTGATCGCGAAGAGCCTGCGCGAGCTCCGCCCGCATCTGCTCACGCTGATCCAATGCGCGGTAGGAACGATCTGCCTGCCGCTCATCGCGCCCTTCATCGCACCGCTCGAATTCGCGCATATCGCGCCCGCACAATGGGGCTGGCTCATCGGCATGGGCGTGCTGCACACGGGGCTGTCCTATGTGCTGATCTACGGCGCGCTGCCCAAGCTCACCACGCCCGTGATCGCGGTGCTGCTGTTCGTCTATCCGCTCACGGCCATCGCCGTCGACGCCATCGTCTATGGCCGCGCGCTGAGCGCGCTGCAACTCGCGGGCATGGTGCTGATCGTGCTGGCGAGCCTCGGCGTGAATCTCGGTTGGCGCCTGCTGCCACCGGGGCTCGCGCTCAGGCGGCGCTGAAGCGCGTCGCCCTTGCGGGTCTAACGGCGATTCGCTGCCCGCTTCACGAGGGCAGCGTCTCGCCCTTCGTCTCCGGCGCGAACGGAATGATGAGCAGACCGAGCACGAACGCGAGCGCGGTGAGCGCGACCGGCACGCCCAGCGTGTGCATGTGCAGCACCGCCGCGCCCAGCAGGAAATTCACGCCCGCCCCCACGAAACGCCCGAACGACGTGCAGAACGCAAACGCCGTGGCGCGCACGCGCGTTTCGAACTGCTCGGGCAGCCACAGGCTGAACAGCGCGAAGTTGCCGCCGAAAAAGCCCAGCACGAACAGCAGCGCGATGAACGGCACGAGTCCGTTCTCGAGGTAATAGGCCCAGCCGAAGCTCGCCGCAACCGTCACGGCCATGCCCGCGAAATACACCGCGAGCGTCCACTTGCGGCCGATGCGCTCGGCCATCGGGGGCAGCGCGAGGCAACCGAGAATCGTGCCGATGGAGAGAATGCCGGTGGCGATGGACGCCGTGCGGATGGCCTCGGCCTTATTCGCGCCCGCGCGCGTCGCGAGCTGGATCACGGCGGAAGGCTCGTACACGGCACCGGCCCACAAGCCGATGATCGCGATGGTCAGGAGCGCGCAAGCCACCACGGTACGCACGCGATAAGCACTGCCGAAGATCTCGCGCAGCGGGTGGCCGCGATGCACGTGGCTGGCTTCGGAGCGCTTCCATGTCTGCGGCTCTTCCACGCGCGTGAGCACGAGAATGGCGACCACCACGGGAAGCGCGCCAGTGAGGAACATCGCGCGCCAGCCGAAGTGCACGCCCACCGTGTAATTGAGCGCGGCAGCAATAAAGAAGCCCGCGTAATAGCCAGTCTGCAAATAACCCGCGCCCATCTTGCGACGATCCTCGGGCCACGACTCGGCCACATAAGTGCCAGCCAGCGCCCATTCGCCGCCGATGCCCACGCCCGCGAGAAAGCGGAAGATGCCGAGCGCCCAGACGCTTTGCGCAGTGGCCGAGAGTCCCGTGAAGATCGCGAACATGAAAATCGTGCCGGCCAGCACGCGCGTGCGGCCGAAGCGGTCCGCCATCGGCCCCCAGATGAACGAGAGGCCCCAACCCACCAGGAACAGCGCGAACAGGATCGAGCCCGCAAGGCCGATGTTTGCGGGTGTGGCCGCATAACCCGAGCGCGGCAGCAACTCGGTGAGCGCCGGCGTGAGCACCAGCGCGTAGATGAAAGAGTCCATGCCATCGAGCGTCCAGCCTGCCCAGGCACCCCAGAAGCCCACGATCTGCGAGCGATTGAGGGGCGTTTTCCGGGCACGCTGCGCGGCCCCGGTTATCGAGTTCATACGCGTCTCTCTCCATGAGGTTTCTGCACGCGCCGCACTACCATGACGCATGCGCCAGCGACCCGCCTGGCTGCGGATTTCGGGTTTCCGAGACTTTCAAAGTCATCGTTTTATATATAATATTTGATCTCATGAGCCACGCAACGGATGGTTTTCCCCTGGAAGGTAGCGCCGAGGCTGCCCCACAGCCCCCCATGCAGCCCGCCCCGCAAGGATTGCCGGGCCTGCCGGGAGCAGCGGCGCCGCGCACCAGCACGTCGCGCATGATCGCGGATGCCTTGCGCACCGCCATTGTCGAGGGCACGCTCGCGCCCGACGCACCGCTGCGTCAGGACGCGATCGCGCGCCACTTTTCGGTGAGCGCCATTCCCGTGCGCGAGGCGCTGCGCCAACTCGCGAGCGAGGGCTGGGCAAGAATCGAGGTCAACAAGGGTGCATGCGTCGCCTCGCTCTCACGCGACGAAGCGCGCGAGATCTACGAGATCCGCTCGGCGCTTGAGAGCCTCGCGCTCGGGCTCGCGATTCCGCATCACACAGAGGCCACGCTGCGCGAAGTGAGCGCGCTGGCCGCCGCGGCCTCGCGCGAGCGCGATCCGTCGCTCTACGTGGCGCGCAACGAGGCCTTCCATATGAGCCTCTACGCGCCCGCCGGCCGCCCTCAACTGATGGAGATGCTCGCCACCCTGCATCGCCGCGGCGAGCGCTATTTGCGCCTGAAATTCGGCTTTCCCGCCTACAAGGGCGAATCGGATGCCGAGCACACCGAGATCCTCGACGCCGTGCAGCGCCGCGACATCCCCGCCGCGCAGGCGCTCGTGGCCACGCATCTGCTCGGCACGGGCGAATTGATCTACCGTTTCCTCACCGAGCGCGCAGCGGCGCAGCCGGCCGCCAAAAAACAGCGCGCCCGCGCTTCTTCTGCCTCTCCCGCAACACCCCGCTCACGGAGCCGAACTCCCGATGAAGCCTCAAGCTGAAACGCTCACTTCGCCCGATCTTGCCAATGCGGCGCCGCGCTCGTGGACCACGCGCCGCGATGAAAAGGCTCGCCGCCTCGCCGCCATTGCGGGCTGGCTCGAAGACGGCATCCTGCCCGCCGCGCGAACGACCGAAGCGCTAGAACTGCTGATCCGCCCCGGCGACCGCGTCGCCCTCGAAGGCGATAACCAGAAGCAGGCCGACTTTCTCTCGCGCTCGTTCGCCAAAGCCGATCCCGCGAAACTCAACAACGTGCATCTGCTGATTTCGAGCATCAGCCGCCCGGAACATCTGACGCTGTTCGAGCGCGGCATCGCGCACCGCGTGGACTTCTCATTCGCGGGTCCGCAGAGCCTGCGCGTCGCGCAGCTGCTCGAAGACGGCCGGCTCGAAGTGGGCGCGATCCATACCTACGTAGAGCTTTACGCGCGCATGTTCGTCGACCTGATTCCGCAGGTCGCGCTGCTGTGCGCGGAAAAGGCCGACCGCCACGGCAACCTGTACACGGGCCCGAACACCGAGGACACGCCCACGATTGCCGAGGCCGCCGCCTTCAGCCAGGGCATCGTGATCGTTCAGGTGAACGAAATCGTCGATGAGCTGCCGCGCGTGGACATTCCCGGATCGTGGGTGGACGTGGTCGTGCAGGCCGACCGGCCCTTCGCGGTCGAGCCGCTGTTCACCCGCGATCCGCGCCATATCGGCGACTTGCAGGTGCTCACCGCGATGATGGCCATCAAGGGCATCTACGCGCCGTACAACATCACCTCGCTCAATCACGGCATTGGCTTCGACACTGCCGCGATCGAACTGCTGCTGCCCACCTATGGCGAGTCGCTGGGCCTGAAGGGCAAGATCTGCCGCAACTGGACGCTCAATCCGCATCCCACGCTGATTCCCGCCATCGAGTCGGGCTGGGTCGAGAGCATTCATTGCTTCGGCAGCGAGGTGGGCATGGAGGCGTACATCGCCGCGCGCCCCGACGTGTTCTTCACCGGCAGCGACGGCAGCCTGCGCTCGAACCGCGTGCTGTGCCAGCTCGCGGGCCAGTATGGCGTCGACCTCTTCATCGGCTCGACGCTGCAGATCGACGCCGACGCGAACTCGTCCACCGTCACGCGCGGGCGGCTGGCCGGCTTCGGCGGCGCGCCGAACATGGGCCACGATCCGCGCGGGCGCCGCCACGCGAGCGACGCGTGGCTCAAGCTGCTCAAATCGGACGGCCCGCAGGCATCGATTGCGCGGGGCCACAAGCTGGTCGTGCAACTCGTGGAAACGTGGAAGAAAGGCGGCGAGCCGACCTTCGTGGACGAACTCGACGCCATCGCCGTGGGCGAGAAAAGCGGCATGCCGATCGCGCCCGTGATGATCTACGGCGACGACGTGAGCCATGTCGTGACCGAGGAAGGCATCGTGCATCTGCATCGCGCGGAAGGCATCGACGAGCGGCGCGCCGCGCTCGCGGCGGTCGCGGGCGTGACGCCCATCGGCCTGCGCGCGCAGCCGCAGAAGACCGAGGAACTGCGCCGCCGCGGCATCGTTCAGTTTCCCGAAGATCTCGGCATCCGTCGCGGCGACGCGAAACGCTCGCTGCTCGCGGCGCGCAGCATCGACGATCTCGTGACGTGGTCGGGTGGGCTCTATACGCCGCCCGCACGCTTTCGCAGCTGGTGAGCGCGATGCGCACGCTCTCCCTGGACCGGCTGGCCGAAGGCGCTGCGGCCTCGTATGGCGCGACGCCACGCAGCGCGTGCTCGGCCGCGCTCATGCCCGACGCGCAACTCGCGCGCTTCGCACGCGATGCGCTGATCGAGGAAGCGCGCCTCACGCCCAAGCCCGCGCTCGTGGACGCGCGCGGCAGCGGCGCACACGTCGATCTCGATCTCGCGACGATGCTGCGTTCCGCGCATGCGCTCGAACCCACCTTCGAGGCGCTCGCGCGCGCTGCGCGCGGCGCGACACCAGGCCACGCGCTGCGCACCGATCTCGCACGCATTGGCCGGGCCGGCGAAGCCGCAATGATGCGCGCGACCGGCGGCAGCAATGCGCATCGCGGCGCAATCTGGATCGTTGGCTTGCTGGTTGCTGGCGCAACGATTTCGCATACGCCGCAGAACGACATGGACGCGTTCGCACCGCATGCTGCGCAGATTGCCGAAACGGCGGCACGCATCGCGCGTTTCGACGACCTGCTCGCGCCCACCGTGCGGCAGCCCACGCAAAGCAACGGCGAACGCGTGCGCCAGCGCTACCACGTAGGCGGCGCGCGGCGCGAGGCTCAAGACGGCTTTCCGCACGTGATTCGCGTGGGTCTGCCTGCGCTCCACGCGGCGCGCGCACAAGGGCGCGACGAAGCGGCGGCGCGCGTGGACGCCCTGCTCGCCATCATGGCTTCGCTCGACGACACCTGCGTGCTGCACCGCGCCGGCCTCGCGGGCCGTGAGGCCGCGCAGGCGGGCGCGCAGCGCGCGCGCGACGCGGGCGGCATCGCCACGCGCGCGGGCCGCGCCGCGTTCGACGCGCTCGAACGCGCGCTGCTCGCGCTCAATGCATCACCGGGCGGCGCGGCCGATCTGCTCGCCGCGACGCTCTTCATCGACAGACTGGTTCACCACCGCATCGGCGGGAGGACGGTTTCATGGAACAACTGACATTCGACTATCCGGCGCAGCGCGCCGTGACGACGCGCGCCCACGTGGGCGTGGTGGGCTCGGGCGATCTCGAAGTGTTGCTGCAGCCCGCCGGCGACATGCAGGCGCGCGTGGTCGTGCATACGAGCGTGGACGGCTACGGCCATATCTGGAAGAGCGTGCTCGATCGCTTCTTCACGCGCTACGACGGCGCGGCGCTCATCGAGATCAACGACTTCGGCGCGACGCCCGGCGTCGTGGCGCTGCGTCTCGCCGAAGCCGTGGAAGCCGCGCAGGACAGCACGCAAGGAGACAAGGCATGAGCGCAGGCATCCAGACCCTGCTGCGCGAGAGCTTCATCGAACTCTCCGCGCGCGAGCGCGCCGCCGCCGTGCTCGACAAAGGCAGCTTCCGCGAACTGCTCGGCCCGTTCGACCGCATCGAGTCGCCCTGGCTCCCGCTGCAGGGCATCGTCTGCCAGGCCGACGACGGCGCCGTGATCGCGCGCGGCACGCTCGACGGCGAGCCCGCCGTGGTCTGCGCGATCGAATCGGCGTTCCAGGGCGGCAGCATCGGCGAGGTGTCGGGCAGCAAGATCGCCGCTGCGCTCGAGCTCGCACTCGCCGACTGCGAACGCGGCACGATCGTGCGCCCCGTCGTGCTGTTCGAGACCGGCGGCGTGCGTTTGCAGGAGGCCAATCTCGGCCTCGCCGTAATTGCCGAGATCCAGTCGGCGATCGTCGCGCTGCGCCGCCATGTGCCCGTGGTCGGCGTGATCGCGGGCATGGTCGGCTGCTTCGGCGGCATGTCGCTCGCGGCGGCACTGTGCTCGTCTCTCGTGATGACGAAGCAAGGACGTCTCGGCATGAACGGCCCTGAAGTGATCGAGCAGGAAGCCGGCATCGAGGAACTCGATTCGAGCGATCGCCGCCACGTGTGGCAGTTGATCGGCGGCGAGCAGCGTGCACGCACCGGTTATGCCGATGCGCTCGTGGACGACGCCGTCGACGACGTGCGCGCCGCCGTGCGCGCCGCGTTCGCACGCGGCATACCGCAAGCGCACCGCACCGTGCAGGTCGACGCCACGCTCGCGAAGCTCGCGCGGATCGGTCCCGCTAGCATCGCGCCCGACACCATGGGCGCGATGTTCGAAACGCCATCGTCCCAAACACACGGAGAGCCCGCATGAGCGAGACGAACTTGAGCCGGGGCGCGCTGTGGCTGCGCGCACTCGCAGGTGCGCCGAACGATGCGAGTGCGCACTGCGTGCCCTATGCCGATGCACCGCTCGATGGCGAGACGGCGCGCTTCATCACCGTCGCGCCCGACCCCGACAACCGTTTTCCCCGCGCGCGCGACAACGTGGTGGGCCTCGAACAGGGCTGGCGTCTCGCACAGGCCGTGCGTGGCGCGATCGACGAAGACGCCGCCAGCGGTACGCGCCGCCCGATCGTCGCGATCGTCGATGTGAAGAGCCAGGCGTATGGCTATCGCGAAGAGATGCTCGGCATCCACCTCGCCTGCGCGGCCGCCGTGGACGCCTATGCGAGCGCGCGCCTCGCGGGGCATCCCGTGGTGGCGCTGATCGTCGGTCCCGCCATGTCGGGCGCGTTCCTCGCGCATGGCTATCAGGCCAATCGCATCGTCGCACTCGATGCGCCCGGCACGATGGTGCACGCGATGGGCAAGGAGGCCGCCGCGCGCGTCACGCGGCGCAGCGTAGAAGACCTCGACGCACTCGGCGAGAAGATCGTGCCGATGTCGTACTCGATGGCCTCGTTCGCGAAGCTCGGGCTACTGGACGAATTGATCGCGGGCGTCGACGCCGACGCGCCAGACGACGCCCAAATCGCGCGCGTGCGCGAAGTGCTTGCGCGCAGGGTGCGCGAAGCCCGCAACGACCGCAGTGGTCTCGCGCATCGTCTTCAGGGTGAAGCGGCGCAACACACGCGCGCGGCATCGATCGAAGTGCGCAAGCGGCTCGCGCAACAGTGGGACGCCAGCTGATGCGACCGTGCGCCGCACCGCCGTTCGCGCCCGACACGCCATGCACGGACGAATCGCGCTGGCGCCCGCACGATCTGCTGCGGCTCGCGCGCCTCGCACCCGTGCCAGACGAGCCCACCTGGGTGCCGGAAGCCTTCGCGCGCGCGCCGTTCGCCGTCGTGCGCCGCGCTCAGGCGGCACCGGGCTTCGTGGCGGCGGGCTTGCGCGGCGGCACGCGTGCGGAGCGCTTCGGCACATGGGTCAATGCTGAGGATATCGAATCGTCTGTATCGCCCGAATCGCTGCTCGCAATAGCCCCCTCGCCAGAACGCGTGGCGTTAGCGGCATTCGTGGCCCTTGCGTCGCTGCGCGAAGCCCCAGGCCCGCTGCGCGACTTCGTCTGGGGACCGACCGGCAGCGCGGGGTTCGAATTGGCCACGCAGGTCCACACACCTACGGAATCCAGCGATCTTGACCTGCTGATCCGCATGCCCCGACGCAGCAATGCAGCAACGATCGCAGCGCTCGCCGCTACACTCGCACGCGCCGCGCAGCACGCCGGCACACGCGTGGACGCTCAGCTGGAAACGCCGGCGGGTGGCGTCGCGCTCGCCGAACTCGCGCAGTGGACGTCCGGCAAGGCGCGCGTGCTCGCGCGCGCGAGCGACGGCGCGCGCCTCGTCGCCGATCCGTGGCAAACATCATGAGTTTCGCCTGCCTCTTTCCCGGCCAGGGCGCGCAAAGTCCCGGTTACCTGCACCGGCTGCCCGAGCACGAGGTCGTGCGCGCCACGCTCGACGAAGCCTCGGCGACGCTCGGCCTCGACATCCTCGCGCTCGATAGCGCACAGGCCTTGCAATCCACGGTGGCGGTGCAAATCGGTCTCGTGGTGGCTGGCGTGGCGCACGCCCGCGCACTCGCCCAAGCGGGATTGACGCCGCAGTTCAGCGCCGGCCTCTCGGTGGGCGCGTATCCCGCTGCCGTGTGCTGCGGCGCGCTCGACTTCGCCGACGCGCTGCGCATGGTGCAAAAGCGCGCTGAGCTGATGGAGTCCGCCTGGCCGGCGGGCTATGGCCTTGCGGCAGTCTCGGGGCTCAGCGAGACGCAGGTGGAGGCGCTCGCTAACACAACCGCACCCACGCAGGACAGCGCCGCGCGGGCCAGCGACGCGCACGTCTATGTGGCCAACGTCAACGCGCCGCGCCAGATCGTCGTGGCCGGGGCCGACGCCGCGCTCGAAGCGTTCGCCACGCGCGCGCTCGCGGCGGGAGCACGCAAAGTTCAGCGGTTGGCCGTTTCCGTCCCTTCGCATTGCGAACTATTGGCCGACGCCACGGAACGGCTCGTGGCGTGGTCGCGCGACATTCCGGTTCGCTCGCCCGAAGGCGTCTACGTCGACAATCGCGGCGGCCGCCCGCTCCATGACGGCGATGCGATTCGCGCCGACCTCGCCACCAACATGCGTTATACGGTGCGCTGGTACGACGCGCTCACGGTCATGATCGAATCGGGGGCGACCGTGCTGGTCGAAGCGCCGCCCGGCCAGGTGCTCACCGACATCGCCCGTGAGCATTACCCGGAAGTCGCGGCATTGAGCGCGGCGACGCTACCGCTCGACCGGCTCGCGGCCACGGTGCGGCGGCGCCTGGGCGTGGATTGAGGATGTGCAGGCTATCGCTGTAAATCCGCGAATAATATATTTATGCGCATAAAGTCGAATTTTATTTTTAGCGCTATATTTTCTGACAGCGCAAATTCTGCCAAACAGCGCAGAATTCACTGCAACACACATCAAATCCCCTACTTTTTACGCAATTCCGGCATCACCACACGGAACGTCAGATTCACCCGCTCGCCGCCGCTCGCAGGTTCCTTGGGCACCCGGTGACGCCACTGCGCCTGCGTCTTGCCGCGCATCACGAGCAGACTGCCGCCCGCAAGCTGGAACGAGCGTGTCACACCGGTCGCGTTGTGGCGCAAGTCGAAGCGCCGCGTTGCGCCGAGGCTCAGCGAGGCAATCACGGGCTGCGGGCCGAGTTCGGGTTCGTGGTCGGCGTGCCAGCCCATGCTGTCGGTGCCGCTGCGGTAGCGGTTGAGCAGCACGCTGTTGAAGCGCACGCCGCAAAGCTCGGCAATCGCGTCGCGCAGTTCGGCCACGGCCGGCGTCCACGGCTGCGGCACATTGCGGATTCCTGAATAGATATAGATGGCGCCGGGATCGCCCTGCCATGCGGTCAAACGCGGCTGGTCGACCCAACCGCCCGGCGTACGGATGCGCTCCTGGCGCCAATCCGTTTCGGCGACGACGCGCGCAAGCCACTCGGCCGCCGCCGTGGGCGCGAGCCACGCGGGATGCCAGTCGACGTCGGGTTGCGGGGTATCGTCGAAGAGATCGAACATCAGCCTCAGGTCAACAACGCGATATAGAACACCAGCGCGCCAATGAGCGCGCCGGCGAAACAAAAGCCTTCGGGCGGTTCATCGGTCGTGCGCGAGCGCAACCACGCCCCCACCACGCCGAAGAACCCCGCGATGCCCAGCGCGACGAACACCATCACGATGTCGAATAGCGCGCTGCGGCCGAGTTCGAGGATGTCGACGCGCCGCACCGCGAAGTACAGCGCCACGGCCATGATCGACAGCACGACCATTGGCAGCATGACGTGGCTACCCTCGTAACTCACATGACGACCATGAAGCCCTTGCACGTTCGGCCTGGTAATTTTCATGACCCGTCTCCCCCAGAGCGCCCGAAACCGCACGGGCCTCGATTCGAGCATAGTCCATCGGCCAGGCCACTTCAATGAACGTTTAATAGCGTTCACGGGCCCTCGAGAAAATAGTGCGACGGCGGCCCGAGGTTGGCAATCCAGGGTTATGCCGCAGCGCCACACTCGACTCGCCGGACCGCCGTGCGTACATGGGGCGTGCGTTGCTGCAATGCGCCGAAGCCGCGCCCCGCAACGCCCCGGCACGAACCCTTCACTGCCGGTAAAATGCGACGAATGCGCGAGCGGCGCATCCGCACAAACGGTGTAGCGGGCCATGCGGAGCGCGCGGTCAGTCGCGCATTGCGGCGCAGCCGGTTTCCGCGCTTCCCGCTCCGTGGGACTGAGTTGTCCAACCTCGTTACCTGCGCAGGTTATCTGCACCGGTTGCCTGCGCCACCCATCGGCCCGACATGCCCCGACTTTCGTTTCTGCTCCGCTTCATTTCCATAGGCGTGCTATTGCACGTCTATGTCGGCTTCCGGCTGATTCCCGACCTGCCTGTGCCCGCCACGGGCAAGTGGCTCGCCACGCTGTGGCTCGTGCTCTCCGTGGCGGCGATTCCGCCCGGCATGCTCGCGCGCCGTTTCAAGCGTCAGCCGCTCGGCGACCGTCTCGCATGGACCGGCATGCTCGCGATGGGATTTTTCTCGTCGCTGCTCATGCTGACGATCGCGCGCGATCTCGTGCTCGCTTCGCTCATGACCATCGATTCGATCTGGCCTCACAGCATCGACCTCGCGCACTGGCGCACGGGCAGCGCCGCTGTTGTCGTCGCGCTCGCGTTCTGCTCGAGCGCATTTGGCTTTTTCAATGCGCGGCGTCGCGCGCGCGTGCGCGACGTCGAGGTGCCGATCCGCGGGCTGCCCGCCGCGCTCGACGGCTTCACGATCGTGCAGTTGAGCGACATCCACGTCGGGCCCACCATCAAGCACGACTATGTGGATGCAATCGTGCGCGCCGTGAACCAGCTCGACGCCGACGTGGTGGCCATCACGGGCGATGTCGTGGACGGCAGCGTGCAGCACCTCTCGAATCACACCGCGCCGCTCGGACGGCTTGTGGCGAATTACGGCGTCTATCTTGTCACGGGCAATCATGAGTACTACTCGGGAGCCGATGCGTGGGTCGCCGAGTTCCGGCGCATCGGCCTCACGGTGCTGATGAACCAGCACGTGGTGATCGAGCACGGCGGCGCGCAGCTCGTGCTCGCGGGCGTGACCGACTACACCGGAGGCAACTTCGATCCCGCGCATCGCAGCGATCCGCAGGGCGCCTTGCGCGGCGCGCCGGCCGACGTGAACACGCGCGTCCTGCTCGCCCATCAGCCGCGCACCGCGCATGCCGCCGCCGATGCGGGCTACACGCTGCAGTTGTCGGGCCATACGCACGGCGGGCAGATTTTCCCGTGGAATTTTCTCGTGCGGCTGCAGCAGCCGTTCACGGCCGGCCTCGAAAAACTCGGCGGACTGTGGGTCTACACGAGCCGCGGCACGGGCTACTGGGGGCCGCCCAAGCGGCTCGGCGCACCTTCGGAAATCACGCGCGTGCGGCTCGTCGGCGTTCGCTGAGCCTGACCGGAACACAAAGGAATTCACTGCTCATGGATGGCAACAAGCACCTCCACCAGACCGCGTTCTACCTGCTGCTCTTCGTCGTCTCGATTGCGCTGTGCTTCGTGCTCGCGCCGTTTTTCAGCACCGTGCTGTGGGGCGCGATACTCGCGCTGATCTTCCAGCCCGTGCAGCGCCGCATCGTTGCGCGCCTCGGGCGGCGGCGCAATCTCGCCGCGCTCATCACGCTGACGATCTGTCTCGTCATCGTGATCTTCCCGCTCACGCTCGTGGCGGGCACGCTGATCCAGCAGGTGAGCTACGCCTATGCGCAGGTGCGCTCGGGCAATCTCGACTTCGGTGCGTACTTCAGCCAGATCGTGCATGCGCTGCCGCAGTCGCTGCAAGGGTTGCTCGCACGCTACGACCTGATGGATCTGCCTGGCCTTCAGCAGCGCCTTTCCGCGGGCGCCGCGCAAATCAGCCAGTTCATCGCCACGCGCGCGCTGAGCGTCGGGCAAATCACGGTGCAGTTCATGGTGAGCTTTTGCGTGATGCTCTACATGTTCTTCTTTCTCGTGCGTGACGGCCGCGAGATTTCCCGGCTCGTGCGCGACGCAATTCCGCTCGACGAATCGCACAAGCAGCATCTGATCCGCAAGTTCACGACCGTGATTCGCGCGACCGTGAAGGGCAATGTGGCCGTGGCGTTCGTGCAGGGCACGCTGGGCGGTATCGCCCTCTGGGTGCTGGGGATTCAGGGCGCGCTGCTGTGGGGCTTCGTGATGATGCTGCTGTCGCTGCTGCCGGCCGTAGGCGCGGCGCTCGTGTGGGTGCCCATTGCGCTCTACTTCATCTCGACCGGCGCGCTCGCCAAAGGCATCGGCCTCACGCTGTTCGGCGTGCTCGTGATCGGCACCGTGGACAATGTGCTGCGGCCGGTGCTGGTGGGCAAGGACACGCGCCTGCCCGACTGGGTCGTGCTCATTTCCACGCTGGGCGGCATCTCGCTCATGGGCATCAACGGCTTCGTGATCGGACCGCTGATTGCCGCGCTCTTCATCAGTTGCTGGGACCTGCTGCGCCGCGACCAGCACCACCACGACGGCGTTGTCAGCCAGCCGGCGGATGACGATCCGGTCTAGCGCCAGACGTCTAACATCTAACGTCTGGCGGCGCGAAGCGCACGCGCCGCTGGCTCACGAAGACACGTGCAACGGCACCCCCGCGCGCCCCTGGCGCGCGGCATCCGATGCATCGGATGCACTACCCGCCGCATCGCCCATCGCTGCACCCGCATGCGCGGCCACCGAGAAACCAAACGTATTGACACCATTCGCACTGCGCACGAATACCGCGCCGCCGTGCATCTCGGCTACCGCCTTGACGATGGAAAGCCCGAGACCGTGGTTCTCGTGGCTATTCGAGCGCGCTTCCTGAATGCGATAGAAGCGGTCGAAAATATGTTCGCGCACTACCGGGTCGAGCGGCTCGCCAGGATTCGATACGGCGATTTCGACGTGACCGTCCTGCGGCGCGATAGTCGACTGCAGCACGGTTCCGAGCGGCGAGTGCTGGATCGCGTTCACGAACAGATTGCTCATTGCGCGGCCTATCAGCGAGGTATTGACCCACGCGCGCGCATCGCCCCTGACCTGCACGCTCAACTGCGCCTCTTCCAGTGGAATCTCCAGGAACTCCAGCATGCGCTCGACTTCGGCCCGCAGCGAAACCTCCGTGAGTTCGGTCGCGCGCTCGCCACGATCGCTGCGCGAAAGGAACAGCATGTCGTTGACGATCACACGCAATCGTTCGAATTCCTCAAGATTTGATTGCAGCGTATGCTGCAACTGCGCAACCGAGCGGTCGCGCGTGAGCGCCACCTGGGTCTGGCCAATCAGGATGCTCACGGGCGTGCGCAGTTCGTGTGCGACGTCGGCGTTGAACGATTCGAGTCGCTCGTAGGCCTTGTCGAGCCGCTCCAGCGCGCCATTGAACGAGGTGGCCAGTTCATGCAGTTCCTCGGGCAGCTCGCCGGCATGCAGCCGCTGGCGACGGTTCGAGGGACTCAGTTGCGCCGCCTCGTGGGAGAGCCGCGTAAGCGGCGCAAGACCGAAGCGCGTGACGGCGCGGCTCAGCAGCGCTACCGCGATGGTCGAAAGCACGATCAGCACGCCGAGCGCCATGCCGAAGCGCCGCAACATGCTTTCCGTGCGCATGCAATCGCTCGCCACCACGAGTTTCACTTCGGGGCGCTCGCCGTTCGCGGGCACCGTCATGCTCGTGACGATCAGGTCGTAGTTGTAGCTCGCCGGCCGCACGAGCCGATAATCCGGACCGACATCTCCGGTGACTTTGCCCGCGATGGGTGCGCCAAAGCGAAAGCGCGGATCGGCGGCGTCTACGTAGTAGTGCATGCGACTGTCCACGGGCGAAAGGTCGTGCAGTTTCTCCTGCACAAACGCCCATTTCTTCACATCCGATGCGTGCGCAACAATCAGGCCCGCGATGCGCGCCCGCGCGTCGAGCGTTTCGCGCAGCTCGTTGAAGAGCTGATGCTGCATAAGCAAAAACAGCCCCGTGCCGGTGAGCGTAAATACGATCAGCGAGACCGCCGCGAACATCGCCGAAAGCCGCAGCGAGATCGAGCGCTTCATGACACCTGGCCTCCGTCTTCGCGTGCCTCGCGCATTTCGAGCACGTAACCCATGCCGCGTATCGTATGCAGCAGCTTGGACGCGTGCGGGCCGTCGAGTTTTGCGCGCAGCCGCTTGATGGCGGTTTCCACCACATTGGCATTGCTCTCGAAATTCACGTCCCACACGAGCTCGGTGATGAGCGTCTTCGAGAGAATCTCGCCGTGCCGCCGCGCGAGCACCGAGAGCAGTTGAAACTCCTTCGCGGTGAGATCGAGCCGCACGCCGTCGCGCGTCGCGCGGCGGCTGATGAGGTCCACCTGAAGATCGCCCACGGCGACGAGCGTGGACTCCTGGACCCGCGCGCGGCGCGTGAGCGCGCGCAGACGCTCGACGAGTTCGAGAAACGAGAACGGCTTGGTCAGATAGTCGTCGGCGCCGTCGCGCAAACCATGCACACGGTCGTCCACGCGGTCGCGCGCGGTCAGCATGATCACCGGCGTGTCCTTCTTCGCGCGCACCGCGCGCAGCACGCCGAAACCGTCGAGCTTCGGCAGCATCACGTCGAGCACGATCACGTCGAAGTCGTACTCGGTCGCCATCCACGCGCCCTCTTCGCCATCCATCGCCACGTCGACAACCCAGCCCTGCTCGCTCAATCCGTTGCGCAGGTAATCCACGACCTTGCGCTCATCCTCGATCACCAATACTTTCATCGTCATCCTCCTCTTCGCGGCGCGCCGGACGGCGCTTCGCGGCAAGGGCCCGCGCTACAGGCGCCGCCGGGCACCCGCGCCAGATAAACCGTCGTAGCAGGCTGCAGACCATGAATCTGCGCCTCCTTGCGCTCGCTGGCAAGCGGCTGCTGCTGCGTGAGGCTGGCCGGATGGCGCGCATTCATCACGTCGATCACGTTCGCGACGATCGTGCGTGTCGCGCCGACGCACAGCATCACGGCGACGACGATCGCCGCGACGCACGCACGCTCGCCGGCCCGCGCACGCCCGGGTAGATCGATGTCGTGCCCGCTGCTCGCTGCTATGGCGGAAGACGATTGCTGCTCCGATTGGCTCATGTCTTCGATGAGTGACGCATGCTGCTCAGTTCACGAGCCGCAAGTGCTCGACTTCATGCATGTCGCGCGCCTGGCGCGCCTCGCGCAAACGCGCGCGCGCCGTAGCGCGCTGACGTTGCGGCACATCGCAGGCCGCAAGCGATGTTTCCTGCTCGGCCAGCACTGCCGGCACCTTCTCGCGCAGGAACTCTACGAACGTGCGGATCTTCGCGTCCAGATAGCGGCGCGAGGCATAGAGCGCGTAGATGTTGAGCTTTTGCAGACGATGCGTGGGCAGCACGCGCACGAGCGAGCCGTCGGCGAGACCCGGCAGCGCCACCGGCACCGGCAGCGGACCAATGCCCATGCCTTCGCGTATGGCAAGCGCGAGCGCTTCGGGATTGTTCACCTGGAAAGGCGTCACGCCGGTATGGCGGAACGTTTCTCCGTGCGGCCCCTCCGAGACCCATTGGCCCGCGGGCAGGCTCGCATCGGTCAGATGCAGGCAGGTGTGCGCGCCGAGATCGTCGAACGAGCGCGGCTCGCCGCGCATATCCAGATATGCAGGCGACGCGCACAGAATGGCCGCGGTGCTGCCCAGTTGCTGCGAAATCAGCGCCGAATCCCCGAGCTCGGCTGCCACCACCACCGCCACGTCGAAGCCTTCCTCGATGATGTCGGGCATCTGCTGAGCGATGGTCAAATCAACGGCGACATCGGGCAAATGCTGCTGGTAGCGCGCGATCAACGGCATTACATAATGCTGACCGAAACTCGTGCCGCCATAGACGCGCAGCTTGCCCGCCGGATTCCCCTGCGCGTCGGCCGCTTCGGATTCCGCCTGTTCGATATCGGCGAGAATGCGCGTGCAACTTTGCAGATAGCGCTCGCCCGCCTCGGTCAGCGACATGCGCCGCGTGGTGCGGTTCAACAGACGCGCGCGCAGCCGCGACTCCAGGTCCGTGACCGCGCGCGAAACCTGCGCGGTCGTCATCGACTCGCTCACTGCAGCACGCGTGAAGCTGCCCGATTCCACTACCCTCACGAAGACCCGCATATTGCGCAGCGTATCCATACGCGACTCCTGGCCCATTCCATCATCGATAGCGCCAGTCTCACTGCCAGGCCGTGACCCCATGCTGACCCGTACATGGCAGCCGCGCCAGCTTGGCAAGCCGCATTCTTCCGCGCCTGAGACATTCAGGGCCTAACGAGCGAAGACGTGCTCGCTTACGAATACATTTCGCTTTCGTTGCAGTTTTTGAAACGCTCCGCCGCGGACGACAAGAACTGTCAATTCTGGCCACGTTTCATGGACTCGACCCCATCCATGAACTAAGCTCCACTTCGTTGAGTTTCATTCTTCACACCAACGAGAGAGGTCCTCCATATGCAACACGGCATCATCGCGTGGCTCATCATCGGCGCAGTCGCTGGCTGGCTTGCCGGGCTGCTCGTCAAGGGCGGCGGCTTCGGTTTGATCGTCGATATCATTGTCGGGATCGTCGGGGCATTTATCGGCGGCTGGCTGGCGGGCCTGCTCGGGATCCACATCGGCGGCGGCATGATCAGCTCGATCATTACGGCCATTGTCGGCGCGGTCATCCTGCTCTTCATCATCAGGCTGTTCCGAAGAGCGTAGCAATTTGCGATCGCCAATAAAAAGCGGGAGCACCATCGCTGGTGCTCCCGCTTTTTTTCGCTTTGATGCTTATGCGCCGCTGGCGACGAGACCACCCGTTCGATCAGGAAGCATTGAACCGGTCTCGTTGAAGCGCAGGTGCATTTCATAGGCCCTGGCGAGATTGTGCGGCGTCTGGCCGCCGATCTTCAGCGCGTCGTCATGATAGTCGCGCAGCAGTTCGCGATAGAGCGGATGCGCGCAGCGATCGATAATCAGCTTCGCGCGCTCGCGCGGCGCGAGGCCACGCAAGTCCGCCAGGCCCTGCTCGGTGACGATCACATCCACATCGTGCTCGTTGTGGTCGACGTGTGGCACCATCGGCACGATGCTGGAGATGCGGCCGTCCTTAGCAATGGCCTTGGTTGCGAAGATCGCGCACGAGGCATTGCGTGCGAAATCGCCCGAGCCGCCAATGCCGTTCATCATGTGCGTGCCGCCCACGTGCGTGGAATTCACGTTGCCATAGATGTCGCATTCGAGCGCCGTGTTCAGCGCGATGAGTCCGAGGCGCCGAATCACTTCCGGATGGTTGCTCACTTCCTGCGGACGCAGCACGAGCTTGTCGCGATAGCGGTCGAGATCGGCGAGCACCTGAGCCTGGCGCGGCGCCGAGAGCGTCATGGACGCCCCCGAGGCGAATACCATCTTGCCAGCATCGATGAGGTCGAAGGTGGAATCCTGAAGTACTTCGGAGTACATCGTAAGCGCTTCGAATGGCGAATCCACGAAGCCCGAGAGCACCGCATTCGCGATCGTGCCGATGCCGGCCTGCAGCGGCGGCAACTGCGCACTCATGCGGCCGTGCTTCACTTCGTGTTGCAAAAACTCGATGAGGTGGCCCGCGATGCGAGCGGTTTCTTCGTCCGCCGGCAGCACGGTCGAAGGGCTGTCTGCTTCGTTCGTGATGACGATGGCGGCGATCTTCTCCGCTGGAATATCGATGATGGACGTGCCCACGCGATCGTGCGGATGCAGGATCGGCAGCGGGTCGCGATGCGGACGGCGGCCCGGAATCCACACGTCGTGCAGGCCTTCGAGCGCAAGCGGCTGGGCGAGATTGAGCTCGACGATCACCTTCTCGGCGAGAATCGCGAAGCTCGCCGAGTTGCCCACCGAGGTCGTGGGGACGATGCCGCCCGTTTCTGTGATCGCAGCGGCCTCGATGATCGCGAGATCGAGCTTGCCGAGCAGGTTCGCGCGCAGCATCTCAACGGTCTCGGAGAGGTGCTGATCGACGAACATGACTTCGCCGCGATTGATGGCGCGGCGCAGTGTGGTGTCCACCTGGAACGGCAAGCGGCGCTCGAGCACACCGGCTTCGGTCAGCATGCGGTCCACGTCATGACCGAGCGAGGCGCCCGTCATCAGCGTGATGCGCAGCGGCTCCTGCTCTTCGCGCGCGCGGCGCGCCAGCTCGATGGGCACGGCCTTCGTGTCGCCTGCGCGCGTGAAGCCGCTCGCGCCGACACGCATGCCGTTGCGCACGAGTTTTGCCGCCTCGGCAGCCGAAGTGATTTTCCCGCGCAACGCGGCACAACGAATACGGTCTTCGTACATCAAAGTCTCCACTAACTACCGGAAATGCCACGTGCCCTTCGCAGGTCTCGTTTCGGTGGCGTTGCTTTACGGCTTCTGCAATACCCTTTTGCAGCCACCATGCGCAAAGCCGCGGAACCTCATGCGAAGGCGCCGCGGCAAGGAATTCAAGCTAGCGCCTCGCTCATTCATGGCGGGCAGTCACTCGATCTCAGCTACCGAAATAGAGGTTGCAAAAGCTGGCCGGACCGACGCATTCGTCTTTCTTTGCCGGCTTTGCGATCTGATTGACAGGCTGCGCTGCGCTTTGCGCGGCCTGTTGAGGAACGCTCGCGTCCGATGCTGCATTCTGTGCAAAGGCGGAGGCGGCGGCGAACAACGAACAGGCAACAACAGCGAACTTCAGGGACTTCATTTCACTCTCCAGTGCTAACGGTTACTGCGAAGCAGTGATGTGACTATATGACTCGGATCCGGAACGATTAAGAGGTCGAGATGGAAGGCATATTTCCAGACTGCAGCAAGATCGCGTACCTGCCGTCCAGATTGCTGGTTCAAGGTGTTTTTGTGTGGAATGAGCGACGGGAACGACGGCCGCGTGCCTGGCGCGCGAGCGCGGCCAATGGTGCATCGCGGTCGATGAGCGCGCTGTGAATGAAATGCAGATGGCTCAGGATCCGCTGCGCGTCGTGCCTGCGCTCACGATCATGGCGAACGCCCGGAAGCGCTTCCTGAGTGATCCGGGTGGCCGCTCGCACCGATGCAAGCGCACGCTTCAGCGGCGCGGCGCCCGGGTCCTCGAAAAGGCGCGCAATATCGTCGAGCACCTGGTCGAGGCCCGCTTGCCATCCGCGCCCGGCCATATCGAGCCACGTGGCGCGTTGCGCCTCGTGTCGCAAATCGATCACGGCATGCCCCACCTCGAGCGTGATCAGCATCCAGCGCAACGCGCGCCGGTGTGCCTGCTTGCGGCCATTGAGCAGCAGCCGCAACTGGTGCATCAGGTCGTGCGTGCCCGACTGGAACTGCTGGCCGAGGCCCTGCAGCTCGCCACGGCAGGCGAGCTGAACCTGAGCGCGCAACGCCACGCACATGCGCTCGACGAGCCAACTCATGTGCGGCGGAAAAACCACGGCAAACGCAAGCGCGGCCACGATCATCGCCAGCACGACCGCGACCCCGTTATTGATCAGCAGATCGGGCGTATAGACGATGACGTTGTCGGGACCGGCGAGCAGGCAGAGAAACACCGAGAATCCGACGCCGAAGCCAGCGATGCACGGACGCGTCGCAAAGTACGCTCCCAGTGCTAGCAACGGCGCGAGCGCGACGCAAAGCAGTGGAAAGCCATCGACGTTTGGATACACGTAGCAGGTGAGCAGATAGCCGACGAGCGCGGCGCAGCCCGCGCCCGCCGCCATCTGAAACGCCATGCGCGTGGCGCGCGGCGCCGACGATGTGAGCGCGCAGGTGAGCGCGGCGGCGATCATCGCGAGGCCGCCACTCGGCCAGTCAGTCTCCACCCAGAACCAGCCGAGCGCCGCCACCACCACTGCCGTGCGCATGAAGGTGAATCCCACCACGTACCAGCTCGTACGCGGCACATAGCGCGTCATGCGCGGCTCGGGCGGCAGACCTGCCTGCGTGAGCGACGCCCACGTACTGCTATAACGGGCTATTTCAGCCGTGAAGCGGTAGATCAGCTCAGCGGAGGTGTCGAAGTCTTGCAGCGCATCGGGCGCGCCCGTTTCAAGCGGCCGCCGTGTTTCGCGCACGCGGCGTGGCAGTGTGCGCATGAACGACGCAAGGTCTTGCTCGATACGCAATGCGTATGCACGATCGGCTTCGCCCTGACGAGGACGTTGCGCAAGCAGCGCCGCAAGCTCGCTGAAATACGGCGTAAGTGGTGCGATGGCTTCGTTATTCTTGCGCAGACGCCGTTTCAACTGCCGCAGCGCGTGCAGGCGCGCGCAGACGTCCATGAACTCGCCGTTCAGACGCGCGAGCAACTGGCTGTGCGCGCGCATCGTCGGATCCTCAAAAAATGAGAAAGCGCGCGTGGCCTCGAAGCCAACGATCTCATCGACGAGTCTCGCGAATCGCCCTTCAAACACGCCTCTTTCCAGACTGCCGGACAACACAAGCGCAGCGAACGCAGTAAAATCGATATAGCGAGCGCGTAAAGTGCGCTCGAGCAGCGAGCCCGATTGCCGGGGCACGATAACGGCGCTGACCATCCCCGAGCAAAGGATTCCCACGGCCACTTCGGCTCCGCGCCCAAGCGCCGCGAGAAACAGCCCATTGGGCTGCGTCACGAGCGGAATGCCGATCAGCGCCGCGGTATAGCCTGCCAGCACGAAAGCGTACCAACGAAAATGACGATTACGCATCGCGGCTGCGGTACACGCGGCCACCCACCCTGTCATCCCGAGTATGTAGAGCTCGGGTTGCTGGATAAAGACGGCCCCCAGCACCACCGCTGCGACCATGCCTACCGCGGTGCCCACGATGCGGTAGACGCTCTTCGCGAACACCATGCCGGAAAGCGGTTGCATCAACACGAACACAGTCGTCATTGCAATGCGCGGTTGGGGCAAATCGAGCCGCATCGCAATGCCCAAGGCAAGCAATCCCGCCATGACTGTTTTCAGCAGATGCAGCCAGATCGCGCCATGGCTGCCCTGCCAGTCTCTCAGGCCGCGCCGTGCGGCTCGCCATATGATTTCGCCGCGGCGACGCGGGGCAATCGCTCGATGTATCGCTGGCTGGCGGTTCATTTAAAACAGCGCGCTACGCTCGGATTGTTACGAAGAATGCCGTCGCGAATTGAGTCGGCAGGCGCCGATTGTAGGAGCCTCAGTTGAGCGAATTAACGGGACGGGCGGGGAACATCCGTTCCAGATCACTCAACAATGCCGGCGTCCGCGAGGCGGACAATATCGTTTTCGTGTCAAACAAGAAGTTCTCGAAGAAGGTCTGATGGATACGCTACAAAATATGCGGGTGTTTGTCCGCGTTGTCGAAGCCGGCAGTTTCACCGCCGCGGCTCAGTCGCTCGATTCGACCACCGGTGCGATGTCGCGCGCGGTCTCGGAACTGGAAGCGCATTTGCGCACGCGCCTGCTGAACCGCTCGACGCGCCGGCTCGCACTCACGCCCGCCGGCGAACGCTATCTGAAACGCTGCTCGCAGATTCTCGCGGACGTGGACAGCGCCGAGGAAGAAGCCAGTTGCGCCCACGAGCGTCCTGCTGGCGCATTGCGTATGCACAGCTTCGCGAGCATCGGGCAACAGTACGTGCTGCCCGCGATCTCGCGCTATCGCGCCTTGCACCCTGAAGTGACGGTCGAGCTTACGCTTTCGCAGCGCATGCCCGATCTGTTCGAGGGCAGCAGTGATGTATCGGTGGTGACCGCAGCTTCGCTGCCGAACTCCGATCTCGTCTCGCACCAACTAGGTTCGTCGTGCAGCATCCTGTGTGCGTCGCCTGCTTATGTGCATACGCACGGTGCGCCGCGCACGCCTGCGGACCTCGCGCATCATGACTGCCTGATTCTCAAGACGCCGACCGCGCCCGCACATGAATGGGTGCTCGAAGGCCCGGAAGGCAGCGTCGAGATGCAGGTGGACGGACCTGTTCAGGTGAACATCGCCGAGTCGCTTGCAGTGGCGATCCGTGAGGGAATGGGCATTGGCATGTTGCCGGTGTATGCGGCAATAGAGGGATTGCGCAACGGCACGCTCGTGCGTGTGCTGCCCCAGCACATCCTGCAGAAGAACCACGTGTATGCGCTGTATCCGTCACGCAAATTCGTGGATGCAAAGACCAAGACTTGGGTGGAATTCCTGCGTGCGCATCTCCCGCAGGTGATCGCTCGCGATATGGCATTGCTCGAGGAACTCACGCGGGAACAGCTTGCCGATGCTGCCGCAATTTCGACCCCCGATGCGCAATCCGCAGCGCATCCGACTAAAGCGGTGCATTGAAGCGCCGTTTTTCGGCATGGTGATTCGAATGCCGTATGCAAAACAGCCGTCCATGCGACGGCTGTTTTTCTATTTTCCACGCACGCAAACGCCAGAACCCCGGCGCTCATTCGGAGCCACCGGGGTTCTGGACATACTGCATGGGGAGCCTGACGATTACCTACTTTCACACGGGCAATCCGCACTATCATCGGCGTGGAGCTGTTTCACGGTCCTGTTCGGGATGGGAAGGGGTGGGACCAGCTCGCTATGGTCATCAGGCATGACGGGTTGCTGCGTCGCACGGGTTTGGGTGAACCTGGCGCCACAGCCAATCGGGAAGAAGCGTAAAGAGGTGCTGTTTCTTGGGGTTGTGTTGTTTCCGGCACAACACCGATCTCTCAACCTGCGCGTCCTTCACTCCACACCGGGAGGAAGACACACCTGTTATAGGATCAAGCCTTACGGGCAATTAGTATCAGTTAGCTTAACGCATTACTGCGCTTCCACACCTGACCTATCAACGTCCTGGTCTCGAACGACCCTTCAAGGGGATCTAGTCCCCGGGGAAGTCTCATCTTGAGGCGAGTTTCCCGCTTAGATGCTTTCAGCGGTTATCTCTTCCGAACATAGCTACCCGGCAATGCCACTGGCGTGACAACCGGTACACCAGAGGTTCGTCCACTCCGGTCCTCTCGTACTAGGAGCAGGCCCCCTCAAACTTCCAGCGCCCACGGCAGATAGGGACCAAACTGTCTCACGACGTTTTAAACCCAGCTCACGTACCTCTTTAAATGGCGAACAGCCATACCCTTGGGACCGGCTACAGCCCCAGGATGAGATGAGCCGACATCGAGGTGCCAAACACCGCCGTCGATATGAACTCTTGGGCGGTATCAGCCTGTTATCCCCAGAGTACCTTTTATCCGTTGAGCGATGGCCCTTCCATACAGAACCACCGGATCACTATGACCTGCTTTCGCACCTGCTCGACTTGTCAGTCTCGCAGTCAAGCACGCTTATGCCATTGCACTATCAGCACGATTTCCGACCGTACCTAGCGTACCTTCGTACTCCTCCGTTACACTTTGGGAGGAGACCGCCCCAGTCAAACTGCCTACCATGCACTGTCCCCGACCCGGATCACGGGCCAAGGTTAGAACCTCAAACAGATCAGGGTGGTATTTCAAGGACGGCTCCATGCAGACTGGCGTCCACACTTCACAGCCTCCCACCTATCCTACACAAACCGGTTCAAAGTCCAATGCAAAGCTACAGTAAAGGTTCATGGGGTCTTTCCGTCTAGCCGCGGGGAGATTGCATCATCACAAACACTTCAACTTCGCTGAGTCTCGGGAGGAGACAGTGTGGCCATCGTTACGCCATTCGTGCAGGTCGGAACTTACCCGACAAGGAATTTCGCTACCTTAGGACCGTTATAGTTACGGCCGCCGTTTACCGGGACTTCAATCAAGAGCTTGCACCCCATCATTTAATCTTCCGGCACCGGGCAGGCGTCACACCCTATACGTCCACTTTCGTGTTTGCAGAGTGCTGTGTTTTTATTAAACAGTCGCAGCCACCAGTTTATTGCAACCCCTTCACCCTCGGAGCGCAGGCTCCTCAAGCTACCAGGGCGTACCTTATCCCGAAGTTACGGTACCAATTTGCCGAGTTCCTTCTCCCGAGTTCTCTCAAGCGCCTTAGAATACTCATCTCGCCCACCTGTGTCGGTTTGCGGTACGGTTAATGTTGAACTGAAGCTTAGAGGCTTTTCCTGGAACCCCTTCCAGTTGCTTCGCTTCCGAAGAAGCTCGCGCCACACCCTTGAATTACGCGCCCGGATTTGCCAAAGCGCCTTCTCCAATGCAGCGACCGGGACTTCCAACACCCGGACAACCTTCCGCGATCCGTCCCCCCATCGCATTCAACACTAGTGCAGGAATATTGACCTGCTTCCCATCAGCTACGCATTTCTGCCTCGCCTTAGGGGCCGACTCACCCTACGCCGATGAACGTTGCGTAGGAAACCTTGGGCTTACGGCGAGGGGGCCTTTCACCCCCTTTATCGCTACTCATGTCAGCATTCGCACTTCTGATACCTCCAGCACACTTTCCAGTGCACCTTCGCAGGCTTACAGAACGCTCTCCTACCATGCACATAAATGTGCATCCGCAGCTTCGGTATATGGCTTAGCCCCGTTACATCTTCCGCGCAGGACGACTCGATCAGTGAGCTATTACGCTTTCTTTAAAGGGTGGCTGCTTCTAAGCCAACCTCCTGACTGTTTTAGCCTTCCCACTTCGTTTCCCACTTAGCCATATTTGGGGACCTTAGCTGGCGGTCTGGGTTGTTTCCCTCTTGACACCGGACGTTAGCACCCGATGTCTGTCTCCCGTGATTGCACTCTTCGGTATTCGGAGTTTGCTATGGCGACGTAATCCGCAATGGACCCATCAACCATGACAGTGCTCTACCCCCGAAGGTGATACACGAGGCACTACCTAAATAGTTTTCGGAGAGAACCAGCTATTTCCAGGTTTGTTTAGCCTTTCACCCCTATCCACAGCTCATCCCCTAACTTTTCAACGTTAGTGGGTTCGGTCCTCCAGCACGTGTTACCGTGCCTTCAACCTGGCCATGGATAGATCACCTGGTTTCGGGTCTACACCCAGCGACTAATCGCCCTGTTCGGACTCGCTTTCGCTACGCCTGCCCTATTCGGTTAAGCTTGCCACTGAATGTAAGTCGCTGACCCATTATACAAAAGGTACGCCGTCACCCCTTGCGAGGCTCCGACTGTTTGTATGCATGCGGTTTCAGGATCTGTTTCACTCCCCTCCCGGGGTTCTTTTCGCCTTTCCCTCACGGTACTGGTTCACTATCGGTCGATCACGAGTATTTAGCCTTGGAGGATGGTCCCCCCATCTTCAGACAGGATTTCACGTGTCCCGCCCTACTTGTCGCATCCCTAGTTCTTCCATTCCGTTTTCGTCTACAGGGCTATCACCTGCTATGGCCGCACTTTCCAGAGCGTTCGACTAACGGTACAGATAAAGAATGCAGGCTGATCCCATTTCGCTCGCCACTACTCTGGGAATCTCGGTTGATTTCTTTTCCTGCGGCTACTTAGATGTTTCAGTTCGCCGCGTTCGCTTCACGTGACCTATGTATTCAGTCACGGATACTCCATTCGGAGTGGGTTTCCCCATTCGGACATCTCCGGATCAAAGCTTGTTTGCCAGCTCCCCGGAGCTTTTCGCAGGCTACCGCGTCCTTCATCGCCTGTGATCGCCAAGGCATCCACCACATGCACTTGTTCGCTTGACCCTATAACGGGTGCGTCTCTCGACTCACTCGCTACAGGCTGAGTTTTCGCGTTGTGCCGTATTCCAAAGCCCTCTTTCGAGGAACTTAAAAATACATCGATACAATCACAACCCTGATTCACCTACTCCACACCCATCTCTAAGTGTGTTTCAGATAAATCTCTTTACTACTTCTTCCTGATTGTTAAAGAACGACAGCCGATACGTTTTCACATACCGCTCTGACTGGCTCAATCGCCAATGCAAAACTCCCTGCATTTAACTGCTCCTGCAGGATGCTGTGCATTAGGGATTGGTGGAGGATGACGGGATCGAACCGACGACCCCCTGCTTGCAAAGCAGGTGCTCTCCCAGCTGAGCTAATCCCCCAGTCATGCATACTCAAGGGGGTTACCAGTCAGCCACCGCGCAGACAAATTGGTGGGTCTGGATGGATTCGAACCATCGACCCCCGCCTTATCAAGACGGTGCTCTAACCGACTGAGCTACAGACCCCTGAGTCTGTCTTTTCTACAGCCGACAAGTGTGAGCGCTTCAATGAACTTCGCAATGAGCTCTGGAAAGGAGGTGATCCAGCCGCACCTTCCGATACGGCTACCTTGTTACGACTTCACCCCAGTCATGAATCCTGCCGTGGTGACCGTCCTCCTTGCGGTTAGACTAGCCACTTCTGGCAAAACCCACTCCCATGGTGTGACGGGCGGTGTGTACAAGACCCGGGAACGTATTCACCGCGGCATGCTGATCCGCGATTACTAGCGATTCCAGCTTCACGCAGTCGAGTTGCAGACTGCGATCCGGACTACGATCGGTTTTCTGGGATTGGCTCCACCTCGCGGCTTGGCAACCCTCTGTTCCGACCATTGTATGACGTGTGAAGCCCTACCCATAAGGGCCATGAGGACTTGACGTCATCCCCACCTTCCTCCGGTTTGTCACCGGCAGTCTCCCCGGAGTGCTCTTGCGTAGCAACTGGGGACAAGGGTTGCGCTCGTTGCGGGACTTAACCCAACATCTCACGACACGAGCTGACGACAGCCATGCAGCACCTGTGTGACGGCTCCCTTTCGGGCACTCCCGGCTCTCACCAGGATTCCGTCCATGTCAAGGGTAGGTAAGGTTTTTCGCGTTGCATCGAATTAATCCACATCATCCACCGCTTGTGCGGGTCCCCGTCAATTCCTTTGAGTTTTAATCTTGCGACCGTACTCCCCAGGCGGTCAACTTCACGCGTTAGCTACGTTACCAAGCCAATGAAGGCCCGACAACCAGTTGACATCGTTTAGGGCGTGGACTACCAGGGTATCTAATCCTGTTTGCTCCCCACGCTTTCGTGCATGAGCGTCAGTATTGGCCCAGGGGGCTGCCTTCGCCATCGGTATTCCTCCACATCTCTACGCATTTCACTGCTACACGTGGAATTCTACCCCCCTCTGCCATACTCTAGCGATGCAGTCACCAATGCAGTTCCCAGGTTAAGCCCGGGGATTTCACATCGGTCTTGCATCACCGCCTGCGCACGCTTTACGCCCAGTAATTCCGATTAACGCTTGCACCCTACGTATTACCGCGGCTGCTGGCACGTAGTTAGCCGGTGCTTATTCTTCCGGTACCGTCATCCCCCCGGGGTATTAACCCAGAGGTTTTCTTTCCGGACAAAAGTGCTTTACAACCCGAAGGCCTTCTTCACACACGCGGCATTGCTGGATCAGGCTTGCGCCCATTGTCCAAAATTCCCCACTGCTGCCTCCCGTAGGAGTCTGGGCCGTGTCTCAGTCCCAGTGTGGCTGGTCGTCCTCTCAGACCAGCTACGGATCGTCGCCTTGGTGAGCCTTTACCCCACCAACTAGCTAATCCGCCATCGGCCACCCCAATAGCGCGAGGTCTTGCGATCCCCCGCTTTCATCCTAAGATCGTATGCGGTATTAATCCGGCTTTCGCCGGGCTATCCCCCACTACTGGACATGTTCCGATGTATTACTCACCCGTTCGCCACTCGCCACCAGGTGCAAGCACCCGTGCTGCCGTTCGACTTGCATGTGTAAGGCATGCCGCCAGCGTTCAATCTGAGCCAGGATCAAACTCTTCAGTTCAATACCTGTTACTGTTTTCGGTTCAGTCAAGAACCGGTCGCTCACTCAAAGCTGACAGGTTCTGAATAAATTCAAAAACCTGACTTACTTTTGTGTGAGACTCTTGATACTTTCGCTACTCCCGGTCATCCCCGAAAGAATCACCAGGTCACGAAACCCATCAAGCGCCCACACTTATCGGCTGTAAATTTTTAAAGATCGCGTCGCACAAGACACCGGAACCACTTCGAACTACCCGGCGCTTTCTGCGTTGCTGCGTCAGCAGCAGAGAAACGAGATTATGCAGACTCTTCCGCGTTTCGTCAACATCTTTTTTAACGTCGCCGTTTAAAAACTGATGACTTCACGCCCCGCCGTTTCTCGCGGCAGGCTTCGCTGCCGGACTTCAGCGGGCGAAGGAGCGGAATTCTAGTCACGCGAATGCGATCTGGCAAGGGGTTTTTGAACCCCTCGAAAAAAGACGCGCAACCGCTTCACGCGTGGCGCTGCATCAGGCGATCCACGATCTGCAGGTAGTGGTCGAGATCCGGCGTTTGCTTGCCGGCGACCTTCGCGAGGTCGTCCCAGCGACGCAGACGCACGGCGTCGTCTGCATGGGGGCGCTCGGCAAATTCGCGCGCGCCATCAGCGTCGAAAATGCCGCCCTGCAATTGCAGGCTGCGCACGGAATCGGCCGACAAGCGGCCGAAGTACGCTTCGTCGGTTGCGCACAAGTAGCGCTTCGCATCGACGTGCAGCTTGATCGGCTCCAGCACGCTTGCCGGCAGAATCGGCCGCAAGAACGGCAGCGCATAGTACTGGTGCAGGTCGTCGATGCCGCGCTCGGTCGGCGTTTCGCCCTGGCGATTCAGCAAATGCCCGAGGTCGTGCAGAAACGCCGCCGCCACGAGCTCCTCGCTCGCGCCTTCCTCCTCGGCCAACGCACCGCTTTGCAGCGCATGCTCAAGCTGCGTCACCGGCTCGCCGCTATACGCCTGCCCGCCATGCTGCTCGAACAAGCCGCGAATGTCTTCCAGACTCAGTGCCATGCTTGCTACCCCCTGTATTCGCTTTGCTCCGAAGCGTCGCTACTCCCCGTCACGACTCCTGTCGCTCATCAGGCGTCGCCGCCATCCAGTTCGCCCGGCGTTTGCTGCGCGCGCATCCGGGCGGCGGCTTCATTGGCATCGCGCGACGCTAGCGCATTCAAGACCGCCCGGAGCCGCGCATAGGTCGCCTGCCGCATCGCGTCGGTTTGCGGCAAGCGCGGTGCCAGCCGCCATTCGTTCACGGCGCGCCGATGCGCTTCGAACAGCTTGCCGTTGCCGGCCGCTTCGACGAGCGCGTCGCGAAACGCCTCGCGCGCGCGCGCAAACGCAGCGTCGTCGGCGAGCGCGCCGCGCATGGCATCGAGCCGGTCGCGCAGCGCGGCGACCTGCGCCGCGTCGATACGCGCCGCGAGCATCCGGCAAGCCGCCTCCTCAAGCGCCGAGCACAGCAAAGCAAGCTCGCCCGCCTCGGTTTTCGACACGCTGCGCACGTACGCGCCGCGATGTTTCTCGTTGCGCACGAGCCCTGCCTGCTCGAGGACCCGAAACGCTTCGCGCACCGGTCCGCGCGACACCTGCAATCGAGCTGCCCATTCGGACTCGACAAGCTTCGCGCCAGGCACCAGCCGTCCGTCCGCGATGCAGCGCTCGATCTCGTCGCGCACCAGGTCGGTCAGCGAGCGCTCGCGCACCAGCGCGAGCGGCGCCGCCGCATCACAATGCGCGGCGCTTCGTAGATCGACATCGCGCGTCAACGTTGCCACGCGCACTCCTTTCAGGTCGCGGCCCGCGTGCCGTCTGCCGCGTCGGCATCGCCGCTGGACCATCCCGCGAGGCGGCGCTGCGTGTCAGCCCGCGTGCTGGCCATGGTTTCAATCCGCACGGCGACGCGGCGCACGCGCCGCAATCAGCGACAGCG
This sequence comes from Paraburkholderia sp. A1BS-2L, assembly GCF_051125205.1. Lineage (NCBI taxonomy): Bacteria > Pseudomonadati > Pseudomonadota > Betaproteobacteria > Burkholderiales > Burkholderiaceae > Paraburkholderia > Paraburkholderia sp. A1BS-2L. The sequence continues at coordinate 983,956 of NZ_CP120429.1, forward strand.
CCGCCAGCGACACGATCAGCAGGATCAGCGAGAGCGCCGACGCCGGCAGGTAGTACCCGCGCTCGACCGCACCGACCACGACAATCGGCACCGTCGCGAATCCCGGCGGATAAACCGTGAGCGTCGCGCCAAGTTCGCCGAGCGAGATTGCGAAGCCCAGCGCGAGACTCGCGCGGATAGCCGGCACCAGCTGCGGCAGCACCACGCGGCGCAGCACCATCGAGGGCGGCGCGCCGAGGCTCGCGGCCGCTTCGCGCAGCACTCTCAACTCTGGACGCAGCCCCGCCGCCGCGCAGCGATAGCAAAACGGCAACACCAGCGCGAGCTGCACGAACACGACGATCGCCGCCGAACTCGACAGATCGACGGGCGCCTTGTGATAGGCGATCAGCACCGCGAGACCGAGCACGACGCTCGGCACGCCGTTGGGAACCATCGCGAGCGCGTCGGCGATGGCGCCGAGGCCGCGCCGGTCGCGCCCTTCGAGCGCCAGCGCAAGCCACAGCCCCAGCGCCGTTCCGAGCACCGCCACGCCGAAGCCGATTTCGAGGCTCGTGACGACCGCGTCGAAGTCGCTCGAGCCGAGGCGCTCGAACCAGCGCGTACTGAAGCCGTCGGGAAGGATCGTGCCCGACCAATGCGAGGCCACGCTCGAGAGCGCGACCACGATCACCGGCAGAACGAACAGCCAGAAACACAGCAGCGCCGCGAGCGCGAGCAGCACGCCGCTGCCGATGCGCGCGAACGCGCTGCGCTCGACAGGCCGCGCCCGCAGATGCTTGGGCGGCAGCGCGATGTGATCCGACGACGCCGCAACCGGATTGGTTGCCGGATTATTTGCCATTGCGCGCGCCCCCATGGCTGCGGCGATTCACGCGCCGATACAGCGCATACAAAGAAAGCGACATCGCCAGCATGACGACCGCGCCCGCAGCGGCGGTCGGCAGATCGAGATCGACGGTCGCCGAGCTATAGATTGCCACCGGCAGCGTGACCAGATGCGCGCTGCCGAGCACGAGCAGAATGCCGAACTCGTTGAACGTCAGCAGAAAGCACAGGATCGTGCCCGCGGCGATGCCCGGCCACGCGAGCGGCAGAATCACGCGCGCGGCGACCATGCGGTTGTTCGCGCCCAGGCTGCGCGCGGCCTCGATCAGGCGCATGTCGAGCAGCGCGAACGCGGCGAGCGTCGGGCGCACCACGAAGGGCGCATAGAACACCACTTCCGCGAGCACCACGCCGCCGATGCCGAACAGAAAATCGAGCGGCGGCGCCTGCAGATGGAAGAGCCGCTGCAGGCCGATGCTCACCGAGCCTTGCGAGCCATAAAGAAAGATCAGCGTGAAGGCGACGAGAAACGACGGAAACGCCACGAACAGTTCGAGAAAGCGCGTGACGAGGCGAGCGCCCGGAAACGGCTTGAAGAACAGGATTGCGGCGATCGCCACACCCAGCAACGAGGCGATGCCCGCACTGAGGAACAGAATCCACAGCGTCGTGCCAATCACGCCGCGCGAATCGGGATTGCCGAAGAACGCCGCATAGGCGTGCAAGCTCAGGCCGTGGGCGCCGGTCAAGCTGAGCAGCACGAGCCGCACGAGCGGATAGACCACGAGCGGCCCCAGCACGAACACGAGCAAGAAAGCGATGTGCCATTGCGCGCGCCGCTCGCGGCGGCGCTGGACGGCCGCATGCGCTTCGGCGCCGGGAAGCGGCGCGCCCGGGAAAGCAGAATCAGGGGTTGATAAGGACGACATCGTCAGCCTCGTAATGCAGGGAGACGCGCATGCCTTTTTCCGGCGTCATGCCGTGGCCGCGCTGCATGGTGACGAGCACCGGTTCGTTCGGCATCGCGTCGAGCAGCACCGGTACTGAAAGCACCGAGCCATACCATTCGACGGATTCGATCGTGCCGTGCAGGCCGCCTTCGCCGAGCGGCACGATGCGCAGGCTTTCGGGGCGCAGGCACGCGAGCTTGTCGCGCACGCCGTAACGCGCGTCGCCCACCGGAAACGCCACGCTCGGCGGCAACAGGTTCGCCGCGCCGAGATAGCGCGCGACGTAGGCATCGTTGGGCGTGTCGTAGAGTTGCTGCGGCGTGCCGAGCTGCGCGATGTGGCCGTCGCGCATCAGGAGCGTGCGATCGGAAAGCACCAGCGCGTCGTCCTGATCGTGCGTCACGCAAACAATCGTGAGATCGGGCAGGCGCTCGTGCAGCGCCTTGAGTTCGGAGCGCACCGACGCGCGCAGATTGGCGTCGAGCGCCGAAAGCGGCTCATCGAGCAGCAGCACGTCCGGCTCGATTACGAGCGCGCGCGCCAGCGCCACGCGCTGCTGCATACCGCCCGAGAGCTGCGCGGGCATCACGTGGCCCGCGTCGCCGAGCTGCACGAGCTTGAGCGCATCCGCCACGCGCCGCGCGATGTCGCGCGCCGGCACGCGGCGTGCCTTGAGCCCGAACGCGACATTCTCGAACACCGAGAGATGCGGAAACAGCGCATAGCTCTGAAACAGCAGCCCCAGGTTGCGCTGATGCGGCGGCACGTGAGTCAGGTCGCGTCCCGCGACGGTGAGCGAGCCCGCCAGCGCGTCGGCTTCGATAAACCCGGCGATGAAACGCAGCAAGGTGGTCTTGCCGCAACCGCTGCGGCCCAGCACGGTCAGCAATTCGCCACGGCGGATGGTGAGCGACAGGTCGTCGAGCACCGTGCGCGTGCCGAAGCGCACGCTCAGGCGCTCGATCTGCACGCCCGCGGCGCCACCCAGCCGGCCCGTATCGGCGGCATCAGCGACATCGGTCAAGCCGGACACATCCGGCAGTGCGCGGGCCATCTGGGCCGGCGCAAGGCTTGCGGTATTCACCGGGTTCATCTCCTCTCGATGAGACCCGGCGCTTCGCTCCAGCGCCGGATCTCATCCCATACACCGTACTCAGGTAGTGCTCAGTTGCCTGCTGCAACCACTTATTTCGGCTTCACGACTTCGATCTGCTTGCCCGACGAGCCGATCACTTCGTTCTTCCAGCGTGCGGTCCAGCCGGCCTTCTTCTCCATCACCTGGTTCCAGTCGACCGGAATCAGCTTCACGCCTTCGATCGCCTGCTTGACCGCCGCGCCGTTCTTGCCCGAGAGCGCCACGTCCGTGCGGCCCGGAATGCCGAAGATGTCCGGCACCTTCGACTGCACTTCCGTCGACATCAGGTAGTCGATCAGCTTCTTGCCCGCCGCCTGGTTCGGACCGTTCTTGATCAGGCCGATGGCGTACGGCAGCTGGAACGTGGTGGGATGGCCGCCTGCTTCGGCAGCGAGGAAGATCGGCTTGAGCGACAGACCGCCGTTGGCCGCATCGTCGAGATCCATCTGCAGGTCGCCGTTGGCCACTGCGATCTCGTTGCGCGAGAGCAGCACGTCGAGGTAGCCCGTGCCCTTGGTGTGGAACTTGGCGCTTTGCTCGAGCTTCTTCAGATACTCGAACGCCTTGTCTTCACCCATCAGCGAGGTCGTGAGGATGATCACGGCCATGCCGTCGCCGGCCGTGGCCGGGTTCGAGTACGCCACCTTGCCCGAGTAGTCCGGATGCAGCAGGTCGGCGAAAGTCTTCGGCTGGTTCTTCACGACTTCGGGGTTGATCGCGAACGAGAAGTAGTTGTTCACGAAGGTCGCCCACGAGCCGTCTGCGGACTTCGCAATCGCCGGCACGTTCTTATAGTTCACGCTCTGGTACGGCTGCAGCAGGCCGCTTTGCTGCGCCTGCTGGATGAACGGCGGCAGCGTGATGAGAACGTCGGCCTTGGGCGCGTCTTTTTCGACGTTGGCGCGATTCACGACTTCGCCGCTGCCCGCGGTCACGATATTGACCTTCACGCCTTCCTTCTTCTCGAAGGCGGGCAGCACGTCCTTGTAGAGATTTTCGAGGCCGTCAGCCGTGTACAGCACAACCGAGCCAGCGGCGTGGGCGCTCAGGGCCGCACCTTGCAGCAGCGCGGCGGCGGCCATCATGGGCAACAGCTTGCGTGCGAAACCCGCGCGAGTGGAATTCCTGTGGTTCATGTCGCTCTCCGAAGGCAAAAAACCTATGCTCGGGGATACCCGATGCGTGTTTAGTCGAATGTCGAACGTCGACGGACTGCGCCGCCTTTCGTACCCGTCCGGTGCGGCAAACAAATTGTAGATCGTCTGCAATTTGTCATTGCCACCCGCAAGTCACCGGACCCACTGCACACCAGGAGTTGCCTCGTCAAGCGCGCCGGCCCCGTCTGAACGGGCCCGGCAAGAATCACAGGTTTTCGTGACAAGGCCATGACGATTGTGGCAAATGTCAAAAAATTCCACAATTCGCCAAAAATCAGCATACGACATTGGCCGCAGAAACGCTCGCGGCAGTGCACAAGCGCAGATCGGCGGATCCGCCCGGGAGGCGGGGAACGAGGGAAATAGAGCAGGCCGCGCCGCGCGGGCGCGCGCCATAGCGGCGGGAAACCCGGGCGAAGAAAATCAGGCGACGAGGAGCTCGGGCCCCCGCGCGGCGATGGCGCGGGCAATGCTCTTTTCGGGTGCGAGTTCGGTAATCACATAACGAGCGCGCTCGAAGCCGTTGATGCGCACCGGCGTGACGCGACCGAACTTCGAGTTGTCGGCCACGACGATCGCGCAGGTCGCGGCCGTGAGCATGTGGCTGCGCACCTCGGCGACCATGCGCGTGTAGTCGGTGAGCCAGCCGTCGGCGGTGATGCCGCCCGCACCCACGAACGCATAATCGACGTGATATTGCGCGAGTTGCTGCACCGTATCGAGGCCAAAGGTGGCCTCTTCCTGATCGGACAGCTCACCGCCCAGCATCGTCACGCGATTCTCGTTGCGCCGGCCGAGCAGCAGCGCGATGCGCCAGTCGTTGGTGTAGACCGTGAGGCGATGGCGGTCGATGAGCGCGCGCGCGAGCGCGTGCGTCGTGCTGCCCGAATCGATGATGATGGAGGCGCCGTCGGGCACGAACTCTGCGGCGCGCTCGCCGATGGCGCGCTTGGCGTTCGCGTTGGCGGCCTCGCGCACGTCGAGGTCCGGCTCGCTACGGTCGCTGGACAGCGCGCCGCCGTGAGTCGTCACGAGCAGCCCGCGCCCCGCGAGCGTGTTGAGGTCGCGCCGGATCGTCTCGCGCGAGACCCGCAGTTCGCGCACGAGATCTGCCACGGAAAGCGCGCCGGTCCGGGTCACTTGCGAAAGGATGTACTGATGGCGTTGTTCTGCGAGCATCTCGGTGAGCGCGATTGCGCGGCGTGTTATCGAAAGAGCCGCCGTATTGTATTACGCGTGCCGGATTGCGCGTGCCGTGACGGAGCGCTCCGGTCGCGCACACCGCGCCGAAGCGAATCGAAACGGCTGCCAGCGCGCGGTCATCCCTGTTAATCTGATGTCGGCCGTCCGGGAACTGGGCGGCTTTCCGTTTTGTCGATTTGTCGTTCCGTCGACGGCCGCTCCCCATGCGCTCACAACTTCGCCAACTGCGTCTTCTGTTCTGCGCGCTGCGCTACGGCATCCGGCTGATCTGGCTCGCAGCGCCCGAGCATCACAAGCTGCACTGGATCGTCTCGCTCGCCGCGCGCATGCGCGATGACGAACGCCTCGCCACGCATCTGTCGAGCGCCCTGCCGCGCCTCGCGCCGCTCGCGGGCGCCTTCGCGCAGACGCTCGTCACCAGGCCCGAACTCACCGCGGCCACGCTGCACGACGCCATCGACGCCATCGATCACTTCGAAGCGCCGCTCTCGCCGCCGCAACTCGATGCCGCCCTGCACGCCGCGTTCGGCAAGCCGCCGCAAACGATCTTTTCGTGGATCGATCCCGCGCCCTGTCATAACGGCTGGTGCGAGCAAACCCACGTCGCGCGCCTCGCGCTGCCGGTAAATGGCCATCAGATGGTGACGGTGCGCGTACTGCGCGCGAAACAGGCACAGGAAGTCGACGACGATGCCGCGCTGCTGTGCGCCGTCGCGCGCTGGCTCGAGCGCTTCTCGGGCGCGGCGCGCAAGCTCGGCCTGCGCGCGCTCGCGCAAACGCTGCGCGAGGACCTGCAACGCCGGTTCGATCTGCGCGCGCAGGCCGCGAATCTGAGCCAGACCGGACACCATCTCGCCAACGACACGCGCGTCCTCGTGCCCGACGTGATCTGGGACTGCTGCACCGCACAGACGCTCACGGTCGAGCACCTCGACACCGTGCTCGTGACCGACCTCGCCGGCCTCGCGGAGCATCACATCAACGTGACGCGCGTGGCTGCGCATCTGATCGAAGTCGTCACGCAGCAGGCATTCGAGCACGGCTTCTTCCACACGGCCATCGACGCGCGGCGCGTGGCCGTGAGCATCGAGCCGCAAACGCGCGGCCGCCTCGTGTTCGCGAGCGCGGCGCTGATGACGAGCCTGTCTTCGCCGGAGCGCGAATTCTTCGTGCACGGCGCAACGGCGCTGTTCGAACAGGACTACGCGCGCCTCGCCGCGCTGCATCACGTTGCGGGCCACGTGCCCGGGCACGCGCGCGCCGAGCAGATCGAAGCCGAGTTGCGCACGCGCAGCGAAGCGCATTTCGCCAGCGATGCCAGCACACGCAGTGCGGGGGCGCTGTTTCATCATCTGCTGCACTCGGTGCAGCCGTTCGGCGGCGAGGTGTCGCCGCGGCTCGCCGCAGCGCAGCGCGCATTCGGCAACGCCGAGACGCTCGCACGCACGATTCATCCGGGCGTGGACGCCTGGGGCATTACAAGCGCGACGCTCAGGGATATCGCGAAGCGCGATCTCGGCGCGCAAGGGTGGATCAAGCGGCTGTCCCAGGAGTTGCCGCATCTCGCGCAGATCGCGCCGCGCGTGCCGCAACTCATCTACCACTTTATGCAGCATCACACGCACACGGAGCACGGCCCGAACGCGGCGCAAGCCCAAGCCGCGGTGCTCGCGGCGCTGCGCCGCGAGCACCGCCGCACGCGCGCACTGCTGATCGCCTGCGCCTTGACCGCCGCGCTGATCGGCGTGGCCGCGACGCTCTTCGCCACGCCGCCCGTCAGCCAGGCGAGCCGCGAGAGCGCGCCGCATCCCGGACCTTCCTACCCCGCCTCAGTGCAGTCCTGAACAAGACCGGCACGGTTCGCCCCGGCGATACTCCCGGTCTTCCGCACGTTGCCCGCGCGATGGCCATGGTTCGTTCGCCGTTCGTTCGCGACAAACTCCCGTATGGGCGCCGCGCCACCTTTACCAGAACCGATGCTTGACTCGCTCGCTCCCGCCCTCTTCGTCGTCTTGTGGTCGACGGGCTTCGTGGTCGCCCGCGCGATCGCCCCGTATGCCGATCCCAACCTGTTCCTGCTCGCGCGCTTCGGCGGGACCGCGCTGCTGTTCGCCTGCGTCGCGCTCGCGCTGCGCGCGCCATGGCCGCGCGGGCGCGAGTTCGGCAAGCACCTCTTCGCGGGCGCGCTGCTGCAAGGCGTGTATTTGGGGGCGAGCTACTGGGCCGTTGCGCAGGGCCTGAGCGCGGGCGTGATGGCGCTACTCGGTGCGTTGCAGCCGCTGCTGACCTCCGCACTTGCCGCGCCGCTGTTCGGCGAGCGGCTCACGATGCGGCGCTGGCAAGGCTTGTCGCTCGGGCTCGCGGGCGTGGTGCTCGTGCTGATGCCGAAACTGCGCGCCGCCGCTGCGGGCGTCCCGGCTGCAGCGGCGGCCGATGCCTCGGGCACGCATGCGAGCCCGCTCCTGGTCGTGCTCGTCGCGGTGCTCGCGGTCGGGGCGATCACCGCAGGCACGCTTTATCAAAAGACCTCGCTGGCCAAGGCCGACATCCGCAGCGCGAGCGCGGTCCAGAATGCGGGCGCGACGGTGGTTGCAGCGCTGCTGGCGCTCGCGCTGGGCGAGCATCGCTGGATTGCCTCGACGACACTCTGGATCTCGCTTGCATGGGGCATCGCGATGCTCTCCGGCGTGGGCGTGACGTTGCTTGTCTGGATGGTGCGCCACGGCGATGCGGCCCGCGCCACGGCGCTGCTCTTTCTCGCGCCGCCGCTCGCCGCGCTCGAAAGCTGGCTGCTGTTCGGCGAAACGCTCGCGCCGGTGCAGATGGCGGGCTTCGGCGTGGCGCTCGCAGGCGTGGTGCTCGCGCGGCGCGGGTGACGTGATCCGCCATCGACCGGCCATCGACCGGCCGTCAATCTGCCATCAATCGGCCGTGTCGCCGCCCTTGGGCATGTTCGCACGCGCCTTGCTGCCCGGCGCCGGCGCCCACGCGGGCCGCGTCTTGCGCTGCGAATCGATTACGACGATGAAGCGCCCCGCCCACGGCGTGACCTCGCGGCCGGGGTGCAGGACCCACAGCGACTTGCCCGAATCGACGAGCGCCTGATACTCGGCATCGACGATTCCGTAGTGATCGATGAAAGCGTTCAACGACGCGGGAATGCGCACACAGCCCTTCGAATGGCGGATGCCGAGCAGCGGCTCGAGACGGTCGGGGTCGGTGGCGTGCATCTGGAAACGCATCGGCGAGAAACCGCCCTTGCCCCAGCCGCGCTCGCCGTCGACCCAGCCGAGATCGTAGATGCGCATGTCGCGCGCGCCGTAGCCGCGAATGCCGTTCTCGTTCATCGTGCCCTCCGCGCGAAAGTCCATGTTCGAGGGCGTGTGCTCGAACACGCCGAGCGGCGTGAGGAAGTGATCGAACTCGCCGGGCCGGCCCGTCGCGACCGGCGAAGCGCCGATCATCTGCCACGGCTCGTGCGGCATCGCGCGGAAGTAGATAAAGAGCGCCTGGACGGTCGCGGCGCGATCCACGAGGATGACGAACTCGCCCGCCAGCGCACCGAGATTCTTTTCGTCGAGCGCGGCCTGCAGGCGTTGACCGTAAGCGCGCTGATCGGCGGGCGGCACGCGCAGACGGCGCTTCACGCTGCTCGCGAAGGTCTGGCGCATGGCCAGCGCACGGTGCGTTTCCTCGGCGGCCTGCTCGGGCGTGAGATCCGGGTGCTCGGGCAAGACGAGCGGCGCAGGCACGGACGCGGGCTGCGCCGGCGCCGCGGCGGACGATGCCGATGCCGCTGAAGCCGCTGATGCAGCCGGCGAAGCCGCCGCTGCGCTCGACGCCGATGAAGCCGGCCCCGCTGACGAAGCCGCCGCCGATGTCGCGGCTACGCCCTGCGCGGACGATGCCCGCACAGGCGCCGATGCCGCCCCACCAGCCGATGCCGCCGCCGGATGGGACGCTGCCCGAGCCGCTTGCACGGCCCCCGACGTCGCATGCGGGCCCGACGCAGCCCCGGCGACACCCGCAGCCCAGGCGCTGGCAGCCCACCACGCGCAGAAAGCTGCGCCCAGCACGCGGCGAATCCGCCATGGCGCACGCAACGCCCCCCTGGAATGGGCGTTCGTGGTGTCGCCCCGGACACCACCGTTCACGCGCGCAAGAGCGCAGCGCGAAAAGTCTTCGTTCATTGTGAATCCGGCTAATTTCTGTTTTGTCTGGAATAGATTGCCACGACGCCGACCGGTGCGCGTGCACGCCATGACGCGCACACCGTGCCAGTGTCCCGGCAGGACCACCCGCCATTAAACCAGACAAAACGCGCAAATCGCAGCACAAGGCGACAGGCACGCGAGGCACGCTGCACGCAAGCGGTCTGCGCACGACAATGCATGGGCGGCGATGGGATGGATATGAAAACGGTCAGCCGGCTCGCGCAGTTGGCGGCCGTTGCGACCGGACAGGAAGCTCAATTCGCCGACGAAAACACGGCGAAGAAGCAAACCAGGCGGGAAAAGCCATCGCGCCGATACGAGAAGGGCACGATCGTCGAGGCCATCTCTGAGAATCAGCGCACGGACGCTGGCCGTGCATCCTGCTGCGCCTCGCCGTCGAACGGCGCGGCACTCACGCGCAGCGCGACACCGGCAAGGCGCCGGCTCTGCAACTCGCGCGCAACTGCTTCGCCCACGTAGGGCACATCGGAATCGAGTTCGATGTCTGCGTGTGCGTTCGACGTGCCCACGTCGTACACCGTGACACCCTTGGCGTAATGCCCGAGCTCACGTTTGACGAAGTCGCGCACTTCTTCTTCGCTACAGGTTTCGGGGACGTTCCAGACGGTCAGGTGCATGTCGAACTACCGTTGGCGGCGCGCTCGGTCGGCTCGCACCCGCACGGGCTGAAGACTCGCGCGCGCCTTTGCGCGGGCTCCAACCGCCTGTCCGAGCAGGATCACGGTTACAAGCAGGAAAAGAGTCGACGGTAGCATTTCGCTCACTCCACTTTTATTGATGATAGTCAGGATATGCCTAATCTCCAGCCAGCGCGCTGCGTCATATTGTCAAATACTCGCCGTTCAGCACCGTCGATTCTGGAGCGTGCGCAATCAACGTGCCGGCAATGGCCACGACCGCGCGCGAGCTATTGACCTTCGTCGCTGCTCGCTGAAGTGGTATCGCCCATATCCGTGCCACATTGCATGCGCGTGAGTTGATCGTACCGGTGCGCCCAGTTGCCGGAGATGGCCGCCTGCGCCTGGGCGAGCGATATCCTCCCGGCGCAGACGCAACGCTTGAGCCGCACCGTAAGGAGCGACTTGCGCCGTTCGCCGGCATGGCCGCCCCACGGCAGCAAGTCGAAGTTCGCGGCCGCATCCGGCGAACCGCCGAGCAGGATTGGCACGCGCCGGTCGAGCGCGTAAGCGACACCCTCATCGGAATCGATCCCGCGTGCCGCGAGCAGACGGCCCTTTTGCGCCATCGTCTCGTCGAACGGGGGCGCCACGGTATCGGCATACCCGGGCCGGCAAATCGTCTCCGCCACCGACTCCTGGGTAACGCGCGCATCGAAAAGCTGCGCCTCCTGCGCCATGGCGGGCGCACCGCGCGCCACGCCGCCGACGGCAAGCGCCAGCAGCACGCCATGCAGCGTGCAACCGAGCGAGCGCCAGCCGCACAAGCCCCTCCGGTATGCCCTGCCCTCTGCCATGCGACGCCCGGCGCGACGTTTTTCTGCCAATTCTGCGTTCATGGATAGGCGCATCGTACGCTGCCGTACGACGCGAAATGGATGGTCAATGCCGGACAATTAAAACACATCCAAATTTCACGTGGTGAATATGCAGCATCAGGCCACGCCCGGCAGACAGCACCCGGCATTCGCCACTACCTGAGCGCCGCCAGACAAGCGCACCAGACCATGAACAAGCCATGCGCGAACTACGCGATCCATAACGGAATTTTTACTTCGTCATGCAGATCAATTCGACGGGCAAGCGCCGGAACTCGCGCGCCACCGCAAGATCGGCCGTTCAGGCAATGGCAGCGGCAAATCCGATGGCGCATAATGATCCGCCCGCCCATCTCCGCCCCGGAGTCCGGCGTGCACATTCAAGGAAACGAGGAATTCCCATGTCCATCACCATGTATCACGCCTCGGTGCCCGTGCTCGTGCGCGGCCTCGCCAACCTGCAGAACATCATCGGCAAGGCGCAGGCGCACGCAGCTGAAAAGCAGATCGACCCCTCGGTGCTGACCGGCGCACGGCTATTCCCCGACATGCTGCCGCTCGCGCGCCAGATCCACATTGCCACGGACACAGCGAAGGGCTGCGCCGCGCGCCTCGCAGGCGTAGACGCACCGAAATTCGAAGACGTGGAAGTCAGCTTCGACGACCTGCACGCGCGCATTCAGAAGACGATCGACTACCTGAACACGTTCAAGCCCGAGCAAATCGATGGTTCCGAGGGCAAGACCATCACGCTGAAGATGCGCTCGGGTCCGATCGAGTTCACGGGCCAGAACTACCTGCTGGCGTTCGTGCTGCCCAACTTCTATTTCCATGTCACGACGGCGTACGACATCCTGCGTCACAACGGCGTCGAACTTGGCAAGCTCGACTATCTGGGCAACAAGCCGAACGCCTGAGGCACACGGGCGCGCGGCTTTCGCGCATCAATCGAGCGAAAGCCGCACCGCGAAACCAATGAGCGCCGAAGAGAAGGCCCATTTCTGCACGGTCTGCGCCAGCGGATGTCGGCGCAGCCACACGGCGATCCGCGACGCGCCCAGCACATAGATCATGTCGAAGAGCGCACACACGATCACGAGCAGGATGCCCAACTCGGTCACCTGCAGCCAGACCGACCCCGCCTCGGGGCGAATGAACTGCGGCAGCAGCACCGAGCAGAACAGCAGCGCCTTCGGATTCAGCAGGTTGGTGAGCAGGCCTTTGAAGAAGTCCGCTCGCAGCGGGCGCTCGGCCATCGCAGCGGCCTGATCCGGCAAGGCAAAACCCGGCGCGCGGAAAATCTGCACGGCAATCCAGGTCAGGTAGAGCGCGCCGGCATAGCGCACGATCTCATAGAGCCACGGTGCGTTATGGAGCAGCGCCGCCAGACCACAGGCGGAAAGCGTGACATGCGTGGCGCGCGCGAGCCCGAGGCCGCAAGCGGCCGCGAAACCACGCCGCGCGCCGCGGCTCATGCTGGTCTGCATCACCAGTGCCATGTCCGCCCCCGGCAATGCACAGACCACCACCAGAGCGGCAATGAACATCAAAAGCAGGTGAGCGGAAATCATGTTGGCCTCATTTGGAAGAGGCTCTATATTGCCGCCAATGCCGGAGCGATTTCTGACGTTTTTTGTGGATAACTCTTCAATATGAAGCGGAATACCCTACAATTTCGTCATCGAAATCAGGAAAGCACTCCGCGCCATGAGCGATCTGGACAAACTCGACCGCGCGATCCTCGGCGCCCTGCAGGCGGACGGCAGAATGCCGATCGCGCGGCTCGCCGAAACCGTCGGCTTGAGCGAAACGCCCTGCGCACGCCGCCTCAAGCGGCTCGAGCAGGAAGGCTATATCGAACGCTATCGGGCCATGCTCTCGCGGCGCACGCTCGGCTACGGCGTGCTCGCCTATGTCTCGGTGCGCTTCGCCGTGCACGACCGGGCGCTGGCCGACCGCTTCGAGCGCGAAGTCTGTGCAATCGAGCGGATTCTTTCGTGCCACAACGTGGCCGGCACGGCGGACTATATTCTGATGATCGTGGCACGCGACCTCGACGACTACGGCACATTCATGCGCGACGAATTGCGCAGTCTGCCGGGTGTCACATCGGTCGAATCGGCGCTCTCGCTGCGCGCGGTGAAGTCCGAGGGCCGGCTGCCTTTGCCGTGAGCGCCCCACACTTTCTTTTCTCATAACGGAGCTTTCGATGAACCCAGAACAGGCGCGAGCTGAAGAAGCCGCCGCAATGGACCGCGTGCTGAACGCCACGCAACGCGTCAAGACGGCATTCGCCGCGTTGCAGACGCAATTCCCGCCGCAAGGCGAAGGCCGGCCGTCGCAGTTCGCGTTACAGACGTTCGACGCCGCGCTGCAGGAGCTGGAAGACGCCCAGACGGCCTTCGACGAAATGCTCAACGACCTGTTCGATGGCAATCGTTGACGGACTTGCTTCAGGCGCGGACCGCCAGCGCGCCTGAATTTCGACGAACGCTAGCGCCCCTTCCCGGGCAGTTGCCGGACAAAGGCCGCAATCCGCTCGCAGGCCTCGACGAGCCGCTCATCGTCGACCACGAAGCCGAACCGGACATAGCCGCTTGCCGTTTCGCCGAATGCGCTCGCGTCGAGCAGCGACACTTTTTGCGCCTCGAATAGCTGCCACGTGAACGCGTGCGGATCGAGGCCGGTGCCGCGCACGTCGATCATCATGAACATGCCGGCTTCCGGCAGCAGGCAACGCAGCCCCGGCACGCCGCTCAGGCGCGCATGAACAAGGTCGCGCCTGCGCCGGTAAATCGCGCGCATTTGCGCGACGATCGGCTCGCGCTGCTCCAGCGCCGTGAGCGCGGCCTCCTGGATGAAGCCGGGCAAGCCATAGAACATGCATAAGGCAAGCCGCCCCAGATGGCCAATCAACGTTTCGGGCCCAATCACCCAGCCAAACCGCCAACCCGGCATCGCATGCGATTTCGAAAGGCTGCCGATCGTCACGGTGCGTGGCGCCATGCCGTCGAGCATCGCAATGCTTACGTGCTCGCGCTCGAACGTGAGATCGGCATAGACCTCGTCGGAAACCACCCAGAGATCGTGACGCTGCGCGAGTTGCGCGATACGCGCGAGATGCTCACGCGGCATCACCGCGCCGGTCGGGTTGCACGGCGTGGCGAGGAAGATCGCCCGCGTGCGTGGCGTAAGCGCCGCTTCGAGGGCATCGCAATCGAGATGAAAGCCGTTGTCCGGGTCGACGGGTACCGGCACGAGCGTCGCGCCCGACGAGCGAATCGCAGCTTCGTAGGTCAGATACATCGGCTCCGGCACGAGCACCTCGTCGCCGGCTTCGCACAGGCATAGCGACGCGGCGAAAACACCATTCTGCGCACCGGCGCACAGAATCACGTTCTGCGCGCTCACGTCCGGCGCGCCCGCCGCCGCGTGCTGCCGGGCAATGGCTTCGCGCAGCGGCTCGCGCCCCATGATCGCCGTGTAATGCGTATCGCCCGCGCGCAATGCCGCCACGGCCCGCTCGACGACAGGCTCCGGAGTTGCGAAATCCGGGTCGCCCACGCTCAACACGATCACGTCTTCGCCCCGCGCCGCCGCCTGAATCGCGGCGTGATGGATCTCCCACGCCGACGTGCGCCGCCCCTGCAAGCGCTCCACCAGATTCGAATATTTCATCGTCAGCGAGTCTCCTTGCGACGCCGCCTGCGTCGATTCATGTTCAATCCGTGCGCATGGCGTGATGCGCGTTCGCACGGCGCGAGCATCACGATACCAAGGAACGCGATCGTGGAAAAATAGCGGGAAGGTTTCTGTGCCCCCGGCACCGCGCGAGCGCGCCGGCGCACACCGGAGCACAATGCACGCTGGCCGGCCTTGCCGCACCGGCTCTCGCTCACCCCGCTCGATGCGGTCGCGGCCGCGCCATATCGTCGGCTCGCCGCCCAGTCCTCTGCCACTCCTGGAGACACGCCATGCCCTCTTCGCCACGCAGCGTCGCGGAAAAACGCGCCGCATTCCGAGCCTTGCATACTTCCGGCTGCTTCCTCTTGCCCAACCCCTGGGATCCGGGCAGCGCGCGCTATCTAGAGAGCGTCGGCTTCAAGGCGCTCGCCACGACCAGTTCGGGTTTTGCGTGGTCGCGCGCCCGCGCCGACAATTCACTGCCTCGCGAGGCGATCCTCGCGCATCTGCGCGAGATGGTCGCGGCCACTGATTTGCCCCTCAACGCGGACTTCGAAAATGGCTTTGGCGCCGATGCCGCCGACGTTGCGCAGAGCGTGGGTCTCGCCGTCGACACGGGTGTCGCTGGGCTCTCGATAGAGGATTCGACTGGCGACCCCGCCGCGCCGCTGTTCCCGCTGGAGATCGCCGTGGAGCGCGTGAAGGCCGCGCGACGCGCCATCGACGAACGCGGCGGCGATACCTTGCTGGTCGCGCGCGCGGAAAACTTCTTCACTGGCGAACCCGATTTCGAAGATGCGCTCGCGCGCATCAAGGCCTATGCGGCGGCGGGCGCAGACTGCCTTTACATGCCGGGCATCCACGCACGCGAGCACATCGCTGCGGTGGTTGCGGCCGTTGCGCCCAAGCCCGTCAACGTGCTGATCGGCACGGCTTCGGCATTCACGCTCCAGGATCTAGCGGCGTTGGGCGTGCGGCGCGTGAGCGTGGGCGGCGCACTGGCACGTTCCGCATGGGGTGGCT
Source organism: Paraburkholderia sp. A1BS-2L (assembly GCF_051125205.1). Classification (NCBI taxonomy): domain Bacteria; kingdom Pseudomonadati; phylum Pseudomonadota; class Betaproteobacteria; order Burkholderiales; family Burkholderiaceae; genus Paraburkholderia; species Paraburkholderia sp. A1BS-2L. Next base: position 999,666 of record NZ_CP120429.1, read on the forward strand.
TCATGCGTGCCGCCCAGACGCTCGTGCAGGGTCGCTTCGACGGTTTCGTCGATGCTGCGCAGGGCAATCAGCTCAACGATTTATTCAGGGATCCTTCCTGATTTTTTTCGACGCTGCCGTTCCGTCGCTCACGGCACGACGAAGCGCTTCACGAGCGTCAGCTCACCGGGCTTGCGCATTGGTGCGCGTATCGTCTCGCTCTTTTCGTTCGGCGTGCCTTCGTCGGTGATGATGGTGATCTGCGCCACAGTCATGTCGCTGACGCTGTGGCCACTGCCATAGTAGTTCACGTAGACAAGATACGTGCCGTGCAGTGGTGCAGCGCTCGAGTAGATCTCGGGGCCGTAGCCCGTCGTCACATCCACGTCGAGCGCACCGCCGTTCGGCGCCACGCGGTCGGCGTAGAACGTGTGCACACCGTCGGGCGACACCACGTGCAGGTCGAGGTCGGTGCCGTCGGTGTCCCACGCGAGCACGATCCGCAGGCGCGCCTGGGTCTTGCCCGTGTAGGCGTCGTAGAACTGCACGCGTTTGCGCGTGCCGTCCGCCGTGCGCAGCTCCACGCTGTTGCTGCCCGCGCCGAACGCAAACGGCCGCGAGAACTCGCCGTCTTCCTCGATGCGCTGAGGCATGGGCGTGCCGTTCACCACGAGCGTGCCCACCGAGGTACCCGGCCTGGCCTTGGGCGCCGCCTTGATGTGCCCCGCGATCAACGCGTTAGCCGATTGGCCCTCGGGCGTGCTCACGGCGACGGCGGGATAGTGGACGTCCTGCGTATAGCGCGCTTCGTCGCCGGCCGAATTGCGCCAGCCGTTCAGCGGCGCGGCTAAATCGATGGTGTCGGCATGCGCGGCGTTCGTGAACGCACCGAGCGCAAGCGCAGCGCCCGCGAGCCCGTGGCGCGAGAAATGACCAGAGAAGCGACGAGGGAGCCGGATCGGATGCATGCGGGTTCGCCTGGTTGTCGTGTCGCGATCATGCGCGGAGGGGGCAAATATATTGAACGCTTTCATGTTCATTCAACTTCCAGTGAGGATCAGCTTGCGCGCGGTCTGCTCGATAAATGCCTCGTCCTGCCCGCGCGGATGGTGCGCAAACGCGAGATGCAGATACTCGTGCGCGAGCGCAATGCGGTCGTCATCGGAGCGCAGGCGGCGGATATAGACGCGATTACGCGCGGCATCGGCATAGGGGCGGCCCGTCGTCACCTCGCAGACTGCCGGCAGCTCGGGGGCTTCGTAGCCCGCCTCGCCCGCGAGACGCTGCGCCCAGACCGGCGCCTCGCGGCTCAGCCAGTCGCGCGCGCCCGCCACCGGTTCGCAGTCGCCCGCGAGCGGGCTCGCGAACGAGGTGAGCGTAGCCTGCGGCCAGGTGCGCGCGAGAATCGCATCGAACGCGAGGCCCCGTTGCGCCGCGGCCTTCGCGTCGAGCCAGCTCATCTGGCCGGGCGCCGCCTTGTCGTGATGAAACTGCACCGGCACGCCAGCAAGCACGAGCCCATCAGTGAAATCGGCGGCGCTGCGCGCAGCGCCGCGCGGCGCGCGCGGCAAGACGCGCTGCGTGCGGCTGCTGTCGTCGATGCGGTAGCAGCCACGCGCGCGGCCTGCGTTCTGCGCGAGATAGCTGCGCGCGGCCACTGCGAGTGCGCGCGCCGCCTGCGGCAGCGCAGTGTCGCCTTCGCGCTCGACCACGCGCGCGACATAGTCGTTCATGCCAAAGCGGCCGACGATGCGCGGCTTGCCGTTCTCGTCCCGATCGAGCAGCAACTCGCCATGGCTTTCGATGGGCAGCCAGTTGCCGTTCTCAAATCTCACGCTGAATTTGCCGTCGAGCAGACCGGGCTGCGCGGGTCGTCCGCCCGCGCGCATATCGATCACGTTTCGGATCGGATAACGAGAAAAAAAGTCGACGACCACACAGGCACGGTCGTCAGGCACGGCGCTCTGCGCGACCAGCGGCGCAATACGCGGCGCCGCAGCGGCCAGCACGCGCATGCTGCCCCCGCGCCCGTCAAGCCAGACCGGCGTGCCATCGGCCAGCCAGCCGGCCGCGCCGCCTTCGTAGCCGCCGGAGTCCGCTGGATCGGGCATGGTCCAAGTCTTGGCTCGCAACAGGCTGCCATAGAGCGATACGGTGCCCTCGCCGCGCCCGCTCGTGACGACCGACACCAGCGTGCCCCCCGTGTCGTCGCGGGCGCGCGCCGGCACGGCCTGCAAGGCATCGAGCAGATCGGCCACACGCACGCGGCGCTCCGGGCGCAGTGCGTAGAGATCCTGCAGCCATGCGGGCGCCTTCCGGGCGCGCCAATACTGGCGCCAGCCCGCCGGATCGAGCTGCAATCTGTGCGGCTCGAAAAAGAGGCCGCATGACTGCACCAGCGCGCGATCGCGGTCGATATGGCGGCCGATCATGCAGCAGTACACCTCCTCGCGATCGCTGCCATCGCATTGATAGTCGGGCGCGGGAATCCGCTGGTCGACGAGATACGCATATACGAACAGCTTCCAGACGCTGCCGAGCTGCGTCTTGAGCGTCGGCGGCAACGGCGTGCCGGGACCCGGTGCGCTGGCCTCGGCCGCGGCATCGAATGTCCATAGTCGCGCGCTGCCATCGTGCAGCCAGGCAAAGCGCAGGGCCGACGGCGCCGCAGCCTGCGCAGGTCGCGGCAAACTGATTGCAAACGCAACCATTGCGAAGACGAGCGCCGCGCTCAAGCCGGCAATACGCATCCTCACGCCGGCCTCACTCGATGCGCAGCGTGACCATGCGGTCGCTGCGGCCGCCTTCATACGCCTTCTGCTCCGGCTGGTACATGCGGAAGTAGCGTGCGGGCGGCATCGTGAACATGCCAGGCAGAGCGAAGCGCACGAGTTGGCGCAGCGCCACGGGACGATCGAGCAAAGGCACGGGCTGGTGATAGCCGAGCTCGCCCATTTCGTAGCTGGCCGCGCGCGCGAACGGCTGCGGACCGCTGCCGCCCTCGCCTGGGCCGGGCAGCCCGGCAATGCTCACGCCCCAGCTCGTCGCCTCCACGGACCCGCCCGGCGGCAGCGGCACGTCGAGCAAGCCGTAATGCAGCGCCGATTTGTCCTGCGGCGTGAGCGTGACTTCGTCGACGTAAAGCGCGTTGCTATCGATGGCGTCGCCGGTCTTCATGCGATGCGCCTCGAACGTGGCGCGACCCGCCTGCTTTTCAGCGTCGCTCGACGGCGCGATCGGATCGAGCCGATAAAGCGTGCGCTCGATCTTCACGGGCAGGCGGCTCGCGTGGCCCGCACGGCTGCGGTACGAAACCAGCGCCGAAACATCAGGATTTGCGCCACCCACGTCGAGCGAAGTTGGCAAAGCCGCGCCCGTCCACTTCCAGAGGGTTGCGCCCGTGGGCGTCGTCGTGCGCGCCCAGCCACTGCCGTGCAGTGCGGGCAACGGCTGTGCCGCATCTCGCGCGCGCGCGCCGCCCATGGCCTTGCGCAGCCACAGCAACGTGAGCGCGCGGTCGACGGTCGGATAGGTCGCACTGCTCTGCGCGAGCACGGCGTTTGCATCCACGGGTGTGCCTGCGTCGCCGGCCATGGCCAGCAAGCCCTGGATCAGCGGCGTCGGATTCGTCATGAGCGACGCGCGTGCGCGCGCGGCCAGCGCATCGAAACCTTCGGGCAGGCTCGCGTTCGTTGCACGTGCCGTCCACGCAGTCAGCACCACGGCCGTTTGCAGGCCGCGCGGCGAATCTGGCGCGGCAAACACGAGACTGTCTTCCACGCCGTATGCGTCGCGAGATGATTTGGCATCCTGATCGAACATCGACGACGCCCGTTGCGCGAGCTGCCCTGCGACGCCTGACACGGGCGTCGCCACGGGCTGCCCCATCTGCTGCAGCAGCCAGAGCGCCAGCGCACGATGCAGCAACGGCTCTTTCGCGCCGCTGTCGCGATAGATATCGAGCGCGTGCTGCCAGTTGCTGTCCGGCAGCGAGATGCCGAGGCTGCGGCTCGCGAGCCAGTCCGCGTAGTACGCGTAGGCCGTAATGAACGCGCTGCCCGCTGTGGTGTCGCCCCACCAGCCGAACGCGCCATTGATGCCTGCGAGCAACGCGAGCCGCTGGCGCTGATTACGCAAACGCGCCTCGAGACCCAGCGCCGTGCTCTGAGGCGTAGCGACGCCCGCCGCTGAACCATCGGCATCGCTGCCCAGCGCATCGTGTGCAAGTGCGAGCGGAATCAGACGGCTCGAGGTCTGCTCGGCGCAGCCGTATGGGTAAGCGATGAGATCGTCGGCCACGCGCGCAAACTGGCTCGTTCCCGTCGAAACGATGCGCACGCGCACGTCCTGCGCATCGGGTGCGAGCGCGAGCGGCTTCGGATTGGCGTCTAGCGCGACGGGCATTTCGCGTAGATCGAGCCAGCCCGGCGCGCCAAGGCTCACCGAAGTCTGCAGGCGGTCCATCTCCTTGCCGCCTACGCGCAGGCTCGCATCGACGAGCCCCGGCGTGAGCGCCACGCGCGGCAGTGCCAGGTAATTCGCGCCGGGCTTGAGCGTGACCTTGCGATCGAGCGCGAGGCCCGCGCCGTCGACCGTCCATTGCGCATCCACATCGGACGAGCCCTGGTTGAACGCGAGCATGTCGATCGCCGGCTGGTCGCCGCTGCGGAAGCTCGCAGGGCCGCTCCATTTCAGATAGAGCGGTTTGTCCGAGTGCACATACGCAGTGCGCTGCCCCACCGTGCCGTCCGCGGAAATCGCCCGCACGGTAATGCGCCAGCGCGCGAGTGCATCGGGCATGCGGAAGGTCATGCGCGTGTGGCCGCTCGCATCGGTTTGCAGATCGGCCTGCCATGCTGCCGTGTCGATGTCGTCGCGACGCGGGCGCTCCAGCACCTTCACGCCGCGTTCGTTGTACTGCCCGCGCTGCGGGCCACCGGTCGCGCCGCGCATCGCCGAAAGCGCGAGGTCGTAGGTAATGAACGAAAGACTCGACGTCGTGCGCACATTGTTGCGGCGCGGATGATAAAAGAAGTCCACGATGTCAGGCGCAATTTCGGGTTGCAGCACGTACACCATTTCGTCGACCACGCTCACGGTGAGACGAGCGGGCAGCGCCTTGCCGCCAAGCGTGCTGCCCAGATCGAGCGTCACGGTTTCGCCCGGCGCGTAGACGGACTTGTCGCTCTTCACGGCGAGATCGATCGACGGCTTCGCGACCACGATGCCAGCGTTCTGGAATACGTATTCGCCGTCGTGCACGTAGAGCACCGAGAACGTCATGTTGGGAGCGAACTCCGGGCCGACCTTGATGCGCGCTTTCCATTGCGCAGGGGCAACGCGCGTGAGCGTCAGCCAGTCCGCGCCCGTCGAAAGCAGTGCGCGCGCTTCCACGCTGTCGCGTTCGAGCGTGAGCAACGCATCGTCCACGGCATACGGGAACGTGATGAGCGCTTCGGCCGTATCGCCGATCTTGTAGCGGTCCCGGTCGAACACCACTTCGACGCTGCCGGGAATCGCCTTGAGGCCATCGCCCGCCACCCAGTGGCTGACCGCTGCGAGCAGGTTGCCCGCGTCGTCCTTTACCGAGAGCATGTACGAGCCCGGTTCGTCGAATTGAATCGGGAAGCTCACGCGGCCGTCCGGGCTCGCTGCGGGTAGCGTTCCGTCGGCCTTCGTCTGCGACTCCAGACGCACCCGTTCCCACTTCGCCGGTTTGTGCGCCGGCACCGCGTTCGTGTTGCTGCCTGGGTTGGCGCTGGCACTCGCCGCCCCGGCCGACCCAGCCGCTCCGGCCAGCGTGAACGTCACGCGCTCGTGCGGCTGCGAGAATGATTTGGCCGTGTTCAAGCGATACTGCGTCGCGCCGCGCGCGATCAGCACTTCGCGCGTCACGCGCACGCGATACGCGGCGCCGTCCTGCGCGAACAGGGTGAGCGCATAGCGGCTCGGCTCCTTCGCGGCGGGCAGTGTGAGCGTGACGTTGCCGTCGCTATCGGTCTTCAGTTCCTGCTGTTCGAGCTTCACGGGAAAGAGGCCCGAATAGCGCAACTCGCCGTCCACGATCGCCACTTTCTGTGCGCGCAGCGTGACCGACACCTTGCCGTTTTTCACGGGCTTGCCGTCCGGGTAGCGCAGCGCGATCTTGCCCTTGGGCGCGTCGCCGGTCGCGTAATCGGACTTGTCCATCGTGAGATTGACGTCGAAGTGCGGCTTCACGTACTCCGCTACGCGGAATGCACCGCCGTAGCTATTGCCGTTGTAGTCGAAGCGCAGCGTATAGCCGCCCCCCTGCGCGGCCGCCGGCAGCGTGAAGGTCGTTTCGCCGCCGCTTTCCGATGCGAAATCCACGTTGCGCGTCGCGATCGGCGCGCCGTTCGGATCGAGCACGTCGAGCTTGAGCTGCGCGGGCGCGGCGGGCGTCGACTGATTCGCACTCTGAAACGTGCGGCCGATGAACTTCACGTGGACAGCGTCACCAGGGCGATAGAGCGGCCTGTCCGTTACCGCGTAGATTTTGGTGTTGTAGATCTCGCTGTCGTAGTAGAAGTTTTCCGATACGAAAGCACCGCCCTGCGGATCGCCGCCGATCACGTAGCTGCGCTCCGGTGAGACGTGCTGGAGCATCAGCGCGCCATCCGCGCCGGTGGAGCCGCTTTGCAGCACGCCCACGCCATCGGTCCAGCTCACTTCCGTGCCGCCAACCGGCTTGCCGTTGTCGCGCCGCGCCGTCCACACCAGCAAACCGCTCGACGCAGCCTTCACGACCGCGACCGTATCGGAAACGAACAACAGAGTATGCGCGCGGTAATTTCCGATCATTGCCTCGACGAGATAGAGCCCCGGCGGCAGTTTGCCGACCGGAATCATCACGTTGCCCGACTGCGCCTCCAGGAAGTTGCTGCTACTGCCTGCGAGGTTCACGCCCTTGGGTGGCTGAATCGTCTTCGCGTTCCAGATCGGATAGCGGAAGCGCGTGACAAGTTCGTAGCCCCGCAGCGGCGCGAAGCGCGCTTGAGGCTCGAAATGCGTGGGCGCGTTCGGTTGCTCGCCGAGCTTGAATTCGGGCTTCGCCTCGGTGACCTTGCTGCGCGTCGCGAACGAAAGTACGCGCTGCCACGCGCGGCGCGCATCGCTGAGCCAGCGGTCCCACAGGTACGAGAGCGTATTCGCGAGACCCTCGCCCTGATAGTTCGGCTTGATGTTCAGTCGATGCAGGTTCTTCTGCGCCTTTAGAAACTCGAGTGGATTCGGCACCCTGTAGACGACGATATCGGCGCCGCCATAGCTTTCGAGCTCCGACTGGAATTCGCGGCCCGGTGCTTCCAGACGCACCTGCGCGAGCTGGTTGCTGCCGTAGCTCGCATCGGAAAGCAGGAAAAACGGCTGGCCCTGCACGACCTGGCTGTCGTAGCCACTGGGCGGCGGCGCGCCCAGCGTGGGATTCGCGTCGATGCTCTGCTGTGCGGCGTTGTCGCCCTCGTCAGCCCAGGCAGGCGCCGCCCCCAGGCCCAGACACAGCGCAAGTAACGCGATCAGTGCTGCAAGCTGCGCCGCTGCGCCCGAACATGCGCCGTATTTCGTATAGGAAATCCGTGCCTGTGCCAAGAATTTCGCATTGGAAACGCGCGGGAAATACGGCGCGGCGCAACGCAGAGAGAAGAGCAGACGTTGCATGGCGGCACTCATGGCGTCAGGAACGAGAAACGAAACACACCGACGAAGTTCGGATTGCCATCGAACGGCTGCCAGCGGGAATCTTTCCATTGCATCAGGTCGGAAATGGCGACGGCGCGCAGACCGCTATCGGTCGGCGTGACGGTGCCCGTGTGATAGGCGATGTAGCGGTCCAGCCAGATCATCAGATGCTGGTCGTCGCCCTGATCGAAGAACAGCAGGTCGCCAGGCAGCGCCTGATTGACGTCGCGCGAAACGAAGCGGCTATTGCGTTGAATGAGCGCAATAGCCGAGGCATAGGCGCCCACGCTGCCATCGATGCGCGTCCAGCGGCTCGCGAGCGCGCGCTGCTGCGGGCTCAGTTGCAGTTCGGGCGGCAGCCGGCTTGCGTCGCCCGCGCCGTTCATGCCGTTAGCCTTGAGCCAGCGAGCGTCATGCTCGCGCAGCGCCTCCACGGCGGCAAAGCGCACGAGGCCGGCGCAGTCACGCTGGGTCCAGCGCGGCGTGGGACCGCGACGCATCTGCTGATCGACGATGCGCACGAACCACGCACGAAATATCGTCGACTGACCGGGCGTGAGTGCGTCGGGGTCGGGCGCGGATTGCGTTGGCATGAGCGCTCGCACCGGGCCCGCAAGCGCCACGCCGAGCGCGGCCGCTCCGGCCGCCGCGCATCGATGGAAAAAGCGGCGGCGCACGATCAGTCGCCGCTCGCGCCGGGCTGCGCCGGCTGGTCTTCGGCATGCTGTGCGGAGTCTGTGCTGGCGTCGCCGAGGGTGGCTTTGCCGGCATCGTTGTCCGCGTCTTTCGGGCCTGCGCCCAGCGGATGCCCCGCTGCCGCGTCGCCGCGCGGTCCCACGCCCGCTCGCGGCTCGACATGCCACTCCACGGGCACCCAGCCCGCCGACGAAGGCAGCGAGCCCGGCAGGCTCAACGCCAGCGGCGGGTAGCTCGCCACCGCGTGCAGCTTCGGCAGCAAATGCGTGCGCGCGGCGTTGCGGAAGATCGCCTCCTGATCGACCGGCAATGCGCGCCCGGCCTCGCGCTCCACAAGCGCCGCCGCGGTGGACGGCGTGATCGACACCATGGTGGTCGACAGGCGCTGCGGCGAGAGCGTATCGGCAATGGCCGGGTAGCGCTTGTCCAGCACGGCGAGCGTGTCGTCCACGAGACGCGCGTCGGGCGAGAACACCACATAGCCGTGCGCGAGCGCGAGCGTCACCGGAAAGTAGCGCGGCGCGGAAAGCTGCGCCGCGTAGGACGAGCCCGCGCTCTGCGCCGTGCCTGAGCGCGCGCTCACCGCGCGCGTCCACAGCGTGACGCCAGCAGACGGCTCCTTCGTCGTCACCGGCAAACGGCGATAGCCTGCCTCATTGCCCGCCTTCGCTTCATACGCGCCAATGGCGTCACCAAAGACGCTCGCAAGCGCGCCTTTGACCACTGCCAGTTGGGCCGGATCCTGCGCCGCCCCGGGTTTGAGGCGCGCCACGAACACGGGCGCCACGACTGTCGACTTCGCATACCAGCACACGCCCGCGGGTCCGGCGAAGCGTTCGCGCAAAACTTTCGACGCCACTTGTTCGCCCTCGCCCAGCTTGCCGAGTAATTCGGCAGCATCGTTCCAGTCGACCGGCAGGCTCGCGCAGGCCGCCGCGTTCGCGGGCAACGCATGCCAGAGATCGGCGCTGTCCCAGTGCTGCGGCAGATGAGCGGGATCGACGAGCGCGGCCGTGCTCCACGCGCCGCTCGCGCTCGCATCGTTCTTGCCCGACGCGCCGAAATCGAAACGCAGCGCATTGACGCCCGAGAAAAAAGCCTGATATCCGAATGAAAGATAATTGACCGAGACGATCAGCCGATGCCCGTTCACCTCGGCAGGCGCGCGTTCGAGATGATACGTGCGCAGAGCATCGTCGCCGCCGTCATCGAGCATCTTCGCAAGCGCCTGCGCGCGCTCGCCGATCGTCTTGCCGTCCGCGTCGAGCAAAATGCCTGGCTCCGACATGATGATGAGCCGCTCGCCCTTCGCCGCGAACAGCAGCGTATGGCCGACCGCGAGCTTGAGCGCGTAGACCGGCACGTCGCCGGAGAGCGTGGCCGCCTGGTTCAACTGGCTGTCGCCTGTCGCGACGTTACCCACGGCCTGCATCAGCTTAGCGAGGCCGTTGCGACGCACCGTCATCACCCAATAACCGAGGCGGCCGTCGGGCGAGCGCCATAGCAGCACACGCGAGGGTTCATCGAATACACGCTTGATGAGTTCGTCGCTCCAGTCGAGATCGTGTTCGAATGCGAGCCGCCGGACAGCGCCTTCTGCGGAAAGACGCGTGGAATTGGACTCGTAATAGTCGACAAAATCGCGCGTGAGCAGCGTATGCAGCAACGGCACGCGAATCATGTCGCGCGGCAAACGCGAAAGGGCCGCGCTGTCGATAATGGCGTCGGGATAATGAATATCAAAAGCGACTTCGTGAGACCGAAATGTCGATCTTCCACCGAATGGACGCCAGATCGCCTGAATGGCGACCAGTGCAACGATTAAAACCGCGGCTGTTAGCGCGGCTTTTTTGCGCGTTAACTTCATCGAATCAATCGCCCTGAACTGGAGTATCGGTTTTCTTTTGTACCGGCACCCCTCATTGGCAGGGCGCACGGCCGCTTGCTTGCCGCACGCCGGTTCTCTCTCTGCGAGCGACTATTTTCAGTTGCCAGCGATACTACCGTAAAAATTATCTAAATGCCGCGAATGATTCCGGGTGCGTGAAATATCCATATATTTTCACGTTTTATCGTCGTGCACGTTGCATGACGCATTATTGATTGCCCGAATTGCGGCGCTGAATTGAGTCGATGTGCGCCGTGTGGCAGCGCACTAGAATGAGTTCATCAACAGGGCAAACAGGAGGCGTCATTCACGACAACGCAGCAAGACGACCTTCACTTCGGTCCCACACGTGCTCGCGCGCCGCAATTTCATGGCCTTCGCGGGCGCGACCGCAGAAACCAGGTCGCCAGGCTTCTCACCTCAAAGGTCGTGGCCGCTTACCGTATAGAGTCCAGCCATTCTCTGAGTAGTCCAGCAAACTCGCCCACGAACCCAAGGCATGACGCCCGCGCAAGGCAACGGCACCATGCTTCTTTTTGTTGGTGGACACTCGAGGGCTCGAGTAGAGCCAAAAGCTATGCGGATTTGCCCACGCCGTCCCGGGCATACTTGCATTGCGATCAAGTCCGGCAAGGCACTCGAGATCAAGTACGTTCCCGCCGGCAATGCGGTGCGTCAGTCATCCTGCGCATGCGCACTGCGCCGGCTCCGCCATTTTCCACGCACGCAAACGCCAGAACCCCGGCGCTCATTCGGAGCCACCGGGGTTCTGGACATACTGCATGAGGAGCCTGACGATTACCTACTTTCACACGGGCAATCCGCACTATCATCGGCGTGGAGCTGTTTCACGGTCCTGTTCGGGATGGGAAGGGGTGGGACCAGCTCGCTATGGTCATCAGGCATGACGGGTTGCTGCGTCGCACGGGTTTGGGTGAACCTGGCGCCACAGCCAATCGGGAAGAAGCGTAAAGAGGTGCTGTTTCTTGGGGTTGTGTTGTTTCCGGCACAACACCGATCTCTCAACCTGCGCGTCCTTCACTCCACACCGGGAGGAAGACACACCTGTTATAGGATCAAGCCTTACGGGCAATTAGTATCAGTTAGCTTAACGCATTACTGCGCTTCCACACCTGACCTATCAACGTCCTGGTCTCGAACGACCCTTCAAGGGGATCTAGTCCCCGGGGAAGTCTCATCTTGAGGCGAGTTTCCCGCTTAGATGCTTTCAGCGGTTATCTCTTCCGAACATAGCTACCCGGCAATGCCACTGGCGTGACAACCGGTACACCAGAGGTTCGTCCACTCCGGTCCTCTCGTACTAGGAGCAGGCCCCCTCAAACTTCCAGCGCCCACGGCAGATAGGGACCAAACTGTCTCACGACGTTTTAAACCCAGCTCACGTACCTCTTTAAATGGCGAACAGCCATACCCTTGGGACCGGCTACAGCCCCAGGATGAGATGAGCCGACATCGAGGTGCCAAACACCGCCGTCGATATGAACTCTTGGGCGGTATCAGCCTGTTATCCCCAGAGTACCTTTTATCCGTTGAGCGATGGCCCTTCCATACAGAACCACCGGATCACTATGACCTGCTTTCGCACCTGCTCGACTTGTCAGTCTCGCAGTCAAGCACGCTTATGCCATTGCACTATCAGCACGATTTCCGACCGTACCTAGCGTACCTTCGTACTCCTCCGTTACACTTTGGGAGGAGACCGCCCCAGTCAAACTGCCTACCATGCACTGTCCCCGACCCGGATCACGGGCCAAGGTTAGAACCTCAAACAGATCAGGGTGGTATTTCAAGGACGGCTCCATGCAGACTGGCGTCCACACTTCACAGCCTCCCACCTATCCTACACAAACCGGTTCAAAGTCCAATGCAAAGCTACAGTAAAGGTTCATGGGGTCTTTCCGTCTAGCCGCGGGGAGATTGCATCATCACAAACACTTCAACTTCGCTGAGTCTCGGGAGGAGACAGTGTGGCCATCGTTACGCCATTCGTGCAGGTCGGAACTTACCCGACAAGGAATTTCGCTACCTTAGGACCGTTATAGTTACGGCCGCCGTTTACCGGGACTTCAATCAAGAGCTTGCACCCCATCATTTAATCTTCCGGCACCGGGCAGGCGTCACACCCTATACGTCCACTTTCGTGTTTGCAGAGTGCTGTGTTTTTATTAAACAGTCGCAGCCACCAGTTTATTGCAACCCCTTCACCCTCGGAGCGCAGGCTCCTCAAGCTACCAGGGCGTACCTTATCCCGAAGTTACGGTACCAATTTGCCGAGTTCCTTCTCCCGAGTTCTCTCAAGCGCCTTAGAATACTCATCTCGCCCACCTGTGTCGGTTTGCGGTACGGTTAATGTTGAACTGAAGCTTAGAGGCTTTTCCTGGAACCCCTTCCAGTTGCTTCGCTTCCGAAGAAGCTCGCGCCACACCCTTGAATTACGCGCCCGGATTTGCCAAAGCGCCTTCTCCAATGCAGCGACCGGGACTTCCAACACCCGGACAACCTTCCGCGATCCGTCCCCCCATCGCATTCAACACTAGTGCAGGAATATTGACCTGCTTCCCATCAGCTACGCATTTCTGCCTCGCCTTAGGGGCCGACTCACCCTACGCCGATGAACGTTGCGTAGGAAACCTTGGGCTTACGGCGAGGGGGCCTTTCACCCCCTTTATCGCTACTCATGTCAGCATTCGCACTTCTGATACCTCCAGCACACTTTCCAGTGCACCTTCGCAGGCTTACAGAACGCTCTCCTACCATGCACATAAATGTGCATCCGCAGCTTCGGTATATGGCTTAGCCCCGTTACATCTTCCGCGCAGGACGACTCGATCAGTGAGCTATTACGCTTTCTTTAAAGGGTGGCTGCTTCTAAGCCAACCTCCTGACTGTTTTAGCCTTCCCACTTCGTTTCCCACTTAGCCATATTTGGGGACCTTAGCTGGCGGTCTGGGTTGTTTCCCTCTTGACACCGGACGTTAGCACCCGATGTCTGTCTCCCGTGATTGCACTCTTCGGTATTCGGAGTTTGCTATGGCGACGTAATCCGCAATGGACCCATCAACCATGACAGTGCTCTACCCCCGAAGGTGATACACGAGGCACTACCTAAATAGTTTTCGGAGAGAACCAGCTATTTCCAGGTTTGTTTAGCCTTTCACCCCTATCCACAGCTCATCCCCTAACTTTTCAACGTTAGTGGGTTCGGTCCTCCAGCACGTGTTACCGTGCCTTCAACCTGGCCATGGATAGATCACCTGGTTTCGGGTCTACACCCAGCGACTAATCGCCCTGTTCGGACTCGCTTTCGCTACGCCTGCCCTATTCGGTTAAGCTTGCCACTGAATGTAAGTCGCTGACCCATTATACAAAAGGTACGCCGTCACCCCTTGCGAGGCTCCGACTGTTTGTATGCATGCGGTTTCAGGATCTGTTTCACTCCCCTCCCGGGGTTCTTTTCGCCTTTCCCTCACGGTACTGGTTCACTATCGGTCGATCACGAGTATTTAGCCTTGGAGGATGGTCCCCCCATCTTCAGACAGGATTTCACGTGTCCCGCCCTACTTGTCGCATCCCTAGTTCTTCCATTCCGTTTTCGTCTACAGGGCTATCACCTGCTATGGCCGCACTTTCCAGAGCGTTCGACTAACGGTACAGATAAAGAATGCAGGCTGATCCCATTTCGCTCGCCACTACTCTGGGAATCTCGGTTGATTTCTTTTCCTGCGGCTACTTAGATGTTTCAGTTCGCCGCGTTCGCTTCACGTGACCTATGTATTCAGTCACGGATACTCCATTCGGAGTGGGTTTCCCCATTCGGACATCTCCGGATCAAAGCTTGTTTGCCAGCTCCCCGGAGCTTTTCGCAGGCTACCGCGTCCTTCATCGCCTGTGATCGCCAAGGCATCCACCACATGCACTTGTTCGCTTGACCCTATAACGGGTGCGTCTCTCGACTCACTCGCTACAGGCTGAGTTTTCGCGTTGTGCCGTATTCCAAAGCCCTCTTTCGAGGAACTTAAAAATACATCGATACAATCACAACCCTGATTCACCTACTCCACACCCATCTCTAAGTGTGTTTCAGATAAATCTCTTTACTACTTCTTCCTGATTGTTAAAGAACGACAGCCGATACGTTTTCACATACCGCTCTGACTGGCTCAATCGCCAATGCAAAACTCCCTGCATTTAACTGCTCCTGCAGGATGCTGTGCATTAGGGATTGGTGGAGGATGACGGGATCGAACCGACGACCCCCTGCTTGCAAAGCAGGTGCTCTCCCAGCTGAGCTAATCCCCCAGTCATGCATACTCAAGGGGGTTACCAGTCAGCCACCGCGCAGACAAATTGGTGGGTCTGGATGGATTCGAACCATCGACCCCCGCCTTATCAAGACGGTGCTCTAACCGACTGAGCTACAGACCCCTGAGTCTGTCTTTTCTACAGCCGACAAGTGTGAGCGCTTCAATGAACTTCGCAATGAGCTCTGGAAAGGAGGTGATCCAGCCGCACCTTCCGATACGGCTACCTTGTTACGACTTCACCCCAGTCATGAATCCTGCCGTGGTGACCGTCCTCCTTGCGGTTAGACTAGCCACTTCTGGCAAAACCCACTCCCATGGTGTGACGGGCGGTGTGTACAAGACCCGGGAACGTATTCACCGCGGCATGCTGATCCGCGATTACTAGCGATTCCAGCTTCACGCAGTCGAGTTGCAGACTGCGATCCGGACTACGATCGGTTTTCTGGGATTGGCTCCACCTCGCGGCTTGGCAACCCTCTGTTCCGACCATTGTATGACGTGTGAAGCCCTACCCATAAGGGCCATGAGGACTTGACGTCATCCCCACCTTCCTCCGGTTTGTCACCGGCAGTCTCCCCGGAGTGCTCTTGCGTAGCAACTGGGGACAAGGGTTGCGCTCGTTGCGGGACTTAACCCAACATCTCACGACACGAGCTGACGACAGCCATGCAGCACCTGTGTGACGGCTCCCTTTCGGGCACTCCCGGCTCTCACCAGGATTCCGTCCATGTCAAGGGTAGGTAAGGTTTTTCGCGTTGCATCGAATTAATCCACATCATCCACCGCTTGTGCGGGTCCCCGTCAATTCCTTTGAGTTTTAATCTTGCGACCGTACTCCCCAGGCGGTCAACTTCACGCGTTAGCTACGTTACCAAGCCAATGAAGGCCCGACAACCAGTTGACATCGTTTAGGGCGTGGACTACCAGGGTATCTAATCCTGTTTGCTCCCCACGCTTTCGTGCATGAGCGTCAGTATTGGCCCAGGGGGCTGCCTTCGCCATCGGTATTCCTCCACATCTCTACGCATTTCACTGCTACACGTGGAATTCTACCCCCCTCTGCCATACTCTAGCGATGCAGTCACCAATGCAGTTCCCAGGTTAAGCCCGGGGATTTCACATCGGTCTTGCATCACCGCCTGCGCACGCTTTACGCCCAGTAATTCCGATTAACGCTTGCACCCTACGTATTACCGCGGCTGCTGGCACGTAGTTAGCCGGTGCTTATTCTTCCGGTACCGTCATCCCCCCGGGGTATTAACCCAGAGGTTTTCTTTCCGGACAAAAGTGCTTTACAACCCGAAGGCCTTCTTCACACACGCGGCATTGCTGGATCAGGCTTGCGCCCATTGTCCAAAATTCCCCACTGCTGCCTCCCGTAGGAGTCTGGGCCGTGTCTCAGTCCCAGTGTGGCTGGTCGTCCTCTCAGACCAGCTACGGATCGTCGCCTTGGTGAGCCTTTACCCCACCAACTAGCTAATCCGCCATCGGCCACCCCAATAGCGCGAGGTCTTGCGATCCCCCGCTTTCATCCTAAGATCGTATGCGGTATTAATCCGGCTTTCGCCGGGCTATCCCCCACTACTGGACATGTTCCGATGTATTACTCACCCGTTCGCCACTCGCCACCAGGTGCAAGCACCCGTGCTGCCGTTCGACTTGCATGTGTAAGGCATGCCGCCAGCGTTCAATCTGAGCCAGGATCAAACTCTTCAGTTCAATACCTGTTACTGTTTTCGGTTCAGTCAAGAACCGGTCGCTCACTCAAAGCTGACAGGTTCTGAATAAATTCAAAAACCTGACTTACTTTTGTGTGAGACTCTTGATACTTTCGCTACTCCCGGTCATCCCCGAAAGAATCACCAGGTCACGAAACCCATCAAGCGCCCACACTTATCGGCTGTAAATTTTTAAAGAGCAATTCGTCTTAATCGCTTCGTTTTCGTTCGCAGCGATCAGCGAAGGAGGCGAATTATGCGGGTCATTCGCGGGGCCGTCAAGCGCCTTTTCGAAAATTTTTTCAGGGCCTATTTTTCCCTCGTTCAACCCGACGACAAACGCCGCCACGCCCCTTGCAGCAAACTCGCGGTGCGAAGCCGTCTGAGATCGGGCATGGCGACCGTGCGTGCGCCTCACCTCAACTAACCTGACGCGGCCCAGCCGTTGCATGGGAGCACCCCAGCCGGCAGCATGCGCGCCTCGGGCGCCGCATTGCACACGGCTCTGCTTGTGGGGGGGCTGGTGCGGAGTTTCGAACCCGCCCTGCAGTACGGCAACGACTGCACGCAATTCGGCCGGTCGATCGGCAAATTCCAGGCGATCCAGCACCAGATCGCGACGATGGCCGAACACGTGGCCGCCGCGCGCATCGCCACGGTCAGCGCTTTTTCCCCAAGGTCTTCCGTGCCTTCCTCCTCGCCGCCATCGCCAAAGCGCGCGCCAGCGAGGCGGCGACCCTCGCGGCCTCGGTCGCTCATGCGGTGCACGACGCCATCGGCGTCACCGGGAATACCACCTGCAGCAGTACCCCCGTTGCCTGCACTCGGCGTCTCGCTCATGGCTCGGAGACGCGCTGGCACGAGGTCATCGGACGGGGGCTGCTCGATGCAAAAGATTCGACGATCGGCGATTTCGTACGGGGCGTGTGGAGACGCGTCGCGCCAAAGTGGGCTCGCAACTATTCTAGGGAGCCTGACTAAGGCCATGCGCACCGCACTATTCCACCGTCACCGACTTGGCAAGATTGCGCGGTTTATCGATATCGGTCCCGCGCAAGCACGCCACGTGATACGCCAGCAACTGCAGCGCCACCACGTGAAGCACCGGCGAAAGCGCCCCGAACCACGCCGGCATGTGAATCAGGCGCAGGCCCGACTCCGCCGTCAAACCCGTGTCCGAATCGGCGAGTACGAAAAGGCGCCCGCCTCGCGACCGCACCTCCTCCATATTCGACTTCAGTTTATGCAGCAGCGTATCGTTGGGCGCGGTCACGATCACAGGCATCGCGTCGGTCACGAGCGCGAGCGGCCCGTGCTTGAGCTCTCCGGCGGGATAGCCTTCCGCGTGAATATAGGAAATCTCCTTGAGCTTGAGCGCGCCTTCCAGTGCAATCGGATAGTGCGTGCCGCGCCCGAGAAACAGCGCGTGATCGGATTGATACAACGCTTCTGCCCACGCCATGATCTCCGGCTCCCGCGCCAGCACATTACGCATCGCGTCCGGCAGCGCAGCGAGCTGGCGCAGGTAGTTCGCGGCTTCGCTCTCGCTCACATGTCCGCGCTGTTTGCCCATCTGGATTGCAAGCATGAACAACGCGACGAGTTGAGTCGTAAAAGCCTTGGTCGAGGCCACTCCCACCTCGGGGCCGGCCTCTGTGATAAATGCCCAGCGGCACTGCCTGACCATCGCGCTTGCCGCGACATTGCAGATCGCCAGCGTTCGCTGCTCGCCCATCGACTGCGTATAGCGCAGCGCCGCAAGCGTATCGGCCGTCTCCCCCGATTGCGAAACCGCGACCACCAGCGTGTTGCCCGGCGATACGTAGTCGCGATAGCGGTATTCGCTGGAGATCTCCGCTCGCGCGGCAACGTTGGCAAAACGCTCGAACCAGCCGCAAGCGGTCAGCGCCGCGTAATGGCTAGTGCCACAGCCGAGCAGCATCACGTTCGTCACGTCGGCCAGATCCTCCGGATTCGGCATGCCCGCCTGATGCGGTTCGCGATCGTTGACTGTCGCGATCGTGCGCGCGACCGCCACCGGCTGCTCGAAGATTTCCTTCTGCATGAAGTGACGGTAAGCGCCCAGCTCCGCATCCGACGCATGGCGCACGAAGGTAATCTCGCGGCGCGCAACCGCCTGCCCTGCCTTGTCGATAATCTTGACGTCCCTACCTTCGATATCGACGAGATCGCCTTCCTCGAGATATACGAATCGTTCGGCACAGCCCGCGAGCGCGAATGTATCTGAGGCAAGAAATATGCCTTCCGCACCGATGCCGACCACCAGAGGCGACCCCTGCCGTGCGCCGATCACCCGTCCGGGCGCGTCGCGGCACATCACGGCGATCGCATATGCGCCTTGCAACAACTGTGTCGCATCGCGTACCGCCGCGAGAATGTCGCCGCGATAGTGTTCGTGAACGAGATGCGCGATCACTTCGGTATCGGTTTGACTCGCGAACTCATAGCCTTTTTCTCGCAGCGCCTGGCGCAGCTGCTCGTGATTCTCGACGATGCCGTTATGCACGACCGCAATTTGCTCGCCGGAAAAGATGGGATGCGCATTGTCGATCACCGGCATGCCGTGCGTCGCCCAACGGGTGTGCGCGATGCCGGTCGCGCCATCGAGGTCGACCGCACGCGCATCGGCCTCCAGCGTGCACACGCGCGAAAGGGTGCGCACCCGGCGCGCCTGGCCGCGCTGGAGCACCGCCACCCCACATGAGTCATACCCGCGGTACTCGAGCCGCTTCAAACCTTCCAGCAACGAAGGAACGATGTTGCGCTGGGACACGCCCGCAACGATTCCGCACATGATCGCCTCCTTTACTCGTTCGACACATTCGATTGTGTGTGCGCGCCTTCGGGGCGGCAGCGATCCGATGCGGAAGGCGCCACTTCGTTGCGCGCGTTAAAGTCCGCTTCACGCAAGCCAACCGGCGAAAGCGAAACAAAATGAATCGTTCCGGGACCGTACGGAATACCGATCGCCCCTGTGTTGCCCCATGCAAACGGCGCACGCATCACGCCGCGCAAGTCGATCGAGTCGCCGGTCAATGCAAGCGCCATCAAGCGGCCATCGCGCGCAGGCACATAGGCAACGTCGCCGTTCACCGCAATGCTCGCTTCGCGCACCGAGGCGGGCAGGCACTCGAGTTTTGCCGTGACGTGTCCCGCTTCGTCGATCAACAGCATCGAAGAGCGTCCGCTCTCCAGCGTTGCTTCGACAATGAAGCGCTTCACTTCCGGCACCCACGCCGCGGCATACGTGTAGTACTGCACGCGGAAAACGTCGACGCCATCATCGGGCCTTGTGAGCTTGCCGCTCACTGGGTCGTACACGGCAAATTCCAGATCTGCGACGAGCTTGCCAGGAATGTACTTCTGCCATACGAGCAGCGCCCGCGTGGGCGAACCCGCGATCATGGGCCACCATTCGCGGACATGCGCCGCCACGTTCTCGCGCCGCAGCAGCTTGCCCGAGCCGTTGTAGACCTTCACATAGACGCCGTTGCCAGTGCCGAGATTGTCGACGCCGCCGCCATTTATCCAGTCTTCCGAATAGAACACGACAAAGCGCTCCCCCACGGCAGCCACATGACCGGAATGCCCCCCCGATTCGACATCGTTCGGATAGGGCTTGATGGGCGTAAGGTTCGAGCGATAAACGCCATAGCGCTGGCTGACTTCGTTTGGCGTATTCCAGCCGTCCTCGAAGCTGACAAAGATATTGCCCTGCGTGTTTTGCGCAATCGATACGGGCTCCTGTGCTTCCGGTCGGCTAATGAATAGATGAACGTTGGAAATGCGCGCGTGCGCTGGCGACCATTCGCCGACATAAACATCGTGAGGCCAGCTGCCATCACGATGCGCGCCGCGCGGCGGCAACCCGGAACTGCTGAAGAAAACCCAGCGCTTGTCGTCCGCGTCGCTGGCCCAGCCGATGCCGTGCATGAAGCGCCGCTCGTCGCCCACGCCGGGCGCAGGCACCGCAACGACCGCTCCGGCCGGTGCCCGCCGCATGCCGATCATCTGCGCGCCAGCATCGTCGCTATCGCCGGTCGCCGGGTACGCCGCGACCAGCAAAGCAAGTCCGAGCGCCGCCAGCCAGCCGAAGCGGCGCCAGCGATAGAAGCCGCGCCCGGCACGTGCGATGGTGCGATCCATGTCGCCGTCCTGGTCGCCCTGCAATGCACTCGAGTGGCGCGAGCCGCGCTCACTCACTGCCGCGGCGTCCGGCGGGGGGATACGACCGGCGGCGAATACACCGGCGGCTTTGCGTGACCATATGCGCCGCTGCTGGATTGGCGGCCGCCCGCACCGCTTGCCCCGTTTGCGCCGTCTGCGGCCGGCCCCGTCACGGACAGCACGCGCAGCGCTGCAATGAGCCCATTGGCATCGTGCGACGCCACGAACACCCGCGCTACCGCGTTCAATTCGCGAGAAGCCGCACCTGCAAACGGCCCCGGTTCGACCGTCAGCCCGGCTTTGCGGCGCAGCAGCCGCTGCGTACGCGACTTCGAAGCAAACGGGTGCGCCACGCGCGCGAGAATCATCCACATCGTCAAGACCGAAGCGATGGCCCCGATGGCCGCGAAATACGACACCAGCTCGGGCCAGGAGAGATCGCCCTGCTCGAACGGCAACAGATACCGGTATGCGTAGATCGTGATGCCCGCCCACATCGAGCCGACGCAAGCCGGCCGCAGCAGCCGGAACCACAGCAGCAGCACGACGCCGCGCGCGATGCCCTGGTCCGAGATGATTTGCTGCGGAGCGTGAAGTGAGAGGTCAATGACGGGCGTGTTGTTCATGTTGAATTCCTCGATCGGGGCTAGTCCAGACTGCGCGCTTGCCACGGCGCCCGAAGGCGATGACCGGCAGCGCCACGACAGTGGTGACCATGTTGATCAGCCAGAACGCAAGCGGATACCAGACGGTGTCCATCACGTAGAGCAGCAGCTTCTCGTCATAGCGCCGGTCGATCACGCAGCCGACGATGATCTGCAGCACGCAGGTCGCCACCAGCAGCATGCCGTGCCAGTGCGGCAGCAGCGATACGTGCCAGTCCGGCGGCAACGTATAGACAGCATTGAGAAGCGAGAGCAGCAAAATGAACGCCATCGCATAGGCCCATGCGATACCGAGCGCGTACTCGATGAAGAGCGGCCACATCATCACGCGCGGCCCGAACAGAAGTCTTCCCGCGTAGCGGAACAAAACCTGAATCCCACCCTTGGCCCATCGCAAGCGCTGCTTGTAGAGCCCCTTGATCGTCTCGGGCATGAGAATCCAGCTCAGCGCATGCGGCTCGTAGGCAACGCGCCAGTCGTTGCACTGCAGCTTCCAGCTGATATCGATATCTTCGGTCAGCATGTCGGAGCTCCAGTAGCCGACATCGGCGAGCGCGCTCTTGCGAAACATCGTGATCACGCCCGAAACCGTGAAGATGCGCCCATAGACCTGCTGCGTGCGCTTGATCAGCCCGACGATCGACGAAAATTCTCCCACCTGCATGCGTCCGAGCAGCGACGTGCGCGTGCGAATACGCGGATTGCCGGTGACCGCGCCCACGTTCTGATCCGAAATGAAGTGCTCGAGCATCCATTCGATCGCATCTTCGCCAAGTAGCGAGTCGCCGTCGATGCACATGAGGAAGGGCGCGTTGGTGATCGCCGCGGCCGTGGTCAGGCCAATCGCCTTGCCCTCGTTCTTTGAATGATGAATCACGGTCAGATGCGCAATCTCGGTGGCAAGCTGGTTCAGGACCTCGCCGGTGCGGTCGCGGCTGCCGTCGTTGACCGCGATGATTTCGTAGTTGGGATAGTTGAGCGTCGCCAGATGACGAAACACGCGGCGCGCATTCATCTCTTCGTTGAAGCACGGCACAATGACCGCCACCTTCGGCATCCCCGACATTCTCAGTGCGCTGGGCGAGCGCGACCGTCCGTTCTCCAGCGCGAGGAAATGGACTGTTCCCCCGATCATCCACAGATACGACATGAAGAACGGGTAGAAGAAAATAAAGTCCTGCAGCCGGTTGATCACGAGGTGCATCATCGCTGCACTCCTGCGCCAGGGGCGCCCTTGAGCAGAGCATTGATCGACGCGGGATCGAGGCGCTGGCGTGTCGACATGACATCGCGCAACGCGACCGCATTCGGCAAGTCGTGCTGGAAGTTATCGGGGTAGTACCCGTAGCTGACCATTCCCACCTCGCGCAGATGACGCATTTGATCAACAAGGCGCGTGCCCGGCACGCTCTCGCCCGTGCGTGAATCGGTTGCCTCGAGCAAAAAGACCGTCCGGCGCGGTCCGTCCGGCGCGGCTTGCACCACCCGGCCGAGCTTGTCGAGCCAGCTGTCCACGGAAGTGATGCCCTGTCGCGATGGCATGGCGAGCAGTCCGACGAAGTCGTATGCGCGCACGAAAGCTGGATAGCTTTGCGCATAGCGCGGCTCGTTGCCGGGGTCGAGCACGGCATCGGGAAAGATCGTGCGCACGGTCAGCACTTCATCGCTGTTCTGGCTGTCGAGCACGATCTGCCGAAGCTCCTTCGTGAAGTCCAGCAAATAGCGGGTTTTCTGCGCGCTCCAATGCTTCATCGCCTCGGGATTGGCGCGAATCTGCTCGACGCCCGCTGGCAAACTCCAGCTCGCGTAGGTTTGACGCGCGTGCCGGCCGTCATCCTCGAAATCGCTGAGCGTCGCGTCCTCGCCGAACAGCACGCCGTTGAATGCGGCGTATTTTCCGAGGTCCTCATAAAGCTCGCGCACATAAGCGCGCGCAGCCGGATCGAAAGGACTGAGCCGCCGCACGCCCGAGGCGCCGGGCGGCAAGGTGCTGCCCGCAGCCGCCGTGACGAACTCGACGCGTCCATTGAGGGCATCCGGTACCGCGAATGCGAGCACCGGCATCCACGCATAAACTTCCACGCTCGCGCGCGTGTTCAGTTGCCACGCCGCGCGGCAGAACAGATCGGAGCGCATCGGCAAATGCCGGTTCGGGAAATACAGCGCCCGCGCAAGCCCCGAGCGCGAAGGGTCCGAATAGGCCTGCAGGTATACCGAGCTCGGCTTCATTCGATACATCCGCTCGATCAGGATGCCGAGTTTCTTTTCCTGCATGTCGGGCGAAGGATCGTAGACATCGTCGAGCGACACCACGACTGCCCGCTCGACCGGATTGATCTGGCCGCGATTTTGCGCGGGCTCGCGCACCGAACGCTCGAACTCGCCCACGTTGATGTCGTAGGTCGCCAGAATGCGGCGCAGGCGATCGAGCGGAATATCGGGGGTATTCGGGCCGGACTCGAGCGTGAATTGCGTGGGCATGCCAAGACGCGAGGACACGTTGCGCACGGTCAGGTTCTGCGCCCCGTAAGGCCACACCATCGCGCGAATCGATACGCCTGTCTGCTGCTTTACCTGACGCATGCAGTTGCCCAGGTCGCCGCGCACACGCGCTTCGAATTCGGCGTCCGTCTCGTAGCGCTGCTGATCTTTCAGGTACAGATGCGAAGTGGCCGCCGGCAACTCGTTGCCTTGCGGATTCGCAAGCGCGCCGTGATGCAGGTCGTGCGTATGGCACGCCAGCTCGACGAGCCCCGACGCGGCCACATTGCGCACGTCGTCCCATGACATGAAGGTGTCGCGCGGCACGACGACGGTGTCCGAAAGCCGAATGCCAGCGTTGCCCGGCGTATCGATCCACGAGGTCACGATCCCCATGACGCCGGGATATTTGAACTGCTTGAGCAGCGGCAGCACCTTGTCATGGTGGCTCTTGAAGCCGTCGTCGAAAGTCAGCAGCACCGAACGCGGCGGCAGCGGCTTGCCGCCGTTGCGCGATGCCACGATCGCACTGAAGGTGACCGGGTTATAGTGGTTCGTATCGAGCCACGAAAAAATCGATGTCAACGTGCCCGTATCGACGGCGAACGGATCGATCAGGTTGTTCGCGTTGAACTCGGCACGCAGGTTGTCGCGCACATCGTGGAAGCAGATCACGCGAAAGGTCTTGCCATCGGCGGGGTCGGCCGGCGGGAGGATGTCGATCAGCTTGGCAGACGCGAGGGATGGAAACAGCGAACAGCCCGCCATCGCACCCAGACAGCTACACACGAAACGTCGACGAGATTGCATCGCAGGCCTCCTCCCAGATTCCGAAGTCAGAATGGCACGGTGAGCGTGGCATAGGCGAGTTCCGAGAATTCGCGCTTGCCGTCGTACGCGTGACTGAGCACGCCAAGACCGTACCTGAGCGTGACATCGTGGCTGAATGTCCAGTTGTGCTCGATGCGCGCCCCCATCTCCGCACTCGTGCCATAGCCGCGCTCGTTATACGCGCCCCCGATCAGATAAAAGCGCTGCACGAGGGACCTCTCGCCGCTGCGCCAGATCGCCCATTGATGCATGAGGACCACTTCGGCGGTGTAATCGCGCGAAGGCGCGTAATACGCTGCGTCCCGGATGGTGTTGCTCCCGGTGTCGAGATTCAGTGAAACATTCACCAGTTGATTCGCGGTAGTAAATACGCGCTGCGTTCCACTCAACGCAATGTCCTGATTAAAGTTCGAGTCGCTGTAGCGCGCCGCGGAGTAAGACAACGATGCTGAACGCCGGTCACCATCGTTGAAATTAATACTCGCCTGCGCGGTCTTCCCCCAAATATGATTGAGGTACGCCTTCATCGGCAGCGAGTCGCTGTCACTGCTGACACCCGCACTGGCCGACAAATAATCATTGAACGCATAGGAAACTTCGCCGGTGCCACCGGTGCGCCCATCGCTGCCCGTCGAACGCGTGACCTCGCCGCTCACGGTCAACGAGCCGTTGCGATAATCGCCGCCAACGCCGGCACGCGTACGGCTGACATTGCCGAGGTCCGTCACCGCATGAGCGTAGAACGTATGGGCAAATACGCGCCAGTTGTCGAAGATCGGCGGCGAATACAGAGTCGTGTCGATGCTGAACTGGTTGTCCGCCAGCGCCGAGGCGCCGTGTTCGCCTTTGACATCAACCGTCAGCACCGGCGCGCGATACGCTTTATAGTCGCGCTGGAAGGCACGCACTGAACCGTTCTCAGGGAACGTGTCGTCGAACGTCGTGTTGATCCGGTGCGCGTTCGAGTAGTCCTCCAGCGCAAGCGATGTGCGGCCGAGGCCGGCCAGCGCCTCGATGTTGTCCGGGTGATCGGTCAGCGTGGCGACGTACATGTCGCGCGCTCGCCGCGTATGTCCCATGCCTAGCACCGCATCCGCCTGTGCATCGCGCACTTCCGAACTGAACGGCACCTGCTCTTCGAGTTTCTGCAACCCGGCCATGCCCTCGTTCGTCTGACCAATGTAAATCTGGTACTGCGCGAGCAAACGGTAGTAACGCAGGTAATCGTCAGTCGCGGGATCCCCCGGACGCATCTTGTCAGCCGGCGGCAGCGCACCGCGAATATCGTCGAGTACCTGATGTGCCTGCGCATATTTGTTCTGGTCAGTGAGCGAATAGAACAGACCTTCGCGCAGATCGATCGGACGCGTGTGCGAGCCATACTGGTAGCCGAGCGTGGCCGCGTCGGTGGGCTTTGCACGCGTCTCTTCGATGGCGCGCCGATAAACCGTTTCCGATTTCGCCGGCTGCTGCAGATAGGAATATGCGTCGCCCACTGACGCGAGCGCCTCGGGCGACACCTCGAAATTCGACGGGATCGTTTCGAACACGGCAACGGCATCTTCCATCCGCCCACGCGCGGCATACCCAACGGTACGGTCGCCGGCAAGCGACGCACGCACTTGGGCGTACTCCGGTGTATTCGGCAGACGCTTGTCGAACTCTTCCGCATGACGAATAGCGGCATCGAGCGCATCGAAGCGGTCGGTGCTCGTCATCGCGCGAACCTTCGAGCGGCCGCCCCGCACCTCCTGCCGGATGGCGAGTTCTTCGATCTCCGCGAGATCGACCGGCGAAAATACGTCGGGATGCTTTTTGGCTTCGTCGAGCGCGCGGTTCGCCCCTCCGCTCGTTGCAAGGCCGAAGACCTGATGACGCAAATCTTCGCCAGGCTGCGGACCATTACCGGTGGTAGGCAGTTCCATTTGCGGTGTGACAGGTGCCGGCGCCATTTCCGGTGCCGACTGCGTGGGATTGCTCTCCGGTGCTTGCGGCGCGGGCGCAGGGGTCACCGTGGCCGCAGGAGCAGACGCAGGAGCCGCCATCGGCTCGCCCCTCGACGCCTGGGCCACTGTCGCGACAGGTGCCGCCGGACCAGGCTCGGGCGGCGCTGTCACCGGAACGCCCGTGGTATCGCTCATGGTGTTTTGGGGAACGTCCGTCGAAGCCATGACGGCATAGACGGTGCTCCCCGAGGCCTCGGTCATCACAGGGTGCGCAACAGGATCGCGGCTCGCGATGTTGTCCGCAAGCGCGACCATGAAAACCACTGGCTTTGCTGCGTCGGTTTCCTGCGCGAAACCGTTCTTACTTTCAAGCACCGCATAAGCTGACAAAAGCATGACCGCTGCAGGCGCCGCACATGCACAAAGAGGGCGCCGGCGAGGCGACGTGTACAAACGCTTGTTCTCGTCCATTTTCTTTACGCCCCCTGCTGTACGTTGTCGTTGACCACCAGGCACGCGGCTATCGCAAGTCCCGTACCGCTTTCTGTGTACGAATCTGCGATCAATAAAACCGATATTTATTGCGGACTCAATCAGTTTTCAATCTGGTTCCAGGAACGGCCGGTCTGCTCTTCGGCTTGCAGCAGCGAAAAGTTCGTCAGCACCCGAACGCTTTAGAGCGCTCGTTGAACGGCGGATCTGGAATAGCCGGCTTATGGTGTCCTTGTCGTTGCATGAACAGGCGACGCCGGATAGACACACCGGCCAGTAACATCGAAGCGATGTAGAGATGTTTTGTGTTTCACGCACGCGTGATGGTACGTGTGTGCACTTCAATCTATGGAACTCGTGCGGCACATGACAACAATCTAGATCACGCTTATGCGTAATCCATCAACACGTTTCAACCGGTTACAACTGCAGGCTCTTCTTCAGCTAGTTAGCGCAACTGGTCTGCTATGGACGCGGGACTTTTTTCTCCGGCTCGCAAACCCCGGCATAAATTACTGACAAACCGTGAACGGTTGCATTTCGCCCCCACCGTTCCTATGCTAGTTGCACATCAAAAGAGGGAGGCAATCATGGGGACCTTGAAGCACCGAGGTCGGCTTGTGCCCGCGAGCGCGCTGCTCATCGCTGGTGCGTATGCGGTGTCTGCCGGGGCACAGATCGCGAGACCCGTTGGAACACAATATTCGCAACCCACTGCGCCAATGGCTGCGCCGACTCCATCGGCCCCCGCGGCGCCAACCGCCCCGCCCCCCACAACCACCACCGCGGCGGCTCGCACGAACACTCCGGCCACACCACAGCAAATGCTCTACTACGTCTGCGGAAATATGAATATCGACGGGCACGTGACGTCGCCAGATCCGCAGCATCCGTTCAACCTTGGCGTCTCGTTTATTTCGTCGGGCAATACGCCATTGACCGAGGTTTCGGTCAAAGTAAGACGCCATGGCCGCGTGCTGATGGATTTCGTTGCCGCGGGTCCGCACTGCCTGTTTTCCGTGCCGGATGCAGACTACCGCATCGAAGGGACTTACCGTGGCGAGACGAAATTCGAAATCGTCCAGACCGGCACCATGAATGCTCAGATCAAATGGTAAGTGCCAGCAAGCTCGAATAGCTGACTCCGGCCATGGCAATCCCGAACTCGCCTGAAGAACGGTCGATCGACGAACCCGCTTCTGGCGAAAACACCTTCGAATCCGGCGCCCCCCTCACACGCCACCTCGGGAGCCGGATTCACCGTTGCACTGCCCTATCTGATCTTCCTTGCAACAGGCACTGGCTACGATCACATGCATCGGTTGCGTAGTCCACGACCTGATCCGACCGGCATACCGGAATTCTTCCCGACCTGCACCGTCATTGAGTGCGCCGCGCGCCGGGGCACCTCATGCACAGTTCAGAGTATCCCTATTGAAATCGGTGCCATCGCCCATATCGTTAAAATGCGATATATGATTCGCACAGTGACGATGCAATCGCGATGAAAAAACCTCAACCGACCCCAAAGCTCGACCTCGACGCCATCTACAAAGCGCTGGCCAATCCCGTGCGGCGCGAGATCCTCGCGTGCCTGCGCGAGCCGAAGATGCACTTCGCCGGCCAGGTACTCCCGCTCGAACACGGCGTTTGCGCGGGCCAGATCGACGCGTACTGCGCGCTGTCACAGTCCACCGTATCGGCGCATCTGGCTGCCTTGCAAAAAGCCGGGCTCGTTACGTCGAAGCGCGTGGGCCAGTGGGTGTTTTTCAAGCGCAACGAAGCAGTCATCGAGGCATTTCTCGCCTACGCGAACAAGCAGTTGTGAGCGCACGCATCGGCTTCTTTTTATTCAAGGCTTCAACGCAGCGGGCCGAGCCCGCAATAAGGTGAACATATGGCAACGCTTTTCGACCCCCTCCAGATCGGCGACCTCAGGCTGCCCAATCGCGTCATCATGGCGCCGCTCACGCGTCAGCGCGCAGGCGTGGCGCGCGTGCCTAACGCGCTGATGGCGCAGTACTATGCAGAGCGCGCAACGGCCGGCCTCATCATCAGCGAGGCCACGTCGGTCACGCCGCAAGGCGTGGGCTACGCAGAAACACCGGGCATCTGGTCGCAGGAACAGGTCGAAGGCTGGAAGGTCGTGACCGAAGCCGTGCATGCCGCAGGCGGGCGCATCTTCCTGCAGCTATGGCACGTAGGCCGCATCTCGGACCCGCTCTTTCTCGACGGTGAACTGCCCGTCGCGCCAAGCGCGATTGCGGCGCTTGGCCACGTGAGCCTCGTGCGCCCGCAGCGCGCGTACGTCACGCCGCGCGCGCTCGCCATCGACGAAATTCCTGGCGTCGTCGCCGCGTTCCGGCAAGGCGCGATCAACGCGAAAACCGCGGGCTTCGACGGCGTCGAGATTCACGGCGCCAATGGCTATCTGCTCGACCAGTTCCTGCAAGACAGCACGAATCAGCGCACCGACGCTTACGGCGGCTCGATTGAAAATCGCGCGCGCCTGCTGCTCGAAATCACCGACGCCTGCATCGACGTGTGGGGCGCCCATCGCGTGGGCGTGCATATCGCGCCGCGCGGCGACGCCCACACCATGGGCGACTCCAACCCCGCCGCCACCTTCGGCTACGTGGCGCGCGAGCTCGGCAAGCGCAAGATCGCGTTCCTGTTCGCACGCGAATCGCTCGGCGAAAACCGTCTCGGGCCGCAATTGAAGGCTGAATTCGGCGGCCCGTACATTGCCAACGAGAAGTTCACGCTCGAGTCGGCGCAACGCGTGCTCGCCGACGGCGAAGCCGATGCCGTCGCCTGGGGCCAGCTCTTCATTGCGAACCCGGATCTGCCGCGCCGCTTCGCATTGAACGCACCGCTCAATGCGCCGAATCCGTCGACCTATTACGCGCGCGGCGAAACCGGCTACACGGACTATCCGTCGCTGGAAAGCGTGGCGTAAACCACGGCACGGGCGGCCACGGGGTCGCCCCTTCACTCATCATTCGTCTGCACGAACGATTTTCTCCGGTATTTTTTTCCGCGATTCCGATAGGCCGATTCAATTGGCGTGGTACGCAAGTTTGTTCTTGAATTCGAACTCCACCTACCCGGCTGATCCGCAGACTGGAGAACCTCCATGCTTCACGTCGACGCCGAGAAAATCGTCCACAGCATCGCCGAAGAGACCAATACGCCTGAGGAAACCGTAGCCCGCATCTACGCCGACGCACTCGACAGCTACCGCGCCGACGCACGCATCCATGACTATCTCCCGCTCTTCGCCGCGCGCAAAGTGCGCGCGACTTTGCGGCAAAACAGCACCAAGCCGCACTGATGAAGGCGCGCGCACCGCTAGAGCGCCGCGCCCATGCGCCGGAACCGGCTCTTAAGTCTGGTTTAATTCTTCGCTGCAAACATACGCTCACCCCTGTTGAGCCGCCGGAGCATCGGCGGCGTTTTTTTGCGCAGTTAGTCGAGGAGGAGCGAGGTCATGGTTGATAACGACGATGTGTTGATGCACTTGCAGTCTCTGCTGCGCGACGGCTCGACTAACCGCATCGCGTCATGCCGCGTGTCCACGCCGCTGCAGAATCCGTGGGGCCGTGCGTATCGGCTAGTCGAATGGACCACGCTGCTCGACGACGACGCGCGCCGCCAGGTCGTGCCCGCCGAAAGTTCGGCGCTGGATATCGCGCGCCTCGTGGCGGAGCACGTGCCCGGACGCCGTATCCTGCTCAACGGCGAGACGATGGACACCGAACGCCCGCGCACGCGGCGCCGCTCGCGCAGCCGCGCGAACGCAGGCGCAAGCGCGCACATCGCGGGCTAAGGGCGCGCGCGTCCCATACTTCAGGACGCGCCCGTTTTCGCGCGGCAAACCGCGTGATGTTCGGCGCGCGGTATTTCCGCCGCTCACGCCACCATCTTTCCCAGCGCTTCCTCCAGCGCGGCGCTCGCGCAAGTCATCGGCGCGCGCAGTTCATTGCGAATGAGCCCGCGCCGCGCGAGCGCCGCCTTCACCGGCCCCGGATTCGGCTCCGCGAACGCCGCCCGCACGAGCGGCACGAGCGCGTGCCAGAGCGCGCGCGCATCGGCGAGACGCCCCTCGCGCAACGCGCGCTCCATCGCTACAAAACGTTCCGGCAACAGATGCGCCGATGCCGCAATCGCGCCGCTCGCGCCCGCGCACAGCGCGCCGAACATCTCGATGTCCTCGCCGCACAGCACCTGCAGGCGGCCGTCGAGAATCAGCGCGAGCGTCTTCGCAAGCGAGCCGCCGCAATCCTTCACCGCGACGATTCGCGCATGGCCCGCGAGGTCGAGCAGCGTCGGCAATTCGAGTTGCACGCCCGTGCGCGCGGGAATGTCGTAGACGATCACGGGCTTGCGGCTCGCATCGGCCAGCGCCGCGAAGTGCCCAGCCACGCCAGCCTGCGACGGGCGAATGTAATACGGCGCGGCCGCCAGCACGCCTGCCACGGGCATCTCGTTGAGCGCGGCAATCCGCTCGCACAGCGACTGTGTGTGATTGCCGCTCACGCCGGCGACCACCGGCAGGCCGCCCGCGCCCGCGAGCACGGTGGCGAGCACGGCGTCCTGCTCGAGCTCGTCGAGCGCGGCCGGCTCGCCGGTCGTGCCGAGCGCGACAAAGCCCGCTACGCCGGCTTGCGCGTAGTGGCGCACGAGCGCATCGAGCGCCTCATGATCGACCGCGCCGCGATTGAACGGCGTGACCAGCGGAATCCAGATACCCGAAAACGAAGACATGATTTTCCCTTGTACGTGACCGTGTGAAAGGTCCGTCGAACCGTACGCGGGAATTGGGCAAGCCAGCAGGGAGAAAGAGGCGGGGCGCCGCCGGCAGGCCGTTCCATCGCACCATCCGACGGAACAGCATGCTCCGGTCAGATGAGCGGCTGTTTTTTGGCTTTGGCTTTCACGCACGCGCAGGAGGCCTGCGCGCGCGCCAGCATCGCGCGCGAAGCGGCGACGGCAAATGGCGTGACGAAGGGACTCGGCTGACGTGGCATGTCGGGCAGTGTACTGGAAATCGCGCGCGCCCTGGCGCTCAGTCGTGCGCCTCGACGTCGGTGACCGACGTTACCGACGTTACCGAGGTATCGAGCAGCAGTCCCGGCGCGTCGCCCGGGTCGCGCCTGGTGAGCTTGCCATCCACGCTCGCGCCGCAATCCATCCGCAATTGCTGGTAGTAGATGTTGCCGACCACGTGCGCATTCGACTGCAATTCGACGAAATGATCGGCGATCACGTCGCCCACGATGCGCCCGTTGACCACGATGTCGTAGCCATGCACGTTGCCCTGCACGGCGCTGCGCTCGCTCAGCACGAGCAGTGTCTGCGCGCCCGGCTTGCTCGTCACGTTGCCGCTCACCTTGCCGTCGAGCCGCAGGCCGTCGGCGAATTCCAGATTGCCCGTGACATGGACATCCTCGGCGATCAGCGTCGCGAGCTTGGTTTGGGCAATGCCCGGCTGGGGTTTCTTCCTGTTGAACATGAGTCGTGCCGTTGCGGTTAATTACGGTTGATTCCAGATGGTCTTGTCGAGGTTGGGTAGAGCCGCGCCCAGCGGGCGGCGGTAATCGGACACCAGCGTCAGCGCGCGTTCGAGCGCGCACCGTGGTTGCGCATGAACACCAGTTCGGCTTGCAGCTTCGCGGTCTCGGCCTGCGCCGCATCCGCGGCTTTCTGCAGCGCCGAGCGCTCCGCGCGCTCCTGCTCCAGCGCGAGTTCCACATTGGAGAGCCGCGTTTGCAGCACATCGGGCTCGACGGCGGGACACTGCCCGGCGTCACCGGCATGCAGCGCCCATGCGGCGAGCCCCGCGCCAGCCGACGCCGCCGCGACGGTCCATGCGAGCGCCACGCCCCAGCGCCATGCGAGCGAGCGCACTGGCTGCAATTCGAATTCGCGCTGCGCGTCGCGACGCTGGCGCGCGAAGCGTCGTGCGTCAGCCATTGCCGTTTCGTCCGGTGCTTTCAGTCCGATAGGCGTCGAACAGCGCGAGATAGTCGCCGGGATCGACCTGAACGCCCTTCACGATCACTTCGAAGTGCAGATGCGGGCCCGTCGAGCGCCCGGTCGAGCCGACGTCGGCGATATGCTCGCGCGGCAGCACGATCTGCCCCACCTGCACGTCGATCTTCGACGCATGCCCATAACGCGTGACGAAGCCGTTGCCGTGGTCGATCTCCACCGCATTGCCATAGCCCGACTTCACGCCTGCGAAGATCACGCGGCCTCCCGCGGCGGCGAGAATCGGCGTGCCCGTGGGCGCGACGATATCGAGCCCCGGATGAAAGCTCAGGCGCTGCGTGAACGGATCGAGGCGGTTGCCAAACGGCGAGCCGGGCCGGCCCGCGTCGGTAGGACGACGGCCCGGAAACGCATCCCACGCGGCCTTGTGCTCCGCCACGGACCGCTCGAGCGCGGCGAGCGTGGCCGCCATGCAGTCGACCTCGCCGTTGATGGCATGGACGTTGGCGCGCGCGGCGGATGCCTCGAGGCAGCGCCTCGGCGCGAGCGCGGGGCCGCCCTCGCCGCCGCCCTCGCCGCCGTCATCGTCGCCGGAGCGCGCGGCGGGCGCGGCGGGCACCGCCGTGGCGCCGCGCGGCGTTTGTGCGCGCAGGCGCTGATCGAACTGGCGCAACTCGGCAATCTGCGAGACCAGACGCTCGATGCGCGGATCGAGCAGCGCAATCGATGCGTTCATGCGGCCGATCTCGCCCACCACGTAATGGTGCGTGGCCGCGCCGGCGGCCGAGCTCGCAAGTGCGGGCGCCGTGCCGCTATAACGGCCGATGGCCACGCCGCCAGCCAGCGCGATGGCCGCCGCCACGCATGCGGCCGCCATCGCCGTGCGGCGCGCGGCGCGGTGCGTGACGAAACGGGTTTCGCCGCTGGAAAGCTCGTCGACCGAGCTGGACCACGGCATCTTCATGGCTGGCTCCGCCGCTGCCGCTTCGCGCGCAGGAGCGCGGCGCACGACACCAGGGTACAGAACAATGCGTACATCTCAGGCTGCGGAAGCCGGCGTGCGCCGGCCCGTCCAAAATCAAAACCGCGATTATGGTGGCGCCTCAAAAATGCCCATCCCGATAAAAGGGGACGTGCCGGGAAAAGAGCGCTCAGAACAGCCTGTCAGGCCGCGGATCTGCTGCACTGCGGCACGACCAGCGCCCTCGACAGCGCATTCGGGGAGGCGCTGCGCTACGTTGTCGCACTCGCCCCGGCCACTGCCGCACGAAAGCCCTTGACTTCTCACGCCGCCCCACTAATATACGCAACGCGTACATCAACCCGACATCACAGGTGCCAGTCATGAGCGTTCCGCAACAAGCCTTCCTCCGCGACGCCATGCGGCGTCTGAATATGACCCGCGATGCCTTCGCGAGCCGCATCGGCGTGTCGCGCCGGGCGCTGGACACGTGGCTGCTGCCGGAAGAGTCGCAGGAATCGCGCGCCATGCCCGAGATCGTCGAGCGCTTCGTCTCGGAAATCGTGGGCAGCGGCGAGCCGCGCGAAATCTATACGCAAAGCGTAGAGTCGCGTTCGCTGGCGAGCCAGATGGAGTTCGAAGGCAAGCCGCAACTGCTGTCGGTCGACCAGTTCTCGCGCGACTCAGTGGAAGCCCTCTTCCGCGTGGCCGACATCATGCAGCCCATCGCACGCCGCCGGAAAATCTCGCGCGTGCTCGAAGGCGCGGTGCTCGGCAACCTGTTCTTCGAAGCCAGCACGCGCACCCGCGTGAGTTTCGGCGCCGCGTTCTGCCGGCTGGGCGGCTCGGTTTGCGACACC
This sequence comes from Paraburkholderia sp. A1BS-2L, assembly GCF_051125205.1. Taxonomy (NCBI): domain Bacteria; kingdom Pseudomonadati; phylum Pseudomonadota; class Betaproteobacteria; order Burkholderiales; family Burkholderiaceae; genus Paraburkholderia; species Paraburkholderia sp. A1BS-2L. The sequence continues at coordinate 1,034,388 of NZ_CP120429.1, forward strand.
ACGGGCTTCACGTTTTCGTCGATGGCCAAGGGCGAGTCGATCTACGACACGAGCCGCGTGATGGCCGGCTACGTGGATGCGATGGTGATTCGGCATCCTGATCAAGGCTCGGTGGCCGAATTCGCGCGCGCAGTGAACATTCCCGTGATCAACGGCGGCGACGGCCCCGGCGAGCACCCGAGCCAGGCGCTGCTCGACCTCTACACGATCCAGCGCGAGTTCTCGCGTCTCGGCAAGATCGTCGATGGCGCGCATATCGCGCTCGTGGGCGACCTCAAGTACGGCCGCACGGTGCACTCGCTCGTGAAGCTGCTCGCGCTCTATCGCGGCATCAAGTTCACGCTGATCTCGCCGCCGCAGCTCGAAATGCCCGCGTACATCGTCGACAAGATCTCGACCAACGGCCACGTCGTCGAGCAGACGCACGACCTGCGCGCGGGCCTGCGCGGCGCGGACGTGGTCTACGCCACGCGCATCCAGAAGGAGCGCTTCGCCGACGAGTCGTTCGAAGGCTACACGCCCGAGTTCCAGATCAACCAGGCGCTGATGGACGAGTGCTGCAGCCCCGAGACGCTCGTGATGCATCCGCTGCCGCGCGACAGCCGCCCCGGCGCGAACGACCTCTCGACCGACCTGAATCATGACCCGCGCCTTGCGATCTTCCGCCAGACCGACAACGGCATTCCGGTGCGCATGGCGATTTTCGCGGTGCTGCTGGGTGTGGAGAATCTCGTGCAGCACTCGATGCGCGATGCCGTATGGCGTGCGCCTGCCTACCTCGGCCCGGACGACGCCGTGTTTCACGGCATCGACTGAGGCACGCCGGGCATGCAAACCGTCACGCACGTCAGCCCCTGTGCCGCTTGCGCCGCGTCGATCGCGGCCTCCAGCGCATCGAGCGCATAGCGCTCGATTTCAATCGCGTCGAGCGGCAGCTGGCCCGAGCGCACGAGCGCGATCAGCGCCCGGTAATCCGCGCCGCTGTACATGAAGTGCCCCATCAACTCCCAGTTGTTGATCAGCATTTCCCGATAGACGATGGGCAGATCCACCTCCATGCTGCCCATCAGCACCATGCGGCCATTGCGGCGCAGGCTGCGCAGCGCGGCGAGCGTCGAGCCCGGGTCGCTCGCGTGGCCGACCATGTCGAAGGCGAGATCGGCGCCGCCACCCGCCGCGTCGCGGATAGCCACGCTATCGCGCGCGCTGTCGCCGCTGAGCGCCACAGTCGCGACGCGACCATTGCCCAGCTCCGCAAGCGGCGCCAGCGCTGCGGCCCGCCGCGCCACCGCCACGACCCGGCTCGCGCCCAGCGCGAGCGCATCGAGCACCGCCGCAGCGCCGAACGCGCCGGCCGCACCGTTCACCACCACGGTTTCGCCGGCAGCCAGCCGGCCGCGCCGCAGCCCGCCGAACGGCACCACGAGCTTGCCGAGCGCGGCAAGCCGCACCGACGGCAGGTCATTCAGACCGTCGAGCGGAAACACCGTGGAGGCGGGAAACTCGACCACCTCGCGCAGGGTGCCATGCGCAAAATCGGCCAGCATGGGCGCGCTGTCGGGGCTGATCGTGGTGAGCCCGAGCAGCGCCTGGGCGGGCTCGCGCAGAGCCTCGTCGGCGACCCAGTAGGGGCTCAGCGCAACGCGCTGCCCGGCGCGGTAGCCGTACACGCCCTCGCCAACGGCGAGCACGCGGCCAATGCCGTTGGTGCCCGGCGAAAACGGCCCGCCGGGATACCCGAAAGGCAGCTTGCCTTCGACATACTGGCGTGTGTAGCTGAGGAGCGGCACGGCCTCCATGCCGACCACCAGCGCGCCCCGGCGCGGATGGGGTTGTGGCACGTCGCGCAGCGCGAGCGGCTGGCCGGGTCGATCGAGCATCCATGCTTTCATGGCTTCGTTCTCCTTGGTCGGTTTGCCCTGGTTCGGCGAGAGGGGACTTGCACGGTTCGTCTGACGGATTGAACTGTAGGTGACGCGCACGTATTCTTGAAATCGATCCCATGCATATGACCCATCACCGTGATCGATCTCTCCGGAATCGACCTGAATCTGCTGGTCACGCTCGATGCCCTGCTCGCGGAATCGAACGTGACGCGCGCGGCCATGCGCCTGAACCTCACGCAACCGGCGGTTTCGGCCCAACTGGCGCGGCTGCGCCAGCTCTTTGACGATCCGCTGCTGATTCCCGCCGCCAACGGCCGCGGCATGACGCGTACGGTGCGTGCGCTCGAGCTGATGGAGCCCCTGCACGCCGCCTTGCAAACGCTCGAGACCGTGGTGCGCCGCCAGCCCGCGTTCGATCCGCTTACCAGTTCGCGGCGCTTCGTGATCGCCACGAGCGACCAGTGCGTGGCCGTGCTCGGCCTGCCGCTGATGATCGAATGGGCGCACCTCGCCGGGACGGCCGTTCAGCTCGCGTTCGTCGCCATTGAGTCCGGCTCGCTCGCGCAGCGCTTCGAGCGCGGCGAAATCGACCTGCTGCTCGGCTCCGCGCAGCAGGTGCCGCCCACGCTCAAGACAAGAAAGCTCTACGACGAGCGCTTCGTCGTCGCGCAACGCAAAGGACACCCGCGCGGCACGGCCGCTTTCGATCTCGACAGCTATTGCGCGCTCGGTCACGTACTGGTCTCGACCAGTGGCGGCAGCTTCTCCGGCTTCATGGACGAGCATCTGGAAGCTCTCGGGAGGCGCCGGCGCGTGGCGCTCTCGGTGCAGCACTTCACGCTCGTGCCAGAAGTGCTCGCGCGCACCGACTACGTAGCCACGCTGCCCTACCGGCTCGTTGCACGCAGCCTGGACCGCGTGGATCTGTTCGAGCTGCCATTCGAGGCGCGCGGCTTTTCCATGCATGCGGCCTGGCATCCGCGCAGCCACGCGGACCCCGCGCTGACATGGCTGCGCGAGACGGTGAGCACGCTGGCGCTCGCGCAAGCTGACGCGCAGCGCAGTGCAATCGATTAGCGATCCTGCTTATCCAAAAACGGTTTCGATTGTGGCAGCAGCGCAATTCTGTCCGCCACGCCAGCTTCGCGACAGCTTCATGCCAGCCCTGCGACAGCGTTGCGCCAGCAAGCACTTCGCACCTCGAAAAACGTGCGCCAACGCTTTACTTTCGCGTTCCACGAGCGCAACGTGCGGTTCTCATAAGGGGCGCAAGGAGAGCACGCCCGACTGAACGCGGCATCGAATTTGCTGCATTCGGACAGCCGCGCCGCGAAACTCCGCGCATGGCAAATCCGGCCATGCGCTTGTGCTTCATTGCGCGCCTTACGTTCCGTCTTCGTTATGGAGTCTGTCGAACGCCATGTCCAACGCCCCTCCTCCCGCCGACGTCACCCGCCGCCGCTTCCTGCAATCGGCCGCCGCTGCCGCCGCGCTGGGCAGTGTGCCTCATCTGCATGCGCAAGACGCGCCGTCGCAGCACACGCCGTCCCCCGCCGATACCGCCACGCCACCGCCCTCGCCCGCCACCGCGCAACCGGTCAAGCTCGACATCAACGGTCGCGAATATGTGCTTCATATCGAGCCGCGCGTGACGCTGCTCGACGCGCTGCGCGATTACGCCGGCCTGAGCGGCACGAAGAAAGGCTGCGACCGCGGCCAGTGCGGCGCTTGCACGGTGCTCGTGGAAGGCCGCCGCATCAACAGTTGCCTCACGCTCGCCGCGATGCACGAGGGCCAGCGCATCACCACCGTCGAGGGCCTCGCGGGCGCGGATGCACCCAGCGCCGTGCAACGCGCCTTCATCGAACGCGACGCGCTGCAATGCGGCTACTGCACGCCCGGCCAAGTGTGCTCGGCCACCGCCTGCCTCACGGAATTCGCAGCCGGCGCGGCCAGCGCCGTGACCGCCGATGTGCGCACGCCTCCCACGCAACTGAGCGACGCCGAGATTCGCGAGCGCATGAGCGGCAACCTTTGCCGCTGCGGCGCCTACGCCAACATCGTGGCCGCGGTGCGCGACGCGCACGCGGCCTGCACCTGAAAGAAAGGAGCATCGCAATGGACGCGTTCTCCTTGCAGCGCGCCGACGACATCGACGCCGCCATTGCCGCCGCGCAGCAGCCGGGCGCAGCCTTTATCGGCGGCGGCACGAATCTGCTCGACCTCATGAAAGGCGGCCTCGCGCATCCGCTCAAGCTCATCGACATCACGCGCCTTGCCGCACTCGGGCACATCGAGACCTTGCCCGATGGCGGCCTGCGCATCGGCGCGCTCGTGCGCAATAGCGACGCGGCGAACCACGCGCTCGTGCGCACGCGCTACCCGCTGCTCACGCAGGCCTTGCTCGCGGGCGCGTCGCCGCAACTGCGCAATATGGCCACCGTGGGCGGCAATCTCATGCAGCGCACGCGTTGCGCGTACTTCTACGACACCGCGTTCGCGCAGTGCAACAAGCGCGCGCCCGGCAGCGGCTGCGCCGCGCGCGAGGGCTTCAATCGCATGCACGCGATTCTCGGCGCGAGCGCGCAATGCGTGGCCGTGAATCCGTCCGACATGAGCGTGGCGCTCGCGGCGCTCGAGGCCACCGTGCAAGTAAGCGGACCGCGCGGCGCACGCGCGATTCCGATCGCGCAGTTTCACCGGCTGCCCGCCGAGCGCCCCGATCAGGACACGACGCTCGCGCCCGGCGAGCTGATCACGTCGGTGGACCTGCCGCCCTCCGCGTTCAGCGATCACACGCACTACCTGAAGCTGCGCGACCGCGCGAGCTACGCGTTCGCGCTCGTCTCCGTCGCGGTGGCCTTGCAGCTCGATGGCCAGCGCGTGCGCGCCGCGCGCATCGCGCTAGGCGGCGTCGCGCACAAGCCGTGGCGCGCCAGCCGCGCCGAGCAGCATCTCGCCGGGCACACGCTCGACTCGGCCACGTTGCGCAGCGCCGCCGCCGCGGAACTCGCGCAAGCACAGCCGCTCTCCGGCAACACGTTCAAGGTCGAGCTCGCGCAGCGCGCCATGGTGCGCGCCGCCATGCTGGCCGCGGGCAGTCCAGCGACTGGCGCAAGCAGCGCGAGCGTCACGGGAGAACACGCATGGACAAGCTGATCGGACAGCCGGTCGAGCGCATCGACGGCATGCTCAAAGTCACAGGCGGCGCGAACTATGCGGCGGATTTTCCCGAGGCGCGTCTCGCGCATGCGGTGCTCGTGACAAGCACCGTGGCGAGCGGCACGATCGCATCGATCGACACGGGCCGTGCACAGGCCATGCCGGGCGTGCTGCTCGTGATGACCTCGCAGAACGCGATGCGCCTGCCGAACGCGGGGCGCCCGCCCGTTTCGCCGCCCGCGGTGCGGCGCCTCACGCTGCTCCAGGACAACGTCGTGCGCTACAGCAACGAGCCCGTCGCGGTCGTGGTCGCGGATACGCTCGAGCACGCCGCCGACGCCGCGCAGCACGTGAGCGTGACCTACGCTGCCTCGCCGGCGACGCTCGACTTCGCGCGCGCCAAAGCGCAGGCGCACACGCCGCCCGCCATACCCGGACGCCCGATGGATTCGCAGCGCGGCAACGTGGAAGCGGGCCTGCACCAAGGCGCGCTGCGCGTCGACGCGGTCTACACCACGCCCACGCAGTTCCACAACCCGATGGAGCCGCACGCGACCATGGCGCGCTGGGACGGTCCCGAACTCACGCTCTACGACGCCACCCAGGGCGTGACGAACGATCGCGCCGCCGTGGCCGCCGTATTCGGCATCCCGGCGGAGCATATCCGCGTGATCTCGCCGTTCATCGGCGGCGGCTTCGGTTGTAAGGGATCCTCATGGTCTCACGTGAGCCTGTGCGCGATGGCCGCGAAGCAAACCGGCCGTCCCGTGCGCCTCGCCCTCACCAGGCCGCAGATGTTCGGGCTGGTGGGCTCGCGGCCGCACACGGAGCAACATCTCTCGATTGCCGCGCGCGCGGACGGCACGCTCACCGGCGTGCGCCACGACACGCTCTCGCACACCTCGGCGTTCGAGGACTGGACCGAGATGTCGGGTCTCGTCACGCGCATGATGTATGCATGCCCGAACCTGAGCACGAGCCACCGCGTCGTGCCGCTGAACGTCGGCACGCCCACCTTCATGCGCGCGCCCGGCGAGACCACCGGCTCGTTCGCGCTCGAATCCGCGATGGACGAACTGGCGTGGCGCCTGAAGATGGACCCCATCGCGCTGCGCCTGAAAAACTACGCGGAAGCGGAGCCGCAAGAAGGCCGGCCATGGTCGTCGAAGGCGCTGCGCGAATGCTATACGGCGGGCGCGCAGCGCTTCGGCTGGTCGCGCCGCGTGAACGCGCCGCGCGCGATGCGCGAGGGCAACACGCTGATCGGCCTGGGCATGGCGGGCGCGACCTATCCGGCCAACCGCAGCGAAGCGGCGGCCATCGCGCGCATCCTGCCCGATGGCACCGCGATGGTCGCCTCCGGCACGCAGGACATCGGCACCGGCACGTATACCGTGATGACCCAGGTGGCCGCCGATGCGCTCGGCTTTCCTCCAGAGCGTATCCGCTTCGCGCTCGGCGATTCGACGCTGCCTCGCGCGCCGGTCTCGGGCGGCTCGCAATCGGCGGCGAGCGTCTCGCCCGCCGTGCAGGCGGCGGCACGCGCCGCGCGCGACAAACTGATCGCGCTCGCGATTGCCGACCCCGCTTCTCCAGTCCATGGCGTGGCTCCCGGGGACGTCGCGGTCGCCGACGGCTGGGTTCTGGCGACCCGCGACCCGGCGCGCCGCGACCCGGCCGCCGCCATCATCGCGCGCGCGGGCGGCGAGCCGATCGAGGCGCAAGCCGCGGAGAAGCCGGGCGCGGAGCGGCAGCAATACGCGTTCCACTCGTTCGGCGCGGTCTTCGCCGAGGTGCACGTGGACGCCGAGCTCGGCACGCTGCGCGTGGCGCGCATCGTCGGCGCTTACGACGTGGGGCAGGTGCTCAACGAAAAAACGGCGCGCAGCCAGCTGATGGGCGGCATGGTCTGGGGCGTGGGCACGGCGCTGCACGAAGACGCCATGCTGGACGCGCGCACGGGCCGCTTCGCCAACGGCAACCTCGCCGACTATCACGTGCCCGTGAACGCCGATATCGGCGATCTGGATGTGCTGTTCGTGGGCGCGCCGGACTTGCGCTTCAATCCGCTCGGCGTGCGCGGCATCGGCGAAATCGGCATCACCGGGGTGCCCGCCGCGATCGCCAACGCGGTCTATCACGCAACGGGCGTGCGCGTGCGGGATCTGCCGATCACGCTCGACAAGATGATGCTGCCGCGTCACGCATTCGCGTAACCCGCGCGTGACGATTTAATGACAGGCACGCGCGGCACCACGGAATGAACGGAACACGCGGCGCGCCGCGCGTCTTCCCTGGGCTTGCCTCACGCGCGGTTGCACCGCACAATCAACGCCTCCCCCTCTCGCGCGGCTCCCCCCATGGCCTATGCATCGCTCGCCACTGGCGTTTTGCTCGCCGCCGGCACCGGATCGCGCTTCGATCCAGACGGTTTGCGCAACAAGCTTCTCGCGCCGCTGCGCAGCGGCGTCAGCGTGGCTCATGAGGCCGCGCACCGGCTCTTGACGGTCACGCCAAGGGTGATCGCCGTGGTGCGTCCCGGCGCGGAAGCGCTCGCGCACGTCTTGAACGACGCCGGCTGCGACGTGGTGTTCGCCGCCGCCGCCGCGAGAGGCATGGGCGCGAGCCTCGCCGCGGCGATCAAGGCCGACACCGAAGGAGAAAGCTGGATCGTGGCGCTCGCGGACATGCCGCGCATCGCGCCCGCGACCATCGAGGCCGTCGCGCGCGAGCTCGATGCGGGCAAGCCGCTGGTCGCGCCGTTCTATCACGGGCAGCGCGGTCATCCGGTCGGATTCGGGCTCGCGCATCGCGCGGCCTTGCTTGCGCTCGACGGCGACACCGGCGCGCGCGCGCTGCTGAACTCGCCCGCGCTCACGCGCATCGACGTGAACGACCCCGGCATCCTGCGCGACGTCGATACCCCCGCCGATCTGGATGGGCTCTAGGCGCTTGCCGTCTCCGGCGCGTTTCCAGCGCCTCGCGCGCGCATGCGAAATCCCGCACGAGGCGCGCCGATCGCCTAGGCTATAAGGACCATCCACACATCGCGCCCGATTGGCCACGCCTGCTCACGAGGTACCCGCGATGATCTGCTCGCACACCAACCCGCTGCCCGACCCGCTCGCCGATCCCACGCGTGACCCCGAGCGCGATCCGCTCACGCCACCACCGCCCGGACATCACGGCGAGGAGCCGCAACGTCCGGACGCTCCGCCGAGCAAGGATCCGGTGTAGCGAAGCGCCACCAAGCGCCACCAAGCGCCGGCCGCGCGGCACTCGCCGCCAGCCGAATTTCCCGCCTGCCTCCGCGTCTTCCTGCTTTCGCGAAGCTTGCGTTCGCGCGCATCTCTTTATAGAATGCGAACGATTCGCATTTGCAACCAACATTGCACTCAGCCGGATTCATCCCAACCGTCGTGACCGCTTTCCAGACTGCGCCCGCCCGCGCGGACCGCCGCACTCGCTGCGATCACCGCGCTCGCACTCTTCCCGGCGCGCCCGCATGAGAGCCCTGCTGGTCCGCCTGCACCGCTGGCTCGGCCTCGGCACGGCGGCGTTCCTGTTTCTCGCCGGCCTCACGGGCGCCGTGATCGGCTGGGACCACGAGCTCGATGCGGCGCTCAATCGGTCCTTCTATCACGCCGATACGCCCGGCGCGCCGCTGCCCGCGCTCACGCTCGCCCAGCGCGTGGAAGCCGCCGATCCGCGCGCGCAGATCAGCTACATGCCGCTCTCGGTCGAGCCCGGCCACACGTTCGTCGTGCGCGTGGAACCGCGCATCGACCCGAAGACCGGCGCGCCCTTCGCGCTCGGCTACAACCAGGTCGCGCTGGACCCGGTCACCGGCGCCGAGCAAGGCCGCCGCATGTGGGGTGCGCCCTCGCTTGCGCGCCTGAATCTGATCCCGTTCCTCTATCAGCTGCACTACACGCTGTTCCTGCCGACCAGGATGGGCATCGACTTCGGCGTCTGGACGATGGGCGTCGTCGGCATGGCCTGGCTGCTGGACGGCTTCGTCGCCATCGTGCTCGCCTTTCCGAACCTCAAGAGTTGGCGCAAATCGCTCGCCTTTCGCGTGAAGCGCGGCGGCTACGCGCTCACCTTCGACCTGCACCGCTCGGGAGGCGTCTGGCTCTGGGGCCTGCTAATAATGGTTGCACTCACATCGATCTCGATGAATCTGGGCACGCAGGTCGTGCGCCCCGTGGTGTCGATGTTCTCGACGCTCGCGCCGGACCCGTTCCGCACCGTCGCGCCCGGTCCCGAGCTCACGCCCGAAGAAACCACTTCGGCGCGCGCGCGCATCGCCGCCATGGCGCCCGCGCTGGGCCGCCGCGAAGGCATTGCCGCGCCGCCGGGCGGCCTGTTCGCGATGCCCGCGCTCGGCGCGTATGGCGTGGGCTACTTTGCGGCGGGCAACGATCACGGCGACGCCGGCCTCGGCAACCCCTGGCTCGTCATGAACGCTCGCACCGGCGAGGTGATCGCCCGGCAAATACCCGGACGCGGCAGCGCCGGCGACCTCTTCATCCAGGCGCAGTTTCCGCTGCACTCGGGCCGCATCGCCGGATTACCGGGGCGCATCGCCATGAGCTGCATGGGCGTGGCCGTCGCGATGCTCAGCGTGACGGGCGTGCTGATCTGGCTGAAGAAGGCGCGGGCGCGCCGCAAGAGTGCAAGCAAGCCCGCGAAGGAAACCACGGCGCTGCGCGCGGGAGAACGCGTGACGGGGTAAGGCGCCCGTCCGAATCGCGACGGCTACTTCGCGACTGCGTCGAACGCCGCCAGCAGACGCTCGACGTCGGCGGCATGAATATCGCCCATCGTCGAGATGCGGAACAGTTCCTTCGACAAACCGCCCTGCCCCGCATAAATCACGAAGCCGCGCGCCTTGAGCGCGTCGTGCAGCGTCGGATAGTCGATGCCAACCGGCAGACGGAACGCTCGCAACACCACCGAGGACTCGTCCTTCGGCAACACGCTCGCCATCCCGCGCGCCGCAAAACCCGCGCGCACCTGCTCCGAAAGCGCTGCATAACGCGCGTGACGCGCTTGCCAGCCGCCTTCATCGGCGAGTTCGCGCAGCGCTTCGACGAGCGCGTAATACGCATGCACCGAAGGCGTGAACGGCGTATTGCGCTGATCCTGGAGCGTGGCGAGGCGCTTGAGGTCGAGATAGTACGTGCGGCTCGATGCATTCGCGAGCGCCGCGCGGCGCACCACGACGAAGGCCGCGCCCGGCACGCCGTGCAGGCACTTGTTCGCGGTCGCGGCCACAGCGGCAATACTCGTGTCGGCGAAATCGATGGCTTCGGCGCCGAAGCTGCTCACGCCATCCACGAGCATCTGCACGCCGCGCGCGCGGCACGCCTCGCCCAGCGCACGCAGATCGTTCAGCCGGCCCGTGGTGGTCTCGTGATGGATGATCGCGACATGCGTGATCGCACGGTCAGCGTCGAGCGCCGCGCAAACCCGCGCGAGATCGGGCGCCTGCATCCACTCGTGCTTCATCACTTCGTGTGCGATGTGGTACTGCGTGGCGATCTGCGTGACGCGCTCGCCGTACACGCCGTTCTCGACGATCAGCAGCTTGCCGTTGGCGGGCACGAGCGATGCAATCATGCTCTCGACCGCGGCCGTGCCGGAGCCGGTCATGAGCACCGCCTGCCACTGCGCGAGGTCCAGATCGTAGACGCCCAGGAGGCGCGTGCGCGCGTCTTCCTGAACGTCGAAGAATTCGCTTTCGCGATGGCAGAGGTCTTCCTGCAGCAGACTACGGCGCACGCGCTCGGTAAGCGTGACGGGACCGGGATTGAGCAACAGCATCGGCAATTCCTTATCGTTCAACGGTATGTTCCGCTGCATGAGCGGGCGCGCCGATGTGGCGCATGAGACGCGCCTTCACCTCGGGCGGCGTGATGGTCGGACGCGGCAGCCCATCGGGCGTGCCGCGGCGGATAGTCAGACGTACGAAGCGTGTGCCGTTCAGTCCCGAGTCGCCCGCCGCATCGTTCGCGCCAGCGAGCACGGCGTCAAGCGCCGCGAGGTCGTCGCTTTCCACCGCCTCGGCGTAACCGCATGCCGCCGCCACACCCGCGAACGACACTTGCGGCGAAACCGTCGCCTGGCCGCCGGTCGAATCGTGCACGCCGTTGTCGAGCAGCACATGCGTGAGGTTCGACGGGCCGTAAGCGCCCAGCGTCGCGAAAGCGCCCATGCGCATGAGCGCCGCGCCGTCGCCATCGAGCGCCACCACGTTCAGGTCCGGACGCGCAAGCGCGAGCCCGAGCGCGAACGGCGTGACGCAGCCCATCGAGCCCACCATATAGAGCTGGTTGGCGCGGTCGTCTAGCGCGTAGAGCTCGCGTCCGCAGAAACCCGTCGACGCCAGCACCACCGACGATTGCGTGGGCGTAGCCGCAATCACGCGTTCGAGCACCTGCTGGCGCGTGGGCAATTGATCAGGAGTCCGCTCCGTCCATTTCGACTGGGCGACGGGCAGCGCATGCTTCTCGGGCATCGCGCCGCCACCCTCGAGTTCGAACGGCGCAACGCTGCCCTTTTGCATCACGAGCGCATAGGGGCGGCCCGTTTCGTCCATATGCCTGAGCGCGCGATCGAGCGCCGGGCCGATGGCTTCCGCTTGCGTCGGGAACAGCTCCCACGGAATCTCCATCGTGTCGAGCATCTGCGGCGTGACGGGGCCCATCAGCGCATGCTGCGGCTCGTCGGCCACGCCAGGCTGGCCGCGCCATGTCACGATCAGCAGTTGCGGCAGGCGAAAGGTCCACGTGAGCGAAGTCAGCGGGCTCACGGCGTTGCCTAGCCCGGAGTTCTGCATCATCGAGATGCCGCGCTCGCCGGCGAGCGCCACGCCCGCAATCAGCGCGACGGCATCGCCCTCGTTTGCCGCCGACACGTAATGAAGCGACTCGTCCTGCAGCACGTAATTGATGAACGGCGTGAGGAACGAGCACGGCACGCCCGCGTACCATTCGAAGCCGCGCGAGCGCGCCGCTTCCACAAACTGCGCCGCTTCGATCATGCCTGGCCCTCCGCCTTCGACTGAGCCCGCGTCTGCGTCTGCATAGCAGCGCCCGGCATGACGCCACCCTGCGTAAGTACGCCCTGCGCGAAATCCCCCGCGCGGCGGAAATCTTCGAGATCGTTCACGCCGCGCCAGTGACCGCGCACGTATTGCACCTCGACCTGCTCGCCATCCGCGATCAGCGCATTGAGGAGCGCGGGCATGTCGAGCGTGTCGAAGTCGGCGCGCGTTTGCAGTTGCGCGAGCTTGTTCGCGAGCTTCTCGCGGCCCGCGCCGCGCACGCTCATGAGGCCGATCCAGCGTCCGTGCGGCGCCTCGCCCTCCTCACCCTTCGCGGCCGGCCCGCTCGCGATGCGGGCAAGCAGCACCTTGTTGCCGAAGAGGCCACGATCGTCGCCCGACGAGCACCACGCGAAGTCGCGCGTGCTGCTGCTTTCCGACTCCGGCGACGAATCGATCACCACGCTGAAGTCCGCTTCGCTTTCCACCAGATCGCGCAGGATGTAGCTGCGGAACAGCAGGTCGCCATACGAGATCACCGTGTCGTTCTTGAGCGAGTCGATGGCGCACGCGAGCGAGGCGAGCTCGTTGGTCTGCCCATAGCGCTCGTTGCGCACGAGCTTCACGCCCGCCATGTCGATGGCGTCGGCGCGATAGCCGCCCACCACCGTGATGTCGTTGACCGACTGCTTCTTGAACGCGTCGACGAGCCAGCGCAACAGCGGCTTACCCGCCACGGGCAGCATGACCTTCGGTTTGTCCTCCGTGAAAGCATCGAGGCCCGAGCCACGGCTCCCCGCCAGCACGATCGCCGCGCCCGCCGTGCGCGACGCGCTCAGGTAGCGGTTTTCCGCTTCCGAATACTCATCGGCGTCCTGAAGACGGAAGATTTCGTTGACGGGCGCGATGCGGTCTTCCACATCGATGAGCGTCTGCGTCTCGTGAATCGTCTTCGCGACGGACTGCATTGCCGAAGCCGAAGCGCGCACCAGATGGTTTGCCCAGATCACGACGCTGATGCCGGCCTTGCGAAACACATCGGTGGGCGTGCTGTAGTACTTGGTGGGCACGATCACGAGCGGACCCCGCCCCGCCCACTCGCGCGCGAACGTGAGAATCTCGTCGGGCTTCGAGAGCTTGCTGTGGATGAGAATCGCATCCGCGCCCGCGAGGCGATAGGCCTCGGCGCGCTTGAGCGCCTCGTCCATGCCCCAGCCCGCGATCAGCGCTTCCACGCGCGCAACGATCGAGAAATGTTCGTCGTGCTGCGAATCCTTGCCGGCCTTGATCTTGCCGCAGAACTCGTCCATGTCGGCAAGCGGCTGCGCTTCGCCCTTGATGAAGCTGTTGGTCTTCGGAAACTGCTTGTCCTCGATGCACACGCCCGCAATTCCGCGTTGCTCGAGCTTGCGCACGAGACGGCGCACGTTGTTGAAATTGCCGTAACCGGTGTCGCCGTCGAGCAGGATCGGCAGATCGCTCGCATCGGCCATGAATTCGAGGTTGTCGACCACCTGGGTCCAGCTCGCTTCATTGTTGTCGCGCACGCCGAACTGCGCGGAGATCGACAAGCCCGAGCCCCAGATCGCCTTGAAACCCGCCTCGCGCGCAATCCGCGCGGACAAGCCGTTGTGCGCTTCCATCAGGAATTCGAGTTCGTTGCTCACCAGCATCTGGCGCAGCCGCGCGCTGCGCGATGCGGGAACCGCAGCGGAAAACATGGCGGGTTCGCGTGCGTTCATCGTGTCGCTCCATGGGACGACGCCGCGTCGGCAGCCGTGGCTGCGCCGCGCGCGTCGCATCGTTGGGAAATCGGTTTTGGGACCGCGAAACATGCGTCGCGCCGCCGATGGACCTTGGCGGCGGCATGGGGCCAAAGCCGCGACTATAACGGAAATGATTCGTATCCGCTTTCAACCACAGCAGAAAGTGGCAAATCATGTAATTCCAGTGAAATTTGTGGTTTTAAAGGGCGCTTTCCGCGCATTTTTGCGCCAACGGCCGCCGCACACAGGGTTCATCCTGACTCGTGCGCTCGCGTGCGCGCGCCGTTATCACAGGCTGGCGAGGCCCTCCCTTTGCAGCAATCGCCGCCCCAACGCAGCCCTGGACCGACCAATCAGAAGATGACCCTCAACCAGAAACTCCGCTCGATGATCGCGATCCTCTGGATCGGCTTGCTCCTCATCGTTGCCTTCGGCGCGTGGCAAAGCCGCGACGGCATGATCCGCGAACGGCGCGCACAGCTCGTCACGCTCGTGCAGGAAGCCACCAGCATCGCCAAGCACTACTACACGCTGTCGCAGCAGCACGCCCTCACTGAAGCCGATGCGCAAAAGCAGGCGCTGGCCGCGCTCGCTGCCGTCCGCTACGGGACGGACGGCTATCTGAGCATCAACAACTCCCAGTCGGTGATGCTGATGCATCCCATCAAGCCCGAGCTCAACGGCAAGAAGCTCACCGACTTCAGCGACCCCTCGGGCAAGCACCTTTTCGTCGAGCTTTCACAGACCGCGAGTCAACCTGGCGGCGGCTTCGTCGACTATCTGTGGTCCAAGCCCGGCCAGACCGAGCCCGTGCCGAAGCTGAGCTACGCCTACCGCTTCGCGCCGTGGGACTGGGTGATCGTCACCGGCATGTACATGGACGACGTGCGCACCGCGTTCTACACGAACCTCGTGCGCTGGCTGCTCGCGACCTTCGTGCTCGGCGCGGCCGCCACGGTCGTGATGGTGTTGGTGGTGCGCAGCGTTCGCAGCAGCATCGGCGGCGAACTCGAAATCGCCGTCGAGACGGCCAACCGCATCGCTCATGGCGATCTCACCTCGCACATTCAGGTTCAAGGCGCCAACGCGAAAAGCCTGATGCGTGCGCTCGCAACCATGCAGGGCGCGCTCGTGCAAACCGTTTCGCGCGTGCGCAGCGGCGCGGAAAACATCAACGTGGGCGCCAACGAAATTGCCGCCGGCAACACCGATCTCTCGCAGCGCACCGAGGAGCAGGCCGCGGCGCTCGTGCAAACCGCATCGAGCATGGACCAGATGACCACCAACGTGCGCCAGAACGCGGACAGCGCGCAGCACGCCGCCACGCTCGCGAGCCAGGCGGCCGAAGTCGCCACGCGCGGCAACGCCGTCGTCGGCGACGTGGTGCGCACGATGGGCGACATCACCACGAGCTCGCAGCAGATTGGCGACATCATCGGCGTGATCGACGGGATTGCTTTTCAAACCAACATCCTGGCGTTGAATGCGGCGGTGGAAGCCGCGCGCGCGGGCGAACAGGGACGCGGCTTCGCGGTGGTCGCGGCGGAGGTGCGCAGCCTCGCGCAGCGTTCGGCGGCGGCAGCCAAGGAGATCAAGGCGCTGATCGAAAAATCGACGGGCACGGTGGCCGAAGGGCAGCACCTCGTGACCAGCGCGGGCTCGACGATGAACGAGATCGTGCAGTCGGTACGGCGCGTGCACGAAATCCTCGAGGAGATCAGCCACGCGTCGCGCGAGCAGAGCGCGGGCATCGAGCAGGTGAACCGCGCCGTGGGTGAAATGGATCAGGTGACGCAGCAGAATGCGGCGCTGGTCGAGCAAGCCGCGGCGGCGGCGCATTCGCTCAAGGATCAGGTGACGGGGCTGCGCGAGTCGATTGCGAGTTTCAGGTTGCCGGCGGAGGGACTGCACGAGCGCGCCTGAGGATCCAACCAGCGCCGGCAGCATGGCCTTCGATGGGCTTTGCAAGACCGGATCAAAGCTTCTGCAGTACGTATTGACTGCGCCACGTCAATTCCGGGAACAGGCTTCCCGGTTAACTTCTCGTCTTCCCCTGAAATAGAACCCGCCATTCCAGCCGTCGCGGGCTTGCGACGGCCAAATGCGCGTACCACGGACAGACGAGGTAACCCATGACTGCCCAGGCGCTGGACAAGGTGTTGCGCACCGGATACGCGCAACGTGGCCGTCTCGCCAGACTCGACACGCCACTCGGCGAAGACTGGCTCGTACCCCTGTACGTCAAGATCAATGCCCGGCTCGGACGCAATTTCGAGGTGATCGTCGACGCGGCTTCGGCCCACAACACCAGGATCGAACTCAGTGCGCTAATGCTTCGGCCCGTCACGCTCTGGATCCGGCAGACCAACGGCAGCTATCTGCCAATCCACGGCTATGTCCAGCGTGCCCGCAGAATTGGCAGCGATGGCGGCATCACGTACTTCCAGCTGCAATTTTCCTCGTGGCTGAGTTTCCTCAAGCTCGCCAGCGACCGGCGCGACTGGCAGGAAGTCTCTGGCCAGCAAGTGCTGTCTGACGTGTTCCATAAGCACCCCCAGGCGCGCGGAAATTACTCATTCGACCTGCGCACGCCCATGCGCTCGTATTCGAACCGCGTGCAGTGGGAAACCGACTGGAATTTCGTTCACCGCGGCATGGAAGAAGCCGGAGTGTTTGCACGCTTCGACTTCGCGAAGGACGGCAAGTCGCACAAAGTGACCCTCTCGGACGACCTGTACTTCGCCCCGCCCTTGCCGCAACAGACGATGAAATTCAGTCGCGCCGGCACCGATGAGGAGTTCGACGGATTGACTCAACTGAGCGAGCAGCAGGAAGCGCAATGCGCCACGCTCACGACAGCCACGGCCGACTACAAGCGGCCGGACCTGAGCAAGCAGGTCAGCGCATCCGCACTGGACACGGACGAGCTGCCGGGACAAGGAGAAGACTATCTCTACACAGGGTCGCAAAGCTGGGGGGAACGCGACCTGGGCGAGCAGCAGGCGCACATCCGCATCGAAGAATGGGCGTCGCGCGCGAAACGCTATTTCGGCGTCGGCAGTCCGCGCTATGCGTTGCCCGGTTACTGGTTCACGCTGACTGGCCATCCGGACTTCGACAAACTGCCCGAACACGATCGGGAACTGGCGATCATCGCCAGCGACTGGCTGATCCAGAACAACGTACCAGGCATGGACACGCTCGCGCGCTTTCCGAAGAGCCTGCGCGCCGAAGTCGAACAGGCGAAGAATGCAAAGGGCGGCGCGAGCGTGCGTCACCCGGACGGCAGCGCAGGCTTCATTCAGGTCGAAATCGACGCGCAGCGCCGCCGCGCGCCGTTCCGCAGCCCA
Source organism: Paraburkholderia sp. A1BS-2L (assembly GCF_051125205.1). Taxonomy (NCBI): domain Bacteria; kingdom Pseudomonadati; phylum Pseudomonadota; class Betaproteobacteria; order Burkholderiales; family Burkholderiaceae; genus Paraburkholderia; species Paraburkholderia sp. A1BS-2L. The sequence continues at coordinate 1,051,603 of NZ_CP120429.1, forward strand.
TTCGAACACAGCAAGCCGGAAATGCACCTCCAGACCGGTATCGTCGCCACCGCGGAGAACGAAGAAATATCCACCGACGACGGCAACCGCGTAAAAGTGTGGATGACTTACAGCCGCAAGGATCGCAACAACCGAGCATCGGCGTGGATTCGCGCCGCGATGCCGGACGCGGGCGCAAAGCGTGGCGGCTACTTTCCATTGCGCAACGGAGATCAGGTGCTCGTCGGCTTCGTGAACGGGGATTGCGACATGCCCGTGATCATATCTCGCGACTGCACGGCGGCGAGACCATGCCGGTGTGGAATACACATGGCCTGCTCTCCGGTTTCCGCTCCCGCGAATACGGCGGAGATGGCTACAACCAGATGGTGATGGACGACGCCAGCGGCCAGAATCGCGTCCACCTATACACGACCAGCTACAGCTCCCACCTCCACCTGGGCTACCTCATCGAGCAGACCGACAACACGCGCGGGGCGTTTCTCGGTCGTGGCTTCGACCTGAAGTCGAGCGCCTGTGGCGCCGTGCGCGCGGAACAGGGACTGTATGTCTCGACGCAGCCCGCCAGCGCGCAGCCCATGAACGTGACGGCGGCAACCGAGCAGCTTGCGAGCGCGGAAGCGGTGTTCGACACCGTCTCGAAGGCGAGCGAAACCAATCATGCCGAAAACCTGCAAGACGGCCACGATGCGCTCAAGGCATTCACCGATGCGACTCAGCACATGGTTGCTGGCACAACTTCAACCGGCGGACGCACGGCGGGCGGAGGCACGGGCAATGCAAACGGCTTCGCGAAGCCGGTGATGCTGCTTTCGAGCCCGGAAGGTATTGCGGTGTCCACTCAGCAATCGGTGCACATGGCCGCGCGTCGGCACGCGAACGTCGTTGCGGGAAATAACGTCAACGTCGCCGCAGGGAGATCGCTGCTGGCAAGCGTCATGGACAAGATCAGCCTGTTCGCACAGAACCTGGGCATCAAGATGATCGCGGCGAAGGGGCCGATCAGTATTCAAGCGCAAAGCGGCCCGGTGGATATGGCGGGCCTGGAAGACGTGACGATCGAGAGTTCGAACGGGCGGGTGGTCATCACCGCCGCAAAGGAAGTCTGGCTGGGCGCAGGTGGTTCGTACATTCGCATCAGAGCGGGATTGATCGAGAACGTAACAACCGGAGAGATTCTTGAGAAGTGCGGAACCTGGAACAAACCAGACGGCGCGAGCGCCACGATTCGCAATCCGCTGCAGTCGACGTCGGTTTCGGTGGATGGCGCGCATGGCTCGCTGTACTCGGGATAAGACACAAGACATTCCCCTTGCTGCCGGTACGCACACCCGAAACAACCACTGATCCGGGAATCCATGAACACGCCCGCCCTTCCTGCCCGACCAGCTGCATCGCCAGCATCCGCCTATACCCCGCTGAACTGGGCCTTTCCATTCACGCCGTCCGGCAATGGTGGCGCCACCGACCCGTTGACGTACATGAAGGCGCTGGCGAAGGCCGAGGACGGTTTCTATCCGCTTGGCGTCAGCGGAATATGGCACGGCGGCGTGCACTTCGACCGCAACACCGCCGCGATGCTCAAGCAGGATGAAGGCGTGCGCGCCATCGCCGACGGCGAGATCGTGGCCTACCGGCTAGACAGTAAGTATTCCGAACAGATCTGGCGCGACAATCGCAAGGCACTCTACTCGACGGGCTTTGTGCTGATCCGTCACAGGCTGCCGCTGCCGCCGGCGTCTGGTGCCACGGGCAAGCCCGCGTCGGACGAAACGCTGACGTTCTTCAGCCTGTACATGCACCTGATGGACTGGAACAGCTATCAGGCCGCGAAGAAACAACCTGATCCGGCCACACCGCACCTGGAGCCGATGCCGTTCTGGGAAGGCGAGCGCTACTACCGCGTGGGCGACAGGTCGAACGACATGCAAACGCTGCCGAAGCCAAAGCCGCCGCAGCCCGTGCCGGTGGACATCGCGAACCGGGACCTGCTTGGCGAATTCATCGATGCGGATTTCGTCGTTCCACCCCAGCCGCCCGTAGTCCAGCCGGTTGACAACACGCCGCCCCCCGCGCCCGTGAAGGGCATCCACATTCGCGACCTGGCGAATGGCAGAATCATCGGCATCCTGCCCCGTGGCGCTGAACTCCTGCTGTCCGAATCGGACCCGAGACATCCCGGCTGGCGAAGGATCAAGGCGCTCAGAAGCGGCGAGCCGGTCGCCCCGATTGCCGGCCAGCGGGTATCGGAGCATGCACGGTGGAGCTGGGTGTATGCGAAGGAACTCGATGCGGTTCTCGATCCGAAACCACTCGATACGGTGGTGGTGCTGAAACAGCCGTATCCCGTGAAGGCCGGCGACGTGGTGGGCCAGATGGGCCACTACGTGCGTTACACGGAAGCGAAGCTGCTGCCCCCGAAGCCGACCCGGCCGCTGCTGCATCTCGAGGTATTCGCGGGCCCGGAATTGCCGGCGTTCATCGAAAAGAGCCGCGCACGCGCAAAAGCGTTGCCGGCGGTGAAGACGTTTCTGGAGATTTCGCCCGGTGCGCGACTCGTCATGGAGATCCCCGGGCCGGACCGGACGCTGCCCCAGAGCGCAGGTGGCCTGAAGCTCGTGCCGGTGGGCAAGGCGGCGGGTTCGCGCTGGGTCAGGGTCCAGCCGAAGACGGTGACGATGCCCGCACGTGGAGGACACCGTGGCCAGCGCCCAACCCCGACGCTGACGAACGCCGGTTCCCCGGTGTGGGTGGAAGCCCAACTCGCGAACACAACGGCAACCGGTGTCGTAAAGGGATGGTCGGATTTCCCGCTGAATATCTCCAATGCGAAAGGCCCGGGCGCGGACTTCCGCGACGTATTCCGGCGCACCGATCTGGACCGGCTGGGCGCAGGTAATGTCGCCGTCGACGACAAGGGGCTGCACTGGTGGAACATCACGATCGGGACGAAGGATGGCTCAACCCTGCAAGGCTGGGTGTGCGAGGCACATCATCCGCTCGCGCGCCTGTGTGGCCAGTGGGACTGGCCGGGGTTCGAACTCGTCGACAACATCAGCTTCAGACCGGTCGACCTGTTCAAACGGCACCTCCATGTCACGGACCAGTATCTGGCCGACGAGGACAAGACGGCGTTCGAGCCGAGCGCGCTGAAGGTGAATGCTGGCGATCTGATCGTCAAATTGGAGAAAGCGATCGATGCGAACCACGACGGCAAGGTGACGGCATACGAGTTGCAGCAGGCGCGGGAAACCCCGTGGATGGCCGAAGCGATCACGCATCTGGTGGTGCGCTCGGAAACCGAATGGGGCGGCGGGATGGGCAAATGGGAAGAGATGTCGCCGCTGATGAAGAATCTGCTGTGGCTGTGGCAGTCCGAGATAGAGCGGATCGGGAAACTGCAGTGGTGGGAGCAGGTGACCTCCATCGAGGGATTTCCGAAGGAGCCAGCGCCGTGGCATTTTCATCCGGTGGGGGTGGTGGGGAATTTCAGTTTTGCTACAGACAACCTCGACGAATTCATCAAAAAAAATAGGCGATGCTATTTCGGGTGGTGAGGGAACATACGAATCATATAACACGGGAACCAAGAACGTTCCAGGCGGGCGTGTTGGCCATTCATATATGAGCCCCCCATCGGGAACAGTTACGTCAAAAGCAATTGATGAAATCCTGGCAACAGATCCACTATCTGGCACCAATCCAAACCGAATGTTCGCAACCGGAAAATATCAAACAACCTTATACACACTTAGAATTGGAAAGTTAGCTCTGGGACTAACGGGCAATGAAAAATACGATGCCGAGATGCAGGAGCGCTTTTTCAGAGACTATCTCTTCAAAAAGGCTGGGGGTGGTGCATTGTCCGCCTTTGTAGAGAATGGGCGGGGAACCATAGACGACGCCCAGTATGCGGCTGCTCAGGAATGGGCTTCCATCTCAGCCCCGCAAGGTCGCCCAATTCAAGATGGCAGAATATCGAACGGCCACATGTCATACTATCAAGGCGTGGCCAACACGAACAATGACGCATCCACAGGAAAGTTGAGAGAAATTCTCAATGAAATTGACAAAATCAGGAGATAAACATGAAGTCCGGCTTGATTTTTAAATGCTACCTTCTCGCTCTCTCGCTTGTTATTTCTTCTTGTGTACTTGCAGAGTCCGACGCCAACACATTGAATATTCCGTTAATAAAAATGGAGACGCCGTATAGCAAGGTTCGTGAGATCATGCTAAAGAATGGATGGAACCCATACCATAGCGTCAATGCTTTACCGTGTACTCCAGAAGACCAGCGATGCATAGCGCGCCCTGAGATGCAAGCATGCTCCGACGTGGGACTTGGCCAGTGTTCGTGGCTGTGGAAAAAGAAAGGGAAAATTGTTCTGATAAAAACGCAGGATGATGATTTATTTTACGGCGCTACGCGATACTATGGCCAATGAAGTAAATATTTTATACCTGCATAGTTGCCTAATCATTGCAACCCAGCCATATAGAAATTGGCAGTCCCATCTAGAGGCCCGGCGCGCTTCATTGTTATTTTTGCGCTCGATTGCGAGACAAGCTTTGGAGTGAAGAGCATAACTACGCGCATAACCCCGAACACCTTGCAAACTATGCGCATGCAAATCGGATGGGGAATGGGAGTGAGGGCAGTGGTGATGGTTATAAATATCGCGGACGTGGTCTTATACAAGTTACGGGTAAGGCCGGTTATCAGTCGTTTCAAGACGAATATAATCGAAGATCCCCTGAAGATCAACAGGATTTCATTAACAACCCAAACCTGTTAGCGACTCAATCTGAGTATGCTGTTGAATCCGCCTTTGTGTTTTTGTCGAAAGTTAATCTAAATTCAGTTTCGGATACTGGGACTGTTTCTGATGTAATACAAATCGTAAATGGTGGGCAAACTGGCTACGCAGATCGGCTTGCCCGATACAATGCAGTTGCCCCTTTGTTGGGTTTGGCAGCGGAGTGATTAATGAGCATTGTTAGAATAAGTGTCACGCTGGCACCTGGACTCGGTGTGATGACGGGCGCTCACGCAGAAGGATTGTGCGAGGCAGGTGAAACGGTAATTTTTAACTGCGAATTGCTAAAATCTATTTCATCACTGTGCCAAGCCAATGGCAATGGTATTTTGGCATATCGAAACGGAATCAACGGGGAAATAAATTTAAAAAAATCAGATAAGGGTGGGAGCAATGGACGGGTTTTTTATTTCTCCAATACATTCTATTCCGGCGGCGGCGAGGCTCACATTCGATTTTCAAGATCAAATTATACGTATTATCTTTACGATAAAACCATAAAAACCGATGGCGGCCCGGCATTCTCTGCTGGAGTTGCAATTTACAAAGGTAGCAGAAGGGTCGCCAATCTCGTTTGCAGCAACGACGCCTCTATACGCGAAAGCGCATACCATACAATCACAAAGGAAGCCTATCACCGAATAAGTACGCAGTAGAAATATACTGCATGAGCTTATGGCGAGGAAAACATATCAGAATCACACATAATGCCGTTTTTGACTTATATCTGATCGTCAAGCTGGAGAAGGCGATCGATGCGAACCACGACGGCAAGGTGACGGCGTACGAGTTGCAGCAGGCGCGGGAAACCCCGTGGATGGCCGAGGCGATCACGCATCTGGTGGTGCGCTCGGAAACCGAATGGGGCGGCGGGATGGGCAAGTGGGAAGAGATGTCGCCGCTGATGAAGAATCTGCTGTGGCTGTGGCAGTCCGAGATAGAGCGGATCGGGAAACTGCAGTGGTGGGAGCAGGTGACTTCCGTCGAGGGATTTCCGAAGGAGCCAGCGCCGTGGCATTTTCATCCGGTGGGGGTGGTGGGGAATTTTGTCGCAACCTGTACGGAGGAATGGCAGACAGACGTTTTGGATTTCCAAACTACTGAGGGAATCTTCTACTCATCGAAGGAAGCTTTTGCCCTTATCTTGAGGGCCGAGGGATATGGCGAAACCCCTTACGTCCCAGGAAATAGCAGCGATCAGTCCAGCGGCGTGACGATTGGATACGGTTATGATTTAGGGCAACAAATCGCTGCGCAAGCCTCCGCCGATCTAAATGGATTGGTATCACCAGAGCAAATTTCAAGATTGCTTGTTGCAATTGGAAAGCACGGAGATCGTGCACGGATACTTATTTCGTCCTTATCCGATATAAAAATATCCAACCCAAACGCCCTAGAATTGGCAAAACGAATGAAGCGACGTTATGCGCAATACACAGTGGACGCATTTCCCGGCGTCACGCGACTACACCCACATTGTCAAGGAGCATTGCTTAGCTTGATTGTGAATCGGGGACCCAGCTTACAGGACCAACCACACCAAAAGACACGAGCTCAAATGAGAGAAATCCGAATGGCAATCGACGAGAATAATTTATCTGGAGTTCCCTTTCAGTTACGTGCCATGAAGGTACTCTGGGACCCGCAAGCCAGAGATGTCTTATCAAAAGGCGGGAAGAGGAAGCCCTGCTATTCGAGAAAGGCATGAATTGTGATTGCTGGAGATAAAAATGACAAAGATTCTTACTTTATTGGCAATTATTTCTGTATCCCACACTGTCTTCTCCAAGGAAATTTGCAATGGCAATACCAATTCAGAAATTGAAAATTGTGCGCATGAAAATTTCCAATCAGCCGACAACAATCTAAACGGGCGCTACAAGGATCTGTTAAGCAAGTTGACTGGAACGGATAAGCAGAATTTCGTCGCAGCTCAACGATCATGGGTTGCCTATAAAGAGAACTATTGCCAAGCCGCATATGATGCCACTAGCCCCGGAGAAGAGGCTGGCGTTGATAAATGGACATGCCTGACTTCAGTAACGGAGGCTAGAACGAAGGAAATTCTCTACATCGGTTCATCGGTCGGAATGGGTGACTATAGAAGATCGCTAGCAATTATGGCCGATCTTTACGAGCATGGAGACACTAGCAAGGTAATTTCAAGGTTAGTAAACCAATATTCTGAAAGATCAGATCAGAATTGGAAGAAATATGTCGATTTGAATTGCAAAATGACTGCTTCCAAGTTAAGCGAGGAGCACAACGCCTGTGTGGCGCGACTCAATTTTTATAGAAATTGGTAGTCCCATCTCGCGGCCGGAAGCGCTTCGCTATTATTTTTGCATGCGCTTGCGCTCGTTGAGCCGAATGCAAGCGCGTCTGAACCACGTTAACGTGCCATCTAATGACCAACCTAATCCGCATCAACGACAAAACCACCCACGGCGGCAAAGTAGAAACCGGCTCGCCAACCATGCGCTTCGAAGGACGCCACGTCGCGCGCAAAGGCGACCGCGTCTCCTGCCCCCAACATCCAGACGTATCACCAAACGTTAATCGAAGAAGGCGACCCGTCAATGACTGACGGTGGCATTCCGATCGCCCGCCACGGCCACCGGGCAACCTGCGGCTGCCACCTGATATCAAGCCTGATCTGACCGCCTCATATCAACTGCGAACGTCCCGCACGAAATGGACAGCGCCGTATCTCCGATCCGTTCATCTTGGACAACACAACAAGCTGCGTAAAACTATTCTCCGGCACGTAACGCGCGAAATAACGGTCCAAAACGCCAATAAAAGCCACCATGCTGTGCCCGGAAAATGCCTGTTCATCAAGCGACAGGGTAATTTCCAACCCGGACATGATTGACGCATTCGGCCTGCCCGGGAACATTCGCTGAATCCATTTCTTGCGTACGAACGACACCGTATCGACATGCTGCACCTGCGCTCCTGACGGCGCGCACTGCCGAAGCAATCGTCTGAACTCCTTCCACCCTTCAGTGCCCAATTGAGTCGGATTAGGCGGCGTCAGCGCAACGATGCGCATGCGCGCGTCCTCCTCGTTCACGGGACGGAATGTGTGTGAGGGCTGCAGCAGCAACGTGATCCGACTCCCCGCCGCCCCCTTTTCATCGCGCAGATCTCCAGGCGGGCCACCAATTTCCATCCGCGCGGGAAAATCGCGATTGGTGCACGTCACGTCGATCTCGATTTGCTCAGGCCACTGCTCCGCCGTCTGTCCGTTTTCCCGCAGCAGGATCAACGATGTTTCGTACCCCGGATGATGGCGAGCCCGATATTCGTCGTGCCGCCGCAGCCAGTAGCGCCCGGCTGCGCGAGCCGTCGCTGTTGCATGAGAAAGCGCGTTGTAGTGTGGAATCACGCTCTTGTCGGCAGCGTCACGAACGCAGCGTATCGCGTAAGTTTCCTGGATCTCGGGATCCGATGACGGCACCACCGGATAGTCGAGAATGAGCCCGCCGCGTCGCGCCTTCACATCGGCCCGCTCGAACAGGTTGACGACTGGCGCGCAGAACAGCCGAAAGTTGTGTGGAGAAAGATCGGCAAGTGCACTCGCTGCCCGACTGTCGGGATGCAGCGCGACGGCGAGATGCAATGTGATCCGCTTCGCCTCGTGCGTCCGAGCAGCCCTTAGCAGCGCGGCGGCATCAAAGTCGATGAAATCGAATTTTTGCGGGAAAGCCATGTATTCGAGCAGCGGGCGAACGAATGATCCGGATGGGCTCTCGTTGGGTAGCAACGCGTCGTTTTGCGCAAAGCCGGCTGCCGTCAACGGAATTCGTTCAAGCGACGTCCAGTGTCCGGCACTGTCCGCTTCGACAAAGGCCTGGCGCGTACGCAAGAGCATCGTGTCCGCCAACGCCGCCACGGTCTGTGGCTGCCCCGCCAAATAAACGCGCATCACAGCCGGCATGGCGACGGAAAGCGCCGCCGTGCCTGTCGGCTCGAACGTGATCGACACGATCAGGGTGGTGTCTGGCGGCAGGCCGGCGCGGCCCGGCGCAACCATACTGGACGACACGCGCACGTCGGCAATCCTGATAGGCGCAGCCGTTATGTCGTACACCGTCCGAAAGCGCAACGTGTCGTCGAGACTTGTGAGCAGCGTTCCGCGCTTGATAACGAGCGGTGCAGAGGGTGGCTCGTTCAACTCGATACATACGATTGAACTGGCGGGAAAGGGGTGCAGGTAATGCGGATGCAGCACGTCCAGCAGGGCCTCCGAAAACTTCGGCGCTCCATCGTCCAGTTTCACGCGGGCGTGCGCGGCGAGCAGCGAGAACGCCTGCATGAGGCGTTGCACGTGTGCGTCTTCGGAGTGGCCACCGGAAATGCTCAACCGCTCGGCGGCCTTGGGATACTTGCGGCCAAAATCGTCAAGCAGGTCGCCCAGCAGGCCGAGTTCCTGCTCGTAGTACTGAAGGAGTTTTTCGAGCATATCCGGTGCGGCATGGCCCGCGCGAGAGGGCCATTTTTCTCAGGTCGCGATTGCAGCCGATTCAACCGTGCAACCACGGCATCGACCACCAGGGAAACAAAAGGCAGGCTATTTCCGACGCCAGAGTATGGCCGAGCCCCCTTCCGCACCGCCGACCTATCCCCCATTTCCCTGCGCCCGCTCATCCTCCTACCGCTTCACGGCAGCAAAAGGCCGCGAAAATTTCAATTCAATTACATAGATATTACAATAATACATCGCTAAATCCCCGCCCCGCCCCGATGATCCGCTCCAGGAAACCGCCGCGCGACCCGCACGCCACGGCGACCCGCCATCCGATGCTCTCGCCGAAGCTGCCCGCGTGGCGCTCGAAGTTCATCGTGTTCGTGCTGTTCGCGGCCTTCGCCGCGCTTGCCGGCCGCGCGCTCTGGGTTCAGATCGTCAACCACGACTTCTATGTGAAGCAGGGGCAAAAGCGCTATCAGCGCACGCTCGAGCTCGACGCCATGCGCGGGCGCATCGTCGACCGCCACGGCGCGCTGCTCGCCGTGAGCCTCGAAACCTTCGAGATCTGGGCCAATCCCAAGCTGCTTGATGAAGCCGCCTACGCGCCGCTCGCGAAGCTGCTCGACATGCCGCTCGCCGAACTGCGCCGGCGCCTGCCGCACGAGCGCTCGTTCGTGCTGCTCAAGCGCCAGGTCGACGCCGAGACCGCCGCTCATATCGACGAAATGGCCACCGGCGGCATCACGCTGATTGCCGACTCGAAGCGCTTCTATCCCGAGGGCGAATCGGCGGCGCACGTGGTAGGTTTCACCGACATTGAGGACCAGGGCCAGGAAGGCGTCGAGCTCGCGGCCAACGCGCGCCTGCGCGGCACGCCCGGCCAGCGCGAGGTGATCCGCGACCGGCTCGGCCGCGTGGTTTCGGAGCCGAGCGAGCGCGTGCTGCCGAAAAACGGCGACACGGTGCAGCTCACCGTCGACCGCCGCATCCAGCAGCTCGCCTATGCGCAGTTGAAGGCGGCCGTTGCGAAGCATCACGCGGAAGCCGGCAGCGTCGTGGTGCTCGACGCGCAGAACGGCGAGATTCTCGCGCTCGCCAACTGGCCGTCGTTCGATCCCAACAATCGCGCGCGCCTCACGGGGCGCCAGTTGCGCAACCGCGCAGTGATCGACACATTCGAGCCGGGCTCGACCATCAAGCCGCTCGTCGCGGCGCTTTCGATGGATCTGCACAAGGTCAACGCCAATACGATCATCGACACAACGCCTGGCACGTATCGCATCGGTCCGGCCGTGATTCACGACACCTCGAACCATGGCCGCATCACGGTGGCGCAAGCGATCCAGATGTCGAGCAACATCGCGCTCGCGAAGATGGCGCTGAACCTGCCCGCGCAGACCATCTGGAGCAAGTATCAGGACTACGGCCTCGGCATGCGGCCCGAGGTGACGTTCCCCGGCGCCGCCGCGGGCCGCGTGCGGCCCTGGGCGCGCTGGCGGCCGATCGAGCAGGCGACCATGGCTTACGGCTACGGCCTCTCGACTTCGCTCCTGCAGATCGCGCAGGTCTACACCGCGTTTGCCGGCGACGGCACGATGTACCCCGCGAAGCTGCTGGGCGGCGAGCCTGGCTCGCCGGGCGCCGCGCCGCGCGCCGTGACGACGCCCGCCACGGCGGCGTCGATGCGCAAGATGCTGGAAATGGCCACGAGCGAAGGCGGCACCGGCCGCGCGGCCAATGTCGAGGGCTACCGGATCGGCGGCAAGACCGGCACCGCGCGCAAGCAGGTCGGCGCGGGTTATGCGAAGAACCGCTATCGCGCGCTGTTCGTCGGCATGGCGCCGATGAGCGCGCCGCGCGTGGTCGTCGCGGTGATGATCGACGATCCCGCAGGCGGCTCGTTTTACGGCGGCACGGTGGCGGGGCCCGTGTTCTCGGGCGTCATGCAGGGCACGCTGCAATTGCTGGGCGTTCCGCCGGACGCGTGATCGCCGTCGGCGGTCGCGCTTGTCAAGCGCGTCACCGAGCCCGGCAAAGCCGCGCCCGGTCGCTTCAGGCGGTGCGGCTACCGCTCGCCGCCACTCAAATCTGGTCGCGCCCAAACGCGCGCAACGCGCCGAGATCCACCACATCCACGCGGTTATACGAAAGCGTGACGAGCCCCTCTCGCTCGAGCGTCTGCAACGCCTGATTGACGCGCTGCCGCGACGCCCCCGCGAGCATGCCGATCTCCTCCTGCGAAATCTCCAGCGCGTGGCCGGTTTCCGGATACAGGTCGGGGTTGAACATCTGCGCGAGCGCCTGGGCCACGCGCGCGTCGACGTCGAGCAGCCGGCTATTCTGGATCAATGCGATGAACTCGCCCATGCGGTTGTTCAACTGATGAATCACGAAACGGTTGAACGGCAGGCTGCTGTCCATGAGCCGATGAAACGTGTCCGCCGTCACCGCCATCACGAGCGAGGGCTGCAGTGCGATCACGTCGTACTTGCGCGGCTCACGCTTGATCACGCTGCCCTCGCCGAACCAGCCGCCATGCGGCACGCCCGAGAAGGTGCAGCCGCGCCCCGACGCATTGAAGATCGCGAGCTTCACGAGCCCGCTGCTCACGCCCAGCCAGTATGCGGACGGCGCTTCGCGAGCAGCCACGATCGCGCCCGCGGCCCATGCCTGCGCGTGCGAGGTGTCGACCACCCATGCGCGGTGCTCGGGCGCGAGCGTGCGAAACCATGCGCAGCGCTCGAACAGCGCCGCGAGCTGGACCGCATTGCGCGCGTCGATCCTGACCGGGTCGATCCTGACCGGGTCGATCCTGACCGGGTCGATCCGGCCTGCAGCAAACGTGGCAAGGGTGTCCTTAGGCGGAATGGGGTCCGGAGGGATAATGGGCTGCGTCATCGCGCTTACCTGAATTACCTGGAGGTCGGTCATCGGTGGCGCGGGGAAGGCATGCTCTGTCGCGCCGGCGACAGACTCCCCCGCACCGTCCTGCTACGGTAGCGCGAATCATACCGACAAACCAGCCGATAAACCGGAAACAGGCCCGCGCTCCGGGCCCTGTATGGATCGCATCAGGAGACAGCACCATGTCGCACCCGTACGAGGAAGGGCTCGCGCAACGCGAAGCCAATTACGTCCCGCTCACACCGATCGACTTCATTGCGCGCGCCGCCGAGGTCTATGGCGACCGTCTCGCCATGGTCCACGGCAACGTGCGCCGCAACTGGCGCGACACTTACGCGCGCACGCGGCGTCTCGCGAGCGCGCTCGAGCGTTCGGGCGTCGCGCGCGGCGACACCGTCGCGGTACTGCTCCCCAACATCCCCGCCATGGTCGAGGCGCACTTCGGCGTACCGATGGCGGGCGCCGTGCTCAATACGCTCAACACGCGGCTCGATATCGCAACCATGCTGTTCATGCTGCGCCATGGCGAGGCGAAGGTGCTTATCGTCGATACCGAGTTCGCCACGCTCGCGCAACGCGCGGCGCTCGAATTTCCGGCGCTGAAGATCATCACCGTGGCCGATGTCGCGCCCGCGGACCCCGAGCATTTTCCACGCGGCATCGACTACGAGGCCTTTCTCGATCAGGGCGACCCCGAGTTCGCCTGGCAACTGCCGGCGAACGAGTGGGACGCCATCGCGCTGAACTACACCTCGGGCACCACCGGCGACCCGAAGGGCGTGGTCTATCACCACCGCGGGGCGTATCTGAATGCGGTGAGCAATATCCTCGAGTGGGATATGCCCAAGCACGCCGTGTATCTGTGGACGCTGCCGCTCTTTCATTGCAACGGCTGGTGCTTCGCGTGGACCGTGGCGGCGCGCGCGGGCGTGAACGTGTGCCTGCGCAAGTTCGACGCGAAGCTCGTATTCGAGCTGATCCGCTCCGAAGCGGTCACCCACTATTGCGGCGCGCCCATCGTCCAGGGTGCGCTCGCCGACGCCCCCGCCGAATACCGCGAGGGCATCACTCACACGGTGCGCACGATGGTGGCGGGCGCGCCGCCCGCACCCGCCGTGATCGCGAAGATGAAGACCATCGGCATCGAGCTCACGCACGTGTACGGGCTCACCGAGGTCTACGGTCCGGCTTCGGTGTGCGCGACACAGGAGAGCTGGAAAGCGCTGCCCGAAGACGAACAGGCGCGGCTCGCCGCGCGCCAGGGCGTGCGCTATCACCTGCAAAGCGGCATCAGCGTGCGCAATCCCGAAACGATGGAGCCCGTGCCGAACGACGGCGAAACGCTCGGCGAAATCATGTTTCGCGGCAACATCTGCATGAAGGGCTATCTGAAGAACGAGCGCGCGACGGAAGAAGCGTTTCGCGGCGGCTGGTTCCATACCGGCGATCTCGGCGTGATGACCCCCGACGGCTATGTGCGCATCACCGACCGCAGCAAGGACATCATCATCTCGGGCGGCGAGAATATTTCGAGCATCGAGGTGGAAGACACGCTGTATCGCCATCCCGCAGTCGCGCTCGCGGCGGTCGTGGCGATGCCCGACGCGAAGTGGGGCGAAGTGCCGTGCGCATTCGTCGAACTGCGGGAAGGTGCGAGCGCAACGACCGAGGAGATCATCGCGCATTGCAGGCTCTTTCTCGCGGCTTACAAGGTTCCGCGCGTCGTGAAGTTCGGCGAGTTGCCGCGCACCGCAACGGGCAAGATCCAGAAATACGAATTGCGCGCGCAGGTGGGGTCGAAAAGCGCAATCGATATGAAGAAATAGTCCACGGCAACCGGCGGGCTTCGTGCGCCCGCCTTGCCGTCTTTATGTTACGGCTCTTGACAACCGCGTCCGTGAAATTGCTTTGGCAATCTTCAGAAACCCGCGGTAATCCGTTACGCATCAAGAGCCGATTATAAAACGCGCAGTTTTCGTGCGGCAGACCGCTCGAAATGAAACATTACAAGTGCTCACGTATTCATCGCCTTGTCCCCTATAAGCTGGGCTTCATGTCGAATGCAACGCAATGCATGACGACGTACCCAAAAAGGAGGAACGCATATGAATACGACGCGCTGGAAAACCCCCGCCCGAGTTCTCGCCGCCGCGCTGCTCGCAGGCGGTGCGCTGATGAGCGCATCGAGCGCCTTTGCCCAATACGCGCCGCATCATGATGGGCCGCGCATGGTGCCGGTGGATGCGCGAGTGTCGATCGGCTGGCACGAAGACCGTTACTGGGACGGCCACCGCTACTGGGAACGTGACGCATGGATGCACCATCATCCGCACGACCCGGGCCCTCCGGGCTGGCATGGCGACCGTCACGAGATGCGTTACGACGATCATCGCCCGCCCCCGCCGCCGCGCTACTGATTTGATCGACGCGGAACCTGACACCCGCCCCGCATCATATTCCCCGCCATTTAATTCGACATGCGAATTAACTTAAGCGGATCTGCGCCGAAAGCCTCGCGACAGTAACGACGCGTAATGTGAGCGCGTTGCTTCGCACGCAGCCGGTAGGTAACGTTATGGGGCGTTTCGTTCCCAGGAGCGCACGGTGTATTCTCATTACCCCGGCCGTTCGCGGCTGGGGCTCTTTTTGCCCCGGCTTCAATCGATAAGCTTGTTCAAGGTGGCAAATTCGATCAGCGCCGCCAGCGACGAAACACCGAGCTTGTCGAGCACGCGCGTCTTGTAGGTGCTGACCGTCTTGTCGGAGAGCCCGAGCCGCGCCGCCACGCCCTTGTTGCTCATGCCGCGCGCGAGATATTGCAGCACTTCCACTTCGCGCGGCGAGAGCCCGTTGAGCGCCACATCGCGGCCGCCGCCGCAACTGCCTGCCGGAAAGCAGTCGTACCCGAGCAGCACCGCCTTCACCACGCCGCACAACTCCTCCACGCCACGGCTCTTGCTCACGTAACCGTTCGCGCCCGCGATGCGGGTGTGATTCGCCATGACCTGCTCGGGCTTCGCGGAGAGCACGAGAACGCGCGTGGCGGATTGCCGGGCGCGGATGCCGCGAATGACCGAGAGCCCGTCCAGTTTCGGCAATTCGAGATCGAGGATGACGAGATCAGGCTGCAATTCCTGCACGATGCGCAAACCTTCTTCCCCGTCGCTGCACTCGCCCACCAGTTCATATTCGGTGTGCAAAACGTTCGCAAGCATCTTGAGGACGATGGGGTGATCGTCGATAACCACGATGCGCTTCATTTTTTCTTCCATTTTTAGGGGCGTGATCGGATGCACCTTTCGGTACGAGAATGACAGCCTGAATGACCACCCCACCTTTGTGTATAGGAAAGGTCTGAAAGGACGTCGCCCGACTGACAATCGTTAACCCGCATCGCGCGCATTTGAATCTAACTAACGCGTGAATTAGACTGGACCAATGAATCCACGTCGCTCGATGCCGGCCTCGCCTCCCTCGCCTCCCTCGCCCGCCACGGCCGGAAGCCGCAAGCCTCGCGGGCGCCGCCGCGCCGATACCGACCTCGACGTGCGCGAGCGGCTGCTGGCCTGCGCGACGCAACTCTTCGCCGAACAAGGCATTGCCGCTACGACCATGGCGCAAATCGCCGCCGCGGCGGGCGTCACGTCGGCCATGGTTCACTACTACTTCACCAATCGGGAAAAGCTGCTCGACGCCGTCGTCGAAGAGCGCATCGCGCGCTCCATTGCCTATGTGTGGGGCAGCGCGGATAGCGAAGCCGCAGCCGACCCGCACGCGCTCGTACAGGAACTCGTCGCAAGGCTCTTCGAAGTCACCGAGCACCTGCCGTGGCTGCCGCCGCTATGGCTGCGCGAAATCGTCAACGAAGGCGGCCTGTTGCGCGAGCGCATGCTCAAGCGCCTGCCCGTCGAACAACTGCAACGATTCGTCATGCATATCGGTTCTGCGCAGCGCGAGGGCACCGTGAACCCGGCGCTGGAAGCGCCGCTGCTGTTCATGTCGATCCTCGCGCTCGTCATGCTGCCGCTCGCGACCGCGAGGCTCTGGCAAAACACGCGCGGCCTGCCAAAGGTCGAGCGCGAAGCGCTGCGCCGCCATGTCACCGCGCTGCTCGCGGGCGCCATGCGGGTGCCCGCGAATGCTGCTGGAAATACCACAGGAAGTGCGCCATGAGCGGACAGATCGAACCTGCGCGCGCCTCGCGCTGCAACCGCTTGCCGCTTCGCGCAGCCATCGTCGGCCTTGTTGGCCTCGTTGGCCTGGGCGCTCTCGGTGCGTGCTCGCGCCACGAAGCGCCGGTCTGGCAAGGCTACGTCGAAGGTGAATATGTTTATCTCGCGTCCTCGCAATCGGGCACGCTCGCGAAGCTCGCCGTGCAGCGCGGCCAGGCCGTCGCTGCCTCGGCGCCCGTATTCGCGCTCGAAGCCGTCGACGAAACCGCTGCGCGCGATGAAGCGCGCCACCGCCTCGCCGCCGCGCAGGCGCAGCTCGACGATCTGCAAACCGGCAAGCGTCCGCCCGAAGTGCGCGTGACCGAAGCGCAGCTCGCCCAGGCCGAGGCCACCGCGCGCAAGGCGGCGCTCCAGCTCGCGCGCGATGAGGCGCAGTTGCGCGCAGGCGGCATCTCGCAGGCGCAGCTCGACGACTCGCGCGCGCAGGCCGCATCGAGCGCCGCGCAGGTGCGCGAGTTGCAGAATCAGGTGCGCGTCGCGAACCTGCCCGGGCGCGTGGCGCAGATCGCGGCGCAGGCCGCCGATGTCGAGGCGGCGCAGGCCACGCTCGCCCAGGCGCAGTGGAAGCTCGATCAGAAGCGCGTGACCGCGCCCGGCGCGGGGCTCGTTTACGACACGCTCTATCGCGTGGGCGAATGGGTGCAGGCCGGCAGCCCGGTCGTGCAGATGCTGCCGCCGCAAAACGTCAAGCTGCGCTTTTTCGTGCCCGAAACCGTGGTGGGCTCGCTCGCGCCGGGGCGCAAGATTCTCGTGCACTGCGATGGCTGCGCCGCCGACGTGCCCGCCACCATCACCTGGGTTTCGAACGCCGCCGAGTACACGCCGCCCGTCATCTACAGCAACGAGCAACGCGCGAAGCTCGTGTTCATGATCGAGGCGCATCCGGCCACGCAAGACGCCGCGAAGCTCCATCCGGGCCAGCCGGTGGAGGTGCGGCTGCAATGAGCACAACCAGCGCAACGGGCGCGGACACGGGCGACGGGCCGCGCTACGCCATCGACGTGCGCAATCTCAACAAGCATTTCGGCGACAAGCACGTGGTCAACGACGTCTCGCTGCGCGTCGCGCGGGGTGAGATCTTCGGCTTTCTCGGGCCCAACGGCAGCGGCAAGACCACCTCGATCCGCCTCATGTGCGGCCTGCTCACGCCCGATTCGGGCTCGGGCACCTGCCTCGGCTACGACATCGTGCGCGAGAGCGAAGAGATCAAGCGGCGCGTGGGCTACATGACGCAGCGCTTCTCGTACTGGGACGATCTGACGATCCGCGAGAATCTCGACTTCGTCGCGCGCATCTACCGCATGCCGCGGCGGCGCGAATGCGTCGACCGCGCGATCGAATCGCTCGGCCTCGAAAGCCGCGCGAACCAGCTCACCGGCGCGCTCTCGGGCGGCTGGAAGCAGCGTCTCGCGCTTGCCGCCTGCATGCTGCACGAGCCGCTGCTTCTGCTGCTCGACGAACCAACGGCAGGGGTCGATCCCAACGCGCGGCGCGACTTCTGGGAAGAACTGCACCGGCTCGCCGCGCGCGGCATCTCCGTGCTCGTGAGCACGCACTACATGGACGAAGCCGAGCGCTGCCACAAGCTCGCGTATATCGCGTACGGCAAGCTGCTCGCGCAGGGTACCGCCGCCGAAGTGATCGCCTCGCAAGACCTCGAAACGTGGGCGATTCACGGCGATCAGCTCACTGCGCTCTCGACGCAATTGCGCACCATGCCGGGCGTCGATCAAACGGTGGTGTTCGGCCCCGTGCTGCACGCGAGCGGCCGCGACCACGCGGCGCTCGCGGCCTCGATCGAGCACGTGAGCGCCGGCACATCGTTGCGTGCACAACGTATTGAAACCGGTTTGGAGGATGTCTTTATCCATCTGATGAGCCAGACGCGCGACAACTACGGAGGCAAGGCCTGATGCTGAAGCTGAACCTCGCGTTCTCCGTGTCGCGCTGGTGGAGCATCGTGCTCAAGGAGTTCCTGCAGCTCAAACGCGACCGCGTGACCTTCGCGATGATCGTCGGCTTGCCGATCATGCAGCTCACGCTGTTCGGCTATGCGATCAACACCGATCCGAAGCACTTGCCGACCGCCATCGTGGTGGCCGAAGACAGCCCTTTCTCGCGCAGCTTCGTGGCAGGCATGAAGAATTCGGCTTACTTCGACGTGGTCGAGACGCTGCCCGACGAGGCCTCCGCGCGGCATGCGCTCGCGCGCGGCAGCGTGCAGTTCGTGCTGAGCATTCCCGTGGATTTTTCGCGGCGCCTGCTGCGCGGCGAGCGGCCCTCGCTGCTAGTGGAAGCGGACGCCACCGATCCCACCGCCATCACCACTGCGCTGGCCGCGTTGCCCGGCCTCATCGCCCCCGTGGCCGCGAAGGACCTGACCGGCCCGCTCGCGCACCTGAACGGCGCGCCCGCTGCCTTCGACGTGCAGGTCCACCGCCTCTACAACCCCGAGGGCATCACGCAATACAACGTCGTGCCGGGCCTCATGGGCGTGATCCTCACGCTGACGATGGTGATGATGACCGGTCTCGCCATCACGCGCGAACGCGAACGGGGCACGATGGAAAACCTGCTCGCCATGCCCGTGCTGCCCATCGAGGTGATGACGGGCAAGATCGTCCCGTACGTGGCGATCGGCCTCGTGCAGGCGACCATCATCGTGCTCGCCGCGCGCTTCGTGTTCGACGTGCCATTCGAGGGCGGTCTCGTGGCGCTCTATCTCTCGGCGCTGCTGTTCATCGCAGCGAATCTCACGGTGGGCATCACGCTCTCGTCGCTCGCGCAGAACCAGTTGCAGGCCATGCAGCTCGCCGTGTTCTACTTCCTGCCGAACCTGCTGCTCTCAGGCTTCATGTTTCCCTTTGCGGGCATGCCACGCTGGGCGCAATGGATCGGCAACCTGCTGCCGCTCACCTACTTCAACCGGCTCGTGCGCGGCATTCTGCTCAAGGGCAACGGCTGGGCTGACTTGTGGCCTTCCGTGTGGCCGCTCGCCGTGTTCGCGGCAGTCGTGATGGCGATCGCGGTGCGCTTCTACCGGCGCACGCTGGACTAGGAGCGCGATGATGAAACGCCATACTCCAACGCCCTTGTCATCGCCTTTGTCATCGCCTTTGTCATCGCCTTTGTCATCGCCTTTGTCATCGCCTTTGTCATCGCCTTTGTCATCGCCTTTGTCATCGCCCGTGTCATCGCCTTTGTCATCGCCCTTGTCATCGCTTTTGTCACTGCTGCTGGCAGCCGCACTCGCGGGCTGCACGGTCGGCCCTGACTTTCACGCTCCCGCAGCACCGCAGGACCCCGACTACACGCGCACGCCGCTGCCCGACGCCACGGCCGGCGCGCCGGGACCCGGCGGTGCCGCGCAAACTTTCGCAGCCACCGAACACGCGCCGCGCGCCTGGTGGAAGCAATTCGGCAGCCCCGCGCTCGACAGTCTCGTGGACGAAGCGCTGCACGCCAGCCCGACGCTCGATTCCGCACGCGCGAAGCTCGTCGAGGCGCGCGAGAATTACAACGCGCAAGCGGGCGCGGCGCTGTATCCGGCCGTCGACCTGAAGCTCTCCGGCACGCGCCAGAAGATCAATCTAGCTGCCTTCGGCATCACCCAGGTGGCGAGTCCGGCACCGTTCACGCTTTACAACGCCTCGGTCAGCGTCTCGTATGTGTTCGACCTGTTCGGCGCCAACCGCCGCGCACTCGAAGCCACGCTCGCGCAAGTCAATTATCAGGAATACGAACTTGAGGCGGCGAAGCTCACCGTGGCGGGCAATGTGGTCGCCACGGCAATCCGGCGGGCCGCGCTGCGTAGCGAAATCGACCTCACGCAGCGATTGATCGTCGCGCAAACGCGGCAATTATCGATCATGGAAGCACGACTCGCGGCCGGCGGCGTCGCGCGGCTCGACGTGCACAGCCAGCGCACGCTGCTCGCGCAAACGCGCGCAACACTTGCGCCGCTCACCACGCAGCTGGCCCAGACCGATCATCTGCTCGCCATCCTGCTAGGCGTGGGGCCATCGAGTTCGGCCTTCGCGCCGCAACTCGACGCGCTCACCCTCGACGCGTTGCCGCTGCCCGAAACGCTCGCGCTCACGTTGCCTTCCACGCTCGCACGCGAGCGCCCCGACATTCGCGCATCCGAGGCGCTATTGCATCACGCCAGTGCGAACGTGGGCGTGGCGACAGCCAACCTGTTTCCACAGATTTCGATTTCGGCGGGCGCGGGCTCGGAACGCACGCGCATCGAAGACGTGATAACGGGGCTCAACATCTGGAACGTGGGATTTGGCCTCACGCAGCCGATCTTTCATGGCGGCGAGTTGCGCGCGAAGCGGCGTGCGGCGCAAGCCGCCTATGAGGCCGCGTTCGCGGACTATAAGCAGACGGTGCTGCAAGCGCTCCAGCAAGTCGCCGACACGCTGCACGCGCTGCAGGACGACGCGCTGGAACTGCAAACCCGCGACGACGCCGCGCACGAAGCGCAAGCCAACGCCTCGATCGCGCATGATCGCTACGCTGCGGGCGGCGTGAGCGAATTCGATCTGATCGACGCGCAACGCCAGGCGCTGCAAACCGCGCTCGATCGCACGCGTGCGCAGGCCACGCGGCTCACGGATACGGCAGCGCTCTATCAGGCGCTGGGCGGCGCGGCGCTGCCCGATTAGGCCGCGCGTTAGTGCTGGCGCGAAAAAGAGCTCTTCGTGGATTTGCGGGGGAAAGCGGTTGCGGACGGCCTGGGGTCGGCCATGACGCGCCCTTCACCTGAAACTCAGCAGACATCCCGGCGTCGGTTGCGCTTTGTACACGGCCGGTCATACGCGGCTCTGATACGAATTTAGGGGAACGTTGCGCAATTCACCTTTTTCGACCCCGCCACAGCAAGTGCGGTGCCGCCCTAAGCTTGTGTCTGTCCCCACCTTATGTCTAACCTGTGCGCCTTACCAGGCAACGGTGCGCAGCCCGACAGGCCGCATCGCTCGGGCTGCACAACCGACCGCCGGGTGAAACAGTTACAAGATAAGTATTGACGCTGGCAGCACCCAGCGGGTACTGTGCCAGCTGAAGTTCAAGAAGTTCGACTGCTGTTCATCAATTGCTCGCTCCTCCGCGGTATTCGTTGTCCTCTCCCTCCTTGAAGCTTCACCCACTCTTTAACAGAGTAATTCTTCGTAGTTTTCCTCAAGGATTTTTTATGGATACCGGTACCGTTAAGTGGTTCAACGACAGCAAAGGCTTTGGCTTCATCACGCCGGATAAGGGCGGCGACGACCTCTTCGCTCATTTCTCCGAAATCAGGGGCGACGGATTCAAGACGCTGGCTGAAAATCAAAAGGTGAGCTTCGAAACGAAGCGAGGCCCGAAGGGTCTGCAAGCGGCTAGCATCAAGCCGATGTAAAGTTTGAAGGGCCCGGTCTCCCGCGATGGACGCCGGGTTATAGCGACATCCTCGCGGAGCTTGGTCTCCTGAATCCGGCGCGATTGCGCTTAGCTGCACCTGTTCATTCAGCAGCTCGCCAAGCCCCATACGCCTCGTTGTTGATCATTCCCCCCTCAGGCTTCAACGCCATTTTTTGCTTTCCGACTGCTTCAGATTCAGCTCGCCATGGCTTTGAATCGGCGTGCCCCTGCATATTTCACACGGCATGCGCGCACTCGAACATCATTAAAATTAAAATGCGTAATAAACAAATTCAACAATACAACGGCTATGCCGTCCAACCCTCGGCGCATCGTTTGCCCGACGGTAGTTTTTCGTCCAACCTGCTGCTCGAGCGCATCAATAGCGCGCGCGCCGAAGGCCGCTACCAGTTTTATTCGCTCGATTACTTCGCGAGTGAAGAGCAGGCTCTGCAGCACTCGACACGCTGGGCGCGCAACTGGGTCGACACGCGCGGTTAAAGGCGACACGGTTTCGCCGCATTTCGCCGTCGTTGACACGGTGCCAAGCGAACGTCGGCTGCGATACGGCGCTATGCGCATACCCGCAGTCGATCCAGGCTACCGGCTCGTAACAGTAGCGGGGGCAGGAAAACATTCGCTGTACAAATCGGGCAATGGGTGTAGGATGAAAGCGTTGATTGACCCACAGCCCCTCTCTGCGCCTCTCCAGTCACCCTTTCCAACGGAATCGGGCCGCTCATTCATCACAGGCCGAACAACGCGGCCGATCATGTGAAGACTGAACTCAGTCGCTCACGCCCTTTTCCCGATTCGTCGCGTGTTGACGCGGCTTCAAAGGTATTTCATGACAACCGGATTCCGTCTCTACCGTGGACTGGAAGTTTATCCACTCGTCTATCCGCATCGTGCCACCGAGCCCGGCAATGGGCATAACTACGACGAAGGATTCGACGCTGCCGTGCGTATCCAGGCGCCGGGAAGCTCAGGGGAAGCGCCCCGCAGCCGCGTATTCCGGCTTGTGGTGACGAAGCCCTTCCAGAGCGCCGGAGACGCGCGGCGTGCTTCGACTGCCTATGCGGAACACCTCATCGATACGTGTTCCCAAGACACGAACATCCTTGATTTGGTGTTGTGATTCGCACCTCGCTACAGGCCCTGTTGAACGCGTGACACATCCCATCCATCCACGCGAAGCTGGCGCAACGATCCTGGTCGCGCGGCAACCAAACAAGGAAAGACAGTGCGCTTCAATTCGACGCGATTCATTATCGACCCGACGCCACGCAGGGCCGACGGCGAATACATGGCCCATGCCCGCATCAGCACCAGCCGTGCGGACGGGAGCAAGTACGACATTCATCTAAGTGGTGATCTCGCGGGCTTCGACATGCGCGAGGACGCCATTGCCTATGCGAAAAAATGGGCGCAGGAATGGCTGGACGTGCGCTTTGGCTGAAAGGAAACAAGGCCGCAAACTCCGTCGCGCACGTCCGGACGATTCACGGCGCAAACTCACAACCAGGAAGACAATTGACTACTGTAACCCCCAAACTGAACGAACCGGTGGAAGTCGCGCTGCGCCGCTTCCGACGCTCGATCGAGAGCACCGGCTTGATAAAGGAACTGCGGGCCAGAACGGCTTATGAAACACCGACTGCGAAACGCAAACGAAAGAAGGCCGCCGCTGTAGCCCGACTCAGAAAACAGATCAAACGGTCATTGCCACCGAGGAAGCTGTACTGAGCCAAAGTTGTCGTGCAGGCAAGCGAGCGGCGGCCCTGCTCCAGGAGCAGTCGTTGGCAGCGCTGCACCCGAATGACGGCAGCGGGTCGAACAGAGCCTGGCCCGGAAATCCACGAAGCCCCCCTAAAAAAGCGGCGCATGCGCCGCTTTGCACTTCAGGCCACAATCAGGCCACCTCAAGCCGCCTCAAGCCTTCACCGCGCGCGCCGCATTCCTGCCGCGCAGCCATTCGAGCGCCAGCAACAGGCCCGTCGAAAACACGATCAGGATCGTTGCGAGCGCAGCGATCGTCGGGCTGATGTTCTCGCGAATGCCCGTGAACATCTGGCGCGGCAGCGTCGTCTGATCGGCGCCCGCAAGAAAGAGCGTCACCACCACCTCGTCGAACGACGTCGCGAACGCGAACAGCGCGCCCGAAATCACGCCGGGCGCGATCACGGGCAGCGTGATGCGGAAGAACGTCGAAACGGGATTCGCACCGAGCGAAAGACTCGCGCGCACGAGGTTGTAGTTGAAGCCCTGCAACGTGGCCGACACCGTCGTCACCACGAACGGCACGCCCAGCGACGCATGCGCGAGAATCAGGCCCAGATAGGTATTGGCGAGCCCGAGCGGCGCGAAAAACAGATACATGCCCACGCCCACCACCACCACGGGCACGATCATCGGCGAGATGAGCACGGCCATCAGCAAGGCCTTGCCGCGAAAATCCGCCTTCGTGATGCCGATGGCCGCAAGCGTGCCGAGCACCGTCGCCACCAGCGTCGCCGCCGGCCCGACGATGAAGCTGTTCTTCGCGGCCATGCGCCACTCGTCGGACATCACGAGGTTCTGATACCAGCGCATCGACCAGCCCGGAATCGGGTAGACGAGAAACGTGCTCGACGAAAACGACAGCGGCACGATCGCGAGCACCGGCAGGATCAGATAGAGCAGCGTGAGCACGGCGAGCCCGCGCAGCGTGAAATACCATACGCGTTCGATGGCCGAGGTATGCGGCGCAAACAGAGGCTTGGCGAATTTCATGTCGGTTGCCTCCGTTAGCCGAGGCTCAGTTGCGTGCGCGTGAAGCGCCCATAGACGAAATACAGCACGGTGGTCGCCGCGAGCAGGAGCGCGCCGAGCGAGCATGCCATGCCCCAGTTGATCGACACGTTCGTGAAGTACGCCACGTAATAGCTCACCATCTGGTCGGCGGGACCGCCGAGCAGCGCCGGCGTGATGTAGTAGCCGATCGAGAGGATGAAGACCAGCAGCACACCCGCGCCGATGCCCGGATAGGTCTGCGGCACGTACACGCGCCAGAACGCCGCGAACGGATGGCTGCCGAGCGAGACCGCCGCACGCTGGTAGGTGGGCGGGATCGACTTCATCACGCTATAGAGCGGCAGCACCATGAAGGGCAGCAGAATGTGCGTCATGGAGATGTACACCCCCACGCGATTGAAAAGCAGCGTGAGCGGTGTGGATATGATGCCGGTGCCGATCAGCGCCTTGTTGACCAGTCCTTCGCTCTGCAGAATGACGATCCACGCAGCCACGCGCACGAGAATCGATGTCCAGAACGGAATCAGCACGAGGATCATCACGAGATTGGCGCGCCGCTCGGGCAGCGTCGAAATCCAGTACGCGAGAGGATAGCCGAGCGCGAGCGTAAACAGTGTCACGAACACGCTGATCACGAAGGTGCGGCCGAACACGGCGAGATAGATCTGCTGGTCGGGGTCGGCGGGAACGATGCTGCCGAACGCATCCTGCTTGTGATCGAGCGAGGCCAGCAGATAGAACGGCGAGTAGCGGCCACTGTTCTTCGCAATGGCCTGCCAGTACGTCACGTCGTTCCAGCGGTCGTCGAGCTCGACGATTTTGGCGCGCGTTTGCGCTGGCGTGAGCTTGAGCGGATGGCCGTCGTCGTCGGCGAGCGGCATGGCGCGCGCCGTCTTCGCCACGAGCGAGCGATAGCCCGCGATCTCGACGTTCAGGCGGCGGGCGAGCGCGCCCATGGCGTCGCCGTCCTGCACCGCCGTGAGATCTTGCGCGAGTGCCGCGTAGGCCGCGTCGGGCGGTGCGCTCTTGCGGTCCCAGCTGCTCAGCGCCGCAACGGTATGCGGCAGCGCGGTCGCCACCTCGGGATTCTGCACGGCGCGCGTGAGCAGCGCCGCGATCGGCACGACGAAAATCAGCAGCAAGAAGATCGCCAGCGGCGCAATCAGCAAGAGCGCCATCGTGCGCTTTCTGGCCTGCGCGAGGCGCAGTTCGCGTTTCAGGCGCGCAACCGGCTCGCTTGCGTCTGCTGCGCTGCTGCTTGCGCTGTTGCGTGATTCATCGGCTGCGTGTTTCGCGGTCGTCATGGATGTCAACTCAGTCTCCTGCGGTCACCCCGGAAGCGCTCGCCCCGAGGCGCCATACCACACGCACCGCCCCCGCATGGGAGGGCGCGTGCGGCCTGCCTCCGTTATCGCCTCGTCCCCGCTTACTTCGCGGCCCAAGAGCCGAAGCGCTGCTCGAGTTCGTCGCCGTGGTCGGTCCAGAACGTGAGGTTCTCCTGGATCGCGGTCTTGCCGTTCTTCGGCGAATTCGGCAGGTTTTCGAGCGTCTTTTCGTCGAGCGCCTTGATCGCCGCTGCGTTCACCGGACCGTAAGCGATGTGCTTCGCATAGTCCTGCTGCGGCTTCGACGACAGCGTGTACGCGATGTACTGCATGGCCTGCGCCTTGTTCGGCGAGCCCTTCGGAATCGCCCAGTAATCGAGGTCGTAAATGCTGCCGTTCCACACGACCTTGAGGTTCTTGCCTTCGCGCTGCGCGGCATCGATGCGCCCGTTATAGGCCGTCGACATCACCACGTCGCCCGCCACGAGGAACTGCGGCGGCTGCGCGCCCGCTTCCCACCACTGAATGTTGGGCTTGAGTTCGTCGAGCTTCTTGAACGCGCGGTCCTGGCCGGCCTTCGTCGCGAGCACCTTGTAGACGTCCTGCGGCGCCACGCCGTCGGCCATCAGCGCGAATTCGAGGTTGTAGCGCGCGCCCTTGCGCATGCCGCGCTTGCCCGGGAATTTCTTCACGTCCCAGAAATCGGCCCAGCTTGCGGGCGCCGTCTTCAGCTTGTCGGCGTTATAGGCGAGCGCCGTGGACCACACGAAAAAGCCCGCGCCGCACGGCTGCACCGCCGCCTTCAGGTAATCGGCCTTATTGCCGAGCTTCGCCCAGTCGAGCTTCTCGTAGAGGCCTTCGTCGCAGCCGCGCGCGATGTCGCCGGTCTCCACTTCGACCACGTCCCAGTTCACATGCTTCGCCTCGACCATGGCCTTGACCTTGGCCTGCTCGCCGTTGTACTCGACCACCGTGACCTTGTTGCCGGTCTGCGTCTGGAACGGCTCGTTGAAGGCCGCCTTCTGCGCGTCGCCGTTCGCGCCGCCGAAATTCACGACCGTGAGTTCCGCGGCGTGCGCCACGCCACACGAGAGTGCGAACGCGGCCGCCGCCGCTGCAACGCGCAAATTGCCGATTTGCTTCATGGTGTAGTCCCCTTCTCCTGGATGGTTTGTTTTCGCGCGCATCGGCGCTACCTGCGGTGGATGCTTCGTGCCGTCACGCGAAGATGCGCAGATGCTCTGGCGCGAACTCGAGCGCGACCGGCTGGCCGGGCGCGAAGGCTTCGAGCGCCTCGGTGCCGAGCGGCACCTTCACGAAGCACTCGTCCTGGTGAGGCAGACCGCAGCGCATGCGCACGTGGTCGCCGAAATAGATGAGGCTGCGCGCCTCGCCCGCGAGCGCGTTCGCGCCGTTGCCGCCGGCTTGGGACGAGAGCTTCATGCGTTCGGGCCGGATGCAGGCGACCGCATCCGCGCCCGCCTGCGCGCCCGCCACGTTGCGGCCTTTCAGGCGCGTGCCGTCGGCGAGATGGATTTCGCAGAATTCGCCTTCCACCGCGGCGATCTTGCCGCGCAGCCGGTTGCTGTCGCCGATGAAGTTCGCCACGAACTCGTTGCACGGCGATTCGTAGAGGCGGTCCACGGTATCGAGCTGCTGCACGATGCCCTTGTCGAACACCGCCACGCGGTCGGACATCGTGAGCGCCTCGCCCTGGTCGTGCGTGACGTAGACGAACGTGACCCCGAGCTTTTCATGGAGCGACTTCAGTTCGTACTGCATATGTTCGCGCAGCTGCTTGTCGAGCGCGCCGAGCGGCTCGTCCATGAGCACGAGCTTCGGCTGGAACACGAGCGCGCGGGCCAGCGCGATGCGCTGCTGCTGGCCGCCCGAGAGTTGGGCGGGATAGCGCTTGGCGAAGCCCTCCATGCGCACCATCTTGAGCGCATCGTTCACGCGCGCGGCGCGCTCGGCCATGGGCACCTTGCGCACGCCGAGCGGATACGCCACGTTCTGCTCGACGGTCATGTGCGGAAACAGCGCGTAGTTCTGAAACACCATGCCGATGTCGCGCTTGTGCGGCGGCACGTTGTTGAGCAGCTTGCCTTCGAGGCGGATCTCGCCGCCAGTGGGAAATTCGAAGCCCGCCAGCATCATCAGGCAGGTGGTCTTGCCGGAGCCGGACGGCCCGAGCAGCGTCAAAAACTCGCCGTGGTAGATGTCCAGATCGAGTTGCTTGACCACCAGCGTCTCGCCGTCGTACGTCTTGCGCACGCCCCGAAAGCTGACGATCGCCTCCGATGTCTTCATCGTCTTGTCTCCTATGTCGACCGGAGTGAATGCTTCAGCACTTCCGGCGCGGCTCAATTTATTCTCACACGAAAAAAAATTAGCCGAATCTGACGTCGGATTACTATAGACGCTCAAGGCTCTATTGAATGGAGCCATTTCATTATTATCGATGGAACCACTTTTGCCATGGTCATCCTGTCCGACTGGCTCGCAGCACAACTCGACAAAGCCTCGGCGGAGCCGGTCTACCGCCAGTTGCTGCAACTGATGCAGCAGGCCATCCTGACCGGCCGGCTGGCGCCCGGCACGAAGCTGCCCAGCTCGCGCCTGCTCGCGGGCGACCTCGGCATCGCGCGCAACACGGTGCTGCACGTCTACGACCAACTGAGCGCAGAAGGCTACGTGCTTTCGAGCACCGGCAGCGGCACCTACGTCGCGGACACGCGCCCCGACACGGCCGCCGTGGGCGCGCGCCCTGGCACCCCGCTGCGCGTTGACCGCGCCGCGCCGGAGCCCGGCCCGCGCGGCGACATGTCGATGCGCGGGAAGCGTCTCATCGACGAGGCCGGCGTCTCGGCCCGGCAATGGGGCGCGTTCATGCCCGGCGTGCCGGACGTGGCCGAGTTTCCCTCGCGCACCTGGAGCCGCCTGCAATCGCGGCTCTGGAAATCGGTGAACCCGGAGCTGCTCACCTATGCGCCGGGTGGCGGCTATCGGCCCTTGCGCCGCGCACTCTCCGACTACTTGCGCGTGGCGCGTTCGGTGCGCTGCTCGCCCGACCAGATCATCATCACGACCGGCATTCATCAGTCGATTGATCTTGCGGTGCGCCTGCTCGCCGACATCGGCGACCGCGCCTGGGTGGAGGAGCCGTGCTACTGGGGCGCGCGCAGCGTGCTGCAAGCCTCGGGCATCAAGCTCGCGCCGATTCCTGTGGATAACGAAGGACTCAATCCGCGCGAATCGGACCTGCGCCATCCGCCGCGCATCGCGCTCGTCACGCCATCGCACCAGTACCCGCTCGGCATGGTGATGAGCCTCGCGCGCCGCCGCACGCTGCTCGAATACGCGCGCCAGCACAAGGTGTGGATCATCGAGGACGACTACGACAGCGAGTTCCGCTACGGCAGCCGGCCGCTTGCCTCGCTGCAGGGGCTCGACGAATCGGACCGGGTGATCTATGTGGGCAGCCTCGGCAAGCTGCTGTTTCCGGGCTTGCGCGTGGGCTATATGGTCGTGCCCGAGCGGCTCGTGGAGGTGTTCCGCACCGGGGTGTCCGAGCTCTATCGGGAAGGCCAGCTGATCCAGCAAGCCGTGCTCGCCGAATTCATCATGGACGGCTATCTCACCTCGCACGTGCGCCGCATGCGCACGCTCTACGGTGAGCGGCGGCAACTGCTGATCGACGCCGTGACGCAGCGCTTCGGCGACGCGCTGCCCGTCATGGGCGACGAAGCAGGGCTGCACTTCGTGCTGGGTCTGCCCGATCATTGCGACGACCGCGTGGTGACCGCGGCTTCGTATGAGGCAGGCGTGATCGTGCGGCCGCTGGCGTCGTATTACCTCGGCAAGCAGCAACGCAAAGGATTGCTAACAGGTTATGCGTGTGTCGCGCAGGAGCATATTGCGCCGGCGTTCGCCACGCTCGCGCGCGTGATCGAGGAACATGCGTTCGGTGCGAAGAGCACGCCGCGCGCGCGCACGCGCGCGGCGTGACAAGCACCTGCGGGGCATGGAAAACACGCCCCGCATGCGGGCCCTCATTTCAGCCCGAAGTCCACGCGCGTGGTCGCGCCCTTGTCGTTGATGCCCTTTGCGTCAAGCTTGGGCGCCACCACGAACACGCGGCTCGAGTCGACCTTGCCTTCGAAGTACTGCTGCACGGCCTGCGCGCGCCGTTGCGCGAGGTCGCGCAGCGTGACGTCGTCCACCGGCGCGTGCTCGGCGAGCGCCTGCTTCATGTCGTCGACGGGCAGCGTCTTCGTGAAGCCCACCATGTTGCGCGGCTTCTTGAAGTCGGCGTCCTTATAGGCCTTGGTGAGGTATTTCTCGTACTCCTTCGGATCGACCTGCACCTGCGAGATATCCACGCTCTCGCCGTTGCCCACGGTGTCCTTCACCTTCTGCCTGCGCACGAGGCGGTCCACATACTTCTCGCGCAGCGCGGGCGTGTCCACGGCCGGGTCGACGCGGCCGATCAGGTCGATCTTGATCGAGGGTTTGTCGTCGAGCGCCTTCGCGATCGTGTCGAGCTTCTTGTTGTCGGCGTCGGAGAGCCTGGCCGAGCCCGGCTCGAATTCCACATAGCCGAGCTCTTCTCCGCCGCCGCCGAACGCGTTGGCGAGCAGCGAGAACGGCGCGGTCACGGCCTTCGCGATCAGGTTGAGCACCGCACGCCAGATCAGGCCGCCGAGGCTGAACTCGGGGTTCGAGAGCGAGCCCGACACCGGAATGTTCACGTCGATCTCGCCGCGCCGGTTCTTGAGCAGCGAAATCGCCAGACGCACGGGCAGCTTGGTGGCGGTGTCGTTCTCGACGTGGTCGCCGAACGTGAGCTGGTCGATGAACAGATGGTTGTTCGCCGTGAGCTGGTCGTTCGAGAGCTGGTAATGCAAGTCGACGTTGAGCTTGCCCTTCGTGATCGGATAGCCCGCGTACTTGGCCGAATACGGCGTGAGATTGGTGAGCTCTACGTCGTGGGCGCTCGCGGTGATGTCGAGCTCGGGCTTCGCGATGAGCGGATTCACCGAGCCCTTGATGACGATCGGTCCGTTCGCCGCGAGCTTGGCCGACACGTCGACGGGCGCGGAAGTGGTCGACTCGGTGCCGAACGCGCCCACCGTGCCCTGGATCTGCACGAGGTTGGCGCTGTAGTTCGGCTTGATGAAGTTGTCGGTATAGGTCACGCGGCCGTTTTGCAGCACGAGCTCGCCGAAATGCAGGCGCACCGGATGCTTGGGCGGCTGCGCTGCGGTGACCGTCGCGGATGCGGGTACCGGCGCGGAGGCCGACGCGGGCGCCGAAGCGGCTGCACCCGGCGCGCTGGCCGCCTCGGGCGACAGCGGCACTGGCTCGTGGCCGCTCGTGTCGCGCGTGAGCGACTGCGCCTGGCCGCTCTCGTGCGCCACCACGTCGTTGAGATTGAGCTTGCCTTGCGCGTCGAGCAGCACGCGCCCGTAGAAGCCGCTGAAGGTCACGCGGCTCGCGTCCACGTCGGTGCCGCGCGCGTCGTCGTAGCTCGCCTTCAGGTTCGAAAGCGCGAGCGAGCGCCAGCCCGCGAACGGGTCGGAGGTCGCCTTGTCGAGCATGCGCACGTCCACCAGCGCCGCGTCGCCGCGATAGTTCGCCTTGAGCGCCTTGCCCTGCTCCACGGCAAGCTGCCCCTTCATGTTGAGCAGCGCGCTCGCGATCACCGCGTTGAGCTGGCTGCTGAAGTACGGCTCGAACGCGGCGGCATCGAGCCGGTTCGCGTCGATCTTGAACTTCGCCGTGAGCGGCGTGGGGTTCAGGTCGCCGTTGAGCGCGAGCGTGCCCTTCTTGTTGACGGTCGCCTTCAGGTCGATGGGCAGCGCGTGCTTCATGTCGTCGCTGATTTGCTGGACCTTGAGGTCGAGCGGTGCGACGGCGAGCGTGACCGGACGCGGCGTCGTGCTGTCCGTGAAGTTGATCGAGCCACCGCTCACGTTCAGCGCGTCGATCTTGTAGCGCCACGCCGGACCTTCCTTCACCGACTTCTGCGCCGCGCGAATCGCCGTGCGCTCGGGCGCGGCCTGGCGTCCTTGCGCAAGCTCCAGCAGATCGATCTTGCCGTCCTTCTTGCGCTCGACGTTGACGGCGAGACCGCTCGTATCCACCGATGCGATCTGCGCGGTGCGCGCCGCGAGATCGACCGCGCTCACCTGCACCGTGCCCTTCGCGAGCGCCACGATCGGCGCCTTCGAGCCGCGCGCAGCAAGCTTGAGCGCCTCCAGACCCAGCGTGCTCGCCTCCACCTTCACGGCGGCCGGCTCCTTCGCCCAGTCGGCCTTGATGGTCGAGTCGAGGCTCAGCTTGCCGTCGAGGATCTGCGCCGCACTCACGCCGTCGAGATAGGGCTGCACTTGCGGCAGCGTCACGTCGTGCAGGGCGATCTTCGCGTCGGCGGTCTTCGCGGCAAGGCCGAAGCTGCCCGAGGCCTGAGCCGTGCCGCCGTCCCCCGCGCGCAGCGCGAGCGTGTAAGCAGCGGGCGTCTTCGCCACGGTCGAGAAGTTCGTGAGCGTCGCGGCGACGTTGCCGAGATCGAGTTCCACCGGCTTCGACGCTGCTTCATCGTGCACATGCACCGTGCCGTCCACGATCGCGAACTGGCGGATCGACAGATCGAGCGGCGGCGCCTTGGCCGCTGCCGCAGGCTCGGCCCGTGCGCCCGACGCCGCGGGCGGGACCGCCGCGACGGCGCTCGCGGCGCCTTTCTGCTCGCCCTTCTCAGGAGACTGCGCAGGAGACTGCACAGGAGACTTCGCGGCGGCCTGCGCCGTGGCTTGGTCCCTGGCAGCCGCGGCCTTCGCCGCTGGTGCGCCCACCAGCTTCTCGACGCTGAGCACGCCCGCCTTGTCGCGCGCGATCCAGGCCTTGGGCGCGTCGATGCGGATCGCGTCGAAGCGATAGACGTTGCTGAACGGCTCGAGCGACGCTGCCGCCACATGCAGGCTGCGCGCGCCGAACAGCGGCGCGTTGGCGTTGTCGGTGGCGTCGATGTCGGCGAGATCGGTGGTCCCGGAAACACGCAGCGTGGGCTTCTCGCCCGACATCACGAAATCGAGCTTGAGGTTGGTGGAGAGCTTGCCGCTCTTGAGCGTCACCGGCAGTTTGGCGGGCGCATAAGTGAGCAGCCTGGGCAGATCGAGATCGGCGAGACGCAGTTCGACCTCGGACTCGCGCGACGCGGCGAACGGCTTGGTCTTGCCGTCGATGGCGAGCGTGCTGTCGCCGTCGATGCGCGCGCGCAGCATCGGCTGGACGAAGATATCTGTCTTCGAAGGCAGCGTGGCGATGAACGGAATGCCGAGCGACCAGCGGTCGATCACGTGCTTTTCATTGAGCAGGCGATCGTCGAAAGTGATCTGGCCGTTCTCGACGTGGATGTTCGACACCGCGAATTGCGCGGGCTTGCTGCTGGGCTTTTCGGCAGGCTTCGAGAACTTCTCGATGAGGTCGGAGAAGTTGAAGCGCTGCGCGTCGAGCCGCACGATGGTCGCGCGCGGCGAGTCGAGCCGCACTTCGTCGACGATGGGCGCCGCGCGGAAGATCGACGACCACGACGCCTGCACGACGAGCTTTTCGACATCGAAGAAGTTGCCCTGGCCGCCGCGCTCGCCGATGTGCACGCGGTCCGCCTCGAGCCGCAGCGTGTAGGGATTGAGTCCGATACGCGCGATCGAGACGGGCCGGTCGAGCTGCTTGCTCAACTGTTGTTCGGCAATGTGCCGGATCAGCGGCGGCGCGGCGAAGAAACCGAGCAGGCCGAACACCGCGAGAAAGATCGCGATGCCGGTGAAGATGCGCCGTGTGCGCGGGGCGCGCGCCACGGCGCGCACCGATTGCAATGAAGTCGTCAGCGATGCTTTGTTGAGGCTTGCCATGCTTGCTGGCCAATGGCGCGGCGAAGAGCCCGCCGCGGATAGTGAAGAGAGTGAAACCGGACGGAATGCCGGAGAGTCCGACAGCCGGAAGTATAGGCCCGATGGTGCTTCGCGCGTCGACAAAACGTCGGAAGGATGCGGAGCTGGCAGCCGCGCGGCGCGCGCCGGCGCGGCTGCTCAGTGAAGGGACGGCGGTCCGCCGCGCTGGCGCGCGCGCTGCCGCCGTTATTGCTGCTATTGCAGCCCTGGCCGCTTACCGGCGCTCGACTGCCGGCGGCTGCCAGGAGCCGTCCGTGGCCTGGGACTTCGGCGCGTACATGCGCAGCACGAGGCGGAAGTCGCCCTTGGGCACCGGCACCCAGTTGGCGCCGCCGCGCGGCCGCTCCGCACTCACCTGCACGTCGAGCGAGCCATCGCGGTTGCGCCGCGCGCCGTTGCGGTCGCCAAACGCGACGCGCACGGACGCGTCGCTGTCGAGCGCGCCCTCGGGCGTATAGGCCGTGATCGACCAGAAGGCGCGCACCGGCGGCAACTGCTTCGCGCTGAAATGGATCACGTAGCGGTTCGCACCGTTCAGCGTGTGGCCGTCGCTGTCCTGGGCCACGCGGGCGCGCACTTCGTCGCGGCTCGTGGGCAGGCCCGGCGACGCGTAGGCCGCGTAGGCGCGCAGCGCGTAATCGGTGCCGTAGTTGCCCGCATCGTCGCCCACCCACAGCCAGCCGTTGCCGGCGAGCAGATTCGAAGGCGGCGTGGCGACGCGCGCACGGCCGTCGGCGAAACCGGTGCTCACGCCGGCGGCATCCTTCGTGCCGGACGGCAACTGCACCGGATCGCCGGGATGCACGCCGATGTCGCCGAGAATCTTGAGCGCGTGCGGATCCTCGGGCGCCGGCGCGTTGTCTTGCAGCGCGAGCGCGAGGCGGCTGAAGAAGCCGGCGGCGTCGAGCGCCCCGATCTGGGCGGCCGGCGTGCCCGCCGCCACCGGGTCGCCGGCCAGGCCCGCGCCGGTTTGCGCGTCCGCCTGCGCGACGCGCTTGCCGCTGCCGCTCCATGCGGAGAGCGGCGCCACGTGGATGCCGCGCTGCACGCGGCGCGCGGTTGCAAGATCGCCGCCGCCACGCGTCTCGATGCGCGCGAGGAACCAGACGTAGCGCGTGGTCACGTCCACGCGTTTCGCACGCGCGGGCAGCGCGCCCTTCCAGCCCGCCGGCACGAACGCAATCGTTTGCGCCTTCAGACCGTTCACGCGCTCATTGCCTTTCGCCGCCGTCGACCAGAGCACGTTGCTCCACATGTCGAGCGCGCGCGCATCTGCATAGCGGCCGTGCGTGTCGGGCAGCGCGACGAGCACGGGCTCGCGGCTCACGTCGAGCCAGCCCGACGAAGCCAGCGTGTCGAGATTGGGTTCGGGCGGTATCGTGGCGCCAACCGGCGGCAGCGATTGCGCGTGGCGCAGCGTATTCGGCGCGGCCTGGCCGGGCGCGTTTCCGGTGGCGGCCTCGCGCGAGATGTCCATCAGCACGAGCGGATAACCGAACACATAGGAGTCGGACACCTCGTCCTTGACCCAGCCATTGCCCTTCGGCCCGGCGCCCTGGGGCGCCGACGCACACCCGGCAATGAAGGCGACACCGGCTAGCGCGGCACAAGCGCGGAACAAAGGAAGAGTGCGGCATATTTTTTTCATTTCTTGATTATGTGCGAAGCGGGCGGTCCATGAATTGACGTCAACCGGCGTCCGACGCTGCGCGCCGGCCCCCCCGGGCCGCAATCCGATGCGCGCAGCATGGTGCCCATGCCGGCGAGTCGTATCGTATCGCCCGCATCCGCCCCTGAACAGTCTGCCGGTTGGAATTCTGCTTTGCCGCGAGTATTGCCCTTGACCTTCCCATCATGGGAACGTAGATACTGCATAAGGTCGAATACTTATCGCGTTTGCGCGTCATCACCATGAACGATCCCCTCGTTGCAGAAGCCGGCGAGCGTGCCGGGCACCGCGTGGCCGAGCTCGAAATCCGCGGCATGACTTGCGCCTCGTGCGCCATGCGCGTCGAGAAGGCGCTCGCGAAGGTGCCGGGCGTGATGCGCGCGTCGGTCAATCTCGCCACCGAAAAGGCCACCGTCGAAGCCAGTGCCGATGCGGGTGGACACCCGCCTGAGGCGCTCTTGCCTCAACTCGTGGCGGCCGTGGAAAAGGCTGGCTATGAAGCCGAGCCCGTCGTGGACGCCAGCACCGGAGCCGCGTACGCCGAGACGAGCGCGGCACCTACCGCGAGTTTCGCCATCGGCGGCATGACCTGCGCGGCCTGCGCGAACCGCGTGGAAAAGGCGCTCGCGAAGGTGCCCGGCGTGGCCGGCGCGACCGTCAACCTCGCGACCGAGAACGCCACGGTGCGGCTCGACGCGCCGCTCGACGGGGGCATGCGCGAGCGCCTCGTCGCCGCTGTGCAGAACGCCGGCTACGAGGCCACGCCGCTCGTCGAGGACGCACCCGCCGCCGCGACCGCCGGTTCCATCGCAACCCAGGCCGCAACCCACGCCGCAACCCACGCCGCAACAGGCCCGAGCGCAACCGGCGCTGCCCCTTCGCCCAGCAGCTCCTCGCGCGCCGCCGCAGCCGAGGCCGCCGCGCGCCGCGAACTGCGCGAGGTGCTGATCGCCGCCGCGCTCACCGCGCCGCTCGTCGTGCCGATGTTCGGCCACTGGCTCGGCTGGCACTGGATGCTGCCGGCCGCCGCGCAGCTCGTGCTCGCCTCAATCGTCCAGTTCGGCTTCGGCGCGCGCTTCTACCGCGCCGCCTGGAAGGCCGTGCGCGCGGGCGCCGGCAACATGGACCTGCTGGTGGCGCTCGGCACCACCGCGGCGTGGGGCGTGAGCGTCTACGCGATGCTCGCGCACCCCGGCGACGCCGCGCATCTGTACTTCGAGGCCTCGGCGGTCGTCATCACGCTGGTGCGCTTCGGCAAGTGGCTCGAAGCACGCGCCAAGCGCCAGACCACCGACGCCATCCGCGCGCTCAACGCGCTGCGCCCCGAGCGCGCGCGCATTCGCGAAAACGGCGTGGAGCGCGAGGTTCCCCTCGCGCAAGTGCGCGTGGGCGCCGTGGTCGTGGTGCGGCCAGGCGAGCGCGTCCCGACCGACGGCGTCGTGCTCGAAGGCCGCAGCCATGTCGACGAATCGCTCATCACTGGCGAAAGCCTGCCCGTGCCGAAGGCCCCCGAGGACCGTCTCACGGCCGGCTCGATCAACGGCGAAGGGCTGATGGCCGTACGCACCACCGCCATCGGCGCGGAAACCACGCTCGCGCGCATCATCCGCCTCGTGGAAAGCGCCCAGGCCGAGAAGGCGCCGATCCAGCGTCTCGTCGACCGCGTGAGCGCCGTATTCGTGCCCGCGATCCTCGTGATTGCGGCGATCACGCTGGGCGGCTGGCTGCTCGCGGGCGCGAGCGCCGAAACCGCGATCCTCAACGCGGTGGCCGTGCTCGTGATCGCCTGCCCTTGCGCGCTCGGGCTCGCCACTCCGGCCGCGATCATGGCCGGCACCGGCGTGGCGGCGCGCCACGGTGTGCTGATCAAGGACGCCGAAGCGCTGGAAACGGCGCACGACGTGAGCGTCGTGGCCTTCGACAAGACCGGCACGCTCACGCTCGGCCAGCCCTCGCTCACCGCGTTCGAAACGGCCGGCGAAATCGCCCGCGCCGAGGCGCTCATGCTCGCCGCCGCCGTGCAGCAGCACAGCGATCATCCGCTCGCGAAGGCCGTGGTGAAGGCATTCAGCGCGGAATCCGCGGGTGCTGGGGGAGCTTCAGGTGCGCCCCTGCCCGCCGCCGTGCATGCGCGCGCGGTGCCGGGACGCGGCGTGGAAGCCGAAGTGAACGGCCGCTATCTGGCGATCGGCAGCGCGCGCTGGCTCGCGGAACTCGAACTCGCCGTGCCGCACGCGCTCGCGGCGCGCGCGCAGGCGCTCGAATCCGAAGGCAATACGGTGTCCTGGTTGTTGGGCGAACCCGAGCATTCAGCGGACCGCGCCGGCGCGCCGCCCGCGTCGAGCCGCGTGGTGCTCGCGCTGCTCGCCTTTGGCGATACGGTGAAGCCCACGGCGCGCGCCGCCGTGGCGCGCCTGAAATCGATGGGCATCCGCAGCGTGCTCGTGACCGGCGACAACGCGGGCAGCGCGCGCGCGGTGGCGGCGCAGCTCGGCATCGACGAGATCCACGCGCAGGTGCTGCCCGACGACAAGGCGCGCACGATTCGCGACCTGAAGATCCGCACGGGCGCGGTGGTCGCGATGGCGGGCGACGGCATCAACGACGCGCCCGCGCTGGCCGCCGCCGACATCGGCATCGCCATGGCCACCGGCACCGACGTCGCCATGCATGCGGCGGGCGTCACGCTCATGCGCGGCGACCCTGCGCTCGTGGCCGCCGCCATCGACATCTCGCGGCGTACCTGGCGCAAGATCCAGCAGAACCTGTTCTGGGCGTTCTTCTACAACCTGATCGGGATTCCGCTCGCGGCGCTCGGGCTTCTGAACCCCATGCTCGCGGGCGCCGCCATGGCGTTTTCGAGCGTGAGCGTCGTGACCAATGCGCTGCTGCTGCGCACGTGGCGCGAGCGCCGCGAGACGGACTAAACGCTGCGCGGCACCCGGGCGCGGGCCTCAGTGCGCCTGGCTGCGCAGCGCCTTTGCGGCCGCCACCATGTTGGTCAGCGCGGGAATCACTTCGGCCCACTGGCGCGTCTTCAGGCCGCAATCGGGGTTCACCCACAGCCGCTGCGCCGGAATGCGTTCGGCCGCCTTGCGCATCAGCTTCACGATGTGCTCCTGCGTCGGGATGTTCGGCGAGTGAATGTCGTACACGCCCGGTCCGATTTCGTTCGGATACTTGAAGTGGTCGAACGCGTCGAGCAGCTCCATGTCCGAGCGCGAGGTCTCGATCGTGATGACGTCGGCATCCATATCGGCGATCGACGCGATGATGTCGTTGAACTCCGAATAGCACATATGCGTGTGGATCTGCGTTTCGTCGGCCACGCCGTTCGCGGCGATGCGGAACGATTCCACCGCCCAGCGCAGATACTCGCCCCATTGCGCGCGGCGCAGCGGCAAACCTTCGCGCAAGGCGGCTTCGTCGATCTGGATCACGCGCACGCCGGCCTTTTCGAGGTCGAGCACTTCTGCGCGGATCGCCAGCGCGAGCTGGTAGCACGACACCGAACGCGGCTGGTCGTCACGCACGAACGACCAGTTCAGGATCGTCACCGGACCCGTGAGCATGCCCTTCATCGGCTTGTTCGTGAGCGATTGCGCGTAGGCGATCCACTCGACCGTCATTGCCCTGGGGCGGCTGATGTCGCCGAACAGGATGGGCGGCTTCACGCAGCGCGAACCGTACGACTGCACCCAGCCGAACTGGCTGAACGCGTAGCCGTCGAGCTGCTCGCCGAAGTATTCGACCATGTCGTTGCGCTCGGCTTCGCCATGCACCAGCACGTCGAGCCCTAGCGCTTCCTGCTCGCGCACGCTGCGCTCGATCTCCTTGCGCATCGCGGCGCGATAGCCTGCGTCGTCGAGTGCGCCGCGCTTGTACTGGCTGCGCGCCTGGCGGATTTCTCCGGTCTGCGGGAACGAGCCGATCGTCGTGGTCGGGAACGCGGGCAGCTCGAGCAGCGCGGCCTGCTTCGCGGCGCGCTCGGCATACACGTGCTGACGATTGCCGAAATTGGCGTCGATGCGCGCGATCGCCGCCTTCACCGCCGGGTTGTTCACACGCGGCGAACGGCGGCGAGCGTCGATCGCGGCGGCGTTGGCGGCAAGTTCTGCGGCCACGGCGCTGCGGCCTTCGTTGAGCGCCGTCGCCAGCACCTTCACTTCGTCGAGCTTTTGCAGCGCGAAAGCGAGCCACGAGCGGATCTCGGCGTCGAGCTCGTCCTCGCTCGCGAGATCGACCGGCACGTGCAGCAGCGAGCACGACGGCGCGATCCAGAGCCGCTCGCCCAGTTGCTGCGCGAGCGGCGCGAGCCATTCGAGCGCGGTGTTCAGGTCGGTCTTCCAGATGTTGCGGCCGTTGATCGCGCCCACCGACAGCACGCTCTGCGCCGGCAGCTTCTGCGCGGCCAGCGCGACTTCGTCGCGGGCATTGATCGCGTCGATGTGCAGGCCGTCCACCGGGAGCTTGCACACGAGGTCGAGGTTCTCCTGTAGTTGACCGAAATATGTCGCGAGCAGCAGCTTGACGCTGCGCTCTTCGAAGCCCTCGTAGGCCGTCACGAACGCCTCGCGCCACGCCGGCTCGAGTTCGGTCACGAGCACCGGCTCGTCGATCTGCACCCACTCGACCTCCATCACCTTGAAGTAGTCGAGCAGCGCGCGGTAGACGGGCATGATGCGCGGCAGCAGCGCGAGCTTGTCCGAGTCGTCCTTCGCCTTGCCCAGCCACAGGTAGGTCAGCGGGCCGATGATGACCGGCTTGGCCTTCACGCCCTGCGCCTGCGCTTCGCGCAGTTGCCCGGAGAGGCGCGAAAAGTCGAGATTGAACTGCGTGTCGGCCGTGAACTCGGGGACGATGTAGTGGTAGTTGGTGTCGAACCACTTCGTCATTTCGCCAGCGGCCACGCCGCCGCAGCATCCCGCGTGCTCTTGCGCGCCGGCTGCCGAGCGGCCGCGCGCGACGCGGAAATAGTTGTCGAGCTTGTCGCCGTGAAAGCCCTGCACGCGCTCCGGCAGGTTACCGAGCATGAAGCTCATGTC
Organism: Paraburkholderia sp. A1BS-2L; assembly: GCF_051125205.1. NCBI lineage: Bacteria > Pseudomonadati > Pseudomonadota > Betaproteobacteria > Burkholderiales > Burkholderiaceae > Paraburkholderia > Paraburkholderia sp. A1BS-2L. Next base: position 1,092,220 of record NZ_CP120429.1, read on the forward strand.
GAGCACCTGGTCGTAGAAGGCGAAGTCGCCAACCGGCACGAGGTCGAGCGCCTGCTGGCTGGCCCAGTGGCGCGCGCGCAATTCGGCGCCCAGCGCCTTCAGCTCATCGCGCGAGGACTCGCCCTTCCAGTATTTTTCGAGGCCGAATTTCAGCTCGCGTTTTGCGCCGATGCGCGGAAAGCCGAGGTTATGTGTCGTGACCATTTGCGCTGCCATCCGATGAAAAGTGCAGAGAAATTGCAGAAGTGGCAGCGATGATAGGGCTTACCGACGATGAAGAAAAATGGCATCATTTCATTCATCCATTAATTTTTTTCATCTGAAGCCCTATCATCGTTTTCCATGCTCGAGCGCGTCCATCTCGTCATCGTCCGCGAAGTCGCCCGCCAGGGCTCGCTCACCGCAGCCGCGGAGTCGCTTTTCCTCACGCAGTCGGCGTTGAGCCATACGGTCAAGAAAATCGAGCAGCGGCTCGGCACGCCGATCTGGGACCGCGAAGGCCGCAGTCTGCGGCTGACCCAGGCCGGGCGCTATCTGCTGTCGCTCGCTGAGCGGCTGCTGCCGCAATTCGAGCTTGCCGAAGAACGCATGAAGCAATATGCGGCGGGCGAGCGCGGCACGCTGCGTATCGGCATGGAATGCGCGCCGTGCTACCAGTGGCTGCTCAAGGTCGTATCGCCGTATCTGGCGCGCTGGCCCGATGTGGACGTGGATGTGAAGCAGCGGTTTCAGTTTGGCGGCATCGGCGCGCTGATCGGCTATGACATCGACGTGCTGGTCACGCCCGACCCGCTCAACCGTCCCGGGCTGCGTTTCGAGCCGGTGTTCGACTACGAGCAGGTGCTGGTGGTCGCGGAAAATCATCGGCTGGCGCGCGAGCGCCATGTGAAGCCCGAACAGCTGGTTGACGAGACGCTCATCACTTATCCCGTGGAGACCGATCGCCTCGACATCTACAACCAGTTCCTGCGCCCCGCGGGCATCGTGCCGCGCCGGCACAAGACGATCGAGACCACCGACATCATGCTGCAGATGGTCGCGAGCCAGCGCGGCGTGGCGGCGCTGCCGAGATGGCTCGCCGAGGAGTACGCGGACCGCATGCCGCTCGCGATCGTGAAGCTCGGCAAGCAGGGCATCGCCAAGCAAATTTTCCTCGGCACGCGCGAAGGCGATGCCGTGGTCGACTACCTGAGCTCATTCGTCGAATTCGCGCGCGAGTCGAACTGGCAGGCGCCGCGCGTGCGGGGCCAGTGACAGCGGGTCAGGCGCGCCGGCCTCATGCGAAAGCGCTTCGCGCGGCTTCAGCGCGCACGAGCAGCAAGGCGCGCAATCATCCGCTCCGCCATGGCGCGGTCAATGACTTCGAATGACCGGCTCGAGCGCTCATAGGCATACATGTTGCCCGTCGCGATGTCGAACCACCAGCCGCTCAACACGAGCGCCCCGGCCGTGACCTGCTGGCGCACAATCGGATAGGTCATCAGATGCTCGAGCTGCACGAGCACGTTCAGTTGGGATAACTGATCGTGTGGTTTCAGCCTGCCATCGAGCGGCCCCTCCTGCTCGAGGCGAAACGCGGCATTGTTGGCGTGGCACAGCCATTTATCGAGGTTCGGCGATTTCACCTTGGCGTTGCGCGAATACACGGATTTCATCGCGCCGCACTCGGAATGCCCGCAGACGACGATATTCGCGACTTTCAGCACCAGCACGGCGTACTCGATCGCGCTCGCCTCGGAAAGGTCGCCGGTCGAGACTCCATCCGCAGTCGCCGGCGGTATCAGGTTGCCGACGTTGCGCATCGTAAACAAATCGCCCGGATGCGTCGAAGCAAGCAGGTCCGGCACGACCCGGCTGTCGGACACGTGACAAAGAGCGCATCGGGAGTCTGCGCGAGCGCCAGTTTGTTGAACTGCTCCGCGTAATGGGGCAGCATTTTCTCGCGGAATTCGACAATACCCAGAATGAGTTTGCGCATGGCTTGTCTCCAGACGCGCTAGCGACCTGCTATCGAAGCTATCGAGGCTGCCGAGCCACCGAGGCCTTGCGAGTCGGGAATGCGCGCCAGCGCCACGTCCTCGGGAAACTCCTGCTTCGACAAGATCGCGCGATCGAGCAATGCCAGTTCGACATACAACGCGTCATGACGATGCTCCGGCAAACTCTGGATGAGGTTTTCGATCGCCGCGCGCAGACGCCGCGCAATCTGAATGCTGCCCGCGCCGCACTGCCGTATCTCGCGAAAACTGATATGCACGAAATCTTCCCAGTTAGGCGTGCGCAAGATCACGCGCACCTGCCCCGACCGGTCCACGATTTCTTCGATGCGCAGCGACCGTTTTCCGACCAGCCGCAATAGCCGGTGCAGCTGGTCGATCGCCAGGACCGCCGTGGTTGGATCGTTGATCGCCGCCGACAGCGCCTTCAGCGCAATATCGACCAGGATACGAAAGGCGAACATGGGATCCTGCTCCATCGTGCGCTCCGTCCCGAAGGCGACCAGAGTGCGCAACCTGTTGTCATCGATTGCGCCCGCATTCCCGTACACATAAAACAGCGGCTCTTCGACCGCGACGAAATCGCCGACCTGAGGCGCCACTTCAATAACCGTGTTGGTGCGGCGCGCCTCGGCCACGAGCATTTTCAGGTTCACGGCCAGAACGATGCCGGACTTGCCCTGCCAACGCACGACGCGATCAGGGTCGGCTCGCACGGCATCGCGCTCGGGCGCGGCCACGAGGCCGCTGGACGGTGCGGGATAGACGCCGTCGACAACCGCGAGCCCTTGCTCGCCAACGCGAGCCACGAGACTGACCGGACGCAGGAATTTCGCGGCGTAGTCGATCAGGAAAAGAAACGCGACCACGGAAGCAAAGCCGAATAGCGCGGCGATGAACACCTGGAACTGATGCACTTCCTCCTCGCCCATCCAGCCCGCCGTTCTGTTGGCGAACAGCAAGGTGAAAACGAACAGCCCCGAAATGCCGCGGATGATGTTATCGCGCAGCAGCGTCGTGGCGATGATGCGCGGCGTGTATTGCCCGCCGGCTACCTGGATGGCGACGAGCAGCGAACCGAACGTAAACACCAGAAACGCCAGGTCCGCGGAAACGATGTCGCCGAGCAAGGACCGGGCTCCCGTCATGGACAGCCCGAAAAAGCCCGTTTCCGGATCGAGAATCCCTTGCCGGATCATCCATCGTCCGAGCATTTCGGTCAGCGGCTTCACCACGGCATAGATCGCCACGGCGATAAGCGGCACGGTCCACAGCGAGGACCTGACGTAGCTCTTCAAGCTGTATCGGCGATTCCAGCCCATGCCTGCTCTCCCCTGAGCATTCACGTTGCAGCGCACATCGGTCGAGTATCGCGGTCGGCGTGAAAACCGGTCGCGGACCACGACGGCGCCGTGGGGTCACGTCCCCGCAGGCTCGCGTGCGGTCAGCGCGGTTTCCGAAAAATCCACTTCCCGCATCAGCTTGCTCAACATCTCGTCATTGATCTCGTGGGCGTTGCGCAATTCCAGCAGCGCAGTGCGCTCGGCACGTATTGCCGCCAGGCTGATTTGCATTTCCAGCGCTTCCACGCGGCGCATTTCGTCAGCGGAATTGCCTTCCCGGGTGAGCGTGGCAAGCCTCCGGCGATACAGGCCCATCACGCGTGCAGTCGCATCGGCGGCGAAAGCCGTCGACGACTCGCCCGTGTCCGCGGTGACGCTTCGATGAAGATCGTCGATGGCGCGCATTGCCGCTTGCGCGGCGACTTTGCGCGCGTGCTGCTCTTCGTGCGCATGCGCATCGTGTCCGTGGCCCGCGCCGTGCAACAACTTCGGCAACGCGAACACCGCGACCAGCAGCGACGTCAGGATCACACCGGAGGCGATAACGATGACCAGGTCGCGTCCCGGCAACGGCTCCCCGCTGGACAACGCGACCGGAATCGACAGCACCCCGGCGAGCGTCAGCGCGCCGCGCACCCCGGCGACCGTCATGATCGTGACGGTGCGCAGCCCCGGCGCCGCGTTGATCACGCCGTGCCTCGCGGCACCACGGCTGGCGAACCATTGCAGCAGCCAGACCCACGCGAAGCGCATGGCATAGAGCGCGAGCGTGACGGCCAGGACATAACCGATCAGCCGCCACACGGCGCCATTGCCGGTCTCGTGAGCATCGAGCAGCGCCCCGCCGATGATGTGTGGAAACTGCAGCCCCAGCAGGATGAACACCATGCCGTTGAAAACGAATTCGACCATGGCCCAGGTGTTGTTCGCGCTCACGCGTGCCGATACCGAGCTGGCGCTGGTGAGGGTCACGTAGTTCATCATCATCCCGGCGGCCACCGCCGCGAGAATGCCGGAGCAATGAAAATGTTCGGCAAACAGATAGGCGGCAAACGGGATCAGCAACGTCAGCACCACGCCGGACGCCGGGTCGCCCCCGCGCGTCACGTTGCGCAGGCGCCGTATCACGATGGCGAACGACCAGCTCACCGCAGCGCCTAGCGCGAGGCCGCCAGCGGCAATGATCAGGAAGCTGATCGACGCTTCGCGCAGCGAGAACACGCCGGTCAACGCGGCCGCGATCGCGAACTTCAGTGCGACGAGGCCGGAGGCGTCATTCATCAGCGCTTCGCCCTCGAGAATATGCATCAGCTGCGCCGGAATGCGGTTCTTGCCGGCAATGCCCGCCAGCGCGACGGCGTCGGTCGGCGACAGCACCGCGGCGAGCGCAAACGCAACAGGGAGCGAAACGGCCGGCACGATCGCATGCACAAAGTAGCCGACCACGAGCACCGTCGTGAACACCAGACCGAATGCCAGCGCCAGGATCGAACGGCGCCGCATGAAAAACTCGCGTTTCGGCGTGCGCCAGCCGTCCGCAAAGAGCAGCGGCGGAATGAAGAGCAGCAGGAACAGTTGAGGATCGAAGGTGACGGACAGACCGAACACCGGCCAGGCCAGGAAGGCGCCGATGGCGATCTGGACGAGCGGCAACGGCACCACGCCGTGTAGAAGCCGCACGACGACGCCCGAGACGGCGACCGCGAAGAGCAGGATCAAAACCGTGAAAACGATGTCCATCGGCGTCGTCAGCTTGAGAGTTTGAACGTGCTTGAACGGTCGGGTCGGCGCAGGAAGGGTCAACCGCCCAGCTTGATGATAGCGATCGTCAGCACAATGCCAAGTGCGATCATGGCGAAGCCGGCTTTCATCGCCCCTGCGCCGGCCGAGCGCCCCAGTGCCACGCCGGCGAAGAAAAGCATCGCGAGCGTGAGCACACGCGAGGCGATGAGCGCCGTCGTCACGTCCTTGACGACGAGAAATGGCACCGCGACCGGAAACGTTCCGAGAACAACGAGAACAAAGATGCCCAGCGCGCCGATGAAATCATCCAGGACGAAATTGGCCCGGGACGGCAGCGTCGGGGCAGCGGCGAAGCGCGCGCGGAGGTGCTCGAGATCGGCATCGTCGACGAATTGCCCGAGCTTCCCGGGCAATGCATCGCGCAACGCCCGTACCGCGACTGCCGGGTCTTGCTCGCGCTTGACGGTCTGCGCCAGTTTCAGGCGCTGCCCTCGATCGACGAGCGTGCGCACGAGGTACATCACGGCATCGGCGAGACCCCACGCCAGATTGCATCCGAGCGCAGCGAAGAACATCTTGTGCCCTTCGTCCACGCCCGCGGTCACCGCCTTGACGGCACCAACGAACGTCAGCGCCATGAACAGACCAAAGCATATTTCGCAGACCCGGTCGACCGTGTTGAGAATCGGTTGGCGCCGTTCAGGTTCAGCGTGTCCGGCCGGCATAATCGTGCTCATAGGGCCTCGGCTCAAGGTAAGGAACGAGACGTCGCGATCACTATCAACTGGGGCTGCTGGTACGAGCAGTATATGAAAAGAGCTGACAGCCTGGTTCCCTTATTTTGTCGGTTGGTGCGCGCCCGAGCAGCGCTGATGTTCGCAAGCAACCATGCAAAAAAGCCGAACGGCGCGTCATGCGCCGTCCGGCTTTTTGCTGATCGGCCCGCGCGGGGCGTTACTGCACGATGGTCGCGCCCTGCACCAGCGACTTCACGAGCTTTGCGGCGCCCGCATCCATCGATTCCGCGATCATCTGGCGGCGGATCTGATCCTTCACGGTGTCGAACGACGGCACGCTCATGGCGCGCTTGTCTTCGAGCCTGACGACCACCCACGCCTGGCCCGATTGCAGCGGCTGCTGCACCACCCCGCCCACCGGCAACTTCGCGAGCGCGCGCGCCACTTCCACCGGCACGCCGCGCGTCTTGCCCTCGACCACCGGCGTCTTGAAGCTCACCCACGGCATTTCGCCGCCGTTTTCCTTCGAGGGGACGATGCTGAACTGGCGCGCGAGCGCATCGAACGGCTTGCCGGCCTTCGCCTGCGCAATCACGCCCTTGGCCACGGCCCGGTCGGCCAGCACGATGTATTGCGGCTTGTACTCGTACTTGCCGAGCTCGGCGTTCACGCTGGTGTAGCGCGCCCGGATCTCGCGCTCGGTCGGCTCTTTCACATGCACGTTGTCCTGCAGCCAGGACTGGATCTCGACGTCCACCTTCTGGGCGTCGCTCGCCTGCTGCACCTCGGGGCGCTGGTCGTAGTGGGCGCGCGCCGCCTGCTGGCGCACCACTTCGCGGATGATCAACTGCTGCTTGAGCGCCGCGCGCAACTGGGGCGTGTCGACGTCGTTGCCGCGGCTCACCGCCGTGCTCACCGCGCTGTCCAGCGCGGACTGCGGAATCGCCACGCCGTTGACCACGGCGATCGCTCCGGCAGGCACGCCCGTGGAGGTCGATGCAGCCGCTGGTGCAGGCGCCGGCGCGGACGCGGGCACGGATGCCGGCGCGAGCGAGAGCGCCGGCGGCGGCGCGGGTGTCGTGACGACGTCGGAAGGAAGCGGCTGGGCCTGCACGAGGCGGGGCAGCGCCGCGCCCAGCGCGGCCAGGACGAAAGCGCTCTTGCGCAGCGTGCGGATCAGGGGGGACATGCGGGACATCTCGATTCACTCCAATGGGGCAGGCCGACTGGCCCGCCGCGCATTATCGCCTGCTTGAGCCAAAAAGCCGAAACGCCGCAATCTAGCGGATGTTTCGACAGGAGACCGTCAATTCTTGTCAAAATCGCGGTTAGACAAACCCGGCTTTGACGCAACTCAGCACAAAAATCGGCCTGCTTCGTGGCCGCTACGACAATTCGTTTCAAGATCAATGCCTTGGCGCGCATGCGGACAGGTTGTCCACAGCCCTTTCCACGAAATCTGGGGATAACCGTCCGCGCCCAAGCTAGCTTGTGCGGGGTCCATCGCTGAGTTGCTGCACGGCGGCGGGGACAATGAGACGCTGCTACCGTGCGCCGTCGCTGCTGGCCGACAAGCCGCAGATTCGCCGTATTCAGGATTGCCATGACCCGATTCACTCGTCCGCACGCGTTCGCTGCCACGCGCACGCGGCAACCATCGCAGGCCGAACGGCCGATGCCGATCGGCCTGCCCGCCCGCATCGTCTGCGCGGAGGGCCTGGCCGCCCAGGCCGTGACGCGTCACGGCGCCTGCGCCATCGATCTAGCGCGCACCGGCTCGCTGCCGGCCGGCGCCTGGGTGCTCGCGTTTCGCGGCGTGGCGCGCGCGGTCATCGACGCCGAACGCGCCCGCGACATCGACGTGGCGCTCGATGCGCTCGAAGCCATCGCCAGCGGCGAGCTCGACGACGTGCATGCGCCGCTGGGGCTCGTGCATTACTTCACGGCCGTGAATCGGGACGGCGGAGCTAACCGTTCCGTTCAGAAGCGCGGTCGGGAACGGTAAGCGCCGCGCGCCGGATCAGTTGCCCTGCTGCGGCGTCGGCGGGGTGTATTGCGCGCCCGCGCTGTTGCCGGCCGCGGAATCGTCGGGCGTGGGCGTCGGCGCGAGCATCGGCTCTTGCGGCGGATACGGCGCCTGCTGGGGCGTCTGCTCCTGATGCGCGGGCTGCGCCACCGAAGCGCCACCGCTACCGGAAGCCCCCAGCACCGGCGGCTGGCCGAACATGCGCGCGATATCCGGCGGCACGGCAGCCGCCGACGCGCCCGATGCCGCGGCCGTCGCCCCCGACGCCGCTGCCGCGCCCGCCGGCGCGACGCCGCTCGAAGGCGGCACTTCGGTCGGTTCGGCGGGCGCCGGCGTCGGCGCGACAACCGGCCCGCCCGCTCGCGACGCCGGTGCATGGGCCGGCGCGCGCGGTGCAACGGCGGGCGTCTTCGAAGCGAACAGGACGTCCATCCACGTCTTGAGCCGGTCGCGGAAAGTCTCGAACGCGCCGGGCTGGACTTCGGTGTCGAAGCGCGCGCGCGGATCGACGATGCGCGCCCGCAGCGCGCGCTGGAAGAAGTCGCCGACGATCGGCAGCGCGCTGCGCGCGCCCTCGGCCTGAAGCGTGACGCGCCCGTCGTCGAAGCCCACCCATGCGCCCGCCACGAGCTGCGGGTCCATCAGGATGAACCAGCCGTCTGCGTTGTCCTGGGTCGTGCCGGTCTTGCCCGCTACGTCGGCGCGAATGCCAAAGCGCGTGCGGATGCTCGCGCCCGTGCCGCGATTCACGACGTCGCGCATCGTGTCGAGCAGCGTGCGGTCCGCCGAGGGCGACAGCGCGCGCTCGGGCGAGGCGCTCGCGAATTCGGCGAGCACTTCGCCCTTGCTGTCCTCGATGCGCGTGACCATGCGGGGCTCGAGGTACTCGCCATCGTTGGCGATGGTGCTGTACGCCGACACCATCTCCTTCAAGGTGACTGGGCTCGTGCCGAGCGCGAGCGACGGCACCGGCTTCAGCTCGCTGTCGCGCACGCCCATCGCGCGCGCGAGGCGCGCGACTTTGTCCGGGCCCACCGCCTGCATCACCTGCGCCGTGATGCGGTTGCGCGAGAACGCGAGCGCGTCGCGCAGCGTCATCGGTTTGTTGCTGGGCGGCACGTCGTCGTTCGGACGCCAGATCTCGCCGCCTTCGAGCGGCATTTCCACGGCCTGGTCGACGATCGTGTCGGTGGGCTTGGCGCCGTCCGCGAATGCCGCGCCATAGACGAACGCCTTGAACGTCGAGCCCGGCTGCCGGCGCGCCTGCTGCACGTGATCGAACGGCTCGCCGGCGAAATCGCGGCTGCCCACCCACGCCTTGATCTGCCCGTTGCGCGGGTCGATCGCGAGAAAGCCCGCCTGCACCGTGGTCTTGTCCTTGCACAGCCCGCGCATGAAGGTGCGGTCGGTGGCGAGCTTCTTGAGCGCGTCTTCGTCGCTTGCTCCGCCGTCACGCGCGCTCTTGTAGTCCGGCGTCTCGCGCATGAAGGTCTTGAACACGTCGTTGCCCGTGGTGCAGCCGTCGCGCCCGCTCCATGCGACGTTCGCGCTGCCCTGCAACTGATTGGCGTGCTGCTTGAGCGCGGCGGTGGCCATCGCCTGCAGACGCGAATCGATGGTTGTGCGCACAACCAGACCATCGGAATAGATGTTGTAGTCGTTGCGGTCGGCCCACGCGATCAGCCATTTGCGCAGTTGCTGCGCGAAATGCGGCGCGGGGCCGGGCGGCTCGGTTTGCCGCTCGAAGTCCAGACGCAGCGGCTTCTTCGAGAGCGTCGCGTACTGCGCGTCGGTGAGCTTGCCGTACTTCACCATCTGGCCGAGCACGGTGTTGCGCCGCGCGAGCGCGCGCTCGGGATTGATCACCGGGTTGTAGTAGGCGTTGCCCTTGAGCATGCCGGTGAGCGTCGCGGCCTGCAGCACGGTCAGCTGATCGGCGGAAACGCCGAAGTAGGTGCGCGCCGCCATCTCGATGCCGAACGCGTTGTAGAGGAACGGCACCGTGTTCAGATAGGTTTCGAGAATCTGCGGCTTGCTATAGACGGCCTCGATCTTGAACGCGGTGATCGCCTCCTTGATCTTGCGCGTGAGCGTGGGCGCGCGGCCGATCTCGTCGGGATAGAGATTGCGCGCAAGCTGCTGCGTGATGGTCGAACCGCCCTGGCGATCCCCCGAGAACGTATGCAGCGCCGCGCCCGCCGTGCGCTTGAAGTCGATGCCGTGGTGCTCGTAGAAGCGGTGGTCCTCGGTCGAGATCAGCGCATCGACCATATGCGGCGAGATCTGCGAAAGCGGTACCCATTCCCGGTTCGAGGGCTTGAATTCGGCGAGCAGCTTGCCGTCGGCGGAAAGAATCCGCGCGGGCTGGTCCACCCGCGCCTTGCGGATGTCGCCGATGCCGGGCGTGAACGGAATCAGCACCAGCACGTAGAGCATGAGCGCCGCGGGCAGCGCGCCGATAGCGATGAGGATGCCGCGCCGGGTGGGATGGCGCAGATGATGTAGCCCCCTGCCGAGCCACGGGCGCGCGAGCGCGCACAGGCGCGACGCGAGGGGCTTCAGGCGGGAGGACCATTGCTCGGCTTGAGCGCGGATGAACGACACGGAACGCTTCACGCGGGGCTTCAGGATCGGCTGGCAAAGCGTGCATCGTACCAAAACCGCCGGGCATGGCTTCTATCGCGCCGATGGCCGCCCGAACCACGCCCTGCCGCAAGTCAAGACGCAATTCATGACACGGCGATGAAATATTCCTTCCAGCGCGTGGAAGAATCTTCTCCAGTCACAGCCGATTTTCCGGCGGCCGCCGATCCCTACACTCCTGACGCTGCTTGCCGGCCTTCGCCCGCAGCAGGCCTTTTCCAAACGCTACGAGAACACCGCATCAGGAGCATCACACGTGAAAAAGAACGCCCTCCCGCTCGCCCCCGCATTGACCACCGCCGTTGCCACCGCCGTCGTAGTCGCCGGCGCGCTCGCCCCTGGCGTCGCGCAAGCGCAAAGCTCGGTCACGCTCTACGGCCTGATCGACGCCGGCATCATGTACACCAACAACGTGGCCAGCTCGGGCGGCAAGGCCGGCAGCGCGCTCTGGCAGGCGACGAGCGGCAACGTCAACGGCAGCCGCTTCGGCCTGCGCGGCAGCGAGGACCTCGGCGGCGGCCTGCGCACCGTGTTCTTGCTCGAAAACGGATTCAACGTGCAGAACGGCAAGCTCGGCCAGGACAACCGCATGTTCGGCCGCCAGGCCTGGGTGGGACTGGCGAGCGACCGGTTCGGCACGCTCACGCTGGGCCGCCAATATGACGAGCTCGTCGACTTCGTCGCGCCGCTCTCGGCCACGGCGGGCACCTTCGGCGACACGGGCTTCGCGCATCCGTTCGACAACGACAACCTCAACCACTCGCTGCGCATCAACAACGCCGTCAAGTACACGAGCAACAGCTATGGCGGCTTCAAGTTCGGCGCGCTGTACGCGTTCTCGAACCAGCCCGACTTCGCGGCCAATCGCGCCTACAGCTTCGGTGCGAGCTATAACAACGGCCCGCTCGCCTTGGCCGCCGGCTATCTGCAGTTGAACGGCACGCAAGGCGCGAACGCGAGCAGCCCGGGCGCGGTGGACCTCGCCGAGTCGGCGGCCAACGGCAAGGGCGGCTTCTCGCTCGGCGCTCAGCGGCTGCGCTCCTTCGGCGGCGGCCTGAATTACAGCTTCGGTCCGGCCACGGCGGGTTTCGTGTTCACGCGCAGCGAATATGCGGGCACGAACGCGTTCGGCTCGCACGGCGGCGACATGAGCTTCAACAACTATGAAGTGAACGGCAAGTATCAGCTGAATCCGGCCTGGAGCCTCGGCCTCGCCTATACCTACACGGACGGCCACGTGGACCGCACGAGCTGGGGCGCCGATCCGAAGTGGCAACAGGTGAATGCGCAGGTGGTGTATCGCCTCTCGAAGCGCACCGACCTCTACGGCGAAGCGATGTACCAGCACGCCACGGGCCACAACTACGTGGCGTTCATCAATACGGCGGGCGGTGCTTCGTCGACGGCGAACCAGGTGGTGGGCACCGTGGGGCTGCGCGCGCGCTTCTGACGACGCGCGGCGCTAACCGAGGACGAGCGACAGCGCGATCGAGATCCAGACGGCGCACGCGCCCGTCAGGAAGCAGCGGCGCGCGAGCAGAAAGCGCGACTCGTCGCCGGGCTTCGCGGGTGAGGTGGCGAGCCAGGGCACGCTGCCGAGACAGGCGAAGCCCGCCAGCGCGAGCACGACGATCACGCGCTCGCCGAAGCGCCACGGCACGGGCTCATGCAGACCCCAGTAGCCAAGAAAGATCATGCCGATGGAAAACATCGTCGATGCGGCCGAACTGAGCGCCACGACCGATCCGGTCGGAGATTGCATGGACTGTCTCCTCTCGCGCGTCGCGCGCCATGTGGGTCGCCGTGCGGGTCGCCGTGCGGGTCGCTGTGCAGATCATTCGCAGGCGACTTGCGGGCCACTATCGGCGCGCAAGCCGGCAGCGGCAACGCGGCCGCGAGCGTCATGCAATCAGGCCGTGGGCCGCACCATCTGGAACATCTCGCCGATCTGCGCGTAGTCCGCGCGATAGCCCGCGCGCATGATGGGCTGCGCGGCATGGGTGTCGAACAGCCCGTCCTTCAGGTACTGCTGCTGGATATGCACGCCCACGACCTGGCCGAGCGCGAGCCAGTTGTTCATGGGCGACCCGTCGAGCGCATTGAGCCGCACGATCTGCAGCAGCTTGCATTCGAGCGCGGCCGGCGCCTCGGCCACGTGCGGCACCGCCACGTTGCGGCCCGGAGCGGGCGTGAGACCTGCCAGCGCGAACTCGTCGACATCGGCGGCGACGGGGGCGGAACTCCGGTTCATCTGCGCGGCCAGCGGGCGCGACGCAAGATTCCAGACGAACTCGCCTGTCGCCTCGATATTGACGATGCTGTCCTTGCGGCCTTCGCTGCAAAAGCCGATCACCGCCGGCGACGTGGCGAACGCGCCGAAGAAGCTATACGGCGCGAGGTTCAGCACGCCCTCCGCGGAACGGCTCGAGATCCAGCCGATCAGGCGCGGCGCGACGATCGCCTTGAATGGATCGTGCGGCAGGCCGTGGCCGGTGGCGGGATCGTAGAAGTAAGTGTCGGACATGGTGAGCGATGGTGGTTCTTGCGGCTCACACTATCGCACGGGACGATAAAAAGCGCTGACGCGAAATGAGCGAGTTATCCACAATTTCCGTGGAAAACCGTGGGGATAACTTGTCCCCCGACAGCACGCCGGCCGCATTGACTGTCACAGTATTCGCGCCACATTTCCCGATATGCGCGTTCGATACCGGCAGCGAATCGTGGCGCGTCCATGAGCGCCGATGCCTCCATACGGGTTCGCAACGTCCCGCGCAGGGCCGCGAGTCGAGGCAGATCGCGTGCGAATGCGTGCGCCGCGCGCACAAATTCGTCGTCGGTATAGGCAACGAGTTCGGGCAGCCCAAGATTTCCGGCGAGGCTGTCGAGCGACGAAATACACGCGTGAAGGATCAATGCCGTGTGCAACATATCTTGCCGTCAAATGAGACCGCGGCACGCCGCGGGGCTCCAGGACGAGCAATCGGGATTCGGGCACAGCGGCAAGTGCACCCGCCCATAGACCCAGAGCATGATCGCTCACCTTGGCTGGATTGTTCAGGCAGCCGAACGTGAACGGCTCGCCGTTCGCGGCAGGCAGGTTGTTGACAGCCAAGCCCCCCGTCAGAGGGTCATAGCACCAGAACGCTTGCGGCAGGCGAATCGTTCGTTCGGAATACAAAGCGTCTCGGCCAGGCTCGCCGACAGGATCGAGCCAACAGTCCGATAAACGATAGTCCATCGCGGGACTACCTGTTGTCCCCGGATAAGCAAGCCACGCAACCTGAACCGGAGCCGGACGCCGCGCAAACAAAAGACGCCGGCTACCCTCCATGTGCATAGTCAAATCAACGAGGATGTCGACACGGTCGGCGCGAATTTGCTGTGCGAGTGTTGCGTCGTCTAATGCGCGCACATCGCGCCAGACGTCTGCAAGACCACGAATTGATGCAGTCACATGATCGGGCTCCGCGACACTCGAGTAGCAAAAGATTTCAAAATCCGCGTGATTGTGATTGGACAATAGCGGAATCGTGAAAAGCGATTGGTAATGCGAATCAAAATTGCCATAAACATAGCCAACACGCAATCGCCGATTGGGCGCCGGGTTGTTCAAGCGCTCCCGCTCGCACACGAAGACCGGCGCCTCACGCTGCGCGGCAAACCGGGAGCACTCGCGCATCAGCACCTCCGGGAAATCGCTCAAAAAAGGGAGCGCGAAAATCAGGTTTGCGTGCGCGACAATATTGTCCGGGTCACACTCCAGCGAGCGGCGCAAAGCCGCTACCGATTCCTCTGCGGCCCCCATCGCAAGAAATACATTCCCAAGAACGGCGTGAGCATTGGCAATTTCCGGATTGAGGATGGCAATGCCTTTGCGCATCGCAAACGAAACCCGCACTCCATGCGGCGAATGCAGCGTCATACATGCGGCGTCTCTCCTCTATAACGCGAAGACCTTAAAGTCGCCTGCGTGCGATTGGTCTGCATGCCATTTTCGGGGGGCGTGAAATCCCCCCAAAAACATGCTACCTCTCAAATTAACCGAGTCATACTTAATGATGTGAGGAAGCAAACACAGTCGTTTCAACCGGCGTCTGGATTGTCGCCGTTGATGTGAGGCCTGCGCTGTTGACCGAGTAGGCGGCCATTGCCGACACGATCTGATTCGCCTGATTGCTCGATGTCAATTCTCCGCCAAGACCGGCTTTAACATTGGCGATAGTAACGACGTTCCCGTTCCCAAGCCCGATTACGGCATTGCCATTCTGGACCGAGAATGACGACGCGTTCATGGAAATACTTCCGCTTGCATCCTCCTTTACGAAGAATCCGCCGGCGGCCTGTATTGTCTCCGCACCATTTGCAGAGTTAAACGATACGCTGTTGTTGCTGCCACTGATGTTGACTGCGTCCCCAGATCCAAGGACGATCTGATTTCCATCACCTACGTTTATTGTATTGCCAGCCCCCTTTGAGTCATCGATTGTCCATTTCGATCCCATTGAAACCGTATTCCCGGAGCCCGATACCGCGACCGTTCCCATCCCGATCCCGCGATCGTAGACCGAGCTGTTACTCCCGGAAACCGAGACGGAGTTGTGCGCTTCGACTGAATTATTGCTTCCGGAAACGCTTGCGGTAGCATTCGTGGCCACAAAAGCGTAGCCGCCATTCATGTTGATTTTTGAATTTACCCCTGCGGTCACATGCGAATTGATTCCAACGGTTATTGTGTCGTTATGCCCGTTGCCTGAGAGAGTATGACCGCCGCCGCCATCTCCATCGATGACAAGACTATTGGCCCCGGCAGAAATGACGTTATTCGATCCCGTGATGACAATTTCGGCGCCATTGGCTGAAGATCCGAGTACCGTGTTTCCATCTCCCACGATACGAATGAAGCCCTGAGTACCGTACGGCACACCGGCACCGCTCTCCAGGAACACCAGATCCGATGAGCCATAGAGGTTCATACCTGCACCGCTTTGGACATCAAAAGTCGTATTGTCGAGTGTGTACGATTCGGCGTTTCCAGTTACAGAAATATAAGACGAGCTCATTAGCATCTCCTGTTATGCGAGCTTAAAATTTCCGGACCGAGTCACCTCGGACCAGGCTAAATGAAAGCATTGCCATACAGGGTTCTGCTCCTCAAATTCAAGTAATTGATTCGCACTGCCACTTTAAATCCATCCACAAGACGATCCCTATTGGAGATCTCCTCGACCCAGTGTTCCCAGCTTCGCTGCCAGATCCACTCTGGCGTGGTCCCAGTCAGCAAGCGCCTGCACACGTTGCTGTTTCGCATTCGCCAGCGCCGCCTGCGTATTCATCAATTCGAGAATGTTCCCAACGCCTGCGTCATAGCGATGCTTTGCGGCCTCCCATGAACGCTCAGCAATCGCCAGCAAGTTCGCACTGTTCTGCGCATTCTGCGTCGCGCCCATGAGCGTCTGGTAACTGCTCCATACATCGAGCGCGACCTGACGCTTCGCTTCGTCTACCATATCCCGTTGCCGGTCGGCCTGCGCCTTTGCCTGATCGACCTGGTAATGCCGCCCGAACCCTTCGCACAGCGGGCGCGATAATGACGACCGTGCGTCCCGCACAGATCGTCTTCATGTTCTCGCGGATAACGCGCTCCGTTTCGAAATCGAGGGCGCTCGTGGCCTCATCAAAGATAAGAATCCGCGGATTGGTCAGCAAAGCTCGCGCGATCGCGATGCGCTGGCGTTGCCCCCCGAAAGATTGCTGCCGTGCTCACCCACCACCGTGTCATAACCTTCAGGTAGTTCGCAGATGAAGCCATGTGCGCCCGCGAGCTCCGCCGCATGAATCACCGCTTCGAGTGGCACGCCAGGATCGCTCAGCGCAATGTTCTCGCGCACCGACCGGTTAAAGAGCAGGTTCTCCTGAAGCACGACGCCAATTTGCCGACGCAATCATCCAGGATCGGCAAGCGCAAGATCCTGCCCGTCGATACGTACGACACCCTGCTCTGGAATGTGGAGTCTCTGCAGCAGCTTGGTGAGCGTGCTCTTTCCCGACCCCGAACGTCCCACGATGCCGATCACCTGTCCCGCGCTAATGCTGAACGACACGCCATCGAGCACGACGGGGCCGTCCGGACGATAGCGGAAACGGATGTTGTCGAACTGTACATCGCCGCGAATGGCCGGCAGCGCCTGGCGTGTCTGCGCAACCTCGGTGCGTGTATTGAGAATGTCGCCGAGCCGCATCATCGAAATGCCGATTTGCTGAAAATCCTGCCACAGTTGCGCCAGTCGCAGTACGGGGGCACTCACTCGCTGCGACATCATATTGAAGGCGACGAGTTCTCCCACGGAGAGCCGTCCGTCGATCACGAGCCGCGCGCCGATAAACAGCGTGACGAGCTTGCCGACGAGCTGGATGAGCTGCTGGCCAACATTGCTGAGTTGATTCACGCGGAAACCGGCACTCACGTACGCCGCGAGCCGCGATTCCCATCGACGGACGAACTGTGGCTCGACGGCCATGGCATTCACCGTCTCCATACCCAAGACTGACTCGACGAGAAAGGATTGGCTGTCTGCGCCGCGTGCGAACTTCTCATTCAGGCGCACGCGGAAGGCGGGCACCAGTAGTGCGGAAACGATGCCGTATACCGGCAGCGATGCCACAACGAGCAGCGTGAACCAGCCGCTGTAAATGCACATCACACCGATGAAGACGAACGAAAAGGCAATGTCGATGATGACCGTGAGCGCCTGGCCGGTAAGGAAGTTGCGGATGTTCTCGAGTTCGCGCACGCGCGCCACCGTGTCTCCCACACGGCGCGCCCCGAAATAGCCCAACGGCAGCGCAACGAGATGGCGGAACAGGCGCGCGCCCAACTCGACATCGATGCGGTTGGTGGTATGCGCAAAAACATAGTGGCGCAAAGCACCATCTGGCCGGTACTGCGCGCGACGATTTCGTCGAGCGGTTTGATGACGGGCGCGACGCCATCCGACTCGAGCACGAGTGCGGTCTTCCCGTCGGTCTTCGCGAGGATGAAATGATGACCCTCTCTATCGAGCACGAGCGCGGGTAGCGGAGTGGCTTCCAGCCTGGCGCGATCCAGCGCGACGATGCGCGCCTTCAGGCCGAGACTCCGGGCGGCGAGCACGAGGTCCTTCTCGCTGAATTGCTTCGTCGTAATCGCGGCGGCATGTTTGAGCCTGGCCGGATCAGCTGCGATGTTGTGAAAGCGGGCAATAGTTACGAGGGCGGATAGCCCGGAATCGGTGAAGGCCACTGCTTCTAATCCTGATTATTCAAATGTCAGGGAAAGCGCCAGACATCGGGATAATATTATCTCGATCAGGATATTTTCTTGAGTGCGCTCAAGGTGAGTCCCATCCCTGGTGTATCCCTCGTGCGCGGCGGCACGATAAGTGCAATACCGGCCAGCGCGTCGCCTGTTCCCTGAATGCCATCTGGTACCGGGTCTCCCGCGTGCTCAAGTGCCGGCGCACGCAAGATTTGTCCACAGTTTTTGTTCACAACTCTGTGTATAACCCGTCCCCTACCGCACACGCCCCCGCCCTGCAAGGCTTTGCGGGCGGGCCGTGGGGGAAATTGCTTTCCCCGCACCACCCTCGAACATCCATTCCCCCACGTTTCCCCACACATTGCGTTGCGGGAAAACCTTCGTCCTCCCACAGGGAGACTGTCCTACATATTAAACATCTGTCCTGTAAAGGATACAAGCAAGCGGAAATGGACAAGCGCTTTCTACAAGTCACTTATCGCACCAATCTGCAAACAGCTTCGTTGTGGCTGCTGCGACGCACATGGCGTGGGAGACGGTGTGGATTTTCCCCACGGCGCGATGATAGGGAAAATCACAGGACATGATTTCCTGGCCGCCGGCCACCACCCTCAAGGCCGTCCGTCTTGATTCACTGCGCCACCTGTTTCAGGCGGCTTCGCAGATGCGCAAACATTGCTGCGCCGTGTCTACATGCAACCCATTCCGCATGAACGCAGCGATAACATCCTGCGCACTCCAGTGTTTCCGGTAGCGCTGGTAAATGGCATTGACGCACGCGAACTTTCTAAAGTCGCAATAGTTTTTTAACAGCGCGACCCCGCGCGGCGAACAGAGCGTACGTATGTCGAGATCGCGAATGATTTCCAACATTTCTCGGTCTTCGATATGCCGCCACATGTTAAACACGCCGTGAAAACCGAACGTCGGAAGTCGCGGAATTTCATACTCGTAGGAGAAGTGATCCGCCACCTCGCCAGATGCGAAACTGATGCCGAAGTCATCCTCAAGGGAGGACCGCCATGTGCCGCAAATCAAGGCATCTTCAACTGCGTCAGGGCCTACCTTAAAACGATCGTCCGACAGTGCCTCAAGCAACTTCGAGGAGCGTAGAGAAAAGCCACCGTTGCCCACTTCCAGGCCCGGCCTCACATTGAGCCAACGGGCTCCGATATAGTCGTATCGGCGAAATGTATCGGTCCACCGCGATCCGTCCACTACGTAGCCGTCCCACTGCACAACGAGCACCCATGGAGTGGAAATGTATCGCGCAAGCTGCTTGATCATAAAAATGGAGTAGTCGCCCAGAGACTGAAGACGCTCTACCCTGACAAATCGCGCTCGCGTGGTGACCTCCTCGTGCGCGAGGAGCAGCGCGTCACCAAATCGGCACTGCGACATCGAAGTATCCAAAGCTCGTGCAGCAAGTGCGGGGTTAATTGTATCGATTGCGCAGATCGTAACGTCAGGCAAATCGAGATAGCGGGTGCCATTCATCTGTATTTATCGAATCAATTGTTTAGACGGTCTACTCCATGCAGCACGCGTCTTAATCGCAACCGCGACTCAGTTGGAGTAAGTGCCGGTGTCAATGAAATTTCAGCACCACCGGTTATTGAAACACCGTCTCATAAATGAATCGTGTACCTGGAAGATGGCCACATGCTTTGCCGCAGCTTCCTGAAGGTTCGCGTTCCGCCGTATCGAGCAGAGGGATTAGCGCCCCGCCGCTCGATACGTTGAACAAAACTAGACTCTATAGCCGGAGCCTTTCATCCGGAGCTCAATGCTGCGCTGATGCAAAAAGCGATGCGTCGGTCACCATCTGCGTCGAAGAATGCACCGAAAGTCCACTCACCCCATTGGAATATGCAGCCATCGCAGCCACAAGCTGGTTCGTCTGGTTGTCTGCTACCACGCTATTTCCGTCGGACGTAAATTTTATGCCGGAAATTGCTACATGGTTGCCGTCGGCAAAACCGATGGTCACCAGACCGTTTCGCATGCTCATCGTTTGCCACGAGTCGGAAAACCAAATCGCCCCAGTCGCGTCTTCGGTAACGTAGTCTCCGCTTGAAGTCGTTATCGACAGCGGATTTCCATTCGGCGTTTGCGCGTTAAACGCAACTGTATTATTAGACCCGGAAAGATTTAGCACCGACTTTCCGTTCACATTGGCGGTATTATCGGCGTTGAGAGTTATCTGATTTCCATTACCATTAACATTCGCCACAAGCTCCTCAAGGAGGATATTGTAGTTATTTGCATTGAACGTCATGGTATTGCCATAGCAGAAGTCGATATTATATCGATCCCGGCACACGTCAATCGTACCGCCGCCTGCGACCGCGTTGATAGTTGCATTTGTACCATTCACCGCCACGGTCGTATTTGCACCGACCGTGACAGTGTCATTGTTGCCATAATAGGCAATGTTGACGCTGCTATTGGTTCCTAACGTAACGTTATCGCCGTTACCACCAATGCTTACGGAACTATTATTTCCAATAGTCGCCGTATCACGGTCACCCCAGTCCGTAACATTGCTGTGATCTCCGGCGAAAATCGTGTTTCCCGCTCCTCCCCATATGGCGACTGACCCAGCGCCATTGCTTACACGTATCTCATTGGATGAACCGGTTAGGTTCATCGACGCACCACTATCCACCTCGAAAGTCGTACCGTCGATCGTATAAGAGCTGTTTGGTTGCGTAACTTCGATAGTGTTGCTCATAGATACCTCTCTTTAGTTGAGCATTGAATTTTGAGCCGGGTTTCCCGGTTCAGTGTGATGGAAGTGCCGCTAATACAGTGGCGCTTCCGGAACCCCATCTCGATACCCTGTTTCTCCAAAAAACATGTGTGTACACGCGGCATTCAGATCAGTGCATGTCTTCCCGCCCCAACGTGCCCAGCTTCGAAGCAAGGTCGATTCGCGCCTTATTCCAGTCCGCTAGCGCCTGTACGCGTTGTTGCTTCGCGTTTGCCAGCGCCGCCTGCGTATTCATCAACTCAAGGATGTTTCCCACACCCGCCTCGTACCGGTGTTTCGACGCTTCCCACGACCGTTGAGCAATGCCGAGCAGGTTCGCGCTATTGCCCGCGTTCTTCGTCGCACCCGTGAGCGTCTGATAGCTGCGCCAGACATCGAGAGCGACCTGTTGCTTCGCATCCTCGACGGCATCCTCCTGCCGTTCCGCCTGCGCCTTCGCCTGATCGACCTGGTAATGTCGCCCGAAGCCTTCGAACAGCGGGAGGCTTACCTGCACGCCGATGTAGGCGTCATGTCCTGTCGATGAGTAGGTCGCTAGGCCAAGCCCCATACTTTGTGGCTGGTTGTTGCGGCTGTACTTCGCGACAAGGCTTATGCTGGGCAGCCCCTGCGCGCGCGTCTGCCAGACTTTCGCGAGCGCCGCCTCGTACTGCGCCTGCGCCGCGCGCACCGAGGGGTGCGTCGCCTGCACATCGCGGATCATTTCCGCCACGGATTCGCCGAACGCCGGGACCGTGCGGGAGTCTTCCGTGA
This sequence comes from Paraburkholderia sp. A1BS-2L, assembly GCF_051125205.1. NCBI lineage: Bacteria > Pseudomonadati > Pseudomonadota > Betaproteobacteria > Burkholderiales > Burkholderiaceae > Paraburkholderia > Paraburkholderia sp. A1BS-2L. Next base: position 1,113,532 of record NZ_CP120429.1, read on the forward strand.
CTGGCGGTACATCAAGCGGCACATCGGGCGCAAGGTTCATATCAGCCGCGAGCGTACCCACCGCCGCTTGCGCATCGCTTTCAGCCTTCGTCAGGCTGAACACCGCCTGCTCGTGCTGCGTCTGCGCCTGCAAGGCATCGGTGATCGACACCACACCCCTGTCCGCGCGTGCCTGAGCCGCAGCCATGCTTTCACGTGTCATTGCCTCCACATCACGCGCGGCCTGAAGCTCGGCTATCGCCGTCTGCGCGGTGTAGTAGTCCTTTGCAGCCTGCGCGAAGAAACTCTGCAGCGTCGCATCCCGCGTCGCACGCGCCGCATCGAGCAGCGCATTCGCGCTCTTCAGTGCCGCCTCGCGAGCACCAAAGTCGTAAAGCAGCCAGTTCAGGCCCACGCTCGCCGTGCGCGTGAAGGCGTTGATGTCCTCGCTGAGCGCCGGATGGTTCTCGATGTCGACCACCGAACTCTGCCGTACACCCTGCCAGTTCGCCGATATCGTCGGCAGATACGCCGCGCGTGCTACGCCCACACTCGCCGCCTGAGCCTTCACGACAGCCCAGGCAGCGCGCGTCTTCGGGTTGTTGCACAACGTACGCTCGACCGCTTCGGCGATAAGCAGCGGCCTTCCGGGTGGTCCGCTGGATTCGCAGACCGGCACGATCGAGCCGCCCGGCGTGGCGAAGATATCCTGCTCGGCTCGCAGCACGTCGATCGCATGGGCGTTCACACTCAACGCCGTCAGGCCCGCGAGCAGTGTCCGTAACTTAGCGTTCACGCATTCCCTCCGTTGCCGTGCGCATCAGCGGATCGAGGAAATAGCCGATAACGGTTCGCCTGCCCGTCGCGATATCCGCCGTCACGGCCATGCCCGGCGTGAGCGTGATCCAGCGGTTGTCCACGTGGATGCGGTTCGTTTCCAGCCGGATACGTATCGGAAACGTCAGGCCCAGCTTTTTGTCCTGCAACGCATCGTTCGAGACTTCCGTAATGGTTCCATTCAGGTAGCCATATCGGGTGTAGGGAAACGCCTCGATCTTCACCGCTGCGCGCTGGCCCACCTGCACGAAACCGATATCCCTGTTCTGAAGGCGTGCCTCGACTTCAAGCGCGTCGTCTGGCACGATTTCCATGAGCGACTGCGCCGTTGTCACCACACCGCCCAGCGTATGCACCGAAAGCTGCTGCACCGTGCCGGCCACGGGCGTCGTGAGACTCATGAGCGCCTGACGAGTCTGTGCCTTGGTTTCGTCGTCGCGGTTCTGCGTGACGAGTTGCGTGGCCTTTTCGAGTTCGTCGAGTTGGTCGCGGCGGAACTTCAAAGCCTTCGCCTCGATCTGCGCCCGCTGCTCTGCAATCGCCGCCGTGAGTTCGTTTGCGCGCGCGCGCTGGGCCGCGAGTTCGTGTTCCTTGTCGAGTGCCTGCTGCTCCTTGTCCAGGAAGTCGTTGCGCGCCACGTATTTATCGGCCACGAGTGTCCGGTATGAATCCGCCTGCTCGCGCGCTAGCGGTGCCGTCTGCGCGAGTTTCGCGATCTGCGCTCGCGTGATTTCGAGTTCCGCCTGGCGCTTGAGCAACTCGGCCTGTTCGCTTTCGTACTGGGCACGGTACTCAAGCCAGGCGCCTTCGGCATGACGCTGTGCGTCCTGCATGCGTGCGTCGGGCGCATCGTCGACCTTCGGCACAACCGGCGAGCGGTTGGCGTGCTGGGCCGCAAGCAGCGCGTTCGCCCGGGCCGCTGCGAGTTCCGCATCGAGCCGCGACGTGTGCGCCTTGTCCGCATCGGCTGCGGCCTGTGTTGTGTCCAGTTTCATGAGGAGTTGCCCTTCGGCGACCCGCTGGCCGTCGCGCACGCCAATCTCGCGCACTACACCTGTGATCGCGGGCTGGATCGTCTTGACCCTCGCGTTGGGGATGAACTGACCGTGTGCTGTCACCACGATATCCAGCCGTCCGAACACGCCAATCAGCAGGGCGATGGCGGTCATCGTCACCAACACGCGCATCGCCCAACGCGGCGCCGGATGCACGGGTGTCTCAACGAGTTCGAGTTCAGCGGGCAGGAACGCCAGGTGGTCGGCATCACGCGATGGCGACTCAAACTGCTGACGCATCACCCATACCTCGCGCCACACCGCGCTGTAACGGCGGACTAGGTCCATGAACGCCTGAAGTTTGATTGATTGCATGGATCACGCCTCCTGCAGGGAAACGAGGTGAGCGTAATAGCCGCCATGGTCTAGCAGACTCTGATGATCGCCCTGCTCGACAATCTTTCCGTGATCCATCGCGACAATACGGCTCGCGTGCCGCACTGCAGAGAGCCGATGCGCGATGATGATGACCGTCCGGCCTGCGCACAATGCCTTCATGTTTTCGCGGATAACGCGTTCTGTCTCGAAGTCCAACGCACTTGTCGCCTCGTCGAAAATCAGGATACGTGGGTTCGTCAATAGTGCGCGGGCAATCGCCAGACGCTGGCGCTGACCACCCGAGAGGTTGCTGCCGTGCTCGCCAACCACGGTGTCATAGCCCTCCGGCAGCGCGCAGATGAACTCATGCGCGCCAGCGAGCCTCGCCGCATGCATCACGGCTTCGAGCGGCGCGCCCGGGTCGGTAAGTGCTATGTTTTCGCGCACGCTGCGATTGAAGAGCAGGTTCTCCTGGAGCACCACTCCGATCTGCCTCCGTAGCCACGCCGGGTCCGCGAGCGCCAGGTCCTGGCCGTCAATACGTACAGCACCCTGCTCCGGCGCGTAGAGTCGTTGCAGCAGCTTCGTGAGCGTGCTCTTGCCGGAACCCGAACGGCCCACGATGCCGATCACCTGCCCCGCGCGGATATTCAGCGACACGCCGTCGAGCACTGCCGGGCCGTCCGGCCGGTAGCGGAAGCGGATGTTCTCGAACGATACGTCACCGCGAATTGGCGGCAAGACCTGTCGCGTCTGCGGAATCTCGGTGCGCGTATTGAGAATATCGCCCAGACGCAGCATCGAAATGCCGATCTGCTGGAAGTCCTGCCAGAGTTGCGCAAGACGTAGCACCGGCGCGCTCACGCGCTGGGACATCATGTTGAAGGCCACGAGTTCGCCTACACTGAGCCGGCCGTCAATGACGAGCCGCGCACCGACGAACAGTGTTCCGAGCGTGACGAGTTTGCCCACGAGCTGAATTAGCTGCTGGCCGACGTTGCCAAGCTGGTTCACTCGAAACCCGGCGCTCACATAGGCCGCAAGCTGCGACTCCCAGCGCCGGATGAACTGCGGCTCCACGGCCATCGCCTTCACCGTCTCAACGCCTGAAACTGATTCGACGAGAAACGACTGGTTGTCCGCTCCGCGCGCGAACTTCTCGTTCAGCCGTGCACGGAATACGGGCACGAGCATCGCCGAGACAAGCCCGTAGACCGGCAGCGAGGCGACGACGAGAAGTGTGAGCCACACGCTGTAGAGGCACATCACGCCGATGAATACGAACGAGAAGCCGATATCGATGATCGCCGTGAGCGCCTGCCCGGTCAGGAAGTTGCGGATGTTCTCCAGTTCACGCACGCGTGCGACAGTATCGCCAACACGTCGCGCACCAAAATAGCCCAGCGGTAGCGAAACGAGATGGCGGAAAAGACGGGCGCCAAGCTGAACGTCGATGCGGTTGGTGGTGTGGGCGAATACGTAGTTGCGAAGACCAGTGAGAAGCACCTCAAATAGCGAAGCGAAAAGCAGCGTCGTGCACACAACGTTCAGCGTGCTGTAGGTGCGGTTCACGAGCACCTTGTCCATCACGACCTGGAACATCAGTGGCGAGACAAGGCCGAAGAGTTGCAGCACGAGCGAGACGCCGAGCACCTCCAGCAATAGCCTACGATAGCGGACGATCGCCGGGATGAACCACGAGAAATCGAAACGCGCTAGTTCGCCTGCGAGAGACGCGCGTGAGGCACAGAGCAATATCTGGCCGCTGCACCGTGCAACGACCTCTTCCAAAGGCCTCACCACGGGGGCCGCAGCCCCCGGCTCCAAGATCAGCGCGGTGTTGCTGTCAGTCTTAGCGAGGATGAAATGATGACCCTCCTTGTCCAGTACGAGGGCCGGTAGCGGTGTGCTGCTGAGCGTGGCGGGACGCAACGGAACGAGACGCGCTTTCAGACCAATGCTTCGCGCCGCGAGCACGAGGTCACTGCCACTGAATTGGCCGCTACCCATCGCCGCAGCGTGCCGCAACTGAGCGGAATCAGCGGCGATGTTGTGAAATCTGGCGATGGTCACGAGTGCTGATAGGCCCTTGTCTATCGACTCTCTTTCTACGTTATCCTTATTTTTATCCGTCATCTGATTACACAACGCCTTCAGCAAAGACGAGTTATGACAAGACCTACCAACGCGCGTCTTGTAGGAATATAGGAGTGTTAAGCGCACGCTTACCACCCGAAAGCAAGGTTAGATGATCGCAGTATGGAAATAAACACCCAGCCACGTCTCTCCGTCCCTTTTTCTATTCCTTGTGAGCAGTATCAAGCTTTCCCTCTGAGCGTGGACCAAATAGCGTAGCCGATGGTCCACGAAGGATTCCGATAAGCCGGTGGTCTTGGCGAACGGCATTGCATCAAGTCACTTGCTGCTGACGCCCCTCAAGCTCCCTGACGCGTGCCTTGAGCCGGTCGATGGTTTCACGGTCCCTGTAGGCCAGTGCCCCGAGTACCGTCGTGTAGCGGATCAGGTCGTGCAACGTGTAGTCAGTCGGGAACGTGCCGATCTGGTTCAACTGCTGCAACTCGGCCTCAAGCTGTCTCGTAAGATTCATTTCCGCCCCTTCATCATCCGGTAGCACTCCTGAATGCCCCTGTGGTCAGGTGCACAGCCGCGCTCGCCGTGCTGCCGGATCAACGCAATTGCCGCCTGCGCCTCGATCTGTCCGGCGGTAATCATCGCCTTCAGCCCGTCGCTCGCGGTGTCGAGCACCAGCGACTGCTCCACAGCCTGCGTCGAGCGGCCGGTGGCGGCCGCAATCTCGGCGTTGGACTTCTCCGGAAACTCGCGCTTCATGTCAGCAAGTGACTTTGCCGTTTCGAGCGGCGTGAAACGCGTGTCCGCCGCCGCCGTGTGCAACCGTGCCCGACGCTCGAACGCAGTGCCCGTGAAGGCGAGGCATAGCAGGTCCACCACCGCCTCCTGACGGGCGGCAAGGATGCGCCGGTGCCCTTCCACGACATACGCAAACCCGTCCTCCCACTCAACCTCAGGCGGCGGCACATAGCGCCCTTCGCGGTAGGCCAGCCGGAACTGCGCAATGCGCTCCTGGTTGGCGGCATCCTCGTAGTCGCGCGGATTGAAGTTGTCCCGGAACCGGATGAGCTTCAGCGCAATGCGGTAGAGGTTGCCCGCCTTGCTGATGATCTTTGCGTCGGCTGCACCGCGGATCGAGGTGACGACCTTCGTGAGTTGCGGCTTCGAGGTTTGCATTTGTGCAAGCTGCATGAATCCCTTCTCCTTGATAAGGATAACTAACGTTAAAAAGCAAAGGACAAAACAATCCACCGTGCCGGAAATTTGCGAAAAACGGACGCAGATACTCCGCGTGCGTTCTGGACGCAGACAAGCCAGCACAGCCAGTACAGACTGGTGGATTTGGGTCAGGAGCCGACAGGCAACCCTATGCCGCCGACCCGAGTGGCGTATGAGACGCGTTGACCCGGTTGGGTTCAGGCTGACGGCCAGTATGTGGGCCGCGCCGGGTCGCGTATGAGACGCGTGAACCCGCAGACCTCTGGTTCAGGGTAACGGCCAGTATGTGGGCCGCGCCTGGGATCGCGTATGAGACGCGTGAACTGTCGGTCTGTAATGCAATGAGGTGTAAAACAGATTACACATTCATTATGGGACACACTTTTTGCGAAATCAAGCAAGCGCGGGCATGGTACGGACGCACTTCAGCAGGCAGTGTCACGAAGGCACGGCGCAGGCCGTTGCGTGCCACGAGTACAGACAGGAGCGTGTCTACAACGGCCTCGAGCTCGCGGTCCTGCTGCGCCTCAGCCTGCTTCGCGCAGCGCTGGATGATGTTCAGCAATTCCAGGCTGTTCACGAGGATCGGTTCATTCATGGCGATTCCGGGTATCAGTTGAACGGGTATTTGGTTAGGGCTAAAAATCACACCCCTGTGATTTATGCTGCCCTGATCCGCTGCGGGTCGTTTGCAACCGTCGTGGTTTGTGGCCCGTCGATCTGCGAAAGCGCACCGTCCAGATTCTGCAGGTACTCACCCAGCGCATCCCAGGCCCGGTGCATTTCCGCTTCGTAGTCGTACTGCTGGTAAGTGCGAACGAGCCGGGGATTCAGCCCCTTGTGACGCGCATGCGTCGTCACGCTGTGGTTCAGGCAACGTTCGATCACGATGTCCTCGAAACCACAAGCCTGCATGATCGTGGCACCGGTTCTTCTGAGGTCGTGACAGCTCCAGGGGCCGCCTGCGAGGACAAGCGAACTCGCGGTTATTTCCGCTGTGCGCCTGGCTTTGCTCTCCCATTTGCCGGTGCATTGCCGCATGCCGATGGCACACTGGATTACCGCGGTTGTGACCGGCTTCGTGTTGTCCCTGGTATGCGGCAGCACATAAGGGGTGTGGCCGGTCAGCTCGTGCAGTTCGCGCAACAGGCGCAGCGCAAACGGTGAAAGATGGATCGTGAAGCCTCTCGAATTTTTCGCCTGTTCGGGCGGTACAAACCACGTCGCCTTCTTCAGGTCGATGTGTTCCCTCCATCGTGCAGCGCACACTTCGTTGATGCGTGCCAGCGTCGAGAGCATCAGCCACACCGCAAGCTCGTGCTCACGCGGCAGTGGGGTGGCAAGTCCACGGCGGCGACCGGTGCGGAACTCAAACGCATTGCGGATCATCGCGAAGCGGCCACGCAGGTCCATGATCTCGTCATCTGTCAGCACCCGGTCACACCAGTCCTGATAGCCATCGGGAAGCATTCTCCCGAGGTCCACGTCCTCCACCGGGTTCACTTCAAACAGCAGCCGCCACGGCCTGCGCCTGCCAGCCCAGGTGTACATCGCGCTGCTGTTCACGTGCAGTGAAATCGCGGTGGACACCTTCTGTGCCGCAATCAGGGCACGCACGGCCTTGCGGATATCCTCGGGCTTCACATCGAGCACCCGCGTGGCGCCCGATTGCGGCAGCAGATGCAGTTCGAACATGCGACGCACTGCCCGCGCACGCTGGGGCGTATTCTGTGCCATCGCCTCGGGGTGCCACGCCTCGAACATGTCTTTCAGGGTGAGCTGCGATTCGGCCAGCTCGCGCTCGAGCTCGGCCAGTTCCTGGCGCGCGACCTCGACTTGCGCCTGTTCAACCTTGAGCTTGTCGCGCACCAGCCTGCGCTCGCCTGCCGGATCCCCGCCATGCGCCACGCGCAGCTTCGTTTCTTCAAGCCGAAGCCGGATATCGGCGAGCCTGTCGCGCGGCCACGCGCCCAGCGGCATTTCCCGGGAAGCGCCCTGGAAACGGTAGCGGTAGCGGAAGTGGACAGCGATGCGCTTCGCCCCTGCGTGGACCTTGCCGGACAGGCCGGTGCCGTCAGTCAGGGTCCGGTCGTGATCGGCAGCGCCGAGCTTAAGCAGCGCGCCTTCGCTGATGGTTTGCGAACGGTTTTCCCCCACGATTTCCCCCACAAAACACCTGCTGCGTCTGAATGCTACAGACAACCGAGGCCGGTGTGCCAACAACTAAGTTGTTGAATCTAAACAGAACAGATGTTTGTGGGTGTTGTGCGCTGCGGGCAAAACTTCTCCACAGTTTTTGTTGAAAGCCCTGTGGACAAGCTCTGGGCGATCCACCCAAGTGCCTGCCTCAAAAGGAAAAACCTGTGGTGCGCGTCGCCGCAAGGCAGGTCGCACGGCTCCCTCGGCACATCCGGCCACTCGGGCAACGGCGACGAAACATTATTCGCCCGCGCCGTGCACCGCTTGTGTGCCACGCGCTCAGGCCCAAACGCAACAAAGCCGGCTCTCTCGCGAGAACCGGCTTCGTTCGATCCAGCCATGGCAGGAGCGATGTATTCAGAACGGCGCGCACTGCGGCGCTCGTCCTGCTCGCTCCGAGCGCAGCGAGTTTAGTCGCGCGGCAGGTGGAAAGGCTTGTAGTGCGAGCGACGGATGCGTTCTGCTTCGCGATGACGCGCTGCATACGAGTATTCGGCATCCATCGGCAGGTACGGCGACGCGAAGAGATCGTTCACCTTTTGAAGAATTGCAAGGATAAAGCTCATGGCGACTCCCGGTTAGACATGAATCTAGGGTTTTCCCTAGGAATGGAATGATTATAGGGTTTTCCCTAGCCAAACGCCAGCGCAGTGCAACAAGAAATCTGCGGCGTCGGGTCGCGGCCTGGCAGCAGGCTATCCTGCGTTGCATCAACACAACACATGAATAGCCTGCCATTCCGGGGTCAAAGCGAGGTGGAAGGGCGTGACGGTCAGCTTTTTGCCGCCGTCTGCCGGGTGGACGGCTGCGAGTGCGTCCTGGACGATTTGCTGCCCGTCGTATGCGTGGCGGGCTTTTCCGCCGATTTCGGCGTTTTGGCGGAGCGCGCGGTACGGCGCGGCGGCGTCGGGCTTTGCGGCTCCCGGGCTGCGCCCGTCGCGGCAGTCGCCGGCGCCGTTGCCGCCGCAACGGCCACAGCCGGCGCGGCGGCGGTCAATGCAGCGAGGTGCGACGCCATGTTGTCGAGCGCGGCCTGCTGGTTCTGCATAAGCAGGTCCAGACGCTGTTGCTGCGCGGTCGCGTCGGCCGAGAGGCTGGCGAGCAGCAACGTCTGGGCGATCGCAACGCCGGTCGTCACCACGAGCGCGGCAACGGCGGCCGTCAACATCCATTTTGTTCTGCGCGTCTGGGCCGCCGCTTGCGCGGTTTGCGCCGTCACCGCCGCGACGATCCCGGCGGGCAGCGCCGCCGTGGCGTGCTCGGGTGCCTGGCTATGGACCGCCACGCCAACGTCCGCAGCATGCACCGCCGCAATCATGCGCGCCGTGTTGCCCACGGCGCTGGTCGGCGCGTAGGAGTGGCCGCTTGCGAACACGCCGGCCAGGAGGTCGGGCGATGGCTCGGGCTGCTTCGGCGCAGCCGTCGCTGCGGACTGCGGCGGCGTGCCAGCCTGGGCAGCCGCCAAAGCGACGATGGCCGCAATCGCCTCACCCCGCTCCTGCCGCTCCGGCAGGCCGGATGCCGGAGCCGCCGAGGCTTGCGTGCCTGCTGGCTCATGTGGCTCCGGTGCATCAATCCCGGCAGCGACAGCGGGCTCCAGCGCCTCGTCCTGCGCGCGGACCGTTACGGCGTCGCCAGAATCGTCAGGGTTGCCTTCGGCGCTCGCTGCATCCGCCGACGGCTCGGCCGCCGCAGGTGCCGCGCGCCGCGCCAGCGCAGCTTCACTGTCCTGCGCCGCGCCGGCCGCCTGGAGTTCGGTCGCCGGCTCAGGGTCCTTATCGAAAAGATCGAGCATCGGCGCGCCTGCTGGGGCGTGCGCCGGCTGCGCGGCGTCGGCGTCGGTGTCGGTGGAAGGCGTCGGCGAGCGACGCCGCGATGGCGCGCTGCGTGCGGCGCGTCCGGTATTCGAGGATGCGTGTTCTACGTGTTCGGCCATGGATCGACGATGAGACTCGCTTCAGGTGAACTCGCGTCGCACGTCGGTCACGCCTGGCCGCAGCGTGACCGCCGCGTTTCGCTCCTTGGGCGCGCCCCTGAAACCCCAAAACCGCGCGCCACTGGTCACGCATCTTAGCCGCAAACGTTAAACCTGAGAGCCCCCTCGAATGCGAACCATGGATGACGCATCAACCTTGTCCGTCATCCTCGCGAAACTCCTTGACGACGGACAGACGCCGCAATGCTGTGCAGATCGCCTCGTACTCCATCGACGAGACGCGGCTCAGCACGATCATCACCTCGTCGAGCTCGGGCGAGTCGTCGCTCTGCTGCACCACGAACTGCTTCACGCGTGGGCTGGACGTGCCCAGCGCGTCGTGCAGCGAATGGAACGTGAGCGCGCCGCGATCGACGAGCAGCGAGATGCGCCGGCGCTGCCGAAACGTGATGAAGCGCCGCTCGAGCGGTTTGATGCCCGCGAGAATGATGAGAATGATGATGGTGGCCGCGATCGCCGCCGTATAGAGACCGCCGCCCACGGCAAGGCCGATGGCCGCCACCGACCACAGGCTCGCGGCCGTCGTCAGGCCACGCACGATCTCGCCGCGCAGCAGGATCGAGCCGGCGCCCAGAAAGCCGATGCCGGAGACCACCTGGGCGGCCATCCGCGACGGATCGAGCACGACATGCTCGCCGCCGAGCGCATCGGCAAAGCCGAACGCGGAGACGATCATGATGAGCGACGATCCCACGCATACGAGCATGTGCGTGCGCAACCCCGCCGCCCACGACAGACGTTCGCGCTCGAAGCCAATCACGCTGCCAAGCGCGGCGGCCAGCACCAGCCGCGAAATGAGTTCCCAGTTGCCGAGCATCGTTCTCGCTCTCCTTGCTTTCGTGGATGTGCGCCGCTTGCGCAGGCCACCCGGTGGCTGGAATTGCCGCGGCCAGACGCGCCGACGCCACTCCGCCATGCCCTGCGTCAAGCGCAACGCGCCGCCGCATGCTTGCATCGTACGCCCCATGACAGAGATGGATTGGCCCCAGCGTACAATCGCAGGCACCCTGTTTTCCTCGTGCCGGCGCCCATGCGCCCATGTCACTCATGAACGCTCTCACCGGCGCAGCGAGCCTGCGCGATCATTTCGACCGCACGATCCTGGCGTTGTGGCGCGGCCCCGGCTTCAACGCGGCGCTGCGCCTGGCGCACGAGGCGCTCGACGCGTCGGGCACGACGCCGCTGCCCGACGTGCGCTATCGCGCGATGGCCTGCGCCCGCCAGCTTTTCGTGTTCTCGCAGGCCGGCGAGGCCGCGCATGCGCACACGCTCTACGCGTCGCTGTGCCGTACCTTCGCCGATCGCACGCACGGCGGATGGTTCTACAGCGTCGATGCCCAGGGCGCGCCGCTCGACACCACGAAGGATCTCTACACGCACGCGTTCGTGGTGTTCGCGTGCGCGGCATATGGCCAGCGTCTTGGCGTGCCGGAAGCGCTCGACACGGCGCGCGAAACATCGGCGCTGATCGTCGATCGCTTCAAGGCGGGCGACGGCTTGCTCAACGCCACGCTCGATGCGTCGTTTGCGAGCGTCACGGGCGGGCCGCTGCAAAATCCTCTGATGCATCTGACCGAAGCGTGGCTCGCGGCCCGCGAGGCAACCGGCGATGCCGCTTTCGACGCGGCCATCACCACCCTCGCCGAAGCTGTGGCGCGCAATTTCCTCCACGCGCCCACCGGCTGCATCGCCGAATTGCCGCTCGGTGCGCAGGACAATCGGCTCGAACCCGGGCATCAATTCGAGTGGTTCTGGCTCGTGCGGCAGGCGGGCGCGCAGCGGCTCGGCGCGTCGGGGCTTCAGGAGGCGCTCGCGCGCGCGTTCGCGTTCGCCGTGAAGCACGGCGTGGACCCGGCGACGGGCGCTGTGGCCGCATCCCTCGACGAACGGGGTCGCGTGATCGACGCCACGCAGCGCATCTGGGCGCAGACCGAATATCTGCGCGCGCTCGCCACACATGGCGATACCGTTGTGCGCGCAACTTTGGACGCGCAGACCGGCAAGTTCGCGCAGCGCTTTCTCACGCCGCAAGGCTGGGTGGAGTGCCGAAGCGCGGCCGGGGAAGTCGCTCGCGCGGACATGCCCTCAACCACGCCGTATCACCTGTTGACGGCGTATCGCGCGCTGCCCTGACGCTGGGAATCCGCCAGTCCTCGTCGGGCCGGGCGAGATTCCGGTCATTTTTCACAACAATCCAGGCGCAGCGGCCGACGATTCACCTTGAACCGCCGCACGGCACTTCCTACAGTGGTTAGGAAACTACGTGGGCGTTGGCCCCTGGGGAATCCGAAGATGACCGATCTGGTGGATCGCGCGCGCGGCGCGCTTCATGCGCAACCGTTCAGCATGCTGCTTGGCACCGAGCTCATGAACGTCGGGACCAACGAGTTGACGCTGCGGCTGCCCGTGCGCGACGAGCTCAAGCAGCAGCACGGTTTCGTGCACGGCGGGGTGATCAGCTATCTCGCCGACAACGCCCTCACCTTCGCGGGCGCGCTGGCGCTGGGCCCGCGCGTGGTGACGGGCGAGTACAAGATCAATTACCTGCGGCCCGCGATGTCCGGCACGCTGATCGCGCGGGCGCGCGTGGTCCACGCGGGGCGCCAGCAGGCCACCTGCCAGTGCAGCGTGTTCGTGATGGAAAACGGCGACGAGCGGCTCGTGGCGCTCGCGCAGGGCACGGTCAGCCGGATGGGCGAGGCAGGGGGCACGCCCGACGCGCAAGCGTGACATATTGGATAAAAAACGGCCGCGCGATGAATGCGCGGCCGTTTTACTTATGCGGCAAGGGTCGAAAGACCGCGCTCAGTCCGCCGCGCGCGTCTTCTGCGTCTGCACGCCGAGCCCTTCGACGCCCAGGCGCACGGTCTGGCCCGGTTTCAGGTACACCGGCTCGGGCTTCACACCCATGCCCACGCCCGGCGGCGTGCCCGTGGAAATCACATCGCCCGGCTGCAAGCTCATGCACTGCGAGAGATACGACACCAGCTTCGCAACCGTGAAGACCATCGTGCGGGTGCTGCCGTTCTGGTAGCGGTGGCCGTCCACTTCGAGCCACATCGAGAGATTCTGCGGATCGGCCACCTCGTCGCGCGTGACGAGCCACGGGCCGATCGGGCCGAAGGTGTCGAAGCCCTTGCCCTTGTCCCACTGGCCGCCGCGTTCGATCTGCCATTCGCGCTCGGACACGTCGTTGATCACGCAGTAGCCTGCCACGTAGTTCAGCGCATCGGCCTCGCTCACGTTCTTGGCAGGCTTGCCGATCACCACGCCCAGCTCGACCTCCCAATCGGTTTTCTTCGAGCCGCGCGGGATTTCGATGTCGTCGTTCGGTCCGACGATGCAGCTCGTCCACTTGTTGAACACCACCGGCTCGCCCGGCACCGGCATGCCCGATTCGGCGGCGTGATCGGCGTAATTCAGGCCGATGGCCACCATCTTGCCGATATGGCCCACGCAGGGCCCGAGGCGCGGGTTGCCCTCCACGAGCGGCAGCGTTTCCGGGTCGATCGTGCGCAGTTGCGCGAGGCCCGCGTCGGAAAGCACATCGCCTGCGATGTCGGCAACGGCGCCCGAGAGCGCGCGGATACGGCCCTCGGCATCGAGGAGGCCCGGCTTTTCGTGACCCTTGGGGCCATAGCGAAGCAATTTCATTGTCTCTATTCCTTGTCTGTCTTGTGCAATACGTACGGCACGTGCAGTACGTCCGTCGGCAATCATCGCATGGACAAGGGCCTGTTCCCACTAGCAACAGGCCCTGACTAGTTAGACCACCCGCCATCGATCACATGCGTCTGTCCGGTTGTGAACGCCGACTCGTCCGACGCGAGATAAAGCGCGAGCGCCGCGATCTCGTCGGCGGTGCCCACGCGCCCCATCGGCTGCCGCGCGACGAAGGCCGCGCGCGCGGCGTCCACGCTCGTGTGCTGCGCCACCGCTTGCGCGGCAATGCGCTCTTCGAGCGAGGGCGAGGCCACGGTGCCGGGGCAGATCGCGTTGCAGCGGATGCCGCGCGTCACGAAGTCGGCGGCCACGGCCTTGGTCAACCCTATCACAGCCGCCTTGGACGCGCCGTACACGAAACGGTTGGGCACGCCCTTTACGCTCGACGCCGCCGACGACATATTGATGATCGAGCCGCCGCCCGCCTTCAGCATCGCGGGCAGGAAGGCGCGGATGGTCCGGTACATCGCCTTGACGTTGAGGTCGAACGCGAAGTCCCAGTCTTCCTCGCTCGCTTCGAGAATCGAGCCAGCGTGCACGAAGCCCGCGCAGTTGAACAGCACGTCGATTGCGCCGAGCTCGCGCGCGAGCACCGCGATGGCCGCGCCGTCACGCACATCGAGCTTGCGCGCCTCGACCGGCAGGGACGCGAGCGCGTCGATGCGAATGTCGGTCGCGATCACGCGCGCGCCCTCGCGCGCGAACCGTTCCGCGGCAGCGTAGCCGATGCCCTGGCCAGCCGCGGTGATCAAGGCCGTCTTGCCGGCCAGTCTTTGTGCCACTTGTACCATCGCCACTCCTGTTGATTCGAATTGGCTTGACGTGTCTGGAACCGCGTTCAGACCCGTGTTTAGAACCGGTAAAACGCCGCCGCATTGCCGCCGAACACGGCGGCGCGCTCGCGTTCGCCCAGGTGCGCGAACAGGCGCTGGGCACTCGCGTGCCAGCGTTCGTAGTCGCCGTTGAGATTGAGCACGGGCCAGTCGCTGCCCCACATGAGCCGCTGCGCGCCGAAGCTCGCAAGCAGATGCTCGATCCACGGGCTCAGCGTGGCGTCGCTCCAGTCGGGCGCGGCCTCGGTCGCGAGCCCCGACACCTTGCAATAAACCTGCGGAAAGCGCGCGAGCCGCGCGATGGCGTGCGACCACGCATCGAAACCCGGGGCGCCCTCCGCACCCTCGCGGATGGGCGGCTTCGCGCCATGATCGATCACCACGCGCAGCGCGCGATGACGCGCGAGGAACGTTTCGAGCGCGCGTGCGTGGCGCGTGAAGATCAGCGCATCGAATGCGAGGTCGTGGGCGATCAGGGCCTCGACAGCGCGCACCGTGTCGGCTGCCGCGATCCAATCGTCGTCGGGCAGGTCCTGCAGCATCGGGCGCACGGCGCGCAGCTTCGGCTCGCGCGCGAGCTCGGCAATCAGCTCCGGAGCCAGCGGGTCGTCGAGCGGCACCCAGCCCACCACGGCAGCGATCGAATCGTCGTGGCGCGCCAGATCGAGCAGATACCAGGTTTCGTCGACGGTGGCTGCGGCCTGCACGAGCACCGTGCGCGCGACGCCGCAGCGCGCGCGCAGCGGCGCGAGGTCGGCGGGGCCGAATGGGCGATAGAGCTCGGCCAGCGCGGGCGTGAGCCAGCCGTAGTCGCCGCGCGCGGGGTCCCAGTAGTGCTGATGCGCGTCGATCCGCGCGATTGCGGTTGAGCTGGTCATGGGATGGGCGCTTTCAGGGCAAGGGCAGCGGCGCGCGCCCATCGACGAGTCCCTCGTCGCGCAACGCGCGCCAGAGCCCGGGCGGCAGCTTCGTTGCGAACGACACCACGTTCTCGCGCAATTCCGCCGCGCTGCGCGCGCCGGTGAGCACCGTCGCCACAGCCGGATGCGCGTATGGAAATTGCAGCGCCGCCGCCGCGAGCGACACGTCATGCGCGCGGCAGACCGCTTCGAGACGCGCGACGCGCTCGATCACCTCGGGCGGCGCATCGCCGTAATTGAACTTGCGCTCGCCCGCGAGGCCGCGCGCGAGAATGCCCGAATTGAACGCGCCGCCCAGCAGGATGCTCACGCCGCGCTCGGCGCAAGCGGGCAGCAGATCATCGAGCGGCCCCTGTTCGAGCAGCGTGTAGCGGCCCGCCAGCAGTGCGCAATCGATCTGGAACTCGCGGATCGCATCGAGCACCGCTTCGCGCTCGTTCACGCCGAGGCCGATGGCCTTCACCGCACCCGCCGCGCGCAGTTCGTCCAACGCGCGAAAGCCGCCCCCTTCGGTGAGTTGCCGCCAGTAGTGCGCGTTGCGCTCGCCGTGCGTGAGGCGGCCGATGTCGTGCACGAGCAGGATGTCGATATCGACGATGCCCAGGCGCTGCTGGCTATCTTCGAACGAGCGCAGGATGCCTTCGCGCGTGTAATCGTAAATGGCCTCGAACGGCAGCGGATTCTGCCAGCCTTCGCTGCCGTCGTAACGATGCGTGCGCGGCACGAAGCGGCGGCCCACCTTGGTCGACAGCACGTATTCACCGCGCGGATAGCGCCGCAACGCATCGCCGAGCCGATGCTCGGCCTTCGTGTGGCCATAGTGCGGCGCGGTGTCGAAGAAACGCATGCCGGCATCCCAGGCGGCATCGACAGTGGCCTGCGCCTGTGCATCGGTGAGATCGCGGTACAGGCCGCCGAGCGGCGCGGTGCCCAGACTCAGCGCACTCACTTCGAGCGCGGTGCGCCCGATGCGGCGGCGCTGCGCGACCTGCGGGCGGTGCTGATCGTGCCGATCGTGCTGATGATGCGGGTGCGGCTCCTGCGCCATGCGGAGTATCTCCTCGTTGCGGTGAAGGGTGCGATGAAGCGTGGGCGTCAGTGCGAAGCGACTACCGGCACCGCCACGCGCGCACTCGCGGGCAGGCACGCGGGACCGGTCGGCTCGAAGGTCTTGTACGTGAGAATGAACTCCTGATGGCCGAGCATCTCCGATTTCGAGCGCACCCCGCGCGATACCGCGAGCGTGACATCGAACACTTCGCGGCCCACTTCGTCGAGCGTGCCGCGGCCTTCGAGTATCCGGCCCGCGTCGACGTCCATGTCGCCCGAGAGATTGCGATAAGTCTGCGGATTCGCACAGACCTTGACGACGGGCGATAGCGCCGACCCCACCACGGAACCGCGCCCCGTCGTAAACAGGATGATATGCGCGCCGCACGCGATCAGCTCCGCGATCTCCGCGTTATCGCTGATATTCGGGAATCCGAATCGTGGCTCTCCATCGGGCACGACGTCGAGCAGATAGAGCCCGCCAGTGGGCGGCACATCGCCCGGCTTCACAATGCCGACGATGGGCGACGCGCCGCTCTTCGCATACGCGCCCAGCGACTTTTCCTCCTGGGTGGTCAGCCCGCCATCCGCGTTGCCCACGGCAAACGAGCCGTGGCCGAGAATCGAGTAATAGCGCGCGGCCTTCGCCACCGAGGCGACGATCGCGTCGCCCAGTTCGGGGCGCGCCGCCCGATTCTTCATGTGATACTCGCAGCCCACCAGCTCGCCGGTTTCTTCGAACACGCACGCCGCGCCCGCCGCGACCAGATGATCGAACGCGCGCCCCACCGCCGGATTCGCGGTAATGCCGCTCGTGCTGTCCGAGCCGCCGCAGATCGTGCCCACCACGAGCTCGTCGAGCCGCATCGGCACCTTGTGCTGCTGCGCGAGCTGGGCGCGCGCCCCGCGCACCCAGTCCACGCCGTATTGAATCGTGCTGCGCGTGCCCCCCTTCTCCTGAATCGTGAGCACTTCTACGGGACGTCCGCTCGCGCGCACCTGATCCACGAGGTAGTGCTTGTTCATGCTCTCGCAACCGAGGGAGACGAACAGCACCGCGCCCACGTTCGGATGCGTGGTGAGCCGCGTCATCATCTTTTCGGCGTAACTGTTCGGAAAGCAGCCCGGAAAGCCGATCAGATGCACCGGCGGCTCGGTGTGCGCGCCCGGATCGTCGAATCCATCGAGTGGCTCGCGAAACTGCGCGACGATTTCGCGCGCCACGTGATGCGCACACTCGACCAGATACGCCACCGCAACCACATTGCGGATACCCTTGCGTCCGTCGCTGCGCGGCCACCCTTCGAGTACGGGTTCGGCCATAGGTCCTGCTTTGGCGTTGAGTTGGGCTTCGGTCATGGCATTCATCGGCATCAGTGCGATCGGTGCGATCGGTGCAATCAGTGCGATACGAACTCGTGGCCCGTGTCGTGCGTGTAAGTCGGCAGATAGTCGCTTTCGAGGTTGTGCGTGTGCAGATGCTCGCCGCGCGCCACGTTTGCCGTCACATGGCCGATCGGCGCGCCATAGCGCAGCACTTTCTGGTCCTTCGCCAGCGCGTGGCGCGCCACCTTGTGCCCGAGGTCGATCGTCTTTGCGAGCGTCACGCGCTCGCCTTCGATCTCCAGCGTTTCGCCCGCTGGCAGGCGCGCCGCCGCGATCAGGCAGTTGTCTTCCGGTGCGAGCAGGATCAGACGCGCATCGGTATGCGGTGCACCGCTGTTCACGATAGAACTCAAGTCTCGCCTCCGCCGTTCAGTTCTGGTCGCCGCCCGCTAGCCGCGCCACCATCAGCGAGCCGAGAATGATCGCGCCGTAAATCGCCTGGATCCAGAACGACGGCACCTGGGCAAGCGTGAGCAGGTTCTGCACCACGCCGAGCAGCAGCACGCCCGAGAGCGCACCGAACATGGTGCCTTTGCCGCCATCGAGCGAAATGCCCCCGATCACGGCCGCCGCGAACACCGTGAAGATCATGCCGTTGCCCTGATTCGCGTTGATCGCGCCCACGTAGCCGGTCACGATCAGCCCGCCCAGCGCCGCCAGAATGCTGCCGAGCACGAACACGCCCCACGTGATGCGCTCCACCCGGATGCCCGCGGCGCGCGCGGCGTCAGGATTGCCGCCGATCGCATAGAGCGCGCGGCCCACGCGGTGGTAGCGCAGCATGAACGCGGCAAACGCGAAGGCGGCGGCCGCGAGCCAGACCGAGAGAGGCAAGCCGAGCACGATGGTGGTGGCGAGCGCGAAGAACGAGTTGGGCATGTCGAACAGGGTACCGCCCTTGGTCGCGCCCACCAGCATGCCGCGCAGCACGATGAGCATGGCCAGCGTGACGATGAACGCATTCAGGCGCAGCCGCACGACCAGAAAGCCATTGACGAAGCCGACCAGCGCACCCACGACCACGATCGCAAGGAGTCCTGCAAAGGCGGGCCATTGTGTGCCGAAGCCCGCCGATGCCGCCGGCATCACGAGCATCGCCCCCACGGCGGGCGCGATGCCCACCGTCGATTCGAGCGAGAGATCGAACTTGCCCGTGAGCACGATCAGCGATTCGGCGAGCACGACGAGCGCGAGCGCCGCCGAAGCCCCCAGCACGCTGATGAGATTCGCCCTGGTGAGAAAGCTCGGGCTCACGAAGCCGCCGATCACGATGAGCAGCAACAGCGCGGGCACCAGCGCGAGTTCGCGCAGGCGCGCGAATTCGATGCGCCTGCGCGCGCCGCGTCCCGCCGAGGCGCCCTGGGCCGCATCGGGCTGCACTGCCGCATACGCCGGCGCGGATACCCCACCCGCCGGTAGACCACCCGCAGTTGCACCACCATTAACGCTATGCTTCATGAAGATCGACTCCTTCAATCGATGCAATCAGTTCGTGGTCCTGCCAGCCCGCGGCGAATTCCGCTACCACGCTGCCGCGAAACATCACGACCACGCGGTCGCAGGTGCGCAGATCGTCGAGTTCGCTCGACACCACGAGCACGGCCTTGCCTTCGTCGCGCACGCGGTCCACGACGGAGAGCAGCGCCTCCTTCGATTTCACGTCCACGCCCGCTGTGGGGTCGATCAGCACCAGCACTTGCGGCGTGCTCGCGAGCGCGCGCGCCATCACTACCTTCTGCTGATTGCCGCCCGAGAGCCCCGAGACCACGTGGCCGGGCCCCTGCGCGACAATGCCGAGCGCCTCGATCATGCGCTGGCCCACCTGGTTCTTCTTCGCCGGCGAGGCGAAGCCGAGGCGCCCGAGCAGGCCCGCAATCGTCATCGACACGTTCTCGGCCACCGATTGCGTGAGCACGAGCCCTTCGTGATGGCGGTCCTTCGGCACGCAGCCCACGCCTTGCGCGAGCGCGGCGGGCACGTCGCCGGGCTTCAGAGGCGCGCCGTTCACGCGAATCTCGCCCGCCTGCTGGCCGGCCAGCCCCGCAACGGCTTCTCCCACGCTCGTGCGCCCGCTGCTGGTCGCGCCCGTGATGCCCACGACTTCGCCGCGCTTCACCTGGAAAGAAACGTCGCGGTAATCGCCGCCCGAAATGCCGCGCACGTCGAGCGCGATCTTCGCGTCGGCGGGCAAAGCCGCGCGCGCGGCCGCATCGGCCACGTTCAGGCCGCCGTGCTCGCCCGTCATCGCCTCGATCAGGCGCTCGCGCGGCAACTCGGCCACCGGCGCGCTGACGATATGGCGCGCGTCGCGCAGCACCGTCACCGCCTGGCAGATTTCATACACCTCCTGCAGATGGTGCGAGATGAAGAGAAACGTCACGCCCTCGCGCTGCAATTCGTCGATGCGGCGAAAGAGCCGCTTGATCTCGTCGCCGTCGAGCTGCGCCGTAGGTTCGTCGAGAATGATGAAGCGCGCGCCATACGAGAGAGCCCGCGCGATCTCGACAAGCTGGCGCGCTTCCACCGTGAGATCGCCCGCGCGCGCGTCCTCGCGCACGTCGATGCGCCAGTGATCGAGCAGCGCGCGTGCGTCGCGGCGCATGGTGGTCCAGTCGATCACGCCGCGCCTGAGCGGCTGGCGATTGATGAACAGATTCTCCGCAACGGTGAGATCGCGGATGATCGTCGAGTGCTGATACACGCACGCGACGCGCTCGCGCCACGCATCGCGGTCGGCGATGGGCGGCGCGGGTTCGCCGTTGAAGCGCACGGCGCCCTCGTCGGGCTTGCGCAGACCCGTGAGGATCGAAACGAGCGTCGACTTGCCCGCGCCGTTGCGGCCCACGAGCGCGTGCGACTCGCCTGCCATCACGCGCAGGCTCACGTTCGCGAGCGCTGCCGTGGAGCCGAAGCGCCTGGTCACGCCGCTCGCCTCCACCACCGGCGGCAGCCCGGCGGCCGCCGCGGGCTGCATCGCAAAGGCCGCTGGATGCAGTGCGCCGCCTCGCGGCAGCGCACCCGCTTGCTCCAAGCTCGAGCCGCTGCTCATCCGGTCGCTCGTTTGATCGCTCATTTGATCGTATTGCCCCACAGATTCTTATCGTCGACGTTCTGCTTCGTCACCAGCGGCGCCGGCAACTGGTCTTCGAGAATGCCGGGCTGCAACTGGATGATCGTGCTGTCGTGATCGGTCTTGCCCGGCTTGAAGGTCTTGCCCTCCAGCGCCGCCTTGATGTAGTAGAGGCCGTACTTCGCATAGAGATCGGCGGGCTGCGAAACGGTGGCATCGATCTCGCCCTTGCGGATTGCTTCGTATTCCTGCGGAATGCCGTCATTGGAGACGATCACGATATGCTTCGGATCGCCAGCGGGAAACAGCAGCTGCTTGCGGCGCAGCGTCTGCAGCGTGGGCGAGAGATAAACGCCGCCCGCCTGCATGTAGATGCCCTTCACGTCGGGATTCGCGGTGAGCAGGCTGTCGAGCGCGCTGGCTGCCACGTCGCCCTTCCAGCCCGCCGGAATCTCCAGCAGCGACAGATTCGGATAGTTCTTCAGGCACGCGCGGAACGCCTCCGAGCGGTCGCGCCCGTTCACGGAAGCGAGATCGCCCATGATCTGCACGACCTTGCCCGACTTCACGTGTTCGCCGATGTACTTGCACGCTTTCTCGCCATAGGCGCGATTGTCGGCGCGCACGACCATGGCGACGGCGCCTTGCGTGGGCGCGACATCCACGGCCACCACTTTCACGTTCTTCTGCGCGGCGCTCGCCAGCGCGCGGCTGATGGCCGCCGAATCGATCGGCCCCACCACGATGCCCTTCGCGCCCAGATTGATCATGTTGTTCATGTCGGTGATCTGCTGCGCGGGGTCGTTGTTCGAGTTGACGGGCGCGAGAACATCGACGCCCATCTGCTTCGCGTACGTGCCTAGATAGTTGTTGTACGACTGCCAGAACGGCGAGGTCAGCAGCGGCAGGCCGAGGCCCACCTTGCCGGCTTCGACGGCCTGCGCCGAGGCGGGCGCGCCTAGCGCGGCAGCGCAGGCCGCCACGGCGCACAACGTCTTCGCTGCGCGCGAGAAAGCGCGTGCCTTGCGGGTTTCAGTGAAGCAGCGGGCCTCGAATAGCCCGGATGCGAACGCCATGTCTGTCTCCTTGTCCATTCTGTCGTTGTAGACCTAATCCAAGAGCACGCCGCTGGCATATGTTCACCAGTGAACCTATTATTCATATACGCACGATCCAAGGTCAAGGAATGTGCAATGCAGCAAAGGTCCGGAATTTCCCTGGGCTGCTCAGGATTTGGGACGAGATAAAAAAGCAAGGAAAAAAAATGAATACGAACGCACGCAAACCGCGAACCGATGCGCTGCCGGGCGAGCCGGAGCTGGACGAGAAAGACGACGGCGACCGCTATCGCGCGCCCGCGCTGGACAAAGGGCTCGACATTCTCGAACTGCTCGCCGAGCAGCGCGGCGGCTTGACTCGCGCGGAGATCACGAAGGCGCTGGGGCGTAACGCGAGCGAGATTTACCGGATGCTGGAGCGGCTGGTAGCGCGCCAGTACGTGATGCGCTCGGAGGCCGGCGACCGCTACGCGCTGAGCCTCAAGCTGTTTGCGCTAGCGCACCGGCATCCGCCGATGGAGCGGCTGATCGCCGAGGCACTGCCGCTCATGCAGCGCTTCGCCAACGCGGCGGAGCAGTCGTGCCACCTCGCGGTGTACGACCGCGGCAACCTGCTCGTGATCGCGCAGGTGGACGGCCCGGGCACGTGGGGCATCGCGGTGCGGCTGGGCGCGCGCGTGGGTCTCGTCGACACGAATTCGGGACGCACGATCCTCGCGTACCAAAGCGCGGAGCAGCGCGCACACATGCTCGCTGAGCATACGAAGGTGAAGGGCGAAGTCCCCATCGACCATGCCGCGCTCGAAGCGGTCTGCGAGCAGATCCGCGGCGCGGGCTTCTCGCGCAAGGACAGCCAGCAGATTTTTGGCGTGACGGACGTGACGTTTCCGGTGCTCGGGCCGTCGGGGCAGGCCATCGCGGCGCTTACCTGCCCGTTCCTCAAGCGCATCGACGAATACGTCGCGCCCTCGCTCGACGAGGCCACCCGGATGCTGGGCGAGACGGTGCAGACGCTGTCGATGTTTCGGGAGGGAGAGGGGTAAGGGCGTTCACGCTCCCACAACCACCGCCCCGTCCCCGCCGTTCGCCTCGCGCTCGACGATTGCCGCGAACAGCCGCTCCAGATCGCGCGTGAACCGCGCCGTATCGAAGAGCGGCGCATCGGTCTTCGCCGCCGCGAGCCGCTTGCGGATCTGCGCATGCCAGGCCGGATCGCTCGCGAGCGCGAGCGCGATCTGGAAATACCCGTCGAGGTCGCGCGCGACCAGTTCGTCGAGCCCGACCGCATGCAGCAAGCTCGCGCCCACGCGCCCCGCGAACAGCGAGCCCAGCGCCGACACCATCGGCACGCCCGCCCACAGCGCGTCGCTGCCGGTCGTGTGCGAGCCGGTCGGCAGGGTGTCGAGCGCGAGGTCCGCGAGTTGCAGCCGCGCGAGATGCGCCTCTTGCGGCACGCGCTTGGCGAAGATCACGCGCGCGCGCTCCACGCCTTTCTCTTCGAAGAACGCATGCAGATTCGTGCGCGCCATCTCGCTGCCGGGGTCGAGCAGCCATAGCACGCTGCCGGGCGTTGCCGCGAGCAGGCGGCACCAGACCGACGCCACCCACGCATTGAGCTTGAAGGTCTGATTGAAGGTGCAGAACACGAAGCCGCGCTCGGGCAAGCCCGCCGCGGCGCGCGTGGGCCGCGGCGCGCACTGGCGCCGGTGATCGTTGGGCTGATAGCAATGCGGCATCAGCGCGAGCGTCTCGCTATAGAACGATGCGGCGGCGGGCGGCGTCACCACCGCGTCGCCGATCACGTAGTCGGCCAGGCGCGGCGCGCCGAGCGAGCCCGGATAGCCGAGCCAGCTCACGATGGTGGGCGCGGGCCGCAGCGCCGTGATGCCGAGCCGCGTGCCGGTCGTATAGCCCTTCAGGTCGACGAGCACATGAATGCCGTCGGTCGCGATCTTCGCGGCCGCCCGCGCATCGGTGAGCGCGCCGATTTCGTGCAGCGTGGCGGGCAGCGCCGCGAGCCGCTCGCGCCACGCGGCATCGGGCGCGGCGTCGCCATACGAATACAGATGAATGTCGAAGCGCGTAGCGTCGTGCAATTCGAGCACGCCCGCGAGCAGGCGCAGCGTGGCGTGATCGTGGAAATCGGCGGAAAGATAGCCGATGCGCAGGCGCGCGCCCGCCTCGAAGGCCGCCAGCGCGTCGGCCAGCCCCGCGCCACGCTCGACGAGCGGCGACGCGGCCAGTTCGCCGCGCCAGCGCGACTGCGCGAAGGCCCGCCCGGCCTCGCGGTGCAGCGCCGGCGTGAGCGCCGGGATGCCCAGCAGTCCCCACGGCGTGAGATTCTCCACCGCGCCCGCGGCAACCATCTCCAGGGCGGCCCGGTCGATCTTGTCCAGGTCGCGCCAGTGCGCCACGCGTCGCCGCACGTATTGCGCCGACTCCCATCGCCCGCCCCGGCAATAGGCTTCATCGGCCAATTCCAGGCGGTCGAGACGCTCCAGCAAGCCGCCATAGCATTGCCAGAAGTGCATCGACTTCGGATCGAGTTCGAGCGCGCGCCTGAAGCTCGCTTCGGCAGCCTCGTATTGGCCGGCGTCCTGTTGCAGAACCGCCAGGTTGCCGTGCGCGAAGGCATAACCGGGATCGATCTCGATGGCCGCACGATACGCGGCTTCGGCATGCTCAAAGTCGTTGTGCTTCTTGAGCAGGTTGCCCACGTTGTTGAACATGCGCGCCTCGCGCACGCCCAGATTGATGGCCGCGAAGTACGCGTTGATGGCCTCGGTGTCACGGCCTTGCCAGAGCAGCGTCCATGCGAGGTCGCGATGCAGCGCGCCGCTCTCGCGCAGCGCCAGCGCCTTGCGGATCGCCTGCTCGCCGTCGGCATAGCGCGCCTGGCGAGCGAGCGCCACGCCAAGCTGATGCCATGCGTCGGCGTGCTGCGGATCCTGCGCCAGGATTTCGCGAAAAAGGGTCTCGGCGAGCGAGTGCTGTTCGGCGTTCAGACGGTCGATGCCGCGCTTGAGCAAGGCGGCCGAACGCGGCGACGGAGTCGGTGTGGAGATTTTCATCACGCCATCGTAGGAAGCGTGATGGGGTGGGAACATCAGAGCGTTCCTGGTTTGCCGTGGCGCACGGCGGCGTCTTGCGCACGCGCTGAATCCTGGTTCGCAAGTGGAAGCCCGGCGCGCAAAACGGTTAGAATGGCGGCCCTCTCAAAAAACCCGTCCGGTGTGCGCCACGTGCGCCGGACGCGCATGCACACCTCATGGCGAAACTTCTGACCGATCAAGAATTCCAGCGTTTTTCCGAGCTTCAGCAGAAACAGGCCAGCTTCACGATTTCGAGCGACGAAGCCGACGAATTGCGCGATATCGTCGCGCGCGCACAGCAAAAGCGCGACGACCGCGCGAACGCGATGAAGACCGTCGAAACCGCGATCGCGCAGTTCGAGATCACGCCCGACGAGCTGTTCTCGGCCGAGCAGATCGCCGAAGCCGCACGCAACTTCGGTCTGATCCCGGCCACGCGCAAGGAGCGCGTGCTGCCGCCCGCGCTGACCTTCAACGGCAAGACGCATCAGTGGACCACGCGCGCGCTGCCCGAGGAAATCCGCACGCCGCTGTTCGAGGCGTTCCAGGGCGGCCAGTCGGTCAAGGCCTTCATCGCCACACCGAAGGACGCCGCGCGCTGTGCCGCGACCATTGCGCGTCTGGAAAAGGAAACCGGCGCGCAATACGCGGCGGGCTGGCTCGAAGAGCTCTCGGTCACGCGCGCGCAAGTGGACGACGCACTCGCGAAAATCGCCGCCTGAGTTTGGCCGCAACCTGACGGCGGCCCGGCGGCTGCGCGGCCTGCTCACGCCGCGCAGTCCCTCATCGCCGGGGCACGCCGCCAGGGCGCACCACATCAATCCAGCGGCATCCTGAACCCCACTACCCCCGGGTCCTCCGTGGGCGTCACCGTAAAGCCGCACGCGCGCGCGAGCCCGATCATCGGCGCATTCTCGCGCAGCGCCTCGCCCAGCAGCCAGTGCGTGCCGCGCGAGCGCACGTAGGCGATCATGCGCGTGAGTAGCAGGCGGCCCAGGCCGCCCCGCTTCAGATTAGACTGGACGGCCACGGCAAACTCGGCGGTCTCGTTGTCGGGGTCGGCCACCGCCCGCGCCACGCCGAGCGTGCGCGGCTTGCCGTCCTCGCCCTCGACGGTCGCGATCAGCGCCATCTCGCGGTCGTAGTCAATCTGCGTCATGCGCGCGAGCTGCGTGTGATCGAAGCTGCGCACCGCCGAAAAAAAGCGCAGGCGCAAGTCGTCGGGCGTCATTGTGTCGATGAAGGCGCGATGCATCTCCTCGTCCTCGGGCCGGATCGGCCGGATCGTCAGGCGCTCGCCGTGCCAGTCGAGCGTCTCTTCGAGCCGGCGCGGATACGGCATGATCGCGAAGCGGCTGCGCTTTTCCGCGAGTGTGAGCCGCGGCGCGACCAGCATCACCGCATGCGGCAGCACGCGCAGCGTCAACTGCATCGCAACGATCTCACGCACCTCGCACACCACCTGCGAAAGCCCGGTCAGCGCTTCGAGCGTCGGCTCGGGCGCGGCACGGCGCGCATAGGGCGACTGCTCGACGATGTCGCGCGAAAGCACGGGATTCAGCGGCGGCAGGCTGTAGACGCGCAGCGGCGGCGAGAAGCCGTCGGGCGACGGCGCCTCGAAATGGAACACCGGGCCGAAGTTCTCGTCGTCGCGAAACTCCACGCTCACGTCGACGACAGCCTCGGCCGACGACTGCTCCGCGCTGTCCAGCGTCCGCAGCCCGAACGCACCCAGCAACTGCGCCGCCTGCGCGCCTTCGAGCGTGGTGCGCCCCGCCGCCAGCGCCGCGCGCGCCACGCCCTGCGCGGCCTCGATGGCCGCCGCGCCTTGCGCGGGCATGCTCTCGGGCGTCTGCATCAGGAGCTCGCGCCCGAGCCGGTAATCGACGAGACGCGCGAACGCCCGCGCCAACCGGCGCGGCGTGGTATGCACGGGAATGCCGTGCGCATGCAGCGCGTCGCGCGTAGTGTCGTCCACGCCGCCGAAGAAGCACGCGAGCATGCCGCGATATGCAAAGCGCTGGTTTTCGATGAGCGTGCGCGCGACCTCGGCCACGGGCGCGCTGTGCGTGGGCGCATGCACGACGAACGCGGTACCGGTCGAGCGCTGCGAAGCGAGCGCTTGCAGCGCGAGGCCGAAGTGCTCCGGTTTGGCCGTGTCGCCGAGCACGAGCGGATTGCCGGCCTGGGTGCGCGGCAGCGCCGCTTCCAGCGCCGTCTCGAGCGCGGCGCGCGCTTCGTCGTTCCAGCGCGCGAGCGTGTCGCCGGCCTTCATGAACGCGTCGCGCGCGAGCGTGGCCACGCCGCGATCGCTCGTGATGAGCGTGGCCGTGTCGCTCGCGGCCACGCGGCCCACGCCCAGGGTTTCGATTTCGTCGAGCAGGTCGTCGAGCGTATCCACGCGCACGATGCCCGCGCGCCGGAACGCCGCCGTGTAGAGCGCGTCGCCGGGATCGTCGCGGCCGCTGCGCAGCGCGAGCACCGGCTTGTTGCGCGCCGCCGCGCGGGCCGCCGACATGAACTTGCGCGCCGCGCCGATGCTGTCCACTTCGAGCAGGATTGCGCGCGTGGACGGATCGCTCGCGAGATAGTCGAGCACGTCGCCGACATCGACATCGGCTTCGTCGCCGAGCGCCACTACGTGCGAGAAGCCGAGCCCGCGCGGGCCGGCCCAGCGCAGCACGGCATTGGTGAGCGCGTTGGACTGCGAGACCCATGCCACGCCGCCGGTGCGCGCAACCGTGGCGGCCGCGCCGAGCTGCGCATTGAGCGCCGGCGTGAGCGCGCCGAGCGTGCCGGGCCCGAGAATGCGCAGCAGATGCGGGCGCGCCGCCGCGAGCGCGTGGCGCAGGTCGGCGCGGTCTTCCTCGGTGCGCACTTCGCCCACGATGATGGCCGCGCGCGTGCCCATGCCGCCGAGGCGATGCACGAGCGCCGGCCACGTGGCGGGCCGCGTGCAGATGAGCGCGACGGTGGGCGCTTCGGGCAAGTCGCCGGCATCGGCCAGCACGGGCTTGCCGTCGAAGCTGGCCAGCTCGCCCGCGTGGCGCGGATTGACGGGCCACAGCGGGCCGGCGAAGCCGCCTTCGATGAGACGCTGCCACACCATCTGGCCGATGCTGCCCGGTCGCTGCGAAGCGCCGATCACCGCTACCGATTTCGGCTGGAATATCGCATCGAGATTGCGTACGGTCACTGCTCCTCCTCGCTGTGCGCTCGCTATCCGCTCAGGATAGGCGAACTGCTCCCGCGCTGCGCGCATTTCGCCACCTGAACGGGCCGCCAAAGCACGCCTTCGCGAGACGCTTTCAGCGTAGAATGCGCGACGCCGCCGCAATTTTCCGGCGCAGCACCCGAGGGCCCGTTCGCGCCAACAACAAGCTCTAACGCCCGCGATGCAAGTCGATCTTCTCACCCTTTATTCCCTCGCAATCGGAACGCTTTTCGCCAGCGCCGGCATGACGCTCTGGGAGCACCGCGCGCATCCGGAGCGCAGCAGGGAACTGAAAATCCTTGCCGGCGGCTATGCCACGCTCGGCGTCGGCGTCGCGCTCGCCATCTGGCGGCACGCCTTGCCTGGCGCGTGGGGCGGCGCCATCAGCAATCTGGTCATCGTGACCGGCTATCTGCAGATCGCGCATGGGCTCGCCGTCATGAGCGGGCGGCAATACCGCACGGCCTCCGCAGTCATCCTCGCCCTGCTCGCGCTCGCGTGGACCATTGCGGGCGCACGCGGCCAAGACGCCATGTGGCTCTACTACAGCGCGATTCCGATTTCCCTGGCCTGCGCCATGGCGACGCGCGAACTGCTGCGCAACGACGGCCTCGAATGGGCGCAGGCGCGCCGCATCGCCGTGATCGTGACGGGCGTTCACGCGGTGCTCTACGCGTTTCGCGCGTGCGTGCTGCCGTGGCTCGCGGCGCGCTACGGGCAAGACCTGCTGCCGCTCTTCAGCAAGATCACGATGTACGAAGGTGTGCTGTACTCGGTCGTGCTGCCGATGACGCTGCTGCGCCTCGTGCGCGACGAAACACACAGCCGGCTCGTGCAGGAATCCCGGACGGACTATCTGACCCGGCTCGGCAACCGCCGCTGGTTCTTCGAGGAAGGCACGCGCGTGCTGAGCCGCGCGGGGACGCGCGAACGCGTGGCGCTGCTGGCATTCGACCTCGACCGCTTCAAGGCGATCAACGACCGCTACGGCCACCAGGCCGGCGACGCCGTGCTGAAGACCTTCGCCGACGTCGCGCGCGCCGAGATAGGGCCGGACGCGGTGCTCGCGCGCATCGGCGGCGAGGAGTTCGCGGCCTTGCTCGCGGGCCGCGACAGCGAGCGGGCCGGGATGATCGGCGAGCGCATCGCGCAGCGTTTCGCGCAAACGGCTGCGCACGCCGATGACGGCAGAAGCGTGCGCGCGACGGTCAGCATCGGGCTCGCGCTGAGCGACGCGCAACAAGGCATGCGATCGGACACGCAAGCGGGCATGCAAGCGCACAACGCGCCGGCCGCGCTCGCCAGCCTGCTATCGGCCGCCGACGCGGCGCTCTATGGCGCGAAGGCGCTCGGCGGCAACCGGCTGGAGATGGCGCAGCGCGCCGAGCGTTCCTACAACGCTTGAAGTGCGGCCCGCAAAAAATTCGGGCCGCACGAAGCGGCCCGCTCGGGATGCATCCATGGCCGCGGAAGGCCACGGCAAGACTTACATGTTCTTGCGGAACGGCGCGCCCGAATGCTCGCGCAACTCGTTGAACACGATCTTCGGCCACGCCTTTTGCGCGACTTCGATTTCGGAGACGTGCGAGGCGAGATACGTGGGCGCGTTCGATGCGTCGTAGGCCATGCGCGCCTCGTACGAATCGGTGAAGCGGCGCAGCTCGTTGGCGTCGTCGCAGGTGACCCAGCGCGAGAGGCGATAGCGCGCGGGCATGATGCGCACGTCCACCTTGTATTCCGCCGACAGGCGATGCGAGACCACTTCGAACTGCAACTGGCCCACCGCGCCCAGGATCGTCGCGCCGCCGTGCAGCGGACGGAACACCTGGATCGCGCCCTCTTCGCCGAGCTGCTTGAGCGCTTCGCCCAGTTGCTTCGCGCGCATCGGGTCGACCACTTCGATGGTCTGGAAGATTTCCGGCGCGAAGAACGGCAGCCCCGTGAACTGCAGGTCTTCGCCTTCGGTGAGCGTGTCGCCGAGGCTCAGCGTGCCGTGATTAGGAATGCCGATGATGTCGCCAGGGTACGCCTCGGCCACGGTCTCCCGGCGCTGCGAGAGAAAGCTCACCACGTTGTTCGCGCGAAAGGTCTTGTTGTTGCGCGTGACCTTCAGCTGCATGCCGCGCTCGAAACGGCCCGAGCACACGCGGATGAACGCCACGCGGTCGCGGTGCGCGAGGTCCATGTTGGCCTGCACCTTGAACACCACGCCCGTGAACTTGGGCTCCTCGGGCGAGACCGGACGCTGCACGGCCATGCGCGGCGAGGGCGGCGGCGCGAGGTCGACGAGCGCGTCGAGAATTTCCTTCACGCCGAAGTTGTTGATCGCCGAACCGAACAGCACCGGCGACTGCTCGCCCGCGAGGAAGGCGTCGCGATCGAACGTGGGCGTCGCGCCCGTGATCAGCTCGACTTCTTCCTTGGTGCGCTTCCAGTGGTAGCCGAAGCGCGCTTCGCCTTCTTCGTCGCTGATGTGCTGCAGCGTCTCCACCGCGCCGCCCAGCGATTGCTCGCCGGCGCGGAACACGCGCACCTGGTCGCGCTGAATGTCGTAGACGCCCTGAAATTCCTTGCCCATGCCGATGGGCCAGGTGAACGGCACCGCGGCCACGCCGAGGTGCTGCTCGATTTCGTCGAGCAGGTCGAGCGGCTCGCGCACTTCGCGGTCGAGCTTGTTGATGAACGTGAGAATCGGCGTCTTGCGGCTGCGGCAGACTTCGAGCAGCTTGAGCGTTTGCGCTTCCACGCCGTTCGCGCCGTCGATCACCATCACGGCCGCGTCCACCGCCGTGAGCACGCGGTAGGTGTCTTCCGAGAAGTCCTCGTGGCCCGGCGTGTCGAGCAGGTTGATGACGGCGTCGCCGTACTCGAACTGCATGACCGAGCTCGCGACCGAAATGCCGCGCTGCTTTTCGATCTCCATCCAGTCGGACGTCGCGAACCGGCCGCTCTTCTTGCCCTTCACGGTACCGGCGATCTGGATCGCGCCCGAAAATAGCAGCAGCTTTTCGGTGAGCGTGGTCTTGCCCGCGTCCGGGTGAGAAATGACCGCGAACGTGCGGCGGCGTCTGAGTTCGGCTACTGACATGGATGGAGGGGTATCGCTGATGAAATCGGGCAACCAGCCGCGCGGCGGGAGTTGCGTATGTGGCCAACCGGTGTGCGCGGCGGAAGGCGCCGGGGACGAATGATACACGGCATTACCGCGCACGACTAAGGTTAACGGCGGCACGCGGCGAGATCGCCACGCGCGCGAACGGGAAACGCCCGCCGGAGCGCGGCCAGCGGCGCGCCTGAGGTGAGATTTTACGGGGGTGGCGGGATGTGCCTTGGGGGATGGCGCCGCGCGAGCGCACGGTAGATCGGCCATGCGCCGCGCAAAGGTGAGGTTTTACGGGAGCAGGCTCGAAGCCCGCCCGCAGCCCCCTTGAACGCCGCTCGAACCCTGTTTACTCGCTGATCAGAAAGCGGTCGCGATTCTTCACGCCCGCCAGCCAGCCGGGCGCGCGGCCACGGCCGCTCCAGGTCTCGCCGGTTTTCGGGTTCTTGTAGCGCGCGGGCAGCGGCTTCTTGCGCGCGCTCGCGGGACGCGAGCTGGAGAAACCGAGTTCTTCCGCTGTAATGTCGTACTCCGCGATCTTTGCCTTGATTTCGGCAATCGCTTGCTCAACTTCCTTTTCGCGCGCCGCCGCGACTTCCTTGTGCAGCTTTTCGAGTTGGGCAGTCAGTTGCTTGTAGCTCGCCATGAACATTGATCTCCAGTTCAGTCACACAAGCGTATTGTGACCGTTCCGACGTCAAAGAGTGCCGAATTACGGGCTTTTTTCGTCGGCGCGAGCCAATTTATTGCGATTCTTTACACACGCTCCGCACTCCGGCGACGTATCGGCCTAACGAACCGTTTCGTGTGACGAACTCTCTTTTACGCGCATCTCCAACTCGCCCAGCGCCTGCGCGAGGCGCTTCACACGCTGCATCTGCGAGGGCACCAGCGCCGCGTTCGACACCGATTCGATGCGGTTGCGCCAATAGGAAAGCGGAATACGATCGTGGCCTGAAAGCCGAGCAATGACCTGCTCGAGATGCTCGATGTCCCTTTCAAGTTGATGATGATTCATTGTTCCCCCCGGAATACTGTCTTCTGGCAGCCACTTGCCATGGCGTCTGCATACACAATGTCCATAACGAAAGGCACATGATCCGCTGCATTACATCAATACCGCCGGGTTATTCGCCAGTCGTCCCATTCACTTTGCTGCCTTTATTACTCCTTTTTGCTGTCGCATTTCTGTCGCCGCTTTTTCACGGCGTGGAGATTTCAGCGCGACTTGCCATCAGAGGATAAGATCGGCAGGACGGCCCATCGGTTGGCTAGCGCACGGAAAACAACGCTCGCCTCGTCCACATTGACGACTATTAGCCATCGAACGAAACATCGAACGAACCGAAGATTAACGGCGGCAATCGCGCCTGTATATTCCACATCTGTGCAGGAACTATGCGCGCCGCATTTTTCGCGGCAACGAGCCGTCCCGGATTTTTGATAACGAGAACGGTGTGAATCCGAGCGATTTTCAGCACGACAGCCTGCTGCACGCGATTTACGCAACAATCGAGCACCCTTCTGAATGGCAGGATTTTTGCGCGCAATTCAGGAAATCGATTGGCGTGGCCTCGGTTCATCTTTGCGTATTCGATCGTCAGCGCGAATTCTTTTCATGGGCCGACGGTTTCAGCGTGCAGGAAACGGAGCCGCTGGAACTCATCCGCCCGCTTTATCGCGACGATGCCCGACTCGAATGGCTGCGCGCGTTCCCTCCTGGAAAATGGCTGCACTACGGTGCGGATTCAAACAGCGGCGACGGCCACCCGGTTTTCGAGCCGGACCTGTGCGCAGTCGGCGGAGGCTTCGTGTCCATTTGCAAACTGATCGACAACGGCACGCTCACGGCCATGATCGCTTGCCGGAGCGGACAGGACGTCGCGCTGCCGGCGCACGTGCGCGCGCTGCTCGAGCGGCTGGCGCCCCATCTGGTACGCGCGCTGCGCCTGGGCGTGCGCCGCCTGCCGCCCGACGCCGACGCGCTCACCGGTCACGTACGGCCGCCCGCGATGCTCGTGAATGCGAACGGCGAAATCCTGCACAGCAACGAAGCGGCGCAACGGCTGCTGCGCGCCACCTCGCTCGTGCGCATACGTGGCAAGCGGCTGGTGTTCGCCGCGCCGTATCAGGCGCGCTTTCTGGAGGATATGGCGATCAGCGAGGCGCGGCTGAAAAGCCGCGTGAGCGGCGCGCGGGCCGCCGCGGCCCGCTTTCGCACGTTGCGCATCGTAGGCGCGGCCGAAGCCGCTGACGGCGAGCGCAGCCGCGCCGCGCCGCTGCCGGGCGGCCCGGAAGTGCTCTATGCGTTCTACAACGTGGTCACGGCGGGCGAGATGCCCGGGATACGCGCGATGGCGGCCCTCACGTTCTACCATCCGCGCTCGGCGCCGGCGGTGGACGAGCAGGTGCTGGCCTCGGCCTTCGAGCTCTCGCCCGCCGAGTGCCGGATCGTGCATCTGCTGGTGGACGGGCTCACGCCGAAGGAAATTGCCGCCCAGGTGAGCGTTCAATACGACACGGTGCGCAAGCAACTACAGTCGATCTTCCTGAAGACCGCCACGCGGCGCCAGCCCGACCTGCTGCGCCTGCTGATGAACCTGCCCGCGCGCAGCCGCAGCACAGGCGCGGCCGGCAGCGCTTGAGGGCTGCCGAGGATTCTTGAAACCGCCGCAAAAACGGCGCACAAGGCGGGCGAGTGTCCGTTACTTCGCCTGGCAAGCGAATACGAGGGTGTACGTGTCGCCGCTTCTGGACGTGTCGACAGTGTCGTAGCTGGCGCCCCCGCAGCGCTGGCGCGCCTGCTGGCTGCACGAATCGTGGTCGCCAGCGGCGGCGCACTGCACCGGAATCGTCGGGCGGCCATCCGAAAGGAACAGCGGCGGACCGCTGCTGCAAGCCGACAGCGCCGCGAGCAACGCACAGACACCCGCCGTGGACGACAGCCTGCAAAAGCGGGACAACAACGAACCGGAACGAATCATGGGGTACCCCGAAGGCCTTCTAGTTTTTCGACGTTGCGATTGTGCCATGCCGGACGGCGCGTGAGCGGCGTGAACCGCGTGCCGGCCGGTCGCACGGTCAACGGGCCGGCGGCAAGGTCTTGTAGGGCAGCCGCGCATGCGGATCGGCGCGCAGGCGCACGAACACCTGTTCGACGTCGGGAATCGCCGCGAGGCCGCGCTCCAGCGCCGCCCGATCGAAGGCCGCCGGAGCGCAGCCCTCGGCGTAGACGAAGCGCCGCTGTACCGTGATCCACACGCTCGTGCCATTGAGCGACGCGGCGTCCCCGAACTTCTCGCGAATCGCCGTGGCGATATCGGCATCGTAGAGATAGGCGTTCGGCTTCGTGCACTTGTGCGCGAGCCAGCAGGTGGTGCCGCGCTCCACGCGGTAGTGAGCGTCGTCGTCGGCTTCGGCCTTCGTCATGCGCGGGCCGAGCGGCTGCGGGCACGCGCCCGGCGCACTCGAGAGCGCGAAGAACGGATCGTTGTACCAGTTCCGGATTTCGCCGGGATCGACGGTCAACGCGCTCGCTCCGCTTGCCGGTGCCCCGCCCGATGCCGCGCCGGGCGCCGCAACTGCCGGCGCAACGATCTGCGCGATAACCACGGCGAACGCGGCCGCCCATGCGCTCCGTTGCGCGTGACGGCGTGGCCACCCTTCCAGGCTTGCCTCGATTTCCCGCATCTTCACCTCCTTCCGGGCCTCGCGCGCGATGAACCCCCGCTCGCGTCAAACCTGGAGCGCGCAGTCTGCCAAGCCATAACGGGGTGTTTCGGTACAATCGCTGCGCCGCACCATGCACCCGCCCACGCAATAAAAACGCAGTAAAACACGGACTGCGATCGAGCGCGAAGCATGGATCACAGGAGACGTCATGTCGTTCGTTATCGTTCTAGCCGCCCTCGCCTTTCTCATGCTCGCCGCCTACCGTGGCTACAGCGTCATCCTCTTCGCACCGGTGGCCGCCCTCGGCGCCGTTTTGCTCACCGATCCCGCCGCCGTCGCCCCCGTGTTCTCGGGCATCTTCATGGAGAAGATGGTGGGCTTCGTGAAGCTCTACTTCCCCGTATTCCTGCTGGGCGCGGTGTTCGGCAAGGTGATCGAGCTCTCAGGCTACTCGGAGGCGATCGTTCACGCAGCCATCCGCTACATCGGCCGCTCGCGCGCGAACGCCGTGATCGTGGCCGTGTGCGCGCTGCTCACCTACGGCGGCGTGTCGCTCTTCGTGGTGGTGTTCGCGGTCTACCCGTTCGCCGCCGAGCTCTATCGCCAAAGCGACATTCCCAAGCGCCTCATGCCAGGCGCCATCGCGCTGGGTGCGTTCTCGTTCACGATGGACTCGCTGCCCGGCACGCCGCAGATCCAGAACATCATCCCCACCACGTTCTTCAAGACCACGGCGTGGGCCGCGCCGGCGCTCGGCATCATCGGCTCGCTGTTCATCATCGTGGTCGGCCTCGCGTATCTCGAGTGGCGCCGCCGCAGCGCGGTGGCAAAGGGCGAAGGCTACGGCACGTCGCTCGTGAACGAGCCCGACCGCGTGCAAACCGATCATCTGCCCAACCCGCTGCTCGCCATCACGCCGCTCGTGCTCGTGGGCGTGTCGAACTTCTTCCTGACGCGCTGGATTCCGGGCTGGTACGGCGACACCTACACGATCACGTCCGACATGCTGCCCGGCATTCACGCGCCCGTGACCACGACGGTCAAGCAACTGGTCGGCATCTGGTCGGTCGAGGGCGCGCTGCTGCTCGGCATTGCGTTCGTTGTCGTCACAGCGTTCTCGCGCGTGAAGGAACGTTTCGCTACCGGCACGAAGGCCGCGGTCGCGGGCGCGCTGCTCGCCTCGCTCAATACGGCTTCGGAGTACGGCTTCGGCGGCGTGATCGCGGCGCTGCCCGGCTTCCTCGTGGTGAGCGACGCGCTCAAGAGCATTCCGAATCCGCTCGTGAACGCGGCCGTCTCGGTAAGCTCGCTGGCCGGCATTACCGGCTCGGCTTCGGGCGGCATGAGCATCGCGCTCGCCGCGATGTCCGATCTCTTCATCAAGGGCGCGCAGGCCGCGAATATTCCGCTCGACGTGCTGCATCGCGTGGTGGCGATGGCCAGCGGCGGCATGGATACGCTGCCGCACAATGGCGCGGTCATCACGCTGCTCGCGGTGACGGGGCTCACGCACCGCGAATCGTATCGCGACATTTTCGCGGTCACGGTCATCAAGACAATGGCCGTGTTTTTCGTGATCGCGGTTTATTACGCGACGGGGCTGGTCTGATAGCGATGCCAGGCTACTGCCTGCGATCGAGCCGATAGAACCAGGTCAGCACATCGTCGACAAGGGGCACGACCGTGAGTGCGACGAGCGCGCCGGCGAGCGGAACGGTCGATACGTAGCCCACATGCTTGAAGCCGATGGCGCCGGTCAGGCCGCCCACGAAGAACGACGCGAGCATCGTGCCGTGAATCCGCAGCTTCGTGCGATTGGCGATGACCGCATGGGCATCCGCAGCGGCCGTCGACCGGTTCCAGTAAAAGAGCTTGCCCAGTTCGATGCCCAGGTCGGTCACGATGCCGGTCATGTGCGTCGTGCGAATCTCGGCGCCCGACAACTTCGTGATCATCGCATTCTGCAGCCCCATGATGAAGCACAGCAGAATGACCGTGACAGGAACAAAAAAAGCTTCCCATAGCGCGAGGTGACTGCCGAGCAAGCCGAACAGGAGGAGCAGCGCGGCTTCGACCAGTAGCGGAAGGACATACTGGCTTTGCAGACTGCGCCGCCGCCCCCAGTTGACGAGCACCGCCGAACACGCTGCCCCGAGAAGAAACGACGCCAGTGAGCCGATACCGGCGAGCACGAGCCGGATGTCTCCGAGCGCCGCCTGGTCCGCGATTGCCGATACGATGCCGCTCATGTGCGACGTGTATTGCTTGACCGCGAGGAACCCGCCGGCGTTGGTTGCGCCGGCAACAAAGGCCAGCGAAAAACCGAGTTGCCGGTTCGCGTCCGCACTGCGGTGTTTTCCCGTCAGGCTTCGAAAGTACTGCGCAGGCATCGAATCTTCACTCAATCATTGGGAACGGCGGCAGGAACAGGTTCATCAGCCTTCGAACACCGATCGCGAGACGCCAGGACTGTGGTCGAATTCCCAACGCGCGTGACCCTGCGGTTGCCAGATCAATTGCCCGGAATCCAGGTCTTCCCCGCCTTTCAGGCGCCGGGCAACTGAGGACAGTTTCAGGTCATCCGCCCACGCGTACGAGATGGCGCGATCCAGCAGGACGCGCGCGGACGGTAAGCGATATCGGCTCTTCCACGCAAAAACAACAAAATTGCTGTCGTCCGCGCATCGGACCACCGCATACGAGGAACCGAACACGGCCTTCATCAGATCGACGCAGATGGCCAGCGCCGGCTCGTCATCGGTAAAGTTGACGACGAGGACACCCGTATCCGCCAGCCGTTCGCGACACGCGCAGAAGAACGCGATATCCGCGCACTGGCTCGAAATGCCCCCCGCCACGTAGGCGTCAACCAGAATGACGTCCTTCGCAACGCCCCCATTCCTGACGTAGTCCGCACCATCGGCGCAAACCACCCTGAAGCGCGCATCGTCCGCCGGAATCCTGAAGACGTCGCGCAGCGATATGACTTCGGGGTTGATCTCGACCACGGTGATATCGACGGCAGGCAAGTGCCGATAGCAATACTTCGCCAACGATCCCCCACCCAGCCCGATCATGCAGATGCGCTGAGGGTCGGGCTTTAGCAGCAGGAATCCCATCATCGTGCGCGTATAGCCGAGCGCGAGCCGGTCCGGCGCACGAAGCGACATGCAACTCTGGGTGGCAAGGTAATCGAAGTGCAACGATATCGCGTGCTGCGTTTCCAGCACAAACGGCCGCCTGTCGCTCAACGGCGTCGAACGGAATTCGAGGAATGCATCACTTGATGTCTGGTCGCCGTCCATTCTCGATCTACCCTGGTAGTCAAACATGCGCATGAAACTGCCGGCATCCGTCCGGGTGCCCGGTGGCGCTCGTCTCATTATAATGTAACGCACATTTCATTATCCGTGGATTATAATCGCATGGCTGCCGCCTTTCATCGAGCCCCGAGCGGGTTGATCCGGCACCATCCGCGATTCGACATGGCACGACGCTTCGAAGGCGACATCGCTTGCGCTGCTGCCCCGGCACTCTCCGACCTTTGGAAAAACAATGAGCGACTGCGATATGCCCGATTCCCAGCCCGTTTGCGTATCCGCGTCCGCGGCATGGGCGCTGGAGCGACTCTCTGAAGTTCGCTATGGAAGAGACGCGCCAGCGCTCGGCTGGTCGGTCTCGCGGGAACTGATCAGCGCCGGCTTCATCACCTTCCCGTCGGGTGGGCGCTCCGGTGTTTCGATTACAGCGGCAGGCCGGGCTTACCTGAAAAGTCAGAAATGATTCCTGATGCCGTTTTCAGGGCGCGGAGGGGATAGCGGAAAGATCCGGGCTTGACGTCCTGAATCAGCGCGCGAGCGCCTCTTCCCGCTCAATCACGCGCAGCGCGTCTTCGAGACGTTTTACACGGCGCAGGCGGTCGTCGATGCAGGCGGATGCGCTCACTTGCCGGATTCGCCCGAGCCACCATTCGAGCGGCAATGCCCGCGTTACCGGCTGCAAGCGGAGCACCGCCTCCAGGTGCCGTAATTCGGCTTCGACAAAGGCTTTACCTTATTCCGGCCGCCTGCGGAGCACACCGCTTGACGAAGCCGCCGTCGTGAGAGAATCAATCATTTTTCAGATCGATCGCGCTGCCGGCGATGTCGCGCGCCATGGGCGACCTGAAATAATCCATCGGAAGTAATCGACTCGAAAGGCGGACAAGGCATGAGCAAGCAAGGCTTCACCACGGGCATCGTTCACGGCGACAGAATCGGCGGCACCGAGCATGGCGGCGTGCGGCAGCCGATTCATACGTCCGTGCAATACGGTTTCGAGCGCGTCGAGGACCTGATCGGCGTGTTCCAGGGCACGAAAAAGGGCGGCTTCAACTACGCGCGCCAGGGCACCCCCACGACGGCAGCGCTCGAACGCAAGATCACGAATCTGGAAGAAGGCGCGGGCACGATCTGCTTCAGCACCGGCATGGCGGCGATCACGGCCACGTTTCTCACGCTCCTGCGCGCGGGCGATCATCTGATCTCCAGCCGTTACGTGTTCGGCAACACCAACAGCCTGTTCGGCACCTTGCGCACGCTCGGCGTCGAAGTCACGACCGTCGACGCCTGCGACGCGCAAAACGTCCGCGACGCGATCCGCCCCAATACGCGCATGGTGTTCGTCGAAACCATCGCGAATCCGGGCACGCAGATTCCCGACCTCGAGGGCATCGGCGATGCGTGCCGCGAACACGGCCTCGCATATGTCGTCGACAACACGATCACCTCGCCGGCCCTGTTCAAGCCGAAAGCGGTGGGCGCGAGCCTCGTCATCAATTCGCTGACGAAGACGATCGCGGGCCACGGCGCGGCGCTCGGCGGTGCGGTGACCGACACGGGCCTGTTCGACTGGAGCGCGTATCCGAACATCGCCGACGATTATCGGCGTTCGCCCGCGAAGGAGCAGGGGCTGTTGCAGATTCGCAAGAAGGGCCTGCGCGACATGGGCGCGGCGTTGTCGTCCGAGCAGGCGCATTCGATCGCGATGGGCGCGGAAACGCTCGCGCTGCGCGTGAAACAGAGCAGCGACAACGCGCTCGCGCTCGCGCAGTTCCTGGAAGGGCACAAGGCCATCGGCAAGGTGTTTTATCCGGGCCTGAAGAGCCACCCGCAATACGAGATCGCGCAAAAGCTGTTCAAGGGCGCGTCGTGGCTGCTGTCGTTCGAATTGCTGAACGCGGAGCGCATGATCGACGTGGTCAATGCGCTCCAGTTGCCGATCAAGGCAACCGGACTCGCCGACACGCGCACGCTGATCATTCCCGTTGCGCCGACGATCTTCTTCGAAGCGGGTGCGGAAACACGCAAGGCAATGGGCATTTCCGACGGCATGCTGCGGCTTTCGGCCGGCATCGAGGACATCGATGATCTGATCGCGGACTTTGAGCAGGCGTTGAAGCTCGCGGCGTAACGCCGGCGTGTCTGTCAAAGCAAGGTCAGATTACCCGGCGGATTGAATCTATCGATATGCCGGAATGGCGCAACCAGAGCGTATGCGCAGGCAAAAAAACGGAGGGTTTCCCCTCCGTTTTTTTTAAGCTTCATGGCCCGCTCTGACCACGTCTTCATCGCTCGCCTGCGCAAGCGCACGCGCTTGCCCGACATAAGGCTCGATATCCATGTTGTCATAGCCAATGAAATGGCTCTTCTTCACGATCCGATAACCAAGCCACATCAACACAAACAGCGGAATCCCGATATACGTGGCCAGCACGCTCACCCAATCGATTTTATTGGCCATGAACGCCTGGTAGTCCTGCCCTAGCATGACGACCAGACAAACCGCGAATGCGAATATCGGCCCGATGGGAAACCACTTCGACCGGTACGGCAGCTGATCGAGCGAAAAGCCTTGCGCGACGAACCCCTTGCGGAATCGATAATGGCTGATGGCAATGCCCAGCCATGCGATGAAGCCCGTCATGCCCGAGGTGTTGAGCAGCCACATGTAGACCGTTTTGTCGCCGTACATCGATGAAAGAAAGCACAGCGCCCCCACGGCCGTGGTGGCATATAGCGCATTCCTCGGCACGCCGCTCGCTGAAAGCTTCGCGAACAGCCCGGGCGCGCGGCCTTCGACAGCGAGGTTATAGAGCATGCGCGTGGACGCATACATGCCCGAATTGCCCGCCGACAGCACGGCGGTCAGGATGACCGCATTCATGACGCCCGCCGAAACCGCGAGGCCCGCGCGGCGAAACACGAGCGTGAACGGGCTCACGCCAATATCGGTCACATCGGATTTCAGGAGATTCGGGTCAGTATGCGGAATCAGCAAGCCGATCACGAAAATGGCGAGCACGTAAAACAACAGAATGCGCCAGAACACCTGGCGCACCGCGCGCGGGATATTCTTGCCCGGGTTCTCCGATTCGCCCGCCGCCACGCCAATCAATTCGGTGCCCTGAAAGGAGAAGCCCGCGATCATGGTGACGCCCAGCAAGGCCGGCAGGC
This sequence comes from Paraburkholderia sp. A1BS-2L, assembly GCF_051125205.1. Taxonomy (NCBI): domain Bacteria; kingdom Pseudomonadati; phylum Pseudomonadota; class Betaproteobacteria; order Burkholderiales; family Burkholderiaceae; genus Paraburkholderia; species Paraburkholderia sp. A1BS-2L. The sequence continues at coordinate 1,154,837 of NZ_CP120429.1, forward strand.
CGCCCGTGAACGGTCCGCCATCGAGCGTGAAGTTGCCCCACCAGACATGGTCCGCGCCGCCCTTCAGGATGCCGATGATCATCAGCAGTCCAATGCCGATGAAGGCGATCACCGTGATCACCTTGATCAGCGAGAACCAGTATTCGGCCTCGCCGAAGCCCCGCACCGAAAGCGCGTTGAGCAGGAACATCACGCAGAGGAACGCGGCGCTCCACCAGACGCCTGGCACGTGGGGAAACCAGTAGCCCATCACCAGTTGCGACGCAACCAGTTCGACGGCAATGGTCACGGCCCAGTTGTACCAATAGTTCCAGCCCAGTGCGAAGCCGAAACCCTCGTCGACGAACTTCGCGCCGTAGGTCGCGAACGAACCCGAGACCGGCATGAACGCGGCCATTTCGCCGAGGCTCGTCATCAGGAAATAGACCATCAGGCCGATCACCAGATACGCGGCCATGGCGCCGCCGGGTCCGGCCTGGGAAATGGAGGCGCCTGAAGCGACGAACAGACCGGTGCCGATCGATCCACCGATCGCGATCATGGTCAGGTGGCGGGCTTTGAGACTGCGGTGCAGGGAGGGGGTGGAGTCCCCAGAGCTGGAAAGACGCTCTGAAGCGCGATGCAGATCCGAATCCATAAAAATTCTGACTTCTTCTTAACGACGGTTGGGTAATTTGACCGCGATTCTATAGCAGTCGCCGCCCGGAGCGGCGCAAACACTCCGGACACCGAATCTGCATGGCATTTTCGCGAGCCATTTCCCGGGGAGAGGCGCGCGAAATATTCGGCCCTGCCCCAAAGGCTTCAACGCGATCCGTGCAAGCCCCTCAAACCTTCACGCTTTCCCGCCTATGTGCGGGCGCAACGCCGCCAGCCAGCACACCACCGCCACCGCGCCGGCATCGGGCGAGCCGATCGCCCGCTCGCCCAGATAGCTCGCGCGGCCCACGCGCGGGTGCATATGCGCCGTGGCCTGCGCGCCGTGCTCGGCGGCAGCCACCGCGGCCGCCCAGGCGCGCTGCGACGTCTGACCCTGCTTAAGCGCCTCTTCGAACGCCTCCAGGGCCGGAATCAGCGCGTCGAGCATCGTACGGTCGCCGGCCTTCGCGCCGCCTAGTTCGCTGATTGCCGCGATCGCGCCGCGAAACGCCTGCGCCCACTCGTGCGGCGTGGGCTCCGGCGTATCGGCGAGATGACGCGACGCGCGCAGCAGCGCCGTCGAGTAGAACGGCCCCGAACTGCCCGCAATCGCCCGGCGCATGCTCGCGCCAAGCGACGCCAGCGCCTGCGGCGCGGTGCCGAGCGCGTGGGCCGGCGTGGCGGCCACCGCGTCGGCGGCGCGCCGCATGCTCGCGCCCAGATCGCCGTCGCCCGCGAGCGCGTCGAGCTCGGTCAGGCGCGCCTCGTTCTCGGTCAGCGCCAGCGCGACCGCGTCGAGCGCCGCCTTGAGCCGCGCCGCCCACGCCGCGCGCGAAGCGTCGAGCGGCAGTGCTATGGATTCCTCATGGTTGACGCCCGAGGTGTCGAGGCGGATGGTCGGGTTCACACAGCCCTTGCCGGGCCAGGCATGCGCATCGGTGTGCGCATCGAGCAAGGCGAGCCTGCTGTCGTCCACGCGCAGCAGCGAGATCGAGCAGCCCGGCATGTTCAGGGCCGAGAGAAAGGTGCCGGCCCACGCGCGCTCCACGCGCACTTCGCGGCAGCGCAGGTCCGCCACGGCCGCGCGCAGCACGATGTCGAGTTCCATCCGCGGCGTGGCCCCCAGGCCGTTGACGAGCAGCACCACGCGTTCGCCGCGCGTGATGGCGAGATCGTCGAGAATATTGACGAGCAGCGCCTCGGTGAGGGCGTCGGCCGGCAGCGGCACGCTGCGCTCCACGCCTTTTTCGCCATGAATGCCCAAACCGATTTCGATTTCGTCGTCGCCGAGGCTGAAGCTGGACGCCTCCGCGCCCGGCAGCGTGCAGCCGTCCAACGCTACGCCCATGGTGCCCAGATTGGCGGCCGCGTCGCGCGCGATCGCCGCCACCACTTCGAGCGGCGCGCCACGCGCGGCCGCCGCGCCCGCGATCTTGTGGATCAGTACGGTGCCGGCAATGCCGCGTCGCTGATGACGCTCGGCGTGGCCGCGCAGCGCGACGTCGTCGGCGACCGTCACCACTTCCACGGGGATGCCCTCGGCGCGCGCGAGCTCGGCGGCAAGACCGAAATTGAGCCGGTCGCCGGTGTAGTTCTTGACGATGAGCAGCGCCCCCCGCGCGCCCGCCGTCGCGCGGATCGCCGCGAGCACTGCGTCGGTGGGCGGCGAGGTGAACACTTCGCCGCATACGGCCGCGCTCAGCATACCCGCGCCCACATAGCCGCCGTGCGCGGGCTCGTGGCCGCTGCCGCCGCCCGAGATCAGCGCGACCGGGCGTGCATGGGATTCGGGAATGTCGCGGCGAATGAGCACGTTCTCCTCGCCGAGGATAACGACATTCGGTGCCTGCAGCGCGATGCCTTCGAGCATTTCGCGCACGACGTCGGAAGGGTGATTGACGAGTTTCTTCATGACGCCCCTGATGAATGCGGTTGAACATTCCGGTCGGCAGGCGCTCCTGTGCCAGGCGCTCCTGTGCCAGGCATTCCTGCGGCAGGCGCCTGTGGCATTCCCGCTGGCGAGCCCACCTTGGCGCTGTTCAGTGTACGCCGCTCGTCATTACGGTGTCCGCAAGCCGTTTTCAACAATTTGCGAAAAGCGCTTGCAAGCCTGCGGGAGTGTCTCTATAATTCGCGCTCTCAACAGGCTCGTAGCTCAGTTGGTTAGAGCACCACCTTGACATGGTGGGGGTCGTTGGTTCGAATCCAATCGAGCCTACCAACGAATATGCAGTACATGATGTGAAGTAATGCAGCGCCTTCGGTTTGGCCGCATGCAATGACAATGACGCACTCCTTCGCGGGACTGCGTCATTTTCTTTTGTGGTTTTTATTTGCGCATCAATCGAGCGCCTTGTCGTTCGGATGCGCGAACAGATCCTTCATCTGCTGCGAAAGCGGATACTCGAGGTTCATGCCGTTGGGCGGAACCGGCTGCGTGAACCACTTCGCGTAGAGCTTCGCCATGTCTCCCGAGGTCTGCATTTTCGCGACCGTGTCGTCCACCAGCGCCTTGAATTGCGGATCGTCGCGGCGGAACATGCACGCATAGTTCTCCGAAACGGGCGGCGTGCCCACAACCACGTAATCGCCCGGGTTCTTCGCCTTCGCGCGCTCGCCATAGAGCAGCGGCTCGTCCATCACGAACGCCACCGCGCGCCCCGTCGTCACGTTGAGGAACGATTCGGCGTGGTCCTTCGCGCTGATGATCGTCATGTTCATGTGCTTTTCTTCGTTCATCTTGCGCAGCAGGCGCTCGTCAGAGGTGCCCGCCGTGGTCGCTACCGTCTTGCCCGCCAGATCGGGGAAGTCCTTCACGCCCGAATCCTTGCGCGTGATGAAGCGAATGCCGTAAAGAAAAATGCTGTTGGAAAACGCGGCCTGATTCTGGCGCTCGAACGTATTCGTAGTCGAGCCGCATTCGATGTCGATGGTGCCGTTCTGCACGAGCGGGATGCGGTTTTGCGAGGTGATCGGAATCGTCTTCACTCGCAGGTTCGGCATATTGATCTTTTGCTTGATCGCATCGACGATCTTCAGCGCGATTTCCTGCGAATAGCCAATCACGTTCTGGTTCTGGTCATAGTACGAGAACGGAATCGACGACTCACGCGTGCCGAGCGTGATCACGCCGCTGTTGCGCACCTTCTTGAGCGTGCCCGCGAGTTCATCGGCGTGGGCCACGCCCGCGAGCGTCGTGAATGCCAGCGTCATCGATGCGATCAGTTTGATTTTGTTCATCGTGCTCGTCTCCCAACTCGTCAAAGTGAAGATGTGGCCTCGCAGTGAATGCGCGGTTCGTGGTGCTCCGATGTGATCCGTGGTGGCTCAGCGGCCCGGCGCGAATGCGTCGCCGTCGAGCGCCAGTTCGCGCTGCGCGAGCAAGTCGGCCATCAATTGCGCGCTCCCGCACGCGAGCGTGAAGCCCAGCGCGCCATGTCCGGTGTTCATCCATAGATTGCGGAAATGCGTGGCGCCAATCAGCGGCTTGCTGTCAGGCGTGGCGGGACGCATGCCGGTCCACGTCTGGATCGCGCTGTAGTCGCCGGCCTCGGGAAAGGTTTCGCGCGCCTGGTGCGCGAGCAGCGCGATGCGCTCGTGGTCCGCGTGCGCGCTCATGCCCGTGAGATCGACCATTCCCGCGATGCGCAAGCGTTCGCCCAGCGGCGCGTACACCACCTTGTGATGCGCATCCGTGACCGAGACGCGCGGCGCGCCCCGCGCGCTCGCATTGGGCAGCGTGAGGCTGTAACCCTTGAGCGGATACACAGGCACGCTCACGCCGAGCGAGGCCAGCATCGGCTGGCTCTGGAAGCCGAGGCACACCACGAACGCATCCGCTTCGATGTCTCCCGCCGAGGTCACCGCCACCTGCACGCGCAGGCCTTTGGTACGGAGTCCGGAGAATTCGGTCGCGAGACGAAAATCCACCCCGTGGCGCTGGGCAGCGCGCGCAAGACCGCGCGTGAAGCTGTCGCAATCGCCGGCTTCCTCGCCCGGCGTGTGAATGCCGCCCGCAATCTCGCCGCCGATGTGCGCGAGGGCAGGCTCGAGCGCGACGCACGCCGCGCCGTCGAGCGCATGCTGCTCGCAGCCGAGTTGCGCCTGATAGCGGGCCTGGCCGCGCGCCCCCTCGAAGGCGTCGCGGTCGCGATACACCACGAGCTTGCCGTTGCGCACGTAGTCGAACGCGAGCGCCTCGCGCGCGACGATCTCGTGCATGAGCCGCTGGCTCAAAAAGCCGAGACCGAGCAGCTCCGCCGTGGTGGCACGACTGCGCGCGCGCGTGCAGGCTCGCAGGAACGCTAGGCACCAGCGCCATTGGCGCGGGTCCAGGCGCGGCACGAAACGCAGCGCGGCCTCGCGCGAAAGCAGCCATTGCGGCAGCTTCGGCAGCACCGAAGGGTCCGCGAGCGGCGCCACATAGCTGTAGCTCAGTTGGCCGCCATTGGCGTGGCTGGTCTCCCGCGCCACGTCCGTGTGACGCTCCACCAGCGTCACCCGATGTCCGTCACGGGCGAGAAAGTAGGCCGTCGTCACGCCGATCACGCCGCCGCCCAGCACACAGATTCGCATGTCCCGAAGTTCTCGTTCGTTCTCGTTCCGGCAGTTTCTCCAGCCAAAAACAGGAACTCAATGGCGAATTGCGCGAGCGGCGTGACCCGGGTCAGTCGGTTAGATGTTCAGGCGCGTGACCTTGGTGCCTGCGAGCGAGACGTCGGCCATCAGGCCCGCGTTCGTCAAGACGAACACTTCGACCGGGTGCGTAGCCGTGTTGGTGTCGACCACGCCGTTCGCCCCCACCGTGACGAGCGCAACCGAGGCATCGGCGCCCGCCGCCCAGCCGTCCGTGGCGCGGAATTTGGCAAGCGCGTCCTCGGTCATGAAGCAGAAAATGATGGCCTTCGACTGCGCGCCGGCCTGGAAGCCCAGCGATCCGGACACCGTGTTGTAGTAGCCCGTCGTGGCGCCGCCCACGCGCAGCGCGCCCTCGCCGTACTGCGCACCGACGATGAAACCGGCCTGCAGCACCGACGGGAACACGAGCACGCCACGCGACTTCGCAACGAGTTCATGCGATCCTTTCACGGTGGAATAGAGCTTCGTCAAGGTGTTGTCGACGCCCGCGTCGATCGACTGGCGCTTGGACATATTGGTCGCGGCGTTCGAGGTGCCACCCGGCGTGGTGGTACAGCCCGCAAGCGCGAAACCGCCGAGCGCGGCGGCGGTTGAAAGCATGAATGTGCGTCGTTGCATATCGTTTCCCCTACACGAATGAGAGCGTGTCGAGGTCTGCAGCATGCCGCGTGCCTGCTCCGGAGCGGGCACGCGGCAGCTGCTCGTACAACTGGCCCGGCAGCGCGTGCCAGTGCCAGGCAACGCCCGGTCAAGGCGTGGTGGACTGCCAGGACGAATCGGGATCGAAGCTCTTGAGGGCGGCGGCGGTGCGCGCGCCGTTGGGCCCCAGGTCCTTTTGATAAAGCTTGCCGTCCTGATTGACGATAAAGCTCATCACGCCCGTCTTGCCGTATTGCGCCGGCCACGCCACGAGCGCGAAGCCGTTGGCCAGCTGGCCGTTCGCCATGTAGCGGCGCGCCCCGCCCTCCGCATGGGCGCCCTGCGCCGTGAGAATGCGGAAGTGGTAGCCGTGATAGCCCTCCTGCGGCGTGATTTTCGAGTCGCGCGTCATGACTTCGGCCAGCGGGCCGAGCGGGCTTTCTTCCTCGCCCTGCTCGACGGGCCAGTAAAGGCCGTCATGCGTGCCGGGCGTGCTCACGAGGCGCTGCGCATAGTGCTGTGTGAGCTTGCGGTAGTCCTTCTGCGCGTCGACATAAGCGAGCGAGCTGAGCATGGCCGCGCGCTCGTTGCGGCCGATGCGCCGCGTGAGCATTTCGCTCGCGCCCTCGCGCGGGTCGAAGCGCCAGCCGCTGGCGTTCTGCACGATCGGGATGGGCAGCGTCCAGCCGCTGGCGCCCACCGCCAGGTGAGCGCTTGCCTTGCCCGCCACGGGGGTGGCATCGGGCACGATCTGATGGCCCTTCGACCACGCGCCGAGGAAGTCGTAGATGTCTTCCTCGCCGATTTCCTTGGTGGGGATGAACTGCTCGAAATTGTTGCCGAGCACGTGCTTCATCGCGTCCTGATCATTGCTGGCCAGCGCGTTGCTGAATGCCTCCGCCGCCGCGTCGGGCGTGGCGTAGACGGCCTGCGCCGAAGCTACACCGGCGCCGGGCAGGGCCAGCAAAGCGGGCGCGGCGAACAGCGCGAACGCCACCGCCGCGGTGAGCCGGGCGAGCCCGGCAGGCCTTGCGTCGCGCGATGCATGTTGCGACGCAAGACGTGCGTGTTTGCGGATCATCGCAAGACTCCTATAGAGATTCAACGGCGGAAGTGCCCGCCACCACCGCCACCGCCAAGCCGGCCACCGCCGCCTCCGCCGCCAAAGTTGTGTGCGCCACCGCCGCCGCCAAAGTTGTGAGCACCGCCGCCGCCATTGAAGCCGCCGCCACTGCCGCCCCGGTTCTGGTACGACGCCCGGCTTTGCTGGCCGCGCTGCATGTCGGCGCGAGCCGCATTGCCGTCGCCGGCGCCACGCAGGGCGTTGCTGCGATTGGCGTTTTCCGAGCGATTGGCGAGATCGGCGCGATTGGCGTTCTGCGTGGCGCCCGAGAGATTGCCGTGGCTGCCGTTGCGCGTCGCGCCAGAAAGGTTGCCGTTGCCGTTGCGCGTGGCGCCCGAGAGGTTGCCGTGATTGCCGTTGCCATTGGGCCGGCCGCCTTGCTGAATGCCTTGCAGACGCTGGCTCGCACTGCCGCTCATGTTCTGCCCGGTTCGGTTTTGCAGGGTTTGCATGGCCTGCGAACGCGACTGGTCATAACCGCGGAACTGGTTGTTGCGCTGGCCGCCGTTGAAGTTGTTGCGCTGGCCGTTGAAGCTCTGGTTGCGGCGCTCGACGTTGTTGTTGCGGTTCCAGTTGGCCGTGCTGCGATTCGAGTCGATGCGGTTGTTGACGTTGATGTTGTTGTAGCGGTTCACGTTGATGTTGACATCGTGCGAGCCCCAGCCGAAGCCGCCCCACAGCGAGTTCGCCACCGCGATGCCCGCGCCGAACGCCAGCCCCGTCATGAAGCCCGTGGCGATCGCATAGCCCGGGGGCGGCGGCATGTACACGGGCGGATAGGCGGGATACGGCCACGTGCCGTACACCACGGTCGGGTTATACGTGGGCACGTACACCACTTCCGGATTGGCAGGCTCGATCACGATGGTTTGCGTGGTCGACGTGCCCGAGGCCGGCTGCACGATCACCTTCTGCTGCTCGGTGGTCTTGAGGTTGCCCGCTTGTTGCGCCTGCAAGCGCAGGCGCTGTACGGAGTCCATCACGTCGCCCGGCTGCGCAAGGAACGCGCTGCCGATCTGCTCGACCCAGTCAGGCTTGGAATCCATGGTGGCGAGCACCTGCGGGAAGGCCACGAGCGACTGCACGCTCGGGTCCCAGGGCTGCGAGGAGACGGCCTTCACGGCGTCGTCGCCCTTCAGGTTCGGATTGGCTTTGGACCACGCGGCGGCAGCCTGCACGTCTGCCGGAAAGGTGGCAGCCATGAGCACCTGCGCGAGCAGCGCGTCGGGATAAAGCGCGACGGGCGCCGTGAGCGAGTCGAGTTGCTGGTTCGACAAATGTTGCGCCGCGCTTTGTTGCGCGATGGCGGCAGTCGGCCCAGTCGGGCCGACGAAAAACGGTGCGGCCGCGAGCGCGGCGCACATGAGCCAGACAGCGCGCTGGCGTACACCGGACGATTTCACGAATCGTTCCTCCTCGTTGCGGATAACTCTTTCAGGTGCCCGAAATGGAGAACCTGCCTGCGGTGCGGATCAAAATTTTAATCGAGGCACCGCGATCTTGATTTTTGACGCGACGTCTTGCGGCGCAGTGGCAATCAAAAATATAGGGGTATGACTAATTGTGTCAACCACGAGTTCGTCGGCGAACGATTCGTTTCCGGAATTGCATCAATTACATTGAATGACATGAATTCAGGAACAATTACGCAGCCCGGAATTCCTCCTTCATTCAATGTCTTGCACCTTCATCCTGCCGGGCTCCGGGTGCCAGATGCATGCGCACGAAGCCAACGTGCTCGCGCAGAACGTAGAAAGCATCGGCATAGGCGAGCGGCATGCGCAATGTATTGAGCGCGCGCTCGATTTCGTCGAGCTCCGCAATGAGCGCGCGCCGCTCTTCGTCGCTCGAATGCTTGAGCGCATCGCGCTCGATCGCGATGAGCGCGCCGTAGTAGCGGTAAATGCGCGAGCGCACGCGCCAGCGATACAGCGCGGGGATCGCCCGCAGCGCTGGAAACACCAGCACGGCAAGCGGCAGCAGCAGCACGAGCAAACGGTCGGCCACGCTGGCGAGCCAGAACGGCAGCGTGCGATAAAGAAAGCTCTTGCCCGATTTGTAATAGCGCGCGGCGTCTTCGCTAATGCGGAAATCGTGCGCGACGGGGCTCGGAAATTCGCCCGCGCGCTGCAGCAGCCCGGGCACGCCGTTGACCTCGCCCGCGGCTTCGACGATGAGGTCCGAGATGGCCGGATGCAAAGTGTTGCGCGCAACGATCTCCACTGTCGGCCCGATCAGATGAACGGTTTGCGGCGGCATGCGGCGGCGCAGGTCGAGCACGCCGGGCGGCAAGTCGATGCTGTCGAGATACGGAAAGAGCCGCGTATAGGCCGCCGATTCGTCGAAGCTCATCACCGAAATGCCGGGTATGCCGAGCAGGCGCCGCATGAGTTCGCGCGTGGTGGAGTCGCCGCTCAGCATGGCGGCCTCCACACGGTTCGAGACCAGCGCGGTGGCGGCGTCCATGCCGTCGAGCGGCAGGAAGGTGGAGTCGCCGCCCGGCTCCATGCCGTTCGCGGCCAGCAGCTTCAGCGAGAGCTCGCGCGTGCCGCTGCCCACGCGGCCGATGGCGATGCGCTTGCCGTCGAGCTGGGAAAGCTGCGTGAGCCCCGAGCCACGATAAAACACCACGATGGGCAGATACGCGACGCTGCCGAGCGACACGAGCGAGCGCGTGTCGAGCCCATCGGCCACACCGCCCTGCACGAACGCGAGGTCGACCTTCGACTTGGGATCGAGCAGGCGCTGCAGGTTCTGCACCGAGCCGTCCGACTCCACCACCTCGAGCGTGACGCCGTTGCGCGCGAGGATCTTGCGGTACGCCTGCGCCGTCTGCATGAACGAGCTGTCGCGCGGACCCGCGCTGATGGTGATGGTGCGCGGCGGCGAGGGATCGACGAGCCACACGAACACCGCGACCACCGCGGCGCAAAACAACGCGATCGGCAGTGACGTGAGCGCGAGATCGCGCCACGCCGGATGCGACGGGTCGCGCATGAAATGCGGCAAAGGCGGTCGATGTCGTTTCATGGAAACCGGCGGCTATGCGTCGAATTGAGCAAGCTTCATCATGCCATCTCGCGCCGGAGCGCAACGCTGGTATTTGCGAGAATCTGCCGAGGTGCAGATCGACGTGCAGATGAGAACCCATGAAGCGGCGCAGGTCCATTGAAAGCAACGTAAGCGCCACCGCACGCTCATCGCGCTACTGCGCCGTGTGGCGGAAGAACTCGGTGGCGTGGTCGATGAACGCGCGCACTTTCGCGGGCAGCAGCGTGCGCGACGCATAGGCGAGGCGCAGTTCGATCTGCGCGTCGACGACGGGAAAGTCGTCGAGCAGCGTGACGAGCCGCCCCGTCGCCACTTCGCTCTGCACGAGCCCGCGCGGCAGCGTGCCGATGCCGAACCCCTCCAGCACCATCGCGAGATTGAAGTCGGGATTGTTCGAGGCGACTTCGTACTTCATGCGCACGGTCACCTCCTTTTCGCCATCGCGGAACGTCAGCGACGGCTTGCGCAGCGAAGGCGGCATCGGCACGAACGTGTGCGCTTCGAGGTCCGAGGGAAGGCGCGGCGTCGAGTGTGCCGCGAGGTACCCGGGCGTGGCGACGAGCGCGAGCGGAATGCGCTCGAGCAGCTTCGTCACCGTGCCTTCGCTGTTGAGCATGAACGGCAGCACGAGCCCGAGATCGTAGCCGTCCGCGACCAGATCGACGGGGCGCTCGGTCAGCATCACGTCGAGCGTCACGTTGGGATGCGCGCGCTTGAAGCTGGAAATGAGCGGCACGAGCCGGTGCACCATGGCCGAGGTGTGCGCGACGAGGCGCAGCACGCCGTTGGCCTCGCGCGTCTGCTCGGTCGCGCCGGCCTCCAGCGCGTCGAGGTCGTCGAGCACGCGGCAGCAGCCGTCGTAGAAGCGCTCGGCGGCTTCGGTAAGCGAGACTGCGCGCGTGGTGCGATGAAAGAGCCGGCTGCCCAGACGCTTTTCCAGCCGCGCGATCGCGCGTGAGACAGCGGGGGTGGCGATCCCGTGCATGTCCGCGGCGCGCGTGAAGTTGCGCGCCTCCACCACGGAACGAAAGATTCGCAGAGTGTCGATATAGTCCATGGCGTTAGCGCCAATGATGGCGAACAGGATAAAGAAAGATCCGGCGCGGCGGCGTGAAGCCGCGCGTCACGGCGCGGCTGCGCCGAAGACTTGCGCGCAGAACGCGCGGCCGTCTTCGGAAAGGCTCGCGCTGCCGGTGCCGTCCTCGGCGAGCGTCGTCACGGCCAGGCCGCCGTCCACGAGGCCGGTGAGATGGCGGCGCAAACCGCTCATCGGCACGCCGGCCTGCTTCGAAAGCTTCGCGAGCGACCACGCGCGCCCGGGCGTTTCGCATTGCGCGCGCCACAGTTGCTCGAGGATGGCCACCAGCGCCGGATCGATCTCGTCGCCGCTGTCATTATTGCCTTGTTCACGCTCGCCGCTTGCGTCGTTCATCGTGTCTCCTCATGCCATTCGCGCGACCAGCTCGCCGAGCGTCTTCAGTGCCGCCTCGGTCTGCGCGGTCCACGGATAGCTGTAGTTCAGCCGAATGTAATGGTGAAAGTCATTGCGCATCGAGAACATGTAACCCGGCCCGATCGTGATGCCCTGCGCGAGCGCGGCGCGATACAGCCGCATCGAATCCACGCGCGGCGGCAGCTCGACCCACAGCACGTAGCCGCCCTGCGGGTCGGTGGTGCGCGTGCCGGCGGGAAAGAACCGCTCGATCATCGCACGCATGAGCCGCGCCTGCTCGCGATAGAAGCGGCGCAGCCGGCGCAGATGGCGGTCGTAGCCGTCGTGGCGCAGATAGTCGGCGAGCGCGACCTGCGGCACCGAGGGCGTCGTGAGCGTATTGAGGAATTTGAGCTTTTCCACCTGGGCACGATAGCGCCCCGGCAGCGCCCAGCCGATCCGGTAGGATGCCGAAAGGCTTTTTGAAAACGACGCGCAATGCAGCACCAGCCCGCGCGAGTCGAACTGCTTGAGCGACAATGGCCGCGTCGGCCCGAAATACAGCTCCTGATACACGTCGTTCTCGATCACGGGCAGGTCGTGCGCCTCGGCCAGCGCCACGAGCCGCCGCAGGTTCGCCTCGGGCATGCGAAAGCCCAGCGGATTCTGGAAATTCGGCATCACCATGCACGCGGCCACCTTCTTGCGCGCGAGCACGCGCTCGAGCGCATCGAGGTCGATGCCGGTGTCGGGATGCGTGCTCACTTCGATCGCGCGCATGCCAAGGCGCTCGATCGCGTGCAGCATCGCGTAGTACGTGGGCGACTCGACCGCCACCGTGTCGCCCGGCTTCGCCACCGCCTGCAAGCTCAGGTTGATGGCCTCGGTCGCGCCCACCGTGACGACGATTTCGTCGGGATCCACGTCCGCGCCGTTTTCCGCGTAGCGGCGCGCGATCTGGCGGATCAGTTCGGGATTGCCGGGCGGCAGGTCGTCGATCAGGTTCCAGCTCGCGTGGCGCCGCGCGATCGCATTCGCGTACTGGTTGATGCGCCGCCACGGAAACAGCGCCGGGTCCGGATACGGCGAGCCGAGCGGCACCGCGTCCTGCGCGACGATGCTGCGCAGCGTGGCGAGCACGAGGCGGCTCACGTCGACCGGCGCGGGCGCGGCGTTGGGCGCGGGCTCCATCGGCACCTTCTTCGCGCCCGCGCGGCGCAGCTTCGCGCCCGGAGACGATCCCTGAACAGTCTCTCGCGCGGTCCCCTGAGCGGTCCCATGAGCGGCCCCCTCGCCTGCGCGCGCAGGTGACCCATCGCGCGCCACAGGCCGCGCCTTCACGAAGAACCCCGACTGCGGCCGCGATTCGATCACGCCCCGGCTCTCCAGCAACGCATAGGCGTGCACCACGGTCTTGATGCTCACGCCGTGTTGAACACTCGCGCGCCGCACCGAAGGAATGCGCTCGCCCGCGGCGAACACGCCACGGCGCACGCCGGCTTCGATATCGTCGGCGAGCTGTTCATAGCGGGGAACGGCGGCCGGGGCGGGCGTGGCAGTCACGGGCGGCAGTTGGCGCAAAGGTGGGCGATTCGGAGAGTCTATGACAAATCGCCGCAACTGTACCCCTTGCCTTTTCGTTTTTCTGTGATCACCGCGCACACAGGAACACAGTACGCTTCGCACATCGGGCTGTGCACCCGCACCGCCCCGGCCAGATCCGATCCAGACGCACCATGAAAAAGCCGCAAGCCCGCATCGAGCCCTACCACCATCCCGCCGCCGGCTGGGGTGCGCTCAAGCAAGTCGCCATCAACCTCATCAAGGAGAAGGTGACGGGCGGCAACTACCGGACCCTGCTCAAGCAGAACCAGCCCAACGGCTTCGACTGCCCGGGCTGCGCGTGGCCCGACCGCGAGCACGCCTCCACTTTCGAATTCTGCGAGAACGGCGTGAAAGCCGTGGCCGCCGAAGCCACCAGCAAGCGCGCGACGCCGCAACTGTTCGCGGAGCACACCGTGACCGAGCTGATGGCGCAGTCCGACTACGAACTCGAACAGCATGGCCGCCTGACCGATCCGCTCGTCTACGACGCCAATACGGACCGCTATGTGCCGATCGCCTGGGACGATGCATTCCGGTTCGTCGCGAAGCACCTCCACGCGCTCGACGACCCGAACCGCGCCGCCTTCTACACCTCGGGCCGCGCGAGCAACGAAGCCGCGTTCCTCTATCAGCTGTTCGTGCGCATGTACGGCACCAACAACTTCCCCGACTGCTCGAACATGTGCCACGAAGCCACCAGCCGCGGCCTGCCGGGCACGGTGGGCATCGGCAAGGGCACGGTCACGCTCGACGACTTCGAGCACGCCGACACGCTGCTGATCTTCGGCCAGAATCCGGCCACGAATCACCCACGCATGCTGGGCGAGCTGCGCGACTGCGCGAAGCGCGGCGCCACCATCGTCTCGATCAACCCGCTCAAGGAGCGCGGCCTCGAGCGCTTCGCGAGCCCGCAGCACACGCTCGACATGCTCTCGCCATCGGGCGTGCAGATCAGCTCGGTGTTCATCCGCCCACGCTTGGGCGGCGACTTCGCGCTCATCAAGGGCGTGGCCAAGCGCACGCTCGAACTCGACGACGCCGCGTGCGCAACCGGCACGGCGCGCGTGCTCGACGTGGATTTCCTGGCCGAACATACCGTGGGCTTCGAAGCCTTCGCAGCCGACTTGCGGGCCGAGTCGTGGGACGCCATCGTCGCCGAATCGGGCGTGCCGCTCGACGAGGTGTTCAAGCTCGCGGACATCTACGCGAAAGGCCGCGCCACCATCGCGACCTGGGGCATGGGCATCACGCAGCACAAGAACTCGCTCTCGACCGTGCAGCTGCTCTCGAACCTCATGATGATGCGCGGGAACATCGGGCGGCGCGGCGCGGGCCTGTGCCCCGTGCGCGGCCATTCGAACGTGCAGGGCGACCGCACGGTGGGCATCGAGGAAAAACCCACCCAGGCGTTTCTCGACCGCCTCGGCGCGGCCTACGATTTCGAGCCGCCGCGCGAGCACGGCTTCGACGTGGTGGAAACGATCCACGCGATGCTCGAAGGCCGCGTGAAAGTGTTCATCGGCTTGGGCGGCAACTTCTCGATCGCCACGCCCGATACGCCGCGCACGTGGGACGCGATGCGTTCGTGCGCGCTCACGGTGCACGTGACCACCAAGCTCAACCGCAGCCACCTCGTGCACGGCAAGGACGCGCTGATTCTGCCCACGCTCGGCCGCACCGAGATCGACATGCAAAACGGCGTGCCGCAAGGCGTGAGCGTGGAAGATTCGATGAGCATGGTGCACATCTCGTACGGCATGAACCGGCCCGCTTCGCAGAATCTCCTCTCGGAAATCGCCATCGTCGCGCGCATGGCGCACGCCACGCTCGGCAGCGAGAAAGTGGACTGGCTCGGCCTGGCCGCCGATTACTCGAAGATCCGCGACGGCATCGAAAAAGTCCTGGACGGCTTCGAGAACTACAACGAGCGCCTGAAGCAGCCCGGCGGCTTCCATCTGGGCGTGGCCTCGCGCGACCGCGTCTGGATGACCGAAAGCGGCAAGGCGCAGTTCGTGGTGCACGCGATTGCGCTCGACACGCCCATCCATCGCGCCCGCGCCGCGCACGGCCAGCAGTTGATGACGCTGATGACCACGCGCTCGCACGACCAGTACAACACCACGATCTATGGTCTCGACGACCGCTATCGCGGCGTCTACGGACAGCGCCGCGTGCTGTTCGCAAACCGCGAGGACCTGACGATGCTCGGCTTCGCGCCGGGTCAGCGCGTGGACATCACGAGCGTGTGGGACGACGGCGTGCAACGCCGCGTCGAAGACTTCCTGCTCGTGGAGTACGACATTCCGCGCGGCTGCCTGGGCGCGTACTATCCGGAAACGAACCCGCTCGTGCCGCTTGCGTCGGTTGCCGATGGCGCGGGCACGCCGACTTCGAAGTCGATTCCGGTGTTGCTGAGCCCTGCAAAGGCGAGCGCACTCGCGGCGTAATTGCCGCTTGCCTCGCGCGACTTCAGCCCGCCAGCTTGCGGAACGTCTCCAGCACCGCATCGCCCTTGAACGGCTTCACGATCCAGCCGCGCACGCCCGCCGCCTTGCCACGCTCCTTCATGGCCGGGCTGCTTTCGGTCGTCAGCATGACGACATTGACCGCGGCGTTGCCCAGTTCGCCGCGGATCTTCTCGACCATCGTCAGGCCGTCCATGTTCGGCATGTTCACGTCGCTCACCACGAGCTTCACGGCCGGATTCGCGCGCAGCTTGGCGAGGCCGTCCTTGCCGTCCACGGCCGTATCCACGTCGAGGCCGTTCTTGCGCAGGAAGCCCGCGACTTCGTCGCGCACCGTGCCCGAATCGTCCACCACCAGAATCTTCGCCATCTTGTTGTGTTCCTTTGCGCCCGAGCGGCGCGCTATGCATGAGGGTTCTTTCGTCAAAACAGTTCGAGTTCGCCGGCGTTCTCGTGCGCCGCGCTCAACTGGTCCTGGGCGGCCACGAAATCGAGAGGCGAATGGGCGCAGACGCACAGCGTCGCCCCCAACTGCACGGCGCCATCGATCGTAAGCGCATAGGACTTCACGTAATCGGGCTTCAGCTCGCGCAGATGCTGCATGCACTGACTATCGAGCGCGTACGGCGTGGACATGCCGAGGTCCGGGAAATGCTCGAGCAGATGCTGATTCATCGCCCCGCAGCACAGATTGCCGAACTCCATGAACGCGTCCACCAGCGCGCCTTGCGCGCCGCCCAGATAATACGCGCGCGTTGCTTCGTCATCCTTGATATGCAGAAGCAGCAGCAGGCGAAACTGCATCGACGCAATCGTGAGCAGCACCGCATGCTCGCCCCGCGCATGCTCGTCCGGCGCCATGGCGATCTCGCACGCATGCAGGGGATCCGCCACGAGGCGCGTGCGCGCCGCCGCGAAGAAAATCTGCTCGAAGCTTTCCTGTGCCTGCGGGCCGATCATGCGGGCACCTCATCGGGCGCTTCCTGGAGCTCGGCGTGCAACTGTTGCGCAAGCGACTCCACGCTCGCAAGCGAGGCCGCGATCATCTTGCCGCCCGCCTGAATGTCCTGGAACGTCGCGGTCGTGACAAGGTCGTTGCGGTGCAGGCTCTCGCGGTAGTTCCTGGAAAGCTCCTGCGAACGCGTGGCAAGCGCGCGCACCTCGCCCGCGACGATCGAAAAGCCCCGCCCTGCCGCGCCCGCGCGCGCCGCCTCGATGGATGCGTTCAGCGAGACGATCAGCACATGGCTCACGATCGACGAGAGCACCTGATTCTTCTCGTGCATGTCGCGGTTCTGCGCCATCAGCGAGATCATTTGCTCGTGCCAGCGCTCGAAGACCGTCGACATCTGCTTCAGGCGGACGGTCTCCGCGGTGATGCGTTCGATGCGCTGCCGCGCTTCGGCGCTGCGCGCGCGTTCGCTCCCGAGCGCCGACTCCATCGCTTCGCTCACCCACTTGCGTTGCGCGAGGTCCGCACGCAGCGACTCGACCTGCGCGGCCAGCGCCTCATGCTCCTGCGCGGCGCTTTCCCGTGCCGCTCGCACGCGCGCCTCGGCCTGCGCAAGCGCGTCTTCATGCCGGGTGAGCTGCAGTCTTTCGGCGTCGCGCCACTGCGCGCGCGCGCGCCAATGAAGTCCCGCCGCGCACAGCGCCGCCAACGCGAGGCCCGCGGCCCCGCCCATCAGATACGGTAAAAGCACGGTGCCTCCAGTTACGCCGGCAAGGCTTCGTGCGATGCGGCCGGCTCGCCCGCGCACACGACGGCGCATGCTCGCGGCAAATACACCAGCGTTTCGAAATGCCGATAATCGGCGCCTTGCCGGTTGTCGGTGAAGCGCAGCTCGATGTGTCCGCCCTCGCGCTCCAGAAAATTGCGGACCGCATCCATGCCCACGCCGCGCCCCGACACCTCGGTCACGCGATGCGCCGTGGAAAAGCCCGCACGGAAGATGAACGCCGCCACGGTCTCGTCGCTGACTGGCTCGTCGGCGTCGAGCCAGCCGCGCTCCACGGCGACGGCACGAACACGCGCGAGCGCAAGACCCCGGCCATCGTCGGCGAGCACAATGCGCAGCACACCGTCCGCGACGCTCAACGCGACGTCGATGCGCCCCGCCTCGTCCTTGCCCTGCGCGCGGCGCTGCGCCGGCATCTCGATACCGTGATCGAGCGAATTGCGCAGCAAATGCGTGAAGACGTCGCTCACGGTGCCGACCGCATCGTTATGCAGCCTGTAGCCGCCATCGTCGATGCAGACATGCGGCGCAACCTTGCCCAGTTCCTGCGCCAGCGAAGGCAGCGATTCGAGTACGCCGGCGAGCGCTTGCTCCACGCTCTGCGTGCCGATGCGGCCCAGCACGCAGCGCAACGCCGTGCGCATGGCACGCAGCGAATCGAGGTCGTGTTCGTTCGCGCTGTCCAGCAGGCGCAAGCTCGCATCGATCTGCTCGCGCCCGAAGCCGCTCACAGCGCCCTTTCCGCCGCGCGCGCCCACACCGCGCCCGAGGCTCACTTCGTTGAGCGTCGCGTAATGGTCGACGGCCTCGCGCACACGCTGCAGGTCGTCGATGAGCGCCTGCTGGTCCCAGGCGTGACTCGCATCGTCGCGGCGCAGCGCGTCGTAACGCTGCTCCACTTCATGCACGACGCCCGTGAGATGCTGGAGGCTGTACGTGCGCGCGTTGCCCTTCACCGTGTGCATGTTGCGAAACAGCGCGGCCACCGCATCCATGTTGGCGCAATCGTGCTGGCGAATGATGCGCTCGTTCTCGTGGATAAAACCCTTCGAGCTCTCCACGAAGCGATGAAACTTCTCTTCGCTAACCGAAAGAATTTCGCCGATCATCTGCAAGCGGCGCTTCTGCTCGCCGGCTTGCGCCGCCAGTTCGCGCAACTCGGTTACGTCGCGCACGCACAGCATGAGGCGCACGACCACGTCGCGTTCGTCGGTGATCGCGGACCAGCTCAGGTCGAGCACCTTCTTGCGGCCATCGGGCATGGTGCGCGTGATTTCGTTCACGAGCAGATGCTGGTTGAACGCGAAATTCACGTCGTCCTCGCCAAGGCACGCATGCACGGCGGCGTCGATCTGAGCAAGCGTGTCGGCGTCGAGATCCGTGTGCGAGAACACGAGTTCCATGAGCGCGCGCCCCGCGATCTCGCGGGTTTCGAAAATCGCTTCGAGGTAGGCCGAGTACTCGTCGTGCACGCTGGCGCCTTCCACTACCGTAAGAATGCCCTGCTGCATGTTCTGCAACATCGCCTGAATGTCGGCGGTCTTGCGCTCGAGCTGCGCGGCGTTGTGCTGAATCTTCTCGATCATGCCGTTGAACGCGGCGATCGAGCGGCCGATCTCGTCCATGCGTCCCACGGGCACGCGGCGCGTGAAATCCTGGCTCGATGCAATCTCGCTCATCATTTCCTGCATGCGCGAAAGCGGCCGCGTGATCTGCCGATACAACAGCGCGCCAATCAGCGTGAGCAGCAGCACCGCGCCGCCCGTGACACCCGCAATGGCGCTCGTGGTGGTGTCGAGCATGCCGTTGAGCGCCTGGATGGCCGCGTCCTTCTGCCGGTTTTTCTCCACGCGCAGCGTGGTGACGATGCCTTCGAGCTCGTCGCGATACTGCGCGACGTTGGCGAAGAGATATGCCTGCGCGAGCTCGCCCTTGCCCGCGGCCTTCATATTCGCCGTTTCTTCGATGGCGTTGAAGTAGTTCGCGAGGCTTTCGCGCGCCTGCGCGACGAGCCCCTCCTGCGCATGGCTTGCGGCGGCCTGGCGCTGCACGTCGAGCGCGGCGCCCAGCGCGGCCTTCTTTTTCCCGAGTTCGTCCTGCGCCAGTTGGGCAGTGGTCGCGTCGGGCGCGTAGACGAGCGTCATCGTCGCGAGCTGCACGTCTTTCACGAGCGAAACGAGATCGGCGCAAGCCAGCGCGCTGGGTACGACGCCCTGTGTGACCTGATGGACGTCGGTGGCGCTGCGGCGCGTCTGATAGACCGCGTAGCCGCCAATGGCGGACAACGCGACGAACATCAGCACGATGAGTAGCGTGATGCGGTGGCGAATGGTCATGTCGAAATCCCCGGGCCTTGCGCCGTGCCGGACGCGCTATGACTGCGCGACTCGTGGCACGTGAGGCCAATTTATTCGGAGGGCATTATCGACGCTTATATATGACGAAATGATGAATGGACTTGCCGCCCGGCGACTCGCGCGCCCGCGCGGCTGCGTTAAGATGCGGAATCGACTCGCGCCGCATCGCCTCCGAGGCCCACCGTGCCACAACCGACCGACTCCACGCCCATCTTCTGGCGCGACCCGGCCCTTCCGTTCATCGAAGTCCGCGCCATTGCCGACGGCCGCAAGCTGCGCTACGGCCGCCATGCGCACGACACGTTCTCGATCGGCGCGGTAACCGGCGGGCGCAGCACCTATCTGAATGGCAACACGCTCGAGCGCGTGCATGCGGGCGCCGTGGTCATCGTCAACCCGAACGTTGTGCACGCATGCAATCCTGCCGCCGACGAAGCATGGTCCTATCGCATGTTCCATCTCGACGTGGGCTGGCTCGCGAAGCTCCAGCATGCGCAGGGCTTCGGCACGCAGGCGCAATTCGTTCCGTTCGCGCAGACGCTTACGTGGCGCGCCGATCTGTTCGCAGGGCTCGATGCGCTCTACGGCGTGCTCGTGAATCCGCACGAAGACGCGCTGCGCAAGGAATGCGCCGTCACGCAGTACTTCACCGCGCTCCAGCAGGCGCTCAATCCCGCGCCGCCCGAAAGCACGCCGCGCGAGCCCAACCCGCGCCTCGCGCGTGCCGCCGAGTTCATCGACGGCAACTACACGCGCACGCTCAAGCTCGAAGACATCTGCACGGCGGCGAACTTGTCGCCTTCGTATTTGATCCGCGCGTTTCGCGAGCAATACGGCATGACACCGCACGCGTACGTGGTGAACCGGCGCATCGAGTTCTGCCGCGCGCAATTGCGGCGCGGCCATGCCATCGCCGACGTCGCCGCCGCCGCCGGCTTCGCCGATCAAGCCCATCTTCAGCGCGCCTTCCGCCAGTTCGTGGCGGCCACGCCGGGGCAATATCGCGGCTGATATCCGGGCCGTTCATTCGAGCAGCAGCCACAGCGCGCTCGCCGCGAGCAACAGCGCCATCGTGCGGTTCACGAAGCGCACGCGCGCCGGTTCGCGCAGCGCCTGGCGCAGCGACGCGCCAGCCCACGCCCAGCACGCAATCGACGCATAGCACACCACGAAGTAGATCGCTGCGAACTGCCACACGATAGCGTTCCCGCCCGAGGCCGCAAATGCGCCCATGCCGGCAACGCAGGCGAGCCACGCCTTCGGGTTGAGCCACTGCATCGCCGCGCCGGTCATGAGCGACGGGCCGCGCGCGGCGCCCGGCGCGTCGATGCGCCCATCGTCGATGGCGAGTTTGTACGCGACGTACAGCAGAAACGCCACGCCCGCCCATTCGATCGCGCGCGCGAGGAATGGCCACTGCGCAAGCAACTCGCGCAGGCCGAGTCCGATCAGCAACAACAGCAGCGCAAAGCCCACCGTCGCGCCGGTCACGTGGCGCAAGCTCGCGCGCAGTCCGTAGCGCGCGCCCGCGCCCAGCGCGACGACATTGACGGGCCCAGGGGTGATCGACGTAGCCAGCGCGAAAGCGGCCATGGAAAGTGCAGTGCTCACGTTTCTCCTCGTTACGCCCAGCGGCGATGATTCACCGTCGAGCGTACGAGGCGCGCACGCGCCTGTATTGAAGAAAATTGCCTCAATTGCGGGAGGGGTGACTTCAGGTGGTCATGGCGGCCCCGTCTCCCGGGCGCGCGCGGCAATGCGCTCACGCAGCAGGCGCGGCGGATAGATATCGTGGAAGCCCCTCATGCTTTCGCAGCAAAATCCAACGTCCGGTTTAATCGCTGTATCGGTAATGCCTTTGTCGGAAATCAATTGATCGCGAATATCCCGGCATCTTATGCGCCATGAATTGAACGATTAATCAATTTTAAGAATTTTCGTGTATCGAGCGAAAAGCAGCCCTCCCAGGATAGGCAATCACGGCGGCGCCAGTCGTAGTTCTCATCGCAGCGCCGTTCCATCCTGAGAGGCGCTGACAAATGAAAGACGCAGTAACCGGGCGCGGCGTCGCGCGCCTTGGCGACACCACAGACCACGGCGGCAAAGTAATTGTGTCCGCAACGAACTTCGCGCACAGCGACGTGTGCTTGGCCTTCATCGGCGACCAGACTGCTTACGGTCTGGACTACGTAGAACCCGATAGCAGCCATCCTGAGGCGCTCCAGAAGCTTCCACACGCCAACATCAAACACGCCTACGAAATTCTCACGCCCGAGCAACGCGCGCGCGATCCGTATGGAAATCCGGGAGCATCGAAATGACGAACCGGTTCGAACACACCGTCGCGCAGCTCGACCGGGCCTCGTCAGCCCCTCAGGACCAGTCAATTCCTCGCGTCTCGCGCACGGGCTCAGGTGCGGGCAAGCTGCGCGGTACCACTGGCAGTAGCGGGCATCACCGCAGAGGCCAGCCCCGCACATGGGCCCGCGAAGAGATTGCGTTGCTGGGAACGATACCCGATGCGGAGATCGCCGCACGCATCGGAACCAATGCGTCGACGGTGAACCGGAAGAGGCTGGCACTCGGCATTCCATCGGTACGGGATCGTTCGTCGCACGAATGGAGCGCCGCAGAGATCGCGCTGCTCGGCAAGCTTTGCGACAGCGAAGTGGGAAGGCGTATTGGCGTGACACCATCGGTTGTCAGAGCGAAGCGGCGCACGCTCCAGATCCAGTCCATTCGCGGCGAGACTCATCACCGCCTCGAGTGGACGCCGGAACAGGTCGCCCTGCTTGGCACGATGCCGGACGCCGAACTGGCAAGCCGCCTGGGCGTCTGCCTGCTTACCGTGTTCAACGCGCGAAAGAAGCGCGGCATTCCGGCGGCGCTCAGGCAACGTGGAGGGCTCGGCTGCACGGACGCGCAGCGCAGGCTGCTCGGGACGATGCCCGATGCGAGCGTTGCGCAGTTGCTGGGCGTCACGCATTCGACGGTGTGGTCGTGGCGGCGCGAGCTGGGTATTCCATCGTGGAAAAGGCAGAAGGGAGCCGGTCAGGCAGGGCGAAGGACGCAAGCGAAACCGTTCAATCAACTCGTTGCGCAACTCTCCGATCAAGCGAGCGTCGCAGTTGATGTTTCCCACGCCCCGGGCGGCCGGCGATATGGACCGGGCGTTCGGGAGACGAGCAGGGATCGTCAATGGACACAGGACGAAATTGCGCTGCTCGGGACCATGACAGACGCTCAGGCCGCGAGGCGAATCGGCGGCATTTCCCCGGGCACCGTACAAAAGAAGCGGCAGTCCTTGGGCATTCCCCCCGCCACGCCCGCGCATCGTCCGTGGACGCCGGGGCAGATCGCCGGGCTCGGCGTGCTCTCGGATGCTGAACTGGCGAAGCTCGTGGGCCGTTCGACCCGGGCCGTCAACCACATGCGCAACAAGCTCGGTGTCCCTTCGGCGCGCGAGCAGGGCCACGTCGGCGCGCACATGTGGACGCGTGAACATCTCGCGATGCTGGGCACGCTGCCTGACCGCGAGGTTGGCGCATTGGTCGGTTTGAGCACCTACACCGTCCGCCAGAAGCGGCGCAGTCTGCGTATCCCGGCCGCAAGGCCTCGCGATAGTTGGCGCAACGAAGATATCGCGCTGCTTGGCACGATGCCCGATGCCGACATAGCACAGCAGCTTGGTGTAAAGCCGCATGTGGTCACCCGCAAGCGTCACGTGCTGGGCATCGCTTCGACGCGCCCGCAGCATGTGTGGACCGATGAACAGATCGCCCTGCTCGGCACGATGCCTGATGCTGAAATCGCGAAGCGTCTTGGTCTGTCGAATACCGCCGTACACAAGAAGCGCAATCAACTCGGCATTGCACGCGCGCACCACGCATGGACTGACGATGAACTCCTCCTGCTTGGCACCATGTCCGACGCGAGCGTCGCCAGGCTCGTCGGCGTCTGTATCAAATCGGTCAATAACCTGCGGCGCAGGCTTGGAATACCTTCGGCAAAGGCCAAAGGCATCAAGAGGAAATCGCAGGCGGTACGCCGCGCCAAATCAGACAAGACGGCAGCGCCGGTCCAGCGGCCCATGAAGCTCGCGGCATGACCGGCGAGCCTGTGCGGGGATCCAGGGCGCGCCGGCATGAGCCGGCCAATTGATCGGGGCGCTGATCGATGACGGCGATCCGGGGCTGTGCGGCGGCAGCGGAAGAACGGCTGGGGATGGCTGGAGAACGGCCGGATGAAACATTGAAGACACTGTCGCAGGGCCAGCTTCGGGATTGAAGGCCGATCAAGCAAGCCCAATCCCCTAAAGATCGTAGGGGAAATGCCGTTAATCCTTGCATGTTGTCGGGCCATGAGTGGCCCTATTGCAAGGACCGCAAGAAACGCAAGGAACCCCATGCGCAACAACCAGCCCATCACGCAGCAGGAATTCGACTATCCCGCTTCGCAGATGCTCGTCTCGGCCACCGATCTCAAGGGCCGCATTCAGTATTGCAATCCCGCGTTCGTCTCGGTTTCCGGGTTCGCGAAGGAAGAATTGATCGGCAAGGCGCACAACGTCATCCGCCATCCCGACATGCCGCCCGAAGCGTTCGCGGACATGTGGCAGACCATCCGCTCCGGCCATCCCTGGACCGCGCTCGTGAAGAACCGCCGCAGGAACGGCGACCACTACTGGGTGCGCGCGAACGTGACGCCGGTCTCCGAGCAGGGCGCGGTGGTGGGTTATCTGAGCGTGCGCGTGAAGCCCAGCCGCGACGAGATCCGCGACGCCGAAGCACTCTACGCAAAAATGCGCGAAGGACGTTTGCGTGGCGTGCGCCTGCGTCGCGGCGCGCTCGTGCGCACTGGCGTCCTCGGCGCGGCGCAATCGATCATGCGCCTGCCCGTGGCCACGCGCGTCGCCGCCGGCTATGCGCTCGTGCCCACCGCACTCGCCGCTGCGGGCTTCAGCGCCTGGCGAGGGCTGCCGCCCACGCCGTTCTGGTGCGCGTTCGGCACGGCGGCGGTATGCAGCCTCGCGGCCTGGCGGCTCGCCACGCGCCAGCTCGGTGGCCCGCTCGCGCAGATGTCGATGGCGTCCACGCGCATGGCGGCGGGCGACCTCACCGCCACGCTCGCGATTGCGTCGAAGGACGATCTCGGCAGCGTGCTTCAGGCGCTCAATCAACTGCAGGCCAATCTCACCGCCATCGTGTTCGACGTGCGCGCGCAGATTGCCGGCATGCTCGACGCCGCGCACGAAATCTCCTCCGGCAACCTCGACCTCTCGCGCCGCACCGAGCTGCAGGCCGCCTCGGTCGAAGAAACCGCCGCGACCATGGACCAGCTCACCACCACCGTGCAGGCCAACGCCGAGGCAAGCGCACGCGCACTCGATCTTGTGCGCGAGGCGCAGTCGGCCGCGGCCCAGGGCGGCTCGATCGCGAGCCGCATGGAGCACACGATGGCCGGCATCACCGATGCCTCGCAGCGCATCGCCGACATCACCGGCGTGATCGACGGCATCGCGTTCCAAACCAACATCCTCGCGCTCAATGCCGCCGTGGAGGCCGCGCGCGCGGGCGAGGCGGGCCGCTCGTTCGCTGTGGTCGCGGGCGAGGTGCGCATGCTCGCGCAGCGCTGCGCGGCCTCCGCGAAGGAAATCAAGCAGGTCGTGGACGCGAGCGTGAGCGAGATTGCCCAGGGCACGGAGCTGGTCGGCCACACGACCGCGCAGATGCGCGCCATCGACGAGGCCGTGAGCCGTGTCTCGGCCATCATCGTCGAGGTCGCCAACGCGAGCGGCGAGCAGGCCGAGGGCATTCATCAGGTTAACCAGGCAGTCGCGCATCTGGACAGCGCCACCCAGCAGAACGCCGCGCTCGTCGAGCAGGCGGCTGCCACGGCGCAGCGGCTCGCCGAGCAAGCCGACGTGCTCGACGAAGCCGTGCGTCTGTTTACGGTCGCGGGGACGCGATGAGAAAACCGCAGCTCGTCAGGATCCTTTCTGCATGCTCTCGACGGCCTTGTTGCGGGCCTGCTGGGCATCGGTGATCAGCTTGTACGCGGCGTAGTACTTGTAGATGTTGCGCACGTAAGTCGTCGTTTCGATCCCGATCTTGTCCGCCACGACGATCTCCACGTTGTTGAACCACTTGTTCGGGTCGAGGCCGCGCTGCACGGCGAGCTTGCGCATCTTCGCAATGTTGCCCGGTCCCGCGTTGTAGCTCGCGAACGCGAACAGCGTGCGGTCGCTGCCGCTGAAATGCGCGTCCGGGAAATACTTCGCCATCAGCTCATTCATGTATTTCGCGCCGGCATGAATATTCGCGTCGGCAACCGAGATGCTGCCTACGCCCATCTGCTTTCCGGTCGCCGGCATCAACTGCATGATGCCGATCGCGCCCACATGGCTGCGCGCCTTCTGATTCAATTGCGATTCCTGGAACCCTTGCGCCGCGAGCATCAGCGGATCGAATTCGTATTGCGCACCGTACTTCTTGAACAGCGCGAGCGTCTGCTTGAATCGTTGCTGCTCGGCGTCGCCGCCGTTGTTGCGGATCTGCTTGATGCGTTTCATATACTGCGCGAGGCGGTATTCGACCACGCTTTGCTTCTTCACGTAGCCCACATAGAAGTCGTTCAGCACCGCCTGCAATTGCGGGCTGTTCTTGCGGATCGCCCAGCCCGTGTAGCCCTCTCCGCTCACGGCGAGGTCGTCGCGCACCTTGATCTGCGGTAGCACCTGAGCCCACATACGCGCCTTCCAGTCGTCGACCACGATGATGGGCAGCAAGCCCGCGTTCACCATTTCCATGGCGTCTTCGTCTTCGAGCGCGTCGGGCAGCGGCATAATGCGGATCGGCGGCTTGCCCGCCTTGCGCAAGCGCTCGCTCAATTGGGTCAGGCTGCCGAAGTAGCTCGACGACTTGCGCACATAGACCTGCTTGCCGGAGAGGTCGTCCACTGACGCCAGCGCCGGCGCCCTGGGTCCCGTCACGACGAGTTCACGCATCGGCTTGCGGTCGCGGGGAGCGACGAAATCGACGCTCTTGAGGCGTTCGTCCGTGGCGGTCAGATTGCCCGCCGAAATATCGCCGAGACCGGCGTTCAGGTTCGTGAGCAACCGGTCGCGCGTGGTCGGGATCAGGTACACGGTCAGCGGCCGTTTCGCGAGCTGGGCCGCGTACTGGCGGTTGATATAGCGTTCGAAGTCGCGTGCGAGCTCGGCCGCGAGCCCGCGCTCGTGGCCCTTGTCGACGAAATAGAGCGTGCGGCTGTACGGCACGAGGAAGCGGATCATCCGCCGGTTCAGCATCTCGTCGAAGTCGCCGGTCCAGGGCTTGTTGGCGAGACTGAGCTTGCGCAGATCGCCCGCCGGCGCCGATGCTGCCGAAGCCGCCGATGCCGCTGCGGGGGACGCGGGCGCCGGCACCGATGCCGGCGCGGCGGCGGCGGGCGGGGCGGCCAACGCGCCACCCGGCAGCGCACACACGAGCCATACGAACGTCGAAGCGATCAGAGCGCGCTTGAAGATCTTCACGGCAGCCTCCCCATGGCTACACGGCGGCACGCCTCGCGCTGCCCCGTGACGGACGGTGCGTTACACCGCTGGTGTATGGCACCCATAATAGTTTATGTCTAAACCCGAGCATGGACTGCTTGTCTGGAGCCATCGACGCAAGCGTTTCGTAATCTCATTGCTTGCTGTGATTAAGCTGATAGATCGGCATAAATCCCATCTCGACGGCACCCGCGCGAAGCCGCACTATAGACCCCGTCAGCGCCCAGGACCTGGGTACTGATCCGAGTAACAACGGCGTTTCAACGGCTCACCTGGCCTCTACCAGGTGAGCCGTTTTTTCTTGCCCGAATGGTTGCGGGAACGATCATCAGCCAGAAAGCCCGTAAAGCCGGTTTGCTTCATGCCCATGACAACGGATCATGCGGCAACACACGGCGCATGCACCGTTGCACAGCGCGCAAAAATCCGCATGCGGGCACGCGTGCGCGCCTGGACTCGCGTTACACTCACTGGCCGGGGGGTACGGCGGCCTGCTGTGTGCGCCCGCGCTCACTACGATGAGACGCCACGCAACCGACCCCGTACAATGGCTCGACCACACACGAGGACAACATCAATGCGCATGACTGGGTCTTCCGGAAACATGACCCTGCTCACCGAGCATGACGACTCGACCGGGCGCGAGACGCGCTCGTTGCGTCTCGAATCGGCGCCCGACGGCAAGAGCCTTTTGCTGATCGAAGTCGACGAACGCAAGCCGGGCGTCCATCGCGAAGTGCGTTATGAAATCACGCCTGCGGAACTGATCGCGGCCATCCGCGCGCAGGGCGCCGAGCTTCCAGGGGAATCACACAGCCGGTAATTCACGGCCGCTAGCCGGCCTCCATGCCGGCAGCCATTGAGCGAAGACGCCATCGCGGCGCCTTCGCTGGCGCACGCGCGTTCGCGCTGCGCGTCTTGCGCCGCGCATCTTCACTATGCGCTTCATTCGCTTCGCCGCCCGCGCGGCAAGCCGCCCTTCCGCAATCCCCGCCGCGCCCATATCCACGGGCAACAAATTCGCATTGGGCGTATGCTTTGGACCTTGCTTGCACGCTGTCGAAATGCGTCCATAATCGAAACGTTATTCTTCCAGTTCGCGCCCCTCCGTGCGGCGCTCCCGGGACAAGGAAGCCAGCCGATGCTACATGACCTCATCGCGCAGTACGGGCCTGCGCTCGTGTTCCTGAACGTGCTGGCCGGATCGCTCGGCCTGCCCGTGCCCGCGATGCCAGCGCTCGTGCTGTTCGGCGCCATGGCCGCCATGCATCCCGGGTCGATCGGCCAGCAGGTTGCGCCGGTGCTCGGGCTGTCCATCGTCGCCACGCTCATCGGCGACAGTGTCTGGTTTCTCGCCGGCCGGCTCTACGGCGGCAACACGCTCAAGACGCTCTGCAAGCTCTCGCTCTCGCGCGACACCTGCGTGAAGAAGACCGAGCGCTTCTTCGGCCGCTGGGGCGTGCGCGTGCTCGCCATCGCCAAGTTCGTGCCGGGCCTGTCGATCGTCTCCGTGCCGATGGCCGGCGCAATGGGCACGCCCTACCGCCAGTTCGTGGGCTTCGACGGCATTGGCGCGGCGCTCTGGTCGGGCACCGGTCTCCTGATCGGCGTGCTGTTCGCCCCGCAAATCGACATGCTGTTCGCGGGCGCGAGCCGCCTCGGCCGTCTCACCGCGGTCGTGATCCTCGTCCTGTTGCTGCTGTACGCGGCGTATCGGTGGCAGCGCCGCCGCCAGCTCATCAAGAAGCTCGCGAACGCGCGCATCACCGTGGACGACCTCTATCGCGCGATGACCAACCAGCCGCCGCCCGTGATCTTCGACATCCGCTCGGCGGAAAAGCGCAAGCTCGATCCGTTCATCATCCCGGGCTCGCTGTTCGCCGACGAACGCCAGCTCAAGGAGATCATCCAGAAGTATCCGCGCGAGCAGAAGCTCGTGATTTACTGCTCGTGCCCCAACGAGATCTCGGCGGCATGGATGGCCAAGCAGCTTGCCGAGGCTGGTTTCGTCGACGTGCTGCCGCTGCTCGGCGGCCTCGACGCCTGGCGCGATGCGGGCCGCACGCTCGAACCGCTGCAGGTCATGGAACATCCCGAGGTGCCGGTCAACATCACGCCGAAACCTGTTTGAGCCGCGCAGATCCACGCGGCGTCCTCGCGCCGCCGCGCGCATGAGGAGAACCGCCTGATGGGCGCTATTGCAACCGACGCATCCGCGATGCCTCTGCGCGAGGCCTCGAACTCCACGTTTTCCGACACGCAGCCGCAACCCGCCGAGGCGCCCTTCTCGACGCTCTCCACGCGGCGCCACCAGATGTTCCCCATCCTCTCCGACGAGGAGATCGCGCGGCTCTCGCGCTTCGGCGAGCGGCGTCGCTGGGCGCCGGGCGAGTTGCTGTTCCAGACCGGCACGACTGGCCCAGGCATGTTCGTGCTGCTGTCCGGCCACGTGAAGGTGTTGCAGCGCGATGGGCTTGGACGCGAGCGGATCATCAACGAGCATGGGGCCGGCAGCTTCCTCGCCGAAGTGGGCCAGCTCTCCGGCGGTCCGTCGCTGGTGGACGGCCTGGCGCTCGAGCCTGTCGAGGCGCTGCTGATTGCTCCCGAGCGCTTGCGCGCGGCCATCGTCGCCGAAGCCGAGCTCGGCGAGCGCATCGTGCGGGCGCTAATCCTGCGGCGCGTCGCGCTGATCGAGAAAGGCGCGGGCGGCCCGATTCTGGTCGGCAAGCACGACGACCCCAGCATGCTCTCGCTTCAGGGCTTTCTCTCGCGCAACGGCCATCCGTACTCGGTGTTCGACGAGCGCGACGAAAGCAGCATGCTCTGCGTGATCGAGCGCTTCGCGGCGCGCGCCGAGGACCTGCCGCTCGTGATCTGCCCGGACGGCACGGTGCTGCGCCATCCCGCCTCGCCCGAGCTCGCCACCTGCCTCGGCCTGCTGCCCGACCTCGACGGCGAGCGCGTCTACGACGTGGCCGTGGTGGGCGCCGGCCCGGCAGGCCTCGCGACCGCGGTGTACGCGGCCTCCGAAGGCCTTTCGGTGATCGTGCTCGACGCGCGCGCGCCCGGCGGCCAGGCGGGCGCCAGCTCGCGCATCGAGAACTACCTCGGCTTTCCCACCGGCATCTCGGGCCAGGCGCTCGCGGGCCGCGCGTTCGTGCAGGCGCAGAAGTTCGGCGCCCATGTGGCCATCCCGGTCATGGTGCGCAAGCTCTATTGCAACGAAGCGCCGCGCCGCCTCGAAACCTGCAGCGGCAACGTGCGTGCGCGCACCGTCGTGATCGCGAGCGGCGCGAAGTACCGGCAGCCCGCGATCGACGGGCTCGACCGCTACACGGGGCGCGGCGTCTATTACTGGGCCTCGCCGGTCGAGGCGAAGCTCTGCAAGCACGAGAACGTCGTGCTGGTGGGCGGCGGCAACTCGGCGGGCCAGGCGATCGTCTATCTGTCCTCGCACGCGCGCCATATCGACGTGCTGATCCGCAAGTCCGGCTTCGAATCGACGATGTCGCGCTATCTGATCGACCGCATCGCCTCGCTGCCCAACGTCACCGTGCATCCATCGTGCGAGGTCGGCGCGCTGGAGGACGACGAGGCGGGGCTCGCGGCCATCCGCCTGAAAGCGCCGTGCCCTGTGTCGGGCGCGGAGCGCATCGACGCACGCCATCTGTTCCTCTTCACGGGCGCGGACCCCAACACCGGCTGGCTGCACGCATGCGGCGTGGCGCTCGACATGAACGGTTTCGTGCTCACCGGCGCCAACGACACCTCGTGCAGCCTCGCCACCTCGGTCGACGGCATCTACGCGATCGGCGATGCGCGCGCCGGCTCGACCAAGCGCGTTGCGGCGGCGGTGGGCGAAGGCGCCGCCGTGGTCGCGCAGATTCACCAGTGGCTGAGCGAAGCCAGCGTGCCGCGCGCGACCGTGACGCCCGCGGCCATGGCCGCGATGGCGGGCCTGCATGCGTGACGAGGCGGCGCTCGACATCGCAGCCGAGGCCAGCGCGCAACCATCTCGCACCACCGTGACGCTGCCGCTCGCCGCGGCGCGCACGCTCCATCTCGCGGCCCAAGGGCTGCTCGCGCCGCCGCGCCGCAAGGCCACCGCGGACGACGTGCTCGCCGCCATCCGCCGCATGGCGCAACTGCAAATCGACACGATTCACGTGGTCGCGCGCAGTCCGTATTTCGTGCTGTTCAGCCGCATCGGCCCTTACGACACGCGCTGGCTCGACGCGCATCTCGCCGAAGGCCGGCTCTTCGAATACTGGTCCCACGAGGCCTGCTTCGTGCCGATCGAGGACTACGGCCTGCTGCGCCATCGCATGCTCGACCCGTCGGGCATGGGCTGGAAATATCCGGCCGAATGGCATGCGAAGCATCGCCGCGAGATCGATGCGCTGCTCGAACGCATCCGCGCGAACGGTCCCGTGCGCTCTGCCGACTTCGCGAGAGAAAAAGGAGAAAAAGGCAGCGGCTGGTGGGACTGGAAGCCCGAGAAGCGCCATCTGGAGGTGCTGTTCGCGACCGGCGCGCTGATGGTGGCCAAGCGCCGTAATTTTCAGCGCGTCTACGACGTGACCGAGCGCGTGCTGCCCGACTGGAGCGACGCGCGCGATCTGCCCGCGCGCGCCGACGCCGAGCGCACGCTGCTGCTGCGCACCTGCCAGGCGCTGGGCGTGATCCGCACCGACTGGGCCGCCGACTACTACCGCCTGCCCCGCCGCCCGTATGCCGAGGCGCTGCACGCGCTCGCCGACGCGGGCGAACTCGTGCCCGTGCGCGTGGAAGACTGGAAGCACGATGCGTTCGTGCATCGCGATTTCGCGCCGCTCATCGACGACGCCGCGAGCGGCGCGCTGGCCTCGACGGCCACCACGCTGCTCTCACCTTTCGATCCGGTCGTATGGGAGCGCAAGCGCGCGACGGCGTTATTCGGCTTCGATTACGCAATCGAATGCTATCTGCCCGCGCACAAGCGCAAATACGGTTACTTCGTACTGCCTATCTTGAGCCGCGGTAAACTGATCGGCCGCGCCGATGCGAAGGCGCATCGCGCCCAGGCGGTATTCGAGTTGAAGTCGCTGCATCTGGAGCCGGGCGTGCGCGTGAGCGGCCGTCTCGTGAGCGATCTGCGGCGCGCGCTGCAACGTTGCGCGGACTGGCACGGCACGCCGGCATTGCGGATCGGCGAGGCGCCGCACGGGCTGGCCGCCGCGTTGCTCGCCGAACCTTGAATCTTGAAACCTCAAAGCGAAGCGCGGGCGGCGTGTACGTTGCACACGCCGCCCGCGCGGTTTTGCGTAGCGCCTGGGTTACTCAGCGCTCCAGCTTCACGCGCAGCTCGCGCGCCGCTTCAAGCAAGCCTTCATAGCCCGAGCGTGCATGTTCGGGCAGGTCAGGGTCGCCCACCAGCGCGCCCAGCGTCTCGATCAGGCTGAAGAGGAGGCCCTTGGCCGCGCCCCTCGCGATGCTGCCGCTCTTCACCCCTTCGTCGACGTGCGACAACGCCGCGTTGAGATTCTCCAGATCGTGCTTCTGCGCGTCGCCGCCTGCCGCTTGAGCGTCATCCTTTTGCGTGTCGTCGCTCGTCATGATGAACCGTTTCCCCTTGCTGGTACTTCGTGGAAAAAAAATCCCGCACTGCTGTTATATACCCATCGCAAGCAGTCGTCCATTGGCCGCCGCCGGGGTTGCCTGGCGGCCTGGCAGCGCCGCGGGCGGGTCCCGAATCTTCTCACCTTTGTGCCCATCCTGCCGGTGCGTGCGCCGCTCACGCTTGCCAAGGCTCATGGCGAGCGTCAAGAAAAGCCCTGAAAACAAGCGCCGGTTCGATCGCTTCCCGGCAAGTTTCCTGGCAAGCCGGTTGCGTGCGAGCCGGCTTCCGGAACATCCCGGAAACGCTCACCCTTGTGCAATGGAGACGCATTCGAGCGCGGGTTTCAGCGCTCGGCAACGCCAGGCGACACACCCGCGTATCCGGCGCTTCGTTGCACATTCCCCCTTGTTTCATGGCACTTTCTCTGTGGGGACATGATGGAAACACGACGCGCACGGAACCTGGACGGTGCGCTCGCGCGCAGCGTTTCGCTCACTCCTGAAAACACTCACCTTTGCGGCAAACGCATGCTCGTTCGCCTTGACGCGCCCCTCGCACATCCCCAGACTGAGCGAGTCCGCCGCGAACCCGATCATCCAAGAGCCCATGAACCCGGTCACGCCCTTCATTCCCGAACGCTTTCACAACGCCGCGCCGCATTACCTGAGCGGCCGCCCAGCGTACTCGCCGGCACTGATTCGCCGCGTCGCGCAGCGCGCCGGCCTGGACGGCACGCAGCGCCTGCTCGACCTCGGCTGCGGCCCCGGCCAGCTCTCGCTCGCCTTCGCAAGCTGGGTGAGCAGCGCCGTGGCGATCGACCCCGAGCCCGCCATGCTCGAAGTCGCGGCGCAACTCGGCGCGGGCATTGCGCCGAACATCGAGTACCGCCGCGGCAGTTCGTTTGAGCTCTCGCCCGCACTCGGCACCTTCGATCTGGCGGTGATCGGGCGCGCGTTTCACTGGATGGATCGCGTGGACACGCTCGCGCGGCTCGACGCGATCCTCGGCGAGCGGGGCGCCGTCACGCTCTTCAACACCACGCATCTCGACGACCCGCAGCGCCCCTGGGCCGCGCACTATCGTGACCTGCTCGACCGTTACGCCAATACCGATCCCGCGCGCGAAATGCGCCGCTCGCCGAACTGGGAGAGTCACACCGACGTGCTCGCGCGCTCGGCGTTCGCCGCCATCGAGCGCATTTCGGTGATCGAGTACCGGCGCGTGAGCGCGGAGCAGTTGAAGGCGCGCCCGCTCTCGATGTCGAGCCTCGCGCGCGAGCGCCTCGGCGATCAGCTCGACACGCTGCTCGCCGAAATCGACGCCATCGCCGCCGCGCATGGCGACGATGGCTGGCTCATCGAGCGCATCGAGTCGACCGCGACGATTGCCACGCGCGCGCTCGCCTGAGCGGCGCACGGCGCCATGCGGCGCCGCCAGCGCGCGGTGGCCGCCTGCGGTATCGTATGACGTCGACTTGAAAGGAGATCCAATGAGCTACGCCACCAAAGCCCCGGCCCGCCAGGAAATCGATGCGCTGAGCGGTCTCGCCGTGCTCGAATTCGGCACCGACTGGTGCGGGTATTGCCAGGGCGCGCAGCCCGTGATTGGCGATGCGTTCGCGAAGCACCCGGGCGTGCGTCGCATCAAGGTGGAAGACGGTCCGGGCCGCCCACTCGGCCGATCGTTTCGCGTGAAGCTGTGGCCCACGCTGATCTTCCTGCGCGACGGCGCAGAAGTCGCGCGCGTGGTGCGCCCTGGCGCAGCGGCCGAACTCGATGCGGCGTTCGCGGCGCTCGGCTGAGCGCACACCTTTTCAGAGCCGGCGCTAGAGCATTGTCAGGCGCCGCGCGCGCATTCACTCGAGCCCGGCCAGCAAATCGTCGATGGCCCGATATACACGCCCCACGACCTCCGTCCCCACCTCCGCTTCCAGCGTCTTGTAGCGCGCCTCCAGATCCTTCGAAATCGCCTTCACGAGCTGGTGGCTCTTCTTCGTGAGCTTCACGAGCACGCGCCGCTGGTCGTCGGCAAAGCGCTCCTTCGTCACGAGGCCCAGCGCCTCCATGCGCGCAAGCACGCCCGCCATGCTCGGGCTCGAAATCGTGCACAAATCGGAGATCTGACGCGGCTCCAGCGGCCCGCTCTCGTTGAGCGCGCGAATCACGCGCCACTGCTGCTCCGTGAGCCCATGCGCCGTGATCAACGGACGAAAGCGCTCCATCATCTTTTCGCGCGCGCGCAGCAGCAGCATGGGCAGATTGCGGTGCGCGACGCGCGTGGACATGCGGGAGGAATCGGACATGGTGGCTTGGTTCACTTCATTCCAGGGGAAACCCGCGAAATCTTCGTCGATGGTTGACGCTCGATCATAGCAAGCGCAGACTCACTTACATATTAGTATTTCCGGGAACACGAGTCACGACATGTTTTCACTGGCCGACCACCTGCTGCATCTCGAAGGCGAGGCGCTGCCGCGCGACGTGAGCGCAAGTGCGGCGCGCGCGCTGCTGGCCGGTGGCGCCCGCTGCCGCGCCCCCATTCCCGGCGCCGTGTACGGCACGCTGCTCAACGACAGCGCCGCGCTGGAAGCCCTGGGCGACGCCATGAACGCCGCGCCCTACAAGGCGCCGCCTCGCGCGCCCATCCTCTATCTCAAGCCGCGCAATACCCTCGCCGGCCATGGCGCGCGCGTGAGCGTGCCGGACGCGCAAGGCGTGCAGGTTGGCGCGTCGCTGGGCATCGTGATCGGCCGGACCGCCACGCGCGTCGCGCCGGGCGAAGCGCTCGATTACATCGCGGGCTATGCGCTGGTCGCCGACCTCAGTGTGCCGCACGAGAGCGTCTATCGCCCGTCCGTGCGCTTTCGCGCTCGCGACGGCTTCTGCGTGATCGGCCCGACGGTGCAGGCGCGCAGGCATGTCGCCGATCCGGACCGGCTCGCGATCCACGTCGACGTCGAGGGCACGCCGCGCTTCAGCGCAAATACGTCCACCTGCGTGCGCGGCGTCGCGCGATTGCTCGCGGACGTCACCGATTTCATGACGCTCTCGCCTGGCGACGTGCTCACGCTCGGCGTGCCGCACGGCGCGCCCGTCGTGTATTCCGGTGCGCGCGCAACCATTTCCATTGCGGACTGGCCCGCCCTTGCCATCGAATTCATTGTGCCAACTGCGGCGCCAACTTCGGCGCAAGGAGTCGCAGCATGATGCGAGGACGCGTTGCCTACGCAGGCGCCATCCACGAAGCGAGACCCGAAGGTCCGCTGGAAAATGCGCGCGTGCGCCTGGCCGATGGCCGCGTGCGTGATGAGCATGAAGTGGTCTGGCTCGCGCCGTTCGAGCCAGGCACGATCTTCGCGCTGGGCCTGAACTACGCCGAGCACGCCAAAGAGTTGCAATTCACGAAGCAGGACGAGCCGCTCGTGTTCCTCAAGGGGCCGGGCAGCGTGATCGGGCATCGCGGCGTCACGCGCCGCCCCGCCGATGTCGCCTTCATGCACTACGAATGCGAGCTCGCAGTGGTGATCGGCCGCACGGCGCAGGACGTGAAGTGCGAAGACGCGATGCAGCACGTCGCCGGCTACACCATCGCCAACGATTACGCGATCCGCGATTATCTGGAGAACTACTATCGCCCGAACCTGCGCGTGAAAAATCGCGACGGCGGCACCGTGCTCGGGCCATGGTTCGTCGATGCCGCCGATATCGCCGACATCAACGCGCTCGAACTGCGCACGTACGTGAACGGCGAATTGAAGCAGCGCGGCAACACGCGCGACCTCGTCACCGGCATCGCCGAGCTGATTGAGTATTTGAGCGGCTTCATGACGCTCGCGCCCGGCGACGTGATTCTCACGGGCACGCCCGAAGGCGTCGTCAACGTGAATGCCGGCGACGAAGTGATTTGCGAAATCGACGGCCTCGGCCGTCTTGTCAATACGATCGCGTCCGACGCCGAGTTCGGCCGCGCTTCCACGCAGTAAGCGAGAACCCCATGCGCATCGAACACCTGATCGACGGCCGCGCCCATGCGGGGCGCGACTATTTCGAGACCGTGAATCCCGCGAACCAGCAGGTGCTCGCGGAAGTCGCGCGCGGCGGCGCGGAGGAAATCGACCTTGCCGTGCGCGCCGCAAAAAATGCCTTTCCTGCGTGGGCCGCAAAGCCGGCGGCGGAGCGCGCGAAATGCGTGCGCAAACTGGGTGAGCTGATTGCGAAGAACGTGCCCGAGATCGCGCAAACGGAAACGCAGGACACCGGACAGACTATTTCGCAAACGGGCAAGCAGCTCGTGCCGCGCGCCGCCGACAACTTCACCTACTTCGCCGAAATGTGCACGGCGGTGGACGGCCATACCTACCCCACCAGCACGCACCTGAACTACACGCTGTTTCATCCCGTGGGCGTATGCGCGCTCATCTCGCCCTGGAACGTGCCGTTCATGACGGCCACGTGGAAGGTCGCGCCCTGCCTCGCGTTCGGCAACACCGCCGTGCTCAAGATGAGCGAGCTTTCGCCGCTCACAGCCGCCATGCTCGGCCAGCTTGCGCTCGAATCTGGCATTCCATCAGGCGTGCTTAACGTCGTGCACGGCTTCGGCAAGGAAACGGGCGAGCCGCTCGTCGCGCACCCCGGCGTGCGCGCCGTTTCGTTCACGGGATCGACGGCTACCGGCAACCGTATCGTGCAGACCGCGGGCCTCAAGAAGTTTTCGATGGAGCTGGGCGGCAAGTCGCCGTTCGTGATCTTCGATGACGCCGATTTCGAGCGCGCGCTCGACGCCGCCGTGTTCATGATCTTCTCGAACAACGGCGAACGCTGCACGGCGGGCTCGCGCATTCTCGTGCAGCGCTCGATCTACGCGCAGTTCGCCGCGCGCTTCGTCGAGCGCGCGAAGCGCATCGCGGTGGGCGATCCGCTCGACGAAAATACCGTGGTCGGCCCGATGATCAGCCAGGGCCATCTCGCCAAGGTGCGCAGCTATATCGAGCTCGGGCCGAAGGAAGGCGCAACGCTCGCGTGCGGCGGGCTCGATGCGCTCGCACTGCCCGATGCCCTGAAACAGGGCAATTTCGTGCAGCCCACGGTGTTCGTCGATGTCGATAACCGCATGCGCATCGCGCAGGAAGAGATCTTCGGGCCGGTTGCATGCCTGATTCCGTTCGACGACGAAGCCGATGCCATTCGCCTCTCGAACGACATCGCCTATGGCCTGTCGAGCTACGTGTGGACCGAGAACACGGGGCGCGCGCTGCGCGTGGCCGCCGCTGTCGAAGCTGGCATGTGCTTCGTGAACAGCCAGAACGTGCGCGATCTGCGCCAGCCGTTCGGCGGCTCGAAGGCTTCCGGCGTGGGCCGCGAGGGCGGCACCTGGAGCTACGAAGTGTTTCTCGAACCGAAAAATGTGTGCGTGTCGATGGGCTCGCATCCCATTCCGCGCTGGGGCGTTTAAATAGGGAAGCCGCAATGGGCAAACTCGCGCTGGCCGCCAAGATCACCCACGTGCCGTCGATGTACCTCTCCGAGCTCGACGGGCCGCACAAGGGCTGCCGCCAGGCGGCCATCGACGGCCACCGCGAAATCGGCCGGCGCTGCCGCGAGCTCGGCGTTGACACGGTCGTCGTTTTCGACGTGCACTGGCTCGTGAACAGCGAATATCACATCAACTGCGCGCCGCGTTTCGAAGGCAATTACACGAGCAACGAGCTGCCGCATTTCATCAAGAACATGCCATACGCGTACCCGGGCAATCCCGCGCTCGGCCACCTGCTTGCCGATGTCGCCAATGAATTGGGCGTAAAGAGCCGCGCGCACAGCGAGACCACGCTGGACCTCGAATACGGCACGCTCGTGCCGATGCGCTACATGAACGCCGACCAGCACTTCAAAACGGTGTCCGTCGCGGGCTGGTGCATGTGGCACGACCTCGCCACGAGCGCGCGCTTCGGCCTCGCGGTGCGCCGGGCCATCGAGGAACGCTACGACGGCACCGTCGCGATTCTCGCGAGCGGATCGCTGAGCCACCATTTCGCGAACAACGGCACGGCCGAGCAGTTCATGCACAAGGTCTGGGACCCGTTCCTCGAAGCCACGGACCGCCATGTGGTCTCGCTCTGGGAACGCGGCGACTGGACCACCTTTTGCGGAATGCTGCCGCTCTACGCCGAAAAATGCTGGGGCGAAGGCGGCATGCACGACACCGCAATGCTGCTGGGTGCGCTCGGCTGGGACCGCTACGCAGGCCGCGCCGAAGTCGTCACGCCGTATTTCGGCAGTTCCGGCACCGGGCAGATCAACGCGGTTTTTCCGGTCACGCCGCTGCCCGCCTGAATTTCGAAGGAGCATCTCGTGCCGCATCTCACCCTTGAATACAGCGCCAATCTCGCCGATGAAGCAAACATCGGCGAACTGTGCGCCACGCTCGCACACGTGCTCGACTCGCAACGCGACGCGAGCGGCGCACGCGTGTACCCGCGTGGCGGCATCCGCACGCGCGCACTGCGCTGCGAGCAGTACTTCGTCGCCGATGGTGATCCGCACAACGCCTTCCTGCACGGCTGCCTGAAGATCGGCGCGGGCCGCGCGCCCGAGGTACGCCGCGCCACCGGCGATGCGCTCTTCGAAGCCATCAAGCAGCACTTTGCCGTAGCGTTCGCCGCGCACGGGCTCGCGCTTTCGCTGGAAATCGTCGAGTTCGGCGAAGAAGGCGCATGGAAGCACAACAACCTGCATGCCCGGCTCAAGACCTGAGCGCTTGCATCGCAACCATCGGGAATAGATATGCTGGATCCGCAACGCATTCGCGAGCTGGCCGCGCAGCTCGACGAAGCCGAACGCACGCGCACGCAGTTGCGCCACTTCTCACGCGCCCATCCGTCGATGACGATCGACGACGGCTACGCGATCCAGCGCGAATGGGTCAAGCTCAAGCTCGCGGCGGGCCACATGATCAAGGGCCGCAAAATCGGCCTCACGTCGCGCGCGATGCAGCGCGCCTCACAAATCGACGAGCCCGATTATGCGCCGCTGCTCGACAGCATGTTCATCGAGACCGGCAGCGACATTCCTGCTGCGCGCTTCATCGTGCCGCGCGTGGAAGTGGAGCTCGCGTTCGTGCTGGGCCGTGCGCTGCAAGGGCCGCACGTCACGTTATTCGACGTGCTCGATGCCACCGCTTATGTCACGCCCGCGATCGAGATCATCGACGCGCGCATCGAGCAGTTCGACCGCGAAACGAAGGCGCCGCGCAAGGTGTTCGACACGATCTCGGACTTCGCCGCGAACGCGGGCGTGGTGCTGGGCGGCCGCCCGGTGAAGCCGCTCGACGTCGACCTGCGCTGGGTGGGCGCGCTGCTCTACAAGAACGGCGCAGTCGAGGAGAGCGGACTGGCCGCCGCCGTGCTCAATCATCCGGCCACCGGCGTGGCCTGGCTCGCGAACCGGATCGCGCGCCACGACGAGCGCCTCGAAGCCGGCGACGTAATCCTGAGCGGCTCGTTCACCGCGCCCATTACCGCGCGCGCGGGCGACACCTTCCATGCCGACTACGGGCCGCTTGGCGGCATCGGCTTCCATTTCGTCTGATATCGTTGCCGTCGCGCCAACTCAAAACGGAGACGCCCCATGAGCGCAACCCCCGACGAAGCCGCTCGCCCCGACTGGTGCGAGCCGCAGGAATGGGCCGCACGCGTGAAGCTCGCGGCCACCTACCGCGTATTCCACCTGCTGGGCTGGACCGAGCTGGTCTTCAATCACATCACGCTGCGCGTGCCTGGTCCTGCGAAGCATTTCCTGATCAATCCGTTCGGCCTCGCGTATGACGAGATCAAGGCGTCGAACCTCGTGAAGGTCGATCTGGACGGCCAGATCCTGAGCACCGGCGAGTATCCGATCAACCCGGCCGGCTTCGTGATCCACAGCGCGATTCACGCCCATGTGGACGACGCGCATTGCGTGATGCACACGCACACCACGGCCGGCCTCGCCGTCGCGTGCATGGAAAGCGGCCTCG
Source organism: Paraburkholderia sp. A1BS-2L (assembly GCF_051125205.1). Lineage (NCBI taxonomy): Bacteria > Pseudomonadati > Pseudomonadota > Betaproteobacteria > Burkholderiales > Burkholderiaceae > Paraburkholderia > Paraburkholderia sp. A1BS-2L. Next base: position 1,195,689 of record NZ_CP120429.1, read on the forward strand.
CATACACGAACTTCTATTCGGCGCAGTTGCACGGCATGGTGGCTTATCACGACTTCGAAGGCATCACCGTGCACGACGAAGAAAAGCCGCGGCTGTTGAAATCGATGGGCGACCGCCGCCTGCTGATCCTGCGCAATCACGGCCTGCTCGCGCATGGCACGAGCCTCGCGCACGCGTTCGTGCTGCTCTGGACGCTCAACCGCGCGTGCGAGATCCAGTGCGTCACCGACTCGATGCGCGGCCAGACCATTCCCATCGACCCGGCCATCACCGCGCGCTCCACGCGCGACGCGCTGCAGTTCTCGCCCGCGCATGGCGCAGGCGAGAACGTGCTCGCGGCGCTGATCCGGCGCGTGGAGCGCATCGACCCTTCATACAAGGAGTAAGCCGTGAATGCCCCACAACGCACCATCACGGTAGTTGGCGCCGGCGCGATCGGCGGCCTCATTGCGGCACGGCTCGCGCGCGCGGATAACCGCGCACAGATCAACGTGCTCGCGCGCGGCGCGCATCTCGAAGCCATCCGCCGCGACGGCCTCACGATACTCGAGGAAGATTCGCGCTACACGGCCCGCGTGAACGCCACCGACAACGCCGCCGCGCTCGGCGCGCAGGACATCGTGTTCGTCTGCCTCAAGGGCCAGGCGCTGGTGCAGGCCGCCGCCTCGCTGGTGCCGCTCGTTGGACCGCACACGCATATCGTCTCCGCGATGAACGGCGTGCCGTGGTGGTTCCTCGCCGAGTTCGGCGGCGCCCACGGCGCGGGCCGCGACCGTCACCTCGAATCCGTCGATCCGGGCGGCGCAGTGTCGGCGGCGCTGCCGCCTGCGCAAGCATCGGGCTGCGTCGTGCATCTCTCGTCGTCGATTGCGGGACCCGGCGTGATCCGCAAGGGCCGTGGCAATCTGCTGATCGTGGGCGGCGCTTCGCAGCGCACGCCGGCGCACGCCAACGAAGCGTGCGCGCTGCTCGTGCAAGCGGGCTTCGAAGTCCAGGCCACCGGGCAGATCCAGCATGAAATCTGGGCCAAGCTCTGGGGCAACATGACGATGAACCCCATCAGCGCGCTCACGCGTTCGAGCGCCGACGTGATCCTCGACGACCCGCTGACCGTGAGCCTCGTGAAAGCAGTCATGGCCGAAGCCCGCGCGATAGGCGAGGCGTTCGGCATCGGCCTTGCCATGAGCATCGACGAGCGCAATGCCATCACGCGCAAGCTGGGCGCGTTCAAGACTTCCATGCTGCAAGACGTGGAAGCCGGCCGCACGCTCGAAGTGGAGGCGCTGCTGGGCGCGCCCTATGAACTCGCGCAGCGCGCGGGGGTGGCCGCGCCGGCGCTCGGCATGCTTTACGGCCTCGCGCGCCAGCTCGATGCAAATCTGGAGGCGGCGCGCCGGGCCGCTTAGAACGCCGCCCTCAATCCTCCAGCGGCTTGCCGGTGAGGTCGCGAATGAATGGCAGCGTGAGGCACGAAAGCGCCACGCACACCATCACGTACCAGGCGGGCGCGTGCAGGTCGCCCGTGAGCTTGATGAGCCAGGTGGCAATGGCCTGCGCGAAGCCGCCGAAGATCGCCACGCCCACGCTATAGACGATGGCCATGCCCGTCGCGCGCACCGCACGCGGGAACATCTCGGGCAGCATCGTGATGGCGGGCGCGGCCTGCAACGCGAGCAGCACGCTCAGGCCGCCCACGGTGATGAGCAGGCGCGCCGCGTCCGGGCCGGTAGAAAGCCACTGGAACGCCGGCCAGATCAACACCACCACGGCGAGGCGCGGCCAGAACACCAGCGCGCGCCGGCTGATGCGGTCGGAGAGCAGCCCCGCGAGCGGCCCGACCACGAAGGTCACCACGCCGGACACGAGGCCCGCCAGCAGCGCCGTGGTCGCGGGCACCTTCAGCTCGTGAATCGCGTAGGTGGGCATGTAGAACGTAACGACATAGGCAATCACCGTCGACCCCATCGTGAGCAGCGTGCCCAGCAGCGCGCGGCGCCAGTGGTCGCGCAGCACCGTGATCACTGGCATGCGCACGGCGCACGCGGCTGGGCTCCCCTGCTCCTCCAGACGGCGGCGGATCCACATGCCGAGCGGCGCAATCGCCACGCCCATCAGGAACGGCACGCGCCAGCCCCATGCGAGCAGGGTGTCGGGATGCAGGAACATCGTCAGGAGTCCCGCCATCAGCGCGCCGAACGACACGCCAAGGCCCTGGCTCGCGAACTGGTAGCTGCCAAGCAGCCCGCGATTGGCCGGCGTGCCCGCCTCGATCAGGAGCGTGGTGGAAGCGCCCACCTCCCCGCCCGCGGAAAAGCCCTGCAGCAGCCGCGCGAACACGATGATGATGGGCGCCGCCACGCCGATTTGCGCATAGGTGGGCGCAAGGCCGATCAGCGCGCAACCCAGCGCCATCATGAAGATGGTGAGCGTCATGGCGGGCTTGCGTCCGGCGCGGTCCGCATACGCGCCGATCACCACGCCGCCGAGCGGGCGCATCACGAAGCCCACGCCGAAGGTCGCCACCGAGGCGAGCAGTTGCCCGTAGCTCGACATGGTGGGAAAGAACAGCTTGCCGATCGTGAGCGCGAAGAAGCTGTAGACCGTGAAGTCGAAGAACTCGAGCGCATTGCCGATGGTGGCCGCGAATATCAATTGTTTGCGGCTCAGCTTGCCCTTGCTCGCTGCGCTGCTCATGCTGGCGCTGTTCATCGGCTGTCTCCGTTGGCCGCTGCGCGGCCTGGTTGAAGTGTCGTGCAACGGTAGCACTGGGGGCATATCCCGCGCCACTGATCAAAACCCATGCCGCCGCCCAGTTCGCAGTCGGCTCGCTGGATTGGCTGTTAGTTGCAATATTATGAATCAGCAGAACATCATCAGCAATCCGTATCGTGCAGGCGCGGCCCCTTCGGCTGGCGCGCGAAGCAGGAAAAGCGCAAGCCTTGGCGCGCGTCGACGCCCGTGTCCTAAATCAGCGTTGATTGATCCCGGCACAACGGGTGCGCGCTGCGCGCCTGAAACGCCGCCGCACGGCGCATACTCTGGGCCCTCACGCCGCGCGTGCCGTCGCGTCCATGACCTGCTCCGCGAAATCGGGGCACAAGACTTGCGCACGCACGGCGATTACGATTCGATATCGCTTTCCTCCCATGCCCAGGATGTCTCTTTCTTCCCGCTTACAGTCGCGTGCCGCGCAATGCCGCAACACGCTGATTGCCGCCTTCGCCTGCATGTTGCTGCTTGTCCTGCCCGGCGCCGCGCCGTGCAGCGAGGCGGCGCCCGCCACCGCCTCGCCAGCGAACCCCGCCGCGCCCGTCGTGCTGACGCCCGCGCAGGCGAACGCGGCCTTGCGAGTGCTCGACGATCCGGTCCAGCGTGCGCACGTGACGGACACGCTGCGCGCGATCGCCGCCGCGGGCGCGCTCGCCACGCCAGCCTCGGCCGCCACGGCGGCTACAGCGAGCGCCAACGCCGCCGCAGCGGCATCGGCGGCCAGCAGCACCGCGGCGTCCGCGCCGCTCGCGAACGCGTTGCGCTCGAATGGCCTCGTGCTGCAAATCGCCGACGGTGCCGCGCGCGGCGTGCAGGCCGTCGGCCAGCGACTGCTGCGCACGCGCGCGGCGCTCTTCGACGTTGCGTCCGCACGCGATTGGTGGAGCGCCCGCATCGGCACGCCGCAAGGCCACGCGATGCTGCTCTCGCTGTTGCGCGTGCTGCTGCTCACGCTCGTGCCGGCGCTCGCGATCGAGGCGCTCCTGCGCCGCGTGATTGGCAAGCCGCGCCGTGCAATCGTCGAGCATGCGGCGGTCACGCAGGATGCGGACGAGGCTCGAGGCACGGACGGCAGCCCAGCGGTGGAGTCGAATGCCGCAGATGCGCCCGATACAAAGGATTCCTCATCTTCAGCGTCTGAAGCAGCCGGCGTGGGGCCGGCAAAAACCGATCAGGCCACCCTGCGTGCCGCTGCCGGCATGGCGCCCGCCGCCACGCCCCCTCACACTGACACCAGCCTCGACGAGCACGCCAGCGCAAGAGCCAGCGCCCTCACCGCCGAGGCCGACAACGCCTCCGGGCAGCGCATCGCCTCGCTCGCGCGCGAAGCGCGTCACCGCATCCGCGGCGCGCAGCACTGGCGCCTGCTCAAGCGCCTGCCCTGGACGCTGCTCGTTGCCCTGCTCGAACTCGTGCCCGTAATCGCATTCGGGCTGTGCGCCGCCGGCGTGCTCTCGCTGCTGAGCCCCGCGGACGCCGCGCCCGCCGCCGCCGTCGGCCAGGTCGTCGACACGTGGGTGGTCTGCCGTATCATCGTCGCCATCGGCAACATGCTCTTTGCGCCCGACGCCGACGCCCTGCGGCTCATGCCGCTCTCCGGCACCTGGGCCGCATTCGCGCAGCGCTGGGTCGAGCGCATCGTCGTGATCGGCGGCGTGGGCGGCGCGCTCGGGGGCGCGGTGCCGCTCGGCATGACCGAGGACACGCATCTCGCCCTGCTCAAGCTCATCATCCTGTTCGCGCACGTCGCGCTCGCCGTGGCCATTCTGCAATGCCGCCAGCCGGTGGCCGCGGCCATCCGCAAGTCGGCCGCCGAACGCAGCTCGTTCGCGTATCTGGTGCACTGGTTCGCCGACATCTGGGCCGCTGCGGCCGTCTTCGTCGTCATGGCGCTGTGGTTCGTCTGGGCGCTCGACCTGCGCGGCGGCTACCGCGAGCTCGTGCGCGCCGGCGGCATCTCGCTCGCCGTGCTGCTCGCCGCGCGCATGGTGGCCATCGTCACGCTCGGCGCGCTCGGCCGCATGTTCGACCCGAGCGGCAACGGCAAGAACATGACGATCGCGCAGCGCCGCGCGTATCGCTACTACCCGGCGCTGCGGCGCATCGTGGTCACCGTGCTATGGATCGTCACGCTCGACATCCTGATGCGCGTATGGGGCCTGCATCCGGGCCGCCTCATCGCGAACGCGTCCATCGGGCACCTGATCGGCTCCGCGTTGCTGACGATCGCCATCGCCGTCGCCGTGGCCATCGTGATCTGGGAAGCCGCGAACGGCGCAGCCGAGCGGCGCCTGAACGCGTGGACCGATGCCGGCGACTTCGTGCGCGCCGCGCGCCTGCGCACGCTGCTGCCGATGTTCCGCACCACGCTGTTCGTCGCGATCCTCGTGGTGGTCGGACTCACGGCGCTCTCGCAGCTCGGCGTGAACACCGCGCCATTGATTGCGGGCGCAAGCATCTTCGGCGTGGCGCTCGGCTTCGGCTCGCAAAAGCTCGTGCAGGACTTCATCACGGGCATCTTCCTGCTCACCGAGAACGCCATGCAGGTGGGCGACTGGGTCACGGTCGCGGGCGTTTCGGGCACCGTCGAATTTCTCTCGATCCGCACGGTGCGCCTGCGCGGCGGCGACGGCTCGCTCTACACCGTGCCGTTCAGCTCGGTGACGACGGTGAACAACACGAACCGCGGCATCGGCAATGCGGCGGTGAAGGTGTTGATCGCGCATGGCGCGGACCTGCAGCGCGCCATCGATACGCTCAAGGAAATCGGCGCGGAGATCCGCAACGACGAGGCGTACAAGAAGGGCATCCTCGGCGACTTCGCGTATTGGGGCGTGGATCAGGTGGATGGCGCGAGCGTGACGCTGGTGGGGCAGATGCAGTGCAAGGACTCGGCGAGATGGGGCGTGCAGCGCGAGTTCAACCGGCGCGTGCTGGCGCGCTTCACGGAGCGTGGCATCGAGCTGGCGAATCCGCAGCGCAGTTTTTTGATTGGGCGCGCGAGTGGAAGCGATGTGGAAGGGCGCATGTACGGCGATGACCGGCGTGCATCGGGGGATGAAGATGACGATGGCGGCACGGCGTGCCGCCCGCGCAATGAAGCGCGTGGCAAGCCGAATTGAAGCCGGGGTCGGTGCGCGGCTCGCGTGAGCCGGTCTCACCTTCGTAGTGCTTCGCAGGCGTTCCCGAAAATGCTCACCTCTAGCGGCGCCGGGCCGTTGCCGCGCGTCCCGCTCGCGGCGGAGTTTTCAGTCCAATCAATGACCTACGTGTGGCGTGAAGCGGCCAGGCAGTCGCTTCGTCACCGCTCCCGAAGAAGCTCACCTTTACATGAACACGGTCGGGAGAGCTTCGCGGCTCGTTCGCACCGAACATGAATCGGCGGCCCCGTCCGTCCCTTCGGAACGTGAGCCCAACTATGGCCGTCGTAGTGGTAGAAGCTGCACTTGCCGCAATTTTCGTCGACCGTGAGAATAGAAACCGCTTTCCCATCCTGCTTGAAACCATAGGTGCCGGCGAGGCTTGCGTGCTGTTACCGCAGCACACCTCATCGCGACGAGCCGAATCAGCGTTGCGCCAATAAACGCTGTAACCGCACATGCAAAGACTGGATCGCGGCAGGACTCCCGAACAGGAATCGACAATATGATTTCGCATGTCTACGTAGGCGTTAACGACTTTGAACGCGCCTTCCAGTTCTACTCACTCGTCATGCGCGAGCTGGGACACAAGCTGAAGTTTTGCGAGGCCGATAAACCGTGGGCAGGCTGGATGGCCGAGGGCACGCCGCGCCCCCTCTTTCTTATCGGCAGCCCCTACGACGGCAACCCCGCCGAATGCGGCAACGGCCAGATGGTCGCGTTGCTTGCACCGGATCGCCGCTCGGTCGACAACGCATACGCCAGCGCGATGACTCACGGGGGTGCCAGCGAAGGCGCTCCCGGCTTGCGGGTTCACTACCACCCCAATTATTACGGTGCATACTTTCGGGATCCGGAAGGCAACAAGATCTGCGTGTGTTGCCACGATCCCGTAGCCCAGTAGATTTTTTTGTGAACCCGCGCATCCCTCCCCCTTTGCCGCCCGAATGGCCCTTCCCGCCGAGTCGCGATGTCACTGGCCGGACCTTCGGCGATCTGGTCGCGCTTCGATATCTCGGCGCCGGTGCATGGCTCTGGAAGTGCCGTTGCGGCGACTACGTGAGCGCTGCGCTGGATGCGGTGGAGCGCGGCCAGACGCGGGATTGCGGCTGCCGCGAGCAGCGCCGCGTGTGGCGATCCCGGCCGGGCTCGCGGGCGCTGCGGGGCGGTGAGGTATTCGGCCAGTTGACGACGGATCGCTATCTCGGCGACGGCCTGTGGCTTTGCCGGTGCGAATGCGGGGGTGAAGTGAGAGTGAGCGCCGGGCGCCTGCGCCTGGGTCAGGCGCGCTCGTGCGGCCGCTGCTTTGGCGCTTCGACCGGCTGAGCGGCGCGGTTCGCTCAGCCGGCATGACCAGCGATGATCAAGCCTCGACATCCTCGAGACTGAAAATCTCCGACTGATCGTTATACGAAAAGATCTCGCCGTAACGACCCCAGTCGATCACCGTATCGAGCGTCTCTTCCGCCGCCACGTCGGAGAGAAAGTCTTCGAGCTCCTGCTCGAAGCGCACGCGCGGGGCACGATGCCCCGGACGCTCGTTGAGCACCTTCTTGATACGCGCCGCGAGCGGCACATTGCGCAGCAGATGGTCGGCGAACATCAGCTTGCGCGCCTGCGTGCCCATCTCCGCGAACACGCGCGCGGGCGGCGTGAGCAGCAGATCGCCGTCGCGCACGTCGGCGAAACCCAGCTGTTGCAGCACCTCCGCGATCGGGAACAGGTCGTCCACTTCGAGATGCAGCGAGCGCGCGATTTCCGGCATGTCGGCGCGGCCGTGATAAGGCGCCGCCGCCAGCGTCTCGATCAAGCCCGCCATCAGGTTCGTGGAAACGTCCGGCAAACGGCTGCCCACTTCGAGGCGCCGCTGCGAGGCCTCGGCGGCTTCGCGCGCGGTCATCTTCGCGTAGATCTCGTCGACGAGCTTGCGGAACGCCGGGTCCAGGCGGTTGCGCGGGTGCTTGAACGGCACCTTGATCTCGGCCACCACGCGCCCCGGATTCGACGACAACACCAGAATGCGGTCGCACATGAACACCGCTTCCTCGATGTTGTGCGTGACGATCAGCATCGACTTGATCGGCATGCGGCCTTGCGTCCACAGGTCGAGCAAATCGGTGCGCAGCGTTTCGGCGGTCAGCACGTCGAGCGCCGAGAACGGCTCGTCCATCAGCATGAGCATCGGGTCCACCACGAGCGCGCGCGCGAAGCCCACGCGCTGGCGCATGCCGCCCGAAAGCTCGCGCGGGTAGGCATTTTCGAAGCCGTCCAGACCAATCAGGTCGATGGCGGCCAGCGCCCGCTCGCGGCGCTCGCGCGCGCCCACGCCCTGCGCTTCGAGGCCCGCTTCCACGTTCTGCAGCACCGTGAGCCACGGAAACAGCGCGAAGGTCTGGAACACCATCGAGACGCCTTCGGCCGGCCCTTCGAGCGGCTTGCCGAGCCAGTTCACTTCGCCCGATGTGGCCTCGATCAGGCCGGAAATGATGCGCAAAAGCGTGGACTTGCCCGAGCCCGAGCGGCCGAGCAGCCCGACGATTTCGCCTTCGCGCAGCGTGAGATTGACGTCGTCGAGCACGAGGCGCTCGTCGTCCTTCTTCGCGAAGCCGCGCGATACGTGCTTCACGGCGAGCACTTCCTGGCCCGGCACGGGACGCATCGGCAGCAGGTCGGATGAGACGATCCTGGGATTCAGCATGATTTACTCCATCTCAATCGAGCCGCAGCCGGGACTCGGCGAACGTGTACATCGGACGCCAGAGCACGCGGTTGAACAGCGTAACGAACAGGGACATCATCGCGATGCCCAGAATGATCTTCGGGAAGTCGCCGGCTGCCGTCATCTGCGCGATATACGCGCCCAAGCCGTGCGCCTGGAGCCTGGTGTCGCCCCACTGCACGAACTCGGACACGATGCTCGCGTTCCACGCGCCGCCCGACGCCGTGATCGCCCCCGTGACGTAGTACGGGAAGATGCCCGGCAGCATCGCCTGACGCCACCATTGCCAGCCGCGAATGCGAAAGTTCTTTGCCGCTTCCTTGTAATCGTTGGGATAAGCCGTTGCGCCCGCAATCACATTGAAGAGGATGTACCACTGCGTGCCGAGCACGATCAGCGGCGAGAGCCAGATGTCCGGGTTCAGGTGGAAGCGCACGATCACGATCACGAACACCGGGAACAGCAGGTTCGCCGGGAACGCCGCGAGGAACTGCGCGAGCGGCTGCACCTTTTCGGCAAGCGCCGGACGCAGGCCGATCAGCACGCCGAGCGGCACCCAGATCACCGAGGCAATCGCGATCAGCAGCACCACTCGCAACAGCGTGATGAGGCCGAGCACGAACACATGGCCGACTTCGTCGAGCGTGACGCCGGTGCGCACGAACGCGACCACGCGCCAGACCACGTAGACCGTAAGCACGATCACGAACACGGCCCAGACGATGTCAGCCACGCGCGAGCGCTTCGTGAGCACCGCGCTTGCCGCGGGCATGGCTTTCGGCAGCCGGATGCGAATCGGCACGCGCGCGAGCGTGGCCAGCAAAAAGCCCATCGGCACGAGCGACTGATGAATCAGATGCGTGCGGCGAATCAGGTCGAGCAGCCACGACTCGGGCGCGTCGCCCGAAGAGGTGTTCTCCATGCGGAACTTGTCGGCCCACGCCACCAGCGGGCGGAACAGGAACTGGTCGTAGGCCAGGATCACCACGGTCATCGTGAGAATCACCCAGCCCACCGCGTGCAGGTTCTTCTCCGTGATCGCCTGCGCCAGGTACGCGCCGATGCCCGGCAGCGTGATCGTGTTGTTGCCCACCGTGATCGCCTCGGAGGCCACCACGAAGAACCAGCCGCCCGACATCGACATCATCATGTTCCAGATGAGGCCCGGCATCGAGAACGGCACTTCGAGCTTCCAGAAACGCTGCCAGCCCGTGAGGTGAAAGCCGCGCGAGACTTCGTCCAGATCGCGCGGCACCGTGCGCAGCGACTGGTAGAAGCTGAAGGTCATGTTCCACGCCTGGCTCGTGAAGATCGCGAAGATCGCCGCAAGCTCCGCGCCCAGCACGCGCGAGGGAAACAGCGCGAGAAAGAAGGTGACCGTGAACGAGATGTAGCCGAGCACCGGCACCGACTGCAGGATGTCGAGGATCGGCACCAGCACCTGGCCCGCGCGCCGGCTCTTGGCCGCGAGCGTGCCGTAGACCAGCGTGAACGCGAGCGAGGCGACCATGGCCGCGAGCATGCGCAGCGTGGTGCGCATGGCGTACTCGGGCAGGTTGGCCGGGTCGAGCGAGATCGTCTGCGTCTTGAGCGTGGCGATGGGCGCCATGGTCTCGTGAAAGCCCACCACGGCCATGGCGATCAAACAGATGATCAGCGGGAACGCCACGAAGTCCCAGCGATTGGGCAGCACGCGCCACGCCGAGGCGTTGGCCGTACGGTTCAGGTTGAATCTGAACTCCATCAGCAGCCTCCCGGGGCGAATAACAGGTTGAACTGATTCATGTCTTGAAGCACCAGCGTTTCTGGATGTTGCGGCTTGTTGCGGCCTGTTTGCTGCTATTTGGCTCTTACCCGCCCTTGCGCCCCGCAACGCGCGGCGCGCCAGTCCGGCCAGCGCGCGGCGAGTCCCGAATGGCGGCAAGGCAAAGCGGCTGGCGCGCGCTGGCGGGCGCCGATCGCATCGGCCTGGGCCGAGCACCACGCAAGTGGCGGTCCGTGCCTCGCGCCGCATCGCTGCGATGCGCGCCATGAACGGACCGTGCCGCGAGCGAGAAAGTCGCTCACGGCGCAATGTCGGCCCTGCGCGGCGCGCGATAGAAACGCGGCTGCGCCGGGTCGACGCTAATTAAAGTGCACGGAAATGACTGCTAGACGCGCACCGTCTGCCTGGCTGGCAAGACGGCGGCTGAAAGAAAGGGAGCGCGGACGTCGTGCCAGTCAGGCAGCGAAACTATTCGAAGATCGACAACTGCTACTGTCCAAGGCGTCAGCCCCTTTTGTTAAGACGGGCGAATTTTAGTCACGCCCACTGCCGGAAGTCAACACGATTCGCGCCGCCCGTCAAATCTCGTGCCAATGCCGCCACGTGGCCACTGCACGGCACTTGCGCTCGCATCGCCGCGGCGCGGGACGATGCGCTGGACACCCTCGCTGCATCCGGCCCTGTTTGCCGGCGATACATAAGCAATTGAGGTCTCGTGGCGGCGATTCCTGTGCGGACGGACCGATTGAAACGAACCGGTCAGACAGCTCAGGCGGGATCGGCCGGCAGCCTCGCAGATGGCCCGCAATGCGCGTGCCCATCCGAGCGCCTGGCCGCCTGTGTCAGGCTTGCTTGCGCATCGGCTGCCTGGAATCGCCCGCGCGCATGCGCTCCAGCCGCTCGCTGGCCTCGGCCAGCACCCAGAATGGCGCGCTCTGCAACTGCTGGTCGTAGATGCCGACGATCGTCCTGACCGCCTCGAACCCGGATTCATCGAGCCGCCACACGCTCTCGGCCGCGCCGCGCGCGAAGCATGCGAGGATCGCCTCGTCGGCGCAGCGGACCTGCTCGGAGGTCAGCGCGCCGTAGCCCGCGCCAGCAATCGATTGCGCGAGCACGTGCGCATGCAGGAGCGCCTGCGCGTCGTGCTGCGTGCCGCCCGCGCGCAGCGAAGCGAGCGCCAGATGCAGCTGCAGCGCGAGTTCGTCCGCGCTCGCGCGCGGCATCGGCAGCAACTCGGCCTTATGCCGCCGGGCGCGGGTGGTCTTGTGCTGCGGAAAAGGGATCGTCTTGGCCATGTCGCCCATCGGTATCGAGTCAGGTGCGTTTGCAGCTTCATTAACGGCACGCAGCGGCCAAGGTTGAGCGCCGCCGCTCAAGATCGATGTAACAGTCAGTGGCAGGCCGGCGCGCGAAGCGCCGGTGGCGTGCACGCGACGCCCTATGCGAATCTGTGGTGGGAAGCCCCATCTCCTCTGCCCGCGCTAGCGCGCGTCGTCGGGCGAGCGGCGCGCGGCCATGAAGGCTTCCACGTGGCGGATGGCCGCCTCGCACTGTTCGAGTGTCAGATGGTGGATCGACGGATTCGGCAGCTCGAAGCCGAGTTCCCCGGCCACCCAGCGCAACGCGCGTCCGCGCGCCTCAAAGACGTTCACCTTGTCGCGCCGCACCTTGGCGGCGACGAGCGGCTCGAGCGCGTCGTGCAGGCGGCTCTTGGCGTCGCGCAGCGCGGCGTTGGCGAGCCGCCCGAGCGGCACGTTGCGGGTGCTGCGCGCAGGCACGCCAATCCAGGCCTCGCAGGCCGCGCAGACCCAGAGTGGGCCATGGTCGTCGCGATACGGATAGGCTTCCTCGCCGTAACGGGCGAGCAGCGCCTTTGCGCCGCAGTAGTCGCACAGCGGCTGCGGCAGCGCCTTGACGGGGCGGCCTACGCGCATGCGCGGCTCCCGCGGGCGAAATTCGATGGTTCCATAGACTTGCTTGCGATGCGGTTGGATCGCGGTTCGGTAATTGCCGGGTGAACGCGAAAAACTTCAAAACGCGCCCATCGACTAAAGGATACCGGGAAACCGCCAGCGAGCGGCACCCTGGCCGGATGGCCCAGGCCGAATCGCACAGGCCGAATCGCACGGGCCGGATGGCCCAAGCCAGATGGCCGAGGTGCGGGTCAACTCTTGACGAGCTTCTTCAGCGCTTCGATCTCGGGCGCGCACACGGCAGCGGCGCGCGCCTCGATGCCGCGATAGAGCCGGATGATCTCTTCGCCCACGGGCGTGAGCGTGCTGCCTCCGCCGCTTTGTCCGCCGTGTTCGGACACGGTGGCCGGCGACGCGAGCGCGCGATTGAGCTCGTCCATGAGGAGCCACGCGCGCCGATACGACATGTTCAGGCTGCGCGCCGCAGCTGAAATCGAGCCCTGCTCGCGCACGGCCTCCAGCAGTTGCACCTTGCCTGGCCCGAGCGCGATGGTGTCGTCATGAATGACACGCATGCGAAAACGCACTTCAGGCGCGCTGCGCGGCGTTGGCGTGGCGGCCTCGATCTGATTTTTTTTCGCGGAGGTCATGGGCGCCAGCATACACGATGGCCCAAGCCATGATGGCCCGCGCCGTTCAATGTCCCAAGGGAAAGCAGAAGCCAAAATCCTCGCAGCCGGGGCACCCCGGCGCAGGTCCCGGCACGCCGCCCGTGGCCCGCGCCAGTTCGCGCGCGAGCAGCTTCTTCCAGCGCAAGCCTTCGCGATTGCGCGCGACCACCTGGGGAAAAAAGCGCGTGAGCATTTGCGTGACGTCGTCGCGGCCGGCGAGCCCCAGATCGCGCCACAGGCGATCGGGACGCAGGCACGCGTGCGCGAGTATCGTGGCGAGACACTGGGCATCGGCGGCGTCGACGTCGGGCCAGGCCCCGGTCATGTCCGCCGCCGTTGCCGCGCGCCTCGCACGTCAGCTAGTCAGGCGTCCACGCCCACGATCACGCTCGACGCCTTGAACAGCGCCGCCGCCGACTTGCCCGCCGCGAGACCGAGGCGGTCCACGCTGTCGTTCGTGACGATGGCCGCGATCTGCGCGCCGGCCGCCGACGCGATCACGACCTCTGCGTTCACCGCGCCCTTCGTGACCGAAGCGACGGTGCCCGCGACGACGTTGCGCGTGGAAACCTTGCTGGCGTCGCCGTCGACCATCACGATCACCGACGAAGCCTTCACGAGCGCAAAGGCGCTCTTGCCGGCCGCGAGACCCAGCGAAGCGGCGCTGCCGTGCGTGATGATGGCAACGATCTCGAGGCCGCCGTCGACGCGCAGCGTGACTTCATCGTTGACTGCGCCGGCCTTGACCGCGGCGATCTGGCCAGAGAAGTGATTGCGTGCGCTGGTACGCATGAAAGCCTCCATATAGATGACGAAATTGATCGACGAAAGCGCCGGCGCGAGTCCGAATGCAGGCGCCCAGTGTAGCGGCGCTGCCGGGGCATGCACAGCGGTTATCGGGAACGTTGACCATCCGGCCAGGCGCATGGCGTGAAACCGTCAGTCCGTCGTAATATATGCACCTTTATAACGCTACGGGGTAGAAGAGATGATCCGCAAGCTGATCGCGTCCGTCGTGGTGCTGTCCGGCGTGCTCGCCACGAGCACGGGCGCGTTCGCGGCCGACCACAGCGATGTCAACGTGCTGTACGCAGGCTCGCTCGTGAACCTGATGGAAAAGAGCGTGGGGCCGGCATTCGAGAAGGAAACGGGCCTGCATTTCAAGGGCTACGCGGGCGGCTCGAACAAGATCGCCAATGAAGTGAAAGGCAAGTTGCGCCGTGGCGACGTGTTCATCAGCGCGAGCCCGAAGGTCAACGCGAACCTCATGGGCGACTCGAACGGCAATCATGTTTCGTGGTACGTGAATTTCGCCGAGTCGCCGCTCCTGATCGGCTACAACCCGAAGAGCCGTTTCGCCGCCGACTTCAAGACGAAGAAGTGGGACGCCGTGCTGCGTGAGCCCGGCATCCGCATTGGCCGCACCGATCCCAAGCTCGACCCGAAGGGCGCATTCACGGTCGAGCTCATGACGAAGGCGGCCCAGGCGTACAACCAGCCCGACCTCGTCGAAAAGACGCTCGGCGCACCGGAGAATCCCGCTCAGGTGCTGCCGGAGGAAACGCTCGTGGGCCGTCTGCAGTCGGGCCAGCTCGACGCGGGCTTCTTTTACTCGACCGAAACGTCGGACCTGAAGATTCCGTCGATCCATCCCGCGCCCGAACTGGGGATCAAGGCGAGCTACACGCTCACGATCCTCAACGACGCGCCCAATAGCGCGGGCGCTGCGCGCTTCGTCAACTTCCTGCTGAGCGCCGAAGGCCGCAAGCTGCTCGCCGAGCACGGCGTGGATATCAAGAAGCCCACGGTCAATGGCAACGCCCAGGGCATGCCGTCGGCGGTGCAGGCCGTGATCGACGCCGCACAGCAATGACGCCGCAATCATGACTCGACCCGCTCGGCCCCCTCGGCCCAGGCAACGCGCCGCAAGGCCGCTTTGGTGGCTTGGCGCGTTGCTCGCCGTCTACCTGTGCGCGCCGTTTTTCGCCAGCATTCCGCAGATCGGCCAGGCGGACTGGAAGGGTGTCGACTGGCGCACCATGGGGTCGGCGGTCGGCGTGTCGGTGGCGAGCGCGAGCGTCGCCGCGCTCGTCATCCTCGTAAGCGGCGTGCCGCTCGGCTACTGGCTCGCGCGTTCGCGCTCGCGCGGCGTCGCGCTGCTCGGCTTCGTCGTGCAGTTGCCGCTCGCGCTGCCGCCGCTCACGAGCGGCGTGCTGCTGCTGTTCCTGATCGGTCCGTATAGCGCGCTCGGCCAGCTCTTCAACGGCGCGCTCACCGACTCCTTCACGGGCATCGTGCTCGCCGAGACCTTCGTGGCCGCGCCGTTCCTGATCGTGGCGGCGCGCTCGGCGTTCGCCGTCGTCGATCCCGTCTACGACGACGTCGCCGCCACGCTCGGCCATCGCGCGGCGAGCCGCTTCTTTCGCATCACCCTGCCGATCGCCTGGCCCGCCATCCGCGCAGGGCTCGCGCTCGCGTGGCTGCGCGCGTTCGGCGAATTCGGCGCAACGGTGATGGTCGCCTATCACCCGTACTCGCTGCCGGTCTACACCTACGTGGTGTTCGGCGGTCAGGGGCTGCCCGCGATGATGCCGCTGCTGCTGCCGACGCTTGGCATCGCGATCGTCTGCGCGGTGCTCTCGGTCTATAGCCGCGGCGCGCGCGTCATTCTCGCGGTGAGCCCCGACAACGGCGACGAGCTCGCCGCATTCACGCCCGCCGCCGCGGCAGCGAATCTGGATAACCCGCGGCTCGCGTTCGCGGCGCAGCGGCGCCTCGGCGCCTTCACGCTCGACGTCGCCTGGCAGCCGCGCACGCGGCGGCTCGCAATCATCGGGCCCTCGGGCTCGGGCAAGTCGCTCGTGCTGCGCATCGTCGCGGGTCTCGAGCGCAACGATGCGGGCTTCGTCTCGCTCGGCGCAACCGACATCGGGGCATTGCCGCCCGAAGGCCGCCAGATCGGCTACATGCCGCAGGACTACGGCCTGTTTCCGCACCTGACGGTGGCGCAGCAACTGGCGTTTCCCGTCGATGCCGACGCCACCAGCGCGCGCTACTGGCTCGCGCATCTGGGCCTCGACACGCTCACGCAGCGCCTGCCGCGCCAGCTCTCCTTCGGCCAGCGCCAGCGCGTGGCGCTCGCGCGCGCGCTCACGCGGCACAGCCAGCTGCTGCTGTTCGACGAGCCGTTCGCCGCGCTCGACACGCCGCGGCGGCGACGCCTGCAGCAAACGCTGCGCGCCTTGCAGCGCGAGATCAGCGCGGTCACCGTGATCGTCACGCACGATCCCGACGAAGCGGCCCTGCTCGCCGACGAAGTGCTCGTGATCGAGCATGGCCGCACGCTGCAAGCCGGCCCCGTCGACGAGGTGTTCGCGCGGCCCGCCTCGCCGCGCGTGGCCGAATTGCTCGGACTGCACAACATCGGCGCGGGCATCGTGCTCGACTCGGGCGAGATCGAAACGGCGGGCGGGCTGCGCTTGCCGTGCAGCCGCGCTTGCGAAGACGCGCGGCTCGCCACGGGCACGCGCGTAATGTGGCGCGTGTCGCCGCGCGCGCTGTGCGCGACGCCCGGTGGTTCGCTCGAAGGCCGTCTCGCGGGCGTCTCGCTGCGCCACGGCGACCGCTATGTCACGCTCGAACTGGCCGGCGAAATCTTCGACATCCCCGCCGACGACGCGACGCTCCCGCACGCCGGCGCGCTGCGCTTCGAGATCGCCCCGGCGGGCGTGAGCGCGTGGCCCGCCGCACACTCCTGAAAAACCTCACCTTTCGGTTTACCAAGGTCCCGGCGGCATCGCGCCGGGCCTTCCCGCATCGCTCGAAAAGCCTTGTTTTCCAGTGTTTTCAAGACTTTTTCCCGAACGGTTAGTGTCTCGAAACAACCGCGCGCACCGCTCCCGAATACCCTCACCTTTGGCGTTCGGACGCGGCTTCGCCTGTCGCGGGAGAGAACGCTTCGCATCGCTTAACCTGGGACTACCAGGAATTTTCTGCCGCGTTTCGGCCTGGAATCGCGTTATTTGTTGCGCAGCGGCTCGTCTCGGGTGAGCGCTCCCGAAGCAGCGCGCTTCACCTCACATCACGCGGGGCCGCCCGCTCGCAATGGCGCACGACTCCCGAAAACGCTCACCTATAGCTCAACCATGCCGTCTGCGGCTCAAATCACGAAGCGGCTATCCCCGTCCAATAGCTTCGGCAGCGGCATGAGGTCCGCGCGCGCAAAGCGGATCAGCGAGAACGCGCGCACGCCCTGCGGACCGGACGGCAATCGCGCGAGCGGAAACACGATCTGTGCACCGCTGCCCGGTGCGTCGTGCTCGATCACGACGTTCATCGGGCTCAGCCGCACCTGCTTCATCTCGACGTTCGCGTGCTGCGCCGGATGCGCGAGCACATCGCAAATCACGCCCATTTCGTGTTCTAGCGCGTCCGTCTTCAAGCCAAGCTCCGCGAGCGCCTGCTCGTTCGCCTCGATCTGCGCCTGCAGGTGCGCGAGTTCCGCGGCGTTCGCGACCGCGCGCTCGCCCACCATCTTCTGCGTGCCCGCGCCCTGGCGCGTGAGCAGTTGGCGGCGCGTGCGCAACAGCGCGCGCTCCTGCTCCAGCGCGTCGCGGCGCGACTCGTCGGCACCGATCTGCGCGAGTCCTTCGAGCGCGATCTGCTCGACCACGCGCTGCACGATCTGCTCGCGCAGGTCCGCTTCGGATTCGCCGCAGACGCGCACCTGATGGTCGTCGAAGCTCAGCGTGGTCTGGGCAACGTCCGTATGCACGTGGTCACCGTGCTGCGCGACGCCGAGGCTGCGGCGCTCGGCCATCGCCATGCCCAGCACGGCCCACGCTTCGTTTGCGAGCGGATGGCTCTCGAACCACGCATGCAATTCGGGCGAGCGGCTCAGCACCGGCGCGACCTCGTCGGGCGCGGCGAAGAATGCGTGAATATAGGGATCGGCAAGCCAGTTCGCGGCGCTCGCCTGGCACGCGGGCGGCAAAGCTTCGACGATTTCGCGCACATACGCGACCGACTGCGCGAGCGCGGGACCCAGCCGCTCGCGATAGTCGCGCGCGAGTTTCAGCGAGGGGCTGAGCACGATCAGCCGCTCGACGAGCGCGCGCGTTTGCGCGCTCTCCTGCACCGGCATCGCGCGTTTGCGCGGCCATAGTCGGTCGAAAAAACCCATGTTGCCGCTCCATAGCGCTGCGCCGACGGCGCGTTTCGCGAATCACTATACCGTGCGTGGCTCACATATCGATGACAGCTTGCCGCGCCGCACGACTCCCGAAAATACTCACCTTTACAAATCGATACCAGACGCTTTTATTAAAAAAATCTGCGAAGCAACTTAAATACATCAGGTAAAAAGCAGCTTTTGGTACTGCTCAGTGAATACTGGCTCCCGCAGACACTCACCTTTACCATTCGCGCGTGTCCTAGCCCGATTTGTCAGCGATGTTTCTGCGTTTGCGACAAACGCCCCCGAAAACACTCACCTTTGGAATCGGCGCGCGCAAACCCGCTCCCGAATTCCCTCACCTTTGAGTTCGTTACGCGGCTCGACAACCACTGCCCCATATCACCGCCATTTCATTCGGATACCAAATCAATCAGGTGACGATCCAGGCTGCCCTCACCCATGCCTCAAGAGTCCTTCAAATAGCTTGCAGGCCTCGCATCCATCGGGAACATCGTTTGCTCGGCGGCCCCGCCGGGTCGTTTGCAAGCATCGGGAAAAACCCCGGTTGCGAGCGGCTCGAGCCATGCCGGCGCGAGCCGCGCCGCCGCACGGCCAGTTTTAGAGTGCTTCGTTCAATTGACAGCGTCCGATGTCATGATCCAATCTTCAGCGCATAAATTATTACGAGACAGGGAGATAACACATGTGGGAGAGCATGCTCCGCTGCGGCGCGCTGGCCGCAGTCGCAACGCCATTACTGGTCGCGTGCGGCGGCGGAACCGCCAGCGATCCGGCGCCCATCACCCCGGCGCAATGTTCGGGATCGACGTGCGCGAACCAGGGCCCGCCCGCGAGCCAGCCGGCTGCCACCGCGCTGTGCCCGGCCGCCGCCGACATCGCGAAGAACACTTACCTCGGCGGTACGGGCAGCGGCGAAGTCGTCAGCCTGAACATCGATCCCACGAAGATGACCTACTCGCTCACCTTCCTCGCGTCGCCGATTCCAGTGAATTCGAGCAAGGTGCAGAACACGCGCGCAGGTCTCACGATCACGGGTGCGGTCCAGCATCCGAGCGCCGGCTCACTGCCCACGCCCGCGCAAATCGCCTGTGCGTTCCAGCTTCAGCAAGGCACGGGCACCATCGGTGGCAGCACCTACACGACGGCCTACAACGCCAATAATCCGCCCACCATCTATGTGGGCTTCGGCGTGGCCGGCGGCGGCATTCCGGGCGCGACTGTCGACTTCAGCGGCGACCAGCTCGCCTCCACGCTCTTCCCCAACGTGAAGGCGCGCACGTTCGACTTCTATCCGTTCATCGGATTTTCGTCGGTGAGCACGAATATCGCCGACTTGAAGGGCTCGTATAACGCGCTGCTCTATCACATCCTGCCGTCGAACAATTTCGCGCCCGCCACCGAGGTCACGCAGGAACAATACGACGCGAGCGGCAACTGCAGCGTGCCGGGTGGCGCAAGCAACACGAGTTGCGCGACGGCCACGAGCGCGTGGACTGCAAACTCGACCGGCGGCTACTTCAACAGTTCCAACGCACCGCAAATCCAGACGCCCACGCCAATCGGCACGCCTCTGGTCGGCCCGCTGCTGGGGCTCGTCGTGCAGCGCAACGGCGCGACGGCGCATCTGATTCTCGGCAAGCTCAACAATGCGATCGTGCCGATCGTCGTGCGCACCGGCTACGTGAACGAAGACCTCACGAATGCTCATGTGGACGACGAATCGGGCATCGCGATGATGGCGCCGGCCACCACGCTCAAGTCGGGCGCGTTCGACGGCAGCTATATCGGCGCCGATTCGAACTTCGCCTACACGGCCACGCTCATCAACGGCCAGACCGCCGGCTTCCTCAAGCCCGCGACGATGACGACGCAAAGCACGTTCACGCTCGATTACACGCAGACGCATCCGGGCCTGATCGATGCGATCGACAACAACGGCAACAAAGGCAACGTGATCGCGGTCGGCGGGCTGTACGGCATCTTCCTGAATGGCCAGGAAAACGGCGGCGTCACATCGACCTCGGCAAACAGCGCCACGCCCAACCAGCCTTACTTCGGCGTGGGTGCGCTGATCCAGCCGCAATAAATGTCGCGCGGCAGGCGTCCGAGACCAAATTTATCTGGATTCCTGATTAATCCGCCGAAGCGATTCAAACAAGCCAGACCGGGGCGCCATGCACAGGGAGCCGGCGCTCCGCCTACAAAAACGATTCCGGAGATGCGGTATGAAATCCAGTTTCTTTGCGACGCTGGGCGCAGGCGTGCCCTTGCTGCTCACGTTGAGCGCATGCGGCGGCGGCAACAGCAGCCCGCCGCTGGTGGAGACTTCGCTCTGCCCGACGACGCTCGACTACAACACCGTCTACACGGGCGGCGGCGGCGACGGCGAAGTCGTCAAGCTCCAGCTCGACACCACGAAAAAGACCTGGCAGATCACCTATATGGAGTCGCCGATTCCCGCCACTACGGGCACCGTCACGCCAACGCGCAAGGGACAAGTAGTGTCTGGCACGATTGCTCAGGAAACCGCACTACCCACGGCGAAGCTCAATCAGTGCGCGTTCCAGCTCACCGGCGCGAGCCTCGATCCGAACCGTCCGGCGCGCGTGTTCATCGGCGAGGGCGTGGCGGGCGGCACGATTCCGGGCGCCGAGATCCAGTTCGCGGGATCGGGCGGCATCGGCGTAGTGCCGGACACGAAGTTTCCGTATTACCCGTTCATCGGCTTTGCTTCGCTCGAAACGAATATCGCCAAGGTTGCCGGCACGTATAACCAGCTCGGCTATCACCAGGTGCCGTCGCAGAACTTCCTTCCCGCCGCCGTGGACGCGAAGATCACCATCAATGCCGACGGCTCCTGGACCGAATGCGACAACACCGGCGTGAACGCGGGCAAGTGCATGCAGCCGGGCACCAATCTCGCGCCGTCGGCCGATGGCAGCGGCGCGTTCGAAACCGATCACTTCCAGGGGCAGGTCAAGCCCACGCTCGTGACCGGACAGAACGCGGCGAAAGGCTTCATGATCGTCGGCAAGCTGCGCGGGCAGCTCGTGCCGGTGCTCGTGCGCACGGGCGTCGCGTATCCGCAGGTGGGCGTCGATCCGCAGAGCGGCGCGACCGGTCCCGTCGCCGACGACGAATCGGGCATTTCGGTGCTCGCGCCGCAAACGAACATCGCGCAGGGCTCGCAGGACGGCGAGTACATCGGCGTGGACAGCCAGTTCGATTACCGCACGCTCGCGCTCTCCGGCACGCAAGGCACGCTGCTCGATCCGTTCAACCCCTCGCAGGCCGCGCTCGCCACCGCGCTCGATCTGAACTTCGCGCAAAGCGTGGCAGGCGTCGTGACGACCACGCACGTGAACGCGTCGACCGGCAGCACCCCGACCGGCAAGATGATTTTCACGGGCGGCGTGTTCGGCTTCCTGGACATGACGAATGCATCCTCGCCGTACTTCACGGCGGGCGCATTCGTGCAGTGAGCCGCGCGATGAGACCCGATCATGCATCGATAAAACCGGGGCCGTGCAGCCCATGAGGTGACCGCCTTCTCGCACGCGAGGCGCGTGCGGGCCGCCGGGCGCGCGCAGGAACGGCCGTTCACGAAACGGTCGCCGCGCGCAAACAGCGGACGGGCAGGGACACCCGAACCTGAGAGCAGCCGAAGAAAACAGGAAGGACAGGGAGGAATGATGAGACGTATCGCAACGCCAATGCTGGCAGGGGCGGCGGTCGTGCTGAGCACGGCCGCCCACGCCCAGCATGCGGGCGACAACGTGGCCGTGCTCGGCTGGTTCCACGTCGCGCCGCAGCAGTCCAGCACACCGCTCACGACCACGGTGGCGCCCTCGCCGATCAACACGCCGCTGCGCCTGCCGAATTCGTCCACGTCGCCGGGCACGGGTCTTTCGACGAGCAGCGCGGACACGGTCGGCTTCGTGTTCAGCCATTTCCTGACCGATCACATCGCGGTCTCGACGGTGGCGGGCGTGCCCCCCACCTTCAAGCTGTACGGTCACGGCACGGTCAAGCCGCCCGGCCCAGCGGGCGCGCTCGGCAGCCAGAACCTCAGCGATCCGGCCACCAACCCCATCGTCAAGAGCGTGCGCCAGTGGAGCCCGGCGCTGCTCTTTCAGTACTACTTCCGGGATGCCGATGCAAAGTTCCGCCCGTTCATGGGCATCGGCGTTTCGTACAACTGGTTCTCGGACATCCAGCTCAATCCGAACTTCGTGAAAGCCACTCAGGACGACCTGGGCTCTGTGCTCGCGGCGGGCGCAGGCAAGCCGGGGACGACGCAGGTCACCGCGAAGGCGTCGTCATCGTGGCAGCCGGTGTTCAACGTGGGCGCCGAATACAACATCACCTCGCATCTGGGGCTCGTGGCATCGCTCACCTATATTCCGCTGAAAACGACATCATCGGTGATCGTGAAAGCCGCCGACGGCACCGAGCTGGCCGTGAGCCGTGGAGAGCTCAAGGCCGATCCGCTCATCTCGTACCTCGCGGTCTCGTACAAGTTCTAGCGCGTTCGTGGGGCACGCCCGATGGGGCACGCCTGGTAGGGCACGCCTGGCGGCGCATGGCCAGGCGCACGCCGGTTCGCGCTTGGGCGACGGCTCGCGCTAAAATCGGCGCATGCCGAAATCGCCCACGCCTCCCGTCACCGACACCACGCCCGAGCGCGCCGCCGACAGCGAATACACCGTCGACGAACTCGCGCGCGTGGCCGGCACCACGGTGCGCAACGTGCGCGCCTATCAAGACCGCGACCTGCTCATGCCGCCCGACAAGCGCGGCCGCGTGGGCATCTACAACGACTCCCACGTTGCGCGCCTGAAGCTCATCAATCACCTGCTTGCGCGCGGCTACACGCTGTCGAACATCCAGGACCTCATCAAGGCTATCGACGACGGCGGCGACCTGCGCTCGATTCTCGGCCTCGAGAACGCGATTGGCGGCCCGTGGTCGCATACGCGGCCCAGAACCTATTCGCTGCCCGAGCTGATCAAGCTGTTCGGTCCGCAAGCACCCAATAGCCTCACGCGGCTCGCCGAGCTCGGCCTGCTCGAACGCAAGGGGCTGTCGTTCGTCGCGCGCAATCCGGCCATGCTCGATGCCGCCGCGGCCACGGTGCGCGAAGGCATTCCGGCGCGCGAGCTGCTGGACGTGCTCGAAGAGGCGCGCCCGCATTTCGATGCGATCGCGGGCGCGCTGGTGGCCATGGTCGTGCGGCACCTCGACCGCTACGACGCGGGCGCGTTGCCGCCCGCGACCGACATGCCGGCGCTCGTCGACGCGATCTGGCGGCTGCGGCCGCTGTCTACGGTGTTCGTCGAGAATGAGATTCTGCGCGCGCTCGAGGAGCAGTCGAGCGCGTATCTTGGTGGCCGCGTTGCGACGATTCTCGAGCAGACGCTGGGCCGTCGTGGGGGAGCGGGCTCGGCGCCGGCTGAGGATGCGCCGGTCGAGCTGGATAAAGCGGCCGGTGTGGCTGCGAAGAAGTCCGGCGGTAAAGGCAGCGGCAAGGCCGCCACCGCCCGCAAAGTCCTTGGTAAAACCATCGGCAAGAAACGCTGATCCGGCGCGCGCTGAAAGCGCGCCCGTGCGTCCAGGAACGCATCCTTCCTTTCGCGGGTGTGCTTCAAGACCCGCTTTTTCTCTCCCGCCTGCCCCCGCACCGCTCCCCCTCACTGGCCTGAAACCCAAGCCAGTCGCGCACTCGCGTGCTTTTTTGACGCTCGCGTTTTTCCTGGAACGCTTCCTCTAGTCCCTTGCGTCCATGCGTCGCACCCGCTATGTTTACATCGTTCAATGTAACAGTTCTTAATGGACCATAGGGAGACGCTCCGGATGAACGCACCCACCCGGTCTTTCGAAGCAGCCGGCAACGACCGCACCGGCGAGCCACTCGGCGTCGCCATCATCGGCACCGGATTCGCCGGCCTCGGCATGGCGATCCGCCTGCTGCAGCGCGGCCATACCGACTTCGCCGTATTCGAGAAGGCCGGCTCGGCGGGCGGCACCTGGCGCGACAATCACTACCCCGGATGCGCGTGCGACGTGCAATCGCACGTGTACTCGTTCTCGTTCGCGCCCAATCCGCGCTGGACCCGCATGTTCGCGCCGCAGCCCGAGATTCGCGCGTATCTGAACCGCTGCGTCGAGCAGTTCGGGCTCTCGCGGTGGCTGAACTTCGATCACGAACTGACCAGCGCCCAGTGGGACGAGACCGCACATTGCTGGCGTCTGGCTTTCGCCAACGGCAGGCGCCTCGCCGCCCGCGTGCTGATCTCGGCCATGGGCGGCCTCTCGCGGCCCGCGCTGCCCGCGATCCCCGGCGTGGAGACCTTCGCGGGCAAGGCCTTTCATTCGCAGCAGTGGGACCACGGCTATGCGCTCGAAGGCAAGCGCGTGGCCGTGATCGGCACCGGCGCGAGCGCGATCCAGTTCGTGCCGCAGATCGCGCCAAAGGTGGCCGGGCTCGCGCTGTTCCAGCGCACCCCGCCATGGATCATGCCCAAGCCCGACCGTCGGCTGTCCCGCTTCGAGCAATGGATGTTCCGCACGCTGCCGTTCACGCAGAAAATCGCCCGCACGGGCCTCTACTGGATGCTGGAGTCGCGCGTGCTGGGCTTCGCGATCCACCCGGCGCTCATGAAGAACGTGCAGAAGCTCGCACTGCGCCATCTCCGCAATCAGGTCGCGGATCCCGCGCTGCGCGATGCGGTGACGCCCGACTACACGATCGGCTGCAAGCGCGTGCTGATCTCGAACGACTACTATCCGGCGCTCGCGCGCGCCAACGTCAATGTCGTCACGGCTGCAATCGAGCGCATCGACGCCACCGGCGTGATCACCGCCGACGGCACGCATCACGAGGTGGATTGCCTGATCTACGGCACGGGTTTCCAGGTGGCCGATCCGTTTCCGCCAGGCGCGGTCATCGGGCGCGGCGGCGTGGACATCGTGCAGACATGGCGCAACGGCGCGCATGCCTACCTCGGCACGACTTTGCCTGGTTATCCGAATTTTTTCATGATCGTCGGCCCGAATACTGGGCTCGGCCATAACTCGATGGTGTTCATGATCGAGTCGCAGGTCGAGTACATCCTCGGCGCGCTCGACGCCATGAAGCAGGAGCGCGCCGATTCGATCGAAGTGCGAGCGCAGGTGGAGGCGCGCTACAACGCGCGTATTCAGGACCAGCTCGGCCGCGCGATCTGGTCCGTGGGCGGCTGCAAGAGCTGGTATCTCGATCCGCGCAACGGCAAGAACACCACACTCTGGCCGGGCTTCACATGGCGCTTCCGGCAGGCCACCGCGCGTTTCTCGATGGCCGACTATCAGGCATTTCGCGCACCGCATCGTGAGGATGCCGAATCGCCTGTCGTCGTCGCCACGCATACGACTGAAGCCGCTTGAGGCGACCCAAAGTGACCCCAAGCGCCCCAACGCGGTTCACAACGGAGAACACGTTCATGAAGCACTTCGACAACAAGGTAGCCGCCATCACCGGCGCGGGATCGGGCATGGGCCGCTCGCTCGCCGTGCAGCTCGCGGGCGCCGGCTGCCATCTCGCACTCGCGGACCGGAACGCGCCCGGCCTCGCCGAAACCGAACGCTTCGTGCGCGCGCTCGCCCCCAGGGTGCGCGTGAGCACGCGCGTGCTCGACGTGAGCGAGCGCGACGCCGTGTTCGCGTGGGCCGACGAAACCGCCCGCGAGCACGGCCGCGTGAATCTCGTGTTCAACAATGCGGGCGTCGCGCTCTCCAGCACGATCGAGGGCATGTCGTACAGCGACCTCGAATGGATCGTGAACATCAACTTCTGGGGCGTCGTGCATGGCACCAAGGCTTTCCTGCCGCATCTGAAGGTTTCGGGCGATGGACATATCGTCAACACGTCGAGCGTGTTCGGCCTGTTCGCCCAGCCCGGCATGAGCGGCTACAACGCCACCAAGTACGCGGTGCGCGGCTTCACCGAATCGCTGCGCCAGGAGCTCGACATGATGAAGTGCGGCGTCTCCGCCACCTGCGTGCATCCGGGCGGCATCCGCACCAACATCGCGCAGTCGAGCCGCGTGGCCACGAACATGGTCGGCTTCATGGTGGCGAGCGAGCAGCAGGGCAAGGACGAGTTCGAGAAGTTCTTCATCACCACCGCCGACGAGGCCGCGCGCACGATCCTCGCCGGCGTGCGCCGCAACGCGCGGCGCGTGCTGATCGGGCGCGACGCGCGCATGGCCGACTGGCTCGCGCGCACGCTGCCCGCCGCCTATCAGGCGCTCGTCGTGACGAGCGCGCGGCGCGAGGCCGCGAAGGCGCGCAAGCGCGCCAGGAATAACAACGCAGGCAACAGCAATCAGGGAGAAACAGCATGATGCCGATCCGGCGCGACATCCGCTTCGCGTTACCGCCCGAAAGGGCTTGTGACTGGCACGTCGAGGGCGTGCCGGTCACCCACTTCTTCAATGCGCTTTCGCTGCTTTTTCCGGCCGGCGAGCGCTTTTTCATGGACGCGGTGCGCCATTACCGCGACCGCATCGAAGATCCCGAGCTCAAGAAGCAGGTGATGGGTTTCATCGGCCAGGAAGCGATGCACACGCGCGAGCACGTCGAGTACAACGACCTGCTGCAAGCGGCCGGCCTGCCCGCGCACAAGCTCGACAAGCGCCTCTGGGCCATCCTGAACTTCGCGCGCAAGGTGCTGCCGCCCTCGCTGCAGCTCGCGCAGACGGTCGCGCTCGAGCACTACACCGCGATGCTCGCCGATCTGCTGCTCGCCGTCGGCAGCGCGCGCATCGAGGGCTCGGTGGAAGGCTACAAGCAGATGTGGCTATGGCATGCGCTCGAGGAAACCGAGCATAAATCGGTTTCGTACGACGTCTGGAATCTCGTGATCAAGCCCGGCCCCGCGCGCTACCTGATGCGCACCGGCACGATGCTGGCCACCACGGTGCTGTTCTGGCTGATCGTATTCGACTACCACCTCGCGCTCATGCGCCGGCACAGGCGGAGCATCGGCAAGTTCGGCGGGCGCTGGCAGCTCATCAAGTTTCTCTATGGTCCGCGCCATGGCGTGTTTCCCGGCATCGCGCTCGAATGGCTGCGCTTTTTCAAGCCCGGCTTTCACCCATGGGATCACAACAATCGTAAGCATCTCGAACGAATCGATGGCCTCATTGCGCAGATCGACGCGACCAATGCGCACTACGCGACACAAGCCGCACCACGGCGCGTGCCGCTGCATCCGGCGGGCACGCCGCGCGCCGCCTGACGCACCATGCGCAACCTGAACGGAGCTGCGGCGCCCGAAAGGCTCGACGTCGATTCGGACGGCGTGCGGCTCGCCGTGTACCTGAGCGGGCCGCCCGACGCGCCGCCCATGATTCTCGTGCACGGCTATCCGGATTCGGCGCGCGTATGGGAGGCGCTGCGCCGCGAACTCGATACGCGCTTTCGCGTGATTGCGTATGACGTGCGCGGCATGGGCGGCTCGGCTGCGCCCCGGCGGCGCGGGGACTACCGGCTCGCGCAGCTCGCGCTCGATTTGTGCGCCGTGGCCGATGCAAGCTGTGACACGCGTCCGTTTCATCTCGTCGCTCACGACTGGGGCTCGATCCAGTGCTGGGAAGCCGTGACCGATCCTGCCAACGCCGCGCGCATTGCCTCGTTTACGTCGATTTCGGGGCCATGTCTCGATCACGTGTTTCGTGCACGCATGAGCCTCTCGCAGTCGCTGAAATCGTGGTACATCGCGCTCTTCCATCTGCCGCTCGTGCCGCAGCTCGTGTGGCGCCTGGGCGGCGCGGCGCTGTGGCCATGGTGGCTGCGCAAGACCGAAGGCGTGCGCGCGCCGCGCGACCCCGATCAGTTGCGCAACGGCATCAACGGGCTACAGCTTTATCGCGCCAACTTCATCGCGCGCGCGTGGCAGCCGCGCGAGCGGCGCACGCTCGTGCCCGTGCAGTTCATCGTGCCGCGCAGGGACCGCTATGTGACGCCGGCGCTTTCCGCAAACGTCGCGCAATGGCTGGGCCACTACCGGCGCGAGGTCATCGACGCATCGCACTGGACCATCCTGCACGATGCGCCGCTCATTGCCGCTCGCGTCGAGCGGTTCATTCAATCTTGCCAGCGGAGGATCGCGTGAACGCCATCGTTTTTCCCCTCGCCGCCGGAATCGTCGTGACCGTGCTGGCCTGCGCCGCACTTGCGTCGTTCACGCGGCGCATGACGCGACGCATCGAACAGGCTGTGCCGATGGACGGCCGCCTCGTCGATATCGACGGCGAGCGCATCCACTACGCAGAATATGGCCATGGCGACGGCGGTGGGCCGCCTCTCGTGTTCGTGCACGGCCTGTGCGGGCAGATGCGCAATTTCGCCTGGCTGCCGCTCGAAGCGCTCGCACGCGAGCATCGCGTGATTCTGATCGACCGGCCCGGTTCCGGCTATTCCACGCGCGGCGCGCTGACCCCCGCCAACATTCGCGCGCAAGCTCGCACGGTCGCGCGTTTCATCGACGCGCTCGGCCTCGAAGCGCCCGTGCTCGTCGGGCATTCGCTCGGCGGCGCAATTGCGCTGGCCGTCGCGCTCGATCATCCCGAGTCGGTCGCGCGGCTCGCGCTGATCGCCCCGCTCACCCACGTGCAGACGGACGTGCCCAGGGCCTTCCGCGCGCTCGCCGTGCGCTCGGCGCGCGTGCGCCGCTTCATGGCGCGCACGCTGGCCACGCCGTTCGGCCTCGCCACCAGCACCGCGACGCTCAAGGCCGTGTTCGCGCCCGAGGCGGTGCCCGCGGACTTCCGCACCCGTGGCGGCGCGCTGCTCAGCGTGCGGCCCAAGGCTTTCCATAACGCGTCGCTCGATCTCGTGGCTATCGAGGATTCGAACGATCTCGAACAGATGGAGCAACGCTACGCAGACCTGATTATTCCCGCCGACGTGCTGTTCGGCCGCGACGACATGGTGCTCGACTGGATGCGCCATGGCGAGGCGCTGCGCCGCCGCTCGTCGCGCGTGACGCTCGAGGTTGTGAACGGCGGCCATATGCTGCCCGTCACCGCGCCTTCTGCTACCGGCGAGTGGCTGCGTGCCGCGATTGCGCGTACCACTCAGGCCAATTCCGCGCCACGCGCAGCATGATCGGGAAATTGAGAGGCAGTGCACCGCGTAGCCGTTACCATCGCGCTTTTTCTTCACGCCTTCTGCGGTTCTGCTTAACGTTTCGTTCAAGAAAATAGCGACACAGGGAGCCAAACCATGAATAACGATCCATTGCGTTCGATGCCGCAAGGCGTGCGGCCGGCGCGGCGCCTCGCTGCACCGCTCGCGTGCGCAGCGCTTGCATTCGCGTGCGCCACGGCCAATGCGCAGGATAACGAAGCGGCCGGTGCGAACGCACAATCGAGCATGCAAGCGAGCGTCCAGCAAGACGCCGCGCCCGCGACAGCCACAGCCAGCCCGTCGGCCAATCACGCCGCCGAGGTCGGCAAGCTCCCGCTCGAACAGCAGGTACGCTGGCTTTCCCGCGCACAGAAGAGCGGCGCACTCGTAAAGATGAGCGACGCGCAACTCACGGCGCTCTTTCAGGCGTTCGATCCGCTCGTCGTGCCCGCGCTGATCCAGATCGGGCCGCCGGGGTATCCGTCGTACGAATTCGTGCTCTCGCGCTGGGAACGCCTGAACGGCAAGTGGCCCGGCAAGCCCGCGCACATGCTCGTGAAGCTCGAGCGCGAACCGCTGCGCATCTACGCGAAGTGGCTGCCCGACGGCCAGAATGCGGGCGAAGAAGTGATCTACGACGCCACCAAACGCACCGATCAGATGTACGGTCATCTGGGCGGCCTGCTCGGCGTCATGCCGATGTGGACGGCGATCGACGGCTCGCTCGCGCGCTCGCAGTCGAATCACAAAATCACCGAGCTCGGCACGGAGCTCATCGTGAGCCGGTTCATGGCAGACGCGAAGAAATACGCCGAGGTGGGCGCGCCATACAAGCCGCAGGTGGAAGTGAAAACGCTCAGCGGCGTGCGCGTGGTGGCGCTCACTTATGCCTCGCCAGCCGGCAAACCGCAGTTCTATGCGAAAAAACAGACGCTCGGGCTGGACCTGCGTCGCCCGTATTTCCGCACCGTCGAGGCGTATGACAACGACGGCCAGATCTTCGAAAGAATCGTGATCGAAAGCATCACGCCAAAGACCTTCGATACCGACGCCTTCGATCCGAAGAATCCCGAGTACAAGTTCTGATACGCCGATCCGCCCCACCCAGGACAAAGGTGAGGTTTTTCGGGAGCACCAACTCCTGGAATTCCTCACCATTGCACGATGCGCCGGTGAGGTTGCCGCGCTTTGCACGACTCACCATCCGCCTCTCCTGGAATTCCTCACCATTGCGCAATCGCCGGTGAGGTCGACGTATCCTTCGCGACTCACCATGCTCCCGCTATCGCGAGTGCTTCGACGCCCTCGCGCAACACCCGCGCACGCTCAGAACTTCACCTTCAGTTGAAAGCCGATCGTGAATGGCAGGTCGTCGGAAGGAATCGGCGGAATGACGATGAAGTTCACGCCCACGCGCTTGTAAGCGACCATCACGATGGGTGCAGCCACTGGGCCGACCGTGTGATTGTGGCCGAGCCCCCAGTTGCCGTAGTTGTAGCCGGAGATGAGGCCGCCCATCGCCGCGAGGCGCACGTAGCCCCAGTGCAGGAATTCCGGCGCCCAGACCGCGCCGCCATACCACGAGGGCCGCCGCAGCGAATTGCGAAAGCCGCCCGCCGTGAGCGCCCAGGTTTCGCCCGGCCAGCATTCGATGCCGAGGCCCGGATTGAATTGCTCGAAATCCTTGTCGGGATGGATGTGATATGAGCCGACCATCGCGTCCACCCACAGGCCGCCGCCGCACCAGTCGCGCGCGCGTGCGCTCGTTGCGACGCCAGACATCAGCGCTGTGAGCGCCAACGCGATGGCGATTTTTTGGGTCCCGACACCTCGCACTTGCCAACACCGCATGGGCTCTCCGTCCTCTTGCTCGCCGAATCGCTTCGGTTCGTCTGCTGCTGGTTCTGTTCAGGGTCTGCTTCCGGCGACTGCAAACTGTACAGCAAGCCAGCGCGGGCGCAACCTTCGGCGCGCCCATGTTGCCAGTCCGATGAGTCGCCGCGATGAACGATCGACGATGCGCGCGCTGGCAAGGGACGGGACAGCCCGCTCAGAGCCCGAGATCGCTCAAGCCCGGATGATCGTCGGGACGGCGGCCGAGCGGCCAGCGGTACAGCCGGTCCGCCTCGCGAATCGGCAGGTCGTTGATGGACGCATGGCGGCGCGCCATCAGCCCGTTCTCGTCGAACTCCCAGTTCTCGTTGCCGTACGAGCGGTACCAGTGGCCGGAATCGTCATGCCACTCGTAGGCGAAGCGCACCGCAATGCGGTTTCCCGTGAACGCCCACAATTCCTTGATGAGCCGGTAGTCGAGCTCACGCGCCCATTTGCGCGTGAGAAACGCGACGATGGCCTCGCGGCCTGTCACGAACTCGGCGCGATTGCGCCAGACGCTTTGCGGCGTGTAGGCAAGCGCGACGCGCTGCGGATCGCGGGTGTTCCAGCCGTCCTCGGCGCCACGCACTTTCTGGATCGCGGTCTCGCGGGTGAAGGGCGGCAGCGGCGGGCGGGTTTCGGCGGGGGACGTGGGGTGGGTAGTGCTCATGCGTGGGCTCCTTGAATGGCGAGAAGGACGGAAAGCGGCGGAAAAGCACGCGGCTAGTCCTGCACCGCGCCGCGTGTTCGTGACACTAGCACGCCCGGCGCGGCAGTCACGAACACGGCCGCGACCACGAGCGCGAGCCCGGCCAGGCGGGCGAGCGTGAGCGGCTCGCCCAGCAGCAGCGCCGCGAGCACGACGCCCGAAACCGGCGCGACGGCCGTGAAGATGGCCGCCTCGGCGCCCGACACGCGCGATGCGCCCGCGTACCAGAGCCAGAAGCCGCCGACGGTCGGCACCAGCGCGTAGTACGCCACGGCCAGCAAGGCATGCGGCGGCGGCGCGTGCAGCGTGGCCGGCCAATCGTGCAGCGCCGCCAGGCCGGAGACGATGAAGCCGATGCCCGTCATCGCGGTCGACAGCGCGAGCGGCGGCCAGGGCATCGCGAGCCGCTTGTTTAGCAAAACGAATAAACTTTCGCAGATCACCGCGCCGATCAGCAGCGCATCGCCCGTGAGCGAGCCGCCGCCATGCGCTGCGGGCGCGAGCGTGACGAGCGCCACGCCGAGGCTCGCCACCATCACCGCGATCAGCGTGCTTGCGCGCAGCCGCTCGCGCAGCACCACGGCGGCGGTGAGCGCACATACGGCGGGCAGGGTGCCGAGGATGATGCCCGCGTCGGCGGCCGAGGTCCGCTGAGTTCCGGCGATCAGCAAGACGGTGTAGCCGATGCTGCCGACCGCGGCCTGGGCGATCAGCAGGCCCGCATCGCGCAGGCCGGGGCGCGGGAACGCGGTGCCGGTCACGCACATGAGCACCAGCAGCACGGGCAAGGCGAGCCCAAAGCGCAAGGCAGTCGCCGGCAGGGGATCGAGCCCCGCGCCGATGATCTTGCTGGCAATCACCGTGCTGCCCACGGTGATCATCGCGAGGGACAACTGCAGATGCGCGACGGACCGCGACGACGACGCGCGCAGCGATTTTGCGGACGACAGCGAAGAAGACGAAGAGGACGAAGAGGACATGGAGGCGCTCCGTGGGACTGAAACGCCTGTATAAAACGCGGCGCCTGCGCCGTCTTGGATCGGTGTGCGGCGGCCGCCAGCCGCCCACGGCAACCGTCAGGCCGGAGGGCCGCCGTGCACGAGCCGGTAACGGCCCGGCGATACCCCGAACTGGCGCGCGAACGCGCGATTGAGATGGCTCTGGTCGCAAAAGCCGGCCGCGAGTGCGGCCTGGGCGGGCGCCTGGCCGGCCTTGAGCAGCCGCCTTGCGAGTCCGACGCGGCAATGCAACAAGTACTGATGCGGCGCCACGCCGAACGCCTGCACGAAGCCGCGATGAAGCTGGAAACGGCTGAGCCCCGCCGCGCTCGCGAGATCGGCGAGCGAGAACGCCTGGCCCGGATCAGCATCGATCATCTCGCGCACGCGCGCCACGGCCAGCGGCGAACACGGCGCGAGCGGCCGGCGGTGGCCGAGCCCGCGCACGAGCCGCGCCATGGCGTCGAGCGCCGCGCCGTCGAACGCCATGGCCGCGAGATCGCCGCCGCCAGCCGTGGCGCTGGCGAACGCGACATCGAACAGCGCGCGCAGGTGCGGATCGGCGATCACGGGCGCGAACAGCGCAAAACTCACGTCGTCGCCTTCGGTGATGTCGGCATGCAGCGCGTCGATCCAGCGCGGCTCGAAATAAAGCATGCGCCAGCGCCGCGCGGGCGCGCCGAGCGGGCGGCCATCATGCACTTCGCCGGGATTGACGAGAATGAGGTTGCCTGGCAGCGCCTCGACCACGCCCGCATCGGAGAGCGATACGTGCCCACCCGCATCGATCACGCCGATGCCGTACTGGTCATGCGCATGGCGCGCGAAGCTGTGCGCGGTGGCGGCCGTCATGGCGTCGACCTCGCGCAGGTGCGTGCTGTGAAAGCAGACCGAATCGTTCGCGGCGGGCATGCGGTATGCGTCCCGAGGATGGACAGGCTCCGATCCGCGTATCAAACCCGAAAACGGGCCGCGTGGCAATGGGTATGCGACTCGGTGCGCAAATCGGTGTGCGAATCCGCATGAGGGGTATGAACGCCGCTCCGTCGGCCCCCTCCAACATGACGAGCCGTCGGTGGAATAAAACGGCATGGCCGCTCGTCACTAAATTCGTTGCAGTCACTACAATGACTCGCCGCCATTGCCATGGAGATGAAATGGACGCCTCCCTAGCCGCCGCCAGGGCCACGCCGCAAGCGCGCCGCCGCATGCTGTGCGCTGCGCTGGCCGTGGCCTGCCTGCTGCCCGGCTGCATGCCGCTGCGCGTGGTGACGCACAGCGTGAGTCCCGTCGAGGCGTCGGTGCCGGCGGGGCATTACACGCTCGACGCGCATCACTGGAGCATCGTGTTCGACATCGACCATCTGCACTACACGCGCTTCGTGATGCGCTTCGACCGGGCAAGCGCGCAGCTCGACTGGCCCGCGAACGCGCTGGAAAGCGCAAAGGTGGACGCGGTGATCGACGCCGCGAGCCTCGACACCAACGTCCCGCTGCTCGACCGCATGGTGAAGGGCCCGCAGTTGCTCGACGTCGAGCATTACGCGCAGATCCGCTTCACGAGCACGCATTTCGAGCGCACGGCGGATGTGGACGGCAAGCCCGCCGGCAAGCTCACGGGCGATCTCACGATTCATGGCGTGACGCAGCCGGTCACGCTCGACGTGGTGTTCAACGGCTATGCGCCGGACCCGCTCACGAAGCAGCCGACGCTCGGCTTTGCGGCGAATGGCAGGTTCAGCCGCGCGAAATTCGGGCTGTCGACGTGGTATCCGGCAGTGGGCGACGAGATCGACGTGCGCATCCAGGCAGAGT
Source organism: Paraburkholderia sp. A1BS-2L (assembly GCF_051125205.1). NCBI lineage: Bacteria > Pseudomonadati > Pseudomonadota > Betaproteobacteria > Burkholderiales > Burkholderiaceae > Paraburkholderia > Paraburkholderia sp. A1BS-2L. Next base: position 1,230,435 of record NZ_CP120429.1, read on the forward strand.
TCGAGCAGGCGCCGCCGGATGCTGCGGCGGCGGCCTCGACGGCGCAATGACCCCCTCGGGGCGTCAGGCGGCCGTCCAGTCGAGAATCACCTTGCCGCTCTCGCCCGAGAGCATCGCGGCAAAACCCTTTTCGTAGTCGTCCACGTGGAAGCGGTGCGTGATGATGGGCGAAAGATCGAGCCCGCTCTGCAGCATCGCGACCATCTTGTACCAGGTCTCGAACATCTCGCGGCCATAAATACCCTTGATTTCGAGGCCCTTGAAGATGACCTGATTCCAGTCGATGGCGGTCTGCGCGGGCGGAATGCCGAGCAGCGCGACCTTGCCGCCGTGGTTCATCGATTCGAGCAGCGCCGTGAACGCGCTCGGCACGCCCGACATTTCGAGGCCCACGTCGAAGCCCTCGGTCATGTGCAGTGCGTTCATCACGTCGCGCAGCGATTCGCGCGAGACGTTCACCGCGCGCGTCGCGCCCATCTTGCGCGCGAGTTCGAGCCGGTAATCGTTCACGTCGGTGATCACCACATTGCGCGCGCCCACGTGCTTCGCAATCGCCGCGGCCATGATGCCGATGGGCCCCGCACCGGTAATGAGCACATCCTCGCCGACGAGGTTGAACGAGAGCGCCGTATGCGTGGCATTGCCGAACGGGTCGAAGATCGCAGCGAGGTCGTCGGAGATTTCAGGCGGAATCTTGAAGGCGTTGAAGGCCGGAATCACGAGATATTCGGCAAACGCGCCTTCACGATTCACGCCCACGCCCGTGGTGTTGCGGCACAGATGACGACGCCCCGCGCGGCAGTTGCGGCAAAAGCCGCAGGTGATATGGCCTTCGCCCGAGACGCGGTCGCCAATGGCAAAGCCGCGCACCTCCTGGCCCATCTCGACGATCTCGCCCACGTATTCGTGGCCCACGTGCATGGGCACCGGAATGGTTTTCTGCGCCCAGTCGTCCCACTTCCAGATATGGATATCGGTGCCGCAGATCGCGGTGCGGCGGATTTTGATCATCACGTCGTTATGGCCGACTTCGGGCTTCTTCACGCGGGTCAGCGTGAGCCCGGGCGCGCGTTCGAGTTTGGCAAGCGCTTTCATGTTATTTCGTCATCCTGTTCAAATCACGCCAACCTGCTTGCCGGTGCGCGCAAACGCGGCCACGGCGCGATCGATCTGCTCGGGCGTGTGCGCCGCGCTCATCTGCGTGCGGATGCGCGCGCGGCCCTTGGGCACGACCGGATACGAAAAGCCGATCACGTAGACGCCTTCGTTCAGCAGCGCCTCGGCCATTTGCGCGGCCACCCGCGCGTCGCCCAGCATCACGGGAATGATCGGGTGCTCGCCGGGCACGAGCGTGAAGCCGAGTGCGCTCATCTCGCGGCGGAAATGCGCGCCATTGGCCTGCACGCGCGCGCGCAGTTGTGCGCCTTCGTCGCTCGCGATCAGCTCGAGCACCGCGAGCGATGCGGCCGCGATGCTCGGCGTGAGGGTGTTCGAGAACAGGTACGGACGCGAGCGCTGGCGCAGCAACTCGATCACTTCCTTCTTCGCCGCCACGTAGCCGCCCGACGCGCCGCCGAGCGCCTTGCCGAGCGTGCCCGTGACGATGTCCACGCGCTGCGCCACGCCGCAGTGCTCGGGCGTGCCGCGGCCATGCGCGCCGATGAAACCCACGGCGTGCGAGTCGTCGACCATCACGAGCGCGTCGTAGCGGTCGGCCAGATCGCAGATGCCCTTCAGGTCCGCGATGATGCCGTCCATCGAGAACACGCCGTCGGTCGCGATGAGCTTGTAGCGCGCGCCGGCTTCATCGGCTTCGCGCAGCTTCGCTTCGAGATCGGCGAGATCGTTGTTCTTGTAGCGGTAGCGGCGCGCCTTCGAGAGCCGCACGCCGTCGATGATGCTCGCGTGGTTGAGCTCGTCGCTGATGATCGCGTCTTCCTCGCCGAGCAGCGTTTCGAAGAGGCCGCCGTTGGCGTCGAAGCAGCTCGAATAGAGAATGCAGTCTTCCGTCTGCAGGAATGCGGAAAGCGCGCTTTCGAGCTGCTTGTGCACCGTCTGCGTGCCGCAAATGAAGCGCACCGAGGCCATGCCGAAGCCGTCGCGATCGAGCCCGTCCTTCGCGGCGGCGATCAGGCGCGCGTCGTTCGCGAGACCCAGGTAATTGTTCGCGCAGAAGTTCAGCACGTCGCGGCCGTCGGCGAGTCCGATGGACGACGACTGCGGCGTCGCGATCACGCGCTCGCTCTTGTAGAAACCATCGGCGCGAATCTGGTCGAGCGTCGCGCGCAGATGATCGAGCCAGGGCGTGTTGGACAGGCTGGAAGTGCTGGAAGTGCTCATTGCATCGTGCTCCTCACATGGGGAGCCGCGGCTGGTATAGTCGCCGTCAGCTCCAGGCGAATTTATTCGTTTTTCCGAACTTGTGTTCGGTATGTCGAACAACTTTAATCGATGAGGCAGTCCATGGCAAGCACCGGCTCAGGTTCCCCATCCGGTTCCCGCGCGGGGAGCAACGCAGACGCCGATTCCGGCACCCATGCCGACACCGGCGCCGGCGTCAAACCCCGCCCGCGCAAAACCCGCGCCGCGGCCGGCCCGACGGCGGAACGGTCGGGCGCCGCCGCGCCGGCCGCGCCGCCGCGCGTGGGCGAGCAGATCCAGCGCCTGCGCAGCGAGCGCAGGATGACGCTCGACGAACTCTCGCGCGCGGCTGGCGTTTCGAAATCCATGCTATCGGAAATCGAGCGCGACAAGGCAAACCCGACGATCGCCGTGGCCTGGCGGCTCACGAACGCGCTGGGCGTGAAGCTCGACTCGCTGTTCGCCGCGCCGCGCGCGCCCGACGCCATCGCGGTGGCCGGGCCGCACGACATCCCGACCCTGCACGGCCACGAGGCCGGCTATCAGCTGCGCGTGTGGGGGCCGATCGAGCTTGCCGGCCATTTCGAGTGGTACGAGCTCACGCTCAAGCCGGGCGGCGCGCTGGTGTCGGGCGCGCACGAGCCCGGCACGCGCGAGCATCTCACCGTGCTGCAGGGCACGATCGAGGTGGAGGCGGCCAGCGCACACGAGCGCCTGAAGACCGCGGACACGGCGCGCTATATCGCCGACCAGCCGCATGCGATCCGCAACGTGGGCAAGGGCGAGGCGCGTGCGCTGCTGGTCGTGATTCACGGCTGAATTCACGGCGGAATTCATGGCTGAACGGATGAGGCTGCGCGAACGCGCCGACTACTGTATATTCATACAGTAAAAAGAACGACCGGAGAGCCCATGCAGACCTCGCCAATCCCGAATGAGCAAGCGTTGGCCGCCTTGCGTTTTCAGGCAGCCGCACGCGACCTCGAACAGATCGTGCGCAACATCGCGCAGCGCTATATCGCCCAGCAGGTGCCGCTGAGCTGGCGCCTGCTGCATGCGATCGAAGCGGAAGCGCTCGCCGACCTCGGGTTCGCGAGCCGTCACGACGGGCTCATGCTCGGCCTGTTCCAGCGTCCGGGTGATCTCGCGTATCCGGAAACCGACGAAACGGTTCATTTCGGCCAGTCCAATGCCCTGCCTGCCGTATTCGCCTTCGCCGTCGACGCCTACGAGCGGGCGGCCCAAAGCGCGGAAGCGGCCCGGCGCGACGCCCAGCGGCAAGCCACCGCAAAGCGCCCGCGCGCCTGGGGCGGCTGACGAGCAGGGTATGAGCCCCGCAACAACGGGAATTCGCTAGAATGCCTTCCTGCTACGCAACTAACGGAAGCATAGTGATGAGCGCCTCCCAATCCTCCCGCGATCTCTTCGACCAGCAGCGCAAGGACTGGCAAGACGACCCGGTCGCCGCCTTCGATGCCTGGCTCGCGGCCCAGGACTTGCGCCAGTCGTCCGCCGACGTCTACCGCGTGCAATGGGGACGCTTCCTCGAATGGCTCGCGCTCAGGCGCAAGACGATTATTTCCGTGGACACTGGCACGATCGCCGAATTCGTCGCGGGGCTCGACGTGAAGAAGCCGCAGCGGCTGCGCTATCTGCGCCTCATCGAGCGCGTGCTCGACCATGTGCGCCAGATCGAGCTGGCCTCCACGAACCCGGCGCGCTTCATCGCCCAGGACGGCGAGGCAGCGTGGCGCAATGCACGCGAGAACGAGCCCACCGGTTTTCTGACCGCGATGGAACGCGCCGCCGTGATCGCGCAGCTGTTCGCGCCGCTCACCGAACAGTCGGCCGCGAAGCGCTGGCGCGAGCGGCGCGACCGCGCGCTCGTCGCCGTCTTTCTCGGCGGCGGCCTGAAGACCGGCGACGCCATTGCGCTCAAGCTCGACGCCACCGCGATCGGCTCGGAATGGATCACCATCGAAGCCGACAATCCGGCCTTCACGCACCGCACGCAGCTCGCGCCGTTCGCAGTCGACGTGATGGGGGCATGGCTCGAAGCACGCCGTCTCGCGGGCCTGCCCGGGCAACTCGTGTTTCCCGGCTCGCCCAATGGGCGTCCGATGCACAAAGCCACCGTGCTGCGCGCAATCGACGCGCTCATGGACGAGGCGGGCATCGCGCAAACCCGCGCCGAACGCGCGAGTCCACAAACCCTGCGCAACAGCTACGCGGCGGATCTGTTCGAGCGCGGTGTGGATGCCGATCAGGTCGGCCAGTGGCTCGGCTTCCTGCAACCGATTTCCGCCGGGAGGCTGCATCGCGCGTGGCGCGTCTGGGCCGACCGGAAAGCGTCCGTGCCAGCCACGGATGCAGCGCCCGACACGCACTGAGGCGCACGAGGCGCGCAGCATGACCTGAGCAGGCGCTGCCCGCCTGCCTCGCACCACGCCGTGACCCCGTAAAAGCTCACCGTCTGGGCGGCCGACGCCTCCCGGAAATGCTCACCTCACTGCGGTGCGGGCATCTTTCTTGCCGATGGCGAAGCGCGCGACGGCCTCCAGACGCGACGCGCCCAGTCCCGAGGTGTGCTCACATTCGGGACACGACAATTCGAAACGGCCATCGACCTCGGCCAACTCCGGCTCGCCGTCATCACAGTTCGGGCAATGCGCAGGCAAGCTCACCTGGGCGTCAATGCTCGTGCCGAGCCGCGCCAGATCTTCGTCGCCAAGACGGCCCGACTGCGCAAGCGCGCACAGCACGCCGGCCACCGAGCCATCGACACCTTGTTGCGCACGCAACGTCGCCACCTGACGCGTAAGCATGTCGATCTCGTCCGAGCGCTCGCGCAGCACGGCGTCGAGCCGGTCCGCGCGGGCCTTGGCGGTGGCCAGTTGCTGGATGAATTCGAATTCCTTCTTGCTTGCGTCGCGCTGCGCCGACTGCCAGGTGGATGACATCGTGCGCAGCGAATCGAGCTCGACCAGCATCGGCTTCACGCGGCGCTCGGCTTCAGCCAGCGCATCTTTGATTTGCTGCGCGTAGTGCTCGGTGCTTTTGCGCATGTCTTCGTGCAGACGGTCGATCCGGTCGCGCAACCCGGCGTTGGTGGTCTGCTCCATGTCGATACGCTTCTGAAGCGCCTCGTTTTCGGCCTCGAGGCGGCGCACGGTTGCCTGCAGACTGTCCTGATGCGATGCGCCGTGGGCAGACGCCGTCGCCAGCTGGTTTTCGAGTTCGCGCACGTGAGTCCAGGCCGCTTCGATGCGCGCCTCGCTGCGCTGAAGCATTTCATCGGCGGCGAGACTTCGGGCCTGGGCATCGCGCAACGCCTGCTCGGCTTCCTGGCGACCCGACTCGATTTCCTTGCGCTCGGCTTCGAGGGTCTGGCGGGCGAACGACCGGGCCTCTTCATAAAGCGCGCCGAGAAATTCGCCCGCGCGTTCTTCCAGCGCGGGTGGAATGGCGCCGCTGCCGACGCGTACCTTCGACGCCGCACGAATGCGTTGCCAGAAAAGCTCGATGTCCTTCGGAATGTCGCTGGCGCTGCCGGTCTGGGTCAGATCCCGGACGGTGGCCATTGAGGGACGAATGCCGAAGTCGAAAAAGAGCCGCTTGCAGGCATGCAGCGACAAGTCCTGACGCCTTGCGCCATCTTTGCGCAACGCATCGAGTTCTTCGCGAAGGGCGTGGCGATCTTCGTCTCGAATCATGGTCGTCTCTACGAGGGATAACGGATCGAATAATAACAAATTACGTATTGAATGATACGTTTATCGCCTTGATTTTTAGCGGATGAGAAATTCACATGACCGGGGAGCCGTAAAAGCCCATTTTGATGTCGCCAACGCTAGCGTTTCGTGAAACAAAGCTAAGTTTGTCCTGTAAGCCATTGTAAACGCTTGGTTTTCCAACGGTTAGCTGTTTATCGGGGTTGTTTCACGGGCTGATGTGCTGGCAATAAAGGCTTTGCAGCCCGGTTGGGGGTGTGGATATCCCGAAGGGCTCGCGGGGTAAAGGTACTTGAGAGTAATAAAAGTAAACACCCTTGATACCTGTTAAAAGACGTTAACGCCACGGCAAACCCTTGCCTGGCATGGGTTTCAGCCCGATGAGGTGAAGTTTTACGGGAGCGGTGGTGAGACTCTGCGGGACAGCCGGGTGATGGGCTTCGGGGAAAGCGGTGAGCGCCTGCGGGACAGGACGTGAGCGGGTTCGGGATGGACCCGATTCTTGACCTGGAAGCAAAGGTGAGTCAATACGGGGGCTATGCGTGATGCGGGCCCGGCTACATCGGGATAGTGGACGTTGTTACACGAACTGCAACGGTGAGGGGATTCGGGACGGCTCATTTGGCCGTTTTTTGGACTCAATCGACGTCGCCTGGGCACTGGGGTGAGATAGATCGGGAAATATCGCCTGGCGAAGGTGAAGTTTTTCGGGAGCCGAGGGGTATTTTGACCGAATTTTTGGCTGAGCGGACCTTGAGGTGAGCTTTTACAGGAGAGCAAGAGTCCTTGTTCACGCGGTAAAGCGTCGTGCTGGAAGGGATCTCAATGTTTTTCGACGCCATCCATGTGTGAGGGTGAGTCTTTACGGGAACTTGTCGCAGTGCCGCGAAACGGGCCCCGTTCTTGATCCGGCATACGCAAGAGGTGAGTTTTTTCGGGAGTCGATTGAGACCAAAAAAGCTGCTCAGGTGAGCTTTTTCAGGTGCAAATCGGCGCTCGGGGACGCCGGAAGGTTGACAGGCAAAGACAAGGGACTGCCGTTGGTATTTCCGTGAATTCTGAAAGGTGAGATTTTTCGGGAGCATCTGGCCACCCGGTCGAGATTGGCTCATCGCCTCGCACGAGATCTTGAGGTGAGGTTTTTCGGGAGCAGCAGGACGCGTTGGCGGCCTCCGGTGCATTGTGGATAAGCCTAGGAATCTATTGGCTTTTTTGGTGTGCCGGAGGAAAGGTGAGGCTTTCCGGGAAGGATCGTGGTGGCTCGAAGCCGGCCTCTTCCGATTCAAAGGTGAGTGTTTTCGGGACTGGAAATGGCGGCATTCGGCTTGCTGCATTGTCCAGAAGGATTGCTGGATCAGGTCCTATGCAGCGCCGAAGGTGAGTTTTTTCGGGAGACGTGAGGCAAGCCGGGAGTTGGCGGTTCTCTCGACGGCTCGGGTCTGGCTGAAGCGAGGCCGCGGGACCGAGGCGCTGTAAGGACATCAGAGCATCGGAAGCGCTTTTTGTGTGGTGCGGCAAGTCTGTACAGCTGGCTCATCGTGAGCACGCAGGCCTGGCCCGGTGTTGCATCCATCGCGAGCGTGTCGGGAGCCGGTCTTGCAACCGGCAGGGCTTTTTTGACGGATCGATTGCGCCTGTCTGGATGGGCGGCGAGGTTCCAGCCTGCCGTTGTGTTTGCGCCAGGAAATTTTTTAGGTGAGTCTATTCAGGAGACGATCGACACCTTTCGAATAGACCGGAACGCGGGTGGCAAGCCGGAACCCCGAGCCGGTCGGGAACCCGGCGAACAGGCGCATACCGTCAAGGTGAGCCTTTCCGGGAGCACTTCGTGGTGAGGCACGTGTCGTGGCGCTGCTTCACCCGCAATGGTGAGGGGGAACCTGTAGACGCGTTTCACCACAGGCGGTATCCTTTCGCGAAATCTCACCTCGACCCGACGCATGGCCACAAAGCGCGTGAAAAAAACCGATGTGGTGAGCCCCAGTTCGGCGGAATTGCGCAAGGCCGTCGAGGCGATCGCGATTCAGCCGAAAAGCGGCAAGATCACCCTGTTGACCCGCAAGCTCTTCAACGTCCTGCTCGCCGTCGCGCAGCAGGCGGACGAGTCTGGCGACACCTATCGAGCGCTCCTGTCCGACATCGTCGCGAACTCAGCGTTCGACTCGAACGACACGGCACTCGTGAAGGAGCATCTGCGGCGCATGGTGTCGGTGCAGGTCGAATGGAGCCAGGGCACCTCGAGCCAGAAGCCGGGCCGCAAGTGGGGCATCTCCACGCTGATTGCCGACGCCGAAATTCTCGAAGATCCGGCCACACGCCGTGTCTGGGTGGAGTTCTCGTTCGCGCCCAAGATCAAGAAGAAGCTACTGGATCCGGTCCAGTATGCCCGGCTCAGCCTGCAATTCCAGAGTCAGTTGCGCAGCAGCGCAGGGCTCGCGCTCTACGAAATCTGCGTGCGCTATCTCACTAATCCGAGCCATCTGACGATGCGCGAAACGTGGGAGTGGTGGCGGCCGATCCTCTCGGGCACGCCCGATACCGAGGCCGGCGACGAAGCCAAGCGCGAGTACAAGTACTTCAAGCGCGATTACCTGCGTCCGGCCATCGCGGAAGTCAACGCGGTCACGAATATTTTTGTCGAATTGATCGAGCATCGCGAAGGCCGGCGGGTTGCCGAGATCCAGTTTCGCGTGACCGAGCGCAAGCAGCCCATGCTCGCGCTCGACGAGCATCCGAATGTCTTTGACAGCACGCTTGTCGACCGCATGGTCAAGATCGGCATTCCGCTGAAGGAAGCGCAGTCGCTTTACGCCGACAGCGAGGAAAACCGTATTCGTGCGGCGCTCCAGTTGACCGAGCAGCGCATGCGCAGCACGAGTCTGCCGCCCGTGCGCAGCGCCGCAGCGCTGTTCAAGGATGCATTGAAGAAGGGCTACGCGCCGCCGGTCGAGGACTCCGCGGCGGGCGCACCGGCCACGACGCGCGCCGTGGCCGGAAGCGTGGCTGCGGACGACCCGAAGGCCCGGCTGATGGACGAGTACGCGGCCTACCGGCGCAAGGAAGCGCGCGCGCTCTACGACGAGCAGGGCGAGCTCGAGCGTGAGGTTGCGCGCACGTCATTCGAGAACGACGAGTTGCCGGCGCTAGGGGCGCATCTGCGCGATGACTGGCGCCGCCGCGGCCTCGACTCGAAACTGGCCGATACGGCATTCTTCGACTGGCTTGCGCGCAAGACCTGGGGCGAGCCCACCGATGGCGATTTGCTCGCCTTTACGCTGAGCCAGTCGCGCGCGGCTTGAGCGGATAGCGTTGCGGTTGCTGGCAGGAGGGCACAGCGCAAGCATTCGCGGTGATCCGGTTTACGCTGGATTTGCGGCGAATTCCCAAAAGAAAAGCGGTCTTCACGTTCGTGAAGACCGCTTTTTTGCTTTCTGCGATTACTTCGCTTTCAGCATTTCTTCTATCTGGTGAAGGAGCGCATCGCGCCGATCTTTGGTGAGACCCTTCAAACGAAGTTCGAGTCGATCGTCGCCGTAGGACTTCAGATCGCCCACCGCCACGCCGTCGAGCTTGATCTCCAGACGCTGGGCATAGCGCTGCCGTCCGGCCGGCTTGGGGCTTTCTTGCGGCGCTGCCCGGCCCTTGACGATGTCCGCCACCTGGCGGGTGCTCAGATCGTCGGCAAGAATCCGGTTGATAAGGCGCAGCGTGGCGTCCGTGCCGCGCGCACCGTGATAGCGGCCGACCTGATAAGCCATGTTCGAGCCGAAGCGGTCGGGGCGTGCAACCATTTCGTGCATGACGGCTTCGGGCAACTTGGCGACGGACAGCGCCACGGCTACGGTCGACTCATCAAGGCCGAGGTGGTCGGCGAGTTCCCGCTGGCTCTGGAAATGCTTTTCGTCAATAAACCGCTTCCAGACGATGGCGTTATCGAAGACCGTTTGCGAATCGCGCTGGACGTTGAGATCGTAACCAAGCTTGTAGCTCTCGAGCCCGATGGGCAGATCGACAACGATCGCCTTGACGATCTCCTTGTTGGCTTCCTTGAGCGCCCGCACACGCCGACCACCGTCGCTGACGTAGTAGCTGCCCGGTGCGGCGTAATCGGGAATCACGTGGATGGCCTGCTGCTGCCCCTGCTTGGCGAGATTGACCGCGAGTTCGGCAATCGACGCCTTCAGATAAAAGTGACGCGGATTGAACGGACTCGACTTGATCGCCTTCAGTGGCAGTTCGATGATTTGGCCGGGACGATATCCGTGCTCGATACGCCACGCACGATATTCCGCGGATTCGTTTTCAGTCGAAGCAGAAGTGGCTTCCTCTGTATTTGCAACCGGCTCCGGCTGGTTTGCGCGGCCGACCGGTTCACGTGCCTTTGGCTTCTCCTGGACGAGGCCGTCGATGGCATTGAGTCGATCGAGCGCCGTGCGCTTTTCGCTGCTCGTCGTGTCAGGCCGTGCCTGAAAACCTTTGGCAAATTGTGAGGGCTTCATTCAAGGTCCTTTATGCGCATAAAGTCAGGGGAGCATCGCCGCGATTTCGTCGGCGCATGCCCGTACTTCGACGGCAGCGAGCCGTGCGCCGCGATCGCTCATCTGCAGGACGGTTTGACCGAGGGCCATGGCCTGCTTGTACGCTTCGCGGGTGGGTATTTGGGTTTTGAGCAAGGGGAAGCCGAGCTCTTCCAGTGCGCGCTTCAGCTCGCGCGTGAGCATGCGCTTCTCTTCTGTCTTGTTCAGCAGGAAGACAGCCTTTAGATCTTCATTCATGACTTGCGCCTGCTGGATCAGCTTGACGAGCCCAACGCTTGACCAATAGTCGGCGGGTGAGGACGAAGTGGGAATAACGGCGATGGAGGCCGCAAGCAGGACCACGCCAGAAACCTTTTCGGTAATCGACGGCGGACAGTCGACGATGATGATGTCGTAGTCGCCGATGAACTTCTTGATCTCGCGGTGGATCTGGCCGCCCGCCTCTGAAAGATTCACCACTGGGAACGGGATGCCGGTTTCGCCATCGGCAGAGGCGCTTGCCCAGTGAACCAGTGTGTTCTGGCCGTCGGCATCGACCACGAGTACACGCTTTCCCTTTTCATGGAATGCTGCGCCGAGATGCATCGCGATCGTGCTCTTGCCGACCCCGCCCTTTTGCTGCGTGACTGCGATTATCTCTGCTGCCAATTGGTTTTCTCCTTTTTGCTAATTCTTTTGGATTTTACCTGGATTAAGTTGCGATTCAACGGCAGTTGTATGATTTTCATCGCATTCGAAGAAGCATTGGCCGTTTGGCCAAGGTTTATGCGCATAAAGGTCGATGCGGTGCCGGCATTTGCCCCGAATGTTGGCTTGATAGGTCCGTGGGAGGATGGCGTGCATGCCGGAAGCAATTCGTGTCGTGTGTAGTCAGCAGGCGGCCTTTATGCGCATAAAGATTGCAGCATCGAGATGGCTGCTGGCTGAGTGCCCAATGCCGTCTGTTGCCGTCTGAACCTGGCGAAACATGTCTGTGAGCCAGGTTGCATTTCTTCAAAGACCGGAGACTTTATGCGCATAAAGGTGCTGGCATGGGCTGGGCCGGCGTCCGTCCGCTCATGTATCGAGTGCCGATCGAATCAGTTCCCGTCGGTTCCTCCAGACGGGTTGTCGCTATGCCATTAAACGGAGCGAAGGCATCAGACGATCTCCCCGCCTTCTACCCTCGTCATCCAGACCGGTAAAATGAGCCACCCGCGCGAAGCCCGTCCAACGCGGCCGCATTTCTATTTGGCTTGGCCGGTAGAACTCACTCACTCCGAGTAACCGAACCGGTGCCTCGGCTACCCCTCCAATGTCCAATCCATTCAAACCGATCTTCACGTCCTGAACCTGCATCCATGATCACGATCTACCACAACGCGCGTTGCTCGAAGTCCCGCTCCACATGCGAGTTGGTCTCGACCACGTACAACAAGGCCAATGAACCCGTCGAGGTTGTCGAGTACCTGAAAACCCCGCTTACGGTCGACCAGCTGAAGGCGCTGCATGCCATGCTCGGGGGTCCGCTACTCGACATGGTTCGCACCAACGAAGCGGAATACTCTGCGCTCGGGCTCAATGTCAATAGCGCGACTGATAATCAGTTATACGAAGCAATCGCGAGCCACCCGGTTCTGCTGCAGCGCCCGATCGTCGTGCGTAACGGCCGCGCGGCGATTGGACGTCCGCCGGAAAACATCGCTGTGCTGTTCGATCGAGTTGCATAGGGTTGCTCAGGCAGCGTGACCGTTTTCCTTGGGGCGATCCAATCGGGCATTGCATCGGGCGCACCTTCGTGCCCTTCCAGCCCGGCACCGCATGCGCGCGTGCCGCGGCACCACGAGGCGCCGCCGCGGCGACGGACTCATTGCGCATACTTCGGGGGATGCCTCGATCCCGAAACTTGTCCGGCCGGATCGGGCTTCGCGCGGACTTGTCCACAAGGTTGTCCAGAAAATCTGTGGATAAATTTCCGCTCAGCTTGCTTATCCACATTGTCGATAGTGGTCGCACGCTTCATGCTGCCGTCCTTTTGACACACCGAGGATTTTTCTCGCGCCTATGATGGCGTTTCTCTCCCCTGCGCTTCGCGCACAATTTGAGGAAACCGAGGAGGACTCAGAGATGGCCTATCAAATTGCGGTCGTAGTTGGCAGTCTGCGCAAGGATTCGTGGAACCGGCAGCTCGCGCATGCCGTGACATCGCTTGCACCCGTCGATTTTTCATTCGAGTTTCTCGACATCGGCGTATTGCCGCTCTACAGCCAGGACTACGACGCCGATTTCCCCGAGGCCGCGCGTCAGCTCAAGCAAAAGATCGAGGCGGCCGATGCGCTGCTCTTCGTGACGCCCGAGTACAACCGGTCGATACCCGGGGTGCTGAAGAACGCTATCGACTGGGGCTCGCGCCCGTGGGGCAAAAATTCGTGGACCGGCAAGCCGGCCGCGGTGCTCGGCACGTCGCCGGGGGCCGTTGGCACGGCGCTTTCCCAGGCGCATTTGCGTAATGTGCTCGCGTATCTCGATGTGCCGACGCTCGGCCAGCCCGAGATGTTCATCAAGCACGATGCAACACGGATCAACGAAAAAGGCGAAATTATGAACGACGATACGCGCAAGTTCCTGCAAACGTTCGTCGACCGCTATGCCGAGTGGGTCAAGCGCCAATTGGGCCGTTAAGTCACATCACCTGGCCTGACGGGGCGCGGCGGCAACTCGCCGCCGCGCCCGATCGCCCTTCAATGACGTGTCGGAGGCTGCCCGGTCACGGGCCGATCCGGCGCATCGGACGCCCGGTGGTCGTGCGAGTCCTCTTCGTACTCGATGAACTCGTCGGGAATGCGTGGCGCGGCGGCCTCCGCGGGTTGCGTCGCCCGAGCGGCTGCGGGGGCGGCGGGCGCGCCCATCACCGCACCGGCGCCCGGCGCGCTTGCCGATGTGAGCACGGTGGCTTCAGCGTCGTTCATCGGCCGCGATGGCTGCACCGTGTCGCTGGCGGCGCCTGCTTCATCGTCGGCGGCCTGCTCCAGGCGGCGGCGCATCGCCTCGGCCAGATTCGCGAGGCCAAGTTCGTCGAGGGCGGAGTGCTCGCGCGCGACCGGGTCGGCGTCCGTCGCGGGCCAAGTCCAGTTGCCGCCGCGCACGGCGACTTCGAGTGCATCGTTGCCGCGCAGCGTGTTGCTGGCGAGATCCGCGTGGGCTTCGTCGGCGACGCGCACGCCGATCAGCACATTGCCCGATGGCGCGACGGGTTCGGGCGATGTGCCGGGGTTCGCGCGTCCGTCTCCGGTAGAAGAGAAGAAGCTCGACACGAGCCGCTCGATGCCGGCCAGCACACCTGACTCGTGTACGGGCAATTCGATGTCGCTGGCAGAAAATCCGCATTGCAGCAGCGCTTCTTGCGCATGCCGCGCTTTGTCGTAGGTCTCGAAGAGACCGGTCACGGTCTGTTTCATGGCTTGATCCTCCTGTAGCCGTTTCCACGTGCCGCATGACCCATGACGCAATCCGCGTGCCGGGCGTATCTATTCCGACCTACAGCGTCGCGTCCCGTTCCCGCCGCGCGCGCGTCTGGCGCTCAAGCTGGATGGCTTCCAGCATCTTCTCCAGCAATGCGATGTCGAAGGGCTTCGAGAGCACGCGCGCGTCCACGCCGCGCGTGCGCTCGAGCTCTTCCGCGTAACCGGTGACGAGGATCACCGGCAGCCCCGGCTCGCGTGCCTGTAGCGCCTCGGCGAGATCGATGCCGTTCATCGTGCCGGGCATGTGGATGTCCGAGAGCACGAGGTCGAAGCGCGGCGCATCGTCGTCGCTCGCACGCGCGGCGCGGGCCGCATCCACGAATTCCAGTGCGCTCGGCGCGTCGTTCGCGCAGGTCACGTGATGGCCCATCATCTGCAGCAGCGCCTCGGTGCCCGCCGCGACTTCGTCGTTGTCCTCGACGAGCAGCACGCGCAGCCCTTGCGGCGGATTCGCGCTGTGTTCGCGCGGCTCGGTTTCGCGCTGCGCGGCCGGCGCGGCGCTCGCGCGCGGCAGATAAAGATGTACCGAGGTGCCCGCGCCAATCGCACTGTCGATCGCGGCGAGCCCGCCCGAGCGCTCGCAGAATGCGAACACCTGCGGCAGCCCGAGGCCCGTGCCCATGCCCTTGGGCTTGGTGGTGTAGAGCGGTTCGAAGGCGCGCGCGAGCACGTCGGGCGACATGCCCACGCCCGTGTCTTCCAGCGAGACGTGCACGAATTCGCCGTCGAGCGGGAAGCCCTCTCCGGGCCGGAACGCGATATTGCGCGCCCGCACGGTGAAGCGTCCGCCGTTGGGCATGGCGTCGCGCGCATTGACCGCGAGATTGATGAGCGCGAGCTCGAATTCGGCGACGTCCACGAGCACGGTCCACACGGCCTCGTCGACGTCCATGACGAGCGCGACCTTCGCGCCGAGCGAGGCGCGCAGCAGTTCGCGCGACGCGGGCAGCCAGCGGCCGACCGAAATCGTTTCGTTGCGCAGCGGCTGCTTGCGCGCGACGCCGAGCAACTGGCGCGTGAGCGACTGCCCGCTCTTGAGCGCGCGCTCGACGGCAGAGAGTTCGCGCTCGAAGCCCGTCACGCCGCGCCGTCGCGCGATCTGCACGTTGGCCGAGACGATCATCAGCAGATTGTTGAAGTCGTGCGCGACACTGCCCACGAGATTGCCGAGCGCTTCCATCTTGCGCGACTGCCGGTAGGCCGATTCGATCGAGCGACGCATCGCGGCTTCGGCCTGCCAGCGCTCCCAGGCCTCCTCCTCGGCGGCGAGGCGGCGCAGCGAGAGCCAGATCACGCACCACAGCGCGATCGACGGCGTGAACATCGAGATGATCAGCACGCTCAGGTGCCGGTACCACGCGGACCAGATCGCCGAGGTGCGGTAGAAACAGGCGACGTAGACCGGATACGCGCCCACGCGCCGGAACGCGACGATCGCGTTGTCGCCGATCAGCTGCGAATGCATGCGCACGACGCCCGATTCCTGGCCGTGCGCGAGCGCGGCGGCGAACGGCGAGCCCGGCGCGACGGTGGCCGGCGCTTTCGTGCCGCCAGCGTTGCTGAATGTAGTCGCGCTGGCAGCCCGAGGCGTGGCGCTCGCCGCGCTCGTGGCGCCCCTGGCACGGGCGGCTCGCGCGCCGGGTGGCGGCTCGAAGGCGAGAACGGCGCCGTCGCTGCGCACGAGGCCGAGCGCCATCGGCGAGTCGTCGCCTAGCAGCTCGTTGTAGAACTTGTCGAAATAGCCTGGCCGCAGCGCGACCGACACCAGTCCGGCGAACGCGCCCGCGGCGTCGTGGCGCGCGATGCCGGTGTTGAACACCGTTTCGCCGCTCACCTGGCCCTGCATGACGCGCGAGACGTGGTCGAGCATGCGGCCGGCGCGGATGCCCACGAAGTCCTCGCGCGTGGCTATCGAGACGGACGGCGGCGGCGAGTAGCGGCTGCTCGCGAGCAATTCGCCGTCGCGGCCGAAGATCGACACGGCGGCCACCTGCGGATAGCCGCCGCCGATGCTGTCGAGTTTCTCGTGGATCTGCGCTTCGTTCGCGCGGATGCCGTTGTCGTCGAGGTCCTCCACGCCGTCCACGATGCGCGCGTCGAGCGCATCGTTCATGTCGAACACTTTGAGCGCGTGCTCTTCGGCTACGCGCACGGTGCGCAGCGTGGCGTCGGTGGCGTCGGCGTCGCGCGTGCGCAGGTCGTTCCAGGCCATCGTGGCGACGTAGACGCAGGGCAGCACGATCGCCGCGATCAGCAGCGCGATCAGCGTGCGGCGGCGCACCGTAAAGTCATGGCTGGGCGCAGCCGGGAACGGCGCTTCCTCGGCGCGCGGTGGCGGCGTGCGGTCGTCGGGCCCTGAGGGCCGGTCGGGATTCATCTTAGAGATAAGGCTGAAGGCGGCGGCGGAGCGTTGAGCATGGCTATCGACATGATAAACGACCGGGGTTGCGCTTCGGTTCGCGCGGGCGTATCGTGCGCCGCCGCGAGGCACGCGAAACGTGCGCGAACATCGGTGCGCTCGAGGCATTCCTCGCCGGTTCCGTTGATTGCGCGACATTTCACGTAGCGCAAACGTACACAAAAGGATAATCGAGGGTCTTTAATGCGAACGCGGATTGTTTATTTCCAGAAAGGCCGCAAAATGGGTGGTTTTTGTTCGTCTAATGATTATCGGCGAGTTGCATTTGGTTCGATTTGCTTCGAGAATCGCGACCACGATTAATCTCGTGCACGCGCGCCGGCGTTGCATGCCGCGCAATATGCCGTGTTTTTCGGGGCGCTTCGCGTCCGCGCATTCCATGCGACACGCATAAATATTCCTCCACTCGCTAAAGAATTCGCGCTCGCGGCCGTTAATACGCTTTAACGCATTCCGTTCAACGCCCACTCAATTCGCATAACCATGTCTTTGCCCATCGTGATCGCCGACGATTCGCTGCTGGCCCGCAAGGTGCTCACGAAGGCGCTGCCCGAAGACTGGGATGTCGAAATTACCTACGCGTCGAACGGACAGGACGCGCTGGCGCTCTACCGCGCCGGCCGTGCGCCGGTCATGTTTCTCGACCTCACGATGCCCGGCATGACGGGCTTCCAGGTGCTCGAAGCCATGCAGCACGAGGACCTGAACACATTCGTGATCGTGGTTTCCGCCGATGTCCAGCCGCGCGCCCAGGAGCGCGCGCTCGCGCTCGGCGCGATGGCGTTCGTGCCGAAGCCGGTTACGCAGAAAGCGCTGCTGCCCATCCTCAGGGAGTACGGGTTGTATGCCTGATCAAGTGTTCACGGAAATGCAGCGCGACGCGCTCCAGGAGATCGCCAATCTCGGCATGGGCCAGGCTGCAACGCGCCTGTCGGGGCTCCTCGACGCGTTCATCGAACTCTCGGTGCCGCGCGTGCGCGTGGTCGCCGTGAGCGAGGCCGCGCAGGCGCTGCGTGAGATGACCGGCATCGACGGTCCGGTCACGGCGGTGCGCCAGGGTTTTCGCTCCGAGATCAAGGGCGAGGCGCTCGTGATCTGCCGCAGCGGCGAGATCGACGAGCTGGGCGCGCTGGTCGGCGGTCCGCCATCCGCGCGCGACGTGCTCACCGGGCAGGAGCTCATCTTCGACGTGGCCAACGTGCTCTGCGGCGCGTGCGTTTCGTCGATGCTCGACCAGCTCGGGCGCATGCCCGTGTTCTCGCAGCCGGGGCTGCTCGGCCTGGCCATCATGCTCGACGAGGTGTTCCAGCCCGGCATGCTCGCCTGGGATCTCGCGCTGCTCGTGGAGGTCAATTTCGCGCTCGAAGATCAACGCTTTCGCGCGCATCTCGTCATGCTGATGGCCGAGGAATCGATCCACCGCGTGAGCCGCGCCATCGACGCCCTGCTGCTAAGCCTATGAGCACGCGCGACCTGTCTGTCCCGGCGACGACCCCGGTCCCGGCGGCGGCGATGCCGTCACTCTCCGATCTCGTGGTGGAGCGCGTGGGCTTCGGCATCTTCGTGCTCGACCGCGACCTGAACGTGCTGATGTGGAACCGCTTCATGCAGGACCACAGCGGCGTGACGGCGGCCGACGTGATCGGCCGTTGCGTCTTCGAGCACTTTCCCGAGTTGCCGCGCGCGTGGCTCGCGCGCAAGGTCGAGAGCGTGTTCCAGCTCGGCAGCTTCGCGTTCAGCTCCTGGGAGCAGCGGCCCTGGCTGTTCCGCTTCGATCACGATCGCCCCATCACGGGCGGCGTGGACTACATGCAGCAGGACTGCACCTTCATGCCGCTCATGCAGGAGCGCGAGGTGATCGCCGTGTGCGTGACCATTTCCGACGTCACGCACGTGAGCGTCATGCAGCGCGAGCGCGAGGACGCAGTGGCGAAGCTGCGCGAATACGCCGACCGCGACGGCCTCACGGGCATCGCGAACCGGCGCTATTTCGAGGCGCGGCTCGCCGACGAATTCGCGCGCTGGCAGCGCTACGGCGGCGAGATGTCGGTGCTGCTGTTCGATCTGGACCACTTCAAGAAGATCAACGACGAATTCGGCCATGTCGCCGGCGACACCGTGCTGCGCGCCATGGCGCAGCGCGTGGCCCAGGTGGTGCGCAAGCAGGACGTGTTCGGGCGCTTCGGCGGCGAAGAGTTCGCGCTGCTGCTGCCGTGCACGCCGCTTGCCGACGCGTTGCGCGTCGCCGAAAAGATTCGTCACACGATCAGCGATGTGCCCGTGAAGGTGGAGGGCATGGTCGTGTCCGTCACGGCGAGCGTGGGCGCCGCCGCCGCACGGCCCGGCGCGACCGGTTACGAAGTCATGATCAACGAGGCCGATGCGGCCCTCTACAGCGCCAAGCGCGAGGGGCGCAATCGCTCCGTCGCGTGGGAGCACGCAATTTCCTGAGCTTTGGCCGTAGGGTCCGGCCCCTTTTCGGATGTTGGCGCTTTCCTCACTGTCCATGGCGGGTCGCGCCTGCGGCGGCGAGTAAAGATTGCTATACTTTTGGCCGTTTCCGGCCGTGAACCCTGAATGGCGTTCCGATAGGGCCGGTGCCTCGCGCGTGTCCGCGCGCGCGGGCGACCCGCGACAGGCGGGCCCGAATATCTGAAAAGCCCCGCCGGGGGCGCCCCCAGCGGAGATCGTCTTGGCCGTTTCCAACCTCGTCGTGGACGATACACAGCAAACCGACGCCGCCGCCGCTTCGTCGGGCAGTTCGTTTTATCTGGCAATGCGGATTCTGCCGCCAGCGCAGCGCGACGCCATGTATCAGGTCTACGCCTTCTGCCGCGCAGTCGACGACATCGCGGACAGCGACCTGCCGCGCGCCGAGCGTGCGGCGGGGCTCGACCAATGGCGCGCCGACATCGACGCGTGCTACGCCGGCACGCCGCGCGACTCGCTCGCGGCGCTCACGCGCCATATCCATACGTTCGGGCTCGCGCGCGAGGACTTCCACGCGATGATCGACGGCATGGCCATGGACGCCGCCGAGGACATCTGCGCGCCCGACGAAGCCACGCTCGACCTCTATTGCGACCGCGTGGCGAGCGCGGCGGGCCGCCTTTCGGTGAAGATCTTCGGCATGGCCGACGAGCCCGGCCGCCTGCTCTCGCATCACCTCGGGCGCGCCTTGCAGCTCACGAACATTCTGCGCGACATCGACGAGGACGCGGACATCAACCGCTGCTACCTGCCGCGCGAGCTGCTCGCGCGCGAGGGCATCGCGACGTCGAATCCGCGTGAGATCGCTGCCGATCCTTCGCTGCCGCGCGTCTGCGCGACGCTCGTGCAGCGCGCGCTCGCCCATTTCGCCGAAGCCGACGCGATCATGGACCGCACGCCGCGCGTGCTGGTGAAAGCGCCGCGCATCATGTCGGGCGTGTACCGCGTGCTGCTCGAGTGCACTGTCGAGCGCGGCTTCGATCTGCCGCGCACCAAGGTCGTCAAGCCGCGCGCGCGGCTCATGTGGATCGTCGCGCGCTACGCGCTGTTTTAGGGTCTGCTTACCTATGAGCATGCGAATGCCACGGCTCGTCCACGTGATCGGCGCCGGGCTCGCGGGCCTCGCCGCAGCGATCCGGCTCCAGCGGCACGGGGTCCAGGTCGCGCTGCACGAGGCCGCTTCCCAGGCCGGTGGACGATGCCGCTCGTACTACGACCGCACGCTCGCGCTTACGCTCGATAGCGGCAATCATCTCGTGCTGGCGGGCCATGAGGCCACGCTCGACTACGTGCGCACGATCGGTGCCGCCGACGAGCTCACGGGGCCGGGCGAGTCGGCCTTCGCATTCATGGATCTCGCGGCGCGCTCGCGCTGGAGCGTGCGTTTTTCGCGTTCGCGCGTGCCGTTCTGGATCGGCGACGCCCATGCGCGCGTGCCGGGCACCAAGGTGTCGGACTATCTCGCGCTGCTGCCGCTCCTGTTCGCGAAGCCCGGCCGCACGATGGCGCAGACCATGCGCTGCGACGGCCTGCTCTGGGACCGCCTGCTGCGCCCGCTGTTTCTCGCGGCGCTCAACGTCGAGCCGCGCGAGGCCAGCGCCGAGCTCGCGGCCACGTTGCTGCGCGAGGTGCTGTCCGCCGGCGGCGAGGCATTCCGGCCGCTGATGGCGCGCAATGGCTTGTCGAGCGCGTTCGTCGATCCGGCGCTGCGCATGCTCCAGCATGGCGGCGCGGCGATCCGGCTCGATGCGCCGTTAAAGGAGATCGTGTTCGACGACGCGGCGAGCCGCGTCGTCGCGCTCGATTTCGAGAGTGGCCGCGTCCCGCTGGGCGAGGACGAAGCGGTCGTGCTGGCCGTGCCGGCCCCCGATGCCGCCGCGCTCGTGCCCGCGCTGCAGACGCCGCAGCGCCACACGGCTGCCATCACGCTGCACTTCGCCGTGGAACCGCCGCCCGGCATGGCCACGCCGATGGCGCTCGTGAACGGCACGGCCGAATGGCTGTTCGCGGGTGCGGGCCGCATTTCCGCCACGATTCACGATGCCGCGGCCTTCGGCATGTCCAATACGCTCGACGCGCTGGCGCCCGAAGACCTCGCGCGGCGCGTCTGGGCCGATGTGGCGCAAGCCGCATCGCTGCCGGCGCAGCCGCTGCCCGCCTGGCAGCTCGCGCGCGAAGCCCGCGCGGGCTTCGCCGCCGTGCCGCAAGAAGAATTGCGCCGCCCGGCGGCGCGCACCCGCTGGACCAACTTGACGCTCGCCGGTGACTGGACTGCAACCGGCCTGCCCGCCACGATCGAAGGAGCGATCCGCTCAGGCCGCAAGGCCGCGGACCTGCTTTTAGAGACCAGGATGTATTGATGAACGATCTTTCAGAGGCCATACCGGCCGACGACCTCGCGAACGCGCCGGGCGTCGCCACGCCGGGCGTCGCCATGCTCGACGTAGCGACCCCCCACGCATCCGCGCCTGCCGCCGGCGCAGACGTTGCCGTGATCGACGCGCTCGACGCCGCGGTCACGCGTGCGACCGACGCGATCCTTGCCGACCAGCGCGCCGACGGCCACTGGGTCTACGAGCTCGAAGCCGACGCCACGATTCCAGCCGAATACGTG
This sequence comes from Paraburkholderia sp. A1BS-2L, assembly GCF_051125205.1. Lineage (NCBI taxonomy): Bacteria > Pseudomonadati > Pseudomonadota > Betaproteobacteria > Burkholderiales > Burkholderiaceae > Paraburkholderia > Paraburkholderia sp. A1BS-2L. Next base: position 1,252,091 of record NZ_CP120429.1, read on the forward strand.
CTGCTCGTGCACTATCTGGGCGAGGAGGCGAACCTCGAGCTCGAAGCGAAGATCGCGCGCTACCTGCGCCGCATCCAGCTGCCCGGCGGCGGCTGGCCGCTCTTCGCCGAAGGCGAGATGGACGTGAGCGCGACCATCAAGGCTTATTTCGCACTCAAGATGATTGGCGATGCCGAAGACGCCGATCACATGGTGCGCGCACGCGAGGCGATCCTCGCGGCGGGCGGCGCGGAAAAGGCCAACGTGTTCACGCGCATCCTGCTCGCGCTCTACGGCGTGGTCAGCTGGTACGCGACGCCGATGATGCCGGTCGAGATCATGCTGTTGCCGCAGTGGTTCCCGTTCCATCTCACCAAGGTCTCGTACTGGGCGCGCACGGTGATCGTGCCGCTGCTCGTGCTCGGCGCGAAGCGGCCGGTCGCGAAGAACCCGCGCGGCGTGCGCATCGACGAGCTGTTCCGCGGCGCGCCCGTCACCACGGGCCTGAACGAGCGCTCGCCGCACCAGAGCAAGGGCTGGTTCGGCTTCTTTCGCGCCGTGGACGGCATGCTGCGCATCACCGATCCGCTGTTCCCGAACTATCTGCGCCAGCGCGCGATCGACGCGGCGGTGGCCTTCGTCGACGAACGCCTGAACGGCGAGGACGGGCTCGGCGCGATCTTCCCCGCGATGGCCAACGCCGTGATGATGTACGAGGTGCTCGGCTACCCCGCCGATCATCCGCACCGCGCGATCGCGCGCCAGTCGGTCGAAAGGCTCGTGACCATCCACGCCGAGGAAGCGTACGTCCAGCCGTGCCTCTCGCCGGTGTGGGACACCTCGCTCGCCGCGCACGCGCTCATCGAAACCGGCGACGCGCGCGCGCACGAAGCGGCGCGGCGCGGCCTCGAATGGCTGCGCCCGCTGCAGATTCTCGACGTGCGCGGCGACTGGATCTCGCGCCGCGCCGCCACGCGTCCGGGCGGCTGGGCGTTCCAGTACGCGAACCCGCACTACCCCGACGTCGACGATACGGCCGTGGTCGTGGCCGCGATGCGCCGCGTGGACCAGATCGACCAGACCCACGCCTACGAGGAAGCCATCGCGCGCGGGCGCGAATGGGTGGTCGGCATGCAGAGCGGAAATGGCGGCTGGGGCGCGTTCGAGCCGGAAAACACGCACGAGTACCTGAACAGCATTCCGTTCTCGGATCACGGCGCGCTGCTCGATCCGCCGACGGCCGACGTCTCGGGCCGCTGCCTCTCGATGCTCGCGCAGCTCGGCGAATTGCCCGCGACGAGCGAGCCGGCGCAGCGCGCCTTCAACTACCTCCTCGCCGAGCAGGAAGCCGATGGCAGCTGGTACGGCCGCTGGGGCATGAACTATATCTACGGCACCTGGACGGCGCTGTGCGCGCTGAACGCCGCGGGCCTCGCGCACACCGATTCGCGCATGAAGCGCGCGGCGCAGTGGCTCGTCGGCATCCAGAACGACGACGGCGGCTGGGGCGAGGACGGCACCAGCTACAAGCTCGAATACCGCGGCTACGAGCGCGCGCCGAGCACCGCGTCGCAAACGGCGTGGGCGCTGCTCGGCCTGATGGCGGCGGGCGAGGTGAACCATCCGGCCGTCGCGCGCGGCGTGGCGTGGCTGCAGGCCACGCAGCGCGAGCACGGCTTGTGGGACGAAACGCGCTTCACGGCCACGGGCTTTCCGCGCGTGTTCTATCTGCGCTACCACGGCTACCGCAAGTTCTTCCCGCTGTGGGCGCTGGCGCGCTACCGCAACCTCAAGCGCGACGGCGCCACGCACGTCACGGCCGGTTTGTGACGATGGCCGTGGAACCTGCAACCGCCATCACCGCAGCGCGCGTGCAACGCACGAAAAGCACGAATGGCACGCCAGCCACGCTGCCCGTGATCGCCGTGACCGGCATGGCCTTCGAGGCAAGCATCGCGGCGGGCAAGGGCGGCGATGGCATTGCGGCGGTCTACGCCGCGCGCGCCGATCTGCTCGAACGCGCGCTCGCGGCGGCGCTCGATCGCGGCGCAGCGGGCGTGATCAGCTTCGGCACGGCGGGCGGCCTCGGGCCGGATCTCGAACCGGGCACGCTCATCATTGCCGACGCCGTGGACGGTCCGCTCGGCCGCATCGCCTGCGATGCGGTGTGGAGCAAGCGCATGGCGGCGGCGCTGCTCGACTCGCCGCTGGCCGCGCGCATGCGGCGCGGCGTGGAGGCCGCCGTGTCAGCGCCGCTCACCGGCGCGGCGGACAAAGCGGCGCTGCACCGGTCGAGCGGCGGCGCGCTCGCTGTCGACATGGAGTCGCATCTGGCTGCGGCTGCCGCCGCGGCACGCGGCCTGCCGTTCGCGGTCTGCCGCGCGGTGGTGGATCCGGCCTGGCGCAGCCTGCCGAAGGCCGCGATGGCCGGCTTGCGCGACGACGGCTCCACGGCCGTTCTGCCGATTCTGCGCGAACTCGCGCGCGATCCCCTGCAACTGGGCGGCCTGCTGCGCGTGGCCGCCGACGCCGGCGCGGCGCGCAAGACGCTTACGGCGGCGCGGCGCGTGCTGACGGCCTCTGGCGCGTTTTTTCCGGAGTGAGTTGGCTGCTGGGCGGTGCGGGCATCGGATGACCGGGGGGCCTGGAGAAGGCGTCACGGTGGCGCAAGCGCGCCACCCCATGTCACGGAGCCGAAACCGCCGACGCGGGAGCAGCAGCCGAGGCCGCCACGGGTGCGGATGCCGATGGTGCGGGCGCGGCAGCCGTCGCGCCGCTCGCCGCAGTCGCAGTCGCAGTCGCAGTCGCAGTCGCAGTCGCAGTCGCAGTCGCAGTCGCCGCGCCGGCGACGCCCGTCGACTCGCCCGGATCCTCGTAGTTCGGCAGCCCGTTGTTCGAAGCACCCGATCCGCTCGATCCGCCCGATCCGCCCTTGGCGCCCGAACCCGCCCCATCCGGCGAACCGCCCGACTCGCCCGGATCCTCGTAATTCGGCAGGTTGCTGTTGCCCGGCTTGCCCGATCCACCAGCGGCCCCGGCGGCCCCGGCAGCGCCAGCGGCACCCGACGCGCCCCCAGCGCCTTCAGTCCCCTCCGCGTCCGGATCGCCGTAATTCGGCGGCGGTGCATTGTTCTGCGAGCCGCGAATCAGCGACTGGCGCTGCTGGCTGTATGCATCGCGCACGAACGAATACGGGTCGAGCGCGGCCTGCTTGAGCAGATCGGTCGCGCCAAGCAGGTCCGAGCGCGCGCTCACGAACTGCATGATGTAGAACGGGTTGCGCACCGCGGGCTGAAAGTAATTGATGACGTTGAACTTCACGTCCACGCCCATGCCGATGCCGTCGCGCACGTCGCTCGGCCCGAACAGGGGCAGCACGAGGTACGGGCCGGCCGGCACGCCGTAGTGGCCGAGCGTGAGGCCGAAGTCCTGATGGTGCTTCGGCAGCCCCGCGAGCGTGGCGAAGTCGATCAGGCCGCCCAGCCCGAAGGTCGAATTGATCGCCATCCGCATGAGATCCTGGGTGGCGTCGGTGATCTTCAGCTGCAGCAGGTTGTTGGCAAAATTGCTCGCGTCGCCGAGGTTCGAGAAGAAGTTCGTGATCGCCTGGCGCACCGGCTTCGGCGTCACCTTCTGATAGCCCTTCGCGATTGGCTGCGCGATGTAGGTGTCGAGTTTGTCGTTGAACGTGAAAATCGCGCGATTCGCGGGCTCGAACGGGTCGCCCGGCTTGCGCTCGGGGCCCGTGGCGCAGCCCGAGGTCACGAGGAGCACCAGGCTCGCCGCCGCCATCGTGAGCGCGGCTTGTTTTTTCTTCATTGATCAATCCCCTGGATTTGCGCTCGTGCGCGCTTTGCGCGCGGCTTGCCCATCAACACCGGCTGGAACACCACTGCGCCGATCAGCGTGCAAAACAGCGACAGCGCGAGCAGCTTGCCCATGCTCGAGGTGCCCGGATGATGCGAAAGCCACAGGCTGCCGAATGCTGTCGCCGTGGTGGCGGCCGAGAACAGCACTGCATGCGTGAGGCTCGACTGCAGGAGGCCGGTCTGCCCCGCGCGCCACGCCATCACGAAGTAGATTTTGAATGCGACGCCCACGCCCAGCATCAGGGGAAGCGCGATGATGTTGGCGAAATTGAGCTGGATGCCGAACACAACGCACAACTCCAGCGTCACGAGCGCCGAAACCAGCAGCGGAATCAGCGTGCGCAGCACGTCGCTGAAGTTGCGCAGCGTGATCCACAAGAGCGCCGTGATGAGCAGCACCGACCAGCCCGCGGCCTGGAAGAACGCGAGAATGATCACGTTCGCCGAATGCAGGATCGAGATCGGGCCGCCGATGGCGCTCGGCTCCGCTTGCTTCACCGCATGCGCGAAGCGCGCGAGCATGATGTCGTCGTTGGGGTCGACGCCGGCCGGCACGCGCGGCGCGATATCCACGATCGCCTGGCCCGTGACTGGCGAGACCCAGTCGTCGACCATCGTGCGCGGCAGGTTCTCGCGCGTGATGGGCGAAGGCTGCAGCAGCCGCGCGAGCTGCGCGAAGGCGAGCTTGAGCGGCAGGCTGAAGGCGGCTTCGGCGCGGTCGCGCGTGGCGGCGTCGGCGTTCGCGAGCTTCACGAGACTGTCGGAAAGATGCTTGGCCTCGGCGGCGCCCGGTCCCGGGTGATCGCCTGCCGCGAGCGCGAGCTGGCGCGCCGCGCGCTTGAGCGTGTCCACGCGCACGGCGTCGGTGACGGGCGCGGACGGCTGCTGCGTGAGCGCGGGCAGCAGTTGCTGCGCGGCGCTCGAGATCAGCATGAGCTTTTGCTGTTGATCGTCGGGGATCAGCGAGCTGAGCGTGGTGGCGCGGGCCACTTCGGGCAGCTTCGCGAGCTTCGCGGCGATCTTGTCGGCCTCCGCGAGATTGGGCGCGAGCGCGCTCACATCGTTGATCGAGATGACCGGCGAGTTCTTGAGCGCGATGAGCGTGGCCATCGACTCGGTATGCGGGTCTTTCAGGTGCAGCGGATTGAAGTCGAAGCGCAGATGCAGCAGCAGCGGCGTCGCGCCCAGCACCACGATGAGGGTGGTGATCAGCACCGGCTTGCGATGCCCGGCGAGCCAGGTGTCCACTGGCGCGAGGAACGGGAAGCCCGGCGAGGCGCGCTCACCCTTGGGCTTGAACACGCTGATGAGCGCCGGGAACACCGTCATGTTCGCGAGGTACGCGACGAACATGCCCACGCCGGCGATCTGGCCGAGCTCCGAGAGGCCCTTGTAGGCGGTCGGCAGGAACGAAAAGAAACTTTCCGCCACGGCGATGGCGGCGAGCGTGAGCGGCACGCCGATGGTGCGCGCGGTCTTGAGCAGCGCCGTTTCGAGGCGCTCCTCCTCGAAACGATGCTCGCGATACTTCACGCCGAACTGCACGCCGAAGTCGACCCCGAGGCCCACGAACAGCACCATGAACGCGACCGACAGCATGTTGAGCGAGCCGATCATCATGAGCCCGAGCGCGGCCGTGATGACGAGGCCGATCACGAGCGTGACGAGCACCGCGCCGATCAGGCGTCCCGAGCGCAGCGCGAGCCAGAGGATCACGAGCACGACGATGGCCGTGACGATGCCGTTGAGCGCGGCGCCGTCCTGCACCGAAGCGAACTCCTCGTCGGCGAGCGGCTGCTCGCCGGTCAGGCGCACGTGCGCGCCGTATTCGGTGTCCAGATGCAGGCGCGCGGCGGTGTCGCGGATCGCCTGCGAGGCGCTCGCGCCGGCCTTGAGCGCCGCAAAATTCAGCACGGGCTGAACCGTGACGAATGCAAACGCGGGCTTTGCGGCCGAATCCTTGTCGACGAGCGCGCGCCACGAGAACGCGGCGGGCTTGCCGGCCAGCACCTGGTCGACTACGCCGGCGGCGCTGCCGAGCAGCGACGCCATTTGCGGCAGCTTCACCTGGCCGATCGTGAGGGGCAGTTGCAGCGTGGTCGTGAGCGTGCCGGCGAGCCCGGCGAGGCTCGGATCCTTCGCGAGCTGGTTCACGAGCGGGCGCGCCTGCACGAGCTGGCCCGTGGTGGAGAGCACGGTCTGGGTGGGCGGGAACAAGAGCCCGTTGTGCTCGAAGAACGGCCCGCCCGCGGGCTGCGAAACGGCGCTGAATTCGTGCGCATCCTGCTTGAGCGCTTCGGCGAGCTTGTCGGCGGCGGCGTCGGCGAGCTCGGGCGCCTGCGCCTCGACCACCACGAGCAGCGACGCGCCGCGCTGCGGGAACGCCTTGTCCTTGGCGTTGCTGAGCGCGGCCCACTCGGCCTTGTTCTCGACGAGGCCGCTCACGTCCGTATTGATCTTGAAGTGCTTCGCGACGTACACGCCGCTCAAGGCGGCGAGGACGAGCGCGAATGCGATGACCCACGCCGCGCGGCGAACCGACCAGGCGACGAGGTGGATGATGAATGGCTTCAGCATAAAGGCGAGGGGGCCTTGTCGATAAATTCTTGACGGAAAGCGCCCAAGTATACCGGCCTCGCTCCTCCGGGCGCGGCTTGCGCACGCGAGCCATGCACTAAAGCCGTTATACTGGCCCGGTCGGGGCGGGATCGGGCCTGATGGGGCCGGTTCAACGTCGATCGAACGTTGGGCCGGGCTTGTTCCGGGCCGCCGTGCCGGCGCCTGATATTCACTGTTCAAGAACGCTCAAGAACACGTATGAAACGCTATCTGACCGCATTTCTCGCCGCCGCCTTTCTGTCGGGCGTCTCTGGCACCGCCCTCGCGCAATCCTCGCCGGACGCCGTCGTCAAGAGCGCGGTGGAAGGCACCGTGAAGGCGATGCAAGCCGACCCGCAGGCGCGCGGCGGCGACATGAACAAGATCACGAGCGTGGTCGAGACCCACTTCGTGCCGGCCACCGACTTCAAGCGCACCACGCGCATCGCGATCGGCAAGGCCTGGACCACGGCCACGCCGGAGCAGCAGCAAAAGCTGTATGAGCAATTCCAGCTCCTGCTCGTGAAGACCTACGCCTCATCGCTCTCGCAGCTGCGCGACGCGCAGGTCACCTTCAAGTTCGTGCCGTCCAACACGGGCGCGGGCGCGAAGGACACCGTCGTGCAGTCGCACGTGCTCAGCAACGGCGGCGACGATGCCATCGACTATCGCCTCGAGCGCGGCGCCAACGGCTGGAAGATCTACGACATCAACATGATGGGTGCGTGGCTCATCCAGGTCTATCAGACCCAGTTCGCCGACCAGATCGCCAAGGGCGGCATCGACGGGCTCATCAAGTATCTCGTCGATCACAACGCGCGCGGCTAAGGCGAAGCGCGCTGCGCGGGAAGTACGCCTTCAGATATCTTTGGATACCTTCAGGCGCCTTCCCGCTTTCTGCGGTTCTCCACCGCGAATTTGATCAGTTCTGCCTGGCCTTCGATATCGAGCTTGCGCTTGAGATTGAGCCGGTGCGTCTCCACCGTGCGCACCGATAGCCCGGCGCGCTGTGCAATCTGCTTGCTCGACAGGCCTTCGGCGAGCGCGTCGAGAATGTCGAGCTCGCGCGGCGTGAGGCGCTCGATGGGCGTTTCCTTCAGCGATGCCTGCAGCATGCGCACGCCTAGCCCCGCGCTGAAATACGTCTGCCCGGCCAGTACCGCTTCGATTGCGCGCACGATCTCGGTGGCCGGCGAATCCTTGAGCACATAACCGCTCGCGCCCGCGCGCACCGCTTGCGCCACATATTCGACGTTGTCGTGCATCGAGAGCATCAGCACGCGGATCGCCGGAAAGCGCTCGTGAAAGATGCCCGCGAGCGCGATGCCGTTCATGCCGGCCATGCCCACGTCCATCAGCGCGAGATCGGGCTCGAGCGCGGCGGCCAGCCCGATGGCCTCGTCGGCGTTGCCCGCCTCGCCCGCGACTTCGAGGCCCGGCACGGCTTCGAGGCGCGCACGCAGGCCGTCGCGCACGAGCGGATGATCGTCGACGAGCATGAGGCGCGCCGGTTTGCCTGGTTCGTTCATGGTGTGTTTCTTTTCAGTGCGTTGCCCTGGAGGCCGCGTGCCTTGGCGGCCGCGCTGGCGAGTGCGATCGGCACCCAGGCGTCGACCACGGTGTGGCCCGGCTTCGAGCTGACCGAGAGCCGCCCGCCGAGCGGTTCGAGCCGCTCGCGCATGTTGCGCAGGCCCATGCCCGCGCGCGGATCGGCGAGCGCGTGCGCGACGTCGAAGCCCCGGCCATTGTCGGCGATGGTGAGCGTCACGCCGTTGGGCGCGACGTCGAGCGTGAGCGCGGCGCGCCGCGCGCCGGCGTGCTTCACGATGTTGGTGAGCGCTTCCTGGGCGATGCGGAACAGCACCGTGTTCACGGCGTCGGGCAAGGGCGCGGCGCCTGGGGTCGTGCCGCTATCGCCATCGCCTGCAGCGGGCAACGCGCCCGGTTTCGCGGCGGGTTTCGCGCCCGACTGCGTGAAGCCGATCTCCATCTCCGATTCCTCGGCAAGCTCGCGCGTCAGCTGCTCGAGCGCGGCGGCGAGGCCGAGATCGTCGAGCATCGCCGGGCGCAGCGCGTGCGAGATGCGGCGTACCTCGCGCAGCGTCTCCGAAAGCCGCGCGAGACCGGTCGACAGCGAGGCCTCCGCCGCGGGCACGCGCGCCGCGCCGCGTTCGAAGCGCGCAAGCGCCGATTCGAGCAGCAGCTTCGCGGAAACCAGCATCTGGCTGATGCCGTCGTGCAGCTCGCGCGAGAGGCGCGCCCGCTCCTGCTCCTGCGACTCCACCACTTGCTGCGCGAGGCGCTTGAGCTTCGCGTCGGTGCTGCGGTACTCGCTTACGTTGAGCACGAGCGCGCCGAGCGCGAACACGCCTACGCCCGCGAGCGCGATGATGCCAAGCCATTGCAGCGTGCGCTCGATATTGGCCGAGGCGCGCTCGTCGGTGCGTGCGAGCGTGGACTCGACGTCGTCGAGATAGATGCCGGTACCGACCATCCAGCCCCAGCGCCGCAGCCCGACGACATAGCCGAGCTTCGGCGCGAGCTTGCCCGTCGACGGCCGGTGCCACATGTAGCGCACGAAGCCGCCGCCGTGCGAAGCTGCCGTCACGAGCTGCTGAATCGTGAGCGCGCCCTGCGGGTCGCGCAGGTTCCAGAGATCCTGGCCGACGAGGCCCGGCTCGCGCGGATGCATGAGCGAGCGGCCGTGCATGTCGTAGACGAAAAAATAGCCGTCCGGGCCGAAGTCCATCTTCTGCAGCACGGCGAGCGCGGCGCGCTGGCGCTCGGCGACGCTGCTGGCGATGCTATCGGCGGCGCCTGTGGTGCGGCTCTCGCTGGCTTCGTACAGCGGCGCGATGGCGCTCGTGGCGAGCTCGACGTAATGGCGCAGCTCGACTTCCTTGCTCGACAGAAACGCCGCCTGCATCGTGGCGTGTTGCGTGCGCGCGAGCGCGGTCGCCTGCTGCCGCACGCCGATGCCGATGCTGGCAATGGCGGCGAGAAAGGGCACGACCGCGAGCAGGAAGATCTTCGTCTTCAGGCGGTCGTTGAAGAAAAATGGGGCGGGCATGGCGGCGTTCGGATACCAAGTGTGCAAGCATAACGGCTGCGCACGAAGTGCGGTGCGCACCTGAATTTTTCGAGATTGTGCTACGGGCGATGATGCGGCGGCGAACGAGGGCCGCACCGCTCCTGCCCCGTCGCGCTGGCTGTTTCCCCGTTCCGAGCGGCCTTGAACCTGACGCACCATGACTCGACAGACCCCACTGATCCGCTCTCTGCTCGCGAGCGTCGCCGCTTGCGCCGCGCTGTTGCTCAACGCCTGCGGCGGCAACTCCGAGGCCCGCACGATCACGCACACGGAGGTTGCCGTTCCGCAACTGATCGCCCATCGCGGCGGCACCGGCGACGCGCCCGAGAACACGATGATCGCCATCCGTACCGCGCTCGCGAATCGCGCCGACGCCATCTGGCTCACCGTGCAGTTGAGCAGCGATGGCGTGCCAGTCCTCTACCGCCCCGCCGATCTTTCCGCGCTGACCGACGCGCGCGGCACGGTCGCTTCGAAAAGTGCTGCGGAGCTCGCGCACATCAACGCGGGCTGGCAGTTCAAGACGCTGGACGCGTCCGGCCGCGACGCCTACCCGTACCGCAGCGCACCCGTCGGCATTCCCACGCTTGCGGACGCGCTCGCGGCGATACCGCCGGAGGTGCCCGTCATGCTCGACATGAAGGCCTTGCCCGCGGCGCCGCAGGCAGCCGCCGTGGCGCACGTGCTCGATCAGGCCGGCGCGTGGGAGCGTGTGCAGATCTATTCGACCGATGCGAGCTACCAGCAGGCGTTTGCCGCGTGGCCGCGCGCGCGCCTGTTCGAGTCGCGCGACGCCACGCGCGGGCGGCTTGCCACTGCCGCGCTCGCGCATCGCTGCGAGGCGCCGCCGCCCGCGAATGCGTGGACCGGCTTCGAATGGCGCCGCCAGGTCGATCTCGTCGAGCAGTTCACACTCGGCGAAGCGCGTTCGACGGTGGCGGACGCCACGCTCTGGTCGCCCGACGCGGTTCGGTGCTTCCGCACGAACCCCGGCGTGCATATCGTGGCGATCGCCGTCAACAACGAAGCCGACTACCGCGCAGCGGCCTGCGCGGGCGTGGATGCGGTGCTGGCGGACTCTCCACGGCAGATGGCGCCGGTGCGCGAGGCCTTGCGGTTGGGCTACACCTGTCCTTGAGCTTGGACTAACTTCGACTAACCTACGTAGTTGTACGTAGATTGCTTACGTAGTTGTCCGGTTGTGGCGCGCGGCGCGAAGGCGAATACTACACGGCCATTACATGGCGCAGTGCGCCATGCTGCGCGCCACATGTCGTCGATGCATGACGGGTGGCGGTCCTCAGCGGGCATCGCCCCCATGGGCTTAAAACCAACCATAAGACAGGAGACGGCATGAGTCGGACAACCAGCCTGATCGTCTGGACACTAGTCGCGCTGCTCGGCGCATTCGCGTTCGGCACCATCGCACTCGCGCACGGCGAGCGCATCAGCGCACTGTGGATCGTGATCTGCGCGGTGTGCGTCTATCTGATTGCGTATCGCTTCTACAGCCGCTTCATCGCCACCGCCGTCGTGCAGCTCGACGGCCTGCGCATGACGCCGGCCGTGCGCCACAACGACGGGCTCGACTACGTGCCCACCAACAAGTACGTGCTGTTCGGCCACCACTTCGCGGCCATCGCGGGCGCGGGCCCGCTGGTGGGCCCGGTGCTGGCCGCGCAGATGGGCTACATGCCCGGCATGCTGTGGATTCTCGCGGGCGTGGTGTTCGCGGGCGCGGTGCAGGACTTCGTGGTGCTGTTCCTCTCCACGCGCCGCGACGGCCGCTCGCTCGGCGACCTCGTGAAGATGGAGCTCGGCCCCATCCCCGGCGTGATCGCGCTGTTCGGCACCTTCCTCATCATGATCATCATTCTCGCGGTGCTCGCGCTGATCGTGGTGAAGGCGCTCACGAACTCGCCGTGGGGCACGTTCACCGTGGCCGCGACGATTCCCATCGCGATCTTCATGGGCCTCTACGTGCGCTACATCCGCCCGGGCAAGATCGGCGAGATCTCGATCATCGGCTTCGTGCTGCTGATGGCCGCCATCGCGTTCGGCCAGCATGTGCACGATTCGCCCACGCTCGCGGCCTGGTTCACGTTCACGGGCACGCAGCTCACGTGGATCCTGATCGGCTACGGCTTCGTGGCATCGGTGCTGCCGATCTGGCTGCTGCTCGCGCCGCGCGATTACCTCTCGACGTTCCTGAAGATCGGCACGATTCTCGCGCTCGCGATCGGCATTCTGATCGTCGCGCCGGAACTGAAGATGCCGGCCTTCACGAAGTTCATCGACGGCACCGGCCCGGTCTGGTCGGGCAACCTGTTCCCGTTCCTCTTCATCACGATCGCGTGCGGCTCGGTCTCGGGCTTCCATGCGCTGATCTCGTCGGGCACCACGCCCAAGATGCTCGATAACGAAACCAACGCGCGTTTCATCGGCTATGGCGCGATGCTGATGGAATCGTTCGTCGCGATCATGGCGCTGGTGGCCGCTTCGGTGATCGAGCCGGGCGTGTACTTCGCGATGAACGCGCCGCTCGCCGTGCTCGGCACGACGCCGGACGCCGTCGCGCAAACCGTGGGCCAGTGGGGCTTCGCGCTCACGCCGGACATGCTCACGCACACCGCGCAAGCCGTGGGCGAGACCACCATCATCGCGCGCGCGGGCGGCGCGCCCACGCTGGCCGTGGGCATGGCGCAGATCCTGCACCAGGTGATCGGCGGCGAAGCGATGATGGCGTTCTGGTATCACTTCGCCATCCTCTTCGAAGCGCTGTTCATCCTGACCGCCGTCGACGCGGGCACGCGCGCGGGCCGCTTCATGCTGCAGGATTTGCTCGGCACGTTCCACCCGTCGCTCAAGCGCACGGATTCGCTGGTCGCGAACCTCGTTGCTACCGCCCTGTGCGTGGCTGCGTGGGGCTACTTCCTCTATCAGGGCGTGGTCGATCCGCTCGGCGGCATCAACACGCTGTGGCCGCTGTTCGGCATCTCGAACCAGATGCTCGCCGGCATTGCGCTGATGCTCGCGACGGTCGTGCTCTTCAAGATGAAGCGCGAGAAGTTCGCCTGGGTCACGGCGCTGCCCACGCTCTGGCTGCTGATCTGCACGCTCACGGCCGGCTGGCAGAAGATCTTCGACAGCAACCCGAAGGTGAGCTTCGTCGCGCACGCACAGAAGCTCTCGGCGGCGCTCGCCGACGGCAAGATCGTCGCGCCCGCGAAGTCGCTGGAGCAGATGCAGCGCATGATCTTCAACGACTACGTGGACGCGGCGCTGTCCGGCCTGTTCATCTTCGTGGTGGCGAGCATCGTGGTGTACGGGCTGATTGCGATTGCGCGCGCACGCCGCAGCGACCGCCCGACCGCGCAGGAAACGCCGTACGAGGCGATGCCGGCAGGCGGTGCGGCCATCGCTGCACGGCACGGCGTGCACTAGGGCCCTGGCCGCAAGGAGCGCATCATGTTCTCGGGACTTCGCGACAACGTGCAGACGGCGGGCCGCTATCTGGGCCAGGCCATGCGCCTGATGGTGGGGCTGCCGGACTACGAGGGCTACGTCGCGCACATGCGCGCGACGCATCCCGACCGGCCGGTCATGACCTACGAGGAGTTTTTCCGCGAGCGGCAGAACGCGCGCTATGGTTCAGGCGCGGGGAAATGCTGCTGAAGACTGGCTGAGCGAACCCGTTCGACGAGCTGGCGATGCTCGTCAAAAAGCGCGATGGCAAAATCCATCGCGCTTTTTTTATGCTTCGATACGCTCAACTCCTGCTGTCCGTCGCCGTTAACTTGAACCAGATTCCACACCAATTCGATGTGTCATGGCGTACCCAACGTCGTGCCCTGATTCGAATCGTCGGGAAGCGGATTGCAAGCTTGCCGGGGACGGCAACACCTCACCTCGAACGCCTGTACAGCACGGCGTTGCACAAAGAAATCTCTCATGATCCTGCACCGACTGGGCGCCGCATGGCTTGCGCTCATCCTCGCCGCAACGGTTGCACCCGTTTGCGAAGCGCAATACTCGACCGACTGGGTGGCCAACACCTACGGCACCAGCACGACGCGCGTGGGCAACGTGGCCCGCTCGATGTGGGTCGCGCCCGAAGGCGTGATTTACACCGCGTCGATGTGGGACGAAAACGAAGGCGGCGTGGCTATTTATCAGAACGGCCAGAGCGCAGGCTCGATTGGCGGCCACGCCGATTTCCAGGGCGGTGCGATCACGGGCAACGCCACGTCGCTGTTCGTCGCGATGCAGTACAACGCGAGCTACGGCAGCGGCAGCGTCGGGCGATACAACCGCTCTAGCGGTGCGCGCGATCTGCTCATCGGCGTGAGCGCCGACACGACCGAGAAGCTCGCCGATGTCGTCACCGGGCTCGCGACCTCGGGTTCGCTGCTCTACGCCAGCGACTTCCCCGGCAACCGCGTGCGCGTGTACACCACGGCCGGCGTCTGGCAAAGCGACATCGGCGTGACGGGGCCGGGCGCGCTGGCGGTGGACGCGCTCGGCAATCTCTGGGTCGCGCAAAGGAGTGCGGGCGCGGTGCTCGAGTTCAGCCCCGGCGGCCAGCTGCTGAATACCATTCAGCTGGCTTCCGGCGCGCGGCCGTCGTCGCTGTATTTCGATGCGCAGAACGCGCAGTTGATGATCGGCGACTCCGGCCCCGACATGAACATCAAGATCTACAGCGTCACGGGCGCGCCTTCTTTCGCGGGCACCTTCGGCGTGCAGGGCGGCTATCTCGACACGACCACCGGCATCAAGGGCCAGGTGGGCGCCAAACGCTTCACGCGCGTGGCCGGCATTGGCAAGGACACCGCAGGCACGCTGTACGTGCTGAACAATCCCTGGGGCGGCTCGTGGGATCTCGGCCGCAACGGCGGCACCGACCTTCACGCCTACGATGGCGCGGGCAATCTGCGCTGGATGCTCCAGTCGCTCAACTTCGAAGGCAACGGCGCGCCCGACCCGGCCACCGACGGCGCGCGTTTCTACGGCGGCATGAACCTCTACGCGGGCACGGCTGGCGGCACCTTCGTGGCCAACACGATCGACCCGATCACGTATCCGAACGACCCGCGCATCAATCTCGCCGACCCTGCGCGCGGCGAACATTTCGCACAGGTTGCGAGCGTGAATGGGCAGCGCATTCTCGTGGCCGCCGGCCAGAACCCCGATACGTTCTACTTCTTCCATTTCAATGCAGCGAGCGGCTATATCGCCATTCCCGACTACACGCTGCCGGGGCCGGCATTCAATACGACGGCGCCGGTTCGTAATGGCTTTTGCCTCGACAGCAAGGGCGATCTCTGGGTGGGGCTCGACAAGACCAACGTGATATCCCACTATCCGCTGACCGGCTTCGATGCGAACGGCAAGCCGCTGTGGGGCGCCGCCGCGATCACCACGCCGATCCCGAGCACGATTGGACGCCTCACGCGCATCATCTACCTGCCCGAAAGCGACACGATGGTGCTCGCGGGCATCACCGGCAGCACCGACTGGACCGCGGTGGGCTCGCGCGTGGAGGTCTATCACGGCTGGCTCGCCGGCAATACGGGCGCGCCGAATCCGGTGATCACCCTTACGAGCGCGAATCCCAAGTCGATCACGGCCGCCGGCAACGAGCTGTTCGTGGGCTATGTGCACACGGTGCCCAACATCGACGCCTTCAACCTCACCACAGGCGCGCTCGACACCACGCTCATCGACAGCAGCACGAACACGGTCTACGTGGGCAACGACGTGGATTCGATGTATGGTCTGCGCGCGTATCTCCGCTCGACCGGCGAGTACGTCGTGACCAAGGACAACTACAACGGCACGAGCATCGTGGTGTACCGCTGGACGCCGCCGGTGACGGCCACGGTCATGACCGCGACCCGCACGAGCGCGGTTACGGGTACGAGCGCGACCCTGACCAAGACCGTGGCGAAGGCGATGAAGGTGATGAAAGCGGCGAAGGCGCTGCTGGTTTCGCCCTTCGGAGCGAAGTCGAAGTGACCGAAGTGAAAGCGGCGCCGCGCCGCCGCGATGCGGCGAGCTATTCCGGCGATGACACGCGCGCCGCTCGCCGCGCTTCCTGAGCGTCGCACCAGGCCTGCCACATTTGCCGATACGCGTTTTCGATATTCGCGGCAAAGCGCGGCGCATCCATGAGCGGCGACGCCTCCAGGCGCGCGCGCAGCCCCGCGCGCAACGCGGCCAGACGCGACAGATCGCGCGCGAGGTCGACGGCGATGCGCACGAAGTCTGCGTCGGTGTGCGCGACGAGCTCGGGCAGGCCGAGATTCGCCGCGATGCTTAAACCGCCCCGGCTCGCCGCCGAGCGTCCCGTGCGCGTGACGACGGGCACGCCCATCCACGACGCGTCGAGGCTCGTGGTGTGCCCGTTATACGGAAACGAGTCGAGCGCCATATCGATGCGGTGGTAGGTCTCCAGATATAGCCGGCGCGCCTGATGGCCGACGAACGCCATGCGCTCCGCGTCGATGCCCCGCTCCTGCGCGCGCGTCCTGAGCCGCTCGCGCGGCGCGCCCGGGGGCGCAAGCAACAGCAGGCGCGCGTGCGGCACGGCGGCCAGCACGCGGCTCCACAGGCGCAGCGCGTGGTCGCTGATCTTGGCCGGATTGTTCAGGCAGCCGAAGGTGAACGGCGCGCCGCCCGCCGCCGGCAATGCGTTGACTTCGAGCCCGGCGGCCTGCGCGTCGTAGCACCAGAATGCATCCGGCAGGCGCAGCGAGCGCTCGCTGTAGAGCGCGTCGCGGCCGGGCTCGCCGACGGGGTCGAGCCACGGGTCGGTGAGCCGGTAATCCATCGCCGCGCTGCCGGTCGTGCCCGGATACGCGAGCCACGCGACCTGCACTGGCGCGGGCCGCCGCGCGAACAGCAGGCGCCGTCCGCCGGCCATATGCATCGTGAGGTCGACGAGGATGTCGATGCGGTCCTCGCGGATCTGCTGCGCGAGCGCCGCGTCGCCGAGCGTGTGCACGTCGCGCCAGACATCGACGAAGCTTTTGAGGTGTTGTGTCAGAGCGTCGGGCTTCGGGACGCTCGCATAGCAGACGATCTCGAACGCCGCGCGGTCGTGGTGCGAGAACAGCGGCGCCGTGAAAAGCGCCTGGCAATGCGAACGAAAATCGGGTGAAACATAACCGATGCGCAAGCGCCGCCCGGGTGCGCGGTCGTTGGCATGCGGCGGCTGCGCGCGCGCCGCCTCGAGCAGCGACGGCTCGTAGCGCGCCGCGAAACGCCGGCATTCGTCGAGCAGCACCTGCGGGTCGTCGGTCTGAAAGGCGAGCGTGAAGATCAGGTCGCCATGCGCGATGACGGCGTCGCGGTTGCTGTCGCTGTCGCTGCCGTTGCGGTTGTCCTTGCCTGCGGATTCCTGCGCTGCCGCGAGCGCCACCGCCTTCTGGTACGAAGCCACCGATTCGTCGAGCCGCCCCATGTCGAGCAGCACGTTGCCGAGCGCCGCGTGTCCGGCCGGGTCGGCAGGATCGAGCTCGATCGCGCGATGCAGTGCGGCTTCGGCCTCGCCCAGCCGCTCGCCCTTCAGCACGAGGCCGAGGTGATGCCACGCGAGCAGATGGTCGGGCTGTAGGGCAACGGCGCGGCGCAGTGCGTCGGCGGCCTCGTCGGGGTGCGTGACGCCGATCAGCGTGCCGAGGTTGTAATGCGCGTCCGCGAGCCCGGGGTCGAGCGCGATGGCCTTGCGCGCCGCTGCTTCGGCTTGCCCGGGTTCCGTCTTCGCCAGCAAGTGCGAGAGATTGACCCACGCGATGGCGAAATCCGGCTTGATCGCCACCGCGCGCTGGAAGGCCTGCGCCGCTTCGTCGGGGCGGCGCTCGCAGAGCAGGTTGCCAAGGTTGAAGTGCGCCGCCGCCAGCGCGGGGTCCAGCTCGATCGCGCGGCGCAGCGCGGCTTCGGCTTCGTCGGGATGCGCCACGGAAAGCAGTTTCCCGAGACGGTTCCACGCGGGGGCGAAGTCCGGATCGAGTTCGAGCGCGCGGCGTAGCGCGGCCTCGGCGGCTTCGGCGGCTTCGGGTTGCATCGACACCAGCAGCGTGCCGAGGTTGAAATGCGCGTGCATGAAATCGGGGCGCAGCGCGATTGCTTGCTCGAACGCCGCGCGCGCTTCCTTGGGCTGCGTCGTGCGCAGCAGATTGCCGAGGTTGTTGTGCGCTTCCGCGAGCGCCGGATCGAGGCAGATGGCCGCGCGCAGATGGGCGTCGGTTTGCGCGGCGTCGTCGGGGCCGAAGGTATTGGCCAGGTAGAAGTGCGCGGCGGCCAGCGTGGGATCGAGCGCGAGCGCGCGGCGCAGCGCGGCGCGCGTGTCGTCGATGCGGCCTTGCGAGCGCAAGGCGTGGGCGAGATCGACGAGGCGCTGCGCATCCTGGTGTGGCGCGAGCGCCTCGCGCAACAGCGCTGCGGCTTCGGCCGCGCGGCCTTGCTGGTGCGCGATCAGGGTGGACAGATGCAGCGCCTGCGCGTGACCCGGCGCTTGCGCGAGCAAGGCTCGGCAGTGCTGCTCGGCCTCGGCCAGCTGCCCGGTGCGCCAGGCGGCGAGGGTGTCGTCGTAGAGTGGAGCCATGGTGGCGATCGGCGGGGCCGGGCCGGCGGCGCGCGCGGGCGCATCGCGGGACCGGGCGCGGCGTCCGGTAGATGGGAAACCCGGCATTGTGGCCGCCTCACCATCCCGAAAACGCCTGTTCTCGCGCCGCTGCGATCTGCCGCAACAAAAACAGAAAGGGCGCAACGGTGTGAACCGTTGCGCCCTTTCGAGCACTGAGTCTGGGCCGCTTAGCTTGCCGCGACGGTCGCGGCTTTTTTTGTCTTGGCCGCGTTCTTGATCTCTTCGAGCTTGATCTCGACGTGACGCGAGAACACGTACTCGGCCGGACGCTGGCCGTCGAGCGGGATGTCCTTGGCGAACGCGCCTTCGGTCTTCGGGCCGCTCATCGCGACCTTCATGGCCTTGAGCGGATGCGAGACCGTGTCCAGCACGGCAGTGGCCTCGAAGCCGCAGTGAACCATGCAGTTCGCGCACTTCTCGTACTTGCCCGTGCCGTACTTGTCCCAGTCGGTCGTTTCCATCAGTTCCTTGAAGGTCTTCACGTAACCTTCGCCGACCAGATAGCAGGGCTTTTGCCAGCCGAACACCGTGCGCGCCGGGTTGCCCCACGGCGTGCATTCGTAGGTCTGGTTGCCGGCCAGGAAGTCGAGGAACAGGCTCGACTGGCTGAACGACCACTTCTTGCCGTTGTTGCCGCGCTTGAAGATCTCGCGGAACAGGTTCTTGGTTTTCTCGCGGTTCAGGAAGTGCTGCTGGTCCGGTGCGCGCTCATACGCATAGCCCGGCGACACCGTGATGCCGTCGACGCCGATCTCGCCGACCGTGTCGAAGAACTTCGCCACGCGCTCGGGCACGGCGTCGTTGAACAGCGTGCAGTTGATGTTCACGCGGAAACCGCGGCGCTTGGCTTCCTTGATGGCCGCGACGGCCTTGTCATAGGTGCCTTCCTGGGAAACCATGTGGTCGTGCGTTTCGCGGTCGCCGTCGAGGTGCACCGACCAGACGAAGTACGGGCTCGGCTCGTAGTCGTCCATCTTCTTTTCCATCAGCAGCGCGTTCGTGCACAGGTACACGAACTTCTTGCGCGCCATGATGCCCTTGACGATCTGCGGCATTTCTTTGTGCAGGAGCGGCTCGCCGCCTGCAATGGAGACGACCGGCGCGCCGCACTCGTCGACGGCTTCCAGGCACTCTGCCAGCGACAGGCGCTGGTTCAGGATGGGATCCGGATAGTCGATCTTGCCGCAGCCGTTGCAGGCCAGGTTGCAGCGGAACAGCGGCTCGAGCATCAGCGCGAGCGGATAGCGCTTGTTGCCGCTGAAATGCTGGCGAAAGATGTACGAGCCAACGCGGACTTTTTGTAGCAGCGGAATAGACAAAGCGTGTCCTCCTTAAACTTCGCGCGCGACGAGCGGTTGCAACAGCTTCGACGGCAGCTTGAATTCGACTTTTTCTTCACGGCCCGCCATCGTCGAGACCTCGACAGGCCCCAACGCGCGCAGCGCGTCAATCACGTTTTCCACCATTTCCTCGGGCGCCGACGCACCGGCCGTGATGCCCACGGTTTGCGCGTTGGCAAACCACTCGGGCTTCACTTCCGAGCCGTCTGCGACGAGATAGCTCGCCACGCCCGTTTCGCTGCCGATCTCGCGCAGGCGATTCGAGTTCGAACTGTTGGTCGCGCCCACCACCAGCAGCACGTCCACCTGGATGGACAATTCGCGCACCGCGGCCTGGCGGTTTTGCGTGGCATAGCAGATGTCGCGCGTGTCCGGGCCGACGATGTCGGAAAAGCGGGTGATTAGCGCGTCGATGATGCCGCGCGTGTCGTCCACCGACAGCGTGGTCTGCGTCACGTAGGCGAGCGGCGCGTCGAGCGGCAGGTCGAGCTTCGCCACATCGGCTTCGCTCTGCACCAGCAGCACGGTGCCGGGAATCTGGCCGATCGTGCCTTCCACTTCCGGGTGACCGGCGTGGCCGATCAGGATCAGCGTGCGGCCAGCCGCGACGTACTGGCGGCCCTGCACGTGAACCTTGGTGACGAGCGGACAGGTTGCATCCAGCACGTCGAGGCCGCGTTCGTCGGCGGCCTGCTCGACCGTCTTGGCCACGCCGTGGGCGCTGAAAATGGCGACCGCGCCCTCGGGCACTTCGTCGAGCTCTTCCACGAAACGCGCGCCCTTGTTACGCAGGTTTTCGACCACGTGGCGATTGTGGACGATTTCATGGCGCACGTAGACCGGCGCGCCGTGTTTCTGCAATGCGCGGTCGACGATCTCGATAGCGCGGACAACCCCCGCACAAAAGCCGCGGGGTTGAGCAAGGATGACTCGCATAAGGTGGCGAACTCCGACTGCCGCGGATTTTCGAACAAGCCGTGAAAGACCCGTTCGCCGCGGCCATCATATTAATAAGGTGCTGAGATCCGCACGTATCCGCAGAAAGGCGGGGCGGAAAAAACCAGACGCGCATTTTAACCCCTTCGCCGCCGCTTTGCTGCGCGGCGCGCGGGAAGGTGCGGCGTGCATACGACGCCAATCAGCGTGGCCCCTTTTTTTCATGCGCTTTTCGGCGGCGCGACGGCCTTGCCGCTAGACGGCCCATGGCGGCCTCGGCTACCTTGCGCAGTGCAACATGATGCGGGAACCCTTAAACTAACGTCCCCGCGCATCGGCCGGCCTGCGTCGTGCGGGACCGACCCCAATCTGGACGCTTCATGGAACCCGACCAACACGACGATTTTCCGGTAGCGCGCATTTTGCTGCCGAAGGCGCTCAGAGCGCCTGTCGGCGTGATCTACCATGTCGCGCGCACCCTCGACGACATCGCCGACGAAGGCGACTGGAGCGTCGAAGAGCGCCATCTGCGCCTCGCCGACTTTCGCGCCGGGCTCGACGCCGTGGCGCAAGGGCGTCTCGCGCCCGTGCACCCCGCGCTGTTCGCGCGGCTCGCGAAAGTGATGTACCAATGCCGGCTGCCGCTGGAGCCGTTCTACGACCTGGTCTCGGCGTTCGATCAGGACATCCGCACCACGCGTTACGCCGACCGCCACGATCTGCTCGATTTTTGCCGCCGCTCGGCCAACCCGATCGGGCGCCTGATGCTGCACCTGATCGACGAGGCCACGCCCGAGAATCTCGCCGATTCCGACGCCATCTGCACCGCCTTGCAGCTCATCACTTTCTTGCAGGACGTGCGGGCCGACTGGAGCCGGGGCCGCATCTATCTCCCGCAGGCCGACCGCGAGCGCATGCAGGTGAGCGACGCGCAGATCGCCGCGGGCCGGGTGGACGACGCCTGGCGCGCGCTGATGGCGCACGAAGTGGCGCACGCGCGCGCGCTCATGCTGAGCGGCGCGCCGCTCGCGCTGCGCGTGCCGGGCCGCTTCGGGCTCGAGTTGTGCAGCGTCGTGCATGGCGGCTTGCGCATGCTGGAGATCATCGAGCGCAGCGGCTACGACGTGTTTCGCGCGCGGCCCCGGCTGGGCGCGGCCGACTGGGCCGTGGTGCTGCTGCGCACCGGCGCAATGTGGCTGTCGCGCCGCCTGGGGGCGCCTTCGATAGAGAGCAACAACGCATGATGACAACGATCCTCTTTGCCGTGTCCTGTCTTTCTCTGCTGATCTGGCTCGTGCTGCTGTTCGCGCGGGGCGGCTTCTGGCGCGCGCGTCCCGCCGCGCCGCTGCCCCTGGTCGAGCCCGCGGCGGGCTGGCCGGCGGCGTGCGCCGTGGTGCCGGCGCGCAACGAGGCGGACGCGATCGGCGAGGCTGTCGCATCGCTGCTCCAGCAGGACTACGGCGGCGAGTTTCACGTCATCGTGATCGACGACCACAGCACCGACGGCACTGCAGAAGCCGCACGCGCCGCCGCGCTCGCGCTGCAATGCCCGGAAAAGCTCACGGTGGTGAGCGCGAAGCCGCTGCCTGCGGGCTGGTCCGGCAAGGTGTGGGCGCAGTCGCAGGGCATCGAGGCGGTGCGCACGCTGGGCCTGAACGCCGACTATCTGCTCCTGACCGACGCCGACATCGGCCATCCGCCCGAGGCCCTCGCGCAACTCGTGGTGCGCGCGCAGGCCGAGCAGCGCGACCTCGTCTCGCTGATGGTGCGCCTGCGCTGCGACTCGTTCTGGGAGAAGGCGCTGATCCCGGCATTCGTGTTCTTTTTCGCGAAGCTCTACCCGTTCTCGTGGGTCAACAATCCGCGCAACAAGACGGCGGCGGCGGCGGGCGGCTGCATGCTGGTGCGCCGCAAGGCGCTGGAGGAAGCGGGCGGCATCGAGTCGATCCGCGCCGAGCTCATCGACGATTGCAGTCTGGCCGCGCGCATCAAGCATCGCGGCGAAGGCCATCATCCGATCCGCCTCGACGTGGCGGCGAAGAGCGTCTCGCTGCGCCCCTACGATTCCTGGAAGGACATCTGGAACATGATCGCGCGCACGGCGTTCACGCAGCTTCATTACTCGGCGTGGCAGCTCGCAGGCACGATCCTCGGCATGACGGTGATCTACCTCGCGCCGCCCGTGGTCGCGCTCGTGCTCGGTCCGCTCGGCTGGCCCGCGTGGATGGCATGGGCGCTGATGTGCTGCGCTTATGCGCCGATGCTCGCGTACTATCGCCGTTCGCCGCTGTGGGCACCGTTTTTGCCGCTCGTCGCGCTGTTTTATGTGGGGGCCACGTTCGCTTCGGCGTGGCGCTTCTGGCGCGGCAAGGGCGGGCAGTGGAAGGCGCGCGTGCAGGCGCCGGTGCAGGGGCGGTGAGCGAGCGGGGCGGGTCTCGTCGTTTTTGACGTGGGTGGGGTAAATCTGGCTTCTTCTGTTGTTGCGACACGCGTATCGACTTAACTTGGCGCGATCGTGACGGACAGGAGCGGCAATGCCGGCGCAGTGCTTTTACAACCTCAAGTCAGTTCGGCCTGTTCGGCGCCGTGGGTATCGAAGGGCATGAAGCCGTTGTCGCGGGTCTGTTGCTTGCGTTGAGTTTCGCGATTTCGGGCGTCATTGTTGCGGCCGGCGCCGTGCTGCTGCGCCGCCGCTGAACCTATGCCGGCGCCGCCGCTCAGCGCTGCGTCACCATCATGTACATCTGCACGATCATGTCGGGCGAGAACACGAACGGCACCCAGCCGTGACCCGTGTGCCGCATGACCAGCAGACGGTCGCCGTTCGACTGCTTCTGCACGGCGATCATCGGGTTCTTCGTCGAAGCAAAGCGCCAGCCCTGCGGAATCGCGGGCGGCGGCTCGGGCTGCATCGAGGCGCGCGCGTTCGCGAGCTCCTCGATCAATTGGCCCACTTGCATCGGATGCAGCGATACCGTCTGGCCGCCGATCGTCATCGTGATCTCGTTCGCCGAGGGGCGGCCGACTTCCAGCGTGGGCGTCGGGGCTTGGGCTTCCTGCACCGCGGGTTCGGCAGATTCCGCGGGTTCGGCCTGCGGCTCGGGCACGGGCGCTGCCGCAACGGCGGGCGTTTGCGGCTCGGCAAGCGCCGTCGCGAGAGCAGGTTCGGGAGCTGCCGCAACGGCTGCGCGAGAGGCAAGCGCGGCGCTGGCGGCCTGAATAAGCTGATCGACGCCTGCGTCGAGCGCGCCAATCTGATCTTGAAGATTCATGCGAGGCTTCTCTGGTAAGACCCGCGATTTTACCTACAGCGCACGCGGGTGTCCCGCGCGACGTTGTAATGAGGTCGCAACAAAAGTTGTAACAATTTGCTCCGCCAGTGCGTGGCGCGCGGCGCGCGGCGCTTATTTCGCGCCCAGATACCCTGCCTCGCGGAACCACGCGAGCGCGTCTTCGAGGCCCTGGCGATAAGGCCGCGCACGGTAGCCGAGCTCGCGCTCCGCCTTCGCCGACGTGAAGTACATCTTGTTCTTCGACATCTTGAGCGCGTCGACGGTCACGAACGGCTCGCGCTTCGTGAAGCGCGCCACGGCCTCCGCACCCATGGCGAGCGGATAGAGCGGCCAGCGCGGCAGCGCGATCGTGGGCGGCTTGCGCCCCACGATGCCCGCGATGTCAGCCAGCATCTGCTGCAGCGGCAGGTTCTCGCCGCCGAGGATATAGCGCTCGCCGATGCGTCCGTGCTCGAGCGCGAGGAAGTGGCCGTTCGCGACATCGTCGACGTGCACGAGGTTCAGCCCCGTGTCGACGAACGCGGGAATCTTGCCCGTCGCGGCCTCGACGATGATGCGGCCCGTGGGCGTGGGCTTCACGTCGCGCGGGCCGATCGGCGTGGACGGATTGACGATCACGGCGGGCAGGCCGTCGCGCTCGATCATGCGCTCCACGGCGCGCTCCGAGAGCACCTTGCTGCGCTTGTACACGCCGATGGCCTGGTCCGCCGTGAGCGGCGAGGTTTCGTCGGCGGAGTTGCCCGAGCTCGTGACCTTGAGCGTGGCCACGCTGCTCGTGTAGACGATGCGCTCCACGCCTGCGTCGAGCGCGGCGCGCATGGTGGCTTCGGCGCCTTCGAGATTGGCGCGCTCGATCTCGTGCGGGTCGGGTGCCCAGAGCCGATAGTCGGCGGCGACGTGAAAGAGGTAGCGCACGCCGGTTAGCGCCTTGCGCATCGAAGCGGCGTCGCGCATGTCGCCGGTGACGATTTCGGCGTCGAGCGCCTCGAGATTCTTGCGTGGGCTCGTCGCGCGCACCAGCACGCGCACGGCGTAGCCTTTGTCCTGCGCGATGCGGGCGACGGCCGAGCCCACGAAGCCGGACGCGCCGGTGATCAGCACGAGGTCCTTGTTGGCGCGGGAGGTGTCGGTCATTCTGGATTTGCTTGCGGGTTCGAAGAGCGGCGCGGTGCGTCGCTGGCGTGGCAGGGATTGTACGTGGCGCGCGGCGGCAGAGTCACGGCGCGGCGTCTACAATGCCTGGCGTAATGGACGCATGCGGGACGCACCGCAGGACGCACCGCAAAGGGAGAACGAACGATGAGCGAACCGGATCTGGATGCACGCCTTGAAACGTACTACGTGCGCGTGCGCGGAACGGTGCAGGGCGTGGGCTTTCGCCACGCGACGGTGCGCCAGGCGCACGCGCTTCGCATTCGCGGCTATGTCGCCAACATGGAGGACGGCTCGGTGGAGGCCGTGATCCAGGGCAGCGCGAACCAGGTGGACCGCATGCTGTCCTGGCTGCGCCACGGCCCGCCCGCCGCGCGCGTGAGTTCGGTGGAAAGCGAGGAGCGGCGCACCGAGAAACGCTACGAGCGTTTCGAGCAGCACTGAGGCGGCCCGGCCCTGCTGCGCCTCCGCCGCAACCTCACGCGGCAGCCAGCAGGCTCTCCGCGAATCCCCATTCCTTCTCGACCCACTGCCGCGCGCATTCGAAGCCCGCATCCGCTGCGATCGCGGGGATTTCGTCGGCGTGGTACTTGTGGCTGCTCTCGGTCCAGATCGTCTCGTCCGCCTCCAGCTCGACCGCGAGCCGCGCCGCGCCCACGCGCGCCGAGACGCGCCGCCGCGCGCGCAGATGCATCTCGACGCTGCGCGCATCGGGATTGAAACGCGCGACGTGTTCGAAGTCGTGCAGGTCGAAGTCGCCGTCGAGTTCGCGGTTGATGCGCGCGAGCAGGTTCAGGTTGAACGCGGCGGTCGCGCCGATGGCGTCGTCGTAGGCGGCGATCAGCGTGGGCACGGGTTTCACGAGATCGGTGCCCAGCAAGAGCGTGTCACCCTCACGCAGCATCGCGCGGATGGCGCGCAGGAAGCGCGTCGCCGCGAGACGCGCGAAATTGCCGATCGTGCTGCCGAGAAACAGCACGCACAGGCGCTCGCCTTGCTTGCGCTGGCGGCTCACCTCGGCGAGCCCGGCCAGGTAATCGCGCTCGTAGCCGACGATAGAGATGCGCTCGATGTCGGCGAGTTCGCGCCGGCATAGCTGCAAGGCACTGCGCGAGATCTCGATCGGGCAATACGACGTGGGCGAGGTCGGGCGTTTGCGCGAAAGCGCTTCGAGAATGCGGCGCGTCTTGCGTCCGCTGCCGCTGCCGAGTTCGGCGACGATGACATCGGCGGGCAGTGCCTCGACGATTTCAGCGGCGTGGCGCGTGAGCAGGCGTTCCTCGGCGCGCGTGACGCCGTATTCGGGCAGCACCGTGATCACCTCGAACAGCGCCGAGCCGACTTCGTCGTAGAGGTACTTCGACGGCAGTTCTTTTTGCGGCGCGTGGGTGAGGCCTGCGCGGACCTCGGCGGCAAAATCGGCGGCGAAGCCGGAAAGCGCATTCGGCTGCGCATTGGAACGGGAGGAACGGGCGGGACGGGACGCGGATTGGGTCATGCGCACTCCTGTGTGCGTTGGACGGCTGGCGGCTGCTGCGCAGAAGGTCTCGTTCGCGCGCGCGGCTGCAGGGCGGCTCCGTGGAAAGATTTACGTTCTAGTCCATTGCAGCAGACATTTCACGGACTATGTTGCGGATCTCGCTGCTCCGGCGGACGCCGCATTGCCCGTGCCCGCCGCCCCGGCGCGGTGCGCGGCACATTAGAATCGGGCTGACGGCGTGGCAACGCCCTCGGCCGCTAATTCAATAGCCGATTCAAATGACAATATTTTTTCCAACGCTTCCCCGGCTTTTCATGGAGGCCGGCGTGCGTTTCGCCGTGCGGCGCAATTTGAGCGCGCGCACTTGCGCGGCGTTTTCTCCACGCCCGCGCGGCGCCTCGCCATGTCGGTGAATACGTACGAACCCAGGCGCGGCATCACGCTTTCCGTGGGGGCGTCCACGCTGTTCGCGCTGATGTCCAGCTACACCCTGCTGCTGGCCCCGCTCGACGGGCTCGATATCTTCGCCTGGCGCGTGATCTGGACGGCGCCCGGCGCACTCGCGCTGGTGATCTTGCGCTCGCGCGCGCCGCAGCTCGTGGAGTTGCTCGTGCGCGCGTTCAGGGAGCCGCGCATCGCGCTCATGCTCGTGGCCAGCGCAGGGCTGCTCGGCCTGCAGTTGTGGGTGTTCCTCTGGGCGCCGCTGCACGGACGCCTGCTGGAAGTCTCGCTCGGCTATTTCATGCTGCCGCTCGTGATGGTGCTGGTGGGCCGCTACTACTACCACGAGCGGCTCGAAGCGCTGCAATGGATCGCGGTCGCGTGCGCGGCCGTGGGCGTCGCGCACGAGCTCTGGGTGACGCACGCGTTCTCGTGGCCGACGCTGCTCGTCGCGTTCGGCTATCCGCCGTACTTCGTGCTGCGCCGCAAGATTCACGCGGATTCGCTCGTGACCTTCTCGATCGAAATGGTGCTGCTGCTGCCGGTGGCCGCCATCGAAGTGCACGCGGGCGGCTCGCTCGCGCTGCTCGGCTCGCACAAGCTGCTGGCGTGGCTGCTGCTGCCGGGACTGGGCGTGATCAGCACCGTGGCGCTCGCGTGCTATCTGAAGGCGAGCCGCCTGCTGCCGATGGCGCTCTTCGGCGTTCTCGGCTATGTCGAGCCGGTGCTGCTCGTGATCGTCTCGGTGGTGCTGCTGGGCGAGCCGTTCGGGCTGCGCGAGCTGGGAACCTACGTGCCGATCTGGATTGCCGTCGCGCTGACGGCCGTTCATGGCGCGCGGCTGGTGAAGCTATCGGCGGGATGATCCGGTTACGGCCGGGCCGCGTGCCCGCGCGGAGGATTGATGCGCGTGGGCCCCGCCTTGGCCTCGATGGCCGCGCGCAAGGCCGGACGCCAGCCGAGCCCGAACAGCGCCTCGGCAAGCACGAAAAGCGGGCCGATGACGAGTCCGATCAGGTCGTCGGCGAACGCGGGCTTGCGGTGCTCCCACGCGATGTGCCCGACGAACTGGAACACCCACCCCACCACGAAAAGTCCGATGCCGCCTGCGAGCCAGGCCACTGTGCCTTGCTGCGCGAGCCACGCGCCGAACCCGAGGCAGGCCGCCGAGACGACGGCCATCATGAGGCCGAGCGGCACGTCGAGCACGAGGTAATAGAGCGTCGCGGCGCCGAACAGCAGCCATGCGGGCGAAAGCGGCCACGCCGCGAGGTGCCCCCAGACGGGGCGCGACAGCAGCACGGCGAGCGCGAGCACGATCATCGGAATGCCGATGCAGTGCGTGGCGATGTTGCGGGCGTCGCGATGGTATTCGGCGTACTGCGTGAGCTGATCGGTCAGGTTTCTCATGAGCGCCTCGTTGTCTCCACACGGATTATGACGTTGTGATGGCCTCGCAGCGCCGCGACGCGCCTGTATCGACATTGATTGATAGCATCAACATCGATACATCAAGCAAGACTGCCCGTGTGGCGCATGGCTGCGCCGTTGCGGCAGCGCGCCGTTTGCACCGACAATGACGCCGGCTTGCCGCCCATAACCCCACGCCTCTGACCGTGGCGCTTTCCGATTCCGCTTCATGAACAACCGCAATAACCGTGTTGTGGCCGCCTTCGATTTCGACGGCACCATTACCACGTCCGACAGTTTCCGCGCCTTCATGCTCGATGCCGCCGGCAACGCGCGCTTCGCGCTCGCCGTGCTGCGCTGCCTGCCGTGGCTCGCGGGCATCGCGCCCGGCTGGTCCGACCGGGGCCGCACCAAGGCACGCTTTCTTTATGCGGCGCTCGGCCCGGTGCGCCGCGAAATACTCGACGCCGCCGCACAGCGCTTCGTCGACACGCGCCTGCCTGCGATGCTGCGCCCCGAGATGCTCGCGCGCATCCGCGAGCATCAGGCGCTCGGGCACGAGGTGGTGCTCGTGAGCGCGTCGCCTTCGATTTATCTGCGCAAGTGGGCGCCGCGCGTGGGCATCGGCACGGTGCTCGCAAGCGAGCTCGAATGGCGCGAGGGGGGCTACACTGGGCGGCTCGTGGGCCGCAATTGCTGGGGCCCGGAAAAGGTCGCCCGGCTGCGCGCATGGTGGGGCGAGCACGCGCCCGCGACGCTCTATGCCTATGGCGACAGCCGCGGCGACCGCGAAATGGCCCAGCTCGCGAATCACGCGTGGATACGCGGTGAAGCCGCGCTGCCGCCGCTTGCGGCTGGAGGGGGATTTGGCGCGGTGGCGTAGCATCCGCGCGGCAGACGCTTCGACCCGGCTGAAGGCCGGCCCGTGGATACACGCACAGAAGGAGACAATCCCATGACTGGACAATGGACCCAGGTGAAGTCGCGCGCCGGCGGCGAATTCCGCGCCTACACGGCGCTGCCGCCGGAGGGCAGCGGCCCGGGCCTCGTGCTGCTGCAAGAGATTTTCGGCGTGAACGCATCCATGCGCGCGATGGCCGACCGTTATGCCTTATAGGACGGGCGTTTCCCGTGAAGTCCGATTCCGCACCCTCTCACTCTCCTTTCATACGCCTTTCAATTATGCCCTTTTAGGTTAAGCTCCGGTTCCGTACGGATTCCGTACGCAAACTAGGAGAGGAAGATGATTAACCCGATTGGAACAAGGACGGCACGCGAAAAACTCGCGCCGCGTAGGGAGCCGTATTTCGTCCGCTTACGGGCGGGCCTATACGTAGGGTTCCGAAGGCTAGAGGAAGGCGAGGGAACATGGATCGCGCGGCGGCGCGCACCGGACGGAAAGCAACGCTACTCCTCGCTCGGCACCCTCCCGGACTACGACTCAGCCGCAGCGGCGTGTCTCGAATGGGAGGCGCGGCAAAGTGAAGGGTCCGCACCTGCTGAAGCCTCGGAGCCTTCATCTTCAACATGCACCGTCAAACAGGCCTGCGCTGTATACGTAGAGAACCAGAGAATCCACAAGGGCGAGAAGGCCGCCAATGGATCAGCCGCCAGGTTCCGCCGCCTAGTGGACAACCGGGCTATCGGCGCGTTGGCCCTTTCTGCGCTTCGAAGTGTGCATATACACTCTTGGGTCGCCGCGCAGGTGGCCGGGAAGCCGGAAGGCGAGGAGATGCGGAAGGCGAGGGACACGGCGAATCGAAACTTGTCCAGCCTGAAGGCCGCGCTGAACTTCGCATATCGCACGGGACTGTGTACGAGCGATAGAGCATGGCGGCACGTAACGCGATTTAAGGGCGTAGGCAGGCGGCGGCAAGGCTTCGTGTGCGCCTCGGACCGCGAGCGGCTTCTACAGTGTTCCCCTACAGATTTTCGCGCCTTCGTTACGGCGCTACTCCTTACCGCCGCGCGACCGGGCGAGATAGCGGGCGTGCGCGTGGGCGATCTAGACATCGCGCAGGGCACACTACTGCCGCGCCTGCGTAGAGGGCGGACGTAAGGAGAAGGGCGGCTGCTACTGCTTGTTTGATCTTCATGGTTGGACTCCTAAGTAACGTTGGTGTACTACGGGCGAAAGTGAGAGGCATGTTCGACACTTCAAAAATTTTTCGAATCTGGAAAGCAAATATTCAAAGCTGGAACTAAATCGACCCAAGGGTAGGGCCTTGCGGCTAGGTGAACGAAATCACTTCGTAATGTTTGAACCGGCCCTCCGCTCGTTCAGCAGGCGTGAAAGGGTGGACCGCGAAACGCCAGTGGCCTTGATAACCTCGGACCACGTATGACCGCTGTCCAGCATCGCGAGGATGGCCGTATTGCGTTCGTTGTTTGCCGTTCGTCCTTTGTACTTGCCGTCTGCTTTGGCCTTCTCTATGCCTTGTCGCGTGCGGCGTTTGCGGTCTTCATAGTCCTTGCGCGCTATCGCCGCGAGCATGTCTAGCATCATCGCGTTTATCGCTTCGAGGATTCGCCCGGTAAAGGCATCGCCGCTGGTGATTAGCTGGTGGGACGTGGGGAGGTCCAACGCTACTACGCGAAGGCCGCGCGTCTGGATATCGATGCGGAGTTGCTTCCAGTCCTGATCGTTCAAACGCGAAAGGCGGTCCACTTGCTCTACTAGGATTACATCGCCCGGATGGGAGTCGTTCAGCAGGCGCATTAACTCTGGACGGTGGAGAGTCGCGCCGCTTTCGTTCTCCGCGTAATAGGCCGCGATTTTGACGTTATGGCCCGCCGCGAATTGCGCCAGATCATCGCGCGCTCGTTGCGCGTCCTGATCCTTTGTTGATGCTCTGAGATAGGCTCGGATAAACATGATTCGGAGTCCTGCGGTTCGGTTAAGACGGTTCTTAGCCTATCGGTTCGATTTGGGTAAGTAAAGTTGCAGAATCGAACCGGGTTACACGCCGTGCGGAGGCGTTCTCTTAGGGCGTACTTATATCGAACCGGGCAGGGCGTAGAAAAGGCCCGCATAGCGAGCCTGGATCCTACTATAGGCGAGGGGCCGCGAAGCCCTCCGAACAGATCCTAGTCCGCTGCGTCATTGAATTGGCACCACTCGAATCCGACGCGAAGGATCGTCATATTTCCACTTGATCGGCTTCGGGTTCTTGTTGTGCTCGCGAATGTAATGCATCAGTTTGCGATCCAGATCCTTCACCGAAGTGAAGATGCCGCGCGCGATAACATCGCGCTGGATGCGCGAGAACCAGTTCTCCACCTGGTTGAGCCACGACGAGTAGGTCGGCGTGAAGTGCAGGCGCACGTTGCGATGCGCATCGAGGAACTCGGCGACCCGATGCGTCTTATGGCTGCTGACGTTGTCGCAGATAACATGGATTTCGCGGCGTTTGGGCTGGCTGGCGACGACGTCGGTCAGGAAGGCCACGAACTGTTCGCTGGTGTGGCGTGCTGCCGTTTTGCCCAACACCTCGCCGGTGGCGGTGTTGAATGCCGCGAACAGACTGAGCGTGCCGTTGCGCTTGTACTCGAAGCCGTGGCTCTCGGCACGCCCCGGTGACAGCGGCAGCATCCGGTCCTTGCGGTCGAGCGCCTGGATCGCGGTCTTCTCGTCCACGCAGAACACCGCTGCGTGCGCCGGTGGGTTCAGGTACAGCCCGATCACGTCGGCCGCCTTGGCCTCGAAATCCGGGTCGTTGGAGACCATGTGCCGCCCCAGCTGCTGCGGTTTGATGCCGTGCTTGCGCCAGATGCGCTGCACGGTCGAGACCGACACGTCGCTGAGTTCTGCCGCGAGTTTGTAGCTGCTCCAGTGTGTCGAACCGTCGGCAGGCCTGTGTTTGAGGGTTCGGTTGAGCACCCGCGCTTCCAGTCTCGCGGGAGGCTGCCTGGGCGCACGCCCGGGGTGCCGGGCATACATGCCGGCCAGCCGCTCACTGAGGAATCGCGCCGACCAGCGCGCGATGAAGCGAGAATCACAACCGAGTGTGCGCATGATGCTGTCACGCGACTCGCCGTCCTCGAGCATCAGGATCAACTTCGCGCGTCGCACGTCCGCCGCACGCACCGTCCGGCTACGCGCCGCCGACAGCAGTTGCTCCCGCTCAATATCTGTCAGATTCATTTTTCCCATGACCTAGATCTGAACACAGACGGGGTGCTAATTCAATGACGCAATCGACTAGTGGAGCGGCGCTAGTTCCGCGCGTCGTAGCCTTCCGCGTTCGCCTTCGCGACTAGCGCCGCGCCATGCTCCTTGTAGAGGTCATCAAGAGTCGGCACTTTCTTCGTACGGCCCGCATCGTCAATGACCGTGATACCGGCCAATACGCACGCCTCTTTGAGCGCCTGGACGCGGACGGACTCTTTGAGCGTAGGATCACCCTTCGATTGGTCGTGCTCGTCCGTATCGTCATTATCCCGCCACAAGCCTTCGTATCGGTTGCTATCAAGAATGAAGATCCATTGGCGCGGCCAAGCACCAGAGAAGCCGAATTTCTGGTCAAAGGTATCGGTGGTTTCGGTGGAGAATGACTTCCATTTGCGAAGGTCGATTTTGCCGAAGTTCGTCATCTCCGACATATTGGCAATCACGGACAGCCCAGAGATGTTCCGCAGGAAGTTTTTGACGTCTCCAGCCGGATCGTAGGGCACGGCTGCGGCGTCCTTATCGAACATAAGCTCGCGGCACAGGAGGCGCGAAAAATGGCTCTTGCCCGCGTCTTGCGCACCGAACAAGCACAGCGAGATAGGCGCGAGGCACCCCGGATTCATTACGCGCTCGTACAGCGAACGGCACCAGTATTTCGAGAACAGGCGATTATCCTCAGAGTTAACGCACTGGAACAGGTCGATTAGGAACGAGCTCAGGCGCGGCTTTCCGTCCCATTCGAGCGTTCCGAGTTTGTTGCGCACACGCTCAGAAATATCATTGAACTTGTGATCCAGCGCCCAGTTCTTAAGCGACTTGATCAGTTGTTCCGCACTCAGTCCGCTCATTTGGAGCTTGAACGACGCGTCCACGAGTTCGCGCGGTGCCCACTCGTCATTAATCAGCTTTCCGCTCTCATCCACCAACATGCGGCGTGCCGTATCGTAGTGGACCTCATCGAGCCGCCCACCAACATAGAGCGCATCGAACATGCGGAAGTGATTGGCCTGAACGCCAGCGTCTGGGACCATTTCCACCGGCACGCCCAGCTTCTTCGCTGCATTGAAATCTGCTGCGGAAACTCCCGGTGCCTTGGTCATTTTCGCCCAATCGACAAGCTGGCTCTCGCGGAGCGGTTTAACGCGGTCAAGAAGGCTTTTGTGCTTGTTTTTGATAGCGCGGCGCTCTGAGATGGCGTTCTCTTCACGCACAACCGCTTCCACCCGGTTTCGGAAGCTAATTGGGAGGTCTGTCCACTCTTCACTCGCCGCAAGGTCGCCATCGCGCATACGCTCGTACAACGCCCGGAGTTCACCGGACGCGAGCCGCGCGCCGAAGTCTGCGGCTTTGGCTGCTCTATCTGCCTCTGCCTTTTCCTCGTAGGGCTTGCGCAACTCCGGTTCGACATTCGGCCACGCGTCGATTGCGTGCCTGTGAGCGTTGCCCTTCCAACCACTCTCATACACGCCAATATTCAAACTCATGTAGTGCCAGATATCCTTGATTACTTCCGGATCGGTCACATTTACAGGGCCACGCCCACGACTTGTCGACGCGCACCATTCAATCGGAATCTCCGACCAGTCGTAACCTTCCACTTGATACGACCGCACGGGCGGCACATTTACTTCGTTATCCTGATATTCTTGTTTACGTTCATCGACTTGCATAGTAAGATTACTCCCGTAGTTGGTTGTTTTGCTCTCGACTCGTTGGACCCTTTAGCGCCCGCGCCCATCCTTCCCAGATGAACTCAGCGGGCGTTTTCTTTTCACGCCGGTACTTGCTCAGCGCGGCGAACAGTTCTGCGGCCCGGAAGTGCCTTCTTAATATCGAACGGCACCTCACGCTTTTCGATCAGGTGAATAATTGCCGAGCGCAGAAAATCGCTGACCGGAATATTCATTTCGGCCAATACCTCATACGCGTTCGCCTTAAGGGCAGGGTCGATTGCCGCCACAACTTCTGAATAACGTCGGGACATTTCGCTCTCCTTGAACGATAATTACCGTAAGGAGAAGTTTACGGTATAGCTGTGGCGGCACAAACGAGCAGTTTTATTTTTACAGTACACATCGATAAAATCAGCCGTTAAATCTCGCCTCTCGCGCTCCTTCGCAAGCCGCCATACCGAAGCGCTTATCGTCCGCATACTGCTCAATCGCCCGGTCGCGTGCATATTGGTCGATATCGAATTTCGCTTGTGCGGTTAGCCAGGCCAAAGGCGTATAATCTGCGGCGTTCTCCTCGTCCTTAAACCAGTCCGCGAGTTTGTGCGCAAGGCTGATCGAAATAGGCCTCTTGCCGGTCAAAATATTCGATACGGCGGGCGCAGACTCTCCAATCTCCTTGGCGAAGTCCTTTCCCTCCACGTTGCGGCCCTTAAGGAGTTGGCGCAGGATATAGCCGGGATGAACAACGGTATTCTTTTCCATGATTGATTCTCCGATTGGTAAATTTCAGAATTTACGAATTTGATAATTCGCGAATTACGCAGCGCCGCGTTGGACTGAAATGTACGAGAGAACTGACTGAAGAATCAAATGCCCGCCGCGAGCCATTCCGGGCGGCAAATCGCGCCGCAAACCACCTCCGCACCCGCCCAATCGCCCTAAATCCCGCGCAGGTTCGCGCTAGGAAGTGTCCTATGGGAT
This sequence comes from Paraburkholderia sp. A1BS-2L, assembly GCF_051125205.1. Lineage (NCBI taxonomy): Bacteria > Pseudomonadati > Pseudomonadota > Betaproteobacteria > Burkholderiales > Burkholderiaceae > Paraburkholderia > Paraburkholderia sp. A1BS-2L. The sequence continues at coordinate 1,287,155 of NZ_CP120429.1, forward strand.
TAGCACGCACAGCCGCAACCTACGTAGCAGGGCGGCAGGACCGGCCCAAACGTCACTCTTGATTACTTCGCGGAAATTTGTAACAAATGTAACAGAGCGGTCTTGCCGTATGTCCGCCGCACAAAGTCTGCACGTTTTAATCGTCCACACGCCCGCCTATAATCGAAACCGTAGTCCTGCGGCGTGAGTTCGTGCTCAGGGATTCTCCATCGGCAGACCCAATCGCCCGCGCAGGTTCGGGAGAAGATGTGCGAAGGCCCGTAATCGTTCAAAAGACGGTCACGGGCCTTTGTATTTCCACAGGCTGCATGTGAACCGATGTTTCCGCATCGGTTCCCTTGCCCTCACCGCCCCAACCAAAAGAACAACTCGCGGCCCTTGTACTCAAGGCAAGCCGACTTGCAATCGATAAGCTGCTGACGTATTTTGATCGAGCGGTTGTAAGACTCCCACACTTCATTCTCGTTAAATGCCTCCCAGACGGATCGATACGCAGTGGAAGGCCCACCATCAATCGACAGCCAGAAAATCGCCGGAGCGTTCCGCCCGGACCTCGATTCCGGCTCGCGGCTGGACGGCCTATCCATTAGGCTCGGAAGGATGAATTCACCGCCATCCACGTCCACCCAGGTGCGTTTCCCCATCCTCTGGAAGTTGGTCGATGACTCCGAATAAACGGGCGGCTCGATCATATGGAGCAGCGGCGTAAGCCAGGCATCGTTTGAGGTTTCGAGGTTCATCGCGTGATCCGCAGTCCTAAGTTATTCCGCCCGATTCTATTACGGATAACACCCAATGCGCTCGCGACCAATATCGACCCGTACACAAATAAGACAATCTCAAACTGATGCGGCAGGGCGTAATGACCGGCAATAAGCCAGCCGGGATGGCATTCGATAAAGGAGCGCGACATTTTGATTAATCTCCGAGGGTTGATATCGCGACTCTATTTAATCGCGACTTAACCGGAGTTTAACCGTATCTTAAACACGAACATTAATAATTTAAGCCGAAACAAAATACTTGTACCGCTCCGAACAGGGAAATAGTAAACTTGTTATTAAATCGGAATTACCCGCAGCGACATAAAATCCCTTCCCAGGATAATCACCATGCACGATACTCACCCTGGCAGCGCGCTAAAGCAGTTGATTGACGGTAAAGGAATTACCGTTAAACAGGCCGCATCGGAAATCGGTGTTAGTCACGTTATGCTTTACAACATTATCAACGCGAAATCGGCAATCAGCCCGTCCGTCGCGGCTCTGATCGAACTGTGGAATGGCAATATGGCGGCTGACGCGTGGCTCGTCATGCAGGGGAAATACGACCTGATCGAAGCGCGCGAGAAAGCGCCCATTCGGAAGGCGGAGCATGACGCTAAGCAACCAGCACAGGTGGCGGCATGATCCACCACACGCTCATCCCTATCGCAGAAGCCGTAAGTGACGCGCTGGAGGATTATCCGCACGCACCGCGCACCGTGGCGAGCCTAGACGAACTGCGCGCGATCCTGTATGGGCGACTCGGCGCAGAACGCCCGGAAGCGTACGCGGGCGTGAAGTATCTAATCGAGTCGTACGCGTATCTGCGGCTGCGTAATGTGTTCGGGCCTGCGGCGTGGGTCGTGGTGTTTCGGGACGGTATCGCGAGTGAAGACAATCTCCGAACCGCGCGGCAGGGCTCCGAGTGGATCGAGCACACGACTGAATACCACATCGCACTCAACAAGGCGATGTGCGAAACGACCCCGGACGAAATCTACAACGCGGCATTCTCGCTCAAGTTCGCTGATCGCCTGCTCCGCCGCGCAGCGAGTCCGACTGCACTTAAGGCGATCAATAAGGAGCGTGAGCGCGTTATGAGAACGCTTTCGGCCCGGACGATGGACGAGTATGAAGCGTTGATGGTCGCAGCGAAGAAGTAAGCATTTTTGTTCAACTCAAATACTACGGAATACATATCATGGCAAGTTTCGGGATTGTGAATATCCAACGCGAACGGATCGTCAAGGTCAGCGCCTCGGACGCGCAGCGGAAGGCCGTGGATCAGTACGCACGCGGTCGCTCGGCGGACAAGATTCTGGCGAAGCATTCGAAGCCGACCGCTGCGGCACGCCCGGTGAAGAAGGTCACCGCACAAGATCAGCGCGCGCAACTGTTGGCTATGTACGCCCAGAAGGCAGCAGCCGATGAACGCGCGACGGTTAAGAAGGCCGCAGACGCACGCGCCGAACGAGTCCGGGCGGCGAACGCGATGGACGCCTATCTGGCTGGCAAGTAAGCGTCAGTTTTCATTTCACAATTTAACTCAGGAGTGCAAATCATGGGAAGCGGAGTAAATCTCGCGGACGCCTTCGACCCGAACCAAGCGGTGGATCCAGAGCCGTCCCGTCACTTCACGCAGTTCAACAGCCCATTCCGGCCGCAGGGCGGTCCGACTACCGCACCCGTGGACACCCTCGTTCCGTGCGTCAGTCACAAGCTCAACGATCCGAACAGCGAGCGGTCGATGCTCGAAGCGATGGTCGTGGCGTGCAACAACCCGGCCTTCGATGCGAAGTGGGGCGACGTACTCCGCGCGAAGCATCCGGCACTCGCCAAAGCGCAAGCGAACGCACGAGCCAGCAACGCGCTCAATGGCCGCGCGGCAGATACGGCCAGCACGTCTCTGGACGGAAACTTCACGCCGAAGGGCTTCGAGCAAACGCCATTCGATCCTGTTACACAAGTTCAGCGCGGCGAAGCTCAACGCAGCATCGAGCCGCGCACGGTCGCTGGGCTGGATGGCCTTCTGTCGGACCTTTTCGCCAAGATGAAGGCACTGGCGGGCGGTCTGGATCGTCTGCGCCCCGCCGTAGCGCGTAAGCCCGTCACGACCACCGGCATTCGCGGCGCTGATTCGAAGCGTGCCGCAGCGGACGCCGCCCGTAACGCGGAGCGCCGCAAGGTCGCGGAGCAGATCGAGGCCGCATACGAGGTGAAACGTGCGGTCGGCGATAGCTCGGACGTGCGGACGTACTGGGACCCGGCGCTGGGCGTCTATCGCCTCGTTTAACACGTTGAACCTTTTAAGTAGACTTTCTTTTGACCATTGCATTTAGGAGTGCATCATGAATAACGGACTTGTAGCGCACAATTTCAGGCTTTCCGCCGAATCGTTCAAATCCTTCGTTTTCGTGCGCGAGCTTTTGGGTGACTTCCGTCTTGCGCAATTCGCCATTCTCAGAGAAAGCGGGCGAACGCGCTTTGATGCATTCATCGAAGCGTTTGGCTATGGCTTTCAAGATGGTCCGGCATTGACTGGCGGCGGATTTACCGGAATCAGCGGTAATCGTGAGTTCATCGAAGCAGCGGCTGAAGCAATCGAGGTGAACGGCCTCTTCCAGTTGCGATATGGCGAGCGCGCGAAAGCGTGGGCTTTCGCGCCTCTGTCCGAGGCCAATCGCGATTGGATCAAGAGCGGCGTGTATGCCGAATCGAGCTTGCGCGCTTGGAACCTGATCGATGACCTTATCGCGACAGACAAGGCCTCGCAGCCTGAAGGTGCTTTGCAAGCGGCTGTCAGCGTAACGGTTGGTCCGGTAGACATTGCCAAGACCGTGCGCGAAGAACTGGCCGCAGCGTTCCGTTCGGGTGACGGCCTCTAACCCGCACGCAACTCGACTGAAGTAAATCTTTTCGTCATCACATTTAGGAGTACATCAAAATGCAATCCCTTCTCTCGAAAGTCGCAGCTGAACAAGGCTGCGTCCGTCGCATCACTATCGACAATTTCGGAAACTTCCCTGCGGTAGCTGCCACGGACGGCACGCCTGCCACGCCGGCCCGCGATGGCGCGGCGTTCGTTCTCGCAGAAACCAGCCCGGAGGCCGTTGCAGAGTACGCGAGCCTGCGGGAGCACGGTAATACAGCCGCACAGGCGTTCGCGCAGGCCTTCGGCGCACACTTCGCGGCGGACCAAGACGTGACCGACCTATACGCCGCAGCGGCCCTGTATGACGCCTGCGTACGCACCGCAGATTTTCTCGCGGTTCCGCCGAGCGTGATGGATGGGAGCGTCCACACGGACGAGAACGTCAAGAGTGTCACGTATGGCCAGACTTCAACGGGCAGCGCGGCGTACGCGATGAATGCTGCGGAAGCGTTTGCGGCTGGTGCCCGTGCGAATCAGTCCGCTCAGTAACGCCGCATGAAGAAGTGGTGGTGGATCCTCATTGGTGCCGTGGTGATAGGTGTCCGCGTTTTTATGGTCGCTCAGATAGCGTACGACCTGATAACCGGACGCCACCACCAGCACTATCTGCGGCTTCCACCGCCTGTTATGACCAAAATCGAACAACCTTTGGAGTAAAGCATGGGCAACCAACATAACGAATTGAATGTCGATATCAACGAGCACGACACGGCAGAATCCTTTGTCAAAGCGCTCAATCTGATGATCGAACTTCATATGTCAGCGGCCCAAGAGAAGTTCGGGCTGGAAGCGATGGGCGACGCGTTCGCGAAGAAAGCTGCGGCCAGCTTCGTGGAAGAGCAAGAGCCGGAGAACGTGATCGTGTACGACATCACGCCGTCCGATGATCGCCAACTGATCGCCGCGCAAATCGTAGCGACTCTGGACAGCCTGATCGAATCGAAGAACGGGGCGCGGCTGATCGTTCACTTGCAACCGGTCCGTTAATTTCGACCACAATACATAGGATAACTATCAATTATGCTGAACAAAATTCTCGGGCGCGGCGCGAAGGAAGCGGAACCGCAGCCCGCCGCAACGGAACAAGAGCCACAGAAGCTATTCGACCGCGAGCAAACGACCTCGCTCACCGTCACCACTTCGCGCGGCCCGGTCGATGTGCTTATCAAGACCTTTAGCGCGATGGCCGGCTGGGAGATCAAGACTCACGCGAAGGACTTCTACAGCGCAAACACCAGAAGGCAGCGCCGGTTCAAGAAGGCCGTTCTGGCTCACGCTTCGATTGGCGGCGTGACGCTCAAAAACGAACAGGCCGCGAATGATCTGCTTGAGCGTTGGCCGAACGTGGAAGCTGTTTTTGAAGCGGTCTTGGAGCACAACGGAATCGAAATGGACGTGGCTTTCGTGATGGCGAACGAAATCGACCTGCTTGGCGTTCAAATCGGCAAGGCGTTCATCGCGGCGCACGAACGAATCCTTGAGCCGGTTCGCAAAATGGCTGTGGAAGGAGGGAAGGAATAATGTCCAATCTTGATGAGTTCCACATCAATTACAAAATCCAGGTCAACGCCGCGATCCAGAACCTGACGAAGCTCAACAACGAAACGGCCAAAACGAATAAGACCCTCACAGCCGGGGCGAAGGGCGCGGAAAAGTTTGCCGAAGAGGTCACGAAGTCTCTGGACACCGTGGTTCCGGGCATGAGCAAGCTCACGTCCATCCTGCGCGGCGTGACGGCGGAATTCGGCCTTATGACGGCTGGCGCTACCGTGTTCACAGCGGCTATCGCGAACGCCATGCGCGTCCGGGCGCAGTTCAACGAGCAGCGTGTCCAGTCGCGTGACGCGGGCGTATCGGCTGTGCGGCTCGAAGATTGGCAGCGCCGCATGGCCTCGGGCAACGTCTCCCGCGACGCGGTAGCGCGGGCCGTAACGGGTTCGCAGTCGTTCCTGCGCGGCGCGTACGCTGATCCTTCGCGTCTCGGACCGGCTAACCGGCTCCTCGGCATGCTCGGTATTAATCCGGCCTCGGGCGGCGCTCCTATCACCAATACGGACTTCCTCACGAGACTCGCCGCACGTTGGCACGGGCAGAACGACTCCACCGTGGAATCGGAAGCGCAGATGGTCGGCATGGACAAGGACGTAGCGCTGCGGATGAAGGAAATGGGCGCGGCGTTCGGTCAGATCGGAATGTCGCTCAAGGAAATGCAGCAGTACATGGACACGGCGAAGAACGTCCATCATTTGAACGAGGAAATGGCGAAGTTCAACGAGCAAGCTATTCAGCTCGGAGAAACACTGGGCGGTCCGGTTCTGAAGGCAATCACGGAAGTCCTCAAGAACGCGAACCAGTACACAAAGAACGTCAAAGATCCGAAGGCCGCAGCATCGAGTATCGACCAGAAGCTGGACGCTGACTATGACCGGCTCACCGGTGGGCTCGGCAAGAAGCGCAACGGGGATGTAAGGCCGAACGCCCAGGGTGTGTACGAGACAGACCATTTGGCTCAAGAACACGCGAAGGAGAGCGTCAAGAAGCAGGCGCAGCAGGCCGCAGACGAACAGCGCGAGAAGCAGAAGCTGGCCGATCAGGACGAAAAGAGCAACGCGGACTTCCAAAGCTCGGTCAGCCAAATGGAATTGATCATCAACGCGTTCGGCGCTTCGGTCGCTCAGTTCGGCCATTCGATCAGTTCGCAACAGGTCCGCGCGGCGTGGGCCGGGACCGTAGGATTGGCAGGCGGCATTTCGAGCAGCGGCCACGCTCAACTCGGCTACGGCCAGTCTCCCGGCACAATCGGCTTCGATCCGAAGGCCGCAAACGCGATGTACAACGCGGGCGCGGCGAACAGCGGTCAGTACGATTCGATCATTAAGGCCGCAGCCTCCAAGTATGGCGTGCCGGAAAACGTGCTCAAGGGGATCATCGGCGCGGAAAGTACCTGGAATCCGAACGCGCACAGCGATTCCTCGTTCGGCCTTATGGGCATCAACAAGGTCAACTGGAAGGCGTACGGGCTGAACGACAAGAACTGGAATGACCCTGCCGCCAACATCAATGCAGGCGCGGCCATCTACGCCGCAATGTTGAAGAGGGCGGGCGGCGATCAGGAATTGGGCCTTCGCTACTACAACGGAGGCTTCGACAAATCGAAGTGGGGGCCGCAGAACGCCGCGTATCCGGGGAAGGTTCTGGGCGGGTTCGGCCTTACCGGGCCGCAGGCGGTCGCGATGGACCCGAACTACAAAGGCCCGTGGTCCTTCACCGGCCCCACCGGGCTCGCGAAGGGGCTGGGCGAATCGTTCGAATCCACGCAGCTTAAAGACCTCCAAGCGACCATCGCCGCGCGTGCGGGCGTCTCCCTCGGCCAGCTTCAGACTCGGGGCGCATCGTGGGGTGATGTTAATTTCGCACTCCAGAACTATATGTCTGAACTCGTCAATAGCCACTACGCCATTAAGCAAGGCATGGGCGCGGCAGGGCTGACCGACATTCAGCGCGGCCAACTCATGGCGAACCTTAAGACGGTTGACCTGCAAGCTCTGAACACAGCGCGATACGCGCCAGAAGTTCTGGAGGATACGCGACCGGGCGGTCGCGTGAATACGATTGGTCAAGTCGCAATAACCGTGAACGGCGTAGCAGGCCAGAGCGCGGCAGACATCGCCCGAGAGGTCAAGAAAGAACTCCAAAATATGCTCGGCTCAGTCGTGAACAGCCGCGCAACCTCCGTCAAGCAATAAGGATAGCGAAACATGGTACAAGTCAATGGCGGTCTAGCAATTCGAAAACTCAGCGTCACTTTCCATATGCCGGGAGGTGACGTGGTTCTGGACGAGACTTTGAATCTGCGCGTCCACGTAACCAAGGACTGTATGTCATCTCAGAACGAAGCTGTCATCGAAGTCACCAACTTGACCGGCTCCCTGCGGCAACAACTCCTTTCGCAGTTCACGGCCTTCAATCGCCGCAAGACGGCAGCGGGCCAAATCTCGCCCGTTTATCTCAATATGCAGATTGACGCTGGATACATTTACCCGGACGGCACTAGCACGGTCTCGACCATCTACCACGGTCAAGTCGTAGAGTGCGGCGTGGTATCTCCGCCGCCCGATGTGACCGTTCGTATCAAGTGCTACACCCACCAAGTCGACAAAACGACCTATCTCGACCAGCCGCCGCCCTACAGCATGACGTTTAAGGAATTGGCGTTGTGGGCCGGAAATCAGATGGGCTTCGACAACCAGCACATCATCTGTGAAACGTCTTTCGACAATGCCATCGTGAATAACGCCGCGCGGTCCACGTATGTTGCGGGCGATCTGCCGTTGTACCTCGAACAGTACTACCAGCCGAACGTAGCGGCGTATATCGATGATGATTTCCTGATCGTCAAGGATCGGTACTCGATCCTGAATCCGAGCGATACCGCGACCCTTAGCGAATTCATCGGAATTCCGTGCTGGACGGAGTGGGGCGTAGAGTTCACGACATATTGCGATCCGACTATCAAGCTTGCGCAGGCCGCGAATATAACGTCACTCCTGAATCCTTCGCTCAACGGATCGTATGTCGTGATGCAAATCAATTATGAGCTGGCGAGTCGCGATGCGCCTTTCTACTGCCACGTTCAAGCGTGCCCGCCAGCCTAATCGACCGGAGAACAACAATGAGAGAAACGAAATACTTCAGCGCGTTTGGTGTCGACTACCGCACCCGCCATTTCGCCGCATATGGGGCGGTCGGCATGTTCGGGCGGCTGGACGAGATTCACCCCACCGAACTATTGGCGCTGACCGAAGTGAGGGACGGGGAGGAATGGCACTCGCTTGGTTCGCCGCAGAATATCGACAGGTATGTTCGGGACGTTCTGGGCATCGTGAGGCCGCACGAGGTCTTGGCCGCGCTGATGAGCCTCGTGAAGCAGTACAACTTCGGGTTCAAGGTCGCGAAGGTCAACGTGCCGCACCGCTTCCGGTCGAAAACGGAGGAAAAGGACGATCCGGGCGGCATGCACCCGGTCCTTTCGTGGCTGTACACGGAAAAGCAGGCGAGTTGGCGCGAGCTACAAGAGGACTACACGCTGGAAGATGCGTTCCGCATGCACCGTGAACTTCTCAAGTCGAAAGTGAAGGCCGCGCTGGAATCGGAGGCCGCACAGAAGGAGGCCAAGGCGAAAGCGAAGGGCGGCTGATCGGGCGTTAAAGGGTGCCCATGGAATTTATCAGAAAGGGGCCTATGGGCACAGCCTCGTGTTCAGCCGACGCCCAGCGGGTTCTGGATGGTGCTTCTGATCGTGTGCCGGTTGTACGCGTCAGTTATTGCCTGTTCCATGCGAGCACCCTTGAGTAGCCCGTCATGCTTGGATTGCTCGATCAACGTAGACAGTTCACGCGCCGCGCATTTGACAGCCACTGAGTGGGGCTGGTCGTCTTGATCACTCTCGATCCGCAGCAAGTACAAGGACAACGTTTCGTTATGAAACGTCCGCATGGGCATGTCGCTGTCCGCGAACAGCTTGCGCATCTTTTCGGTGGTCCGCTTCCGGGCATATACGCGCCACGCGATTGAGGACATTACGCTATCCAGCGCTGCATATAGTGCACGGCCCCCGATCAGCACGCCAGCGGCTCTCCAGAAGTCCTTTCCGGTCCCATCGATGAACCACACGTAAAGGCCGGCAAGCGCGAGGTACGGGATAAACGCAACGCCGCTGAACCACATTTTTGATTGCGTCTCTTCCATAAGAGTCCCCATGCTCGTTTGGCGTGGTGAATCATCTGACGGATGGAATACCCGTGTCAACATCGAACAGGGCGCGCTTGCGCACTAGATCGAGTGGGCCGCGCTGGGCTCTCGGAGGGGAGTAGGCGCGGCCTTTCTTTACACTAGCGCCGTGGTTGGGCGGGGTTCGCCGGTTGGGCTTGGGCCATACGGGCGGCGGCAATGGTTGTGGTTTGGTGCGATATCTGTTTCCTTTCCTCACCATCCGCCGCGAGCGAGGCGCTGTACTTCGCGACAAAGTCTGAAAGCCTTGTCTTTATCTTATGCGTGGCAATTATCTCGGCTTCTAACTGTTCGGCTGATAGAGATGAAAAGTCCGCGCTTTCACTCCTAAGCTTGGGCGCGATCTGGTCAATTTCCATCCGGTCCTCCGCGACACCTTGATCCCACGCCACATGGTTTCCAGATCTGCCCAGCCCCTTCAATGCAAGCAAACCTTTGTGCGTTCCGTCGGCCAGCTCGATCAGAGTCGGCAAAGACGAGAGTAGTTCATGAGCGTCGCTCAGCGCCTTCCGAAGTTCAAGCCGCAGGTCGAGAGATTTGATCTGATTGGCGCGCCGGTAGCCGAGAAGGCCTGTGACCGCGCCGAATATTCCCGTTGCCGCGCCGAATATTCCCGTTGCCGCGCCAACATATCCCGTCCAGTCCACGTCTGGCATTTTGTTCTCCGCGTTAGGCATTCTTGGTGCGAACTATAGCCTGCCCGGAAGGCGCGCTGCACGGATTTTCCGTACGGGCTGCGCGGTACGGAATAAGTGTCAGATGAGAGCGTACGCCTGAACATCGTAAGACCCTGATATCTCGCGGAAAAATTAGCGTCAGATGTCGATTACGCACCTGCCGCCGGAGGGCAGCGGCCCGGGCCTCGTGCTGCTGCAAGAGATTTTCGGCGTGAACGCATCCATGCGCGCGATGGCCGACCGTTATGCGGAAGAGGGCTACGTGGTGATGGTGCCCGATCTCTTCTGGCGGCTCGAGCCGGGCGTCGATCTGGGCTACGAGGGCGCCGACATGGCGAAGGCGCTCGCGCTCTACGACCGCTTCGACGTCGATCTCGCGATGGACGACATCGCGCAGACGCTCGCGGCGCTGCGCGCCCATCCCTCGCAGCGCGGCAAGGTCGGAGCGCTTGGCTACTGTCTGGGCGGGCGGCTTGCGTATCTGGCGGCGGCGCGCACTGACGTCGATTGCGCGATCGGCTACTACGCCGTGGCGCTCGAAAACTATCTGGACGAAGCCGGCAAGATCCACTGCCCGCTCATGCTGCATTTCGCTGCCGAGGACGGCTGGTGCGACGCGGCCACGCGCGCGCGCATCACGCAGGCGCTGGCGGGCAAGCCCGGCGTCGAGCTCTACACGTATCCGGGCTGCGATCACGCATTCGCGTCGAATGCGCGGCCCCAATTCGACAAGCCCGCCGCGATGATGGCGTACTCGCGTTCGCTCGCGATGCTGCGGCGCGTGCTCGGCCCCATCTACGACTTCAACGCGCTGTGGGAGCAGCACTGCTACCACGAGTTCGTCACGCGCAACCCCAGCGACGTCATGCCGACGATGGTGGCACAGCCCTACGTCAACCACATCCCGACGATGACGGGCGGCGTGGGCCACGACGAACTCAAGCGCTTCTACACGCACCATTTCGTGCATTCGAATCCCGCCGATACGCGCCTGATTCCGATCTCGCGCACGATCGGCTCGGACCGCGTAGTGGACGAGTTCATCTTCTGCTGCACGCACGACCGCGAGATCGACTGGCTGCTGCCCGGCCTCGCGCCCACCGGCAAGTACTTCGAGGTGCCGATGCTCGCCGTGATCTGCTTTCGCGGCAGCAAGCTCTATAACGAGCACATCTATTGGGACCAGGCGTCGGTGCTCGCGCAGATCGGCGCGATCGATCCGACCGGGCTGCCGATCGCGGGCGCCGCGAGCGCGAAGAAGCTGCTCGACGAAACGCTGCCGTCCAACACGCTCATGGCCGCGTGGAAGACGAGCGAAGGCAAGCCGTTCTGAGGCGCAGCCGGCGCGCGGGCCGCGCGTTTGCGGCGGCCCGCGCGGCGATCAGTTGAACGGGTTGTCGACGACGCCGGGTTTCGCGTCCGGCTCGTCCTTGACCTGCGCGGGCAAGTGCGGGTCGCCCTGGAGCTTCGCGACCACGGCGTCGAGCGCGGCCTTCAGCGCGAGCGCGGCGGCAAGGCCGCGCTTGTCGCGCGTGAGTTCGAGCGTGCCGGCGAGCGTCACGCGCGTGGTGCCGTTCGTGAGCGTGAGCGCGTCGCCCTGCACGTTCAGGACATCGTCGTCGTTTGCGTATGCGTCGAACACCTTCGGTTCCTCCTTGAGCGCGATGCGCGGGCCCGCATTATAAGCAGTCCAAACCCGTGCCAGGTCCGGCGTTTGCGGAGAAACAGGGGTGGGGTGTATACAGGTGAACGGCAGCGCCGCGATGACCGGCCCACCAACGGTGCGCGTCTGCGGCCCTCACGCCGCGAGGCGAGCCCGCTTATAAGCATGGTCCGGGATTCGTCGGCGACAGTGGTGAGCAGCGCAAGCTGCATCCCGTTCAGGAGATCGAGTCAATTGCGACGCATCCCATGGCGCTGTCGCTCACTAACCAGTGTGGAGCCGGCCATGGCGATGCGCAAGCACGAAGACAATCCCGAAGTATTTCCCAATGCCGCCGGCATCGATGTGGGGGCCTCGAGCCACTGGGTGGCAGTACCCCGGTCGGCAGCTGAAGAGCCGGTGCGCGAATTCGGCGCGATGACCGATGACCTGCACGCGCTGGCCGACTGGCTGCTCGCGTGCAAGGTTGATACGGTGGCACTGGAATCGACGGGCGTGTACTGGATCCCGGTGTACGAAGTGCTCGAGCAGCGCGGGCTGACGGTGTGGCTCGTTGACGCGCGGCAGATGAAGTACGTGCCAGGTCGCAAGAGCGACATCATGGACTGTCAATGGCTGCAAAAGCTCATGAGCCTGGGGCTGCTACGCGCGGCCTGGCGCCCTGGCGCGGACGTCTGCGTGGTGCGCGCGGTGGCACGCCAGCGCGAGGTGTTGCTCACCGAGCAGGGCAGTTGGGTGCAGCGCATGCAGAAGGCGCTCGTGCAGATGAACCTGCAGCTTGCCGAGGTGCTCAGCGACGTGATGGGTGTAACCGGACAGGCGATCGTGCGCGCAATCGTCGCTGGCGAGCGCGACCCGAAGGTACTGGCCAGACACCGTCACGGCCGCGTCAGGGCCAGTGCGGCCGAGATCGAGCGGGCGCTGACGGGCAACTGGCGCGACGAACACGTGTTCGTGCTCGGCCAGGCGCTCGCGATGTTCGACAGCCTCGCGCAGCGCATTCTCGAATGCGACGCGAAGATCGAGGCGCTGTTGATACCCCTCGGACGTCACGACCTCACGCTCGACGGTCCGGGCAAGCGCAGCGGCAAGAATGCGCCGCACTTTGATGCGCGCGCCGCACTGGCGCGTTGGGCGGGGGTGGACCTGACCCGCATCAACGGCCTGTCGGTCACCACCGTGATGACGATCCTCTCGGAGATCGGCCCCGACCTGAGCCGCTTTGCCAGCGTCAAGCACTTCTGCTCGTGGCTGGGGCTGTGTCCAGGCACGAAGATCAGCGGCGGCAAGGTATTGAGCGCGCGCACTCGACGCTCCACTAACCGGGTACGGCAGGCGCTGAAGCTTGCGGTCATGGGCCTGTCACGCAACGATTCGGCGCTCGGTGCGTTCTACCGGCGCCTCTGCGCGCGCATGGACAAGCCGCGCGCGAATACGGCGGTCGCCCACAAGCTCGCCCGAATGGTGTACTTCATGCTCACACGCGGCGAGGCCTTCGTCGACCAGGGGCAGCAGCGCTACGAAGACCAGCAGCGCGAACGCAGCATCGCCGCGCTCAGGCGCCGTGCCTCCGCACTGGGCTTCGAGATCACCCCGACCCCACGAGCCTGAAAACCCTCGGCTTTTTAATGTTTCTCAGGAGAAGCAGCCCGCTACGCCATCAAACATCTTCCCGAAAATCCGGCGTGTCTCCGGGCGGGGCGTCGTGGATGGCGCGTCGCGCGCCGTTCAAATTGACGTGAATCAGAACTGGCGCGCGAATCCGCTGCGCTTCGCGACAAACCCTTGATCATGACGCTCCTGCGCCGCGCGGCGCAGACATTCCTGCCGGTCGAACAAGGAGCGCGTCATGAGAACTTTATACGAGGGTGCCGGAATTGCCGTGGCCGTGGCCATCGTCGCCGCGTCCGCTGCAATGCTCGGCGCCTGCACGGTCACGCCGTGGCATGCGTCCGCGCCCGTGGCCGACGACGCGCCGGCTGCCGCCAGCGAGGCCGCCGCGTCTTCGTCCGCCACGAGCGCGACGCCGATCGAAACACCGGCTCCGGCTGTCGTGGCCGAGGTGCCGCCGTCGAGCGCCGCCGCCGAGTTTTATCGCGTCAAGGCCGGCGACACGCTCAGCCGCATTGCCGCCGCCCACAAGCAACGCGCCGCCGATATCGCCGCCTGGAACACGCTGCCCGCCTCGGGCACCGTGAAGGTAGGGCAACTGCTGCGCGTCGCGCCGCCCGCGAAATCCGCTGTCGCGGCACCCACACCCGCGTCCGCTCCAGCGCCTGCGAAGGGGCTGGCGGCCAGCGCATCGCCGCCGGCCGCCGCGCCTTCGGCCCTGGCTGCGCCAGCGCAGCCCGCCGCCGCTGGGCGTGCCGATGGGCGCGCCGAGGCGCGTTCCAATGCACGTGCCAATGCGCGCCTTGCCTGGCCGGTGAACGGGAGCGTCGTCACGCCGTTCGCGCCTGGCAAGCAGCGGGGCATCGTCATCGCGTGTGCGCCGGGCGCGCCCGTGAAAGCGGCCGCGGCGGGGCGCGTGATGTACGCCGGCAGCGGCATCAAGGGCTACGGCAAGCTCGTCATCGTCAAGCACGACGCGCACCTGATCACCGCGTATGGCCGCAACGGCAGGCTGCTCGTGAAGCAGGGCGACACCGTGAAGCTGGGCCAGCAGATCGCCACCAGCGGTGCGGACGCGGTGGGGGTGGGCGCGCTGCTGTTCGAAATGCGCGAGAACGGCAAACCGGTCGATCCGGTTGCGCAACTGCCGCGCAAGCAACCGTAGTTCAACGAGAGTGCGAAGCAAATGAACAGAAGGCAATTCATTGCGGCGGGTGGGCGGGCCGCTGCGTCGCTGGCATCGCTCACGGTGCTGGGCGCATGCACGACGACTGGGCCCGGCAATGCCGCAGATGCGGCAGAAAAGAACGCCCGCTTGCGCCGCGAGATCGATACGAATGTCGATGCCGCGCTGGCGCGTCTCTATGGCACGGTGAAGGGCTCGCGCGAGCTGGTGGGCAAGGCTAGCGCGGTGCTGGTGTTTCCCGAGGTGGTGGGCGCGGCCTTTGGCGTGGGCGGCGAATACGGGCGAGGCGCATTGCGCGCCGACGGCCGCTCCATCGGCTACTTCAGCACCACGGCGGGCTCGTTCGGCTTTCAGGTCGGCGCGCAGTCGCGCGCCGTTTTCTATGCGTTCATGACCCGGGGCGCATTGGAGCGCTTCAAGCGCAGCAGCGGCTGGAAGGCGGGCGCGGACGCCACCGTCGCGCTCGTGAAGATGGGCGTGAACGGGCAGATCGACACGACCACCGCCGTCAATCCGATCGAGGCTTTTGTGCTGACCAATGCCGGCCTGATGGCGGGCGCTTCGCTCGAAGGCACCAAGGTTTCGCGGCTGGATCTATAACGGCGCGCGCTGCGCCGGCTTCCGTCACGCGGTTCTTACCAGCCCCATTTGCGCACGGCAAATGTGCCGCCGTTGAACGACACCTTCGTCTGCGCGGCGACGTTTGCGGGAATGCCCGGGAATGCAATGCCGCTTTGCGCTTCGAGATCGCGCACCGAACGCACCTCATAGCGATCGTCGCTCGCGTTGTTCGCGACGATGGCGAACGCCAGCTGCTGCGAGGGCACGTAAACCACCTTGAAGATCTGCGTGGGCACCAGCACGCGAGACGCGCCGATCGTCTGCAACTGCGCGCCGGCGAAGAGCGGACCGGTCACGACATAAGCATCGCCGTATTTCGTCGCGAGCTTGCGCACCGCCGTTTCGATATGCGACCACAGCCGCTGATTGTTCTCGCGGTTCTGCGGCACGATGTTCGCGAGCGAGAACGATTCAGCCATCGCCTGGGGGTTCCAGCGGTTGCCGGCGGGGCTCATGTGGCCGCGGTCGAAGCCGCTGCGCTTGTAGTCGGCGAGCGTCGCGCCTTCGCCGGCGGGCAGGCGCTCGTCTTCGAAGAAGCGGTTCGTGCGCGTCATGTCCTTCGCGGCTTCGAGATGATCGCGCGTGAGGTGCTCCGCCGACCAGAGCGGTCCATGGGTGACGCCCGAGTGCAGCACCACGTAATCGGAGTAGCAGAGCATGCGCGTTTTCGGCGCCATGCGCGGATTGCTGAGCGTGGGGAACTGGCCGCCGGGAACGAATTGGGCGCAGGCGGACGTCGCGGGTACGGCAGGCGCAGCGAACGCATGGCCAGGGAGGGCCAGGGTCAGAGCCGCGCTCAGGCAGGCAAACAGCTTCTTCATCGGCAAATCGGGAAATCAGCGAGTCGGGGATGGCCCGCGAACGCGTGAGCCGTGCGCGCATCGTGCGCGCGCCGTCGCGCTCGTGAAAGGACCTGTAAGGGCGTGAGAGTATAGCGGGCGAGACTGGGCGCGGCCAACTCGAGCTCAGGTGCGCGCGCAGCAAAACAATGCGGCGCCGCCAGAAAGGCGACGCCGCAAGACAGGGGAACAGGAAGGGTGAAACGCGCGGGCTACGCGCGATGCATCAGTCCGCGAACAGGGCGTTTTCGGCGTGGACCATCTGGCGGTCCACGGCCTGCAGTCGCCATTGGCCTTCCATGTGCGCGTGCGAGGTTTCGCATGACCACGTGGCGTCGCCGTGGGCTGAACTGATCTCCTGGCGGCGGTTTACATGCAGGCCGCGCAGGGTGCAGAGCGGGGAATCGTCGAGCGGCGCGCATAGCGCCGTCACACCGTCTGCATCGCGCATCTCTCCCCATGCGGGAAGGTCGATGCCTTCGTGCGACTCGCGCGACCAGCGTTGCTGGTCGGTGTCGAGCCAGAGCACGGCAAAGTCGTGGTTCACAGTCGGGTCCGGACCGTTGATCAAAATAGTCAATCGCATGTGAGCTCCGAAATGGCTTCGAAAGGGCGCGCGGGCGGGCGCGCGAATCTGGCCGAAACCTAAGTCTAGGTCGGAAGATTCGGTGTTCAAGGCGTTTATTCAAATATTGGGATAGATCGGTCGCACAGGCCCGCCGCATAAGGGTGTCCAGCGTGTGCGGCAAGGCGTCGCCGGGCCAAAGGCCGTCCGGCTATCGGCGGGATTGAAAATCACAATTGGGAACACAAACGACATTTCCTAGATTGATAGAGCGGCGTAGACCGCGCTCATGCCCTGCTGCACCGCACGAAGATGCGCAGCGCCGCGTCCCCCCGAATCCGGAAGATTGAAGGAGGCATAGATGGCACAGCTCAAAGGCTCGAAGACGGAACAAAACCTCAAGGACGCCTTCGCGGGCGAATCGCAGGCGAATCGCCGCTACCTCTATTTCGCGGCCAAGGCCGATGTGGAAGGCCAGAACGACGTTGCCGCGCTGTTCCGCTCGACCGCCGAAGGCGAAACCGGCCACGCGCACGGCCACCTCGAGTATCTGGAAGCCGTAGGCGATCCGGCGACCGGCCTGCCGTTCGGCAGTTCGCGTCTGAATCTGCAGTCGGCGATCGCGGGCGAAACGCACGAATACACCGATATGTACCCCGGCATGGCCAAGGTCGCGCGCGACGAAGGCTTCGACGAAATCGCCAACTGGTTCGAGACGCTCGCCAAGGCGGAGCGCAGCCACGCGAACCGCTATACGAAGGCGCTGGAAGCGCTGGCCGACTAGGGCCGCGGTCAGGGCAAGGCGCCATTGCGCGCGCGAGGCTCGCCCGCGCGCGCTGCATCTCGTGCGTTTCTCGTGCGCCCGCGCGAACGCACCCTGATAACCAAAAGAAACAACTAGAACTGGAGACGTCATGCCCCACAAGGAAGGCAGTCTCGAAGCGCCGACCCGCCACCCGCTCGACTGGCGATCCGACGCGTTCTACGACCAGGCGCAGCTCGACACCGAGCTCGCGCGCGTGTTCGATATCTGCGCGGGTTGCAGGCGCTGCGTTTCGCTCTGCGGCGCGTTCCCGGCGCTGTTCGATCTCGTCGACGAAACCGACACCGGCGAAGCCGAAGACGTCGACAAGACGCAGTTTTCGAAAGTGGTCGATCAGTGCTATCTGTGCGACCTCTGCTACATGACGAAGTGTCCGTATGTGCCGCCGCATCCGTGGAACGTGGATTTCCCGCATCTGATGCTGCGCGCGAAGGCGATTCATTACCGCAACGGCGAGGTGCAGCTGCGCGACCGCGTGCTCTCGAACACCGACGCGCTCGGCCATCTCGCGGGCATTCCGGTGGTCACGCAAACCGTCAACGCGGTCAACGGCACGAAGGCGATGCGCGCGGTGATGGAAGACGCGCTGGGCGTGGACCGCCACGCGTGGCTGCCGTCGTTTGCCGCGCGCAAGTTCCGCAGCGCAGCAAGCAAGGCCACGGCGAGCGAGGTGCGCGACGGCGAGCGCACGCCGGGAAAGGTCGCGATCTACGCGACCTGCTACGTGAACTTCAACGAGCCGGGCATCGGCCACGACCTGCTGGCGGTGCTCGATCACAACGCCATCCCCTACGTGCTGGTGAAGAGCGAGGCGTGCTGCGGGATGCCGCTGCTCGAACAGGGCAACCTCGAAGGCGTGGCGAAGAAGCAGGCCGAAAACATGCCGGTGCTCGCGCAGTACGCGCGCGAAGGCTATGCGCTGCTGGGCGCGGTGCCGAGCTGCGTGCTGATGTACAAGCACGAACTGCCGCTGATGTTCCCCGACGACGCCGACACGCGCGCCGTGAGCGAAGCGTTCTGGGACCCGTTCGAGTACTTCGTGGCGCGCAACCGCGACGGCTTGCTGAAAACCGATTTCCGCACGCCGCTCGGCAACGTCTCGTATCACGTGCCTTGCCACGCGCGCGTGCAAAACATCGGCCGCAAGACCTCCGACCTGCTCTCGCTCGTGCCCGAAACCAAAGTCAACGTGGTCGAGCGCTGCTCGGGCCATGCGGGCACATTTGGCGTGAAGAGGGAATTTCACGCGATGGCGATGAAGATCGGCACGCCCGTGTTCAAGCAGATGGCGCAGGGCGAGCCCGATTTCATCTCCTCGGATTGCCAGCTCGCGGGGCATCACATCGCGCAGGGCATCGACGAGAACAAGCTCGGCAACGCCCAGGGCGGCCCGCCGCTCGCGCATCCGCTCACGCTGCTGCGCCGTGCCTATGGAATTTGATGAGGAAACCTGATGACGATCGCAAGAAATTCGCTGCTCTCGCTCGAAGCCTATGCGAAGCAGCGCAGCGAGATGCGCAACCGCATCATCGAGCACAAGAAGCGCCGCGCCGTGGCGCTGGGCAATCACCTGACCTTTCTCTTCGAAGACGAAGCGACGATCCGCTACCAGATCCAGGAGATGCTGCACATTGAAAAGATCTTCGAGGAAGACGGCATTCAGGGCGAGCTCGATGCCTATCTGCCGCTGGTGCCAGACGGCAGCAACCTCAAGGCCACGATGCAGATCGAGTACGAGAACGAGATCGAACGACGCGCGGCGCTGGCGCGGCTTATCGGCATTGAAGATCGCGTTTTTCTGCAGGTGGAGGGCGAGTCGCCCGTCTACGCCATCGCCGACGAAGACCTCGAGCGCGACAATGCCGAGAAGACCTCGGCGGTGCACTTCGTACGCTTCGAATTCACGCCGCAAATGAAGAAGCGCCTGCGCGACGGCGCGGCGCTCATGATCGGCTGCGATCATCCGAACTATCGCGTGCCCGACCAGATCATCGACTGCGACGTGCGCGACGCGCTCCTGAAGGATCTCGATTGAGGCTTCGAAGCCCTTCGCGCTTCATGCGCCTCACACGTTCTTGCGGTACATGACGAAGCCCGGCTTGTCGGCCACGCCGTCGTAAAGGCGCATGGCCGTGTGATTCGTCTCGTGCGTGTGCCAGTAGACGCGCGCCGAGTTCGAGGCCTTCGCGTGCGCATACACCGCTTCGATCAGCGCGCGTCCCACGCCCTTGCCGCGTGCGTCCTCGCGCGTGAACAGATCCTGCAAATAGCAGATCGGGCCATCGAGCGTGGTGTTGCGGTGGTAGATGAAGTGTACGAGACCCACCACGCGTTCGCCTTGCAGCGCGATGAACGCGTGGATGGGCTCGTAGCCGTCGAAGAAGCGCGTCCAGGTGGTCTGCGTGATCGCCTCGGGCAGCGCGGTCGGGCCTGAGCGGCCATAGAAGTGGTTATAGCCGTCCCAGAGCGGGCGCCATGCGTCGTAGTCGGCGGGCGTGACTTCGCGTACGTGGATCGTCGGACTCAAATTCGTTCTCCTTGGGGTGGGGGGGGCCGCAGCATCAGCGTATGCGATTTGTGGCACCATTGTTAGTCCCACTCAAGCCACAAAACATGGAGCCACGAGATTGGACTACGCGCTGATGATGGCCGCTTACGAGCGCCGTGCGCGCGCGAGCGCTTCACGACGCCTCACGCAACAAGACCTGCTCTACGAGAGCTTGCGCCGCGCGATTCTCGACGGCGACATCGTGTGCGGCACGCGCCTCGCTTCCAGCCGCACGCTGGCCGAGGAGCTGGGCATCGCCCGCAACTCGGTGCTCTATGCATATGAGCGGCTGGTGGAGGAAGGCTTCATCACGGCCACGCGCCATGGCTCCATCGTCAACGGCGTGAAGCCCGGCATTGCGCCGTCTGCCACGCGTGTGCCGCCGCACGACGCCGCCGCCGCGCCGCTGCTGTCGCGCCGCGTGCGCGAGTTGCCGCCGCGCCGGGCATCTGGCGACGGCGTGACGGCGTTGCGGCCCGGCACGCCCGCGCTCGACGCGTTTCCGCTTGCGCAGTGGCGCACGAGCGTCGAGCGCGCGATGCGCGAGGTGGACCCGGGCGAACTGGGCTACGGCGACAGCGCGGGCCTGCCGGTGCTGCGCCATGCCATCGCGCAATACGTGCGCGTGTCGCGCGGCGTGCGCTGCCAGCCCGAGCAGGTGTTCATCACGGACGGCACGCAAACGAGCCTCGCGCTGTGCGCGCGTTTGTTCGCCGACGAAGGCGAGCGCGTGTGGATCGAAAATCCGGGCTATCTGGGCGCGCGCGTGGCGATGGTGGCGGCCGGGCTCACACTTGTGCCGGTGCCGGTGGACGCCGCGGGCATGGCCGCGCGCGACGAGGACTGGCGCGCCGCGCCGCCGCGTCTCGTGTATCTCACGCCCTCGCATCAATATCCGCTCGGCTGTGTGTTGAGCCTCGAACGGCGTCTCGCGCTGATCGAGCAGGCGCGCGCGTGTGGAGCGTGGATCATCGAAGACGACTACGACAGCGAGCTGCGCCACGATGGCCCGCCGCTGCCGTCGATTCAGGGCCTCGCGGACGACACGCCCGTGATCTACCTGGGCACCTTCAGCAAGACGCTTTTTCCGGCGCTGCGCCTCGGCTTCATGATCGTGCCGCGCCAGGTCGTGGCGCAGGTCGCGGCGGCGCATCGCACGCTCATGCGCCAGGGCCGCGTGGCCGAGCAGGCGGCGCTTGCGGACTTCATCGAAAGCGGCCGCTACGCGCGGCATCTGCGCCGCATGCGCAAGCTCTACGAGACGCGCCGCGACGGCCTTGTGGCCGCAATCGAAAAACATCTCGCGGGCCTCATGACGGTGTCCGCCGATGCGGGCGGCATGCACCTGAGCGTGCGCCTGGATGCGCCGCTCGCCGACGTGGCCGTGAGCGAGGCGGCGCGTGCGCATGGTCTCGCGCTTTCGCCGCTCAGCGCGTTTTGCCTCGATGGCGAGGAGGGGCGCGACGCGGTCCGCTATAACGGCTTCCTGCTCGGCTATGCGGAGGCCACGCCCGAGGCATCGGACGCGCTCATGGCGGCGCTGGCGGGGGTGTTGGAGGAGATGCTTTCAACGGTGATGCCCTGGATGCGTGTTCACGCTATTCGATCTCATCGAGCGTGAGTCGTGTGGTATCGGCGCGAATCGCCTGGATAGTCCGCATCATCTGCAGCGGAGATCGGCAACGTAAAGGATTGCATTTAGCACCTGCAGGTTTTTCAGGCTGACATTGCCGCACCGTTCTGCATGGCGATGCCTGATCTGCCGATACGACTTGAATGCGTGCTGGATTTCATCATCGGATGCCGTGTGGGTCGTGCGCCATGTCAATAACAGTTAGTGTCTAATGATGCAGTATTTTTAGATGAGACTTTGAATATCAGAATTTCATTTTATAACTCAATTTCAATCCTGCTTGATAGCGAAATTGCTCCATGACATTTCGCGATTGTCCGCCTGAATAATCCTGTTTTAAATCCTGCGTCGTGCAAGCGCGCCGTCTGGATTGATTGATTCTTCACTACTGCATTTCACGAATTAATTTCAATCACTTGGTAGTGCATATCATAAAGAAAATCGTTTCAATATGACCGACCCACTCCTGAATCCCGACACCCCATCGCCAGATGCCGCGCAATCCGGTACGGCTTCAGCATCGAACTTATCCGCGCAAAGCTTGCCGCCGCGCATTATCGTTGGCTCGGGGTAAGGCCCGCTGGTCTTCGATCTCACGAGCGAACTGATCTGCGTGAAGCAACAGCCGCTGCACGGCGTCGTCATCTTCGTGCATGGCGTGAACTCCGAGGGCGAGTGGTTCGAAGGCGCCGAGCAGTGGCTGTGTGAGGGGTTGAACCGCCGGCTCGCCCGGCTGGACGACCAGATGAAGCACAAGGGTGTCGTCGGCGGTCAGCTCTCACCCGTCGCGTATACCGAAAGCCTGACGCCGGAAGGTTTTCTCAATCCCAAACTGTGGGCTAAAACCTACATCAAACCCGACCCATCGTTCTCGCCTGTCATTCATTTCCGTTGGGGCTACAAGGCCAACCCGGAAGAACTGAAAGAGTATGGCGACAAGATCTTCCTGAACGAGCAGGACTACTGGGGCGGTGGCCCGTTCGTCAACGGCTGTTCCAGCCTGCCTGACCTGTGGAGCGAGGGCCTCGACGACCGCATTTTCGGGTTTCTTTCCGTGCAGGCCATGAATCCGACGCCGCGCGCCATATACCGCACCCCGCCGCGCACCTACGGCGTGCTCGCGGCGCTGCGGCTCGCGCGGCTCGTGCAGTCGATCCGGAAGATGCAGGCCAATGTGCCGATCACGATCGTCTGCCACAGTAAGCGTCGCGAACACCGGCACAGGTCTCGAAAGCTGGTCGCAACGTGAAATGCGCGACGCCCAGAAACGCAACGGCCGGCAGACCTACGAGGCGCGCACCGGAACGCTGCGGGCCTTCCTCGACATCATGCGTGCGCGCACCGCCTTCGAAATGCCGCCCGACAAGGTCGATGAGGACATGGCCAACACGCGCACGTCGGAGTCGGGCGGCAAACCGTACACGGCCGCCGCCGACCGCGCTGCCCACGGACTGAATGGCTACACCTATGGCCGGGTCACGCTGTATTGCTGCCCGCATGACCAGGTGATTTCGGCCTCCACGGTTCAGGGCAACGGCTGGCGCGGACTGGGGCGCGTGAGCAACAAATACAACAAGGATATCGACCCGCACAAGGCCATGCCCAATGACGAACTGGCTGATATCGGCGCACAGGGGGTGTTGACCCAGCGCGTATTCGCAAGCGGCTTCGAAGTAGGCAAGCACGCCGAGTATCACTACTGGGAAAACGACTGGCGCCACACCGGCGCGAAGACGTCGGGGTTCTGGTTCCCGGCTTCACCGACGGCGAAATATGGCATCAAACGCGCATGGAGCGCCAACGAGAACTACGTGGCGAAGCTCGCCACCACCGCAACCGCGCCACTGCTTTACATCGTGACGCTGGCGACGTCGGCCTTCAACCTGCTGCCGGTCAACGCCGATCCGCCGAAGGGCTGGATGGTCACGGCCGATGCGCCGCCGCTCGACGAGACGTTTGCGCCACGGGCGCTTCGGTACGGCAAGCCGGTCCACGTCAGCGATGGCGACGCCCAAAGCAATTTCAACGAGGATAACGATCCGCCCGCAGCGGCCCGCAATGCGAACAAGCTGGACAGGAACGCTGACGATCCCTACGACAACTACAAGACCGTGCAGGCCGATCAGAAGGCGGCTGGCAACGTCAGCAGCGAGGCGTCGCAGCGCTACGAGGACCACGCGATCCTGCGCATGCGCGTGCGCGCCGATCGCAATTCAGCGTGGATCGACGGCGACGGCAACGTGATCGGCGAGGACGGCAAGAGCGCCTTGCCCGAGGGCTACGCGGAGTGGCGCAACGAGCAGGTCACGCAAATCCTGGACGACAGCCGGAACAACAACCCGACCAACCACTCGACCATCATGACGAACCCGATGCATGCGAGGAAGGCGCTTGCATATGACATGGCAGTCGGGTTGTGCTACCTGTCGCCCGAGCAGATGACCGACTTGCGACGCGAAGCGGACTGGCGGTTTGGGAAGGGGATGGATGATGCCAATCCAAACAAGAAGTACTGGGAGTATTTCTACAAAGGCGTTATGGGTGGTGACTCGCTGACTCAATGGCTCGCGAATGACGAAGAGGGGCGTATGCCGGAGAAGATCATCGACGAACGCGAGGGCCAGTTCTATCTGAATCTCGGAGCCCAGGTATGAGCGCGCTGATTTCGACGTGGCAGCGCCGGCTGGTTCTCGCCGCGCTGGTGATGATTCTGGGTGCCGTCATCATGTTCGTATGGAGTATCGAATCCGGCAACCCGCCGGCCTCAGCATTGACTACAGGAGAATGGATGAAACGACTGGTTGCAATCCCCATCTTGATGGCCTTTACGACGTTTGCCTTCGCGACGTCCGCCATGATGCCTATGCCCGCCCGGGCGGCCACGCCCAGCGCTGATGCGGCGCCGGCGGCTTCCGCGAAACCCTTAATGGCGCAGGTCATGGGGATCGAATGGCTGAATCCGCTGCAGCGTCGCGACTATCCGACCGAGTGGCAGTTGCTGTGGGCACTGAAGCTGGTCGGGGCGAACAGGAACGACGACATGGTGCGGACCGATCCGAAGTCATTCACCACGCTGCAGTCGGTAGCCGGAGTTGCCTACGGCAATCGCGGCACGGAAACTTTCAAAGGCTACTACCACAAATATGTGGACGAGTTGCTTGGGAAGTTTGGCACCCGCTACGTGATGCACGCGAAGTACTTCTACACGGTCAAACCCGACAACAGGAAGGACTGGCGGGAACTGGCGGGAATTCACGTCGAGTTCGCCATTCCCGATCGCCTGGATCCCGTCGAAGCGCAGACTTACTTGCGCAAAAGCGTCATCGGCATGTTCAACATCGGGAACAAATCCTTCCCCAGCCTCTGGAGCCGCGACACGCCCCCCGACGTGCGCGTAACCCCCGGCGGCGCCAACGCCGGCTTCACCTCATTGAACAACGCGCTGGACTACCTCGAGGCGAACCCCGACAAAAGCGTCTGGGTGATGAACTGGGACGCGCCAAGCTTTCCGCCGAAAGACGCCCAGATCAACGAAAACATGGTGCTGCTGTTCCTCGCGGGCCCGCAGATGAAGACCGAACGCGCGCCGCTGGCCTGGATCGGCCGCGCAGCCACCGGAAACGTTCAGGATTTCGAAAAGAAGGTCGGCACGACGCGCGCGGTCGAGGCATGGAAAGCAACCATCGCCACAGCCGCTCACAACGCGAACGTATCGGTACCCGATATCCGCTACACGATCCACGATGCGGGCAAGGGCAGCGATGCCTCCTCGTCACGCATCGGCCCGCTCGGTCGCACTCTGACCGAAACGATGCTGGAGTTCGATTTCCAAAAACAGACCTTCAACACGCCGGCGTTGCTCGGCGAAATGGGCGCGGGCACCGCGCTCACCGATGTGGCGCTGGCAATCAGCCGCGCGAACCACTTGGGCGAAACTGTACTCGTGGCTGGCACCACAGACGCGGGGCATCCCGTTGCAGTGGTCGTGACGCCGCCGCCCCAGATCGTGCCGATCGACCCCGACGCGGACTGGTTCCGCGCACGCGGCGAGAACAACGCCTATCTGCCGTGGTGGGGCCGCCGCTACGACACGAAGTATGGCCAGCAGGGCTGGTCGTGGTGAACCAGGAGACACGAATCATGAGAGGCATCATTCGCGTGAGAGACGCGACCAGCCACAGCGGCCACTTCGAAGCCGGCGGCCACAAGACCACGTGCGGCGCGATATGGATTTCCAGTCTGCTGCACTCTGGCCGCAACTGATGACGGAGGTGGCTTTTTAGGGCGGAAGAAGTTCGCCGGGATCGAGCGCGCGCAGCCGCCTGATATTTCGCGCTCGTCGAGGGTGAACTCGGATAACGTGAACACGCTCTAAAGCATCTCCATCACCCGGTGATACATCATGCCGATCTCGAGTGCGGGCCTGCGCCACGACGGTCCGCCCGGGAAGCGCGCGTGACGCACGCGCGAAAACAGATCGAACGCCGCGCGCTCGCCCGCAATCGCCTGGGCAACCACGCGCCCCGCGATGCCCGTGAGCGCCACGCCGTGCCCTGAAAAGCCTTGCACGTAGTAATAATTCGGGTCGACCGCACCGAAGTCGGGCGCGCGATTGCGCGTGACGTCCACGAAGCCGCCCCATGCGTAGTCCACGTTCACGCCTTCGAGTTGCGGGAACACGTCGGTCATGCGCCGCTTCATCGCCTCGGTGAGTTGTGCGGGCGCCGCGCCGGTGGAATCGGCGCGGCCGCCGAACAGCAGCCGGACATCGGCGGACAGGCGGAAATAGTCGAGAAAGAAGTTGTTGTCGCAAATGGCCGCGCGGCCGGGAATGAGCGCTTGCGCGCGCGCCCGCCCGAGCGGTTCAGTCGCGATGATGTACGAAGCGATGGGCGCGATGCGCGCCGCAATGGGCGCGGGCAGCACGCCGCCGGGCGCGGCGTTGCAGCACGACACCACGAAGCGGCAGCGCACCTCGCCGCGCGCGGTCCTCACGACCGGCCGCGCGCCGCGCGCCACATCGAGTGCGCGCGAGTGGGCGAACAGTCGCGCGCCTTCGTTGCGCGCCGCATCGGCGAGGCCGAGGCAGTACTTGAGCGGATGCAGATGCCCCGAGAACGGATCGTGGACACCCGCCAGATAGCTGTGCGAATTTACGCGCGCACGCGTGGCGTCGGTGTCGAGCCATTCGAGCTTGTCGTAGCCCCAGCGCGTGCGCGCGGCGTCCATCCATGCGCGCAGGTGAGGCACGCGCTTGGGCTTCGTGGCGACCGTCACATAGCCCGGCGTGAAATCGCAGTCGATGCCATGGCGCGCGATGCGCTCGCGCACCAGCGCCACGCCCTCGATGGACAGCGCCCATGCCGCGCGTATGCCCATGTCGCCAAGCTGTTTTTCCAGCACCTCGTCTTTCGCAAAGCCCACCAGCGTCTGGCCGCCGTTGCGCCCCGAGGCGCCCCAGCCAGGCCGATGCGCGTCGAGCACGGCGACCGAGAGCCCGCGCGCGCGGCACTCCAGCGCCACCGAAAGTCCCGCGAAGCCTGCGCCGATCACGCAAACATCGGCGTCGATCATGCCTTCCAGCACGGGGTCGTCGTCGGCGGGGCGCGTGGCGGTGGCTTCGTAGTACGAGTCGCGGGCGAGCAGGTCCGCCTGGGCGTCGAGGTCGAGAGTCATCAGAGCAAATCCTTCATTCGATACCATGCCATCGCGAGCACGAGGGCAGGGGTTCGCAGTGTAGCGCCGCCGGGAAAGTCGCGGTGGCGGATCTTGCCGAACAGGTCGAAGCGCGCGGCCTGGCCGTGAATCGCTTCGGCAATCAGCGTGCCTGCGAGGCCCGTGGTGTTCACGCCGTGGCCGGAGAAGCCTTGCGCGAAATACACGGTAGGGGAAAGGCGGCCGAAATGCGGCGCGCGGTTCATCGTGATGTCGACGAAGCCGCCCCACGCGTAGTCGACTTTCACGTCGGCGAGTTGCGGGAAGGTTTTGAGCATGTCGGCGCGCATCGCAACGCCCAGGTTGTGCGGAGCGAGCTTCGAATAGCTGACCTTGCCGCCCCACAGGAGCCGCGTGTCGGGCGCGGGGCGGAAGTAGTCGAGCACGAAGCGGCTGTCGCACACGGCGGCCTGCGCCGGCATCAACGCCGCCATGCGTTGCGCGCCGAGCGCTTCGGTGGCGATTACGTAGGTGCCGACCGGCATGATCTTGCGCGCGAGTTGCGGCGCCAGCGCACCGAGATACGTGTTGCACGCGAGCACGACGAACTTCGCGCGCACCTGGCCCTGCGCCGTTTCGACGACGTGCCCGCCATGCTCGTCGCGAATGCGCGTGACCGCGCTGTCCTCGAAGATTTGCACGCCCGCTTCGCGCGCCGCCCGTGCGAGTCCGAGCGTGTAGTTGAGCGGATGCAGATGCCCGCTATCAGGATCGTAAAGGCCGCCGCGATAGCGCGCCGAATTCACGTACCGGCCCACGCCTTCGCCATCGACGTAACGGAACCGGTCGTAGCCGAAGCGCGTCGCGGCTTCGTCGCGCGAGCGCTTGAGGTCGTCCACGTCGCGCGGCTTGTTCGCGGCGGTGAAGTAGCCCGGCGTGAGCGCGCAATCGATCTGGTGCCGGGCCACGCGCGACTTCACGATGTCGAGCGTTTCGAGGCCCATCGCCCAGATCTGCTTGATCTCGTCTTCATTCATGAATTGCGCGAACGTGTGCAAGCCGCAGGCGAAGCCGCCGATCAGCTGGCCGCCGTTGCGTCCGCTCGCGGCCCAGCCAACCCGCGAAGCTTCGAGCAGCGCGACGCGATAGCCGCGTTCGGCAAGATTGAGCGCCGCCGAAACGCCCGTGAGACCCGCGCCGATCACGCAGACATCGGCGTCCAGCGCGCCTTGCAGCACGGGGTGGCGGGTCGTGTCATTGATGCTGGCCGCGTACCACGACGGCGCATGAGGCTGATTGGCGAATTTGAGCATAGGGGATACAAAAAAAGCGGGCGGCGGCATGCGCGCCGCCGCCCGCTGCGCACTCGTCAGAACGAGTAGATGAACTGCGCGCCCAGCAGGTCGTTGCTCTTGCTGTACGAGCCGTCGTCGCGCAGGAACACCTTCTGCGTGGCCCAGTCGTGGCGGTATTCGACCTTCACGGTGATCTGCTGCGTCGCGTAGAACAGCACGTCGAGCGCGATGTCCTGGCGCGTAGCCCCGTGGCATTCGAAGCCGTAGCCGCCGCTCGCCTTCGAGTTCGCGAGGCAGTCCGAACCGATGCCGAAGCCGTTGTACGGATCCATGCCGTTGCCGTTGAGCACGATGCCGCCGCCGCCGCCGCCGTTCTTGCCGTTGGCGAGCACGTCGTAGCGCGCGGTCACGCCCATGCGGCCCACCACCGGCGCGAAAAACTTGCGGTGCGCGAGCAGCGAGAGACCATACCACTGTGCGTTGCCGCCGTTGAACGCCGCGCGCTGCTGCTGGCCGTAGTCGATTTCGGCGTTGTACTGGATGTCCGCGAGCGTGTAGCTGGCATCGACTTCGCCGAAGAAGAAGTAGCCACCCGAGCTCGATGCCTGGCCGCCCGGACCATAGACGGTCTGGCCGGTCGTGGAGTCGATCGCGCTCGACAGCGTCTGCCGGCCGACGTTGAACGAGCCGCCGATATCGAGTGCGCTCGACCACGTGTAGTCGGCGCGCGCCGTGAAGGTCGGGATCTTGTTGCTGGTGGTGATCGGGTCGCCCAACGCGTTCGTGCCGATCTGCGTGACGGCGCCGAAGGTGCGGTACTGCTCGTTGCCGACCATGAACTTGAACGCCCACTGGCTGCCGCTCGGCGAGTAGTTCCAGCCCACGCCCACATAGCTGCCCGGATCGGAGAAGTCGTAGAGCAGGTTGTGGGTGAGGGTGAGCATCTGGTTCGACTGCTGCACCTCGTAGCCGCCGAAGCTCGACATGAGGCCCGCCACGAACGTGCCGGTGGAGGTCACCGGCACCGTGATGACCGCCGTGTTCAGGATGTTGTTGCCGATCTCGCCATGCTCGTTCTGCAGCAGCGTGATGCCGTTGCCGCGGTTGGGCATGAGCGTGATTTCGGCCGAAGGCGCCATCGGGCCGACGCCGAAGGTCTTCTTGATGTCGAGGTAGACGTCGCCGAATGTGCTGTTGAAGTAGTTGTACGAACCGGTATGGTTCGCGAACAGGAACGATGAGGTGCCCGGCGCGCGGTTGTAGATATACGTCGGGTCGATATAGCCGGTGACCGACAGACCTGCGAGCGGTCCGGTCGTGGCCGCGTCGGTGAGCGAATCCACCTTCATTTGCTGGTTCGCGATTTGCTGCTTCATCTGGTCGACCTGGTCGTTGGTCAACTGGGCAGGCTGCTTGCCATAGTCGGGCGAGGACGGATCCACAGCGGGCGCTGCGACGAGCGTGGCGCCTGCCGCGCCCGAGGACGCGCCGCCGGCCGATGCCGTGGCGGTTTTCGCCGTGCCCTGTGCGGCATGGTTCGACGCCGCGAGTTCGCTCTTGAGCGATTTCACCTCTTTTTGCAGCGCGTTGAGCTGCGCCTGCAGGGCCTTGATCTGGTCGCTAGTCGTGTCCGCGAAGGCGAGCCCTGGCAATGCCCCGGCCACCAGCAAACAGATTAACTTCTTCTTCATTGAAATTCTCCGAGTGGGTCGTTATTGCAGGCGCAGCGGCATAAAAATCCCCTGTGCCGCAGCGCGTTGCCGGCAGCACGCGCTGCCTTTGTGGACTGCGATCAGATCATCAAGCGGCTCGCCGGCCGAGCGGCGAGCCCACTGCGCCGGCCGGCGCGCCCGGTGCCGCGCTCTGGATGGCTTCAGAGGGATCGGGCTGCACGAAGGCCATTTGCATGTCGCGCATGCGCCTCTTTTCGCGTGCCGACATCATCTGGTTCACCGCGATCACGCCGATCGTCACCGCGCAGATGAAGAGCGTGGCCAGCGCGTTCATTTCCGGATTCAGGCCGAGGCGCACGCGCGAGAACACCACGAGCGGCAGCGTGGTCGAGCCGGGGCCGGAGAGGAACGCCGAGAGCACGAGGTCGTCGATCGAGAGCGTGAACGAGAGCAGCCAGCCCGAGAGCAGCGCCTGCGAGATGAGCGGCAGCGTGACCACGAAGAACACCTTGAGCGGCGTGGCGCCGAGATCGAGCGCGGCTTCCTCGAGCGACTTGTCGAGCTCCTTCACGCGCGACTGCACGACGATCGCCACATAGGACACGCACAGCATCACGTGACCGATCCACATCGTGATCACGCCACGGCCCTTCGGCCAGCCGATGAGCTGCTCCATGGCGACGAACAGCAACAGCAGCGAGATGCCCTGGATCACTTCGGGAATCACGAGCGGCGCGTTGATCATCCCGGCAAACAGGGTGAAGCCGCGAAAGCGTCCGAAGCGCGCGAGCACGAAGCCGGCCCACGTGCCGATCACGACCGAGGCGAACGCCGTCATGAGGCCGATCTTCAGCGACAGCCACGCGGCGGTGAGCAGTTCGTCGTCCTGCAGCAGCGCGGCGTACCACTTGAGCGAGAAGCCCGACCACACGGTCACGAGTTTCGACTCGTTGAACGAGTACACCACGAGGCTGATGATCGGGATATAGAGAAACAGGAATCCCAGCGCGAGAACGCCCGTGGAAAGAGTGCGATTGGGCTTGATCATTTGCTTTCCTCCAGTTCCTTGACCTGGTAGTACTGAAAGACCGCCATCGGCACGAGCAGCAGCACCACCATCGCGACGGTGACCGCCGAGGCCATCGGCCAGTCCATATTGTTGAAAAACTCATCCCACATGACGCGGCCGATCATGAGCGTGTCCGCGCCGCCGAGCAGTTCGGGAATCACGTACTCGCCCACCGCCGGAATGAACACCAGCAGGCTGCCCGCGATGATGCCGTTCTTCGAGAGCGGCAGCGTGATCTGCGTGAACGCGACCCACGGCTTCGCGCCGAGGTCGTAGGCGGCTTCGAGCAGCGTGAGGTCCATCTTCACGAGATGCGCGTAGAGCGGCATCACCATGAAGGGCAGGTACGAATAGACCATGCCGATATAGACGCCCGCATCGCTGTGATAGAGGCGCAGCGGCGAGTGAATCAGGCCGATCGCGATGAGCGCGTGATTGAGCAGGCCGTCGTCCTTGAGAATGCCGATCCATGCGTAGACGCGGATCAGGAACGAGGTCCAGAACGGCAGCATCACGGCCATCATGAGGATGTTGCGCGTGGCCGGATTCGAGCGCGCGATGTAGTAGGCAATGGGATAGCCGATCAGCAGACAGAAGAAGGTCGAGACCGCCGCCATCTTCAGCGAGCTGATATAGGTGGCGATATAGAGGCTGTCCTGCAACAGGAAGGCGTAGTGACCCAGCTGCAGTGCGAGGTGCACCATGCCGTCTTTCATCTCGGCGAGGCTCGAATACGGCGGGATGCTCATCGCCTGGTCGGCGAAGCTGATCTTGAATACCAGCACGAACGGCAGCGCGAAGAACAGCGTGAGCCACAGGAAAGGCACGCCGATCACCGTCGTGCGGCCCGAGGGCAGGACGCGCGCAAGCATGCGTCCGAGCGCGCCGCGCGAGGCGGCGCTCGACGTGGAAGACATAGGGGTACTCATCTCGGCCTCTCCCTTATTGCGTGAGCACGACGCCGCTGGCGGGCGACCACGAGACGTAGACGTCGTCGTTCCATGCCGGCGCGCCTTCGTTCATGAGCTGCGAGCTGGAGAGGTTCGAGACGATCGTTTTGCCGCCGGGCAGACGCACGTGATAGAGCGAGTAGCTGCCCATGTAGGCGACATCGGTGACCACGCCGCGCGCCCAGTTGTGCGGCGTGCCGGGCTTTTCGTGGGTGACGCGCACGCGCTCCGGACGCACGGAGATCCCCACCGGCATGCCGAGCGGCCCGGTAACGCCGTGGCTCACGTACATGCGCGTTTCGAGGTCTTCGCTTTCGATGTAGATGTGATCGGGCTCGTCTTCGACGACCTTGCCTTCGAACAGATTGGTCGAGCCGATGAACTCGGCGGAGAAGCGGCTATTGGGGAATTCGTAGACTTCGCCGGGCGCGCCGACCTGCACGATGCGGCCTTCGCTCATCACCGCGAGGCGGTTGGCCATCGTCATCGCCTCTTCCTGGTCGTGCGTGACCATCACACAGGTGACATCGACCTTCTCGATGATGTTCACGAGTTCGAGCTGGGTCTTCTGGCGGATCTTCTTGTCGAGCGCCGACATCGGCTCGTCGAGCAGCAGCAGCTTCGGCCGCTTGACGAGCGAGCGCGCGAGCGCGACGCGCTGCTGCTGGCCGCCCGAAAGCTGATGCGGCTTGCGCTTCGCGTAGCGGCCCATCTGCACGAGATTGAGCGCATCGGCCACGCGTTCGCGGATCTCATTTCTCGGCACGCCTTCCTGCTTGAGGCCGAACGCAACGTTCGATTCCACGCTCATGTGCGGAAACAGCGCGTACGACTGGAACATCATGTTGACCGGGCGGCGATACGGCGGCAGCGTCGCGAGGTCTTCGCCGTCGACGAAGATCTTGCCCGATGTGGCCGTCTCGAAGCCCGCGAGCATGCGCAGCAGCGTGGACTTGCCGCAGCCGGAGCTGCCGAGCAGCGCGAAGAGCTCGTTCTTCGCGATGTTCAGGCTCACGTTGTTGACGGCGACGCTGTCGCCGAACTTCTTGACGACGTTTTCGATGCGCACGAAAGCGTCGCGGGAGCTGGCCGCGGCTTGGGCGCGAGCGGCTTCGGAGGCGTTGACTTTGGACGTCGGATTCATGGTGTAACTGGGTTCCTTTCTGATCGCGGCACTGGCATGTCCTTGCGCGGTTTGGCGAAACGCGGGTGCGAGTTGCCCCGCGCGGGGCGCCAAAAGCGCCTCGCGGACATCAGTACTACGAACTGAGCTCGTTGGAGGCGGGGCGTGCCGGTTTCAAAAAGCAAGGCGACGCACTCAGCCGGACTTCGAAACAGCGAACATCTGGCGGCGAGGGGTCGAGCGATCCCTCTTCCGCGCGTTGTCTCCTTCCTTCTGCTTCGGTTTCCTTCAGGGGCGAATGGCTACGCTGCTCGGTCGATCAGCGGCCGGTCTTCAGCTGCGACCAGAGACGGTTTTCGAGGCGCAGGATATCGGCCGGCATCGGCTTCATCAGCGTCATCTTCTTGAGCACGTCTTCGGGCGGATAGACCGTCGGGTCCTGCGCGACACTCGCCGTCACGAACTGGCGCGCGGCCTTGTTCGCGGTCGGATAGAAAACTTCGTTGGTAATGGCCGCGTTGACCTTCGGATCTTCGATGTAGTTGATCCACTTCATCGCGTTCTCGGCGTTCGGCGCGTCCTTCGGAATCACCATTACGTCGAACCAGAGCAGGCCGCCTTCCTTCGGGTTTGAGAACTTGAGGTGATACGGGCGCTTGGCTTCCTCGGCGCGGCGGTGCGCGATGCCGACGTCGCCCGACCAGCCGACAGCCACGCAAACATCGTTGTTCACGAGGTCGTTGATGTAGCCCGACGAATTGAATTGCGTGATGTACGGGCGGACTTTCTTCAGCACTTCATAGGCGGCCTGATAGTCGGCCGGGTTCGTGCTGTTCGGGTTCTTGCCCATGTATTGCAGCGTCGCCGCGAACACGTCCACGGCCTGATCGAGGAACGACACGCCGCAGCCTTTGAGCTTCGAGAGATTGGCGGGATCGAGCACGAGCGCCCAGCTGTCCACGGGCGCGTTCGCGCCCATGGCTTTCTCGACGGCCTCCTGGTTGTAGCCGATGCCGTCCGTGCCGAAGGCCCAGGGCACGCCGTACTGATTGCCCGGATCGGCGTCGGCGATCATGTGCATGAGCACGGGATCGAGGTTCGCGAGGTTGGGGATCTTCGACTTGTCGAGCTTCTGGTACACGCCGGCCTGGATCTGCTTGGCCATGTAGTTCGAGGTGGGCACCACGATGTCGTAGCCCGAGCTGCCGGCGAGCAGCTTGGCCTGCAAGGTATCGTCGCTATCGTAGTTGTCGTACTTCACGTGAATGCCCGACTGCTTTTCGAAGTTCGGGATCGTGTCTTTCGCAATGTAGTCGGACCAGTTGTAGACATTGAGCTGATTATCGGCGGCGTGCACCGGCGCGCTCGACGTGGCCGTGAGGCCCGCGCAGGCGGCAAGCGCGGCCAGCGCGACAGCGTGACGAAGATGACTGACACTCATGTTGGTATCCCTGGAAGGTGAGGATTGGCAGGCGGCGCACGCACCCCGTCGTGCGCCGCCTGCCCTGACGTTTTCAGCGTTACGAAAGTCCCAGTTGTTGCGCGGTTGCGTCGATGGCCTTTTTCGCCTTCGACACGATTTCGTCGATCTCGGCGCGCGTGATCACGAGCGGCGGCGAGAGCAGCATGCGGTCGCCGGTGGCGCGCATGATGAGATTGCCGTTGAAGCAGAAGTCGCGGCAGATCGTGCCCACGTCGCCGCCGTTCGCGAAGCGCTTGCGTGCCTTCGGATCTTCGGCGAGCTGCAGGCCCGCGACGAGACCCGCGCCCGAGATGTCGCCGATGATCGGGTGATTGCCGAAGGTTTCGCGCAGGCGCTGCTGGAAGTACGGGCCGGTGTCCGTTTTCACGCGCTCGACGATCTTCTCGTCGCGCAGCAGTGTGAGATTCGCGACCGCTACGGCTGCCGCCACCGGATGGCCCGAGTAAGTAAGGCCGTGATTGAAGTCGCCGTTTTCGATGAGCGCCTTCGCGATGCGGTCGTGAAGGCCCACCGCGCCCATCGGCACATAGCCGCTCGTGAGGCCCTTGGCCATCGTGATCAGATCGGGCTCGAAGCCGAAGTGCTGATGCGCGAACCATTCGCCGGTGCGCCCGAAGCCGCCGATCACTTCATCGGCGCACAGCAGGATGTCGTATTTGCGGCAGATGCGCTGGATTTCCGGCCAGTAGGTCGAGGGCGGGAAGATCACGCCGCCCGCGCCCTGGAACGGCTCGCCGATGAACGCGGCCACGTTCTCCGCGCCCACTTCGAGAATCTTCGCTTCGAGCTGTTGTGCACGCGCGAGACCGAACTCCCCGGGCGTCATGTTGCCTTCGGCTTCGCCGAAGAAGTACGGCTGGTCGATGTGAACGATGTTCTCGACTTTCGAGGGCATCTGCTCGTGCATGTAGCCCATGCCGCCGAGCGTGCCGCCCGCGATGGTCGAGCCGTGATAGCCGTTCTTGCGCGAGATGACGACCTTCTTCGCGGGCAAGCCCCGCGTGAGCCAGTACTGGTGCACGATGCGCAGCACGGTGTCGTTGCCTTCCGAGCCGCTGTTGCAATAAAAGAAGTGATTGAACGGCTCGGGCGACACCTCGGCGAGCAGCGCCGAGAGCTCGATCACCGGCGGGTGCGTGGTCTTGAAGAAGGTGTTGTAGTAGGGCAGCTCCTGCAACTGCTTGTAGGCGGCATCGGCGAGCTCCTTGCGCCCGTAGCCCACGTTCACGCACCAGAGTCCGGCCATGCCGTCGATGATCTGGTTGCCTTCCGAGTCCCACAGGTACACGCCCTTCGCTTTCACGATCACGCGGCTGCCGGCCTTGTTGAGCGCGCCCATGTCGGAGAACGGATGGATGTGATGCGCGGCGTCGAGCGCGCGGTATTCGGCGGTCGAGCGCGCAGGCTGTGCCGCTTGCGTCGATTGCGCGCGCAGCGTCGTCGGCAGCTCTTGCACTGCGCTGGCGGGGGCGTCGATTCGATAGCTCATGTTTCGTTTCTCCTTTCTATTACACGTGCAGCAGCAGGTGCTTGCGTTCCCACGAACTGATCACGCGGAAATACGCTTCGTATTCGGTTTCCTTGAGCGCGAGATACGCGCGCACAAACTTCTCGCCGAGGATGTCCTTGAGCGGCTCGCACGCGGCCATCAGCGAGATGCCTTCCTCGAGGTTGCGCGGCAGCTGATACGGCAGCGAATAGCCGTCGCTCACGAGCGGCTCGGTGGGCTTGAGGTGCTGCGTCATGCCCAGATAGCCGGCGGCCAGCGTGGCCGCGATCGCGAGATACGGGTTCGTGTCCACGCCCGGAATGCGGTTCTCCACGCGGCGCGCGGCCGGCGACGAATACGGCACGCGAAAGCCCACGGTGCGGTTGTCATAGCCCCACGCCACGTTGATGGGCGCGGCCATGAAACGCGAGAGACGGCGATACGAATTGATGTACGGCGCAAAGATCGGCATGAGCGCGGGCGTGTACTTCTGCAGGCCCGCGATGTACGCGTAGAACATGTCCGTGGCCTTGCCGTCCGAGCCCGTGAAGAGGTTCTGGCCGCTCTCGGCGCTGATCATGCTCTGGTGAATGTGCATGGCCGAGCCCGGCTCGTTCTCCATCGGCTTGGCCATGAAGGTTGCATACATGTGATGGCGCAGCGCGGCTTCGCGCACGGTGCGCTTGAAGAGGAACACGCGGTCGGCGAGATTGAGCGGGTCGCCATGGAGGAAGTTGATCTCCATCTGCGCCGCGCCCACTTCGTGAATCAGCGTATCGACTTCGAGGCCCTGGATATCGCAGTACTCGTAGATGTCTTCGAAGAGCGGGTCGAACTCGTTGACCGCCTCGATCGAATACGCCTGGCGGCCCGTTTCCGGACGGCCCGTGCGCCCCACCGGCGGCGTGAGCGGAATATCCGGGTCCTTGTTCATGTCGACGAGATAGAACTCCAGTTCCGGCGCGATCACGGGCTTCCAGCCCTTCGCTTCGTAAAGTTCGAGCACGCGGCGCAGCACGCGGCGCGGCGAGATCTCGACCGGCGTGCCGTCGAAGTGCACGCAATCGTGGATCACCTGTGCGGTGGGATCGACGGCCCACGGAATGATGCGGATGGTCGAGGCGTCGGGCACGCACACCATGTCCGGGTCGGTGACGCCGGTGAGGCTGCCGTCCTCGGGATAGTCGCCGGTCACGGTCTGGATCATCACCGCTTGCGGCAGCCGCATGTTTTCGCCGAATTCGAACTTGCTGCGCGGGATGATCTTGCCGCGCGCGATGCCCGCCATATCGGGGATGATCGCTTCGATTTCGGTAATGTGGTGCTTCTTCAGGAAGTCGTCGATGTCGTTCATGATTTCTCTCTGTTCTGTATGAGCCGGCGTCATGCGTGCATGGATTGGCGCCCGGCTCCGCACGGTATTCGGGCCAGCATGCGGGCGCGGCAGGCTTCGCCGAAGGCGCGGAAAATCGCGGTGGACAGCGCGTTCTGCGCGTGCTGCCATTCCGGGTGCCATTGCACGCCGAGCGCGAAGCTCGCCGCATTGGCCACGCTGATTGCTTCGATCAGGCCGTCGGGTGCCGTTGCTTCCACAACCAGTCCGCCGCCGAGCGTTTCGATGCCTTGCCCGTGCAGCGAATTCACCCGGGCTTCGCGAGTCTCGCCTGTGCCGCCGGCGAGCCGTTGCAGCAAGCCGCCCTCGGCCAGCGCGATGGTGTGCGCCGGGCCATATTGCGTATCGAGCGTGTCGGCCTTGTTCTCGCGATGGTCGTCGAAGCCGTCAACGGCATGCACCTGCTGATGCAGCGTGCCGCCGAACACCACGTTCATCTCTTGAAAGCCGCGGCAGATGGCGAGCACGGGCACGCCCGCGTCGATGGCCGCGCGCATCAGCGGCAGTGTGGTGGCGTCGCGCTCGGGGTCGTGCAACGTGCCTGCGGCGCTAGCCGCGCCGCCGTAACGATGCGGCTCCACGTTCGAGTAGCTGCCGGTGAAGAGCAGCCCGTCAACGGCTTCGAGCAGGTCGGCCGTGGCCTGTCGCGCGCCGAGCGCCGGCAGCACCACCACGAGCCCGCCCGAGCCGTCCACGGCGGCGGCGATGTACTTCTCGCCGGCCACGTGCGACGCGTGCGGTCCCATCATCGTGCGATCGGCGGTGACTCCAATCAATGGCTTGGTTCGCATGACTAATGTTTCACTTCTTTTGCCCGGGCAATGCATATGCAAAAAGATTTTGCAGTAAGGCCCGGACGTGACATGACCTTGCAACCCTGCACGAGGCAAGGCCGCAAACCTTAGGTGCGGCGCGCGAGCGTTGCTAACGCATGGCGCCGCGGGTGGAGATCATGTAGGCGGTTCGTTTCCGGCCGTTATGCGGCGACACCG
This sequence comes from Paraburkholderia sp. A1BS-2L, assembly GCF_051125205.1. NCBI lineage: Bacteria > Pseudomonadati > Pseudomonadota > Betaproteobacteria > Burkholderiales > Burkholderiaceae > Paraburkholderia > Paraburkholderia sp. A1BS-2L. The sequence continues at coordinate 1,325,929 of NZ_CP120429.1, forward strand.
TGCAAAGGCGTGCGCAACCGCGCCGCGGGCGCGCAGCAATGCGGCTCGCGTGCAATGGACGGCGATAAAAGCGGCGACAAAAACGGCGATGAAAACGAACAGCGCAGGAAGGAGAGGCGCTAGGGCAGCAGCGACGCGACTTCGTCGGTATGAACGGCGATGAAGGCGCGGGCCGAGACGGCGTTATGGCGTCGAACGGACCGGCGGGAAAGAATGGTGAAGACGGATGGAAGCAGGCGAGAGGCAAGCCTGCCGCGAACGCCGTCGGCGATGGCGGCGCAGTCACTGCGAAGACACCTCGCATGACTTCGTTCCCATCTCACCAGAGGGCCACGGACTCTCACAATTACACTCGACTGGGTGGTTGAAGAATTGCCCGATTTATTCAGTGCGGAATGAATACTTCGCACTGCATCAATCTGAACATTGGTGTCGTTCAATGTGCATTGCATGAATGGTGTATTGCAGGACCATTTCATGCTCGCGGTCATCGTTCGATCAACCTGTGTTTCAGCATATACGAGCCAAAAAGGCCGTCAATTATTTTTTACGTTTTTTTGTGTCAGCACTTTCCCGAGGGCGTTCTGTGAACCCCGACAAACACGAAATATGCCCGGATGCTTTTATATTTCGATTTACTTACAGGGGTTTCCACTAGCGCAAAATCTTGCAAACTGATTAGAATATTCAACACACCGACGTGCCGTTTTTGTTGTTGTTCGTCCGTCGCTCATTGCGGTTCGCAGTCGTCCGCAGTGGTTTTTTGGCGCGCTTCCTGATCAACCGGCTTTCGAACGTGACCGAGTCCGCATCCGCTTCTACTGAAGTCGCAACACGTCTGCGCTACGTGCGCAAACGCTATGGATTGTCGCAGCGCGAGCTCGCCAAGCGCGCGGGCGTTACCAATGGCGCGATTTCGCTGATCGAGCAAAGTCGTGTCAGTCCCTCAGTGGGCTCGCTCAAGAAGCTGCTCGAGTGCATTCCCATGAGTCTTGCGGAGTTCTTCACCTTCGATCTAAACGAGGGCGCGAGCGTGGTGTCGCGCCGCAACGAGATGCCTAATCTCGGCAACGCGTCCATCGAGTTCTATCTCGCCGGCGCGAACGTGAAGGACCGCAACATGGGCATCATGCGCGAGGTGTATCAGCCGCTCGCCGACACCGGCGCCGAAATGCTCTCGCATGCGGGCCACGAGGGCGGCGTCGTGGTGTCCGGCCAGCTCGAACTGAGCGTGGACGGCACCACCTGGCTGCTCGACCCCGGCGACAGCTACTACTTCGAAAGCCGTCTTCCGCACCGGTTTCGCAATCCCAGCGCGAGCGATGTTTGCGAGGTGGTGTCGGCCAATTCGCCGCCCACCTTCTGACTCGCGCATATCAGATTCGCTTCCTGCTGCCCTTATGTTGAATTCAGGCTGAATTTCGCCTGAAATTCGGCAGCATCCGCGGCACGCGAAGTGGATCGCAAATCATTGAGGCATCCTCATGGAAAAGAGAACTCTCGCTTACTGGCAGGACAAGGCCGCATCGCTTTCGATCGAAGGGCGTGCATTCATCGACGGTGCGGTGCGCGACGCGTATTCGGGCCGTACCTTCGATTGCGTGAGCCCAATTGACGGCCGTGTGCTCACGAGCGTGGCCGATTGCGGCGCGGCTGATGTCGATGCCGCCGTGGCCGCTGCGCGCCGCGCCTTTGAGCACGGCGTGTGGGCAGGCCGCAATCCGCGCGAGCGCAAGGCGGTGCTGCTGCGCTGGGCCGCGCTCATGCGCGAGCACCTGGACGAACTCGCGCTCCTCGAAACGCTCGATGCGGGCAAGCCGATTGGCGACACCACCACGGTGGACGTGCCGGGCGCGGCCTATTGCGTCGAATGGTTCGCCGAGGCCATCGACAAGGTGGGCGGCGAGGTCGTGCCCGCCGACCATCATCTCGTGGGCCTCGTCACGCGCGAGCCCATCGGCGTGGTGGCGGCCGTGGTGCCATGGAATTTCCCGATCCTGATGGCGTCGTGGAAGTTCGGGCCCGCGCTGGCCGCCGGCAACAGCGTCGTGCTCAAGCCTTCGGAGAAGTCGCCGCTCACGGCCATTCGCGTGGCGCAACTCGCGCACGAGGCGGGTATTCCGGCGGGCGTGTTCAACGTGCTGCCGGGCGGCGGCGAGCCGGGCAAGCTGCTTGCGTTGCATCGCGACGTGGACTGCCTCGCCTTCACGGGCTCGACCAACGTGGGCAAGCAGATCATGCAGTACGCGGGCCAGTCCAACCTCAAGCGCGTGTGGCTCGAACTTGGCGGCAAGTCGCCCAACATCGTGCTGCCCGATTGCCCGGACCTCGATCGTGCGGCAAAAGCCGCAGCCGGTGCAATCTTCTACAACATGGGCGAGATGTGCACAGCGGGCTCGCGCCTGCTAGTGCATCGCGACATCAAGGACGTGTTCCTCGCGAAGCTGCTCGAAGCGGCGAAGGCATACAAGCCTGGGAATCCTCTCGATCCCGATGTGTCGATGGGCGCGATCGTCGACAAGGCTCAACTCGAGCGCGTGCTCGGCTATATCGAGGCGGGGCGCAAGGATTCCACGCTGCTGCTGGGCGGCGAGCGCGTGAATGCATCGAGCGGCGGCTTCTACGTGGAGCCGACCGTGTTCGATACGCGCCACGACGCACGCATCGCGCGCGAGGAGATTTTTGGCCCGGTGCTTTCGGTCATTACGTTCTACACGATCGACGACGCAGTGCGCATCGCCAACGACAGCGATTACGGGCTGGCGGCGGCGGTGTGGACGGCGAACCTCACGCATGCGCACGAGATTTCGCGCCGCCTGCGCGCGGGCACCGTGTGGGTCAACTGCTATGACGAAGGCGGCGACATGAATTTCCCGTTCGGCGGCTTCAAGGAGTCGGGAAATGGCCGCGACAAGTCGCTTCATGCGCTCGAGAAGTACACGGAGCTGAAGTCCACACTCGTGCGGCTGCGCTAAAAAAGACGGGCGAGCCCGCACGGCAGGCGCAAGCTTGCCGGCGGGCGGCGCTCGCAAGCGCGCGAGCGATTCACGTGATGGGTTGAATCAGCGCTCGACGAGCGCGCCCAGATTGGCGCGCACGCGCTGGAGCATCCGACTGAACTGCTCGGCTTCTTCGGGCGTGAAGCCGGCCAGCGCTTCGGCCTGCACCTCGTCGCCCACGCGGCGCGCGCCGCTGAGCGCACTTTCGGCCTTGGGCGTGAGGCTCACCAGCCACTCGCGGCGGTCTTCGGGGTTGGGGGCGCGCACGACCCAGCCGCCTTCCTCCATTCTTTCCAGCAGCCTGCCAGCGGATATCGGCGCGACTTCGAGACGCTCGGCCAGGCTTGCCTGGTTCATGTCGCCGTAATGCGCGAGATACGCGATCGTGCGGCACTGCGCGCGCGTGAGTTCGAGCGACGACTTTGCAAGCTCGTCGTAACGCTTGCCATACAGGCTGCCCACGTCGACGACGAGAAAGCCGAAGCGTTTTTCCAGGTCAGTAGTCATCGCGCGATTATACGGTGCGCCGCGCGGCCGGGGCCCCGCGACGCGCTTCGCGAGCGCGGGCCTTTCTTTCGGGTTGTGCCGGGTGCGGCGAGTCGTATAATAAGCAGGCTTATTATTTCGCCACCTGGTTGTCACGCCACCCGCGCCGCCCGAACCCACGATGACCGCAGTCCCGCACGGCACCGCCCCGCAGCGTGAGGGCGCGCCGCTCAATCGCGGCATGATCACCTTGTCGATCATGCTCGCCACGCTGATGCAGACGCTCGACAGCACGATCGCGAACGTCGCGCTCCCGCACATGCAGGGCACGCTTTCGGCGTCGCAGGACGAGATCACATGGGTGCCCACTTCGTACATCGTGGCGGCGGCCATCGCCACGCCGCTCACGGGGTGGCTCGCCGACCGTTTCGGCGTGAAGCGGCTGCTCGGCGTGGCCATTGCGGGCTTCACGGTGGCCTCCGCATTGTGCGGGCTCTCGGAAACGCTCGGCGAGATCGTCGGCTCGCGCCTGTTGCAGGGCGTGTTCGGCGCGTCGCTCGTGCCGCTCTCACAGTCCATCCTGCTCGACATCAATCCGCGCGATCGCCAGGGGCAGGCCATGGCCGTCTGGGGCATGGGCGTGATGGTGGGCCCCGTGCTCGGCCCCACGCTGGGCGGATGGCTCACGGACAGCTACAACTGGCGCTGGGTGTTTTTCATCAACGTGCCGATCGGCGCGTTCGCATTCTTCGGCGTCTCCACGTTCATGCCCTCGCGCACGCCGCGCCGCGAGACGCGCTTCGACGTATTCGGCTTCGCCACGCTGGCGCTCGCCATCGGCGCGCTGCAGGCCTTGCTCGACCGCGGCGAGCAGCTCGACTGGTTCGGCTCGCTCGAAATCCGCATCGAAGCGCTGGTCTCGTGCATCGCATTCGCGTTCTTCGTCGTGCATACGGCTACATCGGGCCCCAACACGTTCTTTCGCTATCAACTGCTCAAGGACCGCAATTTCGCGACCGGGACGCTCTTCATCTTCGTGATCGGCGCGGTGCTGTACGCCACGCGCGCGCTTCTGCCGCCCATGCTGCAGAACCTGATGGGCTACCCGGTCGCCACCACTGGTCTTGTCACGGCGCCCAGCGGCGCGGGCACCATGCTGGCCATGCTGATCGCGGGGCGCCTGCTCAAGCACGTGGACGCGCGCGCCATGCTGCTGTTCGGCTTTGTGGTGTCCGCCTATGCGCTGTGGCAGATGATGCAGTACACGATCGTGCTCTCGGCTTCCGATATCGTGTGGCCCGGCGTGATACAGGGTTTCGGGCTCGGCTTCGTGTTCGTGCCGCTGTCCACGCTGACGTTCTCCACGCTTTCGGCCCCGCTGCGCGCGGACGGCACCGCCACGTACAGCCTGATGCGCAACATCGGCAGCAGTATCGGCATTTCGATCGTGCAGACTTTCGTGACGCGCGGCACGCAGATCGCACACGCGGATCTCGCTGCGCATATCACGCCGTTCAACCCGGCGCTCCAGCCGATGCTCGCCACGGGATCGCGCTACGATCTCGCCGTGCTCAACCTGTCGATCACGCAGCAGGCGCAGATGATTGCGTATCTGAACGACTTCAAGATGATGTTCGTCGCGACGCTGCTGGTGATTCCCCTGCTCGTGCTGATCCGGCCCTCGGCGGGCAGCGGGGCGGTCGACGCGAGCCACGCGGCGATGGACTGATCTCCGGCGTCCCAGCGCATTTTTCGCGCGTTTCGCGCCGCGCCGCGCGACATACTCGCGCGGCACATTCACGTTTGCCCCGATGCTCTCTGCCGTTTCAATCGTGCTTCCCGTCTTCGGCCTCATCTTTGCCGGCTTCGCGTGCCGCCGTTGCGGCGTGCTCGGCCCCACGGCGGCCTCCGAGCTGAACCGCTTCGTCGTCTGGCTCGCGCTGCCGGCGTTGCTCTTCGACATCCTTGCGCGCGCAACGTGGCATGAACTCTTTCAGCCGGCTTTCGTGGCGGCGTTCAGTCTCGCGGGGCTGGCGGTGTTCGCGGCGGTGGTGGGCGTGCGGGTCCTGCTCGGGCGCCCGCTCGCCGATGCCAGCATCGACGGGCTCGCCGCTTCGTATCCGAACACGGGCTACGTGGGCTTTCCGCTGTGCATGATCGCGTTCGGGCCGTCGAGCCTCACGCCCACGACCATCGCTACGATCCTCGTGGTGTGCGTGTTGTTCGCGCTGGCAATCGTGCTGATCGAAACGGGTCTGCAAAGCGAGCGCCGCCCGCACCACTTGCTGCTCAAGGTGATGCGCTCGCTCATGCGCAATCCGCTGCTCGTCGCGCCCGCCCTGGGCGCCATCGTGTCGGGCGCGCATTTCACGCTGCCCGCGAGCGCCCAGACCTTCCTCAAGCTGCTGGGCGGCGCCGCGAGCCCCTGCGCGCTCGTGAGTCTCGGACTCTTTCTCGCCGAGTCTCGCGAGAAAAGCGCAGCGCCGCCCGAGTCGTCGTGGTGGCTCACGTTCTCGAAGCTCGTGGCGCAGCCGGTGCTCACATGGTGGCTGGCCGCGCACGTGTTCGCTCTGCCCGGGCAACTCGTGGACATCGCGGTACTGCTCGCGGCGCTGCCCACCGGCACCGGACCGTTCATGCTTGCGGAGTACTACCGGCGCGAAGCGCACGTCACGTCGCGCACGATCCTGCATTCGACGCTCGGCTCGCTCGTCACGCTCACGCTGATTCTGCTGCATCTGCACAACGGCTGACGCCGTGGAGGCGCTGCGCTCGCCACGCACACTGCGCGCGACGCGGTGGCACGCTGCTTGCGCCAGTTCGGTCATGGTTCTGATTGGGAGAATGAACGATGATCTGGCTTCGACGCAGCCGCGCATTGCGGGCCTGTGTTCTCGTTGCCGCCACTGTCTCGATGCTGGGTGCCGGCGCGTGCACGCTGGGCGGTGCCGCGGCAGGCGGCTATATTGGCAACAGGGCGACCAACGGTAGTGCCGTGGGCACGGTGGGCGGCGCCGTTGCGGGTGGTGTGATCGGACACGAACTCGGCGAGTAGGCGCCCGCACGACTTTACGCAGCGAACACGACGCGTGATCCGGAATGCGCGTCTCGCAACGACGGCCCGGGCGCCGTCGTTTCATGGCGCGGTTGGCAAGTGGCCCCATTCATCATCGAATAGCTGCTCGCCTGGATTCTTGCAAAACTTTCTCGTCTTACACGAATGGCCAGCCGACCGCCGCCGGTTTCACCGCTTTATTTCACCGCCCCCAGCGCGAGCCCCTTCACCATGTAGCGCTGCAGCCACGCGAACACCACGGAGACCGGCAGCGTGGCCGCGAGCGTGGCCGCCATCACCAGTTCCCATTCCACGGTGTACTTGCCGGCCACCATGTCGGTGACCTGCACGGTGAGCGTCTTGTTCTCGGGCGAGCGGATCAGGGTGTAGACCACCGCAAACTCGTTCCACGCGCTGATGAACGTGAAGATCGCCGTGACCACCACGGCTGGCACGGCAAGCGGCAGGAACACGCGCAGCACTGCGCCGCTGCGGCTGCACCCTTCGAGCCAGGCCGACTCTTCGAGGTCGCGCGGCACGGTCTGGAAGTACGAAGACAGCATCCACACCGCGAACGCAATGTTGAACGCCGCATACGAGACGATCACACCGATCTTCGAATCGACGAGATTGCCGTCGCCGTAAGGGATCATCGCGGCGAGCCGGAACAGGCCCACCACCAGCAGGATGGGCGAGAGCATCTGCGTGACGAGCAGGAACTGCCGGTAGAGCCCGCGTCCGCGAAACGGAAAGCGCGCGAGCGCGTAGGCCGCGGGCAGGCTGACGGCCAGCGCGAGCGCCGTCGAAAGGCACGAGATCACGATGCTGTTGCGCAGCGCGACGCCGAAGTTCGCGGCCTGCCACATGTCGACATAGTTTTCCCAGCGCCAGTGCATGGGCAGCCAGCGCGCCGGATAGACGAACACCTCGGAGGCGGGCTTGAACGAGGTGAAGAACATCACCGCGAACGGAAAAAGCACGGCCACCACGAGCGGCGAGAGCGCGAGCCAGCACCAGAGCGAGCGTTTGAGCTTGCGGTTCATGCGAGGTCTCCTTCGGCGCTGCCGCCACGCCTTGCCTGTACGCGCAGGTAAGCCACCGAAAACGCGAACAGGATCACGAGCATGACGAGCGAGACGGCGGCCGCTTCGCCGGGCCGGCCGAGCCGGAAGCCCAGTTCGTAGAGGTAGGTGACGAGAATGTGGGTGCTGTCGTCGGGGCCGCCTTGCGTCATCACCCAGATGATCGGGAACGAGTTGAACACGTAGATCACATTGAGCAGGATCGCCATGTTAATGAAGGGCTTGAGCAGCGGCAGCGTGAGCTGGCGGAACTGCTGCCAGGCGCTCGCGCCGTCGATGCGCGCGGCTTCGTAGATGTCGCTGGGCACCGAGGAGAGCCCGCCCAGCAGGATCGTGGTGCTGAACGGGATCGACACGAGAATGCCCACGGCAATCTCCACCGGGAATGCATATTGGGGCGTGGCGAGCCAGTGGATCGGCGCCGAGATCATGCCGAGGCGCTGCAGCGTGACGTTGACCATGCCGTAGTCGTCGTTGAAAGCCCAGCGCCAGACCACGGCAGTCATGGTGAGCGAGACCGACCACGGCAGCATGACGATGGTGCGCGCGATGCCGCGTCCATAGAAGTCCTGATTGAGGATCAGCGCGACCGGAACCGAGATCGCCACCGTGCCCACCACGACGCAGAACGTCCAGATCAGCGTGTTCTTCAGCGCGCTCAGGAACACGGGATCGGTGAAGACGTTGTAGAAGTTCTGCAAGCCGCTGAAGCCGCGAACCTGGCCGAAGCGCGACACCTCGTGCAGCGACTGGTACACGATGTTGAAGATCGGGTAGCTGATGATGAATAGCGCCAGCGCCAGGCTCGGCACGATCAGCAGCCAGGGGGCGCGGGGCGCGGCGATGGCGCGATGTGAGCGGCTCATGTGACTCGTGTGACTCGTGTGGCTGCGGTTTGTTGTGCGTGGAAGCGGGCCGGGCGGAGCGCTCGCTTTGCCGCTCGCCGGAGCGGCTGGCGGCGTTTGCTTCAGGGGACCGGGGGTCATGGCGTGCTGCGTCCCGCGTTGCGGTCATTGCATGAACGAACCGGCGCGCCGCGTAGCGAATTCCATGCTACGCCACGCGCCGGTATTTTGCGGCGATGAAGCGCCTTGCTGCTGTTCCGGCCGTGGGCGCCGCTTACTTGCCGAGCGACTTGTTGGCTTCGGTGGCGGCCTGGTTCAGCGCGTCGGCGGGCTTGGCCTTGCCGAGGTAGATCGACTGCATCGCGTTGGTCACGGCCTTGGCGGTGTCTTCCCAGCCCGTCACCGTGGGCGCGAAGCGCGCATGCGGCAGCAGCGCGACGAACGCCTTGGTGTCCGGATCCTGGAACGCCGGATCGGTGGCTTCGGCCTTGGTCGTCGGCAAGAAGCCCTCGGTGCTAGTGAACTCCACGCGCGGCTGTTTGGTGAACAGGAAGTCGAGGAACTTCCACGCGCTCTTCTTCACCTTCGAGTTCTTGAACATCATGATCGAGTCCGTGACCGCATAGGTCGCGGGCGTCGTGCCCACCGGGATCGGGTCGATGCCGTACTTGATGTTCGGCGCTTCCTTCTTGAGCTGCTTGGCGAGGAACGGCGCGGAAATCATCATCGCCACGCGGCCCTGCTTGAAGAGGTTCTGCACGTCCTCGCGGCTGTAGCCCGTCACGCCAGGCTCGGTGAGGCCTTCGTCGATCATGGTCTTGTAGAGCGTGGCGGCCTTCACGCCGGCCGGCGAATTGAACGCGGCCTTGCCGTCCTTGCCCACCACGTCGCCGCCATTGGTCCACAGCGAATAGTAGTAGTACACATCGGTTTCGATTTCCTTGCCTTGCAGGCCGAACCCGGCAATGCCCTTCGCCTTGAGCTTCTTCGAGGCGTCGATCACCTCGTTCCAGCTCTTCGGGCCGTTCGGATAGCCCACCGAGGCGAGCATGTCCTTGTTGTAGTAGAGCGCGCGCGCGGAGGCGGCAATCGGCAGGCCGTAAATCTTGCCGTTGATTTCGCCAGGCGCGAGGAACGGGCCGATGAAGCGGCCCTTGAAGTTCGCGTCCATATAAGGATCGAGCGGCTCGGCAATGTCGTCCTTCACGAAGTCGAGCAGCCAGCGCGTGCCGATGATCGCGAGGTCGGCGTTCGCGCCGCCGGAGATATCCGTCTGCAGTTTCTGTTGCAGCGAGTCCCAGTTCACGTCTTCGATCTTGATGGTGGTGCCGGGATTGGCGGCCTCGAACTGCTTGGCCATTTTCTCGAAGTACGGGGCCGTGGCGTCGCTGTAGTGAGCGACGGTCACGCGGACCGTGTCGGCGTGCGCCGCCACGGTGACGCCTGCCGCAGCGATACCAACCGTGAGCGCAGCGGCGAGCTTGCCGAGCGTGAGGGATGCACGTGCCTTAAACGCCATTCTCTGTCTCCTGTGTCGATGGAAGCGGGCGCCGCGCACCTCGTTCCATCCCATGCGGGGTGATTGCTGCCTGGTTTTTCGGATATTGCCGCCGCCTTGGCTTCGGTCGTCGTGCTGACCGTCTTGCGTTGTGTGAAAAAATCCTACAGGATGAAAAAAGCGTTGTCACCTGGGAAACGCGAGATTGTTTTGTGTGCCGGAAATTGCCTAACATGCCGTAAAACATAAGGAATTCATGCGGCGTCGCAGCAGCATGCCGTTCGTGTAAAGCCGTTGGAAAGATCGCATGCAGCCCACTATGTAGGAAATTTACAGCTTTGCCGGATGCGTGGCGGGACCTTTCGAATCCTTCGTGGAGAGTCGACGATGAGCCGGGTGGTGCTGGTGACGGGCGCGTGCGGCGGCATTGGCCGTGCGTTATGCAAGCGATTTCACGAGGCGGGCGACACCGTGCTCGCGCTCGATCGCGACGAGGCCGGCGTGCAGGCGCTGGCGGACGAGCTGGTGGACCAATCCGGCGCGCAGCGCCTCGAAGCGCTGGCCGCCGACGTGAGCGACCAGGCGGCCATCGAAGCTGCCGTGGCGCGCGCCGTGGCCGCGCGCGGCCCGGTGGAGGTGGCCGTGGCCAACGCGGGCGCCGCGCTCGGCACGACGCTCGCGCATACCGACGCCGCAAGCTGGCGGCGCGACATCGACCTGAACCTGAACGGCGCCTACTACACCGTGGAGGCGGTGCGCCGCTCGATGATCGAGCGCGGGCGCGGCGTGCTCGTGCTGATCGGCTCGGTGAACGGGCTGTCTGCGCTCGGACACCCCGCGTACAGCGCCGCGAAGGCGGGGCTCGTGAGCTACACGAAGGCGCTGGCCATGGAGCTCGGGCCGCACGGGATCCGCGCGAACATCGTTTGCCCCGGCACGGTGAAAACGCCGGCCTGGCACGCGCGCGTGACGCAGCATCCGAAAATATTCGAAGAACTGAAGAAGTGGTATCCGCTCGGCGACGTGGCCACGCCCGAGGACATCGCCGACGCCGTGCAGTTTCTCGCTTCGCCGCAGGCGCGCGTGATCACGGGCGTGGCGCTGCCGGTGGATGCGGGCCTCATGGCCGGCAACCGGCTGATGGCCAACGAGCTCACGCTCGATCCGTTCTGAAGCGCGCGGCAGGCGGGAACAGTACAAAAGGACAGCCCAAGAGGACAACATGGCGGCAGTGCAACTGAACGGCATCTACAAGCGCTACGGCGACACCCAGGTCGTGCACGGCGTGGATCTCGACATCGCGGACGGCGAATTCGTCGTGCTGGTCGGGCCTTCGGGCTGCGGCAAGACCACCTTGATGCGCATGATCGCCGGCCTCGAAGACATCAGCGGCGGCGATCTCACCATCGGCGGCACGCTCGCGAATACGCTGCCGCCGCAGCAGCGCAATATCTCGATGGTGTTCCAGAGCTACGCGCTCTATCCGCATCTCTCGGTCTACGACAACATCGCGTTCGGGCCGCGCATCCGCAAGGAGCGCGAGGAGGGCTTCAAGCCGCGCATCGAAGCCGCCGCGAAAATGCTCAATCTGTCGAGCTATCTCGACCGTCTGCCGCGCGCGCTCTCGGGCGGCCAGCGCCAGCGCGTGGCGATGGGGCGCGCCGTGGTGCGCGAGCCCGCGCTGTTTCTGTTCGACGAACCGCTCTCGAATCTCGACGCCAAGCTGCGCGTGCAGATGCGCACGGAAATCAAGGCGCTGCATCAGCGCCTGCGCAACACGGTGGTGTACGTCACGCACGACCAGATCGAAGCGATGACCATGGCCGACCGCATCGTAGTGATGAACGCGGGACGCATCGAGCAGATCGGCAAGCCGCTCGATCTCTACGACAAGCCGGGCAATCTGTTCGTGGCGAGCTTTCTGGGCTCGCCTTCGATGAACTTCGCCGCAGGCAGCGTGATGAGCGACGCGCGCGGCACGGCGCTCGTGCTCGAGGACGGCGTGCGCATCGCGCTTCCCGAGGGCAGTGCGGGAACGAGCATGCAAGCGGGCGCGCGCGTGACGCTGGGCATTCGCCCCGAGCACGTCGAAACCCAAGGCGGCGACGTGCCGTTCAACGTCGAGGTGATTGAGCCGACTGGCGCCGAGACCCACTTGTACGGGAAAATAGGCGGCACGACATGGTGCGTCACGACGCGTGCGCGGCCCGGCATCGAACCGGGGCAGCGCATGACGCTGGGTCTGCCGCTCGCCCACCTGCATCTGTTCGATACCGAAAGCGGCAAGCGGCTCGACTGACTGAACCGAACCGCGGGCCCGGTCGCACCTTCCACGGCTTATCCACGGAATACAGCTTGCCGGTCTCCAATCTGATCCATCACATCCGCAACGTAGCGGAGTCGCTGCGGCCCGCCGAACGCAAGGTCGCGGAGATGGTGCTCGCCGACATCGACTTCGCGATGCGCGCGAGCATCACCGAACTCGCGCTGCGCGCCGAGGTGTCCGAGCCATCGGTCACCCGGTTTTGCCGCGCGGTGGGCGCGCACGGCCTGCGCGACTTCAAGATGCGGCTCGCGCAGAGCGCGGCGGGCGGCATGCCGTTTGCCGCCGCGCGCGAAGTGGCGAGCGGCGACCTCGCGCAGGCCGGCACGCTGCTCGATCGCGTGACGGAGCAGGTGGTGCTGGGCGTGCAGCACGCGCGCGCCTCGCTGGACCCGGCCGTGTTCGAGGCGGCGGTGGCGGCGCTCGCCAGTGCGCGGCGCGTCTATTTCTTCGGCGTGGGCGCGGGCTCGGGGCTGGTGGCGCAGGACGCGGCGCTGCGCTTGCTGCGCCTCGACATTGCCGCGAGCGCGTTCACCGACGCGCATTTGCAGCGGCTCTATGCCGGCTTGCTCGAGCCCGGCGACGTGGCGTTCGCGATCTCGCAGTCGGGCCGCAGCGTGGAAGTGAACGAGAGCATCCAGATCGCGAAGGAGCGCGGCGCGACCACGATCGCGCTCACCAATGCGGGTACGCGGCTCGCGTGGGTGGTGGACATACCGCTGCTGTTGCGCGTGCCGGAGTCCGAAGCGCCTGAAGAGGCGCACGCGCCGGGCGTGGCGCGCATCGTGCATCTCGCGGTGGTGGATGCGCTCGTGATGGGCGTGGCGCTCGGGCTCGGGCCGAAAACGTTGGAGAAGATGCGTGGCGCGCAGGGTGGCGAGGGGGCGGGCAGCGTGGAAGTGAAGGAATAAGCCGCGCGCGACACTTGAAGCCGCGCGGTTGCTTATTCGCGCGCCCGCGCTTCCAGCGCTATGCGCGCGAGAAAGCCGCTTCGCGTTTCATGCCGCTTCTCTGCCGCTTCTCGACATACGCGTCGATTTTGTGCAAGACGGACCGTGGAAGGAGCAGGGCGCAAAGCGCGAGGCTGATGGCTGCGGAGTACTGGGGGCTCGTGGTCCTGAAGTTCATGGATGGGCTGGCGGACGATCGTTGTCTGAGGAGTCGCCACCATAGCCTGCCGCGGATCCTGAAAAAATCGAGTCGGAGCCTTGCTTGTGCGCAGTCACCGTTTTCCGGCGCGGCTCCAGCCGGTCGCCGGATCAAGTTGCCCGCACGCGTTTCCTTAGCCTCACCGGCATGGTGTCCGGCACCATCGTGAATGCCGACACCTCGTTGATTTTCGCCGGATCGATGGCCATCTCGATCTCGAATTCGTCCATCAGCATGGAGAGCGCGAGGCGCATCTCCACGGTCGCGAGATGACGCCCCGGACACACGCGCGGCCCCGCGCCGAACTGCAGGTAGGCGCGCACGTCGTGCGCACCGCCGTGCTCGCCGCCTTGTTCCTTCTTATGCATCCAGCGCCACGGATCGTAGCGCTGCGGATCGGCGAAATTTTTTGCGTCGGTCATCGCGGGCCGTGCCACGAAGAACATGCGCGTGCCACGGGGCAAGGCCACGCCGTCGAGCACCACGTCTTCGAGCGGCTCGAACGAGTGCACGGCCGCCACGGGGCGCAGGCGCGTCGCCTCGATGCAGATCGCCTCGAAGAGGTCGAGCTCCTTGAGCGTTGCATAGTCGGGGCATACGCTCGCCTCGCCGAGCACGCGGCGCGCTTCACAGGCCAGATGCGTTTGCAGCGACGTGTCCGCAGCGAGATAGGGCAGCGTCCACGCGATCGAATCGGCGGTGGTGTCTTCGCCCGCGAGCAGGATCGTCAGCACATTGGCGCGGATCTGCGCATCGGTGATGGGCGCAGCACCAGGTTCCGCCCTGGCGTCCTGCTGCTGCACGAGCATCGCTTCGAGCAGGTTGCGCGGCGTTTGCGCGGGCTCGTCGCGCAGGCGTTCGCGGGCGCGCGCCATCATCGCGTCGACATGGCGGTGCACTTCGGCCAGCGCCTGATCGAGCTTGCGGTCCGCGGGCAGCTTGAAGTAGCGCCAATACGGAAAGAGCGCGTTGATGCGGCCCATCACGCTCGGCAGGATGCGCTCCAGATGCTCCTGAATCACGCCGTGATCGCGTTCGAGCGTGCGCGGGTCTTCGCCGAACGCGAGCGCGCTCGTCACGTCCACGGTGTAGCGCTTGAGATCGTCGGTCATCTCGACGGTCTCGCCGCGCTCGGCCGCGCGTAGCCAGCGCGCGCGCAGCCGCCCGGTGATGTCGGCCAGCGTGGGATAGAACGCCTTGATGGTCGGGATCGAGAGCGCCTGCATCACGAGGCGGCGTTGCGGCTCCCAGGCCGCGCCTTCCGCCGAGAACAGGCCGTTGCAGCCCATCTCCTCGAGCACGGCCTCGATCGGTTGATAGCGCCGGTAGCGGTGCGGGCGCTCGCGCATGATCTGCTGGATCAGCTCGGGGTCGGTCCAGATGGTGATGGGGATGCTGCCCACCTGGAAGCGGTAGGGCGTGCCCAGCTCGGCGGCCCAGCGTTCGAGGATCAGATGCAGCCGCGCGGGCGAGAGCTGCAGCAGGTTGCCGACGAGCGGCAGGCCGCGCGGACAGGGCAGGTCTGCGACCTGACGCTGCGCGGTGCGGGAACCGGTGGTGGCCGTGCTCATGAGCGCTTCCCTGGTGGCGGTTGGCGGGCTGGTGTGGCTGCTGGGCGCTACTGCGTGGTGCGTGGTGCGTGGTGCGTGGTGTCGCGCGGTATTGCGGGGTGTTGTATGGCCGCGCGCGGACGACTGGGAGCCGATTATAGCGACGCGGCCCCCGCCACATGACCGAAGCGGCGCGACAGGCGCTCGGCCGAGGCGCTTAGCCGCTGCGCGCTGTCGCCCTCGCTGGCGGTGTCGAAGTTGCCCGATGGCCCCATCAGCGCGAGCACGAGGCACACGCTGCCGGTGTGGTCGAACACGGGCGCGGCCACCGTGCTGATGCCGGGGATCGGATTGTCGAGCGCCGTGTCGAGCCCTTGTGCGCGGATCGCGGCAAGGCGCCCGGCGTAGCGCGGATCGGATGCCGCCGATTGCATGGGCGACGACGGCGACGGCGCGCCGGCGAGGCGCAGGCCGTCTTGCGCGAGCAGCCCGGCGCGCATGTCGTCGTCGAGCCAGGCGGCGAACACGCGGCCGATGGCCGTGTTCACGAGCGACATCACCGTGCCTGGCCGCAGGCTCACGTGCAGGGGGCGCGGCGATTCTTCGAGGCGCACGACCGTGGGCCCAAGGGGCCCCGGCACCGCGAGCGCCACGCTCATGCCCGTGCTGGCGGCGAGGTCGACCAGCTCGGCGTCGGCTTCGCGCACGGGCGACAGGCGCGCGAGTCCCAGCAGGCCTAGTTCGAGGCTCAAGGGGCCGGCTTCGTAGCGGCCTGCCGCGTCGCGCGCGAGCAGGCCGGTCTTGAGCAGGCTCACGAGGTGCGGGAATGCCTTCGCGCTCGGCATGCCGGCCGCCGCCGCGAGGTCGCGCAGCGAGAGCGGCGTGCCGGCCGCCACCAGCGCGGCGAGCAATTCGCCTGTGGCATCGAGCGCCTGGATGCCGCGCTGCGGCTTGTCGGCGGATTCGAGCTGGGGCGCGGATTCGGCGCGGGCTTCGTCCGTGACGGTGGACGGGGTGCGGGCTCGGGGCATGGTGGCGGCTTCAGTTCGGATCGGAGGCGGGAGGGACAGCGACGGCGCCGGCGGAAGCCGCCGCAAAGGCAGCCTCGGCGATTTCGCGCGCGGCCTCGCGCAGCGCGCGCACGAGCGCGCTGGTCGGACGCACGTCGAGCACGCCGGTTGCGCCCACGGCCGTGAGCGTGAGGCGCAATCCATGCTGCGGATCGAGCACCGGCACGCAGGCGCTGCTCACGCCCGGGCTGGGCGAGTCGATGCCGAGCTCGAAGCCGCGCGCGCGGATGGTGTCGAGCGTGGCGGTGAAGGCGGCGTCGAGTTTCGGCGACGGGGCGTCCTTCGATGTGGACTTGCTGGCCGCCGTCGAAGTCGCGCCGGCTGTCGCTGTGCCGCGCCAGACCGGCTGCGCCGTCTGGTTGCGCCACATCGCGCGCAGCGCGGCTTCGTCGAGGTATGCGCAGAACACGCGGCCCGTGGACGTCGCCGGCAGCGACATCACCGTGCCCACGTGCAGGTTCACATGGAGCGGCAGGCTCGCGTGCTCGTAGCGCACGATGGTCGGCCCTTGCGGCCCGGCAATGCATAGCGCGATGCTGCAGTTGTGCGCCTGCGCGAGCGCCGCCGCGCGCGGCACGGCTTCGCGCAGCGCGGGCTCCTGCGCCAGGTGCAGAAGGCCGAGGCGCAGCGCGAGCGGCCCCGCCTCGTAGCGCCCGGACAGCGCGTCGCGCTTGATCAGCCCCAGGCGCGTGAGGCTTACCAGATACGCGTGCGCCTGGCTCGACGCGATGTCGGCGCCTGCTGCGAGATCGCTGGGCGCGAGCGGCACGCGGGCGTCGGCGAGCACGCGCAACAGGCGCGCGGCCACCTCCACGCTTTGAATGCCGCGCTGCGTCTTGCCGCCGCCTGCGTCCGCATCCGGCGTGGCCGACGGCGCTTGCGTGGTCGCGGCGGCGCGCGCGTTGCGAGGGGTCTTCACTCGTTGTCCCGGGCTGAAAAAGGGTCCATGTTAACCGAATGGCGCACGAACACCGGCGATCAAATTATTTGCAAATAGCTAGTGTATTCGCCATTGACAAATAAAACCGGGCGGGCGATCATGACCTCACCCCGGCAAAACAGCGGCTCATTCACAACCAGGCGGGGCGAGACATTCGGGCGGGCGTGAGGCCCGCCATTGCGGCGCGTGCTCGCGCGGGCCGCCCTGCCTCGCTCCGTCGTTCGCTCCCCCAACGGATACGGAGACTCAGATGGCAAAGGCGTTCGCATCGCAGGCGGATCTCGAAGAGAAGCAGGTCACCTTCACGCAGCTCTCGGAAAACGCCTACGCGTACACCACGGAAGGCGACCCGAACTCGGGCGTGATCATTGGCGACGACGGCGTGCTGATCGTCGACACCACCGCCACGCCCGCCATGGCGCAGGATCTCATCGCCAAGATCCGCAGCGTGACGGACAAGCCCATCAAGTACGTCGTGCTCTCGCACTATCACGCGGTGCGCGTGCTGGGCGCATCGGCGTATTTCAAGGAAGGCGCGCAGCAGATCATCGCGAGCCGCGGCACGTACGAAATGATCGTCGAGCGCGGCGAAGCCGACATGAAGTCGGAAATCGAGCGCTTCCCGCGCCTCTTTGCGGGTGTGGAAACGGTGCCGGGCCTCACGTGGCCCACGCTCGTGTTCGAGAAGGAAATCACGCTGTTTCTCGGCAAGCTCGAAGTGAAGATCGCTCACCTGGGCTCGGGCCACACGAAGGGCGACACCGTGGTGTGGCTGCCGCAGCAGAAGGTGCTGTTCTCGGGCGACCTCGTGGAGTACGACGCGGCCTGCTATTGCGGCGATGCCCAGCTCGCCGAATGGCCCGCCACGCTCGAAGCGCTGCGCTCGCTGGGCGCGCAAAAGCTCGTGCCGGGCCGCGGCCCCGCGCTCGTCACACCCGATGAAGTGAACAAGGGCCTCGACTACACGAAGGACTTCGTCACGACGCTGCTCGCGCAGGGCCGCAAGGCGGTCGCGCAGAAGCTGGACCTCAAGCAGTCGATGGCGCTCACGCGTGAAGCGATGGATCCGAAGTTCGGCCATGTGTTCATCTACGAGCATTGCCTGCCGTTCGACGTGTCGCGCGCCTACGACGAGGCGAGCGGCATTACGCATCCGCGCATCTGGACCGCGCAGCGCGACAAGGAAATGTGGGACGCGCTGCAGGATTGAGGCTGACGCGAGGCATGGAGACAACAATGATCGACTATCAGACGCTGACCTTCGAATACACGCGCTGTAGCGAGCAAAGGCCGGATGCCGCCGCGTGCGTGCATCCGGTCGTGGTGGTGGGCGCGGGGCCGGTGGGCCTCGCCGCGGCGATCGACCTCGCGCAGCACGGCGTGCCCGTTGTGCTCGTGGACGACGACTGCACGCTCTCCACGGGCTCGCGCGCAATCTGCTTTTCGAAGCGCTCGCTCGATATTTTCGACCGGCTCGGCTGTGGCGAGCGCATGGTCGAGAAGGGCGTGAGCTGGAACGTGGGCAAGGTGTTCCGCAAGGACGAGCTGGTTTACACCTTCAATCTGCTGCCGGAAAGCGGGCATCATCGGCCTGCGTTCGTCAATTTGCAGCAGTACTACGTGGAAGGCTTCCTGCTCGAACGCGCACAGGAACTGCCCAACCTCGAAATCCGCTGGAAGAGCAAGGTGACGGGCATCGCGCAGCACGGTGCGCCGGGCGCCGAAGATTCGCACGTGGCGCTCGAAATCGAAACGCCCGACGGCTCATACGAATTGCTCGCGCGCTACGTGGTGGCCGCCGATGGCTCGCGCAGTCCGGTGCGCAAGCTCATGGGCCTCGACAGCCATGGCCGCACGTTCAAGGACCGCTTCCTGATCGCCGACGTGAAGATGGAAGCCGAGTTTCCCACCGAGCGCTGGTTCTGGTTCGACCCGCCATTTCATCCGAACCAGTCGGTGCTGCTGCATCGCCAGCCCGACAACGTCTGGCGCATCGACTTCCAGCTGGGCTGGGACGCCGACCCGGTGCTCGAAAAGACCCCCGAGCGCGTGATTCCGCGCGTGCGCGCGCTGCTCGGCCCCGACGCGAAGTTCGAGCTGGAGTGGGTGAGCATCTACACGTTTTCGTGCCTGCGCATGGACAGCTTCCGCCACGGCAACGTGCTGTTCGCGGGCGACTCGGCGCACCTCGTTTCGCCGTTCGGCGCGCGTGGCGCGAATAGCGGCTTCCAGGACGGCGAGAACCTCGCGTGGAAACTCGCGATGGTGCTGGAGAATCGCGCGCCCGATGCACTGCTCGACACCTATGCGAGCGAGCGCGAATACGCCGCCGATGAAAACATCCGCAACTCCACGCGCTCGACCGACTTCATTACGCCGAAGAGCGCGGTGAGCCGCGTGTTCCGCGACGCCGTGCTCACGCTCGCGCGCGAGCATGCATTCGCGCGGCAACTGGTGAACAGCGGGCGGCTCTCGGTGCCTGCGGTGCTGCACGAATCGACGCTCAATACGGCCGACGAAGAGACCTTCGCGGGCCAGATGGTGCCGGGCGCGTCGTGCGCCGATGCGCCCGTGGCCGGCACGCAAGGCGCGCCGCAATGGTTGCTCGCGCAACTAGGCGGACGCTTCACGGGGCTGCTGTTCTGCCGCGCGGGCGCGACGCTCGAAAGCGGTACGCGCGCAGCGCTCGACGCGCTGGCGCGTGGCCCGGTGCCGATGCAATTCGTGGTTGTGCTCGATGGCGCGGGCGCGGTGCCCGAGGGCTTGCCTGCGAACGCGGCAGTGTTGCGCGACGCCGAAGGCCTGGCCGCGCAACGCTACGGCGCGCAGGATGGCGCGTTCTATCTGATCCGGCCGGATCAGCACGTGTGCGCGCGCTGGCGTCGCGCCGATGCGTCGCGCGTCGAGCAGGCGCTCAAGCGGGCGTTGTGCGTGGCCGGCACGGCTTGACGCGCCGGACCGTCAATCAAGGAGACAACGATGCTCAACACCCAACCCAACCTCGCACGCCCCGACGACTTCTACGAGGCGCTCATCGACATGCATCGCGATCTCGACGAGGAACAGAGCCAGTCGGCCAATGCGCAATTGATTCTGCTGCTCGCGAATCACGTGGGCGAGCACGAGGCGCTGATGGACGCGATCCGCTTTGCGCGCGCGGGCGCGGCGTGCGCGCCTGAAGGCAACGGCGCGGCGAGCGGTCATGGCCAGTTGGCGGCTTGATTCACCGCTTGATGGAGTGAAAGCGCGCGGAGCTTGTCGCTCCGCGCGCTTCATGAGTCATCGCTTCGATCGCTTAATCGCTTACTTCGCCGCATCGCCTTCGCGATGTACCGGCTGCGTTTCCTTCAACTGCTTCGCGAGCCGAGAAGCCTGCAGATAGCCCGGATTCGCGGGCCGTTTCAGATAGCGCCCCGCGCCGCGCTTCGCACGCAAGTCGCCATCCGCCCACACGAGTTCTCCCTGGGAAACCGTATGCGTGGGCACGCCGCGCACCGTCATGCCTTCGAACACATTGAAGTCCACGTTCTGATGGTGCGTCTTCACCGAGATCGTGCGCGTGCCCTGCGGGTCCCAGACCACCAGATCGGCGTCCGCGCCCACGGCCACCGCACCTTTGCGCGGATAGAGGTTGAAGATCTGCGCGGCGTTCGTGGAGGTCACGCGCACGAACTCATTCGGCGTGAGACGCCCGGTGTTCACGCCCTGATCCCATAGCACGGCCATGCGGTCTTCCACGCCGCCGCAGCCGTTGGGAATCTTCGTGAAATCGTTGCGCCCCATGGCTTTCTGCGAGGCGCAGAATACGCAGTGGTCGGTGGCCGTGGTGTGCAGCAGGCCGCCTTGCAGCCCGCGCCAGAGCGCGTCGCGATGCTCCTTGGTGCGGAACGGCGGGCTCATCACATGCGCGGCCGCGCGCGTCCAGTCGGGGTCGCGATACACCGACTCGTCGATCACGAGATGGCCCGCGAGCACTTCGCCGAAGACGCGCTGGCCTTCGGCGCGTGCGCGCGTGATGGCTTCGAGCGCCTCTTTCGCGGAGACGTGCACGATATACACGGGCACGCCCAGCACCTGTGCAATGCGCATCGCGCGGTTCGCGGCCTCACCTTCCACTTCGGGCGGCCGCGAGAGCGGATGCGCCTCTGGTCCGGTGAAGCCGCGCGCGAGCAATTGCCTCTGAAGCTGAAACACGAGCTCGCCGTTTTCCGCGTGCACGGTGGGCAGCGCGCCCAGTTCCAGTGCGCGCGCGAAGCTGTTCACGAGGATCTCGTCGTCGGCCATGATGGCGTTCTTGTACGCCATGAAGTGCTTGAAGCTCGACACGCCGTGGTCCTGCACGAGCAGCCCCATGTCGCGATGCACGCTCTCGTCCCACCACGTCACCGCCACGTGAAAGCCGTAGTCGGCGGCGGCCTTCTCGGCCCAGCCGCGCCATTGCTGGAACGCGTCCATGAGCGGCTGCTTCGGGTTCGGGATCACGAAGTCGATGATCGACGTGGTGCCGCCCGCGAGCCCCGCCGCTGTGCCGCTGAAGAAGTCGTCGCTCGCCGTGGTGCCCATGAAGGGCAGCTCCATGTGCGTGTGCGGGTCGATGCCGCCCGGCATCACGTATTGCCCGCCCGCGTCCACCACGGTGGCGCCAGCGGGCGCGTCGAGGTTCTCGCCGATCGCCGCTATCGTGCCGCCTTCGCAGAGCACATCGGCGCGATAGCTTTTGTCCGCGTCGACGATGGTGCCGCCTCGAATCAGGATCGCCATGATGCAATGTCTCCTTCGGTTACGTTTTCAGTTATGCGTTCGCAATGCGTGGGCTGCGGCTCTTGCCCAGCTTCATCAGCACGCCATAGACAACGGCCGCGATCGCGAGTCCCACGAACCACGCATAGGTATAGAGGTTTTTGAACGCGTCGGGCACCGAGGGAAACGCATTCGGAAACGCCACGTTCAAAAAGCCCGGCAGATTCGGCAGCACGCCCGCGACGAGCGCGATCACGGCGGCTAGGTTCCAGCCATTCGAGTAAGCGTATTCGCCGTTTTCCTCGAACAGCTGCTCGGTGTCGAGGCGCGCGCCGCGAATCAGGAAGTAGTCGACCATGAGAATGCCCGCCACCGGCCCGAGCAGCGCCGAATAGCCCACCAGCCACGTGAAGATATAGCCCTGCGTGGTGGCCAGAATCTTCCACGGCATCATCACGATGGCGATGGTCGCCGTGATCAGGCCGCCCGCCTTGTACGAAATGCCCTTGGGCCAGAGGCTCGAAAAATCGTAAGCAGGTCCGACCAGGTTCGCTGCGAGATTGCAGCACATGGTGTCGAGCGTGAGGATCACGAGCGCGATGCCCACGCCGATGCCTTCCATGCGGCTCGTGACGTCGATGGGGTCCCAGATCGCCTTGCCGTAGATCACCACGGTGGCCGAGGTGACCACGACGGAGACCACCGAGAGCAGCGCCATCGGAATCGGCAGGCCCAGCGCCTGCCCCACGAGCTGGTCTTTTTGCGTCTTCGCGAAGCGCGTGAAGTCGGGAATGTTGAGCGCGAGCGTGGCCCAGAAGCCCACCATCGCCGTGAGGCTCGGCCAGAAGGTGACCCAGAAGAGCCCGGCCTTCTTGCCGCCCGGCGCGAACTGCGAGGGCTGCGAGAGCATCGAGCCCACCCCGCCCGCTTTCGAGCAGGCCCACCAGACCAGCGCCACGCACATCACGACCTTGATGGGCGCCGACCAGCTTTCGAGCCAGCGGATCGAGTCGGTGCCGTGCACGATGAAGTAGAGTTGCAGCGCCCAGAAGATCAGGAAGCACGCGCCCTGGGCGACCGAAATGCCGAGGAACGGCAGCGCGTCGCCGACCAGCGCGTTGTGCGTGAGGATGTTGGCGAGCGTGTAGATCGCGCTGCCGCCGAGCCACGACTGAATGCCGTACCAGCCGCACGCCACGATGGCGCGCAGCATGGCGGGCAGCTTCGCGCCCTGGGTGCCGAACGACGAGCGCACCAGCACCGCGTAGGGAATGCCGTACTTCGCGCCCGCGTGGCCAATCAGCAGCATGGGCACGAGCACGATCATGTTGCCGAGCAGCACCGTGAGCACCGCTTGCCACGGCGACATGCCCTGTTCGGTGAGCCCCGCCGCGAGCATGTACGAGGCGATGTTCATCACCATGCCCACCCACAGGGCGGCGAAGTGATACCAGCGCCACGTGCGCTGCGCGGCGCGCGTGGGCGCGAGGTCGTCGTTGTATAGCTCGCTGGCGCTGCGGCGCGCGTGCGCGTCGCCTTCCATACCACCGCTGGCTGCTGGCTGGCTCATGGTGCGGTTTCTCCTGGCGCTTTTTGCTGCGCTTTGTTGCTCAGGTTGGGGGAGAGAGGATCAGGCCGCCTTCGGATCGGCCACGCGGGCCGGATTGTTCGGGTGCGTGGTCCAGTTCGCGTAACGGCCCGTGTCGACGCGCTCCATCGTGATGCATTGGTCGACCGGGCAGACATGCATGCATAAATTGCACCCGACGCAGTTCGCATCGACCACTTCGAAGTGCCGCTTGCCGTCCTTCGTCGCGGTGATGGCCTGGTGCGAGGTGTCCTCGCAGGCGATATGGCACAGGCCGCACTGGATGCAGCGGTCCTGATCGATGCGGGCCTTGATGTCGTAGTTCAAGTTCAGGTATTGCCAGTCGGTGACGTTTTGCACCGCGCGGCCACGAAACGCGTCGAGATTCGCGTAGCCCTTGTCGTCCATCCAGTTGGCGAGCCCGTCGATCATGTCCTGGACGATTCGGAATCCGTAATGCATCGCGGCAGTGCACACTTGCACGCTTCCGGCGCCCAGCACCATGAACTCCGCGGCGTCGCGCCAGTCGGAAATGCCGCCGATGCCCGAGATCGGCAGGCCCTGGGTTTGCGGGTCGCGCGCGATCTCGGCCACCATGTGCAGCGCGATGGGCTTGGCGGCGGGGCCGCAGTAGCCGCCGTGCGTGCCCTTGCCGTCCACGGTGGGCAGCGGCGCCATGGCGTCGAGGTCCACGCCCACGATCGAATTGATGGTATTGATGAGCGAGACGCCGTCCGCGCCGCTCTTGAACGCGGCGCGCGCGCCGTGGCGAATATCGGTCATGTTGGGCGTGAGCTTCACGAGGCAGGGCAGGCGCGTGCCTTCCTTCACCCAGCGCGTGACCATCTCGATGTATTCGGGCACCTGGCCCACCGCGGCGCCCATGCCGCGCTCGCTCATGCCGTGCGGGCAGCCGAAGTTGAGCTCGACGGCGTCGGCGCCGGTGTCTTCCACCAGCGGCAGGATCCATTTCCAGTCCTGCTCGGTGCACGGCACCATCAGCGAGACGATCAATGCGCGGTCGGGCCAGTCGCGCTTGACCTGCACGATTTCCTTGAGGTTCACGTCGAGCGGCCGGTCGGTGATGAGCTCGATGTTGTTCAGGCCCGCGATGCGCTGGCCGCGCCAGGTGGTCGCGCCGTAGCGCGAGCTTACGTTCACCACGTGCGGGTCGAGCCCGAGCGTCTTCCAGACCACGCCGCCCCAGCCGGCCTCGAAGGCGCGGTTGACGTTATAGGCCTTGTCGGTGGGCGGCGCGGAGGCGAGCCAGAACGGGTTGGGCGATTGAATACCGGCAATCGTGCAGCGGAGATCGGCCATGATGCGGCTCCTGTCGATTCGGAGTTAGTGCTTCAGCACTTGCTCCGATCCCATGCAAAGCTGATGGGATGGTTCGTTTTTGTCGGGGTACGTGTAGTGCTGCCGCTCAGGCCGCTTTCGTGGCCTGTGCAGCGAGGTAGCGGTCGATCGCACGCGCGGCGAGCTTGCCGTCCTGCACCGCCTGCACGGTGAGATCGGTCGCGCCGTGGCCCGCGCAGTCGCCGCCGGCCCAGACGCCTTCGAGCGAGGTCGCGCCATCGGCATCCACGGCGATGCGCACGCCGCCCTCGGTCAACTGCAGTGCTTCGAGCCCTGCCGGCAGCAGCTTTTGGCCGATCGCCTTGAGCACCACGTCGGCCTCGATGCGCTCGATTTCGCCGGTGCCCCGGAGCACGCCGTTCGGGTCGAGCGCCGTGCGTTCGAACTCGACCGCTTCGACACGGCCCGCGCCCACGCCGCTGCCCAAAATCCGCAACGGCTTGCGCCACTCGACGATCGTGACGCCCTCGTTACGTGCGAATTCCTGCTCGGCCCACGTGGCGCTCATGTGCGCGCCGCCACGCCGGTAGGCGAGGGTGACGTGCTCCGCGCCGAGCTTGCGGCTTTGCACGGCGGCGTCGATGGCGGTGTTGCCGCCGCCGATCACCACGACGCGGCGGCCGGTGGGCACGGTGGCCAGATCGCGCGCCTGGCGCAGTTCGGCGATGAACTCGACGGCGTCAAGCACGCCTTCGAGCGCTTCGCCTTCGATGCGCAGCGCCTGCGTGCCGCCCAAACCGATGCCGATGAACACCGCATCGAACGCTTCGCGCAGCGCGTCGAGCGCGAAATCGCGGCCCAGCCGCTTGCCCGTTTCGATCACGATCCCGCCGATGGAGAGCAGCCACTGGACCTCGCGCTGGGCGAAATCGTCGACGGTCTTATACGCGGCGATGCCATATTCGTTGAGCCCGCCGGGTTTCTCGCGCGCGTCGAACACGGTCACGGCATGCCCGGCCAGCGCGAGCCCATGCGCGCATGCGAGCCCGGCGGGACCCGCGCCGACCACGGCCACGCGCCGCCCCGTCTCACTCGTGCGCTTGAAGAGCGGCGCGGCGCCCTCGGCCTCGCGTGCCATCTGGAAGTCGGTGGCATGGCGCTGCAGCGCGCCGATCCGGACTGGTTCGCCATCCTGATGATTTCGCACGCAGGCGCCCTCGCACAGGATCTCGGTGGGGCACACGCGCGAGCACATGCCGCCGAGCGGGTTGGCGCTCAGGATGTCGCGCGCCGCGCCCTTGAGGTTGCCGTTGCCGATCTTGCGGATGAAGCCCGGAATGTCGATGCCGGTGGGGCAGGCGGCGATGCAGGGCGCGTCGTAGCAGTAGTGGCAGCGGTCGGCGGCAATGACGGCGGCATCGGCGGAGAGGGGCGGGGCGACATCGGCGAAATTGCAGCCGAGCGCCTCGGCGCCGAGGCGTCCGGCAGCAACGCCTTGCGGAGTAGGTGCGGTGGCACGCGAGTTCGAATGGGACATCCGGATGCTCCTTGCGAGGCAAAACACGGGCCCGCCGGCTGCGCACGCAGCGGCGCAGCCGGGACGCGGGGGAAATGCTGGAATTGCTACGCGGCGCTCGAGGCCGCCTGTTTCGATTCGTGTGCGATCAACCCGGCTCTGACGCGCGTTCGAGCATCGCATGCAGCAGCACGTTCGCGCCCGCCTCGATCCACTCCTGCGTCGCGTCCTCGACCTCGTTATGGCTGATGCCGTCGATGCACGGCACGAACACCATCGAAGTCGGTGCGACCGTTGCGAGATAGCACGCGTCGTGGCCCGCGCCCGAGACGATATTGCGGTTCGAATAGCCGAAGCGTTCCGCCGCCGCGCGCACGGACTTCACGCAGTTCGCATCGAACGGCACCGGCGCGTAATAGAAAATCTGCTCGACTTGAGCTTCGAGCTTGCCTTGCTGCGCGATCTTCGCGATGCCTTCGCGCAACTCGGCGTCCATTTTCGCGAGCACTTCATCCTGTGGATGGCGAAAGTCGATGGTGAAGAACACCCGCCCCGGAATCACGTTGCGCGAGTTCGGATGCACCTGCATCATGCCGACCGTCGCGCACGCAAGTGGTGCATGGCGCAGGCCGATTTCGTTCACGAGCTGCACCACGCGCGAAGCGCCGAGCAGCGCGTCGCGGCGGCGCGGCATGGGCGTGGGGCCCGCATGCGCTTCCTGGCCCGTGAGCACGACTTCGTACCAGCGCTGGCCCTGCGCGTCGGTCACCACGCCGATGGTCTTGTTCTCCGCCTCGAGTATCGGCCCTTGCTCGATATGCAACTCGAACGCCGCGTGAATCTTGCGCCCGCCGCACGGCAGGTCGCCCGCATAGCCGATGCGCTGCAATTCCTCGCCGATGGTCTTGCCGTCCACGTCCTTGCGCGAGAGGCCGTAATCGAGCGTGAACACGCCCGCGAACACGCCGGACGCCACCATCGCGGGGGCGAAACGCGAGCCTTCCTCGTTGGTCCAGATCACCGTTTCGATGGGGTGCTCGGTCTGAATGCCGTGGTCGTTGAGCGAGCGGATCACCTCCAGCCCGCCGAGCACGCCATAGATGCCGTCGAAGCGACCGCCCGTAGGCTGCGAGTCGGCGTGCGAGCCGGTCATCACCGGCGGCAGGTCGTTGTTGCGTCCCGCGCGGCGCATGAAGACATTGCCCATCTGATCGACGCTCACGGTGCAGCCCGCTTCCTTCGCCCACTTCACGATGAGGTCGCGGCCGGCTTTGTCGAGATCGGTGAGGGCGAGGCGGCAGACGCCGCCTTTCGCGGTCGCGCCGATCTTCGCCATCTCCATGAGGCTGTCCCAGAGGCGCTGGCCGTTCACATGAATCGCGGTGGTCAGCGCGGCTTCGCTTACGGTGTTCATGCGTGCTCTCCTCGTTTGCTGAATCCTGTCCGATTGGACAGGTTGTAGGCGATAAACTTCAGGAATTCAATGCGGTGTTACGAGCGAAAAGCATGCCATCGATGTTGCGGTGCATGAAAGCACACGGGCGACGGGCAGGTTTACCCGAAGGTTTGCCATGCATCTATGCACGTCGCGCCGATGCCGTGACTACAATGAAACCGGCGTTGCGCGGCGGATGATGCGCGCGACGCTTTTCCACCCTTGAGCGGACCGAACCCCATGCGCGACGACGACCCGAACACGCCAGCCGCGAATCTTGCAGTGCGCACGAGTGCGGGCGCGCGCGACGACGCTGACGCGGCGCACAAGCCGCGCCGCAAGGCGTCGATTCGCGCCTCCAATGAAACGCATCTGCTGGCTTGCGCGGAGGCGGTTTTCGCGGAGCGGGGCTTCGAGGGCGCGAGCACGGCGCTGATTGCCGAGCGCGCCGGCCTGCCGAAGGCGAATCTGCACTACTACTTTCCCACCAAGCTCGCACTCTATTGGCGCGTGCTCGACGACGTGTTCGAAGAGTGGAACGCCGCCGCCGACACCTTCGACGCAAGCGACGACCCGGTGGTCGCCATCGGCGGCTATGTGCGCGCGAAGATGGCGCTCTCGCGGCGCCGGCCGCTGGGCTCGAAAGTGTGGGCCAACGAGATCATCAGCGGGGCCACGCACATGCAGGACATTCTGCTCAAGCGCGTGAAGCCGTGGATGGAGTCGCGCGTGCAACTGATCGAGCGCTGGATCGACGAAGGACTGCTCGCGCCGCTGGACCCCAAGACGCTGCTCTTCATGATCTGGGCGACCACGCAGCATTACGCCGATTTCGAGGCTCAGATTCGCGCGCTCGCGGGCAAGCGCGCGTTATCGGCCGCGAGCTTCGAGGCCACCACTGAAGAAGTCGTGAAGATGATCTTGCGCGCGAGCGGGGCGCGCTCGCCAGGAGCGTGAACTGCTCCGCGCATTTGATACGGATGACGAACTAACTGGCGTGATGCGCTGAGGAAGCTCACACCTGCATCGACGCCACGTCCTTCATGCAGCGCAGCGCGAACATCGAGCGGCTGTGGCGGATGCTCGAAATGCGATAGAGCTTTTCGCGCAGGAAGCGCTCGTAGCCCGCCGTACCATCCACGGCCACCTTGATCCAGTAGTCGTATTCGCCGGAGACGAGATACGCCTCCAGCACTTCGGGCAGCGCCGCGAGCTCTGCGCCGAAGCGCGCGAGCGCGTCGTCCTCGTGGCGGTCGAGCGTGACTTCGAGAATCACGATGTCGGCGAAACCGAGCTTGCGCTGGTTCACGAGCGCGACATAGCCGTCGATGTAGCCGTCGGCTTCGAGTTGGCGCGTGCGGTTCCAGCACGCCGTGGTCGACATGCCTACTTGTTCCGCGAGTTCGGCGTTGGAGAGGCGGGCGTTCTGCTGTAGCGCGCGCAGGATCTTGCGGTCCTGGTTGTCGAGCGGTTTGGACGGGCGTTCGCGGGGGCTCATGATGGATGGAATTATCTACAGAAAGTTGCAATTTTAGCGGAATGATATTCCGTAAATGAGCGATTTTTGCCTGAAAACAGGAAGCCTTTACAGGGTCATTGCCGGTATATTTTCTCCATGCCTTCTTGCCCGGCACGACCCACGCGGCCACCTCCCCGCGTTGAGGTGCGCCGCCGCAGCCACAAGCCGCGGTGGACCGTCAGAGCCGGTTTTCCGTGCACCCAGCGGCGGCCATCGGGCGTTGTACGCGTTCATCACGCGGCCAGCAAGGTTCGATCGGGCAGATGGCATTTGAAACCGCGCTGTTGCGCGGTTTTTTGTTGCCCGCTTTCGTTTCGCCCCCTTCATTACGCCAACCCAGAACTCCAGAAATGTCGCCCCAGTTGTATTTGTCGTTTCTCGCCGCCGCGCTGGTCCTCGTCTACACCCCCGGTCCCGTCAACGTGCTCACGATGAGCCACGCGCTCCATGCCGGCTGGCGTCGCGCGCTGCCTTGCGTCTGGGGCGGCACGCTCGCGGTGCTGTTGCAACTCGTCTTCACGGCGCTTTGCCTGAATTCGCTGCTGCTCATTAGTGAGCATTCACTTACCGTGCTGCGCTGGGCCGGCGCGGCTTACCTCGTCTGGCTCGGCTGCAAGCAATGGCGCAGCCGTACGCTCGGCGGCGAGTCTGGCGCGGAGCCAGCGGAGTCGGCGCTCACTTCCCGGCGCGGTCTGTTCTGGCGCGGGTTTGCTACCTCGGGGCTCAATCCCAAGACCTTGCTGTTCTTTCCGTCGTTTTTCCCGCAGTTCATCAGCGCGGATGCGTCGTGGAGCGCGAACCGACAGTACCTCGTGCTGGCGGCGACGTTCGCGTTGCTGTTCGCGGGTGGGGTGGCGTCGATGGCGCTGTTTTCGCACCGCCTGCGCCACGTGCTGCAACGGCCCCGGCGGCTGCGCGTGGTTAACCGTTTGATGGGCAGCCTGCTGGTGGGCATGGGCGCGGTGATGGCGGGCTTGCGCTAGACGCGCATATGGCGGTGGGATTCGGGCGCTGCGTCCGGACGCCGGGGAGGCGTGCGGATCGGGCCGCTCAGGGCGCCCTGGCTGCGGTTGGAGCCGAGCCGGAAACCGGAGCGCTGGCGGAGCTGATCGCCGCTGACGAGGCCGCTGCCGCGCTTTGAGCACCGCGGGCGGGCGCCGGTGCCGCGGCAGCCGATGCCGCTGCGGGCTGTGCGGCTGTTTGCGCCGGCGTTGCCGAAGCCGCCGAGGCAGGCATGGCAGCCGTGCTTGTCGCTGCGGCGGCCGGTGCTGCCGGAGCCGACGCCGCCGACCCAGCAGGAGCCGATGCCGCCGCCGGCAGCACCGGTGTGAGCAGCGTCGCCTCCGATGCGGGCGATGCCGGGAAGACCGCATGCACACCGCTTGCGGCGGCGATGGGCGCGGCCGCGTGCGTGGTTGCTTGCACGGGCATTGCGCTCGTTGCCGGCGTCGGGCTCGACACGGAGGTATGCAGCACGGTCGCGCCAGTCACCGCGGCTGCCGCTGCAGCGGCAGCCGCCGCCGCTGGCGCGGTCGAAGCGCCCGGCGCTGCCATGTTCACCATCGTTGTATCGGGCTCGAGTTGCAGCGGCGTAGCCTTGATATTGCCGCCCGGCACCGGCTCGCTGCGCGCGACGCCGCCCAGATAGCGCCCCACGAGACCGAAGAAGCGCTTGTAGAACTCGGTCGACTGAACCGTCTCGCTCGAGACCTTGACCATTTCGTCGCTGTTCGAGTGGATCGGCAGCGAGACCGACCCGAGAATCGACAACCCCACGCTCGCCGAGGTCGCGCTCTTCTTGAGCGCATAGCCGTTCTGCACGGCGTTGACGTACAGCATGCTAGTGTTCGTGGCGTCGGCCGGCGTGCACACCACGTGCACCTCCACGACGATGTGCTGGTCGACGGACGGCTGGAAATTCTTGGTGGCGTCGACGGTGTCGTTGCGCGTCATCGTCGTCATGTAGCCCTGGCTCAGCAGCGCGCGGCGCGATGCCTCGCAGGCATCGCTGCTGGCATAGTTGAAGCCGTGCGAGAACGGGCTCGGAGCGCTGCTCAGCAGTTGGTCATCCCGAAACGCCGGTGTGGGCGACGAGCATGCACTGAGGGCGGCAGCAAGCGGAATCAGCAGAAACGGAACGACTTTTGAAATACGGGGCATGGTGCGTACGAACGAGGCGGCGAGCGCGCCGGCAAACGAGAGAACGGCATGCATTGTAGTGCGGTTCGGGTCCGCGTGACTGAAGCGGCTGTTTGACCCCGACCCCGCAATCGCGATCGCACTCGGCCCCAAAAACAAAAAACGGGCTGTCGCGCGCAGCGAAGCCCGTATCGATATGGCGCGATGCGCGCGCTTACACGGCCATTTCCGGCGGCGCGCGGCGCAAGCACCGCGTGATCCAGCCGAGATACGCAAGGCCGAGCACGAACCAGATCACGCCGAGCGCGATGGCGGTTTTCTCGAGGCTGCACAGCAGCCAGATATCGGTGATCGCGCCGATCAGCGGGAACACCAGGCCACCCAGGAAACCGAAGCCGCGCGTGCCGGCGGCGCCGCCCAGGTATTGACGGATCACGCACAGGTTCACCGAGGTGAACGCAAGGAACGCGCCGAAGTTGATGAACGAAGTGGACGTGGCCACGTCGAGCTTCAGCGCGATCAGGCCGATCGCGCCGGCAATCGCGATGTTGATGGCGGGCGTGCGAAAGCGCGGGTGGATGAAGCCGAAGATCGACTTGGGCAGCACTTCGTCGCGGCCCATTGCGTAGAGCAGGCGTCCCACGCTCGCCTGCGCCGAGATGCCCGAGGCGAACTGCGCGAGGATCAGGCCGGCGAGGAAGATCGTCACGAAAATGTCACCGCCTACTTTGCGCGCGATTTCGAACGCAGCCGAATCGGGGTCCTTGAACACGGCGCCCGGATGTGCGAGCTGCAACGTGTACGCGGCGATCACGAAGATCGCGCCGCCCAGCAGCGCGATCAGCACGATGGCGCGCGGAATGTTCTTTTCCGGCTCGATGGTTTCTTCGGTGAGCGTGGAGACGGCGTCGAAGCCGAGATACGAATACGCGGCGATGGCCGCGCCAGCCATCGTGGCCGAAAGCGGCACGTGCGGCTGGAAGAACGGCTGCGCGGCGAGCAGGCCGCCGGGGCCGGCCGCGGCCGCCGCGTAGTGCAGGCACAGCACGACGAAGATGGCGGCAATGCCGAGCTGCACGATCATCAGCACGATGTTGAAGCGCGCCGCGAGTTCGATGCCGATGATGTTCAGGCCGCTCGTGAGCACGATGAACGCGACGATCCAGATCCACGCGCTCACGTGCGGAAACGCAGCGCCCAGGTAGGCCGCGCCGATCAGCCAGATCACCATCGGCAAGAAGAAGTAGTCGAGCAGGGTGGCCCAGCCAATCATGAAGCCCATGTGCGCATTGAAGCTCTTGCGCGTGTAGGTGTAGGCGGAGCCGGCCACCGGGAACAGGCGCGCGAGCTTGCCATAGCTGAGCGCCGTGAACACGATCGCGATGAGCGCGATGAGATAGGCGAGCGCGGCAGTGTCCTGGCTCGCGCCCGCGAGCACGCCATAAGTGCCGTAGACGATCAGCGGCGCCATGTAGGCGAGGCCGAACAGGAGCACGGAGGGCAGGCCGAGCGTGCGCTTGAGATGCGGTTCGCGCGCGTGGCTTGCCACGCTTGCGCCGTTCGTGCCGTGGGTGCCGTGTTCAGCCGGCGTTGCGGAAGGCTTCATGATGCAGGTGTCTCCTGAGTGCTGCGGGTGTAGTCCGCGCGCGAGCGTGCGTGCCGCCCCGGCGGGGCAGCGCACGCTGCGTGGCTTCGATCGTTTGCTGGTGGGTTGTCGGCTGCGCTGGCCGCTGGCGCTGCGCGCTCAGCGGCTCGTGCGGGCGCGGATGTTGAGCGAGCGGCGGCCCTGCGCGTTGTTTTCATCGGCGAGATTCAGCGCGACGCGCGCATCGTGCAGATAGCTGTAATGCTCGCGGCTTTGCGCGAGCAGCGCGCGGTCCACGGTCACGGGCAGGACCGCGTCGTCGCTCTCGAGTTCGGCCAGCACGTCGCCGAACGGGCTGATGAGCGCCGATTCGCCGGGGAACGTGAGGTTGTCGTCGCCGTCGCCGGTGCGGTTCACGAGCGCCGCGAATGCCTGGTTTTCCATCGCACGCGCGATAATGGCGCGGCGGTGCACCGGGCCGAACGGATCCATGTTGCCGTTGGTGACGATCAGCATTTCCGCGCCGAGCACGCCGAGCGCACGCGCGGGTTCCGGAAACTCGATGTCGTAGCAGATCAGCAGGCCCACGGTCATGCCCTTGAATTCGCAGACCTCGAAACGGTCGCCGGGCGTGAAGACGCCGACGTCGGTGGCCCACAGGTGGGTCTTGCGATAACGCAGCGCGATTTCGCCGCGTTCGTCGATCAGGACGGTGGTGTTGTAGAAGCGCTCGTTGTCGCTGCTGTCACGCTCAGCAAGACCCACGGCCACCGCCACCTGGGCGTTGCGCGCGGCGTCGCGCACGGCGCAAAGCGAGGGGCCGGAGAGCGTCTCGGCCACGTCGCGCACGCGCTCGCGGGTGGGAAAGCCGGTGAGCGTGGCTTCGGGGAACACCATCAGGTCGGTACCCGCACGGCGCTTGCCGATCGCATCGAGCGTGCGCGCCAGATTGGGCGCGACGACGCCGTCAACGAGGGGAATTTGTGCGAGTTCGAGTTGCATGCCTGTCTCCTTGTGCCGCGCGAGCGTAATGAGCGGCTATTATCACCACGTTATTTTTGCTCGGAAATCACCCTGCAGGGGTACCCTGACCGGAGGAACCATGGAACTCGACTGGCAAGATCGCGCGTTCCATCACCATATCGCGACGCTCATCGACGCCCTCGACGGTCCCGAATTCTGGACCCGCATGACGCGCGTGATCGAGCGGTTCGTCGCTTTCGACAACTGGGTCGCGCTCGTCTTCATGCGCGATCGCGCACCGCTCGTCTGCGCCGAGTCGCCGATGCCCGACGGCACCGTGGATCTCTTGTTCCGCGCGTATCTGGAGGGCATGTACCAGCTCGATCCCTTCTATATCCACGCCTGCGAAAAGCCGCGTGCGGGGCTCGTCACGCTTGCCGAAGTCGCGCCTGATAACTTCCGCATGACGGACTACTACCAGCGCTATTTCAGGAGCAACATCATCGGCGACGAAGTGCAGTTCAATCACCCGCTCGATGCGCGCCGCACGCTGATTTTCTCGCTGGGCGCAACGCGCCATTACACCGAGCGCGATATTGCGATGTTCGCGATGTTTGCGCCGTGGGTGATGGCGTTGATGCGGCAGCGGCTGCCTTATGAGACGTTCTCGATGCCCGAGCCGGCTGAGGCGGATGCAGGCGCGCCGCGCGCCGAGACGACGGCGGCAGGCAACACGGATTACGCGAGCCGCTTCGAAGCGGTGGCGCGACAAAGCGGCCGCACGCCGCTCACGGCGCGCGAGATCGAAGTGGTGCGCCAGAGTCTTTCGGGATTTTCGACGCGCGCGATTGCCGAGCGGCTCGACATCTCGTTCGAGACCGTGCGTGCGCACAAGAAACATATTTACGCGAAGCTCGGCGTTAGTTCGCAGTCTGAACTATTTGCGCTGTTCTACGAGCCGCTGGGACGTGAAGGCGGATAGCAGTGTGAGCGCATGAACGCTCACACATGGCGGGTTCCTCAGAACTCGACCAGCGCGAAATCTTCCTTGCCCACATCGCACAGCGGGCAGCGCCAGTCGTCGGGCACGTCGGTCCAGCGCGTGCCGGGGGCGAGGCCGTCGTCGGGGGCGCCGGCGGCTTCGTCGTACACCCAGCCGCAGATCACGCAGACCCATTACTTTAAGGCTTGATCGGACCGAGTAGCGTGTGCCGCGCTTGCGGTGGCGGCATCCGCTCGAGGCTCGCGCGGCGCGTCGAGCGCCACGACGAGCGGCGCCGAAGTGGCTTCGCGCGCGGCCAGCTTTGCTTGCAGCGTGTCGAGCAGCGCGGCGGCTTCCGCGGCGGTGAGATCGATCCAGTAGGGATCGCCTGCGCCATCGTTCAGGCGCTCGGGTGAGAACTGGATTTCGAGGGCGACGCCTTTCTTGTACATAAGCGAAAACCTTGAAGCGTGCGTCCGGTGCGGCGCTTAGGCGAAGTGCTGGAGCACGAGCGAGACCGCGATGCCGCCGAACGCGATCAGCGCGAGCATCTGCAAAAGCGAGATGGATTTGCGTGCGGTCGTGGCGGCGGGGACGGATTGACGGTTCGAGTTCATGGCGTGCGATGCGATTGGGTGTTGCGGGTGCGTGACTTGGGCGTTGGGTGCGCCAGGATCGGCGCAGCCGGCAAGTTTCGCACGATTTCGCATCCGGGGGGACGATTGCGCGCAATTCGCGCGCACGGGTCGCACCCCCCGAGGCTACCTGTGCGGCCCGCACTGGCATTGAGCACGGCGGCCCTGATTATCGCCGCTCCTGCGCCGAATATTGCGAAGCGTGCGGAGAGAGATTTTCTCGCGAGGGTTGCCTAAGCATGCAGCCAGCGCCGCTCGAAATACGAAAACCCCCAGCAAACGGGCAAGGCGCAAGCCATGCCGATCGCCACCTCGGCCACGCGAAAGAGTGCGACATCCCACACGGGGCCGTGGCTGGGTACGAGGAGCACGATGGTGGTGGTGGTGGCGCCAAGCCGCGCGGCGGTGCTCACGCGCAGGCACCAGCAGGAAACGATTACCACGGCCACCGCCACGAGATACACCGCCATGTTCTCCGGCCCGAGCGTGGCCGCCACGAAGCCCACAATGCCGCCGGAGATCGCGCCGATGAACTGGTCGCGCGACTGCGTGAGCGTATCGGCGTAATCGTGCTGCGTGACGGCGATGGCGGTGATCGCCGCCCAGAACGCCTGCTCGGTATGCAGCGCGTGGCCGATGCTGTAGGCGAGGCCTGCACCGCAAACGGCGCGCAGCGCCATGAGCATGCCTTGCGCGGCGCGGCTCTTGAGCGGCAGGTGTTTGAGCGCGCTCAGCGCGGATTGCTGCAGCGAGGAAAAATAGCCGAAGAGATTTTCTTGCGGATCGTGCATCGGGTTTGATCGGCTCGAAGGCCGATTTGAAAGCGAATTTGAAGGCGGCCCTGAGAGCTGGGCGCGCGGCGCGCCCGCCTGGTCGTCAAGGATATCAATTTCGCATGCAAGGTCAGCACGCCGCGCTTCTTTACGACGCGTACAGCTCCTCGAGGCACGCATCGAATGCGCCGATCAGGCGCTCGACATCGGCTTCGGTGGTATCGGGGCACACGAGCATCATGTTGTGAAACGGCGTGATGAGCACGCCCCGGTTGAGCAGATACAGATGGATGACTTGCTCGAGCTCGTCATTCATCGCGGCGCGCGCCTCGCTGCCATTGCGCGGCGGGGTGGCGCAGAACTGGAACTCGCTTCGCGCGCCCACGCGCGTCACGCACCACGGCAGCGCATGGCGCGCGATCGTTGCCGCGAGGCCCTGTGCGAGGCGCTCGGCGAGCGCGAACATCCGCGCATAGGCCGCGTCGGTCATGACTTCGTCGAGCGTCGCGCGCATCGCGCTCATCGATAGCGCGTTCGCCGTGAGCGTCGTGCCGATTCCCGAGTGGCCCGGCGGCGCTTCGAGCTTCGCTTTTTGCGCACGCGCGGCGAGTTCGGCGGAAAAGCCGTACACCGCGCACGGCACGCCGCCACCCACGGGCTTGCCGAGCACGAAGAGGTCGGGCTCGATGCCGTGCTCGCACGCATAGCCGCGCGGCCCGCTGCTGATGGTGTGCGTTTCGTCGATCAGCAGCAGCGTGCCGTGGCGCTTCATGAGCGCTTGCGCGTCGCGCCAGAAACCGGGATCGGGCAGCACCATGCCCACGTTGGTCATGGCAGGCTCGGCCAGCACGCAGGCCACTTTGTCATCGGCGAGCGCGCGCCCGAGCGCGTCGAGGTCGTTGAACTCCACCACGCGCGTGTGCGGCAGCAGGTCGTGCACCTGGCCCAGCAGGCTCGCGCGCTGCGTGGGCCGGCCATCGACGAGGTCGACGAAGACGTCGTCCACGGTGCCGTGATAGCAGCCGTTGAACACGACGATCGTGTTGCGCCCGGTGGCCGCGCGCGCCCAGCGCAGTGCGAAGCGGTTGGCGTCGCTCGCGGTCATGGCGAACTGCCAGTACGGCAGGCCGAAGCGCCGCGCGAGCGCCGTGCTCACGGCTACGGCGTCTTCGCCGGGCAGCATGGTGGTGAAGCCGCGCTGCGCCTGGCGCGCGAGCGCCTTGGCGACGGCGGGCGGTGCGTGGCCGAACATCGCGCCCGTGTCGCCGAGGCAGAAGTCGATGTAGCGGTGCCCGTCCACATCGGTGAAGGCTGCGCCGCGCGCCGCATCCACATAGAGCGAAAACGGCGTGGGCCAGTCGTTCATCCAGTGCAGCGGCACGCCGAACAGCAGATGCTGCGCGGCTTGCACGGAGAGGGCTTGCGACTTCGGGCGCGCGGCGACAAAGGCATCACGCTCGCGTGCCAGGATGCGCTGCGCGCGCTCCCGGTTCACGCCTTGGCGGTCTTGCATGGATGCTTCCTCGAGGATGGAGTCGCGCCGATCCTCGCATGCACCCGCACTGAAGTAAATTCGGGCGCGCCCGCCTTACTTCCTGTCGATCGAGAACTTCCCCGGACCTGCCACGGCGAGTGCGATCAGGCCGCCCGCGATGCTCATGTTCTTGTAGAAGTTGATCATGTTCGCCATCTGCTCCATGCCGGTCATGGTCCAGAAGTGATGGCCGATGAACGCGGTGGCGACAGTGTAGATCGCCAGCAGCACGGCCAGCGGTCGCGTGAAGAAGCCCACGAGCAGCAGGATGCCCACCACGAGCTCCATGACGACCGCGATGACGGCCGAGAGCATCGGTATCGGCGCGCCTTCGTGCGCCATGAAGTCGACGGTGCCGGCAAACCCGGTGATCTTGGACCAGCCGAACAGGATGAAGAGCGAGGTCAGCAGGACGCGAGAGACGAGCAGGGCGAGGTCGTTGCCCTGGCCGAAGAGGTTGTATCGCATTGTATTTCTCCGAAGACGTTGAAGCGGGTTGTTTGTTTTGTTGCCCGTGTCGGCCGCGCGGCCCGCCGCCTGGCGGCGGCCGCGCTAGCACTGATTACGACCAGAGTTCCGACACCTCGATATTACGCAGATCGAACACCAGCACCTCGGCATCGTGTCCGTCGCTGAAGGTCAGCTCGCGCTCGGAGCGGATCCGCGCGCCGTCGCCTTCGCCCAGCTCCACGCCGTTGACCTTCACGCTGCCGCGCGCCACGTGCACATAGGCGTAGCGGTCCGCGCCGATCTCGAGCGTTGCGCTCTGCGCGCCGTCGAAGCGGCCCGCATAGACCCGCGCGTCCTGGCGCAGCTCCAGCGACTCGGCAGCGCCGTCCGGCGAGAGAACCAGGCGCAGCTTGCCACGCTTTTCCGCATCCGCAATGTGCTTCTGCTGATAGCGCGGCTGCGCGCCCTTCACGTTCGGCGCAATCCAGATTTGCAGGAAGTGCACCGGCTGTTCGGCCGAGTGGTTGAACTCGCTATGCGCGACGCCGGTGCCCGCGCTCATCAGCTGTACGTCGCCGGGGACGATCACCGAGCCGGTGCCCATCGAGTCCTTGTGCTCCAGCCCCCCTTCCAGCACGTACGAGAAGATTTCCATGTCGCGGTGCGGATGCTTGCCGAAGCCGCGCCCCGGGGCCACGCGGTCGTCGTTGATCACGAGCAGGTCCGAGAAGCCGATCTGCTTCGGGTCGTAGTAGTTCGCGAACGAAAACGTGTGGCGCGAGCTGAGCCAGCCATGTTCGCCGCGGCCGCGTTGGTCTGCTTTGCGAAGTTCGATCATGTTCGTTTCTCCGTTGGTTCCGATGTTCGGTTGCGATGGAGACAGTTTAGGTCAACCCATGCGATACGGAGCGTCGTAAAATACGACTCACTGTCATATTGAAGTGGACAATCGCCATGCAACTCGATGACATGCGGATCTTTGTCAGCGCCGTGGAGGCGGGCAGCTTCACGGCGGCGGCCAACCGGCTGCGGCTCTCGAAGCAATTCGTGAGCCGCCGCGTGGCCGCGCTGGAAGCCGATCTCGGCGCGCGGCTGCTGGTGCGCAATACGCGCAAGCTGGCCGCGACGGACCTCGGCCAGGAGTTCCACGAGCGCGCGAAGCGCATCCTCGCCGAGGTGGCGGACACGGAGCAGGCCATGTCGGCGCGCCGCTCGGAGCCGCGCGGCCTGCTCAAGGTGAGCGCGCCGATGTCGTTCGGCATGGCGCATCTCTCGCCGCTCGTCGCCGAATTCCTGCGCGCGCATCCCGACGTGCACTTCGACATGGACCTGAGCGACCGCAGCGTCGACGTGATCGGCGAGGGCTTCGACATGGCGCTGCGCATCGGAAGGCTCTCCGATTCCACGCTGATCGCCCAGAGGCTCATCGACGTGCGCATGATCGCCTGCTGCAGCCCCGGCTACCGGCGCCGGCACCGCGAGCCGCAAACGCCCGCCGATCTCGCGCAGCACGCCTGCCTGCCATACGGGCAGCAGGGGCGCGCGTCGTGGGACTTCATGATCGACGGGGTGCGCACGCCGTTCGAGGTGCGCGGGCCGCTGCGGGCCAACAACGGCGAGGTGATTCGCGATGCAGCGGTGGCGGGCCTTGGCATTTGCTATCTGCCGGACTTCATCGTGGCAGGATCGGTTGATGCGGGGTTGCTGGTGGAGGTGCTCGAAGCGTTCATGCCGCCGCCCAACGCGCTGCACGCGCTGTATCCGCAGCACCGCGAAGCTTCCGTGACCATCCGCGCATTTACGCAATTTCTGCGCGAACGTCTGGCAGCTCGCGCGGCAACTGCGCGCGGCGGTGCGCTTTGATGCGCAATCCGCGGGGATTCGGCGCGCCGGTCTTGTGATTTGCCGGTTGCGCCCGCATCTAGAAGATTGCCGCCCCGGCGGCACTGCCCGGTATATCGGGCAGATGAGGTGGGATGTCGCAATTTCGTTGTATGCTCACCGCCCCGAGGGTTGCTCACGCTGCCTCGATGCGGGCGTGGAACGCCGTGCTGGCGGGCTTGGAGGCCCAATCAGGGCTTTCTATGAGGCTCGATAGACATGGTTTATCCCGGCGATCAATGTAATCAATTTTTCAAATGGCCGTGATTCCCGTAATCTACGTCCATCCCTTTCCAACCCAGAGCGAGGAAACAACTGATGTCTCTCATCAACACGCAAGTCAAGCCGTTCAAGGCCACCGCATTCCACAATGGCAAGTTCGTTCCGGTCTCTGAAGAGAACTTCCTGGGCAAGTGGTCCGTGGTCGTGTTCTACCCGGCCGACTTCACTTTCGTGTGCCCGACCGAACTCGGCGATCTGGCCGACCAGTACGCGGAATTCCAGAAGCTGGGCGTTGAAATCTACGGCGTGTCGACCGACACGCACTTCACGCACAAGGCATGGCACGACACGTCGGAAACCATCGCCAAGATCAAGTACCCGCTCGTCGGCGACCCGACCGGCGCGCTCACGCGCAACTTCGACGTGATGATCGAAGAAGAAGGCCTGGCACTGCGCGGCACGTTCGTGATCAACCCGCAAGGCGAGATCAAGCTGTGCGAAATCCATGACAACGGCATCGGCCGTGACGCCAAGGAACTGCTGCGCAAGGTTCAGGCTGCCCAGTACGTTGCGGCTCACCCGGGCGAAGTGTGCCCCGCCAAGTGGACGCCGGGCGCTGAAACGCTCAAGCCGTCGCTCGACCTCGTCGGCAAGATCTAAGCGTCGATGTTCGATGCGGTCGCCCTGACCGCATGACGCTGAAAATCGCACTGAGCTGCACAACCGGGCCGTACCCTCGCGGCTTGCGGCCCGGAAGCCTTGCTGCAAAGCTCAAAAGGCTTTGTTATCGCGAGGCATTAGTTAGCATTCCAACGCTTCTTCTCCAGCAGGAAAAAAAACGCCATGCTCGACGCCAACCTCAAAGATCAACTCAAAAACTACCTCGAAAAAGTCACGCAGTCGATCGAGATCGTTGCGTACCTGGATGACGGCGAGAAGTCGCAAGAGCTGCAGCAACTGCTGCAGGACATCGCATCGCTTTCGGATCGCATCGCGTACGAAGAACGCCGTGGCGCCGCAATTGGCGACGCGCGTACCCCTTCGTTCGAGATCAAGCGCGCGAACTCCGACGTCAAGGTGACGTTCGCGGGCATTCCGATGGGCCATGAATTCACGTCGCTCGTGCTGGCGCTGCTCCAGGTGGGCGGCCACCCGGTCAAGCTCGAGAACGAAACGATCGAACAGGTGAAGGCGCTCGACGGCGCGTTCTCGTTCGAAGTCTATATGTCGCTGTCGTGCCAGAACTGCCCGGAAGTCGTGCAGTCGATCAACGCGATGGCCGCGCTCAACCCGAACGTGCAGATCGCCACGATCGACGGCGCACTGTTCCAGGACGAAGTCGAGCAGCGCAAGATCATGGCCGTGCCGACCATCTACCTGAACGGCGAAGTGTTTGGCCAGGGCCGCATGGGCGTCGAGGAGATTCTCGCGAAGCTCGACACTGGCGCCTCGGCGCGTGCAGCAGAAAAGCTCAACCAGAAAGATATTTTCGACATGCTCATCGTCGGCGGCGGCCCCGCTGGCGCAGCGGCCGCGATTTACGCGGCGCGCAAGGGCATTCGCACCGGCGTGCTGGCCGAACGCTTCGGCGGCCAGGTGCTCGACACGATGTCGATCGAGAACTTCGTCTCGGTGCAGGAAACCGACGGGCCGAAGTTCGCCGTGGCGCTCGAGCAGCACGTGCGCGCCTACGACGTCGACATCATGAACCTGCAGCGCGCCGAAGCGCTCACCGCCGTCGGCAACGGCTTTGAAGTGCGCACCGCGAGCGGCGCGAGGCTGCGTGCGAAGAGCGTAGTGCTCGCCACGGGCGCGCGCTGGCGCAATGTGGATGTGCCTGGCGAGCAGGAGTACAAGAACAAGGGCGTGGCGTACTGCCCGCACTGCGACGGCCCGCTTTTCAAGGGCAAGCGCGTGGCCGTGATCGGCGGCGGCAATTCGGGCGTCGAGGCGGCCATCGACCTCGCGGGCATCGTGAGCCATGTGACGCTGCTCGAATTCGGCGCACAACTGCGTGCGGACGAGGTGCTGCAACGCAAGCTGCGCAGCCTGCCGAACGTCACCGTGCACGTGAATGCGCAGACCACGGAGATTAGCGGCGATGGCCAGAAGGTCACCGGCCTCGCGTATCTCGACCGCAACACGGGCGAGAAGCATCGCGTCGAACTCGAAGGCGTGTTCGTGCAGATCGGCCTCGTGCCGAACACCGAATTCCTCAAGGGCACGGTGGCGCTTTCGAAGCATGGCGAGATCGAAGTGGACGCGAAGGGCCAGACCTCGGTGCCGGGCGTGTTCGCCGCCGGCGACGTGACGACGGTGCCGTTCAAGCAGATCGTGATCGCCGTGGGCGAGGGCGCGAAGGCCTCGCTGAGTGCGTTCGACTATCTGATCCGTTCGTCGGTGGAGCAGGAAGAAGAAGCGGTTGCGTAAATTTGCCTGCGAAGGCATGCAGCATCATGGAAAACGCCGGCGTCTACTCAGATCGCCGGCGTTTTTTCGTGCGTTTTCTTTCGTCTAGCCGTTGAGCCGTTGTCGTGCGGACACGGCTGCTCACGCGGCCAGACGCTGCAAATCGGTCAGTTTCACGTGCTTCGCGGCCTCTTCGAGATCGTAGTCTGTCTGCAAGCTCATCCAGAACTGCGGCGTCGTGCCAAAAACGAAGGACAGCCGCAGCGCCGTGTCGGCAGTGACGCTGCGCTCACCATGCA
This sequence comes from Paraburkholderia sp. A1BS-2L, assembly GCF_051125205.1. Taxonomy (NCBI): domain Bacteria; kingdom Pseudomonadati; phylum Pseudomonadota; class Betaproteobacteria; order Burkholderiales; family Burkholderiaceae; genus Paraburkholderia; species Paraburkholderia sp. A1BS-2L. The sequence goes on from NZ_CP120429.1 coordinate 1,368,895, forward strand.
CGATCTCGTTAATGCGGCGCGGTGGAACGCTCATGGCGCGGGCCACTGCGTTCTGGCTCATTCCCATGGGCGTCAGAAACTCTTCCTGGAGGACGACGCCGGGATGCACGTTCGCGAGTTTTTTCATAGTCTGCGCCTCGGTTAATGGTAGTCGACGATTTCGACGTCGTATGCGTTTCCATTGCTCCAACGAAAGCACACGCGCCATTGATCGTTGATGCGGATACTGTCCTGTCCGGCTCGGTCACCCTTCAACAGCTCAAGCCTGTTCGCTGGCGGGATGAGCAAATCCGCAAGATCATGCGCCGCATGAAGCATGCGCAGCTTGCGGCGTGCGATCTGCTGCATTTCAGCAGGCAGCCGCCTCGATCGCTCGCCAGTCCAGATGAGTGCAGTTTCGCGGTCTTCAAAGTTTTGGATCGCCATGCGAAAGCATAACGCCACGCATCATATGACGCGCGGCGTTATGGTTGTCCAGATCTGCCTGAAGTCAAGCGATACCCACAAATTGCGGCGTCTCACTCCCGCTCACGTTGCGCAGTCACTCATTCCTGCACGAGCGAGTTGCGATACGAAAACCCGACTGCCGGATCAGCATGCTTCTGGCGATGCGCGTTGCGCAGCGGCTTGAGCACGAACACGGCCAGCAGTGCGGAGAGCGCCGCCATGCCCGAGGCGAGCATGAACACGGCGTGCCAGCTTCCGGTAGCCGCGGTGATCACGCTGGAGAACGGCACGAGCAGCGCAGCGGTGCCTTTCGCGGTGTAGAGCAGACCGGCGTTGGTCGCCGCGAACTTCGGGCCGAAGGTGTCGCCGCAGGTGGCGGGGAAGAGACTGTAGATCTCGCCCCACGCAAAGAACACGATACCCGTGAGCACGACGAAGGCAACCGGGCTGTGCCCGTAGCGCGAGAGCAGCACGATGCCGACGGCCTCCACGGCGAACGCGACGAACATCGTGTTCTCGCGGCCGATGCGGTCCGAGACCCAGCCGAAGAACGGCCGCGTGAGGCCATTGAGCACACGGTCGATGGTGAGCGCGAAGGTGAGCGCGGGCAGCGTGAGGCCGAGCAGCGAGACCGGCGCGTCGTGCAGGCCGAAGTCCTTCGCGATCGGGCCGAGCTGCGCGGTCGCCATCAGGCCGCCGGCGGCCATCATCACGAACATCGCGTACATCACCCAGAAGATGGGCGAGGCGATCACCTCGCGCGGCCTCGCGTTATAGACGGCGCTCACACCTTGCGCGGCGTGTTTCGCGGCTTCGCCGATGGCGCGCTTTGCGGCGGCGACGCCATGCGAAGCCGGCGCCGCGAGCGCGAGGCCGAGCACGAGCACGACGATCCCTTGACCGAGACCGAACCAGAGGAACGTCGCCTCATAGCCGCTGCTCTTGATCATGTTGGCGATGGGCACGACGGTGGCTGCCGATCCTGCGCCGAAGCCCGCCGCCGTGATGCCGGCCGCGAGCCCCCGCCGGTTGGGGAACCACTTGAGCGCATTGCCGACGCAAGTGCCGTACACGGCACCCGCACCAAGCCCGCCCACGGCCGCCGCGACATAGAGCAAGGGCAGCGACGAGGCGAACGAGTTGAGCACCCAGGCGATTGCGCACAGCAGCCCGCCGCCGACCACCACGGGGCGCGGGCCATACTTGTCGACGAGCCAGCCTTCGACCGGCACGAGCCAGGTTTCGGTGACGACGAAGATCGTGAACGCGACCTGAATCGCCGCGCGTCCCCAGTGGTACTTCTCGTTGATCGGATTGACGAACAGCGTCCAGCCGTACTGCATGTTGGCGATCATCGCCATGCAGATTACGCCGAACACGAGCTGAACCCATGGCGACGCAAAGCGCGACGCCCCTCCTTGCCGATGCTCCATCAGTGTCTCCTTGTTGATGTTCCGCGAGGCCGTTTTTGCGTCTGGTTGCGGCCTTGTATCCTGTCGTTTTGCTGACAGTCGTTTACACAATATGTAATATATCAACGGAGTCAAGAGAAAGCAGTCTCAGTGTTTCCACTAACGTGGGACATTGATGAGCAGGCTTTTTGGAAGCTTTAAATCGATGCCGAAAAAGCAAAAAAAAGCCCGCAGGACAAGGCCTGGCGGGCTGAGTCATGTGCGAGATAGTGGAGATCGCGACATGTGATGCCGTTATAGATGAAAGTTTTTTGTAATGAAAGAAGAATTTTTCTAAAGCCTTTCATTCAGATGCGAGTGAAAGGTTTGAGGCCTTTGAGCGGGCGAGCAGCTCACCCGCGCGCCGCAATCTCCTTCTTCCACCCCGCGATGATCTTCGCCGCGAGGGCGTTGTAGTCGCCATCGAAGTGATGGCTGCCGCCCGTCTTCACAAGCTCGATGCCGGTGTTCGCGAGCGCCGGGCACAACGTGTCTTTTTCATCGGCGCCATAGACGCATTGCACGATCGCGGGCGGCACCTTCGCGAGTTCTGGGCGCACCTGCAGCGCCTTCTCGCTCGCGGGCATGCCGAGCCAGCCCGTCACGCGGATCTGGAAATCGGCGTCGGGCGCGAAGCCGAGCAGCGACATGTACGAGACCTTCGCGCGCAGAGCGTCGGGCAGGCGGTTGTAGGCGAACGGCATCACGTCCGCGCCGAACGAATAGCCCACCAGCGCGATGTGCTTCGCATGCCAGCGCGCGGCGTAGGTGTTGAGCACGCGCGCGAGGTCATGGCTCGTTTGTGCGGGGCTCTTCTCGCTCCAGAAGTAACGCAGCGCGTCCCAGCCGATCACCGAAATACCCTGTTTTTGCAGGGCTTCCGCAATGGTTTTGTCGAGATCGCGCCAGCCGCCGTCGCCGGAAATCACGACTGCGAGCATGTCGGTCGGATGCGCGGCGGGCAGCTCGACGAGCGGCAGATCCGACACGTCTTCCTCGCTCTCCGTCTGCACGCGCAGATGCGGTGCGGTGAGCGCGACGAGCTTGTCGGCATCGGAGAGGTTCGCGGCAAATGCGTGCGGCGCCGGGTGAGTGGCGCCAGTCTCTGCGGGCAATTTGGTTGCATTAGCAACGGTCGTTGCGCCTTGCTCGAAGAAGCCGGGCAGGCCGTTGCCGCGCGACAGCGTAGCGTCGGCGGGGCAGGGCGAGAAGCGTGCGTCGAGCTGCGCGGCGGGATCGAGCGACACCGCGCCCGCCATCGTGTTCGCGGGTGCTTGCGAGAGCATGCGTTGCGCGACGAGCGCGCCCTGGCCGCTGCCGATCGCGATCGGCGCGAAGTACTGGTTCGATGCCTGCTGGCGTTCGAGTTGATGACTGAGCGCTTCGGCGTCGCCATAGAGCTTGTGGCAGGTCTCGTTCTTCACCGCCGCGAGATTGCTTGCGTAGCGCTCCGTATCCACGCCCACGACCAGCGCGCCGTGTTGCGCGAGGGCGTCGGCGCGCGTCTGGTCGGCGGCGCTCCAGTGCTTGCCCGCCGAGAACAGCACGGCAAAGCCGCGCATCGCGCCGGTGGGTTTGGTCACGGCGACATCGCCGTAGCGGCCGCCCGAGACGCGTGCGGGCACGGGGTGTGACGGCGCGCCTGTTTCGGTTGCGTTGACCTGAACCGCGCAGAGCGCGAGCACGGCGGCGCCCGCCGCAGCGCCCGCGAGGCGCGGCAGCGAGAAAGTACGAAAATTCATGAGCGCCAGCCTCCTGCCAGCAACGAAAGATCCGCGAGGGTGATGAACACGCTGATCGAGCCCGATGCAGCCAGATAACGCGGTTCCCAGCGCGGCGCGAACTTGTTCTTGAAGCCGCGCAGCCCCCGGAAGTTATAGAACTTGCCGCCGAAGCGCCAGATCAGCCCGGCGAGGCGGTGCCACGACGAAGCGAGCGGCGTCGGCCCCATGCCGGCGAGCGGCGCCATGCCGAGCGACAGCGATTGATAGCCGGCGCCCTTCAGATGCAGCGAAAGTTGCGTGAACAGATACTCCATCGCGTAAGGCGACGCGCCCGGCAGATGGCGCATGACGCCGACCGTCGCATCGGTGTTGAGGTCGGTCGTCATGAAGGTCACGAAAGCGAGCGGCGCGCCGTTCTGGCGCACCAGCAGCACGTGTTGCGCGGCGAGGTAGTCGTCGTCGAAGGCGGCCACCGAGAAGCTCTTCTCGCGCACGTCGCGCTCCTCGAGCCACGCGTCGGAGATCGCGCGCAGCACCGGCAGGCTGTCGCTCATGCGCGCAGGATCGATGTGCTCGAACGTAAAGCCGTCGCGTTCGCCGCGCTTGAGCGCATAGCGCAGATGGGCGCGCTGCGGTCCCTTGAGATCGAACTCCTGGAGCATCACGCGCGCTTCCTCGCCGAGCTTCATCAGCGTGAGGCCGGCGTCGAGATAGAGCGGCAGGGCGTCGGCGCGAACCTGATAGAACGCGGCGCGGCCGCCGTGCGCGTGTGCGAGCGAGACGAACTCGCGAATCAGCGCGGGCCATTCATTGCGCGGGCCCACCGGGTCGTGCAGCGCGGCCCACGTGCGCCCGCGCTTCGCATACATGAGGAACGCGTTGCGCGAGGACGAGAACAGGAAGCTCTTGTCGCCCATGAGCGCGAGGCCTGCGTCGCTGCGTTCCTGCGCGCGCACGATGCGCGCGGCTTCGGCCAGATCCTCGCTCGCGGGAATCACGAAGCGGCCCGCGGCCGGACGCAGTAGTTGCCACGACGCGAGCGCCGCTGCGAACACGCCCGCGCCGAGGGTCGCGCGCAGCGCGCGCGGCGCGCGTTCGTCGAACGCGAATTGCCACCAGAGATGCTGCGAATACTCGACATCGCGGAAGGCGAAGAACAGCACCCACACGGCGAGCGCGATCACGCAGCCCACCGAGGCGAGCCACGCGGGTGTGAAGGGTTCGGCGAACAGCGACGAATGACGGTTGAAGCGGCGGCGCGTGGTGAGCAACAGCGCGATCAGCACGCACAGCACGCCGGCTTCGACGAACGCGAGGCCCTTGGTGAGCGAGAGCGCGAGGTTGGCCACCGCGAGCATGAGAGCGAGCCACCAGGCGGCGTCGAGTCGGCGCAGCAGGCCGCGCGCGACGAACAGCAGCAGCACGCCGAACAGGCTGCCGAGCAGTTGCGAGCTTTCGAGCACCCAGAGCGGGATGAAATTCTGCAGGAGTTCTATGCGCTTGGTGAACGCGGGCGTGGCGCCCGAGATCACGAGCATGCTGCCGGTCACGAAGGTGACGATGGCGAGGAACAGCGGGGCGAGCTGCGAGACGCCATGGACGCCGCGCCTCGCGAAGTCCGTGTTGAGCGGATTCTTGAGCGCGCGGCCTTCGAACGCGGCGAGCAGCGCAGCCGAGAGCGCGAGCGGCGCGCCGAAATAGATCGCGCGATAGGCGAGCAAGGCAGCGAACACTTTGGGGCCCGGCACGCTCTCGCCGAGTGCGAACACCATCGCCGCCTCGAACACGCCGATGCCGCCGGGCGTGTGGCCGATCAGGCCGAGCAGCATGGCGACGCTGTAGACGGTGAGGAAGTCGGCAAAGCCGATATGCGCGTGCGGCATCACCGACCACAGCGCGAGGCCCGCGCCGACCACGTCAAGCGCTGCGAGCAGCAACTGTGCGACGAGGTCGCGCCGCGCGGGGACGGTGAAGCGCAGCCAGGCGCGCTTGAACGGCGCGGCTTCGCGCGCCTCGCTGGGGCAGGCCGCGATGAGCCCCGCGCCGAGCGCGAGCACCACGCCGCCGATCCAGCGCAGCGCTTCGGGCGAGAGGTGCAGCAGGCCCGTGAGCGTGTCGGCGGCGCCGACCATGCCGAGCGCGCTCATGAGCGCGAGGGCGAGCGCGAGCGTGACGCTCGTGAACACCGTCATGCGGCCGACTTGCGCCGCCGTGACGCCCGCGCCGCCGTAGACGCGGCAGCGCACGGCGCCGCCCGTGAGCGCGCCGAAGCCCGTTACGTTGCCGAGCGCCGAGCCGGCGATGGCGCCTACCCACAGCGCACTGCGCGAGACGCGCGCGCCGAGGTAGCGCAGGCCGACCGCGTCGCGGCCCACGAGCGCGACGAAGCTGATGGCGGTGGCGCCGAGCGCGCCGGTCCATTGCGCCGGGCTCAGGTGCCAGAGCTGGCGAATGACCGAGCGGTAGTCGACGGACTGCGAGAGGTGCTGAAACACCAGCAGCAGCAGCGCGCAGATGCCGATGGCGAAGGCCGGCGCCACGAAGCGCTGCAGGCGCAACGCGCGGGCGCGGCGGCGCAACGCCACGGCGGCGGGGCGCGCAATGCGCGAAGGGGGCGATTCAAACATGGGTTGACCTGGCGATTCTCCGATGCCGCGCGGGCGCCGTGGTTGGCGTCTTCAGGGCGGCATCGCATAGTGTTTGTCGATGGGTCCGGCGGTTGCGCGTTGCCGCGGCAGGCAGCGCAAGGGGCCGTGGGGCTGGCCTTTACGGCGAGCCAAACCGTAAACGTTTGGTAAATGACTGGTAAAAAAACAAACGCGCGGAGCGACCTGATGGTTGACCCCGTGCCCGAGAAACATCGAGGGAAGTCTCAAAGGGCCGGATAATCCAAAGAGCGGAGCGGGGCATTGTATCGTTCGCAACCCAATGATGTTTACGGCCGGATTGGGTCCTTTCTGAAACCACTGTGACCAATTCGAGACACGCTTTTTAATTCTTTTACTTCGGGTGTCGGTGGAGGTAGTCTGATTCGGTCACCTGCTGTTTGACTGCGGAAGTTCGACTGCGTCGGCGTTGCATCGGGCCTGAGTGAGTGCTTCAGCACATACTCAGGCCGACAGGAGAAAGACGTGAAACGACTCGCCCTGACTTCGCTTTCGTTCGTCGCGCTCGGCGCCGCCGGCGTCGCGCATGCGCAGACCAGCGTCACGCTGTACGGCACCCTCGACACGTCCATTACCTACGTCAATCACGCCAACGGCAACAAGAATCTCTGGGCGCTCGGCAACAGCAGCTACGGCAATCTGTCGGGTTCGCGCTGGGGCCTCAAGGGCGCCGAGGATCTGGGCGGCGGCCTCAAAGCCATCTTTCAGTTGGAGAGCGGCTTTAATCCGTCGACGGGGGCGTTGGGCCAGGGCGGCCGCCTGTTCGGCCGCCAGGCATACGTGGGCCTGACGGCAGCGCAGTACGGCTCGCTCACGCTCGGGCGCCAATATGACCCGGTGATCGACCTTGTTCAGGGCATCACCGAGGACAACTACCTGGGTTCCGTATTCGCGACGCCCGGCGACGTCGACAACTATGACAACAGCTTCCGCGTCAACAACGCCGTCAAATACACCACGCCAGTCTGGAACGGCCTGCAGGCCGCCGCCATGTATTCGTTCGGCGGCATCGCCGGCTCGACGGGGGCCGAACAATCGTATTCGGCGGCGGTGGCGTACAACCGCGGACCTGTCTCGCTCGCGGGTGGCTACTTCTACGCGGCCAACAGCCAGGCGGGCAGCGGCATCCGGACCACCGGATGGAGCAGCACCTCGGACGGCACCTTCGACAGTTCCATCAACCGCGGCTATGTGAGCGCTCACTCGCTTTCCATTGCACGCGCGGCGGCGCAATACTCGCTCGGCCAATTCACCTTCGGGCTCGGATACAGCAACGCGCAATACGCGCCGGACGGCAGCTCGGTATTCCACGGCACCGAGAAGTACAACACGGGGCAGGGCTTCATGAACTATCACCTGACACCGGTGCTCCTGCTCGGCCTCGGCTATGCCTATACGCATGCCAATGGCGACACGAACGCAAATTACCACCAGGTGTCGATCGGCGCGGATTACAGCCTTTCTAAGCGCACCGACATCTACATGACGGCGGGCTGGCAGCACGCAAGCGGCGACCAGGGCGACGGCCTGGGCGGCTCGATGCCAGCCGAGGCGTCGATTGGCTCGTACGGCTATAACGGCACGGCGACGCAGACCATGTTCAATCTGGGCCTGCGGCACAAGTTCTGACGCGTCACGGTGCTTGATGAAGGTCGGGAGCGCTGCATGGGCGGCGCGTCCGGCCTTTTTTCAGGGTGGCTGCGGCGGGCTCGATGCGGCGTCCACCCATACTGCGGCGGGCGCCGGCGCCCGCCGGACTCGTCGAGGCCGCTAACGGGCAAGGCGGCGTGCCGTGAGCAATGCGAACCAGTTGACGCAACGCCCGGCGGCGCTCCGCACCGTTGCAAACGGCGGCCGCCATGCGCTCGTGAGCGTCACGCACGCAGCGGCGCCCGGCGCGGCGGCGCTTGGTGCGGCGGAGTTTCCGGCGTCTACGCTAAGCCAGAGGCGTTCGCCGCGATAGACCCGCAGCGTTTCGCCCGGATTCAGCCAATAGTCGTAAGGCGAGCGTGCGCGCGTGAGCCAGATACGCGCGCCGCGGACGTGCAGTGTCCCGTCCGCGCGCACGCGCCATGTGAATGTGCTGGCCTCGGGCACGGCAAAGTGGATTGACAGGGCTGGCAGCACCTCATCGTGCGCGAAGGCGGCGAAGGGAGTGAAAGCACGGAAAGCACCAGAAGCGCCTTCCCGATCGGCCTGCTGCGAAGCGGAATCCATCGTGTTCTCCATGATGAGAAGCCGACGGACGGGACACAGTCACACAAAAAACAACAGCCCCGTCGATGCCGGCGGGGCTGTGATTTGCGTACGACAGACTGGACTACCCGGATTGCTCGTCCGCACACATTCCCCATGCCATGCCTTTGGGCATATGCCACGGGTGATTCATCGCGTTCGCGTGGATGAAGGTGACGGATGTGTGCATGGGTCGAGTGTGCGGGGGCACGCTTGCACTGTCAACAAGATTTGTAGGACAAGTCGTACTCGACGGTAGGGAATCGATGTTCGCAACCGCTTCGCCTGGTTCCCGGTCCGTCGTCGCGCCCCTTGTCGCGCGCGCCGGTTTCCGTCAGGATGGGCTCTTTTCTCATGCGGAACGATTTTGGCGGTCTGAGGACTCGGAGAGACGTGCTGCAGAAAGACAAAAGAGTGAATATTTGTATCTGATATACCACATACGAAATATTGATTTTTGTGGCGCCGCAGCATATGATTGAGTCATTCGATGATTCAATCTTGTGGAGCTTCAAATGGATTTCATATCTCTCGCAGTCTTCGGTTTGTCAGTTGTCGGCTTAGGCGTGGCGGCAACGGTTATGATCGCCAAATGGCTGCCGCGGGCGGCCATCGAGCAGGCGGCCGAGCATGGCCGTTTTGTCGGCCTCGGCGTGGCGCCGCGCGCGAAGCTGGACTTGCATGCGGAGCGCCGCCCGCTGGTCGGCGTGCGAGTTGTTAAAGAGGCAATGAATGTCGTCAGAACACACTGAAGCAGTCGCTACCCGGGAAGCCGCGTCGCTCAAGCTGGCGCTGCAGCCCATCAACGCCACGCTGAGCCTGCGCGATCAGGCTTACGCGATGTTGCGCCAGGCCATCGCCGACGCGGATATCTACCAGACACGCGAAGAAATCCGGCTGGACGAGCGCGTGCTGAGCGAGACGCTTGGCGTGAGCCGCACGCCGGTGCGCGAGGCCATGACGCTGCTGGAGCAGGAAGGCTTCCTGCGCATGGTGCCGCGTCGCGGCATCTATATCGTGCGCAAGAGCAAGCGCGAGATCGTCGAGATGATCCAGATGTGGGCCGCGCTCGAAAGCATGGCGGCGCGCCTCGCGACGATCCACGCAACGGACGCGGAAATCGCGAAGCTGCGCCACATGTTCGACAATTTCCGCGACAGCACGCCGGCCGAGCATATCGCCGAGTATTCGGACGCCAACATCGCGTTCCATCAGGCCATCGTCGAGCTTTCGAAGTCGCAGTTGATCCTCGATACGATCAAGAACATCTTCGTGCACGTGCGCGCTATCCGGCGCATGACGATCTCGCAGAGCGACCGGGCATCGCGCTCGATCGTCGATCATCTGCGCATTATCGAGGCGCTCGAAAAGCGCGATACCGAGCTTGCAGAGCGGCTCGTGCGCCAGCATTCGCTCGATCTTGCGGCTTACGTCGAGAAGCATTGCGATTTTCTGGACTGAGCGCAGCAGGGCAGTCATTCACTTGAGAAAGGCGGGCGACCATAAGGTCGCCCGCTTTTTTTGCTTGGGCGGCGGTCATCGTGGGCGAGGAAGGCGAGGAGGCCTGCCGGCGAGACTTTATGCGCATCAAGGCAGGACGCCCAATCCCGCGCACGGAATCTGAAATATCTCGGCACTATCGACTCGGGGTTTTCCCTTGCTCCTTGTACGCCAAAACTGCATAAATTCCTTCAAAACCTTGCCAGGTAAGGATTTCGGCTGATTCAACCTGCATTTGCACGCGGTAAATCCCCTCTTGCTTCGTTGTGATATATCACATACTGTATTGAACAAGGACGCAGCAAAGCAGCAACCGCGGACGCCCAGGCGCTCCCGCAGTCCACCGATTTTTCGAAACTCGCCCGGCCACGACTAACCAAGGGAGACATGACATGGGCAAGGCACTGGATGGGGTGCGCATTCTCGATTTCACGCATGTGCAATCGGGCCCGACCTGCACGCAATTGCTTGCATGGTTCGGCGCCGACGTCATCAAGGTAGAGCGCGCCGGCGCTGGCGACATCACGCGCGAGCAGCTGCGGGACATCCCCGACGCGGACAGCCTGTACTTCACGATGCTCAACGGCAACAAGCGTTCGGTCACGCTCGACACGAAGAATCCGCAAGGCAAGCGCGTGCTCGAGCGGATGATCCGCGATTGCGACGTGCTCGTCGAGAATTTCGCGCCCGGCGCACTGGAGCGCATGGGCTTCAGCTGGGAGCATATCCAGACCCTCAACCCGCGCATGATCGTGGCTTCGGTGAAGGGCTTCGGCCCGGGCCCCTACGAGGACTGCAAGGTCTACGAGAACGTCGCGCAGTGCGTGGGCGGCGCCGCCTCCACCACGGGCTTCGACGACGGCCCGCCAGTCGTCTCCGGCGCGCAGATCGGCGACAGCGGCACGGGCCTGCATCTCGCGCTCGGCATCGTCACGGCGCTGTATCAACGCACTCACACCGGGCGCGGGCAGAAGGTGCTGGCCGCCATGCAGGACGGCGTGCTCAACCTGTGCCGCGTGAAGTTGCGCGACCAGCAGCGGCTCGATCGCGATGGCGTCATGAAGGAGTATCCGCAGTACCCGAACGAGAGCTTCGGCGACGCCGTGCCGCGCGCGGGGAACGCCTCGGGCGGCGGCCAGCCGGGCTGGATTCTCAAATGCAAGGGCTGGGAGACCGATCCGAACGCGTATATCTATTTCATCGCGCAGGCGCCCGTGTGGGACCGCATCTGCAAGCTGATCGGCCGCGAGGAATGGATCGACGATCCGCTTTACGCCACGGCCAGCGCACGCCTGCCGCATCTCAAGGAGATCTTCGCCGAGATCGAGCGCTGGACCATGCATCGCACCAAGTTCGAAGCGATGGCGGTGCTCAATCGCCAGCACATTCCGTGCGGCCCGATTCTTTCGATGAAGGAGATTGCCGCCGACGAATCGCTGCGCGCAACCGGCACGATCGTCGAGGTCGACCATCCGGTGCGCGGCAAGTACCTCACGGTCGGCAACCCGATCAAGCTCTCGGACAGCGCCACCGAGGTCACGCGCTCGCCGCTGCTGGGCGAGCACACGGACGAAGTGCTCGCCGAATTCGGCTACAGCGAGGCGGATATCCGTTCGCTGCGCGCTTCGGGCGCGATCTGAACTGCCGGTATGTGAAGCAGCACGCGAAGATCGATGCGGGCGCAACGATGCGCCCGTGCCCATGAACGACTGAATCTTTGAACCGACGGACCGCGCGGCGCCAGCGTGCCGCGCGCCACGCAACGATGGAGCGAAGCATGGACACATGGATGCGCTTGATGGCGAACGACGGCAGTATCGTGTTCGGCCGCGTAGAGGACGGTTATCTGCATGAATACGAAGGGCTCGATCAACCGGTGCCCACCGGCGCAGTGCTCTCGCTGCGCACGCTCACGCCGCTCGCCCCCTGCACGCCGGGCAAGGTCGTGGCGCTCTGGAACAATTTTCATGCGCTTGCGTTGAAGCTCGAAAAGCCGGTTCCGGAGCATCCTCTCTTTCTGATCAAGCCGAAGGAGTCGGTGATCGGATCGGGCGTGCCGATTCGCCGGCCCGCTCACTATGCGGGAAAAATCGTCTTCGAAGGCGAACTGGGCGTCGTGATCGGCAAGCGTTGCCGCAATGCGAGTCTTGCCGAGGCAGAGGACGCGATCTTCGGCTACACGATCGTCAACGACGTGACCGCGGCGGGCCTGCTCGCGGAAAATCCGCACTTCCCGCAATGGTGCCGCGCTAAAGGTTTCGATACATTCTGTTGCCTGGGGCCTGCGATCGTTTCGGGTTTCGACTGGCGCAGCGCGCGCGTCGTGACGCGGCTCGATGGCGTGGAGCGGCAGAACTATCCGCTCGACGACATGGTGTTCACGCCCGCGCAGCAAGTGAGCCTGATTTCGCAGGACCTCACGCTCGAACCCGGCGACGTGATTGCGTGCGGGACATCGTTGGGCGTGGGCTCGATCGGCGATGGCGCGACGGTCGAGGTCGCGATTGAAGGCATCGGCACGCTGGTGAACGCCTTGGGTGCGAAAGCCGGCGCCGCGCAGGATCCGGCGCACGCGGGCCGCGAGGCGATAACAGCGGCGTAGCCGGACAAGCAGTCCGGGACCAGCAGGAGAACGCTCGCGCGTGTCGCGCGATGCACGACATGATGCATTGCGCGACGAGACGAACGATTGGGTCGCAACGAAAGGCGCGCCGCAAGCAGGCATTCGAAGCGCGAACGGATTACGTGCGCGGCATGAGTGCCGCGTGCGAGGAGGAGAGATGCCGGAGCAACTGGCAGGCGACGTGGCATGGCTTGGCGGCAGCCTGCTGTACGCGTGGCTTGCATGTGTATTTGCACAATTGGCGGCGCTCGCGCCGGCATGGGCGCGGCGCGCGCCCGAGCGCGCGAAGCCGCGCTGCAAGCATGCGCGCGAGGTGGCGCCACGGGTGCGCACCGCGCTCGCCATATCGTTCGCACTGCTACTGACGGTGCCGCCGGGCTTGCTGGCGGCGCTGGTTGCGTACCGGCCCGATGCGGTGGGCGCTGCGGAATGCGGCGTGCTTGCCGGTTTATGGCTGGGTGCGCGGCACAACCTCGCGAAGCGCGCGCGGGCCACCGCAGTGGCGGGCTGCGTGGTGAGCGCGGTGTCCATGGGCGTCTGCCTTGTCAGCTTCCTGATGATGCCGGCGCTGTCCACTTCGGGGCGCGCTGCGCTTTACGTCACGGCAACGCTGGGCGCGCTGCTCGCTGGCGCGGCCGCGAGCGCGTTCGCATATGGCGCAAGTGTTGGCATGAGCGGCGGCGCAGGCATGAACGAGCGCCGCCGCTTGCCATTCCGGCCGGGCGATTGTGTGGTGCATGCGATTGCGTTCGTTCTGTTCGCGATACTGGGCTACGGCTTTGCGGCGGTGCGCATTCTGGCCTCCGCCGAATTAGGGCTTTCCGTGCTGGTGGCCGCCTGCGTGCTGGCCGCCGCATTCGGCGTGCGTCTCATGGGCGGCGCGCGCCTCCCGGTTGCGCCGCGTCCGGGCATCGTGCGTGCGTCTGCCGGTGAGCAGGCCGACGCGGACGCGCGGATCGCGTCGAAACCGCCTGCTCGATCCCGCTTCGCAGGCGTGCCCAGTGTCTGGCTCGCGGCGGCTTGCGGCCGCTGCGCGCTCGAACCCGCGAGTCTCGACCTCTGGCTGGCGGACTGCGAACCACCGTTCGAAACGCCCCGCACGCTGCATCACGCCTCGCAGGACTTGCCGCGCCGCAGACGCAATCGCAGCCGCGAGGGCGCGCTCAGGCTGCGCCAGGGGCTGCGCCAGGGGCTGCACCACGGATTGCACTGAGGCAACCCGTTCAACAATTCGGGGGGGAAAGGAGCAAACGATCAGGCTTGCCTGATAGTTGCCCCTTGAGCCATCACGTCTTACTTATGCAGTGACGACTCGGACACCCGGGTGATGTCTTCGATGAGCTGTTTGCCTTCCTCGAGCAGGAAGCGCTTGAAGGCGAGCGCGACCGGCGGCAGGCGCTTGTTCTTGCGGTGCACGAGGTACCAGTTGAGCATTACCGGGAAGCCCTCGACGTCGAGCACCGTGAGGTGTCCGACCTGCAATTCGAGGCTGACCGTGTGCGCCGAGAGAAACGCGATGCCCATGCCGGCGATCACGGCCTGCTTGATCGTCTCGGTGCTCTGGATCTCCATTGCGATCTTCAGGTTCGTGATCTTGCCGGCAAACCCTTCCTCCATCGAATTCCACGTATCCGAGCCGCGCTCGCGCACGATGAACGCCTCGTTCGCGAGTGTGCTCAGCTTGATGTTGCGCTTGTTCGCCAGCGGGTGCGAGGGCGCCGCCACGATCACGTAGGGGTGCGGGGCGAAGGCTTCGTTGATGGCATCGGTCGTGTGCGGCGGGCGCACCATGACCGCCAGATCGGTCTGGTTGGTCGAAAGCTGCTGCAGCAATTGCTCGCGGTTGTGCACCGAGAGATTGAGCTGCACGCCCTTGTAGCGGCGCGTGAATTCGGCGAGCAGGCGAGGAAAGAAGTAGTCGCCCGCGCTGATCACGGCCACGTTGAGCTTGCCGCCGGAGATGCCCTTCAGCTGGCTCATGGCCTCGTCGACTTCATGGAACTGCTGAATGATCGCGCGGCTGTAGTGCAGCATTTCCGAGCCGGCAGGCGTGAGATAGATCTTCTTGCCGAGCTGCTCGAACAGCGGCAGGCCCGCGTGGTCCTCGAGCTGCTTGACCTGCGTGGAAACCGCCGGTTGCGTGAGATGAAGCTCCTCGGCGGCACGCGAAAAACTGAGGTGGCGCGCCACGGTCTCGAAGACTTTCAACTGGCGCAGCGTGGCGTTTCGCATGGTCATGGTCGAACCATAAAGGATACTGAATCAACATAATAACAAACTTTAATTATGAGTAATCGAGTAATCACCCTAGCATGAGTTGAAAGGCGTTCGAATGCCGTGCTTTGACATGCGGGTTAACGCCTGGAAAAGCGATAAATAGCGGGAAAACCCGTAATAAAAGGTGGCTTGACGTACTTCTCAGGCACTTTATGAATTCGCGGAATGAAAGGGGAATTACGTATTTTCATTCGAATTTTTATGTGCCGATGAGAATAAAAATAAGCAGTAAATTAGGGTGGATTCGAAGTCTATAAGTCGATGTTTATGCAAGCCGGAAAAGCGGCTGCAATTCTTGATCGGATAGTGGAGACAACCGAGATGAATGCAATCAGTCAAAGGAGCGAAGGTGGTCCGTTTTGGACGAACCGCTGGGGTCAACTGGTGGTGGGCATGCTATGCATGGCGCTCGTTGCCAACCTGCAGTACGCGTGGACGCTCTTCGTCGCGCCCATGAACGCACGCCATCATTGGGGCGAAGCCTCGATTCAGCTGGCATTCTCGATCTTCATCCTGACTGAAACCTGGCTCGTGCCGATCGAAGGCTGGCTCGTCGACAAGTTCGGCCCCCGCCCGGTTGTCATGGGCGGCGCGGTGTGCGCAGGCCTCGCATGGGTGCTTTACTCGTATGCGACCACGCTGCCGATGCTCTATGCAGGCTCGGTGCTCGCGGGCATCGGCGCGGGCGGCGTGTATGGCACCTGCGTGGGCAATGCGCTCAAGTGGTTCCCGGACCGTCGGGGTCTCGCAGCGGGCCTGACCGCGGCGGGCTTTGGCGCGGGTGCGGCCGTCACCGTGATCCCTATCGCGAACATGATTTCGCGTTCGGGCTACGAGCACACGTTCTTCTTCTTCGGCATCCTGCAGGGCGTGGCGATTCTCGTGCTCGCGCTGCTGCTTGTGAAGCCCGCACCGCGCGCCGCCATGGCAGCGGGCCGCCGCCTCGTCTCGCGCGTCGACTACACGCCGGGGCAGATGGTCAAGCAGCCGGTATTCTGGGTCATCTACGTGGCGTTCGTTGCCGTTGCCGCGGGCGGCCTGATGGCGACCGCGCAGATCGGGCCGATCGCGAAGGACTGGGGTCTTGCGCGCATGCCGATGACCGTGTTCGGCGCGACGCTGCCGCTGCTCACGCTCACGCTGTCGATCGACAACATCTGCAATGGCTTCACGCGTCCGCTGTGCGGCTTCATCTCCGACAAGATCGGCCGTGAGAACGCCATGTTCTTCATCTTCGTGGGTGAAGGCCTCGCGCTGCTCGGCATGATGGAGTACGGCACGAACCCGTATGCGTTCATCACGTTCGCCGCGCTCATCTTCCTGTTCTGGGGTGAGATCTTCTCGATCTTCCCGGCAATCTGCGCCGACACCTTCGGCAGCAAGTACGCCGCAGCCAACGCAGGCACGCTCTATACCGCGAAGGGCACGGCCGCACTGCTCGTGCCGGTGGCCTCGGTGCTCTCGGCAGCGGGTGGCTGGAGCGCGGTGTTCATCGCAGCGGCGATCATCACGATCGCAGCGGGCATCGGCGCGAAGTTCATCCTCGCGCCCATGCGCCATCGCCTGATCGAGCGCAGCGACGAGCATTCCGCCTCGCTCTCGGCAAATCCGGCCGGCCTGCAGACCGGCGAATGAGCCGCGAATATACGCTGACACGGGCCAGACCATGTCGATGAACGTTTCGCTGCAGCAACTCAAGGTATTCGTCGCGGTCGCGCGTGAGCGCAGTTTCACGCGTGCCGCGCGCGAATTCGGGCTCACGCAGTCGGCGGTGAGCCGCTGCGTGCGCGATCTCGAAGAGGCCATCGATCTGAAGCTGTTCGATCGCACGACGCGCCAGGTCGAACTCACGCTCGCAGGCAGTGGGTTCGAGCGGCGCATCGGGCGCTTGCTCGACGAGATCGAAATGGCGTTGAACGAAGGCCGCGACGCGCATCATGAATATAGCGGCGTCGTACTCGTGGCGAGCAATCCAGCGCTGTCCTCAGGCTGGGTTCCCGCCGCGTTCGCACGTTGTGCGGCGGCGTTTCCTTCGTTGACGCTGCAATTGCGGGACTTGCCGCAAGCCGCCGTTTTGCAGGCCGTCGAGCAGGGCGAAGCCGATTTCGGCGTGATCGCCGAAGCCATGCCGTTCACGAGCGCCAACTTCGAGATGCAACCGCTTGCCGCCACGCCGTTGTGTGCCGTGCTGCCCTCGCATCATCCGCTCGCGCTGCAAGGAGCGCTGCGCTGGGACGAACTCGCGCGCGAGCCGCTTTTCACGCTCAATCGCGATGCAGGCTGCCATGGCGCGGTGATGCGCGCGCTCCAGGGGCTGCGGCCCGAGGGACGTCCGGTTCAGGAGCTTGCGCATGTCGAAGGCGTCGCGCGCATGGCGCAACTGGGCATGGGCATCGGCATTCTGCCCATCAGCGACGACGGCGCGCGCGCGAAGCACGGCGACGCATCGGGCGCGGCGTGCCATTGGCCGGTGCCGGCGGGACCGCTCGTCGCGCGCGTGCTGCAGCCGGTCGTGATGGTGAGCACGATGCTCGTGCGGCGCCGCAATCGCTCGTTGCGTCCTTGCGCTCAAGCCGCGTGGTCACAGTTCGCCGCGGACGGCCAGATTGCAGAAGACCACGCCGCCACCGCATCGACGCATGTCACGCACGACGCCCGCGTCGCGCCGCGTTTCGAACGCGAAACCGCCGTGCTCGCGCGCATCGGCTGACTTCTTTCGGGCGCTCCTCGCGAGCGCTTTTCCTTTCTCTTTCGTGTTTCAAATGCAAAACGGGCCGCGCTTTTCGAGCGCGGCCCGTTTATTTCACGCTACTTATTTTCAGGCCGCCCGTTGCGCCATGCGTTCGCGCTGCTTGATGAGCGCGAGCACAGTGTCGATGGCCGGCGTGGCTTCGCCCACGAGTTGCCCCATCTCCTGCACGACGGTCAGCAACGGATCGATTTCCATCGGCCGGCGCTGTTCCAGATCGACGAGCATCGAGGTCTTGTGCGCGCCCACCGCGCCCGCACCGTTGATGCGCCGCTCAACGTCGACGCGGAAATTCACGCCGAACCGCTCGGCAATGCGCTGTGCTTCGAGCATCATCGTGCGCGCGACGGCGCGCGTGGCCGGGTCTTCGGTGATGATGTCGAGCGTGGCGTGCGTGAGCGCGCTGATCGGATTGAAGCAGAGATTGCCCCACAGCTTGAGCCAGATTTCGTCGCGGATGTTCTCGCGGATCGGCGCGTCGAAGCCGGCGGCCGTCATGACTTCGTGCAGTTGCACGATGCGCGAGGTCCGCTCGCCCGACGGCTCGCCGATCGGAAACTTCTTGCCGTACACGTGACGGATCACACCCGGTTCTTCGATTTCGGCGGCAGGGTAGAGCACGCAGCCAATCGCGCGCTCGGGCCCGAGGCGCGTCCATTGCGAGCCGTCCGGGTCGATGCTTTCGAGCCGCGAGCCTTCGAACTTGCCGCCGTGGCGGTAGAAGTACCAATAGGGAATGCCGTTGGTGCCCGTCACGATGGCAGTGTGCTTGCCGATGAGCGGCTGCATCGAATCGATCACGCCCGCCACCGAATGCGCCTTGAGCGTGATGATCACTACGTCCTGCACGCCCAGCTCGCGCGGATCGTTCGTACAACGGACCTTGGCGACGTACTCCTCGCCGTCCATCAACAGACGCGCGCCGCGTTCGCGCATGGCGGCCAGATGCGGGCCGCGTGCGACGAAGCTCACGTCGGCGCCCGCGCGGGCCATCTGCACGCCCATCATGGCCCCAATGGCGCCCGCTCCAAAGATGCAGATCTTCATGGATTCCCCCAATGACGTTGAAAACCGCGTGCCCGCGCGCGATGCGAGTGACAGGGTGATTCAGGCCACTCGCCGCACGCGCAGGCGATGGTTCGAGCATAGGGGCTGCCGTCGATTAACGACAGTTAAAGTTTGTCGGCGCAATCATCAGGAAAACATTATGGACTACGTGTTTTCCCGGGGTTTGCAGCGATTTCGCGAGATCAGCAGGGCTTGGGGCGGGCGTGGATCAGGCACGGCGGACCAGCAGGAAGCTCATGCCAATGATGCCCAGAAACGCGCCGCACGCGCGATTGAACCAGCGGCGCACGCTCGCGCGCGTGAGCCAGCGGCCCAGGTACATGCCTGCGAGCGAGTAGAGCGCGATGGCCACGCATTCGAGCACGAGAAAGCTCGCGCCCAGCACGGCGAATTGCGGCAGCATCGGCTTGGCGACGTTGACGAACTGCGGCAAGAACGCGGTGAACACGAGGATCGCCTTCGGGTTGCCCGCCGCCACGAGGCACTCGCGCCGGGCGATGCGCGCGAGCGTGGCGTCGTCGTCGAGCTTCATGCCGATCGGGGCGGCGTCGCTGCGCCAAAGCTGCACGGCGAGCCACATCAGGTAGGCCGCGCCCGCGAGCTTGATCGCGAAGAAAATGGCTTCCGACGCGCGCAGCACGAATGCGAGCCCGGTTGCCGCGAGCCCGATCATCGCCGCGAATGCGACCAGCCGGCCCGTGCCGCCCACGAGCGCGCGCATGAAGCCGTGGCGCGCGGCCACGTTGATCGACAGGAGATTGTTTGGCCCCGGCGCCATATTGAGCGCGAAGCAGGCGGGCAGGAAAAAGAGCCAGGCAGTGAGGGACATGATCGGGATTCGGCACGGTGCGCGCGCCCAGTGGCGCATTGCGCGATTCTAGCGCGAAGCGTATCCGCCACGGGCCGCGAAATCGCGCGCCGGTCCGCTTGCGCAAAAAAGGGCCGCACGCTTAAATACGCCAGTCGCGTGCGGCCTTGCTGAGCGGCCGGTGCGGAGTGCATCCACGAACATCCCCGAGAACTGGAGCCGTTCATGAATGGAAAGACCGTTGCCGAGCGCGAAGCGGCTGGCCGCGCCGCGCGCGAACGCGCCAAACGCTCGAGCCACAAGCAGGTGGGCGAGCTCAAGCGCGACCCGGTCGCGCTGCTCAAACAGAGCAGCGGGGGGCGCGTGCCCAATCTCGTGCCGCTGCGCTACGGGCGCATGATCGTCTCGCCCTTCACGTTCTTTCGCGGCAGCGCGATCCTGCAGGCTCACGATCTCGCCCATGTGCCTAACACGGGCATGGTCATGCCGATATGCGGCGACGGCCATCTGCTCAACTTCGGCGGCTTCGCCACGCCCGAGCGCCAGCTCGCGTTCGATCTCAACGATTTCGACGAGGTGGCTTCCGGCCTTTGGGAGTGGGACCTCAAGCGCCTCGTGGCGAGTTTCGTGGTGGCCGCGCGTCATCTGCGCTTTTCGCGCGGCGTGGCCGAAGATCTCGTCATGGCGACGGTGAACACGTATCGCGACCGCATGCGCGAGTACGCGAATTTTGGCGCACTGGAACTCTGGTACGACAAGATCACGTTCGACCGCATGGTGGAGACCGCGCTCACGCCCGAGGGCCGGCGCCTGATTCGCCGCGGCATGGAGAAGGCCGCGGGCCGCACCCACGAGAGCATGCTGGAAAAGCTCGCTTATCGTCACGGTCGCAGCGATCCGGGCAATGGTGAAAGCAGCGAAGCGCCCGCCGCCCCGCACTGGACGATCCGCGACGCCCCGCTCGCGCTCTTTCACGTGCACGGCCCGAACTCGCTTTACGAGCACGAAGACAACTGGCTCACGCACAGCGACTGGCGCTCGATGATCATGCCGACCTACGAGGCTTATCTGAAGACGCTCGCGCCCGACCGCCGCGAGCTGCTCGAACACTTCGCGATCCAGGATCTCGTCTTCAAGGTGGTGGGCGTGGGCAGCGTCGGCACGCGCTGCCTCGTGATGCTGCTCGTCGATCATCACGACAAGCCGCTTTTCCTGCAGTTGAAAGAGGCGCGCCAATCCGTGATTTCCCGGTATTTCAAGGGGCCCGGATTCAAGCACGAGGGTGCGCGCGTGGTGCAGGGGCAGCGTCTGCTGCAGGCCGCGAGCGATCTGTTTCTCGGCTGGTCCACAGGCCCCTCGGGACGCCATTTCTACTTTCGCCAGTTGCGCGACATGAAGCTCTCGGTGGACCTCGAATTGCTCGACAGCACGTTGCTCGCGGGCTACGCGCGCCTGTGCGGCTGGGCGATGGCGCGTGCGCACGCGAAGTCGGGCAATGCGGCCATCGAGATCGCCTCATACATCGGTCGCGGCGACGCGTTCGCCGAAGCGCTCGGGGGCTATGCGGCCAGCTACGCGGATCAGGTGGAGCGCGACTACGAAGCGTTCGTCAAGGCCGCGCGCAGCGGCGAGATCGTGGCGCGCAGCGACGAGGACATGGCCGCCGATTTCCGCGTCTGAATTTGGCGGGTCTGGGGGCTGGCGCGCCGAATCCGTCGAGTTCAGGGCTGATGCGGTCCCGCACGCGCGTTCGCATGGTCCCGTATACTGGGCGTGCCGAATCGCCACATCGCCACGCATTCATGCATTTGCCTTCCCATTCCGAGGACGATCCGCGTCCATCGCCGCCCGAGCGGCCCAATGATGAAGACTGCTGCCAGAGCGGCTGCAGTCCCTGCATCTTCGATCTCTACTATGAAGAGATGGACCGTTGGCGCGCCGCGATGAAGGCCTGGGAGGCGCGCGAGGCCGCGCGCCGGCCGCCTGATCGCTGATCCCGTACCCCCCGCCAGACCATCATGTTCGATCCCGCTTTGCCGCTTGCTGCCAGCCAGCCCGACTCCGCCGCGCTCGACGCGCTGCACGCGTTCGCGGAACGTCACCCGCGCCTGTTCGTGCTGACCGGCGCGGGCATCAGCACGGACTCGGGCATTCCCGGCTACCGCGATGAAAACGGTACGTGGAAGCGCTCGCCGCCCATCACGCTGCAGGAATTCCTGGGCTCCGAAAACGCGCGCCGGCGTTATTGGGCGCGCAGCATGATCGGCTGGCCGACCGTCGGCCTTGCGCAGCCCAACGGCGCGCATCGCGCGCTTGCGCAACTCGGCGCGGCGCAGCGGATCGCCGCGCTCGTCACGCAGAATGTCGACGGCCTGCATCAGCGTGCGGGCAGTTCCGATGTGATCGAGCTGCATGGCAGCATCGGCCACGTGCATTGCCTCGATTGCGGGGCGCGATACACGCGAGCGTCGCTACAGCCGCGTCTCGAAGCCGGCAATCCGGCGCTGGCGGACGCGTACGCCGAGCCCGCCGCCGATGGCGACGCGCATCTCGACTTCGACGGCGAGCAGGCCTTCGATATTCCCGCCTGCGAGGCGTGCGGCGGCGTGCTCAAGCCGTCGGTGGTGTTCTTCGGCGAGAACGTGCCGCGCGAGCGCGTGGCGGCGGCCTCGGCGGCCCTCGACGAGGCGGATGCGGTGCTGGTGGTCGGTTCGTCGCTGATGGTGTATTCGGGCTATCGCTTCTGCGCGTGGGCGCAGCAGCGCGGCAAGCCCGTGGCGGCGATCAACCTCGGCAAGACACGCGCCGACCCGCTGCTCGCGCTCAAAGTGGCGGCGCCGTGCGCGGCCACGCTCGAAGCACTGGCCGCGCGCCTGAATGCGGCATAGGCGTCACGATTAGCGCCACGATTTCAGGCAGTGCGCGAGGGGCATCAGCATCGCAGCACCATGAAGCGGTCGCGAAGCAGCGACACGGCCATAAAGTAGCCACAAGGAAGCCACAAGGAAGCCTCATGCCGAACACGATCGCGGAACTCGAAGCCTGCTACGGCGCGCCGAACGAGCGCTCGCTGCGCAAGGAAATCGATCATGTGAACGCGGACTACCGCCGCTTCATCGAACTGTCGCCGTTCGTGGTGCTCGCGACAGGCGGCCCCGAAGGCCTCGACTGCTCCCCGCGCGGCGACGCGCCCGGCTTCGTGCGCATCCTCGATTCGCGCACCCTGGCCTTGCCCGACCGCCCGGGCAACAACCGCGTCGATAGCTTGCGCAACGTGGTGGCCGCGCCGCAGGTCGGCCTTCTGTTCATGGTGCCGGGCGTGGGCGAGACGCTGCGCGTGAACGGCCGCGCACGCGTGAGCCTCGACCCCGATCTGCTCGCGAGCTTCGCCGTGGATGGCAAGCCGCCGCGCTCGGTGCTGCTGATCGACGTGCAGAGCGTGTACTTCCACTGCGCGAAGGCGATCGTGCGCTCGAACCTCTGGGATCCGGCGCGCCATGTCGAGCGCTCGCAGCTGCCGAGCGCGGGCGACATGCTGCGGCGCGTGAACGCCGAGCAATACGGCGAGACCTTCGACGTCGAACGCTACGAGGCCGACCTTGCCGAGCGCATGAAGAAGAGCCTGTACTGACCGATCCACGCAATTCCACGCATATCCACGCAACCCGAATCCACGACACGATGAACGATCCCGAGGATCACGATATCCACCGCCTTACGGCGCCCGCCGCCGCGCGCAACGCCGCGCCGATCCTCGACGTATTGCGCAGCGCGCTGCCCGCGCGCGGCACTGTGCTGGAGATCGCGAGCGGCACGGGCCAGCACGCCGCGCATTTCGCGGCTGCGCTGCCCGGCATCGAGTGGCAGCCGAGCGACGCCGATCCGCGCGCCCGCCTGTCCATCGCCGCGTGGCGCGCGCATGCGGGCCTCGCGAACCTGCGCGAGCCGCTCGATCTCGACGTGCGCCGCGAGCCCTGGCCCGTGAATGCCGTGGACGCCATCGTCTGCATCAACATGATTCACATCGCGCCCTGGGAGGCGGCTGTCGCGTTGATGAAGGGCGCGGGCGCGCGCGTTCCTGCGGGCGGCGCGCTGGTGCTCTATGGTCCGTACCGGCGCGGCGGCGTGCACACGGCGCCCTCGAACGAGGCCTTCGATGCCGATTTGCGCGCGCGCGATCCGTCGTGGGGCGTGCGCGACCTCGAAGCCGTCGAAGCGCTCGCGCAGGCCGAAGGTTTTACCTGCGAGGCCGTGGTGCCGATGCCGGCCAATAACTTCAGCGTGGTCTTTCGCAAGCAGGCGGCTACGGCGAGCCAGTAGGCGATGGCCGCACTCTTGCGCGCTCCGGCACGCCGCGGGGAGGAGGATTCCCTTATCCTTGCACGATCGATGCCGCGCAGCATTGTCCGATCGAAGCCGCGCGGCATTGCCCCAATCGATTGAAGTGGAGATTCAACATGAGCAAACAGCCAATCGGCGTGGTGGGTCTGGCCGTGATGGGGCGCAATCTCGCGCTCAACATCGAGAGCCGCGGTCATGCGGTGTCGGTGTTCAACCGCACCCGCGAGAAAACCGACGAGCTGATCGCTGAGTACCCCGAGCGCAAGCTCGTGCCGACCTACACGCTCCAAGAGTTCGTCGCGTCGCTCGAAAGGCCGCGCCGCATCCTGATGATGGTGAAGGCCGGCGAGCCCACCGACGCCACCATCGCCGCGCTCAAGCCGCTGCTGGACCAGGGCGACATCCTGATCGACGGCGGCAACTCGCATTTCACCGACACCATCCGCCGCAACCAGGAGCTCGCGAAGGCGGGCCTGCACTTTATCGGCACGGGTGTCTCGGGCGGCGAGGAAGGCGCGCTCAAGGGCCCGTCGATCATGCCGGGCGGCCCGCGCGACGCCTACGATCTGGTTGCGCCGATCCTCACCGAGATCGCCGCGAAGGCGCCCGATGGCGAGCCGTGCGTCGCGTACATGGGTCCGGACGGTGCGGGCCACTACGTGAAGATGGTCCACAACGGCATCGAATACGGCGACATGCAGTTGATCGCCGAAAGCTACGCGGTGCTCAAGCAGGTGCTCGGGCTCTCGAACGAGGAGCTGGGCCAGGTCTACACGGAATGGAACCAGGGCGAGCTCGACAGCTACCTGATCGAAATCACCTCGAAGATCTTCGGCAAGAAGGACGAGGAGACGGGTCAGTATCTCGTCGACGTGATTCTCGACCGCGCCGCGCAAAAGGGCACCGGCAAATGGACGAGCCAGAACGCGCTCGACGTGGGCGCGCCGCTGCCGCTCATCACGGAAGCCGTGTTCGCGCGCGTGCTCTCGTCGCTCAAGACGCAGCGCGTGGCCGCGAGCAAGGTGCTCGCGGGCCCGGACGCCAAGCCGTTCCCGGGTGAGCGCAAGGCGTTCGTCGAAGCGGTGCGCCGCGCGCTGTACTTCTCGAAGGTGATCTCGTATGCGCAGGGCTTCGCGCAACTGCGCGCGGCCTCGGACGAGTACAAGTGGGATCTGCAGTACGGCACGATCGCGAAGATCTTCCGCGCGGGCTGCATCATCCGCGCGCGCTTCCTGCAGAAGATCATGGACGCCTACGCGAAGGCCCCGCAGCTCGACAACCTGCTGCTCGATCCTTATTTCCGCGACGTCGCCGCGAACTACCAGGCGGCGCTGCGCGAAGTGGTGGTTCAGGCGGTGAACTCGGGCGTGCCGGTGCCGGCGTTCTCGTCGGCGATCGCGTACTTCGACGGCTATCGCTCGGCGCGCGTGCCCGCGAACCTCGTGCAGGCGCAACGCGACTTCTTCGGCGCGCATACCTTCGAGCGTGTGGACAAGCCTGGCAACTTCCACGCCGACTGGTCATGAGGCGCACAAGGGCTAACGCTTGCTGAACGCTGTTGAGAGAAAAAGGGAGCCATCGGGTTCCCTTTTTTATTGACGTTTATGCAACGATGTTTTGCGTAATTGAGGTTTACCCTGGTACGGGTAAACGCCTAGACTTACATCAAACGCTGACGAACAAAGAGTTCGAAGCGGACACAAAACCAGATGGAGGTCAAATCATGAAAAAGTTCTTCCCTGCAGTTGTGGTGGCCGCAGCACTCGCTATCCCGGCCGTTTCGTTTGCACAGTCGAGCCAGCAAGGTTTGACCCGCGCCCAGGTGCGCGCGGAGCTCGTCGAGCTCGAACAGGCCGGTTACAACCCGGCGGATAACCAGGTGAACTATCCGCAGAATCTGCAGGCCGCGCAGGCCCGCGTGACCCAGGAAAAACTCGCGCGTGGCGATACCAGCGGTTACGGCGCGCCGGCTGTGGGCACCTCGCAGGCGGGCGGCCCGGCAGTGCAGCCGCGGCAAGTTGCCCCGTCGCAATCGGTTTATTTCGGTCACTAAGTGGTTAGTGGCCGCAGGTTGAAGCGAAATCGCGCAGAGTGGCTTCGCGCAGGTGGCGGTTGGAAAGTGTAGTGTGTAGTAGAAGTTGTTTTATGCAGCAGGTAGTGGAAGTGGTAGTACGCAAGTAGAAGGTGTAGCAGTTGGAGTAAGCAGTACGTAGTAGATGTTGTTTTGCGCAGCGGTCAGTAGTGGAAGGTGCAGTGCGCAGTAGAAGGTGAAGTTAGCAAAGAGGTGTAGTTGGCAGTTGCAGTATCAGCAGGCGGTAGCAACACGTAGTCAGCAGTAGAAGGTGCAGTTAGCAAAGAGGTTGCATTAGCAGTTGCAGTACGTAGCACGAAGTTGCAGTACGCAGTAGCAGTATGCAGTCCCAGCGCGGCCCGGTATTTTTCCGGCCCGCGCTTTTCTTTTGGGCATGCGGTTCATGCGATTGGCAGGAAGGCTTCAACGGCCCGGCAGATGCGGCACGCCTTCGTTGCTCGCCACGCTCAGTTGATGGATTGTTCGGTGCGCCTTGTTCAGCTGCGCCTGGGCGGCGATGCGTTGCGCTTCGAGCTGCGCCACGTCCTTGCGCACCTGATGCTGGCGTGCGCTCACGCGGTGCTCCTGCTCCGCATGGCGCTGCAGGTCCACGCGCAGTCGTTCGGCCTGCGTTTCCGCCTGCTCGATCTGCTTTGTGAGCAGCGTGTTTTGCGCCGCCAGTTGGGCGAGACGGGTTTCACCGTCGGCAAGGCGCGTCGCCTGGTCTTCGAGATGATGAAACGCCGCGCTGGCCGAATCGAGATCGGCGGCCCGCAAGGCGTGCCAGAGCGTATTGTCCTGATGCAGGGTCACGAAGTAAGAGAGCGTGGGGCCATGAAACAGCAGTGTCACGACATAGTCGAAGCTGCGGAACACGCGGAAAGTGATGAGTTCGCCGGCGGCTGCGAGCGCTTCGAACGAAGCGCCCTCTGCGACTTGCACGGGCCGGTTGCTCAGATGTGCGGGCACGGCCGGCACCGCGTGCAGCGTGGAGACCGGGCGCGCCATCGGGCCGGCATCGGGCGAGTTCGGAGCAAGCGTTTCGGCGCCGCTGGGCGCGCCATCGTCGATGACGACGCCTCCACCGGCGGCGTGCGCAGCATCGCTCTCGGGTGCGGCTTCGGGTGGCGTGCCGGGTTCGACGGCGACGAGATGCGAGGCGCCGTTGGAGAGCCCGGCGCTGCGGCGATTCAGGAACGATTTCACGGCGTTTCCCCCAAAATGTCACGTCACGCTTCGTGGCGCGCGGCCGGGGTGGCCTGCGCTACGCGCACGCTCAATGCAGCAGGCGACGCTGACGTGCAATATCGTCGAATAGCGTGTGGCCGGGTTCGAGCGCTAACAGCCAGGTTTCGTCATAACCGCTCAGAGCGTCGAGCGCGTCGCGCAGGCGCTCGACCACGATGGCCGGAATTTCGACCGTGGCTTCCCGGCCGCCGGAAAGCCGCGCGATACTGGCGTGCTGAATCAGTTCGTCGGCGGCTTCCGCGACGTCGGCAGCAAAGACGAGATGGTTATTCAGCAATTCGACGAGGCCAGGCGAGGCGGCGACGTCTTCGACATTGATCTGCACGGAAAGGAAAGTGGCTTTATTCATCCTGGTGTTCCTCACGGACGTTGCACCACAGCGAGAGGCCTTTCGCTTAATTGTCTGATTGTCTGATGAGAGCAGCAGGACCCAGTATAGGCGAGCACGCAAGCGAATGGGCCGGGCGTGCGCGAGCCTGGGCGGGCAGCGCCGCTGCCCATGCGCGGCGCTCGCGGCTGCGCGCGAAAGAAGAGCGCCACGCATGGGACGATATAATGGGGGCCGTTCGCCAATTCCGGCTTGGCAGGGTATCGCAGGCGAACGCCAGCGGCCCCACGCGCATCCCGGATACGTATCCGCGCCGTACGTGGCGTGGAAACAGCGAGGAACCAGCGAGGTACAGCAAGATGAATCGACAACGGCGAAACCCGGGCGCGTACGCGGCATTGGCCGCGCTCACGCTAGCCTGTAGCGCCTGCAGCACGGTCATGCCCCCTTGGGAGAGCAATACGACTCCGGCACCCGCCGTGACCTCCACCGGCGTGCCGGCCGGCTACTACCGCGTCAACCCCGGCGACACGCTTTCGCGTATCGCCAGCGCTTATGGCCAGCGTCCGCAAGACCTCGCGAGCTGGAATCAGATGCCGCCGAACGCGCAAGTGCTGCCGGGCCAGGTGCTGCGTGTCGCGCCCCCGCCGGGCTACGCCAATGCGGCTCCCCAGCCGCCCGCTTACACGAGCGCCGCGCCCGCGGCCGCCGGCGTTGCTGCACCTTCGCCCGCACCGGCTGCGCTCGCGCTGGCGTGGCCCGTGCGCGGCCCTATCCTGCAGCGTTTCTCGCCGGGCAAGTCCAACGGCATCGTGATCGGCGGCACCCAGGGCGAGCAGGTCAGGGCCGCCGCCGCGGGCCGCGTGGTCTACGCGGGCTCGGGCATCGAGGCCTATGGCCCGCTCGTCATCATCAAGCACAACGACCAGACCGTGACGGCGTACGGCCGCAACGGCAGGCTGCTCGTGAAGGAAGACGACGTCGTTTCGCAAGGCCAGCCGATCGCCGAAATGGGCGTCGACAACGACGGCATTCCGGGCGTGGTGTTCGAAGTGCGCAGCGACGGCAAGCCGGTCGATCCGCTGCAACTGCTGCCGCGCTAGGCACGCGGTGGCCGGACCATTGCACCCCGGGGCCATGCGCCCCGGTTTCGTTTCAGGCTTCCGTGTTTCAGGCTTCCCTTCGCAAGCCGTTTGAAAATACACTCGATGGTTTCCACGCCGCGCAAGGCGGCGGAACGCGCCGTGCGCGCACGGCCATTATGAGGAACCCATCCGCATGATCGATCTGCGTAGCGACACCGTTACCCGCCCGAGCGCCGCCATGCTTGCCGCCATGACCAGCGCCGAAACCGGCGACGACGTCTGGGGCGACGATCCCACCGTCCTGCGCCTGCAGGCGCGCGTGGCCGAGGAAGCCGGCAAGGAGGCGGGCCTGTTCTTTCCCAGCGGCACCCAGAGCAACCTTGCCGCGCTGATGGCGCATTGCGCGCGCGGCGACGAATACATCGTTGGCCAGGCGGCTCACACGTACAAATACGAAGGCGGCGGTGCGGCGGTGCTCGGCAGCATCCAGCCGCAGCCGCTCGACAACGCCGAGGACGGCACGATCCCGCTTGAGCGTGTCGCCGCAGCGATCAAGCCAATCGACGATCACTTCGCGCGCACGCGCCTGTTCGCGCTCGAGAACACCATCGGCGGGAAGGTGCTGCCCGCGGCCTATGTCGCCGAGGCCACGCAGTTCGCGCATGGCCGCGGGCTTGCCACGCACCTCGACGGCGCGCGCGTGTTCAATGCGGTGGTTGCCTCGAACCAGTCGCTCGAGGCGCTGACCGAGGGCTTCGATTCGGTGTCGATCTGCTTTTCGAAGGGTCTGGGCGCGCCGGTTGGTTCGGTGCTGGTGGGCAGCAAGGCGCTGATCGATTCGGCGCACCGCTGGCGCAAGATGCTGGGCGGCGGCATGCGCCAGGCGGGCGTGCTCGCGGCGGCATGCCTCTACGCGCTCGATCACAACGTGGCGCGCCTCGCCGACGACCACGCAAACGCCGCGCGTCTCGCGGCCGGGCTCGCGCAGATCGATGAAGTGAAGGTGGCGTCGCAGGCTACCAACATGGTGTTCGCGCAGTTCCCACAGGCCGATTGCGCGCCGCTGGAGGCGTGGCTCAAGGAGCGCGGCATCCTCACGCAAATGCTTTATGCGTCGCGCTTCGTGACGCACCTCGACGTGAGCGCCGCCGATATCGATACGTTCGTTGCGGCGGTGAAGGGTTACTTCACGCGCTGAAGGCCAAAGCGAAGCGCGCCGCGCCGGCGGCGCGGCCGCCGCTCACCGCCGCTTACCACGGCTCCTCATCGCTTGATCGCGCGGTGCGACGGCGCGAACAGCCGCAACCCGCTCGCCACGCTCGCCGCCGCGGCGAATATGGCGCCGAGGCCCAGCGCCAGCGTGGGCCCATGCGCGCCCACCACGCCGAAGCACAACGCTACGAGCGCCGCGCCCGTCGCTTGTCCGAGCAGGCGCGAGACCGCGATGGTGCCGCTCGCGCCGCCGCTGCGCTCGGGCGGCGCGGACGACATGATCGCCTTCAGGTTCGGCGACTGGAAGAAGCCAAAGCCCGCGCCGCAGATCGACATGCGGATCACGATGTCGAGCACGTTCGGATGCGCGGGCAGCATCGCCAGCGACGCCATGCCGGCCGCGAGGATCGCGAGGCCGACCGCGCCCAGCAGGCCCGGCGGATAGCGGTCGGAAAGCCGTCCCGCAATGGGCGCGGCGGCGGCCACCACTACCGACCACGGTGTCATCAGGAAGCCGGTCTCCACCTGGCTGCGCATCAGCACGGTTTCGAAATAGAACGGCAGCGAGACGAACGCGAGCCCCTGGGCCGCGAACGCGCACATGGCCGTAATCGAAGAGAGCGCGAACACGGGGCGCTTGAAGAGATCCACGGGCAGCATCGGCGCGGGATGGCCGGCCTCGCGGCGGATCAGCAGCGCGCCGAACCCGAGCGCGGCGAGCGCCGCCACGATCACTTCTTTTGCCGGCGCGCGCTGCGCTGCTTCGCCGAGCGCGAAGATCAGCGCGGAGAAGGTCACGAGATTGAGCAGCGCGGCGAGCGGGTCGAACGCGTGCTTGCCGCGTTCCGTGTGCGGCAGCGCGGGCAGCGCGAACACGAGCGCGACCGCGCCGAGCGGCACGTTGATCGCGAACAGCCATGGCCAGGTGCCCGCCGAAAGGATGATCGAGGCGACGGTCGGCCCCACGGCGAACGAAACCCCCACGACCAGCGCGTTCATGCCCACCCCGCGCCCGAGTCGGTGCGGCGGGTACAGGAAGCGGATCAGCGCCGTGTTGACGCTCATGATCGCGCTCGCGCCGACGCCCTGCAGCACGCGTGCGCCCGCGAGCGCCGTGAGCGTGGGCGCGAGCGCGCAGGCGAGCGAGGCTACCGTGAAGATGGCGAGCCCGCTGATATAGATGCGCCGATGGCCGATGATGTCGCCGAGCGCGGCGAGCGGCAGCAGCGTCGCCACCATCGCGAGCTGGTAGGCGTTGATGATCCAGACCGAGGCGGCGGGCGCCGCGTGCAGATCGGTGGCGATGGCGGGCAGCGCGGTGTTGGCGATGGCGGTGTCGAGCGTCGCGAGCGCGACGGCAAGCATGATGGCGGCCATCGCGCGGCGGTTTTGGGGCGACATGGGCGCGTCGGCGCGCTCGATGAGGCTTTGCGCGGTGCGGGTATCGGACACGGCGGGTCTCGGGCGATGCGAAGCTGGGGCAGGGAAATACGCGGACGCGGCAGGCGCGGCGCGCGCAAATTGGCGATTGTTGCAGACCCTGCGCGATTCTGCAGCGGATGCTTCAAAGGGGACAGGGCCGGGAGGCATCGCCGATAGCAACGCAACTAACTGCCAAGTATGCGCAATCCGCGCGAGCCGCCGCCACGCTGCGCATTCACGCGCGCCGCGGCGCGCGAAGCCAATGGCGCAGCGCCGCACGCCACCCAAAAATGTCCTACTCTGCAAACTGACTTGTGGCGGTCGGGCTGCTGCATTGACGTCAGCATTTGCCCTGTCCGCCTCCGCTCCGCCCGCCGTTTTACGGGAGACATTCGATGACAGCAGTGGGTCTTGAATTCGACCAATTGAAGAGCAGTGCCGACGCCCTGCGCCGCTCCGTGTCGAACCGCCTGATGTACGGCGTCGGCAAGGACGCCGTGACCGCGCGTCCGCACGACTGGCTGCATGCCGCCGCGCTGGCCGTGCGCGACCGCCTCGTCGAGCGCTGGATGGTGACCACGCGCAGCCAGTACGACCAGGACGCCAAGCGCGTCTACTACCTGTCGATGGAGTTCCTCATTGGCCGCACCTTCTCCAACGCGCTGCTCGCGCTCGGCATTTACGAGCCGATGAAAGAGGCGCTCGCGAGTCTCGGCGTGGACATGGAGGCGCTCATCGACCTGGAGCCCGACGCCGCGCTCGGCAACGGCGGCCTCGGGCGGCTCGCCGCGTGCTTTCTCGATTCTATGGCCACGCTCGGCATTCCGGGCTTCGGCTACGGCATCCGCTACGACTACGGCATGTTTCGCCAGCAGATCGTCAACGGCGAGCAGGTGGAGGAGCCCGACTACTGGCTGCGCTCGGGCAACCCATGGGAGTTTCCGCGCCCCGAGGTGCAGTACCCCGTGCACTTCGGCGGGCGCACCGTGCAGCGCAACGGCACCGTCGAATGGATCGAGACGCACACCGTGAACGCGATGGCCTACGACACCATCATTCCAGGCTATGCGACGAGCGCGACCAACACGCTGCGCCTGTGGTCCGCGCGCGCCTGCGAAGAACTCGATCTTTCCGCGTTCAACCAGGGCGACTATCAACGCGCGGTGGAGGCGCGCAACGTCTCCGAGAACGTCTCGCGCCTGCTCTATCCCGACGACTCGACCATGGCGGGCCGCGAGCTGCGCCTGCGCCAGGAGTACTTCTTCGTCTCGGCGACGATGCAGGATCTGATCCGCCGCTATCTGCGCACGCACAGCACGTTCGGCCGCTTTTCGGACAAGGTCGCGGTGCACCTGAACGATACGCACCCGGTACTGGCGATTCCCGAACTGGTTCGCCTGTTCGTGGATGTCCACCACATGCCCTGGGAAGAAGCGATGGCCCATATCAAGCGCGTGTTCTCGTACACGAATCACACGCTGATGCCCGAAGCGCTGGAAACCTGGGATGTCGAACTATTGGCGCGCCTGCTGCCGCGCCACCTCGAAATCATCTTCGACATCAACGCCGCGTTTCTGCGCGAGGCGAGCGAGAAAGGCCCGCACGATCTCGACTTCATCCGCAGCATTTCGCTCGTGGACGAATACGGCCAGCGACGCGTGCGCATGGCCTATCTCGCGATTGTCGCGAGCCACAAGGTGAACGGCGTCTCGAAGCTGCATTCCCAGTTGATGACGCGCGATATCTTCGCTGACTTCGCGCGGCTCTATCCCGAGCGCTTCACGAACGTGACCAACGGCATCACGCCGCGGCGCTGGCTCGCCCAGGCGAGCCCGCCGCTCGCGCGGCTCGTGGACGAGACTATCGGCACGCAGTGGCGCAAGGATCTGTTCGAGCTCGGCGCGCTGCGCAAGTTGGCTGGCGACGCTGCGTTCGAAGCGGCATTTCGCGCGGCCAAGCGCGAGAACAAAGTGCGCCTCATCAGGCGCATGACCGCGCGCACCGGCCTCGCGTTCAACCCCGACGCGTTGTTCGACATGCAGGTCAAGCGCATCCACGAGTACAAGCGGCAATTGCTCAACGTGCTTCATGTGATCACGCGCTACAACCGCATCGTGCAGTCGCCCGAACGGGACTGGGTGCCGCGCGTCGTGCTGTTCGCGGGCAAGGCGGCCTCGGCGTACCGCATGGCCAAGACCATCATTCGCCTCATCAACGATGTGGCCGCGAAGGTGAATCACGACCCCGTCGTGGGCGATCGTCTCAAGGTGGTGTTCGTGCCGAATTACGGCGTGAGCGTAGCCGAACTGCTGATTCCGGCCGCCGATCTTTCCGAGCAGATCTCGACAGCGGGCACCGAGGCGTCAGGCACCGGCAACATGAAGCTCGCGCTCAATGGCGCGCTCACGATGGGCACGCTGGACGGCGCGAACATCGAGATCGGCGAGGCCGTGGGCGCCGACAACATCTTCATCTTCGGCAATACGGCCGATCAGGTCGACGCGCTGCGCGGCGCGGGCTATCGGCCGCGTCAGATCTACGAGGAGAATGCCGAGTTGCGCATGGCGCTCGACCAGATCCGCCGCGGCTTTTTCGCGCCCGACGATCCGGCGCGCTACCAGGAGATCTTCCACACGCTCGTGGACTGGGGCGATCACTACATGGTGCTGGCCGACTACGCCGCGTTTGTTCAGGCCCAGGAGGCCGCGGACCGGCGCTTCATCGACATGCACAGCTGGACTGCGAGCGCGATCGAGAACGTGGCGGGCATGGGCATGTTCTCATCGGATCGTGCGATTGCGGAGTACGCGAGGGAGATATGGCGCACGAAGCCGGTTGAAATGGGGCGCTGATTTGCGCCCCTGATTTGCGCCGCCGAACTGACGACGCGCCGTGCAGGCGGTGGATTTACTGTGTGGCGGGGCGCGATGCGCTGGCCTGGGCGCCGGGATTGCCGGCAGCGCTTGCGGCTTTCGCCGAGCGCACGGCCTGCTCGACGCGTTCGAGGAAGACGATATCGGCGCTCCAGACCGCTTCACGGGATTCGCCGCCCGTCACCACGATCAACTGATGCCGGGCCTCCT
Organism: Paraburkholderia sp. A1BS-2L; assembly: GCF_051125205.1. Lineage (NCBI taxonomy): Bacteria > Pseudomonadati > Pseudomonadota > Betaproteobacteria > Burkholderiales > Burkholderiaceae > Paraburkholderia > Paraburkholderia sp. A1BS-2L. The sequence goes on from NZ_CP120429.1 coordinate 1,403,233, forward strand.
GCCAGATCCACGCGAGCCAGCCCACCACCACCAGCATCACGCCGCATGCGAGTCCGGCACCCAAGCCGAATGCGCCGCCCACCGCCGCGAGCGCCACGCCGATCAGCGACAGCGCGATGGGCACGGTGCGCTTGCGCTGTCCGGGGACGATGCGCAAGTCGTCGATGTCGCGCAGCGGAAAGACCTGGCCAGCAGCAGAGAGTGCGGTGCGCGTGACCGAGACGCCAGCTTCGTTGAAAGGGAGTTCCATCGATTCGATCGCTGCGAGGGGAAAGGGCGCAGCGTACCAGAAGCGCGCGCGAAGCGGCAGCCAGCATGGCGCCGCACGGAGCTGGCGCTTGCCTGGAGCTTGTGGCGAATGCCGAGGCGCACGGCCACCGGGTTCTGCGAACCGCTGCCCGACGGCGCGCAGATGCTCGACGCCGAGTCGCCGATCTGCGCGTAACGCTTCGTTCAGAGTGACAGCAGCGACCCCGTGCGAATCGGCCTGTCGCCGGCAATGCGTGCGACCTCCATGCCGGCCGTGGCGAAGCGCGCGCTATGCCGCGCGTACATCACGCCGCTCACGCCCGCGTGCAGCGTGGTCAAGGTGTCGGTGAGCGGGTCCACGATGTCGGCAACCGGCGCGCCCGCTTCGATCCATGCACCACATTCGGCGCGGAACACGATCACGCCGCTGGCGGGCGCGACGATCGGCTCCGTGCCTGCGAGCGGCGTGGCCGGATGCGCGAGCGGCGGCAGCGGGGCCGCCGCGCCGTCGATCGCGCCATAGCCGGTCAGATACTCGACGATGGCCTGTGCGTCGTGCTCGGCGAATTCGTGCGAGACGTCGCGCTGGCCGCGCAATTCCACCGTCACGGAAATCGAGCTGTGCGGAATCGGAAAGCGCTGGCCGAAGCGCTCGCGCAGCTCCGACCAGCAGAAGCTGTGAATCTCGTCGAACGGATTGCCAATCGAGTTGAGCGCGAGCAGCGACGCCTTGGCGTCCAGATAGCGCGCGAGCGGCTCGACCTCGGGCCAGAGTTCGGGGTTCGTGTAGATGTGCAGCGCGGCTTCCCAGTCGCAATGCAGGTCCAGCACGATGTCGGCGTCGTAAGAGAGGCGTTGCAGCGCGAGGCGCTGCGATTCGATTTCGGTTTTCGGCGTTTGCGTCGCGAGCGCCTCGCCCATCGCGGCGCGAATGGTGTCGCGGTTCGCATCGGCGTCGGGCCCGAGGCGCGACTCGATGCGCGGCAGCACGAGCGCCGTGAGATCGTAGAAGTTGCGGTTGAAGTTTTGCGCGGTGTTCGACTCGAAGCGGCCGATGAGATGGCCGAGCCAATGCTGGTTCAAACCGATTGGATTCGGTACCGGAACCACGACCACTTCTCCGCGCAACTTGCCCGCCGCCTCGAGCGCGGCCAGCTTGCGCCGCAGCGCCCAGGCCGTGAGCATGCCAGGCAACTCGTCGGCATGCAGCGACGCTTGCACGTACACCTTCTTGCCGCCGGGCTGGCCATAGTGGAAGCTCGTGATCTGGCGCGCGGTGCCGAGGGCGGGCGCTATCAACGGGTGGTGGTGAGTTTGCATGATGGGCTCGCGCGGCGCGTGGGGGCGCGCGACGCGTTCAGTGTGAGGGTAGGGAGGGCCCGCTGGCGGGCCGGTGCCCATGATCTTAGCCGATCTGGACAGCGGGCTGAAAGCTGGCGTTTGCCAGCGCGGGCGCACCTGATGAGGGCGGGCCAGCCAGAAAAACAAAAGCCCGGCGCAAAGGCCGGGCTCTCTACCATCATTGTTCAGCCGAAGCGCGCTTTCACGCGGCACTGGCTTTTGCGCAGGGCGTGCGGGGCTTAGCTGCCGTACACGTCGAAGTCGAAGTACTTCGCTTCGATCTTCTTGTACGTGCCGTCCTTGATCATGTCGGCGATGGCCTTGTCGATCTTCGCCTTCAGATCGGCGTCTTCCTTGCGCAGGCCGATGGCGGCGGCGCCGGTCGGGATTTCCTTGCCGGCGAACTGGAAGCCCGCGCCGCGCGGCGTCTTCAGGAAGCCGAGGTCGGCTTGCACTTCATCCTGCAGCGCTGCGTCGAGGCGCCCCGAGAGCAGGTCGGCATAGACCTGGTCCTGGTTCTGGTAAGGCACCACGTTCACGCCCTTCGGCGCCCAGTTTTCCTTCGCGTAGGTTTCCTGGATCGTGCCCTGCTCGACGCCCACCGACTTGCCCTTGAGCGCGTCGGCCGTCGGCTGGAGGGCGGTGCCCTTCTTGGCGACGAGGCGCGTGGGCGTGTTGAACAGCTTCGCCGAGAAGGCGATCTGCTCGGAGCGCTGCGGGGTGATCGTCATCGACGAGAGCACGCCGTCGAACTTCTTCGCCTTCAGGCCCGGGATCATGCCGTCGAAGTCCTGCTCGACCCACACGCACTTGGCGTTCAGGCGCTTGCAGATTTCGTTGCCGAGGTCGATGTCGAAGCCGACGAGCTTGCCATCGGGTGCCTTCGATTCGAACGGCGCGTAGCTCGCGTCGACGCCGAAGCGCACGGTGGACCAATCCTTCGCGTGGGCGACGCCGGCCGAGACCGCGAGCAGGGCTACCGACAGGGTGGCAAGCAGTTTTTTCACTATGTGGACTCCTCGTATGGTTCAGGGCGCGCAGCGGGCGGTTGTGCCGTCGCCGCGCATGGTTCCGGCGCGGCTCGCGCAGGAACTCTGCTTGGGCTCGCTGGCTTGGGAGCGAGCGGCGGCGCAAAGCTTACCCAGGTCAAAATTGCTGCGTGGCTAGTGTTATACCGGATGGCGGGATTCGAAGCGCGCTAACGAACGTTCGCGCACTGTTGCGGAACAGCGCAAAGCCTTGTGGGGCAAGGCATTCGGGGCGCGGACCGGGCGCTGCGCACGGCACCGGCGAGGGCCAGGTCGCGATGCAGCGCCGCAACAGTCGGAAGAATGCGCGGCGGGGCATGGAGGGCGTGCAGGCGTATGTCGGCGAGTTGAAAAAGAAACGATGGCCTGCTGTTGGTTTGCGTGTAAGGCGCGAGTGATATGAGCGCCTGAATCAGACCACGCGCGTGCCCGCGCGGTACGTCGCGCGCGGCACCGGCAGCGTGTCGAGCATCGCCACGCGCACAAAGTCGGCACGCAGGCCGGGCGCGATCGCGCCGCGGTCCGCGAGACCAGCCTTGTGCGCCGGCTCCCACGAGACCGTGGCGAGCGCGCGCGGCAGCGTCCAGTCGGCCCGGGTCACGAGATCGAAGGCGGCGGTGAGCAGGCTCGACGGCGCGTAGTCCGACGAAAGAATGTCGAGCAGGCCGGCCTGCGCGAGTTCGAGCGCGGAGACGTTGCCCGAATGCGAGCCGCCGCGCACCACGTTCGGCGCGCCCATGATCGTGGCAATGCCGCGCTTTTTCGCCTCGGCCGCCGCCGCGCGCGTGGTCGGAAATTCGGCGAGCACGATGCCTTCGCGCGCGGCTTGCTCGACGTGCTCGACGAGCGTGTCGTCGTGGCTCGCGAGCGGGATGCGACGCGCGCGGCAGCGCTCGACGATCGCATGGCGATGCGCGTCGGCGTAGCGCTCCTGCTCGGTGGTCATTTCGGTGAGCATGGTGGCGGCCTGTTCGTCGGTCCATTTGCCGTGGCGCTCCTGGAAGCGCCGCCATTGCGTGCGGTCGTGCCACTGGCGCTGGCCCGGCGTATGGTCCATCACCGAGGCGAGGCGCAGCAGCGGATGCTCGCCCAGCGTGTCGAACAGCTCGATCACGTCTTCGGTCGCGACCTCGCAGCGAAGGTGCAGAAAGTGCTCGGCGCGCAGCAGCTTGCGCTCCGAGAAGCGCGTGAGCGCGGCGGCGCTGGCGAGCTGCACCTCGCGGCCGCGCACGCCCACGGCTGCGCGCGTGCCGATGGCGAGCGCGTCGAACACCGTGGTAATGCCGGCGGCGGCGATCTGCGCATCGTGGATCACGAACGCGGCGTCGGTGTTCCAGTGCACGCCGGGACGCGGCGCGAGGTGTTTTTCGAGGTTGTCAGTGTGCAGCTCGACCAGCCCCGGCAACAGGAAGTCGCCTTCCCAGTCCACGGCCTCGGGCGCGGCGGTCGTGCCGCGCGAAAGCTCGCGGATCGCGCCGTTTTCGACGCGCAGCGTACCGGTGAATACTTCGTCTCGCGTCACGATGCGCGCGTTCTTGATCAACATCGTCGGGCTCCGGAGTTCAAACGTGAGTGTGCCTGACGCAAATGACAGGCCACGACTTTTCAAGGCACTTTCAGGCCATTTCAGCGACAGCTGCGCTCGCGAGGGGTGCGCTCAGCGCCAGCACCCGCGTGGCCACGCGGCCGCGCGTGTCCTCGTCGTGAAAGACGCCGACGATTGCCGCGCCGCGCTCGCGCGCTTCCACGATCAGGCTCGCGACCACGGCGCGGTTTTCAGCGTCGAGCGATGCCGTGGGCTCGTCGAGCAGCAGCACGCGATGCTGCGTGATCAGGCCGCGCGCGATGTTCACGCGCTGCTGCTCGCCGCCTGAAAAAGTGGCGGGCGCAAGCGTCCAGAGGCGCCGCGGCACGTTTAGGCGCGCGAGCAGCGCGGCGGCCCGCTCGCGTGCCTCGTCTTCGTTCACGCCGCGCGAGACGAGCGGCGCGGCCACGATATCGATCGTACTCACGCGTGGAATCACGCGCAGAAACTGGCTCACGTAGCCCACCACGCTGCGGCGCAGGCGCAGCACGTCGTGCGGCTCCGCGCCGGTGATTTCGAGGTGCTGGCCGGGCGCCGCGTCGTCGCGGATGGCGATCGAGCCGCCGCTCGCGAGATAGTTGCCGTACAGGCAGCGCAGAAACGTGCTCTTGCCCGCGCCCGAAGGTCCGACCAGCACCACGCATTCGCCGCGCTCCACGTCGAGCGAGACGCCCGCGAGCGCTTCGATGCCGATGCCGCCCTGAGCGTGCAGCGTGAAGGTCTTGCGCACGTCCTCCGCGCGCAGCATCAGGGCGGGGCGCTCGCCGAACGCGTGCGCAATCGAGGGATCCGGAGTCATGGCTCGTCCTATGCAGGCAGCACCGAGGCCACCAGCGTTTGTGTGTAGGGATGCTGAGGATCGTCGAGCACCTGGTCGGTCAGACCCGCTTCAACCACGGCGCCGCCCTGCATCACCATCAGGCGGTGCGCGAGCAGGCGCGCGACGCCGATGTCGTGCGTGACGATCAGCACCGAGAGATGCAGCGTCGTGGTGAGCGTGCGCAGCAGGTCGAGCAGCCGGGCTTGCACGGAAACATCGAGGCCGGCGGTGGGTTCGTCCATGAACACGAGGCGCGGGCCCGTGACGAGATTGCGCGCGATTTGCAGACGTTGCTGCATGCCGCCCGAGAACGCGGCGGGCAATTCGTCGATGCGCGCGGCGTCGAGCTCGACGCGCTGCATCCACTGCTGCGCGGTCTGGCGAATGCGCCCGTAGTGGCGCGCGCCCACGGCCATCAGTGGCTCGCCGATATTGGCCCCCGCCGAGACCCCGGCACGCAGCCCGTCGCGCGGGTTTTGCTGCACGAAGCCCCATTCGGTGCGCGCGAGCAAGCGTTGGCGCGGCTCGGAAAGCGTGAGCAGGTCGAGCGATTCGCCGTTCGTGTTCACGTAGTCGAGCGCGCCCGCATCGGCTTCGGTGCGCAGCGCGAGCGTGTTGAGCAGCGTGGTCTTGCCCGAGCCCGATTCGCCGACGATGCACAGCACTTCGCCGGAATACAAATCGAAGCTCACGTCGCGGCAGCCGTTGCGGCCGCCGTATTGCTTCGTGAGATGGCGGGCGCGAAGCAGAGGCGCGAAACCCGGCGTCATGCGTGTTCTCCCGATGGCTTCGTTTGCGAACTCGCCTGGTTATCCTGACTTTCCCGCCGCTCGTGGCAATAGTCGCTGTCCGAGCAGACGAACATGCGCTTGCCCGCATCGTCGACGACCATTTCGTCGAGGAAGCTCTCGCGCGAGCCACACAGCGCGCACGCGTGATCCCAGCGCTGAACCTCGAACGGGCGATCGTCGAAGTCGAGGCTTTTCACCGGCGTATAAGGCGGAATCGCATAATGCGGCGCTCGCGGCCCGCGCCGAACAATTGCAGCGCAGGATTCATATGGAGCTTGGGATTGTCGAACTTCGGAATCGGCGAGGGCGAGGTGAGATAGCGGCCATTCACCGTGACCGGGTAGTCGTAGGTCGTGGCGATGCTGCCGTGCTGCACGATGTCTTCGTAAAGCTTCACGCTGATGAGCCCGTAATCGGCGAGCGCGTGCAGCTTCCTGCACTCGGCTACGCGGGGTTCTAAACGGAACAGCGGTTCCGGCATCGGCACCTGGTAGACGAGGATCTGCTTCTCGGTGAGCGGCGTTTCGGGAATGCGGTGACGCGTCTGCACGATCGTCGCATCGCGGGTGCGCCGCGTGGTGGCCACGCCGGCCGTGCGCGCGAAGAAGCGGCGAATGTTGACGGCGTTGGTGGTGTCGTCGGAGCCCTGGTCGATCACCTTGAGCGTGTCGTTCGCGCCGATGATGGCGGCCGTCACCTGGATGCCGCCCGTGCCCCAGCCATACGGCAGCGGCATTTCGCGCGAGGCGAACGGCACTTGATAGCCGGGCACGGCCACCGCCTTGAGCAGCGCGCGGCGGATCATGCGCTTGGTCTGCTCGTCGAGATACGCGAAGTTGTAGCCACCGGCAGCCTGCGTTTCATGCGAGGCGAGCGCGGCTTCGAAAGTATCGGGTGCGTTCATGCGGCCTCCCCGGAGGGCTGATCTCCGCACGCGTGCTGCGCACGCAAGCGGCGCACGAGTTCGAGTTCCGCCTGGAAATCCACGTAATGCGGCAGCTTCAGATGCTGCACGAAGCCCGAGGCTTCCACGTTGTCGCTGGGCGAGAGCATGAATTCGATGTCCTGGGTGGGCGAGGCCAGCGTTTCGCCGAGTTCCGCGGCGCGCAGCGCGCGGTCGACGAGCGCCATCGCCATCGCCTTGCGCTCCGCGTGGCCGAATGCGAGGCCGTAGCCCTGCGTGAAGGCGGGCGGCGCATCCTTGCTGCCCGCGAACTGGTTGATCATCTGGCACTCGGTCAATTCGATCTCGCCGATCTCGACCGCTTCGCCCAGTTCATCGAGCACCATTTCCACGGCTACCGAGCCAAAGCGGATCTCGCCCGCGAACGGATGCGAATGCGCATAGCCGCGCTGCGTGGCATAGCCCATCGCGAGCAGGAAGCCTTCGTCGCCGCGCGCGAGGTTTTGCAGGCGCACGCTGCGGTCGGCGGGAAATGCGAGGGGTTCGCGCGAGAGGTCGCGAGGTTCGCGTGCCTCGCTCGATGGTGTTTCCTGCTCGATCAGGCCTTCCTTGTCGAGCAGCGTGACCACGCGCGGCATGGACTCCGGTTCGTCCTGCGTGCCGTGTTGCAAGCGTGGCCTGTTAGACGATTCGAGATCCGAATCATTGTCGCCCTCTGCTAGCAGTGCGAAATCCAGCAGGCGTTGCGTATAGTCGTAGGTCGCTCCCAGCACCTGGCCGCCGGGCACGTCCTTGAACGTGGCGGAGATGCGGCGCTCGACGGCCATCTGCCCGGTTTCCACCGGCAGCGTGTAGCCGAAGCGCGGCAGTGTCGTGCGATACGCGCGCAGCAGAAAGATCGCCTCCACGAGATCGCCGGCGGCCTGCTTGATTGCGAGCGCGGCAAGTTCTTCGTCGTAGACCGAGCCTTCGGCCATCACGCGCGCCACGGCGAGACGCATCTGTTCGCGGATCTGCGTGACGGAGAGTTCGGGCACACGCGTATCGCCCCGGCGGGCTTGATCGAGCAGGCGCCACGATGCTTCGATCGCGCGCTCGCCTCCTTTGACGGCGACATACATCAGTTCACCTCCACACGAGTCGTGCGCGGCAGGCCCATGATGCGGGCGCCGCAAACGAAGTAGAAGTCGATGCCGCACGGAAAGAGCGGCGCGAGTTCCGCGCGTTCTTGCCAGAAGCGCGCGGGCAGGCCGGCGGGTGCGACGGTGCACGCCGATTCGATGCCGGGGCCGCGCAGCGTGGCCGGCGGGCCGTCGGCCAGGGCATCGACGCACACGAACACGGTGGCCGATTGCTCCGGCGACTCGGGCGTGCCGCACGCGAATGCGTCGAGCGGCGGCAGCGCGGCGGCGTCGTGCACGTAGGCGAAGACCGCTTCGCCTGGCGTGCCCGCGAGCGGCGCGTCCGCGTGAAAGCGCAGCGCGGCTGCCAGTGCGGCGTCGGGCCGCGCAAGCCATACGGGCGTGGCGTAGTCGCAGAGCGTGAGCAGCGCGGCAAAGGCCGCCCGGCTCGCGCGCGGCGCGTCGTGCGCCGCGGCATTCGTCGCGTTGTATGCCGATTCGGCCGCGGGCAGCGGCGTCTCGATCGTGGCGATGGTGCCCGGGCGCGAGAGCGCGCCGAGCAGCGTGCGAAATACGGTCTGCGTGTCGTGGACCGGATCGGCGAAACCGGGTGCGAGCGTACCGAGCGCCTCGTGCAGGGCGGTGCTGTTGCGTTGTTCGTTCATGCGTCGCCTCGAACCATCGTGAAGAACTCGACCTTTGCGCTGGCGGTCGCCTCGCGTTGCGCCGCGCGTTGCGCTGCCAGACGCGCCGCGAGCGGCTCGATCAACAGCGCGTGGAGCCGGTCGTGGCGCTCCGGCTGTTGCAGCAGCGCGTCGGCGAGCGCGGCCAGTTCGGCGCGGCGCTTGTCGCGGCCCAGATGGCACGCCACGCCCACGGTCGCGTCTGCGCCGCTGGGTGCGCGCAGTCGCAGCGTCGCGCGCGTCACCGTGGCTTCGCCGAGATTGAAGGCGTTGCCGGTGCCGCCGACGCGCCCGCGCACCATCGCGAGCCCGGTCTGGGCGCGCGCGCAGCCTCGAAAGCCGGCATGCGCTCGCCGCCCAGCGCGGCGGCGAGCGCCGTTTCGAGCTCGGCACGCGGCGTGCGCGCGAGAACCGCCATCCAGGCGCGGCGCGCATCGGGCGCGGCGGCGGGCGGGACCGAAGATGCGTTCATCGGAGTTCCTGTGTCGTGACCGGAGATGTACATTGAAGCATCTACTCATCTATACGTCTAAACGTCTAGACGCTTATGCGGACAATGATCGCGTGGGTGCAACGCAGAACGTTTTCATATTTCCATCACGCCGTGCGCACTACAATGCGCAAGCTACAGCCGATATTGAACCCCGGAGGAATGACAGCACCATGACATCGAACGACGAGGCCCCGCACAGCACGCTCGAGCGCGGCGCAGGCGTGGCGGTGTGGCGGCAGATCGAGCAGATTCTCGCGGCCGAGATCGCGGCAAAGGGCTTTGGCGAGGACGGCCGGCTGCCGAGCGAAGGCGAACTGGCACGGCGCTTCGACGTGAACCGCCACACGGTGCGGCGCGCCATGCTGGGGCTTGCCGCGCTAGGTCTCGTGAGCGTGGAGCAGGGGCGCGGCACCTTCGTGCAGCCCGGCGCGATTGATTACACCATCGGCAAGCGCACGCGCTTCACCGAGAATTTGCAGCGTCATCAGCATTCTGCGGTTGGCAAGCTGCTCGCGTCGTCGCGCGTGAAGGCCGATCCGGTCGTGGCGAAGGCGCTTGCCATGCGTGCCGGCGCGTTCGTGTATCGGCTCGAAACACTGCACGAGTCGGAAGGCGTGCCGCTCACTTATGCGCGCAGCTGGTATCCCGCCGCGCGCTTCGCCGATCTGCCCGCGGTCATGGCGCGCGTGGACAGCACCTCGAAGGCGCTCGCCGAATTCGGCGTGAGCGACTATCTGCGCAAGTGGAGCCGCATCGGCAGCGTGCTGCCCGAGCCCGAAGTGGCGCGGCGGCTGAATATCAACCGGCAGCAGCCGGTGCTGTGGGTCGAGAACGTCGATGTCGATCTCGATGGCGTGCCCATCAAGTACGGCATCACGCATTTCGCGGCGGACCGCGTGCAGTTGATGGTGGAGCACGACGTATGAGCGCGCCGCATGAAGACTGGAGCGAGGCGACGCGCTTCGCGCTCTATTACGCGCCGCCGCGCGCCTCGGCGTGGTGGCGGGCCGGCTGCGCCTGGCTTGGCCGCGACCCGGAAAGCGGCGAAACGCTCGCACCGCCGCAGCCGGCCGGACTCGCGCCGCCGCTCGATGCGCTCACCGGCGCGCCGCGCCGTTACGGCTGGCATGGCACGCTCGTGCCACCGTTCCGGCTTGCGGCAGGCGTGACGCCGCAAACGCTCGTGGCTGCCGCGCAGGCGTGGGCGGCGGGCCGCGCGCGCTTCGAAGTCGCGGTGGAGGCGGCCATGCTCGGGCGCTTCGTCGCGCTGCGGGCCGCCGACGAAAACGGCGCGCAGGCGTTGCGCGAACTCGCCGCCGACGCCCTGCGCACGCTCGGCCACCTGCGCGCCGCGCAGACCGCCGACGAGCTTGCGAAGCGGCTCGATGGGCCGCTCACGCCGCGCCAGCGCGCCTATGTCGAAGAGTGGGGCTATCCGTATGTGTTCGACGAATTCCGCTTCCACATGACGCTCTCCGATTCGCTCGACGACGCAGCCGTGTGCGCCGCGCTCGCGCACGCATGGAATGCCCAGATGCGCGATGCGGGCATGCTGCCCGTGGAGGGCGTCGCGTTCTACGTCGAGCCGCGTCCGGGCGAACCGTTCTCGTTGTGGCAACGGGTGGATTTTCCCGCCGACCAACCGGCGCACATGCAGGCACGGGAGCACGCATGACCACCGGAGCGACAACGGACACGACATCGCGCCTGATCTACGTGATGGGCCCCTCGGGCGCGGGCAAGGACTCGCTGCTCGGCTTTGCGCGTGCGCGGCTCGCGTCCGATGGGGTGCTTTTCGCGCACCGCTATATCACGCGCGAAGTGGACGGCGGCGAGAACCACATCGCGCTCACCGGCGCCGAATTCGAGGCGCGCTCGCGCCTTGGTCTGTTCGCGCTGCAATGGCGCAGCCACGCGCTGAGGTATGGCATCGGCGTGGAGATCGACCAGTGGCTCGCGCTCGGCTGCACGGTGGTGCTGAACGGCTCACGTGCGTACGTGAACGAGGCGCTGGCGCGCTATCCGCAGATGACGCTCGTGCATGTGAACGCCGCGCAGCACGTGCTGGCCGCACGGCTTGCCTCGCGCGCCCGGGAGACGCCGGAGCAGATCGCCGCGCGCCTTGCGCGGCGCGCGTCGTTCGAGGTGCCGGCGGGGGCGTCGCTCACGCACATCGACAACTCGGGGCGGCTGGAGGATGCGGGGCTGGCTTTCATAGAGACGGTGCAGCGTGTGGCGGCAGCAGCAAGGTGACCCAAAGCCCCTCTCCCTAAGAGGGAGAGGGGTTGGCGAGAGGGTGGGGATCAGGTGCGCAGCGCCACCATCTCCGAGACGCGTTGGGCGGCCTGCTGGAGCGGTTCGAGGAAGGCCTTGACCATCTGCTTCGCCGAGGTGCGCTGGGCATTGCCGCTGATGTTCATGGCGGCGATCACGCGTCCCTGGCGGTTGCGGATCGGCGCTGCGATCGAGATGAGTCCGCCCTCCAGCTCCTGGTCGATGATGGACCAGCCCTGCTGGCGCACCTGCGCAATGATCCTCTTGAGCTCGTCCTTGTCGGTGACGGTGCGCGGCGTGTGCGCATAGAGCGGCGTCGCGCCGAGCGTGGCGTCGAGCGTCGGCTCGTCGAGCGCCGAGAGCAGCACGCGGCCCATGGAGGTGCAGTAGGCGGGCAGACGGCTGCCGATCGAGAGGTTAATCGTCATGATCTTGTGCGTGGGCACGCGCAGCACATAAACGATCTCGGTGCGGTCGAGCACGGCGGCCGAGCAGCTTTCGTGCACCTCGGCCGAGAGTTGCTCCATGACCGGCTCGGCCAGATTCCAGAACGGCATCGACGTGAGATACGCGAAGCCAAGGTCGAGAATCTTGGGCGTGAGCCGGAACAGGCGCCCTTCGGCCTCCACATAGCCGAGCGTTTGCAGCGTGAGCAGGATGCGGCGCGCGCCGGCGCGCGTGAGGCCAGTGGCCGCTGCGACGTCGGTGAGCGTCTGCTCGGGGCGCTCGGCATTGAACGCGCGAATCACGGAAAGCCCGCGCGCGAACGACTGCACGTAGGAGTCGCCCGGTTTTTCGGGGGACTCCGGCTGCTCGTCGGAAGGGGCGTGCGAAGCGCGGCTGGCGGGGTTCATGGCGTCGTGGCGTCGGATCAAGGGCGGGAGGCGGCGCGTAAGGAACCCATGACGATAGCGCAAGCGCATGGATTCGCCAACCGGTGCACGGCGAACTACGCCGGTCGAGACGGAAAAATTCAAGTTGTTCGCAGGTTTTATCGCTTCATATTTGATTTTCCGCAATTCACCAGCTTTATATTGATATTGACATAAATATTGAAGTGGTGAAAGTGCCTTGAATAAGGCTGAGCCTCTTTATCAGATTATTTTCCATTGGACTAGTCGAATAGTACTGTCGGACTCAGGCCGGGATTGTCTGATTCCCCTTTTTTCGACGCTCTGTCTCCGCGCGCGTTTTCACATTGCCGGAAATTCGTCATACGCGAGAAGCCCGCTGTGCGGGGCTGTGTGCACATCTGTAGGGCGGATGAAAGTTAATTGCGTCTTTCCGTCGCGCTTGTGCGGGATAGCTTTGTCGCAAGCAGAAAACCTTAGCTTGGATCAAATTTTCGGATAACGCCTTTCCGTAGAATTTCGCCAAACACGTAAGGGGTGTATTTTGCGTCGGCATTTTTGCGATGGAAATACATGAAAGCGTCCAGGTAGTTAAACGAAAACGCAGGCAAACATGAAGAGAAAAGCCTTCAAAAGGTGGTTAATCCCCCTCGGCAGCGGGCTGCTCGCCTCCCTCGCGGGGTGCAGCGAGCTGACCGTGCTCGATCCCAAGGGCAGTATCGGCGTGGCCGAAAAGCACCTCATCGCCACCGCCACATGGGCCATGCTGCTCGTGGTGGTGCCGGTGATCCTGCTCACGCTCTTTTTTGCCTGGCGCTACCGCGCGTCTAATCGCAACGCCACCTACGCCCCCAAATGGGCGCATTCCACCGCGATCGAAGTAGTCGTCTGGAGCATTCCGGCCGTCATCATCCTGTTCCTCGCGATCCTCACCTGGAAGACCTCTCACGAGCTCGACCCGTACAAGCCGATCGAATCGAACGTCAAGCCCATCAATGTCGAGGTCGTCGCGCTCGACTGGAAGTGGCTCTTCATCTACCCGGACCTCGGCATCGCCACGGTGAACCAGCTCGCGGTACCGGTGGGCACGCCGGTCAATTTCCGCATTACGTCGGATTCGGTGATGAACTCGTTCTTCATTCCGCAACTGGGCACTCAGGTCTACGCGATGGCGGGCATGCAAACGCGCCTGCACCTCATCGCCGACCATGCCGGCGACTATGCGGGCATCTCGGCTAACTACAGCGGCAAGGGCTTTTCGGACATGAAGTTCCGCACGCTCGCCACCAGCCAGCAGGACTTCGACACCTGGGTCCAGAAGGTCAAGGCGTCGCAAACCGCGCTGTCGATGGACCAGTACGCGAAGGTTTTGGAGCCGAGCGAGAAGGCACCGGTCGAGTACTTCTCGACGGTCGATCCGAAGCTCTTCAACAACATCATTGGGAAGTACAACAACGGCCACGTCACGGATTTCACCGACCCGTCGTGCGTGACCAAGGGGTAAGCGGCATGTTCGGCAAACTTACATTAGAGGCAGTTCCGTTCGATCAGCCGATCATCATGGGCGCCGCGGCATTCATGGCGCTGATCGTAATCGGCGTGCTCGGTCTCGTCACTGTGACGGGCAAGTGGAAGTACATCTGGAGCGAGTGGATCACGAGCGTGGACCACAAGCGCATTGGCGTCATGTACATGATCGTGGCCGTGCTCATGCTCGTGCGCGGCTTTGCCGACGCCGTCATGATGCGCATCCAGCAGGCCATCGCGCTCGACGCGCCGGGCTACCTGCCGCCGCATCACTACGACCAGATCTTCTCGGCGCACGGCGTCATCATGATCTTCTTCATGGCGATGGCGCTCATGGTCGGCCTGTTCAACCTCGTCGTGCCGCTGCAGATCGGCGCGCGCGACGTGGCGTTCCCGTTCCTGAACTCGCTGTCGTTCTGGATGACGGCCATCAGCGCGATTCTCATCAACGTCTCACTCGTGATCGGCGAGTTCGCGCAGGTGGGCTGGCTCGCGTATCCGCCGCTGTCCGAGTTGCAGTTCAGTCCAGGCGTCGGGGTCGACTACTACATCTGGGCCGTGCAGCTTTCGGGCGTTGGCACGCTCATTACCGGCATCAACTTCTTCGTGACCATCATCAAGATGCGCGCGCCGGGCATGAGCCTCATGAAGATGCCGGTGTTCACGTGGACGGCGCTGTGCTCGAACGTGCTCATCATGGCCACGTTCCCGATCCTCACGATCGCCGTTGCGCTGCTGGGCTTCGACCGCTACCTCGGGATGCACTTCTTCACGAACGACGGTGGCGGCAACATGATGCTGTACCTGAACCTGATCTGGGCGTGGGGCCACCCCGAGGTGTACATCCTCGTGCTGCCCGCGTTCGGCATCTATTCGGAAGTCATGGCCACGTTCTGCAAGAAGCCGCTGTTCGGCTACAAGACGATGGTCTATGCGTCGTGCGCCATCATGATTCTTGCGTTCCTCGTGTGGGCGCACCACTTCTTCACGATGGGCTCCGGCGCCAACGTCAACGCGTTCTTCGGCATCGCCACCATGATCATCGCGATCCCCACGGGCGTGAAGATCTTCAACTGGCTGTTCACCATGTATCGCGGGCGTGTGCATTTCACCGCGCCGGTGCTCTGGACGATCGGCTTCATGGTCACGTTCTCGATCGGCGGCATGACCGGCGTGATGATGGCTATTCCGGGCGCGGACTTCGTGCTCCACAACTCGCTCTTCCTGATTGCGCACTTCCATAACGCCATCATCGGCGGCGTGGTGTTCGGTTACCTCGCGGGCCTCCATTACTGGTTCCCGAAGGTGTTCGGCATCAAGCCCAGCGAAAAGCTCGGCAAGGCGTCGTTCTGGTGCTGGTTCGTGGGCTTCTACGTGGCATTCGTGCCGATCTACGTGCTCGGCTTCATGGGCGCAACGCGTCGTCTGAACCACTACGACAACCCCGCATGGCAGCCGTATTTCATCGTGGCCGCCATCGGCGTGGCCATCATCGCAGTTGGCGTGGTGTTCCAGGTGCTGCAGTGGGTGATGGCGTTCGTGAATCGCAACAAGGCGGAGTGCCACGACGTCACGGGCGATCCGTGGGATGGCCGCACCCTCGAATGGGCGACTTCGTCGCCGCCGCCGGTCTATAACTTTGCGCTCATCCCGCAGGTGCAGGAGCTCGACGCCTTTACGCACATGAAGGAAACGGGCCGTGGCATGGGCCTCGCCGCGAAGTACAAGGACATTCACATGCCGTCGAATACGTCGGCTGGCTTCTTCATCGGCGTGTTCAGCTTGTTGCTGGGTTTCGCGGGTGTCTGGCATATCACGTGGCTCGGCGTGCTCGCCTTTATCGCCATCGTCGTTACCGTTGCTGTACGCAGCTTTAGCGACGACGACGGCTACTACATTCCGGCCGCGAAGGTTCGCGAGATCGAAGAGAAGCGCCATCGCGCGGCGGTTGCCGCCGAGCGCGAGATGGAAGCTGTGGAGGCTTAATCGATGTTACAAAAAACCAATGCGGCAACGCTTGCCGATTTCGATCACGACGATCACCCGCCGTCGCATTCCGTGTTCGGGTTCTGGGTCTACCTGATGACGGACTGCGTCCTGTTCGCGGCGCTGTTCGCGACGTTCGGCGTGCTCGGGCATCAGTTCGCGGGCGGCCCAACGGGCAAGGACCTGTTCAACATCAGCGACGTTGCAGTCGAGACCGCGGTGCTGCTGGTTTCCAGCATCACCTACGGCTTCGCCATGCTCGGTGCGCAGCAGCGCAAGAGCGGCGCGGTTGTCGGCTGGCTGGCCGTGACCTTTGTTCTGGGGGCGCTGTTTCTCGTGCTGGAGCTGCGCGAGTTCTCGCACCTGATTGCCGAGGGCGCGGGCCCGCAACGCAGCGCGTTCCTCTCGTCGTTCTTCGTGCTGGTCAGCACGCACGGTCTGCACGTCTTCTTTGGCCTCGTCTGGATGGCGGTGCTGATGATGCAGGTAATCCGCCGTCCGGAACTGGACGAGCGGGAAGTGCGCCGCCTCACGTGCCTGAGCCTTTTCTGGCACTTCCTCGACGTGGTGTGGATCTGCGTGTTTACCTTTGTCTATCTCGGGAGCGTGATTTAAATGGCGCATTCTCATAGCGAAGCCCATGGCAGCCTCGGCAGCTATGTGGCGGGCTTTATTCTCGCGGTGCTGTTGACCGCCGGCGCGTTCGGCATCGTCATACACGGCACAATGGCGCCGAACACCATGATGGTCGTGCTCGCCGTGCTTGCCTTCGTGCAGGTGGTCGTGCACCTTGTGTTCTTCCTGCATCTGAACACGTCGTCGGGACAGGGCTGGAACGCGCTCTCGCTCGCCTATACTGTGCTGGCTGCTGCGTTCCTGATCTTCGGCACGATCTGGGTCATGCACAACGTCGGCATGAACATGATGTCACGGTAGTTCATGGGTTCTGCACGGCGCCTCGGGAAGCCTCTCCCGGGAGCTTGGTCCGCAGGGTGACGGCCGCACAGACACTGGTTCTGTGTGGCCGTTTTCATTTCATATGATGGAATTTTCCTCGCCGATCAGGAGAGATGCCAGCTTGACACCCGCACAACGCGACGCATATTATGGATGCCAATTGTTCGGTTATCGATCATGAGTTCGGTTATCGAACAAATTGCATCTGAACCTGGAGACTCTCATGACGGAAGCATTCATCTGCGACGCGATACGAACGCCGATCGGCCGCTACGCGGGCGCCCTTGCGCAGGTTCGCGCCGACGACCTCGGCGCGGTGCCGCTCAAGGCGCTCATGGAGCGCAACAAGGAGGTGGACTGGGCAGTAATCGACGATGTGATCTACGGCTGCGCGAACCAGGCGGGCGAAGACAACCGTAACGTCGCGCGCATGTCGTCGTTGCTGGCGGGCCTGCCGCAGGCCGTGCCGGGCTCGACGGTGAACCGCCTCTGCGGCTCGGGCATGGACGCCGTGGGCATTGCCGCGCGTGCGCTCAAGTCGGGCGAGACTGGCCTGATGATCGCGGGCGGCGTGGAGAGCATGAGCCGCGCGCCGTTCGTGATGGGCAAGGCGGCAAGCGCCTTCGCCCGCGACGCCGCGATCTACGACACGACCATCGGCTGGCGCTTCGTCAACAAGCTGATGAAGCAGCAGTACGGGGTGGACTCGATGCCCGAGACCGCCGAGAACGTCGCTGTCGATTACGGCGTGAGCCGCGCCGATCAGGACGCGTTCGCGCTGCGCAGCCAGCAGAAGGCTGCGCGCGCGCAGGCAGACGGCACGCTCGCGCAGGAAATCGTTGCGGTGACGATCGCCCAGAAGAAGGGCGATCCGCTCGTGGTGTCGCGCGACGAGCATCCGCGCGAGACGAGTCTCGAGACGCTGGCGAAGCTCAAGGGCGTCGTGAGCCCGGATGGTTCGGTCACCGCGGGCAATGCGTCGGGCGTGAACGACGGCGCGTGCGCGCTGCTGCTCGCGAACGAGGCCAATGCGAAGCGTTTCGGTCTCACGCCGCGTGCGCGCGTGCTCGGCATCGCGACCGCGGGCGTGGCGCCGCGCGTGATGGGCATCGGACCGGCGCCCGCCACGCAGAAGCTGCTCGCGAACCTGAACATGACCATCGACCAGTTCGACGTGATCGAGCTCAACGAAGCGTTCGCTTCGCAGGGCCTGGCTGTGCTGCGCATGCTCGGCGTGGCCGACGACGATCCCCGCGTCAACCCGAACGGTGGCGCAATCGCGCTGGGTCACCCGCTGGGCATGAGCGGGGCACGTCTCGTGACCACGGCGATGTATCAGCTGCACCGCACGCAAGGGCGCTATGCGCTGTGCACGATGTGCATCGGCGTGGGCCAGGGCATCGCTATCGCCATCGAGCGCGTTTAATGTCGATCAGGCGGCTGAAGCAAGCTTGAGCCGCCGCTTCGCCAAGGCGTTACCCAAGCCGCGAATCTTCGGATTCGCGGCTTTTTTCATCCTGCGAGGCAAGGCGACGTTTCAAGATCGGCAAAAATTGTCAGTATTGTTTCGCGATGCAGATCAATGGCGCGTTGATTTTTGTTATACGTTCTGCTTAATCTGATACGGCTCGTGGCCATCCACTAGTCGGTTTTCGAGCGGCACGCGTAGAATCGTCAGACTTCGGCGCAAGCCGTTGCAGAGAAAGTGCCCCCCGACTTTTGAGGAGAATACGGATGATGAAGGCAACAGCGTTGGCGGCAGTTGTGCTTGGCATGGCGTTCGCGCAAGCGGCATCGGCGCAAACGGAGCAGCCGGCGTCAGCGCCCCAGGCCCAATCGGCGCTCGCGAGCGCGACGCAGAATCTCGTTGCGAATACACCGCCGGTTCACGTGCAAGTCAAGATCGTCGGCATCGACCGCGCATCGCGCGTGATCACGGTGCGTGGCCCGCGCGGCAACGAAGTCCAGATCGCCCTGAGCCAGCAAGTGAGCAACTTCGACCAGCTCAACGTGGGCGATACCGTCGACGTGCTCTACAAGAACGCGCTACTCGTGACGGCTGAAAAGGTGACGGGCAAGGACAAGGGCATTCGCAAGCGCGTCGACACGAATGTGTACCTCCCGGCGTCGTCGGGCTATGACGCGGCGCGCCAGGTCGAAGTCCAGGCCACCGTGCAGCACATCAACGCGAAGAAGCGCGAAGTGACGCTGCGCGGCGCGTATCAGACGGTCACGCTGGAAGCCACGCCCGACATCGACCTGAAGAAGCTAAAGGTGGGCGACACGATCCACGCCGTGTTCGTTTCCGCCTATGCGACGCAGATCACGCCGGTTGGCGCTACGAACTAAGCAGTACAACCAGCTGCACCGGGCCGCGAGGCCCGGTCGCAAGCAGAAACGCAGGAACAAACAGAAACGCCGGCATATCGCGAATCCATCGCAATATGCCGGCGTTTCTGTTACTGGCGGGCGCCTTTGCGGCGCCCGTTTTTCGTCATGCTGAGTTTCTGGCAACGGCTTACATGC
This sequence comes from Paraburkholderia sp. A1BS-2L, assembly GCF_051125205.1. Taxonomy (NCBI): domain Bacteria; kingdom Pseudomonadati; phylum Pseudomonadota; class Betaproteobacteria; order Burkholderiales; family Burkholderiaceae; genus Paraburkholderia; species Paraburkholderia sp. A1BS-2L. Next base: position 1,422,369 of record NZ_CP120429.1, read on the forward strand.
CGGCCATGCACATGTACTTGACGACGACGTAGTCATCCACGCCGTAGTGCGAGCCTTCGCGGCCGAGGCCCGACTGCTTCACGCCGCCGAACGGCGCGACTTCGTTCGAGATCAGGCCGGTGTTGATGCCCACCATGCCGTATTCGAGCGCTTCCGCCACTCGCCATACGCGACCGATGTCACGGCTGTAGAAGTAGGCGGCGAGGCCGAATTCGGTATCGTTCGCCATCCTGATCACTTCTTCGTCCGACGAGAAACGGAACAGCGGCGCGAGCGGGCCGAACGTTTCGTCGCGAGCGACCTTCATCGCGGGCGTGACGTTGGTGATCACGGTGGGCTCGAAGAAGCCGTGGCCGAGCGCGTGGCGCTTGCCGCCCGTGAGCACTTGCGCGCCCTTCGCGAGCGCGTCCTCGATGTGCGATTCCACCTTCAGCACGGCCGCTTCGTTGATGAGGGGGCCTTGCGTGACGCCGGCTTCGGTGCCGAGGCCGACCTTGAGCTTTTCCACGGCATCGCGCAGCTTCGCCGCGAACGTGTCGTACACGGCCTCGTGCACGTAGAAGCGGTTCGTGCACACGCAGGTCTGGCCGCTGTTGCGATACTTGGAGATGATGGCGCCTGCCACTGCCGCGTCGATATCGGCGTCTTCGAAGACGATGAACGGTGCGTTGCCGCCCAGTTCGAGCGAGACCTTCTTGACCGTCGGCGCGCACTGGCCCATGAGCAGGCGGCCGACCGGCGTCGAGCCCGTGAACGAGAGCTTGCGCACCGTGGGATTGCTCGTGAGCTCGCCGCCGATGGCCTTCGGGTCGCCGGTGACGACGCTGAAGATGCCGGCAGGCACGCCCGCACGCTCGGCCAGCACGGCCAGCGCGAGCGCCGAGAGCGGCGTGGCTTCGGCGGGCTTCAGCACGATCGGGCAGCCGGCCGCGAGTGCGGGACCGACCTTGCGCGTGATCATCGCGGCGGGGAAGTTCCACGGCGTGATGGCGGCGCACACGCCCACCGGTTCCTTGGTCACGACGATGCGCTTGTCGCTGGCGACGGTCGGAATCGTGTCGCCGTAAATGCGCTTGCCTTCTTCGGCGAACCATTCGAGGAACGACGCGGCGTAGCCGATTTCACCCTTCGCCTCGGCGAGCGGCTTGCCTTGCTCGGTGGTGAGGATGAGCGCGAGGTCGTCGGCGTTGGCCATCATCAGGTCGTGCCACTTGCGCAGGATGACGCTGCGCTCCTTCGCGGTCTTGGCGCGCCATGCGGGCCATGCGGCGTTCGCGGCCGAAATCGCGCGGCGCGTTTCGGCGGCGCCCATGCGCGGCACCGTGCCGATCAGCGCGCCCGTGGCGGGGTTGGTCACGTCGAGCGTGGCGCCGTCTTCAGCGCCTTGCCATTCGCCGTTGATATAGGCCTTGCTTTGCAGCAGCGATGCGTCTTTCAGGTTCATGCCTGAGCTCCCGATAACGTTGATTCGATTCGAAATCAATGCAGTAACAACGACTAACGGCACAGCGGCAAACGCCGGTGTGCCGTTTCGTGGACGGCCCGCGCGCGGCGGGCCGATGGACTTTGCCGAGGTTTTGCGGCGCAGGCTTACGCCGGCACGCCCACGGCTTCCTTGATCGACTCTTCGAGGATCGCGAGTGCTTCGTCGAACACGGTGTCCTGGATGGTCAGCGGGAACAGGAAGCGCACGACGTTCGAGTACACGCCGCAGACGAGCAGCAGCAGGCCACGGTTGAGCGCGGCGGTCTGCACGCGCTTGGTGAAGTCGGCGTCGGCCTCGCTCGTGCCCGGCTTGCAGAATTCCACGGCGTTCATCGCGCCCGGGCCGCGCACGTCGGCGATTTGCGGCACGTCGGCCTTCATCGCGTTGAGCTTGGCCTTGAGCTTGTCGCCGAGCTTGGTGGCGCGCTCGCACAGCTTTTCTTCTTCGATGATCTCGATCACCGCGTGCGCCGAAGCGACAGCCAGCGGGTTGCCCGCGTAGGTGCCGCCGAGGCCGCCCGGCGCTGCCGCGTCCATGACTTCCGCACGGCCCACCACGCCCGACAGCGGCATGCCGCCGGCGAGGCTCTTGGCGATCGTCATGAGGTCCGGCGTGACGTCGTAGTGCTCCATCGCGAACAGCTTGCCGGTGCGCGCGAAGCCCGTTTGCACTTCGTCGGCGATCAGCAGGATGCCGTGCGCGTCGCAGATTTTGCGCAGGCCGCGCACGAAGTCGGCAGGCGCCTGGTAGAAGCCGCCTTCGCCCTGGACCGGTTCGAAGATGATCGCGGCGACGCGCTTCGGATCGATATCGGCCTTGAACAGCATCTCGATGTGCTTGAGCGAATCAGCCGTGCTGATGCCGTGGACCGAGTTGGGGTACGGAGCGTGGTAGACGTCGGCCGGGAACGGGCCGAACGCGAGCTTGTACGGAGCGACCTTGCCGGTGAGCGCCATGCCCATCAGCGTGCGGCCGTGGAAGCCGCCCGCGAAGGCGATCACGCCTGGACGGCCGGTGTGGGCGCGGGCGATCTTGACGGCGTTCTCGACGGCTTCGGCGCCGGTCGTGAAGAACGCGGCCTTCTTGGCGAAGTTGCCCGGTGCGCGCTGGGCGACCTTCTCGGCCAGCGAGACATACGACTCGTAGGGGACGATCTGGTAGGCGGTGTGGGTGAAGTGGTCGAGTTGCGCCTTGATGGCGGCGACGATTTTCGGATGGCGGTGGCCCGTGTTGCACACGGCGATGCCGGCCGCGAAGTCGATGAAACGGCGACCTTCGACGTCCCACAGTTCCGCGTTCTCGGCGCGCTCGGCGTAGAAGTCGCACATCACGCCCACGCCGCGCGGGGTAATGGCGTTTTTGCGGTTCTGCAGTTCGGCGTTCTTGCTCACGGTCGTCTCCTTCAAAAACGGTGTCGGATGCTGGTTGGATGGGCGGACCACTGCTGGGTCCATGCCGCGACTATACTCAGGTTTGGCTCTAAAATTCAGAGCCATTCAGATAAATTCATAGGAGCCAATTTCGTGCGAGCGAGTGTTCTGTCCGACTGGCTGGCCCAGCGGCTCGAGCGTGGCAGCGGGCAGCCGGTCTACCGGCAACTGCACCGTCTGCTGCAGCAGGCGATCCTCTCGCGCGAGCTGCCGGCGGGCGCGCGAGTGCCGTCGTCGCGGCTGCTGGCGGCCGAGTTGGGGATCGCGCGCAATACCGTCACGCAGGTGTACGAGCAGCTAGTGCTCGAAGGCTATGTGACTTCGGCGACGGGGCGCGGCACCTTTGTTGCCGATACGTCGCCCGACGAGATCGTTGGCGCGGCGGAAATTGGCTCTCTGCAAGGGGGCAGAAATGTCGATAGATCTGGATCCGCGCCTTATTTTGGGCCGGCGCGCAGGGGCGGGGATCCGGGGGGCATCGCAACTAACAGCCTTGCAGGGCAGGCATGGGCGAGCTTGGGTGCGGCGCCGGCAGTGCCCTCCGCGCCGGCTGCGCAGATGGCCGCCACACCGAATCGTCGCGCCGATGCCTTGAGCGGGCCCGTGCCGCTCGCGACCCTGGCCCAGCGCACGGCAGCCCGCGCGCTCTCCACGCGCGGCGCGCGCCTGATTGCGGGCGCGGGCGTCTCGAAGCGACAGGGCGGCGCATTCATGCCGGGCGTGCCTGATGTTTCGCGCTTCCCGGCGCGCATCTGGACGCGCCTGCACAACAAGTACTGGCGCAGCCTGCGCCCCGATCTGCTCACTTATGCGCCGGGCGGCGGCCTCGCGCTATTGCGCCACGTGCTGGCCGATTACCTGCGCACGTCGCGCTCGGTGCGCTGCTCGCCCGAGCAGATCATCATCACGACGGGCATTCACCAGTCGGTGGACCTGGCCGTGCGTCTGCTCTCCGACCCTGGCGACACGATCTGGACCGAAGACCCGTGCTATTGGGGCGTGCGCAGCGTGATGCAGGTCTCCGGCCTCAAGCCGCGCCCGATCGCGGTGGACAGCGAGGGCATCAACCCGTCGCCCGACGATTTCGCCGCCGCGCCGCCGAAGCTCATTCTCGTCACGCCCTCGCACCAGTACCCGCTCGGGATGGTGATGAGCCTCGCGCGCCGCCGCATGCTGCTCGAGTACGCGCGCCAGCACCAATGCTGGATCATCGAGGACGACTACGACAGCGAGTTCCGCTACGGCAGCCGGCCGCTCGCGTCGCTGCAGGGGCTCGACACGGCGGGGCAGGTGATCTACGTGGGCAGTTTCGGCAAGACGCTGTTTCCGGGGCTGCGCGTGGGCTATCTCGTCGCGCCGGAGCCGCTTGCCGAAAGCTTCGCGACCGCGAGCGCCGAGCTATATCGCGAGGGCCAGCTCTTGCAGCAGGCCGTGCTGGCGGAGTTCATCGCCGAAGGGCATTTCACCTCGCACATCCGCAAAATGCGCGCGCTGTATGGCCAGCGCCGCCAGGTGCTGCTCGATGCGGTCGCACGCCGTTACGGCGACGCGTTGCCCGCGATGGGCGGCGACGCGGGCCTGCACGTAGTCATGCAGTTGCCCGAGGGCAGCGACGACCGCGCCGTGGCCGAGGCCGCGCTCGCGCGCAATATCGTCGTGCGGCCGCTTTCCGGCTATTACTCGGCGCGCGAGCGCGCGGCGTCGGGCTTGCTGGTCGGCTATGCGTGCGTGCCCGACGAGGAGATCGCGCCGGCGTTCGATACGCTTGCGGAGGCGATCGATGCGAGTTTGCCGGTGCTGGGGTGAAGCGCCGGCGGCATCGGCTCGATGCCTCGCTCGCGTCCGTTACATCCGGATCAACACCGCCCCGCACGTCACCAGCACGCAGGCAACCAGGCGGCGCGCCGTGAGTTTTTCGCGCATGAACAGCCACCCGATCAGCACCGCGAAGATCGACGACATCTCGCGCAGCGCGGACACCATCGCGATCGGCAGATAGCGGAACGCCTCGATTACGAGGCAATACGCGGTGAGCGCCAGCACGCCCGCGAGCATGCCGCGCACGGCGTTGCCCTTCGAAACGAACATTTGCGCCGCGCCGCCGCGCAGCTTGCACACCACGATGAACTGCGGGACGTTCCAGAGCAGATAGACCCACATGATGTAGCTGAGCGGGTTGCCGGCGAGGCGCGCGCCGAGGCCATCGACGATCGAATAGGTTGCGATGAAGAAGCCCGTCGCCAGCGCCCAGGGCACGCTTTCACCCGAAAAGCGCATGCCGCGCCGGAACGCGAGCGACATGATGCCGAGCGAGACGAGCAGCACGCCGGTGGCGGCGAGCGCATGCAGATCCTCGTGCGCGAATACCAGCGCGCCCACGAACACGAGCAACGGCGAGAGGCCGCGCGCGATCGGGTAGATCTGCCCGAAGTCGCCGCTGCGGTAGGCGCGGATCAGCGCGAAGCAGTACGCGAATTCGAGCAGCGCCGATGCCGCGATATACGGCCAGCTCGCGGGATCGGGCGGCGGCAGCACGCATACGCCGACCGCGCTCACCAGCACATAAGGCACCGAGAACATGCCGAGCAGCCAGACGCGGTCGCCCGAGAGGTGAAGGAAGGCGTTCCAGCTCGCATGCATGAGCGCCGAAAGCAGAACCAGCAGGACCACGAAGCTTGCCATCGAACGAGCGCGAAGAATGGGGAGGAGGATGCGGTTGCGGCCGCAAGCAGCCGATTATTCCAGCGAATCTGCCGTAGCGCCAGAACGCCAGGCAGCGCTGCCCAAAAGAAAAAGCGCGGGCTGCACGGCGGATGCCATGCAGCCCGCGCTTCGCCTCGCCCGCCGGCGATGAGCAGGGGATGCGCGCGGGCAGCGTCAGATCACGCGTGCGCGCAGCTTCGCCGAGACAAGGTCGATCACCGTGACCACGGCGATCACCATGATCAGCACCGCGCTCGTCTGCGCATAGTCGAACGAGCGGATCTCCTCATAGAGCACGACGCCGATGCCGCCCGCGCCCACCATGCCTACCACCATCGCCGAGCGCACGTTCGATTCGAACCGGTAAAGCGCGTACGAGATCCACAGCGGCATGACCTGGGGCAGCACGCCATAGATGATCTCGTCGAGCGGCGTGGCGCCGGTCGCGCGCACGCCCTCGGCGGGGCGCGGATCGATGGCTTCGACGGCTTCGGCGAAGAGCTTGGCAAGCACGCCCGTGGTGTGGACCCAGAGCGCCAGCACGCCTGCGAATGGCCCGAGGCCCACCGCGACGATGAAGAGCATCGCGAACACCATCTCGTTGATGGCGCGGCACGCGTCCATCAGGCGGCGCACCGGATGCAGGAGCCAGCGCGGCGCGAGATTGTGCGACGACATCAACCCGAAAGGGACCGCGCAGACGATCGCGAGCGCCGTGCCCCACAGCGCCACCGCCACGGTTACCCACATCTCGTGCACATAGGTGCGCCATTCGGTGAAGTCGGGCGGGAAGAAGCCGAGCGCGAAGGTGCCCATGTTTTGCGAGTCGGCGAAGAGTTCGAGCGGGCGCATGTCCGCGCCGCGCCACGCTGCGCCGAGCAGCACGAACACGAGCGCCCACGGCACGAGCGACCACCAGCTGCGCTTGCCCGCTGCGGCGGCTTGCGTTGCACCCTGCGTTGCGACCGCCGGATTGGACGTCGGATTGGACGTCGGTGGCGCGAGCCGCGATGCGTCGAAGTCCATCGTGCCCATTACGGCTTCGCGGCGTTCGAGAGCGCACCGATCTTCGCGTCGATGGCCGCGATCTGGCTCTTGCGGTCTGCGTCGGAGAGGTGCGTGTCGGCGGCGATCTTCTCTTTCTGGCGGGACAGCGCGACTTCGCGGATCGGCACCAGCTGGGCGTCGGAGGCGGGCGCGAAGCCTGCGTAGCCCGTGATGCCGGCCATGATCTCCTTCTCCTTCGGATCGGCTTTCGCATAGCGATAGAAGAAGTCGCGCAGCTTCTGTTTGGTCGCTTCGGGCAGATCCTTGCGCCACACGAGCGGATCGGACGGGATCAGCGGTGAGGTCCACAGCACGCGGACCTGGGCGAACTGGTCCGGATGCTTTTGTTGCAGGTTGGCGAGCTCTAGCGTGTTGTTGGTCGCGATGTCGACCTTGTTGTTGACTACCGCGAGCAGGTTCGCTTCGTGGCTCGACGGCAGCACCGTCTTGAACGTCGACGCATTCACCTGGACGCCGCGCTGCGCGAACAGGTAATAGCCCGGAATCAGCGTGCCCGAGGTGGAATTCGGGTCGCCCCAGCCGAGCGTGAGATCCCTGGTGTTCCTGAATACATCGTCGAGCGTCTTCACGCGGCTGTTGACGTTGGTGATGAGCACCGACTTGTAGCCCGCGGCGCCGTTGGCGTAGAGCACCTTCGCGAAGATCTCTCCGTTCGAGCGGTCCACGGCTTCCATGGCGGAGGCGTTGCCGAAGTAGCCGATCTGCACCTTGTTGAAGCGCATCGCTTCGATGATGCCCGAGTAGTCGGTGGCGAAGAATGCGCTCACGTGCAAGCCGGTCTGGCGGTTCATGTCGTCGATGAACGGCTGCCAGCGCTGCTGGAGCACCGCGGAGGAATCGGTCGAGATAATGCCGAAGTCGATGTCTTCCGCGTGAGCGGCCGCGGCGCCCAGCGAGGCGACCGCGACGGCGCCGGCGGCGCACCAGGAGAGCATGGAACGGAGCAGTTTCATGAGAGGGCGGGTCCGTATGTGTGAGGGGAAGGTTGGCGTGATCAGACTGCTTTGGACTGCGCGCCGAAGCACTGCTCGACCGCGTGAGCAGCCGCATCGGCTTCGAGCAATTCGAGCGCGGCGCTGCCGTAAAGCTGTTGCAGCAGGGCGGGCGTGAGCGCGGCGGACGGGCCGTCGTAGACCACGCGGCCATCGCGCAGTGCGACCGTGCGCGGGCAGTACTGCATTGCGATATCGACCTGATGCAGCGACACCACCACCGTGAGCCCGTGATCGCGGTTGAGCATGCGCAGCATGTCCATCACGCGGCGCGACGATTCCGGGTCGAGCGAGGCAATCGGTTCGTCGGCGAGAATCACGCGCGCGCTGCACCAGCGCGCGGGCGAGCGCGGCGCGCTGCTGCTGGCCGCCCGAGAGATTCGCGGCGCGTTCGCCGGCCTTGTCGCCGATGCCCACTTGCGCGAGCGCCGCCGCCGAGCGTTCACGCTCGCTGCGCGGAAAGCACCCGGTGAGGCGGCGCCACGGCGGCAGGCGCGCGAGTGCGCCAATCGGCACGTTGGTTTCCACCGTGAGCCGGTTCACGAGATTGAACTGCTGAAACACGAAGCCGATATCGCGGCGAATGCGGCGCACTTCGCGCACGATGCGTCCGTTGCGCTGAATCGGCCGGCCAAGTATTTCGATCTGCGAAGGTTGTGGATCGGCAGCCACGAAGCCAGCGATATGGCGCAGCAGCGTAGACTTGCCCGAGCCCGATGCGCCGAGCAGCGCGACCATCTCGCCCACGCTCACGTGCAGATTGATTTCGTCGAGCGCCTTGCGGTTCGCGCCTCCGGCTGAGGCGCCCTTGCCAGGGCGCCCCCCACCAAAGGTCTTCGAGAGACGTTCGATACGGATTGCGTTCATGCCGATTCGTCGTGTGGCCACGCGTCGTTGATTGAGTCCGGGACATTCCAGGAAGCGACTATGACGGTTGAGTGAAGGCATCGCGACGTCTAGACGACTACACGTCTTGCGGGACCGTGCGCTTTTCGAGTGATTTCTGTGCGCTTCGGGCGGGTCCGAAACATGTCGGTCACATGACAGCGCGAGCGCGCGTGACATCTGTGTGATGCCTCTCACGTGTCACGCGCAACGCCCGGCGAACGGGCTATATTGTGGGCAGACGTGCGTGCTGGCCCCGGTTTTTCATGGCAAATCCATTGGACAGAGATGCCCGGACTAAGCTTCCTACCCGATAGCTTCGCGGAATACGAGGACCTGAAAACGCTTCTCGATGCCGGCGCAAACTGGTTCGACATCCGCAGCGCGGGCGAGGTCGAAGTGCGCGGCCGCGCGTTCTCGCTTTACGTGGCTGCGGCGGGCTCGCGCGATCCGGATGCGCCTGCGATCGGCTTTTTCGGCGGCATTCACGGGCTTGAGCGCATTGGCTCGCAACTCGTGCTCGATTACATGCGCGCGCTCATCGGGCGTCTCGCGTGGGACGAACTGCTGATGCGCCAGCTCGAATCGGTGCGGCTCGTCATCATGCCGATCGTCAATCCCGGCGGCATGTGGCTCGCCACGCGCGCGAATCCGAACGGCGTCGACCTCATGCGCAACGCGCCGCAGGACGCCGACGAGCATGTGCCGTTTCTCGCGGGCGGCCAGCGCGTAGGCTCCTGGCTGCCGTGGTATCGCGGCGAGCGCGGCGCGCGCATGGAGCCGGAGGCGGCGGCGCTGCTGAAGGTCGTCGACGAGGAGCTCGCGCATCGGCCACTCGCGTTCGCGCTCGATTGTCACTCGGGCTATGGCTGGAGCGACAGCATCTGGTTTCCGTACGCGCGCACGCGTCAGCTCATGCGCCACTTGCCCGAGATGTACGTGCTCAAGACGATGTTCGAGCGTGCGCATCCGCATCACGGCTATACGTTCGAGCCGCAGAGCCACCAGTATCTGCTGCACGGCGATCTCTGGGATTGCGCGTACGACCGCGCGCCCACGGCCAGCATATTCCTGCCGCTCACGCTCGAATTGGGCTCGTGGCTCTGGATCAAGAAGAATCCGCGCCAGCTTTTTTCCCGCCAGGGCATGTTCAATCCGGTCATGCAGCACCGCACCGCGCGTGTTTTGCGGCGTCACGCGAACCTGTTCGAATTCCTCACGCGCGCCGCGTTTTCGTCGCCGCGCTGGCTGCCGCAGGGCGTGGCGCGCCAGCAGGTGCTGCAAAGCGCGATCGGGCACTGGTACCGGAAGCCGGGTTCATGACGGCGCGCTGGATCCTGCTGCGCGGCCTTACGCGCGAGTCGCGCCACTGGGGCGCGTTCGCGCCTCTGCTCGAAACGCGTTGCGGCGCGGTGCTGCCGCTCGACTTGCCCGGCAACGGCATGCTTGCGCATCTGCGCTCGCCCATCGATGTCGATGCCTATGTGGACGCCGTGCGCGCAGAAGTGCAGCGGCGCGGCGCGCGGCCGCCGCATCGGGTGCTGGCGATGTCGCTGGGCGGCATGGTGGCTTCGGCGTGGGCGCTGCGCTTTCCCGACGAGATCGAGCAGCTCGTGCTCGTCAACACGAGCATGCGGCCCTATAGCCGCTTTTACGAGCGGCTGCGGCCCGCCGCGTGGCCCGCGCTGCTGCGTGCGGCCTGGCACTGGCGCGATGGCGTGGCCGAAGCGGCAATCCACGCGCGCACCTGCGCGCGCTGCGACACGCTCGCCTCCGATCTCGACGACTGGTGCGCGATCCGCGCGAGCGCTCCCGTGAGCCGCGCCAATGCGTTGCGCCAGATGCTGGCGGCGGCGCGCTACGAGGTGCGCGGCGTGCCGCCTTGTCCGGCGCTCGTGCTGTCTTCGCGCGAGGATCGTCTCGTGAATCCAGCATGCTCGGCGCGGCTCGCGCGGGCGTGGAGCGCGGCGCATCGCGAGCATCCGTGGGCGGGCCACGATCTGCCGCACGACGACCCGCAATGGCTCGTGGATGCGGTTTGCGAGGCCGGGCCGCAGCGCGCCATCGCGCCCGCGGGGTTTGCCCCATAATATGCGGACCGTTTTTCCGGCTTTCCCCTGGAACACTCCGCATATGACGCACACGAACGACAACGACCGCCCCGCGCCCGCCGCGCCGCGCCTCACGAGCCTCTCGCACGGCGGCGGCTGCGGCTGCAAGATCGCGCCGGGCGTACTTTCCGCGCTGCTCGCGCGCAGCACGCCGCTCACGGCCACGTTTCCGAACCTGCTGGTCGGCACCGAAACGGCCGATGACGCCGCCGTCTACAAGCTCAACGACGAGCAGGCCATCGTCGCGACCACCGACTTCTTCATGCCGATCGTCGACGATCCCTACGATTTCGGCCGCATCGCGGCCACGAATGCGCTCTCGGACGTCTATGCGATGGGCGGCAAGCCGATTCTCGCGCTTGCGCTGGTGGGCATGCCCATCAACGTGCTGCCGCACGAAGTGATCGCCCAGGTGCTGCGCGGCGGTGAGGACGTGTGCGCGGCAGCCGGCATTCCGGTGGCGGGCGGCCATTCGATCGATTCGGTCGAGCCGATTTACGGGCTCGCCGCGCTCGGCATCGTGCATCCGGAGCGCGTGAAGCGCAATGCCTCGGCGCGCGCGGGCGACGTGCTGGTGCTCGGCAAGCCGCTGGGCGTGGGGGTGCTGTCGGCCGCGCTCAAGAAGGACCTGCTCGACGACGCCGGCTACCGCGCGATGGTTGCGGCCGCCACGATGCTCAACAAGCCGGGCGCGGCGCTCGCCGAACTCGATGGCGTGCACGCGATGACCGACGTGACCGGCTTCGGCCTGCTGGGCCATACGCTCGAAATCGCGCGCGGCGCGAATCTCACGGCGCGCGTGCGCTATGCCGATCTGCCGTGGCTGCCGGGCGTGGAGGCGTTCGTGGCGCAAGGTGTGTTCACGGGCGCGTCGGGCCGCAACTGGGCCTCGTATGGCGAGAGCGTGACGCTCGCGGCCCAGTTGCCGGACAGCGCACGCACGCTGCTCACCGATCCGCAAACCTCGGGCGGCCTGCTTGTGGCTTGCGCGCCGGAGCAAGTGGATGCCGTGCTTGCGCGCTTCCACGCGGACGGCTTCGCGGATGCGCGCGTGATCGGCGAATTGACGGACGGGCCCGCACGCGTGGAAGTCGCATGAGCGGAGAGTCGCCGAAGGCCATTATCTACGCCCTCGCGGCGAACACCGGCATCGCGATCTGCAAGTACGCAGCGGCGGCGTTTACGGGTTCGGGCTCGATGTTCGCGGAGGCCATCCACTCGACGGCCGATTGCGGCAATCAACTGCTGCTGCTGTTCGGCCTGCGCCAGTCGCGCGAGCCACCCACGCCGCTGCATCCGATGGGCGCGGGCCGCGCGATCAACTTTTATTCGCTGCTCGTGGCGCTGCTGCTGTTCTTCGTGGGCGGCGCGTTCTCGGTGTACGAAGGCATTCACCGGCTGATCGCGCGCGAGCCGCTGCAATACACGTATGTGGCGCTCGCGGTGCTGGGCATTTCCGTGGTGCTCGAAGCGCTCTCGCTTTACGGGGCGCTGCGCGAAATTCGCAAGGGCGCGCCCACGAAGTCGCTGTGGCGCTGGGCGCGCGAAACGCGCGACTCCGATCTGCTCGTGGTGGCCGGCGAGGACATTGCCGCGCTCGCAGGTCTCGCCATTGCGTTCGCGGCGGTGCTGGCGACGGTCATCACCGGCAATCCGGTATGGGACGCGTGCGGCTCGATCGGCGTGGGCGTGCTGCTGATGCTGATTTCATGGTTCATCGCGCGCGAGGTGAAGTCGATGATCGTGGGCGAATCGGCGAGCCCGGAAATGCGTCGCGACATCGAGGCGTTCTTGCGTGCGCGGCCGGAGATTCGCGGCATCATCAGCCTCATCACGCTGCAATGGGGCAAGGAGGTGGTCGTCGCCGTGCAGGCCGAGATGATCGATTACGACCATAGCCGCACGATGGTCGAGGCGATCAATGTAATCGAAGCCGATTTGCAGGCGAGATTTCCGGTGGTGCGCTGGGTGTTCTTCGAACCGGATTTCGTAAAGCGCTAAGCGCGATTTAATTTAATCTGCATGGGCCATGGCGACATCGATGAACGCCATGGCCTTTATCCTGACCCCATCATAGTCCCGCTGTTCGTCACGAATCGGCTGACGACGTCACTTTCGGGCCTCTCCGAATCTCCTTTAATATCCGCCCCTAAATACTTGGGGCGGTGGTGCATTGTCCGCTGCGCCCGACAGCGCACCGCGAGTCAAAAGGCTTTTGCGGCAGGTTCCTGGATTCCTATATCGAAATAGAAATCGTCTTATTCATTGCCAGGTCCTGTGCGAATAATCCTACAAACGTAGTCGATGAGCTTCAGTGATCTCCCGTGAGGTGGCGCGCACGAAACCCGCACCCGCCGGATTTCACGGTGATGAACCTATAGCTGTGTTGCTGAAAAAGCAGGACTGCAAATTATTCGTCAAGTAATAAATCGCTGGATTGGCAACTGAGGATTTTGATCCGCGGACGTATTGCGTTCCGCGCGGACCACGCCTGTCCAGTCATTTCCTGGCTCTGGTGGAAAATTATGAATAAGGCATATCGCGTCGTCTGGAATGAAACTACCGCAAGTTGGGTTGCGGCTTCGGAATTGGCTTGTGGGCGCAAGAAGGGCGCTTCGCGCAAGGCTCGACTCTTGTCGTCGATTGCCGCGATTGCGCTGACGACCCTGACGTTTGGCCTGGCCGCGCCGGGGGATTGCCGAGGCCGGTTCGGTGGCGGCCAACGGCACGGCGCTGTACGGCACCTACGACAGCGCCACGACCGACTACTATCAGTATCTCTACCGCAACGGCGCGTACGCACCCACGAAGGGTTGGGACAACCAGTATGCACTGGGCGCCTATGTGTCGATCGGTATCTATGCGTCCACCAAGGTCAACAAGGCCGACGACGCGATCTTCAAACTCGACGGCTACAACAGCAATGGCCGCGGCGGTGGCGTTGCGCTGGGCGACAGCGCTTCGGTGATGGGGGAGACCGGCGTTGCGTTGGGCGCGCATTCCTCCGCAAGCCGAAACTTTTCCATGGCGCTTGGCGGCAACTCGACGGCTGGCGGTCTCGGTGCGATCGCCATGGGCCGTGAGTCTCTCGCCAATGGCAACTACAGCATCGCCAACGGCTTCGTCTCGACCGCTACCGGCACAGGCGCCATCAGCATGGGCCAGTCCGCCAATGCCGAGCGGGCTGCGCTCCATCGCCATCGGCACGTCGAATCGAACACGTCGTCGATTGAAGCCAACACGGCTTCGATCACGAATCTTGACGGCCGCGTGACGCAAAACAGCACGGACATCACCTCGATTCAGGGCGACATCAGCACGATCAACAACAACCTGAATAGCGGCACGATTGGCATGGTGCAGCAGGCATCGGCGGGCGCGGACCTCACCGTTGGCAAGGACACGGATGGCGCAGCGGTGGATTTTGCCGACAAGAGCGGCAACACCCGCACGCTGAAGAGTGTGGCGGCCGGTGCGGTGACTGCCGCGAGCACCGATGCGGTGAATGGCTCGCAGCTCCATGGCGTGGCCAGTTCGACGGCGAGCGCGATGGGTGGCGGTGCAAAGGTCAATCCGGATGGTTCGATCTCGGCCCCGGCGTATGTGGTGGGCGGCAAGACATTCGACAACGTCGGCGACTCGCTCACGAACCTCGATGGGCGCGTAACCAGTCTTGCCGACGAGATTAGCAGCGGTTCGGTGGGTCTGGTGCAACAGGACGCGGCGACACGCAACATCACGGTCGCGAATAGCACGGACGGCACGGTCGTGGACTTCGCGGGCACGGCGGGTACGCGCGCGCTGACCGGCGTGTCGGCGGGCAAGGTGAATGCCGCAAGCACCGATGCCGTGAACGGCTCGCAACTCTTCGCACAAGCTGTTTCTACGGCTCGCGCGCTGGGCGGCGGATCGGCGGTGAGCAGCGATGGCACGGTCACCGCGCCTTCGTACGTGGTGGGCGGCATGACGGTCAACGACGTGGGCTCGGCGGTCACGAACCTCGATGGCCGCGTGACGCAGAACACGACCGATATCGCCAGCCGCCAGGGCAACATGTCGAACCTGAGCGGTCAGGTGGCGAATGCAGTGGCGTACGATTCGTCGGCGCACGATTCGGTGACGCTCGGCGGCAACGGCTCGGCCACGGCGGTTGCGCTCCACAACGTGGCGGCCGGTACGGCTACTACCGATGCAGTCAACGTCGGTCAGTTAAACGATGCAATTACCACGGTGACCAACATCGCGCAGAACGGCGGCACCCCGATGTTCGCGGCAACCGGCGACCGCAACAGCGAAGTCGCGGCTGCAACAGGCGCGCACGCGACTGCCGCGGGCGCGAATGCCGTGGCGGCCGGCGGCCAGTCGACGGCGGTCGGCGCGGGCGCGGTGGCACGGGCGCACAACTCGGTCGCGCTGGGCGCGGGCTCGATGGCCAACCGCGATAACTCCGTTTCGGTTGGGGCGGGCGGCAGCGAGCGTCAGATCACCAACGTCGCGGCCGGCACCGAAGGCACCGATGCGGTCAACCTGAACCAGTTGAACAACTCGATCGCGCAGCAATCGAACACGTTCGGCCAGCAGGTCGGCAATCTGCAGAGCTCGATCAACATGGTTTCGAAGAACGCATACGCGGGCGTGGCGGCGGCGATGGCCATGCCGAACCTCACGCCTTCGGGTCCGGGGCGCACCGTGGTCGCGGCCGGCGGCGGCTACTACATGGGCGGCAGTGCGGCGGCCGTGGGCGTGACGTATCGTTCGACGAACATGCGCTGGCTCGTGAACGGCGGCGTATCGGTCACCAACACCGGCAATACCGCCGCGCGTGCTCAGGTCGGCTACGAGTTCTGATCGAAACCTGGTTATGCGCCGTCGCGGCCTACCTGTGCGGCGGCGCGTGACCGGGCGGGGCAATCAACACCCCGAAGACTGGATCTCCGTCCAGCCGTTGGGGTGTAGTTCATTTTGACGGGGGCGAATGGAGGTCCGCAAGCTTCAGCGTCCATGCCGCCCGGCCTATGCCGCCCAGCCTATGCGGCCCATTCCGAAATCACCGGCGTTTCGAGCGCCGGTGCGTTTTCCCGCTCTTCGAGCGTGCGCATCGTGCAGGTCTTGTCGAGCGAGGCGCGGCCGCTCAACAGCGGGCAACGGTCGAAGACTTCGGCGATCCAGTCGACGAACACGCGCACTTTCGGCGACAAATGCCGGCTATGCGGATACACGGCCGAAATCGGCATGGGCAGCGGCTTGAAGTCGGGCAGCACTTCGACGAGCGCCCCGGACTTCAGGTGCGGCAGCACCATGTAGCGCGGCCCCTGAATCAGGCCGAAGCCTTCGATGCCGCAAGTCACATAGGCGTCGGCGTCGTTCACCGAAACCATGCTCTTGAGCTTGATTTCCACTTCCTTGCCGTCGACGAGAAACGCCCAGTCGATCACGCGCCCCGTGCGCTGCGAAAAATAATTCACGGCGCGATGCTCCGCGAGCTCTTCTAGCGTTTGCGGCGTGCCGTGGCGTTCCAGGTACGAAGGCGACGCGCACGACACGCCTTCGAACAAGCCGATGCGGCGCGCGACCAGCGACGAATCCTGCAGCGCGCCCACGCGCACGACGCAATCCACGCCCTCCTGGAGCAGGTCGACGGGACGGTCGGTCAAGCCCAGTTGCAGATCGATGTCAGGATAGCGCCCATGAAATTCGCATAGCGATGGAATCACGATGAGGCGCCCGATCGAACCGGGCATGTCGATGCGCAGCTTGCCGTGCGGCTTGCGATTGCGGTCCTGGAAGGTTTGCTCGGTCTCTTCCACGTCGGAAAGAATGCGCACGCAACGCTCGTAATACGCTGCGCCATCGGGCGTGAGCGAAAGACGACGCGTGGTGCGGTGCATGAGGCGCACACCGAGAAACGCTTCGAGATTCTGGATGATCGTCGTGACCGAGGCGCGCGGCATGTCGAGCGTCTCGGCTGCGCGCGTGAAGCTGTTGGTATCGACGACGCGGGTGAACACCTGCATGGCCTGAAGGCGGTCCATTGCCACTCTCCGAAAGACATCGGACGCACACCGCGCCGACCCGCACCCGCTTTTGCCGGGCCGGTCGCGCGAATAAAAGGAAACTGATTGTTCAGGTGCGCCGAATTGTGTTGACGGATTATAGGCATTTATTTGCAGATCTGCCGAACCCACAATGCGCATCATTCGAATCTAATCTCGCGCATTGCGCTGTTTCGACATGGATCCCTTCAAACGCTCGACGCCGTGGATTTCCGCTGACTTGTCCGTGCTCGCCGATAAACCCGCGCCCGTGCGCCAGGCAGCGGCCTCTTCGGCGAAGACACGCGCGCCCAAGCCCATCGACGTGAGCGAAGCGACGATCCCCGGTCATGCGCAGGACATCGTGCTGCGCATGTACCGCCCGCGCGGCGCGAACAATTTGCCGGTGCTGCTGTATTTCCATGGCGGCGGGTTCGTGCGCGGCACGCTCGACGACGCCGATCGCGCCGCCCGCTTTTTCGCAGAGCACTTACCAGCGCTCGTGGTTTCGGTGGATTATTCGCTCGCGCCCCGGTTTCCGTTTCCGGCCGCGCCCGAAGACGCGTATCTCGCTGCGCAATGGGTGCGCGCACGGGCGCGCGCATTCGGCGGCAACGCGAAGCGCGTCGTTGCGGCGGGGCATGACGCGGGCGGCCAGATCGCCAATGTGCTCGCGTTCATGGCGCGCGATCGCGGCGATGTGCGCCTCGCCGCACAGGCGCTGTTTGCGCCGATGCTCGACCCGAGCCTCACGCGCCTGGGTGACGAAGCACGGCTCGCTTCGGACATTTCCGCGAGCGAATGCGCGGCCTGCTATCGCGCCTATTTGCCTGAAGCCTCGCAGCGCATGCATCCGTATGCAGCGCCGCTGGAGTCTTCGCGCCTCGCCGGCTTGCCGCCCACGTTCATCGTCACGGCGCAAAACGATGTTCTGCATATCGAAGCGGAGAAGTATGCAACGCGCCTGATCGAAGCGGGTGTGCGCACGCACGTAATGCGTTATCCAAGCGTTTCGCATGCGCAGATTGGTGCGCATCCCGAAGCGCTGGCCGAGGCGGTGCGCTTTTTCCGCTGTTGTTTCGAAGCCGGCGTGGTCTGGTAGCGCCGCCGCAGCGGCGCGCAAAAGTATTTATCGAAAAACAATCAATCCATTTCGCTGGAGCTCGCTATGTCTCTCAACTCGCATTCACGTACGCGCATTGCACTCGTGGTGGCCGCTGTTCTCGTCGTTGCGGGGCTCGGCTCGCTCGTCGCCATGCGTCTCGATTCGCACCCGGCCGTGGCCGCCGAAGCGCCACCCGCACCCGAGGTGGATGTCGCCGCCGTACTCAAGCGCAACGTCACCGACTGGCAGAGCTACTCGGGCCGCATGGCCGCCGTCGAGAAAGTCGAGGTGCGCCCGCAGGTTTCCGGCACGATCGTCTCGGTGAATTTCCGTGATGGCGCGCTCGTGAACAAGGGCGACACGCTGTTCGTGATCGACCCGCGCCCGTATCAAGCCGCCGTCGATCAGGCCGCCGCGCAACTGGCCGCCGCGCAGGCGCGCACTGGCTACGCGCAGAGCGACTGGCAGCGCGCGCAGCGCCTGATTGGCGATAACGCCATTGCGAAGCGCGACTACGACGAAAAGCAGAATGCCGCGCGCGAGGCGAATGCGAATTTGAAGGCCGCGCAAGCGGCGCTCGAAGCCGCGCAGATCAACCTCGGCTATACGCGCATCGTCGCGCCGGTGTCGGGCCGCGTTTCGCGCGCCGAGATCACGGTGGGCAACGTGGTGTCGGCGGGGGCGAGCGCGCCGCCGCTCACGACGCTGGTTTCGGTGTCGCCGATCTACGCCGAATTCGACGCCGACGAACAGACCTATCTCGACTACATCAGCCGCATGAAAGACGGCTCCAAAGTCCCCGTTGAACTGGGACTCGCGAACGAAACCGGTTATTCGCGCAGCGGCACGATCGAGTCGGTGGACAACCGGCTCGACACGTCCTCGGGCACGATCCGCGTGCGTGCGCGCTTCGACAACGCCGACGGCGCGCTCGTGCCGGGCCTCTATGCACGCATCAAGGTGAGCGGCAGCGCGCCTCACGCTGCGCTGCTCGTCGACGAAGCGGCCATCGGCACGGACCAGGACAAGAAGTTCGTGTATGTCGTCGATGGCGCGGGCAAGGTCGCGTACCGCACCGTGCGCACCGGCGGGCAGCAGGGCAATTTGCGCGTGATCGTGGGCGGCCTGCAGGCAGGCGAGCGCGTGATCGTGAACGGCACGCAGCGCGTGCGGCCGGGCGAGGCCGTGCGCTCCCACGAGGTGCCGATGAACGGCGACCCGGACGCGGGCGTGGCCAATGCGGCTGCGCCTTCGCCTGAAAATTCCCCTGCCAGGGCGGCCAAGGCTTCCTGAAGCGCGGTGCTCGCCCTCTGCGCGAGCGCGATCTCGCCGCCAGTTAGTCATCCGAAATATAGAGCGACCCATGAACATTTCGAAATTCTTCATCGACCGGCCGATCTTCGCGGGCGTGCTGTCCGTGCTGATTCTGCTGGCCGGGGTGATAGCACTGTTCCAGTTGCCGATCTCCGAGTATCCCGAAGTCGTGCCGCCTTCGGTGGTCGTCCATGCGCAGTATCCGGGCGCGAACCCCAAGGTGATTGCCGAAGCCGTGGCCGCGCCGCTCGAAGAGCAGATCAACGGCGTCGAGAACATGCTGTACATGCAGTCGCAGGCCAATAGCGACGGCAATCTCACGCTCACGGTCACGTTCCGGCTGGGCACCGACCCCGACAAGGCCACCCAGCTCGTGCAGAACCGGGTGAACCAGGCGCTGCCGCGCCTGCCCGAGGACGTCCAGCGCCTTGGTATCACGACCATCAAGAGCTCGCCCACGCTCACGATGGTAGTGCACCTGATCTCGCCGAACAATCAGTACGACATGACGTACCTGCGCAACTACGCGCTGCTCAACGTCAAGGACCGTCTCTCGAACATTCGCGGCGTGGGCCAGGTGCAGCTGTGGGGCTCGGGCGATTACGCCATGCGCATCTGGCTCGATCCGCAGAAGGTGGCGCAGCGCAATCTCACGGCGCAAGACGTAGTGAATGCGATTCGCGAGCAGAACGTGCAGGTCGCGGCGGGCGTGATCGGCGCGTCGCCGAGCGTGCCCGGCACGCCGCTGCAACTGAACGTGAATGCGCGCGGGCGTCTGCGCACGGAAAGCGAATTCGGCAACATCATCGTCAAGACCAATCCTGATGGCGGCGTGACCTATCTGCGTGACATCTCGCGTATCGAACTCGCCGCGTCCGAATATGGCCTGCGTTCGCTGCTCGACAACAAGCCGGCCGTTGCGCTCGCCATCAACCAGGCGCCGGGCGCGAATTCGCTCGCGATTTCCGACCAGGTGCGCGAGGCGATGAAGGCGCTCAAGGAGGACATGCCCGCGGGCGTGGACTACCGCATCGTCTACGACCCGACGCAGTTCGTGCGCTCCAGTATCGAGGCAGTCGTGCATACGCTGCTCGAAGCCATCGCTCTGGTGGTGGTCGTGGTGATCGTGTTCCTGCAAACGTGGCGCGCGTCGATCATTCCGCTGATCGCCGTGCCGGTGTCGATCGTGGGGACGTTCTCGCTGCTGCTGGCGTTCGGTTTCTCGATCAATGCCCTGTCGCTGTTCGGGATGGTGCTCGCGATCGGCATCGTGGTGGACGACGCGATCGTGGTGGTGGAGAACGTCGAGCGCAACATCGCCAGCGGGCTTTCCGCGCGCGACGCCACCTATAAAGCCATGCAGGAGGTGAGCGGGCCGATCATCGCGATCGCGCTCACCCTCGTGGCCGTGTTCGTGCCGCTCGCGTTCATGAGCGGCCTCACGGGCCAGTTCTACAAGCAGTTCGCGATGACGATCGCGATTTCGACGGTGATTTCGGCGTTCAACTCGCTCACGCTTTCGCCAGCGCTCTCCGCGCTCTTGTTGCGCGGCCACGGCGAGAAGGAAGACTGGCTCGCGCGGGTGATGAATACGCTGTTGGGCGGTTTTTTCCGGCGCTTCAACAAGGTGTTTCATCGAGGCTCGGAGGACTATGGGCGCGGCGTGAACGGCGTGCTGCGCCACAAGGGCGCGATGCTTGCGGTGTACGCGGTGCTGATCGGCGCCACGGTGCTGATGGCGCGCGTCGTGCCGGGCGGCTTCGTCCCCGCGCAGGACAAGGAGTACCTGATCGCGTTCGCGCAATTGCCCAATGGCGCTTCGCTCGACCGCACGGAAACCGTGATTCGCGACATGAGCGCAATCGCACTCAAGCAGCCGGGGGTGGAAAGCGCGGTGGCGTTCCCGGGCCTTTCGGTGAATGGCTTCACCAATAGCTCGAGCGCGGGCATCGTGTTCGTCACGCTCAAGCCGTTCAAGGAGCGCAAGAGCAAGGCGCTCGCGGCGGGCGCGATTGCGGGCGCGCTCAACCAGAAATATGGCGCGATCAAGGACTCGTTCATCGCCGTGTTTCCGCCGCCGCCGGTGCTCGGCCTCGGCACGCTGGGGGGCTTCAAGATGCAATTGGAGGACCACGGCGCGCTCGGCTATGAGGCGCTCAATCGCGCAACCGAGGACTTCGTGAAGCGTGCGGCGAAGACGCCCGAGCTGGGCCCGACGTTCTCGAGCTATCAGATCAACGTTCCGCAACTGAATGTCGATCTCGACCGTACCAAGGCCAAGCAGCTTGGCGTGCCGGTCACGGATGTGTTCGAGACCATGCAGATCTATCTGGGCTCGCTCTACGTGAACGACTTCAACCGCTTCGGGCGCGTGTACCAGGTGCGCGTGCAGGCCGATGCGCCGTTCCGCCAGAAGGCCGACGACATCCTGCAGCTGAAGACGCGCAACGCCGCCGGAGATATGGTGCCGCTCTCGTCGCTCGTGACGGTGACGCCCACTTACGGTCCGGAAATGGTGGTGCGCTACAACGGCTACACGGCCGCCGACATCAACGGCGGGCCCGCGCCGGGCTACTCGTCGGGCCAGGCGCAGGCGGCGGCCGAGCGCATCGCGGCTGAGGTGCTGCCGCGCGGCGTCAAGTTCGAATGGACCGACCTCACGTATCAGCAGATCCTCGCGGGCAACTCGGGCATCTGGGTGTTCCCGATCAGCGTGCTGCTGGTGTTCCTCGTGCTGGCCGCACTCTACGAGAGCCTGACGCTGCCGCTCGCGGTGATCCTGATCGTGCCGATGAGCGTGCTATGTGCGCTGACCGGCGTGTGGCTCACCCAGGGCGACAACAACATCTTCACGCAGATCGGCCTGATGGTGCTGGTTGGCCTGGCTTCCAAGAACGCGATCCTGATCGTCGAGTTCGCACGCGAACTCGAACACGACGGATATACGCCCCTTTCGGCCGCCATCGAGGCAAGCCGGCTGCGCCTGCGCCCGATTCTGATGACGTCCATCGCATTCATCATGGGTGTGGTGCCGCTCGTGCTGTCGTCGGGAGCGGGCTCGGAGATGCGTCACGCGATGGGCGTAGCGGTGTTCTTCGGCATGCTCGGCGTGACGGCCTTCGGCCTGTTGCTGACGCCGGTGTTCTATGTCGTGCTGCGCACGATCGCGGGCGGCAAGATCCACGTCGCGCAAAAAGATAACGCACGCACCACAAGGTCCACGGTGGACGCGTAAGCAAGGATGATAAAGATGACTAACTATTCAGCCTCGCCCGCGCAACATCGCGGCATGGAAGATATAAGCCGATTCTGGCGCGTGACGCGGCTCGCCGCGGGCGTGGCGCTTTTCGCCTGGCTGGCCGCGTGCTCGGTCGAGCCCACCTACAAGGTGCCCGATGCAGGTGTGCCGAAGGCGTACAAGGAAGCGCCGCTGCAAACGCAGGATCAGCTCGCCGGTCCGCACGACGTAGGCACTTGGACGCCCGCGCAACCCGCCGACGATGCGCATCGCGGCGAGTGGTGGAAGGCGTTCGGCGACCCCACGCTCGATCAGCTCGAGGAACAGGCGCAAGCCGCGAACCAGGACCTCAAGGCTGCAGCCGCGCGCGTGCAGCAAGCGCGCGCGGTGACGCAGGCGGCGCGCGCCTCGTGGTTCCCGTCCATCGACGCAGGCTTCGGGCCGACTCGCGAGCGCGCCTCGCCGGCCTCGCTGTATCTGCCGCAGAACGCCAACGTGCCTGCGCAGACGCTGTGGCGGGCACAGGCGACGGCGAGCTACGAAGTCGATCTGTTCGGCCGCGTGAGCTCGAATGTGCACGCAACCCAGGCCGATGCGCAGCAGAGCGAGGCGCTGTTCCGTTCGGTGCAGCTCGCGTTGCAGGCCGATGTCGCGCAGAACTACTTCCAGTTGCGCCAGTTCGACTCCGACGTCGATCTCTACCGGCGCACGGTCGCGTTGCGCGAGGACGCGCTCAAGCTCGTCGAGCGCCGTTTCAAGGAAGGCGACATCAGCGAGCTCGACGTTTCGCAGGCGCGCAACGAACTCGCGAGCGCGCGCGCCGACGCCGTGGGCGTGGCGCGCCAGCGCGCGGCTTCGGAGCATAGTCTCGCGATCTTGCTGGGCAAGGCGCCGGCCGACTTCACGTTCCCCGCGACGCCGCTTGCGCCGGTGGTCGTGCAGGTGCCAGCCGGCCTGCCTTCGACCTTGCTCGAACGCCGTCCCGACATCGCCGCCGCCGAGCGGGCGATGGCGGCCGCGAACGCGCGCGTGGGCCTTGCGAAGGCGGCGTTCTTCCCGAAGCTCGATATCACGGGGGCGTTCGGTTATGAATCCGCGACGCTCGGCGATCTGTTCATGTGGTCGAGCCGCGCGTTCCTGCTCGGGCCGCTCGCGGGCACGGCGCTCACGCTGCCGCTGTTCGACGGTGGCCGGCGCCGGGCCAATCTCGCGCAGTCGCGCGCGAAGTACGACGAGGATGTCGCGCAGTATCGCCAGCAGGTGCTCGTGGCGTTCCGCGAGGTCGAGGACAATCTCTCCGACCTGCGCCTGCTCGGCGACCAGATCGGCGCGCAGGACGATGCGGTGAGCGCCTCGCAACGCGCCGCGCATCTCTCGCGCACGCAGTATGAAGAAGGCGAGGTGAGCTATCTGAATGTGATCGACAGCGAACGCTCGGTGCTGGTTTCGCAGTTGCAGGCGAGCCATTTGCAAGGCTCGCAGGCGGTGGCAACCGTCAATTTGATCCGCGCGCTGGGCGGCGGGTGGGGCGATGCGAAGCCTGATTCAGCGCCTGCTGCCGGTGCGCCCGTCGCAAGTTCGGCGACTGCCGCGCCGCTCGCTTCACGCTGAGCGCTGCCGTGGCGACATGCGCGCGAGCCGCAAGGCGGCTGGCGCGCACGCGCGGGAACGACCTGAACCGAACCGGTACACTCGAGAAACTGGGCGCGCGACAGCCCGCTTCCCGAGGAACGTTCCGTTGGAGTTCAAACTACCGACCACGGCGACGGCGCCGTTTTGCCCGTCCGAAGTGCAGGGCAGCGTGGAGGTCTCGCCGCGCGCGCCATTCTGGAAGAAGTTCTGGCAGTTTGCCGGACCCGGCTTGCTGGTGTCGATCGGCTATATGGACCCCGGCAACTGGGCCACCGATATCGAGGCCGGTTCGCGCTACGGTTACCAGTTGCTGTTCGTTGTGATGCTGTCGAGCATTGCGGCCATGGCGCTGCAATGCCTCGCGATGCGCCTTGGCATCGTCACCGGGCGCGATCTGGCTGAGCTTTCGCGCACGCGCTACGCCAGGCCGGTTGCGCTCGGGCAGTGGGCGCTGGCCGAAGTCTCGATCATCGCGTGCGACCTGGCCGAGGTGCTGGGCGGCGCGCTCGCGTTTCATCTGCTGCTGGGCTGCTCGCTGCTATGGGGCGTGGTGCTCACCGCGTTCGACACCGTGATCGTGCTCGGCCTCAAGGGCAAGAATTTCCGCACGCTCGAAGCAATCATGGCTGGCCTCATCGCCACCATCGGCTTGGGCTATGTGATCGAGCTGACGCTCGTGAAGCCGCATTGGCCCGCCGTGTTCGCGGGCGCGCTGCCCTCGTGGCAAGCGGTCTCGTCGCAGGAGCCGCTGTATCTCGCCATCGGCATTCTCGGCGCGACCATCATGCCGCACAACCTCTACCTGCATTCGTCGATCGTGCAGACGCGCGCCGTGAAGCGCGATCACGCGAGCCTCGCGCAGGCTATCGGGCTGTCGCGGCTCGACACCATCGGCTCGCTCACGCTCGCGCTGCTGATCAACGCGGCGATTCTGATTCTCGCGGCGGCGGCCTTTCATGCGACCGGCCACAACCAGGTCACCGAGATCGAAGATGCCTACAAGCTGCTCGCACCCGTGGTGGGCAGCGGCGTTGCGTCCGCGCTGTTCGCCGTGACGCTGCTGGCCTCCGGGCAGAGCTCGACCTTCACCGGCACGGTGGCGGGGCAGGTCGTAATGGAAGGTTTCCTGCAGATGAAAATCCCCTGCTATCAGCGGCGTCTCATCACGCGCGTGCTTGCGCTGATTCCTGCTTTCGTGGGAGTGTGGCTGCTCGGCAATGGCGCGGTGGGCAAGCTGCTGGTCGCAAGCCAGGTGGCGTTGAGCCTGCAATTGCCGTTCGCGCTTTGGCCGCTCATCCGCATGACGAACGATCGCGCGCTGATGGGGGATTTTGCGAACCGGCTGCACACGCGCGTGATTGCGTGGCTGCTTTTCGCCGTGATCACGGCGGCAAATTCCTGGCTCGTCTGGGGGACGCTGAGGGGAAGCTGAAGAAGGGAAAGGCGCTTCGCCGTCCGGCTCTCGTTCCGAGCGCCGGACGGTTTCGCGTCTGATTTGATGCGTCCGGTTTTTGAGCGTGCTCCGCCCGCCGGATCTTTGGTCTCCTACGCTTATGCAGCCTCGGCAATGCCATCCGGTAACTGCTCCGGAAGGTCGCGGTCGGTCTGCTCGGCGCCCCGTCGCGCTGCAGCGGCCTTTTTCGTCTTGCCCGCGCGCGAAGGCGGCTGGCATGCGCCGCACACGACGTTGTGCTGCAAGTCGTGGCGGTGCGCGACGAACCTGCCGCTACAGCGGCAGCAAGGCGTCATCTGCAGAATATCGGCATCAAAAAAACGCACCAGGGTCCATGCGCGCGTGAGATCGAGCACCGGCTCGGTCCCGCTGTGGCTGCAGTGTTCCAGATAAAGCCGGAACCCCTTGGTGAGCGCGTCGAGATGCGAGCAACGCGCTTCATTCTTCAAAAACAGGTACGTGTTGTAGAACAGCGATGCATGAATATTCGCCAGCCACGTCATGTACCAGTCTGCCGAAAACGGCAGCATGCCCTTGGGCGGCGACACGCCGCGGATCTCGCGATACAGGCGGATCATGCGGTCGCGCGAAAGCGAGAGCTCGCTCTCCAGCACCTGCATGCGCGCGCCCAGTTCGATCAGCGCAATGGCACGAAAGACTTCTTGCGCGTCTTCGGTGAGGCTGCGCCGGTTCGTCGACATGACCCGTTCCTCAGGCGAACTGCACAGCGGGCTGTCCTGCAAGCAGGATGGCCGTGTGCGTGGCCGCCACGTCGGCATGCCGGGTTGTCTGCGTGAGCGCGGACAGCATGGCGTGATCGTCGAAGCGGAACAAACAAAGGAGCTGGTCGGAAGCGGCCAGCTTCACGATCTGCGCGAGCGACAGACCGGAAAGCAGATCGGCCAGTTCCGACGACAGGCCCAGTCGGAACATCCCGACTGGCTTGTCCTCGCGAAGCATGCGCTGCGCGAGCATCAGGTACGACAAGTTAATTTCGCGGATTGAATCCAGCGTCTCGCTGCTGCGGTCCATTTTCTCTTTTCCGAAGCCCCGATTAACCCCCCGGCGTTGTGCGCCGTTGTAACTTTTATGGCTCTTGGTCGGCCCGCTCATGAGTGGCGCGCCTGACTTTTTGATACAACACGTTACAACTCGTAACATGTTGGAGCGAATTGTATGAGGGGAGATCTCAGAAATCAATCCCTGTGACAAAAAATAATCGGTCTGTTACAAATGAATTCGGTAATTTTTTCTGTTTGCCGGGGAGTGACTCCGATTGGCATCGCGTTTCCCCTTATTGGATAAGGAGTTTCACGTAAGGTGCCGTAATAAAAGGACTTTTTCGGACGGCATGTGCGTATGCGAAATGGATTGCGAAAAACACTTTGGCGGGCTTTTTGAAGTAATAGAGCTGAAAGAATTGGATCGAATCGGAAATAAATTCCCATTACAAACCCCATCCATCTGACAATAAACTTGTAACAGGTGTATCGACCCTGTGTAACGAGTCATGTCTAAATGTGACAGGCGGGACTCCGGCGGCGGACTTTGTAACACGGTTTGGTTACACAACCAGGGCAATTGCGGGGTAAGTGAGCTTTTCTGTCAACTTATATCATGACGTGATATAAATAATGTAACAGGCAAGCTCGTCAGAGCAGCAGGGAGACAGGGAGAAGCGAAATGGGCGCGTTCAACCGCATTCTGTTGTGTTACGACGCCACGCAGGAAGGGCGCCGCGCGCTGCGCGAGGGCAAGGATCTGGCCCTCGAATGCAGGGCGCAGACGCATTTGCTCGCGGTGCTCGACCAGTCGCCGCTGCAGTGGGGCACCGACATTGCATCGGCGGTGCCCTATGAAGCCGCGGAGGCGGCCGCGAAGGACATTCTGGAAGACGGTGTGGCGCGCCTGAAGGCACTCGGGCTGGAGGCAACGGGGCATTTCGCCGTCGGCCGCGCGATAGACGAGATCGCGCGCGCGAGTGAGTCGTTCAACGCCGACCTCATCGTGCTGGCCCATCACCGCAGAGGTCCGCTCAGGCGCTGGTGGGAAGGCCGGGACGACCGCAAGCTGCTCGACCGGGTGTCGTGCAGCGTGCTGGTGGTGACGGCGCCGGAGGCCGCCGAAGCGGCGGCTGCCTGAGTGCGTGGGTGAGGCGAGCGCGCCTACGAGCGCGCGGGCACCCCGGCTTGCCGGGCTGCTTTGTCGCCGAGAATCGGTGCGCGCTTGACCTCGGTGATATAGAGCAGGATGAGCGAGACCCACACCACGCCGTAGAGCAGCATGAAACAGCTCGAGCGGATCTTCAGCAGGTCGAGCAACACGCCGAACAGGATCGGCAGCAGGAAGCCGCCCAGCCCGCCCGCGAGGCCCACCACGCCGGTCACCACGCCCATATTGGTGGGAAAGTCGTCGGCCACATACTTGAAAGTCGACGCCATTCCGAACGCCAGCACGCCCCCCAGCACGAACGTGAGCGCGACGAAGCCCGCGAGCGGCATGCTGATATGCAGTGTTTCGGTGCCGTCGATGGTGTGAATCACGAAGTCCGTGGCTGGGTACGAGAGGATGAAGAGGCAGATCCACGCGACCCACAAGCCCCACCATGTGACGCTGTGCGCGCCGAACTTGTCGGCGAGTACGCCGCCCACCGCGCGCAACACCGACCCGGGCAGCGAGAAGCCCGCCGCGAACGCGGACGCCATCACGATCGACATTCCGTACTCGGCTTTCAGATATTGAGGAATCCACAGCGAAAGCGCCGTGAACCCGCCGAACGTGATCGAATAGTACTGGCACAGGCGCCAGACGCGGGAGTCGCCGAGCACCTTGAATGCGTCGAGCCACGAGCCGTTCGTCTTGCCCGCGCCGGGGTCGCGTGCGGAGCCGAGCCAGAAGATCACGGCGGTCACCAGCAGCGCGACCGCATAGGCGCGCGGCACGAAGCGCCAGCCATAGAGCTTCTCGAGTTCCGGTGTCACGAACAGATTGACTGCAGCGCCCACGGTGCCCGCGCCGAAAAAGCCCATCGCGAAGCCACGCTGTTTGGGCGGAAAGAAGCGCGCGACATAGGGCGTGCCCACCGCGAAGGAAGCACCCACGCAGCCGAGAAAAAGGCCAATCGCGAGGAATTGCCAGAACTGATTGGCGTAGCTGACGATATACACCGGCACTGCGCAGACCACCAGCAGGATCGTCATGACGATGCGCCCGCCGAAACGGTCGGTCCACGTGCCGAGCGGCAGCCGCATCACCGCGCCGGTCAGCACGGGCGTGGCCGTGAGCAGGCCGAACTCGGTGCTATTGAGCTTGAGTTCGTCGCGCAACTCCACGCCGATCACTCCGAACATCATCCACACCACGAAGCAGACGAGGAACGCGAAGGTGCTCACAAACAGTACGGACCATGCTTTGGCGTCGGCCGTGACAGGCGGGGCGTCGGCATTCGCGGGCTTGCGTGCCGGGATGTTGCGCTGATTCATGACATCTTCCTCGGTTGCCTGGCTTACTGGACCAGCGGGCTCGTGGCGGCATCGACGGCGGCATTTTCGAGCGTGGCCTCGGAAGCCAGAATCGATACGTATTGCTGAATGGCCTTGTGGCGGACCCGCTCCGCAAGAAAGCGCGCGATGCCGTCGGCGGCGTCCTCGAACGCGACCGGCTCGCCGGCCACGCGGCGCTCGATGCGCACGAGGTGAAACCCGAAGCGCGTGCGCACGAGACGCGGCAGCAGGCCTTCGTCGGCATGGTCGAACAGTGCGCTCTCGAACTCGGGTACGGTGTCGCCGCGCATCAACTGGCCGAGGCTGCCGCCCACGCCCGCCGAGGGGCAGTTCGAAAGTTCGCGGGAGCGCGCCTCGAAGGTCTCCGGCGCGGCCAGCAGCGCATTGAGCGTTTCCTCGGCTTTCTGGCGCAGCAGCGCGAGCGGCACGCGGTCCGTCACGGCAAAGAGAATATGGCTCGCGTAGACGATCTCGTTGCGGATGAAACGCGTGGGGTGTTGTTCGTAGAAGCGCCGGCAGTCTTCGGGCGTCGGCTCCGGCGTGCGCAACTCGCGCGTGAGCAGCGCTTCGAGCACGTCGTCGTCGAGCGGGCTCGCGGCGTCGATCAATTCGAGCTGCACCGCGCGCTGGCGCAGCAGTTCGCGCACCACCAGCGAGCGGCGCGCTGCGAGCTGCGGATCGGGGTCGTCGCCATGATGGCGGCTTTCCTCGGCGATCGCGTTCAGATCGATTTCGACATGGTTCACGCGAGCGGGCGCATCATGTCCGGCGTCCGCCACGGTTTGCGAATCGGCATTCATGGACCGGTTTCCTTGATGTTTCAGCGCTTGCGCACGAGCTGGTACGGACGCAGCAGATAGGCCACCGAAGCGATGCCGCTCCAGATATGCACCATGCGCGTGAACGGCGAAACGAGGAAGATCGTGAAGCCGAGCGCGATGTGCGTCTGGTAGACGAGCGGCACGCCGTCGAGCAGACCGGCGATGTTGCCGCGGAACGTCACGATGCCCTTCACGTAGTCGGTGAGCTGCTCGAACATCGCGCCGTCCATGTGGCCCGCCGAGAGCACCACGGTGCCGAGTCCCAGCGCGAGCTGCACCCACAGCATCAGCACGATCACGATGTCCCATGTCCTGCTGTTGTGGCGGATGCGCGCATCGCCGAGGCGCCGCGCGATCAGCATCGTGAGTCCGATGATGGCGAAGAGGCCTGCGGTGCCGCCCGCGACCATCGCAAGCAGCTGGTGCACGGACGCCGAGATGAACGGCGCCACGAGCCAGTGCGGCGCGAGAAAGCCCACGAAGTGACCCATCACCACGACCAGGATGCCCCAGTGAAAGAGGTTGCTGCCGGCGCGCAGCGCGCCGCGCCGCAGCAGTTGCGACGAGTCGCTCTTCCAGGTGTATTGCTCGCGGTCGAACCGTACCAGCGAGCCGAACAGCAGCACCGCCAGACAAATGTACGGATAGATGCCGAACAGAAACTGGTGGAAATATTGGCCCATGACTGCTCCTTGCTGAATGCGCGGCAGGCCGCGCGGTGTACAGGTGCGGCTTTCAGCGCGACGGCCGGCGCGCATGGAACTCCACGGGCGCCACCGCCGGCTGCGCATTGCCCATGAATTTCACCGGCTCCTCGCTCCAGGCGGCATCGAGCGCATCGAGATCCTGGCCGTCGTGCGGCGCGTTCGCGTCGTCGTCGTGGGCCTCCTCAGGCAGCGCCGTTTCGGTGTTGCCCGCGAGCGCGAGCACCGCACCCGTCACATACGCGTAATGGCTGTTGCGGCGGCTCAGCTCGGCAGTGATCGCCTGCAGAATCGAGAGGGTTTCGCCGAGCAGCGAGCGCGCCTCGCCGGCTTCGAGGATCGACAGATATTCGAGGAATACCGGCAGGTAGTCGGGCAGCTGCGCGGGGCCGAGCAGCAGCCCATGGCGCTCGTACATCTGCTTCAGGTCGATCATCGCCTGGCCGCGCTCGCGCGACTCGCCGTGCACATGCTCGAACAGATGCAGCGAGGTGGCGCGGCCGCGGTCGAACAGCGCAACGTAGTTCTCCTGGAGCGAGAGCAGGTCGCGCGAGCCGAGATAGTCGAGAAAGCGCAGCAGATGCTCGCGCGTCTCGCCGCGCAGCGCGCGTTCGCCTTGCACGAGTTCGCGCGCCTCGTCGAGCGCGCTGATCAGCGCTTCGGTCGGGTACTCGAGGCACGCGGCAAGCAGCCGGAACGTGAGGCGATTGGGAGGGCGTGGCGCAAACATTCAGATCTCCTGAATCGGAATACGGCGCGAGCCGGTCTTGGGGGCAAACAGGCTGGCCTCGCTGCGGCCGTCCGAGCAGCCGTTGCCGAAGGTGAAGCCGCAACCCGAGCGCAGATCGAAGGCGTCTTCCGCATATTCGCGGTGCGTGGTGGGAATCACGAAGCGGTCTTCGTAATTCGCGATCGCGAGATAGCGGTACATCTCCTCGACCTGATGCAGCGAAAGCCCCGCTTGATCGAGCACCTGGGTGGCATCGACGCGGTCCACGTGACGCGCGCGCATGAACGCACGCATCGCGAGCATGCGCTCGAGCGCCAACTTTACGGGTTGCTCGTCGCCGGCGGTCAGCAGATTCGCCAGATAGCGCAGCGGAATGCGCAGCGCCTCCACGTCGGGCAGGTAGCCGTTCATGCCGAGGTCGCCGCTGTTCGCGGCCGAATTGATCGGCGAGAGCGGCGGCACGTACCAGACCATCGGCAGCGTGCGGTACTCGGGGTGCAGCGGGAACGCGATCTTCCAGTCGATCGCCATCTTGTAGACCGGCGAGCGCTGCGCGCCGTCGATCCACGCCTGCGGAACGCCGTCGCGCGCGGCCTGCTCGATCACGGCCGGATCGAACGGATCGAGGAACACGTCGAGCTGCGCCTGATAGAGGTCCTTCTCGTCGGCCACGCTTGCGGCTTGCTCGATGCGGTCGGCGTCGTAGAGCAGCACGCCAAGGTAGCGGATGCGCCCCACGCAGGTTTCCGAGCACACCGTTGGCTGTCCCGCCTCGATGCGCGGATAGCAGAAGATGCACTTCTCGGCCTTGCCGCTTTTCCAGTTGTAGTAGATCTTCTTGTAGGGGCAGCCGGACACGCACATGCGCCAGCCGCGGCACTTGTCCTGGTCGATCAGCACGATGCCGTCTTCCTCGCGCTTGTAGATCGAGCCGGAGGGGCAGGAGGCCACGCACGCCGGATTGAGGCAATGCTCGCACAGACGCGGCAGATACATCATGAAGGTGTTTTCGAACTGTCCGTAGATGTCCTTCTGCACGTTCTCGAAGTTATAGTCTTTCGCGCGCTTCTCGAACTCGCCGCCAAGAATCTCTTCCCAGTTCGGCCCCCATTCGATTTTTTCCATGCGCTCGCCGCTCACGAGCGAGCGCGGCCGCGCGACCGGCATCGCCCTGGTGTTGCCGGCTTCCTGCAGATGCGCGTAATCGAAGGTGAACGGCTCGTAGTAGTCGTCGATCTCGGGCAGATGCGGGTTGGCGAAGATCTTCGCGAGCAGGCGCCACTTGTTGCCCTGGCGCGGCTCGATCTTGCCGTCGGCCTTGCGCACCCAGCCGCCGCGCCACTTCTCCTGGTTCTCCCACTCCTTCGGATAGCCGATGCCGGGCTTGGTTTCGACGTTGTTGAACCACGCGTACTCCATGCCCTCGCGGCTCGTCCAGACGTTCTTGCAGGTGACCGAGCACGTGTGGCAGCCGATGCACTTGTCGAGGTTCAGCACCATCGCAATCTGCGCGCGCACCTTCATGACGTTTCTCCTTCGCGGGCGGCCGCATTGACTGGAGCATTGACGGGGGACGGCAGGTTGCCTACGGGCGTTTCTTCGCTGTCGAGCCAGTCGATCTTCTTCATCTTGCGCACGAGCAGGAACTCATCGCGGTTCGAGCCGACCGTGCCGTAGTAATTGAAGCCGTAAGCCAGTTGCGCATAGCCGCCGATCATGTGCGTGGGCTTGACCGAAATGCGCGTGACCGAGTTGTGAATGCCGCCGCGCGTGCCGGTGATTTCCGAGCCCGGCGTGTTCACGATCTTCTCCTGCGCGTGGTACATCATCACCATGCCGCGCGGAATGCGCTGGCTTACCACGGCTCGCGCGCATAGCGCGCCGTTCGAGTTGAAGCACTCGATCCAGTCGTTGTCGACCACGCCGATCTGCGCGGCGTCCTTCTCGGAGATCCACACGATCGGCCCGCCGCGCGAGAGCGTGAGCATGAGCAGATTGTCGGTGTAGGTGCTGTGAATGCCCCATTTCTGGTGCGGCGTGATGAAGTTCAGCGCGATCTCGGGATTGCCGTTCGAGCGCGTGCCTTCCATGTGCGCGTAGCTGCCCGTGTCGATGGGCGGCTTGTACACGCACAGGGCTTCACCGAATGCGCGCATCCATTCGTGATCCTGATAAAGCTGCTGTCTGCCGCTCAGCGTGCGCCACGGGATCAGCTCGTGCACGTTGGTGTAGCCCGCGTTATACGACACGTGTTCCGATTCGATGCCGCTCCACGTGGGCGACGAAATGATCTTGCGCGGCTGGGACTGGATATCGCGGAAGCGAATTTTCTCGTCGGCACGCGCCTCGGCCAGATGTTCGTGCCGCACGCCGGTGATCTTGCCGAGCGCTTCCCACGCTTTGACCGCCACTTCGCCATTGGTTTCGGGGGCAAGCGAGAGAATCGTTTCGGCTGCGTCGAGCGCGGTTTCGATGCGCGGGCGGCCCGCGGCGTCGCCGGACTTCGGCTCGTTCGGATAGCGATAGTTGAGGGCGCCGAGCTCGTTCACTTCGTCCTCGGTGTTCCAGCTGATGCCCTTGCCGCCATTGCCGAGCTTGTCCATCAGCGGCCCGAGCGAGGTGAAGCGGTGATACGTCTCGGGGTAATTGCGCTCGATCACGGTCACCCCAGGCATGGTCTTGCCCGGCACCGGCTCGCACTGGCCACGTTTCCAGTCGGCGACGCCGAACGGCTGCGCGAGCTCGCCCGGCGCATCGTGCGCAATGGGCGAGAGCACCACGTCGCGCTCCTTGCCGAGGTGGCCCACGCTCAATTCCGAAAAGCGCTTCGCGATGCCCTTGAAGATTTCCCAATCGCTCTTCGCTTGCCAGGCCGGATCGACGGCCGCGGAGAGCGGGTGAATGAACGGATGCATGTCGGACGTATTCATGTCGTCCTTCTCATACCAGGTGGCCGTGGGCAGCACGACGTCCGAGTACATGCAGGTGGTGGACATGCGGAAGTCCAGCGTGCAGAGCAGGTCGAGCTTGCCGCGCGGCGCTTCATCGTGCCAGACGACTTCTTCGGGACGCGCTGCGCCATTCTTCGCGACTTCCTCGCCCTGCACGCCGTTAGTGGTGCCGAGCAAATGCTTGAGGAAGTACTCGTGCCCCTTGCCCGAGGAGCCGAGCAGATTGGAGCGCCATACGAACAGGTTGCGCGGGAACGAGGCGGGGTTGTCGGGGTCCTCGCAGGCGAGCTTGAGGCTGCCGTCCTTGAGCTTGCCCGCCACTGCCGCGCCTGCCTGCGTGGCGTCGCCGAGCGCGCGCCCGAGTTCGAGCGGATTGCACCCGAGCTGCGGCGCCGAGGGCAGCCAGCCCATGCGCTCGGCGCGTACGTTGTAGTCGATGGGCGTGCCGTGATACGCCGACTTGTCCGCGAGCGGCGAGAGCAGGTCGGTGGGGTTCATCGGATCGTAGCGCCACTGGTCGGTGTGCGCGTAGAAGAACGAGGTGGCGTTCATGTGGCGCGGCGGGCGGCTCCAGTCGAGCGCGAATGCCAGCGCGGTCCAGCCCGTTTGCGGGCGCAGCTTCTCCTGGCCGACATAATGCGACCAGCCGCCGCCCGACTGGCCCACGCAGCCGCACATCACCAGCATGTTGATGATGGCGCGGTACGCCATGTCCATGTGATACCAGTGATTAATGCCCGCGCCGATGATCACCATCGACTTGCCCTGGGTCTTGTCCGCGTTTTCCGCAAACTGGCGAGCGACGTTGATCACGTCGGCGCGCTTCACGCCGGTGATCGCTTCCTGCCATGCGGGCGTGTACGGCACGTCGTCGTCATAGCTTTGCGCGACGTCCTTGCCGCCGAGGCCCTGATCGAGGCCGTAGTTCGCGATGAAGAGATCGTAGACGGTGGCCACGAGCTTCTCGCCGTCGCGCGTCGCCACGCGGCGCACGCCAATGCGGCGGCTCAGCACCGACTGATGATCGGTATGCGAATAGTGCGCGTGCGCGAGGTTGCCGAAGTATGGGAACGCCACGTCCACCACTTGATCGTGGCCTTTGACCAGCGAGAGCGCCGGCACGAGCGATGCGCCCTGGGCGTTTTCCTCGCGCAGGTTCCACTTGCCGAGGTCGCCGCCTTCCTGCTGGCCCCAGCGGAAGCCCGCCGAGCCGAGCGGCGCCGCGAACGCGCCGTTCGCGGAATCGATCACGACGGTCTTCCAGTCCGGATTGTTGGTCTGGCCAAGAGAATCGGCGAAGTCGGAGGCGCGCAGGTAGCGATCGGGCACGTACTGGCCGTCGCGCTCCGTGAGCGTGACGAGGCACGACATGTCCGTGAAGCGGCGGCAATAATCGGCGAAATATGTGCTTTTGCCGGCGAGATGATATTCCTTCAGGATCACGTGGCCCATCGCGAGCGCGAGTGCGGCGTCGGTGCCTTGCTTGGGATGCAGCCAGATGTCGCCAAACTTCGCGCCTTCGGCGTAATCGGGGAAGATCGACACGATCTTCGCGCCGCGATAGCGCGCCTCCACCATGAAATGCGCGTCGGGCGTGCGCGTTTGCGGCACGTTCGACCCCCACAGCATGATGAACGAGGAGTTGTACCAGTCGGCCGATTCCGGCACGTCGGTCTGCTCGCCCC
Organism: Paraburkholderia sp. A1BS-2L; assembly: GCF_051125205.1. NCBI lineage: Bacteria > Pseudomonadati > Pseudomonadota > Betaproteobacteria > Burkholderiales > Burkholderiaceae > Paraburkholderia > Paraburkholderia sp. A1BS-2L. The sequence continues at coordinate 1,458,212 of NZ_CP120429.1, forward strand.
ACGTTTGCGGCGAGGCCGGCGGCAGGTCGCAATACCAGTCGTAGAACGAGAGGCATACGCCGCCGATCAGCGAGAGATAGCGCGAGCCGGCCGCATACGAGACCATCGACATGGCGGGAATGGGCGAGAAGCCCACCACGCGGTCGGGGCCGTGTCGCTTGATCGTATGGACGTTGGCCGCGGCGACGAGCTCGGTCACTTCGCTCCAGTCGGCGCGCACGAAGCCGCCGAGGCCGCGCCGCGACTGGTAGCTCTGGCGCGCCTCGCCGTCGTCGACGATGGCGGCCCACGCTTGCACGGGCGAGAGCGTGCGGCGCTTCTCGCGCCACAGCTTCACGAGCGCGCTGCGCACGAGCGGATATTTCAGGCGGTTCGCGCTATAGAGGTACCAGGAGTACGAGGCGCCGCGCGAGCAGCCGCGCGGCTCGTGGTTGGGCATGTCGGGGCGCGTGCGCGGATAGTCGGTCTGCTGCGTTTCCCACGCGACAATGCCGCCCTTCACATAGATCTTCCATGAGCACGAGCCGGTGCAATTGACGCCATGCGTGGAGCGCACGATCTTGTCATGGGCCCAGCGCGTGCGATAAGCGTCTTCCCATTTGCGGTCTTCGTCGGTCACGGCGCCGTGGCCGTCCGCGAATTGCGGCCTGGCAGTAGTGAAGTAACGCAGACGATCAAGAAAATGACTCATGGCATCTCCAGCTACTGTGGCAGGGACAGGTGTGATTTAAGGGGAAGATCGTAAAGAAGTAAAGAGAGTGCAAGAAATAAATTCCATTGGCGATGCGGATTTTTACGCACCGTGCATGCAATGCAATTTGAATGAATACTGGTCCCTCGCGGTCATTGTGCACGATTGGGTATTCAGCCGTTTTTTGAATGGTCGGGTTTAAATGTTTGGAATCGTTTTCGTTATATTTTTATGGGAATAGCGTGGCAATGATTATTCGAGGAATTTCCGGGATTGCTAGAGGGGATTGGGGAAGCCCCCGGGGGGCGGTCGAGGGGGCGCGCGCAACGAATCGAAGCCGTCGAACGCGATGAGTCGCACAAAATTCCAAAATCCGCATCGAATCGATTAAGCAACGGTTTTCATGATCTTGATGAATACGTCGGAAATCTGAATTAGCGCTTGGCTCGAATTTTGAATCGAGGCACCACGCCATCTATATGGCGTCTCAAACTGATTGTGTGCGCAACGTTTGTGCGGTTTGTGAATCGGCGGGGAAAAACGCTTCAATCGCGAGTTCGGAAAGCGTAATGTCGACGGGCGTGCCGAATACGGTGGTCGTGCTGTAAAACGATAGCTCGCCGAGCGCGGTTCGTATGCGCAGCGGCACGGCAATTGCGTGCTGAACCGGCTCGGCGCTGGCGGGAGTTGCCTGCGGCGGCGCGGGATAGGCGGCCAGTTCGTCGTGGAGTGCGACGAGGGTGGGATCGGCGCTCGCTTCGATCTGCCGCTGCAAGCGCGTGAGCAGATGCGCGCGCCACGCATGCCAGTTGACGACGCGCGGCGCCACGCCCTCGGGATGCAGTGAAAGACGCAGCGCATTTACGGGCGCGGCCAGCAGCGCGGCTGAGGCGTCGCCGACGAGCGGCGCGAGCGAGGCATTGGCCGCCACGATATTCCAGTGCCGGTCGACCGCGAGCGCGGGGTAGGGCTCGTGGCCGCGCAGCACCAGCTCGACCGCTTCGCGCGCCGCCGCGAGCTGCGGGTCGTCGAGCGCGCGCTCCCGGTAGAGCGGCGCATAACCCGCCGCAACCAGCAGCGCGTTGCGTTCGCGCAGCGGCACGTCGAGGCGTTCGGCCAGATGCATGACCATCTCGCGGCTGGGCAGCGAGCGGCCCGACTCCACGAAACTCAGGTGCCGCGTGGAAATGTCCGCTTCGTTCGCGAGCAGCATCTGGCTCATGCGGCGGCGCAATCGCCATTCGCGCAACAGCTCGCCCACGCTGCGGCGCGCCGTGCCGATGGCCGGCTGGAAGGCGGAGGAGGCCACGAAGGCGTTCGCGAGCGGGTTCATGCGGCCGATTCTAGCGAAAAGACGCGCCCGGTCGATTACCGGTGAGGTAATGGTCCCGTGTCATAAGCAATCCGCGCGAAAAAATGTTTGCGACGTTCGCGCAAGGCGCTTATCGATGTCCCCGCGTTTCGCCTAGAATTCATATCTCACAATTTGGTTGATAGCATGGCGGGCGTTGCATGGGTGGGACCAAGCGCTAAAGCACCAAGTCCCAACGACAGGAGATGGCCATGAGGGAAACGGTTGTTGCTTATCTGCTAGGCCCGATCGTGATGGTGGTGGTGAGCGCCGCCATCTGGGCCGTGTCGCGCCATAGCCGGGGCGTGCTCGAAGAGCGCGTGTCGCGCTGGCTCGACGCACACCGCGGACACGGCATGCGTCATAAGCATTGAGCGTGCCAGCAAGCCGGTCTCCGAAGGCGAGCGCGTGCGGGTAAACGCGGATCGCGGGCGCCGCAAGGGCGTTTCCGGCTGCCACATAGATGGCAGTGCAAATCAATATCTGCCGGGGCGGCGACTGCTGCCGCCCGATGTCGGTTTCGTTCACGGGCGCTGACTCGCGGTCCGCCGATCTGTCTGTTGATATACGCGTAATCCATTAAGTAGGGAACTGTAGGAAGAGACCGATGTCACTGCCATATTGCATATCGGAGCCCTTCATGACACGTCCCGCGGATTCCCTGATCATCTTCATCGCCCGAATTGCGCTCGCGATTCTGTTTTTATGGGGCGGCGCCATGAAGCTTTTGGGGTACGCGGGGTTCATCGCTTATCTGCATGCGCATGGCGTGCCTTATGCGCAATTCATGGCGCCCGTTGCCACCGGAGTGGAGTTGCTCGGCGGACTCGCGCTCGTGTTCGGCGTGCGCATGCGCTTCGTGGCATTCGTGCTGGCCGCTTACACCATCGTCACGGCGGTACTTGGGCATGACTTCTGGAATATCACCGAGGCCGCGCGTCAACAGGACGCGGTCGTGCATTTCTGGAAAAACATCGCGATCGCGGGCGGGTTCCTGCTGCTCGCGGTAACGGGCGCGGGACGTGCTTCTTTCGATGGGCTGCGTGCGCCGCGCAGCGGGCTGCGGGGCTGAAGGCTAGCCCGGTTGCCCACACCGTTACATGCGGCACGCCTATAACGAACAAGATCCACCAGGAAACTTGGGAGCCCGCTGTGATAGAACACTTCGAATTCAACGTGGGGGGCCGGGCCGGGCAGTTCTGCGCGAGCCTGGCCGAGGACGGCACGCGCCGCGTGCTGATCAGCACCGCCGATACCGCGAAGACGCTGGTGATACTCGATGCCTCGGGGCTGCTCGGCACACTCAAGGCCGAACTCGAGGAGCCCGACCGGCTGATCGCGCATGCCATTCGCAAGGCGCAAACCGAAGGGCTGATCGAACGTGCGCTGAGCACGGGTGCAATTCAGGAAGCGTCGCTCTAGCCGCGCGCGGCTTCGTTGTCTTCCACGCCTGATTCGTATGCGCGTTTTCCCCGGCGCGGTGCGCTCGTGTGCGTGACGTTGAGAGTGGCAGGGGCCGTCGCGTCCGAGCGCATGCTCCAGGCGAGGCATGCCGCCACCAGAAGCAGCATGGCCGAGATTGCCGTATCCGCGTGCAGGCCGCTCACGACCTGCGCCGCCGCGCCGCTGCCCGTGAGCGCGCCGAACGCCGCCACGCCCACCGCGCCGCCCGCCTGGCGCGCCGTATTGAGCAATGCCGATGCCGTGCCCGCGCGGGCCGGTTCGACCGAGGCCAGCACCGTCGTGGTCATGGCCGGCACCGCGAGTCCCATGCCGCCGGGAATCAGCAGAAACGCCGCGAGCAGCGCGATCAGCGGCGTGTTCGCATCGACAGGAATCAGCAGCGCATAGCCGAGCCCCGCCACCAGCGCGCCGCCGATCATCGGCAAGCGCGTGCCGTAGCGCGCGACCACGTGTCCGCTCGCGATGTTGGAGAGCAGGAAGCCGCCCGTGAGCGGGATGAAGGTGAGCCCGGCCTGCAACGGCGACTGGCCGCGCGCATGCTGCAGGAACAGCGCGAGCACGAACACGGTGCCGTAGTAGGTCAGATTCACGCACACGCCGAATAGCACGGCCGTGCTGAAGATGCGGTTGCGCAGCATGGCGAGCGGCAGCATGGGGGCTTCGATGCGCGCTTCGAGCGTGACGAACGCGGCGCCTGCGGCCAGCGCCAGCACGAAGCCGCCCCACACGGCCCAGTGCGCGAAGCCGAGCGGCCGCCACTCGATCACCGCGCCGGTGAACGCCGTGAGGGCGACGACGGCAAGCAACTGGCCGCGCAGGTCGAGGCTGCGCGGGCGCTGCGCCGGGGCGTTCGCAGCCACGCTGCTTGCGTTGCGCGATGCAGGAATCCACGCCAGCGTGGCCGCGAGGCCTGCCGCGCAGAGCGGCAGATTGACGAGAAAGATGCTGCGCCAGCCGAAGGCGGCGATCAGCAGGCCGCCGGCAATCGGTCCGGCGGCGATCGAAATCGCGCCGGCGGCGGTCCAGAAACCCACGGCACGGGCGCGCAGCGTGCGTTCGTGGCGGCAGGCCTCGTTCAGGAGCGCGAGCGAGTTGGGCAGCATCGCGGCCGCGCCGGCGCCTTGCAGCGCGCGCGCCGCGATCAGCAAGGCCGGGTTGGCCGCGAGCCCGCAGGCCAACGAGGCGAGAGCGAACATCACGAGCCCGGCCGCGTACATGCGGCGCGCGCCGTAGCGATCGCCGAGCACGCCGCCCGAGAGCATCAGCACGGCGAAGGCGAGCGTGTAGGCGTCGACGATCCATTGCAGCCCGGCGACGTTCGCGTGCAGGTCGGTAGCGATGCGCGCCAGCGCGATGTTGACGATGGTGACGTCGAGTTGCGTCACGACGAAGCCCACGCTCACGGTGCCCACTACGCGCATGAGCGCGGGCGTGAAGTATGGGGAGCGGGGCGAAGGGGCCGATGGCGTATTCATGCGACGTATCTTAGAACGCGGGCCGCCATGACGTTTCAGTGCGACGTGAAAGATCGAAGCATGGCGGCGCCTGCCATCGTCTCGGCAGCGGGCCTGTCAGGTCTTCACGCCGACGTCGCAGGAATTACCCGCTCCTGGTTGCAATTCAGAGTCCTCTTATGGGCTGCCTTTGCACATCTCCACAGAATTGCTCGCGCTTTGTTCGGAAAAGGGAGGTTTCTATGCGCATCGCAATTCTCCAGCGCGACGCTGGCCAGCGCGGGTTGATCGAGCGGACGCTCACGCAAAGCGGCCACGCATGCATGCCGTTCAGCGACGGCATCACGCTCGCCAAGGCGCTGGCCGCGTCCACCGTCGACATGCTCGTGCTCGACTGGCAGGGATCGCGTCTTTCGGGCGCGGAATTGCTGAAGACGGTGCGCGCCGTGAACGGCAATCAGATTCCGGTGCTGTTCGCTTCCGAGGACGACTCGGACGAGAGCGTCGTGCGCGCGTTCTCGGTGGGAGCGGACGACTACGTGAGTCTGCCGGTGTGTCCGTCGGTGTTTCGCGCGCGCGTGAATGCGCTGCTGCGGCGCGCCTTTCCGGATCGTTACGACAACGTGGCGCTCGAGGTCGGCCCGTATCACTTCGACATGCGCCGCCAGACCGTCACGGTGCATGGCAAGCCCGTCGAATTGTCGGGCACGCAGTACCGGCTCGCTTCGCTGTTTTTCGCGAATATCGGCCGCGTACTCTCGCGCGATCATATCTACGCGATGGTCTGGGGGCGCGAGCTGCATACGCTCACGCGCACCATCGACAGTCATGTCTCGCGCCTGCGCGTGCTGCTGGAGATCGAAGAGCACAACGGTTTTCGTCTGCAGCCCGTCTACAAGAGCGGCTACCGGTTGCTGCGCTTGCAGGACGAATCGGTGTCGCTCGACGAACTCGCGGCGGCGTGATGCACGGCACCCATGACGGAGTGATTCGCGTCACTGGCCAATGAAAAACGGCGGCACGCTTTTGGCGTGCCGCCGTTTTGCTATTTCTTGCTTGCGCCCGCTTGTGAGCAGTATCAGCGCGCGATGCCGAGCCCCTGCAGCACCGCATTGCCCTCGGGCGTCAGGCGGATCAGCGCGTCGCCCGCGGTGGTGTCGCCGGGCACTTGCTCGACGAGACCGGCTTCGCGCAGCGTGGTGATCTCGGGCTTGGCGCTTGCATTGATGGGCGCGTGCAGCAACAGCAGCAGCGTGGCGAGCTCGTGATGGCTCAGCAGGCGCCGCAGTATCGTGCGCTTCGCGGGCCTGGCCGGCCGCGCTTCGGTTGCTGCTTGATGCTTCTTCAATCCAGTCCAGTCCACGGGCATCTCCTGCTGCGTTTCTTCCGGGGTGAGGCGATGATGCGGACGAAGACTTAAGCGATTCTTAAATCCCGCTTCTGGCGATATGTCGCCGTACTACATGCCGTTACAGCCCGTAATCAATTTGAACGCGCCCGTAAGCGCGTGTTAAGCAGGCTTGCGCTGCGTGGCGCAAAACACGTTGCCTCAGGGCGCGCAGGTCTTGCTCGCGCTCTCGATCCACAGGTTCCCCGAATGACGCTTGCCGGGGTAGAAGCGATAGGTGGTCGTGCCGTTGTCGGCGCGAATCTTGATGATGTTCGAATCGCCGAAGTCGAGCATTTCGCCCTGCGGCAGCGCGCTCGTCTGGAAGCTCACACCGTGCCTGGTGGCCTGCGCCGTCAGGCACGAGACGACATCCTGAACCGACCGGTTGGTCGTGGAATCGATGACGGGCTGGCCGGAATCCGGATTGCCCTGGAACCAGGCGCAAGCGCCGAGGCTGAGCGAAAGGGCGAGGGGTACGGCAAGTTTCTTCATATGTCTCGTTTGCGACCGGGTGGGCGACCGGAACGGGCGGCCGCGAGCGACAAGGAACTGAAGATTATAGCGGCAGCACATCGCGTGCCGGCGTCGTGCGATGTCCGTGGGCCAACGCCATGCGCGCGACACACAGCCCGCATACAGTGGAAACACGAGTAGCGATTCGGGCTCGGCTGTGCAGGGGGCCCTGCGCGCCGGGCATGGCTGTTGCGGGCACGCGACTGACGTCGCCGCAGCGCGATACGGCCGCCCACGAATCACCCAGGCGAGATAGACTATCTCAGCGGTGTACCCGCGATCTGGCGCGACGTCAGGGAGAATAACCATGAGCCGCCCGTCGGTCCGTTTTCCTCTTCCTGCCACCCATGCCGGTTCGGTCTGGCGGTGGATCAAATGGGGTTTCGTCCTCGCGATTCTGGTTGCCATCGCTATCCTAGTGCGCATCGTCCAGATCGAAATCGATACGTCAAGACTTCAGGCGCGCTATTTCTCCGAACTCACGCGCGACATCGGCTTCGCGGTCGAGCCGGGGCAGAGCCACAGCATTCGCTTCCCCACGACGAATGGCCCTTACGACGTGCGGCTTGGTTATGCCCAGTTGCCGGCGTTCACCGCGCGTCTCGAACAGCGCGGCTTCACCGTGGCAGCGCAGGCGCGCGATTCCGCGCGCATGATCGCGCTCGCCGACGAAGGCCTTTTCCTCCCTTATGAAGAAAAGGACCAGGCCGGCATCGTGCTGCGCGATACGAACGGCGCGACGCTGTTCCACACGCGTTATCCGCAGCGCACCTACGAGAACTTCGACGCCGTGCCGCCGCTCGTGCGCGACTCGCTGCTCTTCATCGAAGACAAATACCTGCTCGCCGCCGATCAGCCGAACCGCAATCCGGCCATCGACTGGGGGCGCTTTAGCCGCGCACTCGTCGATCAGGGCGCTCGGCTCGTGAACCGGCATCAGCACACGCCGGGCGGCAGCACGCTCGCCACGCAAATCGAGAAGTTCCGCCATTCCGATGGCGGGCGCACCGCGACGCCGCCCGAGAAGCTGCGCCAGATCGCGTCGGCCTCGGTGCGCGCCTATCTCGACGGCCCGCAAACCATGCCCGCGCGCCAGCAGATTCTCGTGCATTACCTGAATTCCGTGCCGCTCTCGGCGAAGGCTGGCGTGGGCGAAGTCAACGGTCTCGGTGACGGCCTCGCGGCCTGGTACGGGCGCGACTTCCGCGACGTCAACCGCATTCTGCGCGAGCCCGTGTCGGAAACGACGCTCGACGAGCAGGCGCTCGCATTCCGCCAGGTGCTCTCGCTCTTGATCGCCCAGCGCGCGCCCTCGTATTTCCTGCAGAAGAACAACGACGCGCTTGCCAAGCTCACCGACAGCTATCTGCGCCTGCTCGGCAGCGGCGGCGTGATTTCGCCCGCGCTGCGCGACGCCGCGCTCGCGACGCAGCTCACGCTCGATCGCACGAAGTCCAAGCCGCGCGCGCCGGCCTCCTACGTTGAGCGCAAGACGGTGCTCACGATGCGCACGCAATTGATGCAGTCGCTAGGGCTGAAGACGATCTACGATCTCGACCGTCTCGATCTGTCCGCCACGTCCACGCTCGACGACGCCGTGCAGCAGGCTGTGAACGACCGGCTCGCCGATGCGGCGACCAAGGACGGCGCGCGCGCGGCGGGGCTGGTGGGCGACAAGATGCTCACGCCCGCCGACGATCCGTCGAAGATCGCCTATAGCTTCGCGCTGTTCGAGCGGCGCGGCAACGAGAACGTCGTGCGCGTGCAGACCGACAGCGTGAACCAGCCGTTCGACATCAATTCCGGCGCGCGGCTGAATCTCGGCTCGACTGCGAAGCTGCGCACGCTCATCACATATTTGCAGATCGTGAGCGCGTTGAACTCGAAGTACGCCAACGAAGATCCCAAGACGCTGCGCGCGATGATCCCGCAGGTCGACCCGAGCGACGCGCTCACGCGCTGGGCGCTCGACTATCTCTCGACGACGCGCGATCATTCGCTGCCCTCGATGCTCGAAGCGGCGGTGCAGCGCAAATATTCCGCGAATCCGGGCGAGACCTTCTACACGGGCGGCGGCGCGCAAAGCTTCACCAATTTCGAGTCGAGCGAGAACGCGCAGATCCTCACCGTGCAGAGCGCGTTCCAGCATTCGGTGAATCTCGTGTTCGTGCGGCTCATGCGCGACATCGTCCACTACGAGATGATCCAGGTGTCGGGGCCGCCCTCGGCTTACCTCGACGATCCGGCGGTGCGCAACCACTACCTCACGCAGTTCGCCGATGGCGAGAGCCAGGTCTACATGAAGCGCTTCTACATGCGCTACGCGGGCAAGAGCAACGACGAGGCGCTGCAGATCCTGCTCAAGCACACGCGCAAGGGGCCTGCGCGGATCGCGACGGTGCTGCGCAGCGCGAACCCGGACGGCGACCCGGCGTGGTTCAACGCGCAGATGCGCGCGCAACTGAAGAACACCAAGTTCCAGTGGCTCAGCGACGACGATCTCGCCGGGTACTACAACAAGTATGCGATCGACAAATTCAATCTCAACGACCGCGGCTATATCGCAGGTATTCATCCGCTCGAACTGTGGCTGCTCAACTACCTGCACACGCACCCCGAGGCGACGCTCGCGCAGATCCAGGCGCAGAGCCGCGACGTGCGCCTCTATACCTACAAGTGGCTCTTCAAGACGCGCTATTACGCGACACAGAGCCGGCGCATTCGCCGCATGATCGAAATGAAGGCGTATGCCGAGATCGGCAAGTCGTGGCGTGCGCTCGGCTACCCGTTCGACAACATCACGCCTTCGTATGGCGCGGCGATTGGCGCGTCGGGCGACCGGCCTTCGGCGCTCGCTTATCTGATCGGCCTCATCTCCAGCAACGGCGAGAAGTTGCCGACGCATAGCTTCGAATCGCTCGACTTCGCGCGCGGCACACCGTACGAAACGCGCTTCGTGCATGCTGCCACGCCGCCGCAGCCGCTCATCTCGCCGGAAATCGCGCAGGTCGCGCGCGAGTTGCTGGCTTCGGTGGTGGAAGGCGGCACGGCCAAGCGGCTCGCCGACGGCATGGCGTTCCCCGGCGGCAAGACGCTGCCGGTCTACGGTAAGACCGGCACGGGCGATCAGCGCTTTAACGTGTATGCGCCGGGCGCCCGCCTGATCGAGTCGCGCAAGGTGAACCGCTGCGCGACGTTCGTGTTCGTCATCGGCGATCGTTTCTACGGCACGCTCACTGCGTGGGTGCACGAGCCCTATGCGGCCCGCTACTCGTTCACGAGCGCGCTTTCAGTGCAGTTGCTGAAGTCGCTCGCGCCGGTGCTGCAACCGCTGCTGGAGGACAAGGGCGCGCCGGATGGCAAGATGAGGGCCGGAACCGGCTCGCAGGAGATGACGTTGATCGATCGGCAGACAGGCGCTGTGCAACGCGTGAGCCTGCCGCTTGCGCACCCACGCGTGGCCGCGGACGGGGCCAGCACGGCGCACGGCGCTTATTCGGATGCCGAATCAGTTCAGGTGAAGGCGAGCATGAAATAACGCAGCGCCGATCAATACGAACCCGGGGGCGGCGGGGGCGGCGACCCGGGCGGCGGAGGCGGCAGATAGCGCTGCTGAGGCTGATAGTACGGCTGTTGCGTCTGCATGCCGCCCGGCACGGGAACGCGGTTGCCGGTGGCGTACATGCACTGGAGATACGCGTAGTCGTAACGGCGCTGGACGTCGTAGGCCGAGCCTTGTACGTTGCCCATGCCGACCGCGCTGCCCGCGAGCAGGCCGGCGCCCGCGCCGATGGCCGCACCGTTGCCGCCGCCGAACGCGGCGCCCGCGGCAGCGCCGAGCGCCGTGCCGACCACGGCGCTGCCCACGGCGGTATTGGTCGTGGCCTGGTTGGTGGTGGCGCCGCCCACCTGCTGGAAGGCGAACTGGCGACAGTTGTAGTCGTCGTTGCGGAACTGGTCGAAGCTCTTGCCGGTGCCCGGCAGGGCCATCACGCTCGGTCCGGCCGGGACCACGGCGCATGCGCTCAAAAGGCCCGCAGCGGCGAGCAGCGCGAGACAGGTCGTTTTCATGTGCAACTCGATGTAGTCGGATCAGTTCGAAGGCGCGGGCTGGGCCGGCACGGCGCGCCAGCCTGACGAGCATTGCTTCACATACGGATAGTAGGTTTTTGACGCGTCGCAGTAATACCACGTGTCGCTGTTTTCGCTCTCGTTGTAGTCGTTGCCTGGCGCTTGCGCCTGTTGCTGGCCCTGCTCGATGTACTCGGGCGCTTGCGGGGGCGGCGCGACGATCACGGGCCCCGGCGCATAGTAGTAAGGCACCGGGGCTACCGGGTAGTAATAGGGTACGCCGCCGCCGATGAAAACACCCACGCGCGCGGCGTTTGCCGCGCCGCTCGCGCCGGCAAGGGCAGCCAGAGCGGCCGTGGCGGCCCCGAACATCCATTTCGACCTTTTCACGACGATCTCCAGAACGGGATTGGGCGGTGCGCTCGTGCCGGTCTGACCTTGCGCGCCCGCGCATCCTGAAACGCTAAGACATAGCGCCCTTCAATGCAATTACGCGAGCGCCACTGATTTTTCGAGTTGTTACAACGATGCGACAGGACCGTTCGCCAGGGCGGTCCGTGGCCTCTCGTCGCCGTGCCTGAGCACGTCCGCCCCCCATGAACAAGGGCTTTCAGCGTGTAAGACGCTGATGCGTCGTAATGGCGTGAAGAATTCAAATAGTCATTTCGATTAGCCGGTCACCGTGTGCACGCCGCGACCCGCTTAGACTCGCTCGCACGCTCGGTGCGAGGCGTCGACTATTGATTGCACGTCACCGATTTACTAAGGACTACAACATGAAAGGAATTCTGACGGTGGGTACGGCGGTGGCGATAGGACTCGCCGCTGCGCCCGCATGGGCGGGATTGGGCGGCGCGCTCGCATTTCCTGATGCGCAGCGGACGCCGGCTACGCGCTTGATGGCAGCCGTCAACGCGGCCACCGTGACGTGGACCGTCACGACGACCATGCTCGAAAACGACACCGTGATCCATGAGTATCTCGACGCCAGCGGCACCGTCTTTGCCGTTTCCTGGCGTGGCCCGCGTATCGGCTCGCTCGACGCGCTGCTGGGCCGCAACTACTTTCCCGTCTGGCAAAAGGGGCTGGCGGTGGCGCAGTCGGCACGGCGCGGCGGCTACGGGCCGGTTGCCATGCATCAGCCTGACCTCGTCGTCGAGACGGGCGGCCATATGGGTGCATTGACGGGCCGTGCGTGGTTGCCCAAGGCGCTGCCGCAAGGCTTCAACGCCGACCTGATCCAATGAGCTGGGAACGCGCAATGAACAGGATCATGATGGTTTGTGCGCTCAGCGCGAGCATGCTGCTGGCGGGTTGTGGCGGCGGCGGGGACGGCCCGGCCGTATCGAACAGCACAGCCGCAGGGGCCTCGGCGGCGTCGGACGCGGCAAGCGGCGGCGCGTCGGGCGGCAAGAGCCCGAGTTCGGGTGGTTCAGGTTCGGGCGGATCGAGTTCGGGCGGTTCGGGTTCGGGCGGTTCGGGTTCGAGCGGTTCGGGTTCGGGCGGATCGGGTTCGGGGGGATCTGGTTCAGGCGGTTCGGGTTCAGGCGGTTCAGGCTCCGGCACTTCGTCGGGTGGCGGTTCCGTTGCCGATATCGGCAATACGATTCCGGTGCTCGTTTCATCGGCAAGCGCCGTGCGCAACTTCCCGCTCGTGAGCGTTACCGTGTGTCAGCCCGGCAGCGGCGTGCAGACGAATTGCGCGACGATCGACAACGTGTTGCTCGACACCGGCTCATTCGGCTTGCGCCTCTACGCAACGGCGATTCCTGCCTCGACGCTCGCCGCACTGCCCGTGCAAACCGATCCCGCCAGTGGCAAGAACGTGGCGGCGTGTGGCGCGTTCGGCTCGGGCTATACGTGGGGAAGCTTGCGCGCGGCGGATGTGAAGCTGGCGCGCGAGGTGGCTCCCGACGTGCCCATCCAGGTAATTGGCGACGCCGCCATCGCCTCGCCTGCGCCGGCATCGTGTGTCTGGAATACCGCGCTCACGAGCCCGGCGGTGCTGGGCGCGAACGGCGTACTCGGCGTGGGCGTCGCGCGCTACGATTGCGGCGCGGCGTGCACGCGACCCACGCCGCGCACGGGCTACTACTACGCCGACACCGGGCTCGCCACGCCCATCTCGATGCCGCTTGCGAACCAGGTCACGAATCCGGTGGCGCTCTTTCCGGTCGACAATAACGGCGTGATCGTGGACACCCCGGCGATTGCCGCCGATGGCGCGCCCACGGCGACCGGCACGGTGATCTTCGGCATCGGCACGCAGGCGAACAACCAGTTGGCGGGTGCGGGCGCAACCGTGCTCGCGACCGATCACTGGGGCAATTTCAAAGGCAGCGTCGGCAACGGCAGCACGGTGCAAACGTTCATCGACTCGGGGTCGAACACGTTGAGTTTCGAGGACTGGTCGATCATCCAGGATAAGGGCTTCTATGTGCCCGCCACGCCGCTCAAGCGTTCAGTCGCGCTCTCCGACACGAACGGCGCGACTGGCGCCGCGGACATCGTCATTGGCAATGCGGATGCGATGTTCGCGTCGCTGAACTTCGCGTTCAGTACGCTTGCCACGTTCCTTGCGCAAACCGTCGATCTGGGCATGCCGTTTTTCTACGGCCAGCGCATCTACTACGGGATCGAAGGCACGTCGTCGGGAGCGGGGGCCACGGGACCCTATGTTGCGTATCTCTCGCGATAGTTTTTCCGGTCGACTGTCATGAGAAGCGCGCCGCAAAACGGCGCGCTTTTTCTTTAAAGGCATAAAAGAAAATATCCGGAGCGGCACCAGCGCAAACGTTTGCCCTGGCGGAAACCCCTGGTCAAGCCGTGTCGCGCAAGCGCCGATATAGCGCTGGTAGGAGCGGCCAATTCGTGAGCGCGAGGGCTGCCGCATGGGATTTCCGTTCTCGATCGGCTCGAAAGCCACGCGCACACAATAACGAGGGTAAATCGATGGAACATGCGACGCCGGACCGTCAGCTCGAACTGGTTGAGTTGAGTGCAGTGAGCGCGGCACTGAACCGTGTGCAGGCCGTGATCGAGTTCGACTTGCAGGGCATCGTCCTGCATGCCAATGATAATTTCCTGGCGGTGCTCGGCTATACGCTCGAGGAGGTGCGCGGCAAGCACCACCGAATGTTTTGTGATCCTGATTATGTGCGGGGCGAAGCGTATCGCCAGTTCTGGGAGCGCCTCGGACGCGGCGAGTTTGAGCGCGGCGAATACCGCCGCATTGGGCGCGGGGACCGCGAAATCTGGATCAACGCTTCCTACAATCCCGTGCTGGGCGAGGATGGCCGTCCCTATAAGGTCATCAAGTTCGCCACCGATATCACGGCGGCCAAGGAGCAGCACGCCGAATACGAGGGGCGTTTGCGTGCGATCGACAAGGCTCAGGCCGTAATCGAGTTCGACACGAACGGAATCGTGCTGCAGGCGAACCAGAATTTTCTCGACACGCTCGGCTACCGCCTCGAAGAGATCCAGGGCAAGCACCACCGCATGTTTTGCGAGGACGCCTACGTCCAGAGCCCCGACTATAGCGAGTTCTGGGCCAAGCTCAATCGCGGCGAGTTCGATTCGGGCCGCTACAAGCGCATCGGCCAGGGCGGGCGCGTGGTGTGGATCCAGGCCACCTACAATCCGATCTTCGACGCAAACGGCCGCGCCTATAAAGTCGTCAAGTTCGCAAACGACGTTAGCGCGCAGGTCGAGCTCGAAGAAAGCGTGAAGCGCCGCGCGCAGAGCGATCAGCTCAAGGTCGAGAAGCTGCTCGCCGTGGTGCGCAACGCCGCGTCGGGCGATTTGACCGGCCACGTGGAAGTGGCCGGGGACGAGCCGATCGATCAGCTTGCCGCAGGCATCAAGAGCATGATGAGCGATCTTTCGGACGTGATCGGCAAGGTCGTGGAATCGGCGGGCACGTTCAAGGACTCGTCGCAGGACATTGCCGCGCGCGCGGACACGGTGGCGGGCGGCGCGCAGTTGCTTGGTGCGACCGTCGAGGAAATGAACGCATCGATCGAGGAACTGACCGCTTCCATCAACTCGATTGCCGACAACTCGCGCGGCGCCGATCAGCTGGCCAAGGACACGCAGCAGGAAGCCGAGCGCGGCGCGAAGGCGGTGACGCGTTCGATCGAAGCGATGGAGCTCATCAATCGCTCGTCGGAAGACATTGGCGAGATCATCAAGGTGATCGGCGAGATTGCGAGCCAGACCAATCTGCTTGCGTTCAACGCCGCAATCGAGGCGGCGCGCGCGGGCGAGCATGGACTCGGCTTTTCGGTCGTCGCCGACGAAGTGCGCAAGCTCGCCGAGCGTTCCTCGCAGGCGACCAAGGAAATCTCGAAGCTCATCAACGAGTCGGTCAAGCGGGTCGCGCAGGGCAGCGAGATTTCGAAGCAGGCGGGCGAGGCGTTCGAGAAGATCGTGGCGGGCGTAGCCCGCACCACCCAGGCGATCTCCGAGATTTCCTGCGGCGCCGACGAGCAGCTCGTGGCCGCGCGCGAAGTGAGCGCGGCGATCCAGCAGGTGGCGGAGGAGACCGAGAAGTCGGCGGGCGCGTGCGACACCATCGCGCGCGCGGCGGCATCGCTCAAGGGCGGCGCCGAGGGGCTCGACAACACGGTTGCGCGCTTCGTGGTCTAGGACGCCGGGGGAAGTGTGGATATCGATCAGGATGTCGAACCGTCGGTGCAGCGCGCGTTGTTCGAGCAGGTGCGCCGCCACACCGGCATCGCCATGAACGAGCGCAAGTGGACCATGCTCAAGGGCCGCCTGCGCCGCCGCGTGATGGCGCTCGGTTTGCCGGATTACCGCGACTATCTGCAGGTGCTCGATACGAATGCCGATGAGGTGGGCGATTTCATCGACCTCGTAACGACGAACGAGACATCGTTCTTTCGCACGCCCTGCATCTGGGAGTACTTTGCGCAGACCTTTCTGCCGCAATGGCACGCGGCCCATCGCGGCGAGACGCTGCGCGTGTGGTCGGCGGCGGCGTCGAGCGGCGAGGAGGCCTGGTCCACGGCCATGCTCTGCGAGGAGTTCCGGGCGCACGAGGCTGCGTTTCGCTATGCGATCGTCGGCACCGATATCTCGGACGGCATCCTGACGAGCGCGCGCGCGGGCAGTTACAAGGGGCGCAGTTTCGAAGGCTTGCGCGAGCGCAATGCCGCGCTGCTGCAGAAGTATTTTCGCAGCGATGCGTCGCAGGCGGACGTGGTCGACGCGTTGCGTGCCCATGTCGCGTTTCGCCGCCACAATCTCTATGCCGCGCCGCGCGATCTGGGCCAGTTCGATCTGGTGCTGCTGCGCAACGTGCTGATCTACTTCGACCTCGAAGGGCAGCGGGCCGTGCTCGCGAACGTGCGCCGCGCGATGCGCCCCGATGCCGTGCTGATCGTGGGCGAATCGGAGTCGCTGAGCCGCGTGACGACGGGCTTTACGTTCGAGCAGCCCCTTGTCTATCGCAACGGCCAGCTTCGCGAGGAGCGCGACCATGAGCACGCGTGACGTGCAGGTGCGGATGTGCGAGATCGCGGTGAGCACCCGCGAAGACGCCCGCATCCTGCGCGCGACGCTGGGTTCGTGCGTGGGCATCGGACTGCTGTGGCGCGCGCGCGGCGCCTGCGGGCTTGCGCACTGCTTGCTGCCGCAGCCGGTGGGCAAGCTGCGCGGGACGGCAGCGGAGCGCGCCGGCCAGGACGCCAAATACGTGGTGGACGCATTGCCCGCGCTGATCTCGATGATGGGCGCGCAGGGCGCGGCCGAAGGAGAAATCGAAGCGGTGCTGGCGGGCGGCGCCAACATGATGCATCACCGCACCACGATTCACGAGCCGATAGGCGAGTTGAACGTGCGCATGGCGCAGCAACTGCTCGCGCATGCGCGCGTGCGCGTGATCCATACCGATGTGGGCGGCGAGTGCGGCCGGCAGTTGACCATCGATTGCGGGCAGCAGGACTACGCCGTGCGCCGCTTTTCGCGCCCGGGGTGAACCATGCGCCCGCCGCGCATTCCCGGAGCTCGCGCATCGAGTTCGCCGCTTCTCGTTCTCATTAGCTACGGAGCTTCACGATGAACCATCGAACGCTCGCCACGGGCGGCCAGCTCGAGCTGTACGGATCGTTCCTGCTGGCCGGCACGGAGCTCGCGCTGCCCGTCGCGGCGCTCCAGGAGGTCGTCAATCACCCCGAGGCGCTGACGCCGGTTCCGCTCGCGCCGCCCTATCTGCTCGGGCTGTTCAATCTGCGCGGCACGCTGATTCCCGTCGTGGATCTGCACCAGTTGCTGCACTTGCCCGACGAAGGCACGGCGCTCGCACGCAAGATCGCCATTGTGGAGGCGTCGGGCATGCGCGTGGGCCTGCGGTTCGACGCGACCGGCGAGATTCTGCGCGTGCCCAAAGATCAGGTGATTGCGATTGAGCCCGTCGAAGGCGGCGCGTCGGCGGCGATCGGCGCGGTGCTCAAGCTCGACGGCGGCGAGCGCATTCTGCAGGTGCTTTCCGCGGCGGCGCTGCTCGGGCTGCGCGACGTGCCGCATTTCGCGCAACCAGTTGCGCGCACAACGGAGCGCAGGGCGCAGCAGGGGCAGCGGCGCCAGAATGTGTCGTTCAAGGTGGGGGGCACCGCGCTCGCGCTGCCGATGGGGGCGATTCAGGAGATCATCCGCGTGCCGGCGCTGCAGCATTCGCCGATGGCCGACGACGTGTGCATCGGCATGCTCAACCTGCGCGGCGCAACCGTGCCGGTGCTCGATTTCGGCGCGTTCCTCGGCTTTGCGCGCGCGCCTGATGTCGCTGCGGCCACAGTGGCCGCCGAGGAGCGGCGCATCGTGGTGCTCAACCGGGACGAGGGATGCTTCGGTCTGCTGGTGGACGAAGTCGCGAGCATCGTCGCGTACCACGAAGACGAGCTATTGCAGATGCCTTCATATGGGGGCGCGCATCGCTCGTTGTTCGCGGGCTACCTCGCAGCGGGGGACTCGACCGGCGTGCTGCTCGTGAACGCCGGCGCGCTCTTTGCGAACGAGCGCCTCGCGACGCTGGCGGCGACGCATCGCGATCTCTACCGCAACGCGGCGCAGGCGGCCGATTCCGCTCGAAAGCGGGGCGGCACGCGCCAAACCCTCGTGACCTTCCGCATCGGCCAATTGATCGGCGTGCGCATTGCCGAGTTGCGCGAGGTGATCGACTACCGCGACGACATCGTCAAGACGCCGGGCCTGCCGTCGTTCGTGCGCGGCGTGCTGAACTTGCGCGGTGTGCTCGTGACCGTTATCGACGTGCGTTCGATGTATGCGATGCCGCCCTACGAGGACCTCGCGCGCGCGAAGATTCTGATCGTCGAGCATCGCGGCGAAAAATACGGACTGCTGGTCGATTCAGTGGAGGACATCGTCACGCTCAACGGCAGTGCGCAGTTGACGATGCCCGAGATGTTCACGCGCGCTGCTGGCACGCAGACCCGCGGCGACATGCGCGAGGCGGTGGAGTTGCCGGGACAGGGCACCTTGATGCTGCTCGACCCTGTCCCGCTGTGCGAGCGGGTGGCCGAGGAAGCGGCAGCGTTTTGAACGTGGGTTTGCGCGCCGCCGCTGAGCCAGCGGCGCGCGCGATCTGCAATGCGCGGCGTTCAGGCTTCGAGCGCGAGCGTTGCGAAGCTGGCGAGCCAGTGCTCGCCCATATAGTCGCCGGCGACGTGATCGAGCGCTGCGTCCAGGTGCGTCTGCGCCGCTGCGCGCAGGACGTCCGCGCGCGCGTCGCCCGCAGGCAGCGTGCGCGCGAGCGTGCGCTGGCACCACGCGCGGCTCAGGTTCAGGCCGTCGAGATGGGCGATCTTGCCGTCGGTGCGGTCGGTGACCGTGGCGGGCTGAAACAGCGTGGCCGGCTCGCGCGCGGCCAGCGCGGGCAGGAAGCGCCCGAACCACGCGAGGAATTCTTCACGGCTCATAACGCGGCTCATCAGCACGGCTTCCATCAGCGTGGGCGAGAGGAACTCGTCGCCCGACGGCTCCCACGCCTGGCATCCCGCATCGTTCGTATGCCAGCGCCGCGCCGTGTCTTCGATCAGGCGCGCAAGTGCATCGCGCGAAGTCTGGCGCGCGAAGTCGTACGCGAGCGTGAGCGCGAACGCGGTGTTGAAGTGCGTGCCCACGCGCAGCGGGTACGTCGCTTTCGGCAGGAATTCCTCGAAGCGCTCGACAAACGCCTCGGTGAGCGGCGTGAGCGTGCGCGACCAGCGCTGCGCCTCGGGCGACTTCATGCCGTGCAGTTGCGCCGCGAGCGCGAGCAGCCAGGCCCAGCCATAAGGGCGCTCGAAGCCGCGATTATGTTCGAGGTCGAGATAGGCGCGCTCGCCGGCCATCTTCGCATCGGTGAAATGCTCGTCGATCACGGCGACGATGCGTGGCGCTTCGGGCAAGTCCGGGAAGTGCTCCAGCAGATGCGCGACGAGCCAATAGCCATGCACGCACGAATGCCAGTCGTAGCTGCCGTAGAACACCGGATGCAGCGCGCGCGGCCGCTGTACGTCCTGCGGCCCGGCCAGCGAATGGGTGAGCTTGTTCGGATATTCGCGCGTGAGGTGAGCGAGCGCGAGAGATGCGAAGCGGGAGGCGAGCGCAGCGGTGAGCGTAGCGTGCATGGCGGTCTGTGCGTGGCGACTGGGCGTCGGGGCGCTGGAAGCGCGCGGATGCGAAAGCGCCAGCTTAGCGCGAAACCTGGCCGCCCGCCTTGCGCGGCGCGCGTTCGCTTTCGAGGCGGCGCATCGCCTCGTTCACGTCCTGGCTGAATTGCGCTAGCGCGGCCAGTTCGATATTGGGCGGTTGCAGTGCATTCCACAACACATCGGCGAGCTTCTCTGCCGTGGCGTCGATATCGGTGCGGCGGTTAGCGAGCGTTGCGTCCCAGAGCACATGCTCCATCGGCCCGAAAATGAGGGAGCGCAGCAGGCGCAGCGGCATGTCGTTGCGGATCTGCCCGCATTCCTGACCGCGCGCGAGCACGCGCATGAGCGGCGCCGTGTAGCGGCGCTGCATTTCCGTCAGCGCCTCGCTGAGTTCGTGATGGCGCGTACGCCCTTCCGAGAGCACCAGTTCGCAGATGCCCGTGCCGCTCTCCAGCATCAGGCGCAGATGCATGCGCACGATGAATGCAAACTGCTGGCGCACGGTGCCGTCGTGCGGCAGGCCCGCCTCGATGGCCTCGATCGATTCGTCATACCAGTCGCCGATCACGCGCGCGCATAGTTCGCGCTTGCCGCGAAAGTAGCTGAACACCGTGGCTTCGGAAATGGACAGGCGCTGCGCGATCTCGGCTGTGGTGGCGCGCGCGTAGCCCTTTTCGGAAAACACCTCGCGCCCCGCCTCGAGAATCTCCTTGACGCGCTGCTGGGACTTGCGGCCCGCCGGCTGGCGGCGCGACGCGGGCATGAAGGAAGTGGGTGCGGTCGACATTCTGAGCTAAATTCAGTTCTCGGCGGGATTGATGCAGATTATGCACCAGGTTTCCCGCTTTTCAAGGCGGTAATCATGCAGTTCCAGCGGTGAAATAAGAAATCTGAGTGCAGCTCAAAAATACCTATTGACGTTAACGTAAATGTGGCGTGAAATATGTCCCCGAAGGGCCAGTCGCGTCACCCGCGAAAAGGCCCGCGTCCAATTGAGCTTTGCATGGGATAGGACCTGGCGCTAAAGCGCCAGGTCCTATCGACAGGAGACACGCAGATGAGCAACGTACCCGGTTTGCAGTTCCCGCTTGGCGAAGAAGTCGAAATGCTG
This sequence comes from Paraburkholderia sp. A1BS-2L, assembly GCF_051125205.1. Lineage (NCBI taxonomy): Bacteria > Pseudomonadati > Pseudomonadota > Betaproteobacteria > Burkholderiales > Burkholderiaceae > Paraburkholderia > Paraburkholderia sp. A1BS-2L. Next base: position 1,478,932 of record NZ_CP120429.1, read on the forward strand.
CGCGACAGCATCGCGAACTTCGCGGCAAAGGAAATCGCCCCGCGCGCGGGCGAGATCGACCGCACCGACCAGTTTCCGATGGACCTCTGGCGCAAGTTCGGCGATCTGGGCGTGCTCGGCATGACCGTCTCCGAGGAATACGGCGGCGCGAACATGGGCTACACCGCACACATGGTGGCGATGGAGGAAATCTCGCGCGCCTCGGCGTCGGTCGGCCTCTCGTATGGCGCCCATTCGAACCTGTGCGTGAACCAGATCCACCGCAACGGCACCGAGGCGCAAAAGCGCAAGTACCTGCCGAAGCTCGTTTCGGGCGAGCACGTGGGCGCGCTCGCAATGAGCGAGCCGAACGCCGGCTCGGACGTGGTCAGCATGAAGCTGCGTGCCGATAAGAAGGGCGATAAATACGTGCTCAACGGCACGAAGATGTGGATCACCAACGGCCCCGATTGCGACACGCTCGTGGTCTACGCGAAGACCGATCTCGAAGCGGGCCCGCGCGGCATCACGGCGTTCATCGTCGAGAAGGGCATGAAGGGCTTCTCCGTGGCGCAAAAGCTCGACAAGCTCGGCATGCGCGGCTCGCACACGGGCGAGCTCGTGTTTCAGGACGTCGAAGTGCCCGAGGAAAATATCCTCGGTCAGCTCAACGGCGGCGTGAAGGTGCTCATGAGCGGCCTCGATTACGAGCGCGCCGTGCTCGCGGGCGGCCCCACGGGCATCATGGCGGCCGTGATGGATGCGGTCGTGCCGTACATTCACGAGCGCAAGCAGTTCGGCCAGGCCATCGGCGAATTCCAGCTCATCCAGGGCAAGGTCGCGGATCTCTACACCACCTTCCAGGCCTGCCGCGCGTATCTCTACGCGGTTGGCCGCCAGCTCGACTCGATCGGCACGGAGCACGTGCGCCAGGTGCGCAAGGACTGCGCTGGCGTGATTCTCTACACCGCCGAAAAGGCCACGTGGATGGCCGGCGAGGCCATCCAGATCCTCGGCGGCAATGGCTATATCAACGAGTATCCGGTCGGGCGCCTCTGGCGTGACGCGAAGCTCTACGAAATCGGCGCGGGCACGAGCGAGATTCGCCGCATGCTGATCGGCCGCGAGCTGTTCGCGGAAACCGCCTGATTCGCAATCCTGAGGATAGACGAGATGCCGATCATCGAATCGAAGCTCAATCCGCGCTCGGATGACTTCAAGACGAATGCCGCCGCGCTCGAGGCGCTGGTCGCGGACCTGCGCGAGAAGATCCAGAAGCTGTCGCTCGGCGGCGGCGAGGCGGCGCGCGACAAGCACGTCTCGCGCGGCAAGCTGCTGCCGCGCGAGCGCATCGCGCAACTGCTCGACCCGGGCACGCCGTTTCTCGAGTTCTCGCAACTTGCGGCCTACGGCATGTATCACGACGCCGCGCCGGGCGCGGGCATCATCACGGGCATCGGACGCATTGCGGGCCAGGAATGCGTGATCGTCTGCAACGACGCCACCGTGAAGGGCGGCACGTACTATCCCGTGACCGTGAAGAAGCACGTGCGCGCGCAGGAAATCGCGCAGGAAAACCATCTGCCGTGCGTGTATCTCGTCGATTCGGGCGGTGCGAATCTGCCCAACCAGGACGATGTGTTCCCCGATCGCGACCACTTCGGCCGCATTTTCTATAACCAGGCGAATCTCTCGTCGCAAGGCATTCCGCAGATTGCCGTGGTGATGGGTTCGTGCACCGCGGGCGGCGCTTACGTGCCGGCGATGAGCGACGAGTCGATCATCGTGAAGAACCAGGGCACGATTTTCCTGGGCGGGCCACCGCTCGTGAAGGCTGCAACCGGCGAAGAAGTGAGCGCCGAGGATCTCGGCGGCGGCGACGTGCACACGCGTCTTTCCGGTGTGGCCGATCATCTCGCGCAGAACGACGCACATGCGCTCGCGATCGCGCGTTCGATCGTCGGCAACCTGAACCGCACGAAAACGCCACCTGTCGTGTTGCGCGACCCGCTGCCACCGCGCTACGACGCAAAGAGCGTCTACGGCGTGATTCCCGTGGATACGCGCAAGCCTTTCGACGTGCGCGAGGTGATCGCTCGCATCGTCGACGACTCGGCCTTCGACGAATTCAAGGCGCGCTACGGCACCACGCTCGTCACGGGCTTCGCGCATATCTGGGGCCACCCGGTGGGGATCGTCGCGAACAACGGCATTCTCTTTTCCGAGTCGGCGCTCAAGGGCGCGCACTTCATCGAGCTGTGCTGCCAGCGCAAGATTCCGCTCGTGTTCCTGCAGAACATCACGGGCTTCATGGTGGGCCGCAAGTACGAGAACGAAGGCATCGCGCGCAACGGCGCGAAGATGGTGACCGCGGTGGCCACGGCAAAGGTGCCGAAGTTCACGGTCATCATCGGCGGCTCGTTCGGCGCGGGCAATTACGGAATGTGCGGCCGCGCATACTCGCCGCGTTTCCTGTGGATGTGGCCGAATGCGCGCATCTCGGTGATGGGCGGCGAGCAGGCTGCTTCCGTGCTCGCCACGGTGCGCCGCGATGGCATCGAAGGCAAGGGCGGCACGTGGAGCGCGGAAGAGGAAGAGGCCTTCAAGCAGCCGATCCGCGACCAGTATGAGCGCCAGGGGCATCCGTATTATGCGAGCGCGCGCCTGTGGGACGACGGCGTGATCGATCCGGCCCAGACGCGCGACGTGCTCGGTCTCGGGCTGTCGGCCACGATGAACGCGCCGATCGAAGACACGCACTTCGGCGTGTTCCGCATGTAAGCGCGGAGAACCAGACCATGACGATGCAATACGAAACGCTGCTGGTCGACGTGAAGGCCCAGGTCGCGACCGTGACGCTCAATCGACCCGACGTGCGCAACGCGTTCAACGAGACGATGATTGCCGATGTCACGGCCGCCTTCACCGCGCTCGGCGCACGCGACGACGTGCGCGTCATCGTGCTCGCGGGCAACGGCAAGGCGTTCTGCGCGGGCGCGGACCTGAACTGGATGCGCAAGATGGCCGGCTACTCCGACCAGGAAAACCGCGCCGATGCCCTGCGCCTCGCGCACATGCTCTCCGCTGTCTACCGCTGTCCGAAGCCCGTGATCGCGCGCGTGCACGGCGACGCGTACGCCGGCGGCATGGGTCTCGTTTGCGCGGCCGATGTCGTCGTGGCCGCGCAGACCGCGAACTTCTGCCTTTCCGAAGCGCGCCTCGGGCTCATGCCCGCGACCATCGCGCCGTATGTGATTCGCGCGCTCGGCGAGCAGGCGTCGCGCCGCTACTTCGTCACGGCCGAGGCGCTCGATTGCGCGACGGCGCTGCGCCTCGGCCTCGTGAGCGAGGCGGTGAGCGCGGACGAACTGGACGCCACAGTGGCGCGCATCGCCGGCACGCTTTGTGCAAACAGCCCGAACGCGGTGCGCGAATGCAAGCAGCTCGTGCAGGACATCGCGGGCGAATCGATCGACGATGCGCTGATCGAAGACACCGCCATGCGCATTGCCCGCATTCGCGCGAGCGAGGAGGGTCGCGACGGTGTGTCGTCGTTCCTCGAAAAGCGCACACCGCGCTGGCGTGATCCCGCGTGATCGCAGCGTAATCGACAGGCGAACCCGAGCCAAAAAGCGAGACCTCTCATGTTCAACAAGATTCTGATCGCCAACCGGGGCGAGATTGCCTGCCGCGTCGCGGCCACCTGCCGCCGCCTTGGCGTGAAGAGCGTGGCCGTTTATTCGGACGCCGATGCGAACGCCAAGCACGTTGCCGCATGCGACGAAGCCGTGTACATCGGCGAGGCGAGCGCGCAGCAGAGCTATCTGCGCATCGAGCGCATCATCGAGGCCGCGAGGGCGACCGGGGCGCAGGCCATTCACCCGGGCTACGGGTTTCTTTCGGAAAACGAAGATTTCGGACGTGCGTGCGAAGCGGCCGGCATCGTCTTCATCGGACCGCCGGTGGAGGCGATCGCCGCGATGGGCTCGAAGGCCGCCGCCAAGGCGCTCATGCATGCAGCCGCGGTGCCGCTCGTGCCGGGCTACCACGGCGACGACCAGGATCCCGCGCTGCTCCAGCGCGAAGCCGACGCGATGGGCTATCCCGTGCTGCTCAAGGCGAGCGCGGGCGGCGGCGGCAAGGGCATGCGCGTGGTCGAGCGCAGCGAGGACTTCGCGGCGGCGCTCGCATCGTGCAAGCGCGAGGCCGCGAGCAGCTTCGGCAACGACCGCGTGCTGATTGAGAAGTACCTCATGCGCCCCCGTCACGTGGAAGTGCAAGTGTTCGCGGATAAGCACGGCGGCGCGGTGTATCTGTTCGACCGCGATTGCTCGGTGCAGCGCCGTCACCAGAAAGTGCTCGAAGAAGCGCCAGCGCCGGGTCTCGATGCGAGCGTGCGGCGCGCGATGGGCGAAGCCGCGGTGGCGGCGGCGCGCGCGGTGAACTACGTGGGCGCGGGTACCGTCGAGTTCATCATGACGGGCGCGGACTTCTACTTCATGGAGATGAATACGCGCTTGCAAGTCGAACACCCGGTGACGGAAATGGTCACGGGCCTCGATCTCGTCGAATGGCAATTGCGCGTGGCCGCGGGCGACCCGCTGCCGCTCGAACAGTCGCAGCTCACGGTGACGGGGCACGCGCTGGAGGCGCGCATCTATGCAGAGAATCCGGCGCGCGGCTTTCTGCCGTCGACGGGCACGCTCAAGCATTTGCGCATGCCTGCGGGCGTCGAGTTCAGCATCGGCAATGGTGGCGATGGCAGCGAGCGCGCAAGCGTGCGCATCGACAGCGGTGTGCGCGAGTGCGACACCATCACACCGTTCTACGACCCGATGATCGCCAAGCTCATTGTGCACGGCGCAACGCGCGACGATGCACTCGCGCGCATGCGGCGCGCGCTGGAAGAGTGCGAGGTTGTCGGCCCGCATACGAACGTCGAGTTCCTGCACCGGCTCGTGACTTGCGAGCCGTTCGCGAATGCGGATCTCGACACGGGCCTCATCGAGCGTCATCACGATGCGCTGTTCGCGCCTCAAGCGAAGCCGTTGCGCGCGGCGCTCGCGCTGGCCAGCGCGGCGCTGATCGCGCGCGAGGGTGGCCTGGGCCGGGGCGCATCGCCGTGGCAGGCGCTCGCGCACTGGCGTCTGAATGGCGGCTTCGAGCAGACCTTCGGATGGCGCGACATCGAAAGCGATAAGACATTGTCGACGGTGTTTACCCATGACGGCGGCGCACAGACGCTCGCATGCGTGGGTAGCCAGGAGCGCTACACGTGGTGGCGTGGTGAGGGTGCGAACGAATACGGGGCGGCCATCGGCAACAATCGCGTGACGGGCCGCGTGTTCATCGACGGCGACGTGTTCCACGTGTTTTGCCTTGGCGCGAGCATGGCGTTCGAGTGGCAGAACCTGCTTGCGCACGCAGCGGATGCCGAGCACGGCGAAGGCCGCCTCACGGCGCCCATGCCGGGCAAGGTAATTGCTGTGCTCGTGGAGGCGGGCGCGGTGGTGGAGAAGGGCGCGCCGCTCATCGTGATGGAGGCCATGAAAATGGAGCACACCATCGGTGCGCCGGCGGCTGGCAAAGTGACCGAAGTGCTTTATGCAGTGGGCGACCAGGTGGCCGATGGCGCCCAGCTGCTGGTGCTCGAAGCCGGCTGAACGGAGCGGTGAGCGAGTTGTTACGATCGGTTTCAAAATTGTCCAAACTGTGAGCTGACAAAAAGCTATGCTTCGCGCACCAACAACATGAGGGAGGCGAACATCATGAACGCAACGTGGAAGGCTTTAGTCCTCACAGGCCTGATTCCGCTCGCACTTGCAGGGTGTGGCGGTGGAGGCGGCAGCGATAGCGGCAGCACCGCGCAGACCGGCACGCTGAAGGTCGCCATGACCGACGCACCGTCTTGCGGCTTCGATCACGTGTTCGTCACGGTCTCGCAGGTTCGGGTAAACGCGAGTGCAAACGCGGGTGACAACGACGCCGGCTGGTCGACCATTACGCTGGCGACGCCTGAGAAGATCGACTTGCTGTCGCTGACCAACGGCGCGCTCGCCGACCTCGGCCAGACCGCGCTGCCGGCTGGCCAATATCAGCAAGTCCGTCTTGTGCTCGTGCCGAACACAGGCAATACGCTATCGAACTCGGTCGTGCCCACGGGCGGCGCCGAACAGCCGCTCGCGACGCCGAGCGCGACCCAAAGCGGCTACAAGATCATCACGCCGTTCACGGTGCAGCCGAACACACTCGTCGATCTCATCCTCGACTTCAACGCGTGCAAGTCGATCGTGCAGAAGGGCAATGGCGGCTATCAGATGAAGCCGGTCGTGACCGCGACGCCCACCGTCGTGAGCGGTTCGATCTCGGGCTACGTCGCGCAAGCCGAGGCGGGCGCAACCGTGTATGCGGAGCAAAACGGCAAGGTCGTCAAGGGGACGATTGCCGACAGCACCGGCAAGTTCGTGCTGTCGCCGCTCGTCCAGAGCTCGACGCAGGGCAACTACGACGTCGTGATCGTGGAGAACGATTTTGCGTCGGGTATCGTCCGCTCGGTGCCCGTGGTGGTGAACGCGGACACGCCGGTGTCGACCTCGGCCGCGCCCATCACGCTGCCGGCATCGCCGATGGGCAGCGTGAGCGGCAACGCGACGTCCTCCGCGCAGGCACTCGTGCGCGCCCTGCAGGTGATCGGCGGGAGTCCGTATGAGATCTCGGCTATCAATGCGAATGCGGATACCGGCAACTACGCGCTGTCGCTGCCGACGGGCGCGCCGTTCGCCGGGACCTACTCGAATGCACTGCCGATCTCGCTCACGGCGGCGTCGACCGTTGCGGGGCAATACACGATCGAGGCCGATGCGGAGTCTGGCGCGGTGCAGTCGGCGAACGTGAACGCGGCGACCAACCCGACGGGTGTCAACTTCGCGTTTTGAATGACGAATCAGGCAGTATGATTGGAAAGGGTCGCTTGCGGCCCTTTCCTTTTGTTGCGGAGAACGAGATGAAAAAAATCGCGATTGGGCTTCTGGCTGCGGCAGGGCTGGGATTGAGCGGGTGCGCGGTATACGTGCCGCCGCCGGCGGGCGTCGTGGTCGCGCCCCAAGGCGGTCCGGGCAATGGCTTCTGCCCGCCTGGTCAGGCGAAAAAAGGCAACTGCTAGGACCTTTACGTCCCCTCATTCACCGGTGGCGCAAACCGCAGCGCCACCGCAATCCGGTTCCACGCATTGATATTGGCGATGGCGGCCGTCAAGAACGCCAACTGCTCCCCGGGAAACTGCTCCGCCACCTTCCGGTACAGCGCATCGCTCACTCCTTCGTGCACCTTCGAGGTGAGCGCTTCCGTATAGGCCAGCGCGGCTTGCTCGCGCTCGCTATAAAGCGTGGGCGCCTCATGCCACGCAGCCACCAGATCGAGCTTCGCGCGCGCCACGTTCTTTTCGCGCGCGATATTCAAATGAAATTGAATGCAGAACGCGCAGCCATTGATTTGCGACGCGCGGATCTTCAGCAACTCGGTGAGGGTTTTTTCCAGGCCTGAATCGTCGACGGCCTTGCTCATGGTCGAAAGCGCGCTGGCCACCTGGGCGGCTTCGCGCCGGAAGTCTTCGTAGCTGATGCGGGAGGATGGGCTGGACATGACTGGACCTCGCGTCGGTTGCCGGATAACATCAGAGCACGAACATCATATTCGAACTCTGACATCATGCGCAAGACCGCGAAATCCGCGACAAAAACCCAGGGCGAGCGCAGCGCGCCCATTCCCGCCCCCGGCGAAGGCAAGCGTGGCGAGTCCGGCCATATGGGCTATCTGCTACGCCAGGCGGGCGCGGCGCAGCGCTTGCGCATGGAGCGCGCGCTGGCCGATCTCGGCATCACGCCGCCGCAATTCGTGGTGCTGACGATGCTCGCCGCCTATCCCGGCGTGTCCGGCGCCGATCTTGCGCGGCTCGCGGTGCTGACGCCGCAGACGGTTAGCGTGATCGTCGCGAATCTCGAACGCAGCGGCGCGATCGAGCGCCGGCCGCATCCGGTGCACGGCCGCATTCAGCAGATCGAGGTGACGAGTGGGGGCGAGATCTTGCTCAAGCAGTGCCGCGCGCGCGTGAAGAAACTCGAGGCACAGATGACCGAAGGCTTCACCCAGGACGAAGAGCAGGTGATACGCCGCTGGCTCGCGCGTCTGGCGCGCGAAGACGAAGCGGTGTGAGCGTCGTGCCCGGCGCGCGAGCGAGTGCGCACGAATGATCGAGCAGCCCTTCGGCGGTGCCGATGCCGCCTTCCACGTCCAGCCCGCTATTGACGACGAGCCAGCCGTCGCGCGCGGTGTCGGGGCCGGCGCCGGTCACGAGAATCGTCTGCACGGCCATGCTTTGCTTCGGCCCCAGACCGCGCTCGACGATGCGGAAAGGATTGCCCTGATCGGAGAGGCTCATCACGCGCGTGACGCGATAGCGCTTGCCGTCCAGCGTCGTCCAGCGCCACGTGCCGGGCGCGTCGTGGCGATATGGCGCGAGTGCGTCGGCAATATCGTTGCGCATGCAATCGACATGGATGTGCAACTGGTTTTGCGAGCGCCGCTGTGAAGCATTGATTTCGAGGCCGAGTTGTGTGGGCGCGAGCGTCATCTTTAGTTTTGCGTCCACGTAACGGCCCGCGGCCCACGCACCAACCCAGTATTCGGGCGATCCGCCATAGAGAATCTCGGGGCTTTCGATGCCGGGCACGCGGTCGGTCGGGATCAGCAGATATTGCGCGCGCCCGTTGATGTCCTTGAGCACCGCATAGCGCTTCTGGAAATCGACGCTCGTGCAAGGGCCGGGATCGCCTTTGTCGCGCGCGTTCGGCACGCATTGTTCGCCAACGACCTTCCAGAGCCCGTTTGAGTCGAGCGTGGAAAGACGCACGCAACTGGTGGTGAGCAACACGGTGGCCAACGCTGCAGCGAACGAAGCGAAACGCGCGGCACGGAGGGAGGATGCAGCAAAGGAAACTTGAGGCATCGGCGCTATACGGACGTATGAGGCAATTCGGAAATGGGCCGCGCGATGCGCTCGCGCGGGCTCGCCTTGCTGCCGCGAGTGTAGCCGATGCAGTGTGGCGGGTTTATTTACGGCGCGGGTGAAACGTGACGGGTTGTTCGCGCGATGCCGCGCCGGCGCGCGAAGTTGGGTCGGCGGGCCCGCACGTTCCGCAGGTGTCGCAGCCGTCGCCGCAATGGCCGGTGGCGCCTTTGGGCTGCACGAAGCGCCCCATGCGCTGCGCGAATGCACCGCGTTGAGGGCGCAGCAGCGCCGCCGCGGCGGCGGCTTGCCAGCGCGTGGTCGTCTTCGGCGCGAGCTTGCGCAGCGCGGTCCAGAGACTCGCTGCCACCAGCAGCGCGATAACCGCATATTGAAGAACGAGACTCGTGCTCACAGGAAACGGCTCGCGATCTGGTAGGTGATGAACGAGGCTATATAAGCCACCACGAACATATAGCTGAACGAGATCGCCACCGCGCGCCACGAACGCGTTTCGCGGCGGATCACGGCGAGCGTCGACATGCACTGCGGCGCGAACGCGAACCACACCATCAGCGAAAGCGCGCTGGCCACCGAAAAGTTTTGCGCGAGCGTGTGGCCGAGCGCGGCAATGTCGCCGTCGCCGCTCGCCACTGAATAGACTGTCGCGAGGGCGGCCACCGCCGTTTCGCGTGCGGCGAACGCGGGAATGAGCGCGAGGCTCATCTGCCAGTTGAAGCCGAGCGGTGCGAACGGCCATTGCAGCGCGTTGCCCAGATAGCCGGCGATCGTGTAGTCGATGGCGGGCAGCGTCGCGCCTTCGGGCGGCGAGGGGAACGTGGAGATGAACCACATCAGCACGGTCAGCGCGAGGATGATGCCGGTCAGCCGCTTCAGAAAGATCGCGCCGCGTTCCCACAAGCCGATGGCGATGTCGCGTGCGCGCGGCAGGCGGTACGAAGGCAACTCCATCAGCAGCGCCTGCTCGCCATGGTCGCGGCGCAGCTTCTTCATGACCCAGCCCACCGCCATCGCGCCCACGATGCCGGCCGCGTACAGCGCGAACAGCACGAGCCCCTGCAGGTTGAATACGCCGAGTATCAGCCGGTGCGGAATGAACGCGCCGATAAGCAGCGCGTAGACGGGCAGCCGCGCCGAGCATGTCATGAGCGGCGCGACGAGTATTGTGGCGAACCGGTCGCGGGGATCGGAGATGCTGCGCGTGCCCATCACGCCAGGAATCGCGCACGCGAAGCTCGATAGCAAGGGAATGAACGAGCGGCCCGTCAAGCCCACGGAGACCATCAGGCGATCGAGCAGGAAGGCCGCGCGCGGCAGGTAGCCCGATTCCTCCAGCACGAGGATGAAGAAGAACAGCACCAGAATTTCGGGCAAAAAGCCGAGCACGGTGCCCACTCCGCCGAACAGCGCATCGGTGACGAGGCTGCGCAGCGGGCCGTCGGGCAGTGCCGCGCCTGCGGCGGCGCCCAGCCAGCCGAAGCCGTCGCCGATGGCGTCGGTGAGCGGCTTGCCCAGCGAATACACAGCCTGAAACACGAGGAACATCACCACCGCGAGAATCAGCGGGCCCAGCACGGGATGCAGGGCGAAGCGGTCGATGGCGTCGTCGCGCGCATCGGTGGCGCGCGGCATGGTCACGGTCGCGGCGAGAATGCGCCGGACCGTGGTGTGCACATCGGCGCGCGCATCGACGTCGTCGTTCGTGCTGTGTTCGGGTGAAGCGGGCGTCGCATCGTTGCCCACGCGTTCGATCAGCTCGATGAGCCCGTGCGCCCCGCCGCGCCGCACGGCCACGGTTTCGACCACGGGCATGCCGAGTTCGCGCGAGAGCGCGGCGACATCGACTACCACGCCACGGCGTCGCGCAGCGTCCATCATGTTGAGCGCCAGCACGACCGGACGGTCCATGCGTTTGACTTCGAGCACGAAGCGCAAATGCAGGCGCAGGTTGGTGGCGTCGGCCACGCAGACGATCAGGTCGGGCGTGGCCTCGCCCGGATAGCGGCCGAGCAGCACGTCGCGGGTGACGCGCTCGTCGGGGCTGGTCGATTCGAAACTATAGGCGCCGGGCAAGTCGAGCACCTGGATATGGCGGCCGCCCGGCGTGGCAAAGCGGCCTTCCTTGCGCTCGACGGTCACGCCCGCGTAGTTCGCCACCTTCTGGCGCGCGCCCGTGAGCAGATTGAAAAGCGCGGTCTTGCCGCAATTGGGATTGCCGACGAGGGCGATGCGCAACGGTGCCTGGCTCATGCGGCGGCTCCGTGAGCGCCGTCAGCGGTTGCTCCCGCGCTGGCGTTCAGGTTCACGCTCACGCGTTGCGCCTCCGCACGGCGCAGTGCGAAGCGCGTCGAGCCGATCTGCACGAGTAACGGGTCGGCGCCCCACGGCGCGCGCGCCACCACGCGCACGGGCTCGCCGGCCACGAAGCCGAGCTCGCGCAGGCGCTGGGCGATCGGGTCGCGTGCCGAGACATCCTCGACGCACTCGACGCATGCAGCGGCGTTCTTGGGCAGGTCGGTCAACCGCATGGAGAATTCTGTCGTATTGAAATGAGAACGGTTCTCATTGTAACGGCGATGCGGCTGCTTGGGGGCGCAGCCGGGCAGGCTGCTATCGGCGCGAAAGCCGCGCGGAGCGGGGGATCCGGCGCCGGAGCGGGAGCCGGGCGGCTTAGTGTGCCGATTTGCCGCATCGAAGCCCCCCAGCCCTCGGTGCGTCTTCAGTGCCTCTTTAGCGCGTTCAGAGCTTCGAGCCGGTCATCCGGTCCATGCGGACCTTGGGCCTACTGTTGGGCGGATTCAAGTGCAGTGTGCCGGTGATTGCCTTGTCGCCGACGAACGCGTCGTGGAACTGCGCGCCGTTCGGGACTTGCAACGCCAGCATCCTGAACCCGCAGCGTCCGGCACATTCGGGTGAGTCGACGTAATGCCTGAAATTGGCGAGAATGCTGCGCGGGAATATTCATGAGTGGCTCCATCGCTGGCGCCGCTGCTCGATCTGGAAAGCACAATGAAACGACTGTTACTCGCCGCGCTCGCGGCCGCTCTCGCCACCGCCTCGCTCGTCACTGGCGCGCACGCGCAAAGCACTGCGTCCGGGCCATTCGCCACGCCGTCGGGCGAGCTGCAATTCGTGCGCGACGATCGCGATTTCGTGTCGATGCTCAACAGGGAAAAATTCGATCGCTTCGACGCGAAGACGCTTACGCACTTCGACGAGGTCGGTGCGAACGGCACGATCACGCGCACGCTCGTGCAGACGGCTTACGGCCCGGTGGTGTACGACCTGCACCGCAATCCGCCGCTCGTGCAGCGCGCGAACGTGCGCATGACGGTCAAGCGCGTGTTCTGGCAGCCCGACGAAGCGGTGATGCAGAGCCCGGAAGGCTGGTTCCGGCTCAAGAACGGCACGCTAACGAAGCTGCAAGCGACGAAGACGACCTACCACTGATCACGCGCGCGCCGCCATCGTTGTCTTTCGGTTTGGTCGCGGCGCGCGCAACCGCCGCTCAGGCGATTACTGTGCGACCGGCACGGTGACATCGGAGCCGAACCAGTGCTCCGAGATCTTCTTGAGCGTGCCGTCCTGCTTCAGCGAAGTGAGCGCATCGTTGAGCGCTTTCTCGAACTTGGGATTGCCCTTGCGGAACGGGATGCCCATCTCCTGATTGGCGCCCTTGAGCACTGCGCCCGGACGTAGCGGCAACTGCGAAGTCTTGATGATGTACGGCAGCATCAAGCGATCGTCGATGGTGGCGTCGATGCGCTTGGCGGCCAGATCGCGGAGCTTTTCCGGCGCGCCCGGATAGGTTTGCACATTGATGCCCTGCACGGCGCGCGCCATCTGGTCATAGTTCGTGCCGAGCGTGACGCCGAGTTTCTTGTCGCCCTTGAACTCGTCGAGCGACTTGAATTCGCGCTTGTCGTCGGCGCGCTGGATCAACTGGGCCGCGGAATAGGTATAGGGCTGGCTGAAGTCGAGCGCCTGCTGGCGCTGCGGCGTGATGGTCACCTGATTGACGATCACGTCGAATTTTCCGGCTTGCAGCGCCGCGATAATGCCGCTCCATTCGGTCGGAATGAATTCCGGCTTCACGCCGAGCTTGGCCGCCACCGCCTTCGCGACGTCGACGTCGAAGCCCACCAGCTCGCCCTTGCTGTCGCGCGAGTCGAACGGGGGATACGTGCCTTCGAGGCCGATCTTGAGCACGCCGGCTTGTTTCACGCTGTCCAGCAGATCTTCCGCATGAGCGGCAACGGCGGTGAGGCCGAGAGCCGATGCGGCAAGCACGCTGGTAAGAAGGAGCTTCGATAGCTTCATGGCACGTCTCCTGTTTTTTCGAATTGAGGACTGCGGTGGAGTGCGCGATGCCGCGCGAAGGCATATTACCGCGTCAAATTTCCGGTGCCGGCAGCGTCCCCAAAATCTCTTCGAAGGCGAGCCCGATCGCGAGCAGCCGGCGGTCGCTGCCGGTTGGGCCGTCGAGCTCGAGGCCGACTGGCAGGCGCGCATCGGTGAGCCCCGCAGGCAGCGCCAGACCGGGAATGCCCGCGTTGCTCGCGGGATCGGTATTGCGCAGATATGCCTCCAGTTCGTCAATGGGCGCGCCGCCGTCGATCGACACGCTCGACGATCCGTTCATCTCGTCGATCTGCACGGCCGCGAGCCGCGTCGTTGGAAACACCAGCGCATCGAGGCCGCTGGCGGCGAAGGTCTGCGCATAGAGCTGCTGCAGCCGCGGACGCCAGAGCGTCATCGCCGTGGGGTAGTCGCTGCCGCGCGCGTCGGCGAGGATGGCGTCGTAGGCCGCGCGCACGTCCGGGCTCGCGATGCGCGCCGCTACGTCCGCGACGGTCCGCGCGCCCGGGTGGTTTGCGTCGAGCCACGCTTGCAGGTCTTCAATCGGTTCATGCAGCGCGATGGCCATGCTCACGCGGTCGTTGAGCGCGAAAATTTCGCTCATTTCCACGGGCACGAGCGTTACGCCAGCCGCTTCGAGTTTCGCGAGCGCCGCGCGCGCGACGCGCTCGGTCGCGGCTTCCAGGCCCGACCAGAACGGCGCGGGCAAGCCCACGCGCAGGTTCGTCACGGCGGCTCGGGCGAGCGGGCCGTGCCCGGTGATCACGCCGTCGATGAGCGCGACGTCGGCGACGGTGCGCGCCATCGGCCCGACCGTGTCGCGCGTGCGGCTGATCGGCACGACGGCATGCGGGTCGTGGTAGCGGCGCTGCGTGCCGCCGTCGCCCACGCTCGGACGCAAGCCGACGATGCCGCACAGCGCGGCGGGGATGCGCGTGGAGCCGCCGGTGTCGGTGCCGAGCCCGGCCGGCACGATGCGCGCCGCGATGGCGGCGGCCGTGCCGCCCGACGAGCCGCCGGGGATTCGTTCGGGATCCCAGGGATTGCGCACGGGGCCCGCATGCGGTGCGAGATTGGTGCTGGTGATGCCGAACGCGAGCTCGTGCATGTTGGCCTTGCCGAGCACGATCGCGCCCGCATCCACGAGCCGCTGCACCGAGGGCGCGTGGCGCGCGGGCAGGAAGCCTTCGAGCGCGGGCGTGCCCGCGGAGGTTTGCAGGCCGCGCGTATTGATGTTGTCCTTCACGACCACGGGCAGCCCGGCCAGCGGCAGGTGCGCGCGTTCATTCGGTCCGAGCCCGTCGATGCGCTGTGCGGCGGCGAGCGCGCCTTCCACGTCGAGCGTCGTGAGCGCGTTGAGGTTTTCCAGCGCCTGTGCGCGCGCGAGCAAGGTTGCGGCGTAGTCGGTCGCTTTGACCCGCCCTTCGCGAATGGCCGCGACGGCTTGCGTCGCGCTCAGTTCCAGTTGCTGGTCGACAGTCCAGGTCATGCGGTTTCCTCCGCGTGCGGCCGTGCAGGTGGCGGCGCCCGCTATGGCTTCATGAAGCGCAGCGCGAGGCGGGCGAGCGCGGGAACGAGCGTCGGGCGCAAGAGGCGCGAATCGTAGCCGCTCATGCGCTGCTGGTCTTCACGCAGACACAGTTCGATCATCTCGCGCGGCTTGAGCGAGTCGCCCAGCACCTCGCGGTTGGCGGGCAGGAAGTTCGAGTCGTGCGCAACGCCTTCGGCATCGATGCCCCGCGCAATCGCCACGCGATCCCATACCAGTTTGACCCAGATTGCCCCGACTTTCAGCGAGTGCCAGGGCCGGCGCCACCATGGCAAATTCTTGCGATACCACGCCACCCAGTTCACGAAAAAAAGAATATGGCGCGCTTCTTCCTGGATCACGGGCTCGAAGGTTTCGACTAGCGAGGCAGGGAAAAATCCCGAGCGCTGCGCGGAGCGGAACAGGCCGAATGCGAAGAAGCTGTCGATGCATTCGCTGTAGCCCGTGAACATCCACGCCCACTCGGGGTCTTGCGGCGGCGGATAGCCCGGTTCGGGCGCGAGGGCGATGCCATAGGCCTCGACGAGATGCGAGAGCACGACTTTGTGGCGCGCTTCCTCGTCGCCGTCCATCTCGATGGCCGCGCGCAGGAGCGGATCGCTCACGGTGGCCGCATAGGTTTTCACGCGGATCGACGCGCGGCCTTCGGTCTGCACCGCAATGTCCCAGATCGGCAGCGAAGTCAGGCGCCGCAGCGCGTCAGGCTCGAGCGTCGGCCAGTCGAGCACGGCCGGGCGATAGGGATCGTGCGTGTCCAGCAGCATCCGGCAGAACATCGTCCGGTGCTCATCCGATCCGATCCGGATCGGCCCTGGCGTGGCATGAGTCCAGTGCCGCAGCGCGGCGTCCTGGACGGCGAGGGCGCTGTCTTCGTCGTTAGCGCCTTCGGCTGCATGCGTCAGGGTGTCGGACATTGAGCGTAATGGATGGCGGTGATTTGGCTCCTATTCTGTCATATCTGTAAGGGATGGGGAGACCTCACGCGCAGCGTCGCTGCTCGTCGATCCACATGCGTGCCCAGCGGCATGCGTAGGCGAGTGCGTGGCGTTCGTCGAAAAAGTAGTCGAGCGCGTCGAACGAAACGAGTGCGCTGCGCAGCGTTTCCGATGGACTTGCCTCGGTGCCGGATGCCGTCGCGGTTTGCGATGGCGTTTGGGTGGCTGCAAGCGGGCCGATCGTGAGATTGGCGGCGTACAGGCCGTTGGGAAGCCGCTGGGCGCTCGGCGCGACTTCGTAGCCCTTGTAACGGATAGGTGCGTTCATGGCTTCTGGATCCTGCGGGTACTCCTGCCTGGGTGCGTGTTACGCATGGGCGCCTCGTTGCTCGTATGCCGGTACGGGGGAAGCGTAGGGGCTACGGTGCGCACCTGGAACCACTCATTCGTCGCAAGCTAATCACGGGTGGCCGGGAACGGTCAGCAGGTTGATCCGGATGAGGCGAGATTACGGGATGCATTCAATGTGGCCCGTGCAGCGCGGGGCGTCTGTGGTCTGGATGACGCAACGCGCATGCCTGTGTGCGCTAGCGCGCAAATCGCGCAGCGTGGTGAAACACGGGGGGATCGGGACGCGTGCGGAAGGCGCCGCGGCGCGCGCATGGCACGCCGGAAACGCATCAAACGGCGACGCTCAGGCGGTCTTCATTGCGCGCCGCGCCGGCACCCGCTGCGATCGCGCGTGTGGCGCCGGCCTGCGAGGCCGCGCGCTGCGTGTCGGACACAATCCCGAATGCGAGCGCGAACTGTGCGGCTTGCTGGCCGACCATGAAAAGCTGATCGACGACTTTCTCGTCTGAGCATTGATGGGCGCTGTCGAAGCGCGTCTCCAGCGTGTTGATGCCGGCGCCGAATGGCGTCGGCCAGCCGCGCAGCGCATGCACGATCGAGCGCAGCGAGGTGAGCACCGAGCCCGCGGCTTGCCAGCCATAGGCGGTCACGATGCAGCCCACGGCGCGGCCGTCGAGATAGGGGCGGGCGTCGGCGCGCAGTTCCTCGAGCGTGTCGAGCGCGTTCTTCACGAGGCCCGAAACGCCGCCGTGATAGCCGGGCGTGCCGATGATGACGGCGTCCGCCGCGCGCACGGCGTCGATCAGTTCGCGCTGGGCGTCGGTGAGCGTGGCGTTTTCGGGGGCGTAATGAGGCAGGCTGTGCAAGAAGGTGCCGCCGAACAGCCGCGTGCGCGCGCCGGCCTGCTCCGCGCCGCGCAGCGCGAAGGCGAGCGCGCGCTCGGTCGACGACGCTTCGCGCGTCGTGCCGCCAATGCCAACGACGAGCGGGCGGTGTCTGGAATCGGGGATGCTCAAGGGGTGCTCCTGGGATTCATGGCCGGGGTCGAGGCCCAAAGCGCCATCTTAGTGAGCACGCCGCGTGGCGCGAAACGACTTTTTTTTCTAAGGATATGCCCACGAGGCGGGGTGGCTGTGCATGCCACTCGCGATATGCATAGCTGAAAGCATTGGTTGGTGCGCTTCAGGAGAACTGCGAGGATGGAACGGTCTCCTGTCGATGGGACTTGGCGCTTTGGCACTTACTCTGGTCCCATGCAAAGCGCTGGCCCCATGCGGAGCACATGAGCATCTCCTTGACATGGGATTCGGCCCCGCACCGCAAGGTGACGGGGCTCTTTTTTATCTGCGGATTTACCCGGCGAGCAGGCTCTGGGACGGCGGCGCTCAGCGCGCGCCAGCGGCGGACGGAGCGATGGACAAGGGCGCGAGCGGGCTTTGTGCACGGCGCGCGGGCGCGGCATAGCTCACTTGCAGAACGTTGCCGTCGGGACCGATCTGGGGTGGGATGAAGGGCACGCGGTCGCGGTTCGACTTCGAGCCGTTGGGCGCAGCGTTGTTGGGCAGCATCGGCACGGTAGCCGCCGAAGCGCGCACTGCGGGCTCGGCGATCTTGCGCGTATCGAGCCTGCCGGTGCTGGCGAGCTTGTGCTTCGTGCCGTGGTGCGCGTGCGCCTTCTTGTCGGGTGTGGACGGATGCGCGCCGGGCAGGCGTGCCTCGGGCTGACGCGCCTCGGGCGGATTCCAGACCTCGGTGTAATGTTCCCCAGCGAGCGCGGTGGATGCGAGGACGCACAGCAAGGTCCCCGTCAAGATGAATCGCACGTCGTGATCTCCGTATCGGTGAGCCGGCCCGCCTTGCCACATCGGCCTCGCGCGATGCGAGACTGGCGCGCCCGCCCGAGGGGAGGGCGCGGCGCGGAAGGCCGGCTGCACGCACTGTACATTCGTACAGAGGTGAATGCAAACGTTTGACGGAGCATCCCACACCAATGTTGCGTGGATGTTGCGCCGGGATTGCGTCCGGGTGGCGTCGATGCGGTAACCGATGTGCGAGCGTCTCGGCTCAGGCCTCGGGCGTGGCGCGGCCATGCCGGCCGAGCCAATGGCCATAGCTGTGCGGCGAGAAAGCGAGCGTGAGCACGATCATCGCGGAGATGGAAATCGCGAGCATGATCCATGCGCCCGTGAAGCCGCCGGTGAGGTCGCGCACGCGGCCGGCCACGACTGGCGCGATCGCCGCGATCACGAAGCCGAGCCCCTGCACGAACGCGACGAGGCTGGCGGCGATGCGGTGGTCGCCCGAGTGGTCGAGCGCGGTCACGAGCGAGACCGAGAAGGTGCCCCCGAGCCCCGCACCCGCGAATGCGACCCACAGGACCGGTGCGGCCTCGGGCCAGGCCGTGAGGCCGATGATGCCGATCAGTTGCGCGGCGAGCCCGGCGATGAGCCAGGGGCGGCGGTCCGCGAAGCGGGCTGCCGCAAGCGGCAGCAGCAGCGCGCAGACGGCCTGGAAGACGGTCATGGCGGCGAGCAGCGAGCCGCTGGCCGCCACGCTCGCACCGTGTTGCTGATAGTAGGCGGGCAGCCAGGCCACGAGGCTCGTATAGCCGCCGTTCACGAGGCCGAAGTGCAGGCCGAGCGTCCACGCGCGGCGCTTGCGCCAGACCGGCACGTGGGCGCTGGCGGCGGCCGCGCTTGTGCCGGGATGGGCTGCCTGCCTGGTGCGGGTTTGCGCGCCGCGGTTGAGCCCGACCCACAGCGCGAGCGCGGCGAGCGCGGGCAGCGCCCAGATGGCGAGCCCCGTGTGCCACGAGCCGCCAAGGTGCACGGCCAGCGGGCTCAGACTCGCGCCAAGGCCGCCGCCGCCCATGATCGATGCCGAAAAGAGCCCCATCGCGAGCGGCACGCGGTGTGCGAAGCGCTGCTTCATCACGGCGGGCAGCAGCGCCTGAATGGCCGCGACACCTGCGCCGGCCGCAGTGGCCGTGAGCATGAGCGTGCCGCCCGTCGAGGCGAACGCGCGCGCGGCACAGGCCGCCGCGATTGTGACGAGGCCGAGCGCCACGCCGCGGGTCTCGCCCAGGCGCCGCGCGAGCATGCCGGTGCCGAATGCGCCCAGTCCCATCGCGACTACGGGCAGGCTCGTGAGCAGCGAGGCGCCGTAGAACGACAGGCCGGTGGCATCGCGGATGGTCGCCATGAGCGGACTGATCGACGTGAGCAGCGGCCGCAGGTTCAACCCGATGGCGACGATGGCGGCGTACCAGACGAGCGCACTCGTGCGCGCCGACACGACGGCCGTGGCGCGCTGGCAAGAGTCAAAAGGGTCTGAAGTCGTGCTCATCGGGTCAACCTTAATTGCAACTTTTGGTTAACCATTATACAAAATGATTGTCGACAATGATGCCGGCTGCTGCTATGCCGGGTATAGCGCGAGAATTCGTGGCGGCGCGCGCACTGCGTATTTCATCGGTGGATGCGCGTCGCTACAATGCCGCCTGATTCCGTTCGCATGCGCGATTTCACATGGCTTCTACAACACGGTCTGCACGATCCATCCGCGCGGGCGAGCCGCCTCACGCTGCTCACCTCGACGAAGCGGCCGGCAAACCTGCCGAGCCCGCTCCAGGCGAAAGTGCCGACGACGTCGAAGCACTCGTCTACGCCTCCATCAACTCGGCGCTGCTGCAAGGCAAGCTCGCGCCGGGCCAGCAGCTCGTGGAGCGCGAGCTCGCGGCGGCGTTCGGCTGCACGCGCGGCGCGCTGCGCAAGGTGCTTGCACGCCTCGGTTTCGAAGGCAAGCTCGTGCTCGAACCCAATCGCGGCGCATTCGTGCCGTCGCCGTCCGAGGAAGATATCCGCGCCACCTACCGCGCGCGCCAGGTGGTGGAGGCGGGCGTGGCTGTGACGCTGTGCGGCGCGCTCGACGCGGGCATGCGCCGCAAGCTCGCCGCGCACGTGCGCAGCGAGAAGAAGGCGCTGCGCGAGGGCCGCGTGGACGAAGCGGTGCGCCTCGCAGGCCAGTTCCATCTGATCCTGACCGAGCTTGCGGGCGGCGCGTCGCTGGTGGCGGCGCTCGCGCAACTCGTCGCGCGCACGGAGCTCTACAAGGCGCTTTTCGATCCGTCGAAGGCCACCTCATGCGCGCCCGACGAGCACGGGCAGATCATCGCAGCGCTGGAGGCCGGCGACCAAGCGGCGGCGCTCACGACCCTGCGCGAGCACCTTGCCGAAATCGAGGAGCGCGTGGTGCGCCAGGCGCGGGCGCGCCGCGATCTGAAAGCCGTGTTCGCCGATTTCGCAACTTGAGCGCCGGCGCGCACCGGCGAACGCCTTGCCCCTGCTTGCCGGCTACTTCTGCTTTTCGCGTTCGCGCCGGAAAAATTCGAGTTCTTCGGCCATGGCGCGCGCGACCGCCGGGCGCTCGCGCATGCGCCGCGCGTAATCGGCAACGGCGGGCCAGTGCGCGAGATCGATGCCGGCATACGGCGCCCAGTTGAGTACGGTAACGAGATAGGCGTCGGCGACGCTGAACGCATCGAGCAAATACGCGCGCCCCGTCAGATGCGCTTCGAGCCGTGCGAAGCGCCGCTCCACCTTGTCGCGCGCATAGCGCTTCACCGGTTCTTCCACACCTTGCCCCAGCAGCGGCACGAACACGGCCTTGTGCAGCTCCGTACCGATAAAGCCGAGCCATTCCTGCATGCGCGCACGCTCGCGCGTGCCGGCGGGCGGCGCGAGCTGTGCCTGCGGAAAGCGGTCGGCGACCCACGGCAGCACGGCGGTGTTCTCGGTCAGCGTCCAGCCGTCGTCCTCGCGCAGCACCGGCACCTGGCCGAGCGCGGTGACGGCGTAAAAGTCGCCGCCCTCCGCCATGCGTTTGGACTGCGTATCGACTTGAATGAAGCGGGCGGTTGCGTTCGCTTCATAGAGCGCGATGCGCGTGGCGAGCGAGCACGCGAGCGGGGAAAAGTACAGTTCCATCGTCATCCTCCGTGGCAGCGTTGCGCGCGACGGCGGTGGCCGGCGTGGCGCTGATCTGCGGCACGCCGGCGCAAGCCAGCGCGCCCTGGGGGAGCCGTCCGATCCGTTGTTAAACTACGCGTTTGCGCGATCGGCGCGATCGACGAGGAAAAGAAAATGGTGCGTTATCGGCACTACAAGGGTGGCATCTACGAACTGGTTTGCGAGGCGACGCTCGAATCCGATCCATCGGTCACGATGATCGTGTACCGGGCAGCGAACGGCACGATCTGGACACGGCCCGCCTCCGTTTTCTTCGAACAGGTCGAATTCGAAGGCGCGCTCGTGCCGCGATTCGCCCCTGTCAACTAACGCTTTTTACTTACGAGGCTCGTCTCGCAATGCGTCTATTGATTGCACTCGTTTTGCCCTGGTTGCTGTTCTTCACGATTGGCCGGCCGATCGCCGGCATCATCTGCCTGATCCTGCAATGCACGTTGATCGGCTGGATTCCCGCCGCCATCTGGGCCGTGTACTCGCTCAGCCAATTCAAGACCGATCAGAAGATCGACGCTGCGCTGGGTCGCCGCAATTAAATACAAATCATGAAGTGGATGGATGGTGGATTAGGGGAATGCGGCCGGCCGTGCGGTTACATTCTTAACTCATGCTCACAATTCGGCGAGAACCTAAGACGAGCGCCACTTTCTTACAGACGGAAAGGAGGAGCTTCGTCATGTTCAAGTATGCGCTGATGGCTGGCGCTGTCGCCCTGCTCGCAGGGTGTGTGGCGCCGGGTTACGACTACGGTTACGGTCAACCCGGTTATGACAATTACGGCTACGCGCCGGGCTATGGCCAGCCGGTTTACGGCGGCATGAATGTCGGCATCTGGGGCGGCGGGGATAGTTATCGCGATCGCGATTACGATCGTCGTGGCTGGAACGACAGCGGTCGTGGCGGATGGTGGGGCCGGCCCACCGGCGATTCGCGCAGCTGGCATGGCGGCGATCGCGGTGGCGATTCGAACGGCTGGCGCGGCGGCGGCAACCGTGGCGGCGATTCGAATGGCTGGCACGGCGGTGGCCGAGGTGGCGATTCGAACGGCTGGTCCGGCGGCGGTCGCGGTGGCGACTCGGGCGGCTGGCGAGGCGGCGGTGGCCGCGGCGGCGACGCGAATAGCTCGCGTGGCGGTGGCGGAGGCCGTGGCGGGTCGTGGAGCAGTGGCCGCACTGGCAACGGTAACGGCGATGGAGAAATCCACGAAAGCCGTCACTGACCGTCACGGCTGATCTGGCAGGAGCATCGCGCCGATACAGCAATGGTAAAAACAATCAGGCCCGCCGCTCTCACGAGCGGCGGGCCTTATTCATTTCGGCGCTGCCTGGCGGGGGAAAACGCAGGGCAACCGTGTGGGAATTACTGACCCGATTGCGAAGTGCCGGTCGTCGACGGACCGTAAGCCGTATTGGACTTCTCGGCGGCAATGCGCGCTTCTGCTGCCTGAATGTTTTGCGGATAGTGCATCCAGTCGCTCGGATCGTAGCCTGCTGCGCGCAGCTGGGCGAGTTCGGCGCGGACTTCTGCACGCGTGACGGGTTGCTGTTGCTGCGCTTGAGCGAACGAAAGTACCGGAACAGCGGCGATGGCGGCAAACACTGCAGCCTTGATAAACGAATTCATAACAATGACCTCCAAGTTCTTTTTTAGTGGCTCGCACGATGGCGTGACCCATGGCAGCACTGTAGGGCTTCTTGGACTAAGGGTAAATACTAATAAAGCGAATTCAGTGTTCTTCCAGATGAAATAATCCGCGCCACGATTCGTCTGATTATTTCGATCGCGAAGCCGGCCAGAAACTGTCTTTGGAGGCGTATTCGAGCCGCCAGGCGTCCGGATTATTGCGAAATTTGCAACTGGAATTCGCCGTAATCACGCTATATCCGGCACTGGAGCTTGCCTAGAATCCAGTCAACGCCTGCGCTGCACGACACGATCCCGCACCCAGGCGATTCATACAATTTCGGAGGTAATCGTCATGAAGTCGCTCATTCAAGCCGTTGTCATCGCCACTGCCTGCGCCGCGCCGCTGGCCGCTTTCGCCCAGTCCAGCCAGGGTCTCACGCGCGATCAGGTGCGCGCCCAACTCGTCGAATTCCAGCAGACCCAGCGCAATCAGAATATGGTTACGGCAGCCGCAGCCACGCCCGTTGCCGAGGGCGACAGCGCGTACGGCGGCGTGAGCAACTCCACGTCAATGGCCGGCGCGCGCTACGTTTCCGAGGCGGCTCGCAAGGGTTCGCAATCGGTGTATTTCGGCGGCCAGTAACGCCGTCCGCCAGGGCGCTATCCACCGGGGCACCCGCCGCCGGGGTGCCGTCCGCCGGCTTCCGCATAAGGCAACCGGCCCGCGATGTGACGTCGCGGGCCGGTTTTGCTTTTTGGGCGGGCGCGGCCTGCAAAAACTACAAAAGCTCGGCGTCGGGCACGTCGAGTACGAGATCCGTGCGCGCCACGGCTACGCAGGTCAGCACGTAGCCCTCGGCTTTTTCTTCGCGTGACAGCCCCGGCCATTCGATCGTGAAGCTCGCCTCGCCGCTCACGACGCGGCACAGGCAGGTGCGGCACGTGCCATTGCGGCACAGGCGCGGCAGGCGGATGCCGGCGAAGGCGGCGGCCTCGAGCAGCGTCAGTTCGGGCGGCGCCTCGAACGTGCAGCCCAGCGGCTCCACACGCACGAGCGGCACCGCTGGCGTTGCGGGCAAGTCGTGGGCGCTCATGAGACCGATACCCCCAGCAAGTGGCCCGCGCCCGCCGTGAACGCGGCAGCGGCGAGGCCGATGGCGATCTGCCGGAACGCAGAGAATGCCGCGCTGCGTCCATTGAACAGCGACGTGAACACGCCAACGGCAGCGAGGCCGAGCGTGCTCAGCGCGACGCACTGGACGATGGCTGCCGTGCCGTGCGCCCAGAGGAACGCTGCTGTCGGAAACGCCGCGCCCAGCGCGAACAGGCAGAACGACACGGCTGCGGCCGTCCACGGATTGCCGCCCAGCTCTTTCGGATCGATGCCCAGTTCCTCGCGCGCGAGCGTGTCGAGTGCCTCGTCCTTGTCGCGCATGATCTGCGCGGCTACGCGGCGGGCTTCGTCGGCGTCGACGCCCTTGGCCTGATAAATGAGCGCGAGTTCGTGGCGCTCGGCGTCGGGGGTGTGCTCGAGCTCGTCGGCTTCCTTGGCGAGCTGGGTGCGCGCGAGTTCGCGCGCGTTGGTCACCGAAAGCCATTCGCCGAGCGCCATCGAGCACGCGCCCGCGACCAGCCCGGCGAGGCCCGTCAGCAGGATCGCCCGGTTGGCGCTGCCCGCGCCGGCCACGCCCATGATCAGGCAGAAGTTCGAAACGAGTCCGTCGTTCGCGCCGAGCACGGCGGCGCGCAGGTCGTTGCCCGAGGTCGCGCCTTTGTGCCACGACTCGGCGCCCGCGATCTGTGCGCCCTTCGACTGGCCGTGCGTGCGCTTGCTCGCGACGATCGACTGGACGATCGCGGCGTGCTGATGTTCCTGTGCCGAGAGCGTTTCCGCGCCGGGCTCGCGCGCGTAGCGGTCGCGGTCGGCGTATTCGGCGGCTGCGACGGTGGGCAGCACGAGCGAGGGGCCGAAGATGCGTGTAAGCGTTTGCAAGAGATGTGTCTTCGCGCTGCGCCGGTGCGAGCGCACGCGTACCCCGTTGGCGGCGAGCTTGTCGTGCCAGACCTGGGCGTGCTCGCGTTCCGACGCCGCGAGCTCGGCAAAGATCTGGCGGCGGCCGGCGTCTTTTTCGACGGCGCTGAGCGTGTCGTAGACAGCGGCGCTGTCGAGTTCGTCGGCGAGATTGCGCCGGTAGCGGTGGAGTTCCTGGGCGGAGGCCATGATGCGCGTGGGAAATGCGTTCCAGCGAAGCTTAACCTGGCTCGTTTCGCCGCGCGTGGCACTTGCGTGCTTCCGGCGGACCGCGCGCGTCCCTCAGCGCCGCCGCAGATGCCGATAAACCGTATTGCGCGCGAGCCCCAATTCGCGCGCTGCCGCCGAGACGTTGCCGTGGTGGCGCGAGAGCGCATCGTCGATCAGGCGCGCCTGCCAGTCCGCGAGGCGCGCGGGCCGCGAGGCATCGACGCTTTCCTTTGGAGCGCAGGCGGCGAAAGGCGCAGGCGCGCCATGCGTCTCGCCGGTCGATGCGCCCGACGCGTTGGCGTCATCGCCGGCGGGCGCGCAGTCGTGCGCGAGATCTTCGGGCAGATGCGCGAGGTCGATGGCGTCTTCGCCTTCGGCCATGATCGCGGCGGTGCGCAGCACAGCGCGCCGGCGACCGCCGCGCCCGGCGTGCCGCGCGCGAGCACGCGCACGCCGCTTGGCGGCGTGAGCGCGATGAGCTCGTCGCGCGCTTCGCTGCGTGCGCGCATGAGCTGCGTCTGAACGCCGGAAACGGCTCACCGAACAGCGCCTCGAAACCGCGCTGCTGCAATGCCGCAAGCGACGCGCTGAACCGAACTGGAACAGCGCACCGCGGTTGGCGCATAGCAGCGTGCCATCGGCGGAGAAAGCGGCCAGTCCTTCGTACAACGTACCGATGAATTCCGCGCGCGCATGAAATTGCAGCTTAATCGCGCCCGCGAATTCGGTCTTGAACAGATGGTTCTCGATCACCTGCGCCGACATGCGCACGAGCGCGAGCGTGTGCGTGTGCGCGCCGTGCGATTCCCCGCTCGCGTCGAGCGCGCCGCAGCGTGCGGCCCCACGGATCGGCGATGGGCGGGC
Organism: Paraburkholderia sp. A1BS-2L; assembly: GCF_051125205.1. Taxonomy (NCBI): domain Bacteria; kingdom Pseudomonadati; phylum Pseudomonadota; class Betaproteobacteria; order Burkholderiales; family Burkholderiaceae; genus Paraburkholderia; species Paraburkholderia sp. A1BS-2L. The sequence goes on from NZ_CP120429.1 coordinate 1,504,886, forward strand.
ACGAGCAAGTGAGGATGTGGTTCGAGTGCAAGAAGTGCTCGCCCGCGTGAATCGTGGTGGGCTGGCCGTCGACGAGCGCCGTGCCGATCGCATTGGTGCCGCGGTCGCGCTCGGCCCACGAGACGCCCGGGCTCAACGCCACGCGCCGCGCCTTTTCGACAAAGCCAGTGTCGCCGAGGCTGTGCAGGATCACGCCGTTGCGGTCGGTGAGCAGCACCATGCTTTCGGTTCGACGATCTGCGCGTGCAGCGCATCCATCACGGGCCGCGCCTGGGCGTAGAGCGTGCGCTTCGCGTCGATCAGCTCGCGCAGATCGGTACGGCCGAGCGGCCGGAAATCCGGCGTTTCGGCGACGCGCAGACCGATGGCGCGCGAGCGCGCGTGCGCTTGCGCGATCATGTCCGCGCGGGCCCTCTTGGGGGCTGGACGGTGACGGAGGGGTGTCGGGTCACGCGTGTCTCCAAATTTGATTTGACGCTGCACCGGGCGTTGCGCCGCAGCATCCCGATGCGCTCCCGCATCGGTCGGGTCATGGCACAGGAAGGCGGGCGTGCGCCCAGGCGATTGCGGGCCAATTCTGCCGCCCGCGGCCAGGTGCGGAGTGGGCGTCGCAACCTCGGCATCACGTGCGGCTTGCCTTTGCGCACACGAGTGCCAGGATGAAGACAAGGGCGTGCGCATGCGCGTCCCGGCGGCGGCGCAGCGGGTATGACGGGGTCTTTGGCGCGGCCGCGGCGTCTTGCGGAGGGGCTGTCATGGTCCAAGGCGAATTGAGGATCCTGGTGGCGGCGCTCGCCGTCTTTGTCGCGCTCGCGGGTCTCGCGGTCGCGATTCACGGCTTGCTCTTCGACGAGTCTCGGGTCGTGCTGTACGGCATGACGATCGTGTCATGCGGCATCGTCGCGTTCGTGGCGATGCTCACCGTGCACCCGAAGGACATCGAGATCGAGCATCGACGGCATCGCGAGTCGTGAGCGCGTGTGATGTTGCAGTGCGCCATGCCGCGTGCGGCGCGGAACGTGCTTGCGCGCGCAACGGCCGGTTCGCAAAACGCTGAAGAAACGCCGGAAAAACCCGGCCGCGCGAATCTTTTCGCGCGTGTGACAAAGTCGCCCTTGCGGGTCGCGCGAAGTATCCTAAAGTGAATCCAGACGGCCGCCGCAATCGTGTCGAACGTAGCGACACTTGCGGCGGTCGGCATTTGATCCGCGCGTATGCCGAGGAGGTGCATCGTACAAGCGCGGCCCGCTGACCCTCAACCTAAGGCCATTCCCATGCAGATCCAGTTTCCGAATGAGGCGCCCGAGTACTCGGGACCCGATTTGACCTTGGCGTTTCCGGCAATGATCGATGGAGAGCGGGTGGAATGTACGATCACGGCGGCGGCGCTGGAGGACCACTTCGGCGCGGCGTCCCCGCGCGCGGAAGACATGCTTGACGCTTTCGATCACCATCGCGAGCGCATCGAGGCGGTCGCGCGCCGCCTGCTTTCCGAAACGCGCGCACAATGCCTTACGCTGCGCAGCGGCTACGTGCGCTTCGTGCAGGCGCACGGCGCGGCGTCCTGAATTTTCTGTTGCTGGTGTTTCGAGATTCCCCCGCGACCTGACAGAGGCCGCGGGGCGTTTGCGTTTATTTTCTGCGCGGGCTCGCGCGTGCGCGTCAGATCATGCGGCGCAGCGTGTTGTCGCGGAACATCACGTGGTGCGCGATGGCCGCGAGCGCGTGAATGCCGATGATCCAGTAGAACGCGTTGCCGATGAATTCGTGCGCGGCCTTGACGGCCTTGCGCGCGACCGGGTCCGCGCTCACCAGCATGATCTGCAGGTCGATGCCGGCGAGCGTGACGGGCTTGCCGGCCAGATTGATCGTCAGGATGCCGAGCACAGGCTGCACGAAGATGAACACATAAAGCGCCACGTGCACGAGCCGCGAAAGGAACGTGAGCAGGCGGTTCGAATCGATGTCCTGCGGCGCGCCTTCCCACATGCGCCAAAACAGGCGCAGCACGGCGAGCGCGAGCACGAGCGTGCCCGCCCAGTAGTGCACATTGCTCCAGAACACCCGGCTGTCCGAGCCTTTGGGGCCGCGCACTTCGATGGCGAGATAGGCCAGCGCGACGAGCAGGAAGACAGCCCAGTGAAAGAAGATTGCGGGCTTCGAGTAGCGTTCTGCGGAGGCGGGGTAGGTGGCCACGGGGCGGCTCCTTTTGGATGGATCGTTATCGTCGGGATGGTCGAGTATCCGTATGATAAGGATGCCGCCGTGCACCGTGCGGCTGCGTGGCCGGAATCCTTGATATGGCTCCGCCGGATCCGCATCACGGGCGCACGCCGCCGGGGCGTGCGCGAACACCAGAGATCTGAAGGACTTACGCCGAGCCCAGGTAGAAATAGCGGAACAGGAAGACCGCCGCGATGATCCAGACGATCGGGCGCACCTGGCGCATGCGGCCCGTCAGCAGTTTCAGGCCTGCATACGAGATGAAGCCGAAGGCCACGCCGTTCGCGATCGAATACGTGAACGGCATCGCGAGCGCCGTGAGCGCGGCGGGCACGACTTCGGTGGCGTCGTCCCAGGGCAGCTCGGCGAGCTCGCGCAGCATCAGGCACGACACATAGAGCAGCGCCGGCGCCGTGGCGTAGGCGGGCACCACGCCCGCGAGCGGCGCGACGAACAGGCTCGCGAGAAACAGCACGGCCACGGTGAGCGCCGTCACGCCTGTACGCCCGCCCGCCTGCACGCCCGAAGCGCTTTCGATATAGGCCGTGGTCGACGAGGTGCCGAGCACCGAGCCCGCGAGAATCGCGGTGCTGTCCGCGAGCAGCGCGCGGTTCAGACGGTGCATCTTGCCGTGCACGAGCAGGCCGGCGCGGTTGGCCACGCCCATCAGCGTGCCGGTTGCGTCGAACAGCTCCACGAGGAAGAACACGAGCACCACGTTCAGGATGCCGGTCGAGAGCGCGGCCTTGATGTCGAGATGCGCGAAGGTGGGCGCGATCGAGGGCGGCGCCGAAAAGATGCCGTGGAACTGATTGCCGCCGAAGAAGAACGAGAGGATCGTCACGCCCACGATGCCGATCAGGATCGCGCCGCGCACCTTGAGCACGTCGAGCGTGACGATGGCGAAAAAGCCGACGATCGCGAGCAGGGTGTGCGGGTCGTGCAGGTTGCCGAGCTCGACGAGCGTGGCCGGGCTCGCGACGATCACGCCGGACGTCTTGAGCGAGATGATCGCGAGAAAGAGTCCGATGCCGGCCGTGATCGACACGCGGATCGAATGCGGAATCCCGTTGATGATGGCCTCGCGCACGCGCAGCAGCGTGACCACGAAGAACAGGCACCCGGAGATGAACACCGCGCCGAGCGCCGCCTCCCACGTGAAGCCCATGCCCTTGACGACGGCGTACGCGAAGTACGCGTTCAGGCCCATGCCGGGCGCGAGCGCGATCGGGTAGTTCGCATAGAGCCCCATGATGATCGAGGCGAGCGCCGAGACGAGGCAGGTGGCGACGAACACGGCGTCTTTCGGCATGCCGGCATCGCCGAGAATCGCCGGGTTCACGAAGATGATGTACGCCATCGTGAGAAAGGTGGTAAAGCCGGCTAGCACTTCGGTGCGCAGGTTCGTGCCTGCTTCTTCGAATCCGAAATAGCGTTTGATGGCGTCCATGGAGGTTGAGCCTCGAGAGTCGTGCGGGTTGTTCGTTTTGGCGTTCGGCGAGGGCGAGAGACGATGGGACGTCGCCCGCGGGGCCGGCTCACGCGTTGATGGGCGCGATTGTAAACAATTGTTCCGCGAGCGCAGAAAAGCTTGGACGAGCGTGGAAGGGCCGCAACAGTTTGCCGTGCGTCAAGTGAGTCGGCTGTGGGAAGCGGCGCGTGCGGGCTTGTTCAGCCGGCAAAAAAGCGCAAAACGGGAGCATCGGTCCGCGCTTGCTGGCGGATCGGTGCTCCCGTAAAAGGGAGGGCCTTCAGCGTAATGCGCTTACTGCGGCGATTGCGGCATCATTCCCGAAGCGCGGCGTTGCGCGACGATTGCCGCGGCGCGCTGGGCGTTTTCGGGGTAGTGAATCCAGTCGAGCGGATCGTAGCCCGCCGCGCGCCAATCAGCGAGGTCTGCGCGTACCTGGGCGCGCGTCATTGGGCCCGACGAATTGTACGGTTGGCTCAGCGCGCTTGCCGACACAACGCAACAAGCCGCTGCCAGCACGCCAAGCGTCACACGCGAAAGAGTGTTCATGGTCATGCCTTTCGTATTAGGGATAACCCTAAAATTATAGGTCTTATCTCGCTAATAGTAAGGTTTGCAATTAGATCGACGCCCTCGCTGCGCGCCCATCCGAGCGTCGTGTTCAGCGCGCCTTCGGCTCCGCCAGTATGTGCGGCTTCCGATATTCGGCAGGGCGCCGCCCGGTCCACTTGCGGAACGCGCGATGGAATGCGCTCGGCTCGGCGAAGCCCACAGCGGCCGCGACGTCGGCGACCGAGCGCGCGGGGTCGCGCAATGCCTCGAGCGCGAGGTCGCGGCGCAGTTCGTCCTTGATCGACTGGCAACTGTGGCCTTCCTGGTGCAGGCGCCGGCGCAAGGTCGCGGGCGCGACGTTCAGGCGCTGTGCGAGGGTGTCGGCGTCGGGCCACGCGTGAGCCGGCAGGGCGCGTAGCGCGCGCCGCACACGCGCCGCGAACGAGGCCGGATTGCGGTACTTCACGACGAAATTGCCGGGCGCGTTGCGCAGGAAAGCGCGCGCCGAGGCAGCGCTCTGAATCACGGGCAGGTCGAGGAACGCGGGTGCGAGGTCGAACCACGAATCGGGCTGGTCGAAGGCCATGTCCTCGCAGATCATCAGTTGGTACTCGCGCGCGTCGGGCGGCGCAGCGCAGCGAAAGCGCGCCGCAAGCACCGGAATGCGCCGCCCCACGAGCCAGCACAGCAAGCCGTAGACGAGGATGAACCAGGTGGCGTAGGCGAACATCGCCGGCACGGGCGTGCCCGCGCGCTGGCGGAACGCGATGCGCACGCGCGTGGCGTCGATATCGACTTCGCCGGTCAGGTCGTCGAGCACGAGGCGCATGAAGTGCACGCTGCGCTGCAGCGCCTGGCGGCCCGTCTGCGCGCCCAGCGCCGCGTGCGTCATGGCGATGAAGCTGCCGCTCTTCATGGCATGCGAGTCCTGGCCGAGGAATTCGTCGTCGAGCGTGCGCGCGATGCCGGACCACAGCGCGCCGTACTGCGCGGCGCTCACGCGCACGTGCGGCGCATCGAGCGCGCTCGCCGCGATGCCTGCCGCCTCGACGACGGGCGCTACGTCGAACCCGCGCACGCGCGCGCGCGCCACCGTCTCACGCACGAGGCTTATCGCGATCGTGCCTTTTTCGCTCACTTTGCTGGTTTGCCCTGGCTGCAAGGATTGGCCTCCGGTGCGGTTATCGAAGACATTATGGCAAATTCGCTCATTGACTTTGATCGTGGCGGGCATCGAATGGGGGCGCGCGGATGCCTAAACTTTTCATGGGCCTTGCGGCGGCGGCTGCACGGCGCGACAGTGGATGCACCCAACGCGCGTCTCGCGGCGCGAGCGCGCAGCGAAGGAGACAGAGATGGACGAGTTCTATACCGACGACCAGCGCATGATCCGCGACGCCGCGCGCGACTTCGCGAGCGAGCGCCTCGCGCCCAACGCGGCGCAATGGGACCGCGACGGCAAGCTGCCCGATGAGGTCGTCAAGCAACTGGGCGAACTGGGCTTTCTCGGCATGATCGTGCCGCAGGAACAGGGCGGCTCTTATACCGACTACGTGGCTTACGCGCTCGCGATGGAGGAGATTGCCGCGGGCTGTGCGTCGTGCGCGACGCTCGTGAGCGTGCACAACTCGGTGGGCTGCGGGCCGATCCTTCAGTACGGCAATGCGGAGCAGAAGGACCGCTGGCTCACGAAGCTCGCGAGCGGCGAGTTGATCGGCGCGTTCTGCCTGACCGAGCCGCAGGCCGGCTCCGAGGCCAACAATCTGCGCACGCGCGCCGAGCTGCGCGACGGCAAGTGGGTGCTCAACGGCAACAAGCAGTTCGTGACGAACGGTTCGCGCGCGAAGCTGGCGATCGTGTTCGCGGTGACCGATCCCGATGCGGGCAAGCGCGGCATCTCGGCCTTCGTCGTGCCCACCGATACGCCGGGCTTTAACGTGGGGCCGCACGAGAAAAAGATGGGCATTCGCGCCTCGGACACCTGCCCGATTTCGCTCGTCGATTGCGCGGTTCCCGAGGCGAACCTGCTTGGCCAGCGCGGCGAGGGCCTCAAGATCGCGCTGTCGAATCTCGAAGGCGGGCGCATTGGCATTGCGGCGCAGGCGCTCGGCATCGCGCGCGCAGCCTTCGACGCGGCGCGCGCCTATGCGCACGAGCGCGTGCAATTCGGCGAGCCGCTGATCCGGCATCAGAGCGTGGCGAACATGCTCGCCGACATGCAAACGCGCATCAACGCCGCGCGCCATCTCGTGCATCATGCGGCGAAGCTGCGCACGCTCGGCAAGCCCTGTCTTTCCGAGGCCTCGCAGGCCAAGCTCTATGCGTCGGAAATGGCCGAGGAAGTGTGCTCGCACGCGATCCAGATTCACGGCGGGTATGGCTTTCTGAACGATTACCCGGTGGAGCGCCACTACCGCGACGCGCGCATCACGCAGATCTACGAAGGCACGAGCGAGGTGCAGCGCATGGTGATCGCGCGTGAGCTATAAGAAAGGATGGCGAAGTAATTGATGCACCGATAAAAAAGCGCACATGCGCCGCGATTCAATCAGGAGACGACGATGACCGGGTTCACCCCTTCCGCGCAGGCCTTCATCGACGCACGCGAGCTGCTGCTGCGTCACCGCACCGACTACGCGCGTGCGTATGAAGCGTTCGCGTGGCCGCAGCTCGACACCTTCAACTGGGCGCTCGACTACTTCGACGTGATGGCGCGCGGCAACGACAACCCGGCGCTCTGGATCGTCGACGATCTCGCGAAAGGCGGCACGCGCTATTCGTTCGCGCAGATGTCCGAGCGTTCCTCGCGCATGGCAAATTTCCTTCGCGAAAACGGCGTGGGCCGCGGCGATCGACTCCTCTTGATGTTGCCCAACCGTGTCGAGTTGTGGGACGTGATGCTGGCGGCGATGAAGCTGGGCGCGGTAGTGCTGCCCGCCACCACGCAGCTTGCCCCCGACGACGTGCGCGAGCGCGTGGAGGCCGGCGGCGCGCGCTTCGTGGTGGTCGATGCAGCCGAGCTCGCGAAATTCGATGCGCTCGACGCGAGCGTGAAGCGCATCGCGGTGGGCGGGGCGCGAGACGGCTGGATCGATCTCTCGCGCGCCTGTGAAGCGAGCGCCGCGTTCGAGCCCGATGGCCCGACGCGCGCAAGCGACCCGATGCTGCTCTATTTCACCTCGGGCACCACCTCGAAGCCGAAACTCGTCGAGCACACGCATCAGAGCTATCCCGTTGGGCACCTCTCCACGATGTACTGGATCGGCCTCATGCCCGGCGACGTGCACTGGAACATCAGCTCGCCGGGTTGGGCCAAGCACGCGTGGAGCTGCTTCTTCGCGCCGTGGAATGCGCAGGCCTGCGTGTTCGTCTACAACTACGCGCGCTTCGTGCCGAAAGACGTACTCGGTGTGCTCGTGCAATGCGGCGTGACCACGCTGTGCGCGCCCCCCACGGTGTGGCGCATGCTCGTGCAGGAACCGCTCGCGAGCTACGCAGTGAAGCTGCGCGAGATCGTGGGTGCGGGCGAGCCGCTCAATCCCGAGATCATCGAGCGCGTGCGCCACGCGTGGGGCATCACGATCCGCGACGGCTATGGCCAGACCGAGACCACCTGCCAGATCGGCAACTCGCCGGGCCAGCCCGTGGTGGCGGGCTCGATGGGCAGGCCGCTGCCGGGCTACCGTGTCGAGCTCGTCGATCCCGACGATCAGCCCGTGAGCGAAGGCGAAATTGCCTTGACGCTCGGGGCCGATCCGGCTCAACGCCCGCTCGGCCTGATGACCGGCTACGCGAACAACGCGAAGGCCACCGAGCAGGCGATGCGCAACGGCTACTACCACACGTCCGACGTGGCGATGCGCCGCGACGACGGCTACTTCGTCTACGTGGGCCGCGCCGACGACGTATTCAAGTCATCCGATTACCGCCTGAGCCCGTTCGAACTGGAGAGCGTGCTGATCGAGCACGAGGCGATTGCCGAGGCGGCCGTGGTGCCGAGCCCCGACCCGTTGCGGCTTTCGGTGCCCAAGGCGTTCGTGATCGTGCGCCAGGGCTACGAGGCGGGACCCGATCTCGCGCGCGAGGTGTTCCGCTTCTCGCGCGAAAAGCTCGCGCCGTACAAGCGCATTCGCCGGCTTCAGTTCAGCGACTTGCCGAAGACGATCTCGGGCAAGATCCGTCGCGTCGAGCTGCGCCGCCGCGAAATGGAGCGCACGGATGAACCCGCGCGCCAGCCCGATGAATACTGGGAAGAGGATTTCCCCGAGTTGCGATGAAAACAGAGTGGAATCCGAAATGATCGAATTCGAGTACATGTGTGACGACACGGTGGCGCTCATCACGCTGGCGAGAGCGCCCGCGAACGCCTTTACCGTCGATGGCCTGTGCCAGCTTCAAGAGGTGATCGAGGCGTTCAACCGCGAGGCGAAAGTTCGCGCCATCGTCATCACCGGCAACGGCACGAAGTTCTTCAGCGCGGGCGCGGACCTGAACGCGTTCGCCACGGGCGATCGCGAAGTCGCGCGCACGGCAGCCTCGGCATTCGGCGCCGCATTCGAGGCGCTGCAGAACGCACGGCCCGTGGTGATTGCAGCGATCAACGGCTACGCGATGGGCGGCGGGCTCGAATGTGCGCTCGCTTGCGATATCCGCATCGCCGAGGAGCATGCGCAACTCGCGCTGCCCGAACCCGCCGTGGGCCTGCTACCGTGCGGTTGCGGTACGCAGACGCTGCCCTGGCTCGTGGGCGAGGGCTGGGCCAAGCGCATCGTCCTGACCGGCGAGCGCGTGGATGCCGCCACGGCGCTGCGCATCGGCCTCGTGGAGGAAGTGGTGCCGCAGGGCGGTGCGCGCGACGTCGCGCTCGCCATGGCCGCGCGCGTGGCGTCGCTGAGCCCGCAGGCCGTGTCGTTCAGCAAGTCGCTCATTCACCAGGCGCGCAACGGCGTGCCGCGTGGCGCGGCGCTCGCCGTGGAGCGGGAGCGCTTCATCGACCTGTTCGATTCGCCCAACCAGCGCGAAGGTGTTAACGCCTTCCTCGAGAAGCGCAAGCCGCAATGGCAAATTGATACGGAGAATTAAGCAATGAATGCAACACCCGCTTCCGCTCAAACAGCATCGGAGGCCGGCCCGGACGTGCTGTTCCGCGTGGTCAACCGCGTCGCGATTATCACGCTGAATCGTCCCGCCGCGCTCAACGCGCTCTCGCATGCGATGGTGCGCGAGATTGCGGTGCTGCTCGAACGCGTGCGCCATGACAACTCGATCGTCGCGCTCGTGCTCGAAGGTGCGGGTCCGAAGGGCTTTTGCGCGGGCGGCGACGTGCGCGCGATCGATAGTCTCGCGCGCGCGGGCAAGCGGCTCGGCGACGATGGCTGGCAGCAGTTCTTCGTCGACGAATATCGGCTCGATTTCGCGCTGCATACGTTCGACAAGCCGCTCGTCGCGCTGCTCGACGGCGTAACGATGGGCGGCGGCATGGGCCTCGGCCAGGCGGCGGCACTACGCGTGGCCACCACGCGCACGAAGATCGCGATGCCGGAAACACGCATCGGCATGTTGCCCGACGTGGGCGCCACGCATTTTCTCGCGAAGATGCCGGTGGAGACCGAGCTGTATGTGGGGCTGACCGGCGTGCTGCTCACGGGCGCCGACGCGCTCCACTGCCACCTCGCTGATATTTGCGTGCCGGGCGAATGGCTCGACGGTTACGAGGCGCGCCTCGCGCAAGCGAGCATGGATGGGGACGTGCTCGCGGCGCTGCGCGCGGTGTTCGACATGGCGCCCGATGCGCCGGGTGCATCAGGGGTATCAAGTGAATCAAGCGCACCGGCAAGCGCATTGGCTGCGCGCGCACCGCTGATCGCGCGGCACTTCGTGCGCCGTGCGCGCGTCGAGCAGATCGTCGATACGTTGCGCGCCGATCTCGAGCACGAGCAGCCCGAGGACGTGCGGGCATGGCTTGCGGCCACGCTCGAAGCGCTCACGCATTACTCGCCGACCATGCTCGAAGTCACGCGCGAGGCGCTGCTGCGCGGCCGCCAGATGACGCTGGCGGAGAGCTTTCGCATGGAGCTCGGGATCGTTGTGCGCGCAATCGAAGAGGGCGACGTCTGCGAAGGCGTGCGCGCGCATCTCGTCGACAAGGACCGCAAGCCGCGCTGGGCGCCCGCGACGCTCGCCGAACTGCGCGACGAGCGTGTGCAGCATTTCCTGTGCTCGCCGTGGCGCGAGGAGACGCATCCGCTCGCCGCTCTGGGTGCCTGATGCGCGCCGCGCGATGGATCTGCGCGGCGTCTCCATCGGCCCCATAAGCCCCCCATAGACCCGCACGAAGAAATAAAAATGCCCGCCGTGCGCGAAGCAGGGCGGGCAGGGCTTGCAACTGCAAGCGCGCCGGTGCGCTTTACAGATAGCTGCAGCAGTAGTCGAGCGTCTCGATCACGTCGATGTCGAAGCGGCTCTTGCCCGGCACCGAGAACGACTCGCCTGCGCCGTAGGTCTTCCACTCGTCGCTGCCGTCGAGACGGATGCGGCACTTGCCGCCTTGCACTTCCATGAGTTCGGGGGCGTCGGTGCCAAAGTTCAGCTGGCCTGGCAGGATCACGCCGAGCGTCTTGCGCGTGCCGTCGGCGAACAGCACGGTGTGCGAGACGCACTTGCCGTCGAAATAGACGTTGGCCTTGCGGACCACGGAAACCTGGTCGAATTGTGTTGCAGCCGTCATGGCGGTCTTCCTCTGAGTCTTCGTGAAATGGATGCGTTGGCGCGTGGCGGGCGCGGTTCTGCGCGCACGCAGCGGGACCGACATCATACCGGCACTCGCCGCGCGCTTTCAGCGAAATCCCGCGAAATCCCCCGTGAAATGCGCCGTGTGTGTTTACACCTCGCTGATGATTTATTACAATCGATTTAGTAAATGAAAATCATACGCATTCGCAAGTGAGGCTCAACACAGGATTCCTTTGACGCGGGCGGCCCGTGACGCCCGGCTCAAGACGTCTCCGCCTTCGATCCACGGGCGGCACGCCGGTGCCCACCGATCGTGGCCAGTCAGCCACGAGCAGGACCGCTACGAGGGCTATCTCGTGACCGATTCGAAGGGCAACAACATCCGCTCGGGCGGGCCGTGCTCGGTGGCCTACAACTGCACGCCGCTCGCGTACTGGCACCCGAACAACCCGTTGACCGGCAGCGTGCTGCTCAACGGCGACAAGAGCTTCCCGGGGCCGACCACGAACCCGCAGACCAACATCGCTTCGGCCTACCTGTTCGATAGCGTGCAGCTTTCGGAGCGCTGGATCTTCAACGCGGGCCTGCGCTTCGACCGCTATGACGTCACGGCGCAGCAGGCGGGTGTGCCCGATCTGTCGAACACCTCGAATCTCTTCAGCTACCAGTTCGGCCTCGTGCTCAAGCCGGTGCGCACGGTGAGCCTGTACGCGTCGTACGGCACGTCGGCGAGTCCGCCGGGCGCGAATTCGGGCCTCGGCGGCGGCACCGACCAGATCACGGCGACCAACCAGGACCTCGCGCCCGAGCGCGCGCAATATCGAATTGGGCGCGAAGTGGGATGTGCTCCACGAACGTCTTTCGCTCACCACCGCGCTGTTCCAGACCGACAAGACCAATGCGCGCGTGAGCGATGGCCTGGGTGGCACCATCAACGCGGGCTCGCAGCGCCTGCGCGGCTTCGAGTTCGGCTTCGCGGGCAACGTGACGAACAAGTGGGCCATGTTCGGCGGCTATTCGTATCTCGATGCGATCACGACCAACGCAGGCCCGACCAGCCCGCAGAATTCGGGCTTGCCGATGGTGATGGTGCCCAGGCACAACTTCACGCTGTGGACCAGCTATGACGTGATGCCCAAGCTCACGCTGGGCGCCGGCGCAACCGTATCGAGCGAGACATATGCGTCGGTCACGTCGACCACGCGCAAGTGGATTCCGGGCTACGCGCGCTTCGACGCCTCGGTGCCGTGGCGCGTGACGAAGTCGGTGGACTTGCAGCTGAACCTGAACAATCTCTTCGACAAGAAGTATTACCAGAGCGCGTATCCGATCTACGCAACCTGGGTGCCGGGCCGCTCGGCGATGGTCACGCTGAATTTTTGTCAGTGAGGCTTTGAGCCGGGGATGTAAACGAGGCAGGGGGCGCCTGAAGTACAACGGGCGCCCCCTGCGTTTTCTTGCACGCGCGCCATGCAGGCGCGCCCCGATGTTCGCTTACTCTCCCGCAACCGTGACCGAAGCCTCGGACGTGAGCATCATGAACGTGAAGCTCTCCTGCAGATAGAGGCGCACGGTGTTCTCGTCGTGCGACGCATAGCCGATCGAAACGTCCTGGCCCAGGTGCAGCGCGAAGTCGCCGCCGCGCGTCGTGAGGATGCTGCCGCCTTCGAGCGCCGGCGCCCAGATGATCTCGCCTTTCACGAGGCGGCGGATGTGCTCGAGAATCGGGTAGCCCGAATCGCTCGCCTCGCTCACGGCCGTGTAGGCGTCGGAGCCGAGCAGCACCGCGTACGGGCCGTCCACGCCTTGCAGGCGCAACTGCTCGAGCGCTCTCGCGATCACGACCGGATAATCGGCAACGTCGGCCGGCATCTGCAAGATCGGGTTCGAGGTGCCTTCGCGGATGCCCGTGATCTGCGCCGCCTTGTAGCCGTCGAAAATCGCGCGATCTTCGGCGAACGCGAGACGCGTGGCCGCGTCCTTGGCCGGCTGCCAGTCGGAATCCTGCGCGCCGCGCTCGACATCGTCGATGGCTTCGCGCGACAGTTCGAACGGCACGCGCAGCTCGACCAGCGCCTTCACCTCGCGCTGGCGCGCGCGGATGCCTTCGAGCGGCGATTCGATGCCGCTCTGGTGACCGGTGCCGACGCCGGCGAGATCCACGCCGCCGGGGCCGTTCACGTCGACGACGCGGCGGCCCGCGAGCGAGCGCTTGAAGGTGCGCGCGACTTCTTCTTCGATTTGCGACCATGCGGCCGCGGAAATGGGCGCCAGCTCGCGATGGAGATTATTCATGCCGGGGTGCTCCTTTGAGAGATCCAATGGCGAGCGAGCCGTCCGCGCAGGCCGCGGCGGCGGGCTCGAATGAGGGTTGGTCTTCCAGGCTCGTGCTCACTGCGCCGGCCAGGCTCGGCTCGCGCTCGGCGAGCGCTTCGAGCAGCGGCTGCGAAGGCACGAAGAACAGGCTGCCCGTGACCGCGCGGCTGAAATCGAGCAGACGGTCGTAATTGCCGGGCGGCTTGCCGACGAACATGTTTTCCAGCATCTGCTCGATGGGCGCGGGCGAGCGCGCATAGCCGATGAAGTAGGTGCCGAATTCGCCCGAGCCCGGCCGGCCGAACGGCATGTTGTCGCGCACGATCTTGACTTCGTCGCCGTTGGCGTCGGTGAGCGTGGTGAGCGAGCTATGCGAGCAACTCGGCTTCACGTCTGCGTCGAGCTCGATGTCCTGGAGCTTGGTGCGCCCGATGATGCGCTCCTGCGCCTCCACGGTCAGCGCATTCCAGCCTTTCATGTCGTGCAGGTACTTCTGCACCAGCACGTAGCTGCCGCCCGCGAACTCGGCGTCTTCATCCGCGCCGATCACCGTGAAGTGCTCGGCTTCGTTGCCGGTGGGGTTCTCGGTGCCGTCGACGAAGCCGATCATCGCGCGCATGTCGAAATTGCGGAAGCCGTGTACTTCGTCCACGGTCGTGACCGCGCCTTCGAGGCGGTTCATCAGTTGCGTGGCCAGCTCGAAGCACAGGTCGGTCTGGTCCGCGCGGATGTGCAGCAGCAGGTCGCCGGGCGTGGCCGCGGCCACGCGCTCGCCCGAGCCGAATTCGCGGAACGGATGGAGCTCGGCGGGGCGCGGGTCGCCGAACAGGCGATCCCATGCATCAGACGAAAAGCCCACCACGCACGAGAGATTGCCGCCCGGCACGCGCTTGCCGACTGCGCGCGCGAGGTTGGCGACGTCGGCGCACCAGGCGCGCACGGTAGCGCGGCTCGCGGCGTCTTCGTTGACGGTCGCGACGATGAAGATCGCGTTGCGGGTGACGGTGGTGGAGACAGGCTGGGGATCGGGCGTTGAATTGGGCTGCGTCATGGTGTGGGCGGGTCGCTGGACTGGGTTCTGCGTCGGGGGCGGCTTGTGGTTGGTTTGTGGTTGGTGGTTGGTTGGCTTGCGGCGGTTCCGGGCACGGGCGTGGCGCAGGCGCGCCGGCTGCCCGCATAGTGTAGCCAAACTCGCGGAAACGGGCGGTTTGCAGGCGAGTGCCCTGACGTGCGACGATAGGCATCGTCACAGCGTTCGAGAGACAGACCATGTGGGATCACACCGAGCATGAAGGTTTCGAGATCTGGGTGCTGCCGATTCCGGCATTTGGGCCGCGCTCGCCCGAGCCGCTGTTTCACTACAGCGGCTACATCTGCCGCCATGGCGCGGACGCGCATGTGGAAGGGCGCAGCGTCCGCTTCCACGATCTGATGCGCAACCATGTCGGCGCCGACGCCGCGCTCGATGCGGCGTATGCCGATGCGCGTGAGCGCATCGATCGCTTTCACGCGACGGGAAGCTGGGGCGAAAGCCATTAGCCAGGGCGGCTAACGCGCGAGCATCGGCGGAGTCAGGACGGGTTCAATGCCCGCCTGAAACGATCAGCATCACGGAGCGGCCCTCGCAGCCCTCGCTGCCGGGCATGGTGATCGCGCGCCAGTTTGTCGGCTGGCCGGGTGCGGCCAGCTCAGGGCCGGCGCTGTCGTGGCTGCCGGCATAAGTCACCAGCATGTTGAACGGCCAGGACGCGCGCCGCAAGCGCTCGTGCACGAGCGAGCCCACCCAGATCGGCGTGGGCGCGGCGCCGTCCGCGGCTTGCGCCGGAGCCAGCGCATAGCCCGTGGGCCAGAAGCGCAGCACGTCGCGGCGGCTGCCCGGACGTGCGGGGTCATTGGGCAGATGCGCGCGCTCGAACACCAGCGGCGAGGGCATGCCGTTGTTCAGCTTCGGCAGCAGCGGCAGCGCAAGCGCGTCCACGTTCGGCGCGACCAGCGAGAGCACGCTCCTCAGCGAGAATTGCGCGCCCTCGCTCCAGCCGGCTTCGTGCAGCGCCACGCGCAGGTCGGCGGCGCTGGCGGCCCACTGGATCGTCATCGGTTCCCGACGCTCGCCTTTCATGTCGATGCGGTAGCACGCGAAGGTCCTCCAGAGCGAATCGGTCCACACGAGCTGCGTGATGGTTTGCGGCGGCGCTTCGGTACGCGAAGCTTGCGCCTCCGCGCGCTCCGCCGCGCCGCGCTGCAGTGCGAAAGCCAGCGCGAGCACGGCGAACACGACCGATGGCATGAAGTTGCGATTCGCTGGCCGCTGCGGATAGCGCCACAGCGAGAGCAGCACGACCATCCACACCCAGATCGAGGCGAAGGCCGCGCCGCCGATGGCATCGGAGAACAGGAAGCGGTCGAAATAGAGCCCCGCGAACGTCACCGCCACTACGATCGCATTGCCGAACATCGCGACCATGGCCGCCTGCACCACGTTCACGCGCCGCACGAGCAGGAACATCGCGAAGCCGTAGACGATCACCATCGAGGCCACGCGGTCGCTCGGGAACACATAGGCGCCCACATGCGCGGCGCCGGCCACGTCGTGGTGGATCGCCACGCGCAGCGCGACGATGAGCGCCTGCGAGACGCCTGCGGCGAGCGCCCAGTAGCCGATGGTGCGCCAGCGCCGCTCGAATGCGAGCCAGAGCGTGATGGTGGCCACGAGCGCCGCGAGCGTGTAGTTGCTGCCAAGCGTCTCGACGTGAATGAGGACATCGTCGGCCCAGGTGGTATGGATCGACTGGAGAAACTGGCGCACTGACTGGTCGATCTGCACGAGCGGGTCGCCGTTCAGCAGATCGCTGAGCACGTAAGAGAACACCGTCGCGCACAGTGGCACCAGCGCCGTGACGGCGATTAACGCGCCGAGCGCCGGCTCCCGCGGATCGAGCACCCGCGCAAGACGGCGCCCGGCCTGGCCCCGGTGGCCCGCCGCCCAGCGCGCCACGGCACGGCGCGACGCGCTGGCCCAGGCGTCCAGATGGCCGAGCGTAATCCGCGTGATGCTCCACACCAGCCAGCCCGCGAATACGATGATCGCGAGCGCGACCACGAGCCGGAACGACACGGCGCCCGCGAGTTGCAGCGATGCGCCGAACACCACGCCCGGCAAGATGTGCGCGGGCGCCCAGACGAGCGCCGAGATCACGTTCATCACGAAGAAGCGCATCGGCGACATCTCCGCCATGCCCGCGACGACCGGCACCACGGCGCGCATCGGCGCGACAAAGCGCGCGAGAATCACGCTGCGCGTGCCGTGGCTCTGGAAGTAGACCTGCGCTTTCTCGAGGATCACGGGGTAGCGGCTGAACGGCCAGACTTGGGCGATCGAGCCGCGATAGCGGCGGCCGAGCCAGAAGCTCAGCGCGTCGCCGGCTACGGCGCCCGCGATGGCCCAGGCGAACAGCCAGCCCAGATTGAGCGCGCCGGTGCCGGCGAAGGCGCCCGCGATGAACATGGCCGTGCTGCCCGGGAAAAACGTGCCGACCAGCGCGAGCGATTCGGCGAAGGCCGCGAAGGCCACGAACGCGAGCGTCCAGCCCGGATAGGCGGCAAGCAGGTGCAGCAACTGGACGTAGGCGTGCTCCATCGGAAAGGCGACTGGGTGCTGGCGGGGCGGCGGTTGATCGGCAAAGGGCAACGGGCAGGGGCTGCACGCGGCGCCCCATGCGCAATATAACCGGCTGCGCAAATGCGCGCGTGGAGCGGGGGCGGCCGGGTGCCGGTTGCCTCGCCAAAAGCACTGCGCCCCGCAGCGTGCTTGACGCTGCGGGGCGCGATGGTATGCAAAGCGGCGCTGATGCTCCGTCGCGGCTTCTCAGTCGCTTCTCAGTGCCTCAATGCTCCACGGCCTCCATCGGCAGAAGCCCGGTCTGCCCATAGAACTCCTGCGCGGCGAACGCCTCGCGCTCCTTGCGCGCGCGTGCGCTGGTGTCGAGCCGGGATACCGCCCAGATGCCGACGAACGCGAGCGGCACGGAGACCAGCGCCGGATTGTCGAGGAACACGGGGGCATGCGCATGATGGAGCACGTCCACCCAGACCGACTTCGAGAACACCGTGAGCAGCACCGAGGAAACGAGCCCGAGCACCCCGCCGGCCACCGCGCCGCGCGTGGTCATGCCGCTCCAGAAGATCGACATCACGAGCACCGGGAAATTGGCGCTGGCCGCAACGGCTGCGACGAGCCCCACGAGAAATGCCACGTTGGCATGCTCGAACAGGATGCCGAGGCCGATCGCCACCGCGCTGAGCACGAGCGTCGCCACGCGCGAGATGCGCATCTCGCGCTGCTCGTTCTTGCGCCCGCGCGCAAGCCAGCTTGCGTAGAGATCGTGCGAGACCGTGGTGGCGCCCGAGAGCGTGAGGCCAGCGACAACGGCGAGGATTGTCGCGAACGTGACCGCCGCGATGAAGCCGTAGAAGAGATTGCCGCCCACCGCCTGGGCGAGCTTCACGGCCACCATGTTCGAACCGCCGAGCAGGTCGGTCGTGAGATTGAAGTGGCCTGCCGCGTCGACGCGGAAGAACTCCGGATGCTGCGCGAGCAGCGCGATCGCCGAGAAGCCGATCACGAAGGTGAGCAAATAGAAGTAGCCGATGAACCCCGTCGCGTAGAACACCGACTTGCGCGCTTCCTTGGCGTTGGGCACCGTGAAGAAGCGCATCAGGATGTGCGGAAAGCCGGCCGTGCCGAACATCAGCGCGATGCCGAGCGAGAGCGCGTTGAGCGGATCGCGGATCAGCTTGCCCGGTGCCATGATGGAGAGCGCGCCCGGGTGCACGTTGACGGCCTCGCGGAACATCTCGTTCGGGCTGAAGCCGAAGTGCGCGAGCGCGAGCACGGCCATGAAGGTCGCGCCGCACAGCAGCAGCCCCGCTTTGATGAGCTGCACCCACGTGGTGGCCTTCATGCCGCCGAAGAACACGTAGATCACCATCAGCGCGCCCACGACGATCTCGGCAATCCAGTACGGCAGGCCGAACAGCAATTCGATCAGCTTGCCCGCGCCCACCATCTGCACAACCAGGTAAAAGATCACGACCATCAGCGCATTGGCCGAGGTCATCAGGCGGATCGGGCCTTGCTCGAAGCGATACGCAATGACATCGGCGAACGTGAACTTGCCGAGGTTGCGCAGCGGCTCGGCGATCAGGAACATCACGAACGGCCAGCCGACCAGAAATCCGATCGAGTAGATGAGGCCGTCGAAGCCGAACATGAACACCATGCCCGAGAGACCGAGGAACGAGGCCGCCGACATGTAGTCGCCCGCAATCGCGAGACCGTTCTGCAAGCCGCTGATGCCGCCGCCGCCCGTGTAGAAGTCGCGCGCGGTGCGCGTGCGGCGCGCGGCCCATTGGGTGATGCCTAGCGTCACGAGCACGAACAGCAGAAACATGCCGATGGCGACGGGGTTGTGCTGCGGCTTGGACATGGGCGCGGCCGCGCCGCCCGGCATATTGGCAAGAGCGAGGCTGCTGGCGGTGGCGAGTGCGAATGCGCAGAAAAGGCGAAGGGACTTCATGCCTGCACCTCGCCCTGGAACTTCGCGACGAGCGCGCGCATGGCGGGATCGAAGCGGTGGTTGGCGCGCAGCACATAGAGGCCGGTGAGCGTGATGGCGCCGGCGATGATAGCCACGCCCACGACAATGCCGACGCTGATGGTGGCGCCCGCATAGAGCGGCTGCGCGAGCCGGTGCGGCGCGAGCGCGACGATCAGGATGAAGCCGTAGTAGAGGGCGATCATGAGCGCGGTGAGCGTGAAGCTGAAGCGCCGGCGCACGGCAACGAGCTGCCGGTATTCTGGGTGTGCCTTGATCGTGTCGATCGCTGGGGTCGTCATGGTGTCTCCTGTGTCTCTTGTGTTTTTATGTCGAGTGTCTCGATCAAATCACGCCTTTGCTCTTCAGCTCGGCGATTCTTTCCGCCGAATATCCAAGCGTCTCCTCCAGCACGTCGCGCGTGCCTTCGCCGAGTTGCGGCGGTGCGCGGCGCACGGGCATGCGTTCGCCGTCGAAGCGCCACGGCGGCGCGAGCACCGGCGTCGTGCCGCTTGCCGTGTGCGGATGCGGCTGCTGCGTGACGAGCCCGCCCTGCATGGCGCGTGGCGAGAGCAGCGCTTCGCGCAGGCCCGCCACCTCGCCGCATGGAATGCCGGCGTTGGCGAGACGCTCGAGCAACAGCTTGCGCGGGCGGCTGCCCAGTTCGCGCGTGAGTTCGGGCACGAGCGTCTCGCGGTTCTGCCCGCGCAGGATGTTGGTCTTGTAGCGCGCGTCGTCGGCGAGGTCGTCGCGCTCGATCACCTCGCGGCAGAAGCGCTCGAACTGCGCGTTGTTGCCCACGGTGATGACGAGCGGACCATCGGCGGCGTCGAACACGCCATAAGGCACGATGGACGGATGCGCATTGCCGTAGCGCGGCGGGTCTTCGCCCAGCAGCAGCGCTTCGAGCCCGTAGTAAGCGGTGATCATGAGGCCGCAGTCGAACAGCGCCATTTCGATGTGGCGCCCGTGCCCGGTGCGCTCGCGCTCGTACAGTGCGGCGAGCATCGCCTGCGCCGAGTACATGCCCGTGAACAGATCGACGGCGGCAACGCCGAACTTGAGCGGCGGCTGATGCGCTTCGCCATTCAGCGCCATCAGGCCCGCTTCGCCCTGCACGACGAGGTCGTAGCCGGGACGCTTCGCCTCGGGCCCGGTGCTGTCGTAGCCGGTGATCGAGCAATAGATGAGGCGCGGGTTCTCCGCGCTCAGCGCCTCATAGCCGAGGCCCAGCTTCGCCGCGCCGCCCGACTTGAAATTCTGGATGAAGATGTCGCTGGTCTTCGCGAGCTCGCGCGCGATCTGCTGGCCCTCCGGCGTTTGCAGATCGAGCGTGATCGAACGCTTGTTGCGGTTCACGCTATTGAAGTAGGCCGTCTCGGTCTTGCCGACGCGCACGCCCCAGTCGCGCGTGTCGTCGCCGCGGCCGGGATGCTCGACCTTGATGACCTCGGCCCCCAGGTCGCCGAGCACCATCGCGCTCCACGGTCCGGCCAGCACGCGCGAAAGATCGAGGATGCGTACGCCTGCGAGCGGCAGGCTTTTGTTGTCGGTCTGCATCAGCAGGCACTCCTGGTTCGTTGTGAATGAAAGGCCGCGCCGCGCATGTCCGCCATGGGAAGGCGGCCGTCGGCCCTCGCAACGGTCATGCCGCGGCGGATTCCAGCGCGATGTAGCGCGCGAGATGATGATCCTCGTCGCCGAGCTGATGGTCGATCATCACGAGGCGCTTGGCGTAGTGCGCGAGCGGCAGCTCCCACGTCATGCCGATGCCGCCGTGCAGTTGAATGGCTTCTTCGGCTACGCGCGCGCCAATGCGCCCGATCGAGTACTTCGCCGCCGAAAGCGCGCGCTCGCGCGGCACGCGCGGTGCGTCGATGGCGGCCGCCGCGTTGATCACGGCAGAGCGCGCCTGCTCGATTTCGAGCAGCACGTCGGCCATGCGGTGCTGCAGCGCCTGGAAGCTGCCGATGGGCACGCCGAACTGCTTGCGCGTGCGCAGGTATTCGAGCGTGTGATCGCGCGCGACGTCCATCGCGCCCACGGCTTCCGAAGCGAGCGCGAGCAGGCCGTAGCCGCGCGCGTGCTCGAGCGTCGCGAAGCCCGCGTCTTGCGCGCCCACGAGCGCGTCGGCGCCGAGTGTCACATGATCGAGCGTGACTTCCGCCGCGCGTCCGCCGTCGATCTTGCCATAGCCGCGCACGCTCACGCCCTTCGCGTCGCGCGGCACGAGGAAGAGCGCAATGCCGGCTTCGTCGAATTCGCTTCCTGCGACGCGAGCGGAAACGAGCAGCACGTGCGCATGTTCCGCATGCTGCACGACGCCTTTCGCGCCTTGCAGCACCCAGCCGTCGGCGTGCTTTTCGGCGCGCGTGACGACGCGCGAAGCTTCGTAATGCGAGCCCGGTTCGTCGTGCGCAAGCGCTGCGATCTGCGAGCCGTCGATGAACGACGCGATGCGCGCGCGTTGCGCCTCGCTGCCCGCGTGCGCGAGCGCGCGGCCCACGATCAGCGTATCGAGAAACGGCTCGACCACGAGGCCGCGCCCGAGCGATTCGAACACGACGGCCACATCGAAGCCCTGGCCGCCGAATCCGCCAACGGCTTCGTCGAACAGTGCGCCGATCACGCCGAGCTCGGCGAAGCGCTGCCACATGTCGGGGCTGAAACCCTCGCTGGAGCGCGCAATCTTGTCGCGCGCGTCGAAACCATATTGCTCCGCGATGAAGCGATTGAGCGTGTCCGCAAGCATGCGGCGGTCTTCGGTGTGCTGGAAGTTCATGACCGGGTCTCTCTTACTTTCTTAAAGACCGAGAATCATCTTGGAGATGATGTTCTTCTGGATCTCGTTGGAGCCGCCGAAGATCGACAGCTTGCGGTTGTTGAAGTAAAGCGCGGCGGCGCTGGCGGCTTCGTCGGGGCCGATGGCCTCGCCTTCGTAGCCTTCCTGCAGCGCTTCTTCGACGAAGGGCGCTGCGTACGGGCCCATCGCGCGGCGCAGCAGCGACGAGATCTCCTGGCGGATCTCGGTGCCGCGAATCTTCAGCATCGAGCTCTCCGCGCCCGGCACGCCGCCGCCCGCCACGGCTGCGATCACGCGCAGGTTCGTGGTCTTCATGTTTTCCAGGTCGATCTCGACCTTGGCCATGCGCGCCGCGAACTGCGGGTCCTGCGCGAGCGGCTTGCCGTTGCGCGTGACCTGTTGCGCGGCGCGCTTCAGGCGCGCGAGCGCGGCCACCGAAAAGCCCACGCCCGCGATGTTGGTGCGCTCGTAGGTCAGCAGGTATTTTGCGTAGGTCCAGCCCTTGTTCTCTTCGCCCACGAGGTTTTCCGCCGGCACGCGCACGTCGGTGAAGAACACTTCGTTTACCTCATGTTCGCCGTCGAGCGTGATGATCGGGCGAACCTCGATGCCGGGAGTGTTCATGTCGATCAGCAGGAAGCTGATGCCTTCCTGCTTGCGCACGTCCGTGGCGGTGCGCACGAGGCAGAAAATCATGTTCGCGTAATGGCCGAGCGTGGTCCACGTCTTCTGGCCGTTCACCACGTAGTAGTCGCCGCTCGCGTCGGTCTTGCGCACGGCGCTCGTGCGCACCGAGGCGAGATCCGAGCCCGCGCCCGGCTCCGAATAGCCCTGGCACCACCAGTCCGAGCCGTCGAGAATGCGCGGCAGCCAGTGGCGTTTTTGCGCCTCGTTGCCGTACTTGATGAGCACGGGGCCTAGCATGTTCACGCCGAACGGCACGATGCGCGGTGCACCCGCAATCGCGCATTCGTTCTCGAAGATGAACTTCTGCACGGCGCTCCAGCCCGGGCCGCCATACTCCTTCGGCCAGTGATTCGCGAGCCAGCCCATTTCGTTGAGCGTGGCGTGCCACGCGGCCATGTCATCGCGCGTGAGGTGCTTGCCGCTGCGCACTTTTTCGGCCACCCGCCGCGGCAGGCGCTCGCGCAGGAAGTCGAGCACTTCGCTGCGGAAGGCTTCTTCTTCGGCGGTGAATTTCAGATCCATGAGTCTTGCTCCTTGCTGCCCCGCATGAGCGCAGGCCGTGTTCAGTCGATGTGATTGAGGCTCGCGAAGTCCGCGCCGCGCTCGACCAGTTCGACGAGCAGCGGCGAAGGACGCCAGAACAGCGGGTCTTCCTTCGCGAATTCGCGGATGTCGGCGAGCACGTTCGCGAGGCCCACGGTGTCGGCATATTTCATCGGGCCGCCGCGATAGCGCGGAAAGCCATAGCCGTACAGCAGCGTCACGTCCACGTCGAGCGGGCGCAGCGCGATCTTTTCGTGCACCACGTTCGCGCCTTCGTTGATCATCGCGGCCATGTAGCGGCGCATGATGTCCTCGTTGCTGAACGTGCGCGGCTTGATGCCGGCGCGCTCGCGCTCGGCGGCGATGATGGCTTCCACTTCCGGATCGGGCGTGCCCGCGCGTGCCCCTTCGGGGTACAGGTAGAAGCCACGGCCCGTTTTCTGGCCGAACCAGCCGCGCTCGCACAGGCGGTCGGCGATCTGCACGTAGCGCGCGTTCGGGTCGCGCGTGGCCGCGCGGCGCTTGCGCGTGGCCCAGCCGATGTCGCCGCCCGCGAGATCGACCACCTGGTACGGGCCCATCGGGAAGCCGAATTCGCGCACGGCCCGGTCGATCTGGTACGGCGAGGCGCCGTCTTCCATCAGATGATCGGCGGCCGTGCGGTACACGGCGAGGATGCGGTTGCCGATGAAGCCGTCGCACACGCCCGCGCGCACCGGCACCTTGCGCAGCTTCTTCGCGAGCTCGAACGCTGTGGCCACCACATCGGGGCGGACGGCCTTCGGCACCACGACTTCGAGCAGCTTCATGATGTTCGCGGGCGAGAAGAAGTGCAGGCCCACCACGTCTTGCGGACGCCCGATGCTGGCCGCGATGGCGTCGATGTCGAGATACGAGGTGTTGGTCGCGAGCACCGCGCCCGGCTTGCAGACGCGGTCGAGCTCGGCGAACACGGCCTGCTTCACGGCGATGTCTTCGAACACGGCCTCGATCACGAGGTCGGCATTCGCGAGTGCATCGTACGCGGTGCTGCCGTTCAAACGCGCGAGGATCTGCGCCTTCGCTTCGGGCTTCATGCGGCCCTTGGCGATCAGGCCGTCGTAGACCTTCTCCACATGCGCGCGGCCGCGGGCGAGCGCGGCGTCGTCGCGCTCGATCATCGTCACGGGCAGGCCCGCGTCGAGCACGGCCACGGCGATGCCCGCGCCCATCGTGCCGCCGCCGATCACGCCGACGGTGTCGATCGCGCGCGGCGCGGCGCGCTTCGTTTCAGGCGCTTTCTGTACTTCGCGCTCGGCGAAGAACGCATGGATGAGGCCCGCGCGCTGCGGGCTTTCGAGGCAGGCGAGGAACTGCTTGCGCTCGAAGCGCAGACCTTCCTCGAACGATTCGTCGAGCGCGGCCTGCACGCAATCGACGATCTTCATTGGCGAGAACAGGCCGCGCGACTTCTTCTCGGTGTCGGCGCGCGCGGCGTCGATGGCGGCTTGCGCGGCGGCGCGGTCGGCGAGCCCTTGTGCGTCGCGCGTGCGGCGCACAAGGGCATGCGAGTTTGCGTGATTCGCCAGCAGTTCCTGCGCATAGGCGAGGCCTTCGGCGAGGATGTCGTCGCTCGCGCCCACGCGGTCGACCAGACCGAGCTTGAGCGCTTCCTGCGCGCCCACGTGGCGGCCGCTCAGCATCAGCGAAAGCGCGGCTTCCGCACCGATCAGGCGTGGCGCGCGCTGCGTGCCGCCCGCGCCGGGCAGGAGGCCGAGCTGGACTTCGGGCAGGCCGAGCTTCGCGCCCCCCACCGCGAGCCGGTAGTGCGCGGCGAGCGCGACTTCGAGTCCGCCGCCGAGCGCCGCGCCGTGAATCGCCACGATCACCGGCTTGTGGCAGCCCTCGATGCGGTTGACCACGTCGGGCAGCGCGGGCGCTTGCGGCGGCTTGCCGAATTCGCGGATGTCCGCGCCGGCGATGAAGTTGCGCCCCGCGCCGACGATCATCACGGCCTGCACGGCCGCATTCGCCTCGGCGTGCTCGATGGCGGCGGCAAGACCGCGCCGCACGTCCACGCCCAGCGCATTCACGGGCGGATTGTCGACGGTGACGAGCAGCACCTTGCCGCGCAGTTCGTGACTAACCGGGGAAAAAGCGGAGGAGGGGGCTGCCGTGTCGATTGCCATGAGGGATGTCTCCAGAAGAATTAGGGTGCCTGATCGGTGGCCGGCCGGCGGCTGGCCGGCCAGGATCGCGGTTCTCCAATGTGGGCTTCATTCTGTGGATGCCAGCGCCAATTGACAATCCCATGGTTGATTGACATGCTGTCAAAGATTATTTGACAATGAGGTCGATCGTGGACGTCAATTCATTGACCTTGCTGGTGGAGATCCTCGACGCCGGCAACCTGAGCGAGGCCGCGCGGCGTCTCAAGATGAGCCGCGCGAATGTGAGCTACCACCTCAACCACCTCGAAAAATCCATCGGCCTGCAACTCGTGCGGCGCACCACGCGCCGCGTGGAGCCCACCGAGATCGGCCTGAAGCTCTACGAACACGGACGCGCGATCCAGAACGCGCTGCTCGCGGCGCACGAGTCGGTTTCCACGCTAGGGCAAAGCCTCCAGGGGCGCGTGCGCTTATCGGTGCCGAGCGGCTATGGGCAGCTCGTGATGTCCGAGTGGCTGATCCGCTTCAAGCGCCTGTATCCGGGCATCGTGCTCGACGTGATGTTCGAGAACCGCGTGGAAGACCTGCTGCGCGACGAAGTGGACATCGCGGTGCGCGTGATGCACGAGCCACCGCAGAATCTCGTGGCGCGCGACATGGGCGCGGTGCGATATGTCGCGTGCGCGTCGGCGCCCTGGGCCGCGGAACACGGCATGCCAGAAACGCTGGAAGACCTCGCGCGTGCGCCAGTCATTACCGCGACGGTGGTGGGGCGGCAACTGCGCCTCGCGGGCTACCTCGGCGAGGAACGGCACGAGGTGCTGCTCGAACCGTCGATCATTTCGGAAAATTTTCTGTTTCTGCGCCAGTCGATTCTGGAGGGGCTGGGCGTGGGCATCGTGCCCGACTACGTGGTCCACGACGACCTGCGCAACGGCCTGGTCGTGACCTCGCTCGACGCGTGGCGGCTGAGCATCTTCGGCACGCATATGTACCTGCTCTACATGCCCAACCGCCACCATACGCGCGCGGCTTCGACCTTCATCGACTACGTGTTGACCGAGGCGCGCAAGAGCGGGCGCGGCGCTGTCGTTGGCGATCAGGTGTCGTGAGCGGGTTTGCCTGGCGCGCGCGAGGTTTGCGCGGCTTCATCGTCATCGCTCGCTTCG
The DNA here is from genome assembly GCF_051125205.1 of Paraburkholderia sp. A1BS-2L. Lineage (NCBI taxonomy): Bacteria > Pseudomonadati > Pseudomonadota > Betaproteobacteria > Burkholderiales > Burkholderiaceae > Paraburkholderia > Paraburkholderia sp. A1BS-2L. Next base: position 1,531,126 of record NZ_CP120429.1, read on the forward strand.
TGCGTCTCGCGCGTGTCGCCACGTTGCGCGCACGCGCCGGTCGTGGGCGGGCGCCCGCGCGTGGCCGCCGTGACTCGCACGCGCTGCTGGATGCCGGCCTTCGCGAGCATGTGCGCGCTGATGGGCGCGGTGAGGAACAGGAACGCGGGAATCAGCAACTCGTGCAGGCTCGCGAAATTGTTGTGCGTGCTGAAATAGATCACGGAGGCGAGCACGATTCCGCCCACGCCTAGGGTGGTCGACTTCGTCGGCCCGTGCAGGCGCATGAAAAAATCGGGCAGGCGCGCGAGCCCGATCGCGCCGATCAGCGTGAACAGGCTGCCGATCAGCAGCAACGCGCTCACGATTGCTTCGACAACGGTTTGCATCGGCTGGCCTCTTCGTCAGTTCAGTCAGTTCAGTTCGATGATGTCGCCGCGCTGCAGATACTTCGTGAGCGCGACAGTGCCCACAAACCCCATCAGCGCGATGAGCAGCGCGGCTTCGAAGAACACCGTCGAGCGCAGGGTGATGCCGTACACGACGATCAGCGCGATCGCGTTCACATTGAGCGTGTCGAGCGCGACGATGCGGTCGGGCAGCGAGGGGCCGCGCACGAGGCGCACGAGCGTGAGCAGGAAGGCGATGCCGAGGATCGCGAACGAGACCGGGATCACGATGGCTAGCATGCGAAGATCTCCATTAACGGGGCTTCATAACGGGACTTGATGAGCGCGACCAGCGCCGCTTCGTCGTCGAGGTCTAGCACGTGGACGATGAGGCGCGTGCGGTCGTCGCTGAGTTCGGCGCACAGCGTGCCCGGGCTCAGCGACACGATGCTGATGAGCATGGTGAGCGCGATTTCGTGCGTGCTGTCGAGCGGCACGTCGATGAACGCGGGCCGCAGGCGCCTGGTGGGGCCGAGCACCAGCAGCGCTACTTCCACGTTGGCCACGACGATGTCGATCAGCACGTGCACGAACAGGCGCACGAGCAGCCACGGCTTGCCGAAGCGCACCGGCTGCAGCCACAACCCCCTGGCCACGCAGAACGAGATCACGGTGCCGAGCACTGCGCCCAGCAGCAGATTGCCGGGCGAGACATCGTTCATGAGCAGCACCCAGCAGACGAGCAGCACGACGGTGAGCCACGGGTGCGGAAAGAGCCTTTTTAGCATCGTCAGCTCCCGTTGGTCTGGGTGGGCGCCGGCGCAGGTGCGGGCGTGCTCAGGATCGCGCGCACGTAGGCGTCGCGGTCGAACAGTTGTGCGGCGGTGGCGTCGAGATACTGCCGCAGCGGCCCCGCGCCGAGCGTGGCCGCCGCCACGCAGGCGAGCAGCAGCGCGCAGGCCGCGAGCTTGGCCGCGCTGCCTCTGGGGGCGCAAGCGGGCGCGAAGGCGGCGGCGCGCGCGGCGGGCTCGGCCCACAGCAGGCGCGTGCCGGTGCGGCTCAGCGCGACGATCAGCAGCAGGCTCGAGGCCAGCACGGCGGGCCATAGCACGGCCGCCTCGTGCGTGGGCGTGGCCGCGAGGACCATGGCCTTGCCGAGGAAGCCGGAGAGCGGCGGCAGGCCCGCTGCGCCCACTGCAGCGGCGAGATAGAGCAGGGCGGCGGCGTTCGAGGGCCACGGGGCGCGCGCCTGTTCGATGCGTTGCGGCGCGCTCGCCTTTGCCGTAGCGGGTGCTTCGCGGTCCGGCTCGGGCGAGATGGCCGCTGCTGCCGCGTCGTCGAGCGCTTCGAGCGAGCCAGGTTCGACGCTGTTCGTGCCTTCTGTGGCGTTCGCTGCGTGCGCCGGGTGGGACGCCATGGCGGACTCGGGCTCCAGCGTATCGGCGAGCAGGAACAGCGCGCCCGTGCACAGCGTCGTGCTGATCAGGTAGTAGAGCAGCGCACTCCACGCCAGCGGCGTTTGCTGCGTGACGGCTGCAATCAGGAGTCCGACCGAAACCAGCACGAGGTAGCCCGTGGTGGTTTTCAGGCTCGACACGGCGAGCGCGCCCAGCGCGCCGAACGCGATGGTCGCAATGGCGAGCCACCATACCCAGTCGTGCATGAACGCATCGAGCACGCCACCGTTGCCGCTGCCGCCGCCGAACACCAGTGCGTCGCAGCGCAGCATCGCGTAGATGCCCACCTTGGTCATGATCGCGAACAGCGCCGCCACCGGGCCAATCGCGCTGCGGTACGCCTGGGGCAGCCAGAACGACATCGGAAACACCGCGGCCTTCAGGCCGAACACGAGCATGAGGGTCGCGCCGGCGAACTGCGCGAGCGGCAGCGATCCGGCGTTCAGGTGCGCGAGGCGCTCGCCCATGTCGGCCATGTTGAGCGTTCCGGTGATGCCGTACAGCACGCCCAGCGCGATCAGGAAGAACGACGAGCCCACGAGGTTCATGATCAGGTAGTGCAGCCCGTTGCGCACGCGCCGCGTGCCGCCGCCATGCAGCAGCAGCGCATACGAGGCGATCAGCAGCAGTTCGAAGAACACGAACAGGTTGAACATGTCGCCCGCGAGGAACGCGCCGTTCAGGCCCATCAGCTCGAACTGGAACAGTGCGCGGAAATAGCGGCCGCGCCGTGCGTCGGCGCTCGACGTGCCCAGCAGGCAGCAGCACGCCAGCACGGCGGTCAGGAGCAGCATGAGCGCGGCAAGGCGGTCGAGCTGGAGCACGATGCCGAATGGCGCGGGCCATGCGCCGAGCGCATAGCTCGCGATCCCGCCTTGCGCCGCGCGCGCGGCCAGCACGCCTGCGACGGGCAGCAGCGCCACGGTTGCGGCCGCATTGAGCGCGCGCTGCAAGCGCTTGGCGCGAAGCGGCAGCGCGACGATGGCGCCCGCCGCGAACAGCGGGATCAGGATAGGGAGCAGAAGGGCGTGGTTCATGCGCCGCGCGTCTCCCCGTCGTTGCCCTGCGGATTGGCCTCGCCACCTTCCCCGTCCACGTGATCGCTGCCGGTGAGCGCCAGCGAGCGCAGCGCGAGCACCACGGTAAACGCCGTCATGGCGAAGCCGATCACGATGGCCGTGAGCACGAGCGCTTGCGGCACCGGGTCCGCGTAGCGGGCCGCGCTATCTGCCGCGCCGGCGATCACGGGCGGCTGGCCCGTGGCGAGCCGCCCCATGCCGAGCAGGAACAGGTTGATCGCATACGAGAACAGCGTGATGCCGAGGATCACGGGCAGCACGCGCGCGCACAGCAACAGGTAGATGCCGCACGCGCAGAGCACGCCGATTGCGGCAGCGAAGGCGGCTTCCATCAGCTTTTCTCCACGGACTGCAGGTCCTTGTCGCGCACGCCCAGGTGCGAAACGATCGTGAGCGTCGTGCCCACCACCGCGCCCAGTACGCCGAGATCGAACAGCATGGCCGTGCTCAGCTCGATTTCGCCGACGAGCGGCAGATGCAGATGTCCAAACGCGCTGGTGAGGAATGGATAGCCGAAGACGAGGCTGCCCAGACCAGTTGCGGCCGCAACTAGAATGCCGAGACCCGCGAGCGCGCGGTAGTTGATGCGGATGCGCGATTCGGTCCATAGCACGCCGCTCGCTACGTATTGGAGCAGCAGTGCGACCGAAAGAATGAGCGAGGCTATGAAGCCGCCGCCGGGCAGATTGTGGCCGCGCAGGAACACGAACACGGCCACCAGCGCGGTGAGCGGCAGCATGAGGCGCGCGAGAATCGCGAGCAGCAGCGGATGCGACTGCGACGACCACGGCAGACCGCCCGGCCCAGTGTCGGGCGCCTTCAGGCGCAGGCCGCGCAAGAGCGCCTTCACGGCGAGGCCGGCGACCACGAGCACGCTGACCTCGACCATGGTGTCGAAACCGCGGAAGTCCACGAGGATCACGTTCACGACGTTGTGGCCGCCGCTGCCGGGCAGCGCGTTGGCGAGGAAGTATGGCGCGATGCCTTGCGCGGGCGGACGCGTCATGACCTGGTACGCGACGCTGCCTAGCAGCGCGCCGCCCGCGAGTGCGAGCGCGCCGTTGCGCATGCGCGCGGGAATCGGCTCGATGGCGGTTTGCAGGTTGGGCAGGAAGTAGATGGCCAGTACCAGCAGCAGCACCGTCACCACCTCCACGGAGACCTGCGTGAGCGCGAGATCGGGCGCGGAAAAGCGCGCGAACGCGAGCGTCACCAGCAGCCCGCAGGTGCTCAGCATCACGAGCGCGTAGAGCGTGTGCGTGCGCACCATCACGACGCCCACGGCGAGCAGCGCCATCAGCACGAGGCCCCACAGCGTGATCGTGTCGACGGGCAGGCGCACGAAGTCGCCGCCCCACGCGCCCAGCGCGACGAACGCGGTGCCGGGCACGATGATCATCGCCGCGATCATCCACGCGAGATAGTCGGGCAGCGAGCGCGTCTCGAACACGCGCACCACCACGCCCGCGCCTTTTTCCAGGCGCTGGATGAGGCGGTCGAAGCCTTCGCTCGCGTTCATGTCCGAGAGCATCGATCGATGATGACGGAACGCGTCGCGGCGCAGCACGAACAGCAGCGCGCCCGCCGCGAACGACACCACGCTCATGACCAACGGCGTGTTCACGCCGTGCCACAGGCTCAGGCTGTACGCGGGCAGCTTGCCGCCGAGCGTGAACCACGCCGCCGATTCCAGCATCCTGCCGATGATCCGCTGCGGAAACAGGCCGATCAGCAAACAGACCACCACGAGAATCTCGACCGGCAACTTCATGAAGCGCGGCGGCTCGTGCGGCGGGTAATGCGGCAGGTCGCGCGGCGCCGCGCCGTCGAAGAACACGCCCCAGACGAAGCGCAGCGAGTATGCCACCGAGAGCGCGGCGGCCACGATCGCGATCACGGGAATCGCCCAGTTGAATGGCCCGAACATGCCTTGCGCGAGCGTCTCGCCGAAGAACATTTCCTTCGAGAGAAAGCCGTTCAGGAGCGGCACGCCCGCCATCGCGAGCGAGGCTACGCCCGCGAGCACGGCGGTGTGCGGCATGTACTTCGCGAGCCCGCGCAGGCGGCCCAGATCGCGCGTGCCGGTTTCATGGTCGATGATGCCGGCGGCCATGAAAAGCGAGGCCTTGAACACCGCATGGTTGACGGTGTGAAAGAGCGCGGCCACGGTGGAAAGCTGCGTATCGAGGCCGAACAGCAGCACGATCAGGCCGAGATGGCTGATGGTCGAGTAGGCGAGCAGCCCCTTGATGTCGCGCTGGAACAGCGCCATCGACGCGCCGCCCACCAGCGTGACGAGCCCGGCGAGCGTGGCCGAATAGGCCCACCAGGCGGTGCCCTCGAACACCGGGTAGAGGCGCGCGAGCAGGAAGATGCCGGCCTTCACCATCGTCGCCGAGTGCAGATACGCGGAGACCGGCGTGGGCGCCGACATCGCGTGCGGCAGCCAGAACTGGAATGGGAACTGCGCGGATTTCGTGAACGCCGCGAACAGCGTGAGCAGCAAAATGGCCGGAAAGAGCGGGTCGTGCTGGATCGTGTCCTTTTGCGCGAGCACGTCGTTGAGTTCGAAACTACCGCATACGTGGCCGAGCAGGAGCACCGCCGCGAGCAGCGCGAGCCCGCCCGCGCCCGTGATGGTGAGCGCCATGCGCGCGCCGCGCCGTGCATCGGGCCGCGATGGCCAGAAGCCGATCAGCAGGAACGAGACGAGGCTCGTGAGTTCCCAGAAGATCACGAGCAGCAGCAAATTGTTCGAGAGGACCACGCCGAGCATCGCGCCCATGAAGAGCAGGAGCAGCAGGTAGAGGCGCGGGAGCGTGTCGCTGCCGGCCAGGTAATAGCGCGCGTAGATGAACACGAGCAGGCCGATCGCGAGCACCAGCAGCGCGAACATGAACGAGAGGCCGTCGAGGCGCAGCGAAAGCGCGAGGCCGATCTCGGGCACCCACTCGCGGCGCCACTGCAGGACGCCGTAAGTGGGCATGCCCACGCGCTCGCTGAGGACCAGTCCGAGGCCGAGCAGCGCGGTCGCGAACGCGATCCACGTGGCGAGCGCGCGGGCGTGCCGGGCCGCGAATGCGACGAGCGCCGCCCCCACGAACGGAAGTACGACGAGCCACTCCAATGCCATCCGGCTTCCTCCGGGAAATTCGCTGCGTGCGGGTTGAGGACGTGGACTGCCCGCGTGGCGCGGGTAAGGCTGGGCAGGCGCGCGCGAGGCGCGCCTGTGGGCCGCAGATCACGATCATAGCCGCAAACGGGGCCGGAGTTGATGTGGATGGCATCGATGTACGCGGCGCGTCACATCATGACAGGGAAGCGTGCGCCGCTGGACCGTGCGCCAGTGGCGCACGATCGTGCCGGATTACATCGGCCAGACGAAGGCTTCGTGCGCGTGCGAGGTCTTGCCGATATCCACGGGACGCTGGACCGTCTTGCCGTTGTGGCTTGCCGTGATCACGTAGTGGCCGTTGGGCAGCGTCACGAGCATGAACGGGCCGTTGGTGCGGGTGGAGACGAGCGGCTGGCCGTGCGAGTCGGCGATCTTCACGGGCACGTTAGCGAGGTACTCGTTGCCGTTCGCCGACTGGCGCGCGAATTCGAGCGAGAGCGGGTAGCGCGACATCGCGGCCTTGAACGCCGCCGACTGGTCGCTGCCGATGCCGCCGGACAGGTACGAGACGTTGCCGGCATGGTGCGCCGGCGGCAGGGCGCTGGCAGCGGCCGGGGCGGCCGGGGTGTTCGTGGCGCTCGCGGTCGCGGCGAAAGCGCCTTGTGTGCCGAACGCAAGCGCGAGTGCGGCCGCGAGCGAGATGGCCGTGCCCTTCCACGGAGTCGAGCGTGCTTTCATTTTTACCTCCTATGTCGGATACGCCGGCGCGTGTGACGCGCCGGACGAATCCAGCCTAGGCAGCGCGGCTTAAAAGTCCCTTAAAACACAGGGCGAGCGCGTTTTCGGCGGTTGCCGGCGCGCTTGCTCACCGCACGATCATGCCGGTGAGCACATAAGCCTGGATCAGCGTCATGACGCCGACTACCGCCGCGAAAAAGAGGCTATGACGCACCGTGAAGCGGAACAGCTCCGCTTCCTTGCCGACGAGGCCCGTGGCCGCGCAGGCCACCGCGATCGATTGCGGCGAGATCATCTTGCCGCTCACGCCGCCCGAAGTATTGGCGGCGACGAGCAACGTGTCCGACACGCCGATCTGGTGCGCCGTGGTGTGCTGCAGCGAGCAGAAGAGGGCATTCGACGAGGTGTCCGAGCCGGTCAGGAACACGCCGAGCCAGCCGAGGAACGGCGAGAAAAACGGGAACGCGGCGCCGGTGCCGGCCAGCGCGAGCGCCAGCGTCGACGACATGCCCGAGTAGTTCGCGACGAACGCGAAGCCCAGCACGAGGCCGATTGAGAGCACCGGGCGGCGCAATTCGCCGAGGGTTTCGAAAAATGCTGCAACGGCGGCGCGCGGCTTCATCTTCAGCACGATCGTGGAGACGATGGCGGTGAGCATGATCGCGGTGCCCACGGCGGAGAGCCAGTCGATTTTCAGCACGGCTTCATAGGGCTTGGCCGAAGCCACGATGGGCGCGGTGCGCACCACCAACTGATCGAGTCCCGGCACATGAAAGCTCAGCACGGTGCCGGCGAGCGCGCCCTTCGCGGCGAACAGCGCCTTGAACGGCTTGATGCTCCACACCGTGACGATGGCGGTCAGCAGGAAGAACGGCGACCAGGCGCGCACGGTCTGGCCGATGCTGTAAGGCGATGCCTGGCGGCTCGACAATGTGTTCGCCGCCGCGTTGCCGAAGCCGCCATCGAAGCCGCCCAGCGCCGCCGCGCCGCCGCTCACGCGCAGGCTCGCGGCCGGCGCTGCCTGCGCCGCGCGACGCGGCTGCCACACCTTGAGGAAGGCGGCGAGCGAGACGAGGCTCACGAGCGCCGAAGTGATGTCCGGCAACTCAGGCCCGATGTGATTCGAGGTGAAGTATTGCGTCACGGCAAAGCTGGCGCCGGCCACGAGCGCCGCGGGCCAGGTCTCCTTGATGCCGCGCTTGCCGTCCATGATGAAGACGAGCCAGAACGGTACGAACAGCGAGAGCAGCGGCAACTGGCGGCCCGCCATCGCGCCGATCAGGAACGGGTCGATGCCGGTCACCTGGCCCGCGACGATGATGGGAATGCCCATCGCGCCGAACGCCACGGGCGCGGTGTTGGCGATGAGGCACAGGCCCGCCGCATAGAGCGGCTCGAAGCCGAGGCCGACCAGCAGCGCCGAGGTGATCGCGACCGGCGCGCCGAAGCCCGCCGCGCCTTCGAGGAACGCGCCGAACGAAAAGCCGATCAGCAGCACTTGCAGACGCTGATCGTCGGTGATCGAGAGCACGGAGGCGCGAATGATCTCGAACTGCCCGGTCTTCACGACGATCTTGTAGAGGAACACTGCGGTCACGATGATCCACGCGATCGGCCACAAGCCATAGGCGAAGCCGAAGCCCGCCGAAACGAGCGCCTGGCGCACCGGCATGCCGTATTCGAAGATGGCCACGGCCAGCGCTAGCGCGAGCGTGATGGCCGCGGCGACGTGGCCTTTGAGCCGCAGGCCAGCGAGCGCGACGAAGAAGAACACGATGGGCACGACGGCCACGAGCGCGGACAGCCAGAGGCTGCCGAGCGGGGTATAGATCTGATGCCAGGGTTGCATTACGGTCTCCTCCGTGGATGCGGGTCGAATTTGCGATTTAATTTCGCATGCCTGATGAAATATGTTCTGGTATTCGGCCTACTGCGGTTGATCGCGCTCGCGAAGCAAGTCGTGCAGGCTGCGCGGCGCGGGCTTGAGCGGCGTGCGATGCTGCGTCCAGCCCATCTGCTGCGAAGGCGCGAGCGCGCGCAGGCGCGTCGCGGCCCAGCGCAGCGCGCGATAGGCGCGCGGATGCGCGAACGCGCCGCTCCAGAAGCGCCAGACGAACTGCTCGCTCCTGCTGTGATTCGCGCCCTGGCCGCGCAGCGGATGCGCGACGGCCTCGTCGGGCGAGCGGTTCGCCTCGGTGCGCAGACGCACCAGCAAGTCCGGAATCGGGATGCGCACCGGGCAGACTTCGCCGCACGCGCCGCACAGGCTCGATGCGGTCGGCAGGTCGGCGGTTGCGTCGAGCCCGAGCAGATGCGGCGAGATGATCTTGCCGATCGGGCCGGGGTAGGTCGTGCCATAAGCGTGCCCGCCGATGCGCGCATACACCGGACAGTGATTCATGCACGCGCCGCAGCGGATGCATTGCAGCGTGGCGCGCAACTGCGCGTCGGCGTAGGCCTGGGTCCGGCCGTTGTCGAGCAGCACGAGATGCACCTCGCGCGGCCCGTCCATTTCGCCTGCGCGGCGCGGGCTGCTGATCAGATTGAAATATGTGGTGATCGGCTGGCCCGTGGCCGAGCGCGTGAGCAGGCTCGAAAGCGGCACGATATGCGCGAGCTTCGCGACCACCTTTTCCATGCCCATGATCGCGATATGCACGTCGGGCACCGTGGTCGAGAGGCGGCCGTTGCCCTCGTTCTCGACGAGCCACAGCGTGCCCGTGTCGGCGGCGGCGAAGTTCACGCCCGATAGACCGATCTGCGCATCCACGAATGCGCGGCGCAGCGCGCGGCGGCCCGTCTGGATGAGCGTGTCGACGTCCTCCGTGTAGGGCGTATCGGGAAGGTGTGCTTCGAACAAATGCCCGATATCGCCCTTCGTTTTGTGGATCGCCGGCATCACGATGTGCGAGGGCCTTTCGCCCGCCAGCTGCACGATGTACTCGCCCATGTCCGACTCGATGCAGTCGATGCCGCGCCCTGCGAGGTAATGGTTCAGCTCGATCTCCTCGCTCGCCATCGACTTGCCCTTGATGACGCGCGTGGCCGCGTGCCGCTGCGCAATGCCGTGGACGATGCGGTTGGCGTCGTCGGCGGTCTCGGCCCAGTGCACGTGGATGCCGTTTTCCTTCAGCTTCGCTTCGAGTTGCTCCAGTAACTCGGGCAGACGTGCGAGCGCGTGCTGGCGCACCGCTTCGCCGAGGTCGCGTAGTTGCTCGAGTTCGTCGACATCGGGGAATTGCGCGGTGCGCTTGCCTTGCAGAAAATCCATCGCGCCGCGGAAGCTCTTGCGCAACTTCGGGTCGTGGAGCGCCGCGCGGGCGCGCTCGCGGAACTCGGCCGTGGGCACGAAATGCAGTGGGTTTTCGTGGTGCGCGGCTTGCGCCGGGCTGGCGGTCTTGCTCATTGCGCGGCTCCGTGCTGGGGAAAATTCGCGGGCGAGCCGGTCTCGTCGGCGGGTTCGTCGGCATTGTCATCGGTGACGACGATTACCCACAGCGCGCGCGGCCCGTGCGCGCCGTAAGCCGTGGTCTGCTGGATGTCCGAGGTCTTGGAGGGGCCCGAGATCATCACGAGGTTGGTGGGCATGCCGTCGCGCCAGCGCTCGGCGGCAACGGCCGCATGCAGGTCCGCGTGCAGCGTGCGCGCGTGGATCAGCGCGACGTGCAGCGGCGGCACCAGCGAGACGGTGCGCGGCGCGTGGGCGTCGGGTACGATCACGAGCGTGCCGGTGGCCGCGAGGCCCGAGCGCGCAACGGTGAAGCCCGCGTCGATGCGGTCGAACAGTTCGGACTTCCAGGCTTCGATCGGCTCTGTGTAGCCGTGTGCTTCGATGCCCGTTGCGGCGGACTGCAGTGCATTGGCGAGTGCCGCGCCTTCCGCGCTCGACGTGTCGAGCAGCAGCCGCTTCACGCCCGCGGCCGCGAGGCGCTGCGCGAGGTCGGCGGGCCACGCCTCTACGCTCATGCGGATCACCTGGGCATGCGCGGCCTCCAGCATGCGTTGGAATTGCGCGACGCGGGCCGACCGGGTGGCGAGCGCGCCGGCGGCTTGCGCGCGTTGCGCCGCGTAGTGCGCGTCGATGCGCTGGTCGAGCGCGTCCACTGGCATCGGCGCGGCGCCTTCATTCGCGTTCCCGCTGGCGCGCAGCCGGCCGAGCATGCGCGCGCGGGCGCCCAGGGTGTCGATCATGGCGGCGCTCATGCGGCCTCCCCGCCGGTGCGGCGCCAGAGGAACGAAGCGAGGTGCTCGACGGCGAGCGGCGCGCCCTTGTGCTCGGCGGCATGGCCGATATTGAGCAGGCACCCGCAGTCGGCGGACACCAGCCGGTTGCAGCCGGTCGCGCACGCGGAGGCGATCTTGTCGGCGACCATCGCGCCCGAGATGTCGGGGTGCTTTAGCGAGAACGTGCCGCCGAAGCCGCAGCATTCCGATTCGCGCTCGTGGTCGATGCGGGTGACGCCGGGCAAAGCGTCGACGGCTTCCACGCCGTGCACGCGCGTGCCCATCTCGCGGCGCGCGCCACACGAGGTATGGAGCACGACGCGTTCGGCGGGCTGCTTCAGCGCGGCGTCGCCATAGGCGCCGGCGATGCCGAGGTCTACTTTCAGCACGCGCACGAGGAATTCGGTGAGTTCGTAGATGCGTCCCGAGAGCGCACGAGCCCGTGCCGCATCCGCCGCGTCGGTTTCATCGCCCGCATCGCTTTCGAAGAGAGCGGGCCAGTGGTGCCGCATCATGCCTGCGCACGAGCCGGAGGGCACGATCACGGGCCACGGTTGATCGAACAGGCCGAGCTGCGCACGGGCCACCTCGCGCGCTTCGCGCGGGTTGCCGCTGCTGTAGGCGGGCTGCCCGCAGCAGCTCTGGGTGCGCGGGAAGTGGACCGTGAGCCCTTCGCGCTCCAGCAGCTTGACCGCGTCGAGCCCGGCCTGCGGCACGAACAGGTCGACGAGGCAGGTCGCGAACAGGTAGACGTCGGTCGGGCGTGGACCGGTGGGGTATTGCCGTGGCTTCATGTCTCGCTCGTATTGCTTTCGGTATGGTTCGGTGCCTGATTCGGTGCCGAATGGCGCGCCTCGCCGCGATGGCGACAGCAGGTGTGTGAGCGCATAATCCCCGCTTCGGGTGGCGTACTCAAACTGGTTGGACCAGTGACTGAACAGCGGACAGGCGCGCCACCGCCGAAGCACACGAGGGGCGGGGGCGATCAATGAGGGACAGGGCCGGCGCGCGCGGACGCGTGGAAACGGTGATGCGGCAAATGGAGACGTCGTTGCTCGATGGCACGTGGCGCGCGGGGACCAAGCTGCCCTCCGAGCGCGTGCTCGCGCAGGAGTACGGCGTGGCGCGCAACACGGTGCGCGAGGCGATCCAGCGGCTCGCCGCGCGCGGGCTGGTGGCGAGTCGCGCGGGCGCGGGCGTGTTCGTGACCGACCAGTTGCGGACCGGCGTTGCCTCGCCGTGGGGGCAACTGGTGGCCGATCATCCGGCGCTGCGCGACGACATCCTCGAATTTCGCCGTGTGCTGGAGGGCGCGACCGCGTATTTCGCGGCGATGCGCGCGAGCGACGACGAGCTCGCGCGCATTCGCGCGCTGGTGCAGGAACTGGAGCGCACGCGCGCCTGCGACGACAAGATCGCCGAAGCGGCCGCCGACGCGAAGCTGCACGAGGTCATCGCACAGGCTTCGCACAACGCGATGTTCCTGCATCTGCATACGAGCGTGCTGGGCATGCTGCGCGAGCACATCACGATCAACGGCACGGGCTTGCGCGAGCAGAACGCGGATGCCTCGGATCATCTGCTGTTGCAGCACCGCACGCTGTGCGAAGCGATTCTCGCGCGGCGTCCGGAAGAGGCGCGCACGGCGATGCAAACCCATATCGACTTCGTGCGCACGCGCGTGAGCGAGGAGCACGGGGCGCCCGCAACTGGCCCAACCAGTGCGAAGAAACGCCGGGCACGCAAGAAGCTTGCCGCGCCTGAAGACTGCTAAAGTTGGCGCTCGGGTTGGCGCAGCGCGTGGACGTTCGCGCGGCGCCCGCAGGAACTCGATGAGAAGGAGCCAAGCCATGAACCCGCCCGTCGCGCGTCTCGAGTCGCTTAGCGCCATCACGTTCACCGTGAGCGATATCGTGCGTTCCGTGCGCTTTTACGAGGCGCTCGGCTTCGTGCACCGGCCCGGTGCAGCGATTGCCGGGTTCGCGTCGTTCGTGCTCGGCGGTGGAGGCGGGGGCGGCGCGTGCTATCTGAATCTGCTCGAAGGGCCGCATGACCGGGTCGAAGGTTGGGGCCGCGCGATCTTCCACGTCTCGGACGTGGACGCCTTTTACGCGCAGGTGCTGGCCGCGGGCCTCACACCCGCCTTCGCGCCGCAGGACGCGCCGTGGGGCGAGCGCTATTTTCATCTCGTCGATCCGGATGGCCATGAGTTGAGCTTCGCGAAGCCGCTGCCCTGAGGCGCGTCGATGCATTTGAAATACGCATGACACCCGTAGCGCCGATAGTGGCGCGGGTTGCCATCCACTGCATGAGGAGCAGTCGCCATGAACGAACGGGAGCGTGAAGCGGGCGCGGAGCGGCAACGCCGCCGACGTCTCGACGAAGAACTGATCGACGCTTACGACGAAGAGCTCGAAATGGAAGTCGACGATCGCCTCCAGGAAATCGGCCTCGAGATCAGCGACGAGGCGCGCGCGCTGCGCCGCGTGTATTTCCGCGAGCTGATCCGGCTGCAGGGCGAACTCGTCAAGATGCAGGACTGGGTCGTGAGCACGGGCCACCGGCTCGTGGTGATCTTCGAAGGCCGCGACGCGGCGGGCAAGGGCGGGGTCATCAAGCGCATCACGCAGCGCCTGAATCCGCGCATGTGCCGCGTGGCCGCGCTGCCCGCGCCGAACAATCGCGAGCGCACGCAATGGTATTTTCAGCGCTATGTGCAGCATCTGCCGGCGGGCGGCGAGATGGTGCTGTTCGATCGCAGCTGGTACAACCGCGCGGGCGTCGAGCGAGTCATGAACTTTTGCACCGACGAGGAATACGAAGAGTTTTTCCGCTCGGTGCCGGAGTTCGAAAAAATGCTCGTGAGGAGCGGCATCCAGATCGTCAAGTACTGGTTCTCGATCACGGACGACGAACAGGAAGTGCGCTTCCGGAGCCGCATCGACGACCCGCTCAAGCAGTGGAAGCTCTCGCCGATGGACCTCGAGAGCCGCCGCCGCTGGGAGCAGTACACGCATGCGAAGGAAGTCATGCTGCAGCGCTCGCATATTCCCGAGGCGCCGTGGTGGGTCGTGCAGGGCGTCGACAAGAAGCGCGCGCGCCTGAACTGCATCCACCATCTGCTCGCCCAGGTGCCGTATCAGGAGATCGAGCACGCGAGCGTGACGCTGCCCGCGCGCGTGCATCACCCCGATTACATTCGCCAGCCGGTGCCCGAGAACATGATCGTGCCGGACGTCTATTGACGGTGTTGGCCGGGCATGCCGCGCTGGCCGCGCGGCGTGCCCGCAACCCGGAAATTCAGAGTCTCAGAAGGTTTGGCGGAACACCCAATAGAGGACCCGCCGGTATCGTTTAAGCCGTTCACGAATTCGAAGCCCAGCGCGATGAAAAGCGCGATCACGAGCAGGAACCACGGCAGCGCGGAGTGCTCGCGCACGGTCGAGAGGTCGTCGGCGAGATGCATGCCCACATAGACGGCGCCCGCGGCAACGGTGGGCAGAAACACCAGCAGGCTCGTGCTGCGCCCGCGCGTGGAGGCGGCGCCGGGCTGCGGTACAAGGAAAGATCCGGCATGACGAGCGGGCTTCTCACACTGGGCACGGAGCGTCGCGCAGGCAGGGAGGGCGCAAGGCGACGGCGAAGGCAACGCCTTCGATCATGCAAAGCGCCTATGACGCATTGATGACGTTTTTGCGCAAGGCATGCAGCAGCGCCGCGAGGGGCGAGTGCTGCGCGGTCCTCGCGCGAATCGATTCACGGAGATTGCGCACGTGCCGGACCACGTTCAGAAATCTGCAGGAGAGCCATCCGCCAGGTCTGCACCCGCACCCGCGCAGGCCGTATTTGTTCCGCAGTTGCGACTACGCGCGCGCATCTGGATCTTCGCGCGCGGCAAGTGGGCCACGCGGCTGATCGGCCGCAATCCGTTCTTCGGAGGGCTGTCGGGCACGCTGGTCGCCACGGTGATGGCGGCCTTGACCTACATGGCGCTTTACTCCGGGCGCGCCGAAGAGCTGCGCCACGCGGTCGAGAACTCGAACAACATCGTGCGTCTCGCGAGCAGCGACATCGCGCGCAATGTCGAGCTCTACGATCTCTCGTTGCACGCCGTGGTGGCGGGCGCGCAGCAGCCCGAGACATGGACGCTGCCGCCGGCGCTGCGCCAGCGCGTGCTGTTCGATCGTGCGACGGCGGCATCGTTTCTGGGCGGCGCCTATGTGCTGGATGCGCAAGGGCACGTGAAGGCTGCGCAGAGGGCCGACGATACGCTGGGCGTATCGCTCGCGGATCGCGACTATTTTCGGGTCCAGCAGCGCAATCCCGATGTGGGCCTCTTCATCTCGAAGCCCTTTGCGTCACGCCTGCGTCACGGCGTGCTCTCGGTTGCGCTGTCGCGGCGCATCAATGCGCCCGATGGCGCGTTCGCGGGCGTCGCGCTGATCGTCGTGAGGCTCGAATACTTTCAGCGGCTCGTCGACCGCGTCGATATC
Source organism: Paraburkholderia sp. A1BS-2L (assembly GCF_051125205.1). Lineage (NCBI taxonomy): Bacteria > Pseudomonadati > Pseudomonadota > Betaproteobacteria > Burkholderiales > Burkholderiaceae > Paraburkholderia > Paraburkholderia sp. A1BS-2L. The sequence goes on from NZ_CP120429.1 coordinate 1,546,600, forward strand.
GGGCGTGATGGCGGCGTCTTCATCATGATGCAGGACGGCACGCTCGTTGCGAGCAAGCCACCCATGCCGCTCGGTGTGGGCGCGGATTATTCAGTATGGCGCAACTACAAAATCATTTCGCGGCACGACGCGGGCACCTTCACGGCGCACGCGGAAGCGGACGGCGTGGAGCGTCTCTATACCTACGCGCACGTGGGCAGCACGCCCATTATCGTGGGCGTTGCGCCCGCCATCGACGACATTCTCGCGGGCTGGCGAAGCCGCGCTTATCTGGCCGTTGCGATGACGACGGTCTTCGGCGCGGCCTGGGTGCTGGTGTCCTGGGTGCTCGCGTTCGCGCTGCGCGACAAGGTGATCGCCGAAGCCGAATTGCAGCGCCTCGCGGTGACCGACCCGCTCACGGGTCTCGCGAATCGCCGCGCGCTCGATCAGCGGCTCCAGGCCGAATGGAACCGCGCGTCGCGCGAACGGACGCCGCTATCGGTGCTGTTCTTCGACGTCGATCACTTCAAGCTGTTCAACGACGCTTACGGCCATGCGGCCGGCGACGAAGTGCTCAAACTCGTGGCCGAGCGCATCGCCTCGGGCACGCAGCGCACCTCGGACATGGCGGCACGCTTCGGCGGCGAGGAGTTCGCGGTATTGTTGCCTGGCACGGCGCTCGAGGGCGCGCGCAAGATCGCGGACAAGATCCGGCGGCGCATCGAGACGGCCAACCTCGCGCATCGCGGCTCGCACTACGGCCGTGTCACCGTGAGCGTGGGCTGCGCGAGCTGCGAGCCGCCCGCAGGCGAAAGCGGCGCGAAGCTGCTCGCCGCCGCTGACGCCCTGCTCTACGAAGCCAAGGCCGCGGGCCGCAACCAGGTCTGCGCGAAGCAGTGGAGCGGCGCGGCGGCGTAGTGTGATGGTCGTGTGCCGGCTGCTCAGCGCGCCGATTTCGACAGCCGATGGCCGAGGCCGAGATTCGAGACGATCTGCCAGGTGTAGACGCGCGAATAGTGCACGCCGAACTGGCGGCCGATCAACTCGCGCACGCGGCTGTTGGTCCACGCATCGCTCGGAAAGCCATGCTCGCGCGCGGAGCCGTGTAGCGCGCTCGCGATCCAGCCCATTGCGGCCTTGTCGAGCACGGAGGGCCGGCCGCCCACGCTCATCTGCTGAAGCGCGGCGAGGCCGCCGTCTTCGACAATCGACTTGTAGCGGCGCACCGTCTGGGCGGAGAGGTGCAAGGAGTCGGCTACGGCGTGCACGGTCGCGCCTTCCACCAACATCTGGCCGGCGGCCATCCTGCGCGCGACGCTCGGCAAATTCTCGGTTCGGGTAAGCATGTGATCACTCGTCAACGAAAGATTCCGGACATGCGGCTTGCGGATGCCGCTCCTGTCAACCCTTTCAGTGCGTGCGGGTCTTCTCGCTTGCCACGGCCTCGCATGGCTCTTGCTCTATGCCGGGCCGTCGCGGACGGCGAAACAATGCGCCTCTCAGGGCGCGTGCGGACCGCATTGGCGTTCCGCAGGAGATATTAATAATTGTTTTTGTAGGGAATGTGTATAGCTAGCGGAAAAATAGTCTGCTTGACTTACGGATTGTCCTGGACTATCGGAAAAAATGAACCTATCCAAATCGCTTAACTATGCTGTGAATGTTGTTCATTCATGACATGATGCGCCGCCATCCGGGCAATTGAAATGTTTGTAATCATTGTTTTTAGCCCCTTGCCACGGCACCTGGCGAGAGCGAATCGGTAATTTTGGGCAGAATGCGCTTTTCGGATTTGCATGAATTTTTATGGGAATTCGATTCGATTCAGACCGAATGAGCCTTCTGGTTTTGCTTCACCGTGTGTTTCGAAGCGAACCGGTTCATGGGCACTTGAAGATCCAATTGACGATTCGCTTGATGATCTAAAAGGCATGAGCAAAGAACTGGACGAAAAGGTTTGAACGTCTGCTGCTGCGCGCGGCGAGCCGACGTGGCCTCGTATCCTATGGCACATTTCATGCGCTATTCGCGCCGAGCGTGCCGCTGCACGAGCGTTACGAAAAACTGGAAGCTGCGGCGGCAGCCTTGTGCGAGCCGCACGTGGCCGACTACGCGTCGCTGCTCGCGACGGCTTCGGGCCTGCTGGGACCGGACTTCTATCAGCGCTTCCGGCGCCTGCACGCGGAGCGCTATTACGCGCCGCTCGGCGCCGACCGCAATCGCATGCTCAAGCTGGTGGAGAAGCGTCAGTTCGCGAGCGAGGAGCGCGAGCGCGTCTACGATCACTATCGCAGCAACGCCGACGTTGCGGTACCCGCGTAACGGCGTGAATTTAGTCGACGCGATTGCGATCGCGCACGAGGATCGTGACGTACACCGCCGTGCAGACGAGGATCACGGCAACGCCGGCGACCACCTTGGTGTGATTGAACTGCACGAGCCCGGTTACGGCGATGGCAATGCCGGTGGCGGAGCCGAGTGTGCCGAGCGCGGCAACGAAGATGCGCAGCTTGCTCCAGATGCGATGGCGCCGTTCGGGGCCTGCGCCTTCCCTCAAGCGTTCGAAAGTCATGCCGGTATTCCCCGTTGATGGCGGGCGGATTGCACGATGCAATACGGCCTTCGCCCAGATGAAACGATTATAGCGATTGGGCGATTTCGCGCTTTCGGCGCGCCTCCGTTATGTCGCGCGGCGCAAGTTTCACGCGCTGGGGTGCGCACTTTGTGGGGCGTTTAAGTTTGCCTTAATGTTGTCTCGCCATCATCAACACGTCGGGTCGATTCGATAGTCGATTCGCGGTTGTTCTTCACGCTTCCTTGTTTTTCACGTCCCCTGTTAACCGCCGATGCCATACGGCGGTTTTTTTTGCCCATCGCTTTTTCCCATTTGCCCATTTGCACGCCGGGCAGGCTCACTCGTGTTCTGGAAAGCCCGCGCGTCCTTGCGTGAGATCGCGCAGCGCCTCGCGTGCGGCATCGAGGGCGGTGGCGGGAAGCTGGATCGTGAGCCGCACGGTCATCGTGTAGCGGCTGTCGACGAGCGTGTGCTGCCCTTGCTCGATCCAGTGCCGCACGCGCGTTTCGTCGGCGTAGCTCACCTCCACGATCAGACGCGCCTGGGCGATGCGCTCCACTCGCTGCGCGTTTTGCAGCGCGCTTGCGATGGCGTCGGTATAGGCGCGCACGAGCCCGCCCGCGCCGAGCTTTACGCCGCCGTAATAGCGCACCACTGCGGCGAGCACACCATCGAGATCGTGATGGCGCAGCACTTCGAGAATGGGGCGGCCCGCGGTGCCAGAGGGCTCGCCATCGTCGGACATGCCGGATTGGCCGCCCGCGAGCAGCGCCCAGCAGACATGCGTGGCAGTGGGGTGTTCGTCGCGCAGGCGGCGCAGCTCGGCCATGGCCGCTTCGCGGCCATCGACCGGAATCGCGAGGCCGATGAAGCGGCTTTTGCGGATCTCGAGTTCCGCGCTGACGGTTGAGGCAAGGGTATAAGTGGGCAAAGCGGGCAGTGCGGCGTAAGCAAAAACGTGATGTTAGCGGATGCGGGCAGCCATTCGGCTGCGCGGCCGGAATGGGGCGCATGCGTTTGCGCGGGGTTCGCCGCCTTGGGCACGCGCCTTGGACATGATTCGTCCCGCAATCTTTCAGATTACGTAAGGGTTTCTTGCGCCTGAGCTAATGACGTATCGGTCACCAGGGCCGATAATACGCTGCATGACGGATCTAGCTCTGGCTGGAGCGACGCCGAACTCCTCATTCGGTGATCCGTCATATTTCGAATTCGTCGCGGCGCCGCAGGTCTTGCGCCGCGTTTCTCCCAAGATCACGCACAGAAAAAACCCCGGTCGGGACAGTGTCCATCGGCCGGGGTCGTAAGGCTCGCCTGTTCTCAAGAGGCGATGTCACGTTACGCCTGTCAAAAATCCACGGCAATAAAAAAAAGCCCGGCTTGCACCGGGCTTCCAAGTGTGACCGCATCCGTTGCCGGATGCGGCACCTGCAAAACTGCCTGCGCTGTTGACGCTTACGCCGCGAGCAGCGAACGCAGCACGAACGGCAGGATGCCGCCGTGCTTGTAGTAGTCGACCTCGATCGGCGTGTCGATGCGCAGCAGCACCTGGACGCGCTCGTCCTTGCCGTCCTTGCGGTGGATCACGAGCGTCAGGTCCTGTTGCGGTTTGAAGTTGTCGGTCAGGCCTTCGATGTCGAAGGTTTCATCGCCGGTCAGGCCGAGCGACTGCACGCTGTCCGAACCCTTGAACTGCAGCGGCAGCACGCCCATGCCCACGAGGTTCGAGCGGTGGATGCGCTCGAAGCTGCGCGCCACCACGGCCTTCACGCCCAGCAGCTGCGTGCCCTTGGCCGCCCAGTCGCGCGACGAACCCGTGCCGTACTCTTCGCCCGCGAACACCATGGTGGGCGTGCCGGCGTCGATGTACTTCATCGCGGCGTCGTAAATCGACAACTGCTCGCCGCTCGGCTGATGGATCGTCAGGCCGCCTTCGACGCGCGTGCCGTCGGCCTTCGCCGGGATCATCAGGTTCTTGATGCGCACGTTCGCGAACGTGCCGCGCATCATGACGTCGTGGTTGCCGCGGCGCGAGCCGTAGCTGTTGAAGTCGGCCTTCTGCACGCCGTTCTCCTTGAGCCACTTGCCCGCGGGCGAGTCTTCCTTGATCGAGCCGGCCGGGCTGATGTGGTCGGTCGTGACCGAGTCGCCGAAGATGCCCAGTGCCCGCGCGCCCTTGACCTCGGCCACCGACGACGACGGCGTCATCGAGAAGTCGTTGCCGAAAAACGGCGGTTCGGCGATGTAGGTCGACTTCGGCCAGTCGTAGACCTGGCCTTCCTCGCCCTCGATCTTGCTCCACAGGTCGCCCTTCTTCGTGAGCTGGCTGTAGTTCTTCTGGTAGACGTCGGCATCCATCGCGAACTTGAGCAGCGCGTTGATTTCCTCGCTGGTCGGCCAGATGTCGCCGATGTAGATGTCGCGGCCGCCACGGCCCTTGCCGACCGGCTCGGTCATCAGGTCGCGCGTGATGTTGCCCGCGATCGCGTAAGCGACCACCAGCGGCGGCGAAGCGAGGAAGTTCGCGCGGATGTTCGGGTGGATGCGCGCCTCGAAGTTGCGGTTGCCCGAGAGCACCGCCGCCGCGACCACGTCGTTCTTCGTGATGGATTCGTTCAGCTCGGGCGTGAGGTCGCCCGCGTTGCCGATACAGGTCGTGCAGCCGTATGCCGCCAGTTCGAAGCCGAGCTTCGAGAGATAGGGCAAGAGGCCCGTCTTCGTCAGGTATTCCGTGACGATGCGCGATCCCGGCGCGAGCGAGGTCTTGATGTGCGGCGCGACCGTGAGGCCGGCTTCCACGGCCTTCTTCGCCAGCAGGCCAGCGGCCAGCAGCACGCTCGGGTTCGAGGTGTTCGTGCACGAGGTGATCGCGGCGATCAGCACGTCGCCGTTATGCAGCTTGACCTTGTCGCCCGCCGCGTATTCGGCCGTGAGGTCGGCGGCCTTCTTGGCGAAGCCGTTTTCCGCGACCGGCTTCGAGAACAGGTCGATGAAGGTCGACTTCACGTGGCCGATTTCGATGCGGTCTTGCGGGCGCTTCGGACCGGCCAGCGACGGCGCAACCGTGCCGAGGTCGAGCGTGAGCGTCTTCGTGTAGTCGATGTCGCCGGCCTTCGGAATGCCGTAGAGCTCCTGCGCCTTGAAGTAGTTCTCGAATGCCGAGATCTCTGCTTGCGTGCGGCCCGTGCCCTTGAAGTAATCGATGGTCTTGTCGTCGACCGGGAAGAAGCCCATGGTGGCGCCATACTCGGGCGCCATGTTGCCGATGGTCGCGCGGTCCGGCAGCGAGAGCGAGGCCGTGCCTTCGCCGAAGAACTCGACGAACTTGCCGACCACTTTCTCCTTGCGCAGCATTTCCGTGATCGTGAGCACGAGGTCGGTGGCCGTGCAGCCTTCGCGCAGCTTGCCCTTGAGCTCCACGCCCACCACGTCCGGCGTGAGGAAGTACACCGGCTGGCCGAGCATGCCGGCTTCGGCTTCGATGCCGCCCACGCCCCAGCCCACCACGCCGATGCCGTTGATCATCGTGGTGTGCGAGTCGGTGCCGACCAGCGTGTCCGGGTAGTACACCGTATCCGCACCCTCGGTCTTCTTGTGCACGCCGCGCGCGAGGTACTCGAGGTTCACCTGGTGGACGATGCCGATGCCCGGCGGCACGACCTTGAACGTGTCGAAGGCCTGCATGCCCCATTTCATGAACTGGTAGCGCTCGTTGTTGCGCTGGAATTCCAGCTTCATGTTCAGGTCGAGCGCGTCCTTCTGGCGGAAGTAGTCGATCTGCACCGAGTGGTCGACCACGAGGTCCACCGGCACGAGCGGCTCGATGACCTTCGGGTCCTTGCCAACCTGCTTCGCGACGCCACGCATGGCCGCGATGTCGGCGAGCAGCGGCACGCCGGTGAAGTCTTGCAGCACGACGCGCGAGACGACGAACGGGATTTCATCGACGCGGGCAGCGGTGGGCTTCCAGTTCGCGAGCTGCTCGATGTGCTCTTCCGCGATCTTCTTGCCGTCGTAGTTGCGCAGCACGGACTCGAGCACGATACGGATCGAGACCGGCAGGCGATTGATCTTCACGCCGAGTTGCTTGCCGAGTTGCGGCAGCGAGTAGAACTTGCCTTTGCCGGAACCGCTGTCGAATTCCTTTAGCGTTTTGTGGAGGTTGTGGGCCATGGTGTTTTCCTTCGTTTAATCGCGGAAATAACGCTTTGCTACACGTTTGCTGCCAGTCTGCCTGCTTGCTCAGATTACGTACAAGTCGACGTATTCGTTCACCGGCATGGCTTCGAGCCGTGCCGCATCGAGCGAAACATCGAGTATCGCCTGCTGCTGCTTCGCGGGGAAGCGGCGCGCGAGGTGGGTCCTGAATTTATCGATCAACAGCGGGATGCCTTCGTCGCGGCGCCGCCTGTGACCGATCGGGTACTCCACCACGACCTCTTCGAGCGTTGTGCTGTCGTTGAGTTCGACGGTGAGCGCATTCGCGATCGAACGCTTGACCGGGTCGTGATAGTCCTTCGTGAACTGGGGATCTTCGACGCAGACCGTCTTCGCGCGCAAGGCGTCGATGCGCGGGTCCTGCGCGACGTCGTCTTCGTAATCGGCGGCGGTGAGACGCCCGAATATGAGCGGCACGGCCACCATGTACTGGATGCAGTGGTCGCGGTCGGCCGGATTCGCGAGCGGCCCGCTCTTGTCGATGATGCGGATCGCCGCTTCGTGCGTGCGGATGGTGATCCGCTTGATGTCCTGGGCGCTCTTGCCTTGTTGCGCGAGCACGCCGTGCAGCATCATCGCCGCTTCGGCGGCAGTCTGCGCGTGGAATTCAGCGGGAAACGCAATCTTGAACAGCACGTTCTCCATCACGTACGAGCCGTACGGACGCTGGAACCGGAACGGCTGGCCCTTGAACGAGACGTCGTAGAAGCCCCACGTCTTTGCCGTGAGCGCGGACGGATAGCCCATCTCGCCGGTCTTCGCGATCAGCGCGAGGCGCACCGCGCGCGAGGTGGCGTCGCCGGCGGCCCACGACTTGCGCGAGCCGGTATTGGGCGCGTGGCGGTAGGTGCGCAGCGCCTGGCCGTCGACCATCGCGAGCGAAACGGCGTTGATCAGTTCGTCGCGCGTGAGCCCGAGCATCTGCCCGACTACCGCGGTCGAGGCGAGCTTCACCAGCAGCACGTGGTCGAGACCGACCTTGTTGAACGAGTTTTCCAGCGCGATGCAGCCCTGGATCTCGTGCGCCTTCACCATGGCTTCGAGCACATGCCGCATGGTGAGCGGCGGTTTGCCCTGAGCGATGGCCGTGCGCGAGAGCCAGTCGGCGGTCGCGAGGATGCCGCCCAGGTTGTCCGACGGATGGCCCCATTCGGCGGCCAGCCAGGTGTCGTTGAAGTCGAGCCAGCGGACCATCGCGCCGATGTTGAACGCGGCCTGAACCGGGTCGAGCTGGAACGAGGTGCCGGGCACCTTCGCGCCGTGCGGGACGACCGTGCCTGGCACGATGGGCCCCAGCAGCTTGGTGCAGGCAGGGTAGGAGAGCGCCTCGAGTCCGCAGCCGAGCGTGTCCAGCAGGCAGTAGCGGGCGGTCGACAGGGCGAGTGCGCTGTCGATCTCGAAATCGAGCACGTAGTCGACGATGTCGACCAGTACCCGATCCGGCTGCGGCCTGACGTTGGAGACGTGTGCGGACATCGAGGCGTTCCCGATGTGCCGTGCTTACTGGCTGGCGCCCGCTGCCGGCGCGCGCAGCGCGTTGGCCTGGGTCGGCGCCATCGCGCCTTGCTGCATTGCAACGGTCTTGCACTCGTCGGCCAGACGCGAGCTGTCCTTGTCGGAGAACAGCATGGCCTTGGTCGGGATCACGACCAGGTCGAGGCCGGTGGCGGCGTCGTGGAAGCGGTCGGCGCCCGTCGTCGTGGTCTGGCGCGGCAGGTTGTAGTTCTTGTTCGCCCAGTGAACGGTGACGATCTGGTCACGCGCCATGTCGCCCTTCAGGTCGAAGGCCAGGCCTTCGTTGCACGACCAGTGTTCCGAGCCTGCCGGAATCGGATCGACCTTCGCTTCCTTGGCCGGGTTGGCCTTGCGCTTGATGATCTTGTGCTTCGGTGCCGGCTTCTTGGGGGTGGCCGTCGTGGGTTGCGCGGCGGCTTCGGTGGCCGCCAGCATCATCGTGGTGGACAGCGCGCCGATAACGGTGGCGATCAGCAGTTTTTTCATGGAGTCGGACCTTTATCTCTTTAAATCGGTTGATCAGGCGAGGCTGCGTGGCGCAGCCGCCGGTTGCATTGCGCGCGCGCCGAAAGCGCGCAGCGGACGCTATTTTCACCTATTTGCCGATATGAGCCAGGACTTTTGCGATTTGAAAAAATTTAGCCCGTCCTTCATGAATCCGCTTCGTGTATAGCAGGGCCCGGCGTAGCGTCGCACCGATCGAACAGCGGCGCAGCTTCGGCTGGCACGGCGCGCCCCGTTGTGCGCGCGCGGCGCAGCACGGACCAGTAGTAGCGGTAGCTCGCGCGGTCGTGCAGCGTGTCGCCATGGCGAATCGGACCCCATTTTTCAGCTTGCGCGGCCAGCAGGATTTCGGCGGCGGTGGCGATTTCCTCGTCGCGCGGCGCAAAGGCGGCGATGATTACCGGAATCTGCGCCGGATGGATGCTCCACATGCGCGTGTAGCCGAATTCGTTGCGGGCACGGCGTGCATCGTTCGCTACGACGTCCATGGCGCGCACTTCGGTGCTGACATTGTGTGACGGAACCTTGCCGAACGCGTGGCAGGCCGCCGCGATCTCCAGCTTGGCGCGGCGCACGAGCGGGTGGTCGAACTGGCCCGGCGAGCGCATGGCGGTGTCGGGAATCGCGCCGTCGTGCGCGGAGACGAAGTCCATCAGTCCAAAACTGAGCGCTTGCACGCCGCGCAGTGCGGCGAGGTCCAGCACACGCGCGAGCGCGCCGTGGGTTTCGACGAGCAACTGCACGGGAATCGGCTTGTCGATGCCCATTTCGGTGCGCGTGGCTTCGACGAACGCTGTCATTTCCGCGGCGTCGGCCACGGTGCGGATCTTCGGCAGCGTGATGTAGGCGGGCGCACGCTTTGCGGCGCGCAGAATCAGGCGCACGTCGTCGCGCCAGTGCGGATGATGAAAGTCGTGGATGCGCACGCCCACGCGCCCGAAGCGGTCGTGCTCGCCGCCGATCAGCGACGCGACGAGTTCCGCGTGCTCGGCTTCGCGGCCGACCTGGGCGCCGTCTTCGCAATCGAGCGTGATGTCGAATACCGGGCCAAGCTCCTGTTGCAGCGCGAGCGATTTCAGCATCAGCTTCTCGCTGCCGGCGTAGTGGTCGCACACGGGCAGGAGGACAGGCGGCGCTTCGCCGTCAAACAGCACTTCGGCGGGGGAGAGGGCGCGCATCTTCGGCGTCAGGAGACGAGTGTTGGGTCAGGAGCCTGAACGAAAAAAAACCGGAACCCGCTGTGCCGCCGCGGACTCCGGTTTGCTTGCAACGGCTTACTTGCCGAGCAGGTGAGCGACGCCTTCGCGCTCTTCAAGCAGCTCGTTGAGCGTGCCGTTCATCTTCTCGCGCGAAAATGCATCAATTTCGAGGCCTTCGACGCGCTTGTACTCGCCGTTTTCGCAGGTCACCGGCACGCCATAGATGATGTCTTCGGGGATCTCGTACGAGCCGTCCGACGGAATGCCCATCGTGACCCACTTGCCGTTCGTGCCGAGCACCCAGTCACGCACGTGGTCGATCGCTGCATTGGCCGCCGAAGCCGCCGACGACAGGCCGCGCGCTTCGATGATCGCCGCGCCGCGCTTGCCGACCGTCGGGATGAAGGTGTTGCGGTTCCATTCGTCGTCGTTGATCAGCGCGTTGAGCGACTGGCCGTCGACCGTGGCGAAACGGTAGTCGGGGTACATCGTGGGCGAGTGGTTGCCCCACACGGCGAGCTTCTCGATCGATGCGACCGGCTTGCCCGACTTGGCGGCCAGTTGCGAGAGCGCGCGGTTGTGGTCCAGACGCAGCATGGCGGTGAAGTTCTTCTTCGGCAGATCCGGAGCCGACTTCATGGCGATGTAGGCGTTCGTGTTGGCCGGGTTGCCGACCACCAGCACCTTCACGTCGCGGCTGGCGACGTCGTTGAGCGCCTTGCCCTGAACCGTGAAGATTTCGGCGTTGGCCGACAGCAGGTCCTTGCGCTCCATGCCCTTCGAGCGGGGGCGTGCGCCCACCAACAGGGCGACGTCGGCGTCCTTGAACGCGACCTTGGGGTCGTCGGTGATGACCACGCCTTGGAGCAGCGGGAATGCGCAGTCGTCCAGTTCCATGACGACGCCCTTGACGGCAGCTTGCGCTTGCGGCAGGTCGAGCAGTTGCAGGATGACGGGCTGATCCTTGCCGAGCAGGTCGCCGTTCGCGATGCGGAACAGCAGGGAGTAAGCGATCTGACCTGCGGCGCCGGTGACGGCAACGCGCTTTGCGGACTTAGCCATTGAAAATCTCCAGGAAGATGCGTTAGACGCCAGGGTAAAACGCCATTCTATATGCGCGCTACACCAGGCGTTCATGAATCCGGCGAACCTTCTTCCGGGCGGCGTGCGAGGCTTTCGCGCATCGCGCCGCGGCCCGGAGGCGGGCTGCCATATAACCCGTGAGCACGGAGGAACAGCGTGTGCGGGGCGATCCTGCGACGCATTTCGCTACGAGGTGTATGCTGCCTGCCAGCCCTCGCGGAGTCGCCCGCAAACCCTTGCTCGACCGGCAGTTTAGGAGCCGGGATGGGTAAAGTCAACAGTATCTTATGTCTTATATAAGACATATCTATTGCGTCCAAAAGGGTAGATTTCCGGGGGGCTTTATGTTGAAATGCGCGCCATGAGTGCGAACCCGGTCAGCAACGCGAATTCATCCGCTCCCGAGAGTGGCGCCAACGCGTCTGCGTCCGCTTCAGCAGCGGCAACGTCTCCCACCTTCAGTCCGCTCTATCAGCAGATCAAGGGGCTCATTACACAGAGCCTCGTGTCCGGCGAATGGAAGCCCGGCGAGATCATCCCCAGCGAAGTCGAACTGGCCGCCCGTTACAAGGTGAGCCAGGGGACCGTGCGCAAGGCGATTGATGAACTCGCGGCCGATAACCTGCTGGTGCGCCGTCAGGGCAAGGGCACGTTTGTTGCAACGCACAATGAAGAGCGCGCGCAGTTTCGCTTCCTGCGATTGCTGGCCGACGACGGCGCGGAGCACCCGCACGTGAGCAAACTGCTCGAGTGCCGGCGCATGCGCGCGTCCTCCGACATCGCGCGTCAACTGGAACTCAAGCCCGCCGATCCGGTAGTGCTGATCCGACGCCTGCTGGAATTCGACGGCGAGAGCACCGTGCTCGATGAAATCTGGTTGCCCGGCGGCGTGTTCCGCGGCCTGACCGCCGAGCGTCTCGCCGAATACAAAGGACCGCTCTACGCCATGTTCGAAGCGGATTTCGGCACGCGCATGATTCGTGCGAGCGAGAAGATTCGCGCCGTGGCCGCCGAGCCCATGGTTGCAGACCTGCTCAACATTCCGGCCGGTTTTCCTTTGCTATCTGTCGAGCGGGTGTCCTATACCTATGGAGATCGTCCGGTCGAGGTCCGCCGCGGTTGGTATGTCACAACTGGGTACTACTATCAGAATGACTTGAGTTGATGAGGTAAGCGCCCGCGCAGGAAGGGGCGGACGCACCTCATGCGCTGACATCTCGCACGCGCACGCGCGGTTCCAGGGTGGGGATTTCGCTGCAGCGCGATATGAAAAGGCGCTAAAATTGCGTATTAGTGTTAACACATAGTAGGGGTCTAGCATGGCTGAAGCCACAAAAAAACCGAGGCCGGAATACCGGAACATCGGGCTTGGGCAAATATTGTTCGCATACCGCCTGCCACTCGCGGGGCGCGTGTCGATCGGCCACCGCGTGAGCGGTGCGCTGCTGTTCCTGTTCTTGCCTTTCCTGCTGTTCCTGTTTGACCAGAGCCTCACTTCGGAGCTCAGCTTCGAGGTCTTCAAGGGCTTCCTCTCCAACATCGTCGTCAAGCTCATCGTGCTGGTCCTCGGATGGGCGTTCCTGTTTCACTTCTGCGCCGGCGTACGCCATCTGTTCATGGACTTCAGCCATGACCTCGTGAGCAAGGAAAAGGGCAAGTCGACCTCGCTCGTGGTCGTTGTCATCTCCACGGTTCTCACGATCGCCTTCGCGGCCAAACTCTTCGGAGCGTTCTAATAATGTCGGCTAAAAACGGTATCGGTCCGAAGCGTCTCGTCGTGGGCGCTCACTACGGCCTGCGCGACTGGATTGCCCAGCGCGCCACCGCCGTGATCATGGCGATCTACACGGTCGTGCTGCTCGCGCTGTTCTTCGGCGCACACGATTTTTCGTACGACGGCTGGGCCTCGATCTTCTCCGCGCAGTGGATGAAGCTCGCCACGTTCGTCACGCTGCTCGCGCTGTTCTATCACGCCTGGGTTGGCGTGCGCGACATCTGGATGGACTACATCAAGCCGGTCGGCCTGCGCATCACGCTGGACGTCCTCACGATCGCATGGCTGCTGGGCAGCCTCGGCTACGCCGCTCAGATTCTCTGGAGAGTGTAAAAGAATGGCTGCAATCAAGAATTCTCTGCCGCGTCGCAAATTCGACGTGGTCATCGTCGGCGCGGGCGGTTCGGGGATGCGCGCTTCGCTGCAACTGGCGCGTGCTGGCCTCTCGGTCTGCGTGCTCTCGAAGGTGTTCCCGACGCGTTCGCACACGGTTGCGGCGCAAGGCGGCATCGGCGCTTCGCTCGGCAACATGAGCGAAGACAACTGGCACTATCACTTCTACGACACGATCAAGGGTTCCGACTGGCTCGGCGACCAGGACGCGATCGAGTTCATGTGCCGTGAAGCACCGAACGCCGTCTACGAACTCGAACATATGGGCATGCCGTTCGACCGCAATGCGGACGGCACGATCTACCAGCGTCCGTTCGGCGGCCACACGGCCAACTACGGCGAAAAGCCGGTGCAACGCGCTTGCGCGGCCGCTGACCGTACCGGTCATGCGCTGCTGCACACGCTGTACCAGCAGAACGTTGCAGCGAAGACCACGTTCTTCGTCGAATGGATGGCGCTGGATCTGATCCGCGACGCCGAAGGCGACGTGCTCGGCGTGACCGCGCTCGAAATGGAAACGGGCGACGTCTACATCCTCGAAGGCAAGACCACGCTGTTCGCCACGGGCGGCGCGGGCCGTATCTTCGCAGCTTCCACGAACGCGTTCATCAATACCGGTGACGGCCTCGGCATGGCGGCCCGCTCGGGCATCGCGCTGCAGGACATGGAGTTCTGGCAGTTCCACCCGACCGGCGTGGCCGGCGCGGGCGTGCTGATCACCGAGGGCGTGCGCGGCGAAGGCGGCATTCTGCGCAACTCGAACGGCGAGCGCTTCATGGAGCGCTATGCGCCCACGCTCAAGGACCTCGCGCCGCGTGACTTCGTCTCGCGCTCGATGGACCAGGAAATCAAGGAAGGCCGCGGTGTCGGCGCGCACAAGGACCACGTGCTGCTCGACCTCTCGCACATCGGCGCCGAGACGATCATGAAGCGTCTGCCGTCGATCCGCGAAATCGCGCTCAAGTTCGCGAACGTGGACTGCATCAAGGAACCGATCCCGGTCGTTCCGACGATTCACTACCAGATGGGCGGCATCCCGACCAACATCAATGGTCAGGTCGTCGGCACGCCGAAGGGCCACGAAGAAGTCGTCAACGGCTTCTACGCCGTGGGCGAATGCTCGTGCGTCTCGGTGCACGGTGCAAACCGTCTGGGCACGAACTCGCTGCTCGACCTCGTGGTGTTCGGCCGCGCTGCCGGCAACCACATCGTCAAGCACGTGAAGGAGCTCAAGGAGCACAAGCCGTTGCCGGCAGATGCCGCCGACTTCTCGCTCGCGCGCCTCGCGAAGCTCGACAACTCGACCTCGGGCGAGTACGCGCAGTCCGTCGCGAACCAGATCCGCGGCTCGATGCAGAAGCACGCTGGCGTGTTCCGTACCTCGGCGCTGCTTGCGGAAGGTGTCAAGGACATCGCGCAGGTTACCGAGCAGGCGAAGCATATCCACCTGAAGGACAAGTCGAAGGTGTTCAACACCGCGCGCGTCGAAGCGCTCGAAGTGGCGAACCTCGTAGAAGTTGCGCAAGCAACGATGGTGTCGGCGGAAGCCCGCAAGGAAAGCCGCGGCGCGCATGCACAAAGCGACTACGAACACCGCGACGACGAAAACTGGCTGCGCCATACGCTGTGGTTCAGCGAAGGCAACCGTCTTGAATACAAGCCGGTTCACATGAAGCCGCTGACCGTCGAGTCCGTGCCGCCGAAGGCGCGTACGTTCTAAGGCACACGCCAGTCAAAAGGAATTTGGAAATGGCCAAACGTATTTTTGAAGTCTACCGCTACGACCCGGACAAGGACGCGGCGCCGCGCATGCAGTCGTACGAGCTGGAAATCACGCACGAGCGCATGCTGCTCGACGCGCTGGTCAAGCTCAAGGAACTGGACGAGACGCTGTCGTTCCGCCGCTCGTGCCGCGAAGGCGTGTGTGGTTCGGACGCCATGAACATCAACGGCAAGAACGGACTGGCGTGCCTCACGAACCTGAACGAGCTGCCGCAGAAGATCGTGCTGCGTCCGCTGCCGGGCCTGCCCGTCGTGCGCGACCTGATCGTCGACATGACGCACTTCTTCAACCAGTACCACTCGATCAAGCCGTACCTGATCAACGACACGCCGCCGCCCGAGAAGGAGCGTCTGCAGTCGCCCGAACAGCGCGACGAGCTCGACGGCGTGTACGAGTGTATTCTGTGTGCGAGCTGCTCGACGTCGTGCCCGAGCTTCTGGTGGAATCCGGACAAGTTCGTCGGCCCGGCAGGTCTGCTGCAGGCTTACCGCTTCATCGCGGACAGCCGCGACGAAGCCACTGGCGAGCGTCTCGACAACCTCGAAGACCCGTACCGCCTGTTCCGTTGCCACACGATCATGAACTGCGTCGACGTTTGCCCGAAGGGGCTGAACCCGACGAAGGCGATCGGCAAGATCAAGGAACTGATGGTTCGCCGCGCGGTTTGACGCTGCGTACCTGAAATAAGCGAAATGGAATCGCATCAGTCTGACCCCCATCGCCGCGCGCGCCTTCGCTGGCGCGCACGGCGCGGTCTGCTCGAAAACGATCTGATTTTCGAGCGTTTTTTCGACCGCTACGAGCATGACCTCAGCGACGCCGACGTGGGTGCTCTCACACGCCTGCTCGAGCTGAGCGATAACGACCTGATGGACTTGCTGCTTGCGCGCAAGGAACCAGAAGGCGACCTTGCCGACCCGGACGTGAAGCGGGTGCTGGAGCTGCTTCGCAACGTTTGAGATGCTGCGGCGTTTGCAGGTGTGCCTGCGAGCGCCGCGCCGAACGACACTATCGAATCCCGTGTTTACCTTCGATTGAGGATGTGCTATGACCCCGTCTGATGTAAAAGCCACGCTATCGTTCAGCGATAATTCGCCGAGCGTCGAACTGCCGATCTACAAGGGCTCGATGGGCCCGGACGTGATCGACATCCGCAAACTGTACGGTCAGACCGGCAAGTTCACGTATGACCCGGGCTTCATGTCGACGGCGGCGTGCAACTCGGCCATCACGTACATCGACGGCGACAAGGGCGAGCTGCTTTATCGCGGCTACCCGATCGACAACCTCGCGCAGAACGCCGATTTCCTCGAAACCTGCTACCTGCTCCTGAAGGGCGAGCTGCCGAACCTCGCGCAAAAGACCGAGTTCGTGAAGACCGTCACGCAGCACACGATGGTGCACGAGCAGATGCATTTCTTCTTCCGTGGCTTCCGCCGCGACGCACACCCGATGGCGATTCTGGTCGCTGCGGTGGGCGCGCTTTCGGCGTTCTACCACGACTCGCTCGACATCAATAACCCGCGTCACCGCGACATCTCGGCCATCCGCATGATCGCCAAGCTGCCGACGCTGGTGGCGATGGCGTACAAGTACTCGATCGGCCAGCCGTTCGTGTACCCGCGCAACGAACTTTCGTACAGCGCGAACTTCATGCACATGATGTTCTCGAACCCGTGCGAAGAGTACAAGATCAATGACGTGCTCGTGCGCGCGCTCGACCGCATCCTGATCCTGCACGCCGACCACGAGCAGAACGCTTCGACCTCGACCGTGCGTCTGTCGGGTTCGTCGGGCGCGAATCCGTTCGCGTGTATCGCTGCCGGTATCGCTTGCCTGTGGGGCCCGGCGCACGGCGGTGCGAACGAAGCCGCGCTGAACATGCTCGAAGAGATCGGCTCGGTCGACAACATCCCCGAGTTCATCAAGCAGGTCAAGGACAAGAACTCGGGCGTGAAGCTGATGGGCTTCGGTCACCGCGTCTACAAGAACTACGATCCGCGCGCGAAGCTCATGCGCGAAACGTGCCACGAAGTGCTCAACGAGCTCGGCCTGCACGACGATCCGCTGTTCAAGCTCGCCATGGCGCTCGAAAAGATCGCTCTGGAAGACGAATACTTCGTGTCGCGCAAGCTGTACCCGAACGTCGACTTCTACTCGGGTATCGTGCAGCGCGCACTGGGCATCCCCACGTCGATGTTCACCTGCATCTTCGCGATGGCGCGCACGGTGGGCTGGATCGCGCAGTGGAACGAAATGATCGCCGACCCCGAGCAGAAGATCGGCCGTCCGCGTCAGCTCTTCATCGGCAGTACGCCGCGCGAAGCGAAGCCGATCGCGCAACGGTAAGCCGAGTGGTTTTCACGCGGCGCGCTGCGTGAGACCAAGCTGAGCGAAACGAAAATGCTCCGACCGGGTTTGCCTGGTCGGGGCGTTTCTCTTTCAAAGTTTCTCTTTCAAATCCACCCATCGATCTTCAGCCCACTCGCTTTCTCGGCCTCTTCGCGCGAGACTTCGCGCACGGTCTGGCCGAAGCTCCACACATGGCCTTCCGGGTCGCACGCCACGTAGACGCGGTCGCCGTAGAACTGGTCGTCGGGCTCGTGCAAGATCTTCGCGCCCGCCGTGCGTGCACGTTCGCAGTGCGTATCGATTTCGCTCTTCAGCTGCACGTGCACCGACTGCGTGTTCTTGCCCTCGAGCGCGGCGGGGCTCGTGGCGGGCATGCCGGGCCACTCGCCGCAAATCATCACGTAGCCGTCTTCGAAGCGCATCTCCGAGTGGCAGAGCTTGCCGTCAGGCGAGGTCACGACGAACTGGCGCGTGAAACCGAACGCCTTTTCGAGCCAGTCGAGCGCTGCGAACGGATCGCGGTAGTAGAGGGCTGCTCCGAAAGCCGGACGTTTAGAGGTTCTGTTCATGATCGTCTCCTTGAGTTGTGACCGGACCTGACGCTTGAGTGCCGGGTCCGGTCCCATGCAAAGCGGTGGGCGAGGACCGCGTGGGTACACGAGCCGCGAATCCGGCAGCAGCGCAATTTGTGTGCGTGGTAGCCTCATTCTGCCGCTGTGCTGCGGATATCCGAGCATCCGTGGAGCGCGCACCCGTCATTACCTGCGGGGTAATCGCCAGCGCTCGTGCGCTCGCCGACTATGAGGTTATCTGCCACGCAGCAATCTCATCAACGAAAGGAGCGACGACCATGAACCACGATGCGCGTCTTGCGACCCTGCCTGGCTTTATCCGCGTGAACGACCATACTGCGCTGCACTATCGCGACTGGGGCACGGGCGCACCGCTCGTTTTCCTTTCGGGCTGGACGCTCAACGCCGACATGTGGCAGTACCAGGGCGTGCCGCTCGCGAAAGACGGTTTTCGCTGCGTGGCGTACGACCGTCGCGGGCACGGACGTTCGAACGATCCCGGGCAAGGCTACGACTACGATACGCTCGCCGACGATCTCGAGGCCGTGCTCGACGCGCTCGATCTCTCGGGCGTGACGCTCGTGGGACACTCGTTCGCGAGCGGCGAAATCGTGCGCTATTTGAGCCGTCACGGCGCGCGGCGCGTAGCGGGCATCGTGCTGCTCGCGCCGGCCTCGACGCCTTATCTGCTCAAGACCGCCGACAACCCCAACGGCCTCGACGCAAGCCTGTTCGCGGCCTCGCTCGACGAGATCCTGACTTCGTTTCCCGACTGGATCGAGCGGCGCGCGCTGGAGCATTTCGCGCCCGGCACTTCGCGCGCCGCGATCCAGTGGACCGCCGACATGATGCTGCGCGCCTCGCTCCACGCGGCGGTGCAGTTGAACCGGATTCAGACCTCGACGGACTTTCGCCGCGAACTTGCGCGCATCGACGTGCCCGCGCTCGTGCTGCACGGCGATAGCGATGCATCGGCGCCGCTCGAGTTGACTGGCAGGCCCACTGCGGCGCTGCTCGTGCGTGCCGCGCTCAAGGTCTACGAAGGCGGCACGCACGGCATGTACCTGAACCAGGCTGCGCGTGTGAACGCGGATATCGCTGCCTTCGCGCGCCTTTGCACGGCGTGAATTGTCGATGCCGGGCGAGCGGCCGCCGGGTTGGCCGCCGTTCGTCCACAGCCGCCCACGGCGAATCCTTTATGATGGAGCGCGCCCCAATTCCTGAGCCGCTCCATGTTTTTTGCCGCGAACTCCCTGCACCGCCGCCTGAGCATCGCCATCGGTACGCTGGCGATTTTCGTCGGCCTGCTGGGCTCGCTCGGCACTTTCCTGGTGGTGCGCAGCCTCGCGAGCGAATTCAGCGCGAGCCTGCGCGATGCCGCCGCGCACGTGCAGTCCGGCGTGCCGCACCGTCATGCCGGGCCGAGCAGCGAGCCGAACGGCGTGCGTCTTCCCTCCGACGACCTCGTCGTGCAGATCTGGTCCGCCCACGACACTACCGCGCCCAGCCGCACCAGCGACCCCGACATCGCGCTGCCGCGCGCGCCGAAGGGCTACTCCTCGCTCCAATACGATGGCGAGGCCTGGGACGTCTTCGCGCTCGCCACCGGCGACGAGCAGATCCAGGTCGCGGAGTCGCGCAGCATGCGCAACCGCAATGCACTGCGCGTGGCGTTCTGGAGCCTGCTGCCGGTGCTCGCGCTGCTGCCGCTGCTCGCGTTGACGATCGCCGTGACTGTTCGGCTTTCGCTGCGGCCGCTGGAGCGCGTCGGGCGGCGCGCGGCGAAAGTCGATCTGCACGAACTCAAGCCGCTCGATGCGCGGAAGGCGCCTGTGGAACTGCGACCCTTCGTCGAGTCGATCAACCGCATGATCGAGCGCCTTTCGGTGCTCTTGAACGCCGAGCGCAAGTTCATCGCCGATGCTGCGCACGAACTGCGTTCGCCCATTTCGGCGATGCAGTTGCAGATCGACAACCTGCGCGCCGCGCCGCCCGATCAGTACCACGAACGCTTCGAAGAACTGCGGCGCGGCGTGGCGCGCACGGGTTCGCTGGTGTCGCAATTGCTCGGCCTTGCGCGCGCCGAGATCGGCGGCGCGCAGCGCGCGGTCGCCGACATCGCATTGCCGCAACTCGTGACCGACGTGCTGGCCGATCTGCTGCCGCTCGCCGATGCGCGCAGCGTGGATCTGGGCGTCGAGCGTCTGGACGACGCGAGTGTGCGGGCGACCGAGGCAGATATGCGCATGCTGGTGCGCAATCTGGTCGACAACGCGGTTCGTTACGGGCGCGAGGGCGGGCGCGTCGACGTGACGGTGCGCCGCGATGCGCAAACGGCCACGATCGAAGTGACCGACAACGGCCCCGGCATTGCCGTGGAAGACCTGCCGCATGTGTTCGACCGCTTCTTTCGCGCGCGCGGCAACGACGCCGAAGGCAGCGGCCTTGGGCTTGCGATCGCGCAGGCGCTGGCGCAGCGTTACGGCGCTCGCGTGACGCTGGAAAATCGCAGTGACGGGCAGTCCGGCATCGTCGCGCGCATCGAGCTGCCGCTGACCGGAGGCGAACCACACTCGCCGACGCAACCAGATACTGAGGAAAACTGAGCAATGCGGATTCTCCTGATCGAAGACGATCTGCTGATCGGGCCGGCGCTGCTGCGGGCATTGAAGGACGCCACATATAGCGTCGACTGGGTGCGCACGGGCGAGAGCGGCCGCGCGGCCATCCGCGACGGCTCATACACGACCGTGCTGCTCGACCTGGGCCTGGGCGACATGAACGGCCTCGACGTGCTGCGCGGCCTGCGCGAAGCCAACGACGCCACGCCGGTCATCATCATCACCGCGCGCGACGATGTGGATACGCGCGTCGAAGGCCTCGACCTCGGCGCCGACGACTACCTCGTCAAGCCGTTCGAGAGCAAGGAGCTGCTCGCGCGCATTCGCGCGGTGGTGCGGCGCAAGTCGGGCTTTGCTTCGTCGACGATGGGCAGTGCGCGCGTGACGCTCGACATGAATGCGCGGTGTCTCGCCTTCGACGGTCGGACCGACGATCTTTCGGCGCGCGAGTACGCGCTCATGCTCGCGCTGCTGGAGCGGCCCGGGGCGATTCTCTCGCGCCAGCAACTCGAAGAGCGACTCTACGGCTGGGGCGAGGAGGTGGAGAGCAATGCCGTCGACGCCGTGATCTACAGCGTGCGGCGCAAGTTCGGCCACGCTGTCATTCGCAATGTGCGCGGGCTGGGCTGGGCCGTGTGCGTTTGATCGTCGACGTTTGACGTCCGCCGTAAAAAGAAAAAAACGGCGAGCGTGGTGCTCGCCGAATGGCATGCGAAGCGGGGGAGGCGCCTGGGCGCACGCCGAAACCGGAGGCTATGAAGGTGAAGTGCGGGCGGCGCTATCGTAGCGATGAGGCGCTCATGAGGCCAGCAGCCGCTGCCACGGATGCGCGCGCCACGCGGTCGCGAGCGCGCCGACCCAGTCGGCTTCGTTCTGCGCGAGATGGCGGTCCGCATGGATCGCGACGAGGCACAGGCTCAGCACCTCGGCGCGCAGCGCCGGATCTTCGAGTTCGCGCATGACTTGCTGCATCACACCGGAGTCGAGCTTGCAGGCGTCGCTCCAGTTCAGGTGCGCGTTCGTGAGCAGATCTTCGCAAAGGTCTTGCAGGATCGTGCCGAATTCACCGGGCGCGAGGCCGAGCCGGTCCGCGATGCGCGCGTGATGCACGGCCGCGAGTTCGTCGGCGCTGAGATGGCCATCGGCAAGCAGGGCGATGGCGACGATCCGGCCCGCAGCCTGCGGGCTGTTGCTGGTGTAGGTTCGCATGGTCGGGTGTCCCTGAAGAGAGGTGGAAGCATCGAGGCGCGGCCGTTCAGTCGAACAGGTCGCCGAACCACGATTTGCGGCGGCGTCCATGGCCGCCTTGACGTTCGTGCGCGCGGCGCTGCCCGTGATCGTCGAGGCGTTTGCCGTGATGCGAGCCTTGCTGCGCACTGTAGCCGTCGTCGAGATATTGCGGCGAGACGGCGCGCGATGCCGCTGCGCGGTCGATCAGTTTGTCGAGCTTGCCGCGATCGAGCCAGACGCCGCGGCATTGCGGGCAGTAGTCGAGTTCGACGCCTTGACGTTCCGAGATCGCGAGTGTGGTGTCAGGGCAGTTCGGGCATTTCATGATGCGCTCCAAAGAGATTGACAGTCGCAGCCGGTGGACCCGGTGCTGCGGGCCGGCGCGGCTGCGATGGAATTCATCCTCGCAGAGAAAAATGAGCGAAAAATGAGGACGGCGCTTTTGCCTTCGATCCGCTTACCGTGCTTCCAGACTGCCGCCCTCGTGGTCATGCGGCCGGGTCTTGATGAGCGACACCACCACGCCGCCCGCGAGCAGCGCCGCCGTCACGCCGAGGCTCAGCAGCGCGGGAATCTTGCCCACGATGCCCACCAGAAAGATCTTCGCGCCGATGAAAACCAGCACGAGCGCGAGCGCATGCTTGAGGTAGTAAAAGCGGTGCGCCATGGCCGCGAGCGCGAAGAACAGCGCGCGCAGGCCGAGCACGGCGAAGATGTTGCTCGTGTAGACGATGAACGGATCGGTGGTGATCGAAAAGATCGCCGGGATCGAATCGACGGCGAAGATCAGATCGGCGAACTCGACCATCAGCAGCGCCACCAGCAGCGGCGTGGCGAAACGCTTGAGCTTGCTGGTCGACGGATGCGCGCGCCGCACGATGAACGCGCCGCCTTCGAGCTGCGGCGTGACGGGCAGTACGCGGCGGATCAGGCGCAGGATCTTGCTGTCTTCCACGCCGTTTTTTTCGCTGGCCTTCCCGCTTGCCTCTTCCTTCGAGCCGAGCAGCATCTTCACGCCGGTCACGGCGAGAAAGAGGCCGAACACGAACAGCATCCACTCGAACTGCGCGACCAGCGCCGCGCCGAGCCCGACCATGATCGCACGCAGCACCAGCACGCCGACGATGCCCCAGAACAGCACGCGATGCTGATACACGCGCGGCACCGCGAGCGCGCCGAAGATCGACGCGATCACGAACACGTTGTCGAGCGAGAGCGATTTTTCGATGAGGTAGCCGGTGAGGTACTCGGTGGCCGGCGCGGCGCCAAGCTGCCACCAGATGAAGCCGCCGAACAGCACGCCCACTGCGATATAGCCGAGCGAGAGCCACAGGCTTTCGCGGATGCCGATCTCGCGGTCGTCGCGATGGAGCACGCCCAGATCGAGCGCCAGCAACACGATCACCACCGCGAGGAAGGCGGCCCAGAGCCAGGCAGGCTGTTCGAGGAAGCTGGCAGTGAAAAGCGGCGGGAGCATGGGGCGGTCCTTATCGTGATGGTGTGATGCCGTGCTGCATGGGGCGCGTTCGGGCCTCGGCCCAAACGTCAGCGTAACGACGAAGAATGAGGCGTGAATGAGGGAGGCGAATGCGAGCGCTTTGGCATAGGAGGCTCGATGTTTGACATGGATCCAGCGAAGAGACTTATGTTTCGCGCTTCGCTTATCCCCGAAAAATGCGGTGCTAAATTTGTCGGCTTTGAAAACAACGAGGAATGACAAGAATGACGCCAATCAGAGCGGGCATGGTCTGCGGTCTTGCGGTGGCATTGAGTGCCTGCGCCGGTCTTCAGAATATCGACCCCAATGCCGCGGTTTCGGCCGGATCGACGCTGCTCAAAGCCGCGAGCCTTTCGGATAACGACGTGATGACCGTCTCGGTCGAGGCGTGCCAGGCGAGCGATGCGAAGTCTCCGGTCGCGGCGCCCGGCAGCGCCTATGCGAAGCGGCTCGCGAGCGTGATGAGCGGCTTCGGCGACATGGCCTTGAACGGGCAGAAGATCGACTACAAGGTCTACATGCAGAAGGATGTCAACGCATGGGCCATGGCGAACGGCTGCGTGCGTGTCTATAGCGGCCTGATGGAGATGATGAGCGACGACGAACTGCGCGGCGTAATCGGGCACGAGATGGGGCACGTCGCGCTGGGCCATTCGAAGAAGGCGATGCAGACTGCCTGGGCCGTGAGCGCGGCCAGAACAGCCGTGGGCGCCACCGGCATCTCGGGCGCGGCGGCGTTGAGCTCGTCACAGCTCGGCGACCTGACCGAGAAGTTCATCAACGCGCAGTTCTCTCAGTCCCAGGAGCGCGCGGCGGACGACTATTCCTTCGATCTGCTGAAGAAGAAGGGCATGAATGAGCGCGGACTGGTCACGGCGTTCCAGAAGCTGGCGACGCTCGACGGTGGCCAGAATTCGATGATGAGTTCGCATCCGTCCTCGCCAAGCCGTGCCGAGCACATTCAGAACCGGATCAATAAGGAAGGGTGATGGGGGGCAGACATGCATCGAACGGAGTTTGATGCGTGTCAGGTGTGCGTCCGGACTTCATCGCTACGATGCCTGCTTTCACTTTGCTCCGGCGCCACACATGATTGCCCGCTTTCTCTTCGTCCCGCTGTGTGTTGCCGCATTGACGGGCAGTGTTCATGCTCAGGCCGGTGGGCCGCCGATTCCGCTCAATACGCCAGTCCGGCAATACGGCGGCCCACTCCAGCAGAACCTCAACACTGCGATCGCACCGGCTGCAACGAACCCGTCGAGGTTCGACAAGCGCTGCCGGGATCTTGCCGATTCCTATAGCGAGTCGTTCAGGTCGCCGGGTCCGGCCCAGTCAAACGCGGTTGTTCCGAACTACGGCGAGAGCGGCGAGCAGATCAATACCATGCAGGCATACCACCAGCGACAGGATGCCGAGAAGGCGTTTCGCGACGCCGGCTGCCGATAAAAGCCGGCCTCAGAACTGATAGTTAATTGAAATATCGCAGACCCCATCGGTTTTGCTCTGGATGATCGGGCTGTCTGCGGCGCTGCCTAGCAGGCGCCGCAGGGCGCCATCGGCGCTGACGAACCAGTGCTTGTTCACGAAATACACCATCGTGATGCCGAAACCCGCCGACTTCAGGCCCGCGCTGGCACTGTACTGCCGGTAGCCGGAAGCGGCAGCTTGCTGCGGCGTCACGCCGAACCAGCTTTGCATGTAGTTCGAGTCGGCGAAGGTCACTGAGGGGCCGGCGAACCAGTAAAACGTCTCGTTGCTGCCAGGCAGCGGCATATAGGCGCCCAGGTCGGCGGTCCAGCCGTTCGAGCCGCCGAAGCTGCGCGTGAACGCCGCGCGAAATACCAGCGGAAATTCCTTCGACACGACATATTCCGCAGCCAGTTTCATTTCGGGCGCCGGGTTGATGTTGCCGAGACCGTTCAGGTGCTCGGGGTCGTCGTGGCCGCGCCGCCCGAGATCGTAGGCGGCGGCCACGCTCATGCGCCAGTTTTGGCCCTGCAGAACGTTTACGCCGAAGCCTTCGCCGGTGGAGCCGAACAGGAGGTCCTTGTAGCGGATGTCGATGCTCGGCCCGACGAGCATGTGATAGCGCTCCGAGCCGTCGTAGCGCGGCTGGAAGGTTGCGCCGACGCCAAGGCGCGCCTCCAGGGGCGGCCGGTCGGGCTCGAACAGCTTTTCCAGCGGGATGCCGGCGGAATACTGCCACTCGCCGAGCGGCGAAGGCGTTTGCGCCATGACGTGCGGCGCGAAGGCAGCGAGCATGCAGGCCGCGGCGGCGAGCGGCGCCCTCTGCAGAGCGCAAGGGGACTTCCTTCGGGGCATGCGAGGTGCGAAAAGCATTGGGCCTCCGTGATTGCCTGATGGGACCTGTTCCTGGAGTGAGCAGACCACAGGCGCGCGGTGTCTGTTCATTCAGTGTGATGGAACCATATTCTCGCCGTCCGTGCGGCGTCGCGCGTCACGCAATCGGCGTGCCGGCCCGCACAGCCTTCGGAAAAACAACCGGAAAAACAAGGGTTTCCCGGCGCGCGTACGCAACGGCGCAGCCGTGAACGGCTGGCGCCGCTCGCCGGGTAACATCGATACAGGTATCGTCACTACCACCCAACTCACTGTTTTTTATCGCTTTTTTTCGCCCGCGGCGATGCGGGCGGCGCGTTTCGCGTGGCATAATCGGTTCACAACATCGATTCATAACGCACCATCCCCGCGGTCACTCGCAGTCATTCAATCCCCGCATATCATGGCAAAGACGCTCTACGACAAGTTGTGGGACTCCCATGTGGTCCACACGGAAGACGACGGCACGACGCTCCTCTATATCGACCGTCAGCTGCTGCACGAAGTCACCAGTCCGCAGGCATTCGAAGGACTGAAGATGCACGAGCGCCCGGTGTGGCGCATCAGCGCGAACCTGGCCGTTTCCGACCATAACGTGCCCACCACGGACCGCAGCCACGGCATCGCCGACCCGGTCTCGAAGCTCCAGGTCGACACGCTCGACGCGAACTGCGACGCCTTCGGCATCACGCAGTTCAAGATGAACGACCAGCGCCAGGGCATCGTCCACATCGTCGGTCCGGAGCAGGGCGCGACGCTGCCGGGCATGACCATCGTTTGCGGCGACTCGCATACTTCCACGCACGGCGCGTTCGGCGCGCTTGCACATGGCATCGGCACTTCGGAAGTCGAGCACGTGCTGGCCACGCAAACGCTCCTGCAGAAGAAGAGCAAGAACCTGCTCGTGAAGGTCGAGGGCCAGCTGCCGCGCGGCTGCACCGCGAAGGACATCGTGCTCGCCATCATCGGCAAGATCGGCACGGCGGGCGGCACGGGCTACGCCATGGAGTTCGGCGGCTCGATGATCCGCGGTCTCTCCATGGAAGGCCGCATGACCGTGTGCAACATGGCGATCGAAGCCGGCGCGCGCGCGGGCATGGTCGCCGTGGACGACACTACGATCGACTACCTGAAGGGCCGCCCGTTCTCGCCGCAAGGCGTGGAGTGGGATCAGGCCGTCGAGTACTGGAAAACCTTCAGTAGCGACGACGGCGCGCAGTTCGACCGCGTGGTCGAGCTCACCGCCGCCGACATCGTGCCGCAGGTTACCTGGGGCACGTCGCCGGAGATGGTCACCTCGATTGACGGCCGCGTGCCCGATCCCGAGCGCGAAAAGGACCCGGTCAAGCGCGACGCGATGGAACGCGCGCTCCAGTACATGGCGCTCGAGCCGAACACGCCGATCGAGTCGATCAAGCCCGACAAGATCTTCATCGGCTCGTGCACCAACGCGCGCATCGAAGACCTGCGCTCGGCCGCTTACGTCGTGAAGAAGCTCGGCCGCCGCGTGGCGTCGAACATTCGTCTCGCGATGGTCGTGCCGGGCTCGGGCCTCGTGAAGGCGCAGGCCGAGCGCGAAGGCCTCGACAAGGTGTTCACGGAAGCGGGCTTCGAATGGCGCGAGCCGGGCTGCTCGATGTGCCTCGCGATGAACGCCGACCGCCTGGAGCCGGGCGAGCGTTGCGCGTCCACCTCGAACCGCAACTTCGAGGGTCGTCAGGGCGCGGGCGGACGCACGCATCTCGTGAGCCCGGCCATGGCCGCCGCAGCGGCAATCGAAGGGCATTTCGTCGACATTCGCAAGCTGGCTTGAGCACTGAACCAGGAACAAGGAAAAGAGCGATGAAGGTCTCTGCACTCGCGCGTCGCGCGGCGTTATTCGCCATGGCGGGGTGGCTCCTCGCGCTGGCCGGCTGCAACACCGTGGCCGGCGTGGGCGAGGACATCAGCGGCGCGTCGCGCGCAGTGCAGAAAAAGCTCTAACCCGCCTGGCTTGCTGCCGGCGCTTTCGGCTTCGTCCTGAAAGCGCCTGGCGCGATCAGCATCCATCAGGATCACGGATCATGGAAAAATTCATCGTACACACCGGCGTCGTGGCGCCGCTCGATCGCGAGAACGTGGACACCGACGCGATCATCCCGAAGCAGTTCCTCAAGTCGATCAAGCGCACCGGCTTCGGCCCGAATGCCTTCGACGAATGGCGTTACCTCGACCACGGCGAGCCGGGTCAGGACAACTTGAAGCGCCCGCTGAACCCGGACTTCGTGCTGAACCAGCCGCGCTATCAGGGCGCATCCATTCTGCTCACGCGCAAGAACTTCGGCTGCGGCAGCTCGCGCGAGCACGCACCGTGGGCGCTCGATCAGTACGGTTTCCGCGCGATCATCGCGCCGAGCTTCGCCGACATTTTCTATAACAACTGCTTCAAGAACGGCCTGCTGCCGATCGTGCTCTCCGAGTCGGACGTCGATCATCTGTTCAACGAAACGAATGCGTTCAACGGCTTCCAACTCACCGTCGATCTGGACAAGCAGGTCGTGCGCACGGTGGACGGCGCGAAGGAATACCCGTTCGAAGTGGCCGCGTTCCGCCGCTACTGCCTCCTGAACGGCTTCGACGACATCGGCCTCACGCTGCGCCACGCCGACAAGATCCGCCAGTTCGAAGCCGATCGCCTCGCGCGGCAGCCGTGGCTGAAGAACCGCGTCATCTGATCAACGCAGAACGACATACAACGAGGAATCACAGGATGAAGATTGCAGTGTTGCCGGGCGACGGCATTGGTCCCGAGATCGTCAAGGAAGCCGTCAAGGTGCTGGGCGCTCTGGGCGAGAAGTTCGAGCTCGAAGAAGCGCCCGTTGGCGGCGCGGGCTACGAGGCGAGCGGCCATCCGCTGCCCGAGGCTACGCTCGCGCTGGCGAAGGCCGCCGACGCGATCCTGTTCGGTGCCGTGGGCGACTGGAAATACGACAAGCTCGAGCGCGCGCTGCGTCCCGAGCAGGCCATTCTGGGCCTGCGCAAGCATCTGGAGCTGTTCGCAAACTTCCGTCCGGCGATCTGCTATCCGCAATTGACGGGCGCTTCGTCGCTCAAGCCGGAAATCGTTTCGGGCCTCGACATCCTGATCGTGCGCGAGCTGAATGGCGACATCTACTTCGGCCAGCCGCGCGGCACGCGCGAAGCGCCGGACGGCAATTTCAAGGGTGCGCGCGAAGGCTTCGACACGATGCGCTACGCCGAGCCCGAAGTGCGCCGCATCGCGCACGTGGCCTTCCAGGCCGCGCAAAAGCGCCAGAAGAAGCTCACCTCGGTCGACAAGGCTAACGTGCTCGAGACCTCGCAGTTCTGGAAGGACATCATGATCGATGTCTCGAAGGAATACCCGGACGTCGAGCTCTCGCACATGTACGTCGATAACGCCGCCATGCAACTCGTGAAGGCGCCCAAGGCGTTCGATGTGGTGGTCACCGGCAACATGTTCGGCGACATCCTCTCGGACGAAGCCGCGATGCTCACGGGCTCGATCGGCATGCTGCCCTCGGCCTCGCTCGACAAGAACAACAAGGGCCTGTACGAGCCTTCGCACGGCTCGGCGCCGGACATCGCGGGCAAGGGCATTGCCAATCCGCTCGCGACCATTCTGTCGGCCGCGATGATGCTGCGCTACTCGCTGGGCCGCGCCGAACAGGCGGACCGCATCGAGAATGCGGTGAAGAAGGTGCTCGAGCAGGGCTATCGCACCGCCGATATCGTCACGCCGGACTGCAAGCAGGTCGGCACGGCCGCAATGGGCGACGCGGTGGTCGCGGCGCTGTAAAGCCATCGCGAAAGGGCATGCCTCGGTTGAATCAGGCGTGCCCTTTTTTCGAGGCGCGGGTTTAAAACGGCAGCGCCGATAAGGCGCATCGAAAATAGTGGAAAATGCGGGTAGCCCCGCGCGAAATTGCGGTTTTCGTGTATATTGCTCCGATGGCGACGATCCCCCAGATCACCTTTGTTTCGAAAATCCACGGCACGGCCCGTGCGATTTCGCTCGCTATCGCCACGCAAAACACCACGAAAACGATTATTACCAAAACGATCATCACTCGTTGATCGCTCGTCGTGCCCGCTCAATTCCCCGCGCGGCCACGCCGGGCGAGCGAAGCGGGGAAGTTGTCCATTTCAAGGGTTAATCATGAACGTAGGTCTCGTAGGTTGGCGCGGCATGGTCGGGAGCGTGCTGATGCAGCGCATGCAGGAAGAACGCGATTTCGACCTGATCGAACCGGTGTTTTTCAGCACCAGCAACGCAGGCGGCGCAGCGCCGTCGTTCGCCAAAAACGAGACGAAGCTCAAGGACGCGAACAGCGTCGATGAGCTCAAGAAGTGCGACATCATCATCACGTGCCAGGGCGGCGACTACACCAATGAGGTCTATCCGAAGCTGCGCGCGGCTGGCTGGAACGGCTACTGGATCGACGCGGCTTCCTCGCTGCGCATGAAGGATGACGCGGTCATCGTGCTCGACCCGGTCAACCTCGACGTCATCAAAGACGCACTCGTCAAGGGCCAGAAGGATTTCATCGGCGGCAACTGCACGGTCAGCCTGATGCTGATGGCACTGGGCGGCCTGTTCCGCGAAAACCTCGTCGACTGGATGACGGCCATGACGTACCAGGCTGCTTCGGGCGCAGGCGCGCAGAACATGCGCGAACTGCTCTCGCAGATGGGCGCGCTCAACGCCGCCGTGGCCAGCGACCTCGCGAATCCGTCGTCGGCGATTCTCGACATCGACCGCAAGGTGCTCGCCACCATGAACAGCGACGCCATGCCCACGGCGAACTTCGGCGTGCCGCTCGCGGGCTCGCTGATCCCCTGGATCGACAAGGACCTCGGCAACGGCATGTCGAAGGAAGAGTGGAAGGGCGGCGCCGAAACCAACAAGATCCTCGGCAAGCCTGCCATGGGCGAGCCGGGCTCGATTCCGGTCGACGGTCTGTGCGTGCGCATCGGCGCGATGCGCTGCCACTCGCAGGCGCTCACCATCAAGCTCAAGAAGGACGTGCCGCTCGACGAGATCGACGGCATCCTCGCTTCGGCCAACGACTGGGTCAAGGTCGTGCCGAACCAGCGCGAAGCTTCGATGCGCGATCTGTCGCCGGCAGTCGTCACGGGCACGCTTTCGGTGCCGGTCGGCCGTCTGCGCAAGCTCGCGATGGGCGGCGGGTATCTGTCCGCCTTCACGGTCGGCGACCAGCTCCTGTGGGGCGCCGCCGAGCCGCTGCGCCGTATGCTGCGCATTCTGCTCGACAGGTGAATGAATTAAACTACGCGCCTAATGACGCGTAGACAGGGTGATAAAAGCGCCGCGCCAGTCGCGGCGCTTTTTTATTTCCGGGCGGTTTCCGTGCGGCGGGCTTCCGTGCGCCGGGCACAACTGGCCGGTTCACCCACAACAAACCCCGTTTCATCGACTGCCGCGCGAGCGGTGTGCCAGGGCATCTGATGATCGTTCGATTTGAAGCCGTTTCCGATTCAGTCAATCCAGCCATGAAAATGCGGCGGACTGCCGTTGCGGTGTCCGCGGCGCTGCTGGTCGCCATGGCCGGCGCTTCCGGTATGGTTCATGCGCAAAGCGGCGCGGCGGCTGCCGCCGCCACATCGGGTGCTGCGGGGGCATCCGCTCCTGCGGCGGCGCTGCCCATCGTGGGGCAATACACCATCCACCCGGGGCAGTCGCTGCACGATGTGGCGGTCGACGTCACGCAGTCGCACGACAAAGCGGTGATCGCGCGCGCGAGTCAGGCGCTGTTCGACGCGAACCCTTCGGCGTTCATGAAACGCGACCCGAGCCGCCTCAAGGTGGGCGCCGTGCTGAACGTGCCGGGAACGCCCGATATGGCGAGCGCAGCAGCCGGTGCTTCGGCGCCGGTTGCCGGCGCGGCAAGTGCACCCGGTGCTTCGGCTGCCATTGTTGCGGGCGCGAGTTCAGCGGCCGAGGCGGCGGCTCCGGCTTCGACTACGACTGCCGTTGCTACAGGCGCAAGCGCGAGCACCAATGCCGGTGCGATGGCAACGAGTGGCGCGGCTGGCGCAAGCGTTGCGAGTGCGCCGGCTGTGTCCGCTGCTTCCGCCGAAGCGAGCGCGAGTGCAGTCCCCGCGCCGGCCAGCGACCCTCATTCGTGGAGCGGCGCAGTCCAGGCGGCACCGCCCGCCGCGGCGGCGTCCGCTATACCGGGTTCGGCGGCGTCGACACCTACGGTGTCGAGCCTGCAACAACTGCTTGCTCTCAAGAATCGTGTGCTAATGGCCTTGCAACAGCACGGCATCGGCAAGCCCGTGCCGGTGGCTGGCGCACCGGCCGGTACGCAAGGGAACGCCGCTGCCGGGGGTGCGGCGCCGGGCGCGAACGGCGCGCAGCCCGAGGTCTCTCCGATCACGCTTGGCGGCGTGGCCGCGGTAATGCTGGCATTCGTCGCGCTGGTCGTGCGTGTGCTCATGCGCAAACGTCGCAAGCCTGCGCCGGAGGCCCGAGAAAGCGCGGTTGAGCCGCCCGCTGCTACGCGCCCGACCGGGCGCGACGATGCGTCGGCAGAACCCGCAGCGCCGGTAGCGCCCGCAGCGCCGCTGGCGACCGGCGCAGCCGCTGCTGTCGTGAAGGCGAAAGCCGAAGCGTCGGCGGAAGAGTCGGCGGAAGAGTCGGCGGAAGAGTCGGCGGAAGAGCCGCTGCGCGACGCCGCGCAAGAACACGGCGAGCACGCCGAACCCGGCGACGAGGCGCCGTCGCCGCACGAACTGGCAGAGTTGCCCACGCTGGGCGAAACGATTGAGCCGGCCCATCAACCCGAAACGCCGCATCACGCCGAAGCCGACATCGACGAATCGAGCGCCGCCGCGCACGAAGCAAGCCGTGCCGAGCCGCGTCCGATCGAGCTGACGATGCCGGGCGCGCAGGCCGAAGCGCATCCCGAACCGCATCCCGAACCGCATCCCGAACCGCATCCCGAACCGCATGCGCACAGGGCAGAGGCCCAGGCCCCGGCCGCGCCCGCCGAATCCGCCGCGCCGCCTCCGCATGAACTCGCGATGCCGGGCGATCACTCCACACCCGCTGTCCCATCAGAACAAGAAGCAGAAGTCGCAATGCCACACGTGGAAGTCCCGCAAGAGTTTCCGAAGTCCGCCGTCGATGCTTTGGGCGGCCTCGACATGCCGCTGCCGCCGCGCGTCGAAACGCCCGAGCCCATGCCGGGCGTCCCGCTCTCGACGGAGCCAGTCGCCACCCCCGAGACGACCGCGCGCCAGGCGCTGCCGTTCGGCCAGCCGCCTGTGCCGCCTGCCGGCGAGGCCATCGAAGTGGGCATTGCGGGCGCGGGGTCGATCGCCGGGCTGGGCGCGCCGCGCTTCGGCCCGCTCACGCTCGATTTCGACCTGAATCTGCCGGCCGATTCCGCCGAGCCGCTGCCGGTCTTCACGCCGGAGCAACTCTCGCGCATCGCCCGCAACAAGCTCGACCTCGCGCACGAATACATCGCGCTCGGCGACCTGGCCGGCGCTCGCTCGCTGATCAACGAAGTGATCGAGTCGAACGACCACGCCACGCGCGCCGATGCGCAGGCGTTGCTGTCGACGCTCTCGCCGCTTTCCTGACGCCCGCCATATGCGTATCGCGCTAGGAATCCAGTACGACGGGGCCGCCTACTGCGGCTGGCAATCGCAGCCGCACGGCAAGACGGTGCAGGACGCGCTCGAGCGCGCGCTGCGCGAGTTCGCCACCGTGCCGCTGCCCACCGTGGTCGCGGGTCGCACCGATACGGGCGTGCACGGCCTCGGCCAGGTCGTGCACTTCGACACCGACCTCGACCGCGCGCCGTTCTCGTGGGTGCGCGGCACCAATGCGTTTCTGCCGCCGACGGTGGCCGTGCAATGGGCGCAGCCGATGCCCGAGGCGTTCCACGCGCGCTTTTCGGCGTTCGAGCGCACGTATTACTACGCGCTCTACGTGAACCCGGTGCGCTCGCCCATGCTGGCGGGGCGGGCCGGCTGGATCCACACGCCGCTCGACGTGGACGCCATGCGCGAAGCGGCCGCCTGCCTGATCGGCGAGCATGATTTTTCGGCGTTCCGCTCGTCGGAGTGTCAATCGAAGACGCCCGTGAAACACCTGTATCAGATCGATATCCGGCCGCTGGGCGATTTCATCCACTTCCGTTTTCGCGCGAACGCGTTTCTCCACCACATGGTGCGCAACCTGATGGGCTGCCTCGTGGCCGTGGGGCGCGGCCGCTACCCGGCCGCATGGATGGCCGAGGTGCTGGCCGGGCTCGATCGCACCAAGGCTGCGCCGACCTTCATGCCCGATGGCCTGTATCTTGCGCAAGTAGGCTATCCTGAAGAGTTCGCCGTCCCCGCCGCGCATACGGCCAGCGTGCCGTGGAGCACCGTCTGGGCCGACGCCAGCCCGACGTGAGCCCGCAAAACGCGAAACATCCCAACCGCCCATCGAGTCTCGATTCATGACGTCAGCAGAACACCCCGCCATCGCTGCCACGCACCGCACGCGCATCAAGCTGTGCGGGCTTTCGACACCCGAGGCGATCGCGCACGCCATCGACCTGGGCGCCGACGCCATCGGCCTCGTGTTTTATCCGCCGAGCGCGCGCTCGGTGAGCGTGGCGCAGGCGGTCGAGCTCACCCACGACATTCCGCCGTTCGTCTCGGTGGTGGGCCTGTTCGTGAACGCCACGCCGCAATGGGTCGGCGAGGTCGCGAGCAACGTCTCGCTAACGCTACTGCAGTTTCACGGCGACGAAACCTCCGACCAATGCGAATCGCTGGCCTCGGTTGCCGGTTTGCCCTGGTTGCGCGCATTGCGGGTGGCGGCCGATACTCGCAAAGCCGATTTGATAGAATGGGCAAATCGTTATTCATCAGCCAGCGGCCTGCTGTTCGACACCCATGTCGAAGGTTACGGCGGCGGCGGGAAGGTCTTCGATTGGTCACTTATCCCCGCAGGGCTCGCGCGTCGGGCCGTTTTAAGTGGTGGCTTGAACGCGCAAAACGTCAGTGATGCGATTCGCCAGGTGCGTCCGTTCGCCGTCGATGTCTCCAGTGGCATCGAGGTCCCGGGCGCGAAGGGCGTGAAAGACCACGCCCGTATGGCGGCGTT
Source organism: Paraburkholderia sp. A1BS-2L (assembly GCF_051125205.1). NCBI lineage: Bacteria > Pseudomonadati > Pseudomonadota > Betaproteobacteria > Burkholderiales > Burkholderiaceae > Paraburkholderia > Paraburkholderia sp. A1BS-2L. The sequence continues at coordinate 1,581,390 of NZ_CP120429.1, forward strand.
CGTGCGCGCAGTGCGCGAAGCGGACGCGGGATAATTTCTTGGACCAGCCAGCCCTTGCGCAATGCGGGGCCCCCGGTTGGTCGAGCGAGTGACTTATGTACAATTTGCCCGATGAACGCGGCCATTTCGGCCCTTATGGCGGCGTATTCGCTGCCGAAACCCTGATGCAGGCGATCGACGAGCTGCGCGACGCCTACGCGAAATTCAAGGACGATCCCGACTTCGTCGCCGAATATCAGCGCGAGTTGAAGCATTTTGTCGGCCGTCCGTCGCCGATTTATCATGCGCAGCGCTGGAGCGAGCTGCTGGGCGGCGCGCAGGTATATCTCAAGCGCGAAGACCTGAACCACACCGGCGCGCACAAGGTGAACAACGTGATCGGCCAGGCGCTGCTCGCGAGACGCATGGGCAAGCCGCGCGTGATCGCGGAAACCGGCGCGGGCCAGCACGGCGTGGCGACGGCCACGATCGCGGCGCGCTTTGGCATGGAATGCGTGGTCTACATGGGCGCGGAAGACGTGCGCCGCCAGGCTGCCAACGTCTATCGCATGAAGCTGCTGGGCGCGACCGTCGTGCCGGTGGAATCGGGCTCGCGCACGCTCAAGGACGCGCTCAACGAAGCCATGCGCGACTGGGTCACCAACGTCGAAAACACCTTCTACATCATCGGCACGGTGGCGGGCCCGCACCCGTATCCGATGATGGTGCGCGACTTCCAGCGCGTGATCGGCGACGAATGCCGCGTGCAGATGCCGGAAATGACGGGCCGCCAGCCCGACGCCGTGATCGCGTGCGTGGGCGGCGGATCGAACGCGATGGGCATCTTTTATCCATATATCGATGACACTTCGGTGCAGTTGATCGGCGTCGAGCCCGCCGGCGACGGCATGGAGACGGGCCGCCACGCGGCCTCGCTCGCGGCCGGCACGCCGGGCGTGCTGCACGGCAACCGCACCTACCTGCTGCAGGACGAAAACGGCCAGATCATCGAAACGCATTCGGTTTCGGCGGGTCTCGACTACCCCGGCGTCGGTCCCGAGCACGCCTGGCTCAAGGACAGCGGCCGTGCACAGTACGTGACCATCGACGACGAGGAAGCGCTCAGGGCATTCCACGACTGCTGCCGCATCGAGGGCATCATTCCCGCGCTCGAATCGAGTCACGCGCTTGCGTACGCGGCGAAGCTCGCGCCGACGCTGCCCAAAGACAAGGTTCTGCTGGTGAACCTGTCGGGCCGCGGCGATAAGGACATGCATACGGTCGCTGAGCGATCGGGCATCCAGTTCTGAGCGCCCGGAGCGATACCCGCGATGCGTGACGAGTTCGACGAGCCGCAACTGCCGGTGCCTGAAGGCGAGGCCGGCGCCGAGACGGCTGCTCCCGTGGCAGCCGCCGAAGCGCCCGCCGCCTTGCCCTCGGTGCCCGCAGTGCCCGACAGCATCCGGCTCCTGAACCGCGACTTCCTGACCGATGCAGCGAACCTGCCCGACGCCTCGATCGATCTGATCGTCGCCGATCCGCCTTATGGGCTCGGCAAGGACTACGGCAACGACTCCGACATGCGCTCGGGCGAGGATTTCCTCGCCTGGACGTATGCGTGGCTCGACCTGGCGATTCCCAAGCTCAAAGCCAGCGGTTCGCTTTATGTGTTCTGCACCTGGCAGTACGCGCCCGAGATCTTCGTTTATCTGAAGTCGAAAATGACGATGATTAACGAGATTGTCTGGGATCGTCGCGTGCCCAGCATGGGCGGCACGACCCGCCGCTTCACCTCGGTGCACGACAACATCGGTTTCTTCGCGGTCTCGAAAGATTACTACTTCGATCTCGATCCCGTCCGCATCCCATACGATGCCGTCACGAAGAAGGCGCGTTCGCGCAAGTTGTTCGAAGGCAGCAAGTGGCTGGAGCTCGGCTACAACCCCAAGGACGTCTGGTCCGTTTCGCGGCTGCACCGTCAGCACGCGGAGCGCGTGGATCATCCCACCCAGAAGCCTCTTGAGATCGTCGAGCGCATGGTGCTCGCGAGCTGCCCGCCGGGCGGCCGCGTGCTGGACCCGTTCATGGGCAGCGGCACTACGGCAGTCGCCTGCGCGCGTCATCAGCGCGAATTCGTCGGCTATGAAATTAATGAAAGTTACTGCGCGATCGCGCACGAACGCGTCGGCCTGGCTGCAATTGACGCTTGCGCACGTGCGTCTGCCGCGGTGTCCGCGGCTGTTGCGGCCGGCGCATGATGCGCTTGCGCCGCCACTGGCTCGCGCCGCGCGGTAACGACCGAATCTGAGGACCCTGCTATGTCCCGCATCAAAACCACGTTCGCGGCGCTTGCCGCCGCCAACAAGAAAGGCCTGATCCCGTTCATGACCGCCGGCGACCCCGATCCAGCGCGCACGGTCGAATTCATGCATGCGCTCGTTACTGGCGGCGCGGACGTGATCGAACTTGGCGTGCCGTTCTCGGACCCGATGGCCGACGGCCCGGTGATTCAGCAGTCGTCGGAGCGCGCGCTTGCGAAGGGCGTGACGCTCAAGAGCGTGCTCGCCGACGTCAAGCGCTTCCGCGAATCCGATACGCAAACTCCCGTCGTGCTGATGGGCTACGCGAACCCGATCGAGCGCATGGGCGCCGATGCGTTCGCCGCCGCTGCGAAGGATGCCGGCGTGGACGGCGTGCTGGTAGTCGACTATCCGCCCGAGGAGTCGGTGGTGTTCGCCTCGATGATGAAGGCTGCGGGCATCGACCCGATCTTCCTGCTCGCGCCCACCTCCACCGACGAGCGCATCGCCGCAGTGGGGCGCGCGGCGAGCGGCTATGTTTATTACGTCTCGCTCAAGGGCGTGACGGGTGCGGGGCACCTCGACGTCGGGAGCATCGCGAGCAAGATCCCGGCGATCAAGGCGCGCGTGCCGCTGCCGGTCGGCGTGGGCTTCGGCATTCGCGACGCGCAAACGGCCGCCGCCGTGGCGCAAGTCTCCGACGCCGTGGTGATCGGCAGCCGCATCGTGCAGTTGCTCGAGAAGGCGCCGGCCGACACCGCCGCCGAGGCGCTGACGCAATTCGTGTCCGATATTCGGGCAGCGCTGGATGCGGTTGCGGACAACGCAAAATAAGACTGCTGTAAAATCGCTTTTTCGCCATGCGCGGTCGGGGTCGGAACCCGGTCATCGAGACCGGGTCGACGTCACGCCGTCCGCGCCCGCGCATCACGATCAAGGAAAGAACATCAATGAGCTGGCTCGACAAACTGCTGCCGCCCAAGATCAAGCAAACCGATCCGAAAAGCCGCAAGAGCATTCCGGAAGGCTTGTGGATCAAGTGCCCGTCGTGCGAGGCGGTCCTGTACCGCAACGACGTGGAAGCGAATCTGCACGTCTGCCCGAAGTGCGATCACCACATGCGGATCAACGCGCGCGAGCGCCTCGACGGGCTGCTCGATCCGGAAGGCCGCTATGAAATCGGCCAGGAAATCGTTCCGGTCGACGCGCTGAAGTTCAAGGACAGCCGCAAGTACCCCGACCGCATCAAGGAGGCCATGGACGACACCGGCGAAACCGACGCCATGGTCGTCATGGGCGGCGCGATCCACACGCTGCCGTGCGTGGTCGCCTGCTTCGAGTTTGCGTTCATGGGCGGCTCGATGGGCTCGGTGGTGGGCGAGCGCTTCGCGCGCGGCGCGCAGAACGCGCTCGAGCAGCAAGTGCCGTTCATCTGCTTCACGGCCTCGGGCGGCGCGCGCATGCAGGAAAGCCTGCTCTCGCTGATGCAGATGGCCAAGACCACGGCCATGCTCACGAAGCTCTCGGAAGCCAAACTGCCGTTCATCTCGGTGCTGACCGACCCCACCATGGGCGGCGTGTCGGCGAGCTTCGCGTTTCTCGGCGACGTCGTGATCGCGGAGCCGAAGGCGCTGATCGGCTTCGCCGGTCCGCGCGTGATCGAGCAGACGGTGCGCGAGAAGCTGCCCGAAGGCTTCCAGCGCGCGGAGTTCCTGATGCAAAAGGGCGCGATCGACATGATCGTCGACCGCCGCAAGATGCGCGAGGAAATCGCCCAGTTGATGGCGCTGCTGCAGCGCCAGCCCGCCGACGCGGTGGCCTGAGCGCACCGGACCTTGCACGCGCGCGGAACTTGCGGGTTTCGCGCCTTGTCAGACGCGCCGCAAGCGAAAGCAAGCGGCGCGTTGTCATTTCCGCGATAATGCCGTTTTTTTGCAGCGGCTCATGCGCGCCAGATCGACGTCTCGATGCTTGGCCGCCCGCTGTGCATGGAATTCCCTGAATCGTCCCGATGAGTACTTTTCCCTCCCTCGACGCGTGGCTCACGCATCTCGAAACTGCGCATCCGGTCGGCATCGACATGGGCCTCGAGCGCATCCGCAAGGTCAAGGACGCGCTGAACCTGAAGTTCGATTGCCCGATGTTCACGGTCGGCGGCACGAACGGGAAGGGTTCTACCTGCGCGATTCTCGAAACCATCCTGCTCAAGGCCGGCTACCACGTCGGCTGCCACACGTCGCCGCATCTGCTGTCGTTCAACGAGCGCGCGCGCATCGACGGCGTCGAGGCCAGCGACGCTGACCTGCTGCCGCACTTCGAGGCCGTGGAGGCCGCGCGCAACACCTTCGCCACGCCGGTCTCGCTCACGTACTTCGAGTTCACGACGCTTGCGATCATGCATCTGTTCGCGTCGCGCGGGCTCGACGCCGTGATCTTCGAGGTGGGCCTCGGGGGGCGTCTCGATGCCGTGAATGTACTCGACACCGACTGTGCGATCGTCACGAGCATCGACCTCGACCACACCGAATACCTCGGCGACACGCGCGAAAAGATCGGCTTCGAAAAGGCCGGCATCTTCCGCGCCGGCGCGCCCGCGATCTGCGCGGACCCGCTGCCGCCGCAGTCGCTCATCGACCATGCGCAGGCGATCGGCGCCGATCTGTGGCTGTTCGGCCGCGATTTCCGCTATGAAGGCCAGGCCGGCAGCGAGCGTCAGCAATGGAACTACGTGGGCCGCTCGCTGCGCCGTTCGGCGCTGGCCTATCCGGCGCTGCGCGGCGCGAATCAGCTGATCAATACGTCGGCGGCGCTGGCCGCGCTCGAAGCGCTGCGCGACCGGCTGCCGGTGTCGGCGCAGGACATTCGCCTCGGCCTCGCCAACGTGGAGTTGCCGGGTCGCTTCCAGGTGTTGCCGGGCAAGCCGTCGATCATCCTCGACGTGGGCCACAATCCGCACGCCGCAGCGGTCCTCGGGCAAAATTTATCTGGCATGGGGTACTTTCCGTACACCTACGCGGTGTTCGGCGCGATGCGCGACAAGGACCTCGCCGGCGTGATCGCGCACCTGAAGGGCGAGATCGACCACTGGTGCGTGACCGATTTGCCGTTGCCGCGCGCGGCTTCGGCGCTACAGCTTGAAGAAGTGCTGCGCGAGGCCGGAGTGGAAGACGGCCCTGACAGCAGCATTACGCGCTACGAAACGCCCGCCGCGGCGTTTCAAGATGCGCTAAAACGGGCGTCCGAAAATGATAGAATTCTCGTTTTCGGAAGTTTTTTGACGGTTGCCGGCGTCATGGCCTGGCGAAAGTCGCAGCAGCACTGATTGCGCGGTTCATCACAGCCGCTACGCAGAGGCCAACAGCAGCCATACATGGGAATTTTCTCGTTCGGCAAGAAAGACGACGCGCCCAGCCGACGCGACTCTGAGGCTGGCTCCCGCCGCCGGAGCAGTCAGAACACGCGCGTGGAGCGGCGCAGCCGCCGGCCGGCCCGCTCCGGCGACGCCGAGGCGATGCTGCTCGATCCCACCCTGCCGGAAAAGCAGCGCGCGCGCCGGCGCCTCGTCGGCGCGATTGCGCTGGTGCTGGCCGCCATCGTGATCCTGCCGATGGTGCTCGACTCGCACCCCAAGCCGGTCACCGACGACATCTCCATCGATATTCCTAGCCGCCCGGCCTCGAAGGCTGAAGCGCGCCACGAGGACACCCAGGCGGGCGTCGCTCCGGACAATCCCGCTGCGGCGGAAGCCGGGCTGGGCGTAGCAACGCCCGGCGCTTCGGGGCTCTCGGCAGCCTCGGGCGCAGCGCCGACACAGACTGCGCAAGCGAAGCCCGCTGCGCCGGCCAGGTCCGCGCCGGCGGCTCAAGCCCAAACCCAGACTCAAGCTCAAGCTCAAGCTCAAGCGAATCAATCGGCCGAAGCCGCGCAGGCGCCGCGCACCGCCGCGAAGCCGGCTGCGCCGTCTTCGGGTTCGGCTGTCGCGTCGCGCGGCAAGACGGGCACCTCGGCAGCGGCTAATGCCAACGCAGCCGAAGGCGACGGCACGGCCGCCGCGCCGTCGGGTGCGCGCTTCGCGGTGCAGCTGGGCGCGTTCAGCAGCGACGCCACCGCGAATAAATGGGTCACGAAGTTGAAAGCCGCAGGCGTGCCTGCATATACCGAGCAACGCAAGGAAGCCGACGGCACGACGCGCACGCTGCTGCGCGCGGGTCCGTTCCCCGACCGCGCCTCCGCCACCGAGGCGATCGCGAAGGTGCGCGGCGCGGGCCTGATGACGGGCTCGAACGGCTCTGCACAATAGCGCCCGATGTTCACGGCATTCGACTACGCTGTAATGGCGGTGATCGGTTTGTCCGCACTGCGCGGGGCGTGGCGTGGGCTCATCGGCGAAATTTTCGGGCTGATTGGCTGGATCGCGGCGCTCATCGTGGCGTGCCGCTACGTGGATCGCGTGGTGCCCTTCATTCCGGCGAACTGGCCGGGCGGGGCGCTGACCCAGTGGCTGATCGCCTTCGCGCTGATCGTGATCGGCGTGGTGCTCGTGGCCGGCGTGGCGAATGCGCTGCTCGGCCGGCTGGTCCAGGTGAGCGGATTGTCCGGTGTGGACCGCTCGCTTGGCATGATGTTCGGCCTCGTGCGAGGCGTCGTGCTGGTGCTGATTCTTGTCGTCCTCGCGGGACTGACGGAGCTGCCCCAGCAAGACTTCTGGCGCAAGGCGCTGCTGCGGCCCTATGCCGTGCAGGGCGTGCTCGAACTCAAACCGTTTTTGCCCGAGACGCTCGCGGCCTACGTTCACGTCTGACCAGAAACTGGTCGGCTGTCGTTACCGCGCCGTCAATGTCACTGCTGATTTCGCTTTTTTGAAGGACCTGCCATGTGCGGCATCGTAGGCGTAGTTTCCCGCTCCCCCGTCAATCAGCTCCTCTATGACGCGCTGCTGCTTTTGCAGCACCGTGGTCAGGACGCGGCCGGCATTGCCACCGCGAACGGCAACACGTTCCACATGCACAAGGCCAACGGCATGGTGCGTGACGTGTTCCGCACGCGCAACATGCGCAGCCTGCCCGGCACCAGCGGCATCGGCCAGGTGCGCTACCCGACGGCCGGCTCGGCGTCGAGCGAAGAGGAGGCCCAGCCGTTCTACGTGAACGCGCCGTTCGGCATGATCCTCGCGCACAACGGCAATCTCACCAACTGGCAGCAGCTCAAGGAAGAGATGTTCCGCGTGGACCGCCGCCACGTGAACACCAATTCCGATACCGAAGTGCTGCTCAACGTGCTCGCGCACGAAGTGCAGCTCGCGAGCTCGGGCCTCGAACTCGATCCGGCCGCGCTCTTCAAGGCCGTCTCGGGCGTGCACCGCCGCGTGCGCGGTTCGTACGCGATCGTCTCGCTGATCGCCGGCTACGGCCTGCTCGCGTTCCGTGACCCGTTCGGCATTCGTCCGCTGTGCATCGGCAAGATCGAGACGCCGGAAGGCACCGAGTGGATGGTCGCTTCGGAGTCGGTCGCGCTCGAAGGCATCGGCTTCGAGTTCGTGCGCGACGTACAGCCGGGCGAGGCGGTGTTCATCGACTTCGACGGCAAACTGCACGCGCAGCAATGCGCGGCGGCGCCCAAGCTGAACCCCTGCATTTTCGAGCTCGTGTACCTCGCGCGTCCGGACTCGGTGATCGATGGCGTGCCGGTGTACAACGCGCGCCTGCGCATGGGCGACTATCTCGCCGAGAAGATCAAGCGCGAGCTGCCCGACGTGAAGATCGACGTGGTCATGCCGATTCCCGACTCGTCGCGCCCGGCGGCCATGCAGGTCGCGAACAAGCTCGGCGTGGAATACCGCGAGGGCTTCTTCAAGAACCGTTACGTGGGCCGCACCTTCATCATGCCGGGGCAGGCCATGCGCAAGAAGTCTGTGCGCCAGAAGCTCAACGCCATGGGCATCGAGTTCAAGGGCAAGAACGTGCTGATCATCGACGATTCCATCGTGCGCGGCACCACCTCGCAGGAAATCGTGCAGATGGCGCGCGACGCCGGCGCGACCAAGGTGATCTTTGCCTCGGCGGCGCCGCCCGTGAAGTACCCGAACGTCTACGGCATCGACATGCCCACGCGCGGCGAGCTCGTCGCGCATGGCCGCACCGACGAAGAAGTGGCACGCATCATCGGCGCGGATCATCTCGTGTATCAGGACGTGGAGGCGCTCAAGCAGGCCGTGCGCGACATCAATCCCGAGCTCACGGAGTTCGAAGCTTCGTGCTTCGACGGCGATTACATCACCGGCGACATCACGAGCGCGTATCTGGACAAGATCGAGCTGGCGCGTCTGGCGCCCCAGGCGCAGTCCGACCGCGACGCCGCGAGCGACGCGATGGACGGCGGCACGCGCTCGCAGCTGCATCTGCAGCTCTCGGTGGAGTAAGCGAAGCGAACGTGGCGCGCGTGCATGGCGCGCTCTTGACGTGCTGAATTCCGCGCATGTCGAGCGAGCCCGCTTCTGCCTACGCAGAAGCGGGCTTTTTTGCGCCTGTGCTCCGTGTGTACGGATGAAATGGATACGCGATACGCTGCAGGCATGGCGGCTTCAATGGCGGGTCCGCTGGCTCGAGGCGCATCTCGCTGTGAAGCGCGTCTTTTATCCGGGGCTCGAATCGCATCTGCAGCACGCGCTCGCGATGCGTCAGCAGAAGCCGAGCGGCGTGATCGTCTCGTTCGAGCTCAAGGGCGACACGCCCGAGGCGCAGCGCGCGAACGCGTGGCGCGTGATCGACGGCACGAAAATCTGCTCGATCACCGGCGATCTCGGCGACACGCGCACGACCATCACGGCCACCACCACGCATGGGCCGCATCACACCCGAGGCGCGCACGGCGGCGGGCATTACCGAAGGGCTGATCCGGCTCGCGGTGGGCCTCGAAGACCCGCGCGACGTGCGCCGCGATCTCGCGCACGGGCTTGACGCGGCGCAGTAAGCTTCGCATTCCAACTACGCTTTTCTTGTTCGTGAGTTCGTCATGGCCGTCATTCGTGCGTTGTTCGTTTATCCGGTGAAATCCTGCGGCGCGATCGCGCTCGATCACGCGCAACTCGACGCAAAGGGGCTGCCGTGGGACCGTCACTGGATGGTGGTGGACGAGAACGGCCGCTTCGTCTCGCAGCGCGAAATCGCGGCGATGGCGCGCATCGTGCCCGCGTTCGTCGAGGGCGGCGTGCGTCTCACGATGACGGACCTGGACACGCCGCTGGACCTGCCTTTCACGCCGCACGGCAACGAAGCGCACGTGCAGGTGACGGTCTGGAAGGACACGTTCGAAGCGCTCGACGAAGGCGATGAAGCCGCGCAGTGGTTTTCGCAGGCGCTGGGCGTGGCGGTGCGCCTCGTGCGTTTCGCGCCGGACGTCACGCGCCTCGCGAGCAAGCAGTGGACGAACGACGAGGACGTGCCCACACAGTTCGCCGATGGCTTTCCGCTGCTCGTCACGAGCGAAGCGTCGCTGGCGGACCTGAACGCGCGGCTGGCGGCGAAGGGCGCAACGCCGGTGCCGATGAGCCGTTTCCGCCCGAACATCGTCGTGGATGACGTCGATGCGTTCGACGAAGACTTTATCGACACGCTGTCGATCGAGGGCGGCGGCATTGTGCTGCGCTTCGCCAAGCCGTGTGCGCGCTGCCCGATCACGACGATCGATCAGCGCACGGGCGAGCGCGATGGAGAGTGGCCCGCCGAGCCGCTCGACACGCTCGCGGCGTTCCGCGCCGATCCGCGCGTGGACGGCGGGCTCACGTTCGGTCAAAACGCGATGGTGATCGCGGGCGCGGGCGAGCGGGTCGCGGTGGGCGCGCGGGCGCAGTGGGAATACCGCTTCGAGGAGTGATGGCGCAGCGGCGCGCGTGGGTTGATGTCGAGCCGCGTCGAGCCGGCGCTCAGTGCGAAGGCAGCGCGCGCCACTGCCCGGGCGCGAACCCGAAACGCCGCGTGAACGCGTGCGTGAATGCGCTCTGGTCGCCGAAGCCCACTTCCAGCGCAATGTGCGTGAGCGAGAGGCGGGGATCCGCGAGCAGCATGAGCGAGGTGTCCAGACGCAGGCGCTGCAAATAGCGATGCGGCGTCTCGCCGAATGCTTCGATAAAGAGCTGATGAAAGCGCCGCATGCCGAAGCCGCAATGCGCGGCCAGATCGGCGATGCGCAACGGTTCCGCGAGATGCGCGCGCAGCCAGCGGTCGACGCGCGCGAAGTCGAGGCCCGCCGCGGCTTCGAAGGCGTCGCTGCTGGCGATGCCCGTTTGCGCGAGCACGGCCGCGCACAATTGCGCCGAGGCGTCCCAATGAAAGCGGCGGGTGCGCGTGCCGGTTACCGGCGTAGCGCTACGTTGTGCTTGCGAGGCGATCTCGCGCACGAGCTGCGTGAGCGCGGGGTCGATGCGCACGGCGCGCGCCGTATCGAAGAGCCGCTCGGGCACCGCCAGTGCGGCGGCGGGCAAGTCCAGCACGAGCTGGCGGTTCTCGCCGATGCCCGCGTAGTCGTGCCGCGCGCCGGCCGGAATTAGCCAGGCCGAGCGCGGGTCGATGCGCTCGCCGACACCGTCCACCGTCATCTCCATCTCGCCGTCGAGCCCCAGCACGATCTGATGAAAATCGTGCACGTCGGTTTCCTCGATTGCGCCGTAGCAGCGCAAGGCGATGCCGGGCGCGGCGGCCGATGAGGCGTGATGCGGATTCATGACGAACGATGCGTGGAGCGCAATGCTCAGACGGCGAGCAGTTCCACTTCGAACACGAGCGTGGCGTTCGGCGGAATCACGCCGCCCGCGCCGCGCACGCCGTAGCCGAGTTGCGGCGGGATCGTGAGCTTGCGCACGCCGCCGACCTTCATGCCCTGCACGCCTTCGTCCCAGCCCTTGATGACCATGCCGCCGCCCAGCACGAAGGCGAACGGGTCGTTGCGGTCTTTGCTCGAATCGAACTTCTGGCCGTCCGTGAGCCAGCCGGTGTAGTGCACGCTGACGGTCTGGCCGGCCTTCGCCTCGGCGCCGCTGCCTTCGGTCAGGTCTTCGTACTTGAGGCCGGATGCGGTGGTCACGATGGACATGGAACACTCCTGAATCGGAAAAAGGGAAAAGCGTTATTGTAGGCGCTTTGCAGGGCGCGCGAGACGCGCCCCCCCGCGCGTGCTTCGTCTGCGGGTGCTTCGTCTGCGGGTGCATTTGCAGGCACGTCATGTGCGGCGCGTGGGCTTCCCGGCGGTGCGAGCCGCATGAGACGAAGGCGCAGCGAAGCCAGAGTGTCGCCGCTGCCTATAATTGGGGCCGGCCCGCCCCCGGCGAGCGAAAGAAAAGGAATCCGATGGCGTCCACCACTCCCACCCCGAGCGAGCGCACGGCACGTCTGTGCGCCGAAGCCGCGCTGTTCATGCGCGATCACGTGCTCTCGCGCGTGTCGCACGACTTGCGCAGTCCGCTGAACGCAATCCATAGCTGGGCCTATGTGCTCGAGCGCAAGATCGACGGCGCCGATGCCGCCGCGCAGCGCGCGCTCGTGGGCATCCGCACGGGCGTCGAGCAACAGGTGCATCTGCTCGAAACGCTCGTCGATACGACGCGCGCCGAAACGCGCAAGCTGCATATCGAGCGCGCGCCGTTCGCGCTCGACGCGCTGATCGGCGAGACCGTGGACGAGGCGCGCCGCGCGCTCGCCGACGCGCGCGGCGTGAGCCTTGCCGTGCGGGGCGTGCCCACCGGCGCGACGCTCGACGCCGCGTGCGAGCGCATCGGGCAGGCGCTCTGGCTCATGCTGGCGTTCGCGACGGAGGCAAGCACGCCGGGCGCGGCGGTCACGCTGGACGTGAGCATGACGGCCACGGCCGCTCAATTCGAGGCGCATTGGCAGGCGAACGGCGCGGCGCTCGCCGACGAGGCGCTGCCCCATCTGTTCGAAGCATTCGCCCGGGCTCAGGCGCGCGAGCCGCAGGAGGCGGGCCGCTCTCCGTGGGTGCTAGCGCTGTGCCAGCGCGTGGCTGAGGCGCATGGCGGGCGCTTCGAGGCGCGGCCGCTGGTGGAGGGCGAGGCGGCCTCGCTCATGCTCAACGTGCCGATCGGTGGCGCGTAAAAGCGCGTAAAGGCGCGTAAAAGGGGGTGTAGCGGGCTTCGGCGCGCGTTCCCGCGCGGGCGTAAAAACGAACCCGCGCGAACCCTCGCGATTCGTGAGATCCGTGCGCGCCGTCAGCCCGCATGGGCATCGGCCTCGCGACGCAGGCGAGCGGCAAGCGTGTCGCGCCGGGGGCACAGGTCGTGCCGTGTGAGCCATCCGGCCAGCCGTTCAGGTCTTACAGGGTTCTTTCACCCTTATACTGAGCGATTCGTTTTCCGGAGCCCTTTCTCTTGAGTCAGCTTATCGCTCTCGCCGGCGCGCTGTTGCTTGTTGCCCTCAACGGTTTCTTTGTCGCGGCGGAGTTCGGTCTCGTCAAGCTGCGCGCGACGCGCGTGCAAAGCCTGGCGACCCAGCACGGCCTGCGCGGGCGGCTGCTCGCCAAGGTCCACGGGCAGCTCGACGCTTATCTTTCCGCGTGCCAGCTCGGCATCACGCTCGCTTCGCTCGGCCTTGGCTGGATCGGCGAGCCGGCCTTCGCGCAGTTGCTCGAACCGGTGTTCGATCTCGTGGGCGTGCGCTCGCCGGAACTGATCCACGCCATTTCGCTCGCGTTCGCCTTTACGGTGATTTCGTTCCTTCACATTGTGGTGGGGGAACTCGCCCCCAAGTCGCTCGCGATTCGCGAAGCCGAGAAGATCTCGCTATGGGCCGCCGCGCCGCTGTACGGCTTCTACTGGACGATGTATCCGGCCATCTGGGTGCTCAATTCGAGCGCGAATGCAGTGCTGAAACTGGTGGGCCTCTCGGCGGAGCACGGCACCGAGACCCATTACTCGACCGACGAACTCAAGCTGATCCTGCGCAGCCGCCGCTCGGCGGCAGAGGCGCAGGCCGAGGAGCGCGCGCAAGCCGATGCGAGCGCGCGGGTGGATGGCCGCGCCAGCGGTATCGCTCAACGTGCGAGGCATGCCGGGAACGCGGCAGGCGCAGCGCATACCGCCGACACTTACAGCGCCGACGAATGGAACGCGCTCGCGCATTCGCTGGACTTTTCGCGCCTGACCGTCTCGGACCTCATGCGCCCCGCGCACGAGATGGTCGGCCTGCGCCGCGACCTCTCGCTCGCTGAGAACATGCAGATCGTCGCGCGCCATCGCTTCAGCCGCTATCCGCTCTTCGAGGACGCCTCGGGCGAGCGCGTGGCGGGCCTCATTCACCTGAAGGATCTGCTGCTCGCGCGCGAGGCGGGCCACGCGCTCGATGACCTCGGCAAGTTCGTGCGTCCCGTGCAGTACGTGAAGCCCGAGACGCCCGCGCTCGCGCTGTTCCGGCGCTTTCGCAAGGGCGCGCCGCACTTCGCGCTGGTCGGGCGCAAGGGCATGCGGCCGGGCGGTTTTCTCACGCTCGACAATATGCTGGGCGCGCTGGTGGGCCAGATCCACGACGAATTTCATCAGGCCGACACCGACTGGACCCGCATGGACGACGGCACGCTGATGGGGCGCGGCAGCTTGCCGGTGGTATCGCTGGAGCAGGCGCTCGGCATCGATATCGACGAAGGGCGTGCGGAATCGGTGGGCGGCCTCGTGATTCATGCGCTCAACGATCTGCCCTCGGAGGGGCAGCGGGTCGAGTTCGACCGCTTCGACATCGTCGTCAAGAAGATGAAAGGGCCGCGCATCGTGCTCGTGCGCGTGTATCCGAAGGATCTGGAGGACGAGGGCGGCTGAGCTTGCCTTTTCTTGGGCTCAGGCTGGCGCGAGGGTCGACAGCACCGCGACCGGCAGCGCGCTCAACACGTCGCGCAGATACAGCACGTTGTCCTGATCGTGTCGCGTCGCGGCGCGGGTCGCGTCGCTCAGCCAGTCGTGCAGGGCCGTTGCCGGGCACGCTGTGGGTGCTTTGGGCAGCACGACCGCCGTATCGTCCCAGCGCGCGGGTTCGACGAGCGGCAGGTCGCCTTCGAGCAGCGCCGCTGCATGCAGCGTGCCGATCACCACAGCCCACGTCTCGCCGTGCCGGCGCGCGAAGGCAATCGCGTGCGCGGCCTGCGCGCCGCGTACTTCGAGCGGCCAGTACTCGCCCTCGCTCAGCAATGCCGGCACGCGCTCGCGCAGCGCGAGCAGACGCGCAATGATGGCCTGTTTCACGTGCGCATCGCGCCAGTGCGCCAGTTTTGCGGCGGGCGCGCGGCTATCCAGCGCCGCCGCGCGCAACGCAAAATCCACGGGCCGGCGGTTGTCCGGATCGACGAGGCTGAAATCCCATAGCTCGGCGCCCTGATAGAGATCGGGCACGCCGGGCGAGCTCAGGCGCAGCACGGTTTGCAGCAGCGTATTGATGGCGCCGGCCGGCGCGATGCGCGCCACGAAGGTGGCGAGTGCATGCAGGAAGCCGTCGCGCCGCTGGGGCGCGAGAATATCGAAGAGAAATGCCTGGCAGTCCGATTCGTAGGCCTCGTCAGGAACGAGCCAGTTGGTGCGCTGCTTCGCCTCGCGCAGCGCCTTAGTTTGCCATTGCGCGACGCGCTCGGCCAGTTCGCGCACGCGCACTTCGTTGCCGGCGTCGAGATCGGGCGGCCAGCAGCCCACCAGGGTTTGATAGAGCATGGCTTCGGCCGCCGGGCCCGGCGCCCATTCTCCCTTCGTGCCCGACGATGACGATGAAGGCGACGCGTCGCTGCGCCGCTGCGGCTGGTTCAGCGTGGACCACGCGCGCAGCGTCGCGCTCCATTCGGGGGCGATTTCGCTGAGCACCGCGAGCCGCGCGCGCACGTCTTCGCCGCGCTTGTGATCGTGCGTGGCGGTGGCGAGCAAGGCGAACGGGAAGCGGCGCTGGCGCAGCGCATTGGCTGCGTGGAAGTCATCGAGGCTGCGTGAGAAGTCGTCCGGGTCCGCGCCGACTTCGTTGCGCGAGAGCAGTCTGCCGTAGCGGTAGAGCGCGGTGTCCTCGGTTGCTTTCGCCGCGAGCGGCGCGGTGAGTTGGGAGAACAGCGTCAGCGCGGTGCGCTGTGCGATGAGCGCATGACTCAGCGGCGCTGGGCTCTGTGCGGTGTGTCTGGCCGCACTCGCGCCGTTGCTGTTGCCATTCGTTGCAGCCGTAGGCGGCGCATGCGCGCCAAGCCACGCGTCGACCTGATCGAGCGCGGCGAGGCTCGCGCGCGGCAGCGCCTTGCGGGCCGCTTGCAGCGCGAGATCGAAATAGCGGTTGTCCGCGGGGCCGCGCAGGCCATTCACCGGGTAGATGCGATAGACCGGAAAGTGCATCGCCAGCTGCGCGACCACGCGGTGCACGCTCGCGTAAGTGAAGTCGCGCGTGGCGGGCTGCTCGCGTGCGATGCGGTGCAGTGCGCGCGCCGCGTGATCGAGCTCCGCCGCGAGATACGCGGCCAGCACTTCGCGGCGCGCATCGAGCGCGACGCGCGCGAAGGGGACGTCCTGCCCCGAGATCGCGGCCCAGCTTGCAGCGAGCGGCGCAGCGCCCGCCGGGTCGTGGAGCAGCGCGCCCACGTCGTTCATGAAGTCGTAGCCGGTCGTGCCTTGAACGGCCCAGTCCTCGCGCAACGGTTCGCCATGCGCGAGAATCTTCTCGACCACGATATAAGGCGGTTGCGCGCGCAATGAACAGAGCCGCTGGCGCAGTCGATCGCAATACTCGCGCGGGTCAGCGAGGCCGTCGATATGATCGATGCGCAGGCCGTCGATCACGCCATCGGCGTAAAGGCGCAATACGAGCTTGTGCACGGACTCGAACACGTCGTGGCGCTCCACGCGCACGCCCGCGAGCGCACTCACGTCGAAGAAGCGCCGCCAGTTCACTTCGTCCGCGGCGGTGCGCCACCACGCCAGCCGGAAGTGCTGGCGCTCCAGCAGCCGGTGCAGGCGCTCGCGCGTGGCGGGGTGGTTGCCCGCGTGCGCCTGCAGCGCAGCGTCGATGGCGGCGCTGCCTTCGCGCTCGACGAAGTCGCGCAGCGCCGCGCGCGCGGTGGCGGCGCGCGCCTGGTCGTCGGGCTGCGTGGTGAGGCCCTGGAACGGCGCGGCGAGCGTCTGGAGCAGGTTGGGATCCGTGTCGCTGGCGGCATGCAGCAGCGTCGCGTAATCGGCGGGGCAGATCGGGCAGACGTGCGGGCCGTATTGCACATAGAAGCGCGCGAGCGCCGCGTCGAACTTCAGCGCGATGCGGCCTGCTGCGAGTTCGTCGCCGTATTGCGCGCCGAGGAACGGCATCAGCACCTTGCCGCGCAGCACCGGGTCGGGCGAATGCCAGTCGACGTCGAAGTAGCGCGCGAAGGCACTGTGGCGTCCCCATTCGAGGATGTCGAGCCACCACGCGTTGTGCGCGCCGCCCACGCCCATGTGGTTGGGCACGAGATCCACGATCAGACCCATGCCGCGCGCGTGCAGCGCATCGGCGAGTCGCCGCAGCGCTGCTTCGCCGCCGCGTTCCTCGCTCACCGTGCCGTAGTCGACCGTGTCGTAGCCGTGCAGCGAGCCAGGCTGCGCGGTCGTGACGGGCGAAAGATAGAGATGGCTCACGCCGAGCGCGGCGAAATAGTCGAGCTGCGCGAGCGCGTCGTCGAACGTGAAGCCCTGATGGAGCTGCATGCGCAGCGTGGCGCGCGGGCGTGTCATGGCACGGAACGCATCGAGGGCGCGGCCGGCGCATTGTCCGGGCTCGCGGAGGTGTCGCCTGCTGCTGCTTCGCTTTCCATGCCTGCGGCCAGCGCACGCGCACGCACGACGGTCCGCACGCGCGCAGCGAACGCGGGATCGTCGAACAGGGCGTCGACGGGCAGCGGCAGACGGCGGCGCCAGTTGGGATGCTCGTCGATCGAGCCCGGCAGGTTCGGTTGATCGGCGAGGCCGAGCAGGTCTTCGAGCGGACAGGTCACGAGCGGGCTCGCGCTCACCGCCACGTAGCCGAGCGCGCCCTCCACGGGCGCATTCTCAGGCGATGCCTCAGGCTCGGCGGCATCGTGCGGCGCGAAGCCGGTGTCCTGCAACGCGCGCCACAGCGCCGCGCGGTCGGCGGCGCGCTGGGTGTGTTCGAGCGCGACGGGGTCGCGCCCGTCCGCGCGCGCGAGTGTCTGGCCGATGCGGTTGCGCCAGTCGATGTCGCTGCCGCTCCACCAGCCCGCGATGGTCGGTAAATCGTGCGTGGTGGGGGTGGCCACGCAGTTCGTGGCGTAGCGTCCTGGCGCGAGAAATGCGCTGCCCTCGCGCTCGAACCACAGCACGCGGATGCCGTAGAGCCCATGCGCGGCGAGCCGCTCGCGCAAGCCCGGCGGCACGGTGCCGAGGTCCTCGCCGATCACGATGGCGCGGTGCCGCCACGACTCGAGCGCGATGAGCCGCACGAGGTCGTCGAACGGATAGCGCAGATACGCGCCATGTTGCGCGCTTTCGCCTTCGGGCACGAGCCACAGGCGCCGCAGCCCCAGGATGTGGTCGATGCGCACGCCGCCCGCGTGCGCGAACGCGGCGCGCAGCATGGCGATGAACGCGTGAAAGCCGGTGTTGTGCATCGCGCGCGGCGAAAACGTGGTGAGACCCCAGCTTTGCCCGGCCTGGTTGAAAAGGTCCGGGGGCGCGCCCACGGAAACGCGCTGCAGCATGTCGTCGGGCTGCGCCCATGCCTGCGAGCCCGCGCCATCGCAGCCCACCGCGAGATCCGCGACCAGCCCGACTGCCATGCCGGCCTCGCGCGCCTCGCGTTGCGCGCGCGCGAGGCCTTCTGCCGCGAGCCATTGCAGGAAGCGGTGAAAGTCCACTTCGCGCCGGTGCGCCGCGGCGAAGCGGGCGACGTCTTCACTGCGCGGGTCGCGCAAGGGCGCGGGCCAGTCGCGCCAGTGACGGGCGCCGGCGGGCTCCTTGAGCATCGCGGCATGGAGCGCTTCGAAGCGCGCGTGGTCTTCGAGCGCCTCGCCGCCGCGCGCGCAGAACGCCTCGAATGCCTTGGCGCGCGATGAATCGCTGGCGCGTTCCGTATCGTCGAATCGATCGAAGAGCACGCGCAGCACCGCGAGCTTGAGCGGCAGCGCGCGGGTCCAGTCGATGAGCGGCAGCGCTTCGAATTCGCGCCCTGTGTCGCTGGATTGCGCGGCTTTGCGCATGGCTTCATGCGCGGCCTGCGCGCCGAACACGGCGGCCGGATCGATATGCGCGACATTGAGCCAGAGCCGCGAGGAAGGCGAGTACGGACTGAAGTGGCCCGGCTCGGCGCTGAACATCGCATGCGTGGGGCTGACCGCGAGCGCATGCGCGCCGTGCCGCGCGCTCTGAGTGGCGAGCGTGGCCAGCGCGCTGTAATCACCGATGCCGCCATCGCCATTGCGTCGGAGTCCATATAATTGCGCCGCGACACCCCAGAGCGGAGGCACGCGCGCCGTGTCGCCGTGCCGCGCGCGCCAGGCGTCGTCGAGGGTGTGGCAGCGCGGCGGCGCGACGGCGATCGTCAGGCGGTGATCATGGACCGAGAGCGTGTGATAGCCGGGCTCGGAAAGCGGCGCGAGCAACGCGGGCGCGTCGCGCGGCGCGGTGAAGCGGCCTTCGATATGCTCGCCGTTTTCCAGATCGATGCGATAGTGGCTGCCCGTGCGCACCGCCGAAGCGGGCAATTCGATCGCGCTCTCGAATTCGGCGGTGATCAGCGGCGGCAGGCGCCGCGACGACTGCTCCGCGTTCAGCGCGGAAGCGCTGTGACGCATCTGCGTGGCGTTCGCGCAGGGCAGGCCCGCGCATTCGAGCAGCGCGGCGAGCGTGCTGTCGGGCACGCGCTGCGCGATGCCGCGCGCGTCGGTCCACTCGACCGCAAAGCCCGCGCGTTGCGCGAGTTGGGCGAGCGTCTCGCTGCGGCGCGCGGTGCTCATGTGAGCGGTTCCTCGAGCCGCACCACGCGCGCGTCGTGATGGAGCGCGTACTCGGGCACGGCGCCGGTGAGCCATGCCACGCACGAGCTCTCAGGCAGCACGCCACGGTCGGTGATATCGCGCGCGCGCTCAGGCGTCTCGAAGACGACCATGCCGTCGGGCTGTGCGCCGAGCGGCGCGCCTTGCGCGCCGAGGTTCAGCGCGATCGTCCATGTCTCGCCGTCGGCGAGACGCCAGCGCGCGACGAGCGCATTCAGCGCGTGGCCGGCGTCGTCGGCGAGCACGGTCGCGCCGAGCGGCCGCGCATCGTGCAGACGCGGTATCAAAAGACGCGCGCGCACGGCGAGCGCGGACTTGTAGAAGTGCATCCACGCGCGCCGTTCGTCGTCGAGCGGCGCGTCCGCCGGCGGCGACGAATTCACGAACGTTTGCGGATCGTTCGGATCGGGAATCTGTGCGCGCTGCGCCGCGTCGCTGAATGCGCTGAACGCCGCGAATTCCTTGCGGCGGCCTTCGCGCACCGCTTTGGCGAGCTCGCCTTCGAAGGCGGTGAAGAACTGAAACGGCTGCGTCGAGCCGTATTCCTCCTCCATGAACAGCAGCGGAATCTGCGGCGAGAGCAGCAGCAGCGCCGTGGCCGCGCGCAGCGCGCCGTCGTCGCTGAGCGCGCGCAGGCGTTCGCCCAGCGCGCGGTTGCCGATCTGGTCGTGATTCTGCAGGAACATCACGAACGCGGTGGGCGGCAGGTGCGCGCTAGGCTCGCCGCGCGGCGCGCCGGCATGTATCGGCGACGGGTCGCCCTGGTAGGCAAAGCCTTCGCCGAGCACGCGCGCGAGGTGGCGGATCGGGTGGTCGGCGAAAGCGCGGTAATAGCCCTCCGATTCGCCGGTCAGCATTACGTGCAGCGCGTGGTGGGCGTCGTCGTTCCACTGCGCGTCGAAATGCGCTTCGAGCAGATTGGCTTCGTTGTGCTCGTTTTCCAGCACGAGATGCACATGGCGGTCGGGCTCCACGCGCGCATGCACATGGTCGGCGAGCTCGCGCAGCCACTCGGGGTCGTCGATGGCGTGCGCGGCATCGATGCGCAGGCCGTCAAAGCGATATTCGGTGAGCCAGTAGAGCGCGTTGTCGCTGTAGAAGTCGCGCACCTCGGGGCGCGCGAAATCGAGCGCGTCGCCCCAGGGCGTGCGCTTGCCCGCCTTGAAGAACGGCTTCGCGTAGTGGCCGAGCCAGTTGCCGTCCGGGCCGAAGTGGTTGTAGACCACGTCGAGGAACACCTGGAGGCCCAGGCCGTGCGCCGCGTCCACGAGCGCCTTGAGTTCGTCGGGCGTGCCGTAGGCCGCGTGCGGCGCATAGGGCAGCACCACGTCGTAGCCCCAGCCGCGCTCGCCGGGGTAGTCGTTCAGGGGCATCAGCTCGATGGCGGTGATGCCGATGTCGGCGAGCGCGGGCAGGCGTTTCATGACGCCGCGATAGCCGCCCAGCGCGCCCACGTGCAACTCGTATAGCACCGAGTCTTCCCAGGGGCGTCCGCGCCAGTGCGCGTGCTGCCAGGCGTAGCCGCGCGCGTCGAGCACTTCGCTCGGTCCATGCACGCCCTGGGGCTGAAAGCGCGAAGCGGGGTCGGGTACGAGTTGGCTCTCGCCGATGCGGTAGCGGTACAGCGTGCCGGAGCCGCACGGCGCCTGCGCTTCGTACCAGCCGTTGCCGCTGGGCGTCATGTCGATCGGCGCGCAGGCCCCGTCTTCGAACACCACCTGCACCTTGTCGCACGAGGGCGCCCAGAAGCGAAAGCGCGTGTGCGGCTGCGCGTGCGCGGCGCCCGTCAACTGCGCGCCGAACGGCAGGCAGTGCATGTAATGGCGGACGTGCGGATCATGCGATAGCGTGGCCATGGCTGATTCCTGTTCAGCGGTCGTCGTCTGGGCCTGCTTCTGCGTCTTCGTCGGCAGGCGCTGCGCCTGGCTGGCGCGGGTCGGGCGGCGGCGTCTCGCTGCCTTGCGCCGCGCTTCTTTCCTGGCCGTTCGCCTGCGCCTCGATGTCTTGCGCCGCGCCGGGTTCGCCATGACGCGCAGGCCGTGCGCCCAACACCACGAGCGTGTGCGCGGCGACTTCCACGCTCGTGCCTGGCAAGGCGTGCGGCGGTTCTGCGGGGCGCGCGCTGTCGAGCAGCACGGACCATGCGAAAGGCGGCGCGGCGGCCGTGAACGTCACCGCCTGCGCGGAGGCGTTCAGCATCATTAACAATACTTCTATTTCGCCGTCGAGTCCTGGCCCTGCGCGCCGCATCGCGAACGCGCGCGCCTCGGGGTCCTGCCACGCCTCGGGCGAGAGCGGCGCGCCGTGCTCGTCGAACCAGTCCACGTCGTGCACGTCCGGCAGCACGTCGCGGTCGCCGAACAGGAAATGCGTCTGCCGCAGCACTGGATGGTCGCGCCGCAGCGCGATCGCGCGCGCGACGAACGCGCTCATCGCTTCGCCTTGCGGCGTTGCGGCAAGCGTCCAGTCGAGCCAGGACAGCTCGTTGTCCTGGCAGTAGGCATTGTTGTTGCCGAGCTGCGTGCGGCCCGCCTCGTCGCCGGCGAGCAGCATGGGCGTGCCGAGCGCGACGAACAGCGTCGCGAGCATCGAGCGCGCGACGCGTGCGCGCGTATCGAGAATCGCCGGATCGTCGGTTGGGCCTTCCGCGCCCCAGTTCGCGCTCCAGTTCTCGTTGTGGCCGTCGCGGTTGTCTTCGCCGTTTGATTCGTTGTGCTTGTGTTCATGTGCGACGAGATCGGCGAGCGTGAAGCCGTCGTGCGAGGTCACGAAATTGAGCGACGCCCAGGGGCGGCGCGTGCGCTTGTCGAAGAGATCGGCGGAACCGGTGAGGCGCGCGGCGAGATCGGCGCGCTGGCCGGGGTCGCCGCGCCAGTAACGCCGAACGCTGTCGCGAAAGCGGTCGTTCCATTCGGCGAAGCCCGGCGGATGATGGCCGAGCTGATAGCCGCCCGGCCCCACGTCCCACGGCTCGGAGATCAGTTTGACGCGCGAGAGCACGGGGTCCTGGCGCAGCACGTCGAAAAACCCGCTGGCGGGATCGAAGCCGTGCGCTTCGCGCCCGAGCGTGACGCCGAGGTCGAAGCGAAAGCCATCGATGCCGTACGAGGTGACCCAGTAGCGCAACGAATCGGTCACCATCTGCAGCACGCGCGGATGCGTGAGGTTGAGCGTGTTGCCGCAGCCTGTGTCGTTGATGAGATGCCGCTCGTCGCCCGGCACGCAGCGGTAGTAGCTTGCATTGTCGAGCCCGCGCCACGAGACCGTCGGCCCGCCTTCGCTGCCTTCGCAGGTGTGGTTGTAGACCACGTCGAGGATCACTTCGATGCCGGCCGCGTGAAGCTGGCGCACAGCGATGCGCATTTCGTCGGGATCGTGGCCCGAGAGATAAGAGGGCTCGGGCGCGAAGTACGCGGCCGGGTTGTAGCCCCAGTAGTTGCGCAGGCCGCGCTCGAACAGAAAGCGCTCGGTGAGCAGGGCCTGCATCGGCAGCAGCTCCACGGCGGTGATGCCCAGCTTGTGCAGATGCTCGATGAAGCGCGGCGAGGCGAGTCCCGCGAAGGTGCCGCGCGTGTGCGAGCGCAGCTCGTGACGCAGCATCGAGATGCCGCGCAAATGGGTCTCGTAGATCACGGTTTTGCCCCACGGCGTGTTTGGCCGTACGTCGCGCGACCAGTCGAACGCGTCGTGGCTGACCACGGCCTTGGGCATGGCGGGCGCCGAGTCGCGGCGATCGAACGAGAGGTCGGCGCGGTTCGAATGCACGCGGTAGCCAAACAGCGTGTCCGACCAGCGGAACTGGCCGATCAGCCGCTTCGCGTAGGGGTCGAGCAGCAGCTTGTACGGATTGAAGCGGTGGCCCAGATGCGGCTGATAGGGGCCGTGCGCGCGCAATCCATACACCGTGCCGGGATGGGCGCCCGGCAAATAGCCGTGCCAGACTTCGTCGGTGCATTCGGGCAGCGTGTAGCGCGTGCGCTCCTTGCGCCCGGTCGGGTCGAACAGGCACAGCTCGATGCGCCACGCGTGCGCCGAGAACACCGCGAAGTTCGTGCCGAGCCCGTCCCATGTCGCGCCGAGCGGGTAGGGCGCGCCGGGCAGCAGTGGCTCGGGCAGGCCGTTAGCCATGTCGATGCTCCTTCTCGTGTTTCTTGTATTGCATCGGATTCCTGATGGTCTTGTGGCGGCCGCGGCGCGTGCAAAGGATTAGCGGCGCAAGCGCAGTATCAGCGTGCCGAGCGGCGGCAGCACGAGGGCTGCCGATTGCGGCTTGCCGTGACTTTGCACGGGCTCCGTGCATACGAGGCCCCCGTTGCCCATGTTCGAGCCGCCGTAGATGCCGGCGTCGGTGTTGAGCGCTTCCTCCCATTCGCCGGGCTGCGGCATGCCGATCCGGTAGCCGTGGCGCGGTACTGGCGTGAAGTTGCAGACCACCACGATCTCGCGGCCCGAGCCGTCCACGCGCCGCCACGCGAGCACGCTGTTTTCGGTGTCGTCGGAGACGAGCCATTCGAAGCCGCCCGGTTCCGCGTCGAGCATGTGGAGCGCAGGCTCGTCTGCGTAGAGCCGGTTGAGGTCGCGCACCAGCGTTTGCACGCCGCGGTGCAGCGGGTCGTCGAGCAGGTCCCAGTGCGGCGTGCCGTCGTGGTCGAACTCCGCCATCTGCCCGAACTCGCCGCCCATGAACAGCAGCTTCTTGCCCGGGTGCGCCCACATGAAGCCGACGTACGCGCGCAGGTTCGCAAAGCGCTGCCAGCGGTCGCCGGGCATCTTGCCGAGCAGCGACCCCTTGCCGTGCACGACTTCGTCGTGCGAGAGCGGCAGCACGAAGCGCTCGGACCATGCATAGACCATAGCAAAGGTCATTTCGTGATGGCGATAGCGCCGATACACCGGATCTTCGTGCATGTAATGGAGCGTGTCGTGCATCCAGCCCATGTTCCACTTGAACTGGAAGCCGAGGCCGCCGTCCTCGGGGCGCGCTGTCACGCCGGGCCAGGCCGTCGATTCCTCTGCGATGGTGATCACGCCGGGGCGCTGCGGCACGTACTGCGTTTCGTGATTGAGGCGCTTGAGGAAGGCGATCGATTCGAGATTCTCGCGGCCGCCATGGATGTTCGGCACCCATTCGCCGGGCGCGCGAGAATAGTCGCGGTAGAGCATCGAAGCGACGGCATCGACGCGCAGGCCGTCGACGTGATAGCGCATCAGCCACGCGAGTCCCGAAGCGATCAGGAACGCGCTCACCTCGCGACGGCCGAGGTTGTAGATCATCGTGTTCCAGTCGGGGTGATAGCCCTCGCGTGGGTCCGCGTGCTCGTAGAGCGCGGTGCCGTCGAAGTCGATCAGGCCGTGCGCATCGTTCGGGAAATGTGCGGGCACCCAGTCGAGGATCACGCCTAGCCCGGCCTCGTGCGCGCGATCCACGAAGGCCGCGAAGTCGAGCGGCGAGCCGAGGCGAGCCGTGGGCGCGAATTGCGACAGCGGCTGATAGCCCCACGAGCCGCCGAACGGGTGCTCGGCGATGGGCAGCAGCTCGAGATGCGTGAAGCCCATGCCTTGCGCGTAGGGAATCAGGCGCTCCGCGAGCGCCTGCCAGTCGGGCGAGGGGGTGGGCGCATCTGCGCCATGCGTGGGGAGCCACGAGGGCGCATGCACTTCATAGATCGACATGGCCGCGCGCGCGCTTTGTTTTTGCGCGCGTGTTTGCAGCCATTCGCCGTCGCGCCAAGCGAAACCGTCGAGCGCGTCCACTGGCGCGACCACCGAAGCCGTGGCAGGCGGCGCTTCGGTCTGGAACGCGCACGGATCGGCCTTCAATGGCAGCACCTCGCCGCGCGCGCCGAGGATCTCGTACTTGTAGCGCGCGCCGGCGGCCAAGCGCGGAATGAACAGTTCCCATACGCCGGCTTCGTGGCGCAGCCGCATCGGATGGCGGCGTCCGTCCCACGCGTCGAAGTCGCCCACCACGGAAACGCGCTGTGCATTCGGCGCCCATACCGCGAAGCGCACGCCGGGCACGTCCTCGCAGGTCAGCGGCCGTGCGCCGAGGCATTCGAGCACCGCGTAGGGATCGCCGTCGGCGAGCCGGTGCAGCGCGTCTTGCGCAAGCTGCGGGCCGAATGAGTAGGGATCCTCTGTTTCCTGCGTGACGCCGTGCCAGTCGATTTCAAGCCGGTACGGCACAGCCTGCGTGAGCGGCCCGGCGAAGAGTCCTGCGGGATGCACGAGCGCGAGTTCTGCAAGCGTCTGCGCGCGGTCGCGCGCGAGCACGCGTACCTGCGCCGCGTTCGGCAGCCATGCACGCACGTACGGCGCGTCATCGACCCAGTGCAGCCCGAGCAGCGCGAATGGATCGGCGTGGCGGCCCGCGAGGAGCGCGTCGATGTCGTGCTGATACAGGCCGGCGTCCGGTTTGCGTTCAGCCATGTCCGCTTCCTCCCGCGTGCGGGTGCGTGTGGGTTGGCGCTTGCGCGGGCGCGAGGCCGAGCACGCGGTTCGCGATCGCGGCAAGCCCGCGGATCGGCAGCGCGAGCCAGCTGGGCCGGTTGGCCGCCTCATAGCGGATTTCGTAGGCGGCCTTCTCGATCAGGAACAGGTCGAGCAGCGCCTGCTCGTGGGTGGCGCTCACGAGCGCGAGCGGGGCTTGCGAGACGGCCGCGCGATACTGGCTCAGGAACGTCTCGGCCGCATGGTTGCGAAAACGTTCGAACAGCGCGTGCTTGCGCTCGGCAATCCGCTGCGGGGCGCTTTCGGTGGTCGACTGGGCCGCCGCGCCCGCATACGAGAGCGAGCGCAGCAGGCCCGCGACGTCGCGCAGCGCGCACTGCTTCGCACGGCGGTATTCGAGCGAGCGCGCGGGCTCGCCTTCGAAGTCGATCAAATAGGCGTCCCCTTGCGAGATCAGCACCTGGCCGAGATGGAAATCGCCGTGAATGCGGATGCGCAGTGTCGACGCGTCGAGCGGCACGAGCTCGTCGATCTTCGCCATCAGTTGCTCGCGGTGTTCGACCAGACTGCGTGCGAGCTCGCGCGCGTCGTCGTCGAGCGTGTGAACTTTCTCGCCAGTATGCTGCGCGACGATGTCGAGCGCCTCGGCCAGCATCTTTTTCGTATCGGCGATCCACTGGCCCACGTCTTCGCGCGTCGCGGCTTCGGGCGTGAAAGCCGGGTCGTCATTCGGCGCGGCGAGTATGGCGTGCAGCTCGCCCAGACGCTTGCCGATCGCACCGATCACCGACGCATAGTTCTGCATCACTTCTTCTTCATGCGCCTGGTCGCCGGTGTCGCCGTCGTCGGCGGCGAGCGCGAGGTCGTCGACGGTGCGGCGCAGATAATCGAGCGCCCAGTCCCACGCATTGCCCTGGTTGTCGATATAGCCTTGCAGGATCGCGAGCGTATGCGGCACGCCCTGCGGATCCACGCGCACCACTTCGCCGTAGAGCGGCGCGGTGTTCGCGTAGCCGTGCTGCGTGAGGTAACGGCTCATTTCCGCTTCGGGATGCACGCCGGCGATCAGGCGGCGCACGAGCTTGAGCACGATGGTTTCCGCCACGATCAGCGAGCTGTTGCTCTGCTCGGCGGCGAGCCAGCGGACTTCGGGCGCTTCGCCCAAATCGATCTCGTCGAGCCGGTCGGTGGGCTCGAAGCGGATCGTGCTGCCCTGCACCGTGGGCACGGCTGCGTGCTCGCGCAGCTTGCGCAGCACGCCATGGGCGAACCATGGCAGCGAGAACGCGTCGGTGAGGTAGCCGATCGTGCGCCCGCGCCGCACGCGCGAGAGCGCGAGCTGGATATGCAGCGGCGTGGTGGTGTCCGCGCCCCAGGTGATGGCGATGGGCAGCACGTAGCGCTCGCTCGTGCCGTCGGCGAGTTCGGCCTCGATCTCGGTGAAGGCGAAGCCGGCGCCGTGAATGGTCGTGAGCGCGGCGAGCCGCACGGCGCGCAGCGCCTTGTCCTTCGAGGCGAACCAGCGCCGCCGCGACAGCCATGAGGGCAGCACCTCGGATTCGAGCAGGCGCACGTTCTCGGGCGTGGCCCCGGTCTGGCCTTCGCGAATCACGACGGTCACGAATTCAGGCAACTGCTCGGAAGTCGGCTGGCTCCACGAGGGCCGCTGATCGCCCGGGCACAGCAGGAACCACAGGAAGCCGTAGGGCGGGAACGTGAGCAGATAGGGCAGCTGGCCGACGGGCGGGAACACCGAATCGGCGGTCATTTCCACGGGCGCTGCGCCTGCGAATTCGGAGAGATCGAGCTCGACCGCCTGCGGCGCGCGCGAGAGATTCGCCACGCACAGGATCGAGGGCTCGCCCGGCATCTCGCGCAGATACGCCAGGATCTTGCGATTGGCGGGGCGCAGGAAGCGGATCGAGCCGCGCCCGAACGCCTGATTCGCGCGGCGCGTGGCGAGCATGCGGCGCGTCCAGTTGAGTAGCGAATGCGGGTCGCGCGTTTGCGCCTCCACGTTGATGGCGTCGTAGCCATAGAGCGAGCCCATCAGCGGCGGCAGCACCAGTTGCTCGGGGTCGGCGCGCGAGAAGCCGCCGTTGCGGTCGGACGACCACTGCATCGGCGTGCGCACGCCGTCGCGGTCGCCGAGGTGAATGTTGTCGCCCATGCCGAGCTCATCGCCGTAATAGATCACGGGTGTGCCCGGCATTGAGAGCAGCAGCGAGTTGATGAGCTCGATGCGGCGGCGGTCGCGCTCCATGAGCGGCGCGAGGCGCCGCCGTATGCCCAGATTCAGGCGCGCGCGCCGGTCGCTCGCATAGGTGTTCCAGAGATAGTCCCGTTCGGAGTCCGTAACCATTTCGAGCGTGAGCTCGTCGTGGTTGCGCAGGAACACGGCCCACTGGCAGCTCGGCAGCAGATCCGGGGTCTGCTTCATGATGTCGATGATCGGGAAGCGGTCTTCGCTCGCAATCGCCATATACAGGCGCGGCATCAGCGGGAAGTGGAACGCCATATGGCATTCGTCTTCCTGGCCGAAGTACTCCTGCACGTCCTCGGGCCACTGGTTCGCCTCGGCCAGCAGCATGCGGTTCGGGTAATGCTCGTCGATGGTCGCGCGAATCTGCTTGAGGACCGAGTGCGTCTCGGGCAGGTTCTCGTTGTTGGTGCCTTCGCGCTCGACGAGGTAGGGCACCGCATCGAGGCGCAGCCCGTCGATGCCCATGTCGAGCCAGAAGCGCATCACGTGCAGCACTTCGCGCAGCACGGCCGGGTTGTCGAAATTGAGGTCGGGCTGGTGCGAGTAGAAGCGGTGCCAGTAGTAGGCGCCCGCGACGGGGTCGTGGGTCCAGTTCGACGGCTCGGTGTCGATGAAGATGATGCGGGTTCCCTGGTACTTCTGATCGGTGTCCGACCACACGTAGTAGTTGCGGTGGTTCGAGCCGGGCTTCGCGCGCCGCGCGCGCTGGAACCACGGGTGCTGGTCCGAGGTGTGATTGATGACGAGCTCGGTAATCACGCGGATGCCGCGCGCGTGCGCTTCCTGAATGAAGCGGCGCACGTCGGCGAGCTGGCCGTAGTCGGGGTGCACGTTGCGGTAGTCGGCGATGTCATAGCCATCGTCGCGGCGCGGCGAAGGATAGAACGGCAGCAGCCAGATCGCCGTCACGCCCAGGCCCGCGATGTAGTCGAGCTTCGCGAGCAAGCCCGGGAAGTCGCCTACGCCGTCGTTGTTCGAGTCGTAGAACGACTTCACATGCACCTGGTAGATGATCGCGTCCTTGTACCAGAGCGGATCGTCGGAAAGCTGCGAGGGTTTGCCGCGCTTTTGCGTGCCATGGCGCTCGTGCTCCGCATGAGCGTCGGCCTCGGTGGCGGTCGGGTCATGCGTGAGCGGCGCTTCTGCGTGCGGCGGCGTCTCGTGGGAGGCGGGATCGCGTTTCATGTCGCTCCTCCGGGCGGGAAGTCCTGGTCCAGTTCGGGGTGACCTTCGATATGCGGCTCGTCTGCCGTCTCCAGGGTTGGGGTTTCGCGCGGCAGTCCGTCGATGGGCGCGATGCGCCAGATCGCGAACGGCCGCGCGTGCGGATCGAGCCGCACATGCTGCCAGCGGCCTTGCCATTCGAAGCGCTCGCCCGTGATTTCGTCGACCACGGCAAGGCGCGCCCGATCGTCGATCTGCCAGTGCTGGAAGGTCGACCACGAAAGCTCGAAGTCGGCGCCTTGCTCGGCGTGGGGGTCGAGGTTGATCGCCACCACGACCACGTTATCGCGCGCGGGCGTGGCTTTCTCGAAGCACAGCATGGCTTCGTTGCGCGCGGGCAGGAACGTGATGCCCAGATGCGTCTGCAGCGCGGGATTTGCGCGGCGGATGCGGTTGAGCGCGGTGATCTCCGGCACGATGTTGCCGGGCCGGTCCCAGTCCCAGGCGCGCAGCTGGTACTTTTCGGAGTCCAGATATTCTTCGCTGTTGGGCAATGCGCGCGCCTCGCAGAGTTCGAAGCCGCTATAGACGCCCCACAGGCCCGAGAGCAGCGAGGCCAGCGCCGCGCGGATCAGATGGCTCGAACGCGCGCCGCTTTGCAGATAGCGCGGATTGATGTCGGGCGTGTTGACGAAGAAGTTGGGCCGGTAGAAGTCGCGCACCGCCGTCTGTGTGAGCTCGGTGAGGTAGTCGATGAAATCGCGCCGGGACTCGCGCCACGTGAAGTACGTGTACGACTGCGAAAAGCCGATCTTGGCGAGCCGATACATCAGGCGCGGGCGCGTGAAGGCTTCGGAGAGAAAGATCACGTCGGGATGCCGCGCGCGCACGTCGGCGATCATCCATTCCCAGAACGGCAGCGGCTTGGTATGCGGATTGTCCACGCGGAAGATGCGCACGCCGTGGTTCACCCAGAACAGGATCGCATCGCGCAGCGCGAGCCAGAGGTCGGGCTTCGCATCGTGCGCGTAGAACTCGGGGTTCACGATGTCCTGGTACTTCTTTGGCGGATTTTCCGCGTAGCGCAGCGTGCCGTCGGGCCGCCACGCGAACCAGCCCGGATGCGCCTTGAGCCACGGATGATCGGGCGAGCACTGGATCGCGAAATCGAGCGCGATTTCGAGGCCGTTCCGATGCGCGGCGCTTACCATGCGGCGGAAGTCGTCGAGCGTGCCGAGCTGCGGATGCACGGCGGTGTGGCCGCCTTCGGCCGCGCCGATCGCGTAGGGGCTGCCCACGTCGCCGGGCTGCGCGGTGAGCGCGTTGTTGCGGCCCTTGCGGTTCGCGAGCCCGATCGGATGAATGGGCGGGAAGTACAGCACGTCGAAACCCATCTCGCGGATGCGCGGCATCTTGGCGATCACGTCGTCGAAGGTGCCGTGGCGCGTTTCGTCGTCGCTCATCGAGCGCGGAAAGATCTCGTACCAGCTTGCGTAGCGCGCGGCGCCACGTTCGGCGTCCACGCGTTGCACCTGGGCGTCGCGCGCGAGGAACGGGCGATGACGGGCCGCGCGCACGGCGGCGGCCGTGGCGGGCGCGGCGAGCATCGCGCAACGCGTATCCGTGTCGGCGCTGATAAAGCGCTTCACGAGCGCATCGAGAGCATCGTGCGCATGCGCGAGGCCGCCTGGTTCGTTCTCGCCCGAGGTTCGCGCCGTCGCGAGCACGAGTGCGAGCAGGCGGCTCGCTTCTTCGAGCTCGAGATCCACGGGCTGATGGGCCGCACGCTTTTTCTGCAGATGATCGGCGAGCGAGGCGAAATCGTCGCGCCACGCGATCACGACGAATTCGTAGCGGCCCACGCGTTCGAGCGGAAAGTGGCCGCTCCATAGATCGGTGCCGGCGGGCGGCAGCGGCGTCATCGGGGCTTCGTGCCACGCGGTTTCGTCGGCGGCGCGCCAGAGGACGGCGGCGTCGATGCGGTCGTGGCCTTCGGCGAAGATCGCCGCGCGCACTTCGCAGCGCTCGCCCACCACGCGCTTCGCGACGAAGCGGCCATGATCGACCGAGGGCTGCACGCTCTCGATGGCGAGGCGCGGCGCGGCGATCGCTTCGAGCACGCTCCTGTGGCCGCTCGTGGGCGACTTCGCGAGATCCTCGGGCGGCGCGAGCGTGACCATCGGGCTCGCGAGCGCGCCGAACATCCAGCAAGCGCCCGCGGGCAGTGCGAAGGTTTCGGGCACGGCGCTCGCGTCGTGAGGCGCGCTCGTGCGCGCGCCGCGCAGCGTCTGCGCGTCGAGCGGCGTGAAACGCGTGAAGTTGCCGGGCACGCCGTCGAGCAGATGCGCCATGTTCACGCGCACGGGCGCATCGAGCGAAGGATTGACGAGCGTGAGCAGCGCTTCGCCGGACTCGCGCAGATCGGCGTGGTCGCCGCGCAGCAGCGCGGCCACGGGCGCGCCGGGGCCGTTGAGCGCACGCAGTTCGCCGTTGGTCTGGAGCGTCCAGGTTTCGCGCTGCAATGCGTTGGCATGCGCGATATCGGCGCTGAGGTCGAACGGCGCGCGCTTTTTCGCGGCTTCCCATGCGTGCGCGTCCAGCGTTTGCGTGTCGTGGCGGATCGCATCGTCGATGCCGTATTCGAAGCCCATCGGCACGAGCCAGCCCGTGCCGAGCGAGGCCGCCGCGCGCAGCATGCGGCTGCAGGCGCGCTCGACGGTGCGCATGTCCAACGCCGCGCCGCCTTCCCGGTCGCGCAGCTCATGAATGAGGCGCGGGCCATACGGTGCCTCGGGAAACGCGATGGGCGAGCCCACGCGCCGCATGACCGCGTGCTCCTCGGCGAGCCAGCTCGACGAGAAATCCCACCAGCGCAGCGACGTGAACGCGGCGTCGAAGCCGGCATGCTCGAGTTGCGCGAGTTCGTCGCGCGCGAGGCCTGGCGTGGCCGCGAGCCAGTGTGTTTGCGGATGGCTCGCGCGCACCGCGTCGAAGATCGCGCGCAGCACGTTGGCCGGCACCCGATGCGGCGAATCGATGCGAAAACCGCCGATGCCTGCATCGGCGAGACGACTCGCGAGTTGCGCCCACCACACCGCGAGCGGCGCACCCGCGCGCGCGAAGTCGGCATAGGCGACGTTGGCGTCGCGATGGCCATGGCGCGGATCGAGCCGCGCGTCTTCGGGCTCGAACGGATGGAACCATTCGGGATGCGCGGTGTGGAGCGCGCCATGGGCAGCGGTGCGGTCGAGCGTGAGGTCCGCGAGCAGCGTGATGCCGCGCGAGCGCGCGGTGGACGCGAGCAGGCGCAGCGTCTCGTCCATGCGCTCGTGCGTGCCGAAGGCGGGATGCAAGCGGGTATGGTCGGCGACGATGCGGTCATCGCCCGTGGCGCCCGACGTTGCGACGCCCGGCGCGAACAAGGCGCCGATCAGAACATGGTCGAAGCCTAGCGAGGCGGCGTGCGCGAATTGCGCGGGCCACGCGTCGAGCGCTCCGACCAGGACGGAATGAACGAAATAGATCCGCGGCGCATAGGCGTGGGGAGCTTCCATCGGTCTTATCCAGATTCGTCGGGCGACGTGGATGCAAAGCCGATGTAACACCGGATGCGATCACGTTGCCCGTGGGCTGCCGGAGCGAACCGCACAAGCCATGCGAGCGGCACGCCCTGTTCAGAGTAGTGCAAGAGCCGGCCGGAACCAAACAGGAGCCAGACAGAAATCCGCCGGAACCAGGCACGGGGGAGATCCAGCAAGGCGTATGCCCGAGGCCGCCGCTCGACCGGTTGGCCGCCACCACGCAGGCTCGTCGGCCGCGTGTTATGCCGGGCATCGCAACGCACGGTTTGTCGAACCGGGTCAGGAAACGCTATATTGCAGGCGCAGCGCGTCATCCGTACCTTTCATGCGTGGATCGGTCCGGTACGCGCATGTTTGGACAAGATTGCAAACTTTTCCCGTATGCATCGTCGCCGGCATTGGCGGCAAGTGTGTAGCCCCGCTCGCGCGGGATAGACCCTTCGTCTGGAGTATCCATGACCGATGTGACGCAGAACGGGACCGTTCATTTGCCCCATGCTCGTGCATCGCGCGATCGGCGCATCGCACGCCCTGGCCGGCGCCGGTTCGTGACCGGCGCGTGCGCTGCCGCCGCGACGCTCGCTTTCGCGCTGGCCGGCCGGCGTGGCGCGCAGTATGCCTTCGGTATTGCCGATGCAGCGGCGGCCGGTTCAGCCAGCGCGCCCGATGCCGGTGTGCCCGCTGCCGGTATGCCCGCGGACAGCGGCTACCAGGCCTTCATCGCACTCTCTCAGTCCCTTACCGGCCGCACGCGCTTCGACGCCGTGCTCGGCCAGCGCATTCACGCTGCGCTTGCGCGCGCGAGCAGCACGTTCGAGCAGAACGTCGGCGCGCTCAACACGTGGATCAAGGGGCACGGCGGCGTGCCCTCGGACACCGTCACGGCCGCGCTCAGGATCGATCGGCCAGAGCTTGCGGCGACCGTCGGCGACATCGTGCGCGCGTGGTATCTCGGGCTCGTGGGCGACATGCCGAAGGTGCAGGTGGTGGCCTACGAGAAAGCCTTGATGTTCGATCCGGTCAGCGACGTGCTGACGATCCCGTCGTATTGCCGCGACGTGCCGTTCTACTGGACAACGAAACCCGCTGACATGCCGGCCGCCACGGTGGCAGCGCTGTCCTCCGCATCGGCCAGGCCGTAGGCAACGAGGGACGACAATGGCGATCAAGCATTCTGCCGACGTGGTCGTGGTCGGCTCCGGTGTGGCGGGCAGTCTGGTTGCGTACCAGATGGCGCAAGCGGGCGCATCGGTGATCCTGCTCGAAGCGGGGCCGCGTCTAGCGCGCTGGCAGATCGTCGAGAACTTCCGCAACTCGCCGGCCAAAGCCGACTTCGCGACGCCGTATCCTTCGATGCCTTATGCGCCGCATCCGCAGTACTCGCCGCCCAACGACTACCTCGTGCAGAAGGGCGACCATCCCTACAACTCGCAATACTTGCGGCTCGTGGGCGGCACCACGTGGCACTGGGCGGCGGCGGCCTGGCGTCTCTTGCCCGCCGACTTCCGCCTGAAGACGCAGTACGGCGTGGGCCGCGACTGGCCGTATCCGTACGAGACGCTCGAGCCCTGGTATCTGGCCGCCGAAATCGAGTTGGGCGTCTCGGGCCCGGACCCGGCGCGGCACGACCTCGGCTCGCCGCGCGCGAAGCCCTATCCGATGGACATGCTGCCGCTCTCGTACATGGATCAGCGCTTCAGCGACGTGCTCAATGCGAACGGCTTTCACGTGGTGCCCGAGCCGGTGGCGCGCAACAGCCGTCCTTACGATGCGCGCCCGACTTGCTGCGGCAACAACAATTGCATGCCGATCTGCCCGATTGCGGCGATGTACGGCGGCATCGTCCACGCCGACAAGGCCGAACGCGCGGGCGCCCAGCTCATCGCCGAGGCGGTGGTGTATCGCATCGAGGCCGACAACAAAGGCCTCGTCACGGCCGTGCACTACAAGGACCCGCACGGCAACAGCACGCGCGTGACGGGCAAGCTTTTCGTGCTGGCCGCCAACGGCATCGAGACGCCCAAGCTCATGCTGATGTCCACGAGCGACGCGTTCGCGCACGGCATCGGCAATCGCTCGGACCAGGTGGGCCGCAACCTCATGGATCATCCGGGCACAGGCGTCACGTTCCTCGCCAACGAGCCGCTGTGGCCGGGGCGCGGGCCGATGGAGATGACCTCGGTGGTGAACTTCCGCGACGGCGCATTCCGTTCCGAGTACGCCGCCAAGAAGCTGCATCTCTCGAACGGCGTGGCCACGCCGGCCGTGACTGCCGCGCTCATCAAGAACGGCTTGACGGGCGCGGAGCTCGATCGTGAGATCCGTGACCGCGCCGCGCGCACGCTGACCATCAACAGCTTCCACGAGCATTTGCCCGAGCCGCAAAACCGCGTGCTGCCATCGAGTGAGCACAAGGATGCGCTTGGCATCCCGCAGCCCGAGATCCATTACTCGATCAACGACTACGTGAAGAAGAGCGCCGCCAACACGCACGATCTCTACGCGAAGATCGCCGAGCTTTTCGGTGGCACGGAGATCGCCTTCGACGACACTTTCGCGCCCAACAATCACATCATGGGCACGACGATCATGGGCACGAACCCGGCCGATTCGGTGGTCGATGCCGACAGCCGCACGCACGACCATTCGAACCTGTTCGTCGCCGGCAGTGCGGTGATGCCGACGGCTGCCTCGGTGAACTGCACGCTGACCATTGCCGCGCTGGCGCTCAAGCTGGCCGACAAGCTGCGCCGCGAGCTGTGAGGCGACAGAGACCGATGATGAACGCAAGCAAGCCTCCCGCCGATCGCCCCCATCACACTCCGCGCGCCGATCGTGCTCATCGCGCCCAACGTGCGCGCGCCACGCTGGCGGCGATGCTGTTCTGCGGGTTTGCGCTTTACATGGCGTGGCACGCCGCGCATGACGGCGAGACACGCGGCGTCGACGAAATGCTGCTGCCGACCGCGCGCGGCGAAGGCCCGGCGGCCCCCGACGACGCCGCGGCGCGCCCGGAGCTCGTCAAGCGCGGCGAGTACCTCGCGCGTATGGGCGACTGTGCCGCGTGCCACACCGCCGACGCGAGCCGGCCCTTCGCGGGCGGCCGCGCGATCAGCACGCCGTTCGGCAAGCTCTACACGCCCAACATCACGCCCGATCCCGATACCGGCATCGGCCAATGGACCGACTCCGATTTCATGCGCGCGATGCACGAGGGCGTTGGCAAGGCCGGTGAGCGCCTCTATCCCGCGTTTCCCTACGTGGAGTTCACGCGCCTGACGGAGCAGGATGTGCTCGCGATCCGCGCGTACCTGAACACGCTCGCGCCGATCCGTTACAAGCCGCCCGCCAACGAGCTGGGGTTCCCGTTCAACCAGCGCTGGCTGCTGGTGTTCTGGAATCTGTTCAATTTCGACGAAGGCCGCTTCGTGCCCGATCCGAAAAAGAGCGCCGAATACAACCGGGGCGCTTATCTGGTCGAAGGGCTCGCGCATTGCGAGGAGTGCCACACGCCGCGCAATTTCATGCAGGGCCTGAAAACGGGCGAGCGCCTCTCGGGCGCGACGCAGGCGGGCTGGCAGGCGTACAACATCACGCCGGACCGCGCGGCCGGCATCGGCGGTTGGAGCGACGAGGCGCTCGTGAGCTATCTCGTCACCGGCGTGGCCGCCGGCCACGCGAACGCCGCCGGGCCGATGGCCGAGGTCGTGCAGAACTCCACGCAGTACCTGAGCGCCGAGGACCAGCGCTCGATCACCGCTTATTTGCGCGGGCAACGGCCGGTAGCGGGCGGCGTGACGCGCTCGCGCGATTCGTTCGGCAAGCCCGCCAACGACGACGTCACCGCACTGCGTGGCGCCACCATCACGAGCGTGAACGGGGCGCAGCTATTCGTGGCGAACTGCGCGAGCTGCCACAACTGGACCGGCGCGGGCGTGGGCGCGAGCGCGCCGCTCGCCTATCCATCGCTCATCCACAACAGCGTGACGGGCGCGCCGAGCCCGAGCAACCTGACGATGACGATCCTGCACGGCGTGCGACGCCAGACCCGGGGCGCCGACGTGCTGATGCCGGCATTCGGCGACGCGCTGAGCAACGACCAGGTCGCGGCGATTGCGAACTACGTGACGAGGCAGTTCGGCGACCCTCGGGCGAGCATCACGCCGGACGAGGTGGCGGCGCTGCGCGCGCAACCGCAATGACGCGCGGCGGCTGTGCGAAAACCGCTCGCGAAACGATCATTGGCCCGCATACGCTGCGGACACGCAGCGCTATGATGAAGCGATGACCCCCACTCTTGCTCCTGTCGTCCAGCATCACGCTGCCAATGCGGCCGGTCGCGATTTCGTGATCGGCGACCTGCACGGCTGCGTGGATGCCTTGCGTTATCTGCTCCACCAAGTCGGATTCGACGGCACGCGCGACCGCCTGTTTTCGGTGGGCGATCTCGTCGATCGCGGCGATCAGTGCGAGGAAGCGCTCTCGCTGCTCGACAAGCCCTGGTTCCACGCCGTGCTCGGCAATCACGAAGACATGTTGTGCGCGGTCGCGCAAGGACGGCTCGCGCGGTTCCGCTGGTACGGCATCGGCGGGGGCTGGGCGCAGGGGCTGCCCGACCACGTGCTGGCCGCGCACGCGCGGCGGTTGCGCGAGCTGCCGCTCGTGCGCGTGGTGGGCGAGGGCGCGACGCGCTTTAACGTGCTGCACGCGGAATTCTTCGGCGACGACGCCGCACTCGACGCCGGCCAGTTCGATGCCGAAGTGCGCGAGCGCATGCTGTGGGGGCGCGAGCTGGCGCTGAATACGGCCATGCATCCACCACCCGCGCATGCCGCGCTTTCGCTGACCTATTGCGGGCACACGCCCATGCGCGAGCTGCGCCAGATTGGCTCGCAGATGTTCATCGACACCGGGGCGTTCATTCCCGAGGGGCGTCTCACGATGGTCGAGGCGCTCACGTCCAGGCGCTGGTCGATCTCCGTGCAGGCGGCGCGCGCGATGGGCGCGGCCGCGATGGCGCTGCCTTGAGGGCTGTCCGCTGACGGCTTTCCGTTCTCGCTTTCCGTTCTCTTTTCGTGCCGGATTTTTACCAATTTTGGTTCGATATAATCGCGAGCCGATCCGGCGGGACCGGAACGGTTATTCGAGAGAGGGGGCGGCGTGCGGGCAGTGGCGGTGATGGTCGCGGCATGGTGGATATCGACGTCGATGGCATGGGCCGTCGCGCCGGCGGTGACGCAGCACGGCAGACCGGGCGGCGGCACGACGGCGCGCGGGCAGGCCGCGAAGGCGGGGAAGCAGGCCGAGACCGGGGCGCAGCATGGCGCGAAGCACGCGAAGGGTGCCGCAAGTGCATCACACGCGGCACGATCCGGGAATTCCAGGAAGCCAACGAAGACCGCGAAGGCAGCCCATGCCCAGCGTCACGGCAAAACCCCGACTAAGTCGGCGGCGCACCGTGCGTCGGGGGCCTCGCAACAGGCGAATAGCGCTCGCGCGCATCCGTCCAGATCGGCCACGCCGGCCAAGCCTGCCGTGGCGCATCCGGCGTCGAATCACAAGCTGATGGTCGATATGCGCTCAGCCCAGTCGCGGCGCGCGATTCCGCAGCCGCACGAACTTCCGCCGATCTTGAGCTGATTCACGCAGCCATCCCGGCTTTCATTCCCCCGCAGCACCCTTCAAGCAGCGCCAAGGCTCGAGGCAAGCAACTGCAGCGTTGCTGCCGACCGCGGCTCGCGCACGCGCGAATGCAGCGTCACCCGCGAGGCCGGCAATGGCGGCAGCGCGTGCCTCGCGCCAACGTCGACGAGCCCTCGCGGCGCTACGCGCCGTGCGAGCGCGGATACGGCAAGCCCTGCCTCCAGCGCGGCGCCCACTGCTGCCACGCCGCCGCCCACGAACACCTCCTGCCATGCGATGCCAGCCGCATCGAGTGCGCCGATCGCTGCCGCACGGACCGCGCACGGTCCCGCGAGCAGGGCGAGCGGCAGCGGCGTGCCCGGCTCCCAGCGCCATTCGGGCGCGGCGAGCCAGACCAGCGGCTCGTCGAAGAGCGGGCGTGCGTTGCCGCGCGACGCCGCGTCGGCTTCATAGCCGGCTTCCTGGCGCACGATCACGGCGTCGAGCCGGCGCTCGTCGAACTGCGCGAGCAACTGCGCTGAAAGCCCGAGATGCAGCGCGATCACGAGGCCCGGATCGTGATCGCGCAGGAGCGCGAGTTGGCGGGGGAGCTGCGCGTCGGCGACATGCTCGCTCAACCCCAGCGAGAGACGTCGCGAGTCGCCCGCGAGCGTGCCGAGCGCGCGCTCATGCGCGCCGAGCAACTCGCGCGCCGCACCGAGAAATGCGCGTCCATCCGGCGAGAGCCGCACGACGCGCGGCGTGCGCTCGAGCAATTGCCGGCCGAGATGGGCTTCGAGCCGCTTGAGCTTGAGGCTCACGGCGGATTGGGTGGTATCGAGCGCATCGGCGGCGCGCGTGAAGCTGTGCAGTTCGGCGACCAGGACGAACGCGCGCACGGCATCGAGATCGAGGGTTTTCATTTCAAATGAAAATAAATAAAATATTCAGCGATATATTTTCATTATGATACGACCGGCCTAAGCTGTTGTCATGGCCCATCAATCACGGGTCATCCAACTACGCTGAAGGAGCTCGACATGCCGTTCACCCGAATCGCCGTACGCGCGGGCAAGCCCGCGGCCTATCGAAAGGCGCTCATGCAGGGCGTGCACCTCGCGCTCATGGAAGTGTTCAATGCGCCGGAGGACGATCAGTTCATGATCGTCACTGAACACGATGCCAACAATTTCGTCTTTGGACGGCACTACCTGGGCATCGAACGCAGCGACGATCTCGTGATCATCCAGATCGCCGTGAGCAATACGCGCGGGCAGGATCAGAAGAAGGCGCTATTCGCGCAGATCGCCGAAAACCTCGCGCGCGACCCGGGCGTGCGGCGCGAGGATGTGTTCGTCAATCTCGTGGATGTCGCGCGCGAGAACTGGTCGTTCGGCAATGGAATCGCCCAGTACGCGACTTGAACCCGCTCAAAGCGCGCGGCTCACCAGCAGCGGGTCGATCGGTCCGATCGCGGCCGTATCGCGGCGCGCATAAGGCAGCTTGTGCAGAACGTAGCGCATGGCGTTCAGTCGTGCGCGCTTCTTGCAATCGGAGCGCACCACGGTCCAGGGGGCGTCGGCGGTGTCGGTCTGGGAAAACATCGCCTCTTTGGCCTGCGTGTATTCGTCCCATTTGTCGAGCGAGGCGAGGTCGACAGGGCTCAGCTTCCACTGTTTGAGTGGATGCGCGCTGCGCTCCTTGAAGCGCCGGCGCTGCTCGGCGCAGCTCACCGAGAACCAGAATTTGATGAGGTGGATGCCGCTGCGGATCAACTGGCGCTCGAACTCCGGTGCCTGCTGCATGAATTCCGCGTACTCCTCGGGCGAGCAAAAGCCCATGACGCGCTCGACGCCTGCGCGGTTGTACCAGGAGCGATCGAACAGCACGATCTCGCCCGCCGAAGGCAAGTGCTGCACATAACGCTGGAAGTACCACTGGCCGCGCTCGACCTCGGTGGGCTTCTCCAGCGCCACGACGCGCGCGCCGCGCGGGTTCAGGTGCTCCATGAAGCGCTTGATCGTGCCGCCCTTGCCCGCGGCGTCGCGCCCCTCGAAGACGATGACCACCCGCTGCCCGGTCTCGCGCACCCACGCCTGAAGCTTCAACAACTCGACCTGCAGCCGGTACTTCTGCCGCTCGTACGCCCGCCGCGACATCAGGTTGCGGTAGGGATACTCGCCGTCGCGCCAGCCCGGCGCGAGCTCTTCGTCGGGATGGCGTGGGCGCGTCTTGCGCCAGTCCGACGGATTGCCTTCGAGGATGAGGCTGCGCAATTGCGCGGCTTCATCGGGTGACAGGCCTTTCATGAGCGCGGCGACCGAATCGAACAGCGAAGCGGGTGATTCGCCCGGCGCCGCGCCGCTGGCGGCGACGAGGTCATGCATCGCCTCCGCAATGACTTCGGAGGCTGCTTCGACAGCGTCGTTGACGGCGTGCAACTCGGCGCTGCGCGCGGTGAGCTCGGTCTGATAGGCGGACGTGTCGTGCTCGCGAGGCGGGGTTTGAGTGTCGGGCGAGGGACTCGGGGAGGCAGGGGGAGTGACCATCTTGGGCATGGGAGTGGTTTTCGCTACTTATTTGCTACGGCGGCTGTGCCGTGGCTGAGGGGTGCCACGGCGCCGCATCGCGCGCAGCGCCATGCGGCACGTTCCGGCGTTGGCGCCGATGCTTAGACGCTTTCGGCCTTGCGCAGGATCTGGTAGAGCGAATCCTTGAGCTGCAACTTCTCTTTCTTGAGTTGCTCGATGGCCATGCCGTTCGCGGGGACGATGCCCGCTTCCATGTTCTTGATTTGCTGATCCAGTGCGTTGTGGCGATGGAAAAGCCGTGCGAAATGATCGTCGTCCGTTTTGAGGCGCGAGATCAGGTCTCTGAATTCTGGGAACACTCAACACTCCTTACAGAAGTACGACACACCGGGCCGATGTGTAAGCGTTCATTTTTCCACTTCCGCCAGGCTACGGTTTTGATCGTGGTCATTCGGACCAAGTGGGTGCGGGCAGGCCCCTGTCGGGCTGGCTCATATCGGGCTGCTCCCGAGAGCGCCGGTGCGATCGGGCGTGTACTATCGAGTGCAGCGGGCTCATTATTGCCAGCGCTGTTTCAGATTGATCTCACCCCAACTCTTTGCCGTTTTCACCGCTTTGTGCCGCCCCACCGACCCCCTCGGAGCGTTCATGAACCGCGTACTGGAAATCGTGCTGGATGTCGTGAGCGTCACGCCGCAAGCCTCGACCGAGGCCGTTGTCCCGCCCGGGCAGACTCCATCCGATTTCGCGGCGGCCATGCGTGCGGTTTTGCCGCAACTCGTGCCGCAGCTCGTGCCTCAAACCGAGGCTGGCGAGCCGGTTGCGACCGTCATGTTCGACGGGGCCGGCGCGCTTGCGCGGGCGGGCTGGCGCGTCGGCGTCGAGACGTGCGGCGGCGCGCATTGTGTCGTCGTTTCCAGCCGGCGCTCCTGGACGCCGGGCATCGTCGTTGTCGAACCGATATTCACGGCGTGCCTCGACACCAACGGTCTTGATGCCGCTCTCGTCGATGCCGCACCCGAGCCATTTCGCGAGGTGCTCGCGGCAGCCGGGCCGCTCGAACCGTCGGCGTCGCTGTCGGCGCTGCGCAGCCGCTGGCACTGGCCGCGCGATGGCGTCGATGTGGAGATCGTGCTCGATGCCGATGCTGGCGCGCCGCAGGATGCGCTCGCAGGCCTGCACGAACTGCGCGTGAGCGTGCCGTGGACCGGGGGCGAAGACGCCGCGCCGCTCGTCGATGCGTTGTTCGCCTGCGCGTACGAACTGGCCGGGGCGCTCCCCGCGTTTGTACGCCTGAGCGATGCGCTCGAACGCGCGGCGGCCGGCAGTATGGCCGGCACCGCTTGTGCGGTGCGCGCGGAGCCGGTCGATCTGGGCGGCGCGTGCACCGCCGCTGAGGCGCTGGTGGCAATCGGCGCCAACATCAGCGCGCACTGGTTCGGTAACGACTGGGGCGTGCGCGATTCGACGAGCAGGGCCAATGCAGTGAGCACCGAGTTCATTCATCAGATGCGGGTGGCGCAGCGGCGCCTGCGCACCGCGATGCGGATCTTTTCGCATTGTCAGGATGAGACGTGGTGTGAGCGCATCAAGCCCGAGCTCGACTGGCTTGGCGGGCTGCTTGGCGAGGCGCGCGACCGCGATGTGTTCGTCGAAGCCACGCTGCCCGCGCTCGCCGCCGCCGACGACGAGCCCGCGCGCTGGCGCGCCGTGCTCGACGAGGCAGAGGCGCAGCGGCTCGTGGCGCGTGCGCGGTTGCGCGAGGCCCTGGCGGCGCCGCGCTATGCGCACGTCGCGCTCGCATGGCTGCAGTGGCTGGAGGCGCTCGCACGCAGGTCGCGCGCCGACGCCGCCGACGCTCGCGCCTTGCATCGGCATGCTAACAAACGTGTGCGCCGCTACTATCAGCAGCTTGCGCAGGCGCAAAAGCTCACCGCCATCGACGATGCGGGCCGCCATCGTGTGCGGATCAACGCGAAGCACCTGCGTTACACGCTCGAGTTTTTCACCTCTATCGCCTCGCGCCGCACGCGCGAGGACACGGTGCGCACGCTCACGCGCCTTCAGGGCGTGCTGGGCGACGGCAACGATGCCGCCGTGGCATTGCGCTATCTCGAGCGCATGGATGCAGAACCCTATCAGCTCGGTTTCGCACGCGGATGGTGCGAGGCGATGAAGCGTTATACGGCGAAAGAGGGCGAACGGCTCCTGCGCGAATTGCATCCGCCGAAGATCACGCGCGCCGTTTGAATCGAGCTCGAACGCGGCGTATTTCGCGCGTCCCCGTCTCTATAATCGTCGTCATCGTTTGCAATCGGTCCAGGCACTGCCCAATGACGACTCTTCCCTCGACTTCTTCCCCGCGCGGCGTGGCCGTTGCCGATCAAAGCGCCGGCGCGGAAGCGGCCGCACTGGGCGTGGGCGGCTCGGTCTGGTTTCAGGCCGGCCCGCAGGTGCTGGGCGGCGCGGCCCGCATTGCACTGTTGGCGGCGATTCGCGAAACCGGCTCGATCACCGGCGCCGCCAAGGCGGTCGGCATGAGCTACAAGGGCGCATGGGATGCCATCGACGCCATGAACAATCTAGCTGGCGAACCGCTCGTGGTGCGCGCGACGGGCGGCAAGGGCGGCGGCGGGACCACGCTCACGCCGCGCGCGCAACGCCTCATCGCCACGTTCGGCGCGATCGAGCGCGAGCATCGGCATTTTCTCGCGCACGCCGCCCTGGCGGTACGCGCCCTTGGCGGCGAAGCGCACGGGGAAGCCGACGCGGACACGGCGGGCAGCCTCGGCAACGATCTCGCCGTGCTCGGACGCTTTGCGCTGCGCACGAGCGCGCGCAATCAGCTCTACGGCACCATCACGGCGCTGGCGCGCGGGGCCGTCAACGACGAAGTCTCGATCGCGCTGCCGGGCGGACAGCAGCTTGTTGCAGTCGTCACGCGCGAAAGCGCCGAGGCGCTGGGGCTCGCGGTGGGCGGGGCGGTGGTGGCGCTCGTCAAGGCCTCGTCAGTCGTGCTGGTGGCGGGCGGGGCGCTGGCG
The DNA here is from genome assembly GCF_051125205.1 of Paraburkholderia sp. A1BS-2L. Lineage (NCBI taxonomy): Bacteria > Pseudomonadati > Pseudomonadota > Betaproteobacteria > Burkholderiales > Burkholderiaceae > Paraburkholderia > Paraburkholderia sp. A1BS-2L. The sequence goes on from NZ_CP120429.1 coordinate 1,625,313, forward strand.
TCGGGACATTCATCCGATTGCGCGGCGCGGCTTTCGGCGCGCAACCGCTTGAGCGGCGTGGTGAGCAGCGTGCGCCGCGGCGAGGTCAATGCGGAGGTCGTGCTGGAGTTGCCCGGCGGCACGGTGATTGCGGCCGTGGTGACGGATGCGAGCGTCGATGCGCTCGGCCTCGAAGCGGGCGCGAGCACGACGGCGGTGTTCAAGGCGTCGAGCGTGCTGCTTGGGGTAGGCGGCTGACCAACATGTTCAGCCCCGCGGGCGGCCGCAAGCGGCATCGCTGTGCCCGGAACGCGCGGTGTTCAAGCGTGCTGGCGGCGCGTGGGCGCGAGCGTGTTGCGGGTTTGCGAAACCGGCGCGGTGATCGTGCCCGGCTTGCGCACCGGCCGGTTGGCCTTCCACTTGGCGCGGATATAGGGTTGATCGTGCCCCGAAACAGTGAGCGCGAGATTCGTTACCCAACGGTGGGTGGGCACGCGCACGTCGTGCAAGCCAAAAGTGAGCGCCGCGAGGCTGAGTGCGACCACGGCCGCCGATAGCCGGCCCGATTGCGCTTCCCACCAGTAGCGCACGAACACGAGCGCCGTGAGTGCGCCCACGATGCAGCCCGTGACGGCTTCCGACGGCGAATGGGCCTCGAGCACGACGCGCGAGCATCCGACTGCGATGCCGATGGCCAGCCCGATGACGACGCCTGCGGCGCGGGCTGCAGGCCGCACGCCTTGCAGCATCAGGAAAAACGCCACCGGATAGACGGCCGTGGACAGCATGGCATGTCCGCTCAGACCCGTGAAATCGTAAGACCGCACGCCGACGCCCCAGCCGAGAAAGGCGATTTTGGTGAGCGTGACGAGACAAATTGCCGCGCCAAGCAGCAGCAGCCAGCTTGCTGCCATGCGCCAGGAATAGCCCGTCACGAGCCATAACGCGATGGCGAGCGCGAGTGGCAGTGTGAGGCCCGCGCTGCCGAGGTTGGTGATCGAATACCAGAGGTGGAGCGGTAAATCAGGCATGACTTGGCGCCGCTGGGGCGCGTTCCAAAAGCATCGTTTGATTGGCGCCCGGGCGCCCCGATGGGGCGGCAGGAGCATCGTCGGATCTTCCAGTATAGCGGTGTTCGGGGCCGATTAATGCGATGCGCCATACGCGGCCGGCCCGGTTGAAATTCGTTACAGGAACCAGATCTCGTAACAGCAGCGCTCGATGATTGATGTTATTGTGCGTCGCACAATGAACAGCGCCGTGGCCCGTGTCCCGGTGTATTCGACCCCCTTTCACGAGGCCCCTGATGACGAAAAATCTGACGAAGCTATGGGCGGGTGGCATGCAGCGTCTGCTCTCCATCCAGAATCGCGTTGCTCATCTGGCCCTGCGCGAGTCCGGCCGCCGCCCTCCCGAAGCGCAGGCCCTGTGGCGGAACGCCAAGACCGCCGTTGCGCAGGCTGCCGCGGCCACTGCAGCCGCGCCTGCCGCTAGCGAAGTGCATGAGGCGCAAGATGTGCGGACGCCCGCCGCGCGCAGCGGTCCGCCAGTGCGCGAGTCGCGTGTGGGGCCGCGCGCCGCCGCCTGGGCGGCAGGCGAATGGCTGCGCGCCGAGCATCTGGCGCCGGGCGCATCGCGCGCCCTCGCCTATGGGCTCTACATGCCGCCAGGCTGGTCTACTACCGACATGCCGCTGGTCGTGATGCTGCATGGCTGCAAGCAAACGATGGATTCGTTCGCCGAAGGCACCCGCATGAACCTGCTCGCGGACAAGCACGGCTTTGCGGTGGCCTACCCGGAGCAATCGACGCAGGCGCATCCGCACCAGTGCTGGCACTGGTACGACGCCCGCCGGCCAGCGGGCGGCGGTGAGGCTGCGGCGATCGTTTCGCTCGTCGACACGCTCGTGCAGGAGCACGGTTTCGACCGGTCGCGCATTTATCTGGCCGGACTTTCGGCGGGCGCGGGCTTGGCCTCGATGCTGGCGGTGCATGCGCCGGGCCGCTTCGCGGCGGTTGCGCTTCATTCGGGGCCGGCATTTGGCGAGGCGCACTCGGGGGTTGCGGCGCTCGACGTCATGCGGCGCGGTCTGCATCATGACGCGGTGGCGCTTGTCGAGCGCGCATTGGCGGGCCGCGCGCATCCCGGCATGCCGGCGCTCATCATGCAGGGCGACGCCGATGCGGTGGTCGCGCCGGTCAACGCGGAGCAGCTCGAGACGCAGTTTCTGCGTCTGAACGGCCTCGCCGATGCCCAGGGCGTGCGCCGGGGTGTGGTTTCGCACGAGCACGACAGCGACGGCTATGCGGTTCGGAATTACGCGCGTGACGGCAGGAGCGTGGTGCGCCTGTGCCGCGTGAGCGCGCTGGATCATGCATGGAGCGGCGGCGACGATGCCGTGCCGTTCCACTCCGCGATTGGGCCGGACGCCAGCGCGATGATTTGGGAATTCTTCGAAAATCAGCAGCGCGAAGCGGTCGACGACGCTTTGGGCGGCGAACTGGCTGTGGGCGCGGGCTGAGCGCGCCTCGGCGGAGCATGACTAGGGGTTTACCTTAATAAGTGTTTACCCTATAATGGTTTCATTCATTCCGAGGGCATGCGCCCGCTTACCGGAGCCAGACCATGTACCTGCTCAGCCGACTTTTCCTGTTCCTCACAAAATCGTACGAAACCGCTCAAAAGGAGCGCGAGGAAGCTTATCTGGCCGAATCGGCCGATATCTATGACCTCGAATTCCGCATGCGCAAGCTCGATCGCGAGAAGGCGGGCCGCAACCCGTCGTGGATGAATCACTACAGCTAAGCAGCTGAAGGTTCACGCAGTCTAGACAGACAACAGGGCGCACAGAAGCGCCCGTTGGTGTTTGTGGATATTCGTACGATTTGCTCGCGGGAAATACTGGCGGGTCAGCGCCCCGAGCCCGGCGTGTCGGCGTCGGTCTTTTCCTGCACCCCGTAGCAGCCGCGATACGTCGCGTAGAACGAGCAATAGAGCATCGTCGTCACGAGAATCAGCGCCGGCATCAGGATCGCCAGGGCATACTCGCCCGCACCCATCGCGCGCAACAGCGTCGAAAGTCCCAGCGATACGCCGATCGACACCGCAAACCACAGCGCGCCATACACCACGAACGCGCCCTTGTTGCGCCAGCAGCTCACGATGCTGAAGAACATCGCCTTGACCGGCGGCACCTCGTGCCAGGCGGTCAGCACCGGCGCGAACCAGAACATCATCGAAACCGGCACGTAGCACGCGAGCGACGCGAGCACGGCGAGCGGCACGTTGCCGTCCGCAACGGCCTCCGTATCGAGCGTGCCGCCCAGCGTCATCAGACGCAACAGCGTGCCGCCGTCCACCAGCGCCGACGCCGCGAGCACTATCGTCATCGCCACCACGTAAATCCCGCCCAGCACGAACAGATGCTTCGTGACGGTTTGCCCGTATGAGCGGAAACCATCGACGAGAATGGTGGGGAATACCGGCTTGCCCGCCACCGTGTCGCGGCACGCGGCCATGAAGCCCACCGCCACGCCGGGCACGAAGATGAGCGGCAGCACGCCGCCGATCACCGGCACGGCGGAGATCAGCGTCATGGCGAGCAGGTACGAGAAAAACAGCGTGAGAAACGCTAGCGGGTTGCGCCGGAACAGCCAGATGCCCTGGCGGAACCAGACGTAGCCCTGCTTCGCGGGAACTTCGATCAGTTGCATGGGCGGTGCAGGTCGGAGAGTGCGTGGAAGGCGCCCGGCGTGCCGGCCGCGCTGCCCGCGCGGCGCGCGCGCAGAATGCGCTCGAAATGGCCGGGGTCGTGCGGTTTGAGCAACTCGGCCGAGCGCGGCAAATAAAAATCGTACAGGCGCGATACCCAGAAGCGGTACGCGCCGGCGCGCAGCATGTCGACCCAGTGCCGGCTCTCGGCGGGCGTGAACGGCCGCACGGTCTGGTAGGCGCGCAACAGTGCCTCGACGCGCGGCGCGTCGAGCTTGCCCGTCGCAAGGTCGACGCACCAGTCGTTGACCGTCACCGCCACGTCGAATACCCACTTGTCGCAGCCGGCGAAATAGAAATCGAAGAAGCCGCCCAGGCGCACCGTATGGCCCGTTTCCGGCCTGACGTGCGCGAACAGCGCGTTGTCGCGGAAGAGGTCGCAGTGGCACGGGCCGCCGGGCAGCGCCGCGTAGTCGTCGCTGGCGAAGAATGCCTGCTGGTGCGCGAGTTCGGTCGTGAGCAGCTCGCGCTGGGCGTCGTCCAGGAACGGCAGCACGGTGGGCACGGTTTCTTCCCACCACGGCAGGCTGCGCAGATTCGGCTGGCCGAGCGTGAAGTCGCGGCCCGCCAGGTGCATGCGCGCGAGCATCTGCCCCACTTCCGTGCAGTGCTCCACGCCCGGAGCGAGTTCCGGCGCGCCGTCGAGCTTCGTGACGACGGCCGCCGGCTTGCCATGCAGCAAGCCGAACAGGGCGCCGTCGGCGCGCGGCATCGGGTCGGGCACCGGCACGCGGTGCGATGCCAGATGGCGCATCAGCTCGAGATAGAACGGCAACTGTTCTGCCGTGAGCTTTTCGAAGATCGTCAGAACGTATTCGCCGCGCGTCGTCGTCAGGAAGAAGTTGCTATTTTCAATGCCCGACTGAATGCCGCGAAAATCGACTACGTCGCCAAGATCGTAGTCGCGCATCCATTGAACGAGCTGGGGTTCGGTGACAGCGGTGAAGACGGCCATGCCAGAGAGGTCGTGGGGTTATCGTAATCGGGAGCCTTGCTCGCAGGCGAGGCCGCTTGGCGGAAGCCGCTTCGGCGCGGCTTCTCACGCTCGTGCAGGAGGCGGCGCGGGACAGCGCACGCCGCCCGCGCGCGAAAAGGGGTGAATCAGTAATGCAGGTTGATCGAAGGCAGGCGCGTGCTGGCCTGGCCGTTCGGGCGCACTTGCGGCGAGGTGTCGGGATTCGAGCTCATCGAGTAGCGCGTGCCGAAGTTCGAATGCACGTTGATCTCGACGGGCTTGCCCTTGTCGCGGTATTCGGTGACTTCGGTGCCGTTCGGGCTCACTTCGTGGAAGCTCGGCGTGCGCGGCACGTCGTTGATATTGACCTTCGAGGTGACGCGCGCAGCAGGCTTGTTGTTGATCGCAGCCAGATCGGGCAAGCCCGCCCGCTCGTTGGCGGACTGGGCCGACTGGGCTTCAACGGCGGTCTTCGCGTCGTCGGCTGGCGTGGCCATGGCGAACCCGCTGAACGCGAGCATTGCGGCGAAGGCGGCTAGAAGGTGCGACTTCATGGTGATTCTCCAATTCGATTGCCTGATTCTAGCAAATCCGCGTCCCGCTCCCCGCAGCGGCGGGAGGTGGCGGGGGCGCGCCGCAGCTGGCGCCGGCCGAATCTCCCGGGCGTGTGAAGGGCGTTGTCAGAATGTCGTTCTTCCGTGCTAATGTGGTTCCAAATGAACCGAGGCGAACGAACATGAACAACGAGATTCACCGGCGCAGCTTCATGATGCCCCCGCACGATTTTCCCGCCGAAGCCTTCGAGGACGCCGCCGACGCCGTCGCGCGCCTCTCCGCCATCTACGAGGCGAACACGGCCTTTCTGCGCGATGCGTTCGCACGCTACCGGCGCGGCGAGGCGTTCGGCCACCGCGTGCGCGCCTGTTATCCGTTCGTGCGCGTACACACGGAAGTCAATACGCACATCGATTCGCGGCGTTCGTATGGTTTCGTCGCCGGCCCCGGCGTGTTCGAGACCACCATCACGCGCCCGGACCTGTTCGGCAACTACTATCGCGAGCAATTGCGGCTGCTTGCGAAGAACCATCATGTGTCGATCGAAGTCGGGGTCTCGGAGCAGCCCATTCCGATTCATTTCGCATTCGCCGAGGGCATCCACCTCGAAGGCGACCTGGACCGCGAGCGGCTTTTCGCCATGCGCGACATATTCGATACACCCGACCTGGCCGAACTCGATGATCGCATCGTGAACGGCACGTACGAGCCGGCGCCGGGCGAGCCGCAGCCGCTCGCGCTTTTCACGGCGCCGCGCGTGGACTTCTCGTTGCATCGTTTGAAGCACTACACGGCGACCTCGCCCACGCACGTCCAGAATTACGTGCTCTACACGAACTATCAGTTTTATATCGACGAATTCGTGAAGCTCGGCCGTGCCATGATGGCGCGCACCGACGACGCCGACCTGCGCAATTACCGCAGCGAATACACGTCGTTCGTGGAGCCGGGCGACGTGGTCACCTACAACGCGAATCTCGGCGAGCAGGACGACGAGGGCACGCCGCCCGCGCGCCTGCCGCAGATGCCCGCGTATCACCTCAAGCGCGCGGACGGCAGCGGCATCACGATGGTCAATATCGGCGTGGGGCCGTCCAACGCGAAGACCATCACGGACCACATCGCGGTGCTGCGCCCGCACGCGTGGATCATGCTCGGCCATTGCGCGGGGCTGCGCAACACGCAGCGTCTCGGCGACTATGTGCTGGCGCACGGCTATGTGCGCGAGGATCACGTGCTCGACGCCGACCTGCCGCTGTGGGTGCCGATCCCTGCGCTGGCCGAAGTGCAGGTGGCGCTCGAGCGTGCGGTCGCGCAGATCACGCAGCTCGACGGTGTGGAGCTCAAGCGCGTGATGCGCACGGGCACGGTGGCAAGCGTCGACAATCGCAACTGGGAATTGCGCGAGCATCGCGAGCCGGTGCAGCGTCTTTCGCAGAGCCGTGCGGTTGCGCTCGATATGGAGAGCGCGACGATTGCGGCGAACGGCTTTCGCTTTCGCGTGCCGTACGGCACCTTGCTATGCGTCTCCGACAAGCCGTTGCATGGCGAACTCAAGCTGCCCGGCATGGCCGATTCGTTTTATCGCGCGCAGGTGGATCAGCACTTGCAGATTGGCGTGAAGGCGATGGAAATCTTGCGTACCAACGGCCTGCACAAGCTTCATAGCCGGAAATTGCGCAGCTTTGCCGAAGTGGCGTTTCAGTGAGGTAAATTTTGTAATCCGAACGAATGGGACGCGGCATGGCTACTGCCCCAACCCCGTCAAGCCGATCAGGCTGCCCGCCGCGAGCAGCCACAGCGGATGGATTTTCGTGCGCAACGCGAGTACTGCGCACACGCCCGTGATGGCCCACGCGATCAACGTGTGATCGGACGCCCTCGATATCACCATCGCGCTCGCGGCCAGGAGCCCTGCCGTCACCGGCACGAGCCCGCGCTGCGCGCTGCGTCGCCACGGCCGGTCCTTGAAGCGGTCCCACGCGTGAAGCGCGGCCACCGTCACGAGCGAGGACGGCCCGAACTTCGCCACCGACGTCACCAGCGTGCCGGCCCAGCCGGCCACATGCCAGCCCACCAGCGTCACGATCATCATGTTCGGTCCAGGCGCGGCCTGCGCGAGTGCGAAGAGCGAACTGAACTCGCTCGCGGTCATCCAGTGGTGCACGTCCACGACCTGGCGCTGCATCTCCGGCAGGATCGTGTTGCCCCCGCCGAACGCGAGCAGCGAAAGCTGGCTGAAGATGGTGGCGAGCGCAAGCAGGGTAGAGCTCATTGCGCGTCTCCCGAGCGGCGGGCGGCGCGGATCGCAACCGCGATGCCGATCGGCGTGAGCACGAGCATGGTGGGCAGCAGCGGCAGGCGCAGCAGGGCAATGGCGATGAAGCCGAGCAGCGCGATTGCGGCGGCGGCCGGGTCGCGGCGCAATGGCAGGATGATCTTCGCGGCCATGGCGATCAGCATTCCCGCCGCAGCGGCGGCGAGGCCGACGAACAGATGCCGGACGTGCGGGTCGTTTTGCGTGCGCTCGTAGAGCACGCCCAACCCGATCACGACGAGCGACGGCCCCGCGATCAGCCCGAGCAGTCCGGCCAGCGCACCGCGCCAGCCGTGAAAGCGCATGCCGAGCGCCACCGAAAGATTGATGACGTTGCCGCCGGGCAGGAATTGGCACAGTCCGAGCAGGTCGGTGAATTCCGCAGCCGAAAGCCAGCGGCGCTGCTCGACGATGGCGCGGCGCGCAAGCGGCAGTGCGCCGCCGAAGGAGGTGAGGCCAAGGCCGAGAAAACCGAGGAACAGATCGCGCACGCTGGGTGCGCCGGATGCTTCGTGGTCGGGCACGAGGTTCGCTTCGGACGGGGAAGAGGCGGGATTTCGTTTCATGCGAAGACCTGGGTGGCAAGGTCAAAGCGTAGCGCCGAACCCCTCCCGCACCAAACGATTTCTCGGCCGGGTTCTTGTGATCTAGAATCACAAGCATGGCTCGCTTCCTTCCTCCCTTTCCCGCACTGCGTGCGTTCGAAGCCGCGGCGCGGCACAACAGTTTCAGTGCCGCGGCGGCGGAGCTCCATGTGACTCATGGTGCAATCAGTCGCCAGGTGGCGGCGCTGGAGGCATGGGTGGGGGTGCAGGTGTTTCATCGGCACGGCAAGCGGGTTGCCTTGACCGAGGACGGGCGGCGCTATCTCGGGGCCGTGCAGGGCGCGTTCGAGAGCATTGCGCGCGCCACGGCGGAGCTGCGCGACACAGGCGTCGTTCACGTGCTGCGCGTGAATGCGCTGCCCACGTTTGCCATGAAGTGGCTGCTGCCGCGTCTTTCTCAGTTCCAGCGTCTGGCGCCTAACGTCGAGTTGCGCCTCGCCACATCGAACGTGCCTGTCGAGACGCTCGATGCGTTCGACGTTGCGGTGCGGCGCGGGCCGGCGAATTGGCCCGATTGCGCGAGCGGCTATTTTCTCGATGAAACGGAGTTGCCGGTGTGCAGTCCGGCGCTATTGAAGCGCTCGCCGATTCATTGCGCCGACGATCTCGCGCGCCATGTGCTGCTGCACTCGGATACGCGTCCCGATGCGTGGCGCACGTGGCTGGCCGCTGCGGGCGTGAAGGCCAAGTGCAGGAAGAAGCAATCGTTCGACCATTTTTATCTGGCCTTGCAGGCCGCCGAGGACGGGCTTGGCGTGGCGCTCGGGCCGCTGCCACTGCTCGACGACGAGCTGGCTTCGGGGCGCCTGGTCGCGCCGCTCGCAGGCCCGCACCTCGATGCGCGCGGCTACTGGTGGGTCGCGCGGCGCGAGGTGGCGGACGTGCCCGTCGTCGCGCAGTTTTGCCGCTGGCTAGAGGAACAGGCGGAACAGGCGGAACAGGCGGAACAGGCGGAGCAGGCCAGCGTGCCGACGGGCTACATCGAACCTCAAAGGTAGAACATGCGGTCGTCGTCGGATTCCGGACGGGCCGGATGTTCCTGCTCGGGTTCTTCGCCGCTGTCCTCGTAGAACTTCAGCACCGCTTCGAGCACCTGGTCCGGATCGTCGATCACCTGCATCAGGTCCATGTCTTCCGGATTGATGAGGCCCATCGGCACGAGCGCGGCACGGAACCACTCGAGCAGACCCTTCCAGAACTCCGCGCCCACCAGAATGATGGGCACGTGACGCGACTTCTTGGTCTGGATGAGCGTGAGCACCTCGGCCAGTTCGTCGAGCGTGCCGAAGCCGCCGGGCATCACGATCACGGCGTCCGAGTTCTTGACGAAGGTGACCTTGCGCGTGAAGAAATGGCGAAAGCGCAGCGAGATGTCCTGCCACTGGTTGCCCGATTGCTCGTGCGGCAACTCGATGTTCAGGCCCACCGAAGGCGACTTGCCGGCGTGCGCGCCCTGGTTGGCGGCTTCCATGATGCCGGGGCCGCCGCCGGAGATCACGGCGAAGCCCGCGTCCGATACTTTGCGCGCGATGGTTTTGGCGAGCTGGTAGTACGGCGAGTCCGGTTTGAGGCGGGCAGAACCGTAGATGCTGACCGCTGGCCGGATCTCGGACAGGTATTCGGTCGCCTCGATAAACTCTGCCATAATCGTGAACATTTGCCACGATGCGCGCGCCTTCTTGGCCGTTGCGCGCTCTTGATCTGCGAGTGAACGCAGACTCGGAATCACTTTTCTCTTGTCCATAATGCCTGAAGAACTTCGCGTGGAAACCAAGCTACAAACTGAGCTGGAAGGAAAGACCTTGCTGCTGGTCGATGGTTCTAGCTATCTCTATCGTGCCTTCCATGCGATGCCTGATTTGCGCGGCCCCGACGGCGAACCGACGGGCGCGCTATACGGCATCATCAACATGCTGCGTCGCATGCGCAAGGACGTTACGGCAGAGTATAGCGCGTGCGTGTTCGATGCAAAGGGCAAGACGTTTCGTGACGACTGGTATCCCGAGTACAAGGCCAACCGGCCGTCGATGCCCGAGCCGCTCGCGGCGCAAGTCGAGCCCATTCACGAAGCCGTGCGCGCGCTGGGCTGGCCGCTCCTGATGATCGAAGGCGTGGAGGCCGACGACGTGATCGGCACGCTCGCACGCGAGGCGGAACAACACGGCATGAAGGTGATTGTGTCCACCGGCGACAAGGACCTCGCGCAGCTCGTGACCGATCACGTCACGCTCATCAATACGATGACCAACGAGATGCTCGATCGCGAAGGCGTGATCGCGAAGTTTGGTGTGCCGCCGGAGCGCATCGTCGACTATCTCTCGCTGATCGGCGACACCGTGGACAATGTGCCGGGCGTGAACAAGTGCGGCCCGAAGACGGCAGTAAAGTGGCTCACGCAATATGGTTCGCTCGATGGCATCGTCGAGCATGCCGATGAAGTCAAAGGCGCTGTTGGCGGCTATCTGCGCGATGCACTCGGCTTCCTGCCGATGGCAAAAAAGCTCGTCACCGTCGAAACGTCGTGCGATCTTTCTCCGCACCTGGAGTCGATCGCAGGCTCGCTCGCCACGCGAGGCGAGGCGCGCGAGGAACTGCGCGATATCTTCGCGCGTCACGGCTTCAAGACCTGGCTGCGTGAAATCAACGAAGCCGATCAGACCGTGCCGGCTGCAACGACCGGCGACGCACCCGCGCAAGACGCGAACGTGCAGCCCGCGTTGCTCATCGACGCGCCGCGCCACTACGAAACCATCCAGACGTGGGAGCAGTTCGATGCATGGCGCGCGAAGATCGAGGCCGCGCCACTCACCGCGTTCGACACCGAGACCACCGCGCTCGATCCGATGGTTGCAAAGCTCGTCGGCATGTCGTTCTCGACCGAAGCGGGCAGCGGCGCGTACTTGCCGCTCACGCATCGCGGGCCCGACGCGCCTGAACAGTTGCCGCTCGACGAAGTGCTTGCGCGCCTGAAGCCGTGGCTCGAAAGCGTGCAGCACAAGAAGGTCGGTCAGCACATGAAGTACGACGAGCAGGTGCTCGCGAATTACGGCATCGAGCTGAACGGCGTCGAACACGACACGCTGCTCGAATCGTACGTGCTCGAATCGCATCGCACGCATGACATGGACAGCCTCGCGCTGCGCCATCTCGGCATCAAGACGATCAAGTACGAGGAGGTCGCGGGCAAGGGCGCGCAGCAGATCGGCTTCGACGAAGTGCCGCTCGAAACGGCCGCCGAATACGCGGCCGAAGACGCCGACGTCACGCTGCAACTGCACCTCGCGCTGTATCCGCAGATTGCGCCCGAGAAGGGTCTCGACTACGTGTATCGCGAGATCGAGATGCCCACCTCGCGCGTGCTGCGCAAGATGGAGCGCAATGGCGTGCTGATCGACACGGAGCGTCTGGAAAAGCAGAGCGCCGAGATTGCGGTGCGGCTCGTCGAACTCGAACAGCAGGCCTATGCGCTCGCGGGCGGCGAATTCAATCTCGGCTCGCCCAAGCAGATCGGCCAGATCTTCTTCGAGAAGCTGCAACTGCCGGTCGTGAAGAAGACGCCGAGCGGCGCGCCGTCCACCGACGAAGAAGTGCTGCAAAAGCTCGCGGAAGACTACCCGCTGCCCAAGCTGCTGCTCGAACATCGTGGCCTTGCCAAGCTCAAGTCCACGTACACTGACAAGCTGCCGCGCATGGTCAACGCGCAAACGGGCCGCGTGCACACGAACTATGCGCAGGCCGTGGCCGTGACGGGCCGGCTCGCGTCGAACGATCCAAATCTGCAGAACATTCCGGTGCGCACGGGCGAAGGCCGGCGCATTCGCGAGGCGTTCATCGCGCCGCCGGGCTGCAAAATCGTGTCCGCCGATTATTCGCAAATCGAATTGCGCATCATGGCGCATATCTCGGGCGACGAATCGCTGCTCGCGGCGTTCAAGCGCGGCGACGACATTCACCGCGCCACGGCGGCCGAAGTGTTCGGCATCACGCCGCTCGAGGTGAGCAACGATCAGCGGCGCATCGCGAAGGTCATCAATTTCGGGCTGATTTATGGCATGAGCGCGTTTGGGCTCGCGTCGAATCTCGGCATCACGCGCGACGCGGCCACGCTCTATATCGACCGCTATTTCGCGCGCTATCCGGGCGTCAAGCGCTACATGGACGAGACGCGCATGGACGCGAAATCGCGCGGCTATGTGGAGACCGTGTTCGGCCGCCGTCTGTGGCTGCCCGAGATCAACGGCGGCAACGGTCCGCGCCGCCAGGCCGCCGAGCGCGCCGCCATCAATGCGCCGATGCAGGGCACGGCCGCCGATCTCATCAAGCTCTCGATGATCGCCGTGCAGAAGTGGCTCGATCAACGCAAGATTGGCACGAAGATGATCATGCAGGTTCACGACGAACTGGTGCTCGAAGTGCCTGACGAAGAGCTCGCCGAAGTGCGCAAGTGTTTGCCGGAACTGATGTGCTCGGTAGCGAAGCTGAAGGTGCCGCTCGTGGCCGAAGTGGGTGTGGGCGCGAACTGGGAAGAAGCGCATTGAAGTACTGACTGAAGACGCGCGAGTACGCCGCTTGCGCGTCGCGTCGAACGATCGTGCGCGTCGCAGCCAGCCTGTAACCGCAGCCGAGCCGTTACGCAAGCGGTCGGTACAGATGTCGTTAATGCGCACCGTGCGTCTTGCCGTGCTGCGCCGCATCAGCCGACAATGAGCCGACGACCGACGCCGCGCCGCAGCGAATGCGCGCCGATATCAAGTATCGGATAAGCGTCGGAGGATCTATTGCCTGACGACATGCACGGAGAGTCTATGCACCGCTTTATCGTTGTGGGAGGGGGCGCCGGGGGCCTCGAGCTGGCAACCCGGCTAGGCGACCGATACGGCGAAACGCGTGCGAAGCGCGGCAAGCCAAGAGCCTCGGTCACCCTGGTCGATCGCAATCCGACGCATATCTGGAAGCCGCTCCTGCACGAAGTGGCGGCGGGCAGCATGGATCCTTTCACGCAGGAGCTCGAGTATGCAGCTCAAGCGCGCTGGCATGGCTTCGAGTTCCAGCAGGGCGAACTGGTCGGGCTCGACCGCGCGGCGAGGCGCATTACGCTCGGCGCGGTGCAGGATGAAGACGGCGGTGAAATGCTGCCCGAGCGCGTGCTCGAATACGACACGCTCGTGCTCGCGATCGGTAGCACGACGCACTTTTTCGGCGTGCAGGGCGCGGCGGAAAACTCCATCGCGCTCGATACCGTCGCGCAGGCCGAGCGTTTTCGCAAGCGCCTCATCGCGGCGTGCATGCGCGCCGAACATCAGGAGCCGGAGCCCGTCACGCGCGACCATGAAGGCAACGAAGTGCCGCGCGTGCAGGTTGCGATCGTCGGCGCGGGGGCGACGGGCGTCGAGCTTTCCGCCGAATTGCGCAACACCGCTCAGGTGCTTTCGGCTTATGGCTTGCACAAGCTCGATCCGAGTCACGACGTGGGCATCGTGCTGATCGAATCGGGGCCGCGCATTCTGCCCGCTCTGGCCGAGCGCGTTTCGTCGGCTACTGCCGAACTGCTGCGCAAGCTCGGCGTGCGGATCATGACCGGCGAGCGCGTGACCGAGGTGGCGCCCGGGGTGATACGGACCGCGAGCGGCAAATCCGTGCGCGCCGACCTCACCGTCTGGGCGGCGGGCATCAAGGCGCCGGCGGTGCTTGCGCAGCTCGACGGCCTGCCCGTCAACAAGCTTGGCCAGCTGATCGTGCGGCGCACGCTGCAAACGGAAGTCGACGACAACGTCTTCGCGCTCGGCGATTGTGCCGCATGCGAGTGGCCCGGCAACGAGCGGGGCGTGCCGCCGCGCGCGCAGGCCGCACACCAGCAGGCATCGTTCCTGTTCAAGTCGATGGGCGAGCGGCTTGCGGGGAAGCCGCTGCCCGAGTTCACCTATCGCGACTTCGGCTCGCTCGTCTCGCTCGGCCACTTCAGCGCGGTCGGCAATCTGATGGGCGGATTGATCGGCGGGAGCATGCTGATCGAAGGGCTGTTCGCCCGGTTCATGTACATGTCGTTGTACCGGCTGCATATCGCGGCGCTGCATGGCTATGCACGCATGGTGCTCGACACCTTCGCGCACTGGCTGCGGCGCACGACGCTGCCGCGCGTGAAGCTGCACTGAAGCGTTTCACCGGGGCGTCGTGCGGGCTCGTGAGAGTGCAGCCTCTTGCGTCGTTCTTTTCGCAAGGAGCGTTGCATGCTTAAACCTGAAATCGACAGCCTCGTCCCACACGTGCCGTTCGATCGGCGCACCTTCATCAAGGCAGCACTGGGCAGCGGCTTTGCCGCTGCGGTGCTGCCGGTCTCCGCGCAAACCATCCATACCGGCAGCGAAGGCCTCGAAGCCGGCGAAATCGCGTTCCAGTCGAACGGGACGCTGATTCCGGCGTATCGCGCTCAGCCGAAAGGCAGGACGCATCTGCCGGTGATCATCGTGATTCACGAGATTTTCGGCGTGCACGAGCATATCGCCGATGTGTGCCGGCGTTTCGCCAAGCTCGGCTATCTGGCCATTGCCCCGGATCTGTTCGAGCGCGAGGGCGATGCGTCCGTGTATCCGACCGTTCAGCAGATCGACCAGGACATTGTGAGCAAGATTGCCGATGCGCAGGTGCTCGGCGATATCGATGCGGCGCTCGTCTGGGCTGGCCAGCACGGCGGCGATCTCGAGCGCGCGGGGATCAACGGGTTCTGCTGGGGCGGCCGGTACGCGTGGCTCTATGCGGAGCACAATCCGCGCGTGAAGGCGGCGGTGGCGTGGTATGGGCGCGTGGCGGGCGCGCATACCGAAAACACGCCGCAAAATCCGCTCGATCTCGCGGGCACGCTGCAGGTGCCGGTGCTCGGGCTGTACGGTCGCGAGGACAACAGCATTCCGCAGGACACGCTCGAGCAGATGAAGGCGGCGATCGCGCAGGGGCCGCAGGGCGGGCGCGGCTCGCAGTTCGTCGTGTACGACGATGCGGGCCACGCGTTCTTCGCCGATTATCGGCCGAGCTATCGCAAGGCCGATGCGGAGGACGGCTGGAAGCGCGCGCTTGCCTGGTTCAAGGATCACGGCGTCGGCTGAGGCCGGCGCCGCGGTGGGACAGGCTCAGGGGTTCGCGCCCGTGGCCACGGGTCGCGACGGATCCGAGCACCACTCGCTCCACGACCCCGCATAAAGCGCAGCGCCATGCATGCCGGCGATCTCCATCGCCAGCGCGTTATGGCAGGCGGTCACGCCCGAGCCGCATTGCAGCACCACGTGCTCGGGTGTCTTGCCCGGCAGCAGCGCGCCGAATTCGTCGCGCAGCGTATGCGCGGACTTGAAGCGGCCGTCGTCGGCGAGGTTGTCCTTGAAGAAGCGGTTGAGCGCGCCGGGGATATGGCCGCTCACCGGATCGATCGTCTCGTTCTCGCCGCGGTAGCGGTCGGCGGCGCGTGCGTCGACGACGGTGAGTTCGTGGGTGGACAGATTGCGCTCGAGGGCTTGCGCATCCACGGTCACCTGGAGGGGCGCGCCGGCTTTGAACGTGCCTTGCGCGGCGGCGGGGACGTCCTTCGAGAGCGGAAAGCCGGCAGTCTCCCAGGCTTGCAGGCCGCCATCGAGCACGGCTACCGAGTCGTGGCCGAGCCAGCGCAGCAGCCACCACAGACGCGCGGCATACATGCCGCCCTGAGCGTCATAGGCGACCACCTGTTGTCCCGCGTTGAGCCCCCAGCTCATGAGCGTGGCGACCAGCGAGGCGCGGTCGGGCAGCGGGTGGCGGCCATTCTTGCCGGTTTTCGGGCCCGAGAGGTCGCGCTCGAGGTGGAGGTAGCGCGCGCCCGGCAGATGGCCGGCGGCGTAGGCGGTTTCGCCCGCGGCGGGATTCGCGAGGTCGAAGCGGCAGTCGAAGACAAGCACGCTGCCTGGCGCTGCGGTGAGGCGCTCGTGCAGGTTGCCGGCCGAGATCAGTGTGGTGTAGTGCGTGTGGGGCATGACGGCTCCTTGAATCGTGCGTGGCCGGTGTCGCGCGAGTGCACCTGCACAGCGCGCGCAAAGTGCTGGCCCGGTGCCGTCAGTCTAAACAAAAAGACGGGCCTAAGCCCGTCTTTCCGTGAAGCGTCGAATCTGCGTAGAGGGATCTGCGTGGATCTGCAAAGGCCGCACTCAGATCGTGCCGAGCTCGCGCCGCAGGAACTCGTGGAAGTGCTGCATGCCGTCTTCCATCGGGCTCTGGTACGGACCGACTTCCGAGACGCCGCGCTCGAACAGCGCGCGGCGGCCGGCATCCATGCGCTCGGCGATCTCGTCGTCTTCGATGGCCGTTTCCATATAGGCGGCGCGTTCGGCCTCGACGAACTCGCGCTCGAACAGCACGATTTCCTCGGGGTAATAGAACTCGACGATGTTCGTGGTCTTCTGCGTGCCCTGCGGAATGAGCCAGGAGCAGACGAGCACGTGCGGATACCACTCGATCATGAGACCCGGGTAGTACACCATCCAGATCGCGCCGAACTCGGGCGGCACGCCATTACGGAAGCGCAGGACCTCGTCGTGCCACTTGCGATAGATCGGGCTGCCCGGCTTGCCGAGATGGTTGTGCACGCCCACCGTCTGGACGCTGTACCACTCGCCGAACTCCCACTGCAGGTCGTCGCACGACACGAAGTTGCCGAGGCCCGGGTGGAACGGCACGACGTGGTAGTCCTCCAGATAGACCTCGATGAAGGTCTTCCAGTTGTAGTTGCACTCGTGGACCTCGACGTGATCGAACATGTAGTCCGTGAAGTCGAGATGTTTTGCCGGCCCAAGGCGTGCAAGGTCGCGCGCGACGTCGCGCCCGGCCGACTCGAACAGCAGGCCGTTCCACTTTTGCAGCGGTGTGCTGCTCAGGTTCAGGCAGGGTTTGTCCGCGAAATGCGGTGCGCCGAGCAGTTCGCCCTTGAGGTCGTAGGTCCAGCGATGCAGCGGACATACAATGTTGTCTGCCGTGCCGCGACCGTTTAGCATGATGGCCTGACGGTGGCGGCAGACGTTCGAGAGCAGCTCGATCTCGTTGCTCTGGTTGCGAACGAGCACGCGACCCTCTTTCTCGCTGGGCAGCGCAAAATAATTCCCCGCCTCGGGCACCATCAATTCGTGGCCGACGTAGCGAGGACCTTTCTGGAAAAGCGTTTCGATCTCGCGCTTGAGAAGCGCTTCGTCAAAGTAAGCCGTGACTGGCAACTGACTGTGAACGGACTTCAGCTGCAATGCATTGCTCAGATTGGACATTCCCACTCCCGATGAAGACGTGAAAGCAGTGAACAACCCAACCATCGAAGATTCGATTTAGGGAGCCGGGCATTATATCCTGGTTGCCCCTGGCGGGCTAGCTAAGTTGCTGATTTTTGCAGGAATTGCGTCAACAGGGCGGTTGTTATGCGGTATAAACCGCGACAATGGCGCGTGGGATTCGGCCTTCCGGCACCGATTCAGGCAAGCCCCAGCCATGTGGCCGGGAAGGGACACGAACCCGCGAGCGGGGCGGCGAGAGGGCTTTTGCCGTAGAATGTCCGCCTTGTTTCATTTTGGCGACCATCCATGGCGAAATCCGCATCGAAAGACTGCGCCGCAACGGACAAGGACGCGGCCAAAAGCACGGAGCCAGGCGCGGACGGAACGGCCCAGGCCGATCTGCCGCAGAGCTACGAGGCGGGCCTCGCGGAACTCGACGAACTGGTGGCGCGCATGGAAGGCGGCAGCTTGAGCCTCGAGGAATCGCTGGCCGACTACCGCCGCGGCGCCGTGCTGGTCAGGTTCTGCCAGCAGCAGCTCGAAAAAGTTGAACAACAGGTGCGCGTGCTCGACGGCGAAACGCTGCGGCCCGTGCCCCTCAATACGACAGGCAGTTCCGCCGCTGGCGGAGACGACGATCTATGACATTTGACCAATGGACCCGGCAGGTGCTCGACCGGGTCGAAAGCGCGCTCGATCACTATTTGCCGGCTGCCGATGTGCAGCCCGCGCCGCTGCACGACGCCATGCGCTATGCCGTGCTCGGCGGCGGCAAGCGCGTGCGCCCGCTGCTGTGCCATGCCGCGGGTGAACTGACGAACGCGGCGCCCGAGGCGCTCGACGCGGCGGCCTGTGCGCTGGAGATGATCCACGTGTATTCGCTCGTGCACGACGACATGCCCTGCATGGACGACGACGACATGCGCCGCGGCAAGCCCACCGTACACGTCAAGTATGACGAACCGACGGCGCTGCTGGTCGGCGACGCACTGCAGTCGCAAGCTTTCGTAACGCTGACGTCGGACGTGTTCGACGCACAGCGCCAGGCATCGCTCGTGCGCGAACTCGCGCTGGCGAGTGGTTCGATCGGCATGGCCGGCGGCCAGGCGATCGATCTGGCGAGCGTGGGCCATGCGCTCACGCGTGCCGAACTCGAAACGATGCACCGGCTGAAAACGGGCGCGCTGCTGCGTGCCGCGGTGCGCATGGGCGCGCTGGCGGGCGAAACGCCCTCGGCGGATACGCTCGCTGCGCTCGACAAGTATGCGGCCGCCGTGGGCCTTGCGTTCCAGGTCGTGGACGACATTCTCGACGTCACGGCCGACTCGGCCACGCTGGGCAAGACCGCCGGCAAGGACGCGAAGGACGGCAAGCCGACCTACGTGTCGATCATCGGCCTCGATGCCTCGCGGGCGCTCGCGCAGCAACTGCGCGCCGATGCCCACGCGGCGCTTGAACCGTTCGGCGCGCGCGCGCAGCGCCTCGCCGAACTTGCTGATCTGGTTGTGAACCGGGTGAGCTGATTGCGCCAACCCGCCCGCGCGCATGAACGGGAAGTCATGCGCGGACAGAAGTGCGGGAGCGCTCGATTTCCTACAATGGAACGACGATGTACGACTTGCTGAAAACCATTGACGACCCGGCGGATTTGCGCCGCCTCGATCGCCGCCAGTTGCAGCCGCTCGCCGACGAACTGCGTGCCTTCGTCCTCGACAGCGTCTCGCAGACGGGCGGCCACTTGTCGTCCAACCTCGGTACGGTCGAATTGACGATCGCGCTGCACTACGTGTTCGACACGCCGCGCGACCGCATCGTCTGGGACGTGGGCCATCAGACTTATCCGCACAAGATCCTGACGGGTCGCCGCGACCAGATGCAGACGCTGCGTCAGCTCGGCGGCATCTCGGGCTTTCCGAAGCGCGACGAGTCGCCGTATGACACGTTCGGCACCGCCCACTCGAGCACCTCGATCTCGGCGGCGCTCGGCATGGCCATCGCGAGCAAGCTCAAGGGCGAGAACGCCATGGGCATCGCCGTGATCGGCGACGGTGCGATGACGGCCGGCATGGCCTTCGAGGCGATGAATAACGCGGGCGTCGAAGACGACGTGCCGCTGCTCGTCATCCTCAATGACAACGACATGTCGATTTCGCCGCCGGTGGGCGCGCTCAATCGCCATCTCGCGCGCCTGATGTCGGGCCGCTTCTATGCCGCCGCGCGCGCCGGCGTGGAGCGCGTGCTGCGTCATGCGCCGCCCGTGCTCGATCTCGCGCGCAAGCTCGAAGAGCACGCGAAGGGCATGATCGTGCCGGCCACGTTGTTCGAGGAATTCGGCTTCAACTACATCGGGCCGATCGACGGCCATGATCTCGACTCGCTGATTCCCACGCTGCAGAACATCAAGGAACTGCGCGGCCCGCAATTCCTGCATGTCGTCACGAAGAAAGGCCAGGGCTACAAGCTCGCCGAAGCCGATCCTGTCCTCTACCACGGCCCCGGCAAGTTCAATCCCGCCGAGGGCATCAAGCCATCGACGACGCCCGCGAAGAAGACCTACACGCAGGTGTTCGGCGAATGGCTGTGCGACGCGGCGGAACTCGACGCGCGCGTGGTGGGCATCACCCCGGCCATGCGTGAAGGCTCGGGCATGGTCGAGTTCGAGAAGCGCTTCCCGGACCGCTACTACGACGTGGGCATTGCCGAGCAGCACGCGGTGACGTTCGCGGGCGGCCTCGCCGCCGAGGGCCTGAAGCCTGTGGTCGCGATCTACTCGACCTTCCTGCAGCGCGCCTACGACCAGCTGATCCACGACGTGGCGCTGCAGAACCTGCCGGTCGTGTTCGCGATCGACCGCGCGGGCCTCGTCGGCGCGGACGGCGCGACGCACGCGGGTGCGTACGACCTCGCGTTCATGCGCTGCATCCCGAACATGATGGTGATGGCCGCATCGGACGAAAACGAATGCCGCCAGATGCTCTACACGGCGCTCCAGCAGGACTGCCCGACGGCGGTGCGCTATCCGCGCGGCGCGGGCACGGGCGTCGCGACCGTCAAGCAGATGGTCGCGCTGCCGGTGGGCAAGGGCGAGATTCGCCGCGAGAGCGCAGCGTCTGCAGGCAAGCGCATCGCGATCCTCGCATTCGGCACGATGGTTGCGCCGGCATTGGCCGCTGCCGAGGAACTGGACGCCACCGTGGCGAACATGCGCTTCGTGAAGCCGCTCGACGCGGAGCTGGTGCGCCAGCTTGCCGAGACGCACGATTACCTCGTGACGGTCGAGGAAGGCTGCATCATGGGTGGCGCGGGCTCGGCCTGCGTGGAAGCCCTGCTTGAAAGTGGGGTTATCAAGCCCGTACTACAATTGGGCCTCCCCGACCGCTTCATCGACCACGGCGACCCGGCCAAGCTGCTGGCCAGCTGCGGCCTCGACGCGGCAGGGATCGCGAAGTCGATTCGCGGGCGTTTCCTCGACAAGGCCGCGAGCGTATCCGGCAAGTCGGTGATGCGCGTCGCCTGACCCGGTTTCGCGCCTCGCGGCGCGGCTGGCCTCGTAAGCACCAGGCCGGCCAGCAAGCCGCGGCAATCCACTTCAAAATTGAACCGGCGGCTGGGTGTACACCCGGCATCGCCAGCAAGCGCCGGCTCTTGCCGGCGCTTGCCATTTGCGTGCCGCAAGTTTGCCGGCGCGGCCTGAGGACAAGAACATGAATCAGATGAACCCGGCTTTCGTGATGCCGGACGTCCAGAGCTCCGTCGATACCCGTCAGATTCCGATCCAGCGCGTGGGCGTGAAGGGCGTGCGCCATCCGTTGACGGTCAAGACCGGCGCGGGCGACGTCCAGCCGAGCGTCGGCACGTGGAATCTCGATGTTCATCTGCCGGCGGACCAGAAGGGCACGCACATGTCGCGTTTCGTGGCGCTGCTCGAAGAAAACAAGGCGCCGCTCGAAGCGGCGACGTTCCGCGCGATGCTGGCCGCGATGCTCGAAAAGCTCGAATCGCAGGCCGGCCGCATCGAGGTCTCGTTCCCGTATTTCGTGAAGAAGGTTGCGCCGGTGTCGGGCGTGGAAAGTCTGCTGGACTACGAAGTGACGCTCGCCGGCGAGGTGCGCAACGGCGAGACGCGTCTCTTCCTGAAGGTGCTCGTGCCGGTGACGAGCCTGTGCCCGTGCTCGAAGAAGATCTCGCAGTACGGTGCGCACAATCAGCGCTCGCATGTGACGATCGATGCCGAGCTCGCTGGCGACCTGCCGGTGGAAGATCTCATTCGCATTGCCGAAGAAGAGGCGTCGTGCGAACTCTGGGGCCTGCTCAAACGTCCGGACGAGAAGTTCGTGACGGAGCGTGCATACGAGAATCCGAAGTTCGTCGAGGATCTGGTGCGCGACGTGGCGGTGCGCCTGAACGCGGACGCGCGCGTGATGGCCTATACGCTCGAAGCCGAGAATTTCGAGTCGATTCACAATCACAGCGCGTATGCCGTGATCGAGCACGACAAGCGTTGATGTGGTGATTGAGCAACGCAGATTGGGGCCGCTCAAGAAGCGGCCCTTATCATTTTCGTTTCTGAATACGCGGTGCTGGAAAAACGGCTTGGGGTATACCCGTTTTGCCTGGTAATCCTGATGTTATTTCCTTCCACTCTCCATCGGACAAGCCGCGATATCGCCGTTATTTGAGGTGTGGCAATACTGCAGTCTACCTTCGCCGTTATAAGTAAAACGTATCACAACGTCATAACGAGTCGGCGCGTTCCCTGCGGACGACGAGCGATCCATCCGTAAAAAGATGACGAAGGAGACATAATGCGCTTTTGCAGAAAGGGCATCTGCAGCACGGCATTGATGCTGGCTGCGGGTGGTGCGAATGCTCAATCGAGCATTACGCTGTATGGCATCGCAGATACGTTTGTTCAGTTCCTCAATAACGGCGGCAAGCAATCCTGGTCGCAGCGCAGTGGCGGAAGCGCGCCGTCGCGCTTTGGCCTGAAAGGCACCGAGGATCTCGGCGGCGGCCTGAAGGCCGCATTCACGCTAGAAAACGGTTTCAACGTCAACAATGGCACCGGCTTTGGCGATGCGAGCGCCATGTTCTATCGCCAGGCATGGGTGGGACTTTCGCACGAGAAATACGGTACGTTCACGCTAGGCCGCCAGTATCAGCCGACTTTCTGGGTGCTCTACCCGGGCGATCCCTTCTTCGCGAATGAAGTGCTTTCGCCGCTAGCCGCGGCGGGCAATGTCGTCGATCGCAATACGATCGGCATGCAGACCAGCGGCGGGCGGTCGAACAATTCGCTCGTGTACAGGTCACCGAAGCTCAAGGGGCTGCAACTGATGGCCATGTACGCGTTTCAGTCCAGTGTGACGCAGCCGGTGCCGCAAACGAACGGCAATATTCTCGATATTGCCGCAACCTGGTCGGGCTACGGTCTTTATGCAGGACTCGCGTACCAGTACCAGCATCCGGGCACGAAGACCCTGGCCAGCTTGCCGTCCGTTCTCAATACGGTTGGAACCGAGCACTTCAATAGCGCGCTCGCTTATCAGATCGGGATCGTCAATCTTCAGTTCATCTACGGATATCACCGTCCGAAGCACGACGATTCGAGTCCGCTCGCATCGAGGCTCTCGGCCGTGCACGCCTATAGCTTGATGCAGGCAGGCGCCACGATTCAGGCAACGGTCGCGGACACGATCGAGATCGTGGCTCTGCAACGCGCCGTGCGTGGCGTGCATGACAACATGTGGGCGGTGCAACTGGGCGTCGACCACAGCCTTTCGAAGCGGACCGCCGTTTATGCGCGCGCGGGCTATATGAAGAACAACGGTTCGTCCACGATGAGCTGGTCTGGCGTTCCCGTGACGGCCCCGGGCACGGGGCAAACGCTCGGGGCCGTTGGCATCACGCAGCGTTTCTGATGCGCAAGCGTTCCGCTATTGCTGCGCGAGCGACGCGAGGTCCCAGCGCGGCTTCACCGTGAACGCGTAGTCCCGCGTGGCTTGCTCGGGCCAGCGCGCGAGGCGCAGCGCACCCGCGAGCGCGATCATCGCGCCGTTGTCGGTGCACAGTGAAAGATCGGGGTAATGGACTTCGAAGCCGCGCTTTTGCGCCGCGGCCGAAAGCGTTTCGCGTAGCTGCTTGTTCGCGCCCACACCGCCTGCGACCACGAGGCGCTTCATTTGCGTGCGCTTGAGCGCGGCGATCGATTTGGCGGCGAGCACCTCGACGGCAGCATCGACGAAACCGCGCGCGATGTCGGCCTTGCCTTGCTCGCAGATGTTCGTGCCGAGCTTCTTCACCTGCGTAAGCACGGCGGTCTTCAGGCCGCTGAAGCTGAAATCGAGGTCGCCCGAATGCAGCATCGGACGCGGCAGCTCGACGGCGCCTGGCGTGCCGAACTCGGCGAGGCGCGAGACTTCCGGCCCGCCCGGATAGCCGAGGCCGAGCAGCTTGGCGGTCTTGTCGAAGGCTTCGCCCGCGGCGTCGTCGAGCGTTTCGCCGAGCGTCTCGTAGACGCCCACGTCGGTCACGCGCATGAGCTGCGTGTGGCCGCCCGAGACGAGCAGCGCGACGAAGGGGAAGGGTGGCGGCGCGTCGACGAGCAGCGGCGAGAGCAGATGCCCTTCGAGATGGTGGATGCCGACGGTCGGTCGGTTCCACGCCATGGCGAGCGCGTTGGCGATGCTCGCGCCTACCAGCAGCGCGCCGGCGAGCCCCGGCCCCTGGGTGAACGCGATGGCGTCGATGTCGCTGCGCGCCGCGCCGCTTTTCGCGAGCACTTCCTCGAGCAGCGGCAGCGCGCGGCGGATATGGTCGCGCGACGCGAGCTCGGGCACGACGCCGCCGTACTCGCGGTGCATGGCGATCTGCGAATGCAGCGCGTGGGCGAGCAGGCCGCGCTCGCTGTCGTAGAGCGCGAGGCCGGTTTCGTCGCAGGAGCTTTCGATGCCGAGAACAAGCATGGTATGGCGGGCGGCGGCCCTGCCGGGACACGGCTGTCCGGGCGAAAACCGTCGCTAGATCAAAGTGATAGGCAAGTCTAAAAGTATAGCAGTGCGGGCACGACCCGTTTGACGGCATCCGGCGCGCGGGCGCACTCTCTTGCCGCCGCTTCGGCGCCGCCGGGGCGCCATCGCCGCGTCCGGCGCGGGTAGAATGCGCGCCATGGAATCTTTCGACATCGCCGTGATCGGCGCAGGCGCGGCCGGCATGATGTGCGCGGCGGTAGCCGGCCAACAGGGCCGCCGCGTGGCGCTGATCGATCACGCCCCGCGCCTTGCGGAAAAAATCCGCATCTCGGGCGGTGGACGCTGCAACTTCACGAATCTGCATGCGAGCCCCGCTAACTATCTCTCGAACAACCCGAATTTTTGCCGCTCGGCGCTTGCGCGCTATACGCCGCGCGACTTCCTCGCGCTGCTGCGCCAGCATCGTGTGACGTGGCACGAGAAGCACAAGGGCCAGCTCTTTTGCGACCAGTCGAGCGAGGCGATCATCGACGTGCTGCGCGCCGAATGCGATGCCGGCAGTGTGGCGTGGCGGCGTCCGCTGCCCGTCGAGGCGGTGAGCCATGCCGACGGCGCGGGCTTCACGCTCGGCACGCCGCAGGGCGAGATTCGCGCGAAAGCGCTGGTGATTGCCACGGGCGGGTTGTCGATTCCGAAGATCGGCGCCACCGATTTCGCCTACCGCGTTGCGAAGCAGTTCGGCCACAAGCTCGTCGATATGCGCCCCGCGCTGGTGCCGCTCACGTTCGCGCCGCAGGACTGGGCGCCCTACGTGTCGCTCGCGGGCGTCTCGCTCGAAGTGCACGTGGCAACCGGCGAGCGCAAGAGCGCCGGGGCTTTCGACGAGGATCTGCTGTTCACGCACCGGGGTCTTTCCGGCCCCGGCGTGCTGCAGATTTCGAGCTACTGGCAGCCAGGGCAGCCCATTCGCGTGAATCTGCTACCCGAGCGATCCGCAAGCGATGCGCTGATCGAGGCGAAGGGCGCGACGAAGCGCCAGATCGGCAATCTGCTGGCCGAGTGGGTGCCGACGCGTCTCGCGCATGCCTGGCTCGAGGCGCATCAGGTGCCGCACGAGGCGCGGCTTGCCGATCTGCCCGACAAGACGTTGCGCCGCATCGGCGAGGGACTTGTGCAATGGTCGCTCACACCAACCGGCACCGAGGGTTACAAGAAGGCCGAGGTGACGCGCGGCGGCGTGGACACGCGCGAGCTCTCCTCCGCGACGATGATGAGCCAGCGCGTGCCGGGCCTGTATTTCGTGGGCGAAGCGGTGGACGTGACGGGTTGGCTCGGCGGCTACAACTTCCAGTGGGCATGGGCTTCGGGGGTCGCCGCCGGCGAGGCTGCGGCGGAGTTCACGGCGGTGGCGGCCAGGGCCTGAAGCCCAATCGTATCGATCGGTTGCGATTTTGGGCTGGCCCGTCGCATCGAGTCTCGACGAGTTGATGCTCGTCATTGTTCGGCCGGCTGAGGAGGTTCACGCTCGAACATTGATCCATTGTGGAGAGGTGTGAAACGTGAATCAGCAAGCAGAGCAGGTGAAACAGGAGCCGGCGCAGCACGGTGTGCCGCTACGGCGGATCATGATTGCCGTCGACGACTCGAATGCTTCGAAGCAGGCGGTGCGGTTCGCTGCGCGCGTAGCGCCGCGCGACGCCGATGTGCGCATCGTCTGCGCCGCCGGGCAGCCGCGCTCCTGGCAGGCCGGCGGCGCCTACACCGCGGGCGATGCCTGGTTGAGGGAGTCGCTTGCCGCCGCGCGCCGCGAGTTGCGGCAGGAGGCCGAGAACACGCTCGAGCAGGCGGTGGCGGCGTTCGACGGACAAGTTGCCTCGGTTTCGGGGCATGTGCTCAATCTGACCGGCGAGTCCGGCGCGGTCGTGCACGCGCTGAGCGCGGCGGCCAGCGAATGGCGCGCCGACCTGCTGGTGGTCGGCGCCCGTCATCAAGGGCGCGTGAAACGCTGGGTCGACGGTTCGGTGTCGGCCGCGCTGGCCGTGTCGGCGCCTTGCCCGCTGCTGGTGGTGCCCGCGGAGTACGAGGCATGCGACGAGCCGCGCTTTACACGCATGCTGCTGGCGACGGACGGCAGCGAGGCTTCCACGCAGGCGATCGAGGCGGCCATGCGGCTCGTCGAGCCGCAGATTGCCTTACGCGCGATCTACGTGGTTGACCGCGGCAGCGTGACTGGCGGCCCGGTGGCCGCTCCGGGGCTGGAAGAGGCGCTCACCGGGCTCGGACGCAGGGCGCTCGCGGCAGCGCAAAAGCGACTCGAGCCGACGGGCTGCACCTGCGAAACGGCGCTCGTGGCGACCGGCCTCATGCGCGACGACATCGCCCACACGGTCCTGCGCGATGCGAACGAGTGGAACGCCGATCTCGTCGTCCTGGGCACGCACGGCCGCCGGGGCGTTGCGCGCTGGCTGCTCGGCAGCGTGGCCCAGCGCGCCGTCGAGGTCACGCATTTGCCGCTATTGCTGGTCGGGCCTTGCGAAGGCTGATTCGCCGGGGCTGGCCACACTCGCCGCCCGTATCCGGTTCTTGGGGCACACTGGGATTTCGCTTCACCAGAGGCTGCTTGACGGGCCATAAACGAAGCGGCGAGTGCGGGTGGAACAGGCCGCAAGGGTTCGGGTTTTCCTCCGAGGCGGCCTGCGATCCCCCGACATGGAACTGCTATACTTGATTCTCTTTACCTCACGATCCGTTATTGGAAAATGACGACCATCCGCGTAAAAGAAAACGAACCCTTTGAAGTGGCCATGCGCCGCTTCAAGCGCACGATCGAGAAGAATGGTCTCCTGACTGAGCTTCGTGCGCGCGAGTTTTACGAAAAGCCGACGGCTGAACGCAAGCGCAAGAAGGCTGCGGCGGTGAAGCGCCACTTCAAGCGCATACGCAGCCAGATGCTGCCGAAGAAAATGTACTGATTCCGACGTGCCATGGTGCAACCCCGTGGCACGCGAGCAGCCGGCACTGCCGCCGGCCAGTTCAGGGGTAACCCGGGCCGGACCGGCAACAAAGCCTGCGCTGTCTATTTGGTGTGGCCGCAGCCGTATCGAACCCGCACCTGCCCGCCTGGAAACGTTTCCAGGCGGGTTTTTGCATTCTTGTGATGTTTCGGTGCGAGGGTTTGGCGTATAGGTGAGCGCGGTGGCCGCGCTGCCCGGGGTTCTCCCGGGGATTGTGCAACCCCAACGCATTTCAGGTGAGTAATGAGTCTCAAAGATCGGATCAACGACGACATGAAGGCTGCGATGCGCGCGCGCGAAAGCGAACGCCTCGCCACGATTCGTCTGCTGCTCGCCGCCATCAAGCAACGCGAAGTCGACGAGCGCGTGACGCTCGACGACGCCGGCATCACGGCGGTCGTCGACAAGATGATCAAGCAGCGCAAGGACTCGATCAGCCAGTTCGACGCGGCAGGCCGCGCGGACCTCGTCGAGAAGGAAAACGCCGAGCTGCAAATCCTGTCCGCCTATATGCCGGAGCAGTTGTCGGAGGCGGAAATCGCCGCCGAAGTGCAGGCGGCGGTCGCTCAGGTGGGCGCGAGCGGTCCGCAGGACATGGGCAAGGTGATGGGCGTGCTCAAGCCCAAGCTGGCGGGACGTGCCGACATGACGGCGGTGTCCGGGCTCGTCAAGGCCGCGCTCGCGAAGTGAGGGCCGCGCCTCGCGCGGCGCCGGCTGTTGCCGTGCGTCGTTGCGAGGTTTGCCGCAGGCCGCGCGAATGCGCGCGCCCAGCCCCTGTTACCCGAGCGACCGAGCCCTGATGATTCCGCATTCGTTCCTGCAGGATCTGCTCAACCGCGTCGATATCGTCGACGTGGTGGGGCGCTACGTGCAGCTCAAGAAGGGCGGCGCGAATTTCATGGGCCTCTGCCCGTTTCACAACGAAAAGAGCCCTTCCTTTACCGTTAGTCCAACGAAGCAGTTCTATCACTGCTTCGGCTGTGGCGCGCATGGCACGGCCATCGGCTTTCTGATGGAGCATGCGGGCCTCACGTTTCCCGAGGCCGTCAACGAGCTCGCGCAGTCGGTCGGCCTCAGCGTGCCCCAGGAACCGTCGCCAATGCGTGGCGGCGCCTATGGCGGCAGTGGAGGGGGCGCGAGCGGCGGGGCAGGCGGCTACGCGCCAGGTGTCTCGAAGGCCGTCTCCATTGCGCTCTCGGACCTCATGCAGACGGCTTGCGACTATTACCGCAAGCAGCTGCGCAGCGCACCGAACGCCATCCAGTACCTGAAAAAGCGCGGCCTCACCGGCGAAGTCGCGGCCCGTTTCGGCCTCGGTTACGCGCCCGATGGATGGCAGAACCTCGAATCCGCGTTTACCGATTATCGCGACGACGCGCTGGTCGAAGCCGGCCTCGTTATCGTCAGTGAAAAGCAGGATGTGCAGGGCCAGGCGCGCCGCTACGACCGTTTCCGCGACCGCGTCATGTTCCCCATCCGCAACGTGAAGGGGCAGGTGATCGGCTTTGGCGGGCGCGTGCTCGACGGCGGCGAGCCCAAGTATTTGAATTCCCCGGAAACGCCGCTATTTAACAAGGGCAGCGAACTGTACGGGCTGTTCGAGGCGCGTCTGGCGATTCGCGAACAGCACTACGTGCTGGTGGTCGAGGGGTATATGGACGTGGTGGCGCTCGCGCAACTCGGATTCCAGAACGCGGTGGCGACGCTGGGCACCGCGTGCACGCCCATCCACGTGCAAAAGTTGATGCGCCAGACCGACACGGTGATCTTCAGCTTCGACGGCGACGCGGCGGGCCGTCGCGCGGCGCGGCGTGCGCTAGATGCGTGCCTGCCCCATGCGGCGGACAACCGCACGATCCGCTTCCTGTTCCTGCCCTCGGAGCACGACCCGGACAGCTATGTGCGCGAGTACGGCGCCGAGGCGTTCAAGGAGCAGGTCGACCGGGCCATGCCGCTCTCGCAGTTCATGCTGAACGAAGTGCTGGTGGGCAAGGAACTCGACCAGCCCGAAGGGCGCGCCCGCGCGCTGTTCGATGCGAAGCCGCTGTTGCAGGCGCTACCGGCGAATGCGCTGCGCGCGCAGATCATGCACATGTTCGCCGACCGCCTCGACGTGCCGTTCGAGGAAGTCGCGGCGCTCTGCGAGGTCGACGCCCGCATTGCCCAGGCGGCGCGCCAGGCGCCCGCGCGCAAGGACCGGCACCTCGTGACCGGAATCGAGCGCAAGGCGCTGCGCAACCTGGTGATGCATCCGCGCATCGTGGCGCAACTCGACGAAGAGGCCGAGCAGGCGCTCATCGGGCTCACGCGGCACGGCGAACTGTTCGAGGAGGTGACCACGCACGCGCGTGCACTGGGAGACGCAGCCGAATTCCAGTTGCTTTCGGACCTGTTGCGAAACGGTGCGAACGCCCCCACCTTCGAGGAGATTTTTCGCGAAATTCTGGACTATGATGAAAACGTCCGGGATTTGCTGATGAAAAATCCAGAAGATGGCGCCGTGCTGGAGGAGCGCCGCGAGCAGGAGCGGCTCGTGGGCGAGGAGATGGCGGCGGCGATCCTGAAAATGCGCTTCGACGCCTGCAGCGGGCGGCTGGACGTGCTTTCGCGGCAGTCGCGCCATACGCCCGAGGAGCTAGCCGAATATGTGAAACTGAATCAGACGCGGGCTGACATGAAACGTCAGCTCGGGCTGTAGAGGAGGAACGCGCGCGGGCGATTGTTACCCTGCGTGCTACAATAAAAGGTTTTCAGCGGTTTGTTTTTGTTGTTTGTTTTGTTTTTTCCGGACGGTTTCCAGCAAGGGCGGAATGGCAATGGCAAAGACTACAGGCGGAAAAAAGGCGACAGGCAAGGGTTCGACGGATTCGACCAGCAAGGTCACAAAGACCCAAGATGCACCATCCGCCAGTTCGCGCCGCAAGGCGGCGAGCGCCAGTCATGAAGTTCCCGCTGTCCGGAAGAAAGCAATGGCTGCTTCGGCCGCGCGAGCGGCGCCAGCACGCGCGGCGAAAGCCTCTACGCATCCGGCAACGAAGCGGTCCGGTGGTCCGAGTAGTGCAAGGCAAGTGCCTGCCGTTGCGGACGATGCGGCAGAGCGCGAGGCTCCAGTATCCACGGTTCAAGAGGCTGATGTCCAACAGCCGCGAGTCGAGACTACAGCCGGTACGGCGAACTCCATGACGAAAAAGCTGAATGAAGTGTCCGTCGATGACGACGCAAACCAGAGCGAGGAAAGCACGCCCACCGCGGGCAAGGGTGAGAAAACCACCCGTGCGCGCGACCGGCGAGCGAAGGAAAAGGCGCTGCTGAAAGACGCATTCGCGTCATCGCAGCCCGGCACCGTCGAGGAACTCGAGGAGCGGCGCAACAAGCTGCGCGCGCTCATCAAGCTTGGCAAGGAGCGCGGCTACCTCACCTACGCCGAAATCAACGATCACCTCCCCGACAACTTCACCGAGACCGAGGCGATCGAAGGCATCATCAGCACGTTCAACGACATGGGCGTGGCCGTCTACGAGCAGGCCCCCGATGCCGAAACGCTGCTTCTGAACGACAACGCGCCCAATGCTTCTTCGGACGACGAAGTAGAGGAAGAAGCCGAGGTCGCGCTCTCCACCGTCGACTCCGAATTCGGCCGCACGACCGACCCGGTGCGCATGTACATGCGTGAAATGGGCACGGTCGAGCTGCTCACGCGCGAAGGCGAAATCGAAATCGCCAAGCGCATCGAAGACGGCCTCATGCACATGGTGATGGCAATTTCCGCTTGCCCGACCACCATCGCCGACATTCTCTCCATGGCCGAGCGCGTCGCGAACGACGAGAGCCGCGTGGACGAGCTCGTTGACGGCCTGATCGATCCGAACGCCGAGGACACCGACGGCTTCAATGCGAAGGAAGCCGAAGAGATCGAGAACGAGACGGAAGACGACGAAGAAGAGGAAGAGGAAGAAGAGGAAGAAGAAGAGGACGACGGCACGGCTCAGGCCACGGCCAACGCGGCACAGCTCGAAGCGCTCAAGCGGGCCTCGCTCGAGAAGTTTTCGCTCATCAGCGAGTGGTTCGACAAGATGCGCCGTGCGTTCGAGAAGGAGGGCTACAAGTCGAAGTCCTACCTCAAGGCGCAGGAAACGATCCAGAACGAGCTGATGTCGATCCGCTTCACCGCGCGTACCGTCGAGCGGCTGTGCGACACGTTGCGCGCGCAAGTGGATGAAGTGCGTCAGGTCGAGCGCCAGATCCTGCACACGGTCGTGGACAAGTGCGGCATGCCGCGCTCGGAGTTCATCGCGCGCTTCCCAGGCAATGAAACCGACCTCGAATGGGCCGACAAGATCGTGGCCGAGAATCACGCGTACAGCGCGATCCTCTCGCGCAACATTCCGGCCATCCGCGAGCAGCAGCAGCGCCTGCTGGATTTGCAGGCGCGCGTAGTGCTGCCGCTGAAGGACCTGAAGGAAACCAACCGCCAGATGGCGGCGGGCGAGTTGAAGGCGCGCCAGGCCAAGCGTGAGATGACCGAGGCGAACCTGCGTCTGGTGATCTCGATTGCGAAGAAGTACACGAATCGCGGTTTGCAGTTCCTCGACCTCATCCAGGAAGGCAACATCGGCCTGATGAAGGCGGTAGACAAGTTCGAATATCGGCGCGGCTACAAGTTCTCGACCTACGCAACGTGGTGGATTCGCCAGGCCATCACGCGCTCGATTGCGGACCAGGCGCGCACGATCCGCATTCCGGTTCACATGATCGAGACGATCAACAAGATGAACCGTATTTCGCGGCAGATCCTGCAGGAAACCGGCCTCGAACCGGATCCGGCCACGCTCGCCGAGAAGATGGAAATGCCGGAGGACAAGATCCGCAAGATCATGAAGATCGCGAAGGAGCCGATCTCCATGGAAACGCCGATCGGCGACGATGACGATTCGCATCTGGGCGACTTCATCGAGGACAACAACACGGTCGCGCCCGCGGACGCTGCGTTGCATGCCTCGATGCGCGACGTGGTGAAGGACGTGCTCGACTCGCTCACGCCGCGCGAGGCGAAGGTGCTGCGCATGCGCTTCGGCATCGAGATGAGCACGGACCACACGCTCGAAGAGGTCGGCAAGCAGTTCGACGTCACGCGCGAGCGGATTCGTCAGATCGAGGCGAAGGCGCTGCGCAAGCTGCGTCACCCGAGCCGCTCGGACAAGCTCAAGTCGTTCCTGGAAGGGAACTGATGCTTGTTTGAGAGGTGAGGATGGTCAGGCCGGAGCGGTTCGTGTAGTATGTCGGCCTGCCGTCGAAAAGCCCGGCCTCTGTGTAGACCGGGCTTTTTTGTTGACTTCCCCTCGTTGTAGCTTCGTGGGCCGGACGCCGTGTTGGTTGCAGGCAGCGGACTCATAATCCGCCGGAGAAATCCCGTCGTCGGTTCGAACCCGACCCGGCCCACCATAGGTTTCAGCGATTTTAAGAACCGCCGATTTTTTCCGCAAAAACCGGCGTTTTCCGCAAAATCGCTTTCTGCGCCGCCGCATTCATCGCGTCGGACCAACTTTTTCCCCGCGCCTTTTCCGCACGTAGTGCTCGGTCATCGTTAGCGATTTGTGGCCCAACTGCCGCTGCGCCTGGCGAATGTCGCCCGACGAATCCGTCTTGTCCGTGCCAGCCTTCGCGCGAAGATCGCGGAACTGGAAATCACCGACCGGGACGCCCGCGCGTGCCCGCGCCGCACTGAATCGCTTCTGCAGGGTACCGAGCGTCATGCGCTCACCCTTCTCGTTGATGACGAGCGCCGTGCTCACCACCTTGAGCCCGACTTTCCGCGCTCGAATCCGGTCGATGACATCCTTCAGCTCGCCCACCACCTCGATGCGCAGCTTCTGCCCGGTCTTACCCTGGCCGATGGCTATGAAGCCATCACGAATATCCCGCTCGTCATAGCTGAGCGTGTCCTGCGGGCGCTGGCCGGCGAGATAGGCCAGGTCCATTGCATCTCGCGTCGGCTGGTCGGCGCAGGCATACACGCGCTGGAACACGTCATCCTCGACGTAGACGTCGCGCCCGCTCTCCGAGTTTTTGCGCACGCCCGCGCACGGGTTCGGTGCGCTCGTCAGCCCGATCTCCCGGGCGTGGTTGAAGATATGGCTGAACAGCGCAATCTCCCGGTTTGCGCGCACGTGCCCGGCGTTCTGCGGCACTTGCTGCCCCTTCTTCCTGAACCAGTCGACGGCGACCTCGTGGCGCCAGCGCATGTACTGCTTCACGTGCTGCGGCTCGATGTCCTCGAGCGGCGCAGAGTCGACGAACACCTTGCGAAGGAAGGCGAGCTCCTTTTCGTTGTCGATCTGCGTGCGCGGCGCTTTAAGCGGAAACACGTCGCGCAGATATGCGGTCACGGTCCGACGCAGCGACGCGCATTGGTGCGGGCCAGTCGCGTTACTGCGTCTGCACGGTCACGTGCGATCTCGGCCATACCGCGTCCCTTTGCCGTGACTACCGGCACCGCGGCGGCGCGCAGTTCACCCGCATGCTTCTGCGCCATCAGAAAGAAGACGGCATGGCCGTAGCAGGTAGCGGCGATGCAGCCGATCCAGAGCAGGGCGCCGACGGCGCGCACGCGCCAACCGTGGGCACGGACCAACGCCGGCAGCAGATGCGCCGCGACGACGAGCACGACGCCGACGGCGATCCACAGCACACGCTCGGCGAGGAAACCGCCACGCTGCCAGCCAGCCATGATCGAGAGGCACGCTGCAGTCACGGTAGCCGCGACTGCGAGTAATGCCGGTCTCACCGCACTTGGGTTCATCCTTCTTGCCTCACAGTGGGAAATTGGTTTCTCGATAGGAGGGTTAAAGCGCGCCGTGGAGTTCGTCCTAGCGAAAGTCTCGGCGTGCTACGATCTAGTGGGCCAAAAATTCGGGGGCTAGCGTGAAGGCAAGCGACTGGGCGATAGTCTTTGCAACGTTGTTCGGGCCTATACTGGCCCTCCAAGCACAAAAATGGTTGGAACGGGCGCGCGAGCGGGGCGCTCGAAAAAGCCAGATATTCGTCTCGCTTATGGCAACTCGGGCCGCTCGGGCATCTGCCGAGCACGTTCGAGCGCTCAACATGATTGACCTCGCCTTTCACGGCAACGAAAACGCTAGAGGCCGAACGAAAGATGAGGACGCGGTGCTCGATGCTTGGCACGAGTACCTCGATCATTTGTTTACCGAGCAGCCCAAACAAGAGGCCGCTCTTGCCGCCTTCTTTTCCGCGCGAGATGAGCTGTTTATCAACCTTCTTGCCGCAATGGCGAACGAGCGCCGATACACGTTCGATCGAGTCAGACTCAAAAAGGGCGCTTATACGCCAGTACTGCACGGAAAAATCGAGGAACTCCAAGCGACAGTGCTGCAAGGCGCGGCGAATGTGCTCAGCGGTACCGCACCTGTTCGAATAGCTCCTTTCGCTGAGCTCAATGTCGAGCCCCGCGGGCAGCAAGCCAATCAAAGGCGATGAGTCATTTATCGGCAACGGGTGAGGGCTGTTCACGGTAGTTCTCGTCTGCAGGAAAATGGACCGGCCCATACTGGCGCCGGCCAAGGCCGCGGCTCGGGGGAGCCGCCGGAGCGATTAAGCGGCGGCTAGGCCGTCGTAGTTGCGATCCGCGAAGTCCGGATCACCGGGATAGCGCTGGGTGCCGTCGGCGCGGCACCAGCAGAACAGCGAACCCTGTCGATGCGGAAACCAGTAGCCCGCGCACGTGCATGTCATGCGCGTCGTGTTGCGGCGATTCATCCAGCGATCGACGCGGTAATCGCGCTTGCCGCAGACGTCGCACGCGGGCACGCGCAGGTACTCGGACAGCTTTCGCTTCAGGCAGCGGCGCGTGGCGCAGTGGCGGCAGCGGACGTGGCAGCGCATCGGAGTCAGTCCCACGCGCGCGGGTAGGGCGCGACATCAGCGCCGAGGCTCTCGTCCATCTCGCGCTGGCGCTTGTCCATCATCCCGATCGCGGCCCATGCAGACCCAGCGATGAAACCGGCTGAGAAGCCAGCGATTGAAACAAGCAGGACTACTAAGCAGATGAACATCAGAATCTCCGGTGAGCTTTTACGGGATCAGGTGCAGCGATGATTGCTGCAGTGGGCCTCAAAAGCCGCTTCGCGCTCGTGCATCTGAGCCTGCAAAGCGAGCAGGGCGATTGCGACGGCACCAGCGATGCAGAGGCGGCCGACGAGCTTGATCGTTTTCATTACAGCCACCCGTTTGCGCGCGCCGCGACGGCGTCGTACCAGATCGCAGCGATTGCGGCACCATAAGCCAGAATCCATGCGGCCGCTTCGATGCCACGGCGCGTGCGCGTGTTGACTGGACGGCAGCCATAAGCGAGCAGTGCGTTGTCGCAAGCGGCGCGGTTCATGCGGCACCCGCGAAGTCAGCGAATGCCTTCTGGGCCGCGACGAGTCGCTCGAGCGCTGCATCGTATTCCGCATCGCCTCGCGCATAGCGCTTGATGTTCACTGCTTTCCAGCACGAGATCGCGCCGCGCTTGTCGAACCAGCTCTTAATGAGCGCTGCGAGCTCGTCGACTTCGTCCTTTTCGAACGGGCCCAGCGTGTCGGCTACTTCGCCAACCTCGTCGTAAAGCTGCTCCTCGGCGTTTTCGATCACGATCTCCGCGAGCGTGTCGTATCCGATGCTGGGCGCCTCACACTCGCAGACGAACACCGGCGCAGGCGATTCGATGTCATCGCGCGTGAGCGCTTCGAGGATCGCGCCAGTGATCGAGTCTTCATTCCGGCGTTGCCAGAAGAAAGATGCGGGTGCCCACCTGCGCCTGTCGGCAAACCCGGACTGGCAGTATCTTCGGCGTTTCAACAAGCGCTTCGATGCGACGTGGGCTGACGAATTCCGGAAAGCTGTCGAGGCACTCTGGCGCGGCTACTCCGAGGATATGGGCCGCTACAACGACGTATCGCGTCAGTTGACCGTGCCGACCCAAATCGGTGTCTACTCGCTCGTTTTCACGTCGGCGACCGCATTCACCGTCACGGCGCCGAGCGGCGCGACTGCAAACGGCACGACCGGCGTGGCATTCTCCGCACTCGGCATCGGCTTCACGATCACCGCGGGAGGCACGGCATTCGTCGCAGGCGACTCGTTCGCGATCACCACGACGGCCGCGGTCGGAAAACCGACGGCTGCAGCTGTCGCGGGCGGCACGAATACCGGCAACGGCACCTGCAGCGCGGTCACCACGACCGGCTATGCGCCGACGCTCGGTGCATACGCGGTTGAATTCGATGACGCGACGCACTTCATTGTGTCGGCGCCGAACGGCCAGGAAATCGGCCACGGCGTCGCGGGCACCGCATTCTCGGGCGGCGGCCTGAACTTCACGATCACGGCTGGTGGTACGGCGTTCGTTCCCGGCGACAGCTTCACGGTCACTGTGGCTGCCGGCACCGGCAAGTGGGTGGCATGCACGTCGACGGCCGTCGATGGCTCGCAGAACGCCGCTGGCATCTGCTTCGGCGTCACCGATGCCTCGCTGAACGACACCTACGGGGCGATCGTGATGCGTCAGTGCGAAGTGAACATCTCCGAACTCGTGTGGGATCCGTCGATGACGGCAGCCAATCAGGCAGCCGCCCTCGTGCTCCTGCAAGCGCAGGGAATCATCGGTCGATAAACCTACCCCATCCACGACATCAGGGCCGCCTTCGGGCGGCTTTTTCGTTTCTGAAGGAGCCGTTCAATGGCATCGCTTGATATTTTCAATCAGGACCCGTTCTCGACCATCACGCTGACGGCTGCGGTCGACAAGTATCCGTACCAGCCGCAGGCGCTCGGCGAGCTCAACATCTTCGATGATGACCCGATCCGAACGACCGCGCTTGTGGTCGAGCAACGTCAGGGCAAGCTCGTCGTCATCCCGCTGAGCGAGCGCGGAGAAGAAGGCACGCAGCGTACGACCGAAAAGCGTCAGGCGCGCTACTTCGATATTCCGCGCCTGCGTCACTCCGACATGATCTATGCGAATGAACTGCAGAACATTCGCGCGTTCGGCACTGAGTCGGAATTGATGCAGGTGCAGGACGAAGTCGCGCGCCGTCTCGCGGGACCCACGGGCCTCCTGAAGAACATCGAGTACACCTGGGAATTCCAGCGGCTCGCCGCCGTGCAAGGTCTGTTCACCGACTCGGACGGCACCGTGCGCTACAACTGGTTCCAGGAATTCGGCATCACGCAGGCAACGGAAGTCGGCTTCAACCTGGCCGCCGGTACCGCGAACACGCTTCGTCCGATCTGCAATCAGATCACGCGCTCGATGGCGCGCAAGGCGCAAGGTGCGTTCACGCCGTCGACGAAGATCTTCGCGCTGGCCGGCGATGCGTTCTACGACGCATTCGTGAACCACCCGGACGTCATCCGCACGTTCGTGAACTGGAGCGATGCACGTGAAATTCGCGGCGGCAATTCGGGCGGCGCTTTCACGTCGTTCGAGTTCGGCGGCATCAACTGGCTGAACTACCGGGGTTCGGACGACAACACGACGATCAAGATCCCGGACGACAAGGTCAAGTTCTTCCCGGTCGGCGCACCCGGGATCTTCCGTCGCGCTCTGGCTCCGGGCGAGTCGTTCCAGTGGGTCAATACGCCTGGCAAACCGGTGTACGTGGTCCCGATCATGGACCGCGACCGCAACGAGTGGTGGAAGATGGAAGTCTCCAGCTACCCGTTGCACATCTGCACGCGCCCGGAAGTTCTGTTCAGCGGCCGCTCGGAGGCG
Organism: Paraburkholderia sp. A1BS-2L; assembly: GCF_051125205.1. Taxonomy (NCBI): domain Bacteria; kingdom Pseudomonadati; phylum Pseudomonadota; class Betaproteobacteria; order Burkholderiales; family Burkholderiaceae; genus Paraburkholderia; species Paraburkholderia sp. A1BS-2L. The sequence goes on from NZ_CP120429.1 coordinate 1,663,526, forward strand.
TAATGCCAATTGACTGGAATGCCACGGTCATCGGTCCGCTGATTGGTGTTTTTGGCGAGCCGGTGATCTATACGCCGTTCTCAGGCGGTTCGGCGTTCCAGATCAGCGGCGTGTTCGACGACGCGTACCTCAAGGAAGTTCTCTTCGAGGATGCGTCGTCGACCGTCACGACCATGTCGGCCGTCCTCGGCGTGCAGCTCTCGCAATTCCCGAGCTCTCCCATGCAAAACGACTCTCTCCAGGTCGTCAGCACGGGCTCGACATACATAGTGCGTGAGGTGCGCACCGATAGTCGCGGCGGCGCCAAGTTACTGCTCAGCCGATCAAGTGCCTCATGACGACATCTGCCGACATCCGAACCATCGTGATCAGTGGCCTGAAGGGTGCCACCGACGCCGGCCAGTCGGTTTTCTCGCCGTTCGACTGGCCGACATCCCAGAACGCGTATCCGTGCATCCTCGTGCGCGCGCCGCGCGAGCGCAAGCAGTCGCTGGGGAAGAACGCGCCGCTGTTCTCGGTCACGACGACGGTTGAAATCGTCGCGCGGACGGTCTCCACTGCCGCTGTTGGCGATGAGGGCTCAGCAGTGGCTCTGGCGGCAGCTGAAAAGCTCAAAGGCCAGATCGAAGTCACGCTGATCAACAACACGTCGCTCTGGGTGGACGTGAACGGCGCGCAGATCATCGAGCAGTTTGCTTCTGTTGAGTCCGAGATCTCCACGAGCTCCGATGGAGAGTGGCCGATGGCCGAGCTTCAGATGCGCATGGAGATTGAGTTCACACAGGGCCCCGAAGACTTCTATCCGATTGCCGGCGTGCAGCTTGCTGGCATCGACATGCAGGTGAAGGAGCCACCGGGAACAGTTCAACCCGGGTTCTCGATCGACTTTCCACCACCCATTTCGTAGGAGCGCCCATGCGCGTCAAACCTGCACCGGGCCTGTCCGTACGGGACCCGGAGACCAAGCAATTGCTGCCGGAAGAGGGCATCGACGTGCCCGACGACAGCATCCTCTGGAACAAGATTCTCAACGACGGCGACGTCGTGCGCGTGGGTGTCGTGAAGGCGGCCACGGCAACGATCGCCGCGAAGGACGGTGACAAGGCATGAGCACGGTTCCGTTCAAGGTCATCCCATCGAATCTGCGGCTGCCAGGCGCATTCTTCGAGCTCGACAACTCGCAGGCGAACACCGCGCAGGCGAACCAGCGCGCGCTGATCATTGGCCAGATCACTGCAGCCGGTATTGCGACGCCGAATGTCCCGGTTATCTCGGGCGGTGTTGGCGACGCCGCGACGCAGGGCGGCGCGAAATCGATGCTCGCGAACATGGTGAGCGTCTACCGCCTGAACGACAGCTTCGGGGAAGTCTGGTATCTACCGCTCGCGGATGACGCCGCTGCTGTGGCTGCTTCCGGGTCGATCGCGTTCACGGCTTCGCCCACGGCTGCGGGCACGATCTCGCTGTATATCGCGGGCATCCGCGTGACGGTTCCAGTCACAGCTGCGCAAGTGACTACCTCAATCGCGACTGCGGTTGCGGCAGCGATAAATGCCATCGCGAACATGCCCGTGACGGCGACTGCTGCTACGAGCACTGTCACGCTGACGGCGGTCAACAAGGGTCTATGCGGTAACGAGATCGACATCCGGCTCAACTACTACGGCACCGCGAACGGCGAAGTAACGCCGACGGGCCTGGCGTACACGATCACCGCGATGACCGGCGGCGCGACGAATCCGACGCTGACGACTGCGCTGGGCAACCTCGGCAACATGACGTTCGACTTCATCGCGTGCCCGTACACGGATGCGACGTCGCTAGGCGCGGTACAGCAGCTTCTCAACGACCAGACTGGTCGTTGGAGCTGGACGCAGCAACTCTATGGCCATGCGTTCTACGCTAATGCGGGTACGTTCTCGGCGCAGACCACGCTCGGCCTGACGCGCAACAACCAGCACGAGACGATCATAGGCTTCTACGGGAGCCCGACGCCGAGCTGGCTGTGGGCGGCCGCGTTGTGCGCCCAGGCGGCAGTGAGCGTCCGCGCCGATCCGGGTGTGCCGCTGCAGTATCTGCCGCTGCAGGGCGTGCTCGCACCGCCGGTTGCGAACCAGTTCCTGCCGAGCCAGCGCGAGACGCTCCTGTACGACGGCATCTCGACCTTCACTGTGCAGCAGGATGGCACCGTGCAGACCGAGAATGTCATCACGACGTACCAGACCAACGCGCAGGGCGTTGTCGACGACAGCTATCTCGAAGTCGAGACGATGTTCCAGCTGATGCTTGAGATCCGCACGCTGCAGGCAATGCTCACATCGAAGTACGCGCGCTGCAAGCTCGCAGACAACGGTTCGAAGCCGCCGGCGGGGTCGAATCTCGTCACGCCGAACGTGATCAAGATGGACATCATCGCGCTCTATCAGGAGCGAACGGACGCCGGCTTCACGCAGAACGCCGCAGCATTCGCATCGGCTCTGGTTGTGCAGAAGAACGCTGCCAATCCGAACCGTGTGGACATTCTCTGGCCCGGCACGCCGGTTAACCAGATGCGCACGTTCGCTACGCTGGTCCAGTTCCGGCTGCAGTAAGCGGGCCGTCCAATAGCAATGACGCCGCCTCCGGGCGGCTTCTTCGTTTTTCAGGAGGGCATTCAATGTCCAGCAATCTGATTGCCGGCGTAGCGCAGATCACTGTCGATGGCGTGACGTATCAGCTCGAGGGCAGCCTCAAGTATTCGCCGTCGACCGTCAAGCGCGAAGCCATGATTGGTCAGGATGGCTTCCACGGCTGGAAAGAGACGCCTGTCACGGGTTCGATCTCGATGTCGATCCGGGATGCGGGCGATCTGACCGTCGCAGCGTTCAACGCTATGCGCAATGCGACCGTCGTCGGCACACTTGCGAATGGCAAGATCGTCACGGGCCGCAATATGGGCACGACTGACGTGCAGGAAGTGGACACGGAAGATGCGAAGTTCGACGTCAAGTTCGAAGGTCCGCAGGTCTCGGAACAAACGGTCAGCGTAGGTTAAAGCATGAGCGACATCATCAAACAAACCGGATTGCCGGTCGCGGATGAACTGACGATCGAGCTTGCGAAGCCGATCACGCTCGGGGGCGGTGGAGATGAGACGGTTTATACCGAGATCACCCTCCACGAGCCGAACGTCTCCCAGCTCAGCCAGTTCATCAAGAAGACGCAGAAGGAAAATGCGATCGACTCGATGAAGTTCCTCATTTCGATCGTCTCCGGCGTCCCGCTTCCCGTGATCGATCGCGTCGGCGTGCGCGACTTCTACAAGGCGCAGGACTTCATGATCGGCTTCATCACGCCGCCCGAGCAGGACGACCCCGAGGGAAACGCGACGGGCTCCCAATAGGGTGGGAGCGAGTGGTCGCGGTTACAGCCAAGTTTTATGGCTGGCAGCCGAGTGAAACCCGAAGCCTCACATGGCGTGAAGTGAAGTGGTGGGCCGACCAGGGCACCCGAATGAAATAAGGAGTCAGGTGTGGCTCAAGAATTCGTCATTCGCATCCGTGCCGACGATGCGGCGACGGCGACGGTCAACAAGATCAAGGCTGCGCTCGGGAAGGTCACCGACCCTATCGACAAGGTGCAGAAGCGCGTCGGCGCACTGGGAGCCGCCGGGAATTCCAATCTGGCGAAGCTTGAGGGTGGATTCCGGCGCGCTGCAACCGCGGCGGGTAAGGTCGTCGACAAAATCGTCGAGATCGTGCCGGGCCTGACGGCCATCGGCGGCGCGGCATCGCTGGCGGGACTTTCGGCGCTCGCGGTGCGCTTCGGCTCGTTCGGCTTCACGCTGAACAAGACGTCGAAGCTGCTCGGGATGAACGCTCAGGACCTCTCCGCATGGCACGTCGCGGCGCGCCGCGCCGGCGTGTCGGCAGAAGAGTTTGATTCGAGCATGAACGCCTCGCAGATGGCAATCCGTGGCGCTGCAAACGGCGCGGATCCACACGCGATGCTCCTGCTCCAGAAGATGGGCGTGCAAATCGCACGCAACAAGGACGGTACCGTCGATTACTACTCGACGCAGATGCGCCTGATGAAGGCGATTCAGGGTCAGCGCTCGGTGCAGGCTCAGCGCGAGGCGGCAAACACCTTCGGCATGGGCGGCGTGCTGCCGATGATCCAGGAGGGCACATGGGATGCCGATAAGGCGCGCGCATACAAAGCGGGTCTCGTTCCCACCGATGCGGAGATCGCGCAAGCGAAAGCCTTTAATGAGGACATTTCCGACCTGCGCGCATCGACGGAAGGTTTAGCCAACACGATTGGCTCGGCGCTGATTCCGGTGCTCGATCCGGTCGTCAAGGCGGTTTCGCGCTGGTTGAACGACAACCGCGCGCAGATCGCCGACAAGATTTCTGGCGCCGTGCAGCGCTTCGTCGATTGGGTCTCAAAGATTAACTGGGACGCGGTTGCGTCGAAGGCCAGCGCCTTCTATGACGCGATCGGCGGTATCAAGGGCGTTGCTATAGCTCTCGCGGCAATCACGTTCGCGAGCCCGATTTCAGGCGTCTTGTCGTTGATTGGTGCGCTGACCAGGCTCACCAGCGTGACTATCCCGGGCGCGGTGGGCGCGCTGGCGCGGCTCGCTTCCGCGCCGCTGCTTGCGGGCATACTCGCGCTGCTCCATTCGGAAAACCTGAACACGGGCGAATCTGACTATCTCGCGGGGAGGCAGAGCGATACGTGGGATGGTGACCCGGTGGGACAGCGCCGCGCGGCGGCGAACGCGAAGAACGCTCCAATCGGCGATCGTCAGCGTTATCTGTTCGAGCGCTTCAAGGGGGCGGGCTATACCGATGCGCAGGCTGCCGGCCAGATCGGTAGCCTGATGCAGGAAAACAGTACTCTCGACCCCGCTGCGGTGAATCCCAAATCTGGCGCGGCTGGCTTCGGTCAATGGCTGGGGCCGCGGGCGCGCCAGTTCGAAAAGATGTTTGGGCATTCCGTGCAGCAGGGCACGTTCGGCGAGCAGACCGATTTCTACCTTTGGGAGATGCAGCACACAGAGCGGCAGGCGGATCAGCGCATCCGGATGGCGAAAACGCCGGAGCAGGCTGCAGAGATTCAGGCGCGTGAGTATGAGCGCCCAGGTGCAGCGGAGGCGAACATCGCAAACCGGCAGGCCTATGCGGAGCGCGTGTATGCGAGCCTGGCCGGCAAGACGTCTCCCGGCTCTGCGCCAGACAGCGATCGGAGGGGGGCAGTTGCACCGGATACCGTGCAGTCGGCGGGCGCGGAGGCGGGCATTGCAAACCGGCAGGCCTATGCGGAGCGCGTGTATGCGAGCTCGCCCGACAAACCGTCTCCTTCCTCCACACCTGACAGCAATCTGGGAGGTCCGGTTGCGCCGGATGGTGATCAAGCGGAGAGCGCGGAGGCGAACGTCGCACGCCGGCAGGCTTATGTCGATCGTGTGTACGCGAGCTTAGCTGGCAGACCGTCTCCAGGCTCTGCGCCAGACAGTGATCGGAGGGGGCCGGTTACGCCGGATACTGCGCAGGCTGCGGGCGCGGAGGCGCGTGATGCAAGGGTGGCGCAAACGCAGCAGAACACGCTGCACGTTACGTTCGATAACGTGCCGCCCGGCGTTCGGCCGGAGGCGAAAGCGCAGGATGGCAGCTATCTGCCGACGAAGGTGAACTACCGTCTCGACGGAATCTAGGAGCTTGAGTGAGCACGATCACGGACGCAATCGAAGTCGCGGGCAGCATTGGTGGTCTCGCGTCCGCGATCGGGGATGCAACAACCCTCATCACTGGCGACTGGTTCAAGCGCCTCGACAAGGCAAGCTACGGCAATCTGAAATTCGGCGTCGAATCGATTCGCACCGCCGCCGGTCGGAAGACGTCGATCCATACGTATCCGTTCCGCGATGACGTCTGGATTGAAGATCTCGGAAAGCGCCCGCGGCAATTCGAGGTGCTCGGATTCCTGGTTGAGGGCGACATCATCACCGGCGGTGGCGACGTCATTTCGCAGCGGAAAGCGCTGCTTTCGGTCTGCGAGACGGCTGGTGGCCAGACGCTTGTGCACCCGACGCTCGGCACCGTGCACAACGTTTGCTGTCTGGGCGTGGAGACAATCGAGCGCCGCGATTTGGGGCGCGCCTTTGAGATCCGCATGACGCTCATTGTCTCGGGGAACCGGCTGTTCCCAACGGTCAGCGTGTCGACTCGCGACGCGATCACGTCGGCCGCAAGCGCCATGGGAATTCAGGCGCTAGCGGATTTTGTGTCTAGCACTGCGATGGCGATCTCTAATGGTGCGGCTGTTGTGCAGCAGGCGGTATCGACTGTGGTGGGCTGGTATCAGATTGGCGTAACGGCGGTCAACGACGTGAAGCGCATCATCGGCGCGGTTTCCACGCTGTCGGGCAACTTTGGACGCCTGTTTGGAGGTGGCAACAGCGGGGTCTCTGGAAGCAACAGTCCGGCTCCGATGGGCACAACGACTGCTGACTTGTTGTCGGCTTCTACGGCCGCGCGCGCGTCGGTTCTGACTGCTGGTGCGACGCTTGAGTCTGCCGCGCATAATCCATCGGACTCGGCGGCGCTCGGTGCGGCCGTGCAGGCGTATGTGGCCGCAGTGGCTGCTGCTGCGACAGCGCCGGCAGACGCAGTGCGGCTCGTGAGTACGCTCGCGCAGTATTCTCCATCAGCCGTCGTGCCGTCTGGCCAGATTGGTTCCGCGATGGGCACGATGCAGACAGCCATGTCGGCACTGCTTCGTCGATATGCACTCGCGCAGCTCGCGACGACACTGACGACCTATCAGGCGTCGTCGCAGGAGGATGCGAATTCGGTGCTCGGCGCTGCCGTGGAGCTGATCGATGCAGAATCCGATGTTGCTGGTGATGCGGGCGACGACGACTCCTACATGGCGCTTCGCGCGCTGCGCCAATCGGTGGTTGCTGATCTGCAGGCGCGCGGGGCGAACCTCGCCTCGTTCGCCGCGTTCGAGTTCAACGTGCCGATGCCCTCGCTGGTGCTCGCGAACCGCATCTACCGTGATCCGACGCGCGAGCAGCAGCTCGTGCAGCAGGTCGCACCCAAGCATCCGGCATTCATGCCGACGACCTTCAAGGCGCTTTCTAGCTGATGGCAGATGACATCACCCTGCGGGTATCGACGTGCACGCGCGATCCGAATCCCGCTGCCGGCGAGCCGACGTTTTACGCTTCGAATGGTCGCGACATCACCGGCTGGACGTCGTTGCGCGTTTCGCGCGGCATTGAGCGATGTCCTTCCGACTTCGAGGTATCGTTCACGGAGCCATATCCGGGTGTCTCTCAGGTAATCGTGCAGCCTGGTGACCTCGTTCAGGTCCTGCTCGGACCGGACGTAGTGCTGACTGGGTTCGTTGATCGCTACATGCCGAGCTATAACGCGCGCGAGCACACCACCCGGATCACCGGGCGCAGCAAGTGTCAGGACCTCGTCGACTGCTCAGCGAAGTGGACCGGCGGCCAGTTGCTCAACCTGACGGTCGAACAGATCGCCAAGCAGCTCTGCGCGGTCTACGGGATCGACGTAAATGTCGCCTCCGGCACTGTGATCGGCGATCCGATCCCGCAGCTCAACATCATGGTCGGCGAGCCCGTGTACGAGGTCCTCGAGCGGATCTGTCGATACCGCGCGCTGCTTCTCTACGACCAGCCTGACGGCAGTCTGCTCCTCGCGAATGGCGGAGCCGGTACCGGATCGATCGGAACGCGCAAGGCGTCGAGCGGATTCACGGAGGGCGTGAACGTCGCATCTGCGGGTGGCATGAACAGCATGGACGGCCGCTTTTCCGACTACGACGCGGTGTATCAGGGGCTCGACACGCTTCAAGACATAGGCGACGGCGGCAATCTGATCGCCCATGTCACGGATCCTGGCGTACCGCGGCTACGCTATCGCGCGATAGTGTCGGAAAACGTCGCCGGCGGCTCGACGGTTGCGCAGCAGCGCGCCAATTGGGAGCTCGCCGCGCGCATGGGTCGCTCGATGCAAGTTCGCCTGTCGACGGATAGCTGGCGCGACTCGGCAGGAATGCTATATGAGCCGAATACGCTCGTTGACATCGATCTTCCGGGCCTGAAGCTCACGCCGAAGACCTGGCTGATCGCCGATGTCACGTATCTGAGAAACGAGCAGGGCACGCGGGCGGATCTGACGATCATGCCGCCGCAGGCGTTCTATCCGGAGCCGGTCACGCTTTACCCGATTGCTCCGGACTACACAACGGTCAACGGTGTGAACTCATGATCGAAAATATGCTCGAGCGGGCGCGCCGCAACATCCAGTCGATCATCGGTCGCGCGCGCGTGAAGTTCGTCGACGATTCTGGGCCTGTGCAGAAGATGCAGGTGCTCATGAATGGCATCGAGACGCCCGACAACCGTCTGCGCGTGGCGGAGTTCGGCTTCACGTCGAATCCGCCGATCGATTCAGATGCGATCACGCTGCATGTGGCAGGCGACAGGTCAGCTGGTGCCGTGATAGGAACGAACCATCAGCCGTCGCGGCCGAAGGGCCTGCAGCCCGGCGAAGCGATGCTCTATAGTGAAGATGGTAAGTATGTCTACCTGACCGCAAGCGGCGGCATTGTCGTCGAGGCGAAAGGGCAGGATGTTGTCGTAAACGACGCACGCAACGTGACGTGGAATTGCACTGGCGTGTTCAAGATCGTAGCGCCCGGCGGCATTGAGTTCGATGCGCCGATGGTGAAATCGACAGGCGACATGCAGGATAACTTCAGTACGAACGCACACACAATGGCGCAGATGCGCTCGATTTTCAACGGCCACAAGCACCCTGTGGAGAACGTGCAGGGCGGCGGAAGCACGATCGTCTCCGACGTCCCGAACACGACTGAATAGCGCGGAAGCGCTCAACGATAGAACCCGCTTCGGCGGGTTTTTTTACGCCCGAGCGCAATGGCAGACATCGCAATTTCTTGGGATTCGGCGAACAGCCGCGGCGACTGGACGATGAGCGGCCAGGTGCTCGCCACCGGCAACGACATCGAGACCGCGATCCTGATCAGCATCTTTACTGACCGCATGGCGCAGCCTGGCGACGTCATTCCCGACGGGACGAACGACCCGCGCGGGTGGTGGGCCGATGACGAAGTGCCGATCGGCTCGCGCATGTGGCTTCTTAGGCGCGCGAAGCAGACGACGCAGACGCTGCAGCTCGCATACGACTACATCGCGGAAGCGCTCCAGTGGATGGTTGACGACGGCGTTGCGTCTCGCTTCGACATCTCGACGCGATGGGTGCGAACCGGGATGCTCGGCGCGGTGATCGTGGCATGGTCGCCGACCGGAACCTTACTTTCAAAAGGCCAGTACGCATGGGCCTGGGCGGGGATCAACTGATATGCCTTACGCACGACCGACACTCACGCAGATCCGCGCGCAGGTAGCAACCGATCTGCAGGTGAGCCCGGCCGGCTCTGATCCGCTGCTTCGGTTTTCGAGCCTCAATGTGCTCGGCCGCGCGCTCGCGGGTCTCGCCAATTCGCAGTACGGCTACACCGACTGGGTCGCGCTGCAGTCGAACCCATTCACTGCGACGGACGAGTTCCTCGAGGCATGGGCGGCGCTGAAGAACATCTATCGCGATCCTGCGACGCAGGCAGGCGCGGAGACGCCGGGACAGATCACGTTTCCGGGCACGAACGGATACCAGATCCCGATCGGCACGCTCGTGACGCGCGGCGACGGTGTGGAGTACACCACGACCTCGCTAGGCACAGTCGTGGGTAATTCCGTGACGGTCAATGCCGAGGCGAACGCTGATCCGACGGGCTTGACTGGCGCCTTCGGAAACTGCTCGGTCGGCACGGTGATGACGCTGGGCACCTCGATCGCAGGCATTTCGTCGACCGGCTCGGTGACCGCCGCGTTTACTGGCGGCGCGGACATCGAGCTCGATGACAGCCTGCGCTCGCGGATGCTGTTCGCCTACCAGAACCCGCCGCAGGGCGGCGCGGTGCCGGACTACGTCACGTGGGCCAAAGTCGTGAGTGGCGTGACACGCGCCTGGTGCAATCCGAATGGGTTCGGCGCCGGTACGGTAGTCGTGTACGCGATGCTCGACAGCGCGGAGTCCGGAAACAACGGATTTCCGGTCGGCACGAATGGTGTGGCGACAGGAGAATGGCGCGGCGTGGCCGCGACAGGCGATCAGCTCACCATCGCAAACTACATCTACCCGCTACGGCCTGCGACGGCGCTTGTCTATGTGTGCGCTCCGATGCAACAGATCGTGAACTTCACAATCACTGGCACTGGCAATTGGAGTTCAGCGACGAAGTCTCTGGTTACCGCTGCAATCACTGGCGTGTTCGTGATGTATGGCAACCCGATCGTCACGACGACCGGCAATGCTCAGCCGACAACGAACGGTGTGATTGATCTCTCATACATCGAGTCGGCGATTGCTGCGATCGCGGGCACAACGGGCTTCGTTATCACCTCACCGGCGGCAAATATTCAAGGCACCTTGGGACAACTCCCGGTGCTCGGCACCATCACGTGGAATCCGTAAATGGCCGCACCAAACTATGCAGCGAGCGACTTCGCGTCAGCGATCCACACGCTGATGCCCCGCGGGCTTGTGTGGCCGCGCGATCCGACCGCCGTGCAAGCGCAGGTGATCGCTGGGCTCTCGCCGACATGGCAGCGGCATACAGCAGCGAATAACCAGCTCCTCGTTGACGCGTTCCCTTCGACGACCGTCGAGCTTCTTCCGGAATGGGAGTCGACGCTCGGTCTTCCGGATCCATGCGCTGGCGCGTCGCCGACGCTACAGGGCAGGCAGCAGCAGGTTGTGGCGCGCCTGACGAACAGTGGTGGCCAGTCGATCGCCTATTTCATCGCGTACGCGAAGGCGCTCGGCTACACGGTAACCGTGACCGAGTTCGCGCCGTTTCGCGCGGGGCAGTCGCGTGCAGGGCAACCAACAGGCACGCAGGACTGGTTCTTCACGTGGCGCATCAACGCGCCGCTCAACACGATTACGTATTTCTCGGCCGGGCAGTCATATGCCGGCCAGGCGTTGGCGTCATGGGGTAACGCTGTGCTTCAGTGCGAACTCATGGCGATCAAGCCAGCGCACACGTATCTGAACTTTGGCTATCAGTAAAGGACAAGCATGTTTCAGACCGATCAGGCAACCGCAGCTTCGTCGCTTCCGGCTCCGGCTGCGGCCGGCACGCCAGGCTATTTCACCGGCGGCAATCCAGCGAGTGGTGTCGCCGCTACCATCGTCGACGCCGACTGGCTAAACATGGTTCAGCAGGAGCTGGTTAACGTCGCTACGGCGACCGGCCAGACACTCAGCAAGACGACGTATAACCAGGTCCTGCTCGCGATTCAGGCGCTGATTGCCGGTCGCGCACCGGGAGTAGTGGGTTCGATGCGCAATGCGCAGATGTCGGTGGCCACTGCATCTGCAACAGCTACGTTCACCGCAGACCAGATCGTTGTAGGCACATCACTGACTGGCCTTCAGTATGTGCTTGGAAGCTTCAGCAAGACGATCAATCTCGCGACGACTGGTGCGGGAGGCATGGACACAGGGTCGGCGCCCGCGTCGGGCTATGTGGCCCTCTACGCGATCTACAATCCGACGACCGGCACGAGCGCATTGCTGGCCACAAATGCCACGAGCTCAGTGGCGCCGAATGTGTACGGAGGCGCCAATATGCCGTCCGGATACACTGCATCGGCGCTCGTCAGCGTTTGGCCGACGAACAGCAGCGGCCAGTTCAAGGTGGCAAATCAGATCGGAAATACCGTATTTTTCGGTGGTGTTCTCGTCCTGAGCGTTACGGCAACTCAGGCTAGCCTGACGTCATTCTCGATTGCCGGAGCAGTTCCTCAGAATGCGAAATCTTCGGTCGGATCGGTGAATATCTCGGCCAGCGCCGCGACGTCGTTGTCCGGCGCTGTAGCCACAAGTTCGGCGGGTGCAGCCAGTCAAACGACGCAGATTGGAGGCTCCTCGCTGTCGCAACTGGTGAGCCAATTCAGCATCCCCATTCTTACCGCGCAGACGCTGTATTACCTGTTCACAATGGCGGGAGGCAGCTCGCCAGCGCTATCGATCTATATCTCGTCATATTCATTCTGAGGAGTGGGGCGATGGAAATGTGTGTGCAATTCAACGACTCGACGGAAACCGAGATTGTGTCGGCATTCGGTTGTCCACAGGATCCTGCTGTGTGGCCAAATCAAGGCATCGTGGATACGACGGATCCTCGCTGGACCACGTTCGAAGCGAAGTTTCCAGTAGGTGCATTCGCAAGTTAGAAAGCGCGTCGCCCCTCATCGCTTGCATCTCGGTCGACGTCAGCTTCGGTGGCCGTCGCCGTGGAAGCAAATCTCAAGACCATCTCCGAGAGCAATATCGATTTTTCGTCGACAAGATGCTGGAAGATCCGGGCCGCGATATACGAGGTGACGATGATGGCGGCGCATGTCGCGGCAGCGGAAATTGGATAATTCATCCCATGTGAGCGAGCGATGCTGAACGCGTAACCCCCCATGGAAAGCAGGATTGGGAAGTGAATCAAGTACAAAGAAAACGATAGCTTGCCAATCGACTTGAACCGACTAAAAAAACCGCTCATCGATTCGCACTGAAGAATCGCGACGAAGATAATCGTTGCGGCCAGCGAGAAGCAGATCACTGGCGTCGTCGAGTTTGGCGCGAGGAAGTGCAGCACGCGCAAGGGCGCATGGAATGTCGAAAGGTCGTGATAGCCACCCAGCCACATTCCAATGGCAAGCATGGCTGCGGCGTGCCAGGGCTTGATGCGTGGAAGTTCGACGCGAGCCAGCCAATTACCGACGACGAAGAGAGCGAAGTATGGACCGTCATGCTGGAGGGCAGTCAGAAGGGCAAGTATTGTCGCGACATACACCACGCCATAGAGCCGCATCCGCTGGGTAAGCAGGCTCAACGCGAAACACATCAAGGATCCCAAAAATTCGACGTGCATCGTCCAGACAGGAGCGTTGTAACTCGGGAAATCGGGGGTGACGAACGAAGTCCACGCGCCCTCAAAAATTGCCCGGTGCAAGTCTGGAGTGGTGTGGGCGAGAGATCGGTACCAACTCGAAAGGGGGGCGGTCGCGTTATTCATCCAGCCGGATCGCATCAGCGTATATGCGAACAGCGTTGAGATGAGAACTGGAGGCATGAGCCTGAAATATCGCTTGATGAAGAGCGATCGTATGACACGCTCGTCACCGGTCTTGGCGAACTTGATCGTCAGTACATACCCGCTCATTACGAAGAAGAGCGCGACAGAAAAGCTCCCGCTGTAGATGAAGCTGAACGGGGAGTTGAAAATCGTCAGGTCGATTCCCGACCGGACGTCCTCGACCAGGCCGGTGTGCATCGCCGGCCAAAACGTAAGTACGAGATGGGATAGCAGGACCATGACCGACGCCCATCCGCGAAGCCCTTCGATCGCATAGTTTTTGGATTTGGTCATGGAACTGGCTCATCTGCTCGAATGTGATTGTGGGCGTGCATAGTAGCACCATGCTCATGCGACCCCACAGGGCTACAGGGCTAAAATCTATAGCGCATCATCATCACATGCGCCCCCGTTGCAAGCCCCGGATAAGGATTCCAGTTCGCCTTCATCCCATAGTAACGATACGACAGCGAGAACGGCCCGCGTTCGACAGATGCGCCGACGATACGGGCGGTTCTTCGTGCGCAAGTCGGCGCAGGCGCCGATGATCTTCATGGCCGGCGGCTCGGGGCTCTCGAGCCCACGCTCGATGATCCTCGATCTGCTGCGAAGCGGCTGCAAGCAGCCGATCACGCTGGTCTACGGCCAGCGCAACGCGGCGGAGCTGTACTACGACAAGGCGTTTCGCGAGCTGAGCCGCGAGTATCCGAACTTCACCTACGTGCCCGCCTTGTCTGAGCGCGCCAACGACACCAATGGCACCAACGGCACGAGCGAGCCCGTCGCACACGGCTTCGTTCACGAAGCCGCTAAGGCCCATTTCGACAACAACTTTGCCGGGCACAAGGCGTACCTGTGCGGGCCGCCCGCGATGATCGACGCGTGCATCACCACGCTGATGCAGGGGCGGCTTTTCGAAAGCGACATCTACCACGAGAAGTTCATCTCGGCGGCGGACGTTCAGCAGGTGCGCAGCCCGCTCTTCAGAAGGGTTTGACGTGGACGCGAGTGAGCGCAGCGTGAGTGTGACGATCACGCAGACCGGCGAGCGCTATCGCTGCTCGATCGAGGAGTCATTGCTTGCCGGCATGGCGCGGCTTGGGCGCCGGGGCATTCCCGTCGGCTGCCTGAACGGCGGCTGTGGTGTGTGCAAGGTACGTGTGCTGGAGGGCGAGGTTCGCAAGCTCGGGCCGGTGAGCCGCGCGCACGTGAGCGTGGAGGAAGAAGCGGCTGGCTATTCGCTCGCGTGCCGGGTCGCCCCGCAAGGCGATGTGGCGCTGGAAGTGGCCGGCAGGATGCAAAAGCCGTTTTTCAAGGGATTCGCCTGCCATGCATCCCTAACTTATACCGAATAGAGAAGGAGGAGAGCAATCATGGGTGTGATGCGAATCGGCCATGCCAATCTGAGGGTAATGGACATGGATGCGGCGCTCAAGCATTACAAAAATGTTCTGGGCTTGAAGGAAACGCTGCGCGACAGCGAAGGCAACGTCTATCTGAAATGCTGGGACGAGTGGGACAAGTACTCGCTCATCCTGAGCCCGGCGGATCAGGCAGGATTGAACCACGTCGCGTACAAGGTGGAGAAGGACGCCGATCTCGACGCCTTGCAGGAACGCATCGAGGCCTACGGCATAAGCACGCAGATGCTGCCGCCAGGCACCCTGCCCGCAACCGGCCGTATGCTGAAATTCAATCTGCCGAGCGGACACGAGATGCGCCTGTATGCGTACAAGGAGCAACTGGGTACCGACGTCGGCACGCTCAATCCCGATCCGTGGCCCGACGACGTGAAGGGCTCGGCGGTTCACTGGCTCGACCATTGCCTGCTGATGTGCGAGCTCAATCCGGAAACCGGCGTCAATCGCGTGGCCGAGAACACACGCTTCATGCAGGAGTGCATGGATTTTCATCTTGCCGAGCAGGTGATGGTGGGACCGGGCAACAGCATTCAGGCCGCCACGTGGATGTTCCGCAGCTCGACGCCGCATGACATTGCATTCGTCGGCGGCGCGAAGAACGGCCTGCACCACATCGCGTTCTTCCTCGACGACTGGGCCGACGTGCTGAAGTCGGCCGACGTGATGGCCAAGAACAAGGTGAAGATCGACGTCGCGCCTACGCGTCACGGCATCACGCGCGGCACGACCATCTACTTCTTCGATCCGAGCGGCAACCGCAACGAGACGTTCGCGGGCCTGGGATACATGGCGCAGCCGGACCGGCCCGTGACCACCTGGACCGAAGACCACCTGGGGCGCGGCATCTTCTTCCACTCGGGTGAGATCAACGAAGCCTTCACCACGGTGTACACCTGACATGGCAGCCGAATCCCGCGCGCGGGCGGCCAGCGAGGGCATGAATAGCGCACTCAATGCCGCATCCAATAGCGTCGAGGCGCGCACGATCGACTGGCCCGCGGCCAGTCGCGCAGCCGAAGCCGCCGCCCGCAAAGCGCAGCAGCTAGGCGTGTGCGTAAACGTTGCCGTGGTCGACGCGGGCGGGAACCTCGCGGCGTTTGTGCGGATGCCGGGCGCGCCGTTGCACTCGATCGAGATCGCGATCGACAAGGCGTACACCGCGGTCAGCTTCGGCTTGCCCACGGGACGCTGGGGTGAAGCGCTGCAAGCGCATTCGGAGGCGGTGCGGCAAGGCATCGCGCTGCGCCCTCGCTTTATCGCTTTTGGTGGCGGTTTGCCGTTCGCCGAGGACCGGCAGCGCATTGGCGGCATAGGCGTATCGGGCGGCAGCGAAGAGCAGGACGGCCCTGCGCCCAGGCCGGATTGCGCGTACTCGGCCTAGCCGATACGTGAGGTCCGCAAGCGCGGCATCGCAATGCGGCACCACACATTTCATGGAACACGAACACATCGTCGAGACCATCATGCTGAAGACAGAACCCAACGGCGGGCCGCTCGGCGCCGCCCATGCACCCGGTAGCGGCATCCGGCTGGTCAGAAACTTCATCGACGGCGAATACCTCGACGGCCAGCGCTGGTTCGAAAAACGTTCGCCACTGAACAACGCCGTTATCGCTCAGGTGGCCGAAGCGGGCCGCGAAGAAGTCGATGCGGCGGTGCGTGCCGCAAGGGCGGCGCTCAAAGGCCCTTGGGGGACGATGACCGTGCCGCAGCGCGTGGTTCGACACCGAAGAGGAAGTCATTCGCCGCGGCAACGATAACGACTGCGGTCTCGCCATGGCGGTATGGACAACGAACCTTTCGCGAGCACATCGGGTGGCCGCGGCCATCGAAGTCGGCCTCGCCTGGGTCAACTCGTGGTTCCTGCGTGACTTGCGCGCGCCGTTCGGCGGCGCGAAGCAGTCGGGCATCCGCCCGGAAGGCGGCGTGCATTCGCTCGAGTTCTACACGGAGCTCAAGAACGTGTGCGTCAAGCTTTGAATGACCGCATCGATTCAATTTTGCCATTGGGAAGCTTCATGGAATCCACCTTGATTACTGAACTGGGCGACAGACTCTACGGCGCACTCACTGCGCGCGAGACGCTGGCGCCGCTGACCGACAGCCACCCGGGAATGTCGATCGACGATGCGTACCACATCCAGCAGCGCATGGTGCAGCGCCGGCTCGACGCCGGCGAGACGGTCATGGGCAAGAAGATCGGCGTGACGTCGAAGGCGGTGATGGACATGCTGGGCGTCTATCAGCCCGATTTCGGCTATCTGCTCTCGGGCATGGTGTACGGCGAAGGCGAGAGCATCGCGCTCGATACGCTGATCCAGCCCAAAGCCGAAGGCGAGATCGCCTTCGTGCTCAAGAAGGACCTGATGGGCCCCGGCATCACCAACGCCATGGTGCTTGCCGCGACCGAATGCGTGATGCCGTGCTTCGAGATTGTCGATTCGCGCATCCGCGACTGGAAGATCAAGATTCAAGACACCGTAGCGGATAACGCCTCGTGTGGTGTGTTCGTGCTGGGCGATCGTGCGGTGAGCCCGCGCAACGTGGACCTGAACACCTGCGGCATGGTGCTCGAGCGAAACGGCGAAGTGATCGGCAGTGGCGCGGGCGCGGCGGCGCTGGGCTCGCCCGTCAACGCGGTGGCCAGGCTAGCCAACACGCTCGGGCGTCTCGGCATTGGCCTGAAGGCTGGCGAAGTGGTGCTCTCCGGCGCGCTCGCGGCCATGGCGGCGGTGAAGGCCGGCGACAGCTTCCGCGTCGCCATCGGCGGCATCGGCGCGTGCTCGGTGCGCTTTGGTTGAACATCATCGACATTCAGAAGGACATTTCACCATGACACAGAAAATTCGTTGCGCGTTGATCGGGCCCGGCAACATCGGCACCGACCTGCTCGCCAAACTGCTGCGCAGCCCGGTGCTGGAGCCCGTCTGGATGGTGGGCATCGACCCCGAATCGGACGGCCTCAAGCGCGCTCGCGAGCTGGGCATCAAGACGACGGCCGAAGGTGTGGACGGCCTCGTGCCCCATGTGAAGGCCGACAACGTGCAGATCGCCTTCGATGCGACGAGTGCCTACGTTCACGCGGAAAACAGCCGCAAGCTCAACGAGTTGGGCGTGATGATGATCGACCTCACGCCCGCCGCTATCGGGCCGTATTGTGTGCCGCCGGTGAACCTCAAGGAGCACATCGGCAAGCGCGAGATGAACGTCAACATGGTCACCTGCGGCGGTCAGGCAACGATTCCGATGGTGCATGCCGTCTCGCGCGTGCAGCCGGTGGATTACGCGGAAATCATCGCGGCGGTTTCGTCGCGCTCGGCAGGGCCCGGCACGCGCAAGAACATCGACGAGTTCACGCGCACCACCTCGGCGGCCGTGGCGAAGGTGGGCGGCGCGAAAGCGGGCAAGGCGATCATTGTCATCAATCCCGCCGATCCGCCGCTCATCATGCGCGACACCGTCCACTGCCTGACCGAGGGCGAGCCCGACGAAGCACGCATTACCGAATCCATTCACGCGATGATCGCCGAGGTGCAGCGCTACGTGCCGGGCTACAAGCTCGTGAACGGCCCCGTGTTCGACGGCAAGCGTGTGACTGTCTATCTCGAAGTGGAGGGCCTGGGCGACTACTTGCCGCGCTACGCGGGAAATCTGGACATCATGACCGCCGCGGCCGCGCGCACGGCCGAGATGTTTGCCGAGGAGCTGCTTGCGGGCCGCATCTCGCTCGCGCCAGTTGAGAGCGCAACGGCTTGAGGAGCGTGGCCGCCGTGTGGGCCTGCTGCCGATTTACCCGAATATCGAAGGAAACATCATGAATCTTCCAGGCAAACGCATTACCGTCCACGACATGACCTTGCGCGACGGCATGCATCCGAAGCGCCACCAGATGACGCTCGACCAGATGCGCAGCATCGCCCAGGGCCTCGACGAAGCCGGGGTGCCGCTTATCGAAGTCACGCACGGCGACGGCCTCGGCGGCTCGTCGGTCAACTACGGCTTTCCGGCTCACACCGATGAGGAATATCTCGGCGCCGTGATTCCGCTGCTCAAGCGCGCGAAGGTATCGGCGTTGCTGCTGCCCGGCATCGGCACCGTCGACCACCTGAAGATGGCCCACGAACTGGGCGTTCATACGATTCGCGTGGCGACCCATTGCACCGAGGCCGACGTGTCCGAGCAGCACATCACGCTCGCACGCAAGCTGGAGATGGACACGGTGGGCTTCCTGATGATGAGCCACATGAACAGCCCGCAGGGTCTCGTGAAGCAGGCGAAGCTCATGGAGGGCTATGGCGCTAACTGCATCTATATCACCGACTCGGCAGGCTACATGCTGCCCGAGGATGTGAGGGCGCGCCTGAGCGCGGTGCGTGAAGCGCTGCAGCCCGAAACGGAGCTGGGCTTTCACGGCCACCACAACCTCGCGATGGGCGTGGCGAACTCGCTTGCCGCAATCGAGTGCGGCGCCAACCGCATCGACGGCGCGGCCGCGGGCCTGGGCGCCGGCGCGGGCAACACGCCGCTCGAAGTGTTCATCGCGGTGTGCGATCGCATGGGCATAGAGACGGGCGTGGACGTGTGGAAGATCCAGGACGTGGCCGAAGACCTCGTGGTGCCGATGATGGATTTCCCGATCCGCATTGACCGCGACTCGCTCACGCTCGGCTATGCCGGCGTTTACGGCTCGTTCCTGCTGTTCGCCAAGCGCGCCGGCGAAAAGTACGGCGTGCCTGCACGCGACATTCTCGTCGAGCTCGGCCGGCGCGGCATGGTGGGTGGCCAGGAAGACATGATCGAAGACACCGCGCTCACCTTGAAGAAGGCGCGCCAGCAGATCGTCAGCAAGGAAGCAGCATGAACCTTTCCACTGAAATCATCCACTCGCTTGCCGAGCAGCTCGATGCGTGCGCGCTGCACGCGCGCGACACCGTGAAGATCACCGACACGTGGCCTGAGATGGACTGGGACGACGCATATGCCGTGCAGGACGCGATCCGCGCGCGGCAGTTGCGGCGCGGGGCACGGCTCGTCGGCTACAAGGCTGGGTTGACCTCGCACGCAAAGATGCGCCAGATGGGCGTGGATACGCCCGTGTTCGGCTATCTCGTCGATGCGTACTCGCTCGAAGACGGCGGTGGTTGCCGTTCCAGCGAGCTCATCCACCCGAAAGTGGAGCCCGAGATCGCGTTCGTCACCAAAGCCGAATTGAAGGGGCCGGGCTGCCATATCGGCAGCGTGCTGGCCGCGACGGACTTCGTCATCCCAGGCATCGAAGTGATCGACAGCCGCTACCGCGATTTCAAGTTCGACCTGAAGAGCGTGGTGGCCGATAACACCTCGGCAGCGCGCTTCGTGGTGGGCGGCCAGCCGATGTCGGTGGACGGCGTGGACCTGCGCACGATCGGCATTGTCATGGAGAAGAGCGGCCAGCCGGTTTCGTTCGGTGCGGGCGCCGCCGTGCTCGGGCATCCGGCGGCGGCGGTGGCGATGCTGGCCAACCATCTTGGCGAGCGCGGCGAGTCGATTCCTGCCGGCAGCCTGATTCTCTCGGGCGGCATCACGGAAGCGGTTGCCGTCGAAGCCGGGGACAGCATCACGTTGCGCGTCCAGGGCATGGGGTCCACTGGGTTGCGCTTCATTTGACGAGGAGAACGCCGTGCCGATTGCTCATCTTTATATCCTGGAAGGTCGAGACGACGAGAAGAAAGAGCGCTTGATCGCTGAGGTTAGCGAAGCGATTCATCGCGCCATCGACGCACCGATCGACTCGGTGCGCGTGATCATCACCGAGATGCCGAAGGCGCATTTCGGCATTGCCGGACAAAGCGCGAAAAAGCGTGGACGGTAGTGCTTGTGTGAAAGCCGTGGAGAACCCGATAGATTGTCTAACCAGGTAAACATCGAATCGTGCAGACCAATCCCGAAATCGGCAGGAGCATTCTTGCCAATGGCATCCGGACCAACTATCACGATCTTGGCGAAGGACCGCCCGTATTGCTGATCCACGGCTCGGGGCCGCGCGTGACGGCGTCGGCGAACTGGCGGCTCACCATGCCGGAACTGGCTGCTCGATGTATTCGCGTTCGACCGCACGCTGGTGAACGATGAGCTAGCGAAGCTGCGCTATGACGCGAGCGTGCGCCCGGGCTACCAGGAAGCGTTCGCAAAGATGTGTCCGGCGCCGCGGCAACGCTGGGTCGATTCGCTGGCGAGCCCAGACGAGGCGATTCGCGCGATCCCGCACGATACGCTGATCGTGCATGGGCGTGAAGACCGGGTGATTCCGCTTTCAGGTTCGCTCCGGCTGCTGGAGTTGATTCCGCGGGCGCAGTTTCACGTCTTCGGCCAATGTGGGCACTGGACGCAGATCGAGCACGCCGCTCGCTTCAACAAGCTGGCGACGGAGGATTTCGGCGAGACGAACGGCTAGTCGAGCGCAAGCTGGGTGGACGCGCAAGAGCGTGCTTTTTTGCGCATCGACACAACGGGGCTTTCGGTATTCGAATTCATGCATTGAGTACATCAATAAGTAGTATTAAACACATGTCAGGAGACAGATGTGAAAGGCAATTGCATTCGTGGGGCGGTGGCGCTTTGCGCGGCGGTATGGGGGGGGCAGGCATACGCGACCGACGTGTTCAATCTCGAGGGATACGGGCCGATCTCCCGCGCGATGGGGGGAAGCGGGGTTGCCTATAACGTCGGGCCGGCGGCGATGATGCTGAACCCGGCTACACTCGGGCTGATGAGCGACGGGAAATACGTCAATTTCGGACTCGATGTCGTAACCACGGATATCCGGGTGACCAATACGGCAAGCGGCGAGTCGGTGAGCTCGGGGAATCACGGCAACAACAATGGCCCGTACTTCGCGCCCGAAGCGGCATTCGTCTATCGGCAGGGCAAGTACGCCTTTGGGGTGGGCGCGTTTGCCGAAGGCGGACTCGGCACGCAGTACGGCGGCAGCAGCTCTCTTTCGCGTACGACCACCAACAGCATCGACACCGGCCTCGACAATTTCTCTAGACTCCTGGTGCTGCGTATCCCGTTCGCCGTTGCCTATAACGTGACCGACAAGCTGACGGTGGGTGGCTCCCTCGATGCCGTCTGGACCTCCCTGAATCTGGGCATGTTGCTGGATGCGTCGCAGATCGGCTCGCTAGCGAGCCAGCACCGTGTGTCCGGCTCATTAGTTCCCACGCTGGTGAGCGTGCCCGGCCTCTCCGGCGGATACGTCAACTTCGCGCACAATGGCATGGTGGGCGGAGGGGCGGATGCCTGGGGAATCGGCGGCAAGCTTGGCCTGACTTACCAGCTCACGCCGAACACGCGCGTCGGTCTCGCGTATAACTTCAAGACGCACGTGGGCGACCTGGGCGGGCACGCGAGCTTGACCGCAGTGAGCTCCGTGGCGGGCAACATTCCGCTCAATGGCAACATTACCGTCCATAGCTTCGAGATGCCCGCGCAGTTCACGGTGGGGATCAGCCACACGTTCAATGAGCATTGGAGCGTCTCGGCGGATTATCAGCGCGTATTTCTGGCGAGCGTGTTCAGGGATATCAACGTGAGCTTCGTGCAATCGGGCACTGGCGCGAACCTCAATCTGTCTCTGCCGCAGAACTACCGGGACATCAACGTGTTTGCCATTGGCGCGGAGTATCGCTACAACTCCAGCCTGGCTTTGCGCGCGGGTTTCCACTACGCACAGGAAGCCGTGCCGAACAACATGCTGTTCGCGGTCATTCCAGGCATTCCGACCACGACGGTCACCGGCGGTGTCTCGTACGCGTTCAGCAAGAACGATGTGATCGACCTGGGCGTATCGTACGCACTCCAGAAGGCACTGACCAACACGAGCCTGCCGAACACTTCTGTGCCTATCAAGGTGACCCATTCCCAATTGAACGCGGCGATCTCGTATCAGAAGCGCTTCTAAGGCGTTCGGCAGGGGCGAGGCGCGGCGCGCGAGTGCCTGCCTCGTTACCCTGGGGCTGCGAACGGCCCGGATCAGCCGCGCTCGATGGGGATGCCGTATTTGCGCAAGCGGTAGGCCAGCTTGGGCCGGCTGATACCGAGCACGCGGGCGGCAAGCGAAAGATTGCCGTTGGCTTCGGCAACGGCCGCGCGCAGCATGGCGGCTTCGGTTTCGGCGAGCCCCGGAATTCCGGCGCCAAGGGTGGGGGGCGGGTTCGCCTCGGCCGGTTCGCCAAGCGGCGCGATATTGCCGCTACGCTTGAGCATGAACGACGAAACGTCGATTTCCTCGCCCGTGGTGAACAGGTGGCACAGGTCGAGCGCACCGCCGTCTTCGGCAAGAATCACGGCGCGCTCGATCATGTTTTCGAGTTCGCGCACGTTGCCGGGCCATTCATAGTTGAAGAGGGCGTCCACCGCGCGCTCGCGAAAGCCCGTGATCTGCTTGCCGTGTTTCTTGGCGAGGCGCTGCAAAAACCAGTTCATCATCAACGGAATGTCGTCGCGCCGGTCGCGCAGCGGCGGCACCTGAATCGGGAAGACGTTCAGGCGGAAGAACAGGTCCTCTCGGAACTGTCCCGCCTTCACGGCCTCGCGCAGATTCACATTGGTCGCCGCCACGACTCTCACGTCGATCTTGCGCGTGCGCGTGTCGCCTACCCGTTCCAGTTCGCCCTGTTGCAGCGCGCGCAGCAGCTTGCCCTGGGCCGTGAAGCTCAGCGTGCCGACCTCGTCGAGAAAGAGTGTGCCGCCGTTGGCGCGCTCGAAGCGCCCCGGGCGCGAAGACGTCGCGCCTGTATAGCCGCCGCGCTCCACGCCGAATAATTCGGATTCCATGAGATGCTCGGGAATCGCCGCGCAGTTGACGGCCACGAACGGCCCGTCCGCGCGCCTGCTGAGGCGATGCAGGTTGTTGGCGAAGACTTCCTTGCCCACGCCGCTTTCACCGAGAAAAAGCACCGTTGCCTCGGTAGGGGCGACCTTGTTGACCATGTGGCAGACCGTGTTGAAACCCGCTGAGATGCCCACGACGCCAAAGCTGTTTTCCGGGGCGTTTGCGAGCCGCTGGGCAATGCGGCTCGTGGCGGGCAGCACCGCCTGCGGCGCGAGCGACCATTTGACGAAGTCGCCGATCTGCAGGAAGCGCAGGTCGTCCTGCGGGTCGTCCCAATCTTCCACCGGCTTGCCAACCACCCGGCATTTCGCGTGGCCCATTCCCCGGCATTCGATTTCGCGCCAGAGAATCGGGCGCCCCATGAAAGCGCTCGTATAGCCGCAGGCATAGCCGATCAGCATCCAGCATACCGATTCGTTGCCGATGCCGTAGCTCGCGATGTGGGCTTCGGCTTCGGCACAGTCGATCAGATAGAAGTCGCCGAAGTAGTGGCCGCGCTCGACATCGATATCGAGCGCAATCGGCTCGCAATGTACGATGCCTTCGAGCGATACGAGTTGCGGACCCGCGAGAAAATCGTCGTAGCGGTTGGAGCCCGCGCGTACCTTGCGCGTCATCGCGGCGTCATGCGAACCGGCCTGATAGCCGATGCGCGTCACGAGCCCGCGAGCTGTTTCCTTGCCGAGGCTCTCGATCAGCTCCTGGCGCAGGGCGCCAAGCGAGCTGATGTGCATGAGCATCATGCGCTGGTCGTCGAGCCAGATGCGGCCCTGCTGCGGCGCGAAGCGCAGCCGCTTGGCCAGATCGTGGATGGCGGGAACGCGGATCTCCCTGGACCGCTGGCGCTCTGCCAGCCGGCCGTGGGTATCCGTGCGAGCGGGAGCCCGGGTGGCTCCGCGCGTGCTTCTCTTGGGCATGCTGACCTCGATGGCTACCGGAGTGGCGCCCGAGGCCACGCGCGAAGTGGCGGAATCGCCGCGCGGAGGATGCGCTGCCTGCGCCGGGAGCTGAAAATTGGGCAATAACCGGATCAGGTTACTCCACCACTTTTGCAGTGGCGATTGGTGTTAATACGCGATCCTGAGCGCCGCGGCGGCATATCTCCCGACCGCCCGGCTCGCGCGGCTGGGCTGTCGGCTGGACGGTCGGATGGACAGGTTCAAACGAATCGGTCGAAGTGAATCTGGTTGTACGGCACGCGATATTTTTGCATCAGCATTTCCTGCACGGCCTCTATCATGGGCGGCGGCCCTGCAAAATAGAATTCATACTGATCGAGTGGTACGTCGAGCGCGCGTTCAACCTCCGCGTGCACGAAGCCGGTCGCGCCCGACCAGGATAGCGAGGCCTCCGGGGACGAAAGCACGAGCGAAGTGCTCAGACGCTCTTGCGCAAGCTCGTCGAGTTCCGCGGCTGCGCCGAGATCGGCCTGCGTGCGCGCACCATAGAAGAAGTACACGCGCCGCTCGTCGGCCTGCGCAAGCGCACCGCGTGCGACGGAGAGCATGGGTGCGAAACCCGAGCCGCCCGCAATGCATACGACGTCGCGCGCGTTGTCGTCGCGTAGCCAGGCATGGCCGTAGGGCCCGTCCAACGCGATCTGGTCACCGACCCGGAGGGCGTCGAAGAGCGCGTTGCTGCCCGAGCCGCCAGGCACGCGCCGGATGATGAACTGCCACAGCCCCTCGCCGTTGGGCAGGTTGGACATCGAATAGGCCCGGGCGCCTTGCGTCTGGGAGGGGTAGAGCAGCGCGTATTGTCCCGCGCGGAACTGCGCTTGCGAGGGAATGCGAAACGTGAATTCGCTCAGGTCCGGCGTGAGCGCCCGGCGGGCCTCGAGTCTTGCGCGCAAGCGGGTGGGCGCCACGACAGGAAGATAACTGTCGTCGCAGCGCACGCGTATCGTGCAGTCGCCCAGCGGCCGCGACTGGCAGGCGAGGAGTTTGCCGCGCTTGCGCTCGCGTTCGTTGAGCCCCGGTGCTTGCGCCCAGAGCGTCTGCATCTCGCCTTCGACTAGCTCGAAGCGGCACGCGCCACATCCGCCGACACTGCATTCGTGCGGCAGGCCGACATCGGCGCGCAACGCCCCACGCAGCAGGGTGTCTTCCTCCGCGCAAACGCGGAACTGCGCGCCGCCCTCGATCGTAATCCGATGTTCCATTTCATGCGTCCAAAGTTTCGTGGCCGGCTTGCGCCGGCACTTGCTTTACTGCTCGATGCTTCGCAGGTTGGGTTTCAGAGACCGATCGCGCGCCTGAACTCGCGCGTGGCCTCCTTCGCGCTAGCGCTTGCAGCGGGGGCGTCGGGCAGGGCGGCGCACCAGGCCTCGATGGCGTCGTCGGCGAGCGGCTCCCACTTGCTCACCCACGCGCTCAGCACGGCGTGATTGCCCTCCTGCTCGAGCCCCATCCGGACCAGCGCGCTGGCCCAACGCCGGTGCCGCTGCGCGTCGATGAGCTGGGCGTCGGTGATGAGCCCGAGCAGGGTGTCGTCGTTCTGACGCGCCGCGACTCCGAGCCCGCGCAAGAGGGTTTCTTCCACGGCGGGGCGCACGACGAGGTTCAGCGCGACGAAGCATTCCGCCCAGTCCCACGCGGTGAGCGCCTGCTCGACGAGCTTGCGCCAGCCTTGCCATGCCGGGTCGCGCTCCCAGCCGCCGCGTTCTTCACTGCCGAAACCCAGGTCGGCGAAGGTCTGTGACAGCTCCTTGGTGCGATACGCCGTGTGGGTGAGCCAGCGCAGCGAGTCCGCAGTCTGGTACGCGGCACAGTTCGAGATCGTGGAAGCGGGCGCCATCTGGGTCAGATAGGCCGATCCCATTTGCAGTGCATGAAACAGAAAGCGCGCAGGCGTATAGAGACGTGCGAGCGTGCCTGCCCATGCCGGTGAGAGCATGGTGTCGTGGCCGCGTGTGGAAAACTGGTCGAGCAGCCCAAAAACATAGGTTTCCTGACCATCCTGCAACATGTTGTAGGTGCGATAGACGAGCTCGTCCGGGTCGCGAAACGCGTTCCAGTCGGGGTGCACCAACGGCGATGCGTTGCGGTTGCGCTTGAACCATTGCGCCATTTCGAAGTTCGGGTCGAGCTCGAAGGGCGCGTTGGGGTTGTCGGTCGTGTAATGCAGATTGGTCGAGACGATCTCGTACTCGCTCGGCTTGCGCCGCCGGGCGGCCAGATGGCTCCACGTTTTCAGTGGCTTGAGGACTTCGGGTTGGGTCATGCTCGTCTCCGGTTAAAGCGTTTTTTCGTAGTAAAAGCGCACATAGTCGTCGGTCGTCTCGATGCGGCCCGCAAACGAGCTGAGGTTGACTTCGAGCTCGGACATCCTGAACGGCCGGCCCAGCGTCTCCTCCAGCGTGGTGCGGCGCAGGATCAACTCGCCGTCCGTGTCGATGCGCACGTACGCCAGTTTGTCGTCGACGCGAATCGCCTTGCCCGGGTTGTCCTCGTGCGCGGCTTCGATGACGCCGGCTGTAATGCTGCCCGCACGAAGCACGGGCCCCACGCGGTTGTTGCGGTAGGCCTCGGCGGTGTTGTCGATGGTCATGGTGTGTTCTCCGGTAACTTCAGGATTGGGCAAAGAGCGGTTCGACATCGCCCACGGCAACGAAGACATCGTCGCCTTCGATCTTCACGGCGTACTCCGCGAGACGGCAATTGCCGGGGTTGATCCCTTCACCGGTATTCGCGTCGAAGGTCCACTGGTGCGCGCGGCACATCAGCACGCGGCCGTCGAACTTGCCTTCCACGAGCGGAATGTCCTGGTGCGGACAAATGCCCTGAAACGCGCGCGGCTCGCCGCCTTCGGGGCGCACCAGCACGATCACGTGGCCGTCCACTTCCACCTCGGTCATCTCGCCTTCCCACAGCTCGTCGAGCGTGCAAACTTTCTGGTACTTCATAACCGCCTCATTCGTCGCAAAAGATAAACTCGAGTGTTTCCATCGGCTTGATGTCGGTCTCTTCGAGCTTCGCACTACGTGCATAGAACTGCTCGCCGCCCTGGCGGCGCACCCGCACGACCTTGCCGGGGCGCGGCGCCACGCGCCGCCCCACCGAATGGTGAGCCGCAGCGGCGGCAACCTCGTCCATCGTGTTGCCGCTGTCCACTGCCACGAGCTGCAATACGAAGTCGTACTGAAAATTGGAAATCACAGGGAAAAGTGCCATGTCGTCCTCCTTCTTCTGGCCGCCTCAGGCGGCCTTTTGGCCGTAACGGGTGTTGCGGTATGCCTCGACCCACGCATACTTGTGCGCATCGTCTCCGATCTCGCCCGGTGCCAAACCCATGTACTGCAGTGCGCCCTGCAGATTGGGCGGCTGGATGTGGCCCGCGAGGAAGCGATCGACGAGCGTGAGGTGATCGCGGTAGCGCACTGGGTCTTGCTGGAATACCCAGCGGTCGATTTCGGAGTTGAAGTGATACGTGCGTCCGTTGTAATCGAGCGGATAATCCTTCACGTTCCAGCCGTTGCCCGGAATGGCGCAGATGGGCAACTGGCTCATGTTGCAGACGATCGGCAGCGTCTCGGGCACGGTGAGCTCGGGCTTGCCCGCGAGCAGGCTCTCGATGATGACGTCCCATGCCTTGCCGAACGTGTCATTCCAGCCGGGGTACTTTTCTTCGAGCCAATCGCGGCACTCGGGCGTCATGCCGGCGGCGGGGTTCCACCAGACCGTGGGGCGCCAGAACCAGATGCCGAGCTGGTACGCGTGGTGCTGGTAGTCGAACTCGTTGATCATCTGGTCCCAGTACCACGGCAGATCCAGGCCCAAATCGATCAGCGTGCGTTCGAACTGGCCGACGATCCACTCGCACATGAACTCCTTGAACGACTGCTTGCGATGCTCGAGCGGCGTCGCGTAGTCCATCGACGAGCCCGTGAGCAGACAGAAGAGGCGCCACGCGCGTGCGATGGCGATGTCCACGAGCTTCTGGGCTTCTTCCTTGCGGCCATTGGCGATCAGGATCTGCAACGCCGGGCCGCCGATTTGCGCATGGCGCGACTCGTCGGTCTGGATGCTGGAAATCAGGCTTGCGAAGGTAAAGTCGCCCGCTTCGGCCGCGTCGGCCGCGAGGCCGAGGAACTGCATGTTGGTGAAGCCGGTTTCGAACGCGAACGTGAGCATGACGGCGATCTCGATCGCGCTGCGCGACATGAACAGATCGTCGAACGTGCTGCGAGCGGCAATCGCACCCCACTCGTTCGTGTGATAGGCCTTGTGCGCCCAGTCGAACTGGCGGTCCTTCGCGCAGTAATCGTGCGGGAAATAGAGTTGCAGTTGGCCGTGACGGTTCTCGTCGAGCATGCCGAAGGTGGCCATGTTGCGCATGCCGGGTGCACGGCCGAAGCGCGCCATGCGTGCTTCGGCGCTCATGGCAGCGTACTCGCCGAGCGCAATGGCGCCGTAGTGGGACTTCAGGATGGAAAGCCAGCCGGGATCGGCGTCCTCGAACATGCGGCTGCGCTCCAGCGCCGCCTTCACGGAATAGGCTCCGGCGTCTTTTTCGCGCTGAACGCGGACGTACTCGGGATATGACGTCTTGTACGGCTCGTCATAGGTTTCCCAACTCGCCATGGGAATGCCCTGAGCGCCGGACATGAGATCGGGGAAGAGCTCGGACTCGGTGACGTAGGTCGGGGTCCAGTTGGTGGCACGGGCGATGTCGTACCAGGCCGCGCGTTCCAGTAACGCCATGTGATGTCTCCTTGTTGGGATGGGAATTGCGCCTGCCCCGGCACAACATCTGTCGCACCGGGCGGTTCCTCTCAGAGCAAGGTCGATGCCAGGGAGCAGGGCGTTGTCGTGTTGATGAGGGAAAATCCCGAGATTTTGTGGCGCCGGACATTGGGTTAGACGTGGTTGTGGTACACGATCCGGCCGTTTTTCCAATGACTGCGGCATTGTTTTGATGTTCTGCTGAAATCCGGGCGGTAATCGTGAACGGGCAGCACTTGATCAATTGGTGAAAATATCGATATTTATTCAGTGAGCACTAAAAACGTAAATTCCAGAATGAGTTAGACGTGCGGTGCGGAATCGTCTGTCGTGAATCGATAACCGGCGTAAAAAATTGGCAATTAGTTTGGATATCGAATGAAATGCTTCGCGATCGACAAAGCCGGCCGATGGGTTCCGTTGATCCGTATCAATTGGGCCGTGGGGTTGCTCACCAGGATGAGCTTCATATCCACACGAACGTGGGCCTCGCCGGCTTGGCGTGCTATCGCGATGGTCGACGTGCCGCATGGTTTCGTATGAACACATGCCTGCCGTCCGCGCAACGGAGAGCCAGAACCGAGGGCTTTGCAATGACTATTAGCGCTTCGCAGGGCACCTGCGCGGAAATCGGCGTTTGCGCGACGGATGGGACATTGCCATTTTTGGTGCTGGGTGTCGGCGCATCCGCGGGTGGCTTGCAGGCACTGGTGAACTTCATCGAGAACGCGCCGGCTTCAATGGATATGGCGTTCGTGGTCATTCTGCATCAGTGCGCAACGGACGACAGCCACGCAGTCCAGGTATTGCAACGCGCGACTGCAATGCCCGTATGCCGGACGTTGGCACAACGGCGATTCAGAAAGACCATGTCTATCTGCTTTCGCATGATCAGCATCTGTGCATATCGGATGGTCGTCTGTACGCGGGCGAGATCGAAGCGCCGAACGAAGCCTTTCCGGTTATCGACGAGTTCTTCCGCACGCTCGCGGCTGCACAAACGACGCGCGCCGTGGGCATTGGTTTGTCGGGGACGGGGACGGACGGCGCGCTGGGATTTGGCCGCATCAAGGAGCGCGGCGGGATAACGATCGCACAGGAGCCGAATGACGCGAAATTCGCCTGGCTCGGCGCCTGGAGGAATCAATTGGGCCAGGGTAGTCATGCACCTCCTCCGAAACGGAGCGCTTTTAAGGCCCGCGCCGCGTGGGTCCATTCACAGCCCAATTTATCGGTCTGATCAGCCTTCCCGCGGCAAAATTCTTTCAATGATGGGCCGCCAGTGTACTGCCGGCGGAAGCAGGACAGTACGTGGATCGCTCGCAGTGGGCTGTACATTGCCGCGTGATATCGCCGTTCCTAAACTGGACTCCAGATATCGAACGGGAGCGAACGATGCAGACCCATCAACTGCGCAGCCTTGCCGCCGCGACGTGGTGCACCCGATCATGAACCGCGCTCAAACGCTGTTCGTGGCGGGACACGCGCGGCTGCCCCAGGGCATGGCTGCTCAGCATCTGTTCGAGTCGTTGGCGGTCACCGTGGAGATCGACGCGAAATACGCGGTTATCCTCGAGGCTTCATGCACACTGGTCACGGAGCATGGGCGGACCTTCATTGGCGACCTGCTGCGAGGACACAGCCTGCGCGACGGCGCGGCGCCGGTCATCGACCGTGTGCAGCGTTGCTACATTGGCCGCGCCGGGCTCGCGCTCGTTGCGGCGCTCAAGGACTTGCATCTCCAGTACGAACGCAGTCTGTCCGAAGCGCCAGACACGCGCCCGGGCAATATTTCGCGCAGAGGGATGTAACGCGGTTCACCAGGCGCAGGCCTGTGCCGCGCCGGCTCGTTTCGCACCCATGCGAAACGGGTCGGCGCCGCCTCTACACCTTGCTCCGCGCAGGATGACGCCTGCAGCGACAGCACAGGTTCCCCGATTGCCATTCGCTGCGAGCTGTCGCGACGCGCCATGCGGCGTGGGCCGGCAGGACCGACACGCCGTCGAGGGCGCCAAGGCGCCCGCTCTCATCCAGCACAGTCACTCAAGGACAGATCATGCAACGAGAGCAGCTTTTCGCACGTCCCGCGTTCACTAATGTTGCCGGCGACGCCGGGTTTCGCGTCCAGCCGCACGTGGACCATCAGCGGCTTTATCACATCGAGCTCGACGAGCACGCGCTTGCCGACTTCTTCAAATCGCACCGCTCGATGAGCAGCCAGCATCTGGAATATGTGCCGACCGCGCGCTTCATGCTCGCCAAGGCGCTGGACGAGCGCCTGGGTGCCGGCTTCAGGCAGACGCTGCGCGCGATCCTGCATGAGCGCGATAGTGGCGGCTTTACGATTGGGGTTCAGGGCGTCACATCGGATCATGAGGATTACGTGAAATTCGGCACGGCCATCGGCCATCTCATCGGGCCAGCGAACCACGACGCAATGTCCGGGGCGTTTTATGCGCGCTTCGTGGTCGAGGCCACCGATGCCAGCGATTCGTATCTGCGTCAGGCGTATCGTCGCTTCACGCTGCATACGGACGGTACGTTCGTCGACGAAGCAACGGACTGGCTGCTGATGATGAAGTTCTCCGAGCATCACGCACGCGGTGGCGAATCGAGACTGCTGCATCTCGACGACTGGGAGGAGCTCAAACGTTTCAGCGAGCATCCGCTCGGCGCGTATCCGTTTACCTACCGCTCACCTGCGAGCAAGAACATCACGCAATGCGTGGCGCGGCCGACGTTTTTCAAGGTCAATGACCGCGAGTGCATCTGCTATATCGACCAGTTCGTTTGTCCAGAAAGCATCGAGCATGCCGCGTGGCTGCAGGCGCTTTCCGATTCGATGGAGGCGTCTGCTGGCACCTCGGCACTGCCGTTGCCGGCGGGGGACCTGATTGTGCTGAACAATCAGTTCTGGCTGCATGGCCGGGCGCCGTTCGAACCCGATGCGCAACTGCATCGGGAATTGATGCGCCAGCGTGGCCGCTTTTCATCGCGGTGAAGAAGGTGGCGACGGCCACCACATACGAGCTTGCGATCGGGGGCGGCGCCGTGCCTGAGCGCGCCCGTGGGGCGTACGGGATGCGCTAGCCGCACAGTGCGCGTGTATGGCTCGCAGCGGCAACACAGCATGGGTGCGAAGCCGCTCTGCTGTGCATTGTTGGGCCAATTTTGCCTTTCTACTCTCGTTCTATCCGCTTCGGATCGGGCTCCTCATCGGGAGCCCGGAAAAACACTTATCAGATGGAGACAGCAATGGCACGAGATGTTGATCCGATTACGCTTGCCGTCGTGCGCGGCGTGCTCGAAACCACGCAGCGCGAGATGACCATGACGCTGGAGAAGACCGCACGCTCGAGTGTATTCAACGTTGCGCACGACTACAGCAATGCGATCTTCAACGAACGGCCTGAGATGGTCCTGCAAGGCCAGGATATTCCTATCCACCTGGGCGGGCTGATTCCGGCCATGAAAGAGGTCGCACGTTTCTTCGGCGATGATCTCCACGACGGCGACATCATTTACCACAACGACCCGGTCTACAAAGGCAGCCATATCGTCGACTGCTGCATGTACAAGCCGGTGTTTTACAAGGGCGAGTTGGCGTTCTGGACGGTGTGCAAGGGCCACGTGACCGACATTGGTGGCCCGGTACCCGCGGGCTATAACCCGGATGCGAAGGAGATCTACGCAGAGGGTCTTCGCATTCCGCCTGTGAAGCTCTGGGACCGTGGCGTCGAGCGTTACGACATGGTCAACTTCATGTTGAGCAACATGCGCTCGCGCCGCGACCAGGAGGGCGATCTGAAGGCGCAGCTTGGCGCGGTCAACGTTGGCGCGCGCAACCTGATCGCGCTGCTCGACAAATACGGTGTCGAGACGGTGCGTGCATGTATCGACGAGCTGATGGACATGGCCGATCGACATATGCGCCAGATCATCCGCGCGGTACCGGACGGCACCTATGAGGCGAGCGCGATACTGGAGGATTCGGGCCACGGCTTCGGCGAGATCGAGATCAAGGCGACCGTGGACATCGCAGCGGATTCGTGCCGCATCCGTATCGAGAGTCCGCCGCAGATTCCCTACTTCATTAACTCCTACGAAGGCAATTCGATCTCGGGCGTCTACCTCGGCCTGATGATGTTCGC
The DNA here is from genome assembly GCF_051125205.1 of Paraburkholderia sp. A1BS-2L. Classification (NCBI taxonomy): domain Bacteria; kingdom Pseudomonadati; phylum Pseudomonadota; class Betaproteobacteria; order Burkholderiales; family Burkholderiaceae; genus Paraburkholderia; species Paraburkholderia sp. A1BS-2L. The sequence continues at coordinate 1,696,932 of NZ_CP120429.1, forward strand.
CCAGCTCGATCCACCGTATAACGAGGGCTTGTACCGCTGTGTGAGCGTCGACCTTGGCCCGAAGGGGACACTGTGCAACGCGCGCGAGCCCGCGCCGCACGTGAACTGCACGACGACACCGATGGAAACGCTCGCCGACGCGGTGCGCCTCGCACTGGAAAAGGCGCAGCCCGAGCGTGCAGTCGGCTCATGGGGCCACTCGAGCGGGGTGAATATCGCAGGACACGATCAAAGAAACGATGAGGAATACGTCACGATGGTGCTGGCGTCGCTCGTATCGGGCGCGGGCGCAACCGGCTACATGGATGGCTGGCATGCGTGCGGGCCACAGTCCTGTTTCGGAGCGCTGTATTCGGGCGACATCGAGACGCTCGAATATTCGTATCCGATCCTGATCCATCGTTACGGGCTGGTCACGGACAGTGCAGGAGCGGGCCAGTATCGCGGTGGCAGCGGCACGGTCTGGGAAGTCGAGCCAATCGGCCATGAAATGACGGTCGTGAGTTTCGGAGAGGGACGCAAGCTGCCCGCGATCGGCGCCAACGGCGCGTCGAGCGCCTTGCCGGAGACGAAACTCGGCCGCGTCGACCTGAAGCGCCACGGCAAGGTGATCGAATCGCATCAGGAAAACTCGGTTATGACGGTGCGCGACGGCTATTGCCTCGCCACGTACAACCCAGGCGGCGGAGGTTGGGGATCGCCACTGTTGCGCGATCCTGAGCAGGTGGCGACAGACGTGCGCAACGGCATTGTTTCAATCGGTGCGGCGCACGCCGAGTATGGGGTGGTAATCGACGAAGAAAGCCTGCGCGTGGACCGCGCCGCTACCGATGTGCTGCGCGCCAGCCGCCGCTAACCGCAAGACGAAGGAGACACCATGAACAGCAAGCAATATCGCCTGGGCGTTGACGCAGGCGGCACATTTACCGATTTCGTTCTCGCGGACGGCGCAGGCCAGATGCGCCTCTTCAAGGCCACTTCGACGCCCGAGGACGGCACCCGCGCCATCGCGGACGGGCTTGGACAGATTGCGCAGGCGCTTGGCCAGCCGGTCGGGCAAATCCTTTCGAATCTGGACTTGTGCGTCAATGGCACGACTGTCGCGCTGAACGCGCTGATCCAGCACAAGGGTGTGAAGACCGGCCTCATCTGCACGGCCGGCCACGAGGATTCGCTCGAAATCCGCCTCGGGCACAAGGAAGAAGGACACCGCTACGACGCCTGCTATCCGGCCGCGAAAATGCTCGTCGAGCGCTATTTGCGCAGACCGATCCGCGAGCGCATTCTGGCCGACGGCACGGTGCACACGCCGCTGAACGAGGACGACGTGCGCGCCGCGTGCGAACTGTTCCGCCGCGAAGGCGTGGAGGCCGTCGCGGTCTCGTTCGTGTGGTCCGTTGCCAACGGCGCTCACGAGCGGCGCGCCGCAGAGATCGTGCGCGAGATGCTGCCGCATGTGTATGTGTCAGTGGGTCTCGAAGTGTTTCCGCAGATGCGCGAATACACGCGCACCTCGACGACCGTTGTGAACGCGTATCTCGGCCCCGTGCTCTCACGCTACGTGAGCCGTATCGAACGCTTCTACCTCGACAACGGGGTCGAGTCGCCGGTGCGCTTCTATCAGTCGAACGGCGGCATGGCGTCGCCTGCCGCGATGGCCTCGCGCGCCGTCAATGCGATCAACTCGGGGCCGGCGTCCGCGCCGCGCGCGGCGCTGTTCGTCGCAAAGCCGTTTGGCTATCGCAATCTGATTACCGTCGACATGGGCGGGACGTCGTTCGATATCACGCTGACCAAGGACGGCGTGACGAACGTGAACAAGGATATCGACTTCCTGCGCTACCGGATCGGCACGCCGATGATCCAGGTGGAGACCCTTGGTGCGGGCGGCGGCTCGATCGCGTGGATCGACGCGATGGGGCTGCTGAAGGTCGGGCCGCAGAGCGCCGGCGCCGTGCCAGGGCCGGTGTGCTATATGCGCGGCGGTACGGAGCCGACGGTGACCGACGCAAACGTCGTGCTCGGCTACCTGAATCCGGAGTCGTTGCTCGGCGGCCGGGTGAAGATTGACGGAAAGGCTTCGCAGGCTGCGATCGAAACGCACATCGCGAAGCCGCTCGGGCTTGGTGTTGGCAAGGCGGCATACGGCATTTACAACATCGTCAACGTGAACATGATCAACGGCATCCGGCGGGTTTCGATCGAGCGCGGCTACGATCCTCGCGACTTTGTCTTGATCGCTGCCGGTGGCGCAACCTCGCTGCACATCGCGGGCCTCGCGCGCGAGATTGGCGTGAAGACGGTGCTGGTGCCCAAGCTGGCCTCGGGGCTGTGTGCGTTCGGGCAACTGCTTTCCGATGTCAAGTATAACTACATGGCCGCGTGCCCGATGCGCATCGAGCCGCACACGTCGTTCGAGCGCGTGCAGCGGCAGTTCGACCGGCTCGAGGCCGACGCGGTGGCGGCGCTCGAACGCGAGGGCTTCCCGCGCGAGCGCATCCAGGTCGAGCGCCAGCTCGACATGCGCTATTGCGGCCAAGTGCATGAGTGCTCGGTGAACATCGGCGCCATGGAGGTCAGCAGGGAGACCATCGGCCAAATTCGCGAGTTGTTCGACGAGCGCCACAAGCAGCTTTTCACGTACGCGGAGCCGGAAAGCCAGGTGGAGATCGTGAACATCGAAAGCACCGTGTACGGCGTGCTCGAGCAGCCGCCCGCGCAGACCATCGACGCGGGATCTGGCGAAGTGGAGATTGCGATCAAGGAGCGGCGCAACATGATCTTCGGGCGAGGGCAGGACGTCGAGACGGTGCATGCGCCGGTATACGACGGCACGTTGCTGGGTGCGGGCGACGTGGTTGCCGGCCCTGCGGTCATTGAGGAGGTGACGACCTCGATCGTGTTGCCGCCGCAATGGAGCGCGCGCCTTGACGCAACGGGCGTCTACGTGCTGACGGACGAAGGCGAAGCGGCCTGACGCTGAATCGGTGTGGCGGGCCGTGCGTCGCACGGCTCGCCCGACGATGAAGCAGGCAGGATTCCTGGCGCTTGATTACACCAAAATTATTTCGGAGGACTTATGGAGATTGATGCCAATGCGGACAAGCACGACAGCAGCTATGCCGCAAGCCCGGTTCCTGACGACGCACGCATGTCGCGGGGCTCATTGACCATGGCGTGGTGGGCGATCTGCAGCGCGATGTTCTGGCTGGTGGTATCCGCTACGCTCGCTATCCATTTCGGCACTGTCAATGCGCTGATCGGGCTTGCGCTTTCGGTCGCCGTCTACAGTGTGATCAATCGGGTGATCGTGCGCTTCGCGATCTCGAGCGGATTGTCGGTTGCGCTGTTTTCGCGCGTCGTGTTCGGCAGTTTCGGCGCGCCGCTGGCGACCCTGATTTTCTTCGCAACGGCGATCTACTATGCGCTATTCGAAGGCTCGGTGATCGCCATTGCGATCAACGCCTACTTTCCGTCCATCTCGCTGCATCTGGCCTACCTGTTTGTCGTGACCTATAGTGTGCTGCTCGTGTTCGGCAGCGTGCAGCGCTGGCTCGACAAGTTCAACGGCGTGCTGCTGCCGTTTTACCTGATCGGTCTCGTGGCAGCGCTGATCGCCGCATTCTCCGCGAGCGGCGACCACAGCGCCTGGCTGCATCTGGGGCCGTCCGGCGGCGCGCCGGCAAATGGGTGGTGGAACTGCTTCACCGCATTCATGGGGGTTTGGATTCTCATGATGTACACGTGGGACTACGCGCGCTTCGGCAAGAAGCAGGACGCCGCCTATCACGCGAACCTGAACTTCGGTTGGATCTTCTACACGTTCACGTTCCTCTGCAACGGCGTGGCGGGCATCTTTCTCGCTGGCACGCTTGCGACCCAAGGCGCGTTGAGCGAAGTGTCGGTTGTCATGGCGTTGCTCAAACTCATGGGTTTCGGCGGGCTGCTGTTCGTCTGGGTCACCCAGACGCGCATTAACACGGCGAACTTCTATCTCGCGTCGACGAACATGCACGCATTTTTTCAAAGTGCGATCGGGCTGCATTTGCCGGAATTCGTCTGGTCAATCATAGTTGGCGCGCTCGTCTACGCGCTCATGCTCACGAACGTCTTCAGCTTCATCCTGCAGGCGCTCGCGTATCAGGGGATCTTCGTCGTTGCGTGGGTTGCGATCTCCGTCACGCATATCGTGTCGCCGCACTACAACGCGATTTTCGGTGGAGCGATCGAATATCGGCGCGAGCGCGTGGTCGCGCTCAATCTGTGCGGGCTCGGCGCGTGGCTCGCAGCAACCGCGATCGGCATCGCGCTGCTCGAATGCGGCGGCGCCGTCGCGACATTCTCTGCTCCCGCGGCGGCCGTGAGCGCGGCGCTTGTCTATCGCGCGGCCCTGACGCTCGCTGGCAAGGGGACGTTCGTGCGCGACGTGGTGCTCTAAGCAGTTTCGCGCGGTGCATGGCGAGGTGAGCACGCCCCCGTGCCGCGGACACCCATTCAACATCAAATCAACATGGAAGAGACAATGAAAAAATTCGTGAGCGCAGGACTGCCGCTCCTGCTGCTTGCAGGCGGTGCGCAGGCGCAGAGCTCGGTCACGCTATATGGCGTGGTCGACCTTGGCATCGACTACGCGAACAACGTGGTGAACGCGAGCAACGGCCAGGCGGTGGCGGGCAGCGGCGGCCGGCTCGTTCAGATGCAGAGCGGCGTGCCGCTCGGCAGCCGCTGGGGCGTCAAGGGTACAGAGGATCTGGGCGGGGGCTTGAGCGCGATTTTCCGGCTCGAAAGCGGCTTTGACGCCGCAAATGGTCAGGCGGGTGGCGGCCTTGCGTTTTCACGCAACGCTTATGTCGGCATTCAGTCCGTGAGCTACGGCACGCTCACGCTTGGCCGGCAATGGGATGCAAACGTCGATCTGCTGGAACCGTTCACGCTGAATGGGCAATACGGAGGATGGTACTTCGCACATCCGAACGATATGGACAATCTCGACAACGGCTTTTCGGTGCCGAACGCGATCAAGTACGTGAGCCCAGCGATTGCGGGTATCACTTTCGAAGGCCATTACTCGCCTGGCGGCCACGCGGGCGCGTTTTCGACCGATTCGACCTGGAGCGCGGCGCTCGCATACGCCGGCGGCGCAATTAGCGCGGGTGTTGGCTATCTCCACGTTGGCGATCCGCTGACGGCTGTAGCGGGTTACGCGTCGGGTGGCGGCTTCACCAACGCCATTTATGGCGACGCGCTTGCACGTGCCCGCAGCCAGAGCGTGCTCGCAATGGGCGCGTCGTACGTGTGGGGCTCGCTGAAAATGTCAGCGGATTTTTCGGACACCGCGTTTCGCTCGGCGGTTGGCGGCGGCGACATGACGTTCCAGAATTATGAAATCTCCGGAACGTACTCGGTCACGAGCGCATTGCTTCTTGGCGCGGGTTTCACCTATACGATCGGGCACGCGCACGTGAGCGACACCACGCCGAAGTATCAGCAGGCCAACCTGATCGCGCAGTACGCGCTTTCCAAACGCACGTTCCTCTATGCGATGGGCGCCTTCCAGAACGCCTCAGGCGACGCGCCCGTGGCCCAGATTGCGGGCTTCAATCCGTCGAGCACGAGCAGGCAGGTCGCGGCGAGGCTTGGCGTGACGCATCAGTTCTAACGGGCGCAGGATAGGCATAAAGATGGCGCAAGCGGCATTCGCCGGCTTGCGCTGCTTTTGCGCTGCGCTACGCGAGAGCCAGAAACTCGAACAGCGCATCGTGATCGCAATAGCCGACATTGAAGCGCAGCCAGGGCGTGGTTGCCTCGTCGTGCATGAACAGATGACCGGGCGCGAGATAGATGTCCTTGTCGAGCGCGCGGTTAGAGAGCGCGCGCGAGTCGTTGTGGGACGGATGGCGTGCCCACACGAACAGTCCATCGTGTGCGTCGTTGAACAACACCATACCCGCCTGGACGAGCTTGCGCCGCGTTTCGTCCTGCGCGCGCGACAGGTTATCGCGCAGCCCCTTGAGATGCTTGCGATAGCGGCCATCGGTGAGAAGTTGATAGACGAAGCGCTCACTGATCTCTGAACTCGTGAGGCCGGTAATCATCTTGAACTGCGTGAGGTCCTCGACGAGGTCCGGATGCGCGGCGATATAGCCGGCGCGCAGGGCCGGAGAAGCCGTTTTCGAAAAGCTGCCCACATAGATCACGCGCTCGAGCTGGTCCATGCTCGCAAGAGGGCGGCGGGCCGCGCTGTCGAGGTCGGCGCATACGTCGTCTTCTACGATCAGGAAGTCGTGTTGCGTGGCAAGCTGGAGCATCCGGTGTGCGGTGGCAGTCGAGCACGACGCGCCCGTTGGATTGTGCAGCCGCGGATTCGTGAACCAGGCGCGCGGCTTGTGTTCGCGCAGCAACTGCTCGAGGACCGCGATGTCCGGGCCAAGCGGCGTCCACGGCACGCCGACGATATTCACGCCGAGCCGCTTCAGATGGAGGAACAGCAGGCTGTACCCGGGCGAATCGACAAACACCGTGTCCGCGGGCTTGATGAGCAGATGGATCAGAAGCCCGAGCGCGTGCGCGGCGCCAGTCGTCATCAGCAACTGCTCGGGCGGGCAGAAGACCTCTTGCTGATTGAGCCAGTCGGAGATCTTCCAACGCAGCGGCAGATAGCCCTTGGGCGTGCCGTAGCCGGCCATCGAGCCGTTCGTATGGAGCGACATGTTGCGCATTGCGCGTCGCAGGCCTTCTTCGTCCAGCCAGCGCGGCGCAATCCAGCCGCAGCCCGGGTTGATTTCGACGTTATGGTTTTGCCAGATGCGGTTTGGCATCCACAGCGAATCGAAGCCCGCGGCTTCGTCGCTACGTGCGTCGTAATCGCGCCGACCGCCGCGCTGAAAACTGCGCACGAAGAATCCGGCGTTCTGGCGCGGCACCAGCAGGCCGTCGGCGACCAGCCGGTCATAGGCGTCCACGACAGTCGACACGCTGACGCCGTGCGATTCCGCGAAGCTGCGGATCGACGGAATCTTCATGCCGGATTGGAGCTTGCCGTCTTCAATCAGCGTGCGGAAGTGATCGACGATGCGCTGCACGAGCGACCGGGACGTATCGGGCATGGTCATATACACGGCATCTCTCCTTTTGTCCTGGGTGCTGCGGGCCCGCGCGCCATCCGGCACGACGGAACCCGTTGATTCGCACTCTACAAAGCGGAAAAGCCGCCCACTTGCACAGTGGCGCACAAAAGCCTGGACTGGAGCGCCCGGATGGTGGGCGATCGGGATGCAGGGCTGGTAAGGATTTTGTCAGGAGAATGCCGGCCGCGCGGGGCTGCCTGAGCCGAGGCTTACGGGGTGTCGCCTTCGTACCGGGCAGGCGAAACGCCGGTGGCCTGGCGGAACACGCGGCTGAACCAGGCGGGATCGGAGAAGCCTACGGCATACGCGATTTGCGTGACGCTCAGGCGTAGCTGCGCGCGGTTTGCGAGAAGGCGCTTTGCCTCGAGAATGCGGCGTTCGCGGATGGTTGCCGAGATGGTTTCCTGCCGCTCCGAAAAAATCTTCTGCAGATAGCGCTCGGACACGCCGACCGCGCGCGCGATGCCGGACGGATCGAGCGCCGGGTCGCAGAAGTGCTGCTCAATCGCACGCAAGGCGCGCTGCCGGTGTGCGCTGCGCACGGACGTTTCGCTGCTGATGGCGTCGGCGCCAAGGAGTGCCATTGCCAGCAAATCGAGCAGTTGCTGCTCCAGCCGCTCGTGGTGCGCCGGCAGCAGTGCAGGGCCATGCTGGCCATAGGAGGCCGCGAAATCGAGAAAGAGCGCCACCAGTGGCTGGCTCGAGTCGCATGTTGTTGCGACCCAGTCGTCGAGGCTCGGCAGGCGTGCGCGGAGCGAGCGGCATGGAATGCGCAAGGTGCGGACCTCGTTATGTTGCGCAGTCTCGAACGTGTAGCCCTCCGCGCCGTTGACGACCGTGAAGCCGCCCGGGCGAACGATGGCCTCGCGGCCGCGCTGCGCGACCCGTACTGACGCCTCCCGAGGTATTTCCACCACGTAGAAGTCGCGCCCGTCCGGCATGGCGCGCGACGCGCGGCGCTCGGTCAGCATTGGATCGGTCTTCAGCGTGCATGCGCGTATGTTTCCGATATCGACGCGCGTGAGCAGGCCCGAGCGAAAGTCGCGGCCAATCTTCACGTCGAGCGGGAAGTAATTGTCGTGGAGGATCTTGAACCATGCCTGTACGCCGGTGTGAACCTGCCCGGAAGCGTTGAGGTCGACATTGAAGGTGCGAGCTGGCGACGCACTTCGTGCGATGCTCCCGCCATTTTCAGTCATGCTCGTCATCTCCTTGCTGAAATGGGGCGCTGTGCGACAGGCGTTGAGCACCGGGCAGCGCTACGCAACGGTATCGCTACGTCAATCCACGCGCAATTCGGATCCGCCCGGGGCATGCCTGCAACGTGCAGGTGTCGTCGCAGTCAGGTGCTGCAGAGGTGATGCCGGTTTGTCACCGTGTCACGAAAGCGATACACGTTGCGCAACGCCATGGCTGCTCAAGGGCGTTGACTCGAGTGGCACTGTCCTTGCATGCAGCCAACCTCCCATGTCCAACTATCGAAGGGAGGAAGTAACGATGAGTCTCGATTTGACGTTCCGCGCAGGCGAAGCCACCGTATTCGCGGCGCCCGGCCAGGTGACCGACGCGATGCCCGAAGTCCTGATAGGCCGCGTCGACGGACCGGTCGGTCACGCGTTCGCCAATATGATGGCGCAGAGCAAAGGACACACGGCCATGTTCGCGATTCGCGCCTGCAATCAGATGGTTCGCCCTGCCACGATGATCGTCCCAAAGGTGACGCTCAAAGACATGGCCACTATCGAGTTGTTTGGTGGCGTCGTGCAGTCGGCTACGTCGGATGCCATTGTCGATTGCCTGATCGAAGGGATCTTGCCTAAAGACCAGGCCAACGAGCTATGCATCATCAGCCTCGTGTGGATCGATCCGCGCTGCGCCACGGAGGCCAATCTCGATAAACGGGACATGTACCGCACGAACTACGAGGCAACCAAACTTGCCGTTCAACGCGCCATGAACAACGAACCGGGCGTTGAGACGCTTATCGCCAACCGACACACCGTCAGGCACGATATGGACGACTGGAGTTCAAGCGCGGTTTGAAGCGCGCCTTTACACCCCTTGGAAGGGAGCCGCTGTCAACGCGGCCAGCCTCTAGCCGCTGACTTGAATGCCGTGCGTAGTGTTCCTGGCCAAGCCCTCATATCGACGCTTGAAGCCGCGCCACCAGCCATTTCCTGAAAATTTTGAGTCTCGGGTTGAGGTCCTCCTCCTTGCGGTAAAGGAGGTGATACCCGTGGTGGATGGTGCATGTGTGCGGGATGGCCTGCACCAGCCGCCCGTCCCGGAAATCGTGCTGAAACAGGAACAAGGGCACCAATCCAAAGCCGAGGCCTGACATGGCGGCTTCGCGCATCATCAGCATCTGCAGAAAGCGCGGAGATTTGCCGAGGCTCGGCATCTGAAGCCCATAGTGTTCGAAATAGTTCTGCCAGGGTTCTTCGCGCGCGCCGGCAACGCTCAACAAGGGGGCCGTGAGCAAGTCGGCGGGTTCATGCACGTTGGCCTGTTGCTTCATGCGCGGCGAGCACACCACGCCCGCCTCGGTCGTGTCGAGCAGGCAGATCGAATCGAAGCCGGGCCAGGGCGGCGAGCCATAACGGATGCGGGCATGGACGGGCGCGTTGAAATCCAGTTCCTTGAGTTCCTCGGCCAGGACGTCCACCTGGATATCGGGGTACTTGGCGCGGAACTCGCTGATGTTCTGGACCAGCCAGAGGGTGAAGCCAACGTTGACGGAAAGGATCAGCGTCGACTGGTCCGTGCTCTCTTTTAGCCGGCTGCCCGCCTCGGCAATCTGGTTCAGGCCCGCCGTGATCTGTTCGTGATAGGTCCTGCCGACGGGTGTCAGGGCAATCCAGCGGCCATTGCGCTCGAACAGGCGAACCTCGAGTTGTTCCTCGAGCGTCTGGACCATGCGGCTGATCGCGCCCTGGGTCACATGCAGCTCGGCGGCCGCCGCGGTAAAGCTTTGCAGGCGGGCGGCGACCTCGAAATACCTGACGGCGGTCAGGGAGGGAAGGCGCTTCATTGCAGACGATCTTGCATGAGTTTAACTCATTCTAATGCAGAAGGAATCGTTTTAGATCGGGTACTTTCCCCACCTACACTGTGCTCACTCGAACTACACACGCAGAGACAACATGAGCGCAGTGATTGAAACCCAGCCCTTCACGGCCACTGAGGGCGAAGCGTACCGCCAGCGCGCGCTGAAAGCGGGCGAGGCCTTCCTGAAGGCGGTCGACGCCATCCTTCCGGTGCTGCGTGCAGGCCGCGAGCAGTCCGAGCGCGAGTGTCGCGTTCCGGATGCCAGCGTCGAGGCCATGCTTGAAGCAGGCGTGTTCCGCAGCCTCACGCCGCTGCAATACGGCGGCCTGGAACTGTCTCCGGCGGACTTCTACGATGGCCTGATGCGCATTGCTCAGTGCGACAGTTCCGCGGCGTGGATCGCCGGCCAGATTGTCTGCCACAACCTGGAAATCGCAGCGATGGACCCGCAGATGCACGAGGACTTCTGGGGCGTCTACGGTCCGGATGCCCGCGCCTCCAGCTCTTACGCGCCGCTCGGCAAGACCGAGCCGACCGAGGGCGGCTATATCCTCGATGGCAAATGGACCTTCTCCAGCGGCGTCGATTTTGCGCACTATGTCGTGCTCGGTGGTGGCGAGCGCAACTTTCTGGTGCCGATCAGCGATCTGGTAATCGACCATGACAGCTGGGACGTGCAGGGTCTGCGCGGAACGGGGAGCAAGGCGGTCACGGCGAACAAGGTGTTCGTGCCGAATCACCGTATCCACGCGATGGTCGATGTCGTCAACGACATCAATCCCGGCTACGAGGCGATCCAGACACCGCTGTACCGCGGCGTGTCGTGGATGACGGTGTTCTACGCGACGGCTGCCAACACCGTGATTGGCACTGCGCTGGAAGGCGTGAACCTGTTCATTGAACAGTCGCGCAACCGCTATACCAAGATGGGCACCGGAGCACGCCTGGCCGAAAACCCCATCCTTCATCTCAAGCTCGCGGACGCATTGACCCGTATCAACGGCATTCGCACGCGGACCCTGAACAACTGGCGCCATATCTTCGATCAGGCCTGCAAGGGCGAACCGATTTCGCATCTGGAGCGTCTGCGTGTGCGTTTCGAATCGGCCGATTCGTTCGCCGCCTGCTTCGATCTTCTGCATGACATCTGGCCGATGGTCGGCGCAGTGGCTTCGCAGAGCGCCAATCCCATGCAACTGATCTTCCGCAACCTGATGGCGGCGCGCACACACGGCACGGGTGGCAAGGAACTCGCGGCCTCCGCGTATTCGCGGGCGCTTCTGGGTCTGCCGGCACCGGAATTCAAGGTCAACGACTTTGCCACCGCTGCCTACTGGCGCTAATCCCGCAGCCATCACGGAGCGAAACAAAATGATGCTGGAACAGCAATTCGTCGTGGAAAAGCAGCAGTGGTCGCTGCTGGAGCGTGGGCGTCCGCTCGATAACAGCCGCGCATTCCGCCGCTGTCTTGGTCAGTATCCGACCGGGGTGACGGTGATTACGGCCACCCATGACGCCGGTCCGGTCGGCATGACGGTGAATTCCTTCACTTCGGTTTCCCTTGATCCACCGTTGATTCTCTGGTCGATCCGGCGTGAGTCGAGAAATGTCGAGGCTTTCCGCAAGGCAGATTATTTCGTGGTGAACATGCTCGCGCATGACCAGGTGCAGGTCTCACAGTGGTTCTGCATGAGCACTCCGGAGAAGTTCGAGCTGGTGTCGTGGGAGGAGGGGCTTGGCGGTGCGCCGCTGATCCACGGCACAGTTGCGCAGCTGGAATGCCAGCGCGTTTCCGTCCAGGAAGCCGGCGATCACCTGATCCTGATTGGCGAGGTCAAGCAGTACGCGCACTTCGACGGCAAACCCCTGACGTTCAGCAACGGCGAATACGCGATGACGCAAGGGCTGTCGCGCGAGCACGGCGGCCGACCCAATTGACGGAGGATTCAAATTGAAGATCGAAGAAATTGGATATCTGGGCATCGACGCCACCAACATGGACGAGTGGCGTGCGTTCGCGACGGATTACATCGGATTCGAAGTTCGTTCGCTGGATCACGCGTGTCTGGGCCTGCGCATGGATGACTATGCCTGGCGCCTGTTCGTGCGTCCGGCGCAGCGCAACGGCGTCGCGTTCATCGGCATGAAGGTGGACAGCCCGGAAGCCCTGGAGGCGGTGCGTGGCGAAATGACCGCGGCGGGTATTCTGGTGCACGAAAGCAACGATGCGGAGCGGTCCGAACGCAGCGTGCAGCATATGTTGTGGGTATCGGACCCGGATGGGAATCGTGTCGAATTCTTCGTTAGCCGAAGTATCGACGCAAGCCCCTTCAAGCCGGGCCGCCCGATCGGTGGCTTCCGTACCGGTTCGCTGGGATTTGGCCACGTTGTCATCGGCACTCCGCTTCTGGAGGAGATGGAACATTTTTACATGAAGGTGCTCGGGTTCGGCCTGACCGACTATATGGAGGGGGATATCCAGGTGCGCTTTATCCACGCCAATGAGCGGCATCACTCGCTGGCACTGGTCAAGACCCCTGCCAAATTCCTGCATCACATCATGGTCGAATACAAGTTCATGGACGATGTCGGCCGGCTATACGACAAGGCGTTGACCATGCCTGGCATGATCCAGACGAGTCTCGGCCGACACGGGAATGACCACATGCTGTCTTTCTATTCGAAGACGCCCGGCGGATTTCTCATTGAAACGGGTTGGGGTGGCAGGCTGATCGATCGTGAAAGCTGGCAGCCCGAGGAACTCTGGTGCATGAGCCTGTGGGGGCACGAGCGTAGCTGGGAAACGCCTGAAAACCAGCTCAAGCTGCGCGCGCAGAACGCGCTGGCGGCCAGCAGGGGCGTGCTTGCACCGGTTGAAATCAACGGCGATGGCGGATTCGTGAGCCGCGATACCGCCATCTGATGGCGTGCAGAGAGTGCGCCTACCGGATTTTCCGGTGATCAGGAAACCGAACTGCTTCGAACGGAATTGCGATGTCCCACCTGACCCGACGCCGGCCTGATCGGCAACTGATTCTGTTGCTCGGCGCGCTTGCCGCCTGTGGTCCGCTCAGCACCGATATCTATTTGCCGAGCCTGCCGTCGATTGCTGCATCGTTCGGCGTCCCGGACGCCGCTGCGGCGGCAACGCTGACGGCTTTTGTCGCCGGGTTCTCGATCGGCATGGTGCTGTACGGTCCCATGTCCGATGCCCGCGGGCGACGTCCAGTGCTGCTCGCCGGTCTCGGCCTGTTCGTTGTCGCTAGCGTGGCATGCTGGCTCGCGGGCTCGATTGGCCAGCTCTTGTTGATGCGCTTTTTGCAGGCGCTTGGGGCGGGCGCCGCGTCGGTGCTCGCGCGAACCATCGCGCGTGATGCGCACGAGCCCGACGAAGCAGCGCAAGTGCTGTCGATGGTGGCGCTCGTCACCTCGGTTGGACCGCTGCTCGCGCCGTTGATCGGGGGGCAACTGCTGCTGCTCGGCAACTGGCGCACGGTATTCATCGCACTGACGCTGTTCGGCGCGTTCTGTACGGCGGCCGCCTGGCTGCGCGTGCCGGAAACCTGGCCGCGCGAAAAGCGCGCTAACTCGGCCGTGTTGCAGTCATTCGCCGCGTACGGGCGGCTGCTGCGCGATCCGGCAGTCTGGGGGCATCTGCTGTGCGGCGGGATGGTGTTTGCTGCGATGTTCACCTACATCACGGAGACGCCGTTCGTGTACATCCAGTATTTCCATATCTCGCCGCAGCACTATGGCCTGTTCTTCGCACTGAATGTCCTCGGCATCATGGCCGGCAACTTTTTGAATACGCGCTGTGTCGGCCGGTTCGGCGTCTTGCGGATGATTTGCGCCGCATCGACTTTCTCGTCCGGCGCAGCGCTATTCGTTGCGTTCGCATGCCTGACCGGGTGGGGCGGGTTGTGGTCGATGGTTGTCGGACTGTGCTGCGTCATCGGCGTGGTGGGACTGCTTTCCGCAAATTGTGCGACCGATCTGATGTCCCGCTATCCAGGCAATGCCGGCGCGGCAGCGGCGCTGTTCGGCGCGACGCAGCTCGCTTTCGGCGCGCTGGCGAGCTTCGTCGTCGGACTGTTTCCGGGGAGCTCGCCGGCCGGCATGGGCTGGACCATCGGCGTGTGCGGCGTGCTTGGTTACGTCGGCAGGGTTTTGATCGTGCGGGGACACGGACGAACGTCGCTGGCGCTGTCGACGCGAATGTAATGAAGGCGCATATAACAGGAGACTTCAGCATGTCACAGGCACTCAAGGCCAGATTCAAACATGTCGGCATCCATGTCATCGATGTCGATAAATTGGTGGAGTTTTACCAACGGTGGTTTGGCCTGGTGAAGACGGACGAGGGCAGTGGGCCTGTTGGCAAAGGCATATTCGTGAGCTCGGACCGCACCGAACACCATCAGATCGTGCAGGACGAAGATCGCAAGATTACCCAGGTCAAGAGTCACGGCAACTCGCTGAGCATCTACGTGCTCGATCCAGGTCCTGCCGCTGGACCTGACCCAGCCCGACGAGGAAGTCCTCGCCGGGGTGGAGCGCGCGGTGCGCGCCAATCCGACCTTCATGATGCAGGACGAATGGGCGAAGCAGGCCAGGCAACTGATGGCCGGCTGATACCGGGGCGGCTTGGATCGGCCTGACGGATCAGGCAGGCATTCACATAACCAGTAATGCAAATTAAAAACGGCAGCGCGACTGCCAATCAGGAGACAGCGGTGAAGTATCGAGTATTGACGGATTTTGCTGCGATGTTTGCAGGCGCCGCGCAGGCGCAAAGCAGTGTCTCGCTTTACGGGATCATCGACGACGGCCTCAGCTACACCAGCAACCAGGGCGGCCACAGGACCAACGTCGTGGGCGCATCGTCGACGCGGACGCAGACGATTGTGCAAATCGGCATCCGTCACATGTTTTAAGGAGGAGAGAACATCATGAGCAGTCCGGTTAGTACGAAGATGATGCCCTCGCTTGAAGCATCGTCGAAAGTGACCCGATCCGCGGGCCTGTGGATCGTTTGCGGTGCCGCGATCGGCCTGATGTTCGGCTTCGGGCCACTGTTTTTCAGCGTCGCGGGCGTGTTCCTGAAGCCCATGGCGGCGACCTTTGGCTGGGGCCGCTCCGACGTAGCAGTGCTGCCGATGTTCTCGCTGATAGGGACGACGCTGGGGGCGCCCGCGGTCGGCTTGCTTGCCGATCGGCTGGGCTGGAGCAAGGTCATCGCAGGGTCGATCGCGCTTCTCGCAGTTGCGCTGGGTGCGCTTGCCGTTGCGCCGGCTAATCACGCCTATTTCGCCGCGGTCGGTTTCCTGATCGGCTTTCTCGGCTCGGGCACGACGCCGGCGGGCTACCTCGGTGTACTGCCGCGCGTCTTCGACAAGCGCCTGGGCATGGCGCTCGGGTTCGCGATGATCGGTACCGGTCTGGGCGGTTTCTTCGCACCCATCGCCGCCAACCGGCTGGGCATGATGATGGATTGGCGCCATTGGTTTGGCGCGTGCGCGCTGGTCGTGCTGGCGCTTGGCTTCGTGGCGCATTGGCTGATGTTCCGCAATCTGCCAGCCCAGAAGGACTTTGCCGCGGATGTAACGGCGGCAGTCTCGGTCGAGGCGGGGCTCACGCTCGGCGAAGCGGTGCGTGGCTATCGCTTCTGGCTGCTCGCGATCGTCATGTTCCTTATTTCGAGCTCGATTCTTGGTGGCTTCGTGCACCTTGCTCCGTTCGTTAGCGATCGAGGGCTTGGACACGATGTCGGCGCGCAGGCGGCGGGCTTCGTCGGTGCGGGTCTCGCGATTGCGCGCGTCGGGCTGGGCGCGGTGCTCGACCGCGTGTTTGCCCCATTCGTGGCATGTCTCGCCTTCTGTGTTGGTGCGGTGGGTTTTGCGATTTTCCTCACTGGCGCGGTGCATGTGCCCTCCATGATCATTCTGGCGGCGTTGCTGCTCGGCATCTCAACGGGTTCGGAAGGGGATCTGATTCCGTTCCTCGCGCGCAAGTATTTCGGCAATCGCGCGTTCGGCTCGATTTATGGGTGCTTGTTTGGCGCGGCGACGCTGGGCGGCTCGGTCGGTCCGTTTCTGTACGGCCTGGCATTCGACCGTTTGGGCTCATATACGGTGGTGCACGAAGTCTCGCTGGTTGCGTGCGTGATCGGCGCTGTCGCGATCCTGCTGCTTGGGCGCTACCCGGCGGTGAAAGCCGCGGGCGAATAACGATTGGGATGACACTTCAATGATGCTGACAAGAGACAACACTTCGAAATTCGTGCAGGCCGGCGCCGTCAAGTTGCATTATCACGAGGCCGGCACGGGGCCAGTCCTGCTGTGCATTCACGGTGGCGCACCAGGTGCTTTCGGCTGGGGAAATTTCGGCCGCAACCTGGCGGCGCTGTCGCGCCATTTCCGCACCCTCATCGTCGACCTCCCGGGCTACGGCAAATCCGACAAGCCGCAGATCGACGGGCCACGCACCAGTTTCTATGCGCGCACCTTCCGCGACATGCTTGAGGCGCTGGGCGTTGGCAGGGCGCATCTACTGGGTCTGGCGACGGGCGGCTCGGCAGCCTTGAAAATGGCGATCGACTATCCAGAGCTGATCGATCGCCTGGTGGTGATCAGTGCGCCCGGCGGGCTGTCGCTTTTCCAGCCCATGCCGCCCAAACCGGATACGCACAATTACTACGGCGGCGAAGGCCCTAGCATGGAGCGCATGCGTGCCAACCTTGAGCGGCTGGTCTACGACCCGACGATCCTCACCGAAGAGGTGATCCGCGAGCGTTATGAGGCCAGTATCGAGCCTGAGTTCATGAATCAGGCGCCGGAAGGTCACGGCGGCAAGCCGGGCCAGACACTGGAGCCCTTGTGGCAGGACCTGCACAAGATTCGGGCTGAGACGCTCGTCATATGGGGACGCAACAATCAGACGATCCACTACGACAATGCCCTGTTCATGTTGACCCGGATTCCCAGGGCGCGAGTCCATATCCATGGCAACTGCGGGCTGTGGGTGCCATACGAGAAGATGGAAGAATTCAACAGCAATGTCACCGGCTTCCTGTCGGTGGATCTGACGGCGAGGCCTGCACAATGATGAAGCACACCAGTATCTGGCAACATCTGTTCAAGACGCCCCACAAGCTGGCGTGGGTCGACGTCGCTGGCGTCGCTACGCGCTATCTGGAGGCCGGTCCGGCCGACGCGCCGGTGGTGATTCTGCTGCATGGTACCGCGGGCAGCCTGGAGAATTTCGGTGCGAATTATGCGGCCTATGCCGGCCATTTCCGCGTCATCGGTCTGGACATGCTGGGCTGCGGCTGGACCGACAAGCCCGACCACGACTACCTGATCAAGGACTATGCGGAGCATGTGCGCGGCTTCATGGACGCCATGGGTATCGCGAGAGCCGCGGTTGTCGGCGTGTCTCTGGGCGCCTGGGTGGGCGCGGCCCTGGCATTGGCCCATCCGGCTCGTGTCGACAAGCTGGTCCTGGTGGCCCCCGCGGGCATCATCATCGATCCGGAAGAGGAGCGGCGCTTTGCCGAGGGTGTGCGCAAGAGCCGTTCTTCCGCTGCGGCCGAACCGACCTGGGAAACTGTTTCCGCAGCCCTGAAAGCGCTGCTTCGCGATCCGGAGGCACTGTCCGACGAACTGGTTGCCGTGCGCCTTGAAATATACCGCGACCCGCGCATGAAGGCCGCCATGCCTCGACTTCTGGCCTTCTCACTAGGCGGCCAGGCCCTCAGCGAGGAACAGTGGCGCAGCCTGACCCTGCCTGTCCAGGTAATCGCTGCCGTGGATGCGCCCAATATGTTTCTCAGCAACGCCCAAGCGATCGCCGGGACTGCACCGAACGCGCAGCTCGTGGAAATCAAGGGCTGTGACCACTGGGCACAGTATGAACAGCCGGAGAGATTCAATCAGGAAAGCATTGCATTCCTGGCACAGCCGCCAGGCGCTAACTTTTCGTCATAGACTGGCCAGCGAAATGAAGCCAGGCTTCAACTTCTCGCTGGTCAAAAAATCCGGGCTCATGGCATCGGGTAGGTGCCGCACTGGCTGATGATGTCGATTAACGAGGACTCCCATGTCACCTATTGCCCGTGTCTGTTCAATGACCTCACTTGCAGTCGCAGATCGCGCCCAGTGAGGAACTCTTCATCTTCAGTGGCAACGGGCACACGGGTTTGGGTCTAGCGTGATTACCGCGTATGGGGCAGCGGAAAAGGCACCGAGCGAAAACGCCGACGCCCGGATACGAAATTGTGGCTGTCAGCGTTACGACACACTGACGCTGTTCTGCATCTGCTTACTGGAAATCACCATTTTCCAGCATGGAATTCGCCCGCCCTCCCAGGAAATCGGCGGGCGTATCCCAATCGACGCAAGAGCGATCGTGCGCGTGCAGACGCTGATCGTTTCATGCCGGCCTGCCGCATTCGCCCTGGAATCGCCCTAGAATCAATACGAGGGGGCAAGGAGACATGAATCGCGAAGTGGTCACTGGGCTACTGTGCGGCGCACTACTCGCCGGTTGCGTGTCAGCCGGTGTCGAGGTGAGGCCAGAACAGATGGCGAACTTCCGGCACGGCGTGACGACACTGCAAGACGTGATAACGGCGCTCGGCCCGGCGTCCGTGGAGACCGCGCTGGACGACGGTTCGACGCTGCTCGTTTACACCTACGTGACATCGCGTCCACACCCGGAAAGCTATATCCCGTTCATCGGTTCGCTCGTCGCTGGCGCCGACACACACTCGTCAGCGGCCGTGTTTCTGTTCGATTCGCACGGATTCCTCAAGAGCGCGAACACCACGAGCTCGAACGTCGGCACGGGCATGACCGCCGCCCATACCGCGCAGCCCAGAGCACCGGCACCCGCCACAGAGGCGCCTGTTGTGATCAAAAGCGTCCCGCCTCCCGCCGTTCAAAGCGAACAGCCGACGCCGGAGGAAGACGTCGCGCCCGCGGCGCAAGTGCCCAGCGAACCCCAACCGGAAATTAACGTTCAGCCGGCTCCTGTCGAATAGCGTCCGGGACCGCTGGTCTGCCACCAACGCGAAATCAGGTTGTGTCGCGTTATGGGCGAATAGGCGATTAGGTTCCCTAAATGAAGAGGATCGCTTGCAGAACGAGAGCGTAGAATTGTTCGGCTGCAGCCGAGACGACGCGATCTTCACACAACTGCTCCATTGGCCTTTGACCTTGACGCAGGTCTCATCAACGCGCCAGCTCTTGCCAGGTGCGAGGGCAGCATCGCCCAGTATGGCGGGGCCAACCGCGAATCCTCGCAGAGGGCAAGGCGGCGTCACGACACCGGCGTTACACTGGAGTGATTGTTCGGATCGCGGTGACAGGAGGAAACCATGACTGACGTCGGCCCGGAAAGCACGTTCAGGGGATTGCCTCTGAGTCCTGAACAGGATGCGGAAGTGAGGCACTACATCAAGGTGAAAACGCAGCATCACCTGCCATGGGATACCCCCGAATTGCGTGCGATGATCAGGGAGATGATCCGGCCCCCTGAGGTTGTCGACGAGGATTCGGAACTCGAGGCAGACGACGCGCGGGCGACCGCCGAGCGTGCCAAAGCTTCCATTGACGAGGCAATGGAACCGTTAGAGGCGAGCGAGGAATGGCACGCGGCCGTCGACTCGGAGAACATGAAGCACCCCAAGGGGTGAGGCGGGGCCGGCCATGTGATCGTTGCGGCAGGATGGCGGAGGCTCGATGCCAGTGAGTAATCGACGCGTGTATTAATGAGGCGATCCAGGACAAACGGAGACCACAGTGGCCGAATTCCCACCTTCCAACAACGAATCCACTGCGGAAGGCGCACGCACGTCGGTCTCGCGTCGTGCGAGGCTTTGGGTCATCTGCGGGGGCATTGGCCTTTTGCTCGCGAGCCTGTTGGTGGTGTTCAGCCCTTTTCGGGAAAAGCTGGATGAACGGGCCTTGAGCGACCTGGGATTTTTCGCGGGCGCGTGCGATGACTCCGGCGATTCAGCGCTGACCCGCGAATCCGGATGCCTGGCATTGCGGGCCAAGTCGACATTGACCACGTCTCAGCTCGCTGCCGCGGTTCCGCATTTGGCCAGGCTTCATCGCAAACTCGAGTTGAGTCTGGCGGACACCGCGGTCGACAGCATCGAATCGCTGAAAGACCTCGATGATGTGGAGTTGCTCGATCTCACGGGAACGCCAGTCTGGAACATCGACGCGCTAAAGGACATGCGCTCTCTGAAGAGCCTCGTGATACACCGCACCCAGGTCCAGAACATCGATGCGGTTAAAGAACTGACGAGTCTGCAAACGCTCAATCTCTGGGATACCCGCGTGGCGAATCTCGACGCGCTGAAGGACCTGACCGACCTGCGGCAACTCGATCTCCGCGATACGCAGGTTCGGGACCTCGATACGCTGACGAAGCTGCCTCGCCTGGAAGCACTGAAACTGGGTGGTGCGAGGAACGTCAGGAATATCAAGCCGCTCGGTCAGTTGACCACGTTGAAAATACTCGATTTGAATGAGACACAAGTCGAGCGCCTCGATCCCCTGAAGAATCTGCACGACCTGCAGGCGCTCTATCTCGCGAATACTCCCGTCAGCGACATCGATGTGCTGACGGACATGCCCGACCTGAAGACACTCGTGCTCGACGGCTCCAGGGTCGAGAATATCGACCCGTTGCGGGGATTGCTCCAGCTGGACACCCTTGTTCTTGCCCGCACGCAAGTCACGAATATCGACGCGCTAAAGGGCCTGACGAGCCTGCAAAGACTCAATCTCTCCGACACCAGCGTCGAAAACATCGATGCTCTGAGCAATCTCAAGGGCCTTCGAACGCTCAATCTGTTTCGCACCAAGGTTCAGGACGTCGATGCGCTGAAGGGGCTGAAGGGCCTGCGAGAGCTCTATCTCGCCAACGCGCCGGTCAAGGACGTCGACGTACTGAAAGGGCTGACCGGGTTGCGGGAACTCGTTCTCTACGGCACCAAGGTCACAAATGCCGATGACCTCAAAACGGCGTTGCCCAACACCCGAATTGTTTGGTGACCACCCGGTTTGCGCCGCGCGCTGCAAAATTCTGTCCTCTTTCACACACTCATTTCGGCAACCAGCCACTACAGTTTAGTTGTTGGGAATCGTCCTGCACGTTGGACCTGCCATCGCTTGATTGCCGTCCCAGGGTGTGAATGCCATGAAACACTTCCTCGGCGCGCTAGTGCTCGCGTCTGCGCCTTTCGCCGCGTGGGCACAAACGCCTTTCCTCTATTCGCATAGCGCGATCGTCTACGACGTCGCGAGCGGTAAGGTCCTGCTGGAAAAGAACGCCGACGACGCCCAGCCGATTGCCTCGCTTACCAAGCTGATGACCGCAATGGTGGTGTTGGACAGCGCCCAGCCGCTGGGCGATACGGTGACCGTCGACGACAACGACATCGACCGGCTCAAGCATTCCGGGTCGCGCCTTCCGATTGGTGTGTCGCTGGAGCGCGCAGAGATGCTGCGGCTGGCGCTCATGGCGTCCGAGAATCGCGCGGCGTCTGCGTTGTCGCGTGCGTTTCCGGGCGGCCAGCCAGCGTTCATCCAGAAGATGAACGAAAAGGCGCGCGCGCTGCATATGGCAGATACGCACTTCGACGATCCAAGCGGGCTCTCGCCGGGCAATCTTTCGACGGCACGCGATGTCGTGAAGTTGGCCACCGCTGCGTCGCACTATCCATTGATCAGCGAATATACGACGCTTCCCCGTTACAAAGAGCAGATCGGCATGAGGACGCGGTTCTATCACAACACCGACCCGATTGTCCGCTCGGCCGATTGGGACGTGCTGGTTGCCAAGACCGGCTATATCCGCGAGGCGGGACGCTGCATCGTGGTCGATGCCAACATGCCCGGCGGTCAGGTGACGATCGCGCTGCTCGGCTCGCAAACATCGTGGGGGCGCTCGGCGGACCTTGTCACGATACAGCGCTGGCTGAACGGCGACGAAACGCCGGTCGTCACGCCGCACTGGTACGCAGACGCGCGGCTGGATCATCGCCATTTGAGGCTCGCGCGTTCGTCTCGCGTCAACGTGCGATTCGTATCGCACCGGAGCGCCTCAGCGTCTGGCGCGCACTGGCAGACCTTCCGGCACCATGCCGGCAAGCGCGAACACCGCACGGTCGTTGCCTCTTCGGCTCCATGATGCTTTGCGCCCGGTGGGGCAAGATACCCCAGTGTCCCCACCGGGACCTCAATCCGCAACGCCATGTCAAGCATGAAGCCTGTCACGCGGTAGAGCAACTTGGTGTGAAATGGAAAGCACGTCTCGGTTCTTGTCCGATAGGGCAGAATAAAAAATCGTGCTTGGCTCCATCCTCCGCATGACGTCTCGGGATGAATCTTCTCGCTCGGTCGACACTCGAAATCAACGATAAAATACGTCGCACCAGCGCGACAGTGCATCGAACGGTC
This sequence comes from Paraburkholderia sp. A1BS-2L, assembly GCF_051125205.1. Taxonomy (NCBI): domain Bacteria; kingdom Pseudomonadati; phylum Pseudomonadota; class Betaproteobacteria; order Burkholderiales; family Burkholderiaceae; genus Paraburkholderia; species Paraburkholderia sp. A1BS-2L. The sequence continues at coordinate 1,719,580 of NZ_CP120429.1, forward strand.
GTGCCAGCATTTGCATTCAAACCAGGAGGACGCCATGCGTGACATCATCGACGGTTTTCTGCGCTTTCAACGCGAGGTCTATCCGGAGCGCGTTGAGCTTTTCCGGCAGCTCGCAACGACGCAAAATCCGAAGGCGCTGTTCGTCACTTGCTCGGACAGCCGCGTTGTGCCGGAGCTGCTAACACAGCGCGAGCCGGGCGAACTTTTCGTGATCCGCAACGCGGGTAACATCGTGCCATCATATGGTCCAGAACCAGGTGGTGTATCAGCTACCGTTGAGTATGCGGTCGCCGTACTGGGCGTGCGGGACATCGTGATTTGCGGCCACTCTGACTGTGGCGCTATGGGCGCAATCTCTCGTTGCACGTGCCTGGATCACATGCCGGCGGTCGCGAACTGGCTACGTCATTCCGACGCCGCAAAGGTAATCAATGCAGCGCATCAGTTCGATACACCCCGCGCCAAGCTCGACGGGCTGGTGCGTGAAAACGTGATCGCGCAGTTGGCAAACTTGCGCACCCATCCGTCGGTAGCGCTTGCGCTCGAACAGGGACGCATGAACCTGCATGGTTGGGTCTACGACATCGAAATGGGCAGGATCGACGCCCTTGACGGCGCGACACGGCGCTTTGTGTCGCTCGCCGACTCGCCGACTACCGTCGCGGTGGCTTCGAGCAAACGCGAGCAGGTGTGATACGAAATAGCGTGTCGTCCAGTTGGTGGCCCGGCGGCAGCCCGGCACGCCCGCGATAAATGTTTCGAGTTGCGGCGCACAAACCTTGTCCTTGGCGACGGTCGTCCCCGATCGTGACCTCATGGTTTCGCTGCGGACGCCAGCAAGCCGTCCATCATTTTCAAGGGCAAGTCGCCGTTTTCTGTTCTTGAAATTTTCGTAGCAATTCCTATCTTGGATTTCGCTCAGGCAGACGCGCGGGACCCGACGTCCCGTGCGCTGCGTGTTTCGATTTGTTTTGCCAGATGGCGGGCGAACTGGAGCGCGTAGGCCCGTTCGCCTCCATGCATCAATGAGGAGAACAGCATCATGAGCGATCTCTATTTCGGAACTGACCTCTTCAGCGAATTCGACCGGCTGCAGCGGCAGATGGCGAACCTCTTCGGTACTTTTCCCTCCAGTCTTCGGGCGAGCCGCCTCGGCGCATTTCCGCCCGTCAACATTGGCGCCACCGACGACTCGATTCAGATCGTCGCGTTTGCACCCGGCGTTAGTGCGGCGGAACTCGACGTATCGATCGACAAGGGGCTGCTGACCATCAGCGGTGAGCGCAAGCCGACTCAACTGGATGCCGGCGAGGACGCACGAGTTTATGCGCAGGAGCGCTTCACTGGCGCATTCCGTCGGGTCATCGAACTGCCGGAAAACGCAGACCCCGACAAGGTTCAGGCGCGCTACGAGAATGGTTGCCTGTCGATCGCCATCGGCAAGCGCGAATCGTCGAAGCCGCGTGCGATCACCGTCCAGTAATCCGGGAGGCCGAAAATGAGCGATACCACCGAACTGAGCAAGCGCGATCAGTCAGCGCTCACGCGCAGCGAAAGCGGGGCCGCCGCGCGGCGGATGACGATTACGCCCGCTGTCGATATCTACGAGGGCAGCCAGGGCGTCACGTTGTGGGCCGACCTGCCGGGCGTCACCCGCGACAAGCTCGATGTGCGGGTCCATGACAGCAGTCTCGTCATCGAGGCTGAGGCGGTTGTGCCGACACCGGCAAATCTGCGGCTGCAGCATGCGGAGGTCCGTGAGCCGCGCTTTGCGCGCACGTTCACGCTCTCTCCGGACTTCGATACGTCGAAGATCGAGGCGAGTCTGCAGGACGGCGTACTGAAGCTCACGATCCCGCGCCGCGACGAGGCGCGCCCGCGGCGGATCGAAGTGCGCACCGGCTGAAGCCGACGCGCGGGCCGCAACGGCGGGAAGCGTCCGGGTGGCGGCTGCCTGGCCGCTGCCTGCCCGCCGCCCGCCGGCAGCGCAGACGCGGGTAAGCCAGCCGTTCCCGACAGCCAGGTACATCGCCGGGATTGAATGCGATGGCCGGCTGGCATCTGCACCGACATGCACAGTGCACAGCGGTGGCTGACCGCTGCAGGCGCAGCGCGACGCGAAGCGGAAAAAAGCAGGGCGCAGGCGCCACGACCGGAATACGGTTCTCCTGAGAGATACCAGAGGAGGAAACGATGAACCCCGATCCGAAAAAGTGGAATCCCTTCAAGTTCCTTCGCGGGGCTGTGCGCAAGTCCGACGCGGACAGCCCGGAGAGGCCGCCGGCGAACGAAAATGAACAATGGCGCGCCTCCTTGCCCGACATCGCGCGACTGTTCTCGCGCGAACCATGGCGCGCCGTGGAGGAGTTTTTTCACGACCCGTTTGCGGGCCGTGGCGCGCTCGAACGATGGTTCGGCGACTTCAGTTCATCGCGATTCGAGCCGCGCATCGACGTCGTCGATGAGGGACCGGTGCTGCGCGTAACCGCAGAACTGCCCGGGATGGAGCGCGAAGACGTGAAGGTGAGCGTCGAGGACGGCGCGATCGTACTGCGCGGTGAGAAAAAGCAGGATATGCGCAGTGAGGAAAACGGCTGCTATCGCCTGGAGCGTGCCCACGGACGCTTCGTGCGCACGATCCCGATGCCTGAATATGCCGATCCCGGCCGCGCGCTGGCAAAGTTCGACAACGGCATACTGACGTTGACCGTGCCGAAAACGGAGCCGGCGCCGTCTACGAGCCGCACGATCGATATCGGTTAAGGCGAGCATGCAAAGCGCTATGGCGGAAAGCAAAATAAAGACGGCCATTGCGCCCTTCAAGGGGGCGCAAAGACGGCTCTTTGCAACAAATTGTTTCAGTGCGGCAGCAGGATGCCCCGTTGACATGTTGCAGGGCCCCTTGAAATTTCCGTTCCTTGCGCTATTTTATGCATCGCTCAGGCAGCTGCGATAAGCGCTGCGTGTTTCGATTTGTTTGTCGGCGGGGTTTCCCACGGGCAGGCGGACTGGAGCGCGTGGTTCCATTCGTCTTTCGTGGGCGGCCCCGGTTTCAGGGAGCCAGTCATGAGCGATCTTTTCTTCAGCGCCGATCCGCTGGGCGAATTCGAGCGCCTGCAACGGCAGATGGCCAGCGTCTTCGCGGGCATTCCCGCAAGCCTGCGCGCCACGCGCAGCGAACCCTTTCCCCCCCGTCGACATCGGCAGATTCCACGCGGGCTGCGCCCGCAGCTTGGCGAGGTGCGCCACCCGCACATCTGGCGCGCCTTCGCGCTCAGCCCCGATTTCGACGTCTCGGGTTCGCCGGCGCGATGCCTCGCATGACAGCGCGGCGTCGCACGGTAGCGCGGCCCCTGCCGGGCTTGCGCTTCGTTTCATTTTTCCGCGGGGGCTCCCGCTTTCGGGACCCTGCTTTCCGGGAGAGGAAAATGCTCAGTCCACACGAATTTGCGACCCTGATGCTGGTTCGTCAAGCGCCGGACCAACTCGACATGAACCGCGCCGAACTCGACGCGCTGCTAGAGCGCCAACTGGTCATGCTGGAGCATTGCGCGGAGGGCGCACGCCGCGCCTACCTGACCGGGAAGGGCAGAACGTTCCTCGACGCACTCCACCCGGGCGCAGCAGCGTCCTGCCTCATGGAGGGCAACCCGGGCGTGCGGGACGAGGAATGACGGGCTGCGCGGACTGGACGCGAATTCCGCGTGTCTGGACATGTTTCGGACACGCTCTGGCGGAGGTGTCATATGCAAACGGGCAAAGTTATTGAGTATCACGGCTGCGAGGTCCGGCCGGTGGTAACCGTCACGGTGAGCGGCCGTTACACAGCCGCAGCCATTGTCACCGACCGGGCGGGCGAAATACGCACGCTCGGTGTCGATGGAGATTTCGCCAACGCCCAGGAAGCGCGCGATGAAGCTTTGGAGCTTGCCGTCGCATGGATCCAGCAACGCTCAGTCGTTTCGGACCGGTATGTTCGACGGACTTAGCTTCCAGTCAGTGATTGCCGGATGGGCGCGAACACCTGTGGATTCGACGGTCGATCCGATTCCGGTTCGTTGCGCCTCCGGAACCATTTGGGCTCAAGCCACTTCGAGGAAAAGAGAATGACAGACATCACAGTCACCAATCCTGACCACGACGCGCTTTATGAACGCATCCGGCTCCTGCTCTTTAGCGCTGATCTGCCGGTGCAGCGTCTGGAAGCCGATATCGACGGTATCGGACGTTTCACCACGCCGGATGTGCGCTCACCGCATCTGCGCCTGGTCGAGGCCATGCCGCCGCTTACGCCTGCTGCGGAAGCGATCGTGCGCGCCATGATCCGCATATACGGCGTGGAGTTGTTCGGGCGCGGCAGCCCGAATTCCGGGCTGCGAGCCTTGATAAAGGCTGGACCGGTCAAGTTTGGACAAACCGCCTTGATGCTGGGGCCTGACGCGCCCGTGCCGGAGCGTGCCCGTCCACTCGTCGAGGCGTTCAACCGAATTTTCGAGCGCTATCCGCAAAGCGGTTTCGCTCAGGCACGATGCCTTCTCTCGGCGATTGGCCTGCCAGTCGGTCGCGACGAGCCCCGGGCGGCTCGCCTCCCCGTGCGAAACGGATGGGTTGACTCGCCGCACGTATATCGCCGGGAAAAATGCGCTCGCGAGTAGGGTCGCGTGTTGCGCCTTTATGGTTCTGCGGTAGGTGATAAGGAGAGCAAACGGCTCGTCGAATCCGCCCAGCGGGTGTTCCTCCCAGAGTTGGCCCACACGGGCCAGTCTCGATTGCATGTCAGTGTCCCTTCGTCACAACGAACTGCATCACGTCAGTGCGGCGCTCGGCAAAGGCTGCTTCGCAGTACGCGAGGTAGAGGCGCCAGGTGCGCACAAAGGTCTCGTCCAGGCCGAGTGCGCAGATGGCATCGAGGCGCGATTCAAACGCATGCCGCCAGAGATTCAACGTATGCGCGTAATCGAGCCCGAACGAAAGCGATGGCTGTGCGACAAGTCCCGCTTTCGCGGCGGCGCGCGCGAATCGCTGGGGGCTGGGCAACATACCGCCCGGGAAAACGAATTCGCGGATGAAGTCGCTGGCCGCGCGATAGGCCGCGAAGCGGGTTTCGTCGATCGTGATGGTCTGCACAAGCGCACACGCACGGGGTGCGAGGCACTCGCGCAATGTGCGGAACCATGTGGACCACCAGGTTTCGCCGACGGCTTCGAACATTTCGATCGACACGACCGCGTCGTATTGGCCGCGCACGTCGCGGTAGTCGCGCAGTTCGATATGGGCGTGGCGCTCGAGTCCCTCGTTGCGAATGCGTTCGACGGCGAACGCGTGCTGGCTCGCAGAGATCGTCACGCCGTGCACGGCGATCCCAAGGCGCGCGGCATGCCGCGCGAAGCCGCCCCAGCCGCAACCGATCTCCAGTACGCGCATGCCGGGCCGCAGGCCGAGCGTATCGACGATGCGCTGATACTTCGCGCTCTGGGCTGCCTCGAGCGTGCGCGACATGTCGCCGTCGAACCACGCGCTGGAGTAGGTCCATGTTTGGTCGAGCCACTGTGCGTAGAACGCGTTGCCGATGTCGTAATGAGCGTGAATGTTGCGCCTGCTGCCCGCACGCGTGTTCATGCGAAGCCGGTGGCGCAGGTTGTACCAGAACTGGGGAATCCGGCCGCCGTGTACCGTGCGCGCGACCGCCGCTTCGTTGCGGATCGCGAGTCGCAGCAGGGCGGGGAAATCGGGGGAATCGATCCATTGGGCACGGTACGCGTCGGCGAGACCGATGTCGCCTGCGCGCAGGATGGCGCGGCAGGCTCGCCAGTCGAGCACGCGCAGCACCGCGCCCGGCTGCTGATGCGGGTCGCCGAAGACATAATGGGCGCCCCCCGGTGTCGCAAGCTCAAGATGGCCGACACGGATGCGTCGCAGCACGCCGAGAAAAAGCCGCGCATGAAACGGCAGTGCGACCGGAGTGGAGAGCGAATGCAGCAGGGTCATGAGCAGGTGTCCTCATCGTGACGCGGGGAATGCGTGATGGAGTGAGAAGTGGAAGTGCCCGACTCGCACGAGGGCGGCCGCGAGCCGTAAAACGGCACGCACTTGAGCCACAGCCGCAGTGCTTGCCAGTGGATTCGCGGGATGACGGCAACGATGGCTAGCGGTAGACGGATTAGCGCGCTCAACACGCCTACGCCTGTGAGCGGCTTTGCGCGTAGCCTGAGGGCAGTGCGCAAGAGCGGTCCGTCGGCATCGGCGTAGTCGATCGCGATGCGCTCGCCGCCCTGGCGCACCCGAAACTCGTACCTGCCCTTGACGTCGCAGAACGGCGAAACATGGAATGTCTTGCGGCATATGAGCAAGGTGTCGTCGCCGATGGGGCCGTGGCCGGGTGCGCTCAGCAGATAGCCGTGGTGTCCGCCAAACGTATTGCGCACGTCGGCATAAAGCGCGCGCAATGCTCCGGTACGGTCATGACAGAACCAGAAGCTCACGGGGTTGAATGCGTAGCCGAATAAGCGTGGCATGGTCTGCAGCCAGATCGGGCCATCGGCGGGAATGTCTGCTTCGGCCAGTCGTTCGCGCATCCATGCTTCGAGCGGGTGGCCGTCGCGCGGACCATAGTCGCGCGTAGCAAGGCCCAGCGGCGCCCAGCGGTCTATGCGCAACCACCAGCGCTCGACCTGCGCGAGCCGTCCCAGATCACAGCGCACGTAGAACACGGAGTAGGCAAAGCGATGCGTGGCGGGGCGCAGGCGTGCATGCGTCACGCGACCGGTGAGCAGGCTGGCCGCATGAGCGTGGCAGGTGTCCGGATCCGCTTTCACTTTCACAGTACCGCCCACGCCGGCATCGAGTCGAATGCACGCGCGACGCGCAGCGCCGACTTCAGGCCGTCCTCGTGAAAGCCGTAACCGGTCCACGCGCCTGCGTACCATGTGCGGCGGCGTCCCTGCAAGGCGGGCAGGCGCTGCTGGGCGTCGACACAGGCCAGATCGAGCAGCGGATGTTCGTAGCGGTAGCGGCCGATCTCGTGCCCGGGAGCGGGCTCCGTAACCGGGTTCAGCGTCACGACCACCGGCGTGCGCAAGGGCAGATGCTGCAACTGGTTGAGCAGATAACTCACGCAGGTGGGCTGGCCGTTGTCTCGCTCATGCAGCGCGCGGCCGCCGAGGTAGTTCCAGGCGGACCACACGCGGCGGCGGCGCGGCAACAGTCGCGTGTCGGTGTGCAGCGTCGCGACGTTGCGCTGGTAGCGCACGGCGCCGAGCACGCCGCGTTCGGCCTCGTCGGCGTCGGCGAGCAGTCGCAGGCTCGTCGGCGCGTGGCTTGCCAGCACGATAGCGTCGAAGCGCTCGTGCCCGGCATCGTCGGTGACGACCGTGACGCTGCTGGCATCGCGCCGGACTGCTCGCACGGGCGTGTTGGTGCGCACGTCGTCGAGCACGGCGGCGATGCGCCGCACGTACTCGCGGCCGCCCCCGGCCACCGTCTTCCAGGGCGGCCGGCTGTTCACCTGCAGCAGGGCGTGGTTCAGACAGAAGCGCAGGAAGGTGGCGGCGGGAAAGCGCAGGATGTCATTTGCCGCACTGGACCAGATAGCGGCGGCCATGGGCAGCAGGTAATGACGCTGGAATGGCGCTCCGTAGCGGCCCTCGAGAAGCAGTTCGCCAACTGAACAGCGATTGCGGCTCGCGCTGGCGAGATGCTGCTCGGCCGACGCGTTGAAGCGCAGGATGTCGCGCAGCATGCCGAGGAAGCTGGGAGAGAACAGGTTGCGCCGCTGCGCGAAGACCGTGTTGAGGTTGGTTCCGGCCCACTCGAGGCGGCCATTGTCCAGCGACACTGAAAACGACATGTCGGTACGATGGGCTCGCACGCCGAGTTCGTCGAAGAGTGCAACGAGGTTCGGATAGGTGCGATCGTTGAAGACGAGGAAACCGGTATCGACAGGGCAGCACAGGCCGTCGAGTTCGACGTCGACTGTGTGTGTGTGGCCACCCAGATAGTCCGCAGCCTCGAAAAGCGTGACGCGGTGGCGGCGCGAGAGCAGGTAAGCGCTGGCGAGGCCGGCAATGCCGGCGCCCACGACGGCGATGCGCTGATTGGGCCGGGCCTGAGTCGGTACTGGATGCATGGAGGTCAATCTCCGCTTCGCATGGCATGGGTTGTTCCGGCGTAGGTACGGACGAGGCAAAGAGTCGGATGCAGGGCCGCTCAGCCGTCGTCCGGTTTTGCGAAGCCCGGCTGGCCAGCCGGGCCGGGCAACTGGGGCACGCGCCTGAACCGCGAGGTGTCGTAGCCCATCGCGTCGAGCCGCGCCAGCAGCGCGCGATACGCGTCCTCGCTGATCTGCGGCTGCCGCGCGAAGATCCAGCCGAGCGTCTTGCCCGGGTACCCGACGATGGTGTAGCGATAGTCCGGGTCGACATACAGGGTCAGCTGCGTCACATAGACCGGCCAGAAGAGGCGCACGCTCCACTCGCCGCCGCCGCTGCCGGGCTTCACCGTATCGAGGAACTGATAACGGCGCTCGGGCCGATCGAATCCGCCCTTGCGGCCAATGAAAGCGTCGTCAATGCGGCCATCGGGACGAAGAGTCCATTCGGCGCGGCTCGCAACGAAGCCGCGTTCGGCAAAGTACGGGATGTTGGCGATCACGTACCAGCGCCCCATATAGCGCGGCAGGTCTACCGCCACGGTGTGCAGCGGCAGCGCGGCGCGCGGGTTCGGGTTGGAGCGTTCGCCGGTGCAACCCGACAAGGGTGCCAATGCGCCAGAGGCGAAAAGCGCTGCCGCGAGCAGGCGCACCCAGGCGACGCTCGATGTCCTCGCGAGCATCATGCGTGCGCCTGCGCTTCGCGTTTCTCGAGCAGGTAGTGCGCGACGCCCCATTCGCTACCCTGCGCATACCCGAACAACTCCGCGACCGCCATATAGAACATGCGCCAGCGCTGCAGCCAGAGTGCGGCGTCCTCGCCGTAGACGTCGGCGAAAATCGCAAGGACGCGGTCGCGCGCGCTGTCGAGTGCCTCGAGCCAGTGCTGTGCCGTGCGGGCGTAGTGGCGGCCGTCCAGCCACCATTGCCGTGTGACGCGAAGATCGTCCTGGAAGTTGAGCAGCAGTGCCGCGGAGGGCATCGTGCCGCCTGTGAAAAAGTGGCGCGACATCCAGTCTGCGGTATCGCGCGAGGCAAACTGATAAGCGAGCGTGCGGTGCGCGAAGAGATGCACGAAGAGGCGGCCATCGTCGCGCAGCCAGCGCGCGATTTTTGCGAGCAGGAGTCCGTAGTTTTTCATGTGCTCGAACATCTCGACCGAGACGATGCGGTCGAATCCGGGCTCGCTGGCGGGGAATTCGAAGTCGGCGATATTGCCGGTCACGACCCGCAGGTTGTGCAGGCGCAGGCGGGTTGCCTGCGCCTCGATGAATCGGCGCTGCCCGTGCGAGTTCGACAGCGCAACGATGTCCGCATGCACAAGACGCGGCGCGAGCCAAAGCGAGAGCGATCCCCAGCCGCATCCGAGATCGAGGATGCGCTGCCCGTCGGCAAGCCCGGCACGTTCGAGGTAGCAGGCGAGCATCGCCTCTTCGGCTTGCGCAAGGGTTTCGTCGCCGCGCGGATAGTAGCCGCACGAGTACTTCATGCGCGGGCCGAGATGCGCTTCGAAGAATGCAGCCGGCACTTCATAATGCTGTGCGTTCGCGGCCGGCGCCTCGATGGCGATGGGGCTGCTGCGCAGCTCGGCAAGCAGGCGCTGGAGGGCTTCGGCGCTGCGCTCGCTGTCGCGAGCGCCCTCGTCGCGCAGGCGCGCTCCAAGCAGGCGCCGCATGCCTGAGCGAACCAGCGCATCGGGAAGCCAGCCTCGCTCGCAGCAGCGGATGATCCAGTGATCGTCGATGGCCTTGTCGTCGCGTGAGTGGGTCAGGGTCGTGCTCATCGTGCGGCTCCTCGTCGGTGTGTGGATGGGGGCGGCGTCATGGCTGCGGATGGCGATCCCGCGCGGGCGGCCAGGGAATCAGGGCGCTGGTGGTCCGGATGTATTCGTCGTACCCCGCCCGCGTCCTGGCGAGGCGCGCTTCGAGCAGCGGGACGCCCGACACCTTCATCAGCAGCCACGCCATCAGCAGCGGCGGCGCGATGGTCAGCCAACCCCAGGGCAGCCGGATCGACAACACCGTGTAGGCAAGCCAATGAAGGCACTCGAAGAAATAGTTCGGATGGCGTGAGTAGCGCCAAAGACCCGCGCGACAGACCTGGTTGCGGTGCCGCTCGTCGGAGATGAAGCGCTCGAGCTGCCGGTCGGCGAGCGCCTCGCCGGATACGGAGACCAGCCAGACAGCGACTGCGGCAGCCGCGCTTGCGATCGGCACGGTCTGGGGGCTCGTGGCGGGCACGAAGAAAGCGACGGCAAGCAGCAGGGCGACCAGCGCCTGCAACTGAAAGAACCAGAAGAAGTTGCGCGGCGCAGCGCTCGCCCACTGCTCACGGAACTGGCGATAACGCGCATCCTCGGGCTTGCCATGGTTGCGACGCCACAAGTGGAGTGCGAGCCGCATGCCCCAGGCGCCGCCACCCGCCGCGACGAGCACCCGGTTCAATGTCGCGCCGTTGCTGGCGACGCCCGCGAGCACGGCGACGGCGCCAAGCGCGCCGGCCCATACCGGGTCGATCATGCCGGCGTTGTTGGTGCGCAATTGCCATAGCCAGACGATGGAAAACGCCAGCGCCAGTCCAGCTGCGGCTGCGGAAATGATGGCGATCGGGAGCATCGGCGAGGATCTCCGGTTGTGGATTCCATCCGCTTATACGTACCGGGCGGCGGAATGGATGCATCCACAACGGGATTGGCAAGCCGGGAGAGCAAAAAAAAGGCCGCCAATGGCGGCCCGAGCGTTCGGTGCGGATTGCGACGATGTGCGCCGCTCAAGCGATATGCATCGCGCCGGTCGCGATCACCGGTCCAGTCGGTTGCCCTGTAGGCGATCCGCCCTGTGGTTCGACGGAAACGGCAAGCACCGCGCGCGTGCTCATTTGCGCGAGGATATGTGCAGGCAACGGCATCGACGCCGGTGCGTCGCTCGGGAAAATGCCGAGCGCAATGGGCTTCTCGCCGGGCGGTATCAGCCACAGCTCGGTGGAGCGGCCGGAGGCGACCTGCGGATGGACAGCGGGCACGATCACCATGCGGGCTCGCCGCACGTCGACTGTCGCAGTCCAGTGCGCGACGCCGTCGCTGCGTGCGATCGTCGCCACCATGTAGCCGTTCTGCGCCACCACGGCAGCAGGACGCTGCACCTCACGCAGCGTCACGAGGTTGACGGCGAGCAGCACGAGCGCGGCGGCACTCGCCCCGATGCCGAGCCAACGCCACAAGCCGACGTCGTTCCACCATCCGCCGCGCGCGCGAGGCGTGGTCGAAATGGGCAGGAAGCCCAGATCGCGCTGGATGCGGGTCCAGACACGGGGCGGCGGATCGATGACGGGCAGATCTGCTGCAAGCGGCGCGAAACGCGTGAGCCAGGTATCCAGCCTCGCACGCAGCGCCGCATTGCGCAGCACCTCGCGCTCGAGCGCGCGGCGCGAGTCGCTGTCAAGCACGCCGAGCGCATATTCGGCGCAACGCAGTTCGTCGTCGGAGGGGGCAGGCGTATTCATCGTTCGAGACACAGCTTCAACTGGATCAGGCTGCGCCGGATCCAGCTCTTCATGGTGCCGAGCGGCACGTGCAGACGTTGCGCCAGTTCGCTATAGGTCGAGCCGCTGAAGAACGCCTCGCGCACAGCGCTGCGCTGCGTGGGCTCGAGCGCGCCGAGACAGCGTTCGAGCCGGCGCCGTTCCTCGGTGAACTGGGCGACATCCTCGGGCCTGGGAGCGTCGTCGGCGATTTCGGCCGCCTGTTCCTCATCAAGCGTGGCTTCGCGATGCTGGCGCATGCGGTCGATCGTGGCATTGCGCGCGAGCGTAACGAGCCACGTCATGGCGCTGCCGCGCTCCGGGTCGAACGTGTCCGCGCGGCGCCACACATTCGTGTAGACGTTCTGGAGCACGTCTTCGGCTTCGCCGCGATCGTGGATCATCCGGACGACAATCGCAAAAACACGTGAGGAGGTGAGCTTGTAGAAGTCCGTAAAAGCTTGCTGGTCTCCTTCACAGACGCGGCGCAATACGAGATTGAGATGAGCGCGGCGGACCTCATCGGCATCGTGGCTCGTGCTCATGTCGGGCGTGTCTTGCATGCCGGGCGTGGGGTAGCTTGTGCTTTGCAAGGGATGTGGCCCGGAATATAGCATGACAGTAAAGTGAAGTAGGCGGTAGTAAGGCCGGTAAGGTGCGTCACGAAACGATCGCTCCTCTTATGTCCCAGATACGCTAGAAATTGGGTTGCGGATGCAGGCGGTCCGCGTCATCCGGCTGGGGGCTGCCCGCAAACTTGATGGCAGGACGTAGCGGAAGCTGCGGCACATCGTTTTCCGTTTCCGGTTGAAATCGAGGAAGGGGCGGTGCTCAGAAGGTGCAGCATCGGAACCAGGTTCAAGGTCAGCGAGCGTGGCGCCCGGCCAGATCGGCCAGATCGGCCAGATCGGCCAGCGCGCGATGCAGCCTCGGCCATGCGAACTCGTACCCGTATGTCAACGCAACGCGCGGAACGACGGGACGGCCGTCGAGAAGCAGGTCCGCCATTTCTCCGAGACATAGCCTGACAGGTGCCTCGGGTAGTCGAAGCCGCACGCGTTGTCCGAAGGACCTTGCCAGCTCTTCCGCAAATTCCGCCTGCGTGCTGACTTCGGGCGCAACAACGTTGACCGGTCCGCCGATCAGTTCATTGGCGATTGCAAAACGGACAAGTCCCACTGCGTCTGCGATGTGAACCCACGGAAAGTATTGGTGACCGGAACCGAGAATGGTTGCAAGGCCCAGGCGTGCCGTCGCAGCCTGCATCGGCCAGGCACCGCCGTCTATACCGAGCACGATGCCAAACCGCATGCGCGCCACGCGCGTGCCAAGCGCTTCGGCATGCATGGCGGTGCGCTCGACAACGGTACACAGATTGGACTGGAACTGACCCGGCTGGCACGCCGAGGATTCGTCGCAAGGCATCGCAAGGTCGCCGTCCGCGCGGCCATACCAGCCCACTGCAGAAGCACTGACCAATACGCGAGGGGGCCGCGCGAGTCGACTTATCAACCCAAGCAACGCGTCTGTGATGCGGGTGCGACTGTTGATCAGCGTCTGTCGTCGTGTCGCGCTCCACGGCAGACCCAGCACGCGGGCACCGGCCAGGTGCACGCAGGCATCAATGGCTTCGTCGTTCGTCACCTCCCTGAGGTCTCCAATGACTCGCACATGTGGGCCAAGCATGGCGCGCGCGTCCCGGGCGCGTCGCGAAAGCGCAATGACACGACAGCCGTCGGCCGACAGGGAGGCGACCAGGTTCCGGCCGATGAAGCCCGTGGCGCCGGTGATGAGAACGGTGATGGGCATGACTGCTGCTCCATGGGAACCCGTGGGTTCAGGCAAGGTCATCGGCGCAGTGCGCGGAACGGATGGCCCGCAAGCACGCCATCGCAGCCTGCGGCGTGAGCTCGAACGTGCCACTTCAGCCATCCGGACTGCGTCCCGGGCCGGTTCGAAGCCGTCGAACGCGCTCGCGTCAGGATCGAGCTGAGCGCCCAGCGCAAGAACGAGGCGGCGTGTCATGCGCGCACCTGAGTCCGGCGCCGGCGGCAGCCGTTCGAACAGTAGCGCACGTCGGCCCAGTTCCTCGCCCACGCCCGCCGCCACGTCATTGGCCGGCCGCACACGGCGCAGGTCTTGCAAAGCAGACCGGCCTTGTTGCCCTTGAAGCCGTTTGTCCCGCTCATTCGAACCACTCCTTTTGTACAGGGGAAGGCCGTCGTGCCGCGCGGCGACGTTTGGGAGCGTCTCCGTTCTCAATGAGTCAAAAATTGCATTCGATAACTGTCTGTTGAGTGGGGGTAGCGCCATTTTTTTAGGCTATCATAACGATATTGAGTCTGCATGGTGACTCTAAATGAATCAATGTTCAGACTGGATAAGGACGGCGACGGCCGCGTTGAAGAGCGATTCGCCAGGCTTGCAGGAGCGCGCATGACTTCTCGTGTGGCCGTAGTCGGGGCGGGCATGGCCGGTGTGACGTGCGCCCAGGTCCTGGCAGATGCCGGGCATGACGTCGTGATCCTCGAGCGCAATGCGGTCGTGGGCGGGCGCATGTGCACCTGGCACGGTGAAGGGTGGCAGTGCGACCACGGTGCGCAATTCTTCACGGTGCGAGACGCGGATTTCGCGCGAACGGTGCAGGGCTGGTGCGAGGCCGGGATGGCTGCGCAGTGGCGGGGTCGGTTTGTGTCGTTCGACGCCGCCGGCGTCGCCCAACGCATCGACGACGCTGGACGTTATGTCTGCACTCCCTATATGGACACGGTGCTTTCAACGGCGGCTGCGAGTCAGTGTGTCGAAACCGGGCAGACGGTGTGCGCGCTCGTGAAAGCCGACGGCAAATGGGAGCTGACGACGCGAGAAATCGGCCGCTTTCGCGATCTGTTCGACGCGGTCGTGCTGGCTGTGCCGCCGGCCGACGCTTTCGGCTTGCTGCACCGGGCATCACCCGCGCTCTCGGTCGTGGCCAACCGGGCACGCATGCGCCCATGCTGGGCGTTGATGCTGCGCTATCAGACGCCTCCGGCCTTGGGCTTCGACGCGGCGTTCGTGCATGGCGGCCCGCTACGCTGGATGGCGAACGACAGCGCGAAGCCCGGTCGTTGCGGCGCTGCTGTCTGGGTTCTGCACGCAAGCCCCGAGTGGAGCGCCCGGCATCTGGTTTTGCATCCCGAAGCGATTGCAGAGGCATTGATGCCTGCGTTCGCTGCGTTCGGCGCCGGATTACCCGACGCCGCGGCAGCGTGTCTGTGGCGCGATGCCGAGGCGGTGATCGAGTCCAGCCCGGCATCACGCGGCTATGTCTGGCGGGCGTCCGAGCGCGTGGGTCTGTGCGGTGACTGGTGCAGCTCAGGGCGCGTGGAAGGCGCGTGGCTGAGCGGCCGGGCCCTGGGCACGGCGATGCTGGCGGCTCTCGCGCACGATCGGCATTGATCGATGCAGTGGCTTCAGGTGCCGGGGCGGACCAGCCAGCGATGACGAATTCGAAAACCTCAAATTGGGCAAACAATGCAAACAGGATTGCTTCGCTCCTCCGTGACCTGGGCCATGCTGATCGCCGCGGTCGCGGCATTGGCGGCATGCGCTGCGATCACCGGCGGACCTGAAGGCAACGGGCATGTGCCCGCGCCCGCCAAAGAGGTCGAGCTTGATCGCTATCTTGGACGCTGGTACGAGCTCGCCCGTTACGACAACCGCTTCGAGCGTGGCTGCGAAGGCGTGACGGCCGAGTACTGGAGGCGCGATGATGGCTACATCGGCGTTCGGAACACCTGCCGGGAAGGCAGACCGGATGGGCACGCACGCGAGTCGCTGGGCCGGGCCAAGGTCGTGTCGCAAAGTGGTGGTGCGAAGCTGAAGGTCTCGTTCTGGGGCCCGTTTTTCGTCGGCGATTACTGGGTTCTCGATCACGCCGAAGACTACTCGTGGTCCATCGTCGGCGAACCATCGGGCCGCTTTCTCTGGATCTTGACGCGCGAAGCGCGTCCTTGCGCAGCGCTGAGCGACATGCTCTACGAACGGGCCGCCGCGCTCGGTTACGATACGTCGCTGCTTCACCGCACTGCGCAGCAACGGTGACTGCGGGTGCATGCGTCACGGCATGACACCGCGATCAAGGCGCCGGCCAGACTCTGGGTTGAGCGAGCCCGTTATCTGCAAAGCCGGGCGCGGCCGCGGATGGCCCTATCATTTTCCCTTTGTGGCCAGCAGGCACAGGAACTCGCGGCGCAAGGCGGCGTCGTCGAGGAAGCGTCCGCGCATGACGCTGCTGGTCATCTTTGCGCCATCGTCCTTGGTGCCGCGCCAGTGCATGCAGTAGTGATCGGCTTCGATAACGACCGCCAGCCCGTCGGGCCCGATGCGGCGCTCGAGCAGATCGGCGATCTGCTTGACAGCCTCTTCCTGGATCTGCGGCCGTGCCATGACCCAGTTCAGGAGGCGCGAGTACTTGGATAGTCCCGGGAGATTCGACTGCGCATTGGGCAGCACCCCGATCCAGGCGTGTCCCATGATCGGGCAAAGGTGGTGCGAGCAGGCGCTGCGCACACGCAGCGGCCCGACCACCATGAGCTCGTTCAGTTGCCCGATATTCGGAAATTCGGTGATTGGCGGCGGCGCCTCATAACGGCCCGAGAACACCTCCTGTACGAACATCTTTGCCACTCGCTTTGCCGTATCGCGGGTGTTGTGGTCTGCGTCGACGTCGATCACGAGCGCGCGCAGCGCATTTTCGAGGTGGCCAGCGACTTCCTGCTGCAGGACATCCAGTTCGCCTTCGCGCAAATGGGCGGCGATGTTGTCGTTGGCGTGAAAACGTTGGCCCGCCCGGCGCAGACGTTGACGGATGATTTGTGACAGAGGCGCGCCTTCAACGGTCTTGCTGTCCATGACGGCCTGTGAGTCGATGACGGCACCCATTGTGTCTTCCTGTTGGAGGGGTGTTAGAGATGATCGGTTTGCCGCTCAGGTGGCCAGCGAGGGCGGTTCCATCACGTCCCAGCCTTCCTGCTGCGCGACTTCAGCGAGCGCGTCCTCGAACATGCGGACCGCCCGGTTGGCGGTGTCGCCCAGGTGCCGGTGCAGCAGCGCGTCAGCCGGCGAGCGTGACAGACATTGGTCGCTGTAGCCCTCGAACGCGGACAGCTGCATGATGAGTTCCGCCAGATGCTTCGGGCATTCGCAGGCAATCGTGGTAGACAGACGGACCAGTCGCGCGAGCGTGGCATCGTCGAAGCGTCGCGCCGAACGCAGCCACAGGCCCCGACCGGAGGATTCGCCCGGATTGCGCTGCCGCAGAGCAGTCGTGAACTCAGCGAGCAGCTCGTCCGCGCGTAGCAGGCCGTCCGGGCGCTTTCTGAGCGTCATGCCCTGCAGTGCCGCGAGTTGTATGGCCTCCTGAGTACCGAACGGGAACACCACGGTTACCTCGCTCGCACCGATGCGCGTCGCCGCTTCGGCAAGCTGGTCGACTGTCTCCGGGTGGAGCGCCGCCACGCGCGCGATCAGGCCGCTCGCGCGCGTGGCGGCGCTGCTCCGCAGCAACGCGTCGAGCGACCCAAAGCTTGCCGAAATGCACTCGTTGGGCTCCAGCTCGCCCAGGCCGACCGCGATGATCGTTATGGCAGCAGCGGAGGACCCGTGCGCCGCAAGAGGTTTGTCTTTCGCCTTGCTGGTGGCCAACGCTTCAAGCGCGCTACCTTCCAGACGTGCGATTGACCCGATCGCATGGCCGCGGCCAACCAGCGCCTTGAGCAGGCGCAGCCGGTGCACATCGTCATCGGAATAGAGCCGCTGGCCGGATTCGCTCGTGGGCGGGCAGATGACGCCGTAGCGCTGCTCCCAGATGCGCAACGTCGCGGCGGGCATGCGAGCCAACTTCGCCGCTTCACCGCTTCTATACCGACGACTTGACGCGTCCTGTTTGCTCACGGCGCAACCTCCCTTTGGGCTCGATTTAGACTCATATTGAGCTTGTATATTAACTCGCTAAGTCGAGTTGTAGCAATATTTATTGACTCATCTAGAGTCGCCTGCCGCCATTTCCAAATCGCGCGTCCTTCGTCGTTGCCGGGCTCGCGCGCGAGGAAGTGCCGGTCGAGATTGTCGCTTACGCATGCGTGCCGCCCCACGCAGCGGACTCGCCCTGATGCTGGCGGCCGGAGGAAAGTTCGTTACCCGAATCTTTATGAAGCTACTGGCGCGGTTCCGAGGCCAGGATTCGAACGGCTATCGCCCGGCGCCCGTGGCGTGATCGCGGCGTTGTCCTAAAACGGCAAGGCGCCTGGCGGCGCATTGCGCACCACCGTGAGCGTCGTGCCGATATGGTCTTCGAGCGCGAGTGCGGCGCGCGCATCCGCGCGCCGCATCGCGGCCTCGAACAGGCACGTGTGCTCCGCATGCACGTCGCGCTTCGAATCACCGAGCCCGATGCACACGCGCCGGTAGCGCTCGCTCTGCTGCGACAGCATGCGCAAGATCAGATAGGTCCACGACGACGCGGCCGCCGAGATCAGTGCTTCGTGAAAGCGCCGGTTACAGGCTTCCCACGCCGCCCGGTGCTCGATCGACACCGGTTGCTCCCACGCCGAGAGCATCTCGAAGCTTTGTCGCACGCGCTGCTCCCACGCGGCGTCCCCATATCGCACGGATTCGCGCAGCGCGTCGACTTCGATGTGAATGCGCAGCCGCGTGATCGCCTCCAGATCCGCGACCGACATCGGCGTGACGCGAAATCCCCGCTGTCCTTCGGCGACCACGAGCGCATCGCTGACGAGCCGCGTCAGGGCCTCGCGCAACGTGGCGGCTCCCACGCCGTACACCGTCTTCAGATGCTCGACGCGCAGTTTCGCGCCCGGCGGGTAGTGCCCTTCGATGATGTGTTGCCGAAGCTGGTGGTAGGCGTGCTCGCTGAGGGTGCGTGCATGCGGTTCGATCGCATCGTCGGCGGCCGGGTCGGTCGCGGGCAGCGCGTCGCCGCTCAACGGGGCGACTGACGCATGCGGGGGCAGGATGGTGTTCATGTCACACGTCCTCCTGGTCCTGATTGCGGTTGAGGCGATAGCTGAGTTGCGCGCGCGTCAGCCCAAGCAGGCGCGCGGCGGCCGACAGGTTGCCCTTCGCGCGGTCGACCGCTTCATGCAGCAGCGCCCGTTCGAGTCCTTCGAGGCCGCCGCCTTGCAACTGGTCGAGCAGGCCCGCGCAATCGATCGTCATCGCGGACGGCGGCCGGATCTGCCCCGCGTGGTCGACAGTGGCGCCGCCCGGCAGGCCGATGCCCGGGAACAGGTCCTTTGCGTCGACCGCGAGGTTGGGCCGCGACAGGATCACCGCGCGCTCGATCAGGTTCTCCAGCTCGCGCACGTTGCCCGGCCAGCGATAGCCGCACAGCGCGTGATACGCGTAGTCGGTCAGCGTCGGCGCCGGCTTGCCGTGCAGCGACGCGAAGCGCGCGAGCATCGCATCCGCGAGCAGCGCGATGTCGTCCTGGCGCTCGCGCAGCGGCGGGATCAGCACCGGGTAGACGTTGATCCGGTAGTAGAGATCGGCGCGGAAGCTCCCGTCGCGCACCGCCTGTTCGAGATCGCGGTTGGTCGCCGCGACGACCCGCACGTCGACCTTCCGGCTTTGCGTCGCGCCGAGCCGTTCGACCTCGCCTTCCTGCAGCACGCGCAACAGTTTTGCCTGCACGTCGAGCGGCAGTTCGCCGATCTCGTCCAGGAATAGCGTGCCGCCGTCCGCGCGTTCGAAGCGTCCGGCACGCGCGGCCTGCGAGCCGGTAAACGCGCCTTTCTCCGCGCCGAACAGCTCGGATTCGATCAGCGCATGCGGGATCGCCGCGCAGTTGATCGCGACGAACGGCTTCGCGGCCCGCGGGCTGAGGCCGTGCAGCGCGCGCGCGAAGCGCTCCTTGCCGACGCCCGTTTCGCCCGTCAGCAGCACGGCGACCTTGGTCGGCGCGGCCGTTTCCAGCAGCGCGTAGGCCGCGCGGAATGCTTCGGAGCGGCCGACGAGCCGGGTCCGGTCGTCGTCGGGCGCGATCTCGAGGCGCAGCGATTCGACTTCGGTTTGCAGGTCGCGGATCGTCTTGATCAGCGAGTCGGCCTTGAACCAGGACGAGATTTCCTCCGCATCCGGCCACGCCTCGGCCGGCTTGCCGACGATCGCGCAATGCGGCGCGTGCATGCCGACGCAGGCCGTTTCCTTGAACAGGATCTGGCGGCCGAAGAACGCACTCGTGTACCCCGTGGCATAGCCGATCAGCATCCAGCACACGGGTTCGGGCTGCGGGCCGAACGTGCGGCGGTGCACGTCCGCTTCCCACGAATGTTCCCAGCGGTATTCGAAGTGGAACGTGCCTGTCGCCGGATCGGCGTCGAAGCGCACCGGCGTGACCTGCACCGCGCCTTCGAGCATGTGCAGCTGCGGGCCGACGTGGAACGTGTCGAACAGCGACGCGCCGCTGCGGATCTCGCGCGCGAGCGCCGCGTCGCGCTCGCCGGCCGCGAAGCCCACGCGCGTGAAGAAGCGCCGCGTTTGCGCCGGCCCGACGCTTTCCATCAGTTCCTGCCGCAGCGTGGCCAGCGCGCCGGTATGCAGCAGCACCATGCGCTGGCCGGCGAGCCAGATGCGGCCGTCGCTTGCTGAAAAGTGGATCAGCTTGCGCAGGTCGGCGTCGGGCGGCAAAGGGGGCAGGCTGGACCGCGTCATGTCGTCTCCGTCTAAATATCTCGTGATTTTCTGGAATTTCGCTGCCGCTCGCACCACCCGGTGCGGATTTGATCATTTGAGCAAACGTGTCTTTCCGGGTTGCTCAAATGATGAGAATGGCCGTTTTGTTGGGGTTTGGGGCGGCGGCCCGAAGCAGATTTCCATTCTGGTTAACCGGCATTGTGCTTCGCGAATACGAATTTTGTTTCAGGGCTTTCCCTGAATTATCGAGATTTTTTGCGGGGACGGACGAAGGTGGCACGGATGCTGCATTGAAGTGCGGCATGGAGGCGACACCGATCATGGATCCAACGACAACCGATCAACCCCCGTTCGACCCGGGCTGCAAGTACGTCCGGGTGACCGGCACCAACAGCCGCGGCTTCGTCGAATTCGAGCTTTCGATTGGCGGCGCACCGGAGCTCGTCGTCGAGCTGACGTTGCCTCCTGCCGCGTTCGACGCGTTCTGCGCCGAGCAGCACGTGACGCGGCTGGACCACGAAGCGAACCCAAGACCTTGAGGAGCAGGAAGTGACCATCGAGCTGAAGACAGTCGACATCAAGCCGCTTCGCCACACCTTCGCGCACGTGGCGCGGCATATCGGCGGCGACAAGACGGCGACGCGCTACCAGGAAGGAATGATGGGCGCGCAGCCCCAGGCGAACTTCCATTACCGCCCGACCTGGGATCCCGATCACGAGATCTTCGATGCGTCGCGCACCGCGATCCGCATGGAGAACTGGTATGCGCTGAAGGATCCCCGCCAGTTCTACTACGCATCGTGGGCGACCGCGCGCGCGCGCCAGCAGGACACGATGGAATCGAACTTCGAGTTCGTCGAGTCGCGCCGGATGATCGACCTGATGCCCGACGAGGTTGCCGCGCAAGCGCTCGACATTCTCGTGCCGCTGCGCCATGCGGCGTGGGGCGCGAACATGAACAACGCGCAGATCTGCGCGCTCGGCTACGGCACCGTGTTCACCGCGGCTGCGATGTTTCATGCGATGGACAACCTGGGCGTCGCGCAGTACCTGACGCGCCTCGCGCTGTCGATGGACGGGCCCGATGCGCTCGACGCGGCGAAGGCCGCCTGGCAGACGGATGCCGCATGGCAGCCGCTGCGCCGCTATGTCGAGGACACGTTCGTCGTCGCCGACCCGGTCGAGCTGTTCATCGCTCAGAACCTTGCGCTCGACGGCCTGCTGTATCCGCTCGTCTATGACCGTTTCGTCGATGAACGGATCGCGCTCGCCGGCGGCTCCGCGGTCGCGATGCTGACCGCGTTCATGCCCGAATGGCACACGGAATCGAACCGCTGGGTCGATGCGGTTGTGAAGACGATGGCGGCCGAATCCGACGACAACCGTGCCTTGCTCGCGCGCTGGACGCGCGACTGGGCCGCGCGGGCGACCGAGGCGCTGGCGCCGGTGGCGCAGCGGGCGCTGCGCGACGCAGGCGGCGCGGCGCTCGAAGAGGCGGGCGAGCAGTTCCGCGCCCGCATCGGGAAACTCGGCATCGCGCACTGACCCGGCGCCACGACTTCACTTGAGGAAACACGCATGTCAAACGTATTCATCGCCTTTCAGGCTAATGAGGAATCCAGACCAATCGTCGAGGCGATCGTCGCGGATAACCCGAGCGCGGTCGTCGTCGAATCGCCCGGCATGGTGAAGATCGATTCGCCGGACCGCTTGACGATCCGCCGCGACACGATCGAGGAACTGACCGGCGCGCGCTTCGACCTGCAGCAGATCCAGGTGAACCTGATCACGCTGTCGGGCCACATCGACGAAGACGACGACCAGTTCACGTTGAGCTGGTCGCACTGAAACGAACAGCGCGCCACGCGCGCCGATAACACCGGAGACACGAATGGACACGCCAACGCTCAAGAAAAAGCTCGGCCTGAAAGACCGTTACGCGGCGATGACGCGCGGCCTCGGCTGGGAGACGACCTACCAGCCGATGGACAAGGTCTTTCCGTACGACCGCTACGAGGGCATCAAGATTCACGATTGGGACAAGTGGGTCGATCCGTTCCGCCTGACGATGGACGCGTACTGGAAATATCAGGGCGAGAAGGAAAAGAAGCTCTACGCGGTAATCGACGCGTTCACGCAGAACAACGCGTTCCTCGGCGTGACCGACGCGCGCTACATCAACGCGCTGAAGCTGTTCATCCAGGGCGTGACGCCGCTCGAATATCTCGCCCACCGCGGCTTCGCGCACGTCGGCCGGCACTTTACGGGCGAGGGCGCGCGCATCGCGTGCCAGATGCAGTCGATCGACGAGCTGCGGCACTACCAGACCGAAACGCACGCGATGTCGACCTACAACAAGTTCTTCAACGGCATGCATCACTCGAACCACTGGTTCGATCGCGTGTGGTACCTGTCGGTGCCGAAGTCGTTCTTCGAGGATGCGTACTCGGCCGGACCGTTCGAGTTCCTCACCGCAGTCAGCTTCTCGTTCGAGTACGTGCTGACGAACCTGCTGTTCGTGCCGTTCATGTCGGGCGCCGCGTACAACGGCGACATGTCGACCGTGACGTTCGGCTTCTCCGCGCAGTCGGACGAGTCGCGCCACATGACGCTCGGCATCGAGTGCATCAAGTTCATGCTCGAACAGGACCCGGGCAACGTGCCGATCGTGCAGCGCTGGATCGACAAGTGGTTCTGGCGCGGCTACCGGCTGCTCACGCTCGTCGCGATGATGATGGACTACATGCAGCCCAAGCGCGTGATGAGCTGGCGCGAATCGTGGGAGATGTACGCGGAGCAGAACGGCGGCGCGCTGTTCAAGGATCTCGCGCGCTACGGCATTCGCGAGCCGAAGGGCTGGCAGGACGCGTGCGAAGGCAAGGACCACATCAGCCACCAGGCATGGTCGACGTTCTACGGGTTCAACGCGGCTTCCGCATTCCACACCTGGGTGCCGACCGAAGACGAGATGGCATGGCTGTCGGCGAAGTATCCGGAATCGTTCGACCGCTATTACCGGCCGCGTTTCGAATACTGGGGCGAGCAGGCGAAGGAAGGCAAGCGCTTCTACATGAAAACGCTGCCGATGCTGTGCCAGACCTGCCAGATCCCGATGCTGTTCACCGAGCCCGGCAACCCGACGAAGATCGGCGCGCGCGAATCGGACTACCTCGGCAACAAGTTCCATTTCTGCAGCGACCACTGCAAGGAAATCTTCGACCACGAGCCGCAGAAATACGTGCAGGCGTGGCTGCCCGTGCACCAGATCTACCAGGGCAACTGCTTCCCGCCCGATGCGGATCCGGGTGCCGAAGGCTTCGATCCGCTCGCCGCGGTGCTCGATTACTACGAGGTGGGCATGGGCCGCGACAACCTCGATTTCGAAGGCTCGGAAGATCAGAAGAACTTCGCGGCATGGCGCGGCCAGGCCACCAGCAACTGATCGATACGCAACCGATACCTAACCGATACCCAACCGATACGCAATCAAAGCGTAGCCAATACGCAACCTCGAACGAGACCGGCGCACGCGCGCACGCGCGAACGCCGGCCGACAGGAGACAAGCATGACCGTCATCGCGCTCAAACCCTACGACTTCCCGATCAAGGACGCGGTCGGGAAGTTTCCGGCGCCGCTCTTGTACGTGTGCTGGGAAGACCACCTGATGTTCCCGGCGCCATTCTGCCTGCCGCTGCCGCCGGACCTGCCGTTCGGCGCGCTGGCCAGCGATGTGCTGCCGCCCGTCTACGGCTACCACCCGGACTTCGCGAAGATCGACTGGGACCGCGTGGAGTGGTTCCGCTCCGGCAAGCCGTGGACGCCGGACGCGTCGAAGAGCCTGGCCGGCAACGGCCTCGGGCACAAGGATCTGATCAGCTTCCGCACGCCGGGCCTCGATGGCCTCGCCGGCGCGAGTTTCTGATCGTCACGTAGACGGGCGAACCATCATGAGCCATCAACTTACCATCGAGCCGCTGGGCGTCACGATCGAGGTCGAGGAAGGACAGACGATGCTCGACGCCGCGCTGCGCCAGGGCATCTACATTCCGCACGCGTGCTGTCACGGGCTGTGCGGCACTTGCAAGGTCGCGGTGCTGGACGGCGAAACCGATCTCGGCGACGCGAACCCGTTCGCGCTGATGGACTTCGAGCGCGAGGAGGGCAAGGCGCTCGCATGCTGCGCGACGCTGCAGGCCGATACCGTGATCGAGGCCGACGTCGATGAGGACCCGGACGCGGAAATCATCCCGGTCAAGGACTTCGCCGCCGACGTCACGCGCATCGAGCAGTTGACGCCGACCATCAAGTCGATCCGGCTGAAGCTCTCGCAGCCGATCCATTTTCAGGCGGGCCAGTACGTGCAGCTCGAGATTCCCGGCCTTGGGCAGAGCCGCGCGTTCTCGATCGCGAATGCACCCGCCGACGTCGAGGCGACCGGCGAGATCGAGCTGAACGTGCGGCAGGTGCCGGGCGGTCTCGGCACGGGCTACCTGCACGAAAAGCTCGCGACCGGCGAGCGCGTGCGCCTGTCCGGCCCATATGGCCGCTTCTTCGTGCGCCGCTCGGCTGCACTGCCGATGATCTTCATGGCTGGCGGCTCGGGCTTGTCGAGTCCGCGCTCGATGATCGCCGATTTGCTCGCCAGCGGCGTGACCGCGCCGATCACGCTGGTCTACGGGCAGCGCAACGCGAAGGAGCTCTACTACCACGACGAGTTCCGCGCGCTCGCCGAACGTTACCCGAACTTCACCTACGTGCCGGCGCTGTCCGAAGGCGCGGCGGATGCCGGCGATGGCGTCGCGCAAGGGTTCGTGCACGACGTCGCGAAGGCGCACTTCGACGGCGACTTCTCGGGCCACCAGGCGTATCTGTGCGGCCCGCCCGCGATGATCGACGCATGCATCACCGCGCTGATGCAGGGGCGCCTGTTCGAGCGCGACATCTATCACGAGAAGTTCATCTCGGCGGCCGACGCGCAGCAGACGCGCAGCCCGCTGTTCCGCCGGGTGTGACATGGACGCGAGCCGTGTGTGCGGGACGGTGACGATCGCGCAGACCGACGAGCGCTACGCATGCGCGAGCGGCGAATCGCTGCTCGCCGGCATGGCGAAGCTCGGCCGGCGCGGCATTCCGGTCGGCTGCCTGAACGGCGGCTGCGGCGTGTGCAAGGTGCGCGTGCTGCGCGGCGCGGTGCGCAAGCTCGGGCCGATCAGCCGCGCGCACGTGAGCGCCGAGGAGGAGGACGACGGTTATGCGCTCGCGTGCCGCGTGGCGCCGGACGGCGACGTGGAGCTGGAAGTGGCCGGCCGGTTGAAGAAGCCTTTCTTTTGCGGCTCGGCCTGTGCCGGGGCGCCGGTTATCAAAAAGTAATCTGGAGGAGACACATCATGGGTGTGATGCGTATTGGTCATGTCAATCTGAAGGTGATGGACATGGAAGCGGCGCTGCGGCATTACATACGCGTGCTCGGCATGCAGGAGACGATGCGCGACGCGGCCGGCAACGTCTATCTGAAATGCTGGGACGAATGGGACAAGTATTCGCTGATCCTCTCGCCGTCGGACCAGGCGGGGCTCAAGCATGCCGCGTACAAGGTCGAGCATGACGCGGACCTCGACGCGCTCGAGCAGCGCATCGAAGCATACGGAATCGCGACCGAGATGCTGCCGGAAGGCGCGCTGCCGGGCGTGGGCCGCCAGTTGCGCTTCCTGCTGCCGAGTGGGCACGAGCTGCGCCTGTTCGCGAAGAAAGAATTCGTTGGCACCGCGGTCGGTTCGCTGAACCCCGATCCGTGGCCCGACGACATTCCGGGCTCCGCCGTGCACTGGCTCGACCACTGCCTGCTGATGTGCGAGATGAACCCGGAGGCCGGCGTGAACCGCGTCGAGGAGAACACGCGCTTCATGGCCGAATGCCTCGACTTCCACCTCGCCGAGCAAGTGATGGTCGGCCCCGGCAACACGATCCAGGCCGCGACGTGGATGTTCCGCAGCACGACGCCGCACGACATCGCGTTCGTCGGCGGCCCAAGTAATGGGCTGCATCACATCGCGTTCTTCCTCGACGACTGGGCCGACGTGCTGAAGTCGGCGGACGTGATGGCGAAGAACAAGGTGAAGATCGACGTCGCGCCGACGCGCCACGGGATCACGCGCGGCACCACCATCTACTTCTTCGATCCGAGCGGCAACCGCAACGAGACCTTCGCGGGCCTGGGCTATCTCGCGCAGCCCGATCGCCCGGTCACGACGTGGACCGAGGACGAACTCGGGCGCGGGATCTTCTTCCACTCCGGCGAGCTGAACGAAGCGTTCACGACCGTCTACACCTGACCACCTTCACAGGAGCACAGCGTCATGGCTCGCAATGATTCGACCCACAGCGTCGGCACGCGCGTGATCGACTGGCCCGCCGCGTCGCGCGCCGCGCAGGCGGCGGCGCAGGCCGCCGAGCGGCTCGGCGTGCGCGTGAACGTCGCCGTCGTCGATGCGGGCGGCTTGCTCGCGGCATTCGTGCGGATGCCAGGCGCGCCGCTGCATTCGATCGACATCGCGATCGACAAGGCGTACACGGCCGCGAGCTTCGGCTTGCCGACCGGTGCGTGGCACGACGCGCTGGCCGCGCATTCGGAGGCCGTGCGGCAGGGGCTCGTGCTGCGTGCGCGCTTCGTCGCGTTCGGCGGCGGGCTGCCGATCGTCGAGGACGGCGTGCTGATTGGCGGCATCGGCGTGTCGGGCGGCAGCGAGGCGCAGGACGAAAGCTGCGCGCGCGCGGGCCTCGACGCGGTCGGCTTCGACGCGGTCGGCCTCGACGCGGTCGGCCTCGGCGGCGCGTGACGGGCGACGGGCCGCCACGCGCACATTATTTAAGGAACGAATCCGCTCACGGATTCACGACTATCGGCACACACATCATGTACGACACGGAACCCAAAGCCGCGACACGCGGCCCCGCCGGCGGGCAGCCGGAACCGCGGCTGGTCCGCAACTTCATCGACGGCGACTATCGTGCGGGCGAACGCTGGTTCGACAAGCGCTCGCCGCTCGACAACGCGCTGATCGCGCGCGTCGCCGAAGCGAGCCGCGCCGATGTCGACGCGGCAGTGCAGGCGGCGCGCGCGGCGCTGGCGGGGCCGTGGGGCGGTCTCACCGTCGCACAGCGCGTCGAAATACTGTACGCGGTCGCCGACGGCATCACGCGCCGCTTCGACGATTTTCTCGAAGCCGAAGTGGCCGACACCGGCAAGCCGGTGAGTCTCGCGAGCCATATCGACATCCCGCGCGGCGCGGCGAACTTCAAGGTATTCGCCGACGTCGTGAAGAACGTGCCCGGCGAAACTTTCGAAATGGCGACGCCCGATGGCGCGGGCGCGCTCAACTACGCGATCCGCCGGCCGGTCGG
The DNA here is from genome assembly GCF_051125205.1 of Paraburkholderia sp. A1BS-2L. Taxonomy (NCBI): domain Bacteria; kingdom Pseudomonadati; phylum Pseudomonadota; class Betaproteobacteria; order Burkholderiales; family Burkholderiaceae; genus Paraburkholderia; species Paraburkholderia sp. A1BS-2L. Next base: position 1,747,341 of record NZ_CP120429.1, read on the forward strand.
CGTGGTCGGCGTGATCTGCCCGTGGAACCTGCCGCTGCTGCTGATGACGTGGAAGGTCGGCCCCGCGCTCGCATGCGGCAACACGGTCGTTGTCAAGCCATCCGAAGAAACGCCGCAGACCGCGGCGCTGCTCGGCGAGGTGATGAACGCGGCGGGCGTGCCGCGCGGCGTCTACAACGTCGTGCACGGCTTCGGGCCCGATTCGGCCGGCGAATTCCTGACGACCCATCCGGGCGTGAACGCGATCACCTTCACCGGCGAGACGCGCACCGGCGCGGCGATCATGAAGGCGGCGGCCGACGGCGCGCGGCCCGTCAGCCTCGAGATGGGCGGCAAGAACGCGGCGATCGTGTTCGCGGACTGCGACTTCGACGCGGCCGTCGAGGGCACGTTGCGCTCGTGCTTCTCGAACGCGGGGCAGGTCTGCCTCGGCACCGAGCGCGTGTATGTCGAGCGGCCGCTGTTCGAGCGCTTCGTCGCCGCGCTGAAGGCCGGCGCCGAGCGGCTGCAGCCGGGCCGGCCGGAAGCGGACACGACCGGCATCGGGCCGCTCATCAGCCAGGAACACCGCAACAAGGTGCTGTCGTACTACCGCAAGGCGGCCGAGCTCGGCGCGACGATCGTCACGGGCGGCGGCGTGCCCGACATGCCGGACGAACTGCGTGACGGCGCATGGGTGCAGCCGACGATCTGGACGGGCCTGGGCGACGATTCGCCGATCGGGCGCGAGGAGATCTTCGGGCCGTGCGCGCTCGTGATGCCGTTCGACTCCGAGGCCGAGGTGATCGGCCGCGCGAATGCGAACGTGTACGGGCTGGCGACCGCGATCTGGACCACCAACCTGTCGCGCGCGCATCGCGTGGCGGCGTCGATCGACGTCGGCATTGCGTGGGTCAATTCGTGGTTCCTGCGCGACCTGCGCACCGCGTTCGGCGGTGCGAAGCAATCGGGCATCGGCCGCGAAGGCGGCGTGCATTCGCTCGAGTTCTACACGGAACTGCGCAACGTCTGCATCAAGCTCTGATGCCGTTTCTACTGACCTACTGACTGGACGATTCATATGGATTCCACATTGATCTCCACGCTGGGCGACCGGCTGTACGACGCGATGACCTCGCGCATGCCCATCGCGCCGCTTAGCTCGCAGCACGAGGACCTGTCGGTCGACGACGCCTACCGGATCCAGCAGCGCTTCGTGCAGCGCCGCCTGGATGCGGGCGAGAGCGTCATCGGCAAGAAGATCGGCGTTACGTCGAAGGCGGTGATGGACATGCTCGGCGTGTACCAGCCCGATTTCGGCTACCTGCTGTCGGGGATGGTGTACGGCGAGGGCGAATGCATCGCGCTCGACACGCTGATCCAGCCGAAGGCCGAAGGCGAGATCGCCTTCGTGCTCAAGCGCGACCTGCTCGGCCCCGGCGTGACGAACGCGATGGTGCTGGCCGCGACCGAATGCGTGATGCCGTGCTTCGAGATCGTCGATTCGCGGATCCGCGACTGGAAGATCCGCATCGGCGACACGGTCGCGGACAACGCATCGTGCGGCGTGTTCGTGCTCGGCGACAAGGCGGTGAGCACGCGCAGCGTCGATCTCGCGACCTGCGGGATGGTGCTCGAGAAGAACGGCGACGTGATCGGCACCGGCGCGGGCGCGGCCGCGCTCGGCTCGCCGGTCAACGCCGTCGCCTGGCTTGCCAACACGCTCGGCCGCCACGGCATTGCGCTGAAGGCTGGCGAAGTGATCCTGTCCGGCGCGCTCGCCGCGATGGCGCCGGTCAGCCCGGGCGACAACTTCCGCGTGTCGATCGGTGGGATCGGTGCGTGTTCGGTGCGCTTCGCGTGAGCGGCGCGGTTCTCATTCACTGCTCATTTATTGCAAAACAAGGATTCCTCATGACCCGGAAAATCCGTTGCGCGCTGATCGGCCCCGGCAATATCGGCACCGATCTGCTCGCCAAGCTCATGCGCAGCCCCGTGCTCGAACCCGTCTGGATGGTCGGCATCGATCCCGACTCCGATGGCCTGAAGCGCGCGCGCGAACTCGGCCTGAAGACCACCGCCGATGGCGTCGACGGCCTGCTGCCGCACGTGCAGGCCGACGGCGTGCAGATCGCATTCGACGCGACAAGCGCCTACGTGCACGCGGAAAACAGCCGCAAGCTCAACGCGCTCGGCGTGCTGATGATCGACCTGACGCCGGCCGCAATCGGCCCGTACTGCGTGCCGCCCGTGAACCTGAAGGACCACATCGGCTCGGGCGAGATGAACGTGAACATGGTCACGTGCGGCGGCCAGGCGACGATCCCGATGGTGCGCGCGGTCTCGCGCGTGCAGCCGGTCGCATACGGCGAGATCGTCGCGACCGTCTCGTCGCGCTCGGTCGGACCCGGCACGCGCAAGAATATCGACGAATTCACGCGCACCACGGCGGCGGCCGTCGCGCAGGTCGGCGGCGCGAAGGACGGCAAGGCGATCATCGTGATCAACCCCGCCGAGCCGCCGCTGATCATGCGCGACACCGTGCACTGCCTGACCGAGGACACGCCCGACGAGGCGCGCATCGTCGAATCGGTGCACGCGATGATCGCCGACGTGCAGCGCTACGTGCCGGGCTACCGGCTCGTGAACGGGCCGGTGTTCGACGGCAAGCGCGTGTCGGTGTATCTCGAGGTCGAAGGCCTCGGCGACTACCTGCCGAAATACGCGGGCAACCTCGACATCATGACGGCCGCCGCCGCGCGCACCGCCGAAATGTTCGCCGAGGAGTTGCTGGCAGGCCGTCTCGCGCTCGCGCCACTCGCGCCACTCGCGCCGGCCGCGCCGGCCGCGCCGGAAACCGCGTGATGCGCGCCATGGCGCACCCGCGCATGACGAATCAACGGACGAACAAGGAACGGCAATGAATCTCAAAGGCAAGCGAATCACCGTCCACGACATGACGCTGCGTGACGGCATGCACCCGAAGCGTCACCAGATGACGCTCGAACAGATGCGCTCGATCGCGACCGGGCTCGACGAAGCGGGCGTGCCGCTGATCGAGGTCACGCACGGCGACGGCCTCGGCGGCTCGTCGGTCAACTATGGCTTTCCCGCGCACACCGACGCGCAATACCTCGGCGCCGTGATCCCGCTGCTCAAGCGCGCGAAGGTGTCGGCGCTGCTGCTGCCGGGCATCGGCACCGTCGATCATCTGAAGGAGGCGCACGCGCTTGGCGTGCACACGATCCGCGTCGCGACCCACTGCACCGAGGCCGACGTGTCGGAGCAGCACATCGCGATGGCGCGCAAGCTCGACATGGATACCGTCGGCTTCCTGATGATGAGCCACATGAACAGTCCGGAAGGGCTCGTGAAGCAGGCGAAGCTGATGGAGGCCTACGGCGCGAACTGCATCTACATCACCGATTCCGCGGGCTACATGCTGCCCGACGACGTGAAGGCGCGGCTGGGCGCGGTGCGCGACGCGCTGCAGCCTGAGACCGAGCTGGGCTTTCACGGCCACCACAACCTCGCGATGGGCGTCGCGAACTCGATCGCCGCGATCGAGGCCGGCGCCAACCGGATCGACGGCGCATCGGCGGGGCTCGGCGCGGGCGCGGGCAATACGCCGCTCGAAGTGTTCGTCGCGGTATGCGAGCGCATGGGCATCGAGACCGGCGTCGACGTCTGGAAGATCCAGGACGTCGCCGAGGATCTCGTCGTGCCGATGATGGACTTCCCGATCCGCATCGATCGCGACGCGCTCACGCTCGGCTATGCGGGCGTGTACGGATCGTTCCTGCTGTTCGCGAAGCGCGCCGGCGACAAGTACGGCATTCCGGCACGCGACATCCTCGTCGAGCTGGGGCGGCGCGGCATGGTCGGCGGCCAGGAGGACATGATCGAGGACACCGCGCTGACGCTCGCGAAGGCGCGCGCGGCGCAAGCAAAGCGGGAGGCCGCATGAACCTGTCGACCGATATCGTCGAATCGCTCGCCGCGCATCTCGACGACTGCATGCGCGAAGCGCGCGACACCACGAAGATCACCGACCGTCATCCGGAAATGGACTGGGACGACGCGTATGCGGTGCAGGATGCGATCCGCCGCCGGCAGCTCGGGCGCGGCGCGCGGATCGTCGGCTACAAGGCCGGCCTGACGTCGCACGCGAAGATGCGCCAGATGGGCGTGAACACGCCGGTGTTCGGATTCCTGACCGATATCTACGACCTGCCCGAAGGCGGCGAGTGCGATACGTCCGCGCTGATCCACCCGAAGGTGGAGCCGGAGATCGCATTCGTCACGAAGGCCGAGCTCAAGGGGCCGGGCTGCCATATCGGCGCGGTGCTGGCCGCGACCGACTTCGTCGTGGCCGGCATCGAGGTGATCGACAGCCGCTACCGCGACTTCAAGTTCGACCTGAAAAGCGTGGTGGCCGACAACACCTCCGCCGCGCGCTTCGTCGCGGGCGGCCGGCCGCTCGCCGTGGGCGGCGTGGATCTGCGCACGCTCGGCGTCGTGCTCGAGAAGAACGGGCTGCCGGTCGCGTTCGGCGCGGGCGCGGCGGTGCTCGGGCATCCGGCCGCCGCGATCGCGATGCTCGCGAACCATCTCGGCGCGCGTGGCGAATCGATTCCGGCCGGCAGCCTGATTTTGTCGGGCGGCATCACCGAGGCGGTGGCTGTCGCGGCTGGCGACAGCGTGACGCTGCGCGTGCAGGACATCGGCTCGATCGGCCTGCGCTTCATCTGAACGAAACAAGGAGGCCATCGTGCCGGTAGCGCATCTCTACATCCTCGAAGGCCGCGACGACGACAAGAAGGAACGCCTGATCGCCGAGGTCACGCAGGCCATTCATCGCTCGCTCGATGCACCGGTCGAATCGGTGCGCGTGATCATCACCGAGATGCCGAAGGGGCATTTCGGGATCGGCGGGCAGAGCGCGAAACAGCGCGGGCGCTGATGCGCGCCGCATCCGACAATCGATTGGGGAACGTCATGTCAAGCAATCCTGAATTTGGCCGCCGGATCGTCGCCGGCGGCATCGACACGAACTATCACGACGTTGGCGACGGTCCGCCCGTGCTGCTGATCCATGGATCGGGGCCAGGCGTGACGGCCTGGGCGAACTGGCGCCTCACGATGCCCGCGCTCGCGCAGCAGTTCCGCGTGATCGCGCCGGACATGGCGGGTTTCGGCGAGACCGAACGCCCGGCCGGCTACCAGTATTCGATGGACAACTGGGTCGACCATGCGCTCGGCCTGCTCGATGCGCTCGGCGTCGAGCGTGCGCACGTGATCGGCAATTCGTTCGGCGGCGCACTGGCGCTCGCGCTCGCCATCCGCGCGCCGGCGCGCGTAGGCCGGCTCGTGCTGATGGGCGCGGCGGGCACGCGCTTCACACTGACCGAAGGGCTCGACGCGGTGTGGGGCTATACGCCGTCGATCGCGAACATGCGCGCGCTGCTCGACGTGTTCGCGTATGACCGCGCGCTCGTGAACGACGAGCTCGCGAAGCTGCGCTACGAAGCCAGCGTGCGGCCCGGCTACCAGGAGGCGTTCGCGAACATGTTTCCGGCGCCGCGGCAGCGCTGGGTCGATGCGCTCGCGAGCGACGAAGCGAAGCTGCGTGCATTGACGCACGACACGCTGATCGTGCACGGGCGCGAGGACCGCGTCATTCCGCTAGCAAGCTCGCTGAAGCTGCTCGAATTGCTGCCGAATGCGCAACTGCACGTGTTCGGCCAGTGCGGGCACTGGACGCAGATCGAGCACGCGGCGCGTTTCAACCGTCTCGTCGTTGACCATTTCAACGAGTAGTGCATCGGCAGGACGCATTGCCGCCAGGTATCGGAAGACACGATGCGTGGCGGCAGCGCGGGAAGGTTAGCCTGAACCAACATAAGAAAAACAGTAAGCATAACGAATCATGGAGACAAGGATGAATCGGAAGGCGGCATTCGGATTGATCTCGCTCGCGGCCTGCGCGGGCATCATGTTGAGCACCGGCGCATCGGCGACGGAGGGCGGCAGTGATACGATCGGCGAGGGCGCCGAAGCGTTCTTCGCGGGCGCGCTGCCGCCGGCCGGGCTGTACGGCCTGCTTTATTACACGCATTACCATGCGTCGCGTTTCAACGATTCGCAGGGCAACAACTCGGTGCCGGGTTTCAAGCTCGATGCGGACGTGCTGATTCCGCGCGTCGTCTGGATGTCGAACCTGTCGGTGCTTGGCGGACGCTACGGCGCGTATGCGGTGCTGCCGATGGAGCATCTGGCGCTGGACGCGGGCGGCGCGTCGTTCGACCGTACCAACCTCGGCGACCTGATCGTCAGCCCCGCGCTGATCGCGTGGGGCTCGGGCGCGCTGCGCACGGTGGCCGCGATCGAATTCGTGTTTCCGACCGGCCAGTACGACCCGCATGCGGCGCTGAACACGGGCAAGAACTACTACACCGCGCGGCCAGTGTTTGCCGCCTCATGGTTGCCGAACGACAAGGTCGAGGTGTCTGCGAAGTTCACATATAGCTTCAATTCCCCGAACGACGACACGCATTACCACTCGGGCAATCTATTTCACTTCGACTATTCGGCGAGTTATGCGGTCACGCCGAAGGTGCGCGTCGGGTTATCGGGCTACTTCGTCGAGCAGACGACGAACGACATGCAGAACGGGCAGCCGGTCAACGGCGACGGCTTTCGCGGACAGACGTTTGCGATCGGGCCGGGGGTTCGCTATCAGTTCAGCAAGATCAGCCTGGAAGCGCGCGTCGTGAAGGAATTCTTCGTGCACAACCGGCCGGCTGGAGAGGCCGTATGGGCGAAGGCGGTCATCCCGTTCTGATTTGACGGCGCGGCGCCGGTTGAGTGGATATACGAAGCGAAAAGCCGGAATGTCAAATTCCATTGGACGAGCCTGACGCCAAGCACCCGATCTCCCAATGGTGTTTGCAAAGGCGACTTCAGCCCGCCCCGAGTTCGTCGAACAGCCAGTCCTGAAAGCGCTTGAGCTTCGGCAGATCCGCGCGCGATTTCAGCAGGTTGAGGGTATAGGGGGCCTGTTCGCGCCGCCGTTCGGGGTCGGCTACTACTCGGCGTGCGCCGTGAGCCGCATCCATCCCGACGAAGGCATGAAGCCGATCATCGGCTATATGGTCGCGCTCGTGATCGGCTTGATCGTCGTGGCCGCCGTACCCTGGATTTCCAACGGCTTCCTGCATTGACGCACCGCGCCGCGTCTTGCCCAGGACGCGGCGCTTTTCCCCCAAGTTCCCCAATTATTCATCGAGTACGACCATACTTCAGCCGGGCAGGTCGCCGCGCGCCTGGCGGGTGCGACTATCGCGATCACCAACAAGGTGCCGCTGACGGCCGCAGTGCTCGCGCAGCTGCCATCGTTGAAGCTGATCGCCGTTGCGGCGACCGGCACCGACTGCATCGACAAGGCCGCCTGCGAGCGGCAGGGCATTCGCGTGTCGAATATTCGCGGCTACGCGGTGAACACGGTGCCTGAGCATACCTTCGCGTTGATGCTGGCATTGCGGCGCAATCTGATTGCTTACCGCGACGACGTGCTCAACGGCGAATGGCAGAAGTCCGGCCCGTTCTGTTTCTTCAACCACGCGATACGCGACCTGGGCGGCATGACGCTGGGCATTATCGGCGAGGGCGTGCTGGGGCAGCGCGTGGCCGAGATTGCGAAGGCCTTCGGCATGCGTGTGCTCTTCGCGGCGCACAAGGGCCGCGAAGGGCTCGGGCCGCTTTACACACCGTGGGACGAAATGCTGGCAAGCAGCGACGTCATCACGATACACAGCCCGTTGACGCCGCAGACGCGCGGCATGCTCGCGCTGCCCGAGTTTCGCGCGATGAAGCGCAAGCCGCTCATCATCAATACGGCGCGCGGTGGGCTCGTCGATGAGGATGCGCTTGTGCGCGCGCTCGACGAAGGGTGGATCAGCGGCATTGGCTTCGGCGTGCTGTCGGGCGAGCCGCCCGCCGATGCAACGTGGTGCTCTGAAGGGGGCGGCGGCCGGCCGCCGTTTTCCGGCTCATCGATTGGGGCTGTTCCGTCTGGGAATGCAGCGCATAATTGGCCCATGATGATTCCCGGTTGCGACGAGGTCGTATGCGCTGCACAAACTGCGGATTCGAGAATCCCGCCAAGGCGAGATTCTGCGAAGCGTGCGGGACGCTGCTCGCGCGCGCGTGCCCCCGTTGCGGGTACGTGGCCGCGGCGGCCGCCCGATTCTGCAGTGAATGCGGGGCGCAGCTCACACAGCTCACGCAACTCACTGAGGCGCCGGAGCTGGCGCCACCGGCACAGGAGTCGCCGCCCGCGCCGATTCATTACACGCCGCATCATCTTGCTGAGCGTATTCGTGCTGAGCACGTCGCCATGGAAGCAAGAAACGAGACCTCAGGCGAACGCAAGACGATCACCGCGCTGTTCGCGGACATGGCCGGCTCCACGGCCTTGATTCATGGTCTCGACCCGGAAGAAGCCCATCACCTGATCGAACCCGTCGTGGCGCTGATGATGGAGGCCGTCCACTATTACGAGGGCTACGTCGCGAAGTCCCTGGGCGACGGCATCCTCGCGCTGTTTGGCGCGCCGATCGCCCACGAAGACCATCCGCAACGCGCGCTGTTCGCCGCGCTGCGCATGCAGCAGGCAATGCGCTGGCATGGCGATCGCATTCGTCTGGAGAAAGGCATTCCGCTGCAGATTCGCGTGGGTATTCACACCGGCGAGGTCGTCGTGCGCTCGATCCGCACCGACGATCTGCACACCGATTACGATCCGGTCGGCCACACGATCCACATCGCCTCGCGCATGGAGGGCATCGCCACGCCCACGTCGATCCTCGTGAGCGAGTCGACCCACAAACTGGCCGAGGGCTATTTCGAGTTCAAGCCGCTGGGCGCAGCCCAGGTCAAAGGCATTCCCGAGCCGCTGCCCGTGTACGAGGTGCTGGGTCCGGGTGCGCTGCGCACGCGCTTGCAACTGGCGGCCCATCGCGGTCTCGCGCGCTTCGTCGGGCGCGAGGCTGAAATGGCCCATCTCGACCGGGCGCTGGCAATGGCGCGGGCAGGGCGTGGACAGGTCGTCGCCGTGGTCGGCGAGGCGGGCGTCGGGAAGTCGCGCCTTTTCCATGAATTCAAGGAACGTTCGCGGCGAGGGTGTCTGGTGCTGGAAACGTTTTCTGTTTCACACGGCAAGGCGTTTGCCAATTTGCCGCTGATCGAGCTCATGAAGAGCTATTTTCAGATCAACGCGCAAGACGATGAGCGACGCCGCCGCGAGAAAGTCGTCGGCAAGGTGTTGACGCTCGAGCGCAGCTTCGAGGATCTGGTGCCTTATCTGCTCTATCTGCTTGGCACGGGTGAATCCGCTTCCGCGCTCGCGGACATGGATCCAAAGGTTCGGCGCGACCGGACCTTCGACGCGATCACGCAGATTCTGACGCGCGAGAGCCAAAGCCAGCCGATCGAGCTGCTCTTCGAGGACCTGCAATGGCTGGACCGGGAGACCGAGGCGTTCCTCGCATACCTGGTCGAGCGCGTGCCGGGCACCCGTGTCCTGCTGCTCGTGAACTACCGGCCGGAGTACCAGCCGGCGTGGGACAGCAGCCAGCTCCGGCTGGAGCCGCTGGGGCCGGAGCAGGCCGAGGGGCTGCTCGCGGCGCTGCTCGGCGAGCATGCCTCGCTGTTGCCGCTCAAGCAGCGCATCCTCGAAAAGACCGAGGGCAACCCGTTCTTCATGGAGGAGGTGGTGCAAACGCTCGTGGAGGAGCGCACCTTGCACGGCGAGCCCGGGCGTTATCGCGTCGACAGGATACCTTCCGCGCTGCATATCCCGACCACGGTGCAAGGCGTGCTCGCCTCACGTATCGACCGCCTCCCGCTCATGCAGAAGGAACTGCTGCAAACGCTCGCGGTGATCGGCAAGGAGTTTCCGTTCAGCCTGGTCCAGCGCATCTGCGACGGACAGCTCGCACGCACCGACGACGATCTGCGCGCGCTGCTCGCGCACCTGGAAGCCGCGGAGTTCATTTACGAGCGGCCCGCCTACCCGGAAGTCGAATATTCGTTCAAGCATGCGCTGACGCAGGAGGTGGCGGGCCACTCTCTGCTCACGGAGCGGCGCAGCGTGTTGCACGAGCGTACCGCGAAGGCAATCGAGGCGCTGTTCCCCGCGCGCATCGCGGACTACTGCAGCGAACTGGCGCATCACTACAGCCTGAGCGGCAACATTCCCAAGGCGGTGGAATACCTGCACCGCGCCGGGCAGCAAGCGCTCAGGCACGGCGCCCATCCGGACGCCATGCACCATCTCGGCGCCGCCCTGGGTCTGCTCGAGCGATTGCCCGATACGCCTGCCCGCGCGTCGCGCGAGCTGACGCTGTTGCTCTCGCTGGGCCCCGCCTTGATGAACGTGCGCGGCTATGGGGCGCCCGAGGTGGCGGCGACCTACACGCGAGCCCGGCAGCTCGGTGAACAACTCGGCGAGGTGCCGCAGCTTTTTGCGGCGCTCCTTGGCTTGCGAATTCATAACATGACGCGTGCGCAGTACGCGGTGGCGCGCGATCTGGGCGAGCAGATGCTGCGCATGGCGCAGCAGGCAAAGGATCTGGACTGGCTCATGGAGGCACACGGTGCACTCGGTGCCTGCCTGTTCCTGCTGGGCGAACTGGACGCTGCTGCCGCGCACGAAGAGCAGGCGCTGACCCTCTACGATCCCGAGCGGCATCGGACCCATGCCGTCTCGCATGGCGTGGACCCCGGCAGCCGGGCGTTGAATTTCCTGTCCTTGATACGCTGGCTGCAGGGCTATCCCGATCAGGCGCTCAAGCGAAGCACGGAGGCGCTCGTGCTCGCGCAGAGGCACGCCTACGGGCCGACATTGGCATTCACGCTGGGTTACGCAGCCGAGCTGCACCAGCTTCGGCGCGAGGCTGCGCTGGTGAAGGAGCGAGCCGAAGCGGCCATCGCCGTCTCGACCGAGCACGATTTGCCGTACTGGTTCGCGTGGGGCACCATTTTGTCGGGCTGGGCGCGCATCGAACCGGGAAGCCTGCAGGAGGGCCTCGCCCAGTTGCGCCGGGGGCTGGACGCCGAACGGTCAGCGGGTGGTGAGGAACATCGCTCCTACTTTCTGGCCTTGCTCGCCGAGTGCCAGTGGCGGGCCGGCGACATACCGGGCGGCCTGCAGACGCTCGATGCGGCCATGGCGATCACAGAGGCAACCGGTGAGCGTTTCTACGAGGCTGAATTGCATCGGCTCAAGGGAACCCTGCTGCTCGCGGCGTTGAGCGAGGACGAACGCATGCCTTCGTCCAGCGAAGACGCGCAAGCTTGCTTTCTCAAGGCGATTGCCGTGGCTCGCGCGCAAGGTGCCCACTCACTGGCGCTGCGCGCGGCGTCGAGTCTCGCGCGTCTGTGGCAGCATGAAGGCAGATCAGGCGAGGCAACGCAGGTGCTGTCCGAGACTGTCGGCCACTTCACGGAGGGCTTCGACACCGGCGATCTGCGAGAAGCCAAGGCGTTGCTCGACGCGCTAGCATCGAGCAACGTGCGAACAAACGACGAAGGACGGGGCTAACCCGCCAGCGAGGCGACCCATGGCGACGAAGCAGACAGCAAGCCGTGAAAGAGACAACGATCCCGCAGCGCCAAAGCAGATCGCGCTGGCATTGCAGGGCGGCGGGATGCACGGCGCGTTCACGTGGGGCGTGCTCGACCGCCTGCTCGAAGACAAAAGACTCGCGATCGAAGGCGTAAGCGCGACGAGCGCCGGTGCAATGAATGGCGCCGTGCTGGCGTACGGGCTGTTGAAGGGCGGCGAAAGCGGCGCGCGCGAGGCACTGCACGACTTCTGGCATGCGGTTGCCGAGTCGGCGGAACGCTATAACCCGCTGCGCTGGGTGCCGTGGCTCAAGGGGTCGCACAGCTTCGGGCTCGACCATTCGCCGCTCTATGCATTCGCCGACATGATGCTGCGAATGTTCTCGCCCTACCAGTTCAATCCGCACAACCTGAATCCGCTGCGGGAAGTACTTGAACGCCAGGTCGACTTTGCGGCGCTGCGCAAGTCGTGCCCGATCCTGCTATACCTTTGCGCGACCAACGTGGAGACGGGCAAGATCCGCCTCTTCACGGGCGAGGACGTCTGCGCGGACGCCGTGCTCGCCTCCGCCTGTGTGCCGACGCTGTTCCAGGCGGTCACCATCGCAGGCGAGCACTACTGGGATGGCGGCTATATGGGCAACCCTGCCATCTATCCGCTGATCTATCACTGCAAGACGCGCGACGTGGTGATCGTCCATATCAACCCGCTCGTGCGGCGCGGGGTGCCGGTCACGGCGGCCGAGATTCTTAACCGGATCAGCGAAATCAGTTTCAACTCGTCGTTGATGCGCGAAATGCGCGCGATCGCGTTCGTTACCGATCTGATCCAGAAGGGTAAGTTCGCGCGCGAAGAAATGAAGGAAATGCTGATTCATTCGATCCGCTCCGACGCGGCAATGTGCGCGCTCAGCGTATCGAGCAAGTACAACGCGGATTGGAATTTCCTGTGCGAACTGCGGGACAACGGCCGAAAGGAAGCCGATGCGTGGCTCGCGAGGCACTATGTCGATATAGGCCGGCGCTCGAGCATCGACATTCGCAAGGAATTTCTCTGAGGCTGTCGATAGCGGCTGCGCAAGACCGGTGCCAGGACGCGCGGTGCGCAAAGGAGCAAGGGTGAACCTGAGGCAGGAGCGCTTCGTCGAGTTGTGGTCGCGCAACGGGGGGCAGCACGCCGACGCCGTGTATGCCGATCTCGTGCGTCGCTATGGGGAACCGGGCCGTCACTATCATACGTTGCGTCACGTTCGACGCTGCCTGCGCGATTTCGATCTGGCGCGCGATGCCATTGAGCGCCGCGATGTCGTTGAGCTGGCCCTATGGTGCCACGACGTGATATACGTGCCCGGCGCTCAGGATAACGAACAGCGCAGCGTCGACTGGGTGCTGCGCCGGGCCGACGATCGCATGGTGATGCGCGAGCGCATTTGCGACGCGATTCTCGCGACCCGGCACACCCGCGTTCCAGTCGAACTGGATTCGCGCTTTGCGTGCGATATCGATCTCGCGGCGCTCGGCGCACCGCGTCGCCGGTTTCAGGAAGACGGCATGCGCCTGAGAGCCGAACGCCCGGACCTTGACGACCACGCCTACGCCTTGCAGGAGAGCAAGATCCTGCGAGGCTTGCTCGCGCGGCCACGCATCTACCTGACCGATTACTTCCATTCACGCTGCGAGGTGCGCGCGCGCGAAAATATCGCATGGCGGCTCGGGGGGCAGAGGCTGGAATTGCAATGACAAAATGGCGTCGTTGCGTTCGAAACAGATCGTGGCGTCATTTACCGTAGCTCGCCTTCGAACTTGCTGAAACGGGACTGAAGCTGCAGTTCGGGTTTTTGTGTGCCTTGTCATTGCAGCAGGCCAGCAAGGCCTCGACCGATTTCACGTTTGCCTCATTCCATTGCGCCTCGCTCATGGTGTTGTCGGTCGGCATCCAGTGGCTAAGCGGATAACGGTTGGCGAGCGTGTCGTTCCCAGGCGCGGAAAGCTTGCCCGCCGAAAGGCCGATATAGGCCGTGCAACTCTTCTCGCTGCCTATCCGGTGGCAGCCGATACAGGCGTTGCCCGGTGTGGTGATCGTCGTGAGGCGATGCGATGAAAATGCCGCGCCGATGTTCGAATATCTCCCCCATGGGTCGGTGGGCACCTTGTCCCAGACCTGCCCGATATACGGGCTGAAGACAAACGGTCCGGCATCGTGGCAGGACACGCAGGTGGGCTTCTCCGCTGCAACCTTTGCGGGACTCATCCAGAATTCGACCGCGGCGGGACGGCCTGGCGGCGGCCTTTTCTCGTTGGGCGGCGGCACACGGGTTGCATCGAATCCTTTCGTGCCCGAAGCGGGTGCGGATTGGAACCAGCAGGTCTTGCCGTTGCCAGAGTGATGCATGACGATGTCGACTTCGTCATAGTTTGGATTCGTGTCGGCGCGCAGCGTGTTGCGACGGCAGTACGCGGCGATCTGCGTATTGCCGCGCGATAGATTCAGAATTTTCGAATACGGGATGCACTGTCCCATTACTTCGGAGTCCGGGTGAAGTAAAGAGGGCTTGTCGCACAGCCGTGGAGATTCATTTTTCGCGGGAGGCTTGCCGTTGATCGTAATGGGTATGTCCGTTCCGTCGTTGCAGTCGAAGGCGGGAATTGCGCCGATTTCCTTCGCGCATTGCTCGGCGTATTCGAGCAATGTCTGTTCGCGCGCCCAGGCCGCAAGCGGCATGGCCATGATGCAGGCCAGTGCGAATAGCCGGATCGCTCGGCGCATCTTCACGCTCCGACTTTCATGTGCTGTTGCGCGACTTTGCGGATGGCATCGCGGTACTTGACGTAGCCGGTGCAGCGGCACAGATTGCCGCCCACCCAGGTATCGATGGCCGCTTCGAGTTGAACGGTGCCGTAGGCCTTCAAATGTTCGAGCATGGCGGTGGCCGCCATCAGGAAACCGGGCGTGCAGTACCCGCATTGAAACGCGAAGGATTCGAGGAAGGTCTGTTGCAGCGGCGAGAGCGTGGCCCCTTGCGCGAGGCTCTCTACGGTATAGATGTACTGATCCGCGACGGCGCTGACGGGCGTCACGCATGCCAGGGTTTTTTCCATCAACGCGTCCTGGCCGCTACGCATGCCTACGGTGCACGCACGGCATACGCCGATGCCGCAGCACACTTTGGTGCCCGTCAAGTCCATGCGTTCGTGAAGGAATTCAGCGAGGCTCATATCGGCATCGGCCGCTGGAACCGTGACCGCTTGCCCGTTCACGTGAATCTGCACCGCACGTCCGCTCATGCCAGTGCCTCCCGAATCATCCCGGATGTCACCGGTGTTTGCCTGAAGCGGCGCCCTGTTGCCATGGCCAGCGCATTGAGCAGCGCGGGCGCGATGGGACACATGACGGCCTCGCCGATTCCGCGTGCCCCATGGCGATCCTTGTCCGCGGGCGGCGGCAGCGTGATGAGTTCCTGGATCGGCACGTCGGTCATGCGCGTGATCAGGTACTGGTCCAGATTCCACTTGCCGTTTCCGGGGCCTTGGTCGCCGAGCGGGCACGCTTCGCTGAGCACGTTGCCGATCGCCATTGCAACAGCGCCTTGCGATTGACCTTCGACGATCTCAGGGCAAATCAGCCGGCCGGCGCTGAGCGTGGTGACGACATGCTCGATCTTGACGTGCCCGCTGGCTGGGCTGACGCTTAGCGCGACCAGCGCGGCAGCGGGCGCATAGTTGGTCCGGCCGTATCCCACTGCGTCGTGCGGCGCGATCAGCGCACCGTGAGGCAACGGCTTGAGGTTGCGCGTATCGGTGCCGACTGCCACGAAGTCGCAATCCATCTCGGCGGCTCCGGACTTGAAGGTGTACTGACGTCTCCAGAAATCGCCCGCGTAGGTCACGTGGACGGCCGCCACGGTGGGCAGCTGCATGCGTTCCATTTCGTCGAGCAAGGCGGACCAGCTGAGTGACGGGCGGCCAGGGGCCGTCAGCTTTCCGTTCGTCCACTTGAGCGCTTGCGGCGCAATGCGCGCGTTGCCCCATATCTGGCGCGCGGCGGGCAGCACGCTCTGCAACATCAGCACCATGGCCGCGCGATCCACGGCCTGATAGTGATGGAATGCCCCGAGGCACGCGCTCGACGACCCAAACGGCCCGGAAATGGGATAGCTTCGGCTGTCGTCCGGCCATTGGCCGAGCGCCCGGTAGTTGAAATCCGTAATGGAGGCGAACGCCTCGACCTCGCTCATCACGATTTCTTGCGCGTTGCGCCCGAGCCAGGTGGCGGGTGCGAGTCCCAATGTGGTCGCCGCGCCATTGCCCATATCGGTGTAGTGCGTCAGCACGCGCACGTCGGCATCCGGCTGAATCTGCACCATCGCGAACACAGCGTCTTTCCCGGTGCCGTAGGCTTGATTTGACATGGCGAGCCCGACGCCATATCGCAATCCTTGCTTGCGCTTTTGCGCGCGGGTGCTTTCCCGGTTGCGCCACAGCGAGTGAGTTTCGAGCCGGTTCAGCAGTTCTTCGAGTTGCAGGTCGAACAGAATGGGCGCGCCGGTCAGCGTCTTGCCACGGCCTTTGACAAGCAGATTGTCGCGGCGAATCTCAAATGGGCTCTTGTGCAGAGACTGGGCGGCCTCGTCCAGCAACGTTTCGATGGCCAGAAAGGCTTGCGGGCCGCCGAAGCCGCGCTGTGAACCACCGAACACCTCGGGCGTCCAGGTCACCGAGCTTTGCGCAATCGCGCGCGGAATGTCGTAGCAACTCATCGAACTCATCGCCGCGAGGTCGCCCACGGCACCCGACAGGTTGGCCTTGCCGCCGCCATTGAGCTTGAACGTGCTGTCCAATGCCTGGAGCTTGCCATTGCGGTCCACCCAGATGGACTCCGTGAATTCGGTTTCGGATCGTTTCAGGCCTACCTGGAACTGTTCGTAGCGTGACTGTTGCCAGCGCAATGCCCCCTTCGCAAACGGCGCCGCAAGCGCAAGATAGAGCGGGAAGTACGATTTGTCCCGGCCGCCGAAGCCGCCGCCGGGATAACATCCGGTCACATGCACGTGATCGATATGGATCTTGCTATTGGCAAACAGGCTGCCGGCAGAGGTGGCGTCGTCGCGTGGCGATTGTGTGCCGAGCACCAGTTGCAGCACGCCGGCGTCCTGCTGATACCAGGCCAGTCCCGCTTCCGGTTCCAGAAAGACAGGGTCGATTGCGGGTGTCTGAAACGCGCCGTCGAACTGGCGCCAGGCGCTGCTTTCGACATTGCGCCTCGCCAGCGCGCGAATCTCGTCGCTCACGGTTTTGCTCTGGCTGCGGAACGCGTCGGTTGGGTTGCCATTGGTGTCCGTAACCATGTGGATGTTAGAGAACGATTTGTCGTCGTCGCGCACATAGAGTTTGGGCAACGAAAACAAGGGCGGCGGCTGGTTGTCCCGCGATACCGTTGCGCCATAGCGAATGACCGCATCGTTGAATTCGAGCAGCTTTTTCGCGCGGCGCCAGGTATCGAAGTCTTCGAAGATCAACAGGGCGACGGGCTGACCGTAGCAATCCGCCGGGTCGCCTGGCTGCGCAAAAAGATAGATATCCTTGTTCTTTCTCGGATCCGGCTTGGTCGAGAGATAAATGTGATTGTCGTTTAGCGTCTCGTTGGATATCACGGCAATGGGACGAAGCTCGCGAGGCAATACGCTGAGATCGAATCCCTCGACCTTCTTGTCGATGCAATTGCACCGCAGCGCGTATAGCCAGTTTTCCTGTTTCGGCCATCCCGCGAAGTCGCGTGCCTTGAAGTCGCGCGCGTAGATCTTCGCTCCCGTGACCTTGCGCACGCCTTCGATACGCCAGCGCGCCTTGCCGGGCTTCGGCGCCCATGCGGGCATGCCATTCACGGCTTTCTCCGGTGCCGCGGCTTCTGGCGTGGCGTGGGTGCCCGGGCCAATCGTTCCGGCGGGTTCGCTTTGTGTGCGCTGGGCAGAACACGCACCGGTCAACGCCGTGATCGAACTCACCGAGACCGTGAATGCGCCACTGCCCATGGCCTTGAGGAAGGTTCGGCGGGTGAGGGAAACATCGCAAGCCATGCTGCGTCTCCACGTATGGAAATCGAATCCTTACGGGTGTGCTTACATGATTCGGACTGTCTTTGAGGACACCTGCACCGCGTGGCCGCGCTATGGCACACGCTATGGCACACGCTATGGCACACGCTATGGCACACGCTATTGCATGTCCCGCGCCACACGAAATCCATTGGCGTTGTAACGCACGCTGCTGTCGTATTTGAAACGCGTGGCGCTCAGCATATAGCCTGCGCCGTCTCGCCAGGAGCCGCCGCGGATTACCCGCGCCTGGCAGTTGGGCTCGTCCCACGAGCGGCCGTCGTCGGGGGCGTTCTTGTACGAGTTGTGCCAACAGTCGCTCACCCATTCCCAGACCCCGCCGGCCATGTCGTAGAAGCCATAGGGATTGGCCGCAAAAGAGCCGACATCGTCGGGGGCTTCCACGCGCCACGGCGGCCCGCAATCCTTGCAGTTCGCCGTGCCCTTGCGCATTTCGTTGCCCCACCAGTAGCGCGTTGCGGTGCCGCCGCGCGCCGCATATTCCCACTCGGCCTCGGTCGGCAGGCGGTAGGGCTTGCCGCTGATCCTGGAGAGCCATTTCACGTATTGCTGCGCGTCGTCCCAGCTCAGGTCGCGCACGGGGGCATTCGGCGCGGCGTTGCTATCGCTCGACAAGCGCGGGCAAGCGCCGGCGTTGACGCACGCGTTCCACTGCGCCACGGTCACCGAATATTTCGCGAGCGCGTAGCCGTGGCCAATCGTTACGCGGTGCACGGGTTTTTCCGATGGGTCGTCGGTTTCGTTGCCCATCATGAAGTTGCCCGGCGTTACTGCGATCAACAACGGACAAGCGGGGCAGTCCTGAATATCGTGCGGGCCCGGCTTGACGGCGACGACATTGGTCTTCGCAGGCACCGCCGCTTGAACTGCTGCGGGAACCGCGGCTGCGGCGGCGGGCGCCGGCTTCGCTTGTGCGGCTGGCGGTGCGGCTGCGGCTGGCGGCGCCTTCGTTTGCGCGGATGGCGACGTGGCTACAGGGGGAGCGGCCTTCGCTTGCGTGGCTGGCGGTGCGGCTGCGGGAGGCGGGGGCTTCGCTTGCGTGGCCGGCGCGGGTGCCGCGCTTGCAGCACCGCTCGCCTCGTGTGCTGCTGGCGCAGCGGGCGCTTTCGACGCCATTGCGCGCAAGCGTGCAAGACGCGCCTGGGCGAGCGGCGCGAAGCGCCCGTTCGGATACGCCTTCAGATACGCCTCATAGTCGCTCGCGTATTGGCTGTCCTTGACCGAATTCCAGAACGTGATCTCGTACTCTTCCGAGGTGTCCTTGGGCATCAGGCCAACGCGCATGACAGCAAAATCGTTACCGGAATGGACAGCGGGTATCGCGCGCGCGTAGCTGAAATGCGCTCGCAGCGCCACGGCGTGCAGCGTGCTTGCCGGAGCCGGACGGTCATGCGTTGCCGGCATGGCTGGGAGGGTCGCCGAGCTCAGGCTGAGCGAGGCCAACAGGCACACAGGCACCAATCGCCGCCACATGTTCGTTCTCCATATCACGCAACACGAGGAGCAACATCAGGAGCAAACCCGCAGCAAATCAGGAAAACCCTGGAAGGCATCGGCTTCTCATACAGAGGTGTGCTGCCTTATTGACGCTTCAGGGTACAGACACAAACACTGTTCGTATACAACTACAAAATAGCACGCGTGCGGGCGATGCATGAGATGAATGAAGCGGTTGAAACGAAGGCGGCGCACACGCGCCGATATATGTGCATCCGGGGGAATCCGACCTAAGCTGTACATCACGCGCCGGATCGCGAGGCAGCGTGCGGATCGCCGCAGAAGGAGCAACGAGATGCAACGAAGAAAAACCTTGTTGGCACTGGCAGCGGTTGTTCTGATACCGCGTCTGGCGTTTGCCGAGCGCACCCCATCGCCGCCGGGCGCCGAGGTCTACATCATCTGGCCACCGGACGGAGCAACGATTCCAAACGGCAAGTTCTGGGTACGCATGGGTTTGCGCAACATGGGCGTCTGCCCCAAGGGCGTGAACCGGGCGAACACGGGCCATCATCACGTGCTCGTCGACACGGATCTCCCGCCGCTGGACCAGCCGATCCCGTCGGACCGCAATCATCTTCATTTCGGAGCGGGCGAAACGGAGGCCCGCATCGAGCTTCCCCCGGGCAAGCACACGCTGCAGTTGCTGATGGGCGACTACAACCACGTGCCGCACGATCCACCCGTGTACTCGAAGAAGATCACGATCACGGTGAAGTAGCGGAGCAGGGCTTACTGGCTGTTTGCAGCCAGATGCGGGAGTGCATGCCATGAACAGGATTCTTGTCTTTGTCCGTGTTTTTGCGGCCAGCCTCGTGCTGCTCCTTGGCGGCGCGGCGCACGCGGGCACGACCCCGGCCGACCCCAAGGCCATCGCCTATATCGGCTGGCCCAACAACGGCCAGGTGATGCCGGCCGGCAAACCGTTTCGCGTCTGGTTCGGGTTGCGCTACATGGGCGTGGCGCCCAAGGACGTCGAGTTCAAGAACACCGGGCATCACCATTTGCTGATCGACACCGACCTGCCGCCAATGGATCAGCCCATTCCCTCGGACCGCAACCATCTGCATTTCGGCGCGGGCGAAACCGAAACCACGATCCAGCTGCCGCCGGGCAAGCATACGCTACAGCTGCTGATGGGCGACGCTCATCACATTCCGCACAATCCACCGATCTATTCGAAGAAGATCACCTTATACGTTAAGTGATCCATACGAAGTTGATTACCGGGCATTGGCGCGCGCGATAAAGCGCGCGCCCAAGCGCCAGGCGTCATCAAATCCACAGCGAGCGCACGCTCGCTGCCCGCTTTCAGTCCCTCACCCAGCAACCCGCTCAACACCCGGCGCTTCAGTGTCGGCGCCGCGCCAACACAATTCGCGTGCTGAGTTGGCGCGCGCCCATCAGCGCGCGTGGCCCGCGAGCATCGGTTCAGGTGTTCGGCACACCCATGAACATCGGTGAAGTCCCTATGCAGCGGGCGTTGCGCGGCTTTGCCGGCGCGCGGCCGCGCAACTGGCACGCCTCATGCCTTAATGGAAGCGAGCCCGCAACATTGCAGCTCAAACGCCAACACCTGGCACCTTACCTATCTGGAGAACTGTCATGAGCAAGCTGATGATCGCCGACCTGAGCGCCACCCGGGAACTCGACTGCCGTTCCATGAGCGCCGTCCGCGGCGGCTACCTGGGCCTGCCGGTCTACTACCCGGCGCCGAGCGTGAAGATCGACACCACCACCTTCAGCGCAGAACAGCTGATTGGCCAGACCAACAATATCGTGAGCAACACTGGCAACGATGTGGCGTTCGTATCGGGCATCCATTCGTCGGTCAATCCGGTGCAGACGGCGAAGAACACCATCAACTTCTTCTGATCCTGCTGCAAGACGTGGAAGCGAAAGCGCTTCCACGTCACCGCCTTCGCTTCCCATCCCATACCGCCTCGCCGTCGCGTTCCGCTCAAGGAGTCGATCGTGAACACACCGCTTTCGCCGTTGCACATGCCGTTGCACACGCCGTTTCCCGCACCTGCACGTTGCAGCACGATGGGTTTGCTGGCGCGCTTCATGGGCCTGGCGGGATTGAGTGCGGCGCTGCTGTGCGGTTGCTCGGATCTCAGCACGCCTGCTTACCACCGCCCCGACATGCCGGCCAAGCAAACCTGGGCGCACGCGCACGGCGCTGTTTCCGCGGCGGATACGGTCGACGCGCAATGGTGGAAAGCCTTCAACGACCCGTACCTGAACACGCTGATCGACAAGGCGATCTCGGGCAACGTCGACATCAAGATTCTCGCGGCACGCATTGGCGTGGCCGGTGCGCAGATCGGCGAAGTGCAGGCCGGCGCGCTGCCCACGCTCGATGCGGGCGCGGGTATCGATTACGAAAAGAGCACGGGGCAAAAGCTCACGAAGACCTATAGCGTCGGCACGCAGTTGAACTGGGACATCGACATCTGGGGCAAGGTCGAAAAAGGCGTGCAGGCCCAGAAGGCGGAATACCACGCGAGCGAGGCGGATTGGCGCGCGGGGTGGCTCACGCTCGTTGCGAATGTGGCGACCACTTATTTTCAGATTCTCCAGTTCGACGATCAAATCCGCGAGGAGCAACAGACGCTCGACAAGAACAAGCAAATTCTCACGATCTACGAGCAGATGTATGCAAATGGTGTGGCGCCGAGGACCGAGGTGCTGCGCCAGAGCGCCGAAATCAACGGCCTCGTGAACGAGCTGCTCGAGCTGCACCGCTCGCGCGATACCGAGGAAAACGCGCTGGCCACGCTGATTGGCGTGCCGGCGGGCGAGTTCAAGATGCCGGCGGGCCAGTTGCGCCAGCGCGTGAAGCTGCCCGACGTGCCGATGGGGCTGCCCGCCCAGTTGCTTGCACGCCGCCCCGATGTAGTGGCCGCGCAGTTCCGCATTCTCGAATCGTATGATGAAGTGGGCGCCGCGCGGCTCGCGCAATTGCCGACCATCAGTCTCACGGGGCGCGGCGGCACGGCCGCATTCTCGCTCTCCGACCTGTTCAAGGCCTTCACCTTCAGCTTCATGCCGAGCATCAACCTGCCGATGTTCGATCCGGGAGTGCATGCGCACATCAAGACGACCGAGGCGCAAAGCAAGGTGACTGAAGAGCAGTATCGTCAGGTGGTTTTCACGGCCTTCGAGGAAGTCGAAAATGCGCTCGTGAATCTCGACGCGCACAAAAAGCAGCGCACCGAGCTGCTCCAGCAGAACGAGCGTTTGCGCATGGTCGCGGCACAAGTGGAGGCCCAGTTGAAGGAAGGGCTCGTCTCTCAGCTCGAAGTGCTGGAGTCCGAACGTTCGCTCGCTTCCGCGGAGCTATCGCTGCTCGCCAATCACGAACAGATCCTGAGCGACACCGTCACGCTCTATAAGGCAATCGGCGGCGGGTGGCCTGCTGTCGAAGTGACCAACGTGGCATCGTCGGCTGTGGCCGCAGCCCCGGCAAGGTGAGCGAGGGTGAGCACGCGCAACGCGGCGGGACGCGCCAGTGGTTTGATTCCCGCGATCCGTCGCCTACACTTTTCTCACACTCCGATCGCCATGTGCAGGGCGCGCGGCTTCACACGGATCGCCGGTGCGCACGCAGCGCTCGTGCTGCGCGCAGTCTGGCGGGCCAATGCTGATCGTTGGCGGAATCATGGTGCCTGACGTCGCTTCGATTGCCGCTTCGAGTGCCGCTCCGATTGTTGAGAGGCAGACCACACTCGACCGGACCTTCGATATCGTGCTTCGGCCGATATCCCATCCGGAACTGGGCGAGATCCGCATCGACAAGGATCTGTTCGCCGTGGGGCGCACGCAGCCGCCTTTCGCGTCCGCGCGGCCCGAACTGGTCGTCGACGTTTCGCGCCGTCATGCGCGCATCTTCCGCGAAGGCAGCGTGGCCTACGTGGCCGACCTGGACAGCAAGAACGGCACGGCGGTCAACGGTATCGAAGTCACGCAGAAGCCCCACGTCCTGAAAGACGGCGACGAGCTCTGCTTTGCGGGCACACTCAGATACCGCGTGGGTTTCGTCCCTCGCGCGGCGCGCGCGGCAGTGCGCTCGGCCATCGTGACGCTCACGCCTGAACGCGGCGATCTGGGTTTGCAGCCGATCGTCATCAGCAGTTTTCCGTTTCTCGTGAGCAAGGCCGACGAGACCTTCGCCCAGTATCGCGAGGCCTGGCCGCATCAGGTGAACTACCTCTCGCGGCGCCACGCGCACATCTACGCCGAGGACGACGCCGTATACGTCGAAGACCTCGACAGCACCAATGGCACGTTCGTTGACGGGCAGCGCCTCGCCGAGCACGCAGTGCGGCTGGCACAAGGGCAGCGGCTCGCGTTCGGCGGCGACCACTTCGCTTACCGCGTCGGCCTCGAAAGCGCGTCGTCAACCGATTCCACCGTCACGGCCACGCGCCAGCCCGGCGCGGTCGCGCCTGCTGGCGATCCCCATGCCGCCGCCGCTTCCGGCACCGATGGTGTGTTCGATCCTGAGCGCACCACGTTCGTCGGCACCGCGCACTCGTTTCTCGACATCTTCTGCACGCCGGTGCCCGCGCAGGACGACGAGATCAACCCCGATGCGCCCGCGCGCGCGCCCGAACCGGCGCCGGACGCGCGGCGCCGGCGCGGCCGGCTCGAAGTGTTTCTCTGCGAGTTGAGCGAAGCGCTGGGCGGCAGCGGGCGCATCGACATGCGCCGCCTTGGCTGGTGGGGCGGCGGCGTGCTGGCCGCGCTCGTCGTTCTGGTTGCCGTGACGTACTTCCAGGGCGCGCCGCAGCGCGAGATGCAAGCCTTGCTCGCGAGCGGCCAATATGAAAGCGCGGCGCGTATCGCCGATCAGCACCTCGCACGCTACCCGGACGACCCTGCGTGGCGCGCGATGGGGACAGAAGCGCTCGTCAAGGCGAAGGTGCCCGAATGGATCGCCGCCATCAATGAGCATGCGTTCGATCGCGCGCAAGCCATCGTGCAGGCGATGCGCGCGCTTGCGCGCCACAACCCGGACGCAGCGCCGCTCGTGGAGAACATCGGCTGGATGGGCGCGCTGCAGTCGTTCGTGCTGGGGCGCGGCGGCCCGCAAGCGCCGATCCGCATCTATCGCGACGAAGCGCCCATCCGGGCAATCACGAGCCGCTGGAACGACGACCCCGGCGAGCATCAGCGCGCACTCGACCGGATTTCGGCCTACGTGCCGGCGTTTGCGACGGTCTATGCCGATGCGCTCAGCCACTTGCGCAAGCTGCAAAGCGACGACTCGGTCTACGTCGCCGCGCTCGAGCGCATCAAGCAGGCGATCGGCGAGGCGCTGGAGAGCGACCGTCTCGACGGGCTCGCCGCGATGCTGGCCGACTACGCTCAACGCTACCCGCGGCTGGCCGGGCTCGACGCCGTGCGCGCCGACTTCGACCAGTATCAGCAGATCGACAGCGAGGCGCACGCCGGCCATGTGCAGGCGGTGCGTGAGCGCCTCGCCGCGGCGCACTTCGCCACGCCGCAATTCGCGGCCCATGCGGCCCGGCTTGAAAGGCTCGCATCGGCAGGAGACCACGGTGAAGCTGCCCCGGCTCGTTGAGCGCCTGCGCGCGGCGCTGCACACGCTCCAGTCACGCGCGGTGGTGCCTGCTGCGCCCGAGCCGCCCCGGCCGCTTGGCGAGGCGCTCGACGATCACAGCGAGGAAGGCCTCGCGATCCTGACCGCGCGGCCATGGCGCTTGATCGAGGCGACCATCATCGCGCTGGTGGCGCTCGTGGTCTGCGGGCTCGCCTGGTCGTTCGTCGGCCGCGCGGATGTGATCGTGAGCGCGCCGGGCACGCTCTCGCCCGAGTCCGAGGTGCGCCGCATTTATGCGCCCGTGGACGGCGAGCTGGTCGATATCTATATCGCCGAGGGCCAGCCCGTGGAGAAGGACGACGTGGTTGGCCGGATCAATGCGCGCGGTGCGATCCAGGCGGCAACCAACGCGCTCGACGCGCGCCTGAAGCTTGACGACGCCGAGCGCGAGTGGAAGGAGTTCCCCGAAAAGAAGGCGCTCATGGTGCGCAAGGCCGAGGCGCTCAAGGCGCAGATCGACGTGGAAGAGCAAGCGCATGAAAACCGCGTTGCGGAAGGCACGAGCAAGCTGCAGCAGGCCGAGAACGCACAGCTGGACGAAGCGCGCGGCAACATCGACAACGCGCGCCACGTGCGCGACCTCGCGAAGGAAGAGCAGGACAAGTACGAGCGATTGTTTGCGCTGCCCGGCGGCGGAGGGATTTCGCAAAGCCAGGTAGAAGAAAAGCGCAGCGCGTTTTTGCAGGCGGACAACAACTACCGGATTGCCCAGGCGCGGCTTGCCGCGCTGCAGGCGCAGACGAGCCACGAGTTCGCGCAGGCGAAGGCGCAGCTTCAGGGCAGTGCCGAGACGCTCACGAATCTGCGTATCGAATACGATGCCACCGAGCGCGAAATCGCCAATACCGAGGACAAGCTGCGCCTGCAGGTGCAGACGGCGCGGCTGGCCGCCGACGCCGCGGCGCGCATCCGCTTCGAGAACATCGACAAGGACAACTTCCTGCTGGTGCTCGCGCCGGTCTCGGGCGTCATCACGGACGTGACCACCACGCAGCCCGGCGACAAGATTCAGGCCAACACGCCGCTGGGCGGCATTGCGCCCGCCAACGCGCGCCCGGTCGTCAAGGTGGCGATTGCCGAGCAGGACCGGGCGTTTCTGCACGAAGGGCTGCCCGTGAAGCTCAAGTTCAACGCGTTTCCTTATCAGCGTTATGGCGTGGTGGATGGCACGCTCGAATATATTTCGCCGGCCACCAAGCCCCAGGCGCAAACGCACGAGCCTGTTTATGAAGGGCGCGTGCGCCTTGCGCGCGATGACTTTTCCATTGCGGGCACGACGTATCCGCTGCGCTACGGCATGACGGCGACGGCCGAGATCGTCGTGCGCGAGCGGCGGCTCATCGATTTCGCGCTGGACCCGTTCCGGCAGGTCGCGGGCTGAAGCTCGCGGGGTGGGCGGCCGCGACCCGGAACTCACGAATCAGGATCTGAAACTCAGGGGAACGAGATGACGGCAATCGTACGTATCGATGACGAGGTGATCGGCACGGAGGATTTCATCCGGGTGCTCAAGCTCACGGGGCAGTTCGAGAGTCTGGTCGAGCAGCAGGTGCGCGACCGGCTCACCGTCATCGCGGCGAAGAAAATGGGCGTGCAGGTGAGCGCCGACGAAATCCAGCAGCGTGCCGACCAGTTCCGCCGCGTGCGCGGGCTGCATCGCGCAGCGGACATGAATCGCTATCTGGACGTGTTCGGCATCAGCCTGGACGAGTTCGAGCGCTTCATTACCGACACCCTCTATCAGGAGAAGACCTTCGACCAGATCTGCAGCGACGAGGCCGTCGAAAGCTATTTCAAGCTCAATTCGCCGAAGTTCGACAGCATCGAGGTGAGCCATATCGTGGTGGACTCCGAAGGCAAGGCGCGCGAAGTGATGTCGATTCTCGAAGACGACCCGCAGGCGTTCGGCGAAATGGCGCGCGAGCACTCGATCGCCGATACGAGCGAGCGCGGCGGCGTGATCGGCAAGGTGCTGCGCGGCTCGCTCAAGACCGACATCGAAGCGAAGGTGTTCAACGCGCAGGTGGGGGACCTGCTCGGGCCCTTTCCCGCGCCCGACGGCTCGTTCTTCGAGATCTTCTGCGTGAGTGCGAACCATCCGGCGACGCTGGATGCGGAAGTCTCCTCCGAAGTGCGCCGGCTGTTGCGCGAGGAATGGCTGGCCGAGCGCGCGCAGGAACACATCATCGACGCGCATTGAATACGCGGAGCCCCGCAGATGGATACCCAGGCGCCCGCACCGGCTAGCGCACCCACGCTGGCGGAGTTTCTCGCGACGGTCGAACCGCTCTCGCTCTTTTCGCGCGAAGAACTCGACCGCCTCGCCGCGCAGGTTCAAACGCGCAGCTACGCGTTCGGCGACACGCTGTGCAAGCGCGGCGACCCCGCGGCCGGACTCTACGTGATTCGCTCGGGCTCCGTGCGCCTGATCGCCGAGGAGCGCGGCAAGGAGACCAGCCTCGGCGTGCGAAAGGCGCCCGAGGTGTTCGCCGAAATCGCCATGCTGCGCGACTACTGGCACGAGGTTTCGGTGCGGGCCTCCGCGAAAACCGAGGTGCTCTGCATCCCGCGCGCGGCGCTCGAACCGTTGCTGGCCGCGAACCCCGCCGCGCAGTCGTTCGTGACGAGCTATGTGGCGATCAGCTCCGCGGGCGGCTTCGTTTCGCGGCTGTTCGATTTGCGCGGCAAGCTCTCGCGCGAAGAGCTCGAAGAATATGTGTCGAGTGTCGGCGTCAAGCGCGTGAGCGCGGGCAAGGAGGTCGTGCGTCAGGGCGCGGGCGGCGACATGCGGCTTTATGTGGTGCGTCAGGGGGAAGTGAGCATCGCGCGCGAGGAAGAGGGCAACGTGTACCAGCTGGGCAAGCTGGGCGCGGGCGAGATTTTTGGCGAACGCGCGTGCTTGCTGCGCCAGGACCAGCAAGCGAGCGTGACCGCGCTCACCGACGTGCGGCTGCTCGTGATTCCCGAGAAGACCGTGCACTTCATGCTCGAACGCAACCCGAAGCTGCGCGAGGTGCTGGAAGAACGCGTGCGCTTCACCGAGCGCGAGTTGCAGCGCCAGAAGAAGCTGGCGGAGCGCCGCCGCCACCCGCTCGCGATCGACACCGGCGCGGATGCGAAATTCAACGAGCGCATCATCAAGCGCTTCGTGCTGGTCGAGCAGGCGGAGGAGATGGATTGCGGTGCGGCGTGCCTCGCGATGATCTGCCGGCACTACGGCATTGCGATGACGCTGGGCAAGCTGCGCGATCTCGCCAACGTGACCACGCAGGGCGCGACGCTCGAGAGCCTCGCGCGCACCGGCGAGGCGCTCGGCTTCACCACGCGCGGCGTGCAGTGCACCTATGAGGCGCTGCAAGGCTTCGAGCTGCCCTTTATCGCGCACTGGGAGGGCTACCACTATATCGTGGTCTATGGCGTGTCGAAGCAGTGGGTGAGGGTGGCCGATCCGGCGCTGGGCTTTCGCAAGCTGAGCGTGGAAGCGTTCGAGCGCGGCTGGAACGGCACATGCCTGCTGTTCACCGCCGGCGAAACCACGGGCGCGCAAGTGGCGTCACGCTCGCCGTGGGTGCGCTTCATCGGCTATCTGCTGCCGTACCGGAAGATCCTCGCGCACCTTTTCCTCGCGACGTTCGTGATCCAGATGTTAGGGGTGGTGCCGCCGCTCATCATCCAGAACATTCTCGACAGCGTGATCGTGCACCAGAACGTGAGCCTGTTGCATCTGTTGATCGTCGGGCTCGTCATTTCGCACGTGTTCACGCAGTTGATGGCGACCATACGCGCGCATCTATCGAATTTCATGGTGCGCAGTCTCGACTTCGCGATGATGTCGCAATTCTTCAAGCACACGATGTCGCTGCCGTTCTCGTTCTTCGCGCGCCGCAAAACCGGCGATATCTTCGCGCGTTTCCAGGAGAACCAGACGATCCGCGCGTTCCTCACCGAATCGACGGTGACCACGGCGCTCAATCTGCTGATGATTTTCATCTACTTCACGATCATGTTTCTCTACAACGTGAAGCTCACGTTGCTGCTGATTGCTTTCGTCATACCGATCATGGCGCTCACCGCGATCGCCACGCCGCGAATCAAGCGCTATGCGCGCGAGGTCTTCGCCGTATCGACGGACGCGCGCTCGATGCTGATGGAAACGCTCGGCGGCGTGGAGACCGTGAAGGGCATGGGCATCGAAAGAGCGGTGCGCCTGAAGTGGGAGCGCAAGTACGCGAAGTCGCTCGAAGTGCAGTATCGCGCGCAGGCCTTCAACATTCTGGTGGGTCTCGGCAGCCAGTTGCTCAACGCCGCCACCACGGTGGTGATTCTTTGGGTGGGGGCCACGCTCGTGCTCGATCGGGAGTTGAGCATCGGCCAGTTGATTGCGTTCAACGCCTTCATGGGCAGCGTGCTCGCGCCGCTGATGGGCCTCGTGGGCCTCTGGAGCCTCATGAACGATGCAGCGGTGGCCATGGAGCGCCTGGGCGACGTGCTCGACATCGAGCCCGAGCAAAAGCCCGCCGATCTCGGCTCGCGCGTGCTGCTGCCCGACGTGCAGGGCGACATCGAATTCAACGGCGTGTATTTCCGCTATGGCGGCAACGAAACGCCCTATGTGCTGGAGAACATCAGCTTCTCGATCGGCCGCGGCCAGATGGTGGCGATCGTCGGGCGCAGCGGCTCGGGCAAGACGACGCTCGCCAAGCTGCTGGTGGGTTTCTATGCGCCCACGGAAGGCAAGATCAACGTGGACGGCTACGACATGAGCGCGATCGACCACGCGTACTTTCGCGCCCAGGTGGGCTATGTGATGCAGACCAACCTCGTGTTCTCAGGCACGATCGCGGAGAACATCGCTTGCGGCGACCCGAGCCCGGACTGGCGCCGCATGGAGGAAGTGGCGCGCATGGCCGACGCGCACGCGTTCATCAGCAAGATGCCGCTCGGCTATGAACAGGTGGTGGGCGAGCGCGGCATGGGTCTCTCGGGCGGGCAGATCCAGCGCCTGTGCATCGCGCGCGCGCTGTATCACGACCCGCGCCTGCTCGTTTTCGACGAAGCCACCTCGTCGCTCGATACGCAATCCGAAAGCAATATCCTCTCGAACATGCACGATATTCTCCAGGGCCGCACGGCGCTCATCATCGCGCACCGCCTGAGCACCATCATGCGGGCCGATAAAATCCTCGTGCTCTACGAAGGCGCCATCGTGGAGCAGGGGCGGCACGAAGAACTCGTCGAGCGCAAGGGCATGTACTACCAGCTCGTCCAGAAACAGCTGAGTGCGACATGAAACTCTTCGACCCGCATGGATTCGGCAGCTCCACGCTCTCTTATGCCGGACTGCTCGAGAAGATCGAGATCCTGCGCTCCACCTTGCGCTGGGCGCCGCGGCTCGAACGCGC
The DNA here is from genome assembly GCF_051125205.1 of Paraburkholderia sp. A1BS-2L. Lineage (NCBI taxonomy): Bacteria > Pseudomonadati > Pseudomonadota > Betaproteobacteria > Burkholderiales > Burkholderiaceae > Paraburkholderia > Paraburkholderia sp. A1BS-2L. The sequence goes on from NZ_CP120429.1 coordinate 1,777,589, forward strand.
GGAGATCGAGAAGCTCCTGAACCAGTCGAACGCACTGCGCGACGAAGTCATGCAGCTTTCGCGCAAGGAGCGCTTCATCGAGGCGGCGGCCGATCTGTCCGATGTATCCGATGCGCCCGAATCGCTCGACAAGCCCGAGGCGCTCTCGCCCTCCGCGCACCGGCGGCGCGAGGCGCTCCTGGCGCGCAGCTTCATTTTCGAAGGCATATTCGGCGACAACCCGAAGCTGCTGGCGGCGCTGGAAGTGGCGGAAAAAGCGGCGCCCACCGACCTGCCCGTGCTGATCGACGGCGAAAGCGGCACCGGCAAGGAGCTGATGGCGAAGGTGATCCATGCCAACGGCGCCCGCTCGGAGCGGCCGTACATCTCGGTCAACTGCGGCGCGATTCCGGACAACCTGCTCGAATCGGAACTGTTCGGCCATCGCAAAGGCGCGTTCACAGGCGCGTCGAGCGACCGCAAGGGCAAGTTCGAGAGCGCCCACACCGGCACGATCTTTCTCGACGAGATCGGCGAGCTGCCGCTGCAAGGGCAGGTGAAGCTGCTGCGCGTGCTCGAAGCGCACGAGATCCAGCGCGTGGGCTCCGACGAGCCGATTGCGGTGGACACGCGCATCGTGGCCGCGACCAACCGGAACCTGCGCGAGCTGGCCGCTCAAGGGCAGTTTCGCGAGGATCTGTTCTACCGCCTGAGCGTCATTCATGTCACGCTGCCCGCGTTGCGCGAGCGCCGCGACGAGATTCCCTTGCTGATTTCGTGGTTCGGCGACGAGGCGGCCAGCCAGCTCAAGCGCCGCCCCGTGAAGCTCACACCGAAGCTGCGCGATTTCCTGCTCACCTATGCGTGGCCTGGCAATATCCGCGAGTTGCGCAACGTCGTCTATCGGTTGTCGTGTCTCGCGGGCGACACCGCCGACCTCGAACATCTGCCCGACGATATCCGGCCAGGGCCCGCGCCTGCGGCATTGCGCGAGGTCGATGGGCACGCGCTGGGCGCGCCGCTATCCCTCAGCGACGCGAAGCGCGCCGCGAGCGACGAAGCCGAGCGCGCCTTTCTCGAACGCGGCCTGCATGAAACCGGCGGCACCGTGGCGGAGCTGGCGCGCCGCTGCGACATGAACCGCTCGCATCTACAGATGCTGCTCAAGAAGCACGGCATCCACTCGAAGGATTTCCGTCATGCCGACAAGACGGATCGCGACAAGGAATCCTGAGCGCGAAGACGTGAGCCTATGGCCGCGTGCTTCACGGTGACACGACGGCGGGATTCACCAGCGTATGATCCGCGGCGTCGGGGTCTTCGACCCGGATGACGACCGCGGTGATGTTATCGCGCCCGCCTGCCTGCAAGGCCATGTCGACGAGCGTATCGGCCGCGAGCTGGCAGTCGCCGCCTTCGAGAGCGCGCGCAATGTCGGCTGCTTGCACTTCGTTGCTGAGGCCGTCGCTGCAAAGCAGAAAGCAATCGCCGTCGCACACGGCGATATGGCCTTCGTCGAGGTCGAGCCAGTTCGCGGCGCCGACGGCCCGTGTGATCAGATGCTGCGAGGGATGGTGGCGCGCCGCTTCGGCGCTCAGGTGACCCTGTGCCCGAAGCTCGGCCACATGGCTGTGGTCGGTCGTGAGCGGCTCGAGGTGCGCGTCGCGATAGAGATAGAGGCGGCTATCACCCGCCCACAGCCAGGCGCATTCGCGCCCGCTCGCCATCAGCACGGCAACGGTGCTGCCGATCACGCGCACGCGCCGCCGCGCCGCTTCCTCGCGCAGTTGCTGGTTCACCGTTTGCAGCGTGTCGCGCGCGGCGCGCTTGATCGCGGCAAGCGAGTTCGATGCACCGGGCGCGCCAGGCGTGCCGAGCGTACCAAGCGTGCCAAGCGTGCCAAGCGCCCGCACGATCGCCTGGCTCGCGAGGTCGCCCGCCGTATGACCGCCCATGCCGTCGGCCACGGCCCAGAGACCCTGGTGGGGCAGATCGAGACAAGCGTCCTCGTTGAGCGCCCGCACGCGGCCAATGTCCGTGCGCGAAGCCGAGCTCCACCGCAATCCGGCTGTCACGATCATGCCTCCAGGCTAAACGAGGCCGTGGTTCTTGCCGGTCTGGCCCACGCCCACCGTCACGTTCGAGTTGGCCCCGGAGTTGGTTACGTCGAGCATCTGATACTGATTGACGACCTGATTCGCGTAGAACGTGTTGTTGGTCTGGTAAAGATTGATGACGGGCCCGAACGCGGAGGGCTGTTCGGGCTGGTACGGCTGAATCCAGCCGAACACCCACGGCGCACCTGCGCCCCGGATGAACGACATCGCTTTGTGGTCGATATCGCGTTGCAGGTGAAGGTCGGTGATCGCGAGCGAGGTCATGGTGTTCTCCATCCGGATGATGGCCGCGAACGCGCGGCTGTGCGCCCATACCGTGCAAGCATCATGCCACTGTGCGGCGCGCGCCGGCGCTGGGCAAGCCATATCGCCGGGAGCCCTGCTGGACGAGGCGCTTCGGAGCGCCTGAGCGTTCTGTGCATGCTAGTGCCACGAGGTCCCATTGCGCAATGGTCATGGCCGCGCCAACACCCGGACCTCCCAACGTTGTCAGGACTCCGACACTTGCGGCGTACCGCGCTGGCTGCGGGATCGAGGATGAAATGGTGGATCGACGCAAACAGATATGAGGCGAATGCGTTGGCAAGCGGCTAACAGGTGGTGGCCAGCGTTGCGTGTGCTTTCCCGTAAAGCCTTATGCGGCCGTGGTCGAGAGCGTTGGCATGGCTGATGCAGGGTAGTTGGCAACCGGCAAACCCCGCAGCATCACGGGAAGCCACAACCACCCAGACGGACCCAGCCATGTGTCTCGATCTTCAACCGACGAATAGCAGCGCAGACATCAGCGCCGCCGGGGAACTGCCGCTTGGCGCCCATCTGGTCTCGCGTCGCGCGGGCTATAGCCATCACGGCATCTATGTTGGCGCGGGCCGGGTCGTTCACTACGCGGGTCTGTGCACGTCGCTGCATCGCGGCCCGATCGAAGAAGTCCCGCTCGAACGCTTCGCAGCCGGCCATGAAGTTGCTGTCGTCGGGCATCCGTTTGCCGCATACGCGGGCCGCGCAGCCGTCGCGCGGGCGCGCTCGCGTCTCGGCGAAGACCACTATCGCCTGCTGACCAACAACTGCGAGCACTTCTGCACGTGGTGCGTGGACGGCAAGGGCCGCAGCGAACAGGTCCGCACGTGCTTCGCCCACCCGCTTGCCGCCATTGGCGTCGTCCGCGCGCTGGTTCGCGCGCGCCGCGCCCAGGCGCACCGCGATGCGTTCGCCATGCTGGCGGCGTGATCGTCACGTTCAGACTCCGCCATCGCTACTCGTTCGGGAGACCGTCATGAACCCCACCGGATCTTCACTGCGCGTGCTCGTCGACAAGTGGCTCGCGCCGAACGCCTGTGCGCCCGCGCGCGTGGTGCGCTTTAGCCGCATGCAGGACAACCGGTTGCGCTACGTTTGCGTCGAGGCCGTTCATCCCGCGCGCACGATTGCAATCTTCTTCTTCCGCCACGGCAATGGTTCGTGGTGCGTATTTCCGCCGGCAAGCCATCGTCCGGCCATGATGACGCGCGCCGCGTGACGCGCGCCCCGTTTTGCGGGGCACGCGGCGGCGCATCGAACCGTGCAGCGTTCAGGCGGGGAGTCAGCGCAACAGCGTGGGGCGCGGTGCAACCGCAGTGACGGGTGCCAGCCCGCGCGGCGTTGGCACGCCCACGACGCCCACGTGCAGCCCGATGAAGGGCCGCGGCGCGAGCAGCGCTTCGTGCGAGACGACGCGCGCGCCGCCGGTGATCGCGGCCATCGCCTCTTTGTCCAGATCGACGCTTTCCGGAAGATCCTTGATGACGAGAATACCCATGGTCTGCTCCATGCGAGCGGATGCGAAGGGAAAAGGCAGCACCTCAGGGTCTGTTCACATTCATAACGGGTTCGCGAACGTGCCTTTCCGGCTGCAGTGCGAGGAGCGCTGCGCGCCTGTGTGATTGTGAGCGCTCGGCGCCGAGTCTTCAACACGGTTTTTGAAAGGCGGCGCAACGGCTCGCCTGCGGCACACGAGAAGACGCAGACGGGACCCCGGCACCGTCTGCGTCTTGTTGCGTGAAGCGGCGTTTAAAGCGTCACTCCCGTGCTCGCGTATTGCGAGGGATCGACCTTGAGATTCAGCGGCCCGAAGCCCGCGCCGATGTAGCCGATATTGTTGAGCGCGGCGACGTTGACCACCTGAATTTGTTGAATGTTCTGCTGGATGGTCGGCGATACGTTGATGCTGGCGATCGGTCCATAACCATAGGCCGGGTTGTTGGCGCCGCCGCGCACGGCAAGCATGGCGCGGCGGTCGAGTTCGGTGCCGGGGGCCAGCTCGCGAATAACGATGGAAGACATGGCAAGCCTCCAATAGTGAAAACAGGTGGGTCGCAGGCGGGCGCGATGCATCGACCGAGCGTGTGCAATCGTCCCGCCGTGGCGCGATCAGAAGTTGATCGTGTTGTGAGCGTTCTGCACGGGGTTGACCGTCGACTTGATGTTCGTCGCGAATGCCACGTCGTTGCCGGTGTTGCTCACGATGCTGTTGGTCTGGCCGATCAGCTGTTCGGCGCTGAAATTGGTGGTGTCGACCTTCACGCCCGGCATGGGGTAGTAGACGGGCCAGAGGCCCAGGTTGCCGCCGCGCACGGCGCTCATGGCGCGGCGGTCGAGTTCTTGGGTGGCGCTCAGGTCGGCGATCATCAGCTTGCTCATGACAGTTCTCCAGAATGGCAAATACGGGGGTGGGTAGTTGAGCTGCAATGTGTTGCGGGCTCGGTTCTCTTAATGCACAGGATGTGCCAGGGCTTGCCAAACCGCCTGCGCTCGCCGCACGAATCGCGAAGCGCCTTGTCCGACGGGGCCTGGCGCGCTTGCATCGCGCTCGCGCGCCATGCCGGGCAGCGTGTGCGGGCAGCGGCGCAGATGGCCGGCGCCCAACAGCACGCGGCAAAGGCGTTGGGTTTGCTGCAACACGCGACGGATTTCGCTCGCGTGGCTGGTGTGCGGGCGCCACGCATAGCTCAGGCACCGATTGCGCTGCGCGTTGCGGCAGATTAATCTCACTTAAGACACGTCGAAAACGCGGCGCGCTCGTGCGTTGCGAATGCGTTGGCCAGCCTGATGAATTGACGGCAGACGAATGATGAGCCTTTCGCAGCTGATCCAGACGTTCCAGAGCGGGACGCTTTCACGCGAGGCGTTCTACTCCGAGATCGACCACGTGCTCGCGGTTGACGTGGCCAATTGCGCTCGCCTGCGCGAGGCGATGGACGCGACGCAGACGGTCCATCCGCTGCCCGATGCCGTCTACACGGAAGTCCTTCGGCGCATCGAACGCCGCCAGGACAGCACGGCGACCACCAGCGACGAAACCCGCATCCAGGAGAGCGCTTCGGTGGCCCAGGCGCAGCCGGCGCGCGCCACCCATGCGGCCGACGCGCCGGAGCACATCAAGGGCATTGGCGACACGCTCAACGGGCGCTTCGTGCTCGAAGAATGCCTGGGCGTGGGGGGCATGGGCACGGTCTACAAGGCCCTCGACCTGCGCAAGCTCGAAGCTTCGGACCGCAAGCCGTACATTGCGATCAAGGTGCTCAACGTGCAGTTTCGCGGCCAGCCGACTTCGCTGATCGCGCTTCAGCGCGAGGCCCGCAAGGCGCAGACGCTCGCGCACCGGAACATCGTCACGGTGTACGACTTCGACCGCGATGGCCCGCTCGTCTATCTGACCATGGAGTATCTGTGCGGCCAGCCGCTCAGCAAGGTGCTGCGCGCGCAGGGCTTTGCGGGCATGCCATTCGGGAAGGCCCGGCCCATCATCGCCGGGATGGGGCAGGCGCTCGCGTATGCGCACGAGCGCGGCTTCGTGCATTGCGACTTCAAGCCCGCCAACGTCTTTCTCACCGATGGCGGCGACGTCAAGGTGATCGACTTCGGCATTGCCCGCGTGTTCCAGCGGCCCGAAGAGGACCCCGACGTGACCGTCTTCGATCCGGCGACGCTCGGTGGCATCACGCCCGCCTATGCGAGCCCCGAGATGTTCGAGCATCGCGAGCCCGACCCGCGCGACGATGTCTATGCGCTCGCCTGCGTGACTTACGAACTGCTCACCGGCACGCATCCGTTCAAGCGCAAGTCGGCCACCCAGGCGCGCAGCGAGAAGATGCGTGCCGAGCGGCCCCAGGGGCTCGATCGCACCCAATGGCGCACGTTGAGCGCCGCGCTGTCGTTTGACCGCGCGTCGCGTACGGCGAGCGTCAATCAGTTTCTCGAGGGCATGGGCGTGCTCGCACACGCGCCGGCATTCCCTGCCGCGCGGCTGGGGGCCCTGGGCGCGGGCGCCGTCGTGCTTGCCGGAGGGCTCTGGATTGGCTACCGGGCGCTGTCCGGCAATGAAGCGCCGCATGCAAGCGCTTCCAATGCCGGCGCGCCCGTGATCGCGGCCACGCCGGCCGCCGTGGTGGCGAATGCACCTGCCGCAAGCGCGGCGGCGCAAGCGCCCGCTGCAAGCGCCACCCTGGTTGCCGCCGTGCCTGGCGCGGCCGCGCTGGATACGCTTAATTCGACGCTCTCCCGTATCCCGTGTTCGGCACTGGCGGCGTCGCTGCCGGCGCAGGCGCTCCAGGTCCGGGGTTTCGCCAGTGCCGGCGACGGCATGGCGCGCATGCGCGACGCACTCGCGCAAATACCGGGTGCACAGGGCGCCAGGCTCGACGTGAGCGCCATCGAAAACCACAACTGCGAGGTCGTGAATGCATTCGCGCCGTACTGGCGCGCCAATCGTCAGGCAGGCGGCGAGGCGACAATCCATACGCGGCCGCTGGACGCGCAATTCATGCAAGGAAGCCCGCTCATCGTCGACATCACCACGCCGCACTACGACTCGTATGTCAACGTGGACTATTACGCGCTCGACGGCAGCGTCGTGCATCTCGTGCCGAGCAATCACGAGCGCGACAACCAGGCGCCGCCGGGGTTTTCGGCGACGGTCGGCAGCACGGGCGACTGGATTATCGACAAGCCGTTCGGCACCGAGATGATCGTGTTGCTGATTACGCCCGCGCCGCTATTCGACGCGCTACGTCCGGCGTCGGAGCCGCGCGCGGCGTATCTCGCCGCCGTTGGCCAGCAGTTGAAGCAGATGCAAGCGCGCTACGGCGGCGCGCACATTGCCGCCGATTTCGTGCAGATCACGACGCGTGCGCGCAACAACTGATCGATGTGGCTAGAGAGATCGAGTCGTGAGATCGCGCTCGACGATGCCTGGTAGCAACTGGGCCGCGAAATGTTCAGGAACGTCTCCCATAGACTCAGGCGCAGCCGTGGCCGGCGTCGCCAGTCCCTTTCCGCGGGAGACCAGTGCCCATATGAAGGCGGCGATCCAGCCGAGCACGGACCAGCCAAACATCGCATTGAGACGTCTGACCGCGGTGCGGTGGCGGTGGCGGCGACTGAGCGCGATGATCGAGGGAACAAAATAGAGCAGCGTCAGCACGACCAGCCAGTCGCCCGGATCATACCCGTCATCATGCGTGTCGCTGTCGTGCAGCAGGCTGGCGCTACAGAACGCGGCAATGGTGGTTCGCCCCGAGCGAATGCAAGGCTTTTTCATTTTTCAATTCCCCGTTTGATGCCTTTTATATCGCTCTGGTCAAGGGCGAATGGGCATCGCTTCGTTTTTACGCCTGCGGTCCTGGTTGGCATGCAGGCCCGGCTCATGTGTGATCAGGAGCACTCGAGATCTGAGCGGATGGTCACGGCGGGTATTGCCCGACGAATACATTTACGGAAAAAAACGGGCACGTGTATGTGGGTTTCTGCACAAAAGCAGGCAAGCCGCGGTTGAGAAGGCAACTGGGAACTCGACGCGGCACCATTGTTCGCGTAGGCTTCTCAAGAGCTCCGTCGTTCACGCACGAGCTGCAATCCCGTGAACAAAAACGCGAATCAAAACCTGTTTGCACGGTATCTTGTGAAAGGCTACCGATCATGGATGACATCTCCCCGCAGTCCTTTATCGATGCCACGATGGCCTACCAGAAGACGGCCGCTGTGAAAGCCGCAGTGGCGCTCGATCTCTTCACCGCGATCGCGGAGGAACACGGCGACCTGGAGCGTATAGCCGAGCGGGTAAAGGCCGCAAAGCGCGGTGTGCGCATACTCTGCGACTTCCTGACCGTGCACGGATTTCTGCAGAAGGAAGCGGGACGTTATCAATTAACGCCGTCGACTTCGGCATTCCTGACGACTGCCTCGCCCGCCTGGATAGGAAGCATCGTGGATTTCCTCGCGGCTCCCGAAATGATGGCACTGTGGCTCGAGGACCCGGTCGCGTTCGTTCGCAACGGCGGGGCCATGGGACTGGCCAACATCGCGCCCGACCATCCCGTCTGGGTGAAATTTGCACGGTCGATGGCCCCCTTCGTGGCGCAAACCGCACAGAGCATCGCGCAACAGGTGAGCGGCTGGCCGCGGGCACCGAAGCGCGTGCTGGATGTGGCGGCCGGGCATGGGCTGTTCGGCATCGGGATTGCCAAGGCGGTTCCCGGCGCAGAAGTCGTGGCGACCGACTGGCAGCCGGTTCTCGAGGTCGCGATGGAGCACGCCGTAGCCGCTGGGGTCGATGCGCGCTACCGCACGGTCGCCGGCAGTGCATTCGAAGTCGATTGGGGCACGGATTTCGATCTGGCTCTGGTCACGAACTTCCTGCATCACTTCGATCCGCCAACTTGCGTCGAAATACTCTCGAAGGTCCGCAAAAGCCTCGGACCCGGCGGGCGAGCCCTGGCGGTGGAATTTGTTCCAGACGAGGATCGCGTGTCGCCGCCCTTCGCCGCCGCGTTCTCATTTGTGATGCTTGCATCCACGCCGCAAGGCGACGCGTACACGGCGCGCGAGCTCGAACAGATGGGCCGCGAAGCCGGCTTTTCCAATGTCAGCGTGACGTCCCTGCCACCTTCGCCGGAAGCTCTCGTTACGTTCGAATAGCACACACGTGGTACGCGATGGAAGGCGGCGACCGCGGTGCTGCGGATTTGGAGCACGTGGCCAACTTTGAGAGGCGACGGTACGCGACGCTTTCCCGCCGTAGTAGGGAGCGTGGCGTCGCTGTCGTGGGCGGTGACTCTGGTGGCGACTCATGCATAAAGGGCGCGGTGGCGGGCTCACCTTGCAGACAACGATCCTGACCGCAACGGCGATGGTCGCCTTCGCGGCCAATTCATTGTTGTGCCGGCTCGCGTTGCAGAAAGGGGAAATCGATCCGGTCAGCTTCGCTGGCATCAGGCTGATTGCCGGAGCGATCACGCTCGCCGTCGTCGTGCGATTCAGGTCGCAAAGTTCCTCGCCAGGGCGTACCGACTGGCTCGCTGCGGCCATGCTGTTTGCGTATGTCGTGTTCTTCTCTTTCGCTTATCTCACCTTGTCCGCGGGCACGGGTGCATTGATTCTGTTCGGCGCGGTTCAACTGACGATGTTCAGCGCAGGCTTGCGCTCCGGCGAAAAACTCGGCCCCCTGGGGTGGCTCGGTCTCGCTCTCGCAGTCGCGGGGCTCGTTTACCTGGTGTCGCCGGGCGTCGCTGCGCCGCCGGTCCTCGGGGCTACGTTGATGGCCGTCGCGGGCGCGGCATGGGGCGTGTACTCGCTGCGCGGCCGCGGAGTGGGCAACCCGCTCGCCGCCACAGCGCGCAATTTCGTGCGGGCGGCGCCGCTGGCTTTCTTGCTCAGCCTGCCTTTTATCGTCACGGCCCACGCTCACGCGGACACCACCGGAATCGCCCTTGCCATTGCCTCCGGCGCGCTCACGTCCGGCATCGGATATGTCATCTGGTATGCGGCCCTGAGCAGGCTTTCCGCCATGCGAGCCGCTACCGTTCAGTTGTCAGTGCCGCTGATCGCTGCATTTGGCGGCGTGGCGTTCCTTTCGGAAGCCATCACACTGCGGCTGACGGCGGCGTCCGCAGCGATCCTTGGCGGTATTGCGATGGTGCTGACCAGCCGATCAGGGATGCAGCGCGCGTAGCGTCCATTGCATGATGCGCGCCCAACGTAGCGAACTTCGCCCGCGCGGGCCCGAGGTGCGTTCAGCCGCGGTGTCTTCGCTCCAGCAATGCGGATACCTTAATACCGTAATGGGATTTGCGCGGCGTGACGCTGCTTATGGCATCACCGGCGCATGATAAACAAGCGTCGGTGCAAGCGCCCAGAGCATCGTGAGCACCAGCAGCGTTCCGCAAACGAACTGTGCGAACGTAAATCCCACCAGATCGCGTGCCTTCAGTCCGAGGATGCCCAGCAAGGGCAGCATCCAGAACGGATTAATGAGGTTCGGCAGTGCCTCCGCTGCGTTGTAGATCTGCACGGCCCAGCCCAGGTGCACGTGCAGCGCGTTGGCCGCCTGCATCACATATGGCGCTTCAATCACCCACTTGCCGCCGCCCGATGGCACGAAGAATCCGAGTACCGCCGAATACACGCCCATCACCAGCGCGAAGGTGTCCGTCGACGCGATGCTCACGAACAGGGTCGAGAGGTAATGCGTGAGCGACGCGCCCGTCGCGCTTTTCGCCGAAGTCAGCATGCTCGCGATCGCGCCGTAGAGAGGAAACTGGATCAGCACGCCTGCGGTGACCGGCACGGCCTTCGAGACAGCGCGCAGAAAGCGCTTGGGACGCCAATGCAGCAGCATGCCGAGCATCAGGAAAATCAGGTTGTACGTATTGAGCCCCGAGATCGCGACCAGCCAGTTCTTGCTGGCGAACTCGTTGACGAGCCAGCCGCCGCCGAGCGCGACCAGTACCAGAATCAGCGCGGGGCTGTATTCGAGCCATTCTCCGGGACGTTCGCGCGGGGGCAGGGCGTCGTCGATAGTGTCGAGCACGATGCCGAGCTCGGTGGCGGTTTTGGCCCGCGTGGGGCCTGGCGCGGTCCACCATGCGATCAGCGTCGAGGTCACCACCAGCGCGAGTGCGATCGTCAGGCTCTGCCAAAGGAACAAGGTCTCGCTGAACGGGATGACGCCCGTGATCGGCAGTAGCGAGGGCGGGATGCTCGCCGGGTTCGCCTGCAGTTGCGCCGCAGACGAACTGAGGCCCATCGCCCAGGTGGCGCCGATGCCGAGATACGCTGCCGCGCCTGCCGCGCGATAGTCCATGCGCAGGTCGGTGCGCCGCGCCAGCTCGCGCACGAGCAGACCCGCGAATACGAGGCTGATCGCCCAATGCAGAAGCGATGTGAGCACACTGAGGAATGCCACATAAGCGACTGCCGAGCGGCCGCTCGCCGGCACGCGCGCGGCGCGCGTGACGAGGCGGGCGATGGGGGGCGAGCTCGCGATCACGTAGCCGGTGATCGCGACCATCGCCATTTGCATGGTGAACGGAATCAGACTCCAGAAGCCGTTGCCGAACGACACGGCCACGGTGCGTGGCGACGCACCGGCCGCCAGCGCCCCGAGCGCGACAGCGAGCACCGTGAGCGACACGAACACGAAGGCATCGGGATACCACTTCTCGCACCACGCGGTGACGCGCAAAGCGATGCGTTCGAGGACTGGTGGGTTTTCATCGCCTTGCTCGTGCAGCGCAGGCGCGTTTGCTACAGGCTTGCTGTCGAACGACATGATCGTCTCCTGACTCTGTCTCTATGCGGGTGACGGAACTACGAAGATTGCCGGTGCGCCGTCACGCTGCGGTTTGCGGGGTGCTCCGGGCCGGCAATGGAGAAACGGCGAGCGTCTCTTCCAGCAGATGCGCGGCGGCGATCAGCTCGAAGTCGCCGCGCGGGCGGCCCATCAACTGCAGACCGACTGGCCTGCCGTCGTCGGTGAAGCCGGCGGGAATCGAGATCACGGGGCAGCCGGTCAGTGTCAACACGAACGTGAGATACATCCAGTCGATATACGAATCGAGCGGTGTGTCGTCGATCGCGCGCGGATAGCGCTGCTCGACCGGAAACGGTGCGACCGCAACGGTCGGGCATGCAAGGATGTCGTAAGTGCCGAAGAACGCGCTCACACGATTGAACAGCTCGCCGCGCACGCGCTCGGCGCGGGCTACGTCCGCGCCGCTTTGCTGCAATCCTTTTTCGATGTTCCAGATGATCTCGGGGCAGATACGCTCGCGTGCGGTATCGAGCAATGGCCCGCGTACGGCCGCAACGAGATTGGCGCGCAAGGTCTGGAACGCTTCGATGCCGCCGGCGAAGTCAGGACACCCGTCATCGATCTGCGCGCCGTGCACGGCGAAGCGCAATGCGGCCTGCTCGCACAGCCGCACGACTTGCCGCTCGACCTGGCCGAGGCCGAGATTGGGCGTGAAGCCGACGCGTCGCGGCGCACGCGGACGCCGCACCGCATCGGCGAACGGTACAGCCGGGCGTGGCCACGAGAGCGGATCACGGGCGTCGAAGTGCGCCTGGGCGTCGAGCATCAGCGCGACGTCGGCGACGGTGCGGCCCATCGGGCCTTCGACCCACAACGGATCGTATGGCACCGCGGACACCGGGCGCGGCACGCGCCGACACTCGGTCGCATGCCGACGATGCCGCAATAGCTCGCGGGAATGCGCAGGCTGCCGCCCAGGTCGTTGCCGGTCGCGAGCCAGACCATGCCCGACGCGAGCGCGGCCGCCGAGCCGCCCGACGACCCGCCGACGCTCAAACGCGTATCCCACGGATTACGCGTTGCGCCGAACACGGTGTTGAAGGTGTTGGCGCCGGCGAATTCGGGCACGTTGGATTTTGCCAGCGCAATGGCGCCCTGACGTTCGAGATTCGCGACGGTCAGGTCGGAAACCTGCGCGATGTTGTTGCTGAAAATCGGCGAGCCATAGGTGGTTGCCACGCCCGCGAGATCGTTGTAGTCCTTGACCGCGATCGGCAGACCGGCGAGGTAGCCGGGCATGGCGGCCAGCCTGTCATCGGGCTTCGGAAAACGGCGCGCAGCGTCGCGTGCGGCCTCGAAGCGGCGCAACGGCAGCGCATTCACGACAGGATCGATGGCCTCGATGCGCGCGATGGCTGCATCGACGAAATCGAGAGGCGATGCCTCGCGCTTCTTCAGGAGCTCGACTGCTTCTGTCGCGCTCAGCGCGCACAAACCTTCGGCTGCCTGTTGCGGGAGGATGGATGCACTCATGTTGTCTCCGGGAATCGTTGATCTCATTCTTCGGGCGCGTCCGGATTGCCCGGTGCGTCCCGTGAAGCCCAGAATAATTGCGGCGTCTGAAGCGGGGAAATCACTTTCCTCGATAAAGCTCATAAGCGCGCCTTCTGAAGGACACAGCGAACGCAAACCCATGGACATTCGACAACTTCGCACTTTTGTGACAGTCGCCCGCTTTGGCAGCGTGACCAAAGCCGCCGAAGCGCTGCACGTGACCCAACCGGCCGTCAGTGGGCAATTGAGAAGCCTCGAAGAGGAACTCGAGGTGCGGCTGCTCTCGCGCACAACCTCGTCGGTGACGCTCACGCAAAGCGGCGAGGCGCTGCTCGGCAAAGCACAACAGGCGATCGAGGCGTTCGGCGAGTTCGTTCACGCGGCGCGCGGCTTTCGTGCCCAGATTGAAGGGCGCCTGCGCGTCGGCTTCGTGATGCTCGACCCCGCCGTGCTGCGCGTGGGTCCCTTGCTCGCGGAAATGGTCGCGCGGCATCCGGGCCTGAAGATCGACCTGCAGGTTGGCCGCACGAGCTGGCTCGTCGACGCGCTGCGCAGCGCGGAAATCGACGCGGCACTGCTCGTGTGCAAAGCGCGGCCCGAAGGGACGCGCATGAAGGTGCTCGATGAGATGACGTTTCGTCTCGTCGTGCCGGCTTCGTGGGAACGCTTCGAGGATTGCGCGCTGGAGCGGCTCGCGGACAAGCCATGGATCCGCATGGCGCCGCGCAGCGGCCATCAGGAAGTCCTGAACGAGATTCTGCAGCGTGCTGCCATCAAACCGGTCGAAACGGTCGAGGCCGATCATGAGCAACTGATGCGTGTGCTCGTTGCGGCAGGCGTGGGCGTCGGCTTGATGCGCGAGGCCCTGGCGCTCGAAGCGCGCGATGCGGGGGAGGCGGTGTTCTTTGGCGACCATCGGGCGACGACGCAAGTGTCATTCGTCTACGCCGAAGGCCGCAGCGGCGACCCGGCGATCCAGGCGACATTGGAGGCGCTGAATGTGATCTGGGGAAGTGACGGTGCAAGCGAGCGCGCGTGAAGGCGCCGCGCACGCGCAGTGACCCAACATATGAGTGGTTGGCGGTCAGTCCGCCGAAGGCGGATTGACGGCTGGATGAAAGCCGGCGTTTCGAAGATGCCGGTACTCGTGCCACGTGAGAGCGAGAACGAGGACGTCCAATGCCGTAATGAGCAGCAGCCAGATCGAATGCGTGAACGAAAACCGGTAGAGCTGGTAGATGATGAACAAGCCAAAAACGGCCATTGATACGGGGTAATACCAGAGGCGCTTGCGCAGCAGGCCAATAATCAGCCAGAGCTTGGTCACGCCGTGGGCGAGCAGATAGAGGGCTGCGAACTTCTGGGTGCCGACGGAAAGATGCTGTACCGAATGGAGAAGAAAGTTGGCTACGAGATCGTGAGGGTCTTCGGCAAACTCATCCCGGGTAACCCAGACCACGAGCGTCAGAAAGAGCCGCTGGGTCACGAAGTACGTGGCGATACCGGCAACCATTTCTGAAAGTGCAAATACGGCCTTGAACCACAGGCTCACTTCGAATATCAGGTGAAGCTTGTTTTCGTCGAGAAATCGCTTCAAGCCGATCACGGGAGTTTCTCCAATATGGCCCATTGCCCACGCCGGCCAGAACCGGCTCACGCAGCCGCTGCTCGCTGGTTTTTCGGCCTTGCCGCACCTCGTCGGAGCTATGCATTCGACTGACCATTATGACCAAGGATCCCGAGCCGAAAAAAACCGCCGCTGGGCCCGAGAACCGCGGTTCCGCAGATGAAAAAACGCCCGCACGGGAGCGCGGGCTTGGAGGTTGTGCGCGGGCCGGGGTGCCTCACGCACGCTTGAATATTAGGCAAAATGTGAGAAATTACATTGGAAACATCGATAAGCTATAGACGTGCAGGGGAAAGCCAAAGGCACGCTTGTTAAAGGCCGCAAAATGGACAAGCATTAGCCAGGAGACTATGGCGAAGTGCAGGCAGACCATGGTTGCGGGCGATCGCTCGCGGTCTTCGGCCAGCCGATGGAAGCGGTTCAGCCAGCTAAGGGCAATTGCACAAAGCCCGGCGGTATTGCCTGAGTTCCACGAACCCAGAGGAGACGACAGATGGACATCCGTAACCCTTCCCCCGGCCTCTACAACGAAGATCTGGCGCCCGCCAGGGAGCGCAACTGGGGTGCCTTCAGCATCTTCAACGTCTGGACCTCGGACGTGCACAGCCTCTGGGGCTACTACCTCGCTGCCAGCCTGTTCCTGCTGTGCGGCAGCTTTATCAACTTCGTGCTGGCCATCGGGCTCAGCTCGCTGGTGATTTTCGCGCTGATGAACCTGATTGGTTTCGCTGGCGAAAAGACCGGCGTGCCTTACCCGGTGCTGGCGCGCGCCTCCTTCGGCGTATGGGGCGCCAATCTGGCAGCTCTCGTGCGCGCCGTGGTGGCCTGTTTCTGGTACGGCGCGCAGACCGCGGCGGCTTCGGGCGCGATAGTCGCACTGCTGATCCGAAGCGATAGTCTGATGCAGTTCCACAAGGGCACGCACTTCCTCGGGCATTCAGGATTGGAGGTGATCTGCTACGTGATCATCTGGGCCTTGCAGCTGCTCATCATCCAGAAAGGCATGGAGACAGTGCGCAGATTCCAGGACTGGGCCGGTCCGGCGGTGTGGGTCGCGATGCTGATCCTGGCGGTCGGCTTGTGCATCAAGGCCGGCGGCTTTTCGTTCAGCCACGGCATTCCGATGAATGTGCTGCTCGAGAAGACCCGGGACGCGGGCATTAGCGGCGAGCCCGGTTCGTTCTGGGCGCTTATGGCCGTGGGTGCGACCTGGATCACCTACTTCGCAGCGCTGTACCTGAACTTCTGCGACTTCTCGCGCTACGCGAAGAACCGCAGTGCAGTGAAGAAAGGCAATCTGTGGGGCCTGCCGGTCAACCTGATCGCGTTCTCGCTGGTCGCCGGCATCACCACCATCGCCGCCTTCAAGGTGTATGGCGAAGCGCTGCTGCACCCCGAACAGATCTCCGCGAAGTTCGAGAGCTGGGTGTTGGCGCTCATCGCGGCGCTGACCTTCGCAGTCGCCACGCTCGGCATCAATGTGGTTG
The DNA here is from genome assembly GCF_051125205.1 of Paraburkholderia sp. A1BS-2L. Classification (NCBI taxonomy): domain Bacteria; kingdom Pseudomonadati; phylum Pseudomonadota; class Betaproteobacteria; order Burkholderiales; family Burkholderiaceae; genus Paraburkholderia; species Paraburkholderia sp. A1BS-2L. The sequence continues at coordinate 1,793,918 of NZ_CP120429.1, forward strand.
CCAATTTCGTCTCGGCGTCATTTGACATCTCCAACGTGTTCCCCAAGCGCATCAGCTTCAAGTTGGGCGGCTACATCGCGGCGGCGATCGCGCTGGTGCTTTACCCGTTTGCGCCGTGGGAAGGCGGCGCCGCGCACTTCGTGAATGCGGTCGGCGCCACGATGGGCCCGCTACTCGGGATAATCCTCGGGGACTACTATCTGTTGGCCAAGGGCAACATCAACGTTGCGGCACTCTACCAGGAATACGGCGAGTACCGCTACGAAGGAGGCTGGAACGTCAATGCGGTCGCCGCCGCGGTGGTCGGCAGCGTGTTTTCGACTTTCCTGCCCAACTTCACCAACCTGCTGCCGGCCTGGTGGAATATCTATGGCTGGTTCTTCGGCGTATTGATCGGCGGCGGCCTGTACATGATCATGATGACGCTGCGGCCACGTAACGTGGCCACGGCGACTCGCACCTGAGGGCTTTGTTGGGTTCTGGCAAACATATAGCCGACCTCGCGCGCTTTTAAAGCGCCGTGTCGATACCCAACGCCGCGACGGCCTTGCGCTGATAGCCGGTCGTCGCGAGCAACAGGCTGCGTGAATACTCGTTATCGACCTGTTGCGCTCTGATTTTCTCCACATCGAGTTCTTCGACGATCTCGCCATTGCGCATGATCGCAACACGCGAGCACAGAAAGCTCACGACGGCGAGATTGTGGGTGACAAGAATCATCGTCAGATTACGCTCGCGATGCAGGCGCTTGAGCAGGTTCAATATCTCAGCCTGCACGGAGACATCGAGCGCCGATGTAGGCTCGTCGAGCAGCAACACACGCGGCTCGACGATCAGCGCGCGCGCAATCGCCACGCGTTGCCGCTGCCCACCCGAGAGCTGATGCGGATAGCGAAATCGAAACGACGCATTGAGCCCGACTTCACGCAGCGCATTGACGATGCGTTCTTCATGCTGGCCGATGCCGGTGATACGCAACGGTTCGCGCAATGTCTGATCGACAGTGAAGCGTGGATGCAGCGAGCCATATGGGTCCTGAAACACCATTTGCACAGCGCGCTTTTGCGCGAGCCCGCCTTGCTGCGCAATGCGCACCGTTCCTTGCGTGCCAGGCGTCAATCCACTCAGCGCACGAAGAATGGTCGACTTGCCGGAACCCGACTCGCCGACGAGCCCGAACACTTCGCCTTGCGCCACATGGAAGCTCGCATTGCGAACGGCATCGACCGCGCCCGCGGCCGTCTTGAAGCGCACGGTCAACGCATCGACGTCGATCATGCGGACGCTCCTTGCGTGTCGTTGAGCCATGCAGGATCGCGCGACAGCACGGGCAATTCGGCAGGCGGGTTGGCAAGCGGAGGATTCGCGGCAAGCAACCCGCGCGTATAAGGATGTTGCGCATGCACGAGATCGCGCGCCGCGCAGGTTTCGACCACCCGCCCCGCATACATCACCACCACACGATCGCAGAACGACATCACGAGCGGCAGGTCATGGCTGATAAAAATGAGCCCCGTATCGTGTTTGGCGATCATCTCGTCGAGTATGGCGAGCACTTGCATCGATACGAGCACGTCGAGCGCACTGGTCGGCTCGTCGGCGATCAGCAGGCGGGGTCCCGTCGACACCATCATCGCGATCATCACGCGCTGTCCCATCCCGCCGGAAAGCTCATGCGGATACGAATCCGCGACGCGCGCGGGGTTGCGAATATGCACCGCTTCGAGGGCCGCGATGATCTTCTCACGCATCGCACGCCGGTCGAGCTTCGGATCATGCAGGGCGAACGCCTCGCGCATTTGCTGCGCAACAGTCATCACCGGGTTCAGCGAGTATTTCGGATCCTGCAGGATCATGCCCATCTGCTGACCGCATAGACGGCGGCGCCTGGCCGCGCGCATAGTCAGTAAATCGTTTCCGTCGAAGCGCAAGGTTGTCGCGGTGCAATGCGCGGCAGGCGGCAGAAGTCCGAGCAGCGCACGGCCCGTCAGCGACTTGCCCGAACCCGATTCACCGACGATGCCAAGCCGCTCGCCTTTATCCAGCGTCAGCGAGAGACCGCGCACGGCCTCATTCAGCGCGCCGTCGTGCGTGCGAAATGCGATGCGCAGATCGTCGATTTCACAGAGCGGCGAGCGCGTTTCGTTCGTGCTCACATCAGTCACCACGTCAGTCTCCATGGCGGGGGTCGAACACGTCGCGCAAGCCGTCGCCGAGCAGATTGAATGCGAGGCTCACGAGCAGAATCGCGAAGCCCGGTAGCGTTGCCACCCACCACGCGTCGAGCAGCACGTTGCGGCCCGACGCGACCATGAAGCCCCATTCCGGACTGGGCGGTTGTGCGCCGAGCCCCAGAAAACCCAGGCCCGCGACGGTCAGAATGATGCCCGCCATATCCAGCGTCGCGCGGACGATCACCGACGACGAACACAGCGGCACGATATAGCGCAGCAGAATGCGCAGGTTCGAGGCGCCTTGCAGCCGCGCGACGTGGATGAAATCGGCTTGCACGAGCCTCAACGTTTCGGCGCGTGCAAGCCGCGCATATGCGGGCCACGCGGTAATCGAAATGGCGATCACCGCGTTGAACACGCCCGGCCCCAATGCCGCGGCGAATGCGAGTGCGAGCACGATCTTCGGGAACGCCAGCGCGATATCCGTCACGCGCATCAGCCCGATGTCGACCCAGCCTCCGAAGAAGCCCGCCGTCGTGCCGATCAGCAAGCCGATCGGCACGACGACCACGACAACGAGGATCGCAATCGACAGCGTCAGGTGCGAGCCGTAAATGATGCGCGAAAGAATATCGCGTCCGAGCTGATCGGTGCCCAGCCAATGAGAGGCCGAGCCGGGCGGCAGCAGACGGTCGGACAACACCTGCCGAAGCGGATCATGCGGCGCGATCCAGGGACCGATGACGGCGACGATCACGAGCAGCACGAGGATCGACAGACCGAACACCGATAGCGGATTACCCGAGAAACGCCGCCAGCGCCGATACGCAAGGCCGAGCGCCGCCTGCCTGCGCGAAGCAGGCGTATCGGTCAGCAGCCAGGCTCTCCACGTTGGGCGAGGCATGTTCATCGGCAAGTCCTGCGTTGACGTTTCAACAGGTGGACGCACGTTGCAAATCTCCGTTGCATCAGCGGGCGCGCGGATCGAACACGCGATAGAGCGCATCCGTCAGCAGGTTCAACGCAATGAAGGTCATGCCGATCACGAGCGTGCTGCCGAGCACGGCATTCATATCGGCGTTGAGCAGCGCGCCAGTCAGATACGAACCGATGCCCGGCCACGCGAATACGATTTCGGTGAGCACCGAGCCTTCGAGCAAAAAGCTATACGACAGTGCGATCACCGTCAGCAGCGGCACCGCGATATTGCCGAAGGCGTGCACCCATACGACTCGCCGCTCGGGCAAGCCTTTTGCGCGTGCCGTCGTGATGTACTCCTGGTTCAACTGGTCGAGCATGAACGAGCGCGTCATCCGGCTCAGATAAGCGACCGAGTAGTAGCCCAATATCGCAGCGGGCAATGCGATATGCGACAGTGCATTAAAAAACACCTCCCATTCCCCCGCGATCAGCGAATCGATCAACAGGCTGCCCGTGTGCGTATCGACCATGCCATCGAACACGGGGTCGATTCTTCCGGGCCCCGACACCCAATGCAGCTTCGCATAGAACAACAGCAGCCCCATCAGGCCGAGCCAGAACACGGGCACCGAGCTGCCGATCAGGCCGATGAAACGCGCGACGTGATCGATCCAGCGGTTGTGCCGTGTCGCAGCAATCACGCCGAGCGGCACGCCGGCCAATACGCCGATGATCGTCGACAGTGTCGCGAGCTCCAACGTGGCCGGGAAGACGCGCTTGATGTCGTCGAGCACGGGATTGGCCGTCAGCAGCGATACGCCCAGATCGCCGTGCAGCACCGCGCGCACGTAGATGAAAAACTGCTCGGCAAGGGGCTTGTCGAGTCCAATCTGAATGCGCGCGGCCGCATAAGCGCTCGCCGACGCGCGGTCGCCGAGTATGGCGAGCACGGGATCGATCGGCACCTTGCGGCCGATCACGAAGGTCACGGCCAGCAAGCCCGTGAACGTGATGGCGAGCGTGAGCGCCCAGCGCAGCACGCGCAACGTCCAGCGCACGGTCGCGCTGCGTGCGGACGCAGCGCGTATCTGGTCAATAGGAGTGGTCGTCGTTGACATGTCTCGCGCGCTTACTGCTTCTTCACATGCAGATACGACACGAGATCGTTGATCGGACCGACTTCGAGGCCCGATACGCCCGGACGCATCGCCACTTGCGACACCTGCTGGAACATGATGACGAACGGCGACCTGGCGAGCATTTCCTTTTGCATCGTCTGATAGAGTTGCGCGCGCCTGGTCGTCGACGATTCGGCCAGCGCTGCATTGGTCTGTTTCGTCAGATCCGGAATGTCCCACGAATTACGCCATGCGAGCATCTTGTACGCAGACTTGTCGGAGTTGTCCGGATTCCATGCGTAGCCCTGCGCATTGCTGTGCGGGTCGATGTAATCCGCCGACCATTCGCCGATATAGATATCGTGCTGACGCGCACGATACTTCGCGAGCGTCTGCTTGTTGTCGCCCGGAATGATCTCGACCTTGATGCCGCCTTGCGCGAGATTCGCTTGTATGGCTTGCGCAATTTCGTTGTACGGGTAAGCGCTGCGCACATCCATCGTCACGTTGAAGCCATTGGGCAAGCCCGCTTTGGCGAGCAGCGCCTTGGCCCTGGCAACGTCCTGGTGATACGGATTGGTATTCAACGCCCCGAGGAAACCTTCGGGCAGGAACGTTTGATGAATCTTGAACGTGCTCTTCGTCACGTTTTTCTGAATGCCGTCATAGTCGATCAGCCATTTCATGGCTTCCTGCACTTCCGGCTTCGCGAGATTCGGGTTCTTCACGTTCAGGCCGAGGTAGAGCAAGGTCGCTTGCGGCACCGACATCACCTGCACCTTGTTGGCCTTGGTCAATGCGGCGAGATCGTCGGGGCTCAGATTGCGCGCGACATCGGCGTCGCCGTTTTCGAGCAGCAGGCGCTGGCTCGCGGCCTCCGGCACATGGCGCATCACGATGCGTTTCATCGCGAGCGGCAGCCGGTAGCCGTCGTATTTCTGCAGGATGAGGCTGTCGTTCGCGGTCCATTTGACGAGCTTGTACGCGCCGGAGCCCGCTTCGTTCGTGCGCAGCCATTCGTTGCCGAAATCGTTGCCTTTCTGATGCGACATCAGGAGCTGCTTGTCGACCACCGACGCGGGCCACGCACCCAGCACATTCAGCACGAACGTGGGCGCGTATTTCTGGTCGGTCGTAATGCTGACGGTTGAGTCGTCGATCTTCTTGACGTTTTGCAGCGCGTTGGCCTTGGTCAGGCCAATGCCTTGCAATACCGCCGCGGCACCTTTATCGAGCAGTACGCAGCGCTGGATCGACCACGCGACATCATCGGCTGTTAGCGGATTGCCGGAGTGAAACTTGAGACCCGGGCGAATCTTGAACGTGAACGTGAGTCCATCGGGGCTGACCGTCCACGATTGCGCAACATCGCCATTGAATTTCGCCGGGTCTTTCAGATCGACGCGCACCAGTCGGTCATAGGTATTCGCGACATATTCCTCCGGCACGAGCTCATAGACTTCGCCCGGATCGAGCGTCGAGAATTCGTCGAGCGTGGTGGCGATCACCAGCATGTCTTTGGGCGTCGCCGCAAATGCAGTACTTGTTGTCGTCATCGTAAGCGTCAGTGCGGACACCACCGCGACTGCCGCCAGCGCATTGCGCAAGACCAGATTCATACTCGCTCCGTATCGAGAGAAAAAGCGGTGAGAAACCCACAGACGGACAGCAAAGAACCAGAACGCGATTACATCAATTTCAGGGGGCCGCTTTCGCTATTGTCAATAACGGGAAGCGAGCGCGAACCCGGAATTTCGTAATGCCACCATTCGCCTGGAATATGCGTGAATCCTGCCGCATGCATGATGCCGAGCAGCAGCAGGCGATTGCGCTGCACATGCTGAGGCAAGCCGTGATGGAAGTGCTCGGACGCCTTGATCATGGCATCGAATCCCGTGCCCATGTCGAGCGCTTCACCGTTGCTGTCGATCAAGGTGAGATCGAGCGCCGTACCCCGGCTATGGTTCGAGCCGCGGCCAAGTTCTGCGACATACGTGGGATCGGGCAGAAAATCCCACAGTACTTTTTGTGCTTGCGGCGGACGGTACGCATCGAAAATGCGCAGCTTCATGCCGACGCTTTCAGCAAGTTCGACGGCTTTGCGCAATCGGGCTTCAGCGGGCGCGAGCAGCAGGGCGTGCGCTTCCTTGTAGATCACCTTGCCGGTGAAATTGCGATCGGTCGCATACACGAGGTCGAGTTCGACCCCGTGCGTTTCCGGTGTGATGTGAATGAGGTGAGGTGTATCGGTCATGATCGTCAGAGATCGAATTGATCGAGTTCGCGCTGCAACTCGCGGTTGCGCGCGATACGTTTGTCGATAGTGGAGCCGAGCCGCTCGACAATCGACGTAATCAGCAGGTTGAACAGGCAAGTGAGCGGCGCAAGCGAGTCCCAGAACTGACCCACATCGGTTTTCACCTGCAGCAGATCGCAGGCGAAGTCGCGCGCCCACGGGCAATAGAGATCGGTGACGAGCGCGAATGGCAATTCGCGCCGTGCCGCCGCCTCGCAATAGCGGCGCGCGATGCGCGAATAGGCACGCGTGTCGGTGACGATCAGATACGGCGACGCGAACTCCGAGTTCAGCGACTCCACATACGAGCCCGACATGCCATCGGAAAAGAACACACGTGGCCGCAAATATTCGAGGTAACTGTGGAACGCATTCGAAATGCCGCGCGTCGATTGAATGCCGAGAATAAAGACGGCATCCGCAGCGGCAATGCGCTGCGCGACGCGGGCGAAGGTGTCGCCTAGCGCAAGCTGGTACACGTAGCGGATTGCATCGACCTCGAGATCGAGCGAGTGTGCGAGCGCCGTGTCATTCGAGCTTTCCACGCCGTTCGCGTAGCCGTCGAAGCGCTCGCTGCGCCAGGCGTCCAGGCGATCCGTGATGCACCATGGCCGGGTTTGTGCGCCGCGCAATTCGCGCTTCAGGTCGTCGAGATTGCGATAGCCGACGCTGCGCAGAAAGCGCCCGACTGAAATGCCGCTCGTGCCCGTCTGTTGCGCGATCTGATCCGCCGTCTCCAGGCCGAGGCGCTCCAGATTCGCCAGCATATAACTGGCAATGCGCTTGGCCGTGGGCGTGAGCGTCGCAAAACTCGCTTCGACTGTATGAGCGAAGGCGGTGGACATCGAGTCGCGTTTCCGGTTTCTCGTTAGTTATCTGTCATTGCTCGGCGTACTGATATGTATATGACAAGGACAATAAAGCGTGTGCTAACTTAATTTCTTTATCGGATCGCGAAAGCCAATAGCCAGAAGGGGGCGCATTCACTGCGTGCTATTCGTTGGGGCTCGTTAGTCTAGCCCTCAACGCCGCTTCGAACGCGCTCAGCGCTTCAGGAGCAGCGTCCGTGATCGCCCACCAGGTCATCCCGTCATCGTGCCAGCGCGCCAGCGCGTAGCCCTCGCGGTCAATCGCTTCGGCCGGACCCGCAATAGCCTGGCCGGAGTCCGGGAACACATACACGTCGATCACATGCTTGCGGTAGTGGTAAGTCAGGACCGCCACCCGCCGATGTCCGAGGTAGTCGAGCCGGCCTCCCACCAGCGGGAAGCCGCTCGCAGTCAGGTCCTCGACCGGAGGCGCATAGTCGATCCGGCCGTTGAACCACGGCTTCACCGTATGCTGATCGGACGAAATGACGTCGATGTCGCGTCCCGAAAGCTGGGCCCGGACATGGCTCGACACGAGTTCGTCGACGAACGGGCTGTTGCCGACCGGACGGGGCAGCGTCAGGACCACGCTTGCCGCCACCACGCACAGCGCGATCGCCAGCCCCGCGAGCCCCGCGAGCCCCGCGAGCCCCGCGAGCCAGCCGGCGCTCACGCCTTTGGCGGAGGCAGCGCTGCCGGCGGCTGTTCCGAAGCCGCCAGCGTGCGGAATCCGCCAGCCGTCGAGCCACGCAAAGCGTTTCTGTTTACGCGTGGCGGCCTCCCTGTCACGCGTTTCATCCACATCGACCGGCAGCGGGGCGGCCGGTAACGAGGCGGCTATCTGCGCGCGCAACCCTTCGGGCGCACGGTAATACTCGGCGCGGCGCATCGCGCGGTTGATCGCGCGCACCGCCTCGCATTCGCGACGGCATGCGTCGCAGCCCTCGACGTGCTGCTGCAGACGATGTTCATCGGGTGGGGACAACTCCCGGTCGACGCTCGCGTCCAGGAGCGGCCTTGCATCTTTACAGTCCATCTGGCATCTCCTTTCCGATTCCGCCTCGATTGTTGCGTGGGGCCACGCCGCCGCGTAACGCGCCTGGCAGGTCGCGCGCATCGCCCGATGCACGGCTTCGCCGGTCGTTAGCGGCTTCGCTGCGAGACGGCGGCTTCACGCCACGCGCCTGCAATGCGCCCAGCAGCGTAGCCAGCTTGCGGCGCCCGCGCGCCAGGCGCGACATCACGGTGCCCACGGGCAGGTCGGCAAGCTCCGCGATCTCGCGATAGCTCAGCTCCTCCAGTTCGCGCAGTATCAGCACCTCGCGAAACTCGACCGGCAACTGCTCCAGCGCCGCATGCACGAGACGTGTGTCCTCGTCGCGGATGAGGAGCGTTTGCGGATCGGCGCATGCGGCGCTCCAGCCGTCGATCGTGGCGTCGTCGAGGTTGTCGTCAAGCTCGGCCACCTCGTATGACGACTTGCGCCGCCGCCACTCCGTATACCAGGTCCGCCGCACGATCGCCAGCAGCCAGGGGCGCGCGGTGTCGCCACGAAACGTATCGAAGAAGCGGAAGGCACGCATGAACGCTTCCTGCACGATGTCGTCGGCGTCGCTGGGATTGCCGCTCAGCCAGCGCGCAAGGTTGTACGCGGCGTCGAGATGCGGCAACGCCATCTGCTGGAAACGGCGGCTGCGGGCGGCGTCGTCGCGCGGCGCGCCAGCGGCGTCTCTATTGGTCTCATCCACACTGTTCCTCCACGCCGGCTTCTGCCGTATGGCAGTCAAAGCGCCTGGCGGGTTCTTGAGTTTTCGCTTGATCATTAAAACAACTAACAAAACAGCTAGCTCAGGCGCGGGTGCTCACCGGATGTTTTCGCAGCCTTCGACGTTCGAAGGCATTGCGCAACTGGCCCAGGATCAACGCGCTGGCAATCAATGCCAGATACAGAGCGACGAGATTGTGACGCGTGGCATTGAGGGCTGCCTGATGGATCGCGAGCGTAGCGTCGACAGGCGCAAGCATGCGACGCTGCCCAACGACTTCTCGCATCATCCGGATAAAGCCCGCTGCGGACAGCAGCGGCAACAGCACAACGAGCGCCAGCAGCGCCGGCTGCAGGCGACGCGCCCACGGAAAGTGGCGCAACCGGAACCACAGCCCAAGACATCCGTGGATCCAGCCGGGCGCCAGCAGCGCCAGTTGCAGGCCCTGCGTGCCGCTCGTAAGCAGCACGACAATGACGCGCTCGTAGTCAGGCTCGAAGCCATAGAGCGAAGACGCAAGCCGGGTCGTCACGGCATGGCGGATAAGCAGGAGCGGCAGGCTGAGCCCTGCCCAGAGTCGGATCCATTGCGCAGGCGGCAGCGCCCATTGGCGCCGCCCGTATAGCGTGTGCAACGCCAGCGCGAAATGCTGGGTTGCTGCACCGTAGAGCGCGATCGTTCCAGGTACGCTGCGCCAGAGCCGCAGCGCGAGGACGAGACCGCGCCCGGCCAGGTCGAGCGACCAGATCCCGAGCGCGTGATTGACCAGGTGCAGAAGGAGATAAGTCAGCATCACGAGGCCCGATCCCAGTTGAAGCCAGCGCAGAACGGATTGCACCCTGACGCTCACTTGCGCCTCCGACAAGCGATGCGCGACACCCTTGGAGCGGGCGTCGCCATGGCGCCCACTATTCCCGCAGGTTTGTCGATGCGCCGGACTAACAGGCGAGATCCACGGCCAGATTCGTGGCCAGATTCGTGGCCAGACGCGCCAGCCGCGGTCGACCGTTGCGCGGCGCCGTCCGGCTCGTGCACAGCGCATTGCCGCAGCGATTCGGCGAAGCGCTGTAATGCCGATATCGAACCGCATACGCTCTGGTATTCCTCGCGGCCAATCCTGCCGTCGAGGATCACGGTCAATCCCGATGCGCGAGCCCTGTCGATGATGTCCATTTCGTTTCCCTCATTTCGTGTGCCACGACTGCAATACCGCGAACCCGTGCCGGTTATTCCCGGATTCGACGAGCGAGACGTGAGGGCAGGCAGATGCATCGGGCCTGCGTCCGTGCGCGTTGCCGCGGACAATGAGGTGACGTATCCAGGTTGGGGAACAAAGCAGGAACAAAGCAGGAACAAAGCAGAAATAAATCGGGAATAAAGCGGGAATAAAGCGGCCGCATGGGCGGTATTGCACTTGAACCCCGCCCTGGAGGCGCTCCGGATCGAACCGGCGGGCGGCTTCCTGAACCCAGTCGAGAGGACATCATGTCGTCAGATCTTCCTTCCCAACCGTCGCGCCGCAATGCCTTGAAATGTCTCGCCTTCGGTGGCGCGGGCACCGTGTTTGTGCTGGCCGGAGGCGTCCTCACGCCCGTGCATCTAGCCCTCGCGGCCAGCGCCGAGGACAAGTCGGCGGCTTCCGGCATGCCGCTGTTCCTGCAGATCAGCGACTCGCACATTGGCTTCAACAAGGAAGCCAATCCCGATGTCGCGGGCACGCTCAAACAGACGATTGATTTCGTCAACGCCATGCCGGTCAAGCCTGCCCTGGCGATTCACACGGGCGATATCACCCATCTTTCCAAGCCGGCTGAGTTCGATCTCGCGTCCCAGTTGCTCTCCGGGCTGAACGTCACGGAGCTGCACACGGTGCCGGGAGAGCACGATGTGACAGACGGACCGCAAGGCGAATACTTCAAGCGCTTCGGACAGGCGTCAGACAACCGGGGCTATTACAGCTTCGACAGCCACGGCGTGCATTTTGTCGGGCTCGTCAATGTGATGCATTTCAAGCCAAACGGGCTGGGAAGCCTGGGCGAGGACCAGCTTGCCTGGCTGGAAAACGATTTGAAGGGCCGCACGTCCAGCACGCCGATCGTGGTGTTCGTGCATATGCCGATGTGGACGATCTACGAACCCTGGGGCTGGGGCACCGGCGATGCGGGCCAGGCGATGGAGTATTTGAAGCGATTCGGCTCGGTCACCGTGATCAACGGCCATATCCATCAGATCGTTTCGAAGGTGGAAGGCAATATCACCTTTCATACCGCGCGCTCGACCGCCTATCCGCAGCCGACGGCCGGCAATGGTCCCGGACCCGGGCCGCTTACCGTGCCAGGCGATCAGCTCCGAAAGATGCTTGGCGTAACCAGCATCAGCGTCTCGCGCCACCCGCTCGCCGCGTCGCTCTCCGACAAAACCCTCGCTTGACGACGCTATTCATTCATTGAACAAGGATCGAAGCCATGCTATCCGCTTTCTTTCGCCGTACCCGCATTCCCTCCGTCTGGAGCGGGATGCTCATCGTGGCATTGACCGCAGCGTCGCCTGCCGCGCAGGCCCAGGGCCCCGATGAGATCATCATCAAGAATTTCATGTTTTCGCCGATGTCGCTGACGGTCAAGACCGGCACGACCGTGACCTGGAAAAACATGGATGGCGAGCCGCACTCGATCGTCAACGATGCAGGCGTATTCCACTCGGCGGCACTCGACCAGGACGACACCTTTCAGTTCAAGTTCGACAAGCCGGGGGTCTATAAGGTGTTTTGCGGCATCCACCCGTACATGAAGGCAACCATCACGGTGCAGTAGGCGGATTGGCGACTGATCCGCCCGGAATAAAGTCGAATCAAGCTGAGTTCTGCATGATGCAGCAAGCGAAATTTCATGGGATTTAACTTTAGGAATTCGAAATGAACACGCATCTTGTCTTAGGCTTTTCCATTGCCATTCTTGCAACGGCTGGCACCGCGGCCAATGGGTTCGCTCAGGAAAACACCGGTGCAGAAGTTCGCCAGGACTCCGTGCAGCAGGCGGCCGGCAACCCGCAAAATTCAAGCGGCGGCACAGAGATGATCGGTTCGGGCGCGCCAGGCGTCGCCGGACCTTCGGCGGCTGGCAGGGCGGAGCCGAACTGTGTCGGTCCGGTCAGCTTTTGCACGCTCTATTTCGGTAGTTGAATGCGTGCGCACGTTGGGCCGGGTGACTAGCCAAACGGTTCGAGTTGCGACTCTGGCAAGTCGATGCGAAGGTCTTCCATCAGCACCGTTTCGATCGGCTTGCCTGACGGGTTCTCGCTCGCGACCTTGACAGGCAGCCCATGGACGATATCGAACCACAGCTCATAGCGGAACACGCCGGCTATTGCGCGTCCGGGCCCGCACGTCACGATCACGTGCGACGCCCGGCACATGCCGATAGTCTCAACGCCCACGAGCTGCGTCTCGCCATGCTGCTGAAGCTCACGAACATGGATGAGCAGCGTGCCGATATCGGACTGGTCGATGCGATGACCCTGCGGGCTCTGGATCATGCGGCTGTCCGGGCTTAGCATGAGCCTCGGAAACGTATCGAACCCGAATGGCCAAAGCTTGACCTGCCCCGCTTCCGGGTCGTAGGCGAGCGTCGCGCCGGCATGCGGGCGGATGAAATCCATCCGGACGAAGCCCGGTTTGCGGTAGGCATAGCGCACCTCGACCGCTTCCTCGCCCGCCGATATCGATTTCAACCTGACCCGATAGTTTGCCAGCGCATTGAAGCGTGCCTGTGCGTCAGCAACGAGATCCCGGTCCGGTGGCGGTGCGTCCCTCATTGCGCTGCGATGCCCGCCGTGAGTGCGAGCCCCTTGCGGCCCGCGCCGATTACCTGCATGCGCATCGTGCCTCCTATACTCGAATGAATGCGATGGTGGATCCAAGGGTAATTCCGGAACACCGCGCTACGCAATGTTCGCGCGGACATACACGCATGCGCCGGGCCTGCCCGCGAATACGCGTGGCCGTATCGCAGGCAAAGTGGAGGAGAGCGATGGCGGAATTCCGTTTGACCACCTTGTGGTGCATCGAGGCGCCGGTGCAGCAGGTGTGGGACGCGGTCCACGATTCGATTAACTGGCCGAGGTGGTGGAAGAGCGTCGAAGCGGTGCGCGAGTTGCAGGCGGGCGAAACCGATGGTCTGGGCGCCGTGCATCGATATACGTGGAAGGGCGTGCTTCCCTATCGGGTGATCATCGACGTGCGCGTGACGCGCGTCGCGCCGCTCGTTGCGCTGGAGGGGGAGGCCAGCGGCGCGCTTGAAGGCGTGGGCCGCTGGCATTTCGCCGCCGAGGGCAGCCGCACGGTGGTGCGCTATGACTGGCACGTCAGGACGGCCCGTGCCTGGATGAACGCGCTCGCGCTCGCGCCGCCTGTGCGGCTCGCATTTCGCTGGAATCACGATGCAATCATGCGCGAAGGCGGCCTGGCGCTCGCGCGCCTGCTCGAGGCGCGGCTGGTCGAATGCAGCGCCAACCCGCAATAAATGCAGGCATCGGCGGGACTCTCCCGAACTCACCCCAGCTCGAACGATGTCACCCCAAACACGCGATCGATCGCAATGGCCGGCGCGTCCTTCGTGTACATGCGCGCGGTTTCGAAAACGCTCGTCATGTTGTGCCGTTGCGCCAGCGCGACCGCAGCAGGATTCGTTTCCGGCACGTCGAGCACGATGACCTCGCCGGGCATGCTCGCCGCCAGCGCGCGAAACAGTCCCGTGGCGACGTCCGCGTCGTCGGCGAAGAGCGGGCCGATCTTGCAGCCCGTCTTGCAGCGGCGCACGACGCCGTATCCGGCGACACGGCCCGCGTCGACTGTCGCGAGCGCAACGGCGTCCGGCTGCGCGATCCAGGTGGAGACGAAACGCGCGCGCGCTGCGGGAAAACACTGGCGATCATAGGCAAGCAACTGCTCGAACGGCACGTTGGCCGCTGCCGAGACATGCGCGCACCCGATGCCGCTCACGCGCCCCTGATAGCGGATGTTGCGGTGCGCAAGCTGGAACCCGGACTTCCGATAGTTCGCCTGCTGGGCAACGACGCCATCGAGACCGATGTTGCGCGCTCCGAGATAACGCATGCCGTGCTGCCAGATTCGCATGCCGAAGCCTTTGCCGCGAAACCCGGGCTTCACGATGTAAAGACCGATGAAGCCGAAGCATTCGTCGTAGGCAACGGCGGAAAGGCACGCGACCGGCGCGCCGCGCCAGACACCGACGAAAAAGCCATCCGGGTCCGCCTCCCTGAAACAGTGCGGGTCATGCCAGCCGGGGTTCCACCCCTGCGCAGCCGCCCATTCGACCGACATGGCCACCTCGTCAGCCGACATGGTGCGCACAATGAAGTCTCCGCTTTGATCCATGGTTCCTCCCGGTTGGAGATAAAGCCGATACTAGCGGCCGGCGTCCCCTTGCGCTTCGAGCGCCGCCACCATTTCCTGCGCGGCGCGCTGCAGTTCGGGCACGAAGCGACGCACTGCCTCGGCCGGGCTGATAGCCTGCTCCAGGTAGATCACATTGAGGCTCGCGAGCACGCGCCCTTGCGTCTCGATCGCCGTGGCGAGTGCGCCGATCTTGCGCTGGTCAGCCCAGTCGCCGTGATTCGAGCCAAAGCCATCCGTGCGCGTCTGGCGCACGAGATTGCGGATGAAGGCCTTGTCCGCCGCGAGTTTTTGCTGCTGTTCGCCGCCCGTGCCCGCGCGTAGCAGCTCGAGAATATCTTCGCGCTCCGCCTCGGGGCACATCGCGAAGTACACGCGCCCCGCGGCCGTGAGCAGGATGGGCAGGCGGCGGCCCACCATGGCGCGGTGAAACGAAAGCGGGCTGAAGCGGTGCGTGGTCTCGCGGATGACCATGGCATCGCCGTCGGGCGTGGTGAGGTCCGAAGGCCACACGGTGCGCTGGAGCATTTGCGCCATGATCGGCGGCGCGATGGTCGCGATCCGTTCGTCGTCGGTGAAGCCTTCGCTCAGGCCGCGCACGTTCATCGTCAGACGAAAGCTGTCGTCCGACGCGCTGCGGCGCACGAACTTCTCTTCCACCAGGGTTTCCAGCAAGCGCCGCACCGTCGTGCGGTGCAGGCCGGTGGCCTCGCTCAGCTGCTGGCTCGTCGCGCGCCCGTTCTCCATGGCATTGAGCGCCTGGAGCACCTGGAGGCCGCGCGCCAGCCCTCGCACGTTTGCATACTTCGTCATCGGAAAACGCCTTAAAAATCAACTATGTGCATTCTATGCACATTTCTCTAAAAATGTTGAGCGCGCAACGGGTGGAACCTAGACTCGCTTCCATTCACCGGGCTTCGACACAGCGTTCAAGCGGGTGATCCGTTTTCAGGCACGACCTGTCAGCATCCGCAGCGACCGCATAAGTCGCGCGAGAAGGAGACACATGAACACCCCACTCGCCCAGGCGGCGGATACGATCCGCCCCCGCCAGATTGCCACCGACGTCGCCATCATCGGCGCAGGTCCGGTCGGCCTCACCCTCGCCAACATTCTCGGCCTGCAAGGCGTGCGTGTCACGCTCGTCGAGAAGCTCGACCAGATCATCGACTACCCGCGCGCCATTGGTCTGGACGACGAAGCATTGCGCGTGTTCCAGTCGATCGGCCTGGCCGACGCGCTGCTGCCGCACACCACGCCCGACCACTGGATGCGCTTCGTCACGAAGGACGGTCACTGCTTCGCCTCGATCGAGCCGCGCACCGACGAATTCGGCTGGTCGCGCCGCAACGCGTTCATCCAGCCGCTCGCGGACCGTGTGCTCTACGAAGGCCTCGATCGATTCGAGCACGTGGAAGTGCTGTTTGGCCACTCCGTCGACGCGTTCGAGCAGGACGCGCAGGGCGTGACGATCGACGTGAGCGACGCGAACGGCGAGCGTCGCACGATCCGCGCCGCGTACATGGTGGGCGCCGACGGCGGCAACAGTTTCGTGCGCCGCGCGCTGAACGTGCCCTTCGAAGGCCGCACGAAGCCGAATCAATGGATCGTGGTGGATGTGCGCAACGACCCGATAGGCTCGCCGCATGTCTACATGCATTGCGATCATCGGCGCCCTTATGTTTCGGCTGCGCTGCCGCATGGCATTCGCCGCTTCGAATTCATGGTGATGCCGGGCGAGACCGAGGAAGCGCTTTCGAAGCCCGAGAACATGGCTGCGCTGATCCGCAAGGTAGTCGCCGATCCCGACAAGGTCGACTACATCCGCAAGCGCGTGTACACGCACAACGCGCGCCTGGCCGCTACGTTCCGCGTAGACCGCGTTCTGCTCGCCGGCGACGCTGCACACATCATGCCCGTATGGCAGGGGCAGGGCTACAACAGCGGCATTCGTGACGCGAACAATTTGGGCTGGAAGCTCGCGATGGTCGCGAAGGGCCAGGCCGATGGCCGGCTGCTCGACAGCTACACCGTGGAGCGCCGCGCGCATGCGCGCTCGATGATCCACCTCTCCGAAGTCGCGGGCGATATCTTCGCGCCGACCACGCGCTTTGGCGCGCGCTTTCGCGACGCCTTCGTGCGCTCGATGAATGTGTTTCCTGCGGTCAAGCGTTACTTCGTGGAAATGCGCTTCAAGCCGATGCCGCGTTATGAAGCGGGCGTCGTGCTGCTGCCGCCGCCGCAAAAAACCGGCGGCTGGTTCGCGAGCATGCTGGAGCGCTCGGGCAACTCGGCGCCGGGCCGCCTGCTCGGCTTGATGAGCGAGAAGCGCGACTCGCTGATCGGCCGTCTCGCGCATGGCCGTGATCGGCTCGCTGCTTCGCCGGTGGGGCGCATGTTCATCCAGCCACGCGTGCGGCTCGCCGATGGCCGCGTAGTGCGCCTCGACGATGCGATCGGCAATGGTTTCGCGGTGCTCGCCTGGGGCGCGGACCCGACCTTCGGTCTCACGCCGCAAGCACGCGCGCTGTGTGAGCGGCTGGGCGTGCGTTTCGTGTTCGCGAAGCCCGACGTGCAACTCGAATACGCCGACGACGTGCCCCCGGACGTGCTCGCGCTCGGCGACGTGCAGGGGCGGCTGAAAGCGTGGTTCAGCTGCCTGCCCGAGTCGGTCGTGCTGCTGCGTCCGGACCGCTTTGTCGCCGGCGTTTGCACGCCGCAGCAGGTTTCCGGCGCGCTCGTCGAGCTTGCGGACAAGCTCGGCATGACCGACGCCGCCGAACCTGCGCTGCGCGAAGCTGGCGCAGCCGCACCGCAAAACCGTCCCGTGCGCGGCGTGGCCGTCGCGGGCGCCGCAGGAGCATGAGCATGCCGATTCACCTCGAATGCCTGTCGCATACGCCGTTGCATGGCTATTTCGATCCCGCGCCTGAAGTCGTGGCCGAGGTCGAGCGCGTGTGCGGCGCCGCACGCGAACGCGTGGAAGCGTTCAACCCCGATCTGATCGTTGCGTTCGCACCCGATCACTTCAACGGCTTCTTTTACGACGTCATGCCGCCGTTCTGCATCGGCGCACGTGCGGAGGCCATCGGCGACTTCAACAGCATGGCCGGCACGCTGCCGGTGCCCGAAGAACTCGCGCATACGCTCGCGCAAAGCGTTCTCGACGCCGATATCGACGCGGCGCTTTCGTATCGCATGCAGGTCGATCACGGCTGCGCGCAGGCGCTCGAAGTGCTCACCGGCGGCCTCGACCGCTACCCGGTGATTCCGGTGTTCATCAACTCCGTCGCGCCGCCCATGGCGACGCTGCGCCGCGCACGTTTGCTGGGCGATGCGATTGGCCGCTTCTTCTCGCGCAGTGGCAAGCGCGTGCTCGTGGTCGGCTCGGGCGGCATCTCGCACGAGCCGCCGGTGCCCGAACTCCTTGGCGCGACGCCTGAAGTGGCCGAACGCCTGATCGCGGGCCGCAACCCGCCGCCCGATTCGCGCGCCGCGCGCCAGGCGCGCACCGTGGCCGCCGCGAAGTCGTTCGCGGCCGGCGATAGCCCGTTGCATCCGCTCAACCCCGCATGGGATCGCGCATTCCTCGAGCGGCTCGCCTCGGGTGAACTGACCTCCGTGGACGGCATGACCAACGCGGCGATCACGCGCGATGGCGGCAAGTCGGCGCACGAGATTCGCACGTGGGTTGCGGCGTTCGGGGCGCTGGCCGCTTATGGCCCGTATCGCGCAACGCTTGACTATTACCGCGAGATTCCCGAGTGGATCGCGGGTTTTGCCACCATGCACGCCGCGCTCGACGCGGCTTGACAGAACGTACGGAGCCTCACCATGACAGATTTGAAACGGGTCGCGGCGCTGGCCGCACGCCTGCGCGAAGCCGAAGCGTCGCGCAACACGATCGAGCCGGTTCGCGGCGAGATCGCGGCGGGCGGCATTGCGCTGGACGATATCGCCACCGCTTACGCCGTTCAGCAAGCCAACGTCGATCTGCGCGTAGCGAATGGCGAGCGCATCGTGGGACGCAAGATCGGCCTCACGTCGCTCGCGGTGCAAAAGCAGCTGGGCGTCGATCAACCCGACTTCGGCGCGCTCTTCGCTTCGATGGCCTATGGCGATGCCGAAGCGATTCCGCTTTCGCAACTGATCCAGCCGAAGGTGGAAGCGGAAATCGCGCTCGTGCTGGAGCATGACCTCACGCACGAGAAACACACCTTCGTCGATATTCTGCGCGCCAGTACGTATGCACTCGCGGCGATCGAAGTGGTGGACAGCCGGATCCAGAACTGGGACATCCGCTTCGTCGACACCGTGGCCGACAACGCGTCGAGCGCCCGCTTCGTGGTGGGCAGCCGCCCGGTGCCGCTCTCGCAGATCGACCTCGCGGCCTGCGCGATGGCGCTTTCGCGCGATGGCGAGGTGCTTTCGCGCGGCAATGGCGCGGCTTGCCTTGGCAATCCGCTCAACGCCGCCGTGTGGCTCGCGGACCGCATGGTCCAGTTCGGCACGCCGCTGCGCGCGGGTGACGTGGTGCTCACGGGCGCGCTTGGGCCCATGGTCGCCGTGAGGGAACCCGGCATCTACACCGCGCAAATCGAAGGCCTCGGCAGCGTTTGCGCAACTTTCTCCGCCTGACACAGGAATTCATATGGCTTCCGAAAAACTCAAGGCCGCGATTATCGGCTCCGGCAACATCGGCACGGACCTGATGATCAAGATCATGCGCAATAGCCGACATCTGGAGCTGGCGGCGATGGTCGGCATCGACCCGAACTCCGATGGTCTCGCGCGCGCCGCGCGCCTTGGCGTGGCGACCACCCATGAAGGCGCGGTCGGCCTCACGCGCCTGCCCGTGTTCAACGACATCGACTTCGTATTCGACGCGACTTCCGCTGGCGCGCACGTGAAGAACGATGCGCTGCTGCGCTCGCACAAGCCCGGCATCCGCATGATCGACCTCACGCCGGCCGCGATTGGCCCGTACTGCGTGCCGGTCGTGAACATCGACGCGCATATCGACGCGCTCAACGTCAATATGGTCACCTGCGGCGGCCAGGCCACGATCCCCATCGTTGCCGCGGTGTCGCGCGTGGCGAAGGTTCACTACGCGGAAATCGTCGCATCGATCAGCAGCAAGTCGGCGGGCCCCGGCACGCGCGCGAACATCGACGAATTCACCGAAACGACCTCGAAGGCTATCGAAGTGGTGGGTGGCGCCGCGAAGGGCAAGGCGATCATCGTGCTGAACCCCGCCGAGCCGCCGGTCATGATGCGCGACACGGTTTATACGTTATCCGAAATGGTCGACCGCGAGAAAGTCGAGCGGTCGATTGAAGAGACGGTTGCGAAGGTTCATGCCTACGTGCCTGGCTACCGCCTCAAGCAGAAGGTGCAGTTCGACGAAATTCCCGCGAGCGCGCCGCTCAATATTCCGGGCCTCGGCCAGTTCAGCGGCCTGAAAACCTCGGTGTTCCTCGAAGTGGAGGGCGCCGCGCACTATCTGCCCGCATACGCAGGCAATCTCGACATCATGACTTCCGCCGCGCTCGCCACCGCCGAACGCATGGCGAAAACGCTCTTGAGCATGCAAGGAGCCTAAGGCGATGAACAATCCGGGCAAGAAACTCTATATCTCCGACGTGACGCTGCGCGACGGCAGCCACGCCGTTCGCCACCAGTACTCGATCCAGAACGTGCAGGACATCGCCCGCGCATTGGACCGCGCGAAGGTGGACAGCATCGAAGTCGCTCACGGCGACGGCCTGCAGGGCTCGAGCTTCAATTATGGCTTCGGCGCGCACAGCGACCTCGAATGGATCGAGGCCGTCGCCGACGTGGTCGAGCACGCGAAGATCGCGACGCTGCTGCTGCCCGGCATCGGCACGATTCATGACCTGAAGGCTGCGTACAACGCGGGCGCGCGCGTGGTGCGCATCGCCACGCACTGCACGGAAGCCGACATCTCGAAGCAGCACATCGAGTACGCGCGCGAGCTGGGCATGGACACCGTGGGCTTCCTGATGATGAGCCACATGACCACGCCGGAAAACCTCGCCGCCGAAGCAAAGAAGATGGAAAGCTACGGCGCGACCTGCATCTACGTGGTCGACTCGGGCGGCGCGCTGACGATGAACGACGTGCGCGAGCGCTTTCACGCGGTGAAAGCCGTGCTCGAGCCCGAAACGCAAACGGGCATGCACGCGCACCATAACCTCTCGCTCGGCGTGGCGAACTCGATCGTCGCGGTGGAGGAAGGTTGCGATCGCATCGATGCATCGCTCGCGGGCATGGGTGCGGGTGCGGGCAATGCGCCGCTCGAAGTGTTCATCGGCGCGGCGGAGCGCATGGGGTGGAACCACGGCACCGACCTCTACACGCTGATGGATGCCGCCGACGACATCGTGCGTCCGCTGCAGGACCGCCCGGTGCGGGTGGACCGCGAAACGCTCGCGCTCGGCTATGCCGGTGTCTATTCGAGCTTCCTGCGCCACTCGGAAGTGGCAGCGAAAAAGTATGGCCTGAAGACGGTGGACATTCTCGTCGAACTGGGCAAGCGCCGGATGGTGGGCGGCCAGGAGGACATGATCGTCGATGTGGCGCTCGATCTGAAGAATCGCATGGAAGCATTGCAGTCCTGATCAGGGGCGCCGCGCACGGCCTGCAAGGGGTGCGCGGCGCTGTCATGGATAGCCGCCGGAAAGAGCGGCTCGCATAGAGATACGGAGACTTTTATGACGTCGCGAAACAGTGGTGCTGAAGGAAGTGGAACGAGCGGCAGGGCAACCATTGCCCTGTGTCTGGCGATTGCGCTGCTCGAGGGGCTGGACCTGCAATCGGCGGGCGTAGCCGGGCCGCGCATGGCGAAGGAGTTTCATCTCGCCGTGGCGCAAATGGGCTGGGCGTTCAGCGCGGGCGCGATCGGCCTGCTGCCGGGCGCGGCGCTGGGCGGGCGGCTTGCCGACCGCCTTGGCCGCAAGCGCGTGCTCATGTGGTCGGTGACGCTGTTCGGGCTCTTCTCGCTCGCCACGACGATGGTGTGGAGCTTCGAGAGCCTGCTGGTCGCGCGTCTGCTCACGGGCCTGGGGCTCGGTGCGGCCATGCCCAACCTGATTGCGCTGTGCTCGGAGGCGGCGGGCCCGCAGCAGCGCGGCACGGCGGTGGGCGCGATGTACTGCGGCATGCCGTTTGGCGCGGCGATCGCAGCCGTGATCGGCATGCTGGGAACGGGCGACGCGAGCTGGCGCCACGTGTTCTATGTCGGCGGCCTCGGCCCGATCGTGATGGTGCCGCTGCTCGGTCTGTTCCTGCGCGAATCACGGCAGTTCGTGGCCGCGAAGGCGTCGACGGTGGCGAAGGAAGGCACGCCGGGCGTGGCGCAAGCGCTTTGGCATCAGGGCCGCGCGCGCACGACCATTGCGTTGTGGATCAGCTACCTCGGCACGCTCATCGTCCTGTACTTCCTGATGAACTGGCTGCCCTCGATGGTGCTCGCGCGCGGCCTGACCCGCGTGGAGTCGAATCTCGTGCTGATGCTGTTCAACATCGGCGGCGGCGTCGGTGCCGTTGCCATCGCAACCATCATGGATCGCTTCGGACGCCGCGGCACGGTAATCGGCATGTATGTGGGTATCGTGGCCGCGCTCACCGTGCTCGCGAGTGCGGGGGGCGCAAGCGCCACGGCGCTCGGCGGCCTGCTGTGCGGCTTTTTTATCGTCGGCAGCCAGTCGGTGCTTTACGCACTGGCAGGCCACGCGTATCCCACGGAAGTGCGCGGCACGGGCGTGGGCGCCGCGGTGGCGGTGGGGCGCCTCGGCTCGATTCTCGGACCGCTGGTGGCGGGCCAGTTGTTCGCGCTCGGCCAGAGCCCGTCGATGCTCGTGGGCTCGAGCATTCCGCTCGTCGTGGCGGCGGCGCTCGCGGCGCTCAGCGTGGTGGGCGCATTCAAGCAGCACGGCGCGCCAGGCGCACAGGGCGCATGAGATTGAAGGGGAGGAGGCGTGCGCCTTCTCCCGTATCGGGTTGACGTTTTAAGGGATGGTCATCATGACGGGTACTGCACACACAATCACCGAAGCCTCGACGAGCAAGTTCGCTCGCGTGAAGGACGGCGAGGTCGAGTTCCAGATTCACTACAACGATGCGGGCGAGGGCGCCGAAACGGTCGTGATGCTGCACGGCTCGGGTCCGGGCGCGAGCGGCTGGGCCAACTTCAACCGCAATGTCGAGCCGCTCGTCGCGGCCGGCTACCGCGTGATCCTGATGGACTGCCCGGGCTGGAGCAAGAGCGACCCGATCGTCTGCACCAGCTCGCGCTCGGACTTGAACGCGCGCGTGCTCAAGGGCCTGCTCGATGCGATCGGCATCGAGCGCGTGCATATTCTCGGCAATTCGATGGGGGGCCACAGCGCAGTGGCCTTCGCGCTCGAGAACCCGCAGCGCGTGGGCAAGCTCGTGCTGATGGGCGGCGGCACCGGCGGCCCGAGCAGTTTCGCGCCCATGCCCACCGAAGGCATCAAGCTGCTGCAAGGTCTCTATCGCGATCCGACGATCGAGAACCTGAAGCGCATGATGAACGTGTTCGTCTACGATGCGAGCGCGTTGACCGACGAGCTGATGCAGACTCGCCTCGAAAACATGCTCGCGCGCCGCGATCACCTGGAGAACTTCGTGAAGAGCCTCGCCGCGTTCCCGAAGCAGTTCAGCGACTATGGCCCGCGCCTGGGCGAAATTGCTGCACCTGCGCTGGTGATCTGGGGCCGCGACGACCGTTTCGTGCCGATGGATATCGGCCTGCGCCTGCTGGCTGGCATGCAGAACGCGCAACTGCATGTGTTCAACCGGTGTGGCCACTGGGCGCAATGGGAGCATGCGCAAGCGTTCAATCGCATGGTGATCGACTTTTTGAAGCACTGAGAGTGCGGCGCCTGGGGGCGGGCGCAGGCCCGTTCGGCACAAGCCTTGCGCAATATCGCGCTCGCGCGGTGCCGGCACGATTGCCGCCTGCGCGCCGAGAGCGCGCGGGCGGCTTGGCGCTGCGGCCCGGTTGCGCGGGGACGAACTCCACAGGCACGGTTGTTGCGAAAACGTGGGCACGATGCGGCCGGATGACTGGCGTTATCCGCAGCCGCATCCGCACACGAGGAGTACTGATGAATCAGGACGCGAAGGCAACCGGCGCCACGGCCGGACCCGCCTCGCATTCGCGGCTGCTGCGTCCTGGCGAGACGTGTCACTCGATTCGTCACGCGCCACGCCTGCGGCTGCTGGTCGACGCGGAGGATTATTTCGCCGCTGTGCGCGCGGCGATCGTTCGCGCGCAGCGCAGCGTGACCATCGTGGGCTGGGACATCGACAGCCGCGTCAAACTGGTGCCGGGTGGTGCGGGCGATGGCTATCCGGACACGCTGGGCGATTTTCTGGCGGCCGTGGTGGCTGAGCGCCCGGCGTTGCGCGTGCACATCCTCGCCTGGGACTTCGCGATGCTCTATGCGTTCGAGCGCGAATGGCTGCCGGCTTACAAGCTGGACTGGCGCAGCGGCGGGCGCCTGAAATTCCGGCTCGACGGGCGGCATCCGCCGGGTGCGTCGCATCACCAGAAGGTCGTGGTGGTGGACGACCGGCTCGCGTTCGTGGGCGGGATCGACCTCACGCGCTCGCGCTGGGACACGCGCGCGCACGCACCGTGCGAGCCGCGCCGCTGCAATGGGCCGCGGCAGATGTATGGCCCCGTTCACGACGTGCAGGCAATGTTCGATGGCGACGCCGCGCGCATCGTGGGCGTGCTCGCGCAAGAGCGCTGGATCCTGGCGAATACGGCGGCGCGCCGCGCACCCGCTCACCGGACGGCGGCGTCCAGCGCCGCCGGGCCGCCCGCACAGGACGCAGCGGACCCGTGGCCGCCGGACTTTGCCGCGGACGTCGAGGACGTCTGGCTCGGCATCGCGCTCACGGCCGCGCCGCATGCGGGGCACGGGGGCTGCCAGCACATCCGCGCGCTCTATGGGGCCGCGATCGGGGCCGCGCGCAAGACGATCTATATCGAGAACCAATACTTCACCGCGAGCACGATTGGCGACGCGCTGGCACAACGGCTCGCCCAGCCCGATGCGCCCGCCGTCGCCGCCGTGCTTCCCTGCCGGCAAACGGGGTGGCTGCAATCGGCAACCATGGGCACGCTGCGAGCGCGCCTGTATCAGCGCCTGCGCGAAGCAGATCATCAGGATCGCTTACGGTACTACTCGCCATGGGTCGAAGGTCTCGGCGACGCGTTCATCAACGTTCATAGCAAGCTGATGACGGTCGACGACGAACTGCTGGTGATCGGCAGCGCCAATCTCAACAACCGCTCGATGGTGCTCGATACCGAATGCAACATCGCGCTGGAGGCTGCCGGCAACGAACGTGTGCGGGCGGTCATCGCGGCGGCGCGCAACGGTCTGCTCGCCGAGCATCTGGGTGCGCACCGCTCGCAAGTGGAGCGCGCGTTCGCGCAGTTCGACGGCGATATCCATCGCGTCGTCGCGAGCCTCTCCGGGGGCGGGCGCGCCTTGCGCACGCTCGAGCCGCGCGTGTCGTCCGGACTTGACCAGTGGGTTCCGGAGAGCGCGGTTGTCGATCCCGAACGGCCGGCGGTGCCCGACGAAGTGGTGCGCGAGTTCGTGCCGGGACGCGGCGGCCGTTCGATTACCGCACGTCTGCTGGTGCTCGGCTCGTGCGCGCTGCTGGCAACGGCAATGGCGCTTGCCTGGCACTACACGCCGCTCGCGCGCTTCCTGAGCCTCGCGCGCATCGGCGAGGCGGCGCGCTCGCTCGCGGCGGCGCCCTTCGGTCCCGTGCTCGTGATTGGCGCCTATGCGCTGGCCGCTGTCGCGTCGGTGCCGGTTACGGTGTTGATCGTCTGCGCAGGACTGTTGTTCGGCGCGTTCGCGGGGAGCCTTTATGCGTTGTCGGGCTCGCTGCTCGCTGCGCTCGTCACTTACGCCATCGGCCGTTGGGCGGGGCGCGACGCGGTGCGCCGGCATGCGGGCTCGCGGCTGGACCGGCTGTCCAAACGCCTGGCGCGTCAGGGCATTGCCGCCGTGGTGGTGCTGCGCGTCGTGCCGCTCGCCCCGTTCTCGCTCGTCAATCTCGCGGCAGGCGCCTCGCATATCGGGCCGGGAGATTACCTGCTCGGCACGCTGATCGGCATGACGCCCGGCATCGTGCTGGGCACCCTGTTTGCCCATCAGCTGGCTGCCGCCCTGCGTCATCCGGGGCCCGGCACGATCGGATTGCTGGTTGCCATCGGCGCGCTGCTCGTGGGGCTTGCCCTGATGCTGCAGCGCCTTTTGAGGCCGCGCGAATGAACGGGCCCGCGCAAGCGCCGCTGAGCATCGTCACCTGGAACATTCACGGCGCGGTGGGCACGGATCGCAGGTACGCGCCAGAACGTATCGCCCGCGTGCTCAAGGATATCGATGCCGATGTGGTCGCATTGCAGGAGGTGCCGCTGGGCGGCGCTTCCCACTTCGACGTGCTGGCCGTCCTGAGCGGCGCAACCGGTTGGCAGGCGGTGGCCGGCCCGACCCTGGACCTGCCCGCGCGGCGCTTCGGCAACGCGGTGCTCACGCGCTGCCCGATCAGGGAGACGCGCACGATCGATCTGTCGTTCGGCAGCCGCGAACCGCGCGGCGCGCTCGACGTCGATATCCTGCATGGCGGCGAGCCGTTGCGCGTCGTCGCGACGCATCTCGGCCTGAGCGGGCGCGAGCGGTACGCGCAGATCGCCCAATTGCTGGCCGCGTTCGACCGGCCTGTGTTGCCGGTGGTGCTCGCGGGCGACATCAACGAGTGGTTTCTGTGGCGGCACGCACTGCGCCTGCTCACCGCGCACTTTCGCGCCGCGCCCGCGCCCGCCACGTTTCCTTCATGGTGGCCGGTGTTCGCGCTCGATCGCATCTGGATGCACCCGGTGAGCCGGCTGCAAAGCGTGCGCGTGCATCGCGACGGCGAAGCGCGCGTCGCCTCCGACCATCTGCCGCTGGTTGCGCGCATCTCGGCCGACGGCCTTGCGCCCGGGCATGGGTGATGCGCGTGTTATCGACGTGGAGGCCGCCGGTTTTTGCCCATTGCCGGCCGGTCCCGACGCGTTTTGAATCCAACCCCGATGGAGAACTCCATGTCACAGAAGCCTTCCATGACCGACTTCGAAGTGATCCGCAAACGGGCGCGCGAGAATATTGTGCAGGGCGCGGTCACCCCTGGCTACCACGCCGACCGCGATGCCGTGCTCGAATTGCTGAACAACGCGCTCGCAACCGAGCTGATATGCATGCTGCGATACCGCAGGCATCATTTCATGGCTACCGGTCTGGAGTCGAAGAGCATTGCCGACGAATTTCTCGAGCACTCGAACGAAGAGCAGCAGCATGCCGACCAGATCGCGGCACGCATCGTGCAGCTCGGCGGCGAACCGAATTTCTCGCCCGACGACTTGAGCACGCGCAGTCACGCGGAGTACGTCGAAGGCGATACGCTGGTCTCCATGGTTCGCGAAGACCTGGTTGCGGAGCGCATCGCCATCGACAGCTATCGCGAGATCATTCAGTACCTTTCCGACCGGGACCCGACCTCGCGTCGCGTGATGGAAACCATTCTTGCCAAGGAAGAAGAGCACGCCGATGAAATGGCGGAGCTGCTGGCAGGACTGCCCGCCGGAAAGCGTGCATAGCCATTTCGGAGACCGCTATGAAGCTCTCTCGCCAGACCTCGACCATCGGTCAGGGAAAGCCGACCGACGCGCACACCAGCGATCCCTTGCTGCCGCATGAAGCCGACCAGGAACCGCACTCGCAAGAGGAAGCGGAGCCGCGACGCGTCGGCAAGCAGGGGTATCGCGACCTACGGCGGGGACTCAAGGACACCGACCGGTGGGGCGGCGACGATTATCAGCGGCGCACGCAGAACGATGCCATCGCGAATACCAATTCGACGAAGCGCAGGGGAAGGTAGGCCGGCGCAATCCCACGCGCTTCGTTCGGGGCGCCGTACCCGCTGCGGCGCCGCGCGCTCGTTCTGCTAGAGCTTTACGCCGCCTGCTTCCGGCGGCACGGGCGGCTCGCGTAACGGTTCCTCGCCGGTTGGCGAAACGGGCTCGTCCCAGTGCGCACGCGTGCCGTAGTACTCGTGCAGTGTCGTGGCCCAGCCGATGTCGGCCATGACCGGCCAGTGATCCTTGTCGAATCCCGGCGCGGTCTTGATGCGTTCGCTCGTTACGTTGAGGATGAAGCATTTATGGGTCGTATCGAGCGTGAGCGCAGCCCAGGGCAGCGCCATCAGCTTGTCGCCGATGCCGAGAAAGCCGCCGCACGACATGACGGCGTAGGCGATTTTTCCGCGCTCCACATCAAGCATAACCTCCTTGATCTTGCCAACATCTTCGTTATCCGAAGTGAATACGTGGTCGCCTTCGAGCGTGCTCGACGCCATGATATACGGTCCGGGGCCGGCTGCGGTTTGGCTGCCTTTGCCAACGATGTGCGCGCCGGTTTGGGAGGTGGTTATGGCCATAATGGACTCCTGAATTGATCGTAAGGGTGTGAAACGGGGTGTGAAACGGGGTGTGCAACGCTTGTTCGCTGCGAAGGCAGACGGGTTGCCTCCAGGATGCGCGTTGTCACGCCTCATGACTCCGCATCGCGTATGCCTGAAGCGCCCGGGCATGGCCGATGCGGTTTCGAGGGTATGCATCTTTACAGGCGATGCGTCGTGGACGAACTGCTGCTGGACTCCGTCGAATTCACCTTTTTCGCTATCGGGCTCGATCATGGCGAGGTGGAGCACCGCGCCATGTTCATCGGCACGCTTGCCCTGCCCGTAGTCGTGATCTTCAGATCCGATGGAAAAGGGGCGGCGCGGATTGCCTTCGACGTTCCTCGCCGCATCGCGCAAGCGAATCACTACACCAACCATGCCGACGTGGTGCGAGACGCGATTGGCCAGGCCGCGCGAGATGACCTGTTCGACCATCCGCCGGACGGGACCGTGTGCCTCGACGGCGCCGCGCCGCGCTGGGCCGGGAACCTGAAGCTTTCTCAGCGACAGATGGACGTCGAGCAATATGAACCCGTTCAAGGAGAACAGCGATGTCGAATGAATTGAAGCACTGCAAGGTAGCGATTCTCGCCGTTGACGGATTTGAGGAATCCGAATTGACGGGACCGTTGCGGGCATTGACCGAAGCGGGCGCCCAGGTCGATGTGATTTCGCAAAAGGGCGGCGAGATTCAGGGCTTTCGCCGCCTGGACAAGGGCAACCGCGTGAAGGTCGACCAGACGTTCGCGCAGGCGAAGGCCGACGACTACGACGGGGTCGTGCTGCCCGGCGGCGTGATCAACGGCGACGCGATCAGGATGATTCCCGAGGCGCGCGAGTTTGTGCGCGCCGCCAACGCCGCGCACAAACCCGTCGCGGCGATCTGCCATGGCGGATGGCTGGCGGTCTCGGCGGGAATCGTGAGCGGGCGCACCATGACGAGCTGGCCCTCGCTGCAGGACGACATACGCAACGCGGGCGGCACCTGGGTGGACCAGCGCGTGGTGCGCGACGGGCATTTCGTGACGAGCCGCAAGCCCGACGACCTGCCGGCGTTCAACGCGGAGCTGATCGCCTGCCTCGCGACGTCGGCTCCGCTCTAGCAGCCTTTAAGGCATTGGGAGGAATCGGGAAATGCACATTCGATACCGGAGCGAGCCGCCGCGGTTCGACGGCGCAAATCTGCTGATGCGCTTCGTGGCCGAGGTGGACGGCGCGCCGCTCGACTGCGCCATTACGGCCGAGGCGCTCGAAGACCATTTCGGTGCGGACTCGGCACGCGAGGAGCCGCTGCGCAATGCGTTCGCGCGGGGGCTGGCGCGCATCCACGCCGCGTGCACGGAAGCGATCGCACAGACCCACGGCGCCGTGGTGCTGCATAGCGGGTACTTTCGCGCGGAGGACGACTGAGCCAGGCGGCAATTGAAATCCAGGGAGGTTTGCCATGTCTTTGATCGTTGCGAGCCGCTTCACGACGTTCGATCACGCCGAAGCGGCCATCGACAGGCTCCATAACCACGGGTTCGTGGATGAGGACCTGTCGCTGTTCTACGTGAACCCCGGTGGCCAGCACGCCCGTTTTGCGGTGGGCGGCGACCGCTATGCCGATCCGCAGTCGCGTTGGACGTCGCTCGGCGCGGGTGCGGGCGCGGCCGGGGGTGCGATTCTCGGCCTTGTCTGCGCCCTGGTGTTTTCATGGCTCTTTCTGCGCTCGCCGCTCGTGCTGGCGGTGGCCGCCGGCGTGGGCGCCTATGTCGGCACCTTGCTTGGCGCGCTCTGGCAAACGCGCGGCGGCGGCCGCGGACGCCCGCCCGACATCGGGCACGATCCGGACGGCACGCCGAAGGCGCGCGAATCGGGTGTGCTCGTGGCGGTCCACGTGAGTCCGCAGACCCAGCAAAACGCGGCGCAGGTGCTGGAGCAAGCGGGCGGCATGGAGGTCGAGCGCGCGAACGGCCGCTGGCAGAACGGGCAATGGGCCGACTTCGACCCGACCCGGACGGTCGAGCCGATGCGGTTGTGAACCGGCCCGCGTCGCGCCATCGCGCGACGTCACGGCATCACGACATCACGGCGTAGCGCTTCGCATCGGCGTGACGCAATGCCAGCCCGCAGCCGGGCCGCGCCAGATCGGGCGCGATCCGGCCGTCTTGCAGGCGCGGCGTGCCGTCGAACAGCATCGCTTCGATGCGCGCGTGATCGTGGAACCACTCGATGTGCTCCACGCGCTTCGCCGCGCAAGCCGCGTGCAGGTGCAGCGCCGGCGCGCAGTGCGCCGAGAGCGGGATGTGCCACGCGTCGCAGAGCGCATCGGCCTGGAGAAAGCCGGTGATGCCGCAGCAACGCGAAGCATCGGCCTGCAGCACGTCCACCGCGTGCGTTTCGAGCAGCGCGCGAAAGTCGTCGGCGGTGCAGGCATATTCGCCCGCGGCCAGCGCCATCGCGGGCGGCAGCGCCGCCCGCAGCGCCGCAAGGCCGCGCCGGTCGTCCGATGAAACGGGCTCCTCGAACCATTGCACGCCCTGCGCGTCGAAGGCGGCCGCCAGCCGTTGCGCTTGTTTGAGTGCATACGCACCGTTGGCGTCGACGAACAGCCCCGCATCGCCGATGGCGCGCCGCGCCGCTGCCACGCGCGCCGGATCGTCGCCGGGCTGCGAGCCGACCTTCATCTTCACCCACTGGCAGCCGTCCTGCTCGACCCAGCCGCGCAACTGCCGCGCGAGCGTGTCGAGGTCGTAGCTCGTGAATCCGCCGCTGCCGTACACGGGTACGCTCTCGCGCTGGGCGCCCAGCAGCGCGACGAGCGGCACGCCGAAGACCTTGGCCTTGAGGTCCCAGAGCGCGGCATCGACGGCCGAGATCGCGCGCGCCGCGTGGCCGGGCCGGCCGAGGTTGCGCACGGCACGCTGCATCTCGAGGTTGATGCGGCCGATGTCATGAAGGTCGTGCTGGCGAACGGCGTCGGCGAGCACGCCGGCGATCAGCGCCGTGGCGCTCGCATGCGCATAGGTGTAGCCGATGCCCGTTTGACCCAGCGCATCGGCGTGCACGACCACGAGCGTGGTGGCCCGCCAGGCAATGGTGCCGTCCGCCTCGGGGCGGTCGGTGGGAATCGTATAGGCCTGCACGCGCAGGTTCGAGACGGGCGAGCGCTTCATGGCGAAGGGACCTCGAGCAGGGAATCGAGCGTGATCGGCAATGCGCGCACGCGCTTGCCCGTGGCGTGATAAATCGCGTTCGCAATCGCCGCGGCCACGCCCACCACGCCGATCTCGCCCACGCCTTTCGCGCCGAGCGGGTTCACGACGTCGTCGTGCTCATCGACGAACAGCACGTCGATGTCGCCGATGTCGGCATTGACTGGCATGAGGTAGTCGGCCAGGTTGTGATTCATGACGCGGCCGAGTGCGTGATCGAACTGCGCCCGCTCGTGCAGCGCCATGCCGATGCCCCACACCACGCCGCCTGCCACCTGGTTCGCGGCGGTCGCGGCGTTGACGATGCGCCCGGCGGCCACCGCGCTCACCACGCGCTCGACGCGCACCTGGCCGAGCGATTCGTCCACGCGCACTTCGGCGAACACGGCCGAATGCGTCGCCAGCGAATAGCGCGAGCGCTGCGCATCGGGCTTGAGCGTGACTTGCTCCTCGAGCGTCTTCATGCCCGCGCGCTCGAGCAGGTCGGCAATGGCGGTGCGCGCCGCGCTTTCGGCTTGCTGTGCGCCGTCCTGGGTATCGCCGTGGGTTTCACCGTGGGTGCCGCCGCGCAGGCGAACTTCGCCGCGCTCGATCGCGAGCGCCTCGCTCAGCGTATCGGCGTCGAGGTTCGCGAAGCCCACGCCGCCGTGCTCGACCAGCAACTGCGCGAGCCGTGCGCGCAGTTGCCGGCAGGCGACCCAGGCCGCGCTGCCCACCGACGCCACGGTCCACGATCCGCCTTCGATCGGCGCGTCCGGCAGCGAGGTGTCGCCGAGCGTGAAGCGCACGTCCTCAATCGGCATGTGCAGGGCGTCGGCGCCGATCTGCGAGATGGCGGTGTACGTGCCGGTGCCGATATCGGCCGTGGCGCTCGCGAGCGCGAGCACGCCGTCGGGGCGCAGCGTGGCGCGCACGCTGGCTTCGGTTTGCAGCGCCTCCCAGATGCCGGTGGCCATGCCATAGCCCACCAGCTCGTGGCCGTCGCGCATCGAGCGCGGCGCGGCCACGCGCGCGCCCCAGCCGAAGCGCTCCGCGCCCTGTGCGTAGCACTCGAGCAGCGCCTTGCTCGAAAACGGCCGCTGCTTCTGGGGATCGTCGACCGAATAATTGCGGATGCGCAGCTCGAGCGGGTCCATGCCGAGCGTCACGGCGAGCTCGTCCATCGCGCACTCGAGCGCGAACAGCCCTTGGGCGGCGCCGGGCGCGCGCATGTCGATGGGCGTGTAGACGTCGAGGCGCGCGAGCTTGTAGCCGAGCAGCACGTGATCGGCGCGATAGAGCTGGCCGGCCCAATTCACGACCACGTCCGTGAAATCCTCGAATTGCGAAGTTTCTCCCACGGCTTCGTGGATGATTGCTTCGAGCCGGCCGTCGCGGCGCGCGCCGAGCGCGACGTGCTGGACCGAAGCGGGCCGATGACCGAAAGTGAACATCTGCGCGCGCGTGAGCGAGACGCGCACCGGGCGGCGCAAGCTGCGCGCGGCCATCATGGCGAGCGGCAGATGATACTGCGGCCGCAGGCCGGAGCCGAACGCGCCGCCCACGAACGGCGAAATCACCCGCACGCGGTCTTGCGCCAGACCGAACACGTGCATCAAGTACCGCTGCGTGTTGCGCACGCCCTGAGTCTTTTCATAGACGGTGAAGCGGCCGTCCGCCGAGGGCACGACCGTGCAGCCGTGCGGCTCCATCGGTTGATGGAATTCCACCGGCGTGGAGTAGAACGCGTCGGTGCGCGCGTCGGCGTGCGCGAGCGCCTCGTAAGCGTCGCCGCGCGGCGCGGGCGGCGGTTCGAAGCCGCCTTTTTCCAGCGACGGCATGACGGCGTCCCGCAGCACGCTGCCGAGATCGGTTTGATGCGGCTCGCTGCGGTAACGCACGCGCACGAGCGACGCCGCATACTCGGCAAGCGCGTGCGTTTCGGCCACCACCAGCGCGACGGGCTGGCCCGCATAGCGGATGCGCGCGTCGCCGAGCGGCCGGAACGGCTTGCCGCCCGGCGCGATCTGGTCTTTCCAGGCAGCGTCGTCGACGGCCAGCGCCGGGCGGTTTTCGTGCGTCAGCACGAGCAGCACGCCGGGCAGGCCCTGCGCCGCGCAGGCGTCGATGGCGACGATCTCGCCGCGCGCGCACGGGGCGTTCACGACCACGCCGTGCACGAGTCCCGCAGCCGGAAATTCGGCCGCATAGCGCGCGGCGCCCGTGACTTTACTGCGGGCGTCCACGCGCGGCAGCGGCGCGCCGATGCGCGCCTGAGCGTGCGGCGCGCGGGCCGCCGCGGCGGGTGTTGCGACATGACGATCGGTGCTCATGCTGCGTCCTCCTCGGCGTTCTGCGCTGGCTGGCGCGCGAGCGCGCGCTCGAATGCGCGCACGATGGCACGGCGGGCGAGCTCGACTTTGAAGGCGTTGCCGGGGCGCGGGTCGGCGCGCGCCACGATGGCGTCGGCAAAGTGCGTGTGCGCATGGGCGTCATCGGCTGCGTGGCCGATCAGCTGCGCTTCGGCTGCGCGGTCGCGCCACGGCTTGTGCGCGACGCCGCCGAGCGCGCAGCCGAGCGCACGTATCACGCCGTCCTCCACGTGCAGGCCCAATGCTACGGATACCAAAGCAAAGGCATACGACTGGCGATCGCGCACCTTCAGATACGTGCAGTGCCGAGCATAGCCTTGCGCCGGCAACTCGACGGCGGTAATGAGCGCCTCCTGGTCGAGAACGGTCTCGCGATGCGGCGTATCGCCGGGCAGGCAGTGCAGGGAATCGAACGGCAGCGTGTGCTCGCCCCGGCGTCCCGCGACGTGCACGCTCGCATCGAGCGCCGCGAGCGCGACGCACAGATCGGACGGATGCGTCGCGATGCAGTGCTCGCTCGCGCCAAGGATCGCGTGCATGCGGTTCACGCCGTCGAGCGCGGCGCAGCCGCTGCCGGGCGTGCGCTTGTTGCAGCGCGTGTCCGGATCGTAGAAGTACAGGCAGCGGGTGCGCTGGAGCAGATTGCCGCCGAGCGTCGCGGCATTGCGGATCTGCGCCGAAGCGCCCGCGAGTATGGCCTGCGCGAGCATGGGGTAGCGCTCGAGCACGCGCGCGTCCCAGGCGAGCGCGCTGTTGCTCGCCAGCGCGCCGATGCGCAGCCCGCCTTGCGGCGTCGGCTCGATGCCGCGCAGCGGCAGCCGCGTGATGTCGATGAGCGCGGCAGGCCGCATGACGTTTTCGCGCATCAAATCGACGAGATTGGTGCCGCCCGCGAGGAACTGGGCGTCGTCCAGGACGGCATGCAGGCGCACGGCCTCGGCCACGCTCGTCGCGCGCATCCACGAAAAGCGGTTCATGGCGCATCCTCCTCGCCGGCGGCGTGGGCCTGCGCGCGGCGCACGGCGTCGACGGCGTTGGCGATGTTCACATACGCGCCGCAGCGGCACAGGTTGCCGCTCATTTGCTCGCGCACGTCGTCGCGGCAATGGGCGTGGCCCTCGGCGAGCAGGCCCACGGCGGAGCAGATCTGGCCCGGCGTGCAGTAGCCGCACTGGAACGCGTCGTGGTCGACGAAGGCCTGCTGCACCGGATGCAGCGTGTCGCCGTGCGCGAGGCCTTCCACCGTCGTGATGGCGGCGCCATCGTGGGCGGCCGCGAGCGCGAGACACGCATTGACGCGCACCCCATCCACGAGCACCGTGCAGGCGCCGCACTGGCCGTGGTCGCAACCTTTCTTGGTGCCGGTCAGCGCAAAGCGCTCGCGCAGCAGGTCCAGCAGGCTCGTCCACGGCTCCAGGGTCAAAGCGTGGCGCGTGCCGTTGATGGTGAGGACGACGCCAACCGCATCGCGGTCGGGAGCGGTTGGAACGTCGTGCAGGCGGGGGGGAGTGGCGGTGTGCATGGCTGACTCGTTCGGGCTCGGTTCAAATTCGGTTACGGGCTGGGGTTCAGCGGCCGTTACGGGCTGCGGTTACAGCGCGGTTGCAGCCCGCGGTTTGCAGCCCGCGGTTGCAGCGGCGTTGCAGCGGTCCGGGAAATGACGCGGCGCGCGGCGTGGCGCCGCGCGCCGGTCCAGTGAGGTGAGCAATGAGCTTGCCCGGGCTTGCGCAACAGCGGTACACGGCTTGCGAGGCACACAGGTCCACTCACGAGGAGCATTCGATGCCACATCGCAAACCATTTCGCGGCCAGCCTGCGCCGGCCGACGCGAAGTCGCGGCAGCTCGACGCGTTTCGCTCGCGCGCCCAGGGCGAGGCGCTGCGCACGAACCAGGGCGTGAAGATTGCCGATAACCAGAACACCTTGCGCGCGGGCCCGCGCGGCCCCTCGCTGCTCGAAGACTTCATCATGCGCGAGAAGATCACGCACTTCGATCACGAGCGCATTCCCGAGCGCATCGTGCACGCGCGCGGTTCGGCGGCGCATGGCATCTTTCAGGTCTACGAATCGCAGGCCGAGCTTACGCGCGCCGCATTTCTCCAGGACCCGGCCAAAATCACCCCGGTCTACGTGCGCTTTTCGACGGTGCAAGGGCCGCGCGGCTCGGCGGACACCGTGCGCGACATTCGCGGTTTTGCCACCAAGTTCTACACGGAGGAAGGCAACTTCGACCTGGTGGGCAATAACGTGCCGGTCTTCTTCATTCAGGATGCGGTCAAGTTTCCCGACTTCGTGCACGCCGTGAAGCCCGAAGCGCCCGATGAAATGCCCACCGGCGCGACCGCGCACGACACCTTCTGGGACTTCGTCTCGCTCGTTCCGGAAAGCGCGCACACGGTCATCTGGGCGATGTCGGACCGCGCGATCCCACGCAGCCTGCGCACCATGGAGGGCTTCGGCGTGCACACCTTCAGGCTCGTCAACCAGGCGGGCAAGGCGCGCTTCATCAAATGGCACTGGCGTCCCGTGCTGGGGTCGTACTCGCTGGTCTGGGACGAGGCGCAGAAGATCGCCGGCAAGGACCCCGATTTTCATCGGCGCGATTTGTGGGAGGCGATCGAGCGCGGCGATCTCCCCGAGTTCGAGCTGGGCGTGCAGGTGATCGAAGAAGCGGACGAGCATGCCTTCGGCTTCGATCTGCTCGACCCCACCAAGCTCGTGCCCGAGGAGCAGGTGCCCGTGAAGCTCATCGGCAAGATGACGCTCAACCGCAATCCCGACAATTTTTTCGCCGAGACCGAGCAGGTGGCGTTCCATCCGGGCCATATCGTGCCGGGCATCGATTTCACGAACGACCCGCTGTTGCAGGGGCGTTTGTTCTCCTATACCGACACGCAGATCAGCCGTCTGGGCGGACCCAATTTTCACGAGCTTCCGATCAACCGGCCGGTCTGCCCGTTCCACAACAATCAGCGCGACGCCATGCACCGGCAGACGATCGCGGTCGGCCAGGCGTCGTATGAGCCCAATTCGGTGAGCGAGGGCTGGCCGAAAGAGACGCCTCCTGATGCCGGCGGCTTCGAAAGCTACCAGGAGCGCATGGAGGGCGCGAAAATCCGCGTGCGCAGCGACTCGTTCGCCGATCACTTCTCGCAGGCCACGATGTTCTACCGGAGCATGTCCGAGCCCGAGCAGGCGCATATCGTGGCCGCCTACGCGTTCGAGCTGGGCAAGGTGACGAAGCCGGAGATACGCGAGCGCACCGTCAACGAGATTCTCGCGAACATCGACGCCGATCTCGCCGCGCGCGTGGCGAACGCGCTCGGGATGGCCGCGCCCAAGGCCGGCAGCAAGCCTGGCAATAGCGAAGGCAGCAGCGAAGGCAGCAGCGAAGGCAGCAGCGAAGGCAGCAGCGAAGGCAGCAGCGAAGGCAGCAGCGAAGGCGGCAGCGCAGGCAGCAGCGCAGGCAGCAGCGCAGGCAACAGCGCAGGCAACAGCGCACGCAACAGCGCACGCAACAGCGCGGGCAGGCCGCAGCCGCCTGCTTCGCCGGCGCTCAGCCTGCTCAACCGCGTGAAGCCCGGCATCGCGACGCGCAAGATCGCGTTGCTGAGCGCGCCGGGCGGCGACGGCGCGATGATCCGGCAGTTGCGCGAGGCGTTGTCGATGGCCGGCGCGCAGGCCTTGCTGGTGGCACCCACGTTCGAAGCGATCGACGGCCTCGTGCCCGACGCGACGATCGCGGGCATGCCCTCGGTGATGTTCGATGCGGTGTTCTTGCCCGGCGGCGAACAGGCCGCGCAGACGCTCGCGCAATCGGGCGACGCTCGCCACTTCGTGAGCGAGGCGTTCAAGCACCTGAAGGCGATTGGCGCGGCGGACGCGGGGCGGCTCGTGCTGAGCGCGGCGCAACTGCCCGATCCTGCCGATGGGGTGGCGCACGGCGACGCTGCCGACGTGGCCAATGTGCTGCGGGCGTTCATCGACGCGGCAGGCCAGCACCGCATCTGGTCGCGCGCGGCGCAGGCGGAGTCGGTGGCGGCGTGAGCGCGTGAGCGCGTGAGCGCGGGCGCGCCGCGGCGAGACGGCAACACCGTGCCAGGCCCGCTGCTTGCGCGACGACCATTGTTCGGACATCTATCGGGAGAAGCAGAAATGGCGACGACCACGGTCAGCGACTTCATCGTCGAGCGTCTGCACGAGTGGGGCGTGCGGCGCATCTTCGGCTATCCAGGCGACGGCATCAACGGCGTGTTCGGCGCGCTGCGGCGCGCCGGGGACAAGATCGGCTTCGTGCAGGCGCGCCACGAGGAAATGGCGGCGTTCATGGCGAGCGCGCACGCGAAATTCACGGGCGAGCTGGGCGTGTGCATCGCCACCTCCGGGCCGGGCGCGTCGCATCTGCTCACCGGGCTCTACGACGCGCGGCTCGACCACATGCCGGTGCTCGCCATCGTGGGCCAGCAGGCGCGCGCGGCGCTCGGCGCGCATTACCAGCAGGAGCTCGATCTGGTCTCGATGTTCAAGGACGTGGCCGGCGCCTACGTGCAGCAGGCGAGCGTGCCGGCACAGGTGCGCCACGTGGTGGACCGCGCGGTGCGCATCGCGCTGTCGCGCCGCACGGTCACGGCC
Source organism: Paraburkholderia sp. A1BS-2L (assembly GCF_051125205.1). Lineage (NCBI taxonomy): Bacteria > Pseudomonadati > Pseudomonadota > Betaproteobacteria > Burkholderiales > Burkholderiaceae > Paraburkholderia > Paraburkholderia sp. A1BS-2L. The sequence continues at coordinate 1,832,230 of NZ_CP120429.1, forward strand.
ATCGTGCTGCCCAACGACCTGCAGGAACTCGACTACGAGTCGCCCCCGCGCAAGCACGGCACCGCACACTCGGGCGTGGGCTACGCGGCGCCCGAGGTGGTGCCGCGCGAGGCGGACCTCGAGCGCGCGGCCGCGGTGCTCAACGCCGGGCACCGGGTGGCGATACTGGTGGGCGCGGGTGCGCTCGACGCCACCGACGAAGTGATCGCCGTGGCCGAGCGCCTGCATGCGGGCGTGGCCAAGGCGCTGCTCGGCAAGGCCGCGCTGCCCGACGACTTGCCGTGGGTCACGGGCTCGATCGGCCTGCTCGGCACCCGGCCCACCGACGAGATGATGTCGGCCTGCGACACGTTGCTGATGATCGGCTCGGGCTTTCCGTATTCCGAGTTCCTGCCGAAGGAAGGCGACGCGCGCGCCGTGCAGATCGACATCGACCCCGGCATGTTGAGCGTGCGCTACCCGATGGAAGTGAGTCTCGTGGGCGATAGCGCGGCCACGTTGCGCGCGCTGCTGCCGCGGCTCGAACAGAAGAACGCGCAGAGCTGGCGCGATCGCATCGTGCACGCGGTCGAGCGCTGGCAGCGCGTGCTCGACGAACGCGCGCTGGCAAAAACGGGCGGCCGGGTCAACCCGCAGCGCGTGGTGACCGAGCTATCGCAGCGCTTGCCCGATGGCGCGATCGTCACGAGCGACTCCGGCTCGTGCGCGAACTGGTACGCGCGCGACCTCAAGATCCGCCGCGGCATGATGTGCTCGCTCTCGGGCGGCCTGGCGTCGATGGGCGCGGCCGTGCCGTATGCGATCGCCGCCAAGCTTGCCCATCCGCAGCGGCCCGTGATCGCGCTGGTGGGCGACGGCGCGATGCAGATGAACAATATGGCGGAGCTCATCACCGTGTCGAAGTACTGGCACGAGTGGGCCGATCCGCGCTGGATCTGCGCGGTGTTCAACAACGAGGACCTGAACCAGGTCACGTGGGAGCAGCGCGTCATGATGGGGGATCCCAAATTCGAGGCTTCGCAGGACATCCCGAACGTGCCTTATCACCGCTTTGCGGAGTTGGTGGGGCTCACGGGCATCTACGTCGACGATCCCGCCCGCCTGGGCGAGGCGTGGGAGCAGGCGCTGTCCGCGCAGCGTCCCGTGGTGATCGAAGTGAAGACCGATCCGGAGGTGCCGCCGCTGCCGCCGCACGTGACGATGGAGCAGGCGCGCCACTTCGCGCGCGCGCTGATGGAGGGCGACCCCGCCGAGGGCAGCGTGATCGCGAATACCGCGCGGCAAGTGGTGGCTTCGGTGATGCCGGGGAAGAAGCACTGAGTGCACTGAGTTCATCGAGGGCACCGGGCGCGCAAGCCGTCATGTGCCCCATTTCAGGCATTACGCGTAATTGCTTCATGTGCCGGGGCGCATCCGTGGCGGGAAAAACGCGGTGAAGAAAGCGCGGCGAAGAAAGCGCAGTGAACAAAGCGCAGTGAACAAAGCGCAGTGAACAAAGCGCAGTGAACAAAGCGCAGTGAACAAAGCGCAGTGAACAAAGCGCAGTGAACAAAGCGCAGTGAACAAAGCGCTCCCCATCAACGCTCGATGGACCACGACGATTCATCGTGCATGCGCGCGACGAGTTCCGAGAGCGCGTTTTCGACGGCCTCGTCGTTGGGGCTGGCTTGCCAGCGCACTTCAAATGACGCGTTGAGGCGTCCGTGCGGGACACCTTCGCCCGCTTCGCGCGCCACGCCCAGCGGCACCACGAGACAGCGGCGGCCGCGCAGCGTTTCTTCGAGCCGTTGGCGCGGATCGTCGCCGGCATCGTGGCCTAGCGTGACGTGAGCGCGGCGCCCGCGCGGCAAGCGGCGCTCCACCCGCTGGAGGGTCTGCAGAACGATCATGCCGAGCACGGTGCCCGCCAGCGCGAGCACGTACTGGCCGCCGCCCGCGCACAAACCGATCATCGTGACGTACCACATCGTGGCCGCCGTGGTGACGCCTTGCACGAGGCCGTCCTTGTGCAGAATCGAGCCCGCACCGATGAAGCCCACCCCGGAAAGAATTCCGAGCGGCAGCCGCATCAGGTCGAGCACGACGAAGGAGTCGTGGGCTTTGCCGTGCTGGAGCAGGAGCACGTTCACCTGAAGCATCGCGAGACAGGCCGCGATGCATACGAGCAAGGTCGTGCGCAGGCCGGCGGCGTTGCCGGACTCGCCGCGATTCCATCCGATCAGCGCGCCCGCGACGACGGCGACGGCAATCCGGCCGGCGAAATCGGGCCAGGTGAGCACCATCGGCATGGGATTCATCGATGCATCTCCGGGTAGGGCGAGCGCGCGGGGGCCATGATGGCCGGCGCGCAAAGGCCGTGCCGTCTGCATGGATCGTGCGCGCCGAAGCGTCGATGCGCATGCGCGCGCGGAGGCACACCGCGTGCGGGAAAGAAGACGTGGGATGCCCGGCTTCTCCCGTGCCGGACACGTTTTTCTCAGCCACGTTGATAAGGAGCACAAATCATGATGCGACATCGATTGATCATTTCAGCTGTACTGAGCGCCATTCTGGCCGCGTCCGGGGCTACGCTCGCGCAGACCGCAGGCGGCGCAGGTGCGGGCGCGGGCGGTAGTGCGGGCGGTAGTGCGGGCGGTAGTGCGGGTGGTAGTGCGGGCGCGCGCGGCGCCGCGGGTGCGGGCGGCGGCGTCGAAGGGTCGGCCGGCGGCCAGTCGACTGGCGTCTATCCGCCAAACACGCAGGGTGTCGAGCAGGCTCCTGCGGTCACCAGTTCATCGAGTTCCATGAACCCGAACGCCCACCGGACGCATTCGAAGAAGCACGTTAAGCGGCCCGCGGATATGAGCGGGTCGAGCCATTCCGGCAATGCGGCCGAGATGGGCGATACGCGCACCCCCCCTGCCGGCATGCCGGGCAACAGCGGCAGCAACGGCAACACTGGCAGCAACGGCAGCAGCGGCGACTAGCCGCGCTCGCCTCCGGGGCCGGGCGGGGTGCCGCGCATGACGGGCGCGCGCCGCCCGCCGCACTGCGCGAGACCGGCGCACGCGCCAGCCGCTATTGCCGGATCGCTTCGCGCAGGCGCGTCGCCTCGGCGGGCGCAACCGGCGCGGCGTTGTTGCCCCACGCGCCGCGCACGAAGCTCAAGACCTCGGCGATTTCGCCGTCGGTCAATTTCGCGCGGAAGCCGGGCATTTTGAGCGGCGCGCCGCCGCCGGCGGTCCGGGGGCTCTCGCTGCCTTCGATCACGAGGCGCAGCGCGCTGGTGGGATTCGCCGCCAGCGTGAGCGTGCTGCCTGCTAGCGGCGGCGCCTTGTCGGGCTTGCCGCGTCCATCGGCGCCATGGCATTTCGCGCAGTACGCAAGGTAGACGCCCGCGCCGGGCCGCTCGGGCACGCCGTCTTGCAGCACCTGACGGGTCGCGTCGCGCGCCGCCACGGTGTCGTCATAAGCGCCGCTGCGCGCATGGGCGGGCAGCGATTTCAGATAGATCGCGATGGCGTGCAGATCGTCGTCGCTCAGGTACTGCGTGCTCGCGCCCACCACGGGCGCCATCGCGCCGAATGCGTACGCGCGCGCGTTGTGACCATTGCGCAGGAACGCGGCGATGTCGTTCGCGCTCCAGCGCCCGAGGCCGCTGCCCGGGTCGCCCGTGAGGTTCGGCGCGAACCAGTTGTCGGTCACACCGCCGGTGAGATAGAGCGGGCTGCGTTCGTCGTAGCCCATCTCGTTGTAGGCGGGGCCGCGCGGCGTGTGGCATGCGCCGCAGTGGCCGAGCCCCTGCACGAGCCATGCGCCGCGGTTCCATTGCGCCGTTTGCCCCGGCTGCGCCTCGTAGCGGCGGTGGCGCGAGAACGCGAGGCGCCAGAACAACAGCACCCAGCGCTGGTTGAACGGGAACGGCAGACGCGTCGCCTGCACTTCGTTCGGCACCGGCGCGACGCCGTACATGAAGTACTGATAGAGCGCGTCCACGTCGCGCGGGGCGAGCGCAGCGAACGAGGGATAGGGCATGGCGGGATAGAGCCGCTTGCCGTCCGGCGCGATGCCTCGTTGCAGCGCCGCTGCGAATTGCGCCGGGGTGTAGCGCCCGATGCCATGCACGGGATCGGGGGTGATGTTGCTCGCGTAGATCGGGCCGAAAGGCGAAGAGATAGCCAGGCCGCCCGCGAACGGCTGGTGTTGTGCGGAATCGTGGCACGAGGCGCAATCGCCGGCCTGCGCGAGCTGCTTGCCGCGCGCGATCTGCGCCGGGTCCGGCGGCGGCTTGCGCGCATCGTTCGCCTCGCTGCCGCCCTGGTGGCAGGCGGCGCATAGCGCGGTGGCGCACAGCAGCGCGGCAAGCCGGTTCATCGCCATGATTCGCACAGGTGCTGCAGCGGCAACGCCACGAGCACCGATATCGTGAACACGAGGCCGATGGTGAAGGCGATGGAAACGGCCTCGCCGCACCAGGCCACGAAGTGCAGCGTATTGCGCTGCGGGCCGCGCAGCGCGAGCGCGCTGCGCCTGGCGCGGCGCGCCCCGATCACGCCGGCCAGCGCGAGCACGAACGCGGCGAACGACGCCAGCGCCAGCAGCCCGTGCACGATGCTCCACGGCAAGGCGTTGTGCTGCGTGACGCCGCCCACGCAGGCCGTTGCCACGAGGCTCATGCACAGCAGCACATGCCCCATCCAGACGAACGGCACGCCGAGCAGACCATACCAGGCGGCGACGTGCAGCAAGCGCGCCGGCGCGGCGCGTCCGGATGCGGCGGCGGATTCCATCATCGGCTCCTGAACCAGTAAGGCGAGAGATAAAGCACGCTGAAAATGAAGAGCCACACGATATCGACGAAGTGCCAGTAGAGGCCGCCGATGTTGAGCGCGGCGTCGCGGCGGCCATCGAAATAGCCGCGCGCGATCCAGATGGCGAGCCAGACCAGCATGACCACGCCGGCCATCACGTGAGCCATGTGAAAGCCCGTGATCGTGAAGTAAAGGGAACCATAGAGGTGCGATGCGATGCCGTAGGGCCGCTCGTGCCATTCCGAAAACTGGATGCCCACGAATGCGCAGCCGAGCGCGACGGCCACCGCCATCGACCAGAACGCGGGCCGCGTGCGCGCGCGCCGCACGCATGCGCCGGCGAGCCAGACGAACCCGCTGCTCGCGAGCAGAATCGCGGTGTTCAGGCCGCTCACACCGAGCTTGGGCAGGCCTTCGGGCGGCCATGGCTGCGCGCTCTGCGAGGCGAGATAGAGGTAGGAGAAGATCAGATAGCCGAACAGCGCCGCTTCCGTGACCACGAGCGTGAGCACGCCCCACCATCCGCCCGCATGCTCGCCGGCGCTGCCCACGGGCAGCGCGAGGCTTTCGTCGTCGCTGCCGGGCGTTTCCGGGTCGAGATCGGGATTCCCGGCGGGCGGCGCGGGCTGAGGTGCCGGTTGAGGTACGAAAGGCTCGCGCTGGCCGAGCTCCTTGCGCGGCCACAGCCAAGCGAGCAGCGCGGCGGCGCAGGCGAGCGCGGCGAGCCCCGTGAGCGCCGCCGAATGCAGCAGCAGCCCGACGAACAGAAACGTTGCGGCCACACCGAGCACGAAGGGCGAATACGCATCGTCGGGCATCTTCAGGATGACGTCGGGCTCGCCGCCCAGCGGCGTGATGCCGAGCGCCTCGCGGCCGCGATGCAGCAGATAGCCGGGGCGCGCGAGGTGCGCGCCGCTTGCCCACAGCGGATCGCGCGAGCGCACGCTCGGCAGGACCGCGAAGTTGTACGGCGGCGGCGGAGACGAGGTGGACCATTCGAGGCCCGCCGCGCGCCACGGATTCGGCCCGGCGCGCTCGCCGCGCTTCATGCTCGCGAGCGCGTTGCCGATGAACATGACAATGCCGATGGCGAACACGAACGCGCCGATGGTGGTCACGAGGTTCGCGGTGTCCCAGCCCATGCCCTCGGGATAGGTGTAGACGCGGCGCGGCATGCCGAGCAGTCCCGAGATGTGCATCGGAAAGAAGCCGAGGTTGAAGCCCACGAACAGCACCCAGAACGTCCATTGCCCGAAGCGCTCGTGCATCAGCCGTCCCGTGAACTTCGGGAACCAGTAGACGAGCCCGCCCAGCACCGGAAACACGTTGATGCCGAGCAGCACATAGTGCAGGTGCGCGACCACGAAATAGGTGTCGGTGAGCTGCCAGTCGAGCGGCACGGCGGCCGTCATCACCCCCGAGACGCCGCCCACGGTGAACATCAGCACGAAGCCCGCGAAGTAGAGAAACGGCGTTTTGAACACGGGCTTGCCGGTCCAGATGGTGGCGATCCACGCGAACACCGCAATCGCGCTCGGCACCGAGATCAGCATGCTCGCCGCGCCGAAGAACGCGAGCGCGAGCGGCGGCAGGCCGGTCGCGAACATGTGGTGCAGCCAGACCTCGAAGCCCACCAGCATGGTCGCCACGGTCGAGAGCGCGACGGCGGCGTAGGCCGCGATCGGCCGCCGGCAGAAAGTCGGCAGTGCTTCGGAGACGATGCCCATGGCCGGCAGCACGACCACGTAGACCCACGGATGCGCGAAGATCCAGAACAGATGCTGCCAGAGCAGCGGGCGGCCGTCGGCGCTGGTGTCGAAGAAGTGCGTGCCCGCGTTGCGGTCGAGCCAGAGCATGAAGAAGGCGAGGCTCACGGAGGGCACCGCGAGGAGATTGGCGCACGACGCCGTGAAGGTGCCCCAGACGAGGATCGGCAGCCGCGCGATCGACATGCCGCTGGCGCGCATGCGCAAGAACGTGATGACGAAGTTGGCCGCGCCCACCGTCGTGGAAATGCCGAGCAGCACCATGCCGAGCGCGTAGACGTCGATGTTCGGCCCGGGATCGTAGGCGGCCGAGGAGAGCGGCACGTAGTTGAACCAGCCCGCATTGGCGCCCTGGCCGCGCGGAAAGCTCGCATAGAGCAGCATGCCCGCGCCCAGAAAAATCCAGTACGACAGCGCGTTCAGGCGCGGAAACGCCATGTCGCGCGAGCCGAGCACGAGCGGCCACAGATAGTTGGAAAAGCCGCTCAGCACGGGCAGCGCATAGAGAAAGATCATCGTCACGCCATGCATCGTGAAGAGCTGGTCGTATTGCTGCGGCGTGAGCAGCGTTTCGTTGGGCTGCGCGAGCTGCGCGCGCATGACGAGCGCCTCTGCGCCGCCCAGCAGCAGGAACACGAAAGCGGTGACGAGGTAGCGTAGGCCGATGGTCTTGTGATCGACCGTCGAAAACCAGCCGCGCCAGCCGGGGCGCGTCTCCCAGATGGCTTCGAGGCGGCGTAAGGTGGGCTCGTCGAGCGGCGCGGTGCCGGTTTCGGGCACGCGCGAGAAGCGTGCCGCGCGCGGGCGGGAAGGCACTGTGGCGCGGCCTGATGAAGAGGATGCCGAACGAAGATTCATGGCGCGGGCGCGGTCAATGGAGCGTGTCGAGCCAGGCGCCCAGGTCGCTGGCCTCGGCGGGCGTGAGGGCGATGGAGGGCATCAGCGAGCCCGGCTTGATCTGCTGCGCATGGGCGATCCAGTCGAGCCGGTTCGCGGCGGTATTGGCGAGCGCGCCCGCGGCGATCAGCCGGCGCGACGCGAGATGCGTGAGGTCGGGGCCTTGCGCGCCGGTGGCCTCGGTGCCGCGCACGGCGTGGCAGGCCGCGCAGTGCTGCGCGAACACCCCGGCGCCGCGCTGCGCGGCGGGATTGCCGGGCGCGGCGGCGGGCTGCGCCTGGGCGCGGGTCCACTGTTCGAAGGCGTCGGGCGCCTGCGCCACGACTTCGAGCGCCATGTGCGCATGCTGCGGCCCGCAGAACTGCGTGCACTGGCCGCGCCAGACGCCGGGCCGGTCCGCTTCGATCCATTGCCGGTTGATCTGCCCCGGGATCGCCTGGGTCTTGCCGGCGAGGGCCGGCACCCAGAACGCGTGGACGACATCGGCGCTTTCGAGGTCGACGCGCACCGGCGCGCCGGTGGGAATATGAATCTCGTTGGCCGTTGCAAAAGCGGCGCCGGAGGACGTCGTATAAGTCACTTTCCACCACCAGTCGTAGGCCGTGACATGCACGGTGAGCGCGCTCGCGCGCGGCGGGTCCGCGACCATGGCCAGCACCCGCAGCATGCCCACGAGCGCGCCAAGCAGGAGCACCGTCGAAACGGCGGTGCCGATGGCCACGAAGCGGTTTGCGGTTCGCTCCGCTTTGCGTTCTGCCGTTTGTGCTGCCGTTTGCTGTTCCGCCGTAAGGGCTTCGTCTGGCGCCCGCGACGCGTCCCACGACGAGCGAGTGGCGCGCAGCGCCATCGCCAGCAGCACGGCGATCGCCACGCAGACGACCACGCACAGTGCCGCGAGCCCCCAGCCCAGCAGCTTCACAGGCGCTGAAGCCGGCCCTGCGCTATGCAGAAAGTACGCAAGCGGCGTGGCCGCGCGGCCGGCGTTGGCCGCCGTGGCGCAGCCGAGCGCGCCGGCGGCCGCCGCCCATGGGCGCGCCCACGTGCCGCGAAGCCGCCAGGCCGGACTCACGGCTGCTCCAATGGCAGGGCCGGCTGTGCGAGAGGCATGGGCGGTTCTCCTGAGCGGTGCTGAACGGCCTTGCCACGAGCGCAGAGCGCGTGCCCGATGCGGCGCGCGGATGCGCGAGTATTGGCATGCCGGTTGCGTGACCGAGTGGGTGGGCGGCATGGCGCCGCTGGGTCTTCCCGCGGGGTGTTCCATGCGCCTCGATTACACATTCGTACCGTCATGTCCCGCGTGCCGCTGCCGGCCCTGGCCGGCGCGGCGGCGCGCCCAACCGGAGTCAGCCTATGAAATTCGCCCTTGCAGTCATCGCCGGCGCCCTGGCGTGCGGCACGCCGTTGTGCGTTCAGGCGCAGCAGACCGAAGCCGCCTCGACCACCGCGGCCAATCCATTGCCTTCGGCTGACCGTGCGTTCGTGCAGGCGGCATCGATGTCGTCGTCCACCGAAATCGATGCGGCCAAGCTAGCCATGCATAACACCGAGAACAAGGACGTGCGCGCGTTCGCGCGGCATATGGCGTTCGATCACACCAAGCTCGCGGCGCAATTGAAGATCGCGGCGCCGCATGGCGTCACGGTGCCGGTGAAGAATTCGGATACCTCGGTGCTCGATGCGCTGCGCCCGCTCAAGGACACGGCATTCGACCAGGCCTATGCGCAGAAGCTGGGGCTGCAAGGCCACAAGGAAGCGGTGCAGGCGTTCCAGAAGGAAATTGCCGATGGCCAGAACGACGACCTGAAAAAGGCCGCGCGCAAGGCGCTGCCGACCATCGAGGAGCACTACCGCATGGCGCAGTCGCTTGCGCAGAAAGTGGGGGTGAGTACAACGGCGGCCAAGTAAGTTTGCCAGGCAAGCATGCCAGCCAGGTGTGCCAGGCAAGCATGCCAGGTGAGCATGCCAGGTAAGCGTTGCAAGTTCTCCGTGAGGCATTGAAATTTCGTTGCGTTGTAGAGGATCGGCGGCCCGTTGCCCGGATCATCACCTGCCGGACCGCGTTCTCAGCCGCCGCTCCTCTTCGCGCAATGCTGATGTGGACCGCGCGACGCTATTTCGAATGCTTCTTCGGAATCTTGGCGCCCGATTTGCGGGCCTGATTCAAGGCGATGGCCACCGCCTGCTTCTGCGATTTGCCGTGCTTCATTTCCGTCTTGACGTTCTTCGAGATGGCTTCGCGGGTTTTTCCCTTGCTAAGTGGCATGATGGTCCTCCTGTGAGAAACACCTGTATTGAGGCATGAGGCGTGCCTGTGTGCCTGCGTGCCTCGCATCGCGGTTCGCGGGGCACCGCCCATTGCTCACAACTCTCCGCGCGCCGCCAGCACACCGATGCGATCGGCCGTGCGGCAGGCCACCGCCTGAATCGTGAGCGACGGATTCACGCCGCCCACGGTAGGAAACACGGACCCATCGCAGATCCACAGATTCGGAATGTCCCAACTCCGGCAATCGGCGTTCACGACGCTCGTGCGGGCGTCGCTGCCCATGCGCGCGGTGCCGTTCAGGTGGCAGGTGTCGTCGTCCTGAGTCCAGATGTCGTGCGCGCCCGCCGCGTCGAGCGCGCGGCTCATGTGGTCGAGCGCATGGCACACGAGACGCCGGTCGTTCTCGCACATCGACCACGTCACGCGCGCGATGGGCAGGCCGAGTGCATCTTTCTCGTCGGCGAGCGTGACGCGGTTGCGTTCCTGCGGCATCGTTTCGCCCACCATCTTCAGCCCGGCCTGATGGTTGTAGCGGCGCATCTCGTCCATCAGCGCGTCGCCCCACAGGCCACGGCTCGTTTGCGTCGCCGCCCACACGAGCGGCAGCGGCCCCTGGCTCATGTAGCAGTAGCCGCCGTGAAAATCCTTGCCCTTGTCCTCGTAATTCCAGTGCTCGGTCAGCGCGAGCGAGGGCGGCCCCTTGTACCAGCGGATCTCTTCGTCCATCGTGCCCCAGGCGGCCTGGTTGGTCTGCACCATCAGGTTCTTGCCGACGAGCCCGGTGCTGTTCGCGAGTCCGTCGGGATAGCGCGCATTCGCGGAGAGCAGCAACAGGCGCGGCGTTTCGATGGCGTAGCCGGCCACCACCACATTGCGCGCGCGCTGGAACTGCCAGCGTCCTTCGCGATGAAAATGCACGCCGCTCGCACGACCCTGCGCGTTGGTTTCGATGCGGCCCACCATCGCGAGGTCGCGGATCTCGGCGCCCGCGCGCACGGCGCGCGGAATCCAGGTGACCAGCGCGCTTTGTTTTGCGTTGGTCGAGCAGCCCGTGACGCAAAAGCCGCGGTAGACGCACTGGTGCGCGTCGCCGCGCGGCGCGGAGAGCGTGGCGAGCGGGGTGGGCGACCAGCCAATCCCGAGCGCCTCGCAGCCGCGCGCGAGCACGAGGCCCGCCGCATTGATTTCGTGCGCGCGGTACGGGTAGCGCGGCCGTTTCGGGCCCCACGGATAGCGCACCGGCCCCGCGATGCCCAGCGCCCGCTCGACTTCGGTGTAGTAGCGCCACATCTCGCGCCAGTCGAGCGGCCAGTCGGCGCCGTAGCCGAGCCGCGTGCGCGCCTGGAACCACTCGGGCCGAAAGCGCAGCGACACCATCGCGAAGTGCACCGTGCTGCCGCCCACCGCCTTGCCGCTGTTGTTGCTGCCGAGCTGCAGCGGATTCTCGCCGTCGCAGATGCGCTCGTCGGTCCAGTAGAGCTTGGTCTGATCGGTTTCGTCGGAGGCGAACTCCTCGAGCGGACGCCACCACGCGCCCGCGTCGAATGCCACGACGCGAAAGCCGGCCTCGGCAAGCCTGCATGCGAGCGTGGCCCCGCCCGCGCCGGTGCCGACGATCGCGAAATCCACCATGTCGTCGGGCGCGTACTCGCGCATCGGCAGCCAGCCGCCGCGCCGGAACACATCCGGCGCCCGGCCGTGCCTGCCGCGCGGCGCTGCGCGCGCGTCAGCGACAGTGCGCACGTCAGCGCACACGCTGGTTCTCCCGGAGCACGGCCGCGCGTGCAGGGGCCTTGCTGGCCTCGTCGGCGTTGCCGGCTGTGTCGTCCTGTTCGGCCTCGTGCAGTTCGACGGCCTCCCACGGGTCGCGCCGATTGAAATAGAGACGCACGTAGCCGCGCGGATTCGCCGGCCCGCCGAAGCCGAGTTCGCTCCAGGCCGCCGGATGCGACCAGTACGCGGCGCTCAGATCGTGCAGCACGCGCTTGGCGAAGAACACGCCGCAAGGCATGCCATGCCACGCTGCGCAACGCAGTTCGCCGTGCTGCATGTGGGTGATCAGCGCAAGGCGGTCGGCGCTGCCGAGGCGGTGAAAGGGTTCGCCCAACGCGGCTTCGCTTTCGGCGTCGAGCGCGGCGAGTCCCGTGTCCCACGCCTCGCGCAACGGCGGCAGGCGCGCGTCGCGAAAGCCGTCACGGCGATCCGCAAGCAGTTTGCCGTCGAGCAGCGCGGCGATCGGCACGGCCGGCGCCATGCCCTCGTGCGGTTCGCCTCCTTCGCGGCATCCTTCGCCGCCTCCTTCGCCGTCCTGCGGGATGATGCACGCACACAGCGCCAGCAGCGTTTGCCAGCGCGCGGCGTCGAGATAGCGCGGCGCGCGAGGCGTCGCCAGACGCGCGTCGATCACGGCGCGCGTAGGCGCATCCCACGATGGCGTGTCGCGCTTGGCGAGCACGTCGTAACCGGGGTAGCGCGTGGTTCGGCTCATCGTTCTGTCTCCCTCATGCGCAGCGCGGCGAGCCCGGCGAGCGCCAGCGCGCTGAACGACGGCGGCGCGGGCAGCGGCGGGCCGGCGAAAAGGTTCTGCGACCAGTTGCGCCAGCCGCCCTGGGCGCGCGCCACGCCTTGCGCGTGAAAGCCCGCACCCGCGAAGCCGAGCGCCGCCGTGATGCGCAGCCACGCGCGCGCGAACGCGCTGGCCCGCGCGGCGTGCCTCGGCGGCGCGAGGGCGGCGTGCAGCAGCAGCGCGCCGCCCACGGGGGCGATCGTGACGGGCGCGTACATCGCCGGATGCTGGTATGCGCCGCGAAAATGCAGCAACGCTGCCTCGGCTGCCGTGCCGATGAGACCCACGCCGGCCACCAGCGCGAGCGCCTTGCCCGCGGGCACGCCGAACAGCCGCGGGTCGTGCTCCGGCTGGTCTCGCAAGGGCTCGGCGACGGCGCCCAGCACGCCGGAGAGCAGCAGTGCGAAAGGCGCGCCCAGCGGCGCGGCGTAAAAGAGGTTGTGCCAGCTCAGTGCGCCAGGACGCTTGGTCACGTTGTAGAGATGGAACGCGGTGCCCGCCGCGCCGGTGGCCGCGCTGCCGATCTGGATGGCGTGGCGCAGGCGCTGCGAGCCGGCGCGCGGGTCCGAGCCGCCGTGCAGCGCCGCCGCGAGCGAGCAGAGCGCGACGCTCGGCGCGAGATACATCGCGCGATTCTCGAAGCCGCCGCGATAGTGTTCCATCGCGCTATCGGCGAGGGTCGACAGCGCGAGCAGCGCAGCGCCGTGGCTGAACGCGCGCGCGGCGGCCACGTGCTTGCCGGACGCGCCCGCGTGCTGCGCATGGCGCAGGTCGCGCGTGGACCAGAGCGCGAGCGCCGTGCCTGCCGCCACGCTGACGATCCCGGTGGCGAGGCGAGCCGCTTGTGTCATGACGTGATCTCCCTGGCCTGTCACCTGTCCGGCGATGGCCGCCGAAGTCAGAGTTCGCGGCCGTCGCCTCCGATCGGCCCCGGCGATTCGGGCGGCACGTCTTCGCCGCGCTTCGCGAGCAGGCCGTTTTCCCAGTACCCGGGCGTGCCGTAGTACTCGTGCACGCTCGTGCTCCACTCGAGATCGGCCATGGCGGGCCAGTGATCCTTGTCGAAACCCGGCGCGAGCTTGACCCGTTCCGCGCTGACGTTCAGCAAGAAGCGCTTGTTGGTGGCATCGAGCGTGAGCGCGGACCAAGGCAGCGCGAGCAGCTTGTCGCCGATGCCGAGGAACCCACCGCTCGACATGACGGCATAGGCGACGCGTCCGCTGGCGACTTCCAGCATGATCTCCTTGATCTTGCCGATCTCCTGGTTATCCGAACTAAATACGCGGTCGCCCTCCAGGGTATTCGCCGCCATGACATAGGGGCCGGGGCCGGCCGCGGTTTCGTTGCCCTCGCCGACGATGCGCGCGCCGGTTTGCCGGGAGTCGGGATTCGAAGCGGGATTCAAAACCATGATGTGCTCCTCAAATGGACGCAAGGGTGCAGGAATCCGCTCGGCGGCCGCCCAGGCATCGGCGGGCCGCCGGACGTAACGGATGTGACAACCGGGGTTTCGCAACCGGCGGGCCCGGAAGGGCGCGCGCGGGCGCGGCACCATCCTTGCGTGCCCACGGTTTGACGATATGAAAAGGAGGGCACCGGGTATGAGCGACCTGTCACTTGTTGCCGTGGTGCGCGAAGAAAACCCTTGCACGCTGGACGCGCGCGCGATGCTCGACGAGCTGAGCGCCATGCTCGCGCTCTATAGCGCGGATGGCGCGCAGTCCCGATTCAGCATCGAGGACGTGCAGCGTTCGCGCAGCGCCTTTGCGGTGGCGCGCACGATCGACGGCCATGCAATCGGCTGCGGCGCCTTGCGGCGCTATTCGTTCGAGATCGCGGAATTCAAGCGCATTTACCGGCGCCCGCAATGTCCGGGCACGGGCGCCGCGATACTGCAGTTTCTCGAAGACGTGGCCGTTTCGATGGGCTACCGGCGCGTCATCCTCGAAACGCGCGCAGCGAATCGCCGTGCGGTGGCTTTCTATCAGCGGCATGGCTACGAAACCATCGAGCCGTTCGGTGAATACATCGGCGCGGCTGGCGTTCGCTGCCTTGGCAAGACGCTCGCGCCGGCACAGTGCTCCTGAAAGCTTCGGCATAGCCGATGCGGCTTCGTTTGCGCAGGCCGATTACCTCCAACCGAAGAAGGAGCCATCATGACCACGATCGCAGAAGTCATGACACGTGAAGCCGACGTGCTACCACCCGAAGCCTCGCTGCAAGAAGCGGCGCAAATCATGGATCGCCTCAACGTGGGTGTGCTGCCGATATGCGACGGCACGCGTCTCGTAGGCATGCTGACCGATCGCGACATCGTCGTGCGCGGCGTATCGGCGGGTGCGGGACCCGAGTCGCCGGTGCTGGAGGCGCTCAGCGACACCGTCGAATGGTGCTACGGCGACGACGACGTGAGCGTCGCCGAGCAGAAGATGGTCAGCCGCCAGATCCGGCGCTTGCCGGTCCTCGACCGCAACCGGCAACTGATCGGCATCGTGTCGCTTGGCGACCTCGCAACCTGGGCGGAGGGCGACCGCTCGTCGGTGCTGCGCGCGGTGTCCTCGCCTTCGCAGCCCGATCGCCGGGGGTAAGCGCGACGCATCGGCGGGGTTGTAGAAGCTACGCGTAAGCCATGAAACGGCATGTGGCGGCGCCGGCCGCCCGCTACGCGGGCCGCGCCGGCGCTGCCGCATCGGTGCATGGTGCGTCATGCGTCATGCGCATGGGCCTGACGCTTGCACGCAGCGGGCATACTGCCTTGCTGGCTGAGGACCCCCATGCCGCACCCGCCGCCCCTCTGTGCCCGCGATGGAACGCTGCCCGCGCCGCGCGGCATGCCGCGTCTCTTCGTGGTCTCGCCGCATCTCGACGATGCAGTGCTCGGCTGCGGCAGCCTGCTCGCGAGGTTTGGCGGCTCGGTGGTCTGCACCGTGTTCGCGGGCGAACCGGCCATTGCGAGATGCACGCCATGGGACGAAGCAAGCGGCTTTCGCGATTCGCACGAAGCCATGCGCGTGCGCTGCCGCGAAGACGAATGCGCGCTCGCTCATTGCGGCGCGAAGCCACTGTGGCTGAGATTCCCGGACGCGCAGTACGGCGCGGCGGCGCGGCCCGAAGCGATCGCCGCGGCGTTGGCCGAAGCGTTCGAGCAGGTTGGCCTGCACGGACGCTATCTGCCCGTGTTCCCGCTCGGGCTCTGGCATAGCGATCACGAATGCGTGGGCGCGGCGTGCCGGCTGCTGCTGCGCACGCGGCGCATGGCCGAATGCATCGCTTACGAGGACGCCATCTACCGCGCCATCCCGGGCGTGCTCGACGAGGGGCTGGCGCGCATTGAAGCGGCGCGGCTGTGCGCCAGCCCATGGCGCCCGCACGCGCTGGGCGCGTCGCCCGGACGATGGATTGCGGCGCTCAAGCGGCGCGCCGTCCTCGCTTACGCGAGCCAGTTGCGCGCGTTCCGCCGCTATCCGCCCGACGCGGCGCGGGCGGAGCGCTACTGGCGTGTCGCGCCTCGCATCTAGTTCTGCTCCAGATCGCATGACGACGCTGACGGCCGCGACAACAGCGACAACAGCGACAACAGCGACAACAGCGACAACAGCGACAACAGCGACAACAGCGACAACAGCGACAACAGCGACAACAGCGACGGCCGCGGCGCGGCGTGCCTGCGCTCCGCGTCGCACACGGCCTCGCGCAGGCGCAGCACGCGTGCGGCGACGGGGCGTCGCCGGCGCGCGGCCCAGCGAATGCCGCGCACGAGCGCGCGCAGATCGTCGCTCGGGCGGGCTTCCTTGCAGGCGCTCGCCAGCGCGCGCCACGTCGCGGCCATGGCCTCGCGGCGCGGCAGCCGCAGCCACGCGACGAGCGCGGCGTTGCGCGCCAGCACGCGCCGGCGCAATGCGCTGTCGCGCACCGGCGAAGGGCGGTGATGCACTTCGAGCGAAGGCGCGTAGGCGATGTCGTAGCCGGCCTGCAGCACGTCGAGCGAGAGCAGCGCTTCTTCTCCGCCGATGAAAAGCTGCGGCTCATAGCCGCCCAGTTCGCGAAAGACGGCGGTGCGAAACACCGCGGCGCCCGCCATGAATCCGGTCAGACGGCGCAGCGGATGGTCGGCGGCCGCGAGCGGGCTCGCGGCCATGCGCTCGCAGGTGGGGTCGAGCGTTCGCGCCTCGCCGACCACCACGCGCGCGCACAGCGTGCCGATGCGTGGATGCCGTTCGAGCAACTCGACCGCATCGGCGAGGGCGCCGGGCTGCCATTCGGTGTCGTCGTCGCTGAACGCGACGTAGCGCGTGCGCACCTGCACGGCGCCCACATTGCGCCCGGCGGCGCCCAGATTGGCTCCGCAGCGCAGCACCCGCAAGCCGGGGCAGACATGGGCAAGCAGTTGCGGCGTGCCGTCGGTCGAGCCGTTGTCGACCACGATGACCTCGGGCCGCTCCGGCAGACGCAGCAGGGCAGTCACCGTGCGCACGGCCTCCGCGCGCCGGTTGCGGGTGAGCACCACCACGCTGATCAAGGGATTGAAGAATCTGTGCTGCACCTTGGCCTCCACGGGTTCGCCGGCATGAGCCGGCTTTCTCGTGCAACCGTCATTCCCGCGGCACCTGGAGCCCTGCAGCAGCGCGTGCAAGCCGGCGCGGCTCGAGCTGACGCTTTCGCGAGGCACACGCGATGCGCTACCTGGACCGTCGCCCATTTCAACACGGAGAAAGTTCATGACCACCAGCACGGATCCCAGTGTCTACAGAGTCACGGAAATCATCGGAACGAGTCCGAATTCGTGGGAGGAGGCTGCAAAGAATGCGGTGGAAGCCGCAGCCGATTCGCTGCGTCACTTGCGAATTGCCGAGGTATGTAAGCTCGACCTCAAAATCGACAACGGCAAGGTCGTGGAATATCGGACCCGGGTGTCCGTGTCGTTCAAATACGAGCACTGAGAAGATCGCGCGGGTGCCCCTCCAGCTCACGGTGAGGGGCGGGTACGATAAATGCGCAATGCGCATGCATGCGCCGGCTGTCGAGTCACGAAGCGGAAATCCAGCAGGCCGAGAATACCGGCCTGACGTCCACATGAAAAAGCCCGTGCTGCTCGACAACCGGCTGGCGGTCGAGGCCCGCTTGCGGCAGGGCCCGCGCCTTGCCGCGAGCGCCGTATCGGAGAGTCAATTGCCGCAAACTTACTTCTACATCAACGGCCCGAGCGACCGCCATTTCCCCGAGCAGGAACTGATCCGCCTCGACAAGGCCGGCTACACCGTCGCGCTCAGCCGTGTAGCGGTCGAGCACGTGGGTCCGTTCGTCGGCACGGAGCAGCGCACGGTGCTCAACGGCTTGTTGCGGCGCGCGGTGCCCGGCGACGAACTGGTCGTGCTGGACCTGGCGTGTCTGGGAAGCGGCGCCAGAGACGTGCTTGCGACGCTGCAAAAATGCCACAAGGAAAAGATTGCCGTGCGCTGCATCGAGTTCGGCAAGCTGGATCTGGCTGGCCATCCGGAATCTCACGCGATCAAGATGCTCGAGGCGGTCGTTCGGCTGGAAGCGCGAACCCGCAGCGAGCGCAGCAGCACGAGCCTGAAGCTCGCGCAAGAGAGCGGACGCTCCACGGGCCGCCCCGGCTCGCTTTCGCCGCAAGACCGGGAGGAGGTTATGGACTTGCTCGCGAAAGGCACGTCGATAAGCGAGATCGCGCGTCGTTTGGGAACCTCTCGTCAAACCATCATGCGCATCCGCGCGTCAACGGTGGCGCCCGACACAGCGGAGAAAAGCAGCGTCTGATGGCCGCCGTCGAACCAGGGGGCACGGCGTTTATTGGAACGGCGCACAGAGACTGTCGAAAGGCGCGGCGATCAGTACACAGGCGGTGAATGCCAGCGCGCCCGTGAAGACGACGGCTGCGGTCGCGCTGCACCACGCAACAAAGCACGCGGACTGGGACTTGCTGTTCGCCTGCGAGGCGAGACGCCGCCAGGCGCGT
Source organism: Paraburkholderia sp. A1BS-2L (assembly GCF_051125205.1). Taxonomy (NCBI): domain Bacteria; kingdom Pseudomonadati; phylum Pseudomonadota; class Betaproteobacteria; order Burkholderiales; family Burkholderiaceae; genus Paraburkholderia; species Paraburkholderia sp. A1BS-2L. The sequence continues at coordinate 1,850,492 of NZ_CP120429.1, forward strand.
CCCGTGGCAATCGCGAGCGCCAGGCACACGGCGAACGCCACCGCGGAAACGAAGTCGATGAAGTGCTCGACTTCGTCCCACGGAAGTTCGCCGCTCTGGGTGACGCCGCCTGCGCATGCCGTCGACAAAAGCTCCAGGCACACGACGAGGTGCACCATCCAGATGAGCGGCACGGCGAAGAGCGCGGTCCACGCGGTGGCGCTTTGAATGCGCAGGGCGTGCCGAGAGTATGGAGAATGAGCGGTTTCCATCATCATCGGCCTCTGAGTCAATGCGGCGGCGGGGAGACGGAAGGGCGCGAGGCCACGCCGTCACGGCTCATCGCGCGCATGCGATGTGCCCATGCGGAAGGGGGATGCTTACTGTTCCGGCGCCGCCTGGGGCACGGCTCTGCCAATCTCCTCCAGCAGCATGGCGATTTCCTCCGGACGCGCCGGCTTGACGATGTGATGATCGAAACCCGCCTGCCGCGAGCGCTCGACATCGTCGGGGAGGCCGTATCCCGTCAGCGCCACGAGCACGGGGCGGCGGTTCCCGTTGACGCCCGCCTTGCGGCCTGAAATCCGCTCGGCCACTTCGTAACCGCTCACGTCCGGCAGGCCGAGGTCGAGGATGATGACCTGCGGCCTGAGCCTGTCCGCCATCGCCAGGGCCTGTTCGCCGCAGCTTGCGGTATGCACGTCGTGATGTTCCAGCACGGCGGCCAGGGAGCTCGATGCGTCGTCGTTGTCGTCCACGATCAGGACGCGAAGGCGGCGCGCGGCGGACCCGTTGCCGGCAGGCGGCGCTGGCACCGCGATGCGGGCGGGCGCGTGGCAGACCGGCAGCGTGATCACGAAGCGGCTGCCCTGGCCGCGGCCTTCGCTGGTTGCGTGGATGGTGCCGCCATGCATCGTCACCAGCGACCGGGCTACCGACAGGCCAATGCCCAGCCCGGATTTTCCCTTCGTGCTGTCTTCGGCGGCCTGCTCGAACAATTCGAACATCGAAGCGATGCTGTGCGGCTCCATCCCGATGCCGTTGTCCTCCACGCACACGTGCACTTCTTTGTCCGTCTCGTCGAGGCTCAGCCGGATATGGCCGCCGTCGGCCGTGTATTTCGTGGCGTTGTCGAGCAGATTTGCCAGCACCTGCGTGAGGCGCGTGGGATTGCCGCGCACGAACACCGGGTGGCCGTGCGCAATGCCGTCGACCTCCAGCCGATGGCCGTGCCGGGCCGCTGCCGGGGCGTTGATTTCGATCGCGCGCTCGATGGCGATCCTGATGTCGAACACTTCGCGGCGCAAGCGGATCTTTCCCGCCGAAATGCGCGAAAGATCGAGCAAATCGTCGATCAGGCTGGCAAGGTGTTTTGCCTGTCGCTCGACGACGCCCTGCAGCCACCGCAGCTGCGGCGCCGAAATATCGCGGCGCCGGAGAAAGCTCGCCGCGTTCAGGATGGGGGCGAGCGGATTGCGCAACTCGTGCGCCAGCGTCGCGAGAAACACGTCCTTGCGGCGGTCCGCCTGTTTGAGCTTGTCTTCCGCCTGCACACGGTCGGTGATGTCGGCCAGGGTTCCGGCCACGACTTGCCGCGTCCCCGTCGCATCGAGCAGGCAGCGGGCGCAGATTTCCACATGGCGGCGCTCCTGCGTCTTCAGCCGGCGGATTTCAAACGTGGCGTGCATCTCGTGATGGCCGGCGAATGCCGCATCCAGCGCCTCGTCCAGCCGTGCCGAATCCTCCGGTCTGGCAAGGAGCCCGGTGAACTGGCGGGCGCTGAGCGGCCCGCATTCCGGGGGCTGGCCGGTGATCTCGTACATCCGCTCGTTCTCCCAGACGGCGCTATCCGTCTCGGGGTCCCATTCGAAGATGCCGAGGCCGGCGGCTTCGGTCGCGATGCGCAGTCGTTCCTCGCTGCGGTGCTGCCCGGCCAGGGCGCGGTCACGCTCGCCGATTGCCTCGTTGACACGGCGATCCGCCTGGGACTGAAACTGTGTGATGCCCGTGCGGATCGCGTCGCTGAAAAAGGCCTCGATCGTTGCGTGCGTGGCCGGTTGATGCTGGCGCGAAGGGGCGCTGAGGAAATATTTCCGGACGCTCGCCTGAACGCATCGCTGCAACACGTCGAGCTCGGCGTACAGCTCATCGAGCGCGAACCCCTGTTGCCAGCGTTCCTGTGCATGCCGACGGGCGTCGTTTGCCGCGCGCAGCGCGCTCGCCCGCGGGGATCCGCTTTGCTCCAGCATCGCGCACAGCTCGTCGAACAGCGCCGGCAACTGATCGATCAGGCCGGTGACCGCTTCATGGCTGACCGGCTTGAGGCGGATCCGTTTGCGTACGTCGCGCAGCCAGTGCCGTGTCAGTTGCCGCCGGCGCGCGCAAAGGTATGCCGCGACACGGGCATTCGTCTCCTGAGCATCGTTCATTGTCGTTCATCGTCGTTTAGCGCCTGCGGATCGCGAGGCGGATAACAGGAATGAACCGGTTGCTGCGAACGCAGCTTCAAGCCAGAGCCCGGGGATCGGGGACCACCGCGGAAGGAAGCGGGGTCACCGACAGATTCAACGGCGCCTCGCCCAGCGTTGCGATGATATTGGCCGTGCATTGTGGCCCGGCAATGGCAATGTCGACAGTCATCGATTCCACACCCGTGTTGCGCTCGACGCGCACACTCCAGCGGCAAACTCTTGCGCCATGCCTGGAGAGGCATTGCCAGACCGGAATCACCTGGAGCCTGCCTTGAGTGGCGCGGATCATAAGCCTTTGCATGAGCACGTTGATGTCCCCTTCCTGCGAGTCTTCAGCCGGAAAAAACCCTATTGAAGCATAGGCCAGGGAATGCCGAATGGCAGTCCATGCCGATGTTCGTATATCACGCGTTACGGGCGAATGCGCTGCTCGCGCCGCTGTCGATATTGACGTTCCCGCCCTTGCGGCCGATGCGTCTTTGTGAACCCTTTATGGTTGCAAGCCCGCTTGATGCTTGCCTGCGCAGCGGTTCGCGAGTGCGGCATCGATCGCGTCGAGCCGTTCGAGCAGCGCGCCGGTCTGCGGCTGCAATTGCGGCGCACCGCAAGCGATGGCATTCACGCGGCCGCGCCAATAGTCTGGCGATGTCACGGCCGTTGTGTGCCGGCCGATATTCTCATGCTGAATGAGCTGCTCCAGACGCAGCACCATGGTGCGGATGTGCACCAGTTCGAGCATCGTTTCATCGTGCGAATGCATGGCTTTCCCCAAACGACTATTTTTTTCAGGCGAATGCCGATGCGCCGCCTGGCGTCCGCCCGCCGTGAACTGCAGCAGCGGTGGGTTCGGCATGTTTGTCTCGGTCATGCAAAGCAGGCTATTTTTATAGGTGCGTTGAAGTACTTATCGTCGTCCCTTCGCTGAAAAAAGTACACACTGGCTGCGTGTCCGTAACGTGGCCATTTCGGACCTGCGCAGGAACGCGGGCAAGCGTGCCATCTTCAAGAGGGCGAGGCGTTCTTGGCCGAAGCTGGCGACTGCGCGCGAGGTCATCTCGAGCAGCGGGCACGCAAACCGATAGACATCAAGCGACGTTGACCAACGGGGGGAACCGCAATGGCAACCGAACTGAAGCCCGGCAAGGCAGCGAATCGCCATGGAGGATTTGTCGATGGTTGGAGGACGATATGCGCATTGATCGTTCTCGCGGCATGCCGCCTCGCATGCGCAGGGCCGTTGGCCCCGGCAACCGAAGATGCTGCCCGCTTGCGCGCCACCTACCAGAGCCTGAAACCCCAACTCGACCATAACGCGTTTCATCGCAGGCTGTATCTCGACTCCCGGGAATCGCCCTCCACGGTCACCGGAGAAATCTACGCCGTAATGGACTACCCGTTCGCGACCGTCGACGAGGCCCTGAACGATCCGGCGAAAAGCCCGGCGAACTGGTGCGACGTGTTGATCCTGCATCCCAAATCAAATACTGCCGCGTCTCCGCCGATGGCAGCGGCAACATGCTGACCGTCAACGTCAGCCAGAAGGAAGCCGCCGAAGAGCTGGCCTCCACTTATCGTCTGCAATTCGGCTACGACGCGGCCGTCATGGGCCCGGGATACTTCCGCGTAGGACTCCACGCCGACAGCGGACCCCTGAACACCCGGGATTATCAGATCGTTCTGGAAGCGGTCTCGCTCGGCAGCGATCGCACCTTCCTCCACCTGACCTACGCATATAGCTACGGCACACTCGGGCGCCTTGCCATGAAAGGCTATCTGGCGACTTTCGGCAGCGGCAAGGTCGGTTTCACCAACATCGCGGCGCCCTCCGCGGCACAACCCGAGTACGTCGACGGAGTGCGCGGGCTCGTGGAGCGCAACACGATGCGTTACTACCTGGCCATCGACGCCTGGCTCGGCGAGCCGCCAGGCGCGTCCGGCGCGCGGCTCATGCAACGCCTGAGCCGCTGGTTCAGCGCCAGCGAGCAATATCCGCGGCAGCTTCACGAAATCGATCGATCGCAGTATATGCAGATGAAACAGGCGGAATACCAGCGCCAACAGACGGGGCAGTAACGGATGAAACCGGCGCCGAAGGGTGTCCGGTATGCATCCGTTACGGACATGCCGTGGATCGAAGCGTCCTCATATACTGAATTGCTTTGCCGAGGGCGGCGCGAAGAACCATTTTGCAGGCTCAGCACCGCCCCGAGGGGCTTGCGGCGATCCCCCTTTTTCGCGTTTTTTCACGCTTTTTTCGCACTACTTTTCCCGCTTTTCTCCCGTTCCTTTCCCAATGCGTTCGCAGGAGTCGTTCATGCGGCTGACTATTCTGATCAACGGTTCGGACCCGACCATCAATCACGACTTTGCCGTGCTATGGCTCGACATGGAGCAAAAGCGCTGGTCGCGTGAATCGCACGAAGGCGTGAAGCTGCCGGCGTGGGGCGAGATTCGGGAAATCGATGGCGAGCTGGCGCTCTGCGCTCCCGAGGGTGAACGGCCCCTGTGCGAGATTCGGGGGCTCAACGTGACGCGCAGGCAGGAGATCAGCGCCGCGCAGGGGCGGGCAACGTGGCCATCCGACCCGGCGCAGACGAAGATGCTGGGCTGCTGGCGTTTGCAGGCCGTGGAGCGCGGGCCGATCAATGCAGAGGATTCGCTGTTTGCTGGCCATCAGGCGCTGCGCGCGTGGCGGCCACTGAGCGGCGCGCGGACCGGGCCCGCCGGGAAGCTGGGGAACGACGATGAACCTTCCGGGTAGCGATCTGCGATTGTTGACAGGCTCGATCGTGCTGCTGGCGGCGGCCTTCGGCGCGCTGGCCTGGTACTTCTGCGTGGCCCCGGGCGCGTGGGCGCAGTATCGCTTCGGGGGTCTTCTCGTGGGCGTGCTCGGGCTTGGCGGCGGTGCCTTGAGCCTGTGGGATGCGGTCTGCCGCACGCGGCAGAGCATGATTTCCGGGCTGATGCCGTCCGTCGTGATGTTTGCTGGTCTCGTGGCGATCTATACGGCGCTGGCGCACTTCTGAGCTGCGCAAAGAGGGGGCAAAGAAGGGACGAAGAAAGGCGAAGCAGGGGGCAAAGCGCCACGGCGCAAAGACGAAGAAAAATCTCCATCGGGCACGGCAAATGCGCACTAATACGCTTGCCCTCATGGAGCGAACTTGACTTGCCGTGACTTCATAGCGATTGGTGCGTCGACGGGCGGCGTCGACGTTCTGCGCACTCTGGTATCGCAGCTTCCAGCCGACCTGTGCGCCGCCATCGCGATCGTGCAGCACGTGGGCGCGCACGGAAGCATCTTGCCCTCGCTGCTCGAAGGTGCCGGCCCGTTGCGCGCCGTGCATGCAAGCGACGGCGAAACCTTCGTGCACGGCAGAATCTATGTGGCGCCGCCCGACCGGCACATGCTGGTGGAAGACGGGCATGTGCGGCTCGACGCAGGCCCCAAGCGCAACTTCGCGCGTCCCGCCATCGACCCGCTTTTCGAGAGCGCGGCTGCGGAGATGGGCGGGCGGGTGGTCGGCGTGATCCTGACGGGTTTCCTGAGGGACGGCGTGGCGGGTCTGGCCGCCGTTCACGCTTGTGGCGGGGTCACGATCGTCCAGGACCCGGCCGAAGCGTTCGCCTGCGAAATGCCCATGCGCGCGGAGCCTTATGCGGACTACGTCCTGCCGGTCGCGCAGCTCGCGGGCAGGCTCGTGGCGCTTACGCGCGGGATGCGCGTGGTGTGATGTGCCCGCGGGCCCGCAGCTCGCCCAGGGCGCGCCGCGCGGGCGCAATCAACCCGCAACCCGCAACCCGCAATCAACCGGAAGTACTTTCGCTGTCTCATCGGCCATGGCTGGAGGGATAATGGCGGTCTATGGTGCCTGCGCCCGTGCAGCGGCAGGCACGTTATCTTTCAAAGGACGAGCCAGCTATGGCGAAAAAGCGCGGGCCCAATCTACCTGGGCAGGCGAGGCATCCGGTCGTTGGTATCGGTGCATCGGCTGGCGGGTTGAATGCGCTTCTGGAGTTTTTCGAAGCCTTGCCTGCCCATTCCTCGATGGTATTCGTGGTCGTGGTCCACCTGGCGCGCGACCATGTCAGCGATCTGCCGGAGCTGTTGCAGAAGGCGACCGCCATGCCCGTGCTGGCGGTGACCCAGCCCACGTCCATCGAGCCCGATCATGTTTACGTGATTGCGCCGTCGTTCGAGCTCACGATGGTCGACGATTATTTGCGGGTCGAGCCGACCAGGCCGGACCAGGGGCGCAGGGCCGCCATCGACGTGTTCTTCCGCACGCTGGCGGAGGCGCACCGCGAGCGCGCGATCGGCATCGTGCTGTCCGGCGCGGGCTCGGACGGGGCGGCGGGCCTTGCGCGAATCAAGGAGATGGGCGGCATCACGTTCGCGCAGGACCCCGCCGAAGCGGAATACGACAGCATGCCGCGCAGTGCGATTGCCACCGGCATGGTGGATTTCGTGCTCACCGCGGCGGAGATGCCGCAACGGCTGATGGACCTGTGGCTGACCGCGAAAGAGATTCACCTGCCGAATCTCGAACCCGACGAGCGCGGCGAGGATCTCGCCAACGAAACCGCCGAGCGTGCGTTGCGCGAGATCATGGTGATCCTGCGCACGCGCACGGCGCACGATTTCCGGCATTACAAGCGCGCGACCATCATGCGCCGGATCGAGCGCCGCATGCAGGTGAACGGCATCACCGACCTTCAGTCGTACCGCGACTACCTCCACCTGCATCCGGAAGAAACCCAGGCGCTGCTGCAGGACATGCTGATCAGCGTGACGAACTTCTTCCGCGACAAGGAAGCGTTCGATGTGCTCGAGCGCGATGTGCTGCCGGCGATCTTCGAAGGGCGCAGCGAGGAGGACCGCATTCGGGTGTGGTCAGTCGGCTGCGCGACCGGCGAAGAGGCTTATTCGCTGGCGATGCTGCTGCAGGAGCGCGCGGCCAAGGTGCCCGAGGGCGCCTCCTTCCAGATTTTCGCCACCGACATCGACGAGCGGGCGATCACCCTCGCGCGCACCGGCCTCTATCCCGATGCCATCGTGAACGATCTCACCCCTGGCCGGTTGCGCCAGTTCTTTTCGAAAGACGGCACGCACTATCGCATCAAGAAGGAATTGCGCGAGCACATGCTGTTCGCGCATCACAACGTGCTGAGCGACCCGCCGTTCTCGCGCCTCGACCTGATCTGCTGCCGCAACCTGCTGATCTATCTCGACCGCGAAGCGCAGGTCGAGGTTCTCAAGATGTTTCATTTCGCTCTGCGTCCGGGCGGCATTCTTTTTCTCGGCAGCTCCGAGTCCGCGGATAGCGTCAGCTCGATGTTCAGCGTCGTGGACAAGCGCAACCGCATCTACCGCGCGAACATGGCGGTGCGCGGCGACACGCCGGTTCCGGTCTCGCTTTCCGGGCCGCTCAATGCGCGGCCCGTCGTGATGACGGTGCAGCCGCCCGGCCGCCGGCGCTTCTCGTTCGGCGATCTGCATCAGCGCCTCGTCGAACAGCACGCGCCGCCCAGCGTGCTGGTGAGCCGCGAGTCGGAAATCGTGCATCTGTCCGATCGCGCCGGGCGCTTCCTGCAGTATTCCGGCGGCGAGCCCTCGCATAACCTCATCGCCGCGGTGCGTCCCGAGCTGCGCGTGGAGCTGCGCACGGCAATCTACCAGGCCTTGCACACGAACCGCAGCGTGGAGGCGCGGCGCGTGCGCATCGACCGCGACGGCCGTTCGTATATCGTCAACATGACGACGCGTCCCGTGCACGATCCCGAAGCCAACGCCGACTTCGTGCTCGTGCTGTTCGACGAAGTGGAAGACAGCATGAGCGGGTCGGAATCCGCGCCGGGCGACTCCCAGAAGGACCCGATCATCAGCCAGCTCGAGCGCGAGCTGCAGCGCACCAAGGAGCAGCTGCAATCGACCATCGAGCAGTCGGAAACCTCGACCGAGGAATTGAAGGCGTCGAACGAGGAGCTTCAGGCGATCAACGAGGAACTGCGCTCGGCCACCGAGGAGCTCGAAACCAGCAAGGAAGAGCTGCAATCGATCAACGAGGAGCTGACCACCGTTAACGCGGAGCTCAAGTCGAAGGTCGAGGAAACCGGCAAGATCAACGACGACTTGCAGAACCTGATCGCTGCCAACGATATCGGCACGATCTTCGTAGACCGCAATATTTGCATCAAGCGCTATACGCCGCGCGCCACCGATGTATTCAGCATCATTCCGTCCGATATCGGACGCTCGCTGCTCGACATCACGCATCGGCTCGAATACGACAAGCTCGCCGACGACGCAGCCGAGGCGTTCGACTCGCTGCGCCTCATCGAGCGGGAGCTGAAAAGCAACGACGGCCGCTGGTATCTCGCGCGCTTCGTGCCGTACCGCACGACCGAGGACCGCATCGACGGCGCGGTGCTTTCGTTCATCGACATCACGGACCGCCGCCAGGCCGAGGACCGGCTGCGCGAAGGCGAGCGGCGCATGCGCATCGTGGCCGAGGGAACGCGCGATTACGCGATTATCACGTTCGACGACGATGGCCTCGTCACGAGCTGGAACGCAGGCGCGGAGCGCATTTTCGGCTACACCGAGGCGGAGATGATCGGCCACTCCGCCGATCTGCTCTCGACCGAGGAGGACCGCACCAATAACGTCGCGCAGCGCGAATTCGCCGAGGCGCGCCTGAATGGCCGCACCGAGGAGGAGCGCTGGCACGTGCGCAAGGACGGCAGCCGCTTCTTTGCGAGCGGCGTGCTTTCGCGTCTGGACGCGCCCGGCGTCAGCGGTTTCGCGAAGATCGCGCGCGACCTGAGCGAATTCAGCTCGACCACCTCGAAGGCCCACGGCGCACGCATCGAAGCGGCGCGCGAGGCGGGCGAGCGCGATGCCCAGCGCCGCCGCGACGAGTTTCTCGCCGTGGTGTCGCACGAGCTCAAGCATCCGCTCAATCTGATTTCGGCCAGCGCGGAACTGATCGCGCGCGCGCCCGAGACGCGGCGCAACCTCAATCTCTCGCGCGCCACCGATACGATCCGGCGCACCGTGATCGGCCAGGCGCAGATCATCGACGACCTGCTCGACATCTCGCGCGTGCGCACCGGCAAGCTCTCGGTGGTGCGCACGGCCGTGGACATGCGCGAGATCGTGCAGCGGGTGTGCAACGCCGTGCGCGAGGAAGCGCAGGAGCGCAGCATTGCGCTCAACGTCACGATGAGCGAGGCGCCCGTGATCGTTCACGCCGACCTCACGCGAGTGGAGCAGATCGTCTGGAACCTGATCAGCAACGCGCTGAAGTTTACGAAGCGCGGCGCCGTGAACGTTTCGCTGCAGGTCAACGAGCATGCGGAAGCCGTGTTGAAGGTAGCCGATACGGGCAGCGGGATCGAGCCCGCGCTGTTGCCGCACATCTTCGAGATGTATCAGCAAAGCCGCGACTCGACCATGCGCCGCGCGGGCCTCGGCATTGGGCTCGCGCTGGTGAGGGATCTCGTGACGCTGCACGGCGGCGCGGTGCGTGCGGAGTCGGAAGGCGTCGGACGCGGCACGACCTTTACGGTGACGCTGCCCACGCATCGGGCCCTGGAGCAGGCGCAGGCCGACAGCGACGTGGCCGCCGAATCGCTGCACGGGTTGCGCATCCTGATGGTGGACGACGATCCGACCACCGTCGAAACGTTCAGGCTCCTGCTCGAAGGCGAGGGCGCGACGGTGCAAACGGCCACCAGCGGCGCGCAGGCGCTGGAGATGCTCGATGGGCGCGCGCCCGATGTCGTGCTGTCCGACCTGGGCATGCCGGGCATGGATGGCGTCGAGTTCATCGAAAAGCTGCGCCGGGAGCCGGCAATGAAATCGGTGATCTGCATTGCGCTGAGCGGCTATGGCCACGAGGAGGAAATCCGCCAGGCCGAGCATGCCGGCTTCAACGCCCACCTGAAAAAGCCCGTGCTGCTCGACGATCTGCTGGCGGTCGTGGCCCGCTTGCGGCGGGGCTGACTGCGCGGCTGACTCCGGCGCTGAATCGTCTTGCGGCCTGCGTCGAATCACAGGCCGCATGACGGCGTGAGGGCGTCCCCCCGGTCGCCGGGGAATGGCCTTTGCTGCAAACCGTTTTGCACGGGATGCCGCGGGAAGCGCGCGGCGGGTCGGACATGGCATGAGCATTGCGAAAACCCTGCATCCCACTGCAGGAGTGCCATGTCATGACGACGCGAACGCAAAACAGGATTGTCGTGGTCACGGGAGCCGGCGCCGGCGTGGGCCGCGCCGTCGCCGACGAATTCGCGCGTGCGGGCTACGACGTGGCGATGCTCTCGCGCGAACCCGACCGCCTCGCGCGCGCCGCCGCGCAATTGCGCGGCTACGGTGTGCGAGTGCTCGCAATCCCGACCGATGTGGCCGATGCACAGGCGGTCGAGGCCGCGGCGTCGCGCGTGGAGAACGAGCTTGGCGCGATCGGCGTCTGGGTGAACGTTGCGATGGCAACGGTATTTGCGCCGGTCTCGGCGCTGAGCGCGCGCGACGTGGAGCGGGCCACCCAGGTCACGTATCTCGGCCAGGTCTACGGGACCATGGCGGCGCTCTCGCGCATGCGCAGACACCGTGGCGGCGCGATCGTCAACGTGGGGTCCGCGCTCGCGTCGCGCTCGGTGCCGCTGCAGGCCCCCTACTGCGGCGCGAAGTTCGCGGTGCGCGGCTTCACCGACTCCCTGCGCTCCGAAATCCTGCACGACGGCCTCGACGTGCATCTCTCGCTCGTCGATCTGCCCGCCATCAACACGCCGCAATTCGACTGGGCAGCCAATCGCACGGGCAAGCGCGCGCGGCCTGTTGCGCCGGTCTATCAGCCCGAAATCGCGGCGCGCGCGATCCGCTTTGCGGCCGAGCACCGGCGGCGCACGCTGTGGCTCGGCTGGTCCACGGCGCGCGCGATTGCGGCGGATCTGCTGGCACCCGGCCTGGTCGACCGCTATCTGGCGAGCGCAGGCTATCGCGGGCAACTGACCGACGAGCCGCGCGCGAGCGATGCGCCCGATAATCTCTACGCGCCGGTGCCGGGCGACTTCGGCGCGCACGGCCGCTTCGACGACGAAGCGCGCAGCGCGGGCGCGCCGCTTTTTACCGAGCGCCACGCGCAGGCTTTCAAGGGCGGCGTGGCGCTCGGCCTGCTCGGTCTTTTCGGCATGGCTCTGTGGGGTGCGCGGCGCAATGGAAGGCTGCGGTCGTGACGCGCGCGCGGCCCTCGCAAGGGCTCCCGGTCGGCTCCCCTGAACGAACGGGACCCGCATTTCGGATCGGGCGCGGTTTGTAGCGATTACGCGTAATGCTTGAAGCGGCTCGCGGAAGGCTCGACGAACTGCGTCGCGACGCCTGTTTTTTCCTGGCATACCTGATGAAGCCCGTGCATGAACGGCACGACCGGAGCGTTGCAGCGGAACAGTCCTTGCGCAACAGCACGGCGGGGCATTCTGGGAGAGGCCGATGCTGATGCGCCTGCACTATCGGGCGACGCTGGAGCGTCGCGCCTCGCTTGTCGTGGCGGCCGCGCTGCTGGGCGTGCTCTACGCGGGGAGCACGCTCGTCACGCCGCTCTATCCGCTTTATCAGCGCGCGTTCGGTCTCGCCGACCTGACCGCCACGCTCATCTACGCGACCTACGTGATCGGCAACCTGGGCGCGTTGCTGTTCTTCGGCGGCGTGTCCGACCAGGCCGGGCGCCGTCGCGTGAGCCTGGCCGTCCTTGCGATGGCGGGGCTCAGCACGGTGCTGTTCCTGTGCGCCGTGGATCCGGTGCTGCTGTTCGTTGCGCGCGCAGCAAGCGGACTCGGCATTGGCGTGGGCGCGGCCACCGCGACGGCATGGATCGCCGAGCTGCATCCTTCCGCCGACAAGGCCGGCGCGAGCCGGCTTGCCGCAGCGGTCAATCTGGCGGGCCTCGCGGCAGGCGTGCTGATATCGGGATTGCTCGCGCGCTTTGCTCCCTGGCCGCTTCACACGGTGTTCGTGGTCTACCTGCTCGCGCTCGCCGGCATGGGGGCCTGGGTGGCGCACGCGTGCGAAACCGTGCAGCGCAAGCATGAGCGCGCATTGCAAGGGGCTTCGCCGGCTGCGCTCAAGCCACGGATCGCCGTGCCGCGAGCATTGTGGGGGGCGTTCGTCGCGCCGGCCGTTACCGCGTTCGCCACCTTCGCGCTGCTCGGCTTCTACGCCGCGCTGCTGCCCAATCTGCTCGCGCGCGACCTGCATCTGGGCAGCCCGGCGTGGAGCGGGCTGGTGATCGCCGAGCTCTTCGCCGCGGGTGCGCTGACCGTCGTGCTGGCGCCGCGATTCGCCGCGCATGTCGCCATGTCCGCCGGTTTGTGGCTGCTGCTGCCGAGCCTCGCCATGCTGCTGTGGGCGCAGGCGGCCGCATCGCTCGCGCTGCTGGTCGCCGCGACCGCGCTGTGTGGCGTAGCCACGGCGCTTGGCTTTCGCGGCAGCCTGCAGCAAGCCAATCTGATCGCGCCCGCGAGCCAGCGCGCGGGGCTGCTGGCCGCATGGTTGTTGTGCTGCTACAGCGGCAACGCGTTGCCGGTCGTCTGCATTTCGTTGTTCGCCCTCCGCATCGGGCCGCTGTGGGCCAATGTGGCGTTCGCGGCCTTCGCCGCCGTGCTTGCTTTGGCTGCGCTTGCCGTTGGTGCGCGTCAGCGCCGTTCCCGATAATGCGGCGCTATACGGTAAGGATAACGATCCGCGAAAACGAAGCGGCGCCGTGCAGCAAGGCGTGCGACGCGTCCCCGATTATTGGGCACCCGAGTTGCTCGCATTGGGGTGTCATCATTCGATAGATCGCGGAGGCATTATGCTCAGCACCTTGCTTCTGGTACTCGTCATTCTGTTGCTGGTCGGCGCGTTTCCTGCATGGCCTTATAGCCGCTCGTGGGGCTATGCGCCATCCGGCACGTTGGGAATCGTACTCGTCGTTGTGCTGGTGCTCGTGCTGACGGGAACGATCTAGCCTCACCGGAACCGCATTTCATGGCATGCGTGTCCGGCGGGCTGACGCCTTCTGGACCACGCCCTGGCAACAGGATGGAAATCGCCGGCGGACAAGCGGCTAGACCGGATCAAGGCCGCCGGGCAGGTTGTCAACGCTTCGTTGCCTGGTCCGTCAGCTCTGCCGTGCGCCTGGCCGACTTCGCCGCTGCGGTTGTGGCCATGTCGACGTTAGTGCGTGCGGCCTCGAGCGCCTGCTGTCCGGTTTGCTGCAGCGACCCGTAGAGCCCGTTGACGGCGGTGATGGCCGAATCGAGCGCTGCCACGATGGGCCCTGAGCCCTGCGGAGCGCTTTGCGCGAAGTATTGCAGCCATGTTCGCGTCCGCTCGCCGTATTCCTCCAGTTGTGCCTGCGCGCAGCGCGCATAGATGCCTTGCGTTGCGGCCGCAATATCGAGCCACTGGCGGTTATAGTCCTGCACCTGCCGCGCAGCAGGGGCGGCGAAAGTGTCCTGCAGCGTCATCCATTCGGACGGCTCCTTGGTGGACATCGCCTGCTGCGAGAAGTCGTGCGTGGCGCAGAGCAGGGAGCGGGTCGCCTGCATGTTCAGGTGTACTAGCTTGTCGATGCCGTCGGCGAACGCGTTGCCGAGTTCGATGAACATTTCGACCCGGGATTGCTGCATGTTGGAAACCAACTCCTGGACTTGCATGATGAGACTCCTTTCGGGGAAGGCATGCGGGGGGCAGGAACGTGAAAACGTGTGCGGGAGAGCGCTCAGTGTTCTGGTCGCATGGACTGAAGCAGCGAGTCTCCGTCGTTGGTCAGCCAAAGCCGATGGATGCCCGAGGCCAGTTGCTCCATTGCGACGAGTTGGCGTTCGAGCAAGGCGTTCAGATCCTCACGGCCGAGATCGATCTGGTCCGGTGAATCCTTGACTAGCATGAGAGTAGCGAATTCGTGGGGGCTGAGCATGTCTGTCTCCAATATTCGGACTGGTTTTTTTTCAATCCTGGTAATAGCTCACTGCAAAAACATCACGAACGATCGGTAACGGAATCCGGGTTCGTGAATTCGATAGGGGCGTCGAGGAATCATGATCAGGGAGGAGCATTATGCAATGGCATTCGCTGCTGCAAAACGCCCGTATAGCGATCTTTACGGACACCCCACCGTTCACGATCTTGCGGCGGGCCGCTCATCGAACGATGCCCCTTGCATCGGACTCGTCAGTGTTGATGAAACCCGCCTGCTGGGCGGCGTTCGCTCGCGAGAGTAGTCGACGTGCGGCACGGCTCGATGCATCGACGCCCAGCGCGTAGGCCGCGTTATCCCTCGCGCAGCCCCACTGTCCATCGCGGGCGCACAGCCGGGCATAGGCGAGCAGGTAGGCGCGCTCATGTTCCCTCGAAACGAGATCTGCCCGCATCTGCTGCGCTTCGTGATTGCCGGGCTGCACGGCAAGCGCTGCGGCGATGTTCTTGCGCGCCGCCCAAAGGTTGTTCCTCGCGAGATTGAGATGCCCGTGGCGAAGACTGTCGGCGAGGCGCAGGTGCGAGCCTGTTTGAGCCTTGCGCGTCACGGTGAGCTCGGCTCGCGAGCCGGCGGAATGCTCGATGCCGCCCGCATGGGCGGCATCGAATGATTCCGTTACGGGACGGTCGTGCAGTACCGACGCGGGCATGGCGTATTCCGTGCCGTTCGATGTGCCGGGCGCCGCAACGGCGAACACGCGCGGCTCCGTGGCTAGCGGTGCTGCCGCAATTTCGAGAGCCCGTTCGTGTCGATGGCGAAGCGAAAGCCCCAAGGCGGTGAACAGGAGCGCAAACGCCAACGCACATGTAAACGCGTAATAGGGCGTTGCCGAACGATACGCGGCGGCTTCGCGCAAGCTCGCGCCGAGCGGGCTCGCGCCACACACAGGGCAGCAATCCGTGGACTCATCGAAAGGGGTCCCACACGAGGGACATGGCAGCGGCCCGAGGTTACCCCGGCGCATTGCATTGAACATGGGAACGCTCCGACGATAGACCTCTGCAACAGCAGACGAGTGCAGCAAGACGAGTGCAGCAAGACGAGTGCAGTATAGAAGCCGGCATCGCGACAGGCGTTGTCCGTAACGATCAGATTTCGAACATCGCTTGCCGGCCATGGCCAGGGCGGAAAAGCAGCTTGGCTCTGCCCTGGTATGACGAAAGTGGTATCGCTTCGCGGCTACTTGAAATCGCGCGTCTCCAGCTCCACCGACTGAGCGTGGTTTTTCTCGAGCACCTCACGTGTCGCTCGCTCGATCCTCGGACGATTGGCGTCGAAGGCGCTCACCAGCGCATGCGCCGAAACGTCCGAGTTGCCGAAGCGGTCGTTGAGCGCATCGAGCGACACGCTGCACCATACGGCGCGGCCGTCCACTACCGCCTCGAATGCAACCCGCGAAGCCGATACGGCATGACGGCGATTCGTGAATTCGATCTTCATTGCGATCCTCCGTGGTTTTTGCGCGCGTGAATCGCGCTTTGCGGGTTTTGCGGGTTTTGCGGGCTTTGCGGCTCCAGGCTCACGATGACATCGGTATGCCCGCCGTTGGGGTCGGGAACGTGCACGTGGCCGCGTATCTCGACGCGATAGCCAGGCAAGGTGCCGATACGCGGCACGGGGCCCACGGTGCGGCTGTCGAAACCGCCTAGCCCGTCCGCCTGAACCGCCACGTGATTTTCCAGTGTCGCGTTGGAGGTAATGATGTTGTCCCTGCGACCCTGTACGTTGCGTCGTGCTTCGAGCGTCTTGCCATCGGCATCGACGGTCGTGCCGCTCGCGGCGGTGCCGGCCACCTCCACGCTGCGGATTCTGCGGCTGGCGTCGGCCACGGGGTCGGACGCGCGTTCCTCGGGCGTCTGCGCAGGCATGCGCTCAGCCATGTCTTGCTTCGGAAGTTGTATGGTGCGTGGCATGCGGGCCTCCTGGGTTGAAAATGGGGTGCTGAGGTTGCCGCATCGCGCGTTCCGCGTTTTTCGCGGGGCGCGTGCCCGACCGGCGGTGACCGCTCGCAGGACCTCTTTCGCCAAGGGGAGCGGCGCTTTTCGATCCTCGCGACGCTTCGCGGACGGCACGCCTGCTGTGCGCATCGGCTGCCCGCGTCGAAGGCGCGGCTGCGCTAGCCGCGGCCGAGGAGCGCGCGGGCCCGGCGCAGCGCTTGCACCATTTGTTCACGCGCGCGCTCCCTCGCGTCGGGAGTCGGCGCGCGCAGCACGTACGACGGGTGCCACGTGGCCAGCACGGCAAGCTCGCCAACGTGCGCCGTGTGCTCCATATGCGTGTTCAGGCGCGCGTGCGGATCGTGGAGAATCGCGCGCAACGCGGTGGCGCCGAGCGCGACGACCACTTTTGGCCTGACGCGCGCGAGTTCGCGCTCGAGCCAGTATGCGCAGGCCTCGACTTCGCGCTGCGCCGGCGTCTTGTGCAAGCGGCGCTTGCCGCGCAGCTCCCACTTGAAATGCTTGACCGCATTGGTCACGTACACCGTCTCGCGGCCGATGTTCGCCGCTTCCAGCACGGCATCGAGCAATTGCCCCGCCGGACCGACGAAGGGCAGGCCGGCCTGGTCTTCCTTGTCGCCGGGCTGCTCGCCCACGAGCATCAGGGTGGCCGGACTGCCGCCCGCGCCGGGCACGGGCTGGGTTGCGTCGCGCCAGAGCCCGCAGCGCCGGCACTCGTCGAGCGAGGCCGGCTGCTGGTGCGGATCGACCTCATCGGCGCGTCGCGTGCGTGACGGCGGCGTGGTTCTCGTCATCGAAGGGGACTCCGTATCGATTCAGGACGGCAGTGGGTGGCGCATCGCTTGCCGTGTTCATCGGAGCGAAACGGGCGTTGAAACGGCCGCTGAAACTGGCGCTGAAACGGGAACGGAAGCCGGAACGGAAGCGGCTGTCCTGCGCTCGCAGGGCGGGGCCGCGCTATCGGCGAGGCGGCGGAAATACGCGATGGTCGCGTTCAGGCCCGCGTCGAGCGTGGTATGCGGCTGCCAGCCGAGCACTGCACGCGCCTTGTCGATCGACGGGCGGCGATGGCAAGGGTCGTCGAGCGGCAAGGGCTTGAACGCGATGCTCGAGTCCGAGTGCGCGAGCGCGATGACGCGGCGCGCCGTATCGATCATCGAAATTTCGTCAGGATTGCCAAGGTTGATGGGGCCGTCGGGCGCCGTTTCTAGCTCCATCAATCGCATCAGCCCGTCGAGGAGATCCTCCACGTAGCAGAAGCAGCGCGTCTGCGATCCGGTTCCGTAGACGCTCAGCGCCTCGCCCGCGAGCGCCTGCATCACGAAGTTCGAGATCACGCGGCCATCGCGCGGATGCATTCGCGGCCCATACGTATTGAAGATTCTCGCGATGCGCACGTCGAGCCCGTGCTGGCGGCGGTAATCCATGCACAGCGTTTCGGCGCAACGCTTGCCTTCGTCGTAGCACGCGCGCGGTCCAACCGGATTCACGTGCCCCCAGTAGTCCTCGGTCTGCGGATGCCGGCGCGCGTCGCCATAGACTTCGCTCGTGGAAGCCTGCAGCAGTTTCGCGTGCAGGCGCCTGGCGAGTCCCAGCATGTTGATCGCGCCATGCACGCTGGTCTTGGTGGTCTGCACCGGGTCGTGCTGGTAGTGGATCGGCGAGGCCGGGCAAGCGAGGTTGTAGATTTCATCCACTTCCACGTAGAGCGGAAACGTCACGTCGTGGCGCATGACTTCGAAGTTCGCGTTGTCGAGCAGATGGGCGACGTTGCGCTTCGAACCGGTGTAGAAGTTGTCGACGCACAGCACGTCGTGCCCCTGGGCAACCAGACGCTCGCATAGATGCGAGCCCAGAAAGCCCGCGCCGCCGGTCACCAGAATGCGTTTGCTGCTCAGTTCCTTTGCCATGTCGGCTCCTTTGACGGTTTGCCGGTTTGCCGGCGCGCGTGCTTCATGCCGCGACTTCGCGCAGCGCCAGATCCCAGTCGCGGGCGAAGCGCGCGATGCCAAAGCGCTCGCGCGCGGTGCGGCGCGCGGCGTCGCCCAGTTGGCGGGCCAGCGCGGGGTCGTCGATGAGGGTCCGCATGCACTGGACGAGGCGCGCCGTGCGGGTGTCGACGAAGCCGTTCTCGCCGTCGCGGATCACGCTTGCCAGCTCCGTCGTGGCGAGTCCGACGATGGGCAGTCCCACCGTCATGGCCTCGACGATCGCGAGCCCGAGACTGGTCCAGCGGATCGGGTTGAAAAAGAAGCGGTAGCGCGCCATGAAGCCGGGCAACTCCGGATTGGCGATTTCGCCGAGGCCGCCGAGGCTGCGCGCATCCATGCCGGCCAGGTCGAGGGGAACTTCGCGGCGCACCGTGTCGAAGATGTCCGCGCCGAGGCGCCGGCCGCGCTCGCGCAGATGGTTGACGACCACGATGCCGCGCGGCGTCCCGCCCGTGTAGCGCGCGTGCTCCGGCACGAGCACGCCGTGCTCGATCACGCGCGTGGGTGTCGCGCCGCTGTCCCACATCAGCTGGTTGAACGCGGTCACGTGCACGAGCAGCGCGTTGGGATCGTCCACCCAGTGGCGTTGCGCGAACGGCGCTTCCTGCGGCGGATCGTGCTCGATATAGACCTGCGGCAAGCGCCGCTGCGCCTCGCTGAGCAGGTTCAGGCGATCCGTCTCCCAGTGGCTGCGCTGCTGGTGGACGATCACGTCGAATTCGCGCGAGGCCACGTCTTCGGCGCTCACTTCGCGGACATTGTTGCCCCACGGCAGCACGCCCGAGCGGCCTGCGTAGCCCGGCGGCCGGCCGGGCTTCGTGACCACGTGGAATTCGTGGGGCGCCTGCGTGAGGTAGTAGAGGTAATTGCCATGCACGTGCCACGTGAGCACGCGCAGCGGTTTCGTTCGATGCATCAGCATGACGGGGCGCTCCTCTCGCGCAGCGGCCTTGCAGCCTGGCGCGGTGGCGCGTTCGCGCCGCTGGCTGAACTCGCGCTCTCGCTCGCATTCGCATTCGCGCGGGCGTTCGCACTGCGCGGGCTGCCGCATTCGCCCACGCGTTGCGCAGCAGCGTCCACGGGATCGCGCGCCGGCATGCTCAGTTGCGCGAATGCGATGGCCGTGACCTCGCTGCTCGCGACATTGAGCGCGCAGGGGTGGCCGTAGGGGCAGCTATGGAACATGCAGGGCCGGCAGGCGGGCCAGTCGGCGATCACGCGGTGAAGCGCGTGGTCGAGCGGCGCCCAGCGCCGCGTGTCGCTGCCCGACGCGATCACCACGCTGGGCGTGCGCATGGCCGCTGCCACGTGCGAGATGCCGGTGTCGTTGCATACCACCAGCCGCGCGAGACCCACGAGCGCGGCGAGCGCGCCGAGCGTGGTCTCGCCGGCGAGATGCTGCGCGGTTTGCGTCATCGCGCCCAGCACGCTCGCGGTGAGCGGGCGCTCGCGCTGGGTGCCGGTCACGGCGATCTGCCAGCCTTCGAGCGCGAGTGCATCGGCTACCTCGGCGAAGCGTTCGGCGGGCCAGCGCCGCGAAGGCAGCTGCGCACCGGGATGAACGAGCACGAGGCGCGCGGGATCGAGCCGGTAGCGGCTCATGATGGCGGCACAGGCGTCGTGGTCTTCGCTGCGGAGGGGGAACCAGAGCGTGTCGTCGCGCAACGCAGGTCCCCTCACGCCCGCTGCATGCAGCAGCGCGAGATAGCGCTGCGGCTCGGGCAGGA
Organism: Paraburkholderia sp. A1BS-2L; assembly: GCF_051125205.1. NCBI lineage: Bacteria > Pseudomonadati > Pseudomonadota > Betaproteobacteria > Burkholderiales > Burkholderiaceae > Paraburkholderia > Paraburkholderia sp. A1BS-2L. Next base: position 1,870,638 of record NZ_CP120429.1, read on the forward strand.
CGTCCGGCCAGGGCAGAAAGCAGCCCGGCGGCGGGGTTTCGCCGGGTTGGCTGAAGCCGGCCAGCGCGCGGGCGCCGAAGGCGCGCACGAGCGCGTTCGCCACGCCGCCGCTGCCATGCAGCTGGATTGCCAGATCGGCATTGCGCGCCCCCATGGCATCACAGAACGCCGGCAGCTCGCGTTCTTCTTCGGACTGCTCGGGAAAGCCGCGCGCCCCCGGAAAGGCGATGAACTCGTCGATCAGCATCGGATAGCGCGCGACGAACGTCTGCGCCCAGGGCAAGCCGACCAGTGCGATGTGCGCATGCGGACAGGCCGCGCGCAAGGCACGCAGCGCGGGCACGCAGCAGAGCATGTCGCCAAGCTGCAAGGCGCGAAAGACGACAATGCGGCGGGGGCGCAGCGTATCGATGAAGTTCGCCATCAGAGAAACCATGTGCGGTAGCGGACGGCCCCGTGGAGCCGCCAGTAGATGGAAAAGAAAGGAATCCATAACGACGTCCAGATCATTTCCAGCACATGTCCCGGGTCGCGGCGCGTCGTGCGCAGGCGGCGCGCGCAAAACGCACCGGTGAGCCCGAGCCACGCGGCCAGGCTGGCGAGCGCGGCATGGTGCGCGCCCGCTGCGAGCGAGGCCAGCAGCGCGAGTACGCAAGCCAGCACCGCGTAGTACAGCAACGGGGGCCACGCGCCGATGCGCTCGCGATAGAGCGCGGGATGCTTGCGGAACAGCAGCGCCTCGAAGCGGCTCTTGCGCTGTTGCGCGAGACTCGCGCCCCAGCGCGCGGGGCGCACGGGATGCACGACCACGGCGTCTTCGGCGCGCGCGATCCGCGCGCCGGCGCGCAGCAGCGCGAAGTGCAGGTCGGAGTCTTCGCGCCACGCGCTCGTGAAGCGTTCGTCGAAGCCGCCGAGCGCGGCCAGCGCCTCGTGCCGCACGAATGCGTTGGCGGTCGCGAATTCGGCCTGCGCGAGGCCGCTCGCGTCGCGCTCGTAGTCGCTGGGCGCGGCGTCGAGCGGCACGACGATGCGGCCCGCCGCCGCCGGTGCATGTTCTAGCGCGGCAAGACCGGCGCGCAGCCAGCACGGCTGGGGCAGCGTGTCGTCGTCGGTGAAGGCGAGGCAGGGCGCACGCGCCGCGCGCCATCCCGCATTGCGCGCGGCGGCCGGACCTTGGGTTTCATGCACGGGCACGTAGCGGATCGCGAGGCCGCGCCGCGCATGGAGCGCGGCGGTGCGCTCGACCGATGCGCGCGTGGCCGCTTCGGGGCCATCGTCGCAGACGATGATCTCGTAGTCGGCGGGCTCGAGGTCCTGGGCGCACAGCGCGCCGAGGCACCGTTCGAGCAGCTCCGGGCGGCGGTACGTCGGCACCACCACCGAGATGCGCACATGCGCGAGCAGCGCGCCGGGATAGCCGCCGAACCCCGGCTCCGGCGCACCGATGCTGCGCGATTCGCGCAACTCGATATCGTCGGGCTTCATGGCCGGTCCCCGGTTTGCGCCGCGGGCTGTTGTGCGGTTTGTGAAGCGTTTTGTGAAGCGGCATGCGTCGCGGCATGCGAGTCGGTTTGCCCTGCCGTTCGTGCCGCCGTTTGCGAATCGCCCCGCGCCGCCGTTTCCGAACCGGCAAGCGTCCCGGTGCGGCCATCGTCCTTGAGCACGAGAAACGGCCCGATCACGAGCGCGTCGAGCGGCGAAGTCCAGAACGATTCGAGCGCATCGCGCGGGGTGTTCACCATCGGCTCGCCGCGCGTGTTGAACGAGGTATTGACGAGCACCGGCACGCCGGTGCGTTTGCCGAAGGCCGCGATCAGGTCGTAATAGAGCGCGTGTTGATCGCGGTTCACGGTCTGCACGCGCGCGGTGCCGTCCACGTGACGCACGGCGGGAATACGCCACGCCTTGTCGGGCTGCACGTCGAAGATGAACAGCATGAACGGCGCGCGCCGCGCGCCCACGAACCACTGGCCGGCGCATTCTTCGAGCACGACCGGCGCCACCGGCCGGAAGTCCTCGCGGTCCTTGATCTCGTTGAGCTTCGCCTGCATGGCGGCGTCCACCGGCGAGGCCAGAATCGAGCGCGCGCCCAGCGCGCGCGGGCCGAATTCCGAGCGGCCCTGGTACCAGCCGATCACCTTGCCGTCGGCGAGCAGTTCGGCGGCTTCCTCGGCGACGTTTTCGAGGCGCCGGTAGGGCGCTTTCGACCAGCGCAGGAAGTCCTCGATGCTTCGGTCGTCGAACGATGGGCCCAGATACGCATGGTCCATTTGCCAGCGCCGTTCGGCGGGCGGGCCGCCCGCGGCCTGCGAGGCTTCGCTGCGCAGCCGGTAGTCGGTCCATAGCGCCGCGCCGAGGGCGGTGCCCGCGTCGCCGGCGGCGGGCTGCACCCAGACATCGTCGAACGGGCCGCGATCGCGCAGCACCGAATTCATCACGCAATTGAGCGCCACGCCGCCCGCCATCGAGAGCGCGGGAAGCTCGGTCGCGCTGCGCAGCCATTGCGCCATCTTCAGCACGGTCTCCTCGAGCGCGCGCTGCAGCGACGCCGCAATGTCGAAATGGCGCGGCTCCAGCGGGCCGCCGCGCTCGCGCGGCGCGCCGAAGCGCTCGACGAGGCGCGGCTCGGCCACTGTGTAGCGGCCGCCGCCGCAGTACTGGAGGATTTCGCGGAAGTCGTCGAGATAGCGCGGCTCGCCGAACGAAGCGAGCGCCATGACCTTGTACTCGTCCGAGGAGTGCAGAAAGCCCAGCCAGCCCGTGACCGCTTCGTAGAGCAAGCCGAGCGAATGCGGCAGCTCGACCTGGCTCAGGCGCTTGTAGACGCCGTTGCGGAATTCGCCGAGGCTGGTGGTCACGCGTTCGCCGCGGCCGTCCATGGTGAGCACCGCGGTGTCGTCGAAGGGGCACGCGAGAAAGGCGCTGGCCTCGTGGGCGAGATGGTGCTCGACATTGTGCCAGGCGAAGCCGTGCTCGCGGTCCACGCCGGCAAAACGCTTGCGCAGATGATGGGGCGCGCCGTCGAGCAGCTGCGCTTTGGCGTTCACCACGTAGGCGAACAGGAGCGGGTCCCAGGGCGAGGCGTGCGGCCCGACGCGCGCGCGCGCCGGGTCGAGCGGCAGCGCGATGGTGTCGGGACGGGTATCGGGACGGGTGTCGGGCCGGGGCCGATTTCCGGACATGTCCGGAAAGCATGCGGGGTCGTACGAGTACGCCACGTGATCGACGTCGGCGAGCAGGATGCCGGCCTCTTTCAGGCACGCGTCGATGGCGTCGAACGGCAGTTGCCATGTCGAGAACGGCACCGGGCGCTTGGCATGCTTGACGTGCGTGAAGCGCTCGTCCTCGGCGGCGGCAATCACGACGCCATCGCGCACCAGAGCGGCGGCGCTGTCGTGATAGACGGCGTTGATTCCCAGTGTGTACATGAGGGGCTCCCTTGGCGGAATCGGCGGGTTGGCTAGCTCGGCTAGCTCGGCGTGATCGGCATGATCGGCATGATCGGCATGATCGGCATGATCGGCATGATCGGTGCAAGCGGTTGGGGTGGCCCAGGCGGCGCGGCCGCCGCGTGCCCGAGCAGCTCGCGCGCGGCCTGTGCGACCTCGCACGGCGGCACGCCGCGCAGGCACGCGTGATGGCCCTCGGGGCAGTCGCCGCGATAGCACCAGCGGCACGGCACGTCGTGATAGAGCACGCGGTGAGGCGTCATCCACGGTGTGTGCTGCGGATTCGTGAGCGCGTAGAGATCGACGACTGGCTTGCCGAGCGCGGCGGCCAGATGCACGGGCCCGCTGTTGTTGGCGATCAGCAGCGACGCCGAGTCGAGCAGCGCAATGAACTCGCCGAGCGTGAGCGCGCCCGCGAGATCCACGAGCCGCAGCTGCGCCGCGGGTTGCACGAAGCTGGCGACGTCGCGCGTCAGTGCCGCTTCTGCCGCGCTGCCGGTCAACAAAACAGGATCGCTAATGAACGGCGCGAGCAGGTCGATCGCCTCGGCATGCAGCGCGGCGGGATAGCGGCGCGATGCAGCGCTCGCGCCCGGATGCACGACGATCCAGCGCCGCGCCGGATCCACGCCGCGCTCGCGCAGCTTGCGGGCGAGCGTGGCGCGCGCGCCGGCATCCACGCGCACGCGCATGCGCGCGTCGTCGCTTTCGGCGCCCACGCTGCGCACCAGCGCGAGCTGGCGCTCGACCTCGTGGCGCACGCCGGCGTGCGGCTCGCGCTCGGGCAGCCAGTGGGTCAGCAGCGCGTAGGGATTCTCGCGGCAGTGTGCAAGGCGGCGCTCGATGCCGGCGAGAAAGCACAGGGTCGCGGCCGGCAGTGGATTCTGGCTGTAGACCGTGAAGATGGCCGCCGCGTCGAAGCGGCCCGCGCGCAGCCGCGCGAGCAGGGCGTCGTCGATGGCGCCGGCCCCGGTCGTGATGCGTTCACCGTTCGTCCACGGCGCGTCGTATTCGATCACCTCGTCCACGTCGGGCAGATGGCGCGCGATGGCGGCGCCCGCCGGCGACGCAAGCAGCGTGATGTGCCGCGCGCTGGCGCTGTCGCGCAATGCGCGCAGCGCGGGCGTGGTCATCAGTACGTCGCCGAGATGATCGAGCCGCACGGCGAGAATGCGCTTGACCTCGTCGAGCCACGGCGCGCAGGTGGAGCGCGCGCGCGGGGCGCGGGCGTGGGCTTCGCGCGGCGCAATGGCGAAAGCGGCGCCGTTCATGGCTGAGCCGCCGGTTGCGGGTCGCGCGCGTAGCCGGTTTCGCGGACATGGCGCTCGACGATGATCCGCGCCGCCTCGTGCAGGTTCTTGACGATCGCGAAGGGCTGCCGCTCGGGCGCACTCAGCCATTGGGTCTCGTTGCCGCAATCGGCGAGGATGGCGCGGCAGCCGGCGCGGTTTCCCGCTTCCACGTCGTCGAGAATGTCGCCGATCATCCAGCTGCGTTCGAGGTCGATACGGTACTCGCTGCTCGCGCGCAGCAGCAGTCCGGGCTCGGGCTTGTGGCAATCGCAGCGGCACGCGTAAGGCGCGACGCTGCCCGCCGGATCGTGCGGGCACCAATAGGCGGCGTCCAGCACCGCCCCGCAGCTGGCGAACATGCGGCGCAGATGCGTTTCCACGCGCAGCAGCGCCGCACGCGGGAAATGCCCGAGCGCGACCCCGCGCTGGTTGCTCACGACGATCAGGCGCAAGCGCGTGCGGCCGAAGAGGGCGAGCGCCTCGGCCGCGCCGGGTGCGAAGCGCATCTGTTTCGGATCGACGTTGTAAGGCACGTTTTCGAGCAGCGGGCCGTCCTTGTCGAGAAAGACGGCGGGCCGCAGCGGATGACGTGAGCGGGCTTGCATGGGCGTCTCCTCCTGACGTTCGAGCCGGCGTTCAGCCGAACGCGCGCAGGCTCGCCGCGCGCGCGTTCGCAACCATTCGCTCGTGCTCGCCTTGCGCGGGCGCGCCGGCCAGCCGGGCGTAAAGCGCCTCGAGCTGCTGGCCGATTCGCCGCCACGTGAAATGCGCCTGGGCGCGCGCGCGACCCGCTTCGCCCATGGTGCGCGCCTGGGCCGGATCGGCATGGATATCGCGCAGCCGCGCGGCGAGCGCCACGGGATCGCGCGGCGGCACGAGCCAGCCGGTCTCGCCGTGGCGCACGGTGTGACGGATGCCGCCCACCTCCGCGCCGATCACCGGCGTCGCACAGGCCATCGCTTCCACCGGGGTGATGCCGAAGGGCTCGTACCAGGGCGTGGTGACGAACACGTCGGCGGCGCAATAGAAGTCGCGCAGTTGCGCGTGCTCGCGCCGGCCGACGAAGCGCACGCGCTCTTCGATGCCGCAGCGGCGCGCCACGTCGCGTAGCCGCGCGATCTCGGGCGTGGCGATTTCGTTGGGCGTTTGCGCATCGCCGCCCACCACGTAGAGCTGTGCGCGCACGCCATGGCGCGCTTCGAGCGCGGCCACGCCCTGCACGACGTTGTCGATGCCCTTGCGCTCGACGAGGCGGCCGAGCTGCAGCACGGCGAATTCGTCGGGCGTCCAGCCGAGGCGCCGGCGCGCCTCGGCGGGGTCGAGCGGCGAAAACTCGCCGGGATCGAACCCGCAGGCGATGACCGCGATGCGGGCCGGGTCGGCGCGATAGTGCTCGATGAGATCGTCGCGGTCCGCCGGGCACTCCGCCACCACGCAGTCGGCGCGGCGCACGAGTTCGTCCTCGATGGCGAAACGCGCGTCGGGAAAGCCGTCGCTCGCGCCCTGATGCAGACGGCGCACGCGCCCGAGCGCGTGGAAGGTCATCACGAGCGGCACCTTCAACGCGTCCTTGACCGCCAGGGCGGCGAGTCCCGACATGAAGAAGTTCGCGTGAATGACGTCGTAGCATTGGCGCTCCTTGCGGCAAAAATCGAGGAGAAACGCCGCGAACGCCGGCATGTGAGGCAACAGCTTTTCCTTGGGCAACTGCATGGCGGGTCCGACTGGCACATGAATGACGCGCCCGCCGTCCATCTGCGAGATGGGCGGCAGGAGCGCGCGGTCGCGTCGCGTGAACACGTCGACCTGATGGCCGGCGCGCAGCAGCTGCCGCGCGACATGCGCCACGTAAATGTTCTGTCCGCCGGCATCCACGCCGCCTGCGAGCGCGAGAGGCGACGCGTGTTCACTGACCAGTGCGATTTTCATTAGTCATCCTTCGTTAGGAGTGGGCGAACGACGCGCTGTCGATCGGCGCCGCGAATGTTGCAGCGGATGCAACACGCTATGCACGTGCTGTGCCAACGTTTCGAGTGCGAAATATCGGGGGCGGGGCGCGTTTGCGCGACGTTCAGGCGTATGGCGGTGGGTCTCGCCCGCTGGGGACATCACGGCGCCGCGAAGCATGGCGAGTTTTACAAGCGCATGTAAGTGCGCCGCATCGACGCGCGGTGGCATGCGGGTCCGCGGTTTGCACGCCGCGATGAGCCAGAGGCGAGTGAAAAGCGAACGGAGGTGAGCGATGAACGAGCCACCATCGGGCCGGCGCGCCGTGCGCATGCGTATCGCGCGCATGCTCGGCGCGGCGCTGTGGCGGCACCGGCGCGCGACGGCGGCCGCGACGGCCCTGATGATTCTGGCGCGGCTTGGCGCGGTAGCGGTGCCGCTCGTCCTCAAGCAGCTGATCGACCAGCTCGGGGAGGCACGCTCGCTCGCGATGGCGCCGGTGCTGCTCGCGCTCGCCTATGCACTGCTGCGTTTCGTGTCGGACGCGCTCGGCGAGGCGCGCGACGTGGCCTTCAGCATCGTGGTGCAGCGTGCGGTGGCGTCGCTGCGCGAGCGCACGTTCGCGCATTTGCACCGGCTGGGCGCGCGCTTTCATGCGCAGCGCGAAACCGGCGCAATCGTGCGCGACGTGCAAAAGGGCGCGGACGGTGTCGGCTTTCTGTTAGGCACCGCGCTTTTTTCGGTGCTGCCGACGTTCTTCGAAATCGCCGTCGTGGTGGCGATCGTCGCCGGTCATTACGACCGGGCATTCCTGCTCGCCATTGCCGGCACTTTTGCCTGCTATGCGCTTTGCACGGCAATCTTTACGCGCAAGCGCCTCTTGTTCCAGCGTGCCGTGAACGTGCTCGAGGCGCGCGTGGACGGCCGCCTCGTGGACAGCCTGCTCAATCACGACACCGTGAAATATTTTTCGACCGGGCAGCACGAGGTGGCGCGGCTCGCGAGCGTGCTCGACGAATGGGTGCAGGCGCGGCTCGCGAACCAGCGCGCGCTGACCGCGCTGCACGTGGCCCAAAGCGGCGTGGTGGCGGCGGGCATCGGGGCCGTCATGCTGATCTCGGTCCTTCACGTGGCGACGGCAACCATGACGATCGGCGATCTCATCCTCGTGAACGCCTACATCATTCAGGTCTGTGCGCCGCTCAATACGCTGGGCTTTGTCTTTCGCGAGGCTAACGACGCGCTGGTCGACGTCGAGCGGCTGTTTGCGATCCTCAGTGTTCGCGGCACGCCCGGCGAGGACGAAGACCTGCCGGGCGCGCGTGCGCTCGTGGTGCGCGAGGGAGAGCTGGCCTTGCATCATGTCGATTTCGGCTACGAGGACGGCCGCCCGGTGCTGCACGACCTCGCGTTCACGGCGGCGCCGGGGCAGAAGGTGGCCGTGGTGGGCGGCAGCGGGTCGGGAAAATCGACCTTGATCAAGCTGCTATTCCGTTTTTACCGGCCCCAGCGCGGCACCATCACGCTCGACGGCCAGGACATCGCGAATGGCACGCTGGCGAGCCTGCACGCGGTCATCGGCATCGTGCCGCAGGACACCGTGCTGTTCAACGAAACCATTGCCTACAACATCGCCTATGGCCGGCCCGATGCGACGCGCGCCGATGTCGTGCGCGCCGCGCGGGCCGCCCAGCTCGACGAGCTGATCGAGCGCCTGCCCGATCACTACGACACGCGCGTGGGCGAGCGCGGCGTGCGCCTTTCCGGCGGCGAGCGCCAGCGCATCGCGATTGCGCGCGCCATCCTCAAGAACCCGCGCGTGATGGTATTCGACGAGGCCACCTCGGCGCTCGACACGCGTTCCGAGCGCGCGATCCAGGACGAACTCAAGCGGCTTGCGCGCGGCCGCACGACCATCGTGGTCGCGCACCGGCTCTCGACCATCGTCGATGCCGACGTGATTCTCGTGATGGAGCACGGCCGCATCGTCGAGCGCGGCCGCCACGACGCGCTGCTCGCGCGCGAGGGCGTCTACGCGAAGATGTGGGCGATGCAATGGCAGCAGGACGACCTCGAGCAGGCGGAGCGCCGCGTCGCGGCGGCGCCGCTCGATGTGACGGCGCTGCTCGAGCGGGTCGCAGCGCGCGTACGCGAGTCCGAAGCGGGCACCTCGGTGGCGCTTGCGCCGCAGCCGCAGCCGGGTTTCTCGGTGAGCCCCGTGAGCGGCGATGCCCTGTACCAGGCGCTCGCCCTGCTCGCGACGAACGAGGCGCGCGAGGCGCATGGCGCGCATGTCACGCAGCTCGGCGCGCGGCGTCGCGACGGCGCCGTGCTGCTATGCGTGGAGGGCGGCGCGCGGCCCGCGCCGCTCGACGACGCCGCGCTCGCGCACCTCGAAGCGCTGTTGCGCGAGGCGGGCGCGAGCTTGACACTCGACCCCGCGCCTCATCACGTGCGTTATGCGATATCGGTGCCGTCCGGCCCGGCATCGACGCCGTCATAGCCGATGCGCCGCTGCGAGATGTCTTCGAGCGTATTGGCAAGACGCTCGCGCTGCGCGCCGTCGCAGCGCGTGGCGATGTCGCCGAGCGACAGCGCGCCCACCAGCTCGCGCTCGTGATTCACGACGGGCAGACGCCGGACCTGCGCTTCGGCCATGCGCCGCTGCACGATGTCGATATTCTCGTCGTCGTAGCACCACTCGACGCCCGAGGTCGCCACGCCCGCGATGGGCTCCAAGGGCGCGCGGCCTTCGCCGAGCGCGCGCAAGGCGAGGTCGCGGTCCGTCACCATGCCGACGATGCGCTTCGCGTTGCAGACCGGCAGAGCGCCGATGTCGTGCTGCGCCATCAGCTCGGCGGCGCGCTGGATGGTGGTCTCGGGTTCGACGCTCACGACGTGGCGCGACATGACTTCATGGACCCGGGTGATCTTTTGCTCCTTCATGCGGTTCTCCTTTTGCCTCGCGTGCATCAACGTTCAAATCAACGGCGTGCCGCCCGTCACGGCCAGCGTCGCGCCCGAGATGTAGCTGCCTTCGCACGAGGCCAGCAGCACATAGGCGCCCGCGAGTTCGGCGGGCTGTCCGGGGCGCTTCATCGGCGTGGCCGCGCCGAATTCGCCCACCTGTTCCGGCGGCATGGTCGAGGGAATCAGCGGCGTCCAGATCGGTCCTGGCGCCACGCAGTTCACGCGAACGCCGCGTTCGGCCACGAGCTGCGCGAGGCCGCCCGTGAAATTCTGGATCGCACCCTTGGTGGCCGCGTAGGCGAGCAGCGTGGGCTTGGGTTTGTCGGCGTTGATCGAGGCGGTGTTGATGATCGAGCCGCCGGCCTTCATGTGCCCGAGCGCTTCGCGCGAAATGCGGAACATCGCGCCGATGTTGATATCGAAGGTGCGGTCCCATTCGTCGTCGCTGATCGATTCGGGCGATTCGTGCGTCATCTGGTACGCCGCGTTGTTCACGAGCACATCGAGCTTGCCGAAGGTGCTCACGGTCGTGCGCACGAGCTCGCGGCACCAGGCGCGCTCGCGCACGTCGCCGGGCAGCAGCAGCGAGCGCCGTCCGGCGTCCTCGACCCAGCGTGCGGTTTCCTGGGCGTCGTCGTGTTCGTCGAGATAGGCAATGGCGACATCGGCGCCTTCGCGCGCAAAGGCAATGCAGACTGCCCGGCCGATGCCGCTGTCGCCGCCCGTGACGAGCGCGACCTTGCCGGCGAGACGGTCCGAGCCGCGATAGCTCTTTTCGCCGTGATCGGGTTGCGGATGCATGGGGGCGGTGCGTCCCGGCGTGCGGTCTTGCTGCTGGCCGGGCAGTGGCGGGGTGGGGCGGTTCTCGGACATGGCGCTTCCTCGCGGATTGGGTTGGGTTGTTCAAGGCGGTTGCATGGGCCGTGCCGCGAACGTTGCGCAACACACGCCGCGCAACACGCCCTCATGCACCGCGCACGAACATGCGGCGCTAGCCGGACTCAGACTCCGGCTAGCGCGAGTCTCGCGTTGACTTTGAGGGGCGCGACATCGTCCCGGTACGGCGGCTTGACCGAAAACTCCCGAATCACATCGGGCTGGAAGATCAGACAGTAAGTACTTCCGCCGTATTGAAAGAACCCGAGCTCGTCGCCCTTGGCGACATGCTGTCCGGTCGAGGCGACGATGCGGCACGACGATACCTCCGCCATGCCCACGAAGACGCAGGCGACCATGCCGATGGCGGGCTCGTCCGCTTCGATCACGATCACGGCGCGCGCCGCCACGGCGGTCGTATAGCCCTGCGAATCGTTGAGGCCGCGCGCATCGGCGCCTTCGGCTTCCAGCGCGGAGTAGTAGGTGCCGCTCACGTTGCCGGCCTGCACGATCGTTCCGGAGACCGGCGCGTGCCAGCGGTGATAGTTGAAGGCGCTCAAATAGCCCTGATACACGCAAGCCTCCGAAAAGCGCTGCACGATCTCCGTTGCGCTGCCGGCGAGCATGTCGCGCAGCGAATACGGCTGCGTCTTGATCCAGAAGCGCTCGCGCAGCCGGCAGTTGTCGCGCACGTCGTAGGGCGACGCTTCGCACGCGTTGACGATCACTGCCGGATTCGCGGGCTCCTCCACGGGCCGCGCGCCCGCGCGCAGCCGGCGCGTGAAGAAGTCGTTCCACGAGGCGAATCCCCAATGGGGCTCGGAGCGGTCGCAACGGTAGTCGGCGAGGCCGATCTTGCGCTGCGCGGCGTCGCAGAACCAGCCGTGCGGCGCGTCGGTCGTGAGGTGCGTGCGCGAATGCGGCCCGGAAAGAAAGCCGCACCAGCATTCGAGCACGTGCCGCAACTGCGCGTTGAACGCGGGGTCGCGAAACACGGCGTAGCCGGAAGGCATGCACATCGGCCAGTCGAGCAAGAGGTTCAGCGGTGTTGCCAAAGGCACTTGCGCATCGAAGGGCGGTGCATAGCTCGCCAGATAATCGACGATGGTCATCAACTCGTCGATATTGGTGTAGCCGAGCTCGTACCCCCTGGCCAGCGCTTCGTCGATCGCTCGCGAGAGATTCATGCGCAGCACGGCATCGCGCTGAACGAGTTCCGCAAGCTGGCGAACGACTGGGGCCGCCGGTGCGCTGCGCGAGCGTTCGCGCGCGGCGGCGGCGATTTGCAGGCGCGCTCGTGCAGCAGCTTGCTCCTCTTGCGGCATCCAGTTGCCCAGACGGCGCTTCGTGTTCGTCATGCTCATGGCGGACTCCTCCTCGTGGTCTCGGCCCGGACGCAGAGCAGCAACAGCGATGCCACGCCGGCGCGCACGCGGATCCGCGTCGTCCGGCCAGAATCGGCACGCAGGCAAGCGCCGGACCCCATTTGTAGCCATTACGCGTAATGCTTGAAACGCGCCTTGCGGGCGTGCCGGGCACGGTGCGGCGCGTGGCGCGCGGGACTGCGCTGGCGCAGCGGCGCGAGTCTTCGGGCAGCGGCCGGCACGGGCATTGCATGAGAGCAGGCGTGACCGTGTCGAGCGCGGGCTCGTGCGTCCTGGCGGCGTTTGTTGCCGTCCAGCGCGCCGGGTGACGCGCCATTCAGGAGCCGACAATGCTTTATTACGCCGTCGTGTTTTTCATCATTGCCGTGATCGCGGCTATCTTCGGGTTTGGCGGCATCGCTGCTGGCGCGGCGAGCATCGCCAAGATCCTGTTCCTTGTCTTCGTTGTCCTGTTTATCGTCAGTCTGCTGTTCGGCGCTTTGCGGCGTTGATGAAGCACACCCATCTCGTGCACGGCGGCGCGCCCGGCTGGACCCGGGCGCGCCTGCATGACGGTTCCGCCCCCGGCGCGCCAGCCGGCAAGCCAGGCGGGGCCGGCGCCGCCCGATGACGGATCAAGCACTGTGGTTCTTGCTCGTCGGAGTGCTGCTGATGTTCGTGGCGCTCGCGCGCGGCCCGATTGGACGGCTGCCGCTCACGGGCGCCATGATCTATCTCGCGGTGGGCGTGGTCGTGGGGCCGGGCTGCCTCGGCCTCGTGCATGCCGACCTCGTGCGGGACGCGCACACGCTCGTCGTGATCGCCGTGATCGCCGAGGCCGGGCTCGTCATTTCGCTGTTCTCGGTGGGGATGCATCTGCGCGTGCCGCTGCGCGACCCGCTATGGCGTTTGCCGCTGCGGCTGGGCGTGCCGGCCATGGTGCTCACGGTGGCGCTGATGTTCGCGTTTGGCTGGGCCACCGGCCTGCCGCCAGGCGTCGCGCTGTTCCTCGCCGCCGTGCTCGCGCCCACCGATCCGGTGCTGGCCAACGAACTGCGCGTGCACGAAGCCGGCGACGCCGAGCCCGTGCGCTTCGCGCTGTCGGGCGAGGGCGGCCTGAACGACGGCGCAGCCATGCCGTTTGCCATGCTCGGCCTCGCGTTGTGCGGCGTGCCGGCGAGCGGCACCCAAAGCGCCTTGGCGTTTGCCGGCTCGCTCGTGTGGGGCGTGGCCGGCGCGCTGCTGAGCGGCGTCGCCCTCGCCATGCTGTGCGTGCGGCTCGTGCTGCATCTGCGGACCCAATACGGCGAGGCGCTGGGGCTCGACGGCTTCATCGCGATCGGCCTCATGTCGGTGGTCTATGGCGTAGCGCTGCTGCTCCACGCCTACGCCTTCGTGGCGGTGTTCGCCGCGGGCGTCGCGCTGCGTCACGAGGAGTTGCGCGCCACCGGCGCGCAGCGTCCCGCGCAGGCGCTCGAAAACGTGCAGCTGCGCGAGCGCACCGAGGTCGCGAAAGATCCCGGCCGCGCGCACGCCTGGCTCGCCACCGGCATGACCGACTTCACGCGGGAGATCGAGCACTTTGCCGAGTGCTCCGTTCTGCTGATCATCGGCTGCGTGGTGTCTGCGCACTGGCGCGCGATGCTCGCGCCGCATGCGGTGCTCTGCGCGCTCGCGCTCGTGTTCGTCGCGCGGCCGGTGGCCGTGCTTCTCGCCATGACCGGCGCGCACGCGGACGGCCAGCAGCGTCGTCTCATGGCATGGATGGGCATACGCGGCGTAGGCGCCTTCTACTACGCGCTGTGGGGGATCGGCCAGGCCGGCGATGCGCTGCGCGCGGTGCTGCCCGCCGCGCTCGATGCGATCGTGATTTCGGTGATCCTGCATGGCTCCACGGCGGGCTATGCGCTGGGCCGCTATCTGCGCCGCAAGGAGATCGCGCAACGTTCGGCAGCGCAGCGCCACAGCCGCGCCGGGCAGGCGCGATAGCCTTCGGCGGCGGCGGCGCGGCGCGGGAGGGCGTGGAACGGCAATTGCTCAGGCCTCTTCATTCAGGAGGATCGCATGGATCAGGTATGGCCCGGGCAGGACGACGGCTGGGAAAAAGAGCTGGTTTCGCGCGTCGGCGAGTATGCGATTTTTCGCTTGACGGAAACCGGCGAAGTCGCGAGCTGGAACGCGGGGGCCGAGCGCATCAATGGCTATAGCGCGGCCGAAATCCTCGGGCAGCACTTTTCGGTTTTCTATCCGCGCGAAGATCGCGAGGCGGGCTTGCCCGCCGCGGCGTTGCAAAGGGCGCGCGACCAAGGCCAGTTCGCCACCGAGGCGTGGCGCATCCGCCAGAACGGCGCGCGCTTCTGGGCCAGTATTCTGATTACGCCATTGCATGCGCGGGACGGCACCTTCGCGGGATTCGCCAAGATCGTGCGCGACGAGACCGCCAAGCGGCTCGCCTACGATGCGCTGCGCGAGAACGAGCGCAAGTTCCGGCTGCTCGTGCAGGGCGTCACGGACTATTCGATCTTCATGCTCTCGCCCGGGGGCGAAGTGACGAACTGGAACCTGGGCGCGGCGCGGATCAAGGGCTACGAGGCGAGCGAAGTCATTGGCACGCATTTTCGGCGTTTTTACACGCCCGAGGATATCGAGCGGGGATTGCCGGAGCGCGGCTTGCGGATTGCCGCGCAGGAAGGGCGCTTCGAGACCGAGGGCTGGCGCGTGCGCAAGGACGGCAGCCGCTTCTGGGCCAATGTCGTGATCGACGCGATTCGCGACGAGTGCGGCCAGCTCGTGGGCTATGCGAAGATCACGCGCGACGTCAGCGAGCGCAAGGCCGCCCAGGAGCAGCTCGAGCACGCGCGCGCCGCGCTGCTGCAAGCGCAGAAGATGGAGGCGCTCGGCAAGCTCACCGGCGGCGTGGCTCACAATTTCAACAACGTCCTGCAGGTGCTGCGCGCGAATCTGGAATTGCTCGAACGGCGCCACGGGCACGATCCCGTGGCGCGCGAGCGGCTCTCGCGAGCCATCGACGCCGTGGAGCACGGCGCGCTGCTCTCCTCGCAATTGCTCGCGTTCGGCCGCCGCCAGCCGCTCCAGCCTCGCGTGGTGAACCTCTCGGCTATGCTGGGCAAGATGGAGGACATGCTGCGGCAAGCGTTGGGGGAATTGATCGAAGTGCGGATCAGCGTCGCCGGCAATCTCTGGAATACGCTCGTCGATCCCAATCAACTGGAGAGCGTCGTGCTCAATCTCGCCATCAACGCGCGCGACGCCATGCCCGAAGGCGGCAAGCTGACGATGGCGCTCTCCAACGCGACGATCGACGCCCACGACAGCGCATTCGCTGCCGATCTTGCCGAAGGCCGCTACGTGCTGCTTGCGATCACCGATACCGGCACCGGCATGCCGCGCGCCGTGCTCGATCGCGCGCTCGAGCCGTACTTCAGCACCAAGGCCGAAGGCGAAGGCACGGGACTCGGCTTGAGCATGGCCTACGGCTTCATCAAGCAAAGCGGCGGCGACATGCGCATCTACAGCGAGTCCGGGCACGGGACGACGGTCAAGGTCTGGCTGCCGAAGTCGAGCGGGCACGTGGCGGACATCGAGACCCTGGCGCCCGCGCGCATCGAAGGCGGGACGGAAACCATCCTCGTGGTCGAGGACGACGAGTGCATCCGCTCGGCCGTTGCGGAGATGCTCGGCGACCTCGGCTATACCGTGCTCACGGCGGGCGATGCGCAAAGCGCCATGGCGATCGTGAAGAGCGGCGCGAAAATCGATCTGCTGTTTTCCGATGTCGTGATGCCGGGCCCGATGCGCAGCACGGAGCTGGCCAGCATCGCGGTGCGCGAGGTGCCGGGCCTCGAGGTGCTCTTCACCTCCGGGTACGTGGAAAACGCCATCGTCCACGGCGGCCGTCTCGACGAGGGCGTGAATCTGCTGAGCAAGCCGTATGGCCGCGCGCAGCTCGCGGGCAAGATCCGGCGTGTGCTGGGGGGCCGGCGCGATGCGCAAGCGCCTGCCGCCGCGCGCGGGGAGGCGTCCGCCGGCGCGGCGCCCTTATCGGCGCCCACATCGGCGCCCACATCGGCGTCCTCATCAGCGCCGGCATCAGCGCCATTATCGGTGCTGGTGGTCGACGACGACGCCGCTTCTCGTGAAGCCATGAGCGAACTGCTTTCGCAAATGGGCTACGACGCGCGCCAGGCGGGCGACGAGCAAGAGGCGCGGCGCGCCCTGGAAGAGCAGGCGGTGCAGGTGCTCATCACCGACATCGCCCTGCCGGGCGGTTCGGGCGTCGACCTCGCAAGGGGCGCGCTGCAGCGGTATCCATGGCTGAACGTGATATTTGCTTCGGGTAACGAAGCGCCTGCCGCGGACGAAACCGGCTTCGAGTGCGCGGCCCTGCGCAAGCCGTTTACCGCATCTCAACTCGGCGCGCTGATCGAACGCATCCGCGCTGCGACGCGCGATTCCTGAAGCCGCGCATCAGGCACTCACTCGCGCCTTGCGGCCCACCAGGCACCGCATGCGATGCCGAGACCAACGGCCACGCCCAGTGCCGCGAGCGGATTTTCGACGATGGTCTCGCGGGTGGCGAGCGTCGCGTTGCTCGCGAGCCGCTGCGACTTCCCGCACAGTGCCTTGATGCGGCCGGCGGTCTGCATGTCGGTGTCGCCGAGCAGGTCGCCGGCGAGCGCCTGCGCTTCGCCAGCCGCTTCATGAACGGCGTCGCTTGCGTGTGTCCTTGTCATGATCGTGCTCCTGAGGGTGCCGGTGACGCCATTGAACAGCAGTCCTCATGCCCGTGCGCGCGGCGGTGGCAGCAGTGGGGGCGCGCATGGGCGAGCGATTCGGCGCGGCCCCTTCGTTTTCGACTTTTCACGGCTTGCGCCCGAACGCCTCGCGCAGCTTGGCTTTCGCCTGTTGCAGGGTTTCGCGGCGCGACTTCGGCAGATTCTTGCCGGCGCGATTGATGTAGAAGTTCAGCATCGACATTGCCGATTGAAACGGCGTGCCCTTGCGCCGGCGGCTACGCTCGGACGATTGCTTCAGCGAGCGCGCGATCGCGGCGGGATCGTCGAGTTTGAAGACGCCCGAATCGAGGTCCATGGCATCGCTCGTTTCGGCGACGCGATGCGACCAGCGCCGGCCCGAGCCGCGCGCAGTGCCGGCCGTTTTCTTCGCGGCGCTTGCGTGCGCGTGCCGCTGGCGCGCGGGTTTGCGATTGTGGGTTCGGGTGGAGGAATGCGGTTTCGTGGTCATGGCTGGTGTCCTGTCTCTCGCTGCAGGGCGGGCGCGCAGGCATCATGCCCGCGGCGTGCATCGAGGCGCGTGGGCATCCCGGTGGGCATCCCGATTGCGAAGCAAACGCAGGACACCGGATTCGAGGGAGAGGCGATCATGCCGCGTGCGATATGGAAGGGCGCCATCAGCTTCGGGCTGGTTTACATTCCGGTGGAGCTCTACCCGGCTACCCAGAGCGAGCATACCGAATTCAACCTGCTCGACCGCCGCACCTTCGACCCGGTGGGCTATCAGCAGATCAACAAGCGCACGGGAAAACCGATCGGGCGCGAGCATATCGTGCGCGGCTACGAGTACGAGAAGGGCTCCTATGTCGTGATGTCGGACGAGGAGATTCGCGCAGCGAAGCCGGAAGCGACGCAGACGGTGGACATTCTGGCCTTCGTCGATGCCGGCAAGCTGTCGTTCGTCTATCTGGATACGCCTTATTGGCTGATGCCCGAGCGGCGCGCGGAAAAAAGCTACGCACTGCTGCGCGATGCGCTGGCCGAGAGCGGCAAGCTCGGCATTGCCAGCGTGGTGATGCACAGCCGGCAGCATCTTGCCGCCGTCGTGGCGGCGGGGCCGGCCCTGGCATTGGAGACCTTGCGCTGGTCCACGGAGGTCCGCGAGCTCGATGCGTCGCATTCGTTTCCGGCGAGCGCGAAAAGCGCGGGCGTGAGCGCGGGCGAGCTGGAGATGGCGCGCAAGCTCATCGACGATATGAGCGCCGAGTGGCAGCCGGATAGCTATCGCGATACGTTTCGCGGCGCGCTTGTCGAACTGGCCCGACTCAAGGCAAGCGAAGGGAAGTCACGCGAGCTCACGCATATCGAGGCGCCGGAGCCCGAGCGGCGCGGCGCCGATGTCGTGGATCTTGCCGACCTGCTCAAGCGCAGCCTGGGCAAGCGCACCGGCGCGAGCAGCGCCGGCGCGAAGCCGGGCAAGCCGCCCGCCAGGCGCGGCCGCCGGGCAGCCTGACGGGCCGGCAGCGCAAAGTCGCGACGTGCCGCGACGGCTGCCCAGGCCGCGCCGGTTCAGTCAGGAAGCACGCATGGGAAGGGACGATGACAGGCAAACGCCATAGAGGGAAAGTCCTCGACGCCGCACAGGCGCGATTCGCGGGATACGCGAAGCCGCTCGTCAGCGAGGCGCTCACGCGCGCGGCCCGGCTGGACGGGCACGAGGACGACTATCACAAGCTGCGGGTTGCATTGCGCCGGCTTCGCACCTTGTTGTGGGCGTGGCGGCCGCTGTTCGGGCGCGACCTCGACGAACCCGGGCGCGCCTCGCTCAAGCGCATGGCAGCCGCAGCGGGCGACGCGCGCAATTGGGATATCGCCGCGGGCCTGCTTGCGCAGCAGGGCGAGGAGAGGATCGCCAACCGCCTTGCGGCGTCGCGCGGCGAGGCGCGCGATGCGGCGCGCCGGGTCCTGGCAGGGCGCGCCTTCAGGCGCAACCTGCTTGAAACGGTGCGGCGCGCGAACCGGATGCTGAATGCGTCGCCGCGCCGTGCTCCCATGAAGCGCTTCGCGCGCGCACGCGTGGCGTCGGCTGAACGCGCGCTGGACAAACGCATGCGCCGCGCGAAAAAAGCCGGGCGGCGCGATTACGCCGCCTTGCACGACGTGCGCAAGCGCGCAAAGCGGCTGCGCTACCTGCTCGAATTCTTCGGCCCCCACCTGCCGCGCCGTCGGGGCAAGCGCATGAAGCGGTTGAAGAAGATTCAGGATCGGTTCGGTAACCTTAACGATGTCGTGAGCGCCGAACACCTGCTCGCCTGCCATCGCGAGATCTTCGACGCGGACGCCGGCGCGGATGCCGCACTGGCGTCGCTTGGAAAATTGCGCAAGCGACGCCGTCGCGCGGCGATGAAACTGCTGGCATGAGCGTGCTGGCATGAGCGCCGAAAGTGCCGCATCCGCGTGATGCTCGAGAGGGCGAGATGGCCGCGCCCGCGCACCGGACGCGCTAGCGTTGTGTGTGACGCGCCCGCGCCGCGCGTGTTTGCGCCGCTTTTCTGGCCGCTGCCGAGCGCCCCGCTGCGCCCTTCGTTTGCGCCGCCTTCTTTGCGGCCTCCGAGCGATTCCGGGAGCCTTTTGTCCGGGCGGCCTTGCGGGCGGCTTCCGCCCGGCTCGCTGGCGAGCGTCGGGACGCCGCGTTCCTCGACTGCGTCGACATGGCTTGCGGCGACGCACCCTCGCTGCTCTCTTTCTGCAACACGGCCGTCGCGGTACGCGAGCGCCGCGCTTTCGATTCGGTGCTGGCACTGGTCATTTTGTTTTTCGCGTGGGCGGCGTCCTGTTTGGCCTTCTTGCGTGTTGGTTCGCTCGCCTTGCCTTTTGCCGGCGGCGGCAGATCGACGCCGGCTCGCCGCGCCTTGGACAAGCCGATCGCAATCGCCTGCTTCGCGGAGCGCACGCCATGCTTGCCGGCGCGCACGCGGTCGACTTCTTCCTTGACGAATTCACCCGCCTGAGTGCTGGGAGATTTGCCGGCGCGCTTGTCAGCCTGCGCTCGCTCGATGGTTTTCCGTTCGGGCATGGTCGCTCTCCTAAGTCAATGCATCTACCCTGGTGAGCGCAACGTTTATGCCGGGCATGAACGCTCCGGAAACGCTGATGGCGGATTATCAGCGTTCAGGAAAAGCTGGCCTGCGCAGCGACTTTATTTGGCCTTCGCCGCGCTCGCGGGCACATCACGGGACATGTTGTCGTGCGTGGGCTGCTCGGGCTTTTTAATCGGCATATGGTCGGGGTTGGTCGTGCTCGCGGCGCCCGACGCGGCCGCGGGCGGTTTCGCCATCGATGCGGCCGGTCGCTGATCGGCGGTCTGCGCCCGCGTCAGTGGGGAAAAAGCCGATGTGCCCAGCAACACCAGAATGATTGCAGCCCATCGCCGGGCAAGGAGCGTGCTCATACGTTTCTCCGCTTCCGGTATTCGCCGCTTCATGCGCGAATCGCGTGCCCGGCCCCAGCATCCAGTCCGTTCGGCACGAGCCGTGCGCACGACCCTCATACATACCGACACCATCTACGGGAAGAGGAGATCTGCCATGGGCTCCCAGCCGCATTACCAGGTCAACATCTGTCGAGGCGATTTCCAGCACGTCTGCGAACGCTTTCTCGAGTGGAAGCATGAACCGCTCGTCTATCGACCGGGACAAACGATGTTCGCGGGAAGGGACGAAGTTCACATGCTGTCGAAACAACGCTACGAAGATGCCGAGCAGGCGCGCAAAGCGTTGCAGCGGGCATGCCGGCCCGAGGATCCCTATGCGCTGGCCGCCGAAGTGAGCAATGGCGAAAACGACTTGTGGATCGTGATGGCGGCTTACTCGGAATAGTGCGGCAATGCGCGCCTCGGCTTAGCGCGATTTTCCTCCGCCATCCAACCCCGCGCCCTTGCGCCAGACTTCCTTGCCGCGCTGGGAGAGTTCCCCGCTGCTGTGGGTGCGGTCCGGTTCGGTATCGGGCACGGCCATCTCGCCGCCGGGTGGTTCCTGGGCACGCTGTCTGGTGCGCTTGCGTATGGCCACGCGTTCGTCCTGCGAGCGTCCGGCGTATTCACTCATAGCTGCCTCCATGGGGGGGTGTTGTCGTAGGTTTAGAGGCCGCATCGCGTGTACCCGGCATTGGGCGCGTCCCGCAGGAACGGGCATGCCCGATGCGGCCGCGACCACATGCGCCGACTCGTCGGGTTTTGCGGAACCCTTGCGTGATGCACGCACGCTGTGCGTTGGCCGCTATCCGCACGTCTGGAGGAGCCATGGAACCGCTGCGAAACGTGTTGCCCGAAACGATGCGCGCGTGGCGCGCCACGCGCTTTGGCGGGCTCGACGCGCTCGCATGCGAGAGCACATCGGTGCCGCTGCTATACGGCGACGAAGTGCTGGTCGAAGTGCAGGCCGCCGCGCTGAACCCCGTGGACCTGAAGACGCTGCACGGGCGCTACCCGGCCGTCGCGCAGCACGATTTGCCGTTTACGCTGGGACGCGACGTGGCCGGCGTGATTGCGCAGGGCTCGCGGCGCGCGGCAGGGTGGGAGCCCGGCACGCGCGTGTGCGCATTCGTGGGGCAGGGGCCGGGCGCACTGGCCGACTACGTGGCGGTTAGCGCAAGCGCGCTTGCGAATGCGCCGTGCGCGGGCGCTGTCGATACGGCGGCGGCTTTGCCGCTCGCTGCGCTCACGGCGTGGCAAGGGCTCTTCGATTACGGCAAGCTGCAGCGCGGCGAGCGCGTGCTGATCCACGGCGCGAGCGGCGCGGTGGGGCGCTTCGCGGTGCAGTTCGCGCGGCACTGCGGCGCGCATGTGATTGTGACGGCATCGGCGCCTACGCATGGCGCGTTGCGTGCATTGGGCGCGGCCGAGACGATCGACTACCGGCACGACGAATTCGAGGACCGCGCGGGCGAGGTCGACCTCGTGCTCGATCTCGTGGGCGGGGTCGTGCAGGCGCGCTCGTGGAGCGTTTTGAGGCGCGGCGGCACGATGGTGTCGGCGCTCGACGAGCCGTCGCAGAACGAAGCCGCGGTGCGCGACGTGTGCGCCACGCGGTTTACGGCGCGCCCCGATGGCGCGCAGCTCGAGCATATCGTTGCGCTGTTCGATCAGGGGATCATCAAGGTGGAGGTCGTGTCGCGCTTCAATTTCGGCGACGCGCGCGATGCGTTCGAGCGCGTCGAGCGCGGGCATCCACACGGCAAGGTTGTCGTCATGGTCGAGTGGCATCAGCCGGTGTGAAGGCGCATCGCCGGTGCGGCGCGCTCGGGCGGCGCCTTCGAGGGCGGGTCGCCTTCGGGCAGCGGCGGCGGTTCGTCGTCCGGGCGCGGCGGCGGCGGCGGGGGCGTGCGTTCGGGGTCGTTCACCGGGTCGGTCGTCGGCAGATGGAATGAGTGGGTCGTGGCCATGGCGCTTCCTCGCGGATTCCGGCTGGATCGTTCGCCGGGTCATTCAATGTGGCCGCATCGGCCGTGCCTCGATCACCCGAATCCCGGTCGATGGACTTCGGTTGTGCCGGTTGTAGCCATTACACGGAATGCCTGAAACGCATCTTTCGGCCTTGACCGCGTGGGGCCTGGCTGCATCGCGGCCGGCGCTTTTGCGGTACTTCGCGTAGCATGAGCGCTGTTTCGCTGCCGACCGGAGGGCCTCCACGCTGGAGGAAAACGACATGAACACTCAATCGGACAATCGCGCATTACTGCGCTTGCTGGGCATACGCACGCCGATCATCCAGGCGCCGATGGCCGGCGTCAGCACGCCCGCACTGGCGGCCGCCGTGTCGAATGCGGGCGGGCTTGGCTCGCTGGGCGTCGGCGCGACCAATGCCGGCGGCGCGCGCAAGATGATCCGGGACACGCGCGCGCTGACCGGCAAGCCGTTCAACATCAATGTGTTTTGCCATCGGCCAGCCGTTGCGAACGCAGCGGTCGAGCGCGCGTGGCTCGACTGGCTCGCGCCGGTGTTCGCGCAGTACGGCGCGACGCCGCCCGAAACGCTCTCGGAGATCTATACGAGCTTCGTCGTCGACGAAGCCATGCAGCAGATGCTCGCCGAAGAAAAGCCGGCGGTCGTCAGTTTCCATTTCGGGCTGCCGGCGGCGGAAGTCATCTCCGACCTGAAGCGTGCCGGCATCACGCTGCTCGCGAGCGCCACGAATCTCAAGGAAGCGGCCCAGGTCGCGGACGCCGGCGTCGATGCGATCGTGGCGCAGGGGATCGAGGCGGGCGGGCATCGCGGCGTGTTCGATCCCGATGCCGGCGATGCGCGTCTCGGCACGTTCGCGCTCACGCGTCTCATCGCCAGCGAAGGGCGGCTGCCGGTCATCGCGGCGGGCGGGATCATGGACGGCGCGGGCATTGCGGCGGCGCTCGCACTCGGCGCGCAGGCCGCGCAACTCGGGACCGCGTTTGTCGCGTGCCCGGAGACGTCGATCGACGACGGTTACCGTCGTGCGCTGCTTGGCGAAGCCTCGCGTCACACGACGTTCACCGCTGCAATTTCCGGACGGCCCGCGCGGGCGATGGCCAATAAATTCACCGCGCTCGGCGACGATCCGCGCGCGCCGCAAACGCCCGCGTATCCGGTCACGTACGACGCCGGCAAGGCGCTGCACGCGGCCGCCAAGGCGCAAGGCGAGTTTGGCTTCGGCGCGCAATGGGCGGGGCAGGCCGCGGCGCTCGCACGCTCGCTGCCGGCCGCCGAACTATTCGCGCAGCTGGAGCGTGAAACGCGACAGAGCATCGAGCGGATGCAGGCGTTACCGTTCTGACGTGACATAACTTGACATCGATTTCTAACGATTCCGTAATCTGCCAGCCGGAGACAGCGCCTACACTTGCGTTCCCGACGAGCCGTGAATCATGGCCTCGTCAATCGTGGAGAAAAAATGAAACGCATTTGTCTGATGTTGGCCGCCGCACTGATGGCGTCCTCCGCGTTTGCGCAGGACGCCAGGACGCTGCAGGCGCAGTCCCGCTTCGAAGCGGCCGATACGAATCACGATGGCAAGCTCACACCCGCCGAGGCGCAGGCCGGCATGCCGCTTGTCGCGAGGAATTTCGATCAGATCGATACGGCCCACAAGGGGTATGTGACGTTCGACGAGATCGCACAATTCGCGGCCAGGCACCGGCAATAAATTCGTTCATTCAGCGCTCAGTTCAATCTGGCTTTGCAGATCCGAAGCGGTGCGTGGCGCGGCAGGCCAGTCTTGTCGCCGCCTTCCCGCACCCAGTCCCGATGTTGCTCCCCGCGTTCACCCCGGTCCGGAAATCGGCGATGCCACGGACCGTCGACACACGTCGACATAACTTTTGAATAGTCTGGAACATGCCGCCTCTCTAATGTGACACCTGTCTCATCCGAGGCTCGCAAGCCGTGTCCATTTATTCAGGATGTCTTATGAAATTTCGATTCATCGTTCCCTTCGCTCCCCTCGTAGCCGGTCTCGTCTGCGCCGGCATGACGTCCAGCGCGTCGGCTACCAGCGTCGCGGTGGGCATCAGCATTCCGCTGGCGCCGCGGCCGGTCGTTGCCGTGCCCGCGCCGGCTTTGGGGCCCGTTGTTGGGCCGGTTGTTGGGCCGGTTGTTGGGCCGGTTGTTGCTCCGGTTGTTGGGCCGATCGTTGGGCCGGTCATTGCTCCGGTCGTCGCCGCGCCTGCCGCCGTCGTTGCGGCGCCACTCGTAATGGCGCCTCCGGTCGTTGCCGCGCCCGTCTATGTCCCGAGACCGCCGGCCGTCGTGGTCCGTGGCGGCTATGGCTATGTGGGCCGCGGCGTCGTAGTGGTTCGATAGCGTCGCGGCAGCGTCAATGCGCAGGCGTGTCAGGCGGCGCAGCGGTGCATTGCACGTGCGAAGCCTGATCGAATCGATATCGCATGGCCGTGCATCCACATGCGTGCATGTTTGCCGGCCACGCGTTGAAATGGAGCAGAGGGTGTCATGAAGGGATTCAAGTATCAGTCGGCAGTGGCCGCTGCTTTGGCGTTGGCGTGCCTGGGCGGCTGCGCCGTCGTGCCGCCCAGCTATCCGACCGTGATGGCGCTGCCCGCGAAGGGCAAGCCGATTGCGGCGTTCCAGCAAGACGATTACGCGTGCCGCACCTACGCGGCGCAGATCGTCAATCCGGTTGCGGCGTCGCCCACGATGGCGAATGCCGGGCTGGCCGCGCCGGCGCTGGGCGCGGCAGGCGGCGCGGCGGCCGGGGCGCTGATTGGCGCGGGTGCGGGCAATGCCGGCGCGGGCGCGGCGATCGGCGCGGGCGCGGGCCTGTTGCTCGGTAGCGCGGCGGGCCGGAACCAGCGTTGGGGCAGCGAGGCCGCGCTGCAGCGTCAATACGATAACGCGTACGCGCAGTGCATCATCGCGAAGGGAAACACCATCGCGACGCCCGGAGCGCCGCGTGCGGTAGCGCTCGCGCCTGCCGTGGCCCCCGTCGTTTATGCGCCGGCCCCGTATTATTACGCTCCTTATTGAACTGAACCGATCGCCGTCGTGGCGCACCCCGCGCGCGCCGATTGCGATTCGCACGTGCCGCCGCGCGGCGTCGAGATCTACACTCGTATTTATTCCCGACCTTGAGAGCGTCCCGACCAGCCATGCCACCCCTCAACCCGTCCGACAACGATGCGCGGAATCCGGCGCTGAATCAGGCGCCGCGAGGCCGCATTCTCGTGCTCGACGACGATCTCGAGATTCGCAATATGCTGCAGCGCTTTTTGACCGCGCAGGGTTTCGAGGTGCGCGCGGCGAGAGACAGCAACCAGTTCGATACGTTTTTGGAGCGGCATTCGTTCGACCTCGTGATTCTCGACATCATGATGCCGGGCGAAGACGGACTATCCATCTGCAGACGCCTGCGCAGCCAGGGGCAGATGATCCCCATTCTGATGCTGACCGCGCGCGGCGACCCGATCGACCGCGTCGTCGGTCTGGAAATGGGCGCCGACGATTATCTCGGCAAGCCGTTCTTGCCGAGCGAGCTGGTCGCACGCGTGCGTGCGATGCTGCGCCGCCAGCAGGTCTTTGCGCGTCAGCATGGCGCGCTGGGCAGTGTGGCCGGCGACGATGAAATGCCCGTGCTGCGCATAGGGGACTATCTGCTCAAGCCTCAAATTCAGGAGTTGATGCTGGCGGACGCGCAGGTCGAAGTCGGCGCGGCGGAAATGCGGCTGCTGTGCGCGTTGGCCGAAACGCCGAACCGGCCGGTCAGCCGCGAGAATCTGATCGAGCGTGCACACGGGCGTCACTACGAAGCGAACGCGCGCAGCATCGACGTGCAGGTGCTGCGGCTGCGCAAGATCATCGAGGCGGATGCTTCTTCGCCTCGCCATATCCGCACGGTGTGGGGCGTCGGCTATATGCTCGTTGCGAAGCTCGAGGCCTGACCTGCGGATGGCTCGCCCACTCGGGGCGAGTGCGCTCGGATCTGTTCGGTCGCGCGCAGGAAGGCCGCATGGCGGGGCGGATAGGTGTCGAGGCATGCGCCCAACTGATCGGCCATATTGCCCAATGCGTCGATGAAGATGCCGGACGACCGGCCATATCGTTTTGCGAGCAGGGCAAGATCCAGCAGACCCGCATAGGTGGGAGCGCATTGCGGCGGCAGCGCTTCAGTCGGCGCAGGCAGCGCGGGTGCGAGCAAGGGCGAGGGCATCGCGGCGATGGACCAGGGGGCTTGCGGCGGCGCGCAGCCGGCCAGCATGGCGGCAGCAGCAGCGATTGCCATCGCACGGGAGATCTGACGAGTCACGATTTCAAAGGGGGTATGGTTTCAATCCGGTTCGATCCGGTTCGATCCGGTTCGATACGGTTCGATACGGTTCGATTCGGTTCGACGGTTTCAGGCGGCCGGCGCGGCGAACGACGCACGCAAGGCCGGCGAAACATGCATCGCACTCTAACGGGCCATTGCATGACGATCTGTTGGAAACTTGTGTCACGAAGTTGCAATCCGCGCGATGGGCGCAGCGGCGCTGAAGATCGACCGGTACGGGGCGATGCGCGTTGTAACCGGATGACATGACTCGTTGCACGCCATTGGGCTTGAGCGAGCGATGCAATGACGGTTGCAATGGCTGCCGGCATGATCGACGCGAATGGCATGCGCGCCATGGATAATGGCTTTGCTGCGTTGTCGTTGTATCACTCCGGGTAAATCCACGAGCCCGCTCGCATCGTTGCATCGGGCCTCAGTTCACTACCTGGCATTCATTGGGGAGGGCCATGTTCGGCTGGTATCGCTCGTTACTGGTGCGTAACGTGCTGGCGCTGATCGTGTTGGTGCTGGCCAGCCAGATCTTTGCGGGCACCGTGTATGTGTTCTTCGTTCAGCGCCCGCGCATCGACGAGGCGGCTTCGCTCGTCGCGACGCAAATCCGCACGGTGAGCCGGCTGCTTGCCACGCTGCCGCCCGCGGTGCGGGAGCAGCAGCTTCTGGCCATCAATGGCGTAGCGCAAAGCGAGGTGCCTCCCGCGAGCGCCACCGACGCGCAGCCGCAAGGCATGGCCGCCCGGTATTTCGTTGCGCGGATGTCGAGCGAACTGGGCGCGGGCGAGCAGATGCGCTTCGAGCACGGCGGCGCGCAACGTGTCTGGGTCCGCGTGCGCGTGGAGGACGCGTATTACTGGATGCTGCTCGCGGGCGCGCCGCATGCGATTCCGGGCCTGCCGTGGACGTTGATCAGTCTGCTGCTGTGTATCGCCACGGTGCCGCCACTGGTGGCGTTCCTGATACACCGTCCGGTCGAACGGCTGCTGATGCGTCTCGCACGCGCAGCCGACACGATCGAGCAGGGGGCGTGGCCCGCGGCAGTGCCCGTCGAAGGCGCACACGAGCTGGCGATGGTTGCGGACGCATTCAATCGCATGGCTGCGTCGCTCCAGGATCTGGAGACGACTCGCGCGCAAATGCTGGCGGGCATCTCGCACGACATCCGCACGCCGCTCACGAAGCTGCGCATGGTGCTGCTGGCGCCGGAGTCCGTCGAAGCGCCGCTGGACAGCGCCGAACGGTTCGTCGAGGAAATCGACATGATCGTGCAGCAGTTCATCGATTTCGCGCGCGGCTGGGACAGCGAACCCGCAAGGCGCGGCGACCTCAACGCGTTGATCGAGCGCCTTGCAGCCGACTACGTCGGGCTCGAGTACGTATTCGATCTGTCGCTGGAGGCGCTGCCCGAGTTCTCGTTCCGGCCCACGGGCATGCAGCGGCTATTGATGAACCTGATGCATAACGCGGCCGTGCATGGCCGCGTCGGGCTCGCGGTCAGGACCCGGATGGCGGGCGGGTATGTGACGATCGACGTCGAGGATCAGGGCCCCGGCGTGCCGGCGGAACTGTTGCCGTTGATGAAGCAGCCGTTCAGGCGGGGGCCGCAGAGCGATCAGCGCGGCGGCTCGGGACTCGGTCTGGCGATTGCGGACCGGATTGCGACGCAGCACGACGGTGCGCTCGATCTGTTGCCGAACCAGCCGCATGGTCTCGTGGCGCGCGTGCGCTTGCCGGTGTGCTGAACACTTGACGCAGCGGCGCTGTGCGCAGCGCGTTCTCCTCATTATTCTGCATTGCAAATCAAATAGAGCGTGAGCCGAATCACAAGCCGCGGCGCGCGATTCTGACATGCGTTGAAACAAGTTTTGAGCAGCTTGTAATGCCGCATGCCGGTAAATTGAGTTCGAAGGCGTTGCCTGCCGCATTGTTCGGCATGCAACGAGTGCCACTCATTACCTTGATCATCGAAGTCGGAATCAAAGATGTCTTTTAAAATCGTGCGCCTGGCCGCTGTGCTCTCGGGCCTGTTCGTTGGGGGTTGTTCCAGTCTGGGAGCGCAGGCTGCTTCGTTCTCTTCGGCCAGTGACGCGTCTCACGCGAAACTCGAGCAGGATGCGCGCGCGGCGCTGGCGCGGCTGTATGCGAGCACGCCTCGCGCCAGAGAGTTGGGCGCCCATTCCGTTGCAATTCTGGTCTTTCCGGACATCCTGAAAGCAGGGCTGATGTTCGGCGGTTCGGGCGGCAATGGCGTGTTGTTCTCGCACGCAGGAAAGGTGCTCGGCTACTACAACACGAGCGCGCTCTCCTATGGGCTTCAGGCCGGCGCACAGAGCTTTTCCGAAGCCATGTTCCTCACCAGGGCTGCCGCCATGCGCTACCTCGACAGCAGCGCTGGCTGGTCGATTGGCGGCGGCCCGAGCGTGGTTCTCGCGGACACGGGCATGGGGCGGGACGTTTCCACTACGACCCTGCGCCCGGATGTTTATGCGTTCATCTTCGGACAAACCGGACTCATGGCGGGCATGGGCGTGCAGGGCCAGAAAATCACCCGGCTCGGTTCGTGACGCGCAAGCCGGCATCACAGGATCACGCACCGTGCCAATTTTCGGAACGCGATTGAGCCGCCCATCGGAAAGGCGTTTGCGGCGGAATCCGCCGTCTCATGAAACATTCGGGACGTCCGGCATCGCGAGCACGCCCGAAGTCGTGCGCGCCGGTGCGCCCACGCATGAAACGTACAGACTGGCCGCAGCGTGGCTCGACCATCTCTGGAATCAGGCGCCAAGCGAGCGGAACTCGCGGCTCATGGAAGGTTTGCTAGCCCTCGTCGACGAATTCGAAGGCGCTCACAGGGCGGCTTCTTTACCGTCAGCGATGGCTTCGTGCGCTACGCCTTCCACGTCAAAAGATTGCGGCGCGTACCAAGCGGATCAGGCGTAACTGCTGTCCGCCGGGGACTCCCCGAGCAGGTCGCGCAGCGCGTGCAGCCGCTGCCGATCCAGCGGCGACAGTCTGGGCTTTTCGAGCAGATTCTCGATCTGCGATATCCAGTAGTCGCGGCGGATCAGCCGGGGGCGGCGAATCAGGGCGTCCAGGGTGTTTTCCAGTTGCCGGATCTCTGTTTTCACGATGTCCACATGCACCTCCTGGGTTGGCGCAAACGTTTGCGCTTTCATGTCAATACTTCGGGCAACAGCCTGGCTGTAACGAACGAGTCATATCGCGAGGTATTACGGCGCGACGCATGACTTCTTTAGAGGGGCTTTCATCTATTGCACGGAGATGCAATGGCCGGGATGCATTCGCGAGGCAAGCGATGGCGCTAAAGATTTGGCCCGAAATTGCCGACATAGTGCGTGTTGTGCCGGTCGTGCTTGCAGTGTCGTGCGCTGTCGCAATGCCACTTCGAGATTGCGGCCGACCGCATGGATTGCACTGCGAATATTCATCTTGCATCGCGAGGAAGGTCCATGCGCAACAACCAGCCTGTCACCCAAAACGAATACGAATTTCCGGACGACGCAACGTTGATGTCGACGACCGACACTCAAAGTTACGTCACATATGCCAATGCGGCTTTCATCCAGGTCAGCGGCTTTTCGCATGCGGAAATTCAGGGCCATCCGCATAATCTGGTGCGGCACCCCGACATGCCGAAGGAAGCCTTTGCGGACATGTGGGCGACGCTCAAAGGCGGTGAGCCCTGGAGCGCGCTGGTCAAGAACCGACGCAAGAATGGTGATCATTACTGGGTGCGGGCGAACGCGACACCTGTGGTGCGCAACGGTCAGCCGGTGGGTTACATGTCGGTGCGCACCAAGGCGTCGCGTGAAGAGATCGCCTCGGCCGAAGCGCTTTATCGCGAGTTCAGGGAAGGCAAGGCCGGCAGCCGCCGCTTTCACAAGGGACTTATCGTGCGCGGTGGCCTCATGGGCTGGACGAGCGCATTCAAGACCATGCGCGTGCGCTGGCGTATCCGGTTTGCCTTGCTGACGCTCGTGCCGTTGATGGGACTGGCGGCCTGGCTGCTCGGTTTGCGCACATATGCGCTCGGCGGCATCACGGGGGCGGCCTTGCTGGCTTCGCTGGTGGTGGCATTGTGGCTGGAAAGCCAGATTTCGCGCCCGCTCGAGAAGGTGCTCGAGCAAGCGTTGCGTGTTGCATCGGGGGAAAGCCAGAAGGCCGTCCACATGGATCGCGCCGATGAAATCGGCATGACGCTGCGCACGGTCAGCCAGCTTGGGCTGATGTTCCGCTGGTTGATCGACGACGTCAGCGAACAGGTCATCAATGTGCAGCAGGCCATCAACGAAATTGCCCAGGGCACCGACGACCTGAGCAAGCGCACCGAGCAGGCGGCTGCCAATGTTCAACAGACCGCGACCTCGATGACGCAGATGACGGCAACCGTCAAGAGCAATGCCGAGACGACCCTGCAAGCCAACAACTTGTCGTCATCGGCCAGCGATGCCGCTGCGAAGGGAGGAGAGGCCGTATCGCATGTGATCACGACGATGAACGAGATCACCGACAGCTCGAAAAAGATCGCCGATATCATCGGCGTAATCGACGGGATTGCATTTCAAACCAATATCCTGGCCTTGAACGCGGCCGTGGAGGCCGCGCGCGCGGGCGAGCAGGGACGGGGATTCGCGGTCGTCGCGGGGGAAGTTCGCGCGCTCGCACAGCGCAGCTCGAATGCGGCCAGGGAGATCAAGAATCTCATCGGCGAAAGCGTCGGAAAAGTCGAAGCCGGTTCAAAAATGGTCGACGAGGCCGCGCGAACGATGGACGACATCGTCGCGCAGGTCAAGCGCGTGTCCGATCTGATTGCCGAAATCCGCTTCGCTACCGAGGAGCAAAGCAGCGGCGTTACGCAGGTAGACCGCGCAGTGAGCGATCTCGATACGATCACCCAGCAAAACGCCGCGCTGGTCGAGCAGAGCACCGCGGCGTCGGATAGTCTCAAGCAGCAAGCCGCGCGCCTGGTCGAAGCCGTGAGCGTTTTCCGCTAACGGTTTGCTCGGGCGTGCCGCGCTTGCCCGAATGAAAGTAATCGCTTAATGTCTCCACTTGCACCGGGCCTCACGGCCCCGGTGCGCCGCCCGGTATCACCACGCAGTGAAAACCCCGGAGGAGACACACCGTGCGCCCAACACGCCGATATCGCAGACTCGCCATCTCCGTCACGTGTGCCGCAGTGGCCGCATTCAGCAGTGTCGTTGCGCACGCAACCGATGCGCCGGTGGAAACGATCACGCTCGAAGGCCTCGCGCACCCGGTCGATATTCTGATCGATCATTGGGGCGTGCCGCATATTTTCGCGGACAACGAAAGCGATGCCTTCTTCGTGCAGGGATTCAACGCCGCGCGCGACCGGCTGTTCCAGATCGATCTGTGGCGGCGGCGCGGCCTCGGCCAGCTTGCCGAAGTGTTCGGCCCGGCCTATGTCGAGCAGGACAAGGCCACGCGTTTATTTCTTTATCGCGGCGACATGGCCGCCGAATGGCAGCGCTACGGCCCCGATGCAAAGCAGATTGCGACGCGCTACGCAGCCGGTGTGAACGCGTACATCGACTGGCTCGCCGCGCATCCGGAGCACATGCCGTATGAGTTCCGCAAGGTCGGCTACTGGCCCGCGCGGTGGTCGGCGGACGACGTCGTGCGCATTCGCAGCCACGGCCTCACGCGCAACGTGACCAGCGAGGTCGCGCGCGCGAAGGTGGCGTGCAAGAGCACGCTGGCCGCCGACACGATCCGCTTCGGCCTGCAGCCGCGGTGGCACGCGACGATGCCTGACGGGCTCGATCCGTGCCTGCCGGACGACGTGCTGAAGGTGTTCGAACTCGCCACGCAAAGCGTGCACGTGACGCGCGAATCGCTGAAGAGCGCCGACGCATCGACCACGGTGATCGCCGCCACGGACAATCCCGAGGAAGTGACTGAAGGCAGCAACAACTGGGTGATCGCGCCGGACAAATCCGCAACGGGCCGCGCGATCATGGCGAACGACCCGCATCGCGCCTATGCGGCGCCGAGTCTGCGCTACATCCAGCAGGTCAGCACGCCCACGCTGGACATCATCGGCGGCGGCGAGCCGTCCGCGCCGGGCATTTCGATTGGCCATAACGGGCACATCGCGTATGGGCTGACGATCTTCAACATCGATCAGGAAGACTTGTACGTCTATCAACTGAATCCGGCGAACCCGCACGAGTATCGATACAAGGGACGCTGGGAGCCGATGCGCATCGTTCACGAGCCCATCGCGGTGCACGGCGGCAAGACTGTCGACGCCGAACTCGCGTTTACGCGCCATGGTCCTGTGATCTACACCGAACCCGCGAAGCATCGCGCATTCGCGGTGCGCACGGCATGGCTCGAACCCGGGATGTCGCCGTACTACGATTCGATCCGCTATATGCGCGCGAAGAATTTTGCAGAATTCCGCCGCGCGCTCGCGACGTGGGGCGCGCCGACCGTTAATCAGGTCTATGCGGACGCGCAGGGCAACATCGGCTGGCTGCCGAGCGGGCTCGCACCGAAGCGGCCGAACTGGGACGGACTCCTGCCCGTGCCCGGCGACGGCCGTTACGAATGGGCCGGCTTCTGGCGACGCGACGATCTGCCGGCGGGCTACGATCCGTCGAGCGGCTATTTCACGACGTCGAATGAAATGAATCTGCCCGGCGGTTATCCCTATGCGCAGCGCAAGCTTGGCTTCGAGTGGACCAACGGGTCGCGTCATCAACGCATCGACGAAGTGCTGAAGTCGTTGCCGAAGGTGTCGATCGAAGACAGCGAGCGCTTGCAGAACGACATCGTGTCGATTCCGGCGCGCCGGCTCGTTGCGCTGCTCGCGCCGCTCAACAGCGACGATCCGCACACGCGCGCGGCGCTTGCGCTATTGCATGGCTGGGATGCGCAAATGGGCGCCGACTCGGCGCAGGCCGCGCTCGAAGAGGCATGGCTGAGCCGCCACCTCAGGCGCGCGTTCAAGGAAGCCGTGCTGCCGAAAGATGCGGCGCAAGCGTTCGGCGCGCCGGACACCGCGGTCATGCTCGACATGCTCGAACATCCGGATGCGCGTTTCGGCGATGACCCGCCCGCGAAACGCGACGCGCTATTGCTCGCGAGCCTGCGCGACGCCTACGACGAGATGGTCACGTTGCAGGGCGCGGACGCGCATGCATGGGCGTGGGGAAAGCTGCAGACGAACCTCAACGCGCATCCGTTCGCGGGTCTCGTCGACGACGACATGCGCGCGAAGCTGAACGTCGGGCCGCTGCCGAAGGGCGGCAGCGCGTACACGCCGAACCAGTCCACTTACCGCGAGCGCGATTTCCGGCAGACCAACGGGCCGTCGTTTCGCGTGATCGTGGACGTGGGCAACTGGGACAACTCGCGCGCGATGAACCTGCCCGGCGAATCGGGCGACCCGGATAGTCCGCATTATCGGGACCTGGCGCAGATGTGGCTCGATGGCCGCTATTTCCCGTTGCTCTACACGCGTGCGGCGGTGGAAGCGGAGACGGAAAAGCGGATTCATCTCGTGCCGGGGGTTAGCACGCGCTGAACGGGGGACGGGAAGAAAGCGCAACGACTCGAGGTGCCGCTTGACGAGTCATTCGCGCAATGCCCGTTACTTATTGCGGGCGCGGGCGATCTCGGCCGAGACGAGGCGAATCGCGTTGATGAGCTCGTGCGCGGCCGGCGAGGGCGGGCTGCCGGTGCGCGTGGTCAGGCCAATATCGCGGGTCGTGTCGCGCATGGGCACATCGAGCACGGCCAGCATTCCTGAAGCGCACTCGTAGTGCAGCTGCTGCGCCGAGAGCACGGCAATCATGTCGGTATGCAGCAGCAGCCCCCGAATGATGGCGAGGTCCGCCGTTTCGACCGTCGGCATCGGCGGCCTGATTTTCGCGCGGCGAAACAGCGTCTCGAACAGCCGCCGCGTGGGCGAGTCGCTGCGCGGCAGTACCCACTGGGCATCGCCAAGATTCTTGAGGGGGAGGTCCTTCACCTTGGCGAGTGGATGGTCGTGCCGCGCGAGGATGACCAAATTCTCCGACATCAGCTTTTCGTTTTCCAGGCCGCTGGTGGCATCGTTCACCCGCAGCGCACCCAGGATGAAATCGATGTCGCCCGCGTGCACGCCCGCGACCAGCGCTTCATAGGCGCTCTCGTCGGTGATCACGCGCACCTTCGGAAAGCGCGTGACGACGCGCGCCACGGCTTCCGGCAGGATCAGCGTGCGGCCGAGCGGCAGCGCGCCCACGGTGACGATGCCCTGGACGCTGCCATGCAGCGCGGCGACGTCGTCGGCGACGTGGCGCAATTCGTTCAACGCGCGGCGCACGTGCAGCAGGAAGGTTTCGCCGTCGGCCGTCAGGAGCAGTCCGCGCGGATGCCGATGGAACAGCGGAAATCCCGCGCCGATTTCGAGAATGCGCACCGCGCTGCTGACCGCGGGTTGCGTGACGTTCAACGCACGCGCCGCACTGGGCATGTGCCGGTAGCGCGCGAGCGTTGAAAACAACTGCAGCCGGCGGGTGTTGAGCAGGTAGGCCGGCAAGCCGCCTGCCCGCGTTGCGCGCTTGCGCGATTGGCGCATCGCACACCAGCTCGCCAGTTCGTTGAGTTCGGCGAACACCCGCTCGCTGCGCTCGAGCACCGCTCGCCCCACGGGCGTCGCGAGCATGCCGGATGGCTTGCGCTCGAACAGCGGCGCGCCCAGCGCGGTTTCGATCTGCTGCACGGCCCGCGTAATGGCCGACTGGGCGCGAAAGAGGGCGGTGGCGGCGCGGCTCACGCTGCCCATCTCGGCCACGCGCAATACCGCATACAGACACGCGAGATTAGGAAGGTCGTTGTTGTCCATGTCAGCGGTGTTCCATGGCCGTCGACTTTACCGGAACGCCGACGGGCAGGCTTGCGGCGTGCTTATCCAGGTATCGATTTCATTTATTGACATGTCTGCGGGGTAAGGCGCGGCGACCGCGTGAGCGGGGGCTGGCGGCGAGTCATAAGCCTTGTCGGACGGCCTTTCCAGGCATGCGGGAGAACGCGCCGAGCCGCGCCATACCTTTATTCGATTGATCGTTACATTGATGAGCAGGGTTTTCCCTTGCTGGTTCCGAAGCCGCGTTGCGCGCGGCGATCCTGTGCGCCGGCAGGATCGGCTTTTCGTCCGGGTGTTCCGGTTGGCGCGTTGATCGCGAAGCGTCACGGTATTTCCCGCCGCGATGTGCGCCGGATCGCGGCGGCGTAACGCATCTGTACTAGTAAATTAGTTATTCGAAATAATTCATGGATCGACGAGATTTGCTGTCGGCCCCGGGATCATTCATCGGTTTTGACGCGCTTCACGGGGAGCGCGAAGCGTGAAAAGGGAGCCTCAATGTGCCGGTGCTTCCGATTGATGCGCGAGTTTCGCTTCTGCGGCCCGCATGCTGGCCTCGTAGTTGTAGTCGGTCGCTTCGTATCCGGCTTGCTTGAGCTGGACATACTCGTTGCGAACCTGCGCGCGGGTCAGCGGCTGGGTTTGCGCGGCGAAACTGAGTGCCGGCACGGCGAGAGCCGATGCGACAGCGATGGCTTGAATCAGGGTTTTCATTTCGACTACCTCGGGAACATGGAGCGAAGCGACCGGCCTGTCTGGCGGTCGTTGAGTGAAGCTTAGGATTGGACGGTGAGGTAATAAATGCCCTGCGCCTCAATTCACTGTTCCTGCCGGAGTAAAAGTGCCCGGGCCGCTACGTTCCCAAACGTTGCATGAGGAGCGACTGATCCGATTTGTTACAAAAAATTTCAGTCTAACCGCTTTCGTGTGATCTAAATTCAAATGCACTTCCTGCAGATCGATGGAGCCGAAGTACGGCGTTATCGAAGGGGTGTGACCTAGGTAGCCAGCGGGAAAAGGCTGATAGCAGGTGGTGCAATTGCGTGACCGTCGCGCTGGCGATACCCGTGCTGACGGCCCATGGCTGTTGCGGGCCGCATAGAAATAAGGAGTCCTTTCATGCATCGCAACAAGTCTTGCGCCGTGCTGCTCGGCGTTTCGGCGGCTGCCACGCTCATGGTTAGCGCACCGGCCTCGGCCAGTCCCACACTGGTTTCGGGTCCAAGCCCCTTTGCCACGTGCACCATTGGCGGATCATCGAGCAGCACTGTCTTTGTGAATAGCGAGGTCGAGCCGTGGGTGGCCGTCAACCCGAAAAACTCGTCCAACCTCATCGGCGCGTGGCAGCAGGACCGCTGGTCGGACGGCGGCTCTCATGGCCTCGTTGCCGGCTTCTCCTTCGACGGCGGTCACACCTGGGGGCAAACGTCCTTGCCCTTTAGCGCATGTGCGAACGGGCTCGGATACGAGCGCGCCTCTGACCCATGGGTGTCCATCGGCCCCGACGGCACCGCCTATGCCGTCTCCATCTCGTTCAACAACTCCAACAACAGCAATGCCGTGGCCGCAGCGGTTTCCAGCGATGGCGGTCAGACCTGGGGAAACCTCAGCGTGATCATCGCCAACAACGAGCCTACCTTGCAGTACTTCAACGACAAGGAATCGGTGACTGCGAATCCGATCAAGGCCGGCGTGGCGTATGCGGTATGGGACCGGCTCGAACTGCCGAACGGCAACCCCTACGCGAATCTCCATACGGCCGCTTACCGCGGCCCGACATTGTTCTCGAAGACCGTGGATGGCGGCAAGACCTGGAGTACCGCCGCGGAAATCGTGAAGGTGCCCTCGCGGCAGCAGACGATCGGCAATCAGATCGTGGTCAATCAGCAGGACGGGACGCTCTACGACTTTTTCGATCTGATCACGCCGCCATTCAACCAGGGGGCAGGCAGGGTAGCGTTCATCAAATCCACCGACGATGGCGCCACGTGGACCCAACCTCAGATCATTTCGACGCTGCAAACGGTTTCGGTTTTTGATCCCAATTCCGGCACGCCGATACGCACCGGGGACATCATTCCCGAACCGGCGATCGATCCGGCGACGGGGCGGCTTTATGTCGTCTGGCAGGATTCGCGCTTCAATGGCGGGAAGTACGACGAGGTGGCGCTATCGACGTCCGCTGATGGTGGCAAGACATGGAGCGCGCCCATGCGGGTGAATACGCCTTCGGGCCGACCCGCATTCAATCCTGCCGTGCGGGTCAACCCTGCGGGCGTGGTGGCCGTCACGTACTATGACTTCCGCACGCTCAAGTCCACGGACACCACGCTGCCGACGGATTACTGGCGCATCACCTCGCCGCGCGGGGGCCAGAATTTCGGCAATGAATTGCATATCGCGGGGTCCTTCGATATGAAAACCGCGCCTTATGCCGAAGGGTACTTTATCGGGGATTATGAAGGGTTGGGTGCAACCGATACGGAGTTCGTGCCGTTCTTCGTGCAAACGACCGGGAATGCAAGCAATCCCACCGATGTCTTTGTAGCGCCAGCGCCGTAAATCGCTCGACTAGTCAATTGCGCCGGATCCGCGCGACCCTTTCAGGGCGCGCGGATTCGCGCGCGCCAACGATGGCTTGAAGGGCATGGACTGAAACGCCGGATTGATTATTCCAAAAAAATCAACTATTTGGCATTTGTTTTCGGCTATTCGGCGGCCATTTCCCGCGTGTCTGTCATGTCCCTGATTGAGCATAAGATCAGATTTTTTGCATATGTCCCTCTAAAGTTCCCTGGTGGGCGGTCGTTACCCCAAACATGGCGGTCGAAACAACGCGTTTGACAGTCCGCCGACGCCACGGCAGCCGTGGCGCAAACGGGCTCAGTCCCAATCAGGAGAATTTCCATGCTCGGAATCAACAGCAATATCAACTCGCTCGTCGCGCAACAAAACCTGACCGGCTCGGGCAGCGCGCTGTCGCAAGCGATCACGCGCCTCTCGTCGGGCAAGCGCATCAACAGCGCAGCGGACGATGCAGCGGGTCTTGCGATCTCGAACATCATGCAGACCCAGATCAACGGTCTGAACCAGGGCGTGTCGAACTCGAACGACGGCGTGTCGATGGTGCAAACGGCATCGAGCGGTTTGTCGTCGCTGACGAATAGTCTGCAGCGGATTCGGCAGTTGGCCGTGCAAGCGACGAACGGCGGCATGACCGATACGGACCGTCAGGCGCTGCAGCAGGAAGTGTCGCAGCAGGTTTCGGAAATCAACCGTATTGCGTCGCAAACGACGTACAACGGCATGAACGTGCTGAACGGTTCGCTCGGCGCAGTGTCATTCCAGGTGGGCGCGAACGTCGGCCAGACGATCAGCCTGAACCTCTCGCAGGGCGTTGCGGCATCGTCGCTCGGCGGCGGCGTTGTGAAGGCGGGTGACACGATCGCCTCGCTCGCGGTTTCGCTCGACTCGAACGGCAACGTCTGGCAAGCCGCGAGCGATGGCACCAACGCTGCATCGAAGGGTACGGAAGTTACGCAGTTGAACCTCGTTTCGGACGGCAAGGGCAGCTTCTCGGTGACCGATCAGAACGGGCAGGCCGTGTCGTTCTCAACCTCGGGTATGTTCGACACGACGACGACGCCTGGCCAGATCAAGATCAAGGCTGCTTCGAACATCGATCCGGCAACCGTGGCCACTGAAATCGACAAGGTGAACGCTCAGGCGCTGACCGCAGGCAGCCCCCTTGCTAACGGCACGACGCTCGGTACGCTGTCGGGCTTCGATCTTAATGCATCGACGGGTCTCGATAGCTCGGCCAGTCCGCAGTCGAGCGACGTCACGTCGATTACGGTGAAGTCGGACGGTAACTACGGTTATACGTTCTGGGATCAGAACGGCAACCAGCTCAGCGCGTCCGGCAATGTCGTTACGAAGGAATTCACTAGCGCTACAGCTTATAATCCGGCGACTCCGGCCGCTGCAAAACTCGGCACGCCGACTGCCGGCAATACGAAGTTCTCGGTCGCGTCGTCCGCCACGACGCAAACCGTCGACAAGGTCGACGTCAGCACGGTCCAGGGCGCGAACAAGGCCATTCAGTCGATCGACGACGCGCTGAACACGGTCAACAACATTCAGGCAACGCTTGGCGCCGCACAAAACCGCTTCACGGCGATCAGCACGGCGCAGCAAGCCCAGTCGACCGACCTGTCGCAAGCACAATCGTCGATCCAGGACGCCAACTTCGCGGCAGAAACGGCCGCCCTGAGCAAGGCCCAAGTGCTCCAGCAAGCCGGCATCTCGGTGCTCGCGCAAGCAAACTCGCAGCCGCAGCAGATCCTGAAGCTCCTGCAGTAACAAGCGCTTCATGTGAGTCAAGCAGTACGCGCCGCGCGCTCCGCCCGCCATACCCGGGGCGCGCGGCGCTTGCCAACCGGGAGGACAACCTCCCGTTTGGCGTTTTTAAACCTGAACCGTACTTGAACCGATCCACCCGGCATCGCCGACGCACGGAGCCCCTTCATGTCCACCGTATCCGGTATCTCGAACGCGAATCTGGCCTCCAGCGCCGCAGCGTCGGCCAATAGCGCGCTGCAGCAAGCCGCGCAGTCGGTCATCAGCGGCTCGACCGGCAATTCGTCGATGGACGTGAGCTCGCTCGTCACGGCGCTCGTCAATAGCAAGATCGCGGGCCAGGCGGCGACACTGTCTTCGCAGGCGCAACTGGACAACACGCAGATCTCCGCATACGGCACGCTCTCGGCTGCGCTTTCGGCGCTGCAGGCGGGCCTCA
This sequence comes from Paraburkholderia sp. A1BS-2L, assembly GCF_051125205.1. Taxonomy (NCBI): domain Bacteria; kingdom Pseudomonadati; phylum Pseudomonadota; class Betaproteobacteria; order Burkholderiales; family Burkholderiaceae; genus Paraburkholderia; species Paraburkholderia sp. A1BS-2L. Next base: position 1,910,799 of record NZ_CP120429.1, read on the forward strand.
CTTCGCTCTCGGACGGCACGACCGTCAACGCCTTCAAGGCGAGCACGAGCGGCACGGGCATCGCGGCCACGGCGGCCAGCGGAGCGGTGGCGGGGACGTATTCGATCGACGTCGCGCAGATCGCGACCGCGCAGGTCCTCACGTCGAGGGGCTACGGCGCAAGCCAGCCGCTCGCTTCGGTGCCGAGCACGATGACGCTCTCGATCGGCGGCGCGAGCACCACGATTTCACTGGACAGCAGCAACAGCACGGTTTCCGGCATTGCGGCGGCGATCAACAGCGCGAGCAACAATCCCGGCGTGACGGCCACGGTCGTGAACGGCGCCGATGGCGCGCACCTCGTGCTGCACGCGAATGCCACCGGATCGCAGAACGCCATCAGCATTCAGGTCAGCGATACGGCCACGGGCGACCCGCTGAACGGCCTGGCGGTTACCGGCAACGCCGGCACGTCGCTTAGCGGCAACGCGAGCGCGACCAGTGCGCAGCTCACGGCCAACCAGTCGACGCTCAGCAACGTGCAGACTTCCGGCTCGCCGGCCACGCCCAACTGGAGCCAGACCACCGCCGCGCAGGATGCGTACTTCACGCTCGACGGCACCGGCGTGACCAACGCGACGAACTCGGTGACTACCGCGCTTGCGGGCGTCACGCTGAGCCTGAGCGCAGCATCGGTGGACACCACGGGTACATCGCCGCAAACGCTCACGATCGCGCAGGACACGAGCTCGCAGTCGAATGCGATCAACAATTTCGTCACGCTCTACAACACGCTCGTGACGACCATGGGCACGCTTACCGCGTACAGCTCGACCGCGACTTCGCAGGGCGTGCTGCTCGGCGACTCGACGCTGAACCTCGTGCGCAACCAGTTGGCCTCGATCGTCGCAACCGGCGTGAAGAACGGCAACACGACCACGAGTCTCGCGACGATCGGTGTGACGCTGAACGCCGACGGTTCGCTCGCGGTCGACAGCAGCACGCTGAGCAGCGCGCTGCAGAACAACCAGGCCACGTTGGCCAAGCTGTTCAGCTCGACCAATGGCGTGGCCGCGCAACTGAACACCAATATCACGAGCTATCTGTCGAGCAGCGGCGCGATCCAGACGCGCACCAAGGCGCTCAATACGGACCTCACGAATCTCTCGTCGCAGCAGTCGTCGCTAGCGACGTATCAGTCACAGCTCACCAGCATGTACACCGCGCAATTCACGGCGCTCAATACGCTGATGGCGACGATGAGCAACAACCAGCAATATCTCACCCAGCTATTCGGCGGCCAGAACAGCGCGGGCGCGATGGCCACCAACAAGAACTGACGAGGTCACCGGTCATGCAAGCACTGGCCCAGATCGAACGCATCCAGCGGTTCACGAAAGACATCGAGCAGGCGGCCGCCGTGGGCGAGTGGGAGCGCGCCGCGCAGCTCGCGGGCGAGCGCTCGCCGCTGCTGATGGCGCTTTCCGCGCAGCAGTCAGCCGATGCGCTCGCCATGCTGCGGGAAATCCAGGCGATCGACCTGCGCATCGCACAAGCCGCGCAAGCTGCCCAGGAGTCCTTGAGCGCGGAATACCGCACGGCCATGCAGGCCACTAGCAACGCCAATCAGTATCAGCGCATCGCTCAGTTCTGAGCGAGGGGGCGGCGACTGCCGCCCCGATCGGCCCCCGTCGGCCCCAATTCGTCCCCCGCTCCGCCAATGGGGTATCTCCCGATACCTCGCCCGCCTCGCAACACCTCGTTGAATTCCCCACTTCCCCGGGCTTGATGACTAAAGCGCATCAGGTCGTGCATAGATATCGGTTGATACCGGTCCGGTGGCTGCCGACAATGCCACTGCATCTTCAAAACACATCAGTTTCCGATGCGAAATTTTCTTGCAAACCGCGGCCGCGGCTTGGCTTGCCTGGAGCATTGCCGGGGCTTCGGTCTGCGTGTATAGTCTGTTTCAGCAACAATATTTCCTATCGGAAACATCGACGAGGTCTCCCAGTGAACGCATCCACCATCCTTTCGGAACTTGGCATTTCCCATCTCGCCGAGGCCGGCGACATCGCCGTGCATTCACCCATCAATGGCGAACTGATTGGCCGCGTGGCGAGCCAGTCCGTCGCTCAAGCCGACGCCGCGCTGGCGAAGGCGCACGAGGCATTCAAGACCTGGCGCAACGTGCCGGCGCCGCGACGCGGGGAACTGGTGCGCGTGCTCGGCAACAAGCTGCGCGAGCGCAAGGCCGCGCTGGGCGCCATCATCACGCTCGAAACCGGCAAGATCCTTCAGGAAGGGCTGGGCGAAGTGCAGGAGATGATCGACATCTGCGACTTCGCTGTGGGCCTGTCGCGTCAACTGTACGGCTTGACCATCGCTTCGGAGCGCCCCGGCCACCGCATGGCCGAAAGCTGGCATCCGATGGGGGTGTGCACGGTGATCTCGGCGTTCAATTTTCCGGCAGCCGTGTGGTCTTGGAATGCCGCGCTCGCGCTGGTGTGCGGCAACGCGGTGATCTGGAAGCCTTCGGAAAAGACGCCGCTGACCGCACTGGCCGTCGACAAGATTCTGCAGGACGCGCTCAAGGAATTCGGCGGCGCGCCCGAGGGGCTTACGAGCCTCGTGACCGGCGGGCGCGACGTAGGCGCGAAGCTGGTGGCCGACCCGCGCTCGAATATCGTGAGCGCCACGGGCAGCACCGAAATGGGCCGCGCGGTGGGCGTGGAAGTCGCGCGCCGCTTTGGCCGCACGATTCTGGAGCTCGGCGGCAATAACGCGGGCATCGTTTCGGGCACCGCCGACATGGAGCTCGCGCTGCGCGGCATCCTGTTCTCGGCGGTCGGCACCGCGGGCCAGCGCTGCACGTCGCTGCGCCGCCTGTTCGTTCACGAAAGCGTTTATGAGCAGACCGTGGAGCGCCTGAAGACGTTCTACGGCAAGGTTTCGATCGGCAATCCGCTGGAGCAGGGCACGCTGATGGGGCCGCTCATCGACGAGCAATCGTTCAATCGCATGCAGGCGGCGCTGGAAAAGGCCCGCAGCGAAGGCGGCAAGGTCTTCGGCGGCGAGCGCCACGTGGTCGCGGGCAACGAGAAGGGCTTCTACGTGCGCCCGGCCATCGTCGAGATGCCCGCGCAAACCGAGGTCGTGCTCACCGAGACCTTCGCGCCCATTCTTTACGTGCTCAAGTACAGCCGTTTCGAGGACGCCATCGAAGCCAACAACGCCGCGCATCACGGCCTGTCGTCGTGCGTGTTCACGACCGATCTGCGCGAAAGCGAGCGTTTCCTTTCGGCATCGGGCAGCGATTGCGGCATTGCCAATGTGAACATTGGCCCGAGCGGCGCGGAAATCGGCGGTGCATTCGGCGGCGAGAAGGAAACCGGCGGCGGCCGCGAGTCGGGCTCGGACGCGTGGAAGGCCTATATGCGGCGCGCGACGAACACCGTGAACTTCTCGTCGGCGCTGCCGCTCGCACAAGGCATCGACTTCAACATCGACTAAAAAACGCAATCTGGAGCGAGTCGTGAGCGCAAAAGTCGTAATCGTTGGCGGCGGGGTGATCGGTAGCTCTATTGCGTACTTCTTGCGCGCAACGGACCCGACGACAGGCGTGACGGTGATCGAGCGGGATCCGAGCTATGCGAGGTCGTCGTCGGCGTTGTCGGCGGCCTCGATCCGGCAGCAGTTCTCCACGCCGCTGTCGATTCAGATGTCGCTGTACGGCATCGAATTTCTTCGCGATATCGGCGAGCGTCTCGCGGTGGACGGCCACAAGCCGTCCATCGACCTGCACGAGGGCGGCTATCTGTTTCTGGCCACGCCCTCGGGCGAGGCCACGCTGCGCGAGAACCACGCGCTGCAAACGCGCCTGGGCGCGGATATCGCGCTGCTCTCGCCGGACGCGCTCAAGCAAAAGTTTCCGTGGCTGAACGTGGACGATATTGCCGCCGGCGCCTATGGCGTGAGCGGCGAAGGCTGGTTCGACGGCTATGGGCTCGTGCAGGCGCTGCGCAAGAAGGCGCAGTCGCTGGGCGCGCGCTACGTGGCGGCGGATGTGCATGGTCTCGAGCTCGATGGCCGCAAGGTCACGCACGTGCTGGCGAGCAACGGCGAGCGTTATGCCTGCGATACGCTCGTGAATGCCGCGGGTGCATGGGCGCGCCGCATCGCCGAAATGATGGGCATCGACATTCCGGTGTATGCGCGGCGGCGCAGTATTTTCAATGTGTCGTCGCCGGCGCGTCTTGCGAATAGCCCGCTGCTGATCGATCCCACCGGCGTTTACTTCCGACCCGAAGGCATGACGTACATCACCGGAACCTCGCCGGGCGAAGAGAACGACCCGAACGATCTGCCGCTCGACGAAGTCGATCACAATCTGTTCGACGAAGTCATCTGGCCGACGCTCGCGCACCGGGTGCCGGAATTCGAGGCGCTGCGCGTCGAGCATTGCTGGTCCGGCTACTACGAATACAACGTGTTCGACCACAACGCGATCATCGGCTATCACCCGGCGATCGAAAACTGCGTGTTCGCCAATGGCTATAGCGGCCACGGCTTGCAGCAGGGGCCGGCGACGGGGCGCGGCGTGAGCGAGCTCATTATCGGCGGCAAGTACGCGAGCCTCGATCTGTCTTCCCTGAGCTGGGACCGTGTGCTGGAGAATCGTCCCATCGTCGAAAAGAACGTCGTGTAATTCGGGCGTATTTCACCCTTCCTTACTGGACTGGCTGGCTGGCGCTTCTCGACGCTTCCTGGTGCTTGAAGCGCAACGCCAGCCAGCAGACTCCCACGCCCAGCCCGCCCACGAGGCCGCCAAACGTGCCGGTCCACGGCAGCCCGAAATCGTGGGCGATATGGTTGCCAAGCAGCGCGCCGGCGCCAATGCCCACGTTATACAAACCTGAATAGATCGACACGGCGAGATCCGTTGCTTCGGGCGCGAGCTTCAGGATCCAGGCCTGCATCGCCAGACCGAAACACACGATCGCGCCGCCCCAGACCACGGTATGCACGGAGAGCGTGACGATGCCGAGCGCGCACGGAAACAGGACCAGCAGGCACGAGGCTAGCGTGACGATCGACGCCAGCAAAAATTGTTTCGGATACCTTGGGAAAATGCGGTTGAAGCAAATCGCAGCGGGAATGCCGGCGCTGCCGAACAACACCAGAATATAGGTAATGCGGCTTTCGCTCGCGTGATTGACGGCCTGCACGAAGGGCTCGATATACGTGTACGACGTAAAGTGCGCGGAGACGACCAGAATCGTGATCAGGTAGAGCAGGGCGAGCGTCGGCTTTCTGAATAGCGTGGGCAGGTTCCTGAGCGAACCCGATTGCAGGCTATGAAGCTGGGGCACGGTGGCGCGCAGCATCAGCAAGACAATGGCCGCCGCGCCCGCAATCGCGAGGAACGTGACGCGCCAGCCCAGCGTCTCGCCAATGACGCGTCCGAGCGGGATGCCGGCCACCATGGCAATCGAGGTGCCCATGGCGAGCAGGCCGAGCGCCTGGCCTTTCCTCGATGGCGGCGCGATCCTCACCACGAGCGAGACCGAGATCGACCAGAAGATCGCGTGCGCGCAGGCAATGCCCAATCGGCCCGCTATCAGCGCGGGAAAGTTCCAGGCGATCGAAGTGACGATGTGACTGACGATGAACAGCACGAACACGCCGGTCAGCAGCTTGCGGCGCTCGACGGCGCGCGTGAGCACGGTCAGCGGAAGTGACACCACGGCCACCGTCCACGCATAAATCGTCAGCATGAGGCCGACGTTGGTGGCCTGCATGTGAAGGCTGTCGCCAATCGCGCTGAGCAGCGCGACGGGCACGAATTCGGTGGTATTGAAAATAAAGGCGGAAAGCGCCAATGCCACCACACCCCACCAGGCGTGTTCGGCGGGCGCCAGTTCAGGTTTGGACATACCCGGATCGGACAAAAAACGACGAAGGCGAATTATCGCGCGTATTGAGTCGTATACTCCGGAGCGCGTGCGGCGGCGGTGAGGCACGGCGCGATCCGGCCCGCCGTGCGGGCATGAATGGTAAGCTTGCCGGTGTCAAATCGCCGGGGTCTGGAAAATCCGGCCCCCACGCCCACCCTGTTTCTTTCATCAGATGGATACGCTCAACTGCATGCGGATCTTCGTCCGCGTTGCCGAAGAAGGCGGCTTTACGGCTGCCGCCCACCGCCTCGACATCACGACCGCATTTGCGTCGCGCGCGGTGGCGAGCCTCGAAACGCATCTGCAAGCGCGCCTGCTCAATCGCAGCACACGCCGCGTCGCGCTCACCGAAGCCGGCGAGCGCTATTTGCGGCGCTGCGAGCAGATTCTCGCGTACATCGATCAGGCCGAAGCCGAGGCGGGCGACGCGCAAGCGCTGCCGTCCGGCAGGCTGCGGGTTCATGCCACTACGAGCTTCGGGCAGGCTTATCTGGTGCCCGCCATCATGGAGTACCAGAAGCGCTATCCCTCGGTAGCGGTGGAACTCACGCTCTCGCAGCACGTTCCCGATTTGCTCGACGAAGGGTATGACGTGACGCTTCAACTGAGTTCGGCGGAACTGCCCGACTCGGCGCTCGTTTCGCAGACGCTAGGCTGGGTGCATAGCGTGCTGTGCGCTTCGCCCGGCTATCTGGGCGCGCGCGGCGCGCCGCACAGTGTCGCCGAGCTGGCGGACCATGCATGTCTTCAGTTGATCACGCCGGTTTTCCCGCGCGATCGCTGGCATCTCGAAGGGCCGGACGGCGCGGAAACATTTGAATTGCCGCCCTCGACGTTTCAGGTGAATGTTGCGGACGCGCTCGCCGGCGCATTGCGCGAGGGCGCGGGGATTGGGTCGTTGCCCATGTCGAGCGCGGTGCCTGCGCTGCGCAGTGGTTCTTTGCTGCGGGTATTGCCCGATTATCTGCTGCAGAAGCTCACGGTGTATGCGATGTATGCATCGCGGCAATATCTCGACGCGAAGATCAGAACTTTCGTCGACTTTCTCAAGGAGTTCATTCCGCAGGCGCTCATGGCCGACGAGGCGGCGCTGCGGATGCCGGATCATTGCTCGCGGGCGGCGTAGGGTAAGGGCGGTGGCCGAATCCTGGTTTTGGTCGCCGGTTTTCCTTGGCTACGTACCCGCGTGCGTACCGCAATGGAGTCGTTCAGTAGTTCACGCTCATTCACGATGAGGTAGAGGCTCGTCAATATTCGGGTACATGGACCCGATTACGATGTTGAACCCGGTCGCACTGCGGCCACAGGTTCAAAATCCATGAGCACGCGCGTTCCTCCTGTACCCACAGCATCGCCAGCACCCGCCTATACCCCGCTGAACTGGGCCTTTCCATTCACGCCGTCCGGCAATGGTGGCGCCACCGATCCGATGACGTACATGAAGGCGCTGGCGAAGGCCGGGGACGGTTTCTATCCGCTTGGCGTCAGCGGGATATGGCACGGCGGCGTGCACTTCGACCGCAACACCGCCGCGATGCTCAAGCAGGATGAAGGCGTGCGCGCCATCGCCGACGGCGAGATCGTGGCCTACCGGCTCGACAGTAAGTATCCCGAACAGATCTGGCGGGACAATCGCAAGGCGCTCTACTCCACGGGCTTCGTGCTGATCCGTCACAGGCTGCCGTTGCCGCCGGCGCCTGGTGCCACGGGCAAGCCCGCGTCGGACGAAACGCTGACGTTCTTCAGCCTGTACATGCACCTGATGGACTGGAACAGCTATCAGGCCGCGAAGAAACAACCTGATCCGGCCACACCGCACCTGGAGCCGATGCCGTTCTGGGAAGGCGAGCGCTACTACCGCGTGGGCGACAGGTCGAACGACATGCAAACGCTGCCGAAGCCAAAGCCGCCGCAGCCCGTGCCGGTGGACATCGCGAACCGGGACCTGCTTGGCGAATTCATCGATGCGGATTTCGTCGTTCCACCCCAGCCGCCCGTAGTCCAGCCGGTTGACAACACGCCGCCCCCCGCGCCCGTGAAGGGCATCCACTTCGCGACCTGGCGAATGGCAGAATCATCGGCATCCTGCCCCGTGGCGCTGAACTCCTGCTGTCCGAATCGGACCCGAGACATCCCGGCTGGCGAAAGATCAAGGCGCTCAGAAGCGGCGAGCCGGTCGCCCCGATTGCCGGCCAGCGGGTATCGGAGCATGCACGGTGGAGCTGGGTGTATGCGAAGGAACTCGATGCGGTTCTCGATCCGAAACCACTCGATACGGTGGTGGTGCTGAAACAGCCGTATCCCGTGAAGGCCGGCGACGTGGTGGGCCAGATGGGCCACTACGTGCGTTACACGGAAGCGAAGCTGCTGCCCCCGAAGCCGACCCGGCCGCTGCTGCATCTCGAGGTATTCGCGGGCCCGGAATTGCCGGCGTTCATCGAAAAGAGCCGCGCACGCGCAAAAGCGTTGCCGGCGGTGAAGACGTTTCTGGAGATTTCGCCCGGTGCGCGACTCGTCATGGAGATCCCCGGGCCGGACCGGACGCTGCCCCAGAGCGCAGGTGGCCTGAAGCTCGTGCCGGTGGGCAAGGCGGCGGGTTCGCGCTGGGTCAGGGTCCAGCCGAAGACGGTGACGATGCCCGCACGTGGAGGACACCGTGGCCAGCGCCCAACCCCGACGCTGACGAACGCCGGTTCCCCGGTGTGGGTGGAAGCCCAACTCGCGAACACAACGGCAACCGGTGTCGTAAAGGGATGGTCGGATTTCCCGCTGAATATCTCCAATGCGAAAGGCCCGGGCGCGGACTTCCGCGACGTATTCCGGCGCACCGATCTGGACCGGCTGGGCGCAGGTAATGTCGCCGTCGACGACAAGGGGCTGCACTGGTGGAACATCACGATCGGGACGAAGGATGGCTCAACCCTGCAAGGCTGGGTGTGCGAGGCACATCATCCGCTCGCGCGCCTGTGTGGCCCGTGGGACTGGCCGGGGTTCGAACTCGTCGACAACATCAGCTTCAGACCGGTCGACCTGTTCAAACGGCACCTCCATGTCACGGACCAGTATCTGGCCGACGAGGACAAGACGGTGTTCGAGCCGAGCGCGCTGAAGGTGAATGCCGGCGATCTGATCGTCAAGCTGGAGAAGGCGATCGATGCGAACCACGACGGCAAGGTGACGGCGTACGAGTTGCAGCAGGCGCGGGAAACCCCGTGGATGGCCGAGGCGATCACGCATCTGGTGGTGCGCTCGGAAACCGAATGGGGCGGCGGGATGGGCAAGTGGGAAGAGATGTCGCCGCTGATGAAGAATCTGCTGTGGCTGTGGCAGTCCGAGATAGAGCGGATCGGGAAACTGCAGTGGTGGGAGCAGGTGACCTCCATCGAGGGATTTCCGAAGGAGCCAGCGCCGTGGCATTTTCATCCGGTGGGGGTGGTGGGGAATTTTATAACCTCCGATTGCTGTGCAATTACGGTCGACCTCTTGGAAAAAGTGCTGGAAAAATCTGGAGACTGGTTTACAGGAAAAGGAGGCTCGCCATCCTTTGTGCTTCATTTTTCAGAAAAATATCCGAATATCTACAAATTTGATAAATATGAATTTGTTTCACTACTCAATGAAAAAATGAAATCATACGGTATCGTCGAATGCTATCAAAGGGCTCACTTTCTTGCACAATGTTTTCACGAATCCGCAAGATTCGAAACAACAATAGAGTTTGCCTCTGGGGAAGGCTACAATCCGGGAATGCACAGGGATGCCATTAAAAATGGCAATACAGTCATGGGCGATGGACCAAAGTACAAAGGAAAGGGACTAATTCAATTGACATGGAAAAACACATATAAGGCGTACTCAGAGCATAGAGGAGTAGATTTTGTTTCTAACCCTGACCTGATAGCTTTGGACATGGAAAACGCAATTGATGCGTCTTGCTGGTTCTGGCGTCGAAAAGGAGGGATCGAGAAAAAATACAGTGCCAAGGGCGACATTAATGTTCTTATCGAGCATGAGAAAAATAATGTCACCCTGATTACTTTAGCCGTAAATGGTGGAAGCAACGGATTAAACGAGCGTCAAGTGCTTTTTGATAAAATCAAAAAAGAATGGGGGTTGAAGTGAAAGCTCATGAAATCAAACTACTGCTAAGCCAAAGCATAGCTTATACAGTCGCCATAATGGCGATCGCGACTTCTATCGCAGAAGCCAAGAATAGCCCACTCTCGGTCGACGCCGCAGGGGAAATCCAGCTTTGCAGCGAAAATTTTAATTGCAAACGCATCGTTCCGACTGGTGAATTGAAAAAGGTTATCGATAATGGCTATGAGCACATATCCATAGCAGATCTCTACAATGATGGCAATCGAGAGATTGTAGCGACAAGTGGCGGCATCAACGAATGTTCAAAATTTTTCTCATTTGACGAAAAAACTTTTAAATTTTCTCCTCTCAATTTTTCACATAGAGATATATGCAATTATAAAATTTTCGAGAATAACTTGATTAGCTCATACAAGCTCGGCGCAAAACAGTATGAAGATATCTACGAGTTGAAAATGGCACCTATCAACTTGCCTTGAGCGATAGCTGTGTTGGGTGTGATCAGATAACGCGCTCGGTTTACAAGGGCGGCCATCTGACAGAAAAATTTCTGGTTACCAATCAAAAAATCTATTCGCTACGACTACCAGTCACAACGTCCATAATCACCGAAAAAGCATGGTTATACACAGATCATCTTGATTCAGCCAAGACGAAAATGTACTTGGTCAGGGGAGATAATGTTCAGCTTATCGAATTCAACAGCTCGAACGGTTTTTGGTATTTCGTGAGATATCCATCAAAAAGACATGGCATCATTTTAAAATGGATTAAGTGCGAAGATTTGTCCGCGTGTAAATAGCCACGCACTCTCTGAATGGTTTCCGACGAGCGTTGTGTAATTTATTTTACTCATGATCAACCTAATCCGCATCAACGACAAAACTACCCACGGCGGCAAAGTAGAAACCGGCTCGCCAACCATGCGCTTCGAAGGACGCCACGTCGCGCGCAAAGGCGACCGCGTCTCCTGCCCCCAACATCCAGACGTATCACCAAACGTTAATCGAAGAAGGCGACCCGTCAATGACTGACGGTGGCATTCCGATCGCCCGCCACGGCCACCGGGCAACCTGCGGATGCCACCTGATATCAAGCCTGATCTGACCGCCTCATATCAACTGCGAACGTCCCGCACGAAATGGACAGCGCCGTATGCCAACCATCCCGAGAGCCTGCAAGACGGCCACCTGCATGTCACGGACCAGTATCTGGCCGACGAGGACAAGACGGTGTTCGAGCCGAGCGCGCTGAAGGTGAATGCCGGCGATCTGATCGTCAAGCTGGAGAAGGCGATCGATGCGAACCACGACGGCAAGGTGACGGCGTACGAGTTGCAGCAGGCGCGGGAAACCCCGTGGATGGCCGAGGCGATCACGCATCTGGTGGTGCGCTCGGAAACCGAATGGGGCGGCGGGATGGGCAAGTGGGAAGAGATGTCGCCGCTGATGAAGAATCTGCTGTGGCTGTGGCAGTCCGAGATAGAGCGGATCGGGAATCTGCAGTGGTGGGAGCAGGTGACTTCCGTCGAGGGATTTCCGCAAGAGCCGACGCCGTGGCATTTTCATCCGGTGGGGGTGGTGGGGAATTTTGCTTCCGGCGGCAGCCCTGCGAAGACCCTCTCCGACAAAGGCATCTATTTCATCTTCATGCAGGAACATCTCGCCGGCACAACCAACAAGCTGCATTGGCCGGGCGGCGCAAGCGGCGTGACGCTAGGCGCGGGCTACGACATGAAAGCACGCGCACCCCAAAGCATCGTGATCGACATGAAGTCCATTGGACTTGACGCTGCAACAGCGCGTGCCATTTCCGCTGGCGCGGGTCTTCAGGGTCATTCAGCGCGGAATTTCTGTGCGCAACACACCCATATCGTCAATCTAAGCGATGAAAAGCAGATCGAACTGCTACACAAAACCGTTCCCGCATATATTCGCATGGTAAATACCTCAGTGAAGGTCAACTTAATGAAGAACGAATTCGATGCCCTCGTCAGTTATGCATATAACCCCGGCGGCGGATGGACCAAGGTAACCGATATGATTAATCGAGGTCAGATCTCCTCGGCGATGGATGAAATCAGCAAATATGTTTACTCGGGCGGCTCGATTTTCGACGGTCTCGTGAAGCGCCGCAAAGATGAAATCACGCTCTACACTAGTGGGCGTTACGAATATCACGGCCGCCCCTTGCCACCGCGAAATTGATCAAACCATAGAAACAAAATCTCAACATGACGGCAATTTAGAAAATGCGCCACCTCTTCAGCCCGCTTGTATTTTTTCTTGGCATATTCAACTCGTTTGGTGCGACGCTGCCGGATACCCTTACAGGCATATGGCAGGTTAAGGAGGTTCACCTTAATACACAATTGGGACGTACCACCGAGTACACATGGAACGATCCACGCCTAACGGGGCGTATCTTCAATTTCACGCGCAACGATGTCACTCACGATGCCTATGACTCCCCGGATCATTGCGTGAATCCCGAGGTGCGCTACATCGAAACATCGTTGAATGATCTGATGCTGCGCAGTGTCGGTGGCTACGGTTATCCGCCGGTGGCAAGTCTCGACCCTGCACGTGACTACAAGCTTGAAACCAGCGGTACAACGCAAGTCCGCGCGTTAAGTCTCACATGCGCGAAAAGCGTGTGGCAAGGCGACCTCGGCGTGTCCTATGGCGAACTCGGAAAGGCAACTGTGCCAGGCGCCTGGGCCGTCCCAATTAGTCGCGAAGAGATGTACCTGCGCTGGCGCGACGAAACCATCCTCGTGCTCAGAAAGGTCCCACACAACGCTTCGATCGAAGCTTCGTTCCGATGTGACAGGACGTCCAACGCAACCGAGCACGCGATTTGCAATTCGTACCAGTTGGCCGCCTTTGACCAGAGTATTGCGCAAGCCTACGGACGCGCGATGATGCAGGCAAAAACATCGGAAACACAGACAGTCACGCTCAGCCGCAGTCAGCGCCAGTGGATCAAGCATCGAGATGCGTGTGGCCCGGATGCAGCGTGCATACTCAAGTCAATGCAAGCGCGCCTTGAAGCGCTCTCCACAACGGGCTCCAATTAAGCTTGGCGCGCGGATTGATATTTATGCAGTCAGATCTACAAAGCAAATACTAGTTCCACACGCAACTCATGATCAACCTAATCCGCATCAACGACAAAACCACCCACGGCGGCAAAGTAGAAACAGGCTCGCCAACCATGCGCTTCGAGGGACGCTACGTCTTCAGCGCTCTTGTATTTTTCTTTACATATTCAATTCGTTTGGTGCGACGCTGCCAGACTTCCTCACTGGCACATGGCAGGTCAAGGAGATTCACCTTAATACGGAATTCGGACGTACCACCCAGTACACATGGAACGATCCACGCCTGACAGGGCGCATATTCAAGTTCAAGCGGAGCGATGTTACTGACGACACCGACGACTTCCCGGACCGTTGCGTGAACCCCGAGGTGCGTTACATCGGAACATCGTTGAATGATCTGATGCGTTCGAAAGGCGTGTGGCAAGGCGGCCTCGGCGTGTCCTATGCCGCACTCGGAAAGGAAGCCGTGCCGGGCGCCTGGATTGTCCAAAATGTTCGCGAAAAGATGTACCTGCGCTGGCACGACGAGACCATTCTCGTGCTCAGGAAGATCCCAAACAACGCGCCGATCGAAGTTTCGTTTCGATGTGATAAGGCGTCCACAGCAACCGAGCACGCGATTTGCAATTCGTACCAGTTGGCCGCTTTCAATCAGGGCATTGGGGAAGCCTACGGACGCGCGATGGTGCAGGCAAAAACATCGGGAACACAGACAGTCACGCTCAGCCGCAGTCAGCGTCAGTGGATCAAGCACCGAGACGCGTGTGGTCCGGATGCAGCATGCATACTCAAGTCAATGCGAGTGCGTCTCGAAGCACTCCCCACAACGAACCCCAATTGAGCTTGACGCGCGGATGCCTATGCAGCCAGATCTGCAAAGTGCATACGGAAGCGCTGAAAGTAAATGTCGGCGACCTGATCGTCAGGCTCGAGTCACTGCCGGTCAGCCGCGCTCAGTGCATCAGCATCATCTGCACAACCTTCACAATCACCAGAATCACAGCGATAAGTAAATAGCCGCGCAGCACGCCCATCCACACGCGCTTGGCCAACGTGAGATTAGGCGGCGGCAACTCGACAAGCGGCGGCATGCGCCACATATCGCGCGCGCCCTCGGGCCAGCTCTGGGCCGCGGGCGCGCTTTCACCGCGCAGCCAGCGCCACGCAAGCATGGCGGCATGGCCGGCCACGGCCAGCAGCGTGCCGGCCGCGAGGATGTCGATGATGGTTTCGCCGCTCATGTCGGGGTACATGACCGAAGCGGTGAGGACGATCGAAAGCATCACCAGCACCCAGACGACCGCGCCCGTGAACAGTTTGAGCGCCTTCGAATTGACCCATGGGCCGAGCACCGCCCGGTCGTTGCACAACAGCAGCAGAAACACGGTCGCGCTCGGCAGCAGCACGCCCGCAAGGGTCTGCACGGCTTCGGTCAGGAGGCCCAGCGGGCTGCCCGGAATCAGCACAATGGCCGCTGCGGCAGCAATGATGCCGAAATAGACTAGGTAAAAGCCCTTCGCGTCGGACACGCCGCGATGCAGCGAATGGCGGATCTTGAACACGTCGCCGATCGCGTAGGCCGTCGAAAGCGACACCGCCGCCGCGCCAATAATGGCCGCATCGAACAGCGCGATCGCGAACAGCACGGCCGAGGTGTGTCCCGCATACTTTTCGAGGCCGGCGATCACGCCGCCCGCGTCGGTGAAGCTGCCGACCTCGGGCTTGCCGGCAAAGAGCTGCGAGCAGAATGCGATCATGGCCACGGCGCCAATCAGCACGAAGAAGATGCCGATCCACAAATCGGCTTTCTCGTACTTCATGAAATGCGGCGTGATGCGCTTGTCGATCACATAGCTTTGCTGAAAGAACAACTGCCACGGCGCAACCGTAGTGCCGACGATGCCGATCACGAGCAGCATCACGTCCGAAAGCTTCGAGTGGGCGGGCCAGCCAGGGATAAAGAAGTCGCGCGCCATTTGCACAATGGGCGGATGAATTGTCACGAGCACGGGCACGAGCAGCAGGCTCAGCAGGCACAGCACGACCGCAAAGCGCTCGAAGCGTCGGAAATCGCCTGTGCCGACGGCCGCCATGGTCAGCGCAGCGGCAATGCACACGCCCAGAATCTTCGGGATACCGAAGAAATTGAGCACGAAGGTAATGCCGATGAACTCGGTCACGATCGTGAGCGCATTGAGGATGAACAGGTCGATCACGCTAAACGCGCCCCAGAACTTGCCGAAGCGCTCGAAGATCAGGCGTGCGTGGCCGACGCCCGTGACCGCGCCAAGGCGCAGCACCATTTCCTGGTTCACGTAGAGCACCGGAACGAGCAGCAGCAGCGTCCAGAGCAGGGTCGTGCCGTAATTCTGGCCGGCTTGCGTATAGGTACCGAAGGCGCCCGCATCGTTGTCGCCCACCATCACGATGAGGCCGGGGCCGATAATGGCGAGCAGCGTGCGCAGGCGCGCCCACCACCCCGAGCGCGGGGCGAGGTCGTAATGGGAGATGGTGCCGAGCGCACCTTGGATATCGCCGAGGTGGGCTTCGTCGAGCACCGCGCTGCGTGGCGGCGATACGTTCGCTTGCGTGAAGTGGGTTGGAGTGGACATGGCGATCCCGTCTTTTGAGTTGTCTGTGTGAATGGCGAGGGTGTGCCGCTTACGAACGGAGATGCTTGAGGCGTTGCCAGAGGCGTGCGCGCAGGCTTGGCGCGGTCTCGTGCAGCGCGAGCATGCTGGTGTAATGGTCGCGCGCCAGTTCGACTTGGGGCAGGCGGGAAAGCAGGAGTGCGTATGACATGATGTTGCTCCGGGCGTCTGGCTCGACGCGTTCGGCGGAAAACCAGCAGGCCCGGTTGGCCATGCGCGCGGAGCGCAGGGTGCGGATATCTACTCGCTTTCCGTGTTCAGAAATAGAAAATTCAAAATCGTCGGACGTATGGGATGACTGTCGCTATCCGGCATGGCGGCTCCCTCATGCGTGAGGCGCGTACATGGAGTACGCGCGTGTTGATCCACGCGCTCGTGCATGGCCCTTTCGCGACACAGGCAGAACCCGGCGAAAGGGCGCGCGCGAACGCAGTTGCGAGCGCAGGCTCGCAACGCCTGCCGTGCGGACGCGCGAAAGCGCTGCCCATACGGCGCTAAATGGTGGGGTGCACGGGGAGTGTTGCTGCGGCGCGCACCGTCTGCCTGCTGGCAGGACGGCGGCTGTGAAAAGGGAGCGCGGACGTCGTGCCGGTCAGGCAGCGAAACAGTTCGAAGATCGACTACTGCAGGTGTCCAAGGCGTTAGCCCCTTTTGTGAAGATTTTTAAATTCTAGGTAGCGGACCTGCGGCGCGTCAACACGTTTTTCGAGGCAGAACAAAAAAGCATCGCGCCGTACAGGCAATTGAAAGAAAGGGAATCGATTTCCACAATAATCTAATTCACCGATTCGACCGCAACGTCGCGCGATTGCCACACGCCCATGACATGCCGGTGACAGTGCGAGCTTCGAATTTTCCTTTCCGCACAAAGTTTTAAGCAGGGGAATTCCGATATTTCCATATTCTGCAATTGACTGTTCCAGCGTGAGGACACGCTGTTCCCCGAGCATGCGCACTTAAACTTCGCTCCAGGATTGACGGGGTGGCTCCAGTACCCGGACCACTTCAGCTCGGTCTGAATGTCACAAAGGAAAGTCATGAAGCACACTTTGATTATTGCGGGCGTCCTCAGCGCATTCGCAGTTTCGGCTCACGCGCAAAGCAGCGTCACGCTGTATGGCGCGCTGGACGCGGGTATCGTCTATGCGAACAACGCGGGCGGCCACGCCGCGTGGAATCAGGGCAGCGGTGCACTGTCCGATACGTACTTCGGCCTGAAGGGTAGCGAGGACCTGGGCGGCGGCGTGCATGCCATCTTCAGGCTGGAAAACGGCTTCAACCTGAACAACGGCCGCGACACGGAAGCCGGCACGATGTTCAACCGCCAGGCTTGGGTTGGTCTGCAAAGCGACCAATATGGCGCGCTGACGCTGGGCCGCCAGTACGATTCGATGGTCGATTACCTGTCGCCGCTCTCGGAAGCCGGTTCGGGCTTCGGCAACAACATGGCGGCTCACCCGTTCGACAACGACAACCTCGATCACTCGTTCTCGATCAAGAACTCGGTCAAGTACTCGAGCGCCAACTATGCGGGCTTCAAGTTCGGCGGCCTGTACGGCTTCAGCAACGATGCGGGCCAGTTCGCGAACAACCGCGCATGGAGCCTTGGCGCATCGTATGGCAACGGCCCGCTGAACTTCGCGGCGGCTTACCTGCAGATGAACAATTCGCGCACGAACAGCAATGCGAATGGCGCGAACTCGCCGGGCAATGGCAATAACTTCAACCTGGCGGCGGAAACGCAGCGCGCCTTCGGTGCGGGCCTGAACTACACGTATGGCCCCGCAACGGTGGGCTTCGTGTGGACCCACACGCAATACCAGGGGCTGATGTCGGGTGGCCAGGGCGGCAATACGCAAATCGTGTTTACGCAACCGAACACGGGCCTGCGCCTCGACAACTTCGAGCTGAACGGCCGCTATGCGCTGACGCCGGCACTGAGCCTCGACGCCTCGTACACGTACACCGACGGCAAGCTCACGAGCAACGTGGGTTCGGCTGATCCGAAGTGGCACACAGTTTCGCTGCAAGCCGACTACTCGCTCTCGAAGCGCACCGACGTTTATGTCGAGGGTGTCTATCAGCACGCTTCGGGCCAGTTGAACGGCGTTTCGAACGTTGCCATGATCAACACGCTGTCGCCTTCGACCACGCCGAACCAGGTCGCCGCAACGGTGGGTCTGCGTCACCGCTTCTAATCGAGGCTCGATCGTCCAATTATCCGATCGGAATTCGGCCCGCTATGCGAAATGCGCTCACGAGGTGCATCTCGCCGGCGGGCCGGTTGTTTTTCCCGGACTGGCTGCGCCGGTTCAATTCGGCGTGATGGCCGAGGGATGCTGGGCCAGCGGCGTTACCGCGATTTTCATGAACGGGAAGAGCGGCAGCGCGGCAAGCAGCGTATGCAGTTCGTCGTTCGACTCCACATCGAAAACGCTGTAGTTTGCGTACTCACCCGCGACGCGCCACAAGTGACGCCACTTGCCTTCGCGTTGCAGATTCTGCGAGAACGCCTTTTCTTCTGCCTTCAATGCATCGGCGTAGCCGGCGTCGGTGCCGTGCGGAATTTGCACTTGCATGTGCACGAGATAGAGCACGTTCGGTCTCCTGTGAATAGCGAGTGGGGTTTTAAACGTTCCGGGATCAGCCCCAGACGAGAATCGCCACCGAATAGACAATGCCGATCCAGAACATCATGATGACCGTATAGCCCATGATGTCCTTGAGCTTGAGTCGCGAGAGCGCGAGCGCCGGCAGGATCCAGAACGGTTGCACCAGATCGTTCCAGGCGTTGCCGAGCATCACGGCAACGGAGGTGTGACCCACGGATGCGCCGATCGTCTTTGCGGCCTCGATCATGAACGGGCCCTGGATGACCCAGTGGCCGCCGCCGGAGGGCGCGAAGAAGTTGATGACGAACGAGCTGATCAAGCCCCAGAACGGCAGCGTGCTGGGCGTAGCGACCTTGACGAAGGCCGCGGAGAGTGTGTCGACGAGCCCCGAGGACGCCATGATCGCCATGATGCCCGCGTAGAACGGGTATTGAAGAATGATGCCGCTGATCGTGCGAATGCCTTCATTGAGTTTCTCGACATAGCGGATGGGCGTGCCCAGCAGCACGATGCCGAGGAACAGAATAAAGAAGTTGATGAGGTTCAGATCGATCGAGCCGCCCTGGACGAAGTGCAGCGCCACATAGCCCATGCCGATTGCGCCGATCACCAGGCTCAACAGGCGGCTGTTGTTCAGGCGATGGGCGAGAGTGCCGTTCTCGTCGGTGTCGAGCACGGGAGCGGCGGCCTTGGGCGCCGCGTCCAGCGCGCGATCGATCTCCTTTACCGGCTGGCCCGCTTTCGGATGCAGCCACGCGTTCAGGAGCGGCAGCGTCACGATGGTCACGAGGCTCGTGATCAGCATGGCGGGCGAGAAAATCGTTTCAGAGAGCGGAATGATGCCCATCTGTGCTTCGAGCGGATGGCCCTTGGTCGAGATCAGCACGGGAATGCTGGCGGAAAGGCCGAGGCCGTAGAGCGTGAAGCCGCTGTATGCCGACGCGATGATGAGCGGATAGTGCACGCCCTTCACGCGCAGTGCGAGCTTGCGCGCCACGATGCCGCCTACCACGAGGCCGAAGCCCCAGTTGAGCCAACTGCCGATGCCCCCCACCAGCGTCGCCACGATAATCGCCGTGCGCGGCGAGTTCACCTGCGAGACGAGCCGGTCGAGAAACCGGTCGGTGAGCGGGGCGGTGGCGAGCACGTAGCCCATCGCGAGAATCACGGCCATCTGCGTCGTGAAGGCGAGCAGTGCCCAGAAGCCCTTGCCCCAGCTTGCCGTGAGCGCGGTGATGGCCTGGCCTTGCACGGTCACGGCCAGCACCATCGTGAGCAAGGTGAGGCCGATCGCAAAGACAAAGGGATCGGGCAAGCACCGGCGCATCAGCTCGGTGAAAAACGCGGTGATTCTTTGCATGGGTATGTCTCTTTTCAGTCGTAATAGTCGTGTGGTCTCTCTTGCGGTGACGTCGCGTTCGCGCGATCGTTCACCTCAATCCTTCTCGGGCGGCGTGCTTTTGCGGTGTTTCGCGAGCCGCATGAGTTGGCGGTCGCGCCACGCCACGCGCGCCTCCCATTGATCGAGCGGCAGCGCCGCGCGCCGCGCGGCCTCCACCTGCGCGACGAGTTCGGGCGTCCACGGATCGTGCTGGCCGCGCTCGGCGCCCATCCGTTCATAGGACGGTCCCATCTTCAGCGCATGCGAGGCGATGCCGCCGCGCGTGTTCAGGTCGGCGGTCTCGAACGGGCCGATCACGGACCAGCGCGGCGCGAGTCCTTCGCGCACCACCGTGTCGATGTCGTCGACGGAGGCCACGCCATCGCGCACGAGGCAATACGCCTCGCGCAGCAGCGCGCCTTGCAGCCGGTTGAAGATGAAGCCGGCCACTTCTTTTTTCACGCGCACGGGCAGCAGGCCCGCTTCGGTATAGAGCGCGATGGCGCGCATGGTGGCGGCCGGCGATGTGAACGGCGCCGGCACGATCTCGACCACTGGCACGAGATAGGGCGGATTGCCGGGATGCGCGACGAGGCAGCGCGCACGGCCCGGCAAGGTTTCATCGACGAATTTCGACGCCGCGAGAAACGACGAGGCACTCGCGAGAATCGCATGCTCCGGCGCGGCGCGATCGATCTGTGCGAAGAGTTCGCGTTTGAGCTCGGCGCGCTCCGGCGCGCATTCCTGCACGAGATCGGCGTCGGCGGCCGCGGCTTCGAGCGTGTCGACCACCTCCACGCGCGCGGCGATTCGAGCCGCGCTTTCGTCGATCAACACGAAGCGCGAGAGGTCCGCGAGACGCGCGGCGAGTTCGGCAGGCGCCGCGGCGCGCCGCGCTGCGTCGGGATCGAAGAGGCGCACGCGCCAGCCCGCGCGCGCGAACTGGAGCGCGAACGCCACGCCGATGCTGCCCGCACCGACGATGCCCGCGCGCCGCGTGCCGGGGACCGTCGCAGCCGCGCCGCTGTGCGCTTCGAGGTGGTCGGCGGATTGCATCGTCAGACTCCCGCGACGCCGACCGTCATGCCGCCGCACACATAGAGCACCTGGCCTGTGACGAAGCCGCTGCGCGCGTCGAGCAGATACGAGGCGGCGTGTGCGACGTCGTCGGGCGTGCCCACGCGCTTCACCGGCACGGCGTTGACGATGGCTTGCGTGCGCGGCGCGCCAGGCGGGTTGGCGCGATCGAACAGCTCGGTGCGGATCGGGCCCGGGCCGATGGCGTTGGCGGTAATGCCGAACGCGCCCAGCTCCAGCGCCCAGACGCGCGTCATGCCGATGAGCGCCGCCTTGGTGGCCGAGTACGCGGTGCGCAACTCCTTGCCGAGCGCCGCGCGCGACGACATGTTCACGATGCGCCCGAAGCCCGCGGCTTTCATGCCCGGCAGCAGCGCCTGCATGCACTGCTGCGCGCAGCGCACATTGAGCGCCCACGCGCGTTCGAGCTCTTCGAGCGTCTGGTGTTCGGCGTCCGCCGGGACCACGATGCCCACGTTGTTGATGAGGCGCGTGATCGGGCCGTCCGCGAGCGCACGCGTGAGTGCGTGCGCCGTGGCCTCGATGTCGGAAAGGTCGGCGATGATGCCGTCGCCCACGCGGTCGATCACGACCGCTTCGTAGCCGTCTGCCTCGCAGCGGGCGGCGCATGCGGCGCCAATGCCGGCGGCGCCGCCAGTGATCAAAACTCGTTCTTTAGCCATATCGGGAATGCGAATCGAGATAGTTTCGGAATGCGAATGAACTCAAACGGTGGCGACCGGCGTGACCGGCGAGCCCATCGCGCCCGGCAGCCGCAGCGGCGGCGCGGTGAGCATGAAGCGCGAGCGCTGGTGCTCGCGCAGCCACGCGGCGAGATCGCGCAAATACCACAGCTCGCCGAGCGGCAGCCCCAGCTTGAAGAGACAATGGTGGTGCAGCGGCATGAGCGGGTGCTCGCCCGGCGTCGCGGGCTCGCGCGCGGGGTAGCGCTCGACTGCGTAGTTGTCGGCGGCGAGCGCTGCAATGCCCGAGTCGGTGATCCACCGCAACAGTCGCGCGTCGCGGCCGTCGAGCGCGCTGCAATGGCTCGCGAGCACGGCTTCGTCGGGCTGGCGGTTCATCTCCATCACCATTTCGGCGAAGCCGGTGCGCAGCACGAGCATGTCGCCGCGCTCCACTTCGATGCGGTCCGCCTGGATCACGCGCATGAGGTCGTCGTAGCCGACCGTGCGGCATTCGCGCCCGAAATGCGCGGCTAGATCGATCAGCACGCCGCGGCCCTGCATGCCCTTCACCGCGAGGTTCTCGATGCCGAGCACATCGGCATGGCTGTGCGCGCCGCCGCAGGCGTGCGGCGCGAAGCCGCTTTCCGCGCGGTATTCCATCGGGCCGACGATATCGCGGTTCGCGCGATAGCCGTTGTAATAGACGCTTTCGGCCACGCCGTCACCATCGGCGTCGAAACGCGCGCCCACGTGCGCGAGCGCGTCCCATTGCGTCGAATACTGCAGCGAGAGCAGCACCTGGTCGTCGCTCACGACATCGGTGGCGCCGGGCTGGTCGCGCGCGAACGGGAAATTCACGTAGGGCAGGCCGTCGCGGAAGGTCGGCCGCAGCACGGGCGGATGGCGGCGCACGTTGAGCTTGCTCTCGCCGGGAAAGTCGAGCGGCAGCGAGAGCGTGAAACTAAGCCCTGCGCGAATTTCGCGCGCGCCCTTGAGCACCTGCTCCGCACCAATGAGATTGGGGCGGCCCAATTGATCATCAGGGCCGAAATCGCCCCAGTTCGAGCCTTCCGGCCGGTTCTTCCAACGCATGCTCTGTTCCTCTCCGTCCTTGCCGGACGGTTGCGCCATGACTGCCGCCGGCGCCGGGCCTTCAGGCGGCCAGCAGCGACGGCGGGATTTGCGCGAATACCTCGAGCAGCGCCTGCACGGCGTGCTGCTCGTTGCTTAGAAGACGCGCCTTGGGCGCGCCGATGACGAGCGCGAACGCTTCGCCGTGAATCAGAAAGCCGCGCGCGAGGCCGGCCACGTCCTCGATGCTTTCGCCCGTCGAGCGATGCCAGCCGTCCGCCACGCCTTGCTCGATCTCGTGCTCGAAGGTTGCGCGATCAACGAACGAACCGCCTGGCGCCACCGTCAACGGCTCGCAACTGTCGAGCAGCTTGCGCCGCGCCGTGGGCGCAAGCGCACCGAGCAGCGCCTTGCCAGCCGCGCTCGTGACCGACATGAAGCCGCCGGGCTCGTCGCTGTAGCGGATCTTCTGGCGCGACTCCATCACGTCGAGATAGACGACGCGGTTGCCCGCGAGCGTGGCGAGCGCGGCGGTCTCGCCGGTGGTGTCGCGCAGCGCGGCGAGCAGCGGCTGGAACATCAGCGTCAGCGGGTCCTCGCTGCAGATGTCGCGCGCGACATGCAGGAGGCGCTGCGTGGGGTAATAGCCGGCCTTCACGCCCGGAGCGTAGAGATAGCCCTTGGCCACCATCGTCTGCAACAGCGCGTGGCAGCTCGATAGCGGGATCTCGGTTCGACGCGCAATCTCGCTGTAGATCATCGGTTGCCGGACTTCGGCAAAGAGGTTGATCACGTCGAAGACGCGCACTGCAGTTTTCACATCCATGAGAGCATTATCGACATATCGATAATGCGCTGACAATATGCTTACGGGTAAACACCTAAATCGCGCGGCTTGGGGCCCAGACTGGGAACGGAGCCGATTCGGGTTATCCCTTGGTTGACGCTATAAAGCGAGCGCTTCATAGTCCGCACCGCCCGGCAACTGTTCGATAAATGAAAGCGTGTTCGTCAATCGAACGGCGACGATGTGCCTGCCACCTGCCTCGAAGCGGCGTGTTTCGCATCGGAAAGGACCTGGGTTCCGCGTGTTTCATATCGGAAACGCGGCGGCTGAAATCGATTTCTGGAGACGTAACGTGGCAGCTTCCTCTCTCGACAACCCGCATCACCAGGCCCGCCAGGCCCGCAAGGCTGGCATTGCCTCGTTCGTCGGCACGACGATCGAGTGGTACGACTTCTACGCATACAGCACGGCCGCGGCGCTCGTGCTCGGCAAGCTGTTTTTCCCTTCGAGCTCGCAGATGGTCGGCACGCTCGCGGCGTTCGCGTCGTTCTGGGTGGGTTTTCTCGCGCGCCCGATCGGCGGAATCGTGTTCGGTCACCTGGGCGACAAGGTAGGCCGCAAGAAGACCCTCATCATCACGCTCATGCTGATGGGCTTTTGCACCACGGCCATGGGCTTTTTGCCCACCTATGCGCAGGCGGGCGTGATGGCGCCGGTGCTGCTCATCTTCCTGCGGCTGCTGCAGGGCATTGCGATGGGCGGCGAGTGGGGCGGCGCGGTGGTGCTGTCATCCGAGCACGCGCCCAAGGGCAAGGAGATTCTCTATTCGGCCTTCGCGCAACAGGGCTCGCCCGCGGGCAACCTGCTCGCGACGGTGGCGTTTCTCGTGATCTCGATGCTGCCTGACCATCAGTTCATGACGTGGGGCTGGCGCGTGCCGTTCCTGATGTCGGCGCTGCTGGTGATGGTGGGCATGTTCATCCGCATGAGCGTGGACGAATCGCCGGCCATGAAGGAGCTGCAGGCGAAGAACAAGGTGGTGAAGCTGCCGATCGGCGAAGTGCTGCGCCACCACAAGTCGCTCGTGGCGATGGGCGTGGGTGCGTGCGTGATCGCGCTTTCGGCCACTTACTTCAAGACTACGTTCGCGCTGTCGTGGGCCGTGACTTCGATCGGGTTCGACCGCACGCAATTCCTGAGCGTCATCACGTTCGCCATCGTCGTGCAACTGATCGTGCAGCCGTTCGGCGCCGTGCTGGCCACGAAGCTAGATCTCCGGAAGGCGATCATCTACATGCTGGTGCCCGAGATCGTGGCGTTGCCGATCATGTTCATGATGATCGCCACGGGGTCGACCAAGCTCGCGATGTTCGGCATGGCGCTGGCCTCGATTCCGCATTCGCTGTACTACGCGGCCATGGCTGGCATGCTCGCAAAGGCCTTTCCGGCGCAGGTGCGCTACACGGGCATCTCGCTCTCGTACCAGATTTGCGGCATGGTGTTCGCGGGCACGACGCCGATTCTCGGCCAGTTCCTGCTGGGCGCCACGGGCAGCATTCTTTCGGTGGTCGCGCTCGGCATCGTGCACGTGATCATCACGCTGGTATGCGCGCTGATGCTGGTGTCGCGCATGCACAGCCAGCAGGCGATGCCCGAGTGCAGCGCGGTGGCGCA
The DNA here is from genome assembly GCF_051125205.1 of Paraburkholderia sp. A1BS-2L. Classification (NCBI taxonomy): domain Bacteria; kingdom Pseudomonadati; phylum Pseudomonadota; class Betaproteobacteria; order Burkholderiales; family Burkholderiaceae; genus Paraburkholderia; species Paraburkholderia sp. A1BS-2L. The sequence continues at coordinate 1,935,878 of NZ_CP120429.1, forward strand.
GCGGGTTTGACGCACGAGGCGGGGCGCAACGCGCGCCCTGGTATCACCGCCGCCCCGCCTCCCCTTCCAGATAAAGCTCGCGCAACGCCTGCCCGAACACGGTATCCGCTTCGCGCTGCACGCCCGCGCGCGTGAAGAGCGCAATGGGCGGCAGCGTCCAGTCGAAGGTGTAGGGCACGATCGCCACGCCCGCGATATGCACGAGTTCCTCGGCGATATCGGCGGGCACGATCGACACCGCATTCTCGTTCGTCGCGATCATTTCGCCGATCAGCCGCGACGTATAGCTCTCCATGATCGGCACCGGCGGCGCCACGCCCGCGTGCAGGAAGAGGTCGGAAATCTGCTCGCGCATGGGCGTGTTCGGCGCGCCCAAAATCCATTCCAGTTCCGCGAGTTTCTGCCAGCTCGACTTGGCGCGGCCGAGCCGCGCGGCGAGGCGTCGGCTCGCGATCAAGCGCGGCGTCTGCTGGTACAGCACGTCGAAACGCACCTGGTTCACGTCGGCGGTCGACGATGCGCGCCCGATCACGAGGTCGAGCGTGTGGTCGCGCAGGCGCGGCAGCAGCGTGTCGGTCGTGCCTTCGTGAATCGTCATGGTCACGCGCTGTGGCAGGCGCGACTGCGCGAGCCGGATCGCCGCGGCAAGCGTGCGCCCCGAAATGAACGGAATCACGCCCACGTGCATGCGCGTGGCATGGCCCGCATGCACCGCTTCGATGTCGCGCGCGAGGTGGTCGAGGTCGTGCAACATGGCCTGCGCGCGGGCCAGCACGACATTGCCGAGCGCCGTGGGCGTCATGCCGCGCGGCGAGCGATCGAACAGCGGCGCGCCGAACAGGCTCTCCATCTCGGCCAGCGCGTTGGTCACCGCCGGCTGGCTGGTGGCCATGTACTCGGCCACCCGCGTGAGCGAGCCGTGCTGGCGGATCTGCAGCAGCAGCACCAGATGGCGCATTTTCAGGCGCGCGTTCAGGCGCCTCGTGACTTCTTCGGTACTGAATGACACGGCCGGCAAGCCCCAGGAGGGGTATCAGGAAAAAATAATGGCCCCATACTAAATCAAAATGGGGTCGTTATGCCGGCTCTCTAGAATGGCCCTCATTCGAACACAACCGGTGCGCCGCCATGGCGGCCGGCACCATATTGGAGTGAGGAACATGAATAAGACCGAACGTCAGGCCGCCCTCGAGTACCACGAATTCCCCACCCCGGGCAAGATTTCGGTCACGGCCAGCAAGCCGCTGGTCACCCAGCGCGATCTCGCGCTCGCCTATACGCCCGGCGTGGCGGTGGCCTGCGAGGAAATTGTCACCGACCCGCAGAACTCGTTCCGCTACACGGCGCGCGGCAATCTGGTGGGCGTGATCACGAACGGCACGGCCGTGCTGGGCCTCGGCAATATCGGCGCGCTCGCTTCCAAGCCGGTCATGGAAGGCAAGGCGGTGCTGTTCAAGAAGTTCGCCGGCATCGACGTGTTCGACATCGAAATCACCGAAAGCGATCCCGACAAGCTCGTGGACATCGTCGCGAGCCTCGAAGCCACCTTTGGCGGCATCAATCTGGAAGACATCAAGGCGCCGGACTGCTTCACGGTCGAGCGCAAGCTGCGCGAGCGCATGAAGATTCCAGTCTTCCACGACGATCAGCACGGCACCGCCATTACCGTTTCGGCCGCGTTCCTGAACGGCCTGAAAGTGGTGGGCAAGGACATTTCGAAGGTCAAGGTCGTGGCCTCGGGCGCGGGCGCAGCGGCGCTCGCGTGTCTGGACCTGATGGTGGATCTGGGCCTGCCGCTCAAGAACATCTGGGTGACCGACCTCGCGGGCGTGGTCTATCAGGGCCGCACCGAACTGATGGACCCGGACAAGGAGCGCTTCGCGCAGGACACCTCTGCGCGCTCGCTTGCCGAAGTGATCGAAGGCGCGGACGTGTTCCTCGGCCTCTCCGCCGGCGGCGTGCTCAAGCCGGAAATGGTCAAGAAGATGGCGGACCAGCCGTTCATTCTCGCGCTTGCCAACCCCACGCCGGAAATCTTCCCCGAGGTCGCGCTCGAAGCGCGCCCGGACGCGGTGATCGCCACGGGCCGCTCGGACTTCCCGAACCAGGTCAACAACGTTCTGTGCTTCCCGTACATTTTCCGCGGCGCACTCGATGTGGGCGCAACGACCATCACGCGCAACATGGAAATCGCGGCGGTGCACGCGATCGCGAAGCTCGCCGAAGAAGAGGTCAATGACTCGGTGGCCGCGGCCTACGGCGCTTACGATCTGCGCTTCGGTCCGAAGTACCTGATTCCGCGTCCCTTCGACTCGCGCCTCATCGTGCGCATCGCGCCGGCGGTGGCGAAGGCCGCGATGGAAGACGGCGTGGCGACGCGTCCGATCGACGACTTCGGCGCCTACACGAACGAGCTCCAGCAGTTCGTGTATCACTCGGGCGCGTTCATGAAGCCGATCTTCGCGGCGGCCAAGCAATTCGTGCGCGATGGCGCGAAGGCGCGCATCGTGTTCGCGGAAGGCGAGGAAGAGCGCGTGCTGCGCGCGGTGCAGGTGATCGTCGACGAGAAGCTCGCGCGTCCGATCCTGATCGGCCGTCCCGAAGTGCTGCTTGCGCGCATCGAGAAGTTCGGCTTGCGCCTGAAGCTCGGCGAAGATGTGGAAGTGACGAATCCTGAGTATGACGAACGCTTCCATCAATACTGGACCACGTATTGGGAACTGCGTTGCCGCGACGGCATCTCGAAGGAAATGGCGCGCGTGGAAATGCGCCGCCGCCTCACGCTGATTGGTGCGATGATGGTGCGCCTGGGCGACGCGGACGGCATGATTTGCGGCACCGTGGGCGCGTATCACGATCACCTGCGCTTCGTCGACGAAGCGATCGGCATGCGCCGTGGCGCGAGGACCTACGCAGCGATGAACATCCTGCTGCTCGACAAGCGCACGGTCGCCATCGTGGACACACACGTGAACGACAACCCGAACGCCGAGCAGATCGCCGAGTTCACGCTCGCGGCGGCGCGCCAGATGGAATGGCTCAATCTCGCACCGAAGGTCGCGCTGCTCTCGCGCTCGAACTTCGGCTCGGGCAGCTCGGCATCGGGCGCGAAGATGCGCGAAGTGCTCAAGCTCGTGACCGAGCAGAACCCCGATCTGGAAGTGGACGGCGAGATGCACGGCGACTGCGCGCTCGACGAAGCGCTGCGCCAGCGAATCCTCCCGCATTCGAAGCTCAAGGGCGCGGCGAATCTGCTGGTGTGCCCGAACGTGGACTCGGGGAACATCGCGTACAACCTGCTCAAGACCGGCGCGGGCAGCAACGTGGCGGTGGGGCCGTTCCTGCTCGGCGTGAATGCACCGGTGAACGTGCTCACGTCGAGCTCGACGGTGCGACGCATCATCAATATGACGGCGTTGACGGTGCTTCAGGCCAATCGCGACTGAGTTGCGTATGAGTCGTGTCTGAATCGCGTCTGATCAGGCACGATCGATGAAGAAAGGCAGTGGTCCGCAAGGACTACTGCCTTTTTTGCTTGGGTGCCGATTGCCCGATTGCCCGATTGCCCGATTGCCCGATTGCCCGATTGCCCGATTGCGATACGCGGTCCGGTTCACAGACCTCGGGGTGGGGTGATAAAACCCGTTGCGTAGCGCCGGTAGATCCAGCCCGAACCGGCACCGGAGATGCTCAACGCGGCGACCAGAACCAGAATCTGCGCGAACTGGAGCACGGGGCCGTGGCGGCCGTCGCGAAGAGCGTGGGAGATTAATGCGGCGATTCCCATGATCAGGACCGCGGCAATACATATCGTCAGGGCGATCGTGAGCCAGGTGCCGATGATGGTCATGGCGTGCTCGTGAGTGTCACGCCAGGCGGCGCGCCAGCTTAGCGGCCTGCCGATCGCGACGTGACTCGACAGGAGGCATAGCCTCACATTCACCCAGATTGCGGCTAACGCCATGGCGCATGCGCTTGTCATGGAGAGCGCACGCACATGCCCGTGGATGCCAAGGAAGCGCGACGCCGTTGCAACGAGCAGGGCGCCGGCCACCACCGCGACGATCATGACCACCGTCAGGCCATACGTCAGCCCCAAATAGCGCCAGTAATCGCGGCCAACCAAGGTGTCGATGGCGATGGCGTCATCGCCGAGCACCACGTAGCGCATCGCCTGTACGACAACGGCATTCGTGAGCAGGAGCTTTACCAGCCACAATGCGCCGATCGCGAGCATCACCTGCATGGAATGCGGTGCGGGAAGGTCACCCAGCGAGACCTGAATGAAGCGTGTGAAAAAATGGCGGTGGTGCATGCGGCAATGAACAGCGGCCGCTGCAGCACCATGTTCCCGGCGTCGCGCCATGCCCCAGCGACGCATTCCCCGAAAGAGATTGTCTGCATCCCAGACTCCCGCGCCGTTTCGACGGCGTTCGATTACCGTTTTGTCGAAGTACGCACACGATGCTTTGAGTCGTTTTTCGTCGATGCATCGGTAGTGTCGCGATATTGTCATATCTGCCAGGAGGAGGCGACTGTTCATTAGCGCGCATTGGATGCAGCAAATCCGGCTTTTCTTCGCCCCCCTTCAGTTTTTCATGCGAATGCCGATACCACCGGCGTGGCGCGAATGCGTCACGAAAGGCAATCGAAAATGAAACATGAATGAAGCGGCAAGGAAACAAAGATGAAGTTGACCCTGAAGATTCCGCTTGCGTTCGCGGCGGCCCTCGTCTTGATGTTCGCCGGCTCGCTCTACGGAATCTATTCGCTGAATCAGTCGCTCAATGTTTACGGCACGACGGTGCAGAACAGCGTAGCCAACGAGCGTGCGGCGACGGCTATGCTGGTCGTCTTCAAGGTGCAGGTGCAGGAATGGAAGGACACGCTGCTGCGCGGCAAGGATCCGGCGCTGCTGGAGAAGCACTGGTCCGCGTTCGAGGCGCGTGAGCGCGAAGTGGACGCGCTCGCCGCACAATTGAGAACGAATTTGCCCGCAGGCGAGAGCCGCGACCTGGTCGAGCGGTTTGCCGCTGCGCACACGGCGATGGGGCAAGGTTATCGCGTGGGGTTCGCGGCCTTCAAGGCAGCGGGCTTCGATGCCGCCGCTGGCGATCATGCAGTGGCCGGCGTCGATCGCGCGCCCGCCGCGTTGCTCGGCGAAGCGGCGCGCCGGATCGCGGCGCAGGCCGCCCAGGTATCGGCCGATGCGGCTAGCGATGCGCGTCGCGCGACGGCGATCAGCGCCGTGTTGATGGTGGCTGCCTTGATCGTTTCCATGACGGGCAGCTGGCTCTTCAGCCGCACCGTGACGCGGCCGCTCGCTCGCGCGCTCGACTGCACGCGCGCGGTGGCCAACGGCGATCTCGCCTTCGAAGTTCAAACGGGCGGCCGCGACGAAACCGCAATGCTGCTCGCGGCGCTCAAGAGCATGCAGCGCAGCCTTGCGGGCGTGGTGAGCAAGGTGCGCGGTCATGCCGAGGGCGTGGCCTCGGCGAGCGGTCAAATCGCGGCGGGCAACCACGGGCTTTCATCGCGTACGGAAGAGCAGGCCGCTTCGCTCGAAGAAACGGCGGCGAGCATGGAAGAGATCACGGCCACCGTGCGCCAGAATGCGCAAAACGCGCAACAGGCAGCGCGGCTGGCCGGCGACGCGGCACAGACGGCGGCGCGCAGCAAGCAGTTGATGACCGAGGTAGTCGACACCATGCGCGGGATTGCGTCGAGCTCGGGCGAGATCGTCGATATCATCGCCGTGATCGATGGCATTGCGTTTCAGACGAATATGCTGGCGTTGAACGCAGCGGTCGAGGCCGCGCGTGCCGGCGAGGAGGGGCGCGGCTTTGCCGTGGTGGCCGCTGAAGTGCGTTCGCTCGCGCAGCGCAGCGGCGCGGCGGCGAAGGAAATCAAGGCGCTGATCGAGGCTTCCGCGCAACGCGTCGATGCGGGCTCGGCGCTCGTGAACGATGCGGGCAACGTGATCGGGGAAATGGTTGGCGCGGTCGAGCGCGTGACGGCAATCGTCGGCGAAATCGCCACGGCTTCGCGGGAGCAGAGCACCGGCATCGAGCAGGTGAACGTGGCTGTCACGCAGATGGACGAGACCACGCAGCACAATGCGGCGCTCGTCGAGGAGGCCTCCGCGGCAGCGCATGCGCTCGCCGAACAGGCGGTGGAATTGCGTGAGGCGGTAGGGGTGTTCAGGCTCGCGTGAGTCGCGAGCCTTTCAAGCCGAACCGGAGATTAACCCACGGACTCCAATGATGGCTTAGTCCCCAATCAGGGCTTAGTCCCAATGATGATGCTTGCCATGGCGATGGTGGCCGCCATAGCGGTAATCGTTGGAATAAGAGTTGGAGCGCGAGATATTGCCGCCGAGCGCGGCACCGGCGCCGCCGCCCAACGCCGCGCCAACGAGGCCGCCGCTGCGTCCGCCCATGGCGTTGCCCGCTGCCGTGCCCGCGCCGCCGCCCAGCGCGCCGCCGATGATGGCGCCCGTGCGCTCGCGGCGGTTCGACGTGACTGCGCCGCCTGCGCCGCCGCCCACCGCGCCGCCGATCACGGAGCCCGTGGGGCCGCCTACTGCGCCGCCGATTGCCGCGCCGGCCAGACCGCCCAGCCCGCCACCCAGCGCGTTGTTCATGTCGCCAGCCGTGGCGGGCAACGAAACCGCAGCGGCCAGCGCCGCAATCGCAACCATCGGGATGAATTTTTTCGACATGGTTAACCCACTTGTTTTAAGACGGTGCTGAGTATAGCGACCAACATGAAAGGTCTCTGTAACAAGCGTGGGTTCGTGGGGTAAGACGTGTAACAAAATAATCGCGGCTTTCGTAATGCAATCGCGGGCCATTGCACGCATCAAAATAATCGGATTGAAACTGGGGTCGGTATTGCTCTGATGAAAGCGCTGGAATAAGCGCCCTGTGTGAATGGAGTTGTAGGGTTCGCAGAAATTTGGCTGTAAGTGCCCGCTGCTAGAGTCGCTGCAGGTGTCGTGCCTTCCGTGGCAGTTCGAACCAGATCGACCACTTCATGCATACAGCCCGCGCGTTTCGGCCCATCAAGTCTCTCGCGCTACTTCTGGCCTCGCTTTTCGCGCTGGGCCTGAGCGCGCCTGGCTGGGCCTTCCAGACGAGAATCGTCTCGATCCCCAGCGCGGCGATGAATCGCGCATTCGGCGCCACCGTGGTGTTGCCCGGCGACTACGCGCGCGGCAACGGCACGGCGCGCTATCCGGTGATTTACGTGCTGCACGGTTCGGGCGGCAATCATGCGGACTGGACCTCGAATACGCGTATCGGCAAGCTGGCGGACCGCTATCACGTGATACTCGTGATGCCCGACGGCGGCCGTGAAAGCTGGTACATCGACAGCCCGTTCGATCCCGCGAGCCGCTACGAAACCTATGTGGGCACCGAGGTGGTGTCGTATATCGACGCGCATTTCCGCACGCTCGCCTCGCGCGAGACGCGCGCAATCACGGGTCTGAGCATGGGCGGCTTTGGCGCGCTGCGCATCGCGCTCGATCATCGCGAGACGTTTGGCGCGGCCGGCAGCATCAGCGGCGCGGTCGATCCGCGCAATTGCGAGGACGAACCCGGCATCGACCGCGTATTCGGCAATCCGGCGCTCCATGCCGACTTCTGGACCCGCAATGCCATCGTGGAGGACGCGGGCGGTTTCGAGCATGCGCATATCGCGCTCACCATCGATTGCGGCGTGAGCGATTATTTTGTGCAGTCGAACCGCGCGCTGCACGACAGGCTCATTGCGCTGGGCGTGCCGCACGATTACGCCGAGCGCCCAGGCGGGCATACGTGGCCGTACTGGTCGAATGCCATTCGCTATCAGGTCTTATTCTTTGCCACCTCGTTCAGGCATAACGGGTGGCACGCGCCCGCGCGGCAAGTCTGATGTCGATTCGACTCGCGCGTCAGCGAACCGGCAATTCGAGCCGCGCGAGCTCCGCGAAATAGCGCGCGCCGGTCATCAGAATGTCATCGTTGAAATCATAGCGCGCGTTGTGGAGCGGCGTGCCGCCGCGCTCGGGCACATCGCCGTTGCCGATGAAGACGAAATTGCCGGGCACGGCCTGAAGAAACGCCCCGAAATCCTCTGAGATCATCATCGGCTGGACGTTCGCGTCGACGGCCGCTTCACCGGCGACGTTGCGCGCGGCGTTGACGGCGACATCGAGATATTCGGGCGAGTTGACCGTGGGCGCGAACTCATGCGTGTATTCGAAGCTGCATTCCACGCCATGCGTCGCGCACAGGCCCACGCTGATTTCCCGCATGCGCGTTTCGAGCAGCGTTTGCACTTCTTTTGAATAACTCCGTGTATCGCCTTTGATGATCACATTCGACGGAATGACATTGCGGATACCATCCGTGATGAATTCCGTGCATGAAATCACGGCTTGCAGGCCCGGATCGAGATTGCGCGAAACGATCGTCTGCAAGGCGAGCACGATTTGCGAGGCGATGACGATAGGGTCCACGCCCATGTGCGGGCGCGCTGCGTGCGTGCCTCGTCCTTTGATGTGGATAACGAAATTATCTTCGCTCGCCATGATGCCGCCCGCGCGCGTCGCAAAGGTGCCGGCGCGCATGCCGGGCATGTTGTGCGCGCCGAAAATCGCGTCCACGGGAAAGCGCTCGAACAGGCCGTCGGCCATCATCGCTTTCGCGCCACGGCCATGCTCTTCGGCGGGTTGAAAGATAAAGCGCACGGTGCCGTCGAAATCGCGACGTTCGGCGAGCAGGCGGGCAGCGCCGAGGATTATCGACATATGGCCGTCGTGCCCGCACGCATGCATCTTTCCTGCATTGAGCGAGGCATGTTCGCGGCCCGGCGCGCATTCGGCGATATTCAGCGCATCCATGTCGGCGCGCAGGCCGATTGCGCGCTTGCCGCTGCCGACCGTGAGGTTCGCCACCAGCCCCGTGCCGCCGATGCGGCGATGGACCTCGAGGCCCAACGTCTTCAGGATGCCGGCGATGTAGTCGGACGTGTCGACTTCCTCGAAGCCGGTTTCCGGGCGTTGGTGCAGATACCGGCGCCAACTTTTCAATTGTCCTTGCAGGGTGCTTTCCATGGATGCGTCCTTGTCGATGCCGGTTCAGGGTTAGCGCGCCGGTTGCGAGTTCGATTGTGCGGTCCGTTCGTCGCGGCGTGCGGCCACCGTGTCGGCGCTTTCGCCAACGAGTTCCGCATACACGCCGGGAGCCGTTGCGCCTTCGGTGCTGATCAGCAACACGCGCGATTGCGCATTGAGTTCCACCGCATGAGCGAGAGCGGGATCGTGCAGCAGCTTCGCGAGACCGGCGAGGCCGGCGGCGCCCGATTCGCCGGAAACGATGGGCACGTCGTCATCCGACCCGGCGGCGAGCGCGCGCATGGCCGCTACCGCGTCGTCGTCCTCGATGAGCATGAAGTCGTCGATGCACGCTTGAAGGATCTTCCACGCGAGCGGCGAGGTCTCTCCGCACGCGAGGCCGGCCATGACGGAGTCGACCGAACCCGTGGCTTTCGCGGCGTGTCCCGCGAGCGCGCTTTGATAGAGGCAATCGGCCTGGCGCGGCTCGACCACGACGAAGCGCGGGCGATTCGCGCCGTAGTGCTCCCACAGGTAGCTGGCTACGCCCGCTGCGAGCCCGCCTACGCCGCCTTGCAGGAAGACGTGCGTGAAGGCCGGTTCGCCCGAGGTTGTGCTCGATTGCTCGATGACTTCCGCCGCGATCGTGCCGTATCCCTGCATGACGTCGCGCGGAATGGCTTCGTATCCTTCATAGGAGGTGTCGGACACGACGTGCCAGCCGTTGTCCTTGGCGAGTTGTGCCGCATGCTCCACCGATTCGTCGTAATTGCCCGCAATGCGCACGATGCGCGCGCCGTAGGCCGCAATGGCTTGCTCGCGCTCCGCGCTGACGTTCGCGTGCAGGACGATCACGCAGTGGCATCCGATCGATTGCGCCGCTGCGGCAAGCGCTTTGCCGTGGTTGCCGTCGGTCGCGCTGATGACGGTGAAGTTCGGCACGAGTTCGCGATGTCGGCCGGCGATCAGCGCTTGCGGATCGATGTCGTGGGTGGGCCAGAGGCGCACGATCAGCCGCATCAACGCAATAGGCGCGCCGAGCGCCTTGAAGCTGCACAGCGGCGAGCGCAGCGATTCGTCCTTTACGGCGAGCCGCGCGATGCCGAGTTGCGCGGCGGCGTGGGGCAGGTCCCAGAGCGGCGTCGGCTCCGGGCTGATCAAATCCCAATGGGCGAGCCAGGCGCGGCTTTGATCGGCCGATTTCACGTTCAGGATTGCGCGAAGCGTCTCGGGGTAAGGGCTGCGGTCGGCGCGGGAATGGGCGAGCGGCATGTGACGGGGGCTCCTGGGCCAAAGTGGCCTCGACGATTTGAATTCACGGCGCGAACGCCGTCGACCAGGAAATGATATTGCGCATGCCATGCGAAAAAGTCTCATAATCGCGACCGTATACGCAAAAAAATATCGATTTTCCAGGCGAAAACGAACCTCGGGTCAATGGTGAAATGGCGACAAATCTCGACGCTTTCGATTGCAAATTGCTGATGGAGGTGCAGCGCGACGCGCAGATTCCGCAGAACGAATTGGGTGCGCGCGTGAATCTCTCGACCGCTGCGGTCAACCGCCGGCTGCGGCGACTCGCCGACGAAGGCGTGATCGACCACTACGCGGCCATCGTGGCGCCCGAAAAAGTCGATCATCCGATCACGATTGTCGCGACCATCGAGGTCGAGAGCGAGCAGATCGATTTGCTCGACGCCATGAAGCGCACCTTTGCGCAGTGTCCGCAGATTCAGCAGTGCTATTACGTAGCGGGCGAATGGGATTTCGTGCTGATTCTCGCGGTGCGCAATATGGACCAATACACCGAACTTACGCGCCAGCTATTTTTCTCGAACAACAATGTGAAGCGCTTCAAGACGCTCGTGAGCATGAGCCGCGTGAAGGTGGGGCTCGAAGTCCCGGTCGCGCCGGCCGTGCAGGGCGAGGGCTGAGGCGAAGTTGCGCTGCCCGCGGGCGACGCGGCATCCGTTCACTAGCTTCCCGCCTCACACCTTGCGCAGCGTCTCGATCGTCAGTTCGCGAAACCAGCGGTTGCCTTCGTCATTCTCGAAGGTTTCGTGCCAGTGCACGGTGACCTCCACGCTCGGCATTGCCACCGGCAAATCGTAGATGACGAACTGATCGTACTCGTTGAAGAAGCGCGCGACGCGGCGCGGCAAGGCCACCATCCAGTCGGTGCGCCGCAGAATTTGCGGCACCACCGAAAAATGCGGCACGCGCAGCGCGATCTTGCGGTCGAGTCCCGCCGCGCGCAGTGAGTCGTTGATGGTGCGATGGCTGCTCTCGCTCGATACCACCATGATGTGCTGCATATCCAGGAAGCGCTCGCGCGACATGCGCCTCGCGGGTAGGCCCGCGCGCCGGCGCGTCATGCATACATAGGGTTCGTCGAAAAGCAGGGCGCTGTGCGTGTGCGGCTTGAGCGCCGGCAGATTGCCGATGGCCAGATCGAGCTGCCCAAGGCGCAGCTGCTCGGTCACCTCGGCCACCGGTGCCTGGCGCGCCTCCAGCTTCACATGCGGGGCCACGCGCTGAAGCATTTCGCACAGCGGTGGCAGGAAGAACTGCTCGCCGGCGTCGGTCATCGAAAGATGGAACTCGCGCGAGCTCGTGGCGGGGTCGAACGGCTCGCCGTGGCGCAGCGCCTCGCGTATCGACGCAATCGCGCGACCGAGCGGCAGCGCGAGTTGCTGCGCCGTGGGCGTGGGCAGCATGCCATCAGGAGAGCGAACGAAAAGCGGGTCGTCGAACATCACGCGCAGCCGGCCGAGGGCATAGCTGATGGCCGGCTGAGAAAGGCCCAGGCGCTGGCCCGCGCGCGTGAGACTGCGTTCTTCGAGGATCGCCTGGAACACGCGCACCAGATTCAGGTCGGCTTCGTTGAAATCAGCCATGTTTATGATGTTGATAATATTGATGAATTTGACAGATATCTTAGCCCAAACCTAGACTGGGCTCATCGATTTTGGTGAGACTGCGAGGAGGCTGATTTATGGGCTGCATGAACCCGGGCGCCGGGCTTGCCGGCGAGACGGCGCAGGCGCAATCGCTTGCATTGCCGGCCTTGCTGGCGGCGCGCGCCGCACGCAACGGCGATGCTGCGCTGTTCTCGGACCGCAGGACAAGCTGGAGCGGCGCACAGGCACTCGAGATCGCGGCACGGCGGGCGGGTGCGCTGGCGGCGCACGGCATCCGGCGCGGCGACCGCGTCGCGCTGCTGTGCACGAACCGCAGCGAGTTCATGGAGATCGTGCTGGGCTGCGGGTGGCTGGGCGCCGTGGTCGTGCCCATCAACACCGCTTCGCGCGGCATGCAACTCGAACACATCCTGCGCAATTCGGGCGCGCGCCTCATGGTGGCCGAAACGCATCTCGTGGGCGCGGTGCACGCCATCGATGCGCAAACGCATGCGCTCGAATCGATCTGGCTGATTGAAAGCACCAGGAGCGGCGAGAGCGCTGAAACGCACAACGGCAGCGGCGCTCCGGCGGCCGGTATCTCCGCGACGCGCGAAATCGTGGTGCAGCCGCTGCCGCCGCTGGGCGAGCCGCTCCCCGCGCCGCGCATCGGCGACGGCGAAGCGTTTGCGATTCTCTACACCTCGGGCACCTCGGGCCTCTCGAAGGGGGTGATCTGCCCGCACGCCCAGTTCTACTGGTGGGCGTGCCTTACGGCGGGGCATCTGGGCGTGGTGCCCGGCGACGTGCTCTATACGTGCCTGCCGCTTTTTCATACGAACGCGCTCAACGCGTTTTTCCAGGCACTGGTGTCCGATGCGCAACTGGTCGCGGATCGGCGCTTTTCGGCGAGCGGCTTCTTCGCCTCGCTCATCGAAACCGGCGCTACCGTGACGTACGTGCTCGGCGCGATGGTGCCGATTCTGCTGGGCCGCCCCGCGTCCGCTCAGGAGCGGGCGCACCATGTGCGCATCGCGCTGGCGCCAGGCGTGCCGGGGCATTTTCAGCTGGAATTCACCGAGCGCTGCGGCATCGCACTGCTCGACGGTTATGGTTCGACCGAGACGAACTTCGTGCTCGGCGGCGGCATTGCCGATCAGCGCGCGGGCTATATGGGCAAGCTCGTGCCGGGTTTCGATGCGCGCGTGGTGGATGAGAACGACCGCGAAGTGCCCGATGGCGAGGCGGGCGAGTTGATTCTGCGCGCCGATACGCCGTTCGCCTTCGCGAGCGGCTATTTCGGCATGCCCGAGAAAACCGTGGAGGCATGGCGCAACCTATGGTTTCACACGGGCGACCGGGTGGTGCGCGAGGCGAGCGGCTACTATCGTTTCGTCGATCGTCTCAAGGATGCCATCCGGCGCCGCGGAGAAAATATTTCGTCATACGAAGTAGAGCAGGTGCTGTTGAGTCACCCGGCGGTTGAGACGGCCGCGGTATATGCGGTGAAGTCGGAGTTCGCGGAGGACGAAGTCATGGCCGCGCTGGTGCTGCGCGAAGGCGCGGCGCTCGACGCGCTCGCCCTGATCCGCTATTGCGAGCCGCGTCTGCCATATTTCGCGGTACCGCGCTATCTCGACTTCGTGGCCGATCTGCCGCGCACGGAAAACGGCAAGATCCAGAAGTACAAGCTGCGCGAGGCCGGCATTACGGCCACGGCGTGGGACCTGGAGACGTCGGGCTACCGGCTCGGGCGGACCTAGCCGCAGCGCACGAGCGCAGCATCCCCAACGCCGCCCATGAGACACGGCGGCACCAGCGAGTCACGATAGCCCATCAGAGGCACGAGGAGGCAGCAGCATGGCAAATACCCAAACCTGTTCCGCCGGTGCAACCGACGCGTCGCACGCAGACGCGCGCACGCGTGCGCATGCACTCGATCCGCGCGCCTTGCGCCGCATCGTCATGGCGTCGGTCGCGGGCAACGCGCTCGAATGGTACGACTTCTTTCTCTACAGCACGGCGGCGGCGCTTGTTTTCGGCGAGCTGTTCTTTCCGCGCGGCACCGATCCGCTCATCGGCACGCTCGCGGCATTTGCGGGCTTTGCCGTGGGTTTCGCGGCCCGCCCGTTCGGCGGCGTGCTGTTCGGCCATATCGGCGACCGCTACGGGCGCAAGGGCGCGCTGGTCTGGACCCTCTCGCTGATGGGCGGCGCGACTTTCCTCATCGGCCTTTTGCCCACCTACGGTCAAGTGGGCCTGTGGGCGCCCGCGCTGCTCGTGCTGCTGCGCGTGGTGCAGGGCATTGCATCGGGCGGCGAGTGGGGCGGCGGCGTGCTGATGATCAGCGAGTCCGCGCCGCCGGAGAAGCGCGGCTTTTACGCGTCGTGGAGCCAGATCGGCGTGGGCGGCGGATTCGTGCTCTCGGCGGCGGTGTTCTTCGCCGTGCAGATGCTGCCGCGCGAGAGCTTCATGAGCTGGGGCTGGCGCGTGCCTTTCCTGCTCTCCATCGTCATCTTCGGAGTAGGCGTCTATATTCGCTCGACGCTGCCGGAGAGCACCGAATTCGCGAAGTCCGAGGCGGCGGGCAAGACTTCGCATATGCCGGTGCTCGACGCGATCCGCAAACATCCGCGCGCGATTCTCGTCGCCATGGGGTTGCGCGTGGCAGAGAACGGCGGCTCGTATATCTTCCTCGCGTTCTCGCTCGTCTACGGCAAGTTCATCGGCGTGCCGGGCGCGGTCATGCTCGCGGGCGTGATGATCTCGATGACGGTGGAACTCGCGACGATGCTGCTCTGGGGCCGGCTCTCGGACCGCATCGGCCGCAAGCCCGTGTATCTGATTGGCGCGGTGGGGCTCATCGTCGTGGCGTTTCCGTTCTTCTGGCTGCTCGACACCAAGGCGCCCGCGCTCATCTGGTTCGCGCTGCTGCTCGGCAACGCGGTGTGCCACGGCGCGATGATCGGTACGCAGCCGAGCCTGATGGGCGAGCTTTTCAGCACGGAGGTGCGCTATTCGGGCATGGCGCTGGGCCACGAGATTGCCTCGGTGTTTGCGGGCGGGCTTTCGCCGCTCGTCGCCACCGCGCTGCTCGCGAAGTATCACGCGGC
Organism: Paraburkholderia sp. A1BS-2L; assembly: GCF_051125205.1. Lineage (NCBI taxonomy): Bacteria > Pseudomonadati > Pseudomonadota > Betaproteobacteria > Burkholderiales > Burkholderiaceae > Paraburkholderia > Paraburkholderia sp. A1BS-2L. The sequence goes on from NZ_CP120429.1 coordinate 1,950,991, forward strand.
GTGGCCCGTCGCGCTGATGCTGATGGCGATGGGCGCCATTACGGTGATTGCTCTCATGTGCACGCGGGAAACGGTGCGCGGCGCCACACGCAATGGCCCATACGACAACGCACGATAAGGAACACGAATCAATGCCATCACGCGGATATGACGGCGTCTTGCTGAGCGCGGGTGTGGAGGTGCCGTATCGCCGTCAGGCGAGCGGCTTCTCGACGGGAGACCTGCTCGCGCAGGCATTCTCGGCGGCGCTCGCGCAATCGGGCTTCGCCGCGCGCGAGATCGACGGGCTGGGCGTGGCCTCGTTCACCCTGGGACCCGACCACGCGATCGATCTTGCATGGCGCCTGGGCCTCTCGCCACGCTGGTGCATGGACGATTGCCACGGAGGCGCAAGCGCGATCAATCTGCTGCAACACGCGATTCGCGCGATCCAGTGCGGGGACGCGAACGTCATCGTGCTGGTGTCGGGCGACAGTTTCGAGCCCGCCGATTTCAGACGCCTCGTCGATCACTACAACCTCACCACCCGGACCTGGCTGCGTCCGCTCGAAAGCGGCGGCCCGAACGCATTGTTCGCGATGCTCACGCAACAACATGCAAAGCGCTTCGGACTGACGCGCGCCGACTACGGCGCACTATGCGTGGCGCAGCGCGCGTGGGCCGCGCTCAACCCGCTCGCGGTCTATCGCACACCGCTCACGCTCGACGATTATCTGGACGCGCCGCTCGTGGCCGCTCCGCTGGGCCGTTACGATTGCGTGCCCGTGGTGTGCGGCGCGAATGCGCTCGTGGTGGCGCGCGCGGACCTCGTCAAGCCAGGCCGGCATGTGCGCGTACGCGCGCTGCAATGCCGCTACAACGCCGATCACCAGCTGGGCGACGGCCTGCAAACTTCGCTGGCGGCACTCGCCCCGGAGCTCTGGCGCGAGGCGCAGGCGACGCCGGCCCGCATGGACGTGGTCTCGGTCTACGACGACTATCCGGTCATGGCGCTCGTGCAGCTCGCGGACCTGGGCTTCGCGCCCGACGGCGATCTACGCGCGCTGATTGCGCGCATCGCGTCGCGCACGCTGCCGGTGAATACCTCGGGCGGCCAACTATCGGCGGGACAGGCAGGCGCTGCGGGCGGCATGCACGGCCTCGTGGAAGCCGTCATGCAATTGCGCGGCGCAGCGGGCGAGCGCCAGGTCGAGCACGCGCGGCTCGCGCTGGTGAGCGGCTACGGCATGGTCGAATACCGCTACGGCATGTGCGCGAACGCCGTGGTGCTCGAAGCGGCAGGACATTCGCAATGAAACAGACCACGAAGCTCGAAGTGTTTCGCTGCACCGCGTGCGGCGCGACGCTTTTTCCCGCACGCTATCTGTGCCCGGCGTGTGGCGGCGCTCGATGGACGAAGCCGGTGGTGTCGGGTGGCACGGTGCTTGCCGCAACCACGGTGAGCCACCGCGTTGGGGCGAGCGAGCCGGGCACCGTGCATCTCGCGAGCGTGCGCACCGATGCCGGGCCGGTCGTGATCGCAAGGCTCGAAGCAGCGGCGAGCGAAGGCGAGGCCGTTTTGCTCGAGGTCGACGAGGAGAGCCGGATTCTGGCCCGCGTGCGTTGAGGGCGGGGCAGGGGCATCGCGTTTCAGGCGCCTGGGACATTGCGGGCATTTCGTGCTGGAGGCGTCGTCGTCGAGCAGACGTCCCGGTCCGGTCCGGTGCGCCGCGATCTCGATCAGGATCCCATAGCAATCTCAGGCGATGGTGTCGACTACGCCGCCGTCCACGCGCAAGGCCGCACCGGTGGTGGCGGAAGCCTGCTGCGAGCATGCGTAGACGACCATGTTCGCCACTTCGTCCACGCTCGCCGCGCGGCGGATGATGGACGAGGCGCGGTGCTGCTGCACGAAAGCCGCGGCGACTTCCTCGATGGATTGGCCCGTTTTCGCGACTTCGTCCTTGAGCATCGCTGCCACGCCTTCCGAAAGTGTCGGGCCCGGCAGCACCGAATTCACCGTCACGCCGGTGCCGGCGAGCCGCTTGGCGAGGCCGCGCGCTACCGCGATCTGCGCGGTCTTGGTCATGCCGTAATGGATCATGTCCGCGGGAATATTCAGGCCCGACTCCGACGAAATGAACACGATGCGCCCCCAGCCCTGCTCGACCATGTCGCCCGCATAGGCACGCGAGAGCCGCACGCCCGACATCACGTTGGTTTCGAAAAAGCGCAGCCATTCGCTGTCGGGAATGGCGAAGAAGTCTTCCTGCGCGAAGACGCCGAGATTGTTCACGAGAATGTCCACCCGCGGATGCGCTTTCACGAGCGCTTCGCAGCCCGCGTCGTTCGAGAGGTCGCCGACGAAACCCCGCACCTGCGCGCCCGGCACGGCTTTACGCACGGCGGCTTCTGCGTCGCGCACGTGGGCTTCGTGACGGCTGCTCACGATCACCCCGGCGCCGGTGCCGGCAAGCCCTTTGGCTGTGGCGAGCCCAATGCCCGCTGCCGACCCGGTGACCAGCGCGAGCTTTCCTGACAAATCGATTTTCATCGTTGCTCCTGTCTCTTGCAAAGCGTGGGTGAAACGCGCCGTCACTGCGCCCTCACTCAGAGGGATGGCCGGCGTGAGCGGAACCGGCAGTGTACTGCGGGCATGGGCTCACTGCTCGCTTCGCGCATGCTGGTCGGCGCGCGATGCCCATTTCGGGGTCGCTGATGCTGTCCCTGCCGGTTTCCATGCGCCCCGCGAAGCGGCGCGTGATTTCGTCCGCGCCGTTCAACGCACTCAGCGTGAAGTCGTACCAGCCGCCCGACGCATCGAGCAGCCAGCGTTGCCCGGCACGGCCCCGTGCGGGGACGGTGAGCGTCCATGGACCGTCGGCGCGATAGGCGTTTGCGCTCACCGTGCACCCGGCCTGCGCGGGTCCGCTATTGGTGACTGTGAGCACGAGGGTGTTGGCGGCCTCGTCGTAGGCCAGGCGCATTTCGATGGCGGGCGCGCGCGATGCGGCACTCACGTTGCCAGTGAAGCGGCGATGAAAACCGTTGGGCCCGAGCACCGTTGCGGGATCGTGATGCGGTCGCCGAAGCCGCGCACGCCGGGCAGCGTGCCGAGATAGTGGTCGAACGCGCGGTTTTCCTGCATGAAGATCACGACATGCTGGACGTCCCGGATCGTGCCGGTGGCGTTGCTCGCCGGTATCGCGAGCGCGCGCCGGATGGCCTGCGCAAAGAGGCTGAGCATGGCGCTTGCGGTGGCGCTGCGCAAAAAGCGGCGGTGGTCCTTCGAGGTCATGGGGCCAACGTTGCTCCGGGCTTTATGAGGGGCTTGCACCCGCGAGCATGACACGTTGGACGATTCAAGGCATGGCGACGCGATGCAGGATGTCGAGCAACTGCGAGACGGCAAAAGGCTTGCGCAGGAAGCCGATCAGGTCCGCGTCGGCGGGCGGCGTGACGAGCGCGGAGACGAGTACCATCGGCACGCTTGCTAGCGCGCTGTTGCGGCGCATTTCCCGCATTAATGCGAGGCCGTCCATATGCGGCATCATGCAATCCGAAATCACGACATCGGGCGGATCGGCGAGCGCGGTCTTGAGCGCATCCGTCCCATCCCCGGCAGTCCTGACCCGATAGCCTTCCTGACCGACTAGCTCCTTGAGCGCGTTCAGGGCATTAATGTCGTCGTCTACGAGTAATACGGTAGCCATGCTTGGTTTGCCTGTGCGACGCGCACTCGCTGATGTTCGCACGGTTATGACACCGTGCACCCGTGTTTTCGCGGTTTCCCGCTCCCCGGACACTGCCCGGGTTGGCGTATTCCCGCGCTTGCCCTGCGTAGGTCGGAGTTTTGCAGACGAACGCGCATTTTCCGTGCCCGAGGCGGCGCACCGTGACCTCGACTGGAGGCATGGCGCACGGGAATCACTCGAATGACGCAGCAAATGAATCAGCAGTTGGCGTTCCCGGGGGCAAAGGTGCGTTTTCGCGCGTAGGCGATGTCATGAAAAATTCAAATAGTGCCAGGCAATGTCGGCCAATGCGTGGCCATTCGTGGGCATTCGGATCGCTCGCGTCCCCGCTCCAACGGGCTCTTCGATCAAGCCTGCAACTTTCGAGCCGCGATGTTTCCATTCTTTGCACGGGGATTTAATGCGTCATCCTGTTTCTTTTCATGGGATTATGCGAATTGAATATCCGCGAAACTATTCCTTGAGACAGGTCGCCCAATTGCAATCATTTCGACATGCATAACGCATTCCGATGCAATTCGGATAAGCCACATCGATGTTTTTAAAGGATAATCACTCCCAGAAGGGAGACGTTCAATATGACGTTCATTCCCGCCGGCCCAGCTGCGCTTTGCGCGCGCCGCCGGAATAGACACGGCTTTCTTCGGGCAGGCGTTTCTTCCTTGGTAAACAGTGGCGATCACGCCAGGCGGGAATTGTGCGGATGTCGAGGCGCCCGCTCACGGCGCCATGCGCCTTCATCCGCCTTCGAATCCGCTGCCCCTTTTGCACGGGCAAGCACATGGCAGACGCATCGATACGGGGTCGTGCCGCCGGGTTCGCATCGCAAGACGCGGGCAACCCGGTGCGCGTTCGCGCCGTCTGCGCGTTGCCCCTCGTCTTGCATCTGGTCTTGCCCCAGGCCTTGCCCCGTGCGCCGGGTACACCCTGCGCGCGCCCGCCAGGCTTCGATCCACCCGTATTCGTAATCGCATTCATAGGCCCGCTAACGGAATTCCCATACCGCTTTGCGCGTGGCGTTCCGGCACGGGCCGATCACCGGCCAGCCACCTCAGGAGATTTCCGGGGGGAAATCGCTTTTAAATTCGGGGCGGCTGCCATTAACCATAGGGAGCCCGAGATGAAAGTTGGCAATAACAATTGGCGGAATGCACACAACAATGACGCGGCACTGCCGGACTTTCTGGCCGCGCGCGTCGACCGCTATTACACCGAACGCGTGCAGCAGAGTTGGGCGGGAGGCCACATCATGAAGGGACGTGTTCCGGATGCCGACGCTTTGCATCTTTCGAGCAACGACTATTTGTCGATTGCTCGTCACCCCGAGATTCTCGATGCCATGTGCATGAGCATCCGCTCCGAAGGAAACGGCCTTCTGATGTCGGGGGTGTTCCTCCATGGGGACGATTGCCCGCAACTGAATCTAGAAGACCGTTTCGCGCGCTTCATGGGCGCAGAGGCGAGCGTGCTGTGCCAGTCGGGGTTCGCGGCCAATACGGGGTTGATCCAGTCGATCGCGAACGCGCAGACGCCCGTGTATGTGGACATGATGGCGCACATGTCGCTCTGGGAGGGCATCCGCGCTGCCGGAGCGAAGGCCATCAGCTTTTTCCACAATGACGTCGAGCATCTGGAACAACGCATCCAGCGCTACGGGCCGGGCATCGTGATCGTCGATTCGGTGTACAGCACGAATGGCAGCGTCTGCCCGCTGCAGGCTTTTGCGGAGGTGTGCGCCGAACACGATTGCGTGTTCGTGGTGGACGAGTCGCATTCGCTCGGCACGCACGGTCCGCATGGCGCGGGGCTCGTCGCCGAGCTGGGGCTCACCGACCGCGTGCACTTTCGCACCGCGAGCCTCGCGAAGGCGTTTGCGGGCCGCGCGGGCATCATCAGTTGCTCGCGGCGCTTCCAGGAGTATTTCAAGTGCGAGGCCTTGCCGGCGATCTTCAGCTCGACGCTGCTGCCGCACGAAACCGCAGGCCTTGCGGCCACGCTCGACGTGATCGAGCGCGACGACTGGCGCCGCATGCGGGTGGCAGCGAACGCGCGCTACCTGCGCATGAGCCTCGCGGAGCTCGGCTACAACCTTAATGGCAGCGAAACGCAGATCATTGCGCTCGAGGCCGGGCCGGAGCCACAAACCATCGCGCTGCGCGATGCGCTCGAGGCGCGCGGCATTTTCGGGTCGGTGTTCTGCGCGCCCGCGACCGCGCAGAATCGTTCGCTCGTGCGTTTGTCGATCAATGCGATGCTCAGCGAGCCGGAGCTCGAACGGATCGTGGAGGTCTGCGAAGCCATCCGCGATGAAGTGCAAATGTGGAACTGGCCCTCGACGCGCCGTCTCATGGAGCGCGGCGCCACGCGCATGCGCCAGCCGCGCCCGCTCGCCGACCTGCAGGTGGCCGCGTGACGACGGCGTGAGGCTTGCATGAAAGCAGCGCGAGGGCGACAGGCAAGCGGCGTGCGCGATTCAGCGCGACACAGTGCATTCGGTGCATTCAGCGAGAATCCCACGCCGCGTGGACTTCGCGGTCGAGCTGCTGCAGCCAGGTATCGTAGGGCAGCACGTTGTCGAGCGTGAGTCCCTCAGGCTCCTTGACGACGGAATAGATATAGCGGCGCTCGCCGACGAATTCGGATGCCGGATGCATATACGGCTCCCATTGCTCGCATTGCGTCGGATAGTAGCCTTCGGTGCGCCAGAAATAGGGCAGGCTGCGATGGCTGTCGAGCTCGGCGTGAAACGACGCGGGCGCGCCTTGCTCGACCGCGATCTCGTGCACGCCGCGCAGCGACTCCTCGGTGTGGATGATGAGCAGATACGCGGTGCCCTGCGCATCGAACATGAGCAGGCCGTGCGGCTGATACGAGAGATAGCGTTCGACGATGCCGAGCGATTCGCAAATGCCCTGCACGTGCGCGGCGAGTGCGCGATCGTTGAGGAACGCGTATTCCGAAACGGCGAGTGCGTCGAGCACCGAACCACTGGCCTTGTCGAAATACGCGGCCTGCATGTCGCGAATGGCCTGATTCAGGGTTTCTACCGCATCGACTTCGTGCTTGCGAATGAAGCGGTCGATCAGCCCTTCGTTGAAGCTCTTGACGGCCACGTGCTCGTCGGCTTTGCCGGTGAGCACGATTTTCTTAAGCGCCGGATTGGTGAGGCGGCGGCAGAACTCGATGCCGTTGAGCTCGGGCATGTCGTAGTCGATCACCACGACCGAGACCGATTCGAAGCGCTCCGGCCGGTGCACGAGCGAGCGGATGGCGTCCACGCGCATGGCAATGACCTGATGCGCATCGTTTTCTTCGGTGCGGTCGAGATAGGGGCTGAAAATGGGCGAGGCCGGCCGGTCCTGTGCCGCGCGGTCGTTCAGGAACTTCAGGGCTTCCGTGGGCGAACTGAACAGCCGGAACGCGAGTTCGGGATCGAGCTGCAGGCTCAGATTCGATAGAAACGCCGCGCTGTCGTCGACAAACGCAGCGGTGGTCGGCCAGAAAAACGGCTGAATGGCTTTCGGAGTGGCTTTCGTCATGGCGCTGGGAATGTCAAAACAAACTCGGTGTACTTGCCTTTCACCGAAGAGCAGGCAATTGCTCCCCCCATCGCTTGCATGACATCGTGGCAAAAAGCCAGCCCGATTCCTGCTCCGAGCGACACGTCATCGGTGGTGGTGGATGAAGTATAAAAGCGGGTAAAGATGTGCGGCAAGACTTCAGACGAAATACCGGACCCGGTATCGCTGAAAATCAGGCGATTCGCACGGTTGTCGCGATTGGCCGGCTCGAGCCGGATGGAAATATGCGCGCCGTCGATGCTGCCCATGTGCCGAAACGCATTTTTGAGCAGATTGAACAGCACGTGCACGGTGAGCATTTCGGAACCGTTGAATTCGAAATCGGGGCGCAAATTGCAATGCACGCGCGCACGGTCGCCTTCGCGAAATGGATAGCGCGCAAGTGCGGTTTCCACGCAATGCGCAATCGAGCACGTTGTTGCGTTTTGCATGGTCGTGCCCGAGAAGCGCGCGGTAGCGAGCAGCATGTCGATGATCGCGTTCGAATGAAGCGCTTCCTGTTCGATGCGGCTCACTACGCCGTGCATCGAATACAAATGCGCACTGCGTATTTTTGGCACCGGCAGGCGGTTGCGCTGGGCGAGCGCATAGGTGTCGAGCAGCGCGGGCAAGTAGCGCATGAGGCCGGCCGCCCCCACGCGAATCGCGACGAGCGGCGTGCGCAGTTCATGCGCGACGCTGCCCGCCGTCGCCAGCATGGCGCGCTCCTGCTCGATCTGGATGCGGTCCTGATCGTAGTTCGCCAATGCGCCGATGGCCACCGCGAACGAGAAAATCGCGAGGTGGGTCAGATAGGTGGAATCGAGCGCGATGGGCTCGGTGGTGAGCACATAGGCGATCAGCGCTAGCCCGATGCCCACGAGAAACTGCAGCACCAGCATGAGCCAGTCGAGCAGCAGCACCATGACGAAGGCGGCGATCAGCGCGCTCTCGACCCAGACTTCGTTGCCGTTGTTCTTGAGCAGCATGAAGGTGAAGAAGAACGGCAGCGCATAGAGCGTGGCGATGTACCAGTACCAGGGCAGCAGTTTTTTGACCGCGGCGGGCCAGCGCTCGAAAGCGAGGATCGGCACAAACAGCGCGGAGCCGATCAGGCGCAGCGTGAGATTTTCATAAGGCTGCGGGAAGAGGTTTTTCCAGACATAGTAGTAAAGCGGGAAGCCAATGGCCGCGACCACGGCGAGCGGCCGCATGCGGCGCTTCACGTACTGGAGGTTGCGCATGGCGGGCGCGAATGCCCGCACCATGCGCGGCTTGAGCGCCGCCCAACCGCGGCGCGCGCGCGTCGTGATTCTCGATACGTTCATCAGGGTGGAATCGCTCATTGTTCGATGCCGGATTCGCTGCCGGCCTTGACTGCGCATATGTCTCCAGGCTCGTACGAGGCCCGGGTGCGAAGCGGTCCCAGGACACGCACGTTCCGGTTCCCGTAGCCAGGGTCTGTTTCCAATGTGAAAAGACCCTGGTGATGACAATACCATCATTGTGCCGCGCCGATGCAGCCGGCAAGGGCCGCGAGCGTCACATGCGGCCGGGCGAGGAAAGCGAGGGGGGAATGAGGCGGGGAATACACGCCGAACGGCGGAGCCGGGCGATGACCGCGGCGCGCCCCGCGCAGGCGGGGCGCCCGGAAGAAGGGCGGGGCGCTGGTTTTACGCGCGAGACTGGAATTGTTCGCGCAGACGAAAGCGCTGGATCTTGCCGGTCGCGGTCTTCGGTAAATCGTCGACGAAAACAATCTCGCGCGGATACTTGTGCGGGGCCAGCCGCGCCTTGACGAAGGCCTTCAGCGCAGCGGCGAGCGCCGCGTGGCCGTCTTGCGCGGCGTCTGCTTGCGCTTCCTGCTTGAGCACGACGAAAGCACAGGTCTTCACGAGCCCGTCCTGATCCGCGCCGATCACGGCCGCTTCGAGCACCGCCTCGTGCTGCACGAGCACCATCTCCACTTCGATGGGTGAGACGTACTGGCCGCTCACCTTGAGCATGTCGTCGCTGCGGCCCGCATAGACGTAGCAGCCGTTGGGCAGGCGCCGATATTTGTCGCCGCTCTTGACCCACTCGCCCTGGAATGTCGTGCGCGACTTCTCGCGGTTGTTCCAGTACATCAAGGCCGCGCTCGGGCCGCGAATATAGAGGTCGCCAATTTCTCCATCGGGCACGGGCCGCTCCGACTCGTCGCGCAGCGCGATGTCGTAGCCGGGCACGGGGCGCCCCGTGGTGCCGTATTCGACCTCGCCAGGACGGTTCGAAAGAAAAATGTGCAGCATTTCCGTTGAGCCGATGCCGTCGAGAATGTCGCTGCCGAAATGGCGCTTAAAGCGCTCTCCGGTCTCGCGCGGCAGCGCCTCGCCCGCCGAGGTGCAAATGCGCAGCGCGACATCCGCGCGCTCGGGCAGATTGGGCGAAGCCAGCATGCTGGCATACAGCGTGGGCACGCCGTAGAAGACCGTGGGGCGATGCTTGACGAGGCGCGCGAACACGGCGTTGGCGGTGGGGCGCTCGGCCATCAGCACCGTGGTCGCGCCCACCGAGAGCGGAAACGACAGCGCATTGCCGAGCCCGTAGGCAAAGAACAGCTTGGCCGCGGAAAACACCACGTCGCTTTCGCGGATGCCGAGCACGGATTTGGCATAGGTTTCCACGGTCCAGTAGAGATTGGCGTGGGTATGCACCGTGCCCTTGGGCTTGCCCGTCGATCCCGACGAATAGAGCCAGAAGGCGATGTCGTCGCCGCTCGTTTGCGCTGCGTGCGCGGCGGCCTGGGCGCGGTCGATCAGGTCATGGAGAGTCTTTGTGCCCTGCGTGTCGTGAAGCGCGTCGGCGAGCGGCGCGGAAACGACCAGCGCGCAATGCTCGCGACCGGTTTCGCCGTTGGCGACGGATTGGGCATGGACCTCCTCGAGCGCGTCGCTCACGGCGGGCAGCACCGCACCCGATGCAATCACGAGCCGTGCGCGGCTATGCGCGAGCATATAGGCGTAGTCGGCGGAGGTGAGCAGCGTGTTGACGATCACGGGCACGACGCCCGCATATAGCGCGCCGAGAAAGACCACGGGCAGCTCGACGGTGTCGAGCATCACGAGCAGGATGCGCTCTTCGGCGCGCACGCCCAGCGCGTGCAGCGCGGCGCTAAAGCGACGCGCGCGAGTTTCGAGTTCGCCGTAAGCAAGCGTGCCGGTGTCGTCGATATAGGCGGGCTTGCTGGCGCGCGCGGCATTCAGCGCGAACAGGTGTGCCGCGAAGTTCAGTTGCGCGGGCGGCGGCACACTGGCTGGCGCGCTCGATGTCCGCGGGGCCGCGGCGGCTGCCGAGGTCGCGGTAGGGGCCGGCGACGCTGCTTGGGTATCCACGATGCTGTCTCCGCTCTGTCTGCCTCGATCGCGCGGCCTTGCGGGCTATGGCCACGCGTATGCGCGGCCCCTTCGATCGTCGGTCGTTATGAAGCTGCTTTGCCGGTCAATCCGGACTGCCTGGTAATTCGATATTCGGCCGCGGCTCATGCCGCTGGCCTGGCGGGGCGGCGATTCGCGCGCCGGCCAGTGCCGCCGCTTACGTTGGCGCCGGGGTGAAGGCCGGGGTGAACGCTATTGCACCTTGCGGCAGCAGATAGAGCACGAGTGCTTCGCCATGCGCGACGGTAGGGCGATGCGCACTGCCTGGGCCGTAGACACACCAGCCCGCAGGCCGGCCGTCGAACGTCGCGCCGGGCGTGGTGGGCATGATGAGATCGATTTCCCCGTGCGGGTGGGTATGGTGCGGGCCGGCAAGATCCTGCATCTGCACGACGTCGACAGAAAATCCATGCGTGGCGGGCAGCGGCTTGAGGACACGCCCATAGCGCAGCCCCCCGGCCTCGCGCTGGCACATCGAGCCTTGCGCGATGCCTTCGCGGCAAGCGTTTTCGAGCGCCGCGAAGGTCGGACTGCCGTTCGGCCAGGTGGCGTTGAGCCACGTGTCGAGTGCATCATCCAGCGGACGGCCGGCAATTTGTTTCGTGACGCCTGCGATCAGGCGCTCGAAGTCTTGCGGGGACATGCGGGTCTCCTGTCGGCCGCACCTGGCGCTTTGGCTGTCGGGCGGAGTGAGTCCTTTAGCACCGACTCCGCCCCGTGCAATGCGCTCATTGCGGTCCCATGCTATGCGAGTTGCCGTGCGGCGTCTGTGTTTGTCGTGGGACGAGCTTTTGGCGAAAATTAGCGTTTAGAAAAATGCATGTCAAGCACTATAGTACATAAAATAAGGTTGGGAGGTCTCTCAAGATGAAGCAAACTTACGTTGCCGAAGCGCAGCCGGAAGAGCCCGCGAACGCTCATGAAGCGGCCGATGCGGGGCGCAGCGAGCGTGACCCGTTCCTGACCGCGATGGGCGAGCGCGTGCGCATGCTGCGCGCGCGCCGCGGCATGACGCGCAAGACGCTGGCGGCGGAAACCGGGCTGTCCGAGCGCCACCTCGCGAATCTGGAGTCGGGTGTGGGCAATGCCTCCGTGCTGGTGCTGCGCCAGATCGCGGCCACGCTCAATTGCCCGCTCGCGGAAGTGATCGGCGATGTCACCACGGCTTCGGCAGAATGGCTGCTGATCCGCGAGCTGCTGCAGGGGCGCGATCCGGCCTCATTGCAGCGCGCGCGTATCGCGCTCGCCGAAATGTTCTCGCAGGCGCCCGCCGACCCCCACCGCAACGAGCGCATCGCGCTCATCGGCCTGCGGGGCGCGGGCAAGTCCACGCTCGGTCGCATGCTCGCGCAGGAGCTCAAGGTGCCGTTCGTCGAGCTCACGCGCGTGATCGAGCAACTGGCGGGCTGCCCGCCCTCGGAGATTCACTCGCTCTACGGCGCAAGCGCGTACCGCCGCTATGAGCAGCGCGCGCTGGAGGCCGTGATCGCCGAGCATCCGCGTGCCGTGATTGCGTCGCCGGGCGGCCTCGTGTCCGAGCCGGCTACCTTCAACACGCTGCTCGCGCACTGCTTCACGGTCTGGCTCCAGGCCGCGCCCGAGGAGCACATGCGCCGGGTGGTGGCGCAGGGCGACCTGCGCCCCATGTCGGGCAACCGCGAAGCGATGGACGACCTCAAGCGCATTCTGGCGGGCCGCAGCGAATTCTACGGTCGCGCGGACATGCGCTTCGACACCAGCGAAAAGACGCTTGCCGACGCCTATCTGCAACTGCGCGACCGCATCGCGGCCCGGCTTGGCGCGGAGCCGGCGCGCATCGACTGAGGAAGGCTGGCGTGGGCTGCCGGGGCCGTCAAATGCAATCCAATACATTTCGTGGTTTACCCGCCGGCGCCGGAAATATGCACTAAAATGCTTTACATGGGGTATGTGTTGCACTATCGTTCATTGAAACGAAGTGCACACCTTCTAGCTTGCATGAGACCGGAGTCAGCGCTTTGCGTGCGCCCCGGTCGACAGGAGACGCCCCATGACCGCAGCAGATACCGCCGTCGCACAGCCGGCCGCCCAGCCAGTTGCCCAACCGGCCGCTTCGCGAGTCGACTACCGCACCGACCCCTCGCAGTACCGGCACTGGAAGCTCAGCTTCGAGGGCGCCGTCGCGACGCTTGGCATCGACATCGCCGAAGACGGTGGCATTCGCGAAGGCTACAAGCTGAAGCTCAATTCATATGACCTCGGCGTGGACATCGAACTGTACGATGCACTCCAGCGCATCCGCTTCGAGCACCCCGAGGTGCGAACCGTGGTGGTCACGAGCCTCAAGGACCGGGTGTTCTGCTCCGGCGCCAATATCTTCATGCTGGGCCTCTCCAGCCACGCGTGGAAGGTCAACTTCTGCAAGTTCACCAACGAAACACGCAACGGCATCGAGGATTCGTCGCGGCATTCGGGCCTGAAATTCATTGCCGCCGTGAACGGCGCGTGCGCCGGCGGCGGCTATGAACTGGCGCTCGCCTGCGACGAGATCCTGCTGGTGGACGACCGGTCGTCCACGGTGGCGCTGCCCGAGGTGCCGCTGCTGGGCGTGCTGCCCGGCACGGGCGGCCTCACCCGCCTCACCGACAAGCGCAAAGTCCGTCACGACCGTGCCGATATCTTCTGCACCGTGGCCGAGGGCATTCGCGGCGAGCGCGCGAAAGCGTGGCGTCTCGTGGACGACGTGATCAAGCCCAACCGCTTCGGCCAGGCGGTGCAGGTGCGCGCGCTCGAACTGGCCGCGTCGAGCGACCGGCCCGAACCGGGGCAGGGCGCGCAGGGCGTCGCGCTTACGCGAATCGAGCGCGTCGAGCACGAGAACGGTCTGAGCTATGCAAACGTCGATGTGGTGATCGATCGCGCGAAGCGCACGGCCACCTTCACCGTGAAAGCGCCCGACCTCGCACAAGCGCCGCTGCCCGAAGGCATCGAGGCTATCGTCGCGGCCGGCGCCGCCTGGTGGCCGCTGCAGTTTGCCCGCGAACTGGACGATGCGATCCTCGCGATGCGCACCAACGAGCTCGACATCGGCACGTGGATCTTCAAAGCAGAAGGCGACGCCCGCGGCGTGCTGGCCGCCGACGCCGCGCTGCTCGAGCACCGCGGCCACTGGTTCGTGCGTGAGACCATCGGCATGCTGCGCCGCACGCTTGCGCGCATAGATGTCTCGTCGCGTTCGCTGTTCGCGCTGATCGAGCCGGGCTCGTGCTTTGCCGGCACATTCGCGGAACTCGCCTTCGCCGCCGACCGCAGCTATATGGCGGCGCTGCCTTCGAGCGAAGACGAAGAGCCAGTTATTACGTTATCCGAAGCAAATTTCGGGATCTATCCGATGATCACGCAGCAGTCGCGTCTCGCGCGGCGCTTCTATGAAGAGGCCGAGCCGCTCGACGCCGCGCGTGCGCGGATCGGCCAGCCGGTGAAGCCGGCCGAGGCGGAGCGCCTCGGGCTCGTGACCGCCGCGCCCGACGACATCGACTGGGCCGACGAGATCCGCATCGCACTGGAAGAGCGCGCGGCCATGTCACCCGATGCGCTCACGGGTCTGGAAGCGAATCTGCGCTTCAACGGCGTCGAAACCATGGAGACGCGTATTTTCGGCCGCCTCTCGGCATGGCAGAACTGGATCTTCAATCGCCCCAACGCGGTAGGCGAAAAGGGCGCGCTCAAGGTGTACGGCAAGGGCAGCAAGGCGCAGTTCGATCTTGCACGCGTGTAGTCGCGGGCAAGGCTGCAAGCCTCGCTTTCATCCCGATCCCTTATAGCCGCTCCGGCCCAAGGAACCGATATGTCCACGATCAACTACAGCGAAAAGATCCCCAACAACGTCAATCTCGCCGACGACCGCGCGTTGCAGCGCGCACTGGAGCAGTGGCAGCCGAATTTTCTCTCGTGGTGGGGTGACATGGGGCCCGAGGGCTCGCATGGCTTCGACGTGTATCTGCGCACGGCGGTGAGCGTGGATGCGGGTGGCTGGGCGCATTTCGATCACGTGAAGATGCCCGATTATCGTTGGGGGATTTTTCTCGCGCCCGGCGAAGCGGAGCGCAAGATCCATTTCGGCGCGCACAAGGGCGAGTCCGCGTGGCAGGAGGTGCCTGGCGAGCACCGCGCGAATCTGCGCCGCATCATCGTCACGCAGGGCGACACCGAGCCCGCCTCGGTCGAGCAGCAGCGGCACCTGGGCCTGACGGCGCCGTCGCTCTACGACCTGCGCAACCTGTTCCAGGTGAACGTGGAGGAGGGGCGTCACCTATGGGCGATGGTCTATCTGCTGCATCGCTATTTCGGCCGGGACGGTCGTGAGGAAGCCGAAGCATTGCTCGAGCGCCGCTCGGGCGACGACGACAACCCGCGCATTCTCGGCGCTTTCAACGAAAGAACGCCGGACTGGCTCGCGTTCTTCATGTTCACCTACTTTACCGACCGCGACGGAAAGTTCCAGCTTTCGGCGCTGGCCGAATCGGGCTTCGATCCGCTCGCTCGCACCACGAAATTCATGCTGACCGAAGAGGCGCATCACATGTTCGTCGGCGAGTCGGGTGTCTCGCGCGTGGTGCAGCGCACCGCGCAGGTCATGAACGAACTCAAGAGCGACGACCTCAGCCGCTTGCGCGCCGCAGGGGTGATCGACCTCGAAACGATCCAGCGCTACCTGAATTTTCACTACTCGGTGACGATCGACCTGTTCGGCGCGGATCATTCGTCGAACGCGGCCACGTTCTATAGTTCGGGACTGAAGGGGCGTTACGAGGAAACGAAGCGTGACGACGACCATAAGCTCGAGGGCATGACTTATCGCCTGCTCGACGTGGAAGGCGACAAACTCGTCGAGCGCGACGTGCCGATGCTCAACGCCATGAACGAAGTGCTGCGCGACGACTACATCAAGGACTCGGTGGCGGGCGTGAACCGCTGGAACAAGGTGCTGGAGAAGGCGGGCATCGACTTTCGCCTAAGCGTGCCGCACAAGGCGTTCAATCGCCAGATCGGCACTTTCGCGGGCGTGCGCGTCGCGCCGGACGGCCGTGTGATCGACGAGGCGCAATGGGCCGCGAACGAGGCGAAGTGGCTGCCCACGCCCGAAGACCGCGCGTATGTCGCGTCGCTCATGGGCCGCGTGGCGCAACCGGGCAAGTTCGCTAACTGGATCGCGCCGCCGGCGATGGGCATTAACCGGCAGCCGGTCGATTTCGAATACGTGCGCTTCAATTGAACGGCAGGTGAATAGAGCCTGGCGAGACCATCATGAACGCTCCAATTTCCGTGGAGATCCTCAGGCAGCACCTGATCGATCCCGAGATCTGCATTCGCTGCAATACCTGCGAAGAGACGTGTCCGATCGATGCCATCACGCACGACGGCGTCAACTACGTGGTGAAGGCGGACGTCTGCAACGCATGCATGGCCTGCGTGCCGCCGTGCCCGACTGGCGCGATCGACAACTGGCGCAATGTGCTCAAGGCCGAGGCGTATGGCATCGACGAACAGTTCGGCTGGGACGAACTCCCCACGCAAAATCCCACGGTGAGTGCGCCCGATGTTGCGGCTGCCTCTACGTCATCGGCCGGCGCGGACGCACCGCAAGCCGCTGCCACGCAGAACGACGGCGACGGCGCGCCGGGCTCCGGCCCGGACATGGTGCGCGGCGCGACCGTGCCGCCGTGGTCGGCGGCGCGGCCCTATGTGCACCTGTACACGCACAAGGCGCCTACCACCGCAACCGTGGTGGGCAACTATCGGCTCACGGACGCCGCCACGGAAAGCGATATCCATCACATCGTGCTCGATTTCGGCACGATGCCGTTTCCGGTGCTCGAGGGGCAGTCGATCGGCATTCTGCCGCCCGGCAAGAGCGCCGATGGCCGGGCGCATCACGCGCGCCAGTACTCGGTCGCGAGCCCGCGCGACGGCGAGCGGCCCGGCTACAACAATGTCTCGCTCACCGTGAAGCGTGTGATGCGCGATTACAGCGGCAACGCCACGGACGGCGTGTGCTCGAATTACCTGTGCGACCTGAAAAAGGGCGACGTGGTGAGCGTGATCGGCCCGTTCGGCAGCACCTTCCTGATGCCGAACCATCCGAACTCGCATCTGCTGATGATCTGCACCGGCACGGGCTCCGCGCCCATGCGTGCGATGACCGAGTACCGGCGCCGCCGCAGGCTCAAGGGCGCAACGGGCAAGCTGATGTTGTTCTTCGGCGCGCGCACGCACCAGGAGCTGCCATATTTCGGACCGCTCATGAATCTGCCGAAGGATTTCATCGACACGAATCTGGCGTTTTCGCGCACGCCGGGCCAGCCCAAACGCTACGTGCAGGACGCGATGCGCGAGCGCGCCGTCGATGTGGCGCAACTGCTCAAGGACGGCAATACCCACATCTACGTGTGCGGACTCAAGGGCATGGAAGACGGCGTGCTGCAGGTGCTCGGCGAGATCGCGCAGGCGCACGGCATGGGGTGGGATGCGCTGTGGGAGCGGCTCAAGCGGGAAGGGCGGCTGCACCTCGAAACGTACTGAAGCCGAACCGGGCCATCAAATGCAGGAAAGTGCAGTTTCAGTCGACAGGGTTTAAGCACGATCGTTCTAAAAACGTTACCATGCCGGGACTCACTCGATGGAGAGACGTTTCATATGAACCTCGTTGCTGAATTGCCCGCCGGCCTCACCGGCCTCGAACAACTGCAGCGCATGCTCGCGAGCGGCCGCAGCGCGCCTATCGGCGAAACGCTTGGCTTCAAGCTCGCGGAGGTGGAGGAAGGCCGCGTGGTCTTCGAAAGCGTGCCCGGGCTGCATGCGTACAACCCCATCGGCACCGTGCATGGCGGCTATGCGGCCACGCTGCTCGATTCTGCCTGCGGTTGCGCGGCGCATTCGCGTCTCGCGCCGCACCAGGGCTACACGACGCTTGAACTGAAAGTGGCCTATCACCGCCCCATGACCGCAAGCACCGGACCGGTGCGCGCCGAAGGCCGCGTATTGAGCATCGGCCGCCGTGCTGCCTTCACGGAGGCGACGATCACGGACGCCGCCGGCAAGCTCTATGCTTCGGCGACCTCGACGCTGCTCGTGTTCGAGCGCGAGGCGCCGGGCGCATGAGGCATGCGCCGCGCCCCGCGCCCCGCACCTGCAGCGGGGCGCTGGCAACGCTCTCGCGAAAGTGCACTAAACCGTACTAAACCGCATTAAAACGCATTAAAACGCACTAAAGCGCACGCCTCAGATCGTCCCGTGCGCCTTGTCCTCGATGAGCTTCACGAGTGCATGAAGCAGGCGGTTGGCCGGCGTGGCCACGCCCAGCGCCGCGCCGCGCCACACCACGAAACCGTTCAGATGATCGATTTCGCTGCGCTTGCCGCGCGCGAGATCCTGCGCGGTCGACGAGTATTGCCCCGGCATGGTTTGCGCAATGCGCTGCACGCTGGTGTCCACGTCGGGCGGCAGCGTCACGCCGTCGGCGTGCGCCACGGCCACGCATTCGGCCAGCACGTCCTGCATCGCATCGCGCACGCCAGCGCCTTCCACGAGACGCCCATAAGGCAACTGCGAAATCGCCGAGAGCGCGTTGTACGCGCAGTTCACGATGAGCTTGGCCCAGAGCGCGCCGCGCACGTTCGCGGAAATTTCGGTGGGCACGCCCGCATCGATCAGGGCCTGCGCGGCGGCCAGGCTGCCGCGCGCAGGCTCGATCACCAGTTCGCCGCGCCCGTGGTGGCGCACGTGGCCGGGGCCGGCCATCTCCGTGGCCACGTACACGACAGCGGCTGCGACGTCTTGCGGAATCACGGTGCGCAGGCGTTCGGCGTTGTCCACGCCGTTTTGCAGCGTGAGCACGAGCGTATCGGCGCGCAGATGCGGCGCGATCGAGGCGCCGGCGCTTTCGGTGTCGGTCGACTTCACACAGAACAGCACGAGATCGGCGCCGGCCACGGCGGCCGCCTCGGTGCTCGCGGTGAGATGCGGGCGGCCGATGCGCTCGTCGAAGCTCAGCGCTTCGAGGCGCAGGCCGTCGCGCTCGATGGCTTCGACATGCTGCGCGCGGCCGATCAGGACGACGTCGTGGCCCGCGCGCGCGAGCATCCCGCCGTAAAAGCAGCCCACCGCGCCGGCGCCCATGATGGCGATTTTCATCTGCGTTGCTCCTTCCGCGTTGCTTCTTCGATAGAGCGCAGTATGGTACACGGCTCGCGCGGCAGGCGCTGGGCGCGGCAGCGCCATTCACGCGGTCGCGATCATCAGCGTGCCGGTGGCCACCAGCGCGCCGCGCCAGAGCCAGTCGAAGTTGATCCAGCCGCGCCGCAGCACGCCGAGTCCCACATATTCATAGGCGACGATTGCGATGGCAGCGGTCGTGGCCAGCGTCACCACCGTGTGCAGCGCGGTGAACGCGGCGGATATCGCGAGCAGCCCGCCGGCGCCGCCATGGGCCGCGGTATCTCCGCAGACCGGCAGCAACGCCGGCATGAGCATGAGGCCCGCGCCGTGCAGCGTGGCCATCAGCGCGGACCATGCCGTGAGACCGAGAAAGCCGGCCGTCATCCCCGCGCGCACCCGATGGCGGTGCCCCCGCGCGTGCTGCCAAGCAGCCCAGCCGATCAGCAGCGCGCCAAGCACCCAGTGCAGGCCGCTGTGCATGAGCACGGGCCGCCACGCGCCCAGTGCGGCGATCGAGCTCGTGAATAGCAGAATCGATGCGGCGTGGCCCAGCGCGATAGGCGGCAGCGCCAGCAGCAACGCCGTGCGGCTGCGGCGCTGCAGCCCGAGCGCGGTGGCGAAGAGCCAGCCCATCGCCGGATTCGCGCCGTGAAACACGCCGCTGGCTGCCACCGCGCCCCAGGCGGCCCAGTGCGTGTCGAATGTTCGGAACAGCTCACTCATGCCATGCGTGCCATGCTCAGGGATAGCAATACGAATCGGATGAACAGTCGCCGCCTTCGAGCCGGATCTGATGCGGGCGATGCGTCTTCGGCCATTCCACGAAGAAGCGTTCGTCGAAGCGGAGTCCGCCTTCGGGCGCGGCATCGAGCTTCACCATCCAGCCGTCGATGCCATTGGGGTAGAACTGCGCGTCGATGGCGCCATACAGCGAATTCGTGAAATACACCCGCCGCCCGTCGCGGCTCACCTCCACCATCTGCGGACCGCCATTGAGCGCACGGCCTTGCGCGCGCGGATGCGTGGCGCGAGAGACGATCCCGCCGATGCGCACGCTGCCCGTCAGCACAGGATGTTCGGGATCCGAAACATCGTATTGGCGCAGGTCGCCCGTGCCCCAGCAGGCTGCGTAGAGAAAGCGGTCGTCGAGCGAGAGTGCGATGTCGGTGACGAGCGGCGGCACGGCGGCGAAGCCTTTGAGCATGGGCGGGAGCAATTCCGGGTCGGCGGGTTCGGCGGGAATCTCGATGATCTTGCGCGCGGCCCACTGATCGCCGTCGCGGTACCACTGCCAGATCGACGCCGAGAGATCCTTCAGGCTGATGACGGAATTCACGAAACCATATGGCTTCGTGGGGTCGTGCGCGGGCCGCAGTTCGAACACCAGCTGGTTCTCCGCGCCGAAGTCGAGCACCTGTTTGTGGCGGCGCGTATGCAGGTCCCAGAAGTGCAGCCGATGGCCGTACTGGCCGCCGAGCAGCACCTCGGGCACGAGGCCGTTCTCGAAGGTGGCGGGCAGGCCCCATTCGCTCGTCACGAGCGTGTCGTAGCCGAGATGCCACCAGCCATCGTAGGCAAGCTGCTGCGGGCCACGCTCGATTTCCCATTGGCCGAGGATGTCGAAGCTCTCGTGATCCATCAGGAAGATGCCGCCGGGCGCTTCGCCCTCGGCATTGGCGAGCGCTGTCACGTAGATGCCGTCCGGCCCGCAGTGCACCGTATGGGGGCGGGTATAGCCGGCGCGTTGCGCGACGCTTTCGGGCTCGTGGACGCGCACGATCTTCGGGCGGCGCGCGTCGGGCTTCGTATCGACAATATGAATGCGCGATGAGCGCAGGCCCGGCACGATCAAATAACGACGCTCGGTATGGGCGTGTGGCGCGTTCGGGCACAGGCACGAACTGCATGCGTTCCAGCCGAAATGATGGAGCTCGTCGCCGGTGTGCGGCATCGCGAGGCGATGGACGATCCGGCCGTACTCGGGCGAGGCGGGATCGAGGTCGACGACGTCGAGCGAGTCGGGCACGCGGCAAGTAGGGTCGAAACTCGCCACCCATGCGAGCGTTTCCGGCGTGGCCGCGGCTGCCAGGCGCGCGGAGGGGTAGAAGCTCGGATCCGGTTTCCATGTCGCCATCGCGACCTCTCCTTGTAGAGGTTTCGGAAGCGCCTATCTTGCACCGGTGTGCGCGCGTTTGCAGGCTGCGTGCCGTTTCGTCTGCATTGCCCGCGGCCTTATTCCGCGCGGGAAGATAGATATGCGCGGCCGTTATGAGGCGCGCGATTATCCATACTGCGAAAACAGTGAATTCGTCGCGTCGCCATTTATCCGGTGCTCGGGACTTTCTAGACTACATCCAACGGTTCGCCGCTTGTGCCGGACCGATCGTTCAAGTTACCGGAGGTGTTGTCATGAAGTCGCTTATCAAGGCGGTCGCGCTTGCTGCGGTGCTCGCGGTTCCGGCCGTTTCTTTCGCCCAGTCGCAACCTGAAAACGGCCCCCTCACGCGTGAGCAGGTCCGCAACGAACTCAAGGCGCTCGAATCGGTGGGCTGGCGGCCGAACGTGGTGTCGCCGTTCTATCCTGGGGACTACCAGGCAGCCCAGGCGCGTTTGCAAGCGCGGGGCGATAGCGGCTATGGGCCGGCGACGGACGGCACGTCGGAAAGCGGCACGGCCAGCAGCTACTCGCCGCCGGTGCGCATGATGCGTTGAGGTTGGAGGAGCGTTGCAGCACCCGCCTCGAAGGGGCGGCGAGGGGGCCATTGCGCGTTCCCGGGATGTATTCGAGTGCATGGCGCCGTACGAATGGGAACGTTCGTGCGGCGTTTTTGCGTGGCTGGCCGCATACCGCATCGACGCGGCAGGGGGCGTCGGGTGCTTATTGAGCCGGCGTCGGCTGATTGGCCTGAGACGGCTGGACAGACTGCTCCGCCTGCCCCGACGCCGGCTTCTCCTGGTCAGGCTCCCACCCGCCGCCCAGCGCGAGGAACAGCTTCACCTGATCGAGCGCCACCTGGCCTTCGGCCGCCGCCACCTGCGCGTGCGCGCTCGTGAGCGTGCGCGTGGCGTCGAGGTCAGAGAGGAACGGTTCGCGGCCCGCTGCGTAGAGGCGGTGGGTTTGATCGGCGGATTGCTTTGCCGACGCGTAGGCCGTGCGCAGCGCCTCGGCGCGCTGGTCGTCGGCGGCGTAGGTGGCGAGGCTCGTCTGTGTTTCGCGCAGCGCGTTGAGCACCACGCCGTCGAAGTGCGCGAGCGCGCCCGCCGTAGCAGCCTCCGCGCCGCGCACGCGGGCGCGCTGGCCGTTCAGCGGGAAGGTCCAGCTGATCAGGGGGCCGAATGACCACGCATTGGTCTTCGAAGAGAACAGGTCGTCCGTGAGGCCGATCGTGCCCACGCCCGCACCGATGCTGATCGACGGATACATCGCCGCCGTCTCCACGCCGATGCGCGCCGTGGCCGACGCGAGCTGGCGCTCGGCCGCGCGCACGTCGGGGCGGCGGCGCAGCAGCGCCGCGCCGTCGCCGACCGGGATCGGCTGCTTGAGTTTGGGCAGGCGGTTGCAGGCGAGCACCGCTGGCGGCAGGTCGGACGGCGGGCGCGCGAGCAGCATCGCGAGTTGATACTGCGCGACGCGGCGGCGGCCCTCGAAGCGCGGAATGTCGGCGGCGAGCGTTTGAACCTGGGTCTGGCCGCGCGTGACGTCGGTCTGGTTGCCGCGGCCCGCGTCGCGCAGGCGCTGGGTGAGCGCCACGCGCTGCTGTTGCAGCTTGAGCGATTCCTGCGCGATGGCCAGTTCTTCGCCGGCCGAGCACGATGCGACATAGGCCTGCGCGACATCGGCGACCACGGTGATGCGCGCGAGATCGGCGGCGGCGAGCACGGCTTCGTCTTCGGCGCTGGCGGCTTCCACGCCGCGCCGCAGCTTGCCGAACAGGTCGATTTCATACGACACGTTGATGCCGAGATCGCCGAGGTTTCCCACCGGCACCTTGCTGAACAGCAGATATTGCTCGGCCGAGACCTGGGCGCGCTGGAATGCGGCGCTCGCGCTGCCCGAGAAGCCGCCTTGCGCCGCGGCCACTTCGAGCGCGGCGCGCGAGCGTGCGAGATTCGCGGCGGCCACGCGCAGGCTGGTGTTCGATTGCAGCGCTTGCTGGACGAGCTGGTCGAGCGTGGGGTCGTCGTAGAGACGCCACCAGTCGTTGGGCACCTCGCCCTGCGAAACCGGCGCTTTGCTCGCGCCGTCGATCGGCCCCTGCGCGAGCGGCGCGTTCACGAGCGCGTCGTTCGGCACTTTGTAGTCGGGGCCGAGGTTCATGCATGCGCCCAGCGCAAGCACGAGCGGCGCGAGCGCGAAGGCGCGCCGAAGTCCATGACGCGTCATTGCGAAGCTCCGCTCGCCGTTGCCGGCGCGGCGCTCGAGTTCGCGCTCGCATTCGCTTCGGCATCCGAAGCAGTCACTGTGCCGCTGGCGCTGCTCTCACGCGTGGCGCGCGCTGCCGCGCCGGCCTTGCTCGTCTGCTTTTCGCTGGCTTCGGTGCGCACCGCGACGGTGGCCGTGCGGCCCGCGATCATGCGGAAGTCGTCCGGCACTTCGTCAAGTGCGACGCGCACCGGCACGCGCTGCGCGAGGCGCACCCAGCTGAACGCGGGGTTCACGTTCGGCAGCAGGTTGGGGCTTGGCTGGCGGTCGCGGTCCTCGATGGCGGCGACGATGCTCTGCACGTGGCCGCGCAGCGGGCGCGGCTCGCCCATTACGGTGATCTCGACGGGCTGGCCGAGACGAATGCCGCGCAGGCGCGTTTCCTCGAAGTAGCCATCCACGCGGAACGAATGCATGTCCACCACCGAGAGCTCGGCGCGCCCCGCCGTGACGTACTCGCCCGCGCGCGGGGCGCGGTCGTTCAGATAGCCGTCCACGGGGCTCACGATGGTCGTGCGCTGCAGGTTCAGCTTCGCGGTATCCACCTGCACTTGGGCGTCGGCCACGGCGGCTTCGCCCTGATCGACTTTGGTGCGGCTTTCCTCGAGCGTTTCGCTGGCGACCAGATTGCCGAGCGCGCGGTTGCGCGCGTATTCGCGTCTGGCCTGCGCGAGCGTGGCCTGGCGATTTTGCAGCGCGGCCTCGGCAAGACGCAGCGCGAGCGTGTAGCGCGCTTGGTCGATCACGAACAGCACCTGGCCTTTCTTGACCGGCTGGTTGTCGACCACCTCGACGTGCGTGATGAGGCCGCCCACGTCGGGCGCGACCTGGATCACGTCGGCGCGCACGCGGCCGTCGCGCGTCCACGGCGAGTACATGTAGTAATCGACGATGCGCCATAGCACGACCGCAGCCACGACGACGACAATGAGCGTGAGCAGGATCTGTCCTGCCGAGAACCAGGTTTTTTTCACGGTAGTAAGCGATGCGACACGATGATGACGGCAGCCAGCACGAAGACATAGATGCCGAGGTCGAAAATGGAACGATGCCACACGAGCCGGTAGAAGCCGACACGCGTGAGCACCTTGCCGATCACGACGTTGATGAGATACGCGATCAGCATCAGCACGAGCACGGCGGGCACGAACACGCCGAAGATATCGATTTCGCCGATCATGGCGCTGATCCTGAAGTGAGGAAAAAAGGTTGCGCGCTCACCTATTGGCTCCCTGGATTCCGCCCGGCCCGGTGCCCGGACGCTGGCCGACCAGCGTGGGGTAGAGCGAGAGGCGCAGGCCCACGAGCGCGTGCTGCGTGTCGCGCAGCCAGCGCTGCGTGAAGTGCGCGCGCGGCGGTGTTTGCGCGGCTTCGCCGGCCGGGCCCGCTGCGTCGGCATCGGCGGCTTCTTGCGCAAGACCTCGCGCGGCCACGCGATGCAGCGCGTCGTCGATGCTGGCGAGCAGCGCGGGCGGGGCGCTGTGGCGCTCGCTCGTCTTCGCGCAGCGCGTGTAGTGATCGCTCACGCCCGCGAGCACGCGGTCGATGGCGGCGGGCATGTCGCCGTCGAGCTTGCGGCGCGAGCGGCGCAGGTCCAGCGCGTTGAGGGCGATGCGCAGGTCCCGGAAGCTCTCGATCGAAGGATGACGATGCTCGTCCGAGGCCCCAAGGCGCGGAATCAGCTGCATCAGGCGGTCGACCATGCGCGAGGCCAGATCGCGCTGGTCGGCGATGCGTTCGGTGCTGGCGGAGAGCGCCACGTCGCTCCAGCTCGAGCGCAGCAGGCGCTTCGCCGCTAGCTCCGCGCCGAACGGGCGCGTCATGCGCGTCCACAGATAGGCGAACAACAGGCCGGAGACGCCCGCGATGTTGCTGTTCAGGAAAACGAAGAAATCGGCCTCGTAGGCGCCCTGGATGCTGATGAAGGTGGCCGTGTTCACGGCCACGAGCATCGTGACCATATTGAACTGCGGACGCGGAATGAGCGTGCCGATCAGGATGAACGGCCCCGCGAACAGCAGCACGAGCATGGCGAAGTCGTGCACCTCGGGCAGCACCACGAACAGATAGAGCCCCGCGATCACCGCGCTCGCGGCCGTCGCCACGAAAAAACGGAACACCAGCGGCGCGGGCTCGTCGAGCGCGGCGAAGAAGCAGCAGGCCACCGCCGCGAGCGTCACCGCGCCCGCGCCGTCGTGCCAGCCCGAGCTGACCCACAGCCAGCACGCCACCAGAATCGCGCTCACCGGCACGAGGCACGAGAACAGCATGAGGCCGCGGTCGTAGAAGCGCTCGGTGCCGCCGAGGCGCCAGTGCCGGTAGCGCGGCCGCCACGTGCCGGTTTCGTGCGCGATCAGCGCGCGCAGGGTCCGGCAGTCCTGCCACACGTCGATTACCTGGCCGAGGCGCCACAGCGCGTTCGAGAGCAGCGCGCCCTCCCAGCTCGTGAGCGCGTCGTGCGGGGGCTGCAGCGCGGCCACGCGCGCGCGCAGGCGCTCCGCGACGGGGTCGCCTTCGTCGTCGTGGATCTGGGCGGCGCGCGTGGGCAGTGGGGCGTCGAACCATTTGGCCGCGTCGGCGAGCAGCGCGTCGAGGCCTTCGGGCCACGTGTGCAGATCGCGCCGCAACGCGATGAGCGGGTCGGCGAGCGCGGAAATCATCGGCAGGAACAACTGCATGCGCCCGCGCAGGTTTTGCGCGCGCGCGAGGATCTCGGGATGCGTGTGGTCGTAGCTCAACTGGCTCAGCAGGAATTCGAGCTGGTTCACGGTGGAGGCGAGGCGCTGCCGGCAGGCCGAGAGCGCCTTGCCCGCGATCTTCCCGGAGAGCGTTTCGCGGCCATAGAAGGCGGCGTCGCGGAACCACGCGTCGGCGCGCTCGATCAGCGTGGGCGCGAGCCGGCTTGGCAGGACGGCGCTGCCCACCACGCTCGCGCAGATGATGCCGAGCGTGATCTCCTGGGTGCGTGCGATGGCCACGTCGAACACGGTGTTGGGTGCGGTCACGGTGGGCAGCGCGATGAGCGGCATGGTGTAGCCCGCGAGCATGAACACGTAGCTGCGCGCGGTGCGGTCCGAAATCGCCAGATAGAGCATCGTGCCGGTCCAGAGCGCCACGATCACGCTGAACACCAGCGGCATTTCGACGAACGGCGGCACCAGCGCGACGGCCGCGGACGCACCCAGCATGGTGCCGAGCGCCCGGTAGAGCGCCTTCGAGCGCGTGGCGCCCACGAACGGGTTCGAGACGATATAGACGCTTGCCATGGCCCAGTACGGGCGCGGCAACTGGAATATCAGCGCGATATAGAGCGCGAGCATCGAAGCGGCGAAGGTCTTGACCGAGAAAAGCCAGTCGCGCCAGGAGGGATAGGTCATGAGCCGCGTGCCGCTATCGGTCGTGAAGGGACGCGTCGGCCGGGTCCGGCGCGTTGAAGGCGTTGAGCACGCGCAGCGTGGTTTCCAGATCGGCGCGGCTCACGCCCTTGAGCACGCGCGCGCGCAGCGCACGCAGGTCTTCCTCCATTTGCGCGGTGACGGCATGGCCTTCGTGGGTCAGCGAGATGGTTTTGGCGCGGCGGTCGTCGGGGTCTTCGTCGCGGCGCACGAGGCCCGCCGCGCAGAGCTGATCGAGCAGGCGCACGAGCGAGGGGCCTTCGATGCCCACGTGCTCGGCGAGCGTGACCTGGCGCACCGCCTCGCCAAGACGCCCGGCGGTGAGCAGCGGCGCAGCGCAGGCCTCGGAGACGTTATAGGCGGCGAGCGCGCCGTGACTCGTGCGCCGCCATTTGCGCGCCGCCACGACGAGCGTGCTGCTGACGGCAAGACGTAAAGTATGAAGATTCGACATCGGCGCGATGATAGCGGAAAACTATTTGGTAGCAAACTATCGTTTTTCGGCTGGCTGTCGCCGGGCTTTCAGACAGGACTTTCAGGCTCCGTTGCGGCGCGCCCGGGCAGACCTTTCCGGATGGTAGTGGAATGGATGCAGGCGTGCATTCTGGGTGCCGCCCCAGGTGCCGTCTCAGCTGCCGTTCCAGGTGCCGTCTTTCGCGGCTAGCCCCTGCGGCGCGAGGTTTACTGAGCGCGCCAGCCCGCGAGCAGAACCGGCAGTTGCGCCATGTCCGTGAACACCTGCGCGACGCCCTCGTCGCGCAGCGCCTGTGCGCCGCTGTGGCCCGGCGTGCCTGGGCTGTAGCCGAACACGGTGGCGCCGGCCGCGAGACCGGCGCGCGCGCCCGTCACCGTGTCCTCGATCACGGCGCAGCGCTGCGGCGCGGCACCGAGGCCCGCGGCGGCTGCGAGGTAGACGTCGGGATGGGGCTTGCTGCGCGGTGTTTCGTGGCCGCTGAAGATGCGCCCCGCGAAGCAGTCGAGCAGATCCACCTTGCGCAATTGCAACTCGACCTTGTGGCGGTCCGCGCCCGAGGCGACCGCGATGCGCCCGTCGTAGACCGCGTGCACGGCGCGCACGGCGGCCGGCGCGCCCGGGATCTCCTCGAGGTCGCGTTCGAGCGCCGCGTTGCGGCGCGCGCGAAAGTGTTCGAGCCAGGCCTCCGTGATGCGAAAGCCGGTGTGCTGCTCGATGCGCTCCGCCTCGTCCTTCACCATTTTGCCGACGAAAAGGCGCATCGCCTCGTCCACGGAGAGCGTCCAGCCGAGCTCGCCCAGCATCTGGACCAGCACGACATGCGTGATGCGTTCGGAGTCGACGAGTACGCCGTCGCAGTCGAAGAGCACGGCATCGAAGGAGGAGTGAGGCATGGCTTGATGGGGCATCGGGGGCGGGCGGCTCGGAGCGCGATGATAACCGGGATGGGGTGGAGGCGTCGGGCTCGCGAGCAGGTCGGCTTTCGCGTTGAGCGCTACGCCGCGATATCGCCGCGATAACGCCGCGCGGGTCGGGTGTTTGACGCGCGCCAATGCTTCGCGTCTTGTCACCACAACAGCGGCCTTTCGAGATCGCAGGCGGCCTGCATTCTGTTGCGGATGTAAACGTTCTGTAAAAGCAAATAGCGCTTCGCTTTTCGCCACTGGATTCAACCAGTTCGAAGCAGGCGCATTAAACCGGGGTTAGAAAATGAAAAAGACCATGATGGCCGCCGCTTTGGCCGGCGTATTCGCGACGGCTGCACAGGCGCAGAGCAGCGTCACTTTATACGGGCTTATCGACGCAGGCGTGACTTACACCAACAACCAGGCTGGCCACAGCGCCTGGCAGCAGACGAGCGGCACGGTCAACGGCAGCCGCTGGGGCCTGCGCGGCGGCGAGGACCTGGGCGGCGGACTCAAGGCCGTTTTCACGCTGGAAAACGGCTTCTCCATTAACAACGGCGCCGCCGGGCAGAACAACCGCTTGTTCGGCCGCCAGGCATTCGTCGGCCTGGCGAGCGACCAGTTCGGCGCGGTCACGCTCGGCCGCCAGTACGACAGCCTCATCGACTTCGTCGCGCCGATTTCGCTCGTGGCTTCGCCCTACGGCGGCACGATTACAGCGCATCCGTTCGACAACGACAACCTGAACAACACGATCCGTATTAACAATTCGGTCAAATACACGAGCGCGAATTATGGCGGTCTGAAGTTCGGCGCGCTGTATGGCTTTTCCAATACGGCGGGCGAATTCGCCAACAACCGTGCGTATAGTGCCGGCGGCAGTTATCGCTTTGGTGGCTTGACCGTCGCGGTGGGCTACCTGCAACTGAACAACGACATCAACAATCTGGCGATCTCGACCAGTAGCACCGGCGCGGTTACCGGCAGCGCGCCCTTCACTGCGGGCACGCAGCGCACGTTCGGCGGGGGTGTCGGCTATACGCTGGGCCCGGTGACGGCGGGCATCGTCTATACGCAGACCAATTTGAGCAATGCGCTCGGCGGCAGCATCGGCGCGGCGCAGGCGGGTACGGCGGTGCCGGTCCGCCTCCAGACGAACAGCGCACGGCTGCAAAACATCGAAGGCAATGTGCGCTACTCGCTCACGCCCATGGTGACGCTGGCCGGCTCTTATACCTATACGCGCACGAATTTTGGCGCGGGCGAGAATCCCAACTACAACCAGGTCAACCTCCAGGCTCAGTACGCCATGTCCAAGCGCACCAGTGTGTATCTGCAAGGCGACTGGCAGCACGTGAGTTCGAATCCGTATGGCTTCGGCGCGCATCTGAACGGGCTGAGCGGGGCTTCGTCCACGCAGGATCAGGTGGCCGTCTCGACGGGGCTGCGTCACACCTTCTGACGGCACGCGGGCCGGTGGCGGATTTCGCCGCTGTCCGGCCCGCTAGTTCCCCGCATCGTCGTCCACGCACAACTGCGGGTCGGCCACGAGGCAATCCTCGTTCGACTGCACCGCCATCCCGCGCGTCTTCGTGGCCGATTCCTGGGCGGCCACGTGCAGTCCCTTGGGCAACAGCAGCCACATGCGCAGTCGTTCCTTGGTGCGGCTCGCCTCGGCCTGCGCGGACTGGCCGAAGCCATAGAAGTAATCGGCGCGCACTGCGCCCTGGATCGCGCCGCCCGAGTCCTGCGCCATCATTAGCCGATTCACCGCGCCGGGCGTTTGCGGGTCGTCGCGCGTGGCGACGAACACCGGCGAGCCGAGCGGCGTCGTGCGTGGATCCACGGCTATTGAGCGGCCCGCCGAAAGCGGCACGCCCAGCGCGCCGATCGGTCCGTTCGGCGAGTCGGGGATGGGCCGGAAAAACACATAGCTCGGGTCGGAGATCGCGAACGCGTGCTTGGGCTGCGTGTTCGCGCCAGGCACGGTGGCGAGGTTCGCGCCCGCCCCCGCGTTTGTGCTAGCGTTCTTCGCCGCCGCTTGCTGAGCACTCGCCACGGCGGGCCGCGCCGCGCCGCTCGCCGACGGACCGGCGCTGGCGAGCTTGAAGCCGCGCAACAGCGGCGAAGTGGGCTGGTCGTCGTCGCTGTCGTTCGCGCCCGTCGACGATGCGCCGCCGTCCCGCGAGCCTTGCGGGCCGTTGGCGCTGGCGAGCAGTTCGGGGCCACTGCTATCGGCACCTCCGCCGCTGTCGTCGGCGACGTCGATTTCCATCTCGATGCCGCGCACCTTGAGCTTGCGTCCGCTCGCGCCCGCGCGCGCGACGGGCGGCTCGAAGGGCCGGCCGTTCTGCTCGGCATAGGCCACGCGGCGGATGGTGCCGTCACGCATGCGGATCTTGCCCGAGCCCTGCACCTGCATCGAATAAAGCAGCACGGGATCGTCCACCCACGCAAGCACCGGCGCGCGCGCCGCGCCACGCTCGATCTCGGCGCGCGTGTAGTACGGCACGATGCGCGTGCCGTCCAGGCGCAGGCGCAGTTTCTTGTCGCGGATATCGGGGACGCTGTCGCGCAGGTCGAGGGTGTAGACGCCCTTCGCGCTGTCTGGCTGCGCGCCCGGCAGCGGGATCACGGTGCGTCCTTCGATGCGCGCCGCCGTGATGTTGCCGCGCGCCGCGCCGCCGAGCCGGCGCGCGTCGAGGTAAAGCAGGTCCTCGGGCACGCCGTAGACCGCGTAGACGTAAGCGCCGCCGGGCTGGCGGCTGCCGTTCAGGAGCGGCTCGTAGTAGCCGGTCATGGTGCCGTCGCGGCTGCGGTCGGTGTTGCGGATCTGGTAGACGTCGAAGTACGTCTCGAAGAAGCGGCGGATCGCGGCGGCGCTGGCCGCGTCGACGCCGCGCGCGGCGGCACACGGCGCGCTCCAGCCGTTGCGCGAGCCGAGCACGCCGCAACTGCGCTTGAAGGCGTCGAGCGAGCCGCCCAGATCGTCGGCGCTCCAGCCGGGCAGGTCGACGAAGCGCGCGGTCTGGTACCACGCATGGCGCGTGGAGAACGCGGCAACCGGTGCGCCAGGCGAGGGCGGGGCAGCGGAGGCGGCCGTGGCCTGAGCGGCGGAAGTGGCGGAAGTGGCGGAAGTGGCGGAAGTGGCCGGCGCGGCGGCAGCGGCTGCCGTAGCCGGTGCCGGACTTGCGGCCAGATTCGTGGGCGTCGTTGGCGCCGATGGCGCTGCATTCGCGGCAGTCGCCCTTGCCTGGGAGGGCGCGGCCGCGGCCGCCGTCGCCTGCGCCTTGCCGGCCTGCGCTTGCGTGGGCGACCCGATGATCACCGAGCTAGCCGGATTGTTGCTCGCGCAGCCAGCGAGGGCGGTTGCCGCTGCTGCCGCCGCGAGCAGAAAGAGCGGTCTGTCCATGACGGTCTCCTATGGCCTGTGGCCTGCGGCGCTACGAGCGCGGTGCCTGGCCGCTGCCGCCGACCACGTCGATCTTGAACGTCGCCGCGCCGAAGGCGTTGCTGCAACTCGTGGCCGCTTTGGCGCAGCGCGCCTCGCCCGCGAACGGCGACGCGCTCGCCGTGCGCTGCGCGGCGGCGGCCTGCTGGGCGCTCGCGGGGAAATCGGCGAACACGTCGCCCGCATGCAGTCCGGCGCTCGAGAAATCGCGCGGCTCGGGCGATACGATCACGAGAAAATGGATCGGCCCGGCGGGCGCGTCGGCGAGCATCGGCCAGCTCGCGCGCGGCAGCGTGAGCGTCTGCCCGGCGGCGATCGTGTTGGCCTTGTCGCGGCCGTTGGGCAGCAGCATCAGATAGTTGCCCTCGGGGTCGACCATGAAGGCGTAGACGCGGCCCGCGCGGCTGCTCGTCACCTGGAATTGCAGAAAGTCTTTCTTGATGCGCGCGGTCGTGCTGCGCAGGGTCGTGCGCACGTCGATCGAGGGATCCGCGAGTGCAACGATGCGCTCGAACTCGCTGACCGGCGTGTAGGGGGCAAGCGTGGCGGCCGACAGCGCTGCAGTGGCGGTGCTGACGCTTGTCTGCGGAAGCGCGGCGGCCGTGGTGGCTGCGGAGGGCGGCGGCACCGGCGGCAGGGTGGCGGCGGCGCTCGCCGTGGCAAGCGCGACGGCGGCGGGCGCGCTCGCCGGGGCCGGCGCTTTATCAGCCCGCGCCTTGCCAGCCGGCGTGATATGCAGCGTTATGCGCGGCATCTGTTCGGATCGCTGCAGCGCGACCCACGCGCCCACGGCAGCGACGATGACCACCCCCGCGCCGATCGCCAGCGGCACGGTGCGTTTGCGGCGAGCGGGCGCTGCCGTGGAAGTCGTGGCTGTCGTGGGCGTAGCGGGCGTCGTGAACGCAGCGGCTCGCACCACGGCAGGCGGCGCTGCCGCCGCCGAAGCCGCCGATGCCGGTCCAGCTCCCGCCGCCCCCGGCAACGGCAACGCGCTTTCCCTTTCGCGCAACGTATAAGGCTGTGCGAACTCCTGCCCCGCGCCCGCGTGCCCGGCAGTGGCATCGCCGCCTGCCATGATGCCCAGCTCCGCTGCGAGCGCGCGCACGTCCTGCGGGCGCTCCTCGGGCCGCACCGCGAGCGCGTGGTCCATGGCGCGCAGGAATGCGTCGCCATAACGGCCCGCCGCCGTGGTGGCGAGCGGCGCGTAGGTGTCGCCCATCAGCCGGCCCACGGAGGCGGGCGGCGTCTTGCCCTCGATGGCGTAATAGACCACGGCCGCGAGCGCGTAGATGTCGGTCCACGGGCCCTGCTTCATCGACGGCACCTCGGCATACTGCTCGACCGGCGCATAGCCCGGCTTGAGGATCACCGTGAGCGCCTGGGTCATGTCGCCGATCACGCGCCGCGCCGCGCCGAAGTCGAGCAGCAGCGGACGCTGGCTGCCCTTGAGCAGCATGATGTTGTCGGGCGCGATGTCGCGATGGAAGCACTGCGCGTCGTGCAGCACCGCGAGCGCGTCGATGAGCGGCGCGAGCAGCCCGCGCAGCCAGGCCTCGGTGGGCGGCATGCCGATCTGGCGCAGCGTCTCCTTGAGCGTCACGCCTTCGTAGTACGGCATCACCATATAGGCGGTGCCGTTGGCTTCCCAGAAGCGGTAGACCTTGACGAGCGAGTGATGGTCGAACTGCGCGAGCAGCTGCGCCTCGTTGATGAAGCTCTTCAAACCCGCACGGAAGGTGTCCTCGTGGCGCTGCGAGCGCACCGTGACATCGGCGCTGCCGGCCACACGCGCGGCGAGCGCGGCCGGGATGTATTCCTTGAGCGCCACGTGGCGGCGCAGCAGCGTGTCCCAGGCGAGATAGACGATGCCGAAGCCGCCTTCGCCGATCAGCCCGGCGATCTCGAACTCGGCGATGCGCGTGTTGATCGGCAGCGCCTGGTGGGTGGCTTCGGGCGCGGCGGGCGTGGCGGACGTGGCCGGCGTTGCGCTCGCCGGGTCGTTCGGGCTTGGCTCTGCCGGCTGCGCTTGAGCCGCCTGCGGTTGAGGTGGCAACGGCGGTTGCATCTGCGTCGGCATCAGCGTTTGTACCTCTGTGGCCGCTGCTGCGCTGGCCGGCGGCGCGTGCGCCGATGCGTCCTGAATCGTCGTTGCGTTATCCGCGCGTGGCGCGTCCTGTCCGGTGGCCGGGGACACGATGACCGTCTTGTCGTCGGGGCTGCTGCTCATGCTGCTCATCTAGCGGAGTTCCGTGTCGGGCGAGGCTGGACGCACGCCCATTCAACACCTAGACGAATCGGCATGGCCGATTTTGAACGCGTCGCGTTGTTTCGCGTTGTTTCGCGATGGTTCGCGATGGCTCGCGCTGGTGCGGGGCGTGCTGCGCGCTGGCCTGTGTACGTTAGCTCAGACGGAATTTTCATGAGCGCTTTCAAAAATCCTCGTCCCGTTTCGTCTTAAGACATAGGAATTGGCCCGCCGGACGCTGCTCCGGCTGCGCGCTCCGGGGCCCGGTCGCGTGATGTTTCTTTCCTGCAGGAAAGCGAAGTGAACGAACTCGAACATCGGTTGGGCTCCGGGCAGGCTGGCGCGCCGCTCGCCCGGACGAAGGCGCCGCTGTGTGCGCCGCTACGTGGGCCGCTGGGCGCGCTGCTGTGCGCGTGGTTGCTCGGCGTTGCCGCGCCGTCTGCCGCACACGCGGCGGGCAATGCGGCAAGCAGCGCCGCCAAGCCCGTCGCGGCTGCGCCGGCCGGTGCCGCGAAGTCCGCCGCAAAATCCGCCGCGAAGTCCGCCGTGGACGCTCCGGCCGCGGGCCTCGCGCCCGAGTCCCAGGGCTTTCGCGAGGCCGCCGAGCGCGAGCGCGACGCCGAAACGCTCAAGTCGCTCACCGACGAAGGCCGCCTGCTGCTCTCGCGCGACCGCGTCGCGCTGCCGGCCTACGACTATTGCAGCATGTCGGTGGCGGCGGCGGAGCGGGGCGATTTCCGTGACAGCATCAACGCGGCGGCGCGCGCGCTGGTGGTGGCTCAGCGCACCGATAACGCCGACCTCGTCGCGCTGTCCAAGCGCGATCTCGCGATTGCCTACAGCTACGCGGGCGACCTCGACGACGCCGACAAATACGCGCGCGAAGCGCTCGCTTCCCAGCCGAAGCAGCCCGAGCAGGTGTTCGCGCCGGCCAACAAGGTGCTCGGCGACGTGGCGCTGCGGCGCGGCGATGCGCAAGGCGCGCTCAAGGCTTACGACGACGCCTTGCAGACCGCCTCGCCGCGCTTCAAGCCGCTGGTGCTGCTCTCCATCACCAATGCGCAGATCGCCGCCGGCGACACGGCTGCCGCGCGCAAGACGCTCGACTCGACCGACGTGAGCGGCGAGCTCGCGCCCGCGCGCGGCCGCATCGAAGGCAAGCTGCTGCTCGCCGAAGGCAAGCCCGCCGAAGCGCTCAAGGTCTACCAGGCGCAGCTCGCCGGCACGGGCGGCGGCGGCGCGAGCGAAGCCAGCTACGACAACCTCTGGGTGCACGAAGGCATGGGCCGCGCGTATCTCGCGCTCGGCGACAAGGACCATGCGCGCGAAGCCTATCTCGCCGCCGTGGACGACTCTGAAAAAATCCGCTCGCGCTTTCGCAGCGACGAGTTCAAGACGGGCCTCTTCGGCGACACGCAGTCGGTGTTCGAAGAGGCGATCAAGCTGAGCGTCGATGCGGGCGACTACGAAGGCGCGTGGAGTCTTTCCGAGCGCAGCCGCGCGCGCGCGCTGCTCGACGTGGTGCGCAACCGCGTCGAAGCGGGCGTGGACGACCAGCAGCTGAACGGCACGGTGCCGACGCTCCAGGCGGTGCGCGCCGCGCTGCGCCCCAACGAGGCCATCGTCGAGTACCACAGCCTGAAGGACACGCTCGTGGTGTGGGTGATCCGCAAGAGCGGCTTGTCGGGCGGCTTTATGGGCTACCGGCTGCCGCTCAAGCGCGCCGACATCGACACGGCCGTGACCGACGTGCGCAACGCCATCGTGCACCGGAGCAAGAACGCGATTACCTACGGCGACAAGCTCTATGCGCTGCTGATCGCGCCGCTCGCGCTGCAGCCCGGCGAGCGGCTCATCATCGTGCCGCACGGCGCGCTGCACTATCTGCCGTTCCAGGCGCTGCACGGCCCCGGCGGCTTCCTGATCGAGCAGCACCCCGTCGCGCTCGAGCCTTCGGCGAGCGTGGCGTTGCAGCTCGAGGCGCGCCGCCAGAAGGTGGCGAGCAGCCTCGTGGCGTTCGGCAATCCGCAGATCGCGCCCGCGTATGCGCTGCCCGGCGCGCAGGCCGAGGTGGAGGGCATCGCGCCGCTCTTCGCGACCAGGGAGCTGTTCCTGCAAAGCGCCGCCACGCGCGCGCAGTTCCGCCAGAGCGCGCCAGCCGGGCGCGTGCTGCACGTCGCCACGCACGCCCAGGCCGACACCATCGACCCGCTGCACTCGCGCATCCTGCTCGCGCCCGCGACCCAGCCCGCCGACGGCCCCGACTCGCTGCTCGCGCTCGATGTCTACAACCTCAAGCTCAACGACGTCTCGCTCGTCACGCTCTCGGCCTGCGAAACCGGGCTCGGACGCATCGCGCGCGGCGACGAAATCCTCGGCTTCACGCGCGCGTTTTTCTATGCGGGCGCCACGAGCCTGATTGTGTCGATGTGGCCGGTCGCCGACGAGTCCACCGCCATCACCATGCGCACGTTCTATTCGCAGCTTTCGCAAGGCCAGGAAGCGATCGACGCCATGCGCGCCGCGCAGCTCGCCGTCATGAAGGAGCCG
Source organism: Paraburkholderia sp. A1BS-2L (assembly GCF_051125205.1). NCBI lineage: Bacteria > Pseudomonadati > Pseudomonadota > Betaproteobacteria > Burkholderiales > Burkholderiaceae > Paraburkholderia > Paraburkholderia sp. A1BS-2L. The sequence continues at coordinate 1,987,338 of NZ_CP120429.1, forward strand.
CGCTTCGCGCACCCGTTCTTCTGGGCGCCGTTCGACCTGATGGGCGGCTGGCGTCTTTCCATCGCGCGCGGATCATGACATGAAAAGAGGAATCCGAACGATTGCCGCGCTCGCCTGCTCGGGCAGCGCGCTCGCCTGGGGGCAGGTGCCACCGGGCGCGGGCAGCATCCCCCCGATCCAGACAAGGCCGGACGTGGGCAACGTGCTGAACCAGGCGCTGCCGAACTCGGGCACCATCCTGCAGCAGACCGAGCCGCGCGACACGCGCCCCGCGCCGCTGGACGGCGCGCCCGCGCTGCCTGCGACGCCCGCGCCGGGCGCGCCGACCGCACAACCGGGCGCGGCCAGCTTCGTGCTCAAGGGCATCACGCTCAAGGGCAACGACACGATCCCGAGCGGGGAATTGCTCGCGCCCGTGCAGGGCAAGATCGGCAGCGAGGTGAACTTCGCCGGCCTGCAGGCGATCGCCGCGCAGATCACCCAGGTGTACCGCGCGCGCGGCTATGTGCTGGCACAAGTGGTGATCCCGCCGCAGGATGTGACCTCGGGCCAGGTGACGATGAGCGTGCTCGAAGGGCGCGTGGGCCACGTGCGCCTCGACGTGGCCGCCGGCACGCCGGTCAAGGAGTCGCTGTTGCGCGCGCGGGTGGAGCAGATTCCGGTGGGCGCGCCGCTCCAGCAGCAGGTGCTCGAGCGCACCATGCTGCTGCTCTCCGATCTGCCGGGCATCACGGTGACCTCGGCCATCGAGTCGGGCAGCGAGCCCGGCACCGTGGATCTCACGATCAACGTCGCGCCCGCGAAGCGCTGGACCTTCGCCGCCGATCTCGACAACTACGGCGCGGCGACCAGCGGCACGTGGCGGCTGGGCGGGCTCGCGCGGCTGAACTCGCCGTTCGGCATCGGCGACAACCTCGACTTGCGCATCCTCGGCGCGGAGCGGCTCGACACCGTGTATGGCCGCGTGGGCTACGAAGCGCCGGTGAACGCCTACGGCACGCGCGTGGGCGTGGCCCTCGCGCGATTGAATTACACGCTCGGCAAGGAGTATTCCGCGCTCGACGCAACCGGCGACGCCACCGTGGCCGATCTCACGGTCACGCACCCGGTGCTGCGCACCCGCGACCAGAATCTGCTCGCGCGCGCGAATCTGGAGTTCCGCGACCTCTCGGACAACATCGGCGTCGTCGACGACCACAACCGGCGCTCGATGGTCGAAGGCAGCGTGGGGCTCACCTACGAAAGCCGCGACGCCCTGTTCGGCGGCGGCTTCAATAGCGCCGACGTCGAACTGCTGATCGGCAGCCTGCACTTCAAGGACGCCGCGAATTACGCCATCGACCAGTCGCAGTTCGGGCGCAACACCGCAGGCAACGAAGTGCGCGCGACCTTCTTCGCGAACCGGCTCAACGCGGTGACCGGGAAGGTGAGCCTGTTCGTCGGTTTCTCGGGGCAATGGGCGGCGACCAACCTCGACAACTCCTCGCGCTTCCTGCTGGGCGGGCCGCACGCGGTGCGCGCCTATTCGCCCTCCGAAGGCCTGGTCGACGAAGGCTTCGTGGCGACCGCCGAAGTGCGCTACGCGGTGACCTCGAAGATCACCGCGTTCACATTCTTCGACTTCGGCACTGGCTGGTACAACGCGAACCCGCGTCCGAACCAGGGGCCGAACAACATCACGCGCAGCGGCGCGGGCCTGGGTGCGTACCTCGCGCTGCCGTACGGATTCGCATGGCAGGGCACCGTGGCGTGGCGCACGACGTCGCCCGACACGACCGGCAACGACAAGCTGCCGACGTTCTATATGCAATTGAGCAAGACGTTTTGAAGCAGTCGGCCAGACGCGGTCGACCAGACGATGCCGGCGAGGTGTGCGATGAACAAGCGGGGCGGTAATCGGCAGGGCGGGGCAGCCGGCAGGGTCTCAGGGCGGGTTACAGAGCGTCAGGGACGCAAGGCAAACGCGCGCCCGCTCCAGGCGAGGGCCATCGCAAGCGCGATTGCGCAGATCACTGCGGCGCTGTTCGAGGCCACCTGGGCCACCTCGCTGCTCGCCAATCCCACCGGTGCGCAGGTGGTGGCCGGCGGCGTGACGGTGAGCTCGCCCAGCGCCTCGCAGATGAACATCACGCAAAGCACGCCGAACGCCATCGTGAACTGGAACACGTTCTCGATCGGCGCGGGCGAGGCGGTGAACATCGCCCAGCCCTCGGTCTCGTCGGCGCTGCTCAATCGCGTGGTCGGCAACAACCCGAGCGATATCGCCGGGCGCTTGAGCGCGAACGGCCGCGTCTTTCTGGTCAACCCGGCGGGCGTCATCTTCGCGCCGGGGTCGTCGGTGAACGTGGGATCGCTGGTCGCTTCGACGCTGAACATTAGTGATGCTGATTTTCTGGCCGGGCGCTATCACTTCATCGGCAGCTCGCCGGCGGCGGTGCGCAACGCGGGCACGCTCACCGCACAGGACGGCGGCACCATCGCGCTGCTCGGCGGCACCGTGAGCAATACCGGCACCGTGGCCGCGAAGCTCGGCACGGTTGCGCTGGGCGCGGGCCGCGATATCACGCTCGACTTCGCGGGCGACGGACTCACCACGCTGAAGATCAACGCAGGCACGGCGGGCGCGCTGATCGGCAACGCGGGCACGCTCGCCGCCGACGGCGGCACCGTGGTCATGAGCGCGCAGACCGCCGATGCGCTGGCGGCCACGGTCATCAACCAGCAGGGTATCGTGCGCGCGCAAAGCCTCGCCGCGCGCGATGGACATATCGTGCTCGACGGCGGCACGAGCGGCCAGACCTTTGTGTCGGGCACGCTCGACGCCTCGGGCGGCGCGGGGCTCGCGGGCGGGCAGATCGACGTGACGGGCCACAACGTGGGCCTGCTCGCGGGCGCGAATTTGAACGCGAGCGGCGCGGCGGGCGGTGGCAGCGTGCGCGTGGGCGGCGGCGCGGCGGGCGCGGACCCGACGATCCGCAATGCGGATGCGGTGTGGATGGATCCGAACGCGCAGATCCATGCGGATGCAACCACCAACGGCAGCGGCGGGCATATCGTGGCGTATGGCATCACGGCGGCGCGCCTTTATGGCGAGTTCAGCGCGCGCGGCGGACCGCAGGGCGGTGATGGCGGACTGGTGGAAACCTCGGGCGCCGCGCTCGATGTGAAAGGCGCGACGATCGATGCGTCCGCCGCGCATGGCAAGGGCGGGCAATGGCTGCTCGACCCGGACAACATCGTGATTTGCGCGGAATGCGTGGGCGCGGCAAGCGTCACGAGCGGCGCCACGGTCGTATTCGGTCCGGTCAGCGGTCCTGTCAGCGACACTTACCTCTACCAGGGGGATATCTCGGCACAACTGAGCAACGGCACGTCGGTGAAGGTGGCCACGCCGGACGGCAACATCAGCGTGTTCCCGTTCGTCACCATTTCGAAGACGGGCGGCGCCGACGCTACCCTCACGCTGAGCGCGGGCGGGTCGATCTCGCTTGGCTACTCGGTGAGCATCACATCGACGGCGGGCGGGCTCGGCATGGTGTTCGACGCGAACGTGGGCCAGTCGACGAGCGGCAACGTCATTTCGATGGATGGCACGTTCGGTGCGATCTCGTTGCAATCGAACGGCGGCGACATCACGATCGGCACAAAGACGGGCCAACCGTCCACCTTCGACGGCGCGGCGGTGCTACTCGCGGATACGAACATCGATGCGCGCGTGAGCCAGTCCGCGGCGAATGCGAGCGGCGCGGTCACGATCCACGGCCAGGCCCCAGGCGCCGTGGCGGTCAGCGGGCAGAGCCATCTCGACGCAGTAGGCATCTACAGTTCGAGCATCTTGACGTCGACGGGCGACATCGAAATCGAAGGTAACCAGGGCAGCGGCACCAACACGCCGGTGGGCGGCGTGTACATCAGTTCGGCCGTGCAGCCTCAGCCGGGCGCCGCGCCGACGGGCGGCTCGACTGTCTCCGCTGGCAGCGGCTCGGTGCGCATCTACGGCATCGGCGCGGATTCGCTCGGCAACGAGCCTTACCAGGTCTCGGGCGTCGCCATCGACGATGGCTCGACCATCCAGACTAACGGCGGCTCGATCGACATTCGCGGGCAGGTGTCGGGCGCAAGAACGGATCAGACCAACTACGGCGACCAGGGCGTGATGATCGCCACCGGGGCGACGCTGTACGCCCAGGGCGCGGGCGGCCAGATCGCCATCACTGGGTCCAGCAACGCGACGAGCCAGGGCGTCTCGATTTCGAGCTACCTGGGCGGGACGTTTACCGCCGCCCCCAACATCCAGACCGGCGCGAACGGCACCGTCACGATACGCGCGGCCAACAACGGCATCACCGGCAGTTTCCTCGTCTACGGGACGCCTAACGTCTCGTCGCCGGGCGGCACGCTCGTCATGCTGCCCGGCATCGTCAATTCGGACTTCAGCATCGCCAATGCCGATGCCACGCCGATCAACGTGAACGACGGCGGTGGGGGCTTCGGCATCGGCACCTACGCCATGGGCATGCTGTCCGCCTTCTCCAATGTGGTGATCGGCAGTTCGACGCAAACCGGCCTCATCTCCGTCGCGCCCAGTACCACGGTCTCGACCAATCTGACGCTGGAGGCAAACGGATCGGGCAGCCAGGGCATTTCGCTGCCGTCCGGAATTTACATGCGGGAAAACACCTTGACGCTGGTCTCGGCAGGGCCGGTCACGCAAGGCGCGGCGATCAATGCAGACTGGCTCGTGCTCGGCGGACCGGGCGCGTTCACGCTCACGAACGCGGGCAATTTCGTGAGCTTTCTTTCGCTCAACGGCACCGGCGACGTCTCGCTCGTGAACACGACCGGCACCGTGCTGGAAGCTGCGCCGGCGCTGGTTTACAACACTGGCACGGGCTCGCTCGGCTCCCTCGGCAGCGGCGCGCTGACGCCGGCCGGCAATGTCAGCGTGTCCACCACCGGCGGCGATATCAATCTGGTTTCCCCGGTGCTTGCCTCCGGCAGCAATACGACGTTTTCGCTCCAGACCAGCGGCAATATCAATGTGGCAACGGAAGGGCCGATGAGCATCGGCTCGACTGGCGGGCCCCTCAACGTCGTATTCAACGCCAACATGGGCGGCACGGCGGGCAACAATCTCGTCTGGCTCAACCAGGTCGCGCTCGACACCCATGGCGGCACCTTCATGATCGGCAACACAGGTTCGAGCCAGGTCAGCATCCAGAACTCGACCCTCGCCACCGAGGGCGGCGCCGTGAGCATCGCAGGGACGAACAGTTTCGGCGATGGCGTCACCATCGGATACAGCACGATCAATTCGGCTGCCGGCAACATGACGATCTCGGGCACCTCGCTCTACGACGGCAACGGCATCACCTTGAATCAGAGTTCAGTCGGGAGTACGAATGGCGCGATCCAGTTGAGCGGCATCGGCGACGCCACCTTCATCGGTTCGTCGTCCACCTATAGCGGCGTTTCGATCTCGGGCGTGGGCCCGGGCGGCACGCCCGCCATCGACGTGACGGGCAGCGGCGCGGTGACGCTAACGGGCACGATGCGAAACGGACTGGGGACCGGGGTCGAGCTAACGAATGCATCGATTGCCGCGAACGGCGGCGCGGTTGCGCTGACCAGCACGGATTCGGCATCGACCGCTTCGACCGGCATCCAGCTCAATACCTCGAGCATCGGCAACACCGGCGGGGCCGTGACGCTCACGGGCAACGGCAGCAGCAGCGGCATCGCGCTGAGCTATTCGCTGATTGCCAACGGCACGGGAGCGACCACGCTCAACGGAACCGCAACCGGCCCGGGCACGGGTGTTCTGCTGTCCCAAAGCGGCGTTCACGCGGCGGGTGGCGCAATCGCCGTGAACGGCGTGTCGAGCGCGGCCGGGCAAGGTGCGAACTTTGGCGTGCAGGTGCAGGGCGATTATGTGACCAGCCAGGGCGGCACGAGCGGCGGCGCGGCGTTCAGCGACACGGGGAGCGGCGCGATCAGCATCAGCGGCACGTCGAGCAACGCCGTGGGGTTTGCCTATGGCGTGTCGATCAACTCGGCGACGCTCAACGGCGCGGGCGGCATCCAGACGAGCGGCACCGCGACGGCCTGGCTCGGCTTTGGCTTCACGATGTCGGGCAGCACCTTGAGCGCGAGCGGCGGCAATGGGGCGATCGGCATCGCTGGGACGACGACGGGCAACTACGGATACGGCGTCGACATCGGCCAGTCGACCCTGACGACGGCGGGCGGCGCCGTCACGCTGACCGGCATCGCCAACGCCAACTCATACGGGAGCGGCGTCGTGCTGTCGAACACGCTGGTCAGCACGGGGGCCGGCAACGTGCAGGTGGCGGGGACGGTGAACGACGCACCGGGCCAGGCCTATACGAGCGGCTATGGCATTTCGGCCTACGGCAGCTCGATCCAGACCACCAGCGGCAATGTGACGTTGAGCGGCACGACGACTGGCGCGACCGGCTCCTCATACGGCACGTCCCTGGGCGGCGGCTATACCGCGAACGGCAGCACCACGGTGCAGCCCACGATCCAGACCGGCAGCGGCGCGATCGCGATCAACGGCAGCGTTCCCGCCACGAGTTTCGGCAGCATCGGCGTCGATCTGACCGGCGCGAGCATCGCTTCGACCAGCGGCTCGATCACGCTCACGGGCCTCACCACGGGCACACCCACGGCGGGCCTTTCGTCGACGGGCGTGGTGCTCGGCGCCGCGAGCCCGGATTCCAGTTCCGTGGGCTTGGTGAGCCTCTCGACGACGCCGCCGCCCACGACGCTCACCACCGGCAGCGGCACGCTCTCGATCCGCGGCAGCGGCTCGGGCGCGAACTCGCAGGGCGTGCTCGTGGCCGACGGCGCGCAGATTGTCTCGACCAACGGCGGCGCCATCGACATCCGCGGCGTGGTGACGAGTCCGACCAGCAGCGCGAGCGGCGCAAATATTCAGTATGACTACGGAACGCTTGTGTATAACGGCACGATCGCGGCTACCCAGCCCAATACCGTGATTTCGATCGCGGGCTCGACCAATACGTCGGACGCGGGCCTGGCTTTCGGCAGGGTGGCGGTGCCGGCCAACTTCAACTACGCGCCGGGAACCGTGCAGGTGAACGCAGGCCCCAACGGCACCGTCGCGCTGCGCTCCGCCAACGACGGCACGACGACGAGCCTCGCCGACAGCGGCGCGCCCATCACGTCCGCGGGCGGCACGCTCGCGATTCTGCCCGCGAGCGTCGACCCCACGACCTTTGCATTCGTCGCTTCGGACAGCACGCCGATCACGCTGTTCGGCACCGGCGCGGCGGGCTTGAGCATCGACGCGGCCACGTATTCGCTGTTCACCGGCTTCGCCACGCTCGCGCTCGGTTCGAGCACGCAGACGGGCCTCATCACCGTGAGCGGCGTGTGTCCCACGCAAGGTGCATGCACGTCGCTCGTCAAGCCCGCCGTGAACCAGAGCCTCACGCTGATGAACATGGGCAGCGGCAGCCACGGCATTCAACTGCTCTACGGCATCTCGCTCGGCAGCAACACGCTCACGCTGGCCTCGGCGGGCGCGGTCACGGACCCGGGCGGCATCCAGGCCGCCGGGCTGCTGCTCGCGGGGCCGGGCACCTTCACCCTCAACGATCCCGAGAACAACGTGGGCGTGCTGGCCATGCTCGACGCCGGCAACGTGAATTTCCTGAATTCAACGAGCTTCGTGATCGGTCCGATCGTGAGCCGTTCGTTCGACGCGGCATCGAACACGGCCACCACGATCGATGCGACCAACTCCAGTCTCACCGGCAACCTGCTCGCCCAGGCCGCGACGGGCAGCGTGGGGCTCGGCGGCGGCACGGCGGCGGCGAACGGCCCGACCGGCGGCAAGAACACCAACCTGAGCGCGGGCGGCACGATCGACCTCGTGATGGAGAACGGCGTGTTCACCAACAATGGCACCGGTACCTTGAGCGCGGCCAATTACTGGCGCATCTGGGCCTCGACATGGGTGGGCGAGACGCGCGGCAACGTGCAGCCCAATACGGCACAGCCGAACTTCTACGGCTGCACCTTTGGGGCGGGATGCAACTGGGGCGGTGTCGTACCGCTCACGGGCGATCATTTTGTGTACGTCGCGCGGCCCACGGTGATCGTTACCGCCAATGGCGCGACAAAGATCTATGGCGCGCCGAATCCGAACTTTGGCTACAGCACAGCGGGTCTCGTCAACGGCGATACGACCTCGTCGCTAAGCGGCACGCTTTCGACCGGCGCAACGAGCGGTTCGCTGCCGGGACAATATGCGATCGATCCGGCGTATCTGTCGAGCGTCGGCTATATCGTGCAAAACGTGCCGGGCACGCTGACCGTGACGCTGCCGTATCCGCTCGATCTGCCGCTAGCGGTGAGCGCGATGCAGTCGTTCTTCGGCATGAGCGAGAAGACCTTCGTGTACGAGAACAACCTGCAGGGCACCAATATCTGCGTGGGCTCGAATCAGCCGCTCTTCACGACCGCCCCGCCCGGCAGCGATCAGGATCTGCTCGCTGTCGAGTGGAAACGGGTGCGCTCGCAACCGAATTTGAATAGCTGCATGCTGTTGAACGGGCAGCACGGCTGCGGGGATTTCTAAAGTGAGCAGACCCTAGGTTCTCACATAGGGATCGAACTTGGGATTGGCCCCCTTCGGGAAGGCGATGCGCGCCGATGCATTGCGGTTCTCCATCTTCTCCATTTGCATATAGGTGATGATCTCGTCCACTTCCTCTTCCGATTTCCTCAGCTTCTTGACGAGATAATCGCGCATGTTGTACGTGGATTCGCGCTTGGCCATGCGGGCGCGCAGAAACGCTCGCAGGACCGGGCAAAATTCCGGCGACGCATCGCCAACCAGCCACATGTTGAGATTTTCCGGGGAGCGAAAGTCGAGCTTGTCGTTGCCGATCGAGGGGTCCGTGGTCAGTTGATCGAGGAGGAAGGTCCACAGATTGGTCTTGCCCTTCTGCCACGGTGCGATGCTGGCGAATACCGTGGCTTCCTGGTTCACCGGCACGGTCTTGAACGCGCCCGCCCGGATCAGGATGTACCACTGCAGGCGGTGGCTGTATTCACCGTGCTTCTCTCCAGCGCCAACATCCTTCCAGTGCTGCTTCAGCGCCAGCGACTCCTTGAACACATTCCCGTAGACGAAGCCGGCATAGTTCGGGAGCCGGTCGCCGACAACCACGAATCCGTGGGCGCGCTCGAACTCGTCCAGCGAGGCCGTCAGAAGCTTGGAGAAGTCGCTGTCCTTCTTCGGCGGAGCCTTATTCGCCTTGTAGGCCGCCTGCTGATTCTGGAAGTAATCGATCGCCCGCGATTTGGCGGAATAGTATTTGTTTATCCGCTGCGTCATGTCCGCATCCAGCGCGATCAAGGCATTCCGAATGACGGGTTCACCGCGGAGGTTGCCTCGCAGGCCGCAGGACAGATAGAAGCCCATCCGCAGATAATCGTTGAAATGGGGCGACTCGCTCAACAGCTTGCCATCGACCTTCAGGTCCTTGTCATCGAAGGCTACTTTCAATTCTGCACGAATCTCTTCCAGCGATTTCATCTTGATTCTCCATGGGATGGCAGCAACCATCGCGCCGGCGTGGCCGCCGCAACATCGGTTTTCAATGCACGGGCTGTTGCGATATTCAGGATGGTGGGATCAACAGGGTTGCGTCGGAATCCTTAGGGTTCGGCACGTCGACAGTTTCATCGGCCTCTACCCAGATCGCGCTCGCGCTGAAGTTGTCGTTGCCCGCTCTCGCGTGAGCGCGGACATGCGCGGCCAGCGCCTCCAGCCACGCGCGCGGGCTCGCGGCCTGCGCGAGCGTCTCGAGCATGGTGGCCTCTTCTACGTACTCCCAAAGACCATCGGTGCAGATCAGGAACGCGTCGCGTGCGCATAGCCCGAACGTGCCGGGCCGCGCCGCGATATTTAGCCCTTCGAGCGTGCCGAGCGCCGAGAACAGCACGTTGCGGCGCGGGTGATGGCGCGCGTCCGCGGCGCTGATGAGGCGCGCGTCCACCATGTCCTGCACCATGCTGTGGTCGCGCGTCTGCGCGACGATCTCGCCCGCGCGGAAGCAGTAGAGCCGCGTGTCGCCGCAATGCGCCCAGGCCGCGGTGCGCCGTTCGCGGTCGATCGCGAGCAGCGTGGCCGTGGAGCGCATGTCGCGCAGCGCAGTGCCGCCGTGCGCCTGCTCTTCCACGATGTTGGCGTTCGCATGCGCGAGCGCGTTGGCGAGGCGCTCGCCCGTGGGCGGCAACTCGGCAAGCGTGAGATAGCGCAGGTCGGCGAGCACTGTGTCGACCACGATGGCCGATGCGGTGTCGCCGCCGCCGTGGCCGCCCGCGCCATCGGCGACCACGCAGTAGAACAGCCGCCCGCTCGACCAGTCGCCAAGCGAGTCTTCGTTGCGCTGCCGCCCGCCCGGATCGGTCAGGCTTGCGAAGGCCAGTTGCACTTGCGCTCCCGTCTCGTTGCGGGCTTCCCCGTGGTCACTCGTGAAGTTCGTGGTTGCAATGCGGGTCATGCATCGGCGCGCACTGTTGCGCCGGGGCCGGCACCGGTGCCGCACGCGCGCCGTGCTCGTGCCGCGCGCGCGGCGCGCCCTGCGCGAGTTGCGATTGCTCCGCGAGAATGCCGAGCACGGCGAGCAGCGCAATGCGGTTCTCGACCGCGATCTCGATGCCCAGCGTTTCTTCGATCCAGCGTCCAATGCCGGTGCGCGCGAAGTCGGCGGGCATCGCCCCTTTGCGCAGCGTGACGCCCAGCTTGCGCGCGCGATGGTGATACGAGGCGATGCCGTAGCGTGCGGCGATTTGCGCAAGCCCGCCCTTTTCGGCGGAGAGCCAGCCGAGCGTGCCGGCGAGCAGCAGTCGCGCGGCTTCGTCGAGGCCGCTGATGAAGCGCACGGCCGAGGCGCGCACGCTGTCCTCGTCGAGGCCGTACTGGAACAGCGCGGCGCTGACCGGATCGGCGTGCATGGCGCTGCGCTGATCGAGTTCGGCCAGCACCTCGTTCTCGTCGATCGAAACGTTGCGCCGATGGCTCGCGCTGCGCAGGCAGTCGATCAGGTAGCGGCGGAAATAGCTGCACACGGCGTGGTTGTTCGAGGGCGCGCTATGCGCCGGAAAGCTCATTAATTCGGCTGCGGGCGTTTCGAGGCGAAAGACCTTGCTGAAGAGAAACTGCGAAATGAGCTCTTCCTTGTCTTCGGCCAGCGCTTGAAGCTCGAACGGGTGATAGCCGGTCAGTGCGCGCTGCACGATGGTATAGAGCGAAGCCATTTCTGCATGGTTCAGAGCAGTGCGCCGCTGCCAGAGATCGGGCAGCGTGCACGGATTGTCCATGCCCTCCATGAGCGCTGCGCTTTCGATGTTCGACACGTTTTCCCCTCGTATCGCGTTTTTAGGCTCGCTTCGCGTGGCGCGCATCCAGCATGCATGAATCGTTGGATTGGCTGTAGCGGGTTCACGTCGAGTCTATTAGCTGGCCGTGCGTATGACAAGCGTGAAAATCTGCAATGGCGTGTTTTAAAACATCTAGCCGTTCGGTGAATAAAAATTCTAAAAGATCGGCTCTAGTGGTTTACGCGATCAGAATAATGAATTCGGATTACGTGGCGATAAAGCGCACGCGCGTTATCGAACATGTGACGGAGAAGAGTCGATCGTTCGGTATCCTTCGTTAGCGAACGTCACGTGCTTCAAGGCATGGGATGACGCCAGGCGAGACTCACTTTTATAGTCATCCTGCATGATGGTTAACCCTTGGAAAATAAGGGCTGAAAGCGTCTGTGTGGGAGCGATTCCACTGCAGTAAGATGCGTCTGGATCGCGCGCCCGGACATGCCGGACAAGGCGAGATCGAGGTTTGGACGATTGCCTGCATGTCACAACGACTACTTGAAAGACAACTGGATTAAATGCGTGGCGAATTTATGAAAAATCGGGAACATGGTTTGCATCGAGGTGCGCTTTTCTTTTGTACCCGCCGTGCTATTCTGATAGCGACTCGTTAAGCTTCGAGCACCGATGGCGCTTGCGAATTCGGACTCCGCTGTACCAGGAAATATCAGAAATAGGTTCAGCCGCGCGCCATGCAATTTTTTATCCGCCTTAATACGCTTGCCCGGGCAGTAACCAGAACATAACCAATTCCACACGGACCACGGACCATGGCCATGCTAGATGCCGGGGCGCTGCTCGCGGAAGTGTCTTCCGCGTTGCCTTGCGGCGAGGACGTCGAATACGATCCGGCGTTTCTCGAACTCGAGCGCGTCGTGCACGGCAAGCCCGACGTGCAGTATGGCAGCACTGTGGTCGAGGCCGTTCCGCCCGACTGGAAGGAGGCGCAGGCGCTCGCACTGTCCCTGCTGGAGAAAAGCCGCGATCTGCGCGTGGCCGCGCATCTGGCGCGCGCGCTGCTCAATCGCACCGGCTTTGGCGGCTTTAGTGAAGGCCTCGACCTGATCGCCGGCATGCTCGAACAACGCTGGGCGCATCTGTATCCGCAGCTCGATCCCGACGACGACAACGATCCCACCGCGCGCGTGAACGCGCTCGCGGGTCTCGTCGACTCCACCACCACGCTGGCCGAGGTGCGCGAAGCGGCGCTCGCCATTTCGCGCGCGCACGGCGAGGTGACGCTGCGCGACGTCGAATACGCAACCGGCGAGATTGCCGTGCCGGCGGGCGTGACCGCGCCCACGCTCAGCTCGATCGATCTCGCGATCAGCGATGCGGGCGAGAACGCGCGCGAATCGCTCGCTGCCTTGCGGCGTGCGCTCGAGGCTGCGACGCGCATCGAGACGGTGATCATGAACAACGTGGGCGCGGCGCAGGCGATCGACATGGACCCGCTCACGCGGCAGCTGCGCCATGCCGTGGCATTTCTTGGCGAGCGCGTGCCCGAGGAGCAGGCATCCGCGCCAGCGGAGCTCGCGCAAGACGGCGCGCCTGGCGGGGCGCCCGCCGTGGCCGTTGCCGCAGCGCCCGCGCGCGCGCCGGGCGAAGTCGAGTCGCGCGAGGACGTGCTGCGCGCCCTCGATCGCATCTGCAAGTACTACGAAACGTATGAGCCGGGGAGCCCTGTGCCCTTGCTGCTCAAGCGGGCGCGTCGGCTCGTCGACAAGAATTTCATGGAGATTCTGGAAGATCTCGCGCCCGACGGGCTTGCGCAGGCGCGCCAGATCGGCGGCGTCCAGAGCGAGGAGTGACGTTAAGGGCCTGTTGTTCGTGTGAGCAGGCGCTGGTTTATCCGCAACGCCGCCCCGCGGCGCGCCCCAATGCGCGCCGCCGCGGCATCGACGAGGGGAAAGGCCGTGGCTAAAGAAAGCAGCCAGAAGTTCATCGCGCGCAACCGGGCGCCGCGCGTGCAGATCGAGTACGACGTAGAGGTATACGGCTCGGAAAAGAAGATCAATCTGCCGTTCGTGATGGGCGTCATGTCCGATCTGTCCGGGCAGCCTGCCGAGCCGCTTGCGCCCGTGGCCGAGCGCAAGTTCCTCGAGATCGATGTCGACAACTTCGATGAGCGCCTGAAATCGATGAAGCCGCGCGTGGCCGTGCAGGTGCCGAACATGCTCACGGGCGAGGGCAATCTTGCGGTGGAGATGACCTTCGAGAGCATGGACGACTTCTCGCCGGCCGCCGTCGCGCGCAAGGTGGATTCGCTCGCGAAGCTGCTGGAGGCGCGCGGCCAGTTGCAGAACCTCTTGACCTATATGGACGGCAAGACGGGCGCCGAGGATCTGATCCAGAAACTGCTCAACGATCCGGCACTGCTGCAGGCGCTGGCCTCCGCGCCCAAGCCGCAGGAATAGCGCCGCGCGCGGTGATGCGCGCACCCACCCGTTAGCTATCGTTGGCTATTTGTTAACTATCTAGTTAGCCATCCGTCGAGAGGGAGTCTGACATGGCCGAACCCAGTACCCAACAGCAGGAAGCCCGGCAGGGCGGCGAAGCACTCGAGGCGAGCGAGTTCGCGAGCCTGCTGGAAAAGGAATTCAAGCCCCGCAGCGACAAGGCGAAGGAGGCCGTCGAGTCGGCCGTGCGCACGCTGGCCGAGCAGGCGCTGCGCGACACCAACGTCGTGTCGGGCGACGTGCTCGCGACCATCGAGTCGCTGATCGCGCAGATCGACCAGAAGCTCACTGACCAGGTGAACCTGATCATCCACACCGAGGCGTTTCAGAAGGTGGAGAGCGCTTGGCGAGGTCTGCACTATCTGGTGAACAACACCGAGACCGACGAGACGCTCAAGATCCGCGTGATGAACATCTCGAAGAACGAGCTGCACAAGACGCTCAAGAAGTACAAGGGCACCGCGTGGGACCAGAGCCCGCTGTTCAAGAAGCTCTATGAAGAAGAGTACGGCCAGTTCGGCGGCGAGCCGTATGGTGCGCTGGTGGCCGACTATTACTTCGACAACAGCGGTCCGGATGTCGACCTGCTCACTCAGGTCGCCAAGGTCGCCGCCGCCTCGCACGCGCCGTTCATCACGGGCGCCGATCCTTCGGTCATGCTGATGGAATCGTGGCAGGAGCTCGCCAATCCGCGCGACCTCACGAAGATCTTCCAGACGCCCGAGCACGCCGCGTGGCGCTCGCTGCGCGAATCGGAAGACTCGCGCTATATCGGTCTCGCCATGCCGCGTTTTCTTGCGCGCGCGCCCTATGGCGCGAAGACCAACCCGGTCGACGAGTTCGCCTTCGAGGAAGACACCGCGGGCGCGGACAGCAAGAAGTATGCGTGGGCCAACGCCGCCTATGCGATGGCCACCAACATCAACCGCTCGTTCAAGCAGTACGGCTGGTGCTCGCGTATTCGCGGTATCGAATCGGGCGGCGCGGTCGAGAACCTGCCCGTGCATTCGTTCCCGACCGACGATGGCGGCGTGGACATGAAGTGCCCGACCGAGATCGCCATCAGCGACCGCCGCGAGGCCGAACTCGCGAAGAACGGCTTCATGCCGCTCGTGCACAAGAAGAACTCTGACTTCGCGGCGTTCATCGGCGCACAGTCGTTGCACAAGCCGGCCGAGTACGAGGACCCCGACGCCACCGCGAATGCCAATCTTGCGGCGCGCCTGCCGTATCTGTTCGCGTGCAGCCGCTTCGCGCACTACCTCAAGTGCATCGTGCGCGACAAGATCGGCAGCTTC
Source organism: Paraburkholderia sp. A1BS-2L (assembly GCF_051125205.1). NCBI lineage: Bacteria > Pseudomonadati > Pseudomonadota > Betaproteobacteria > Burkholderiales > Burkholderiaceae > Paraburkholderia > Paraburkholderia sp. A1BS-2L. The sequence goes on from NZ_CP120429.1 coordinate 2,002,534, forward strand.
AAGGAGAAAGACGACATGCAGCGCTGGCTGCAGAACTGGATCTTGCAATACGTGGACGGCGACCCCGCGCACTCGAGTGAGGAAACCAAATCGCGCCGCCCGCTTGCCGCAGCCGAAGTCGTGATCGAGGAAGTCGAGGGCAATCCGGGCTATTACACGTCCAAATTCTTCCTGCGTCCGCATTACCAGCTCGAGGGCCTCACCGTGTCGTTGCGGCTGGTGTCCAAGTTGCCGTCCGCCAAGGCGGCATAACGTAAGTCCGTGTGCATGGCCGCGTACCGGCGCGAACTGACGCAAACTTTCCAAGTGGAGAACAGAAATGGCCGTTGATATTTTCATCAAGATTGGCGACGTGGCGGGCGAGTCGCAGGACAAGACGCATGGGGGCGAAATCGACGTGCTCGCGTGGAGCTGGGGCATGTCGCAGAGTGGCACGATGCACCTGGGCACGGGCGGCGGCGCAGGCAAGGTGTCCGTGCAGGATCTTTCGTTCACGAAGTATGTCGACAAGGCCACGCCGGTGCTGATGGGCGCGTGCGCGAGCGGCAGCCACTATCCCACCGCGGTGCTCACGGTGCGCAAGGCCGGCGGCAAGTCACCGCTCGAATACTTCAAGATCACCTTCACGAAGGTGCTGATCTCGTCGATCAGTGAAGGTGGCTCGGGCGGCGAGGACCGCTTCACGGAGAACATCTCGCTGAACTTCGAGAAGTACCACGTGGAGTACCAGCCGCAAAGCGCCACGGGCGAGAAGGAAGGCGGCGTGGTCGAGACCAAGTGGGACATCGCGAAGAACGTCGCGGAGTAAGCCGCGGGACGGTGGCGGCGCGCGCGAGGGGCGTGCGCCGCCACATGTATTGCAGCCCCCGACCGACGCCCATGAATGCTGGCTTGACGGAGCCAATCGACAATGACAGCAGAAGAGAGCTTGCGCGCCGGTGACCTCGACGCGTGCCTGAAGCAGTTGCAGGACCAGGTGCGCGGCAACCCGGCCAACGTGTCGTACCGCGTGTTCCTGTTTCAGCTGCTCGCCGTGCGCGGCGCGTGGGAGCGCGCGCTCACGCAGCTCAACGTGGTGGGCGATCTCGACGCCGCCGCGCTGCCGATGGTGCAGCTCTATCGCGATGCGCTCCAGTGCGAGGCGCTGCGCGAGGACGTATTCGCCGGGCGGCGCGCGCCGCTCATTTTCGGCGAGCCCACTGCATGGCTCGCACTCCTGATCGAAGCGTTGCGTCTCGAGGGCTCGGGCGATTCCAGGGCGGCGGCCGCGTGCCGCGCCAATGCACTCGAGCAGGCGCGCCCCACGACGGGCACGCTCAACGGCGTGCCGTTCGCGTGGATCGCCGACGCCGATTCGCGCCTCGGCCCCACGCTCGAAGTGATTCTCAACGGCCGCTATTACTGGGTGCCGTTCGAGCGCATCCGCCATATCGAGCTCGAAGCGCCGGACGACCTGCGCGACCGCGTGTGGATGCCGGCCGTATTCACGTGGGCCAACGACGGCCAGGCGGCGGGACTGATTCCGGCGCGCTATCCCGGCACCTTGACCGCGAATGTGACCCACTCGGCGTCCGATGCCAATGCACTGGCGCTCGCTCGCGCAACTGAATGGACCGACGCGGGCAGCGGGGAATTCGACGAGGCGCGCCCGGTCGGGCAGCGCATGTTCACGACCGACGAGAACGACTACGCGCTGTTCGACGTGCGCACGCTCGTGCTCGATGCAGAGGCGCCTGCGGGCGAAGCGACGCAAGACCGCGCGCAAGACCATGGCTGAGCTGACGGGACGCGACCGGCTGCAGCCCTCGCTGCTCGACCGCCTGACCGATCTCGAGCCCGGCACGAAGGTCGAGAGCCGCGAGCGCCGCGTGCTCTCGATGCGCGCGCTGCGTCTGGGCGTGCAGCGCGATCTGGCGTGGCTGCTCAATGCGAGCGGGCTCGGCAGCGTGCAGGATCTCTCGGCATGGCCGCTCGTCGAGCGCTCGGTGCTCAACTACGGCTTTCCCGATATCGCGGGCAAGACGGCATCGGGCATGAACCTCGCGCGCCTCGAGCGGCAGATACGCGACGTGATCGTGGCGTTCGAGCCGCGCATTCTGCGCGACACGGTGAAGGTGACGGCAGTGCTCAAGGAGGAAACGACCGGGCACCACAACACGGTGGTGTTCGCGATCGAAGGGGACTTGTGGGCGCAGCCGTATCCGGAGCGGCTTTACTTTCGCACCGAACTCGATCTCGAGGGCGGCGAGGTGCGCGTGATCGACCAGGGCGCGGCGCGCTGAAAAACCACCACGCACAAGCAACGCACAAGCGACGATGAACCCCGACCTGATCCGCTACTACAACCAGGAACTCGCGCATTTGCGCGAGATGGGCAGCGAATTCGCGCGCGAGTTTCCGAAGGTTGCGGCGCGCCTCGGTCTCGAAGGGCTCGAATGCGCCGACCCCTATGTCGAGCGCCTGCTCGAAGGTTTCAGCTTTCTCGCGGCGCGCGTGCAGTTGAAAATCGACGCCGAGTTTCCGCGCTTCACCCAGCATCTCATGGAGCTGGTGTATCCGCATTACCTCGCGCCCACGCCGTCGATGACAGTGGTGCGCATGCAGCCCGATCTCGCACATCCGGCGCTTGCGGGCGGCGTGACCGTGCAGCGCGGCAGCGCGCTGCACGCGGTGCTCGACAAGAACGGTTCGACGCGCTGCGAATACCGCACGGCGCATGCGCTCACGCTGTGGCCCGTGGAGATCGTCGAGGCGAAGTTCTTCACGCATACCGGCGCGCTCGGCGGCGCCGACATGGCGCTACCGCCCGGTGTGAAGGCAGGCGTGCGGCTGCGCTTGCGCACCACTGGCGGCGTGAAGTTCAGCCAGCTTGCGCTCGATACGCTCACGCTCTATTTGCGCGGCGCGGATTCGCTGCCTGCGCGAATTTACGAGCGCCTGCTCGCCAGTTCCGTGGGCGTGGCGGTGCTGCCGGTCGCGCGGCCCGCGCCATGGCACCGGCTGTTGCCGAAGAGCGCCGTCAAGCCGGTCGGCTTCGACGACAGCGAAGCGCTGCTGCCCGTGAGCGGCCAGTCATTTCAGGGATTCCGTCTGCTGCAGGAATATTTTGCGTTTCCGCAGCGCTTTTTGTTCGTTGCCATCGACGGCTTGCAGAGCGCGCTGCGCGCGTGCGCCGAAAGCGAAGTGGAAGTGATCGTGCTGCTCGACCGCGCCGACCCGCTGCTCGAACAGACGCTCGACGCGAGCCACTTCTCGCTCCATTGCACACCAGCGATCAATCTGTTCGCGCGCCGCGCCGACCGTATCGCCTTCGATCCCGCGCAATTCGAGTATCAGGTGATTGCGGACCGCACGCGGCCGCTCGACTTCGAGATTTATCGCATCGAGGAAGTCACGGGACACGGCGCGGGTTCGAACGACGAGCAACGCTTCGAGCCCTTCTATCACGCGCGCGATTTGTCGGCGGCCGAGCAGGGCAGCGCGTACTACCAGGTGCGCCGCGAACGGCGCTTGCAATCTTCGCGCGCGCGCGAGCGCGGCCAGCGCACCAGTTACCTCGGCAGCGAAACCTTCATCGCACTCGTCGATGCGGCCAATGCGCCGTATCGCGCGGATCTGCGCCAGCTCGGCCTCAAGGTGCTGTGCACCAACCGCGATTTGCCGCTCACGTTGGCCACCGGCACCGGCGCATCGGATTTCACGCTCGGCGTGGAAGCACCCGTGGAGAGCGTGCGCTGCGTGAGCGGGCCGAGCCGGCCCTTGCCGTCGTTCGCGCACGGCGCGGTGGCTTGGCGGTTGCTGAGCCATTTATCGTTGAACTACGAGTCGCTGATCGATACGAATGCCTCCACAGGCGCGCGGGCGCTGCGCGACTTGCTGAGCCTCTATTGCCCCGTCGACGATCCGGCCGCGCAGCGGCAGATCGAAGGCGTGCGCTCGGTCGAGGCCAAACCGGTCACGCGCCGGCTGCCCGTGCCGGGGCCGATCGTGTTCGGGCGCGGCCAGCAGGTGAGCGTGACGTTCGACGAAACCGCCTTCGAGGGTTCGGGGGCCTTCGTGCTGGGCGCGGTGCTCGCGCGATATTTTTCACTGTACGTCTCGATGAATTCGTTCACCGAGACGGTGGTGCGCACCACGGCACGCGGCGAGATCATGCGCTGGCCTGCGAGGGCGGGACAATGCGTGACGCTCTGACCGTGCTGAAGCTGCTCGAAGACGAGGCGTACCGCTTCGACTTCTTTCAGGCCGTGCGCCTGATCGAAAACGCGTGGGCCGCGCAGCCGCGCGTGGGCGAGTCGCTGCGCCCGCGCGACGACGCCGTGCGCTTCACGCAGCGGCCCGAACTCGTGTTTCATCCGACCACGCTGGCCGCGTTCTCGCAGCACGATCATGGGGAAGGGGGCATGGCGCCGCGCCTGGCCGTGAACTTCTTCGGCCTGCTCGGGCCGCATGGCGCGCTGCCCACGCATCTGACCGAATATATCCGCGACCGCGAGCGCAACGCCGACGATCCCACCTTCGCGCGCTTTCTGGACTTGTTCCATCACCGCATGACGAGCCTGTTCTACCGCGCGTGGGCCAATGCCCAGCCGGCGGTGAGCCTCGAGCGCCCGGGACGCGACCGCTTCGCGATGTATGTGGGCTCGACTTTCGGCATGGGCGAGGAGGCGCTGCGCGGGCGCGATACCGTACCCGATTTCGCGAAGCTCCATTTCGCGGGGCTGCTCGGTTCGCGCACGCGCCCCGCCGCGGGCTTCGCGCTGATTCTCGCGCGCTTTTTCCGGCTGCCCGTGTCGATCGAGGAATGGGTGGGCCACTGGATGCCGCTGCCCGCCGAGACGCGCACGCGCATGGGCTTGCGCGACGGATCGTCGGCGCTCGGGGTTTCCACGCTGCTCGGCGCGCGCGTATGGGATTGCCAGCATAAGTTTCGCATCGTCATCGGCCCGCTTTCGATGGCCGATTACGAGCGTTTCCTGCCCGGCGGCGACAGCCTCAAGCGGCTCGCCGACTGGGTTTGCAACTATGTGCGCGACGGCCTCGACTGGGACGTGAACCTGCAATTGCGCGAGGCCGAGGTGCCGCGCCTGAAGCTGGGCCGCCACGCGCGGCTCGGGCTCACGAGCTGGGTGCTCAGCGGGGCGGCGCAAGGCGATCAGAAGCAGCTGAAACTCAATCCCGCAAGCGGCGCTGCCGCGCGCGAGCGGAAGCAGGAAGACGTGCAACGAGCGACGGAACACGCCGCAGCGCTCGACCTTCACCCGGGAGAATGAAGACATGGCCGAAATCAAGCGGGCAGCGCTCTTTGGCAAGCTCAACCAGCTAGGCTTTCGCGCGCTCGAAAGTGCGAACATGTTTTGCCGTTTGCGCGGCAATCCGTATATCGAGCTTGTGCACTGGTTTCATCAGATTCTCCAGTTGCAGGACTCGGACCTGCACCGGCTCGCGCGCCACTACGGGATCGATCCCGCGCGGCTCGCAAGCGATCTCACGGCGGCGCTCGACCGGCTGCCGCGCGGCGCGGGGTCGGTCACGGACATTTCCTCGCAGGTGGAAGAGGCCGTCGAGCGCGGCTGGGTGTTCGGCTCGCTGATGTTCGGCGAATCGCAGGTGCGCACCGGGCATCTAATGGTTGGACTCCTGAAGACACCTTCGCTGCGCAATACCCTCTATGGCATCTCGCGGCAGTTCGAGTTGATCAAGCTCGATGCGCTGTGTGAGGAATTCGACCGCCTGCTGCGCGATTCACCCGAAGCGGCAATGGGCGCGAGCGACGGCTTCAATGCGAACGCCAGCGCGGGAGCGGGCGCTGGAGCGGATGCTGCAGGCATGCCCCCGGCGGCGATGGGCAAGCAGGAAGCGCTGCGCCGCTTCACGACCGATCTCACCGAGCAGGCGCGCAGCGGCAAGCTCGATCCCATCGTGGGCCGCGACGAGGAAATCCGCCAGGTGGTGGACATCCTCATGCGCCGCCGCCAGAACAACCCGATCCTCACGGGCGAAGCCGGCGTGGGCAAGACGGCGGTGGTGGAGGGCTTTGCGCAGCGCATCGTTGCGGGCGACGTGCCGCCTTCGCTGCGCGATGTCGAACTGCGCGCGCTCGACGTGGGCCTGTTGCAGGCCGGCGCGAGCATGAAGGGCGAATTCGAGAACCGGCTGCGCCAGGTAATCGAAGAGGTGCAGGCCTCGGAAAAGCCCGTGATTCTCTTTATCGACGAAGCCCATACGCTGGTGGGCGCGGGCGGCGCGGCCGGCACCGGCGACGCCGCCAACCTGCTCAAGCCCGCGCTCGCGCGCGGCACGCTGCGCACCGTGGCGGCCACCACGTGGGCCGAATACAAGAAGCACATCGAAAAGGATCCCGCGCTCACGCGGCGCTTCCAGGTCGTGCAGGTGGGCGAGCCCGATGAGGAAAAAGCCATCCGCATGATGCGCGGCGTGGCTTCCACGATGGAGCAACACCACAAGGTGCAGGTGCTCGACGAGGCGCTGGAAGCCGCCGTGCGGCTTTCGCACCGGTACATTCCGGCGCGCCAGTTGCCCGACAAGTCGGTGAGCCTGCTCGACACCGCATGCGCGCGCGTGGCCGTGAGCCAGCACGCTACGCCGCCTTCCGTGGACGATGCGCGCAAGCGTATTTCAGCGCTGGAGACGGAGCTGGAGATCATCGGCCGCGAGAAGGCCGTGGGCATCGAGACGCGCGAGCGCGAAGCGGCGGCCGGCGAAAAGCTCGCGGTGGAGCGCGAGCGTCTCGTGGAACTCGAAGCGCGCTGGGAGAAGGAGAAGGCACTGGTCGAGCGCATTCTTTCGTTGCGCGCGCAACTTCGTGAGAAAACCGGCAAGGTGGAAGACGGTGCGGATGCCGCGAGCGCAGCCGCCGCGCCGGCAGTCGAAAATGCGGCGGAAAGCGCGGCGAGCGCAGCGAGCGCGGAGAACGGCGCGGGCGCCGCCACCGCGCAGATCGACCCCGAAGCGCTGCGCGCCGAATTGCGCGAATTGCAGGCGCAGCTCGCGAGCCATCAGGGCGACGATCCGCTGATCCTGCCCACCGTCGACCGCCAGGCCGTGGCCTCGGTCGTGCAGGACTGGACCGGCATTCCCGTGGGCCGCATGGTGCGCAACGAGATCGAGAACGTGCTCAAGCTCGCCGAAAATCTCAACAAGCGCATCATCGGCCAGGGCCACGCCACCGAGATGATCGCGCGGCGCATCCAGACCTCGCGCGCGGGCCTCGACAATCCGAACAAGCCGATCGGCGTGTTCATGCTCGCGGGCACCTCGGGCGTGGGCAAGACCGAGACCGCGCTCGCGCTGGCCGAGGTGCTCTACGGCGGCGAGCAGAACGTCATCACGATCAACATGAGCGAGTACCAGGAGGCGCACACGGTTTCGTCGCTCAAGGGCGCGCCGCCGGGCTACGTGGGCTACGGCGAGGGCGGTGTGCTCACCGAGGCGGTGCGGCGCCGTCCCTATAGCGTGGTGCTGCTCGACGAGGTGGAAAAGGCCCACCCCGACGTGCACGAGATCTTCTTCCAGGTGTTCGACAAGGGCTGGATGGAAGACGGCGAGGGCCGCGTGATCGACTTCAAGAACACGCTCATCTTGCTGACCACCAACGCGGGTACCGATCTCATCACGAACCTTTGCAAGGATCCCGAACTGATGCCTGATCCAGAGGGCATCGCGAAGGCGCTGCGCGAGCCGCTGCTCAAGGTGTTCCCGCCCGCGCTGCTCGGGCGCGTGGTGACGATTCCGTATTACCCGCTCTCCGACGAGATGCTGGGCGCGATCATCCGCCTGCAACTCTCGCGCATCGAGAAGCGGCTGCGCGTATCGCACAAGGTGCCGTTCCTCTACGACGACGACGTGGTCAAGCTCATCGCGAGCCGCTGCACGGAGCTGGAGAGCGGCGGGCGCATGATCGACGCGATCCTGACCAACACTTTGCTGCCGCGCGTGTCCACCGAGTTCCTCACGCGGATGATGAATGGCGACAGCGTGACGAAGGTGCAGGTGGGCGCGCACGACGGCGAGTTCGTTTATACGTTCGACTGAACAGGCGCTGGGAGAATTGCCATGCCTCAACAGGTCAGCATGGGGGCCACACTGCAATGCTCGTTCGGCGCCGCGCCGTCGAGCCTCGTAGTGCTGCCCGTCAACCAGGTGATGGGCGAAGGCCCGCCCGCCGCGAACATCATGGACCACATACCGATGGTCAACATCATGCCGTTCGGCGTGTGCTCGTCGATGGCCAATCCCACGGTGGCATCGGCCACGGCGGCGGCGCTCGGCGTGCTCACGCCCATGCCGTGCATTCCCGCGACCTTCTCGCCGTGGGCCCCCGGCGCGCCGACCGTGCTGCTCGGCAACCAGCCCTCGCTCGATAACGTCTCGAAGTGCATGTGCAACTGGGGCGGCGTGGTGTCGATCGTGAATCCGGCCACCGTCAACACGATGATTCCCTGACTGATTGCTTGAGATGACTTCGCAAGATACGAACCGCAACGTAACAATGAGTTGCAAGGGAACCGGGGCGAACCTGCTGTTTCTGCGCATGACCGGCAGCGACGAACTGGGCCGCCTGAGCGAATACCGCGTGGACCTGCTGTGCGAGCAGAACAGCGTCACGCCCGCGCAGGTGCTCGGCCAGGACCTGTCGATCGCGCTCGCGCTGCCCGCGGGCGGAGAGCGCCAGTTCAACGGCATCGTGACGGTGTTCCGCATGACTTCGCCGGGCAACCAGCAGTACGGCAGCATGGCCGGCTATCAGGCCATCGTGCGCCCGCGCCTGTGGCTGCTCACGCGCGGCTCGCATTGCCGGTTCTTCTACCAGAAGACCGTGCCCGAGATCGTGATGAGCGTGCTCAACGACTACAACGTGGACGTGACCAACCGCTGCACGGCAACGTATCCAGCGCGCGAGCACTGCGCGCAGTACCGTGAGACCGATTTCGACTTCGTGAGCCGACTCATGGAGCACGAGGGCATCTACTACTATTTCGAGCACGCAAATGGCCGCCAGACCCTGGTGCTCGCCGACGCGGGCGACGTGCACGCGCCGATCCCGAACTACCGCGGCGTGCCGTATCGCGACCGCGACGCGGCCGCGCGCGAGGACATGGAGTGCGTCTACGAGTGGTTCTCGGGCGGCGAGCTTCAGACCGGCTACTACGAAACCAACGACTACGACTTCGAAAAGCCTTCGTCGAGCCTGCAAGGCGGCTTGCGCTCGCGCGCCACGCGCACCCAGCCTTACGACGCGCCAAGCTACACGATGCAGGAGCACCTCACGGGCCATACCGCGCCTGCCGACGGCGACCGCTACGCGCGCGTGGGCGTGGAGATCCGCCAGACGCGCAACGACAGCATCGAAGGCCGGGCTTCCATGCGCGGCATCTGGCCGGGCGGATTGCTGCAACTGAGCGAGCATCCGCTCGACGACTGCAACGACGGGTATCTGGTCGTTCGTGCGACATACGAAATCAATTCGGATACCTATGTGTCTAGTCGCGTGGCGCAAGGGCAGAGCAAGATGCCGTTCTTCGACTGCGCGTTCAGCGCGTTGCGCAAGGACAACCAGTTCCGCGCGGAGCGGCTCACGCCGCGCGCGGTGGTGGGTGGCCTGCAAACGGCAGTGGTGGTGGGCGACGCCGGCTCGGAGATCTGCACCGACGAATACGGCCGCATCAAGGTGCAGTTCCACTGGGAGCAACTGTACGAGAACGAAAGCAGCGAGGTCACCGACCGCTGCTGGGCGCGCGTCTCGCAGGGCTGGGCGGGCAAGACCTGGGGCATGTTCTTTCTGCCGCGCGTGGGGCAGGAGGTGATCGTCGAGTTTATCGAGGGCGACCCCGATCATCCGCTCGTCACGGGCAGCGTCTACAACGCGAGCCTGATGCCGCCGTACAAGCTGCCCGCCAATTCGGCCTTTGCCACCATCAAGAGCAATTCCACGCCCAATGCCTCGGGCAACAACGAGGTGCGCTTTCTCGACAAGGCTGGCGGCGAGCAATTGTTCTTTCATGCGCAGAAGGACCACGAAACCTGGGTGGTCAACGACGCGCTGATGAACGTGGGCAACGACCACCACCTGAAGGTCACCGGCAACGAGTACGTGCAGGTGAGCGGCGAGCGCCACGACCACGTGAGCGGCGCGCAGAACGCCAAGGTTGACGGCACGGCTTCGCTCGACGTGGGCGGCAAGCTTCAGGAGAAGGTCGGCACCGACTACGCCATCGACGCGGGCAAGAACATTCATATCAAGGCGGGCATGAACGTGGTGATCGAGGCGGGCATGAGCATCACCTTGAAGGCGGGCGGCGCGTTCGTGGTGATCGGGCCGAGTTCGGTCGCGGTGTCGGGCATGCCGATCCAGCTCAATTCGGGGGGCTCGGCGGGCTCGGGCGACGGCTCCTCACCCACCGCGCCCACCGACCCCAAGGACGCCGACGATGGCACGAAGAAAGTGGAATCGTGAGGTGTCTCGTGGCGTTGTTGATAGATATGCAATCCTGATGAAATGACGGGGGGAAGGGTAATGCGCAGGGTAATGCGATGCAACTGACCAATCCGATTCTCACGCTGCGCGTGGCGAAGTACAACGACGAGCCGCTTGCCGAGCCGATCGCGGTGCGCTTCGGCCCGGACGGCGGCACGATCGGCCGCGCCACCACCTGCACGCTCGTGCTGCCCGACCAGCAGCGCGCGATTTCGCGCGTGCATGCGCGCGTGGAGTGCCGGGGCGGCGAGTATCTGCTGTGCGATCTCGGTGCGAATCCGAGCGTGCTGAACCAGCGCGCGCTGGGCGGCACGCGCGAGGCGCGGCTTGCGCACGGCGATCAGCTGATGATCGGCGCGTATTTGCTGGAGGTGGCGCTGGCCGAGGCCACGGCGCAGGAGGAGGCGAGGCCGTTCGGGCGCGATCCGCTCGCGGGCGTGCAGGTGTTGCGCGGCGCGCCGCTGGCTGAGGGGGCGGCGTTGCCCGAAAATCCGTTCGCGCCTGGGGCACGCAGCTTTACAGGCAACGCGGGGAGCATCGGCGGGATGGGTGGCATGGGTGGCATGGGTGGCATGGGTGGCATCGGGGCAGGCGGTCTCGATGCGCTCGGCGAGGCACTGGGGGCGGGCGGACGCATGGCCGCGCGGCCCGGCTACACAGGATCGGAGAGCGACCATGTATCGCCCGAGTCGCAGGCGCTCGCGCCGCCTGCGCTTGCGCCCGCTTCGTTCGGTGCGGCAGGCGGCATCCCCGACGACTACGATCCGCTGGCCGATGTGCATGGCGCGTCGACGCCCGGCGTAGCGACGCCCGGCGTAGCGACGCCCGGCGCTTTTTCCCAGCATGCCGCGCCTGCGATGACGCCGGTGTCGCCGCCGATGCCCGCCGCGCCCGCGCAGGCGTTCGCGGCCATGCCTGGCGTAGCCGATCCGCTCGGTCTTGGCGCGCAGGGGCCTACCGGCCTGCCCGCGAGCCTGCTTGGCGACGCCGCGCCGCTCGGTGCGACGCCGTTCGACGATCTTTTTTCACCGGCTGTTCCCGCTGCGTCAGCTAACCCCGCTGCGTCAGCTAACCCCGCTGTACCGGCTAGCGTCGCGCCACAAGAGCAAGCGCAGCCGCAAGCGCATCAGATGCTGCCATCGGTCACGCAGATCTTTGTGCCGGACGCACCAGCCGCAACTGCCGTGGCGGCGCAGCCCGATTTGCCGCTGCCCATGCCCGCCAGGGCCGAAGAGCCGTCATTGTCTCCGCCTTCGCCGCCGCAACAGGAGCCGCAGCGACAAGGCGCGCCCGCCGTTGCGCCAACTCTCACGCCGGCTCCAGCCCCCACCGCGCCAGCCACGCCCGCGTCACCGCAAGACCAGGCCGTGCTCGCCGCGTTGCTCGAAGGCCTGGGCATCGAACCGGGCCGGGCGCCGAACCTGCCCGCCGCCGATCTCGCGCGGCTCGTCGGCACGATGTTGCGCGACTCGCTGCGCGGGACCATGGCGGTGCTGCGCGCGCGCTCGATGACCAAGCGCGAAGCGCGGCTCGACACCACGCTCATCGTGGCGCGCGACAACAACCCGCTCAAATTTTTCCCCGACGTGGACAGCGCGCTCGCGCAAATGCTCACGGGCCGCGCGCAAGGCTACTTGCCGCCGGCCGAGGCGGTCGCGCGGGCGTTCGTCGACATCGAATCGCATGAACTGGCCGTGCTCGTGGGCATGCGCGCGGCGCTTGCGCATGTGCTCGCGCGCTTCGATCCGGCCACGCTCGAGGCGCAGTTGAGCGAGCAGGGCATGCTCGACCGCGTGCTCTCGAACCGCAAGGCGAAGCTCTGGGACCGCTTCGTGGAATTGCGCGCGGGCATCGCGCGCGAAGCGGAGGACGACTTCCAGAAGCTTTTCGGCAAGGCGTTCAACGACGCATACGAGGCGCAGGTGGACGCGCTGCAACGCGCGCGCGAGGACGCCGCGGCCAAATCGGACAAATCGGATAAACCGGAAACGCGATCCGCCTGAAGCGGCGGCCCCTTTAAACCTAGACGATACACACGACAACGAGAACAACGTGTCCTGGAACAGCAAAATCATCTGGTCGGAAGGCATGTTTCTGCAGCCGCATCATCTGCAGCAGCATGACCGCTATTTGCAGGCCCAGCTCGAGACGCGCGCGGGCGGCCTGCGCCCTTATGCATGGGGCTTCGCGTCGCTGGAAATCGACGAGCAGCTGCTCAAGCTCGGCAAGTTCGCGTTGCTGTCGTGCTCGGGCGTCTTTCCCGACGGCACGCCGTTCAACCTGCCTGCCGACGACGATTTGCCCGAGCCGCTCGACATTCCCGAAGGCACGCGCGGCGTGCTCGTGACGCTCGCGTTGCCGGTGCGCAGGCCCGGCGTGCCGGAAACCGGCAATGAGGATAGCGAAGAAAATTTCGCGCGCCATCGCCGCGCGGAAGTCGAAGTGGCCGACAGCAACGACCCGAACGCGAGCGCGGCGCTGGTGGAAATCGGCAAGCTGCGCGTGCGCCTCGCGCTGGAGCCCGACGTGGCGAATGCCTACGCCACGGTAGGCGTGGCGCGCGTGATCGAGCGGCAGCCCGACAACCGCGTCGTGCTCGAAGCGGACTACAGCCCGCCCTGCATGGACTATCGCGTGGCGCCGCGTCTGCGTGCGTTCGCCGACGACCTCGTGGGCCTGCTGCACCAACGCGGCGAGGCACTGGCCGCGCGCCTCGTGCAACCGGGCGTGACGGGCGTGGCCGAGGTCTCCGACTTCCTGCTGCTCGAACTCATCAACCGCGCGGAGCCGCTCGCGGCGCACTTCTCGACGATGACGGGCCTGCATCCCGAATCGCTCTATTGCATGGTGGTTCAGCTAGCGGGCGAATTGGCCACGTTCAGCCAGAAGAACAAGCGCCCCAGCGCATATCCGGTCTATCGGCATGACCGCTTGCGCGAAACCTTCGCGCCCGTGATCGACGATCTGCGCGCGGCGCTCAGCATGGTGATGGACCCGCACGCGGTGCCGATCCCGCTCGAAGAGCGCAAGTTCGGCCTGCGCGTTGCGCTGGTGCCCGACAAGAACCTGTTCGCCTCGGCCACCTTCGTGCTGGCCGTGCGCGCGCAGATGCCGGCCGAAGCCATCCTCACCGGCTTCGCGCCGCAAGTGAAGATCGGGCCGATCGAGCGCATCCGCGACCTCGTGAATCTGCAATTGCCGGGCATCGGCTTGCGCGCGCTGCCGGTGGCGCCGCGCCAGTTGCCGTTCCATGCGGGATTCACGTATTTCGAGCTCGACCGCGGCAACGAACTGTGGAAGCAGTTCGCCGCCTCGGCGGGCATGGCATTGCACGTCGCGGGTGAATTTCCCGGCCTCGCGATGGAATTCTGGGCGATCCGCCGCTAACCGCGCCTGGCGCCGCGCCATCGATTGAGGAGGACGTGCACCGTGTCACCCGACGACTCACCCATGAGCGCCGATCCCGGCGCCACCATCCTGATTCCGACGCCGGGCGGCGCGCGCGCGCCGTTCGTGGCGGCGGCCACCTCGGTCGCGCCGATTCCGGCCGGCGCGGGCGGCCTGAATCCGCTGCTGCGCGCGGCCAATCCGCTGATCGATCTCGCGCTGCCGTTGCGCCAATTGCCCACGCACCCCGACATCGAACAGTTGCGCACGCAACTGATTCAGATGATGCGCGGGTTCGAGACGCAAGGGCGCGCGAGCGGCTACGACGACGAAAAGCTCGGCGCCTCGCGCTACTGCCTGTGCACGTTCCTCGACGAGGCGATCTCCAGCACGCCGTGGGGCGCGGGCGCATGGGCGAGCCGCAGCCTGCTCGTGACCTTCCATAACGAGGCCTCGGGCGGCGAGCGCTTCTTCCTGATTCTCCAGCGGCTCGCGCAAAATCCCGGCGCGAACGTGGACATTCTCGAACTCATGTACGTGATACTCGGCCTTGGCTTTGAAGGGCGCTACCGCCTGATCGACGGCGGGCGCACGCAACTCGATCAGGTGCGCGAACGGCTCGAACAGATGATCCGCGCGCAGCGCGGCGCGCTCGAGCGCGAGCTCTCTGCGCACTGGCAGCCCGTGAACGCGGAGCGCAAGCCGCTGCTGCAACTCGTGCCGCTGTGGGTGGCGGCGGCGGTGGCGTGCGTCGTGCTGGTGGGCGCGCATCTGGTGCTGAGCTTCCGGCTCAACGACGCATCGGATGCGGTGTTCCAGGCGCTGCACGCCGTGCGCGTCGCGCCACCGCCGGTGCTGGCGGCGAAGATGGAAGCCGCGCCCAAGCCCGCGCCGAAGCTGTCGAAGTTCCTCGCGCCCGAGATCGCCCAGGGCCTCGTGCGCGTGACCGAGCAGCCCGACCGCACGATTGTCGAGGTGAACGGCGACGGCCTGTTCGCCTCGGGCAGCGCGGAGCTCACATCGACATATCTGCCGATCGTCCAGCGCATCGGCGACGCATTGAAGGACGTGCGCGGCAACGTCGTGGTCATCGGGCATACCGACAATCAACGGCTCATTTCCGCGCGCTTTCCGTCGAACTGGCACCTCTCGCAGGCGCGTGCGGAAACCGTGAAGGACCTGCTGATCGCGCGCACCGGCGCGCCCGCGCGCTTCACCTCCGAAGGGCGCGGCGACACCGAACCCATCGCGCCGAACGACAGCGCGGCCAACCGCGCGCGCAATCGCCGCGTGGACATTGCCGTGCTCGCACCGGGAGCCACGCCATGATCAAGAAACTGGTGGACTGGCTGCGGCGCAAGATCGTGCTGTCGTTTCTCGGCGTGCTTGCGCTCGCGCTGATCGTCTGGATCGAAGGGCCGCTGTTCGCGTGGGCCGGCAGCGCGCCGCTCGAAACGAGCGCGAGCCGCTGGATCGTGATCGCGGCGCTGTTCCTGCTGTGGGCGCTTTACTGGTTCGCGCGCTGGCTGCGCGCGCGCCTCGCGAACGTGAAGTTCACGCGCGTGGTGGCCGAAGGCGCGGGCGAAATGCCGCCCGGTAAGGAGCAATCGGACGCGGACGTGAACGCGCTGCGCAAGCGCTTCGAAGAGGCCATGGCCATTCTGCGCAGGTCGCGCGTGAAAGGGCGCTTCGGCAACCAGTACGTGTATCAGCTGCCGTGGTACATGTTCGTGGGCGCGCCCGGCACCGGCAAAACCACGGCGCTCACGCACTCGGGCCTGAAATTTCCGCTCTCGACGCAACTGGGCGGTCGGGCCGTGGGCGGCGTGGGCGGCACGCGCAACTGCGACTGGTGGTTCACCGACGACGCGGTGCTGTTGGATACCGCGGGCCGCTTCACGACCCAGGACAGCTTCGCTGCTGCCGATCAGGCCGCGTGGGGCGGCTTCCTGCAACTGCTGCGCAAATACCGGCCGCGCCGTCCGCTCAATGGCGTGATCGTCGCGGTGTCGGCGCAGGACCTGCTGCAGCTCTCGGACACGCAGCGCGCGTTGCAGGCTCAGGCCGTGCACGAGCGCCTGAAGGAGCTTTATGAGCGGCTCGGCACGCATTTCCCGGTCTATGTGCTGGTGACGAAGTGCGATCTGCTGGCCGGCTTCGCCGAGTTCTTCGATGATCTGGGCCGCGACGAACGCGAGCAGGTCTGGGGCATGACGTTCGCATTCGACGAGGGAGGAAGTCCGGACAAACCAGGCAATCCGAACGATGTCGCAGCGCAGATCTCGACTCAATTCCCGGCCGAGTTCGCCGCGCTCTCGCAGCGCTTGCAGGCGCGCGTGCTGCATCGCATGCAGCAGGAGACGGATACGCGGCGGCGCGCGCTCGTCTACGGTTTCCCGCAGCAGTTCGCGGGGCTCGAAGGCGTATTGCAGGCGTTCCTCAACGACGCATTCAGCGCGTCGCGCTATGAAAAGCCGGTGCTGCTGCGCGGCGTCTATTTCACGAGCGGCACCCAGGAAGGGCGGCCGATCGACCGTGTCATGAGCGCGGTGGCGGCCACGCTCGGCCTGCAGCAGCAGGTCCTGCTGCCGGACGCCTCGGCGGGCCGCGCGTACTTCATCACGCGGCTCATGCGCGACGTGATCTTTCACGAGGCGGGGCTCGCGGGCACCAATCGCGGGCTCGAGCGGCGGCGCGCGTGGATTCAGCGCATCGCGCTCGGTGCCATCGCGCTGCTCACGGTGCTGGCGCTCGGCGCGTTCTTCATCAGCTATCAACGCAATGAAGCCTGGGTGGCCCAAGCGGCGCAGCAGGTCGACGCGCTCAAGCAGCTTGCGCAGGCCACCCCGGCCACCGACAATCCGCTCACCCTGCTGCCGCTGCTGAACGCCGCGCGCGACTTGCCCGGCGGCTATGCGCAGCGCAACGCGAGTGTTCCGTGGCCCTCGCGTCTCGGCCTCTATCAAGGCGACAAGCTCGGGCTCGAAGCGCAGGCGAGCTACCGCCGGCTGCTCGCGCAAACGCTGCTGCCGCTCGTGGTGCGGCGCATGGAGGAAGAGCTGCGGCGCGGCGATGCGAACAACGGCGAGTTCCAGTACGCGGTGCTGCGCGCGTACCTGATGCTCGGCGACCCCTCGCACTACGACGCCGACGCGGTGCGCCTGTGGGCCGACGTCGACTGGCAGCGCGGCCCGTTGCGCGATGCGAGCGATGCGCAACGCAGCGACCTCGACGGCCATCTCGCGGCGCTGTTCGACCCGGCGTTCTTCGATCCCTCGCTGCCGCTCGACAAGAACCTGATCCAGCAGGCGCGCATGAACCTCGCGAAAATGCCGCTCGCGCAGCGCATGTTCGAGAGCGTGCGGCGCGATCTCGACGCCCAGCATCTGCCCGATTTCAGCGTGGCGGGCGCGGGCGGCCAGAACGCCGCGCTCGTGCTGGTGCGCAAGAGCGGCGCGCCGCTCACGCGCGGCGTGCCGGGCGCGTTCACGCTCGCGGGCTATGCGAAGTTCCTCGCGGCGCGCGATGCGGCGGTGCTCGACGTGGCGCGCGATAACTGGGTGCTGGGCCGCGACGAACAAGTGCTCACGCCCCCGGCGGCCAGCGACCTCAGGGCTGCGATGACGCAGCTTTACTACGACGAATATATTCGCCAGTGGGATGCGCTGCTCGGCGATATCGCCGTGGTGCCGTTCGACGGCGTGGACAAGGGCGCGCGCGTGGCCTACGCGCTCGGCAATGCCGATTCGCCGCTGCGCGCGGTGATGGTGGCGGCGGCGCGCGAAACCACGCTTGGCAATCTCGGCCTGGGCGGATCGATTGGCGCGCAGGCTGGGGCGCTCATCAACGGCAAGATCGAGGCGATGAAGAAGAAGCTGGAGAGCGCGCTCGGCAACGCGCCCGACGACGCGGCCAACAGCGTGCCCGCGCAGGTCAATCCCGTCGATGCGCATTTTCAGCCGCTGCATGACCTCGTGGGCAAGCCCGGCGCACCCGGGCCGTCGCCGCTCGATACCCAGCTCGCGGCGCTCAAGGACGCGGCCACTTACCTCCAGGCGGCCGATACCGCACGCCGGCAGGGCCTCGCGCCGCCGCCCGGCGACGCCATCGGCAAGCTCAAGCTCGCCTCGCAGGGCGCGCCCGCGCCGCTCGCGGCGGTCGTGAACGACGTCTCGAACGGCGCCACCGCGCTGATGGCGGGCGGCGAGCGTGCGCGCCTGAATGCCCTCTGGATGGCGAACGTCGGGCAGTTGTGCAAACAGGCGCTCGACGGGCGCTATCCGCTCGTGCGCGCCTCCACGCGCGACGCCGCGCCCGACGACTTCGGCCGCCTGCTCGCGCCGGGCGGCCTGATCGACGACTTCTTCCAGAAGAATCTGCAGAATTTCGTCGACATGTCGGGGCCGGCGTGGCGCTGGCGGGCCGGAACCGAATCGCCCGGCATTCCCGATGATGTGCTCGTGCAGTTCCAGCGCGCCGCGCAGATTCGCGATGCGCTGTTCCGCGCGGGCGGACGCGATGTCTCGGTGCGCTTCACGGTCAAGCCGATCGCGATCGATCCGTCCATCACGCAGTTCACGCTCGACGTGGACGGTCAGCAGTGGGTCGTCAAGCCGGGCGCGAACGAGGGCATGGGCTTCCAGTGGCCGAGCGGCAAAGGCACGGGGCAGGCGCACGTGGAATTCGCGCCGCCCGGCGGCGGCGACGCCCCGCGTGCCGACGGACCGTGGGCGCTGCTGCGTCTGATGGACAAGGCGCAGATGCAGCAGATGGGCCAGCCCGACCGCTTCAAGATCGATTTCGTTTCGGACGGCCGCCACGTGCAGCTGGAACTGGACGCGAGCAGCGTGACGAATCCGTTCCGGCGGGGCATGATCGATCAGTTTCGGTGCCCTGATCATCTATGAACGAGACGGGTTTCTTCGGCAAGGTGCGCACGCATGGCGACTTTGTCGCGCGGCGGCTGCCGGCGGCGTTTATCGAGCCGTGGGACCGCAGCGTCCAAGCTGGCATGCTGGAGGCGCGGGCGCGTTATGGCGCGCAGTGGCTGTCGCTCTATCTGAACGCGCCGGTATGGTGTTTCGCGCTCGGCGAGACCCTGTGCGGCGCGTCGGCCTGGGCCGGCGTGCTGATGCCGGGCGTGGACCGCGTGGGCCGCTATTTCCCGTTCACGCTCGCGCGGCCGGTGGCGCCCGGGCTGCTCGCGAACTGGCTGCACGGCGCGCAGCCATGGTTCGAGATGGCGGTGGCGCTCGCGCTCTCGACGCTTGCACCGTCTTTCGATCTGGAGCGTTTCGGCGATCAGGTGCGCATGCTCGATGGACTCGATGAAGAAGGGCGCACGCCCTGGCATCATGCTTGTGCGTGCGAGGGCGAGGAAAACGGCCTCGCGCTGGGCGAGTTCCTGGCCGCGCACGCGGTCGCGGGCGACAGCCTGTGGTGGAGCGAAGGATCAGCTGAGGTGGAGCCCACGCTGCGCGTCGCCACAGGGCTGCTCGACGGGCCGCGTTTCGCGGATTTGCTCGATGCGGCGCGAGCGCCGTGGAAGGCGGCGCTCGCGTTGCAGCGCGTTTGAAGCGCGCCATCAGACGCTCGCGCGTGGACAAGATTGCATTCAATGGAGAGATGACATGTTGGCTAACGTGAAGAACGTTTCGCAAGCGCGGCTGCGGCATGTGTGGCCCGCCGCGCTGGCCTGTTGCGCGGTCGTGCTCGCGGGCGCGATGCAAATCCCGGCCCATGCCCAGGTGATGAAGGAGAAGGACATCACCGAGCAGTCCGTCACCAGGGCGCTCACGCCGAACGAGACCGCCGGCGACGTGCTCACGCGCGGCTTCGTGCTGTCGAACCAGCAGCCCGGTGCGATGTCGGCGAAGGCGAAGCGGCCCGCGAAAGCGCCATCGGCGCAAATGCTCATTACCTTCGCCACCAATTCGACCGATCTGACGAGCACCGCGCGCGCGGCGCTCGACAAGGTCGCCCACGCGCTGCAATCCGACAAGCTCGCCGCGTACAAATTTCGCGTGGAAGGCCACGCCGACCCGCGCGGCAATCCGGACGCGAACATGACGCTGTCGCAGGGCCGCGCCCAGGCCGTGGTGGACTACCTCACGCAGCAGGATGGCATTGCAGCGGAGCGCTTGACCGCGATAGGCAAGGGGTCCGGCGAGCCGCTCAATACGCGCAATCCAGCCGCGCCGGAAAACCGCCGCGTGACGATCGTGACCGTTACCGATTGAACGGCGTGGCGTTCTTGCGCATCTCCGGCTGCCTGCCGGGAGCGGGTTCGCAGGCGCGTGCCGGCATCGCTAACGTTGCGTACGCAACGTTATTGGGTATGTGCGCCGGTTTCGCCTCGCCAGGCGTGTTTGCCTCGGGCGTGTCCAGCGCGCCGGCGGCAGTGCCCACGCTGAGCGCCGAGCTCGCCAGCGCGTTCGCGCCGAACCCCGAGGTCGTGCGCCTGCCGCTCGCGCAGCTTGCCGGCGCATTGCCGCCGGGCCCGACGCTGCGGCTCTATGCCATCACAGACCAGCCCGGCCTCTATGTGATGCATGCGCCGAGCCTCGCGGCGCAGGGCGCGATGTTCTCGCGCGTGGTCGCACTGATCGAACGGCGCGACATGCCGCACGACCGTGTGGTGTCGATGAGCGCCGTCGCCGCGAACGCGCGGCGCTTCGGCGAAGATCCCGCGGGGCTCACGGCGGGCAACAATTTCAGCGCGGCGCAGATTGCGCAGTTCTTCGAGGTGGCGCAGCGGCAGCGCGCGAGCCTGACTGAAGGCGAGCGTGCGTTGCAGGCGCTGCTCACGCAGTGGGGGCTCATCCATCGAGAGGCCGGTGAGGGCGGCACGGCGTGGCGCGCCGCGTCCTCGCGCGATTTTCTCGTGACGATTCCCGGTATGGGCAAGGGGCCGGCGGGCGAGGTGATCGACGCCGAAGTGCGTGCGGCGATCCTGAGCCACGAACTCGGGCATTGGCGCTTTTTCTCCGACGCCGCCTATGCCCATGCGTGCCGCGCCTTCTGGTGGCATCAGTTGACGTACACCGAGCGCGAGGCGCTGACCGGGGAACTGGCGGGCATGGGTTACGACCCGTCGGACCGCATCGTGATCGACGAAATGCAGGCCTATTTGCTGCACACGCCCGCGCGCTACATGCCGCTCGCCGATCAACCGGGCGCGGGCGGCGTGGACATCGCACGCGTGAAGCGCGGGCTCGAACTGAGCGTGCGCAGTGCTGGGCAAAACGCGCGACAATAGCGCCTTTGCCTGTTTCGTCACTACCTCGGCACCCCGGCCGTCACGCCAGCATGCAGAACGATTCCCACGCCAACGACCCTTCGATACCCAGCGCTCACGCCGATTCGTCTCGCCACGCGAACGCAGCACCGGAGCTCCCGGGCCGCGCGAGCTATACGCAGTTCGCGCAGCGCTACGCGCAAATGGCCCCGGAGAAACCGCACAACGCACTCTACGAGCGCCCGGCCACGGCTGCGCTGCTCGGTGACGTGGCGGGACTTCGCGTGCTCGACGCAGGCTGCGGCCCCGGCATTGTCAGCGCCGAACTGGCGCGCGCGGGCGCGCGGGTGCACGCATTCGATGTGACGCCCGCGATGGTCGAACTCGCGCAGTCGCATTGCGCGAGCCTGCCCGTGGAGGTCGCGCAAGGCGATCTGGGCCAGCCGCTCGCGTGGCTCGACGACGAGCAGTTCGACCGCATCGTCTGCTCGCTCGCACTCGACTATGTGGAGGACCTCGCGCCCGCCTTCGGAGAATTCCGGCGTGTAGCGCGGCCCGGCGCGCTGCTGGTGTTCTCGATGGCGCATCCGATGCGCGACTGGATCGACACGCGCACGCGCGGTGGCCGCTCGTACTTCGAGACCACGCGTTTTGGTCTGCACTGGGCCGGCTTCGGCGAACCGAAGCCTTATGTCGAGGCGTATCGGAGACCGCTTGCCGATATCGTCAATGCGCTGACCGCGAGCGGCTGGACGATCGAGCAACTGGTCGAGCCACAGCCGCAGCCGGAGATGAAGGCCGTGGCGCCCCGGCTCCATGCGGAGCTGGCGCTCGCGCCCGCGTTTCTCTGTGTGCGGGCGCGGCGCGCGTAGCGGCGCGCCTGGCCGCGTTCAGCTCAGCGGCGGCCAGCCGCCGAAAGCGACTCTTCCAGTGCGGCCACGCCGGCAGGCAAATCGACAGCCGCGCCCAGGTCGCACATCGTGCGGCCGAGCGCATGGACGGTGCGAAACAGATGGTGCTCGCGACATTGCTCGCCCATCTGCCCGATGCGCACGATGGGGAGTCCGAACGATCCGGCGATCTCCACCTGGTACTGCTGCGAGATATGGCTGCACACGTCGCGCGGCTTGACGCTCGCGGGCAGCGCGATGCCGACCACGGAGTTCAGGCGGCACGCCTCGGGCGTATAGAGTTCGAGACCGAGCGCCGTCACACCGCTCTGCAGCGCGAGCGAGCAGCGCTGATGCCGCGCGAAGCGCTTTTCCAGCGTCTCGGTGCAGACGAGCCGCAGTGCTTCGTGCAGCGCGAGCACGCCCGAAACCGGCGCGGTGTAGTGATAGCCCGCGTTGTGCCAGAAGTTTTCGGCGAGCATGGCATCGAGGCACCAATGCGTGTTAGGCACGGTGCGCGTGCGCACGCGCTCCCAGGCCGCATCGGAGAACGCGATCAGCGAAACGCCGGGAATCGACGACAGCCCTTTCTGTCCGCCGGTGATGACCACGTCGATGCCCCATGCGTCCATCTCCAGCGGCATCGTGCTCAGCGTGCAGACCGCGTCGACGACGACCAGCACGCCCGAGGCCTTCGCGATGCGCACGATGTCCTGCAACTGGCGGTTCCAGACCGTGTTGGAGGTCTCGCCGTGCACCACGGTGACGACTTCGGGGCGCGTGCGCTCGATGACCTGCGCGAGCGTGTCGAGCGAGACGATCTCGCGGTCGGCCACCTCGAGCGTCGTGACTTCGGCGCCCACGCGCCGCGCCATTTCCGCCATCCGTCCGCTGAAAAAGCCATTCACGATGGAGAGTACGCGCGTGCCGGGCCACGCGAGATTCGACACGGCCATTTCCATGGCCGCGGAGCCGGGGCCGGCCACGCCGAGCACCCAGTTCGAGCGCGTCTGGAACACGTAGCGCGCCATCGACTTCACCTGGTCGATTACGCGCGCCATGGTGTCGCCGAGGTGATTGATGACGACCGAGTTGGCCTTCGCGACCGCATCGGGAATGGGCACGGGGCCCGCACCCATCATGAGGAGCGGCTCTTCTGGCAGGATGCTGGTGAGCGGATCGACGCCCGGGCAGGGGACCGGCGCCGCGGCGGCCGCCGCCGCTGCCTGTTGCTGGGTCAGGGTGTCGGTGGGGCGCGTGGTGTCGGTCATGTCGAGGTCCTTTGCGGTGCTGGGAGAAAACGCGCGCGTGCGCGCGGTGGGAAAGAGTACAGTGTTTTCCGTGGCTGCCTATAAAACCATATACAGTTGCACGGATTTTTTCTGAACAGTGCACGGGCGCTGCCCGGGTCCGGGGGAAAGCCCTGGGGCTGCGGCCTATAATGGCGCGGGCCAAACCGGCACCGCACATCGACATCATCAAGGAGACCACGGCATGCCGCAATTCGCCGTCGACAACCCGTTTCTCGAAACGCTCGGCGTAAGCATCGCGCAGTGGCGCGAGGGCTATGTGGAACTGCTCATGCCGATCGACGCTTCGAAGCTCAACCGTCAGGGCGTGTTGCAAGGCGGCGCGATCGCCACGCTGCTCGACGCGGCGGCAGGATACGCGGGCCTGTTCGCGGAGCAGGGTCAGCCGCCGAGACATGGCTTTACGCTCTCGCTCACCACCAATTACCTGGACAAGGGGCTCGGGCAGCTCGTGCGGGCCAAGGGCTTTCTCGAGCGCGGCGGCCGGTCGGTGTTTTTCGCACGCGCCGAGGCGTGGGTGGATGAACGCTTGCTGATCGCGAGCGCACAGGGCACGTTCAAGTATTCGAAGACGGCTTGACGTTGTGTTTCGGCATGGCGCCGGATTTGGTTCGGATTCCTTTTCTCATTGCCGTAGGCGCAAAAACCCGCCAACCGTAAGGCTGGCGGGTTTTTGCGTTCGAGGCGTGCGCTGCGTTTGGCTCGTTTGGCCTCGCTTTCAACCCAGCAGCAGCGCGTCGTCGTCGAGCTTCTCGTGGCGCGTCTGCTCGAACATGCGCAGCAGGTCCGGCACATCGAGCCCACGGCGCTCGTCGCCGGACACGTCCAGCACCACTTGCCCCTGGTGCAGCATCACGGTGCGCTGGCCGTAGTCGAGCGCCTGGCGCATGCTGTGCGTGACCATCATGGTCGTGAGCTTCGCTTCTTCGACGATGCGCGCGGTCAGTTCCAGCACGAACGCGGCTGTCTTCGGATCGAGCGCGGCCGTGTGCTCGTCGAGCAGCAAGATGCGCGAGGGCTGGAGCGAGGCCATCAGGAGGCTCACTGCCTGGCGCTGGCCGCCCGAGAGCAAACCAATGCGGTCGGTCAAGCGGTTTTCGAGGCCGAGGTTCAGGAGGCGCAGCTTGTCGCGGAACAGTTCGCGGTCCTGCTTCCTGAGCGCGGGGCCGAAGCCGCGGCGCTTGCCGCGCGCCATCGCGAGCGCCATGTTCTCTTCGATCGTGAGTGCCTCGCAGGTGCCTGCCATCGGGTCCTGAAACACGCGCGCGACGAGGTGCGCGCGGTCCCACGCCTGCTTTTTCGTGACATCCTGGCCGTCGATGGTGATCTTGCCGCCATCGACCATCTGGTCGCCGCTGATGGCGTTCAGGAAGGTGGACTTGCCCGCGCCGTTCGAGCCGATCACGGCCACGAATTCGCCCGTGGGGATTTCCAGCGTGAGCCCGCGCAACGCGCGCGTTTCGATCGGCGTGCCGGGATTGAAAGTGAGTCTGAGGTCTTGTGCGCTGAGCATCGCTTAGGCCCTCCCGTTCTTGCGGGCGAAAAGTTTCTTGCGCGTGGCCGGCAGCACGAGCGCGATCGTCACGAGCACGGCGGTGACCAGATTCAGGTCCTGCGCCTTCAGGCCGATGAAGTCGCTATTGAGCGCGAGCGCAATGAAGAAGCGATAGAGAATCGCGCCGAGCACGGCCGCGAGCGTCGTGAGCACAAGGCGCCGAGCGGGCAGGATGCTTTCGCCGATGATGACCGCCGCGAGCCCGATCACGATGGTGCCGATGCCCATCGAGATGTCCGAGCCGCCCTGAGTCTGCGCGAACAGCGAGCCCGCGAGCGCCACCAACGCATTCGAGAGCGCCATGCCCGCGAGCGTCGCGCGGCCCGTGGCGATGCCCTGGGCGCGCGCCATGCGCGGGTTCGCGCCGGTCGCGCGCAGCGCGAGGCCGTATTGCGAGGAGAAGAACCAGTCGACGCCGAACTTGGCTGCGAGCACCACGACGAACAGCGCGAGCGGGCGCAACACATAGTCGGGCAGCCATGCGGGCTGAATCTTCGTGAAGACCGTGGCCTCGGAGATGAGCGGCACATTCGGCGCGCCCATCACGCGCAGGTTGATCGAATAGAGCGCGATCATCATGAGAATGCTCGCGAGCAAATCCATGATCTTCAGGCGCACGTTGAGCCAGCCGGTGATGAAGCCCGCGAGCGCGCCGGCGATCATCGCGCAGACGGTGGCGAGAAACGGATCGTGGCCGCTCGCGATCAGCGTCGCGGCGACGGCGCCGCCTAGCGGAAAGCTGCCGTCGACGGTGAGATCGGGGAAGTTGAGGATGCGAAACGAGATCAGCACCCCGAGGGCGACGAGGCTGAAGATCAGGCCGATCTCGAGCGCGCCCAGTAGCGAATAGAGGGACATGGGGAAATCCTGTTGCGGTCTGCGGCGCGCGGATGGTGGTTGCTGCGCCGGATCGTTCGCCGCAAGCGCGCGGCCCGGGTGAGGCGGCGCGCTTGCGGGCGCGGGGGCCCGTTCTGGGCCAGTAGTTTTTTACGGCTCGGCTGCGGTGTTGCGTGTGGCTTTTGCGTGCTGCTTTTGGGCGTTTCCCAGCGGCATGTTCGCGCTGGTTTCGCGCGGCCTTTCCGTTCGGAAACGGCCCGGTTTGCGCGCTGTTTCCGATCAGCAATGCCCCGCGCGCGGGGCGGGCGCGATGCTTGACGCGGTGGCGGGCGTTACTTCACGACCGTGGTGGCGTCCTTGAGCAGATCGTCGGAGAGCTTCACGCCTTGCTTCTGCGCGGCGGCCGGGTTCACGTACAGCTGCAGCTTGTTGCTGGTTTCCGATGCGATCGCGCCGGGTTTTTCGCCCTTCAGGATGCGCACGACCACCTTGCCGGTCTGATGGCCGAGGTCGCTGTAGTCGATGCCGAGCGCCGCGACGGCGCCGCGCTTCACGCTGTCCGTGTCGGCGGCAACGAGCGGAATCTTCGCGTCGTTGGCCACTTTCACGAGCGCCTCGTAGGCCGAGACCACGTTGTTGTCGGTGTTCGTGTAGATCACGTCGACCTTGCCGATCAGGCTCTTCGCCGCCGGGCCAATGTCCACGGTGCGCGGCGCAGCCGCTTCCTTGAGCGTCATGCCTTGCTGCGCAAGCAGGGTCTTGAGCTGCTTCACGACCACGACCGAGTTGGCTTCGCCGGGGTTATAGACCATGCCCACGTTCTTCGCATTCGGCACCACGCGCTTGATGAGCGCGATTTGCTTGTCGAGCGGGAGCTTGTCGGACACGCCGGTCACGTTGGTGCCGCTGGGCGCCCAGGTCTTCACGAGCTTTGCGGCGACCGGATCGGTCACGCCCGAGTAGACCACCGGCACCGTCTTGGTTGCGGCCACAACGGCCTGCGCCGAAGGCGTGGCGATCGCGACGATCGCGCTCGGGTTGTCGCCCACGAACTTGCGGGCGATCTGCGCGGCCGTGCCGGTGTTGCCCTGTGCGCTCTGGTATTCCCACTTGAGGTTCTTGCCGGCGTCGTAGCCGGCGGCCTTGAGCTCGTCGCGCACGCCGTCGCGGATTGCGTCGAGGGCGGGGTGTTCGACGATCGACAGCACTTCCACGGTGGTGGTTTCGGCCGCGTGGGCCGCGCCGGTGGCGAACGTGATCGCGGCAGCGCCGGCGATCAGGGTAAGGGTGGCGTTCTTGGCGGCTTGCGTGAAGCTTTTCATTGTCTCTGATCTCCCCCGAATGCTCGGTTCTTTCAATTCAGCACGGGTGTGTGCGGCGAGGCAGCGAGCATACCACTGCGCCGCGCGTGTCCGGAACGTGCGCAAGGCCGATGGTGCCCGGATGCGACGGTGCCGTGGCGGCGCGTAGTAAACCATGCCGGCGATTTTCAGGAAAAATCGGTGGGTTGCCGGAAGTTTTCCCGGATTCCAATTGGAAATAATGGTTCGATGTGTACTGGCGAGTTATGTGTTTGATATTTTTTTGATACGGCATTTCATTGAAATGAAAATGTAATTTTTCGCAATAAAATCAAGAGGTTGCGAGTATTTACATTTAGGGTTTTTACTTATTGCGCGAGGTGGCTGATCGGGTGGTTAGGTAAGTATCTAAAATGATCATCGGCGCAAATAAATATAATAGATAAGGTGCTGCAGCGATTTTTTAGAAAAAATCAGATTTTCTGATTGGAAATCCGTTTCTCCACACCGCCGCCAGACGGGCCTGTGGCGGCCTTCAGCCCTGCCTAACTCCCCGGGCCGCCGATATTTCAAGGGTTTTCCGCACATCCTGGGTGGTTTTCGTCAATTGACTTACGTCAATATAGCCATCGATATCCGAAAAAACCCTCGGTTGCGGAATGGGTAGGTTTATTGATAGCATCCGCGGGTCGCTGATTTTGGCCGGATCACCTTCCAGGTTTGAAATGCAGCGAACGGGGCAGGCGGATCGCTTGCGCAATAGGGGCCGTACTCACGGTCTCTCCGAACTGAAGCCGCTACCAGGCGGCCGATACATGCCGGGCCCCGTTGCGTCTGTTGTCTTTCTGGCCCGTCCTTGTTGTCCTCCCTGGCCACATTCTCGGGGTGCTGTTCGTTTGCGCAGGTCATGCCGCTTGCCCGGTTGACCCGAAAACAATCGAGGAGCTCCTGATGACGCCGCTGTCCTGTTTTAACCGTAACCGCCTTGCTTCCCTTTCCGTGGCCGCCGCGCTGCTCGCCTTTGGCGCCGCCGCGAACGCCGAAACCGTGAAGATCGCCATTGCCGGCCCGTTCAGCGGCCCGGTCGCCCAGTACGGCGACATGGTCAAGGCAGGCGCCCTGACCGCGATCGAACAGATCAACGCCGCCGGTGGCGCGAACGGCAACAAGCTCGAAGCCGTCATGATGGACGACGCATGCGAGCCGAAGCAGGCCGTCGCCGTCGCGAACAAGATCGTTTCGCAGCACATCCACTATGTGATCGGCCACGTGTGCTCGGGCTCGACGATTCCCGCTTCGGACATTTACGAGAACGAAGGCGTGGTGATGGTCACGCCGTCGGCAACCGCGCCGCAGCTCACCGAAGGCAAGAAGCGCCAGTACATCTTCCGCACGATCGGCCGCGACGACCAGCAAGGTCCCGCCGCTGCCGCGTACATCATCAACAAAGTCAAGCCGAAGAAGGTCGCGATCCTGCACGACAAGCAGTCGTACGGGCAGGGCATCGCCACTTCGGTCAAGGCCGCGCTCGACAAGGCACACATCCCGGTGGTGGTGTTCGAAGGCATCAACGCAGGCGATTCGGACTACTCGGCAGTCGTCACCAAGCTCAAGTCGCAGGGTGTGGACTTCGTCTACTTCGGCGGCTATCACCCGGAAATGGGCCTCCTGATGCGCCAGTCGCGTGAGCAGGGCGTGAAGGCCACGTTCATGGGACCGGAAGGCGTGGGCAACAAGGACGTGACGGCCATTGCTGGCCCCGCTTCGGAAGGCATGCTCGTCACGCTGCCGGCCGACTTCGCTTCGGACCCGGCCAACGGCAAGCTCGTGAAGGCGTTCGCCGACGCCAAGCGCGACGCGAACGGTCCGTTCCAGATGCCGTCCTACGCTGCGGTCGAAGTGATCGCCGACGGCATCGCGGGCGCCAAGAGCACCGATCCGACCAAGGTCGCGGCCTGGATGCACAAGAACGCGATGAGCACGCCGATCGGCAAGGTGGAGTACGACGCCCAGGGCGACCTGAAGTCGTTCCGCTTCGTCGTCTACACGTGGCACAAGGACGCCACCAAGACCGCCGCGAACTGATCCTGGCGCTGCGCTGCGGGCGCGGCGCGAACTTCCCGCTTTCCGCTATGGCGGGCGGGGCGTTCTTGCAACGCCCGCATGCGCGGCGAAATACAAAAACTCGGGTCGACACCGCTTTAAGGTCTCTCATCGGCTTCACGGCCGCGGGGCTTACGCATGAATGATTTTCTTCCGCAGTTCACCCAGCAGCTCGTCAACGGGCTCACGCTGGGCGCAATCTATGCGCTGATCGCCATCGGCTACACGATGGTCTACGGCATCATCGGCATGATCAACTTCGCTCACGGCGAGATCTACATGATCGGCGCCTATGTGGGCCTCGTCACGCTCACGGCGATCGGCACTTCGGCGGGCTATCCGCTGCCGCTCGTGCTGGGCGCGGCGCTCATCGTCTCGGTGCTCGTCACCGGGCTCTACGGTTTCGCGGTCGAGCGCGTGGCGTATCGGCCGCTGCGTGGCGGGCCGCGTCTCGTGCCGCTGATTTCCGCCATCGGCATGTCGATCTTTCTGCAGAACTACGTGCAGATCGGGCAGGGCGCGCGCGACGTGTCCGTGCCGCAGCTGATCTCCGGCGCGCTCGACTTCAACATGGGCGGCAACTTCGAAGTGACGATTCCGTACGCGCGCATGCTGATCGTCGGCGTGACGGTCGTGCTGATGATCGCGCTCACGCTCTTCATCTCGCGCTCGCGCATGGGCCGCGCCTGCCGCGCCTGCGCCGAGGACATGAAGATGGCCAATCTGCTCGGCATCGACACGAACCGCGTGATCTCGTTCACGTTCGTGCTCGGCGCGATGCTGGCCGCCGTGGGCGGCGTGCTGATCGGACTCACGATCGGCAAGCTCAATCCGTATATCGGCTTCATCGCGGGCATCAAGGCGTTCACCGCCGCCGTGCTCGGCGGCATCGGCAGCATTCCGGGCGCGATGCTCGGCGGTGTGCTGCTCGGTCTCGCCGAAACGTTCGCTTCGGCCTACATGCCGTCCGAGTACAAGGACGTCGTGGCGTTCGGCCTGCTCGTGCTCGTGCTGCTGTTCCGTCCCACCGGCCTGCTCGGCAAGCCGGACGTCGAAAAGGTGTGAGGTCGCCATGAGTCAGACTGTTTCGGTTCGCATGGCCGCTGAAGGCCCGTCGTCGTCGCAGACCGTGAAGGGCGCGCTCGCCGCGGCCGTCGCGACGATCATCCTCACCGCGCCCATCCTGGGTTTGCAGCTTACGCTCGACGGCTACCAGGTCGTGCTGCAGCAGCACTGGCGTCCCGTGTGGATCGCCGCTGCCGTGGTGTTCGTGTTCCAGCTCGTGAAGCCGATGTTTGTGCGCGCAACCAGTTCGGTGCGTCTGCCCAAGGCGCCGGCGCTCGGCGCGCGCCAGCAGCGCGCGGCGATCTGGGTGCTGCTCGCGTTCGGCGCCGTGTTCCCGTTCATGGGCTCGCGCGGCGCGGTGGACGTGGCCACGCTCGCGCTCATTTACGTGATTCTGGGCTTGGGCCTGAATATCGTGGTGGGCTTCGCGGGCCTGCTCGATCTCGGCTATGTGGGCTTCTACGCGGTGGGCGGCTATACCTATGCGCTGCTCAACCAGTATTTCGGCTTCACGTTCTGGGAATGCCTGCCGCTCGCGGCGCTTGCCTCGGCCACGTTCGGCTTCCTGCTCGGCTTTCCGGTACTGCGCCTGCGCGGCGACTACCTGGCGATCGTGACGCTCGGTTTCGGCGAGATCATCCGCCTGCTGCTCAATAACCTCACGAGCATCACGGGCGGCCCGGATGGCATCTCCGGCATCGCCAAGCCCACTGTGTTCGGCTACGAACTCGCGCGCCACGCGAGCGTGGAAGGCGCGAAGACGTTCAACGAGCTGATCGGCATCGAGTACAACGGCGTGCACATGGTGATCTTCCTGTACCTGCTCGCGCTGGTGCTGGTGGCGTTCACGCTGTTCGTCACGAGCCGTCTGCTGCGCATGCCGATGGGGCGCGCGTGGGAAGCGCTGCGCGAAGACGAAATCGCGTGCCGTTCGCTCGGCCTCAATCCCACCCGCATCAAGCTTTCGGCGTTCACGCTGGGCGCTTCGTTTGCGGGCCTTGCCGGTGCGTTCTTCGCGGCGCGCCAGGGGCTCGTCACGCCCGAGTCGTTCACTTTCATCGAATCGGCGCTGATTCTGGCCGTGGTGGTGCTGGGGGGCATGGGCTCGCAGCTGGGCGTGGTGCTCGCGGCGGTGCTGCTCACGGTGCTGCCCGAAGTCGCGCGCGGCTTTGCCGAATATCGCATGCTGATTTTCGGTCTGGTGATGGTGCTGATGATGATGTGGCGTCCGCAGGGCCTGTTGCCCGCAAGCCGTCCGCACGTGGAGTTGCCGCAATGAGCGCACAAGCGTTGTTGAAAGTAGCAGGCCTGCAGATGCGCTTCGGCGGTCTGCTGGCCGTAGACGGCATCGACTTCGATGTGCGTCCGAATGAGGTGTTCGCGATCATCGGGCCGAACGGCGCAGGCAAGACCACGGTGTTCAATTGCGTGGGCGGCTTCTACAAGCCGACCGCGGGCGACATCGTGCTCGACGGCCACGCCATCACGGGGCAGCCGAGCCATCAGGTCGCGCGCCGCGGCCTCGTGCGCACGTTCCAGAACATTCGTCTGTTCAAGCAGCTCACGGTGCTGGAAAACCTCATGGTTGCGCAGCACCTGAAGGTGAACCGCAACATGCTGAGCGGCCTGTTCGCGACGCCCGCATACCGCCGCGCCGAACGCGCCGCGCTCGAGCGCGCCGCGTACTGGCTCGATCGCGTGGGTTTGAAGCAGGTGGCCAACCGCGAGGCGGGCACGCTTTCGTATGGTCACCAGCGCCGCCTCGAAATCGCGCGCTGCATGATTACCGATCCGCGTCTGCTGATGCTCGACGAACCGGCCGCGGGCCTGAATCCGCAGGAGAAGATCGAGCTCCAGCAGATGGTGGACGGCTTGCGCAACGAGTTCGGAATCTCGGTACTCCTGATCGAGCACGACATGAGTCTCGTGATGGGTGTATCGGACCGCATCCTCGTGATGGAGCATGGCAAGCCGATCATGATCGGCCTGCCCGACGAAGTGCGCAACGACCCGCGCGTGATCAAGGCCTATCTCGGAGAGGACTGATGCTGAAGCTGGAAAAGGTCCATACCCACTATGGCGCGGTGGAAGCGCTGGCGGGCGTATCGATCGAAGTGAACAAAGGCGAGATCGTCACGCTGATCGGCAGCAACGGCGCCGGCAAGACCACGCTCATGATGACGGTGTGCGGCACGCCGCGCGCCTCGTCGGGGCGCGTGACGTTCGAAGGGCAGGACATCACGCGCAAGTCCACGCACGAAATCATGCGCATGGGCATGGCGATTTCGCCCGAAGGACGCCGCGTGTTTCCGAGCCTCACCGTGCTCGAAAACCTGCAGATGGGCGGCTTCTTCGCCTCGCCGCAGGAGATCGAGGCGGGCATCGAGCACGTCTTCAAACTGTTTCCGCGTCTGAATCAGCGTGCGAAGCAGCGTGCCGGCACGATGTCTGGCGGCGAGCAGCAGATGCTCGCGATCGGCCGCGCGCTGATGAGCAAGCCGCGCCTGCTGCTGCTCGACGAGCCCACACTCGGCCTCGCGCCGCTCGTGATTGCGCAGATTTTCGACATCATCCGTGCGATCCGCGAGGAAGGCGTGACGGTGTTCCTCGTCGAGCAGAACGCCAACAAGGCGCTGCACGTGGCCGATCGCGGCTATGTGCTCGAAACGGGGCGCGTGGTGCTCGCCGACAGCGCAGAGAACCTGCTCGCGAACGACAATATCAAGCGCGCCTATTTGGGCGGCTAAGCGCCCGCGCGTTCGTACTGAACGCGCGGGCTGTCACTTGGCTTCTCAGCTCATCGGGCATTCCGGCCCGCGCAATCCACCGCAATCGTGCGGCGGTTACGCGGGCCGTTTTCATTCCAGTGCCTGCCAAAAACTTTCAATTCATTTTCGATTGGCCGCGAATTTCTTTCTGATTGCAACATGCGTTACGAAGGCTGGACAAGCGGGCTGCGCTCACGATAATTGAGCGTCCCCTGCGTGCGGCGGCACGAGCCATGCGCAGTGCGCGGGGTATTCGAGTCACACCGGGGAGTGGTTGGATGTCTGAAGATTATGAAGTGCACGGCCCACACGATCATGCGGTCGAGCATGCGGCCGCGGGCCATGACGCGCGCGATCCGTTTCCGGGGCGCATGGCGGTCGTGACCGCGATTCTCGCCTCGATTGGCGCGATCCTCGCTTACCAGAGCGGCAACAGCGAAAATCTCGCGCTCTACTATAAGAACGAGGCGGCCATTCGCAAAACCGAGGCGGCGAATCAATGGGCCTGGTATCAGGCCAAGGGCGAGAAGCAGCACCTCGCCGAACTGGGCGCTGAGCTGGCGGCGCTCACGCCTGGCTCGACCGAAGCCCGGCGCCGCTTCACTGCCGAAGCCGATCGCTATCGCAAGGAGAAGGAGCCGATTCGCACCCAGGCGGAGTCGCTGGAAAAGCAGGTGGCACAGGACGATGCTCACGCGGAGGAACTGCTGCATGGCCACCATCGCTGGGCGCAGGCGACCACGCTGATCCAGATTTCGATCGCGCTCACGGCGATCACGCTGCTCACGCGGAGCAAGTGGCTGATGTGGGCTTCGCTGGGTGTGGGCGTGACGGGCGTGGTGCTGGGCGCTCTGGCGTTCTTTGCGTAGCGCGGGCCGTGGGCGTGGCGCGGCCGTTCTGGTGTGCCGTTTACCGGCCCTTACCCGCTGCTTAGCCGCCGCAGACGATGGCCGTGAGCAGCAGCGGCACGACCGACTGCACGGTCGCGTCGCTGTTGGCCTCGTGCACGCGCGTGCGGACCGATTCCGCCGGCGCGGAAACCACCACGCCATAAAGCGGGGCATCGATTTCCTTGCCCGCGCCGCGATGAAAGAGGGCGTCGTCGTGCGCGTAGCCGAGCACGACGTAAATGGGAAAGCCGAACGCGCTCAGGCGGTTGCCGTGCACGGGGCGAAAGGCGTTGACCGAATTCGCTTCCACCCGGCTCGGCTTCGGGTCGATGGATTTTTCTTCGATCAGCGCCGAAATGAACTCATGCGGGTTCGACTTGCAGTCGAACTGCTGGTCGTGCGTCCGGTCGTGTGCCGAGCCCTGCGATTGCGCCTTGGCGACGCGCGGCACGGCAAGAGCGGCGAGCCCCGCGCACAGCGCGCAAAGCACGATGAACAAGGGCATTACGGTGACTTGGCGCGGGTTCATGAGTGACGGGACAATCACTTGCGTTTCGCTTGATTACATTCGACACCCAAATGCCGTCGGTGTTCAAGGGGCGCGGCATGGAAATTGCGCAGTTCTGCGCCGCGCCGCACATTCAAGCCGAATATGGATGTGAGCAAGACGGCCACCTCGCGCGCATGGCCGTCTTGCAACTTCCGTTAAAGCATCGATCTCGCCTGAGTCAGGAGCGTGTCGCACACCTTTTTCTTGGCGGCTTCCTGGAGGCCGGCGCTCGAAAGGTCGAGCTGCTGGCCGTTGCCGGTCTGGAGGATGCCGTTGGCGCCCTGCTTGTAGCCGGGGTCCGTGCTCGACGCGCCGCCGGGCAGCTTGCCGAGCAGCGAGTTCTGCACGCTGCTGGCGGTATCGGCATTGAGGAAATTGTTCTGGACGCAGTACTGGATCAGGCCCGTGACGTTGCCGAGGCCGCCCGAGGTGAGCGAGGAACCGGAGAGCGCGCTGCCGAGGTTGCCCAGACTGCCGGCTGCGCCGGCGGCCGAGGTCGAGCCGCTGCTGCCCACCTGGTTGAGCAAGTTGCCGAGCTGGGCTTGCGCGGCATTCCACGGCGCGAGCAGAGCCGCGGCGACACCCGCCACGGCGATCAGAGCGCGCGCGCTGCGCAATGCGGAAGTATGCATACACGAATCTCCTGGATAACTGGCGATTTGATGATTAAAGCTTTCGTACTATAAACGCAATTGCCGCGCGGACTTTGCTGCGTGGCTGCGGCATAAAAGTCGGTTTCCGCGGTGCGTTCGCGGTCGTGTTCATGTGTGTGTCCATCGCCACAGATACGCATGCGCGAGGCATGAAGTGCAGGGTGAAGGCGCCAACGAAGCGGGATTTCATTCCCATGTCATTTGTTGCGTGCACAACTGAGTTTCCTGTAGCAGACGAAACGCGACGAGTCGATGAAAGAGGATAGGGGCCTCGGAAATCGAACGGGTCGATGCTGCACTGGGCAATATGCTTAATGATGCAGTCAGTCGAAGGTGTCGTCACGGGGTCGGGCACTTCGAGATGCATTTGCATGGCATCGAAGGATGGGGCAGGAAGATGAAGGACTTGGAGAAAGACCTCACGAAGACTTTGCGAGGGCGAAAAAGCCCTTGCTGCAAGGGGTTTTCGCAGTCGGGAAGGGGGCTCGAAGGCGCGTTTTGCAAGTGCCAATGGGCATAAATCGGGCCACAAAAAGCGTTACTTTGTTTCTAACCGTAACACTTATTACGGCCCTCCTCATCGGCTGGTCTCAGGTGGTATGCTTCCTGCACAAATTCTCCCTTGCACGAGTGAGACCACGTTCCTTGCGTCATTTCCGTGAACATACGCACTGTCAATGTGCAGCCGGGGATGCCAATGAACCTGTCATATAAACATATGGTGCAACCGAGCACGCCAACGCGGGCAGCAAGACCCGCGAGCGAAGGCTCCGTCACAGCAGCCCCGGTCCGGCTGCGTGGAGAACAGCATGAATTTCGAAGAACTGAGCGACGACGAGTGGGTGCTAGTGTCCTCGCTCGTATCCGATGAACCGCCCATACGCCTGAACCGCCGCGGTCGCCCGCGCGCGGAGCCACGTGTCGTGGCCAACGCCGTGCTGTGGATCTTGACGACCGGTGAGTCCTGGTCGCGTCTGCCTGCGCGCTATCCGTCCGGTCCCACCTGCCGGCGCCGTTTCGAGGAATGGCACATGAGCGGCACGCTCAACGAACTGGTCAAGCTGCTCGTCGAGCGTGGCCGCAGCTTCGTCTACGTGCCGGAGCCCGTGCAGGCCCAGGCGCCGGCGAACCACGCGCAGGCTTCGCAGTCCGTGGCTGCAGCCGTGGCGTCCGGAGTGTCGGTGGCCGAAGAAGTCGTCGAGGACGACGGCTTGCCCGCGGTCTACTGGAAGAGTCCCGAGGCATGGCAGGCGCCCGCTTCGGTGGCCGATGTGCCGCTGGCCGACCCCATCGAGAGCATGACCAGGCAACTCGTGAGCCAGGACGATGAGGGCCGCGCGCCGTTCCCCACGATGCATCAAACGCACAAGCAAGTGCCGCATCGTTCGCAGCCGACGCATTCGGGCGCTGTGCCGCGCCCGGCCGATGCGAGCGTGAGCGCGCCTGTTGTCAGCCGCACGGTCGCGCCGATCGCCGCCGAGCCCTCGGAGCACGCCACCGCGCCATGGACGAGCGCCACGCCGCCGGCCGTGCAGGTCGTGGAATGGGGCGGCTGCGAGATCCACCTGAGCGTGGAGCTCGCGCGCAACGACATGTATCGCGCGGCCGTGGAAATTCTCAAGGACGGCAAGCGTCTCGAGCGCTCCGGTCTGATCGGCCCGCCGTTCGAGAATTGCGAAGCGGCACGCCATTACGCGTTCGACTGGGCGTGCCAATGGATCGAGCGCGAAGTGCCTGCGTCCGCAGGTGCTTCGTCCGCTGGCAGCGCCAGCGCGTGCGCGAATGGTCCGGCTCTCGCCGTGCCGCCTGACCACGCAACGCATCACGCAACCAGCAGCGTGGTGACGCGCGCCATGCCCGCGGTCGCGGCCAACGTGGTGAGCACGGTGTCGTCCAATGCGGCGAACAACGTGCGCCTGGCAGCGCTGCAGCGCTACGCCTCGAACCCCGTGCTGCGCAACGGTGGCGAGGCACGCGACCCGGCCGCGGCAAACGGTGCGGGCGCTGAACGCCGCCACTACATCTCGCGTTACAGAACGCATCTGGGCTAGGGGCAGGGGCCGGCGCTCGCCGGCGCCTGCGTCCGCTCGCATCACCCGCATCATTGCCCGCTTCATTGCCGATTTCGCCGCTGCTTTTGCAGCGGTTTTCGTGTTCGTCGTGCGCGCATTAATTGCCGCACTAATTGCCGCATTATTCGCCGCAGTTGCCAGCGCATTGACCACGTTTAGCATGACCATCTCTTGCTCGTGCTTGCACTCACGGCCGTAGCGGCTGCGTCTTCAATCGCCGCCACGGCCGTCCGTGCTGTCTCCGTCCACATTGCTCATCGATTTTCTGCTTGTGCAGCGGGGCGCTCTGCGGCGCCCCTTGACCTGCATTGACTTGCCTTTACCGCATGACCTGCGTTACTGCCGGCCGTACTGATCGTCCAGACGCACGATATCGTCTTCGCCGAGATACGAACCCGATTGCACCTCGATGATTTCGAGCGGCATCTTGCCGGGATTCTCGAGGCGGTGCGAAACGCCCAGCGGAATGTAGGCCGATTCGTTTTCCGAAACGATGAAGCGTTCGTCGCCGCGCGTGACGAGTGCCGTGCCGCGCACGACGACCCAGTGCTCGGCGCGGTGATGATGCATTTGCAGCGACAGGCGTGCGCCCGGTTCCACCACGATGCGTTTCACCTGGAAGCGCTCGCCGCTGTCGACGCTGTCGTAGTGGCCCCACGGGCGATGCACGAGACGATGCGCGACCGCTTCGCTGCGGTGTTGCGACTTCAGGCGCTGCACGATCTTCTTCACGTCCTGGGCGCGCGAGCGGTCGGCCACGAGCACGGCGTCGGCGGTTTCGACGACCACCAGATTCTCGGTGCCGAGGCAGGCGATCAGGCGTCCATCCGAGTGCGCGAAGGTATCGTTCGCGCCTTCGAACATGACTTCGCCCTGGGCCACGTTGCCGGCTTCGTCCTTCGAAGCGACTTGCCACACGGTGTCCCACGAACCGAGATCGGTCCAGCCCGCCGCGAGCGGCACCACCACGCCGCCGGCCACGGTCGTGTCGCCGGAGAGCGGCTCCATCACGGCGTAGTCGATCGAGTTGGACGGCGAGCGCGCGAATGCTTCGCTGTCCACACGGAAGAAGTCGCCGTCTTCCTTGCCGTTCTGGACGGCGGCCGAGCAGGCTTCGTAAATAGCCGGCTCGAAATGGCGAATCGCCTTGAGCCACGTGCTCGCGCGCATGATGAAGATGCCGCTGTTCCACCAGTAGCGCTGCGAAGCGACGTACTGCTGCGCGAGCTCGAAGTAGGGCTTCTCGACAAATCCGTTCAGGCGTCGTGCGCCGGCCTCGTCGCCAGCGGCAAGCGGCTCGCCCACGTGAATGTAGCCATAGCCCGTTTCGGGGCGCGTGGGCACGATGCCCATCGTCACGATCTGGCCGCTGGCCGCATGACGCACGCCATCGGCCACGGCGGCCTGGAAGGCTTCGAGGTCGGCGAGCGCGTGGTCCGCGGGCATCACGACCATAATGCCGTCCTGACGTTCGGCGACCACGGACAGCGCGGCGAGGGTGAGCGCGGGCGCGGTGTCGCGCGCGAGCGGTTCGAGAATGAGACGCGCTTCCTTGCCTGCCGCGCGAACCTGGTCGGCGGTGGTGAAGCGGTGTTCCTCGTTGCAGACGATCATCAGCTTGTCGGCGAGGGTGACGCGTTCTGCGAGCGCGTCGAGACGGCCTGCCGTATCCGCGAGCAGCGAATGCTCGCCCACGAGGTTGATCATCTGCTTCGGGTACTGTTCGCGCGACAGTGGCCACAGCCGCGAACCCGCGCCGCCCGCAAGCACCACGGGGCAGACTTGCAGCGCGTTGCGCGATGCGGCGCGCGCGTCGGTTGCGCGTGCCGATGTCGTTGCGGAACCCGTATCCGTCATCTCATTCTCCAAAGGGGTTTCGGTTACGAGATTTGTAGCACGCTTAAAATCGATATAAATAGAATCGTAAAGAAGAAAACGGAAAATATTCTAATCAAATGGAAAATAATCAATCCGTCACAATGCGGCGCCAATAAAAAATCGAATAAAAATGGCGCGGCGGCTTCGCGCCGGATCTGGAAGCTAAAAAATTAATCAGGGTCCGGTGCGATGAATGCGGCAATTTTTGCTGCTCAGGCCGCGATGCCGCCGGCCCGGCAGGTGGGATTTCCGGCAAACGTTGCCGAAAAAATCACACAAAAAATAGACAGTTAGCAACGAAACATTTGGAGATACTTTTGGGCGTTGCGCTATCAATTTTTATCGTGCTTTATTAGGGTTTATTCGGATACGCTTCGTCTGCGCCGGGAGAGCCTGGTGCAACTTTCCCTGACTTCTGTATTTCCTGTTAGCGGCGGCCATGATGCATCGCGCGTGGCTGCGATTCATTTTTTCTAAACCGAGGTGCCGGACATGCTGAGCGTTCTAGCCAGAATCATCGATGTTGCCGCCATCGCCGCTGGCGCCCTGGTGGCCGCTGCCTTGCACCACGGTAAATTCACCGCGCTTTCCGATATGGAGAGCGTGGCGCTCGCGTTCAACTGCGTGCTCGCGATCTGGATGTTTCCGGCATTCGGCATTTACCAGTCGTGGCGCGGCAAGTCGCTCTACGTGCTTGCGGCCCGCGTGTGCGCCGCGTGGATCGCGGTGGAGTGCACCGGCATTCTGCTTTCGTTCAGCGTGCACCGCGCCGATTCGCTTTCCCGCATCTGGCTCGCGTACTGGGTCGTGGCATCGGTGGCGTTCCTGATCGTTTCGAAGACGATGGTGCACATGGTGCTGCGCGGCCTGCGCCGCGAAGGCTACAACCAGAAGGCGGTGGCCGTGGTTGGCGATCATCGCTGCTCGCGTTTCCTGATCGAGCAGATGAAGAGCCATCCCGAGGCAGGCTTTCATCCCGCGCTCGTGTTCGACGAGGACAGCGACGCCGATGGCGATGCGCAGCTCGACGGCGTGAAAGTCGAGCGCGACCTGCAAGCCACGCTCGAATACGTGCGTGAGCACGGCGTGCGCGAACTGTGGCTCGCGCTGCCGATCACGAAGGAGCGCACGATTCATCGCATCGTCACGGCGCTGCGCAACGATTTCGTGAACATCCGTTTCATTCCGGACGTGCGCAGCCTGTCGTTTTTCAGTCAGCCCGTGGTCGATCTGCTTGGCGTGCCGGCCATCAATCTGGCCGCTTCGCCGGTCACGGATCTGCGCGTGCTGCCCAAGCGCGTGTTCGACATTGCCTTTGCCGGCGCCGTGCTGGTGGCGCTCGCTCCGTTGCTGGCGGCCATTTCGATTGCAGTGAAGCTGACCTCGCACGGGCCGGTGTTTTTCAAGCAGCGCCGCAAGGGGCTCGACGGCAACGAGTTCGAGATCTACAAGTTCCGCTCGATGAAGGTCCATGCGGAGGTGGCGGGGCAAGTCACCCAGGCGCGCCGCAACGATCCGCGTGTCACGCGCGTGGGCGCTTTCCTGCGCCGCACGAGTCTCGACGAACTGCCGCAATTCATCAACGTGCTCAAGGGCGAGATGTCAGTGGTGGGTCCGCGCCCGCACGCGCTTGCGCACGACGACATCTACAAGGACCTCGTGCGCGGCTACATGGCGCGCTATCGCATCAAGCCCGGCATTACCGGCTGGGCGCAGGTCAACGGTTATCGCGGCGAAACCGACCGCGTGGAGAAAATGCGCGACCGTGTGCGTTTCGACCTGCACTACATGCAGCACTGGAGCTTCGGTCTCGATCTGCGGATCGTGGCGATGACCATGTGGAAAGGCTTCGCCGGCCAGAACGCATATTGAAGTGGACCGGGCGCGCAATCTGCGCATGCCGCGCTCATGCGTTTCGCATGAGTAGTGCGGACCGGATGGGCACCAACAGGCAATTACTTTTGAGGTGGGCATGAATCTGACGATCATTGGCAGCGGTTATGTGGGTCTCGTAACGGGCGCGTGTCTGGCCGACATCGGCAACGACGTGTTCTGTCTCGACGTCGACCAGCGCAAGATCGACTTGCTCAATCAAGGCGTCGTGCCGATTCACGAGCCGGGCCTGCAGGAGATTATCGAGCGCAACCGGCGCGCGCGCCGGCTCACGTTCTCGACCGACGTGGAAGCCGCGGTCGCGCACGGCGACGTGCAGTTCATTGCGGTGGGAACGCCCCCCGACGAGGATGGCTCCGCCGATCTGCAATATGTGCTGGCCGCCGCGCGCAACATCGGGCGCCACATGAAGGGCTTCAAGGTGATCGTCGACAAGTCGACGGTGCCCGTGGGCACCGCCGCGCTCGTGCGCGACGCGATTGCTTCCGAATTGCGCCAGCGCGGCGAGGATCACATGTTCTCGGTGGTCTCGAACCCCGAGTTCCTGAAGGAAGGCGCGGCCGTGGAAGACTTCGCGCGCCCCGACCGCATCGTGCTGGGCTGCGATGAAGACGTGCCCGGCGAGCGTGCGCGCGAACTGATGAAGCGCCTGTACGCGCCGTTCAACCGCAATCGCGAACGCACGCTCTACATGGACGTGCATTCGGCCGAATTCACGAAGTACGCGGCCAACGCCATGCTCGCCACGCGCATTTCGTTCATGAACGAACTCGCGAATCTGGCTGACCGCGTGGGCGCGGATATCGAAGCGGTGCGCCGCGGCATCGGCTCCGATCCGCGCATCGGCTACGACTTCCTCTATGCGGGCTGCGGCTATGGCGGCTCGTGCTTTCCGAAGGACGTGAAGGCATTGATGCGCACTGCAGAGGATTTCGGCGAGCCGCTGCAAATTCTGCGCGCCGTGGAAGCCGTGAATGACGCCCAGAAGGAAGTGCTCGCGCAGAAGATCGTCACGCGCTTTGGCTCCGACCTCACGGGCCGCACATTCGGCCTCTGGGGCCTCGCATTCAAGCCGAATACCGATGACATGCGCGAAGCGCCGAGCCGAACGCTGATCGCCGAACTGCTCGCGCGCGGCGCGCGTGTGGTGGCCTACGACCCGGTCGCGATGGAAGAGGCCCAGCGTGTGCTCGCGCTCGATCTGGCGAAAACTCCCGAGCAGCTCGAACGCCTCGTCTACGTGGAGGATGCGATGGACGTCGCGAGCGGCGCCGACGCGCTGGTGGTCGCCACCGAATGGAAGGTGTTCAAGGCGCCGGACTTCGAGACGCTCAAGCAGCAATTGAAGACGCCGATCGTGTTCGACGGTCGCAATCTCTACGATCCGCCCGCGATGCAGGAGCTCGGCATCGAATATCACGCGGTGGGCCGCGCGAGCGCCACGCAATCAGGCCGCGCGCGCGCCGAAGCGGCTGCGCAGACGCGCGTTCCGGCATAAGCCGCATCGAGCCCCGCGTTCGATGAAGCAATAAGCAAAACCGAGGAGCCATCGGGTCATGATCAAGGACGTATTGATCGTCTGCCATGCCAATGTCTGCCGCTCGCCTGCGGCGGAGCAACTGTTCCGCGCACGCTTTCGTGAACAAATGCGCGAGCACGCGGGACAGTCGGGGAAGCACGCGGGCGCGTTTCATTCGGCGGGCCTGCGCGCCCGCAACGGCGACGACATGGACCCGGTGATGCAGCGTCTGCTCGCCGAGCGCGGCGTGCAGGTGGGCGAGCATCGCTCGCGCCGCCTCACGCCGCGCCTCGTGCGCCGCGCCGACCTCGTGCTCGTGACGGAGCGCCACCAGGTGAGCGCCGTCGAGCGAATTGAGCCGTCCGCGCGCGGCAAGGTGTACGCGCTCGGAAATTGGGAAAACTCGGATGTCGCCGATCCGCATGGCCTCGATGAGGTCGCGTATCGCGAGAGTCTGGAGTTGATGGATCGACTGGTTAAGGGATGGCTGAGCCGAATATGCCAATGAGAAAACTCAATCTAATGACTGCTCTTGCGTTGAGCGCCTTCGTTGCTGCGTGCTCCACGGCGCCCGGCAACTAC
This sequence comes from Paraburkholderia sp. A1BS-2L, assembly GCF_051125205.1. NCBI lineage: Bacteria > Pseudomonadati > Pseudomonadota > Betaproteobacteria > Burkholderiales > Burkholderiaceae > Paraburkholderia > Paraburkholderia sp. A1BS-2L. The sequence continues at coordinate 2,045,522 of NZ_CP120429.1, forward strand.
CTCGACACCTCGAACCTGAAGGAAGAGAAGAGCACTGAGCCGCAGAAGCAGTATGACGTGCATCTGATCACGTCGCAGCTCGTCATGCAGCAGGCGCAGGCCGCCGTATCGTCGCGTAACGCCGCGCTGCCGCCGAGCAAGTACGCGAGCACGGCCGACTACACGTATCACATCGCGCCGCAGGACATTCTTGGCGTGACGGTCTACGATCACCCCGAGATTTCGACGCCGCAAGGCTCGACCTTCTCGTCGGGCGGCAATACCACACAGACGGTGGGTCAGGCGCTCACGCAGCCGTACACCAACGCGCTGCCGGGCGAGGCCGACCCGTACGGGCAGACCGTGGCGAAGGACGGCACGATCTACTTCCCGTTCGTGGGCCGCGTGGTGGCGGCGGGCAAGACGCCTGGCCAGCTGCGCGATCGGCTGGCCTCGGGTCTCGGGCCGTACATCAAGAACCCGCAGGTTGACGTGCGCGTGCTTTCGTACCGCAGCCAGAAGGTGCAGGTCACCGGCGACGTGAAGACGCCGGGCCCGCTCGCGATGAGCGACGTGCCGCTCACGCTCGTCGACGCGATCACGCGCTCGGGCGGCACCACCGATGGCGCCGACATCAACCGCGTGCGCCTCACGCGCAACGGCAAGCTCTACGTGCTCGACGCGAACGCCTTGCTCGACGGCGGCGACACGAGCCAGAACGTGGTGCTGCAAGACGGCGACATCATCAATGTGCCGGACCGCAACGAGAGCCGCGTGTTCGTGATGGGCGAAGTGAAGACGCCGACCCAGACCACGCTGATCCGCGGCAAGCTCACCATTGCCGATGCGCTCACGACGGCCGGCGGCATTCTGGACACCGATGCGAACCCGCGCCAGATCTTCGTGATGCGCGGCATGAAGGACAACCCCACCCAGCCGGAGATTTACCGACTCGATATGACCAAGCCCGATGCGATCATGCTGTCGTCGCAATTCCAGTTGAAGCCGCTGGATGTCGTGTACGTCGGCACTGCCGCCTCGACCACCTTCAACCGTGTGTTGCAGCAGGTACTGCCGACCGTCCAGACGCTCTTCTACCTGAAGCAGCTCACGCGCTAAGCGCGCGAGAGCCGTCTTTTCTTGCAACATGAATCAAAACGGGATCGAAACGTGAGTACGCAACAAGCTATCAGTCAGCCGGCCCCGGCGGCCCGCACAGAGGAAGAGGACGTCGTCCTCGGCCAGTTGCTGCGCGTCATTTTCGACGACATCGGCTGGCTCATCATGATCGCGGCAGTGGTGATCGGCGCTGCGGTGTTCTACTGCTTCGTGGCCAAGCCAGTTTATACGGCCGACACGCAGGTCCGCGTCGAGCAGCAGGACTACACGTCCCAGGCGCTCACGCAGACGCAGTCCGGCGCGAACGTCACGAGCGGCCAGCAGGGCAGCCTGCCGACCGACGCCGAAATCCAGATGATCCAGAGCCGCAGCGTGCTCGAGCCGGTCGTCAAGCAGTTCAAGCTGAACTTCACGGCCGCGCCGGTTTCGCTGCCGGTCATCGGCAGCTTCGCCGCGCGTCTCGCGACGCCGGGTTCGCCCGCGCGTCCGTGGTTCGGCCTCAAGGACTACGCGTGGGGCGGCGAGGTGCTCAACATCGACTCGATCCAGGTGGCGCCCGAGCTCGAGAGCAAGAAGCTCACGCTGACCGCGCTTGACGACAACCGCTACGTGATTTCCGGTCCCGACGGCGGCCGCCTGCTCGAAGGCACGGTGGGCCAGCGCGTGCAGGGCGGCGGTGTCACGCTGCTCGTGAACGAACTGAAGGCGCGTCCGGGCGAGCGCTTCAAGGTCATGCGCCTGAACGATCTGGACGCGGTCTCGGCGTTCCAGAGCGCCGTCAAGGTGCAGGAGCAGGGCAAGCAGACGGGCGTGATCGACATCTCGCTCGAAGGCAAAGATCCGCAGGCGGCCGCCGATATCGCCAACGCGATTGCGCAGTCGTATATGCGCGAGCACGTGGCGAGCAAGCAGGCCGACGCAAGCAAGATGCTCGACTTCCTGCGCAGCGAGCAGCCGCGCCTGAAGGCCGATCTCGAGCGCGCCGAAGCGGCGCTCACCGCGTATCAGAGCAAGTCGGGTTCGATCAACGCGAGCGACGAAGCCAAGATCTACCTCGACGGCAGCGTGCAGTACGAGCAGCAGATCTCCGCGCTGCAATTGCAGATCGCCTCGCTCCAGCAGCGCTTCGGCGACCAGCACCCGGTGCTCGTCGCGGCGCGCCAGCAGCTCGCGCAATTGCAGGGCGAGCGCGCGAAGTACGACGCCAAGTTCCGCAACCTGCCAGGCACCGAAGTGAAGGCCGTGCAGTTGCAGCGCGATGCGAAGGTGGCGGAAGACATCTACGTGCTGCTGCTCAACCGCATTCAGGAGCTTTCGGTGCAGCGCGTGGGCACGGGCGGCAACGTTCATATCGTCGACGCCGCGATGCGCCCGGGCGCGCCTTCGAAGCCGAAGAAGCTGCTCATCGTCTCGGCGGCCACGATGCTCGGCCTGATTCTCGGCACCGGCTTCGTGCTGATGCGCCGGAACATGTTCAAGGGCATCGTCGATCCGGACCAGATCGAGCGTACCTTCGATCTGCCCGTCTACGGCCTCGTGCCGCTCTCGGCCGAGCAGGCCGCGCTCGAAAAGCGCGCCCCGACGCGCGGCGGCACGCGTCTGCGTGAAGTGCTCGCGAATGCAGCGCCCAAGGACCTCACGGTCGAGAGCCTGCGTTCGCTGCGCACCTCGCTGCAGTTCAGCGTGGCGGATGCGCGCAATCGCGTCGTTGTCCTGACCGGTTCGGTGCCGGGCGTGGGCAAGAGCTTCCTCACCGCGAACCTGGCCGTGCTGCTCGCCCACTCGGGCAAGCGTGTGCTGATGATCGACGGCGACATGCGCCGCGGCGCGCTCGAGCGTTACTTGGGCGGTTCGCAGGCCAATGGCTTCTCGGAGCTGCTCTCGGGCCAGATTTCGCTGGACGAGGCGATTCGCGCGACCGAAGTGGACAACCTGCACTTCATCTCGTGCGGCCGCCGTCCGCCGAATCCGTCCGAGCTGCTGATGTCGCCGCGCCTGAACCAGTATCTGGAAGGGCTCGCGAAGCGCTACGACATCCTGCTCGTGGACACGCCGCCGGTGCTGGCCGTGACCGATGCCGCGATCCTGAGCGGCCATGCGGGATCGACGTTCCTGGTGCTGCGTTCGGGCATCCACACGGAAGCCGAGATCGCCGATACGCTCAAGCGTCTGCGCAACGCGGGCGTGCACGTGACCGGCGGGGTCTTCAACGGGGTGTCGGCGCGCGCGCACGGCAAGTACGCCTACGGCTACGCAGCCGTGCAGGAATACCTGAGCGCCTGATCCTGAGCGCCTGATAATAACGGAGAAAAGCGCGATGAAAGTGACCGTGCTCGTGCCGACGTATCGGCGTCCTGAAGATCTGGCGCGCTGCCTCTCCGCGCTGCTGCGTCAGGAGCGCACGCCCGAGCAGATCGTGGTGGTGGCGCGCGCGGAAGACGAAGCCACGCACGCCTGCCTCGCGGAGCACGTGACGCCTCGCGTGCTCAACGTGGAGGTCGCGATCGTGGACGAGCCGGGGCAGGTGGCCGCGCTCAACCGCGGCATCGAAGCGGCGACGGGCGATGTGATCGCCATCACCGACGACGATGCCGCGCCGCACGCCGACTGGGTTGCGCGCATCGCCGCGCATTTCGAAGCCGACGAGACGCTGGGCGCGCTCGGCGGCCGCGACTGGGTGCATGAGGATGGCCGCGTGCTCGACGGCGAACGCGAACTCGTGGGGCGCGTGCAGCCCTCGGGCCGCATCGTCGGCAATCATCATCTGGGCGTGGGCGAAGCGCGCGAAGTCGACCTGCTCAAGGGCGCGAACATGAGCTACCGGCGCGCCGCGATTGGCGATCTGCGCTTCGACCGCCGCCTGCGCGGCACCGGCGCGCAGACGCATAACGACATGGCGTTCAGCATGGGCGTGAAGCGCGCGGGCTGGAAGCTCGTGTACGACCCGCGCGTGGCCGTCGACCATTTTCCGGCGCCGAGGCCCGGCGAAGATCCGCGCAATGCGCAGACGCTCGCCTCGATCCGCAACGCCGCCTACAACTTCCACCTCATCCTGCGCGGCAATCTTTCGCCGCTGCATCGCGAGGCCGCATGGTGGTGGTGGGCGCTCATCGGCAGCCGGGTGTATCCGGGCCTGCTGCATACGGGCCTAGGCGCATTGCGCGCCGGCTCGCCCGCGGCCGCGTTCGCGCGCTGGCGCGCCGTGCGCGGCGGCGCACGCGAGGCACGCCGCGCAATCGCCTGAAGCAACTGAGGTGCTTCTGGCGCACTTTGTAATCGATTCAACGGAGGACCTCGAATGAGCGGTACGCAAGTCCACGTTCACCTCTTTTATGGCGCCGATCCGCGCCGTTACCGCAAGGGTGAGAACATTGGCTCCCTTTACGGCTATCACCACGCCGAGTCGGCGGAATTCGCACTCAACTACGCACGGGACGTGAGCGAAAGCGCGCCAGTGCGTCTCGTGCGCCGCGCGCTGAAGGCGGCGCTCGGCTTCGACTTTATTCACGCATGGCGCAATCGCCGTGCGATTCTCGATTCGGACGTGATCTGGACGCACACGGAGCAGGAACATCTGGCCGTGGCGCTGGTGCTGCTGATGCACGCGAAGAAGGGCGGCGCGCGGCCGCTGCTGCTCGCGCAGAGCGTGTGGCTGCTCGACCGCTGGCCCGGTTACGGCGCACTGCGCCGCGCGCTGTATCAGCGCCTGCTCAAGCGTGCCGACTTGCTGACCACGCTCGCGAGCGAGAACGCTGCGCTGTGCGGCGACTTTTTCGGCCGTCAAGCGCGTCACGTGCTGTATGGCCTGAACACCAGGGATTTCCCGCTGCGTCCGCTTTCGCACTGGAAGCCGAATACGCCCGTGCGCGTGGCTGGCATCGGCAACGACCGCGACCGCGACTGGACCACGCTCGTGGGCGCGCTCGGCAACGACGCGCGCTATCAGGTGCGCATCGCCACGCGCAGACGCATGCCGGCTTCGGCGCGCGCGTCGAACGTGGAGATCGTGCGCGTGTCCGGCATCCAGCAGCAGCACGCGCTGTATGAGTGGGCGGACATCATCGTCGTGCCGCTGCGGCCCAATACGCACGCATCGGGCATCACCGTGATGCTCGAAGCGGCGGCGCTCGGCAAGCCGATGATCGTGACGAAGGTGGGCGCGCTCGAAGATTACTTCGACGAAAAGGCCGCGTTCTACGTCGAGCCGTTCAACACGGAGCAGCTGCGCGATGCCGTGAATGCACTCGTCGACGATCCCGCGCGTGCGCTCGCTCAGGCACGCGAGGCTTGCGAGCAACTCACTACGCGCGATCTCACCACCGAGAATTTCGCGCGTCAGCACGCGCAGCTCACGCGCGAGATGATGCGCGAGCGCGATCCGCGCGTGCCGCATCATGCGCACGCGCATGCGGGCGAGCATCCGATGGGACAGCCTGCGGGGCAGGCGGCACGGCAGGCTGTGAAGCAGACCGCAGGCCGGGTGTAATCATGCGTATTCCGTCCGCTGCTCCCGCACCCGCTCCGGCTCCACGCCAGCCTGTCCCGCGCGTCAACGCACCGCTCAGGCAGGCGGCGCCTGCAGCGCCTGCGCCGCGCCAGCGTTCGGCGCTGCGCCGCGCGATGGACCGCGACACGCTGCCCGTGGTCGCGCTGTGGGGCTTCACCGTATTGCTGATTCTCGCGCACCAGGGCACGGTGCTCACGCTCGCGTTTCCGGTGCTCGCCATTGCCGTGGGCTTCTGGCTCTACTTCGTGAATCCGGTCCGTTATATAGGCTTCATGTGGTGGCTGTGGTTCCTGAGCCCCGAAGTGCGCCGCCTCGCCGACTTCGGCAAGGGCGGCTTCACGCCCACGAGCCTGATTCAGGTCGCGCCGCTCGCGGTCACGATGATCAGCGGGCTGTCGCTGTTGCGCTACTACCCGGTGCTCGCGCAGCGCCGTGGACTGCCGATCGTGCTCACGCTGCTCGGCATCGGCTATGCATTCGTGGTGGGCGTGGTCGCGAGCGGCCCGGCTGCCGCTGTCTATGACCTCGCGAACTGGATCTATCCGATCCTGATCGGCTTTCACATCATGGTCCTCACGCGCCAGTATCCCGAGTGCCGCGAGACCATCGTGAACACCTTCATTTACGGCATGCTCGTGATGGGCGCCTACGGTCTCGTGCAGTTCTTCATCATGCCGCCGTGGGACGCCATGTGGATGATCGGCTCGGACATGAACTCGCAGGGCGATCCGGTGCCGCTCGGCGTGCGCGTGTTCAGCACGATGAATTCGTCGGGCCCGTTCGCCTTCGCGATGATGGGCGCAATGGTGCTCGTGATGGCCGCGAAGCATCGGGTGCGCTGGGTGGCTGCCGCGTTCGGCTTCTTCTCGTTCGCGCTGTCGCTGGTGCGCTCGACCTGGGGCGGCTGGGCGCTCGCGATGGTGATCCAGTTGGCGAAGTCGAACAACAAGGTGCGCATCCGCATCATCGTGAGCGCGCTCGTGCTCGCGGGCGTGTGCGTGCCGCTGCTCACCTTCGGCCCGGTGGCCGAGCGCATGCAGCAGCGTCTCGACACGCTCGTGAACCTGAAGGACGACCAGAGCTACGCAGCGCGTAACCAGTTTTACGCCGACTTCGCGAAAAAGGCCTTCACTGACGTGACCGGCGAGGGCCTGGGCGCCACCGGCGCATCGACCAAGCTTTCCAGCAGCAACGGCCAGCTCGGCCAGTACGGCAGTTTCGACAGCGGCGTGATGAACATACCGTTCGTGCTCGGCTGGCCCGGCACGCTGATGTATCTGTCCGGCGTGCTGTGGCTCATCGTGCGCGCCGTGCGCATCTCGCTGCGCATGCCCGAGGACCGCTATGTGTGCGCGTGCCTGAGCCTTACGGTGTCGATCTTTGCGATGCTCGTGTTCACTAACTCGCTGGTCGGCACGGGCGGTCTGCTGCTGTTTTCGAGTGTGTTTTCCATTCTCAGCGCGGGACACTGGAGCAAGCTGACTCGCCTCCAGACCCGCAACATGGAGGTCTCCGATTGAGAGTCGCAATCGTCACGCATGTGGTGCGCCACAACGACGGCCAGGGGCGCGTCAATCATGAAATCGCGCGCGCGGCCCTCGACGAAGGATTCGAGGTCACGCTAGTGGCTTCGCATGTCGCGCCGGAACTGGCGGCGCATCCGAAAGTGAAGTGGGTGCCGGTGCAGCCTTCGCGCCTGTGGCCCACGAATCTGCTGCGCCAGCAGGTGTTCGCGCTCAAGAGCGCGCTGTGGCTGCGCCGCCATCGCCGCGAATACGACGTGTTGCATGTGAATGGCTTCATCACCTGGGCCCATGCCGACGTCAACACCGCGCACTTCGTGCATGGCGGCTGGGGACGCAGCAAGTATTACCCGTTCGGGCTCACGCGCGGGGTATGGTCGGCGTACCAGTTCATCTACACGCGTGCGAATGCGGTGCTCGAGCGCTGGGCCTACCGGCGCTCACGCGTGATTGCAGCCGTGTCGCGCAAGGTCGCCGACGAGATCGTCGCCTCGGGCGGCAACCCCGTCGAGCGGCTCGACGTGATCTACAACGGCGTGGACACGCGCGGCTTCGCCTCGGCCAGCGCCGACCGCGAGAAGTTCAAACTGCCGGAAGACAAATTCTTCCTGCTGTTCGTGGGCGATCTGCGCACGCCGCGCAAGAATCTCGGCACCGTGCTGCAGGCGCTCAAGCAACTGCCCGAGCGCGTGCATCTGGCGGTGGCGGGCTACCTGCCAGGCAGCCCGTACCCGGAGATGGCGCGCGAGCTGGGCATTGCCTCTCGCGTACATTTTCTCGGGCTGGTGCGCGAGATGCCGGTGCTGATGCGCAGTGTCGACGCCTATGTATTTCCTTCGCGCTACGAAGCAATGAGCCTCTCGCTGCTGGAAGCGATGGCGGCGGGCCTGCCCGTGGTCACCGCGCAGACGGCGGGCGGGGCGGAAATCATCACGCCCGATTGCGGCATCGTGCTGGACGATCCGGATGACGCGCCGGCGCTGGCGAGCGCCATCCTGCAACTCGCCGCCGACACGCCGCGCCGCCTCGCCATGGGCGAGGCCGCCGCGACGCTCGCGGGCGAATTCGGCTGGGCACGCATGGCTGCGCAATACATCGCGCTCTATCGCCAGTTGGCGGGCGACGCGGGCGCCACTGTGCGCAACGAATCACGGGGCACCGAGCGTGGCTTCGCGGGGGCGCCGCTGCATGGCGGCCAGACGCTGCAACGTGCCGAGACTCCCTGAAACAAGGATAAAAGATGACGAAACATTCCATCCAATCGCTACAGATCGGCATGCACTGGTTTCCGGAACGTGCGGGCGGGCTCGACCGCATGTATTACTCGCTCGTGGGGGCGCTGCCCGGCGCGGGCGTGAGGGTGCGCGGCGTGGTGGCCGGCTCCCCCAAGGTGGCCGAGGACAGCAACGGAGCGATCAATGGATTCGGCTCGGCGGCGCGTTCGCTGCCGTTTCGCTTGATGGATGCGCGGCGCGCGCTGCGTCGCGAGATTCAAAGCCATCGGCCCGATGTGATTTCCTCGCACTTCGCGCTTTATACGTTTCCGGGGCTTGATGTGACGCGCGGTATTCCGCAAGTCTCGCATTTTCAGGGGCCGTGGGCCGATGAGAGTTTTGTCGAGGGCGCGGCCACGCTGAGCCAGCGCATCAAGCATTCGCTGGAACAATCGGTGTACGAACGATCGTCGCGGCTTATTGTGCTGTCGAAGGCGTTCGGCGACATTCTCACGAAGCGCTATGCGATTTCGCCCGAGCGCGTGCGCATCGTGCCGGGTTGCGTGGATACTGCTCAGTTCGATCCCGCCTGCACGCGCGCCGAGGCGCGTCTACGTCTGCAATTGCCGCAGAATCGCCCGATCGTGCTGGCTGTGCGCCGTCTCGTGCGACGCATGGGGCTGGAGGATTTGATCGACGCGATCAAGGTGGTGAAGCAGCGTCATCCTGATGTGCTGTTGCTGATTGCCGGGCGCGGGCGTCTGGAAGCGGAGTTGCAACAGCGTATCGATGAGGCAGGGTTGACCGATAACGTCAGGTTGCTGGGGTTCGTGCCCGATGCGCAGTTGCCTTCGCTTTATCGCGCTGCGACTTTGAGCGTCGTGCCTACGGTGGCACTGGAAGGTTTTGGCTTGATCACAGTGGAGTCGCTTTCGGCTGGCACCCCCGTGCTGGTTACGCCGGTGGGCGGTTTGCCCGAAGCCGTGGCCGGGCTCTCGCAGGATCTCGTGTTGCCGGAAACTGGCGCCGCCGCGATTGCCGAAGGGATCGATGCTGCGTTCTCTGGGCGCATCAAGCTGCCCGATGAAGAGGCTTGCAAGACCTATGCGCGGGAGAATTTCGATAACGCCGTGATTGCCAGGCGTGTGGCTGATGTTTATGCGGAGGCGATTGCAGCTGCCAATGGCGTGCATTGAAGCGCAGAAATGAAACCGCCGCCCGGAAGGGCGGCGGTTATTAGCAGTGCAGGGGGAAGAAGAGTAAAGCGAATCGGCGGAATCAGGCCGTATTCAACCGCTTGCGCGCCTCCTCATACATCCATCGCAACGTCCCCTCGATAGGCGTACGCGCCGCGTCCCCCACAATCGATCGCAGCTTCGCGTTCGACCCGACCAGGTGCCGAACTTCATTCGCACGCACGAATCGCGGATCGACCTTGACCTCGATCGCATAACCCGCGATACGTGAAAGCATCGCAAGCACTTCGCCGAGCGTCCAGCCGGTGCCCGAGCAGACATTGACCGTCTCGCCGCGAGGCGCCGCCGCAATGAGCTTCGCGTAAGCATCCACCACGTCGCGCACGTCGGAGAAGTCGCGGCTGACCTCGGTGTTGCCGAGCGAGATCGAGCGGTCGCCGCGTGCGTAGTGCTCGACGATCTTGGGCAGCAGAAAGTCGGTGCTTTGGCCCACGCCCGTGTAATTGAACGGCCGCGCGATCACCAGCGGCAACTGTGCGTTCCAGCGCTTCGCGACGTATTCCATCGCGAGCTTGCTCACGGCGTAATCGTTCGCTGGCTGCGGGGGCACCGCTTCGTCGATCACGCCGGGCGTGGCGTTGCCATAGACGTTCGCACTGCTCGCGAGCAGCACGGCGCGCGGCACATGACGCTGGCGCGCGAGCACGTCGAGCAGATTGCGGGTACCCACCACATTGACGACATAGGTGCGCGCAACGTCGCCATTGGCGACGTTCGCCACGGCTGCGAGATGCACGACCGCGTCGGGCTGCACCGTTTCCACTGCGTGCGCGAGCGCTTCGGGGTCGAGCAGGTCGGCGGCGAGCGGCGTGATGCCGCCCGTCACGCCCGTGGCGTCGACGGGTTCCCCGGCCCGCACGGTGCCCCAGATGCGGTAGCCGTCCGCGGCCAGGCGTGCGGCCATGTAGCGGCCCGAGAAGCCGCCCACGCCCGTGATGAGTGCACGGCGCGCGCGAGGTTGATCGTTAGAACGTGTCATGTCGCTCGTTGCGCGTGAGATCGGCGGTGACCATCATCTGGCACAGTTGCTCGAGCGAGGTTTGCGGTTCCCAGCCGAGCTTGCTGCGCGCCTTGCTCGCGTCGCCGATCAGCAGATCGACTTCGGCGGGGCGGTAGAAGCGCGGGCTCACGCGCACCAGCGTGCGGCCCGTGGCGATGTCCACGCCGATTTCGCGCTCGGCGCGGCCCGACCATTCGAGCTGGAAGCCCGCTGCCGCGAACGCCATCGTCACGAAGTCGCGCACGGTTTCGGTGCGGCCCGTGGCGAGCACGTAGGTGTCCGGATCGTCGGCTTGCAGCATGCGCCACATGCCTTCCACGTATTCGGAGGCGTAGCCCCAGTCGCGCTTGGCGTCCATGTTGCCCAGTTCGAGCACGTTTTGTTTGCCGAGCTTGATCTTCGCGACGGCGTCGGTGATCTTGCGCGTCACGAACTCGCGGCCGCGCAGCGGCGACTCGTGATTGAAGAGAATGCCGCTGGTCGCGAAGATGTCATAGGACTCGCGGTAGTTGACCGTGGACCAGTGCGCGAACAGCTTGGCGATGCCATACGGGCTGCGCGGGTAGAACGGGGTGTCTTCGCGCTGCGGCACGGCCTGCACCTTGCCGAACATTTCGGAGGTCGAAGCTTGGTAGAAGCGCATTTTCGGGTTGATCACGCGAATGCCTTCGAGCAGGTTCAATGCGCCGACGCCGGTCACTTCGGCCGTGGTCACCGGCTGGTCGAACGACACGCCCACGAAGCTTTGCGCGGCGAGGTTGTAGACTTCGCCCGCCTGGGCACGTTCGAGCAGGCGCAGCGTCGAGCCCGCGTCGGTGAGATCGTGCTCGACGAGTTCGAGCGAAGGATGATCCGTGACGCCGAGTTCGTTCATGCGCCAGAAGTTGACCGAACTGGTGCGCCGGTAGGTGCCGACCACCTGATAGCCCTTGTCGAGCAGCAGTTTGGTCAGATAGGCGCCGTCCTGGCCGGATACGCCGGTGATGATCGCTTTGCGTCGTTCGTTCATGTGTCGGTACCTTTGAAATAGCGAACGTGGATTCGGAGCACGTTTATCGTTTATCGGATCGGGAATCAGGACTGCGAGGTCGGAGCGCTCACGCTGGCCACGGTGGCCTGGTGCGATTGCCGGCGGCGCGGGCCGCGCGTGAGACGCTTTTCGAAGAGAAACCAGCTGGCGCTCGCGTAGGCGAGCGTGAGGGCGAGTGCGATGGCGGCGCTCACGGGGCGGCTGTAATGGAGCGGCCACACCGCATAGAGAATCGTGAGGTGAATCAGGTAGATCGTATAGCTGATGGTCCCGATGTAGACCAGCACCGGATTGCAGAGCAGGCGCTTGACGAAGCCCTTGGACTGCAGCGCGAACACGACTGTGGACGTGCACAGCACGAGCGACACGCTGTAGAGCAGGGCGTTCGAGAGCGGCGTGTTGGCGGCGCGAAAACGCGGGTAATGCAGATGCAGCCACGCGAGCACGGCGAGCGCGGCAAAGAACAGAATGGCCGCCGGCACTTTGAAGGGATCGAGCGCATTGCGCTCGCGCCGCACGAGCACGGCGAGCAGCGCGCCCATTGCGAGCAGGTCCATGCGGAACGGCGTGAGGTAATAAATGGGCCAGAACGAGTCGAACCATGGCGTCGCGATGGCGCGCAGCACCGGCACGGCCAGCACGAGCGCGGCGGCCACCACGGCGAGCATGCGCTGCGGCAGCAGCAGCACTACGAAGGGCCAGAAGATGTAGAACTGCTCTTCGACCGCGAGCGACCAGAGAATGTTGAGGCTGTCGTGGCCGCTTTGGCCCAGCGCGTCACCGATATTGGTTGCGAAGAACGCGTACCACGGCCAATAGTGCGCCCAGCCGAAACCGAATAGCAGCGACGAGACAATCATCAGCAGGATGTACGGCGGCAGGATGCGGCGCACGCGGCGTGCGTAGAAGTAGCTGAAGTACGACTGGCCGCGCGCCTTGCGCTCCAGCAGGATGCCGGTGATGAGAAAGCCGCTCAGCACGAAGAACAGGTCGACACCCATCCAGAGCGGCGCGCGCAATGCATGCTGCGCGAACACGGCGAGCACGGCGAAGGCGCGCAGGCCATCGAGCTGGACGATACGGTGGGAGTGTTGCGGCGGGCTGGCGAGGCTGTTTACGGTCATCGGCTATCCGGTTGTTTCATGCATGCACAGGCCGATTCATTTTAAAAAGAATTAAATGGTCAAAAAGCCGAAATATATTGGCTGGTGATTTTTAAAATGAAAGCAATTGGATTGGTTGAATATGTTCTGGGCTATTGCGACAATGCAGCGACGATGTGGCGACAATTTCGTTGCGGCGGCATTGCGGTTTCCTTTCGGAAAACGGGACGAGATCGCGCCAGGCCCGCCGCACGGGCCTTGGCGCGCGGCGCGGCGATTTATTTCGCATCCGAACAGGCAGGCCCGGCGAATACTGAATTTTTTTGAATTATTTTCGCTTTTTGTGGAGCGATTTTTCTTCATGAATGTACGGCATGATCCAGTCGGATTCACCCGACCGGAGGAATTGCCTTGCCGTTTCCGATTCCCGACCGCCGTATGCGCAGGACGCTGGCGCTCGCAGCACTCAGTGCGTTCGTTTGCACCTCTTCGGTACAGACCCTCGCCGCGCCGCAACTCAATGTAACGACATCGTGGATCGGCAACACGTTTGGCAACGGCCAGGGTACGTGGACGCAAATCAATATCACCGCCATCGCCGTGACGCCCGAGGGCAAGGTCTACACCGACGCGCCCTGGGATGAGAGTGGCGCTGAAATCAGCGCGTATCAGGACGGCAAGATGCTGGGCTTTGCTGGCGGCACCCATGGCTGGGGCGGATACGGCGGCAACGCGGTGGCAGTGAACAGCCGCTTTTTGTACGCAGCCGTGGCCGTGGGCAACGAACGCGGGCATCTGATCGGGCCCGGTATCTGGCCGGAAAAGGGGCGCCAATGGTACGGCGTCACGCGCCGTCCGATCGACGAGCCGAAGCGCGCGGCGGCCTTCCAGCCCTCGCCCGATCCGGTCAATCCGCACGCGCAGCTCGCGGGCGCCTTCCTCAAGATTGCCGATCTGCCGGCCGTCTCGCATCCCGACCTCGGCGCGCCTGCCGAGGTGGGCGGCCTCGCGGCCACCGACTCGCTGCTTTACGTGAGCCACACCACGGCCAATCGCGTTGAGATGTACGACGCGAACGCCATGCAGCGCAAGTCGGAATTCGAGGTGCACGAGCCCGGCAAGATCGCGATCGCGGGCGACGGCTCGCTGTGGGTGATCACGGACAGCGTGACCGGTTCGAAGCCGCGCATCGCGCACTATTCGGGCGACGGCAAGCCGCTCCCGAACACGATCGAGCTGCCTGCCGATTCGGTGCCCGTGGATGTGGCCGTGGATCCTGCGCAGCGCATTCTGGTGGCGGACAACGGCCCGCGCCAGCAGATCCTCATATACTCGCGCGAGGGTGGCGGCTACAAGCCGAGCGGTACGCTCGGCGAGCGCGGCGGCATTTTCTCGGGCTCGTCGAACGATGTGGGCCGGCCGGGGCCGAGCCGCTTCAATGGCCTGACCGGCGTGGGCACCGACGCGAAGGGCAACATCTACGTGTCGACCAACGGCATCGGCCCGCGCCACGGCTCCATCGGCGCGGGACTGGGCGCGACGCTCGAAAGCTATACGCCCGCCGGCAAGCGCCTCTGGAACGTGGAGGGTTTGCTGTTCGTGGACGGCGCGTGGGTGGACCCGTCGCGGCCCAATAGCGTCTATACCGGCAACAAGCGCTTCGAGCTCGATCTTTCCAAGCCGCCGGGGCAGGACTGGAAATACGTAGGGTTCCTCTCCAATCGCTTCAAGTACCCGCAGGACCCGGTGTTCAACGGCGACATGTGGCCGGGCCTGCCGACCGCGCGCCAGCTGAACGGCCGCACGTTCCTCTATCTCACCGACATGTATGCGGATCACCTGAAGATCTACCGCTTCGATCCGCAGCGCGACGGTGAGACCGCGATTCCCTCGGGATTCATCGCAGGGCGCGCGCGGCCCGTGCAGAAGGTTCCGAACGCCCCGCCAGGCGGCGACTGGATCTGGCGCGACGCCAACGCCAACGGGGCGTTCGACTCCGGCGAGTTCACGCGGTATCCGGGCCCGGGCCACCTCGCCGGTGGTTGGGGCTGGTGGATCGACACGCGCGGCGACATCTGGCGCGCGCGCGACAACAAGGGCATCACGCGCTTTCGCTTCGGCGGCATCGACGCGAAGGGCAACCCGATCTACTCGTATGACAAGAGCGATCAGTACCCGATGCCCGCGCCGTTTACCGAGGTGCATCGCGCGATTTACGAGCCGAAAACCGATTCGCTTTATGTGGCGGGCTACACCGCCGACGCGCCGCACGACCCGGGCTTCGTGAAGGAGGCGGGCCGCGTGCTGGTGCGCTACGACAAGTGGTCGAGCGGCAACCCGCAGCAGGCCTGGCTGCTGCATCTGCCCTGGGATCCCAAGGCCAGGCCGCCGGTCACGCCGGCAGGCGTCACCGTGGAAGGACAGTACGTATTCATGGTCGAGCCCGCGGGCAAGGTCCACGTTTTCGACAAGGACAGCGCGAAAGAGATCGGCACGTTCGGTCCAGGCGCGGAAGTCGGCAATACCTCGGGCTGGGTGGACGTGCCTTTCGGCATTACCGCGAGCCGTCAGCCCAATGGCGAATACCTGATCTTCGTTGAAGAAGATGCGCGCGGCAAAGTGATGATGTACCGCTGGAAGCCGGCCTGATTGGTCTGGAGAGGCCTCGACAGGCCGCACGCGGGCAGGCCATTGCACGCCGCGCCGCACGCTACGGAACACATATGGACAAAGGAATACTGCGCAACGTCGCGATCAATCTGTTTGGCCTCGTGCTGCCGACCTTCGTGTCGCTGGTCACGGTGCCGACATACATCAAGCTGCTGGGCGTCGATCGCTACGGCGTGATTGCGCTCGTGTGGACGCTGATCGGCTATTTCAGCGTGCTCGATCTGGGCATGAGCATGGCCGCGCAGAACCATATTTCGAAGGCCTATGCATCGAAAGACACCGACGCCTGCGAGCGCGTGTTCTGGAGTGCGTTCTGGCTCAACTTCATTACCGGCGCAGTGGGCGGCCTGCTGATCTACTCGGGTGGTGCGCTCTATACCGCTTACTTCACGCACGTGACGCCGGAACTGCGCCACGAGGTCTATCTCGCGCTGCCGTGGCTCGCAGTGGCGATTCCCATTGCGAATGTCTCATGGGTGTTCGCGGGCGCCATCAACGGTGCAGAGCGCTTCGGCATCTACAACACCAACCAGACGCTGGGCACCTTCCTGTTCCAGCTGCTGCCGCTCGCGGCCGCGTGGGCGCTCGGGCCGAACCTGCAGACCGTGCTGGCCGCCGCCGTGCTCGCGCGCCTGTTCGCGGGCCTGCTGCTCGGCCGCTCGGCGCTGCGCGTGCTCGGCATCAGGCATGTGCGCGGGCCGCGCTTCGACACCTCGAAGGCACTGTTCAATTTCGGCGGCTGGATGCTGGTCTCCAGCGTCACGACGATGGTTGCCGATTCGCTCGACCGCATGATGCTGGGCGCGGGCATGGGCGCGCGCTTCGTCACCTATTACACGGTGCCGCAGAACCTCGTGACGCGCCTGAACATGGTGCCCAACGCGCTCGTGCGCACGCTGTTCCCGCGTCTTTCGGCGCTGCACCGCGAGCATGCCGATGAAATCGCGGCGCAGTCGCTGCAGTTTCTCAATGCGGTCTTCACGCCTGTGGCGATCGGCGCAATCGTGGTGCTCGAGCCCTTCCTGCGCGTGTGGGTCGGCCCCGTGATCGCGGGGCACGGCGCGCCGGTCGGCCGTTTCCTGATCGTCGCCGTCTGGCTGATCGGGCAGGCGGGCGTCACGCGCATCCTGATCCAGTCGCAGAACAATCCTGCCGCCGCCGCGCGCGTGGGCCTCATCGAACTGCCGCTTTACGCCGGCCTGCTGTGGCTGGGCATCTCGCGCTTCGGCCTGCCCGGCGCGGCGGCGGCGGTGCTGTTCCGCGCCTTGTTCGACTACGTCGTGCTGCTGTGGCTCTCGCGCATTCACAGCCGCACCATCGTGGTCGACATGTTCGCACACCTGAGCTTCCTGGCCGCCGCACTCGCGATTGCATGGTGGCTGCCCGACGCGATCTATGCGATCGGCGCGGGCGTCGTGCTGGCGCTGGCCAACTGCGTGTGGTCGGTGGCCACCACGCCGCTGCTGCGCGGCTACGCCCGTTCCCTCCTGTTTCGTCTGAACCTACGGAAAAGCGCATGAGTCACGAATTGATCGACGAAGTGGCGCCGTCCGAAAGCGCCCCCGCGCCCGCTCAACGGCGCAATGCCCACACCGATATCCACGCTGATGTCCGTGGCGAATCTACTGCGAGCGCGCGGCGTCCGCGGCACGAGGCAAGTCCCGTGCGGGCCGCGACCCGCAAGCCGCGCGTGGCCATCGTGCACGACTGGCTGGTCACCTACGCGGGCGCCGAGCGCGTGCTCGAGCAGATCATCGACTGTTTCCCCGACGCGGACCTGTTCTCGGTCGTCGATTTCGTCGAGGAGAAGGACCGCAAGTTCCTGCGCGGCAAGCGCGCCACCACGTCGTTCATCCAGCGCCTGCCGAAGGCGCGCACGAAGTACCGCGCATATCTGCCGTTCATGCCGCTCGCCATCGAGCAGCTCGACGTGTCGGACTACGACGTGGTGATTTCGAGCTCGCATGCGGTGGCCAAGGGCGTGCTGACCGGCCCCGACCAGTTTCACATCAGCTACGTGCATTCGCCGATCCGCTACGCGTGGGATCTCCAGCACCAGTATTTGCAGGAATCGCATCTCACGCGCGGGCCGAAGTCGATGCTCGCGCGCCTGATTCTTCACTACATCCGCAACTGGGACGTGCGCACAGCCAATTCGGTCGATCAGTTCGTGGCGAACTCGTCGTTCATCGCGCGGCGCATTCACAAGGTGTATCAGCGCGAGGCCGAGGTGGTGTATCCGCCCGTCGACGTCGATTCGTTCGAACTCGAGACGCACAAGGAAGATTTTTATCTGACCGCGTCGCGGCTCGTGCCATACAAGAAAATCGACCTCATCGTGGAGGCGTTCTCGCGTATGCCGGGCAAGCGCCTCGTGGTGATCGGCGATGGTCCCGACATGCAGAAGGTGCGTGCGAAAGCCGGCCCGAACGTCGAGGTGATGGGCTATCAGCCGTTCTCGGTGCTGCACGATCGCATGCGCCGCGCGAAGGCATTCGTGTTCGCGGCCGAGGAGGATTTCGGCATCTCGGTCGTGGAAGCGCAGGCCTGCGGCACCCCCGTGATCGCCTACGGCAAGGGCGGCGCGCTCGAGACCGTGCGCGATTCGGGTTCGCGCCCCACGGGGCTGTTCTTCGAGGAGCAGCGCGCCGAGTCGATCATTGCGGCCGTCGAGTCGTTCGAGCGCGATCCGAAGCAGTTTCGCGCCGAGGATTGCCGCGGGAATGCCGAGCGTTTTTCAGCGACGCATTTCCGCGAGCAATTCTTCGCGCGCGTGGCGCGGGCCGTGCCGGCTATCGCCGAGGCTGGGCTGCCGCGCGCTGGCGCGCCGAAAGTTTCCGATGCGCAACATCCATCCGATACGTCCAGCTCGGGCGGTGACGATGACGAAGGCGGACACCCCGCGGCTCAGAATGCGCCCCGCGTCCTGGCGATCGACCAGAGCGGCGTGCTGGGCGGCGCGGAGCTTTCGCTGCTGGAAGTGGTGAAGGGGCTGCGTGCGCGCATCGAAGTGCTGCTGTTCAACGATGGGCCGTTTCGCGAGGCGCTCGACGCCGCTGGCGCGCGCGTGGATGTGCTCGACTCCGGCGCGCTGCGCAACGTGCGCCGGGACGGCGGCGCGGTGCCGAAATTCGGCGTGCTCGCGGGCATTGCCGCGCTCGTGCGCGAGACGCGCAGGCGTGCACGCGGCGTCGACGTGCTCTACGCCAACACACAGCGCGCGATGGTGATCGGCGTGCTGGCGGGCAAGCTCGCGCGCAAGCCTGTGGTCTGGCATCTGCGCGATATCGTGAGCGACGAGCACTTCGGGCGCGTGCAGCGCGCGGTCATCAAGGGCTGCGCGAAGCTGGGCCTCGCGCATGTGATCGCGAACTCCCACGCTTCGGCTCAGGTGTTTTCGGAGCTCACGCATTTCGACTCGCGGCGCATCGACGTCGTGCACAACGGCGTGGACGAGTCGCCGTTCCGCGCGCTCGCGCGGGTGCCGCAGGCGCAGTTGCGCGCGCAGATCGGTTTGCCGGAAGACGCGTTTCTGGTAGGGGCGTTCAGCCGGCTTGCCCGCTGGAAGGGGCAGCACGTGCTGCTCGAAGCGCTGCTGCTCGAGCCGCGCGCACATGCTGTGTTGGTCGGCGCGCCGCTGTTCGGCGAAGACGCCTATGCGCAGGAACTGCGCGAATTCGTGGCCGCGCGCGGGCTCACCGGCCGGGTTCACTTCCTGGGCTTCCGGCACGACATTGCGGCCTGCATGCGCGCGATGGACGTGATCGCGCATACCTCGATCACACCGGAGCCGTTTGGCCGCGTCGTGGTGGAAGGCATGCTCGCGCAGCGGCCCGTGGTGGCCTCGCGCGATGGCGGCGTGAAAGAGATCGTCGAGCATGGCAAGAGCGGCTTGCTCTGCACGCCGGGCGACGCGCAAGAGCTTGCGCGCACGCTTTCCGCGCTGCGCGATGACGAGACGCTGCGCGAGCGGCTTGCGCAAAATGGCCTTGCCGTGGCGCGGGAGCGCTTCGGTAAGGAGCAGTATGTGGAGGCGGTCGGCCGCGTGCTGGATGGGGTTGTGACGCGCGCGCGATAGGTTTCGCGAAAGCGCTGCAGCGCCGTTGAAGAACGACGACAAGAGCGGGGCCATGGAAGTGGCCCCGCTATTTTTTTGAGTGTGGCTCCGGGCGTGGGTGAAAGAAAACGGGCCGCTTGTATAGCGGCCCAATATTCACGAGATGGCTATGCGCGATCTAAAGCGTGCTTTCTGCGTTCCTCATGCAGCCCGTTTGCGCAGGCGCGCAGCAACATTCAGCGCCGGCAGCTCAAAGAGCCGATAAAACACCCACGCAACCGGCAGCACGGCGAGCGTGAAGCCGAACGAAGCCCAGATTGAGGTTTGCAGGGCCGAACGGAACAGCAGCGAGCCGAGCAGCACGAAAAGCGGCAGGTGAATCAGGTAGAGCGAATAGCTGAATGCGCCGAGCTTCGAAAACACTTGCATGATCACGCCGCCCGGCGCGCCCGGCCGCGCAAGCGCTTTCACGAGGTAGCACGCGAAAGAGCAGGCCCAAAGCTGGAATGCGCCGTATTGCCCGAAGTGGAACGCCACGCAGCCCGCCACCGCGAACAGCGCCGAGGCCGCATAGGCAAAGCGAAAGCCCTCCGAACCGCGCAAACGCGCTTCGGCAATCCACGCGCCGAGCATCCACGAGAACCAGTACGACGTGAAGAAAACGATCTCACGCGGCGCGAGCGTGAGTGCCGAAACCACGTTGATCGCCGCAATGCCGATGAGCACCGCATTGAGCCCGACGCGCCGGCGCACGGCGAAAAGCAGCGGATAGAGCAGGTAGAACTGCACTTCGAGCGAAAGCGTCCAGAGCGCGCCGTTCGAGCCGTAGGTCGGGCCCGCTACGCCTTGCAGCGAGAACAGGTTGACGAGGAACGCGCGCGGCCCGATGTCGAGAATCTTGTGGCTCACGGGCGTCATCGTGAGACTGAACGAATCGGCCACGAAGGTGAGCACGAGCGCGGCGAGCAACACGGGATAGATCCGCACGAAACGGCGCAGCCAGAATTGCCCGGCGTCGAGCCGGAAGTCGGGGTTCTTCAGCAGGCGCGCCGCGCCGCTGCGGTGAATGCAATAGCCGCTGATGACGAAGAAAATCGGCACGCCGGCCGAACCCCACGCGACCGGAAGCGTGAGCCACGCGGCGATCGTGCCGGGGTTCGCCAGGCTCGCGTGGGTCTGGTGGAACGCGCCCATGCCAATCCAGGTGACCTGGCGGCAATGGAAATACGCCACCAGCAGGGCAGCAAAGCCGCGCAGCGCGTCGATCAAGTGGTCGCTCGCGGCGGCGCTGGCCACTGCTGGCCGCGCGGCGGCGGGCATGGCGGTTGCTCGGGG
This sequence comes from Paraburkholderia sp. A1BS-2L, assembly GCF_051125205.1. Lineage (NCBI taxonomy): Bacteria > Pseudomonadati > Pseudomonadota > Betaproteobacteria > Burkholderiales > Burkholderiaceae > Paraburkholderia > Paraburkholderia sp. A1BS-2L. The sequence goes on from NZ_CP120429.1 coordinate 2,066,315, forward strand.
TACGACGGTTTCGAGTGCGGGATCGCTCATTGGGGCGTGGCGTGCGTGATAGTGGGAGGCTACCTGGCGATCATAGGGGCTTCGAAGGGGGAAATTATGCGAAATTTTTTCAAAAAGTATTCGGGGCAATTATCTGAAATGGCGTAAAAAATCTGCAATCCCGCCGAAATCGAAAAATAAAATCTTGTAACGCGAAAGCGATTTATTTGTGTGATTTGAAATGCTAGTTTGATGGGGATCGCCTTAGGTCGATGGAGATTTCGATGAACCTGCATTTGCTGGCCGGCATTGCCGTGCTGTTGATTCTCGTCGCGGTGTCGGCGTATCGCGAGGCGCTGCGCAACGAGCCTATCAGACGTTCGCGCACGCAAACGGGCGGCTTGCCGCCCGCGGACGAAGTCGAGTAGACTGCGCGGCCATGCAATATCTGAATTGCGTCGCTCATATAGCGCCATGATTGCAAATCGCTTGAATCTGCTTGCCTGGCAGATGGAAATAATGGCAACCAGGTCAGGAAATTCATGCCGATTATCCGGACTGCATGGTAATCAATCAGGCAATAATTTCCGCAAGTCTGTTTGACTTTCGCAAGCGGAATTTCGTCCGATTTTTTTCATGCTGGACGGACCCGACCCTTTTGAAAATAAAAACTGCCCCATAGACCCTCGGGGACGCCGGCTTGCCTTGCTGCGAGACCGTTACTCAAACGATCGAAGTGGGAATGAACATCATGCTCAAAGTTACCAAAGCGGTATTTCCTGTTGCGGGCCTCGGTACGCGCTTCTTGCCTGCCACCAAGGCCAGCCCCAAGGAGATGCTGCCGATCGTCGACAAGCCGCTCATTCAATACGCGGTGGAAGAGGCGATTGCCGCGGGAATCACCGAAATGATTTTCGTGACCGGCCGCAGCAAGCGCGCGATCGAGGATCATTTCGACAAGTCGTACGAGATCGAAGCCGAACTCGAAGCGCGCAACAAGCAGAAGCTGCTAGATCTGGTGCGCAGCATCAAGCCGGCCAACGTGGACTGCTTTTACGTGCGCCAGGCTGAAGCACTGGGCCTCGGCCACGCCGTCATGTGCGCCGAAAAGCTCGTGGGCGGCGCGCCGTTCGCCGTGATTCTCGCCGACGACCTGCTTTACAGCCCCAAGCCGGTCATGAAGCAGCTCGTCGACACCTTCAATCACTATCACAGCTCGATCGTGGGCGTGGAAGCGATCGCGCGTGAAAACAGCGCTTCGTACGGCATCGTCGATGGCCGCGAGTGGGAAGAAGACGTGTTCAAGCTTTCGGGCATCGTGGAAAAGCCCGCGCCGGAAGTCGCGCCGTCGAATCTGGGCGTGGTCGGCCGCTATGTGCTGATGCCGACGATCTTCAATCACCTGCGTTCGCTCAAGCCGGGCGCGGGCGGTGAGCTCCAGCTCACCGATGCGCTGCAATCGCTCCTCACGGAAGAGCAGGTTCTCGCGTATCGCTACATGGGCACGCGTTTCGACTGCGGCAGCAAGATCGGCTACCTGAAGGCCACGGTTGAATTCGCGCTGCGCCACCCCGAGGTGAAGGACGAGTTCGAAGCGTATTTGCAGAACCATCTGCCGCAGGCATTGGCTGCAGCGGCCTGAGTCACCTGTAGCTGAACGTTAGCTATCCTTAAAATGCACGCTGCGCACGTTGGAGTGCAGCGTGCTTTTTTGCGCATATTTGTACGAGTTATCACGATTTCCGGTCCGCTGCGAGGAAATGTCGCATCAGCACGAACGCTCCGGCGCATATAAGATGTAAATAAAATGCATCTTTGATGCCGGAGAGCGAACATGGATCTGTACCGGATTGGTGGGCCGCCCGCGCGTGCGCCGCGTGGCTTTGCGTTGTGGGCGCTCGGTTTTCGTCCGTTCTATCTGGGCGGCGCGCTGTTCGGCACGGCGGCCATGCTGGTCTGGCTGGCCGAACTCGGCGGGCATCCGCTGCCGGGTTTGCATCCGTATTTACCGGGCATGCTTTGGCATGTCCATGAAATGATCTTCGGCTTCGCCGCCGCGATCGTCGCGGGTTTTCTGCTGACCGCGGTGCGCGCATGGACCGCCATTACGCCCGCGCAGGGCAAGTCGCTCGCGGCGTTGTGGCTGTTGTGGCTCGCCGGGCGCCTGGCCGTGGGGTATGCGCCGCTGGCGGTCGCCATGGCCGTCGACGTGGCGTTCTTGCCGATTTGCGCACTCGTGTTGCTGCGCGTGCTCGTGCATGCGAAAAACCGCCACAACAACTTTCTGCCCGTTGCGTTGGGGCTGCTTGCGCTGACCAACCTGGTCTTTCATCTGGCCGCAATTCTGGAGCGCCCCGACTGGGCCCTGCATGGCGCGTATATCGCGGTCGGCTTGCTCGTGATGTTCGTCACGATCATCGGCGGGCGCATCATTCCGTCCTTTACCGTAAACGCCGTTCCCGGTTATGCGTTCCGCCGCTGGCGTTTTGTTGAGGCGGCCGTGCTGCCGTTGACCGCGCTCGCGTTCGTGCTCGATGGGTTCGGCGCGCCGGGTCCTGCCATTGCTATCGCCGCCGCGCTCGCCGCGTGTGCGCAAGGCGCGCGCATTTTGGGCTGGCGTTCGTGGCGCGTCGGCAATCGTCCCATTCTTGCCATCCTGCATATCGCCTACGCGTGGATACCGCTTGGCTTTGCGATGCTCGCGCTCGCGGCGCTGGACCTGGTCGGTCATTCGCTAGCGATTCATGCGTTCACGGTGGGCGCGGTCGGTTGCGCCATCGTGGCGATGATCACGCGCACCGCGCGCGGCCATACGGGCCGGCCGCTGAAAGCGGGACACGCCGAGCACGTGTGTTACGGCTTGCTCGTGCTTGCTGCGATCCTGCGCGTGCTGGTTCCGGCGCTGTGGCCGCAGCAGATGCTGCTGGCGATCGAAGTTTCGGGTGCTTGCTGGATCGCCGCATTTGCCGTGTATTGCGGGCGCTACGCTGGCTGGCTTTGGAGTCCTCGCCTGGACGGTAAGGAAGGCTAATAAAATTCGATTTGAAGAGCATGGTCTGGTCAAGGCTAGCCAATCGCGAGTGACGGGCATGGGCACGCGGCATGCTTGACGGCGTGCTTTCCCATGCGTGCCGCATGTGCGCTCGACGCGCTGCAAAGGATGCTCGATGCATCGGTAACCATGGGATGGAGGTCGGCGATGCACGCCGCGCGTGGAACTCGCATAATCGATTGCGTGTCCGAACGCGAACGGTTACGTGTTCATCGAGGAGATCCGTCCATGACCAGGCATCCCGTATCAGATTCCGGCGCAGGCAGTGAACATCCGGTGCCCGCCGGCGCGCAATGCATGGGTGCGTGTGATCCCACGGAGCATTTCAACGTCGTTGTGATCGTGCGTCGCCAGTCCGAGCGTGCATTTCGCGAGCTGGTCGAACGGATCGCGACGGGTGCGCCCGGCGCGCAGCCGATTTCCCGCGAGCAATACGAGCAGCGCTTCAGCGCCGATGCCGCCGACGTCGCGCGCGTGGAGGCATTCGCAAAGACGCATGGCCTCGCGGTCGTGAAGGCCGATCGCGATACGCGTCGCGTCGTGCTCTCCGGGACTGTGCAGCAGTACAACGCGGCGTTCGGCGTGGACTTGCAGCGCTTCGAGCATCAGGTCGGCACGCTCAAGCAGCACTTTCGCCAGCCCACCGGCCCCGTGCATCTTCCCGAAGACCTGCATGGGGTGGTCACGGCCGTGGTCGGTCTCGACAGCCGTGCCAAGGTGCAGCCGCATTTTCGCATCGATTCCCAACCGCCCGCGACGAACCCCGAGAAGGCCTTGCAACCGGACGATGGCGCCGTGCATGCGCCGATCCGCGCCGCGCGCGCGGTGAGTCGTTCGTTCACGCCGCTGCAACTCGCTGAGCTCTACGATTTTCCGCCCGGCAACGGCAAGGGCCAATGCATCGCGCTGATCGAGATGGGCGGCGGCTATGCGCAATCCGATCTCGACGCCTATTTCGGCGCGCTGGGTGTGACGCCGCCGCGCGTGGAGGCCGTGTCGGTGGATCAGGCCACCAATGCGCCGAGCGGCGACCCCAATGGACCCGATGCCGAGGTCACGCTCGACGTGGAGATCGCCGGCGCGCTCGCGCCAGGGGCGCTGATTGCCGTCTACTTCGCGCCGAACAGTGAAGCCGGTTTCGTCGATGCCGTAAGCGCGGCCCTGCACGACAGCCAGCGCAAGGCATCGGTCATTTCGATCAGCTGGGGCGCGCCCGAATCGGTATGGTCGCAGCAGACCCTGGGCGCGCTCAACGATGCGCTGCAAACGGCCGTGGCGCTGGGCGTGACGGTATGCTGCGCGTCGGGCGACAGCGGCTCATCGGACGGCGTGGCAGATGGCGCCGACCATGTCGACTTTCCCGCGTCCAGTCCGTATGCGCTCGGCTGCGGCGGCACGCAACTCACTGCCGCGAATGGCCAGATCACGCGCGAGACGGTGTGGGGCACCGGTACGAACGGCGCGACCGGCGGCGGCGTGAGCGCGGCCTTCGCGCTGCCGGCGTGGCAGAAGGGCTTGACAGTATCGCGCGGTGGCGGCGCGGCTCGCGCGCTCGCGCAGCGCGGCGTGCCCGACGTGGCCGCCGACGCCGATCCTTCCACCGGCTACGAGGTGCGCATCGGCGGCACGAATACCGTGGTGGGCGGCACGAGCGCCGTCGCGCCGCTCTGGGCCGCGCTCATCGCGCGCATCAATGCGGGTAACAGCGCGGGTAACAGCGCAGGCGGCGCCAAGGCGGCTGGCTTCATCAACGCGAAGCTCTACGCGCAACCTGGCGCGTTCAACGACATCACGAGCGGCAGCAACGGCGACTACTCGGCGCGGCCTGGCTGGGACGCATGCACGGGGCTGGGCACGCCCGTGGGCACCCGGGTGGCGGCCGCGCTCGGCTCGGCGTAGCATCGGCGTACCACGGGCAAGGAGACGATATGAACGACGAAGCTCAGTCCAACGGCGGTAAAAGCAAGACGGCAAGCGGTAAAAAAAACAACGGTGGCAACGGCAAGCACCGCAGCCCGAACGACCAGCCGTGTTTCGATCCCACTGCCTACGGCAACGGTCCAGACGACTTCGTGACCGACATGACCGAGAGCGCCGCGGTCACGCATCATGCAATTCAGATCGGCGGCGAGGCGATTGCCTATACCGCAACCGCGGGCCATCTCGTCACGGTCGACCCGAGCAGCTCGCAGCCCAACGCGAAGATTTTCTACGTGGCGTTCACGAAGGACGGCGTGCAGGCGCAGGACCGCGCCGTAACGTTCTTTTATAACGGCGGCCCGGGTTCTTCCTCGGTATTCGTGCTGCTCGGCTCGTTCGCGCCCAAGCGCATCAAGACTTCCATGCCAGGCTTCACGCCGCCCGCGCCGTACACGCTCGAAGACAACCCCGACAGCCTGCTCGACAAGAGCGATCTGGTGTTCATCAATCCGGTGGGGACGGGCTACTCGGCGGCCATCGCGCCGCATCACAACCGAGACTTCTGGGGCGTGGACCAGGACGCCGACTCGCTCAAGCAGTTCATCAAGCGCTACCTGAGCGCGAACGACCGCTGGAATTCCCCGAAGTTTCTTTTCGGAGAATCGTATGGCACGGCGCGCAGTTGCGTGCTCGCGTATCGGCTTCACGAGGACGGCGTGGATCTGAACGGCATCACCTTGCAGTCCTCGATTCTGGACTACACGCAAAGCGGCAATCCGGTAGGCGCGCTGCCCACGGCGGCGGCCGACGCGTGGTACCACAAGCGGCTGGACGTGAAGCCCGCACCCAGGGACTTGCAGACGTTCGTGGCCCAGGTCGCGCAGTTCGCACGCACGGACTATCGCGTGGCGCTGGAACATTTCCCCGATCCGAAAAATCGGGCGATTCCTGCCGCGCTCAAGAAACTTTCGCAATTTACGGGCATCGATACGCAGACGCTCGAAGCATGGAATCTCGATATCGCCGCCTATGACAGCCGTGGCAACTCGCTGTTTCTCACCACGCTGCTCAAGGACAAGGGCGTGGCGCTCGGCGCGTACGACGGCCGCGTGACCGCGATCGACACGGGCATTGCGGGCAACATCGACCCGAATGCGGGCGGCAACGACCCCACCATGACGGCGGTGAGCGGCGTGTACACGGCCATGTGGAACAGCTATCTGAACGAGACACTCAAGTTCCGCACCAACTCGTCGTTCACGGACCTCAACGACCAGGCGTTCAAGAACTGGAACTTCGGCCATATCGACCCGACGGGCGCGCAAAAGGGCGTCGATGCACAGGGCAACATCGTGCTCTACACGGCGGGCGATCTGGCTGCGGTAATGGCGCTGAATCCGGATTTGCGCGTGCTGTCCGCGAATGGTTATTACGATTTTGTCACGCCGTTCTACCAGACCGTGATCGATCTGCAGAAGATGCCGCTAGTGGACCAGAAGGTGCGCGACAACCTGAGCGCGCGGTTTTATCCCTCGGGACACATGGTGTATCTCGACGGCGCTTCACGCACGGCGCTCAAGGCCGACCTTGCGAAGCTCTATCAGAGCGCGGTGGCAGACCAGCCGGCGATCGCGCGCATTCGTGCGCTGCAGCGCATGAGCACGATGAGCGCCATGCACCACTGACCGGCGATGCCGGGGGCGTGCGGTTAGTCCACGCGCCCCCGCGCCATTGCCGAGAGGCATGCGCGCGCATCGCCCTGCACGATGCGCGCCGCGCACGCGATCATGAGGTTCTTCGACAGGCCGAAATCCTCGACGAGAAAGCCGCGCTCGCATAGCCGGCCCTGTGCGCCCGGTTGCGAAGGCACGCGCTCGATCAGCGTGCCGGTGTCGGCTGTGTAGGCCCAGATTTCCTTGCCAAGAGCGGCGGCAAAGCCAATCTCGAATGCGGTGCCAGAGTCGGGTTCGCCCGGGCCGCGAAAGTCGTTGACATTCGCCATCACGATGTCCGCGCTGCGGATCGCGTCGATATTGGCGCGATAAATCCACGCGGCCTGTCGCGGGCCGTCGAGGTTTTCGGGCACGTGAACGTCGAGCGGGTACAGGCCTTCGAAGCCGAATTCGCCGCAGGTGGCGACCAGATGGGCGCCATACGCGAGCGCATCCGTGCGAAACACGTCGAAGCCGGCGAGATAGACGCGCGGGCGACGAGGCGAGGCGGCATGAGTCATGGCTCCTCCATGCAATGTGTCCGATACGAAACTCACTGACGATTCTAGCCAGGTGCCTGGCCCGACCGCAGATTCGTCATGCTTACATAAAGTTGACAGTGCCGATTGCGCGCCGCTACGATTATGCGCCCTGCGGGTGTTGCATGGCGGAGGCGTGACCGATAACGTTCGAGCCGGAAACGCCCGGCATAAGGCCACCGGCATAAGGCCCGATTTTTGTCGGCCCGCCTTGGGCAGCGTTTTGGCCTGTGCCGCTTGAACGAGTGTGAACCGCCCCAGCACGCCAGACCCATGACGTGGAGACCATGAATACAACGACCAGCGCGACGACCAGCGGCCTTGCGAGCGCCGAACGACAAAATATCGAAGCACGGGCCTATGCAAAAGCCACCCTGCGCCTGTTGCCTTTTCTGTTTCTTTGCTACGTTGCGGCTTATCTGGATCGCGTCAACGTCGGCTTTGCCAAACTGCAGATGCTGAGCGACCTGCAATTCAGCGAGACTGTTTACGGTCTCGGTGCGGGCATCTTTTTCATCGGCTATTTCTTCTTCGAAGTCCCAAGCAATATCCTCATGCACCGCGTGGGAGCGCGCAGGTGGATCGCGCGCATCATGCTCACGTGGGCGGTCATCTCGGCGGCTTCGCTGCTCGTGAAGACGCCCACCCAGTTCTATATCGTGCGCTTCCTGCTGGGCGTGGCCGAAGCCGGCTTCTTCCCCGGCATCGTGCTCTATCTCACCTACTGGTTTCCCGCCGCGCGGCGCAGCCGTATGAACGCGCTCTTCATGATCGGCATTCCGGTTGCCGGCGTGTTCGGCGGCCCGCTTTCCGGGTGGATTCTCGCGGCCTTCGACGGCAAGGGCGGCTGGGCGAACTGGCAATGGCTGTTTTTCATCGAAGCGCTGCCTTCGCTCGTGCTGGGCGTGATCACGCTGTTCTATTTGCCCAACAGCATTCGTGCGGCGAAGTGGCTGTCGAATGAAGAGCGCGCCGTGCTGGAGGAAAACATCGAGCGCGACCAGGCGGGCAAGGGCCATGCGTCGATTGCCTCGGTGTTCGGCAATGGCCGCGTGTGGCTCATGTCGGTGATTTATTTCTGCTGCATGATGGGCCTCTACGGCATCAGCTTCTATTTGCCCACGCTCATCAAAGCGAGCGGCGTGAAGGACGCGCTCGACGTGGGCTTGCTGACCGCCATTCCCTACGCGTGCGCCGTCGTCAGCATGCTGTGGGTGGCCAAAAGCGCGGACCGTCACGGCGAACGCCGCTGGCATTTCGCGGTCGCCTCGCTTGCGTCCGCTCTCGGGCTTTACTTCAGCACCGTATTCGGCCATAACGTGCCGCTTGCGATGCTCGCGCTGTCGGTTGGCGCTGCCGGCATGCTCGCGACCATGCCGGTGTTCTGGACCTGGCCGAGCGCGATACTCGCGGGCGGCTCGGCTGCGGCGGCCATCGGCATGATCAATTCGATTGGCAATCTCGCGGGCTTCGTGAGCCCGACGATCATCGGCTGGATGAAGGACGTCACGCATAGCACCAACGCGGGCATGTACTGCGTGGTGGCGGCGATGGTCCTCGGCGCAGCGCTTTCGCTGCTGCAGCCGAAAGAGATCGTCAACGGCTGAACCCGGGGCGGGACATGTGGCTCGCGCACGCCGTGCCCCGCGCTTCACTTCGTTTATCATCGAAACCGCATTGGAACGGACATCGGCAATGGGGGAGCGAGTCATGAACCGGCTCAAGCGTGTGGCGCAATGGCGGGGGGCGGCGTGGTGCGTCGGTCTGGCCGGTGCAGCAACGCTCGTTTTGCCGCTGTTGCTGGCGCAAGCCGCTCGCGCCCAGGTGGCGCAGCCCACGCTCGAAAAAATCCAGGCGGCGAATGCGATGGCGATCGGCTATCGCGAGACTTCCGTGCCGTTCTCGTATGTGGATGAGAACGGCAACGTGACTGGTTTTTCGCAGGACATCTGCAACCGTGTCATCGACGCCGTGAAGGCGAGGACACATCGCCCGAATCTGGCGGTGCGCTTCATTCCCGTCACTTCGCAGAACCGCATTCCGCTCGTGCAAAACGGCACCGTCGATCTCGAATGCGGCGTCACCACCAATCTCCGGGCGCGCCACAGTCAGGTGACGTTTTCCGATACGTTCTTTGTCGCCAGCACGCGACTCCTGACGCACAAGAATTCTGGCATTCGCGATTTCCCGGACCTCGCCGGCAAGACCGTGCTCACCAATCAGGGCACGACATCCGAGCGCATCCTGCGCCGCATGAATCTCGAGAAGCATATGAACATGCGGGTGCTCAGCGCGAAGGATTACGGGGAAGGGCGCGCGATACTCGAATCGGGCCGCGCGGTCGCATACATGATGGACGACGTGCTGCTCGCGGGCACGAGATCGTTGACCGCGCATCCATCTGACTGGGTGATCGTCGGCACGCCGCAATCCTGGGAAGCCTATGCATTCATGCTGCGCAACGGCGATCCGGCTTTCCAGCGGCTCGTGAACGACACGATGAGCGCACTCATGAAAAGCGGCGAGATCGATGCGCTCTACACCAAGTGGTTCAACCAGCCGGTGCCGCCCAAGGGCGTGAACTTCGGGTTTCCGATGAGCGACATGCTGCGCGCGCTCTACGCGGCACCTAACGATCGTGCGTTCGACTGACGGGTGGCAGCCGCGCGGGCCGGCTGGTGGTTGGGCAGGCGCGAACGGGGCTTTGCCGTTCGACGCGCGGACGTGAGATGATTCCGGTCCCGGCGCGCAGGCCGTGTGCGGCGCAAGCCCGGGTTGGCAAGGCGCCGTGCTCAATGAGCATGGCCCATGCGCGCGGCGAATCAACGAACGGGAGCGGACATGCAGGAAGCAGGCAACACGGTAGTGATCGTCGGGGCAGGGCATGCGGGCGGCAACGCGGCAGCGCTGCTGCGGCAGTATGGTTTCGAGGGACGCGTCGTGCTGGTGGGCGAAGAGCCGGTGCCGCCGTATCATCGCCCACCCCTGAGCAAGGCCTACCTGAAGGGCGAAACGGAGCTCGAGCGGCTTTGGCTCAAGCCGCGCCAGTTTTACGACGACCAGCGCATCGAGCTGAAGCTCGGCGCGAGCGCACAGTCGCTCGACTGCGGGAACCACACACTCGCGCTCAGCGACGGCACGACGCTGCAATACAGCAAGCTCATTCTGGCAACCGGCTCGACGCCGCGTGCGTTGACGCTGCCTGGGCACGAGCTCGCGGGTGTCATGGCGCTGCGCTCGCTCGCCGACGCCGACGTGCTGCGCGAGCGCGTGAGGCCCGGCGAGCGGCTCGTGGTGATTGGCGCGGGCTATATTGGTCTCGAGGCCGCCGCCGCGGCGCGCCAGCTCGGACACGAGGTGACCGTGCTGGAGGCCGCGCCGCGCGTACTCGGGCGCGTGACCGGCGAGACCGTTTCCACCTTCTACGAGAACGAGCATCGTGCGCAAGGCGTCGATCTGCGCCTGAACGCGAAGATCGAGGCGTTCGTGGGCGAACAGGGCAAGCTTACGGGCGTGAAGCTCGCAGGTGGCGAAATCGTGCCGGCCACGCTCGCGTTGATCGGCATCGGCATTACGCCGAATGTCGGGCTGGCGCAGGCGGCGGGCATTGCGTGCGTGAACGGCATTCAGGTCGATGAAGATGCGCGCAGCTCCGACGCCGACGTGTTCGCCGTTGGCGACTGCGCGAGCCGGCCGCTCGCACACTACCGCCGCACGGGGCGTCTCGAGAGCGTGCACAACGCGGTCGAGCAGGCGAAGCTCGCCGCATCGGCCATCGTCGGCAAGGCGCGTCCCGCGTGCGATGCGCCGTGGTTCTGGTCCGATCAGTACGACCTCAAGCTCCAGACCGTGGGCCTGAACGAAGGCTATGACGAGACGGTCGTGCGCGGCGACCCGGCTGCGCGCCGCTTCGCGGTCTACTACCTGAAAAACGGCGCGCTGCTGGCGGTCGACGCGGTGAGCTCGATGCCGGATTTCCTGTTCGGCAAGAAGCTCGTGGGTTCGGGCAAGCGGCTCGACGTGGGCGCGCTGCGGGATCCGGCCACGGACCTCGGCAAGTTCGCGGCGGCGGCGCTGGCATTGCGCGCTTCGACTGAAATGCCAATGTCGTAACATGTTGCCTCGGGCCGGCTCACAGAGCCGGCCTGCACAGTGTTTCTTATCGGCAACAAACACCATCAGGCGACATGGCCGCATTTTTCACGCTTCTCACGCTTCGACTCCGCCCCGGACCCTGCTCGTCTCCTGCTGCAATTTCCTCCACGGCTCGCGGAGGCCGCGTTTGAGCGCGCGCGAATTGCCCGCGGGGCTGATGCTCGTCCACGGCAACGAGCCGGAGCGGCTTCGCGACCTGATCGTGCAATGGATCAGCCAGCACCCGATCGCACCGCTCGAAAAGGAAATGCTGCTGGTGCAGAGCAACGGCATTGCGCAATGGCTCAAGCTCGCCTTTGCGGCCGATCCCGAGGACGGTGGCTGCGGCATTGCGGCCGCGCTCGAAATGTCGCTGCCGTCGCGCTTTCTCTGGGCGGTCTACCGCGCCGTGCTGGGCGAGGACGCGGTACCGCCGGTTTCGCCGTTCGACAAGTCGCGCCTCGTCTGGCGCCTCATGCGTATGTTGCCCGCGTTGCTCGATACGCCCGGCTATGAACCGCTCAAACGTTTCATGGCGAGCGACGAAGAGCAGCGCAAGTGCTTCCAGCTCGCGCAGCGCGTGGCCGATCTGTTCGACCAGTACCAGGTTTATCGCGCCGACTGGCTCGCCGCATGGGCCGCGCACGACGATGTGGTGATCGACGCGCGCAACAACCGCATTCCGCTGACTGACGACGCGCGCTGGCAGGCTGCGCTCTGGCGCGCGCTGCTCGACGACGTGAGCGCGAATGCGCCGCAAGGCAGCGCGGCGGCGCTCACGGGCCGCGCCGCCGTGCACGAGCTTTTCATGCAGCGCGCGCAGGCGTGGCAGGAGGGCGATGGGCGCCCGCGCGGGCTGCCGCGCCGCCTCGTCGTGTTCGGCATTTCGAGCCTGCCGCGCCAGTCGCTCGAAGTGCTCGCGGCGCTCGCGCGCTGGAGTCAGGTGCTGCTGTGCGTGCACAACCCGTGTATGCATTACTGGGCCGATATCGTCGCCGACCAGGATCTGCTGCGCGCGCGGCACGCGCGCCAGCGCCGTCGTGCGGGCACGCCCGTGGTGCTCGACGAGTCGCAACTGCATCTGCACGCACAGCCCTTGCTGGCGGCGTGGGGCAAGCAGGGGCGCGACTTCATCGGCCTGCTCGACGAATACGACAGCGACGAAGCGCGCGAGACCTACGCGCCGCATTTCACGCGCATCGGCCAGCGCATCGACTTGTTCGACGGCGGCGACGCGCACACGTTGCTTCAGCAATTGCAGGACGACATACGCGATCTGCGGCCGCTGGCGGAGACACGCGAGCACTGGCCCGCCGTCGATCCGCAAATGGACGAATCGATTCGTTTCCATGTCGCGCACAGCGCCCAGCGCGAAGTAGAAATCCTGCACGACCGGCTGCTTGCGGCGTTTGCGGAGGACCCCGCTTTGCGGCCGCGCGACGTGATCGTCATGGTGCCCGATATCGAGGTCTACACGCCGCATATTCAGGCCGTGTTCGGGCTCGTCGATAGCGACGACCCGCGCTATATCCCCTTCAGCATCGCGGACCGCGCGCAGCGTACGTTCGACCCGCTGATCGGCGCACTGGAGATGCTGCTTTCGCTGCCGCACGCGCGCGTGACGGTCAGCGACGTGCTCGACCTGCTCGAAGTGCCGGCCGTGCGTGCGCGCTTCGACATCGACGCCGAGGACGTGCCCACGCTGCGCAACTGGATCGATGGCGCGAACATCCGTTGGGGCCTGCATGGCGAGCAGCGCGCGAGCCTCGGCTTGCCGCAGGGTGAAGACGCGAGCGCGCCCAATAGCTGGGCCTTCGGGCTGCGGCGCATGCTGCTCGGCTATGCAGCGGGCGATCGCTCGGGCACGTGGCGCGGCATCGAGCCGTATGCGGAAATCGGCGGGCTCGACGCCGCGCTGCTCGGGCCACTCACGCGTCTTGTCGATGCACTCGATCACGCGTGGCGTTCGCTGCGCGAGCCGGCCACCGTGGACGTCTGGTGCGAGCGCCTGCGCGAATTGAAGACGACGTTCTTTGCGGCGGGCGAAGGCGAGGACGCCTATACGCTCGAACGCCTCGACAACGCCCTGGAAACGTGGCGCGAAGCGTGCAGCGAGGCGGCGCTTGCGAATGCGCTGCCGCTCGCGATCGTCGCGGAGAACTGGCTCGGGCAACTCGACGGCGGCGGCCTTGCGCAGCGCTTTTTCGCGGGCGCGGTGACGTTCGCGACGCTTATGCCGATGCGTGCGATTCCGTTTCGTCACGTCTGTCTGCTCGGCATGAACGACGGCGACTATCCGCGCAGCCGCACGCCGCTCGATTTCGATCTGATGCGGCGCGACTATCGGCCTGGAGACCGCTCGCGCCGCGAAGACGACCGTTATCTGTTTCTCGAAGCGCTGCTTTCCGCGCGCGATCATCTGCATATTTCGTGGGTGGGCCGCAGCGTGACCGATAACACGCCGCGTCCGCCCTCGGTGCTCGTCGGCCAGTTGCGCGACCATCTGAAGACCGGCTGGCGCCTCGAACACGACGAGAACGATGTGCATCGCGCACCGCAGGCGTTGCTCGATGCGCTGACGATCGAGCATCGTTTGCAGCCATTCAGCGCGGACTATTTTCCCGCCGACCAGAACGGCGCAACGCTCTACACCTACGCGCATGAATGGAGCCGCCCCGCGCCGCTGGCCGGTGCGGCGCAAGCGGATGCGCCATTGCCCCCGTCCGAGCGCGACGAGCCGCTTTCCGTGCGCGAACTCGGCGAATTCCTGCGCGATCCGGTGCGCAGCTTCTTTCGTCAACGCCTGCGCGTAGGACTCGAAATGCAGGACGAGGCGAGCGAGAACCACGAGCCCTTCGAAGTGGATGCCTTGCAGGCGTGGCAATTGCAGGGCGAATTGATTCGCGCGCAGATGACGGCCATGGAGCGCGGCGAGGAGAATCTCGATGCCGTGGCGCGCGCGCGGCTCGATCGCATGCATCGCAGCGGTGATTTGGCGGCTGGCGGCTTTGGCGAAGTCATCGGCGAGGAACTGCTCGCGCCGATGCAGGACCTGTTCGACGCGTGGCGCAAGGCGCTTGCGCGCTGGAGCACGCCGCTCGCGCGCCAATACGAAATTCGTCTCGATGCGCAGATCGATGGCCGCGCGTTAGTGCTTCAGGACTGGATCGACGACGTGCGCGAAGGCGAAGGCGGCGCACTGGGGCGCGTCATTCTCGATGCCGGCACGCTGGTGAAGGACAACAAGTATCGCGGTGATCGTCTCGTCGCCTATTGGGTCGCGCATATCGCCGCGCAACTTGCGGCGGGTGCCGTGACCACGGTGATCGTGAGCAAGGTGGGCGTGGTGGAGTTCGCGCCCGTCGCGCCGGAAATCGCGCGCCCGTGGCTGCTCGCGTTGCTTGCAGCGTGGGACGAAGGTGGGCGCAGGCCATTGCCGCTTGCCGTGAAGACCGCGTTTGCCTGGCTGCGCAAGCTGCCGGTGGATTTCGATCCGGCGTCCTCGATGGTGCCGCCGCAAGCGTGGGACGCTGCGCGCACGGCGTATGAGGGCGCGGCGCGCCTGGCGGGCGAGCGCGATACCAATCCCTATTTGCGCAGGGCGTTTGCCGATTTCGACCGGCTAGTGGATGGCGGAGAATTCGTTGCGCTGGCAACGTCATTGTTGCTGCCGGTACAGCGCGCTCCGCTTGCTTCATCGAAGCCGGGGCGCGTCGCGCCGGATGTTGCCGATACCGCTGGAGAAGCCGAATGACCCCGCACACGACCCCGCCGGACGACATGGTCGCCGACGTGCTGGAGCCGTTGCGCTTCCCGCTTCATGGCAGCCGCCTGATCGAGGCGAGCGCGGGCACCGGCAAGACGTTCACGATTGCGATGCTGTACGTGCGGCTGGTGCTCGGCCATGGCGGGCAAGACGCGGACGCCGAGCAGAACGAAGCGATGAGCGCGCCCGAGGGGATGCGCCCTTTGACGCCACCCGAGATTCTCGTGGTGACCTTCACGGATGCCGCCACGAAGGAACTGCGCGAGCGCATTCGCGCGCGGTTGATCGAAGCGGCCGAGTATTTTCGCGCGCTGCCCGAAGACATTGCGCGGTGTTCGCCCGGTGCTGATCTGTTGCATGATCTGCGGGAAGAGTACGCGCCAGAGCAGTGGCCCGCATGCGCCCGACGCTTGCAGCTTGCCGCCGAATGGATGGACGAGGCCGCCGTTTCGACGATCCACGGCTGGTGCAATCGCATGCTCAGTGAGCATGCGTTCGACAGCGACAGCCTCTTCTCGCAGACGTTGGAAACCGACCAGACCGAATTGCGTGCCGAGGTGGTGCGAGACTATTGGCGCACCTTTATGGCTGCGCTCGATGCACAGAGCGCTGGAGAAGTGCGCGCATGGTTCGCGAGCCCCGATGACTTGCATGGCGCGATTCGCGGCTTGCTTGCGCACACGGAGCTGCTGCCCGACGCGCCGGCGCCCGAGGTGGCATTGCGCGATGCCCGCGAGCGGGCCCAGCAGGCGCTCGAAGCACTCAAGGAACCATGGCGGGCCGGCGTCGACGAAGCGCAGGCGCTGATCGCCGCCGCGCGCGCAAAGAAGCAGTTCGACGCGAAGAAGCTGAATACGCGGCACAGCGAAATGTGGTTCGACAAGCTGCGCGAATGGGCAAACGATCCGTTGGGCACGCATCCCGGCTTCAAGGACGACGCGGCAGTGTGGACTCGTCTCACGCCAGCCGGGCTTGCCGAAATCTGGAAGGACGGCGAGCCGCCCGCTCACGCGTGTTTCTCCGCGATGGAGGCGTTGCGCGAAGCGCTCGCCGCGCGCCCCGAGGCGAAGCTGCCCATTCTGTGCCACGCCGCGCGCTGGATCGCGCAGCGCTTCGAGCAGGAGGAAGCCCGCCGCTCGCAAATGGGTTTCGACGACTTGCTCACGCGTTTGCTTGCTGCGTTGAAGAAACCCAACGGACCGCGTCTTGCCGAGATCATTCGCAAGCAATATCCGGTTGCGCTGATCGACGAGTTTCAGGACACCGATCCAGTGCAGTATCGGATCTTCGATTCCATCTACGACATCGAAGCGAATCGCAGCGAGACGGCAATCGTCTTGATCGGCGATCCCAAGCAAGCGATCTATGCGTTTCGCGGCGCCGACATTTATACCTATCTGCGTGCGCGGCGCGCGTGCACGGGGCGTCTTTATACGCTGAAGAAAAATTTCCGCTCCACGCGAGCGATGGTCGATGCGGTTAATCGTTGCTTCGAAGCCGCGGAGTCGCGACCGGAAGGCAGTGGTGCGTTTTTGTTTCGCGGCGGGCAAGGCAAGACGAACGCGTTGCCGTTTGTCGCGGCGGACGCGCATGGTCGCGCCGACGAACTGGTTGCGGACGACCGCGCACTCGCGGCGCTCAATATATGGTGGCTGCCCGCCACGGAAGACGGCAAACCGTTGAGCAAGACTGCATATTTCGCCAGCATGGCTGCGAGTTGCGCGAGCGAAATGGTGCGGCTGCTGAATCTGGGGCAGACGCAGGCAGCGGGCTTCGATGGTGAACATGGCATGAAGCCCTTGCGGCCGGCTGATATGGCCGTGCTCGTGAACAATCGCGACGAGGCGCGGGCCATTCGTGAGGCGCTTGCGCAGCGTGGCGTGCGCAGCGTTTATCTGTCCGATCGCGATTCCGTTTACCAGACGCCGCAGGCGGAGGAGTTGCGCTACTGGCTGGGCGCTTGCGCGGAACCCGACGACGGCCGCCTCGTGCGCAGCGCGCTTGCAACGGCAACGCTGGGCCTCGCGTGGGGCGAGCTCGATGCGCTCGGTCGCGACGAAATCGCCTGGGAGGCGCGCGTGCTGCAGTTCCGCGGCTATCGCGAGGTGTGGCGCAAGAAGGGCGTCCTGCCGATGCTGAGGCGTTTGCTCAACGACTTTCATGTGCCGCAGCGTTTGCTCAGGCAGAGTGCGGCCTCGGGTCTCAACGGCGAACGCGCGCTCACAAATCTGCTGCATCTGGCCGAACTGCTCCAGCAGGCCAGCACGCAACTCGATGGCGAGCATGCGCTGATTCGCTATCTCGACGAGCAGCGCGAGGACGAAAGCGCGGGCGGCGGAGGCGACGCTCGCCAACTGCGCCTCGAAAGCGATGCGGGGCTCGTGCAGGTGGTGACGATACACAAGTCGAAGGGGCTTGAATACCCGCTCGTGTTTCTGCCCTTCGCATGCGCCCATCGCGCCGTGAAGGACGACGACGTGCCGCTCAAATGGCACGACGAGAACGGCGATCTGCATGTCACGCTCGAAGCGGACCCGCACGTGCTCGTGCAGGCCGACCGTGAGCGGCTTGGCGAGGACCTGCGCAAGCTGTACGTCGCGCTCACGCGCGCGCGTTACGCGACGTGGATCGGCTATGCACCTGTGCAAAGCGTGGAGGCGAGCGCGTTCGGCTACCTCGTCGGGGGCGGGGCGACGTTGCCGGTGGACCAGAGCGAGACGCTGCTCGAGACATTGCGTGGATCGTGCGCCGACATTGCCGTGACGCAGGCACCGAAGCCAGGCAACGAAATATTCGCCTTGCAAGCGCCGGACGAGGCGCGCGGACAAGCTCGCGTGTTCCCGCGGCGCGCGCGCATGCCGTGGTGGATCGCGAGCTATTCGAGCCTGAAGACGGTGGAGGGCGCGCAGGATGCCTACGCCGCGCGCGCGGAAGAGGATGCGCGCACGGCCCCCGATACGCGTGGCGAAGACGTGTTCCTCGAACTGCTGGGCGCAAGCGCGCCCGTTGACGAAGATGCCGAGCTTGTCGTCCCCGAGGCCGCCGCAATCGCGCCGATGCACGGTTTCGAGCGCGGCGCGGATGCAGGCAGCTTCCTGCATGAACTGATGGAGTGGGTCGCAAACGAGGGCTTCGCGGAAATCGCGCAAGACCGCGACACGGCGCGTTTGCGCGACATGATCGCGCGCCGTTGCAGCGTGCGCGGCTGGGATCGCTGGATCGACACGCTCACGCTGTGGATGCTGGAATTCATCAGCATGCCTTTGCATTTGCCGCCGATCGGCGGCGAGGCCGTGTCGCCCGTCGAGCTTTCGTCGCTCGACAAGCCGTCGTATATGGCCGAAATGGAGTTTTGGGTCGCCGTGCACAAGGTGGACACGCAGGAACTCGATGCGCTCGTCACGGCAATGACATTGGATGGCGCGGCCCGTCCGCCACTCGATGCGGCGCGGCTCAATGGCATGCTCAAGGGTTTCATCGACCTCGTGTTCATCCACGAGGGCCGCTATTACGTGGCCGATTACAAGTCGAACTGGCTCGGCCCCGACGACGCTTCCTATACGCCTGCAAGAATGCGCTCGCAAATTCTCCACTCGCGCTATGAATTGCAATACGTGCTGTACCTGTTCGCGCTCCACCGCCTGCTCAAATCGCGCCTGCCCGAGTACGATTACGATCGCCACGTGGGCGGCGCGGTCTACCTGTTCCTGCGCGGCGGCCACTCGCCGAGTCAGGGCCTGCATTGCGAACGCCCGCCGCGCGAACTGATCGAGCGACTCGATGCGTTGTTCGCGCATCGCGGCATGTTGGAGGGCGCAGCATGACGAAGCGGCGTACCACGGCGGCGCGCGGGCCGAAGGACGGCATCGGCGTGACTGGGGATCTGTTCGCGCAGTTCGACGAGCCACTCGATGCCGGCCAGGACGGGAGGGCGAATGAGCCGGCACCAATCGCTGGTCAGGTCGATATGGTTGCGCATGCAACGTCATATGAGTCGTCCGCGCGGATGCTCGGCACGCTCGGCCGTTGGGTTGAGCGCGGCTGGCTGCGCACGCTCGATGGCGCCTTTTCCCGTTTTCTGCTCGACGAAGCGCCCGGCGCGCCGCCGCTCTTGTTGCTGGCGGCAGCGCTTGCGAGTCATCAATTGGGACGCGGACATGTTTGTCTCGACTTGCAGGCGACGCTCGACGATCCGGCGTTCGCGCTGTCCTTGCCACCCGACGGTCCGCAGTTGCCCGCCGACGAGCCGCCGCTGCCGCCTGCCGAAGTGCTGGCTGGCGTGACGCTCACGCAGTGGCTGGCCGCACTCGACGTACCCGACCTGGTCGGACGCGAGCAGGGCACCACGCCGCTCGTGCTTGCCGGCACGCGCCTCTATTTGCGGCGCTACTGGCAGTACGAGCAGGACGTGCGCGCGGGCATCGAGGCGCGGCTTGCACTGGGCACACGGCTCGAGGCCGGGTTGCCGGCGTCGCGCGCGCGCGACGCGCTCGACATCCTGTTCGAGCCGCGCCGCGCCAATGCGAAAGGCGCGGACTGGCAGAAACTCGCCTGTGCGCTCGCGGCGCGCAGCGCCTTCGGCATCATCACCGGTGGTCCCGGCACGGGCAAGACCACCACAGTTGTGAAATTGCTCGCGCTATTGCAGACGCTTGCGCTCGGTCAGGCCGCAGAGGGCGGGCGGCCGCTGCGGATTCGTCTCGCCGCCCCCACCGGCAAGGCGGCGGCGCGGCTGAACGAATCGATTGCCAGCGCCGTCGCGCGGTTGCCATTCGAGGCGCTCGCGCAGCAGCTTGGCTCGCATCAGATGGACGCCGCCATGCTGCGCGGCACAATCCCCACCACGGTGACCACCTTGCATCGCGTGCTCGGCACGCGGCCGGGCAGCCGGCGCTTTCGTCACGATGCGGGTAATCCGCTGCCCGTGGACGTGCTCGTGATCGACGAGGCCTCCATGGTCGACCTCGAGATGATGGCGGCCGTGCTCGACGCCTTGCCGCCCACGGCGCGTCTCGTGCTGCTCGGCGACAAGGACCAACTGGCCTCGGTGGAGGCCGGCGCGGTGCTGGGCGAACTTTGCAACCGCGCGCGTGAAGGCCACTACACGCAAGCGTCGCGTGCGTGGCTCGAAGCCGCGACGGGCGAACGAATCGATGCCGGGATGCTCGACGCGCACGGCACGCCGCTCGATCAGGCGGTGGCCATGTTGCGCGAGAGCCACCGTTTCGCATCGCAAAGCGGGATCGGCGCGCTTGCCGAACTCGTCAACGTGGGCGACGCCACAGGCGTGGCGAAGATCTGGCGACACGGGTACGCGGATCTTGCACGGCTCATCTGCCCCGCGCACGACGATGCGCCGCTGCGCGCGCTGATCGTCGATGGCATCGTGAGCGAGACACTGGATGAAGGTGCACGTGAGCGGCACGAGAACGCTGCACAGCGGCGCGGCTACCGGCATTACCTGCTCACCATGGGCGTCTTGCGTCCCGCGCCGGGTGCATCGCCCGAGGCTTTGTCCGTCTGGGCGGCCGAGGTGCTGAAGGCGCACACCGAGTTCCAACTGCTGTGCGCGCTGCGGCGCGGGGCGTGGGGCGTGGAAGGGCTCAACCGGCGCATCGCGCGGATTCTGCAGGAGGAGGGGCTGATCGAGCCGCTCGGCGACTGGTATGCAGGCCGGCCAGTGCTCGTCACGCATAACGACTACGAACTGGGCTTGATGAATGGCGATATTGGCATCGCGCTGGATTTGCCGGTGGCGGCCGGCACGCCCCCAGTGTTGCGGGTGGCATTTCCGGCCGGCGACGGCACGGGCGGCGTGAAATGGGTGTCGCCGAGCCGCTTGCAGGGGGTCGAAACCGTGTTCGCGCTGACCGTCCACAAGTCGCAGGGCTCCGAGTTTACGCATGCAGCCCTCGTGCTGCCCGATACCTACAGTCCGATTCTCACGCGCGAACTCGTCTACACCGGCATCACCCGGGCGCGCGCGTTTCTCACACTGGCGCTTCCCGAAGGGCGTTCAGTGCTCGACCGCGCAGTGCAGGCCAAGGTTCAGCGTGCGAGCGGCTTGATGGCGGGTCTTGCCCACAATGTAGCGGCCGCCTGAAGCTGAAGCGCCGGATCGCCGGGCCGGAGTTTCTCATCCGATAACGGGAAAATAAAAGGTCGAGCCGCGCAGGCCTGCGCGGCTCGACCGTTCCGATCGGAAATCGAGAAAATAACCGGCGCGTCGTTAGACGATCGTCAGCGTGACGTCGATGTTGTTGCGCGTGGCGTTCGAGTACGGGCACACGATATGGGCCTTGTCGACGAGTGCCTGGGCAGCGGCACGGTCCATGCCGGGCAGGGAGATGCGCAGTTCGACTTCGATGCCGAAGCCGTTGGGAATCGCGCCGATGCCCACACGGCCAGTAATGGAGGCGTCGGCCGGAATGGCGATCTTGTCGCGTGCAGCGACGAACTTCATCGCACCGATGAAGCAGGCGCTATAGCCAGCGGCAAACAGTTGTTCGGGGTTGGCGCCATCGCCGCCCGCGCCGCCCAGTTCGCGCGGCGTGGTGAGCTTGAACTCGAGATGGCTTGCGGGCACCACTGCGCTGCCATCGCGGCCCCCGGTGGCGGTTGCTTCTGCAGTGTAGAGAACTTTTTCGATCGACATGGCTGACTCTCCTTGGTGAGCTTTGCAGCAAATGGCGCTGCGGGTGTGAATCGGCTGAATCATTAGTCGTCCAGACCGAGGGCGGTCTTCGCGACGAACTGCGCTACAACGTTACAGCGACAATATCGACCATTCGTGGCGTTCGCATGATCATAGTCGCCTACTCGCTATCTATTGATAGATAGATAAATACTGCCATAAAAAGGCGGCACGCCGCCTTCGTTCAAACATTTCCGATCGTCCCATCAGGGAACGGCTTTCCACATTGCTTCCACGTCTTCGAGCCGCGCCTTCGTATGAAACAGGCGGCTCGCCAGCACGCTGCCCTGCAGCGCCGCGAACAACGTGCGTGCCGCGCTTTCCGGCTTGCCGCGCGCAACTAGCGTGCCTTCCTTTACGCCTTGCGCCAGTACTTTTGCCAGCCACGCTTCGTTGGCGCGGAAGAATGCTTGCACGGCCTCGCGCACCGTCTCTGGCAGTGTGCCGATGTCGGCGGCCAGCATGCCGCACAGACAGATCTGGTCACCGTCGCCAAGCGTCTTGCCGAACATCCGCGTGTACCTTGTGAGCTTCTCGTTCGCGGGTAGCGCCGGGTCTACTGCCTGCAGGGCGCGCATGACTTCGCCGCTGTACTGATTCACCGCTTCGAGCACCAGGTCGTCTTTCGACGGAAAGTAATAGTGGATGCTGGACGTTTTCACGCCCACGAGTTCCGAAAGGTCGCGATAGCTGAAGCCGTTGTAGCCGCGCAGCATCATCAACGTGATGGCGTGGTCCAACACCTGCTCGCGTACTGTCAACTTCGTTTCCATGGGTTGGAATTTATCTACTGGAAGATAGGTTGTCAAGTGCGGAAACGAAATTTTGTTTCCTTCGCTCATCTTCGCTCCTTGTTGCTCCGCGGATCAACCGTGCTTCAGAGCCCTCGCCGGCCCGCGCTGAGGATCAGCCGCAAGCCGAGTGCGGCGATCGCGCCCGCCGCGATGCGGTCGATCCAATGCTTCGCGCGCAGATAAATATCGCGCGGGCGCTGGCTCGAAAAGCAAAGCGCGACTACGGTGTACCAGCCGGTTTCGATCGCGAACACGAGCGGCGGCAGCGCGAAATAGCACCAGAGCGGCGGATGCTGCGGGAGCAGCGCCACGAAGATGCTGCCGTAAGCCACGGCCGTTTTCGGGTTGCTCAATTGGGTCGTCAGGCCGGTCCAGAACGATTTGCCCGGACAGGCTCCCTGCGCTTCGCCCTTGCTCATGATCACAGGCTGGCCCGCGCCGCGCCAGATGCGCGAGGCAATGTAGAGGAGGTAGAGGCCGCCAGCGATCTTGAGTCCGGCGTAGAGCCACTCGACGGTGGAGAGGAGTGTATAGAGACCCGCCAGCGCAACGCCGGCAAAGCAGATCGCGCCGATGCCCATGCCGAAAGCAGTCGCGACACCGTCCCGGCGCGACAGGCCGATCGCGTTGCGCGCGACCATCACGAAGCTGGGGCCGGGGCTCATTGCGCCGAGCAGGACGGCGGCGAGAATGCTGACGACAGCAGTAGTGGGAGACATGGCGGGGCCGAAAGCACGGAATAAGTTTTTAACACTAGCACGCGCATAGACGCTTCGCACGAGCCAATTGGCGATGTTCGAATGTCAAAGTGTCCATGCCGATCGGGGTTTCCGAAGCGAATCCAAATGCTGGTTTGGTTCCGGATTGGAAACTCACGCGGGCGTCCGCTGCCTTTCGAGCCTCAAGCCGGCGTCAAGCAGGCTTCAAGCCCCGTGCGCGTCACGCTCCCGGCTCCAGTGTTCGAGCAGCACGCGCGTTTGTTCGCCGATGTTCGCCTTGAGGAACTCGGCTTTTGCGGCATCGATGTCTTTCCATTCGAGCATCGTGAGCGTCGAGCGACGCGCGACGTAGAAGAGCAGAAATTGCCCGTAAAGACTGAACATGCGCACGATGGTGAGCGGATCATCGGCGGCGAGGCCCGTGATGCGGGCCAGCAGCGCCGAGTTCACTACGTTCAGCGGCATGCGCACACGCTCGCGCAGCACCTCGGTGCCGATTTCGGGCTCGCCGCCGCCTTGCTCGCGCGCGAAAAAAAGCCGCTGGTCCGGCTCGCAGTGCTTTACGAAGGTGCGGTCGGCCACGCTGCGCTGAATGTCGAGAAACGCTTCGATGAGCACGGCGGTGTCGGCGTAGCGCTCGAGCGCCGTGCGGGCGCGCAGCACGGCGGGCTCGAAGGCCTCCCACGAAGCGTCGGCGAGTGACTCGGCACACGCGCGGTAAAGCCCTTCCTTGTTCTCGAAGTAGTACTGCAGCGCCGGTGCGTTGACGCCGGCGCGCGCTGCGATGTCCCGCGTCGAGGCGCCCTCGAAGCCGTGCTGCCCGAACAGGCTGATGGCGGCTTCGATGATCTTGCGGCGCGTTTCGTCTCCGCGCGCATAGCCGCCCGCCGCCGGGCGGCGCAGTCGTTTCGGTTCGTTCATAAGCATCCGGTTAGCACCCAGGTTTTCAGAAATATATCACTTGACACAATTTTTCCGAATGGAATAATTTTGCCAGCTGGAATAATTCCGATCATTTAAGGTTCAGGCAAACATGTCTACGACTGCGGGGGCATCGGGGCGCGAAGCGTCGAGCGATGCCGTTTCGGCTGAAAAGCGTGGCACCCGGCGCATCGTGCTGGCGGGGCTCGGGCTCGTGGCGCTCGTTGCTTCGGTGGCATGGGGCGGCCACTGGTGGCTCGTCGGGCGCTTCATCGAGAGCACCGACGACGCTTATCTGAAGGCCGATAGCGTGACAATCGCGCCGAAGGTGAACGGCTATGTCACGGATGTTTATGTGGCCGACAACCAGGGAGTGAAGGCCGGCGACCCGCTCGTGAAACTCGACGCACGCCAGTACCAGGTCGCGCTCGATCAGGCGAACGCGACTGTGGACGCACGCAACGCGGACATCCAGCATGCCGAGGCGCAACTCGCGCAACAGCATGCCAACATTGCCCAGACCCAAGCGCAGCAGGAAGTGGCGCGCGTGGGCCTGCACCACGCTCAAGACGAAGTCGCGCGCTATGCGCCCCTTACCGCAATAGGCGCGGAAACCGCCGATCGTCTCGCGGAACTCAAGAGCCAGCGCGAACAGGCTCAGGCCAAGCTGGCCGCCGACACCGCCGCCGTGGAAGCCGCGCGCTCACAGATTGCCGCGCTCACCGCACAGATCGCACAGGCCCGCGCGCAACTCGAGGCGGCGCGCGCCAATGCTGCACAGGCGCAACTCGATCTGGACAACACCGTGGTGAGGAGCGCGCTCGCGGGGCGCGTGGGCGACCGCACGGTTCGCGTGGGCCAGTATGTGCAGCCCGGCACGCGCATGCTCACCGTGGTGCCTGTGCAGCAGACTTACCTCACCGCGAATTTCAAGGAAACGCAGATTGGCCGCATGCGCGTGGGCCAACCTGTGGAGATGCATGTCGACGCACTGCCGGGCCATACGCTGCATGGGGTGGTGGACAGCTTTTCGCCGGGCACCGGCGCGCAATTCGCGCTGCTGCCGCCAGAAAATGCCACTGGCAATTTCACCAAGATCGTGCAGCGCGTGCCGGTGCGCATCCGTGTCGAGACCGGTCCCGAAACGCGCGGCGTGCTGCTGCCCGGCATGTCCGTGACCGTGGACGTCGACACCCGTTCCGCTCGCGAGGACGACCGCCGCATCGACGCCGAGAACCATCGTGGCTGAGCACGCCACTGGACAGGCGGGCGCCGCGCATCCGCCCGGCGAGCGCGCGAGCGTGGCCGACTGGATCGCGGTGGCGGCCGGCGCGCTTGGCGCGCTGATGGCGACGCTCGACATTTCCATTACGAACTCGGCGCTGCCGCAGATTCAAGGCGAGATTGGCGCGACCGGCACCGAGGGCACGTGGATCTCCACGGGCTACCTGATGTCCGAGATCGTGATGATTCCGCTTGCTGCGTGGCTCACGCGGGTCTTCGGACTGCGAAATTTTCTGCTCGTCAATTCCGCGCTTTTTATCGGCTTTTCGATGATGTGCGGCTGGTCGAACTCGCTCGGTCTGATGATTGCAGGGCGCATCGGCCAGGGCTTCACGGGCGGCGCGATGATTCCCACCGGCCAGACCATCATCCGCACGCGTCTGCCACTCTCGCAGTTGCCGATCGGCATGACGGTGTTCGGCCTCATTGTGCTGCTCGGGCCGCTGCTTGGTCCGGTCGTGGGCGGCTGGCTTGCGGAAAACATCAGCTGGAGCTGGTGCTTCTTCATCAACCTGCCCGTGTGTCTCGCGCTCATCACGCTGCTGATCGTCGGTCTCGAGCCCGATCGCCCGCATTGGGAAGCATTTTTCAAGGCTGACTGGCTCGGCATCGCCGGGCTGGCGGTGGGACTGAGTTCGCTCACCGTCGTGCTCGAAGAGGGGCAGCGCGAGCGCTGGTTCGAATCGAACATGATCGTCACGCTCTCGTGGGTGACGATTGCAGGCATGGTGCTTATCGCGCTTTCGCAGTTCATGGCCAAAAAGCCGATCCTGCGCCTTTCGCTCATGCGCAATCCGCGCTATGCGAGTGTGATCG
This sequence comes from Paraburkholderia sp. A1BS-2L, assembly GCF_051125205.1. Taxonomy (NCBI): domain Bacteria; kingdom Pseudomonadati; phylum Pseudomonadota; class Betaproteobacteria; order Burkholderiales; family Burkholderiaceae; genus Paraburkholderia; species Paraburkholderia sp. A1BS-2L. The sequence goes on from NZ_CP120429.1 coordinate 2,092,645, forward strand.
TGATCGTGTTTGCAGTGGGTGCGGGGCTCTACGGCATTTCGTATTTGCTGCCGCAGTTTCTCTCGCTGGTCGCGGGCTATAACGCGGAGCAATCGGGCGCGATCATGCTGCTTTCCGGCTTGCCCGCGTTCGCGATGATGCCCGTGTTGCCGCGCCTGCTGGGCAAGGTGGATTTTCGCGTGCTGGTGGTGAGCGGGCTGTTGCTGTTCACGCTCAGTTGCATGCTCGATATTTCGCTTACCGCACAGAGCGTGGGTCACGATTTCGTGTGGTCGCAACTGGTGCGCGGCACGGCGCAGATGCTCGCGATGATGCCGCTCAATCAGGCCTCGATGGCCGCCGTTTCGCGCGAAGACTCGGGCGATGCGGCAGGGCTCTATAACATGGCGCGCAATCTGGGTGGGTCGGTGGGGCTTGCGATCATCGGCACGCTCATCGACCGCCGCGAGACGTATCACACCGCCGTGCTGCGCGAGTCGATCAGCGCCAACTCGCTGATCGGACAGGAGCGCCTGGCGGCGGGCGCGGCGAACTGGTTCACGCAAACGGGCGACATGGCTTATTCGCAGATGCGCTCGCTCGGTCAGATCGCCCTGCAGATCCAGCAGCAAGCGCTGGTTATCACGTTTTCCGAAACATTCTGGGTGCTCGGCATCGCACTGGCGGCATGCGTCCCGCTGGCGCTTCTGCTCAAGAAACCGCAGCCCGGCGTGGATACGTCGTCGGCCGGCCACTGACGCTTCAACTTCTGACTCATGACGGCAATTCGCTCTTCCCGATCCGCAATCGCGCCGCTTACGGTACTGACGGTGCTGGCTGCCGCGTGTGCGCTCGCAGCTTGCACCGTGGGCCCCGACTATCGCGGTGCTCCGGCGGTCGAGCCGGAGGCGGTCAGCGCCGCCACCTTCGTTCGCATGCCTGCGCGGGGCGTGACGCCCGAACGCGCGCCTAGTGAATGGTGGCTCTCGTTCGACGACCCTCAGTTGAATGCGCTGGTTGCCGCTGCCTTCGAGCACAATCCCGATCTGCGCGCCGCCCAGGCGCGGCTGCGCCAATCGCGCGCGCAGTTGCAGCAGCAGCGCGCTGCGGAGCTGCCCAAGATCTCGGCCAACGCCGCCGCGCCGCGCTTGCGCGAACCCAATCTCAACGCATTCTCGCCGCAGCCCGGGAGCTCCGGGGCGGGGCGCGGCCCGCTGCAGTTTTACACGGCCGGCTTCGACGCATCGTGGGAGATCGATCTGTTCGGCGGCACGCGTCGTGCCGTCGAGGCGGCAAGCGACGAAGCCGATGCGGTGCAGGCCGATCTCGCCGATGTGCAAGTCTCGCTCGCGGCCGAAGTGGTTCAGGCTTACGTCGATCTGCGCGACGAACAGCAGCGCCTCGCGATTGCGCAGCGCAATGCGGATTTGCAGCAGCAGATGCTGACGTTGACCGAGCAGCGGCGCGCGGGCGGAACCGCGGCGGAGGTGGATGTCGAGCGATTGACCACCCAGGTCGAGACCACGCGCTCGACGCTCGCACCGCTTGCGGCACAGGTGGAAATGTCGCTCGACCAGTTGGCGGTGCTCACCGGCAAGGCGCCCGGCGCGCTCGATGCCGAACTGGCCGCGCCGCGTGCGCTGCCGTCGCTGCCTGCTTCGGTGCTCGTGAGCGACCCCACGACGATGCTCGCACAGCGCCCCGATATCCGCGCGGCCGAGCGCCGGCTGGCATCGAGCAATGCGCAAATCGGCGAGCACGTGGCCGACTTTTTGCCCAAACTCACGCTATTCGGCAGTCTGGGCTTCACGGCGGCCGACCCGGGCCATCTGATGCGCAAGAACAACTTCAGTTGGGCGGGGGTGCCGTATCTGCAGTGGAATGTGTTCGACTTCGGCCGCACGCTGGGCGCAGTGCATGGCGCCGAGGCCGCGCGCGACGAAGCAGAGGCGCGCTACGAAAAGGCCGTGCTCGCCGCGCTGCAGGACGCGAACGGCGCGCTTTCGCGCTATGGCTACCAGCGCGAGCATCTGCTGACGCTGCAAAAGGTGCAGAACTCGGCGCAGCGTTCGGCCACGCTGATGCGCGCGCGCTATCGTGCCGGGGCGTCGACGCTCGTCGATCTGCTCGACACGCAGCGCGCCGAATTCCTCGCGCAGCAAGATGTGATTGCGGGGCAGGCGCAGTTGCTCAAGGATTTTGTTTCGCTTCAGAAAAGCTTGGGGCTCGGCTGGCGCAGCAACGCAAGCTGAGCGCGGTGGCGCTCATCGGAAATCAGCCGGGCTCGGCGGCGGTGTGTTCGCGCGCCGCCGGCTCGTGATAGCCCAGTCGCGCCGAGATCGCCGCGCCCGCGCGTTTGAGCAGCGCGACGTAATGCGGTTTCGTATCGGCACCGCAGCGCATGGTCGGAAACGAAATCGACAGCCCTGCGGCGGCACGCCCGAACCGGTCGAACACTGGCACGGCGAGACACTGCAAGCCTTCCTCCTGTTCTTCGTTATCCTCACCAAAGCCTTGCTCGCGCACGTGCGGAAGAATGCTCAGCACCGCATCGGCACAAGAAAGCGTTTTCTGCGTCGACTTCCGGAATTCCACGTGCGAGAGGGTTTCCGCTGCCTCCTTGGGGTCCATCCAGGCGAGCAGCACCTTGCCGATCGCGGTGCTGTGCAGCGGATTGCGCCGGCCGATGCGCGATTGCATGCGCAGCCCGTAGTCGGCATCGATCTTGTGGATGTAGATGATCGCGTCCTCGTCGAACGCGCCCAAATGCACGGCTTCGCGCGTCATGGCCGCGATGCGGCGCATCTCGATGTCCGCTTCGCGCACGAGATCCACGCTCTCCAGCGCCTGCGCGCCGAGTTCGAAGAGGCGGATCGTCAGGCGGTAGCGGTCCGTTTCCACCTCTTGGGCGACATAGCCGAGTGCCTTCAAGGTTTGCAGCACCCGGTGCACCGTGGTCTTCGAGAGCGCGAGCCGTTGCGAAAGCTCGCTGATGCCGATCGGCCCGCGTTCGCCGAGCGCGCCGAGAATGGCAAAGACGCGACCGATCGACGAGGCCGATTCGCCTTTCTCGCCGCCGGCGTCGAGTTCGTTCATTGCGCCCGTCGTATTGCTGTGCGCACGCGCCGTGGCGCGCTCGCCTTGCTCGCTGCGTCGGCCTTTGCCCGTTGCTGCCATTGTTCCTGGTCCGTGTCGATGGGTGGTGCGTCAAGCATACCGCGTCCCGCGCCCGCTAGCGGGTCAGCCAACCGCCGTCCACCGCGAGCGTATGTCCGTGCACGTAGTCCGACGCGTTCGAAGCGAGAAATACCACTGGCCCCGCGAGGTCTGCGCTCGTGCCCCAGCGGCCAGCCGGAATTCGTCCGATGATTGCCTCGTTGCGCTCAGCATCTTCGCGCAGTGCCGTGGTGTTGGCGGTGGCCATGTAGCCTGGCGCGATCGCGTTCACGTTGATGCCGCGAGGCGCCCATTCGTTCGCGAGCAGGCGCGTGAGGCCGAGCACGCCGCTCTTGGCGGCCGTGTAAGAAGCCACGCGGACGCCTCCCTGAAACGACAGCATGGAAGCGATGTTGATGATCTTGCCGCCGCTTTGCTGCTTGACGAACTGACGTGCAGCGGCCTGGGCGAGGAAGAACACGCTCTTGAGGTTGACGTCCATGACGGCATCCCAGTCGTCTGGCGCGAACTCCAGTGCGTCGCAGCGGCGGATGATGCCGGCGTTGTTCACGAGCACATCGATGCGCCCGCAGGCTTCGAGCGCGGCCCGCACGATGTCCTCGACAGGCGCGATGGAGGCGAGGTCGTCACGCACGTCGATGAAGCGGCGTCCGGTTGCTGCCACGCTCGCCGGCGTGTTTCCCGGCCCGCGCCGGCTCACGCCGACGATATCGCAACCCGCCTGTGCGAGTGCGGTGGCCATGCCGGCGCCGAGGCCGGCGTTGCAGCCGGTGACGATCGCGACCTTGCCGCTGAGGTCGAATGGATTGACGGTGCTGAATACCATGGGCTCGGTGCCTTGCGAAAGACGATGCGGCGGACGAAAGTTTTCCTGATTTCCGATGAGAAAGCGTGCGTGCGATCAGCGCAGATCGCGCACGCCGATATGGTCCATGTCGCTGAATACCTGGTTTTCGCCGGCCATCCCCCAGATGAACGTATAGGCGCGCGTGCCGACACCCGAGTGAATCGACCAGCTCGGCGAAATCACGGCCTGTTCGTCGTGCACGATCAGGTGCCGCGTTTCACGCGGCTCGCCCATCATGTGAAACACAGCTGCGTCGTCGGCGAGGTTGAAATAGAAATACACTTCCATGCGCCGCTCGTGCGTGTGGCACGGCATGGTGTTCCAGAGGTTGCCGGGTTCTAGCTTCGTCACGCCCATTGAGAGCTGGCATGTGGACAGAACTTCCGGCACGAGGAATTTGTAGATCGTGCGCCGGTTGCTCGTGGCGCGGTCGCCCAGCATCTGCGGCGACGCTTGTGCAAGCGTGATCGTGCGGGTGGGGTGCGTTTCGTGCGCAGGCACGCAGTTCAGATAAAACTTCGCCGGGCGCGCGGCTTCGTCGCTGCCGAAGGCGAGATTCCGCGCGCCTTTGCCGATATAGATCGCTTCCTCGTTGCGCACGGCGTGGCGCGCGCCGTCCACGTCCACCCAGCCATTCCCGCCGATATTGATCGCGCCCAGTTCGCGCCGCTCCAGCAGATGGCCCACACCGATCGACTGGCCGAGCGACGCTGGCACTTCCACGGCGCGTGTGACGGGAAACGCTCCGCCAACGATGATGCGATCGACATGGCTGTAGGTGAGGCGCAACGCGTCGCGCTCGAAAACCCGCTCGATGAGAAATGCCTTGCGCAGTCCTTCGGTGTCCAGCGTCCTTGCATATTCGCTGTTGATGCTTTGTCGCACTTCCATGCAGGCTCTCCGTTGAATGGAAAGGCGCGCTCGCGCCCGATTGGATTGACTATAGTGCAGATCTAAATTTTCGGAACATCGGTCCGAAACTGTTCGCTGCCATAGCGAGCAAGCAAGCAGCCCAGATAATGGGAAAATCCAATAAATACGCGGGCATACGTTGACGAAAGCTGCATGAGAAACCGGAACGGTGTTCCTTTTACGCTGCTATTCTTTTCTCGAAGGGAGCATCTCGACCACAAGCCGGACGCCATGCACTTGAGTGCCGATCCGGCGAAGCGATGTGAAGTTCAAGGAGGAGGCATGAAGCTGAAGAAGGCCATCGATCGCATACCGGGCGGCCTGATGCTGGTGCCGTTGCTGCTCGGCGCCTGTGTTCACACGTTCGCGCCCGGCGCCGGCAAGTACTTTGGTTCATTCACCAATGGATTGATCGCGGGAACCGTGCCGATTCTCGCGGTCTGGTTCTTCTGCATGGGCGCGACCATCGACCTGCGCGCAACCGGCACAGTGCTGCGCAAATCGGGCACGCTGCACGTGACGAAGATGGCAGTGGCGTGGGTCGCCACGCTGATTGCAGCGCGCTTCATTCCGGTGGATGGCGTCAAGGCCGGTCTTTTCGCGGGGCTATCGGTGCTCGCGATCACGACTTCGATGGATATGACCAACGGCGGTCTTTATGCCGCCGTCATGCAGCAGTACGGCACCAAGGAAGAGGCGGGCGCGTTCGTGCTCATGTCGATCGAATCGGGGCCGCTCGTCAGCATGATCATTCTCGGCGCAACGGGCGTGGCGTTCTTCGAACCGAGGCTCTTCGTGGGCGCGGTGCTGCCATTCGTCGTGGGCTTCGTGCTTGGCAACCTCGATCACGAGTTGCGCGACCTGTTCGGCCGTTGCGTGCATCCGCTGATTCCGTTTTTCGGTTTCGCGCTCGGCAACGGCATCGATCTCAACGTGATCGTGAAGAGTGGCTTTGCGGGCGTGGTGCTCGGGCTTGGCGTGATCGTCGTGACGGGCATTCCGCTGATTTTCGCCGACCGCTGGATCGCGGGCGGCAACGGGGCGGCGGGACTCGCGGCGTCGTCCACGGCAGGCGCCGCAGTGGCGAATCCCGCGATCATCGGCGAAATGATTCCCCGCTTCAAGCCGCTCGTGCCCGCGGCCACGGCAATGGTCGCTACCGCGTGTCTGGTCACGGCAATACTCGTGCCCATTCTCACGGCCCTCTGGGTGCGCAGGAGGAGTGCGCGAGACGCCTTGCGCGAGGAATTCATGGGGCCGGCGGTGCCGCCGATCGCGGGGCACGATGCACATGTTTAGGTGCACGAACTAATGCGCTAGCACGCTAACGCATTCATGTACTGCCGCGCGCCGCGCGCGAAATCCTCGTGCGCGGCGCGTTCGTCTATCACCGATGCTCGGTGACGAACTTGGTCACGAGATACGCTTCCATGGCTTCAGTGCCGCCTTCCGAGCCATAGCCCGAGTCCTTCACGCCGCCGAACGGCACCTCGGGCAGGGCGAGCCCATGGTGGTTGATGGACAGCATGCCCGTCTCGATGTCTTCCGAAAGCGCCGCCGAGGTCGCGCTCGAGCGCGTATAGGCATACGCGGCGAGGCCGTAGGGCAGGCGGTTCGCTTCCGCCACGGCGTCTTCGTAGCGCGAGAAACGCGTCACGGGCGCGAGCGGGCCGAACGGCTCTTCATTCATGATGCGCGCGGAGAGCGGCACATCGGTCAGCACGGTGGGCGCGAAGAAGTAGCCTTCGCGGCCCACGCGCTCGCCGCCGGTCAGCACCTTTGCGCCGTGCTCGCGCGCGTCGGCCACGAGGCGCTCCATGGCGGCAAGGCGCCGGTCGTTCGCGAGCGGACCCATCTGCACGCCTTCGGCGAGGCCGTTGCCCACCTTGATGGCCTTGGTGGCCGCCACGAAGTGCTTGAGGAACTCGTCGTACGCGGCGTCTTCAATCATGAAGCGCGTGGGCGAAATGCATACCTGGCCCGCGTTGCGGAACTTGGCTCCTGCGAGCAGCTTCGCGGCGCGCGGGATATCCGCGTCGGCGAACACGAGGGCGGGTGCATGGCCGCCGAGCTCCATCGTCGCGCGCTTCATGTGCTCGCCGGCCTTGGAGGCCAGCAGCTTGCCCACGGGCGTGGAGCCCGTGAAAGAGATTTTGCGGATGGCCGGGTGCGCGATCAGATACGACGACACTTCCGAAGGCACGCCGAACACGAGATTGAGCGCGCCCTGGGGCAGGCCCGCGTCGATGAACACCTGCACCAGCGCCGCGCAGCTCGCGGGCGTTTCTTCCGGTCCCTTGAGCACGACGGTGCAGCCCGATGCGAGCGCGGCCGATACCTTGCGCACCGCCTGATTGAGCGGGAAGTTCCAGGGCGTGAAGCAGGCGACCGGGCCCACGGGTTCGCGCGTGACGATCTGGCGGACCGCGTCGGTGCGGGAGGGCACCACGCGGCCGTAGGTGCGGCGGCCTTCTTCGGCGAACCAGTCGATGACGTCGGCGCCCGCGAGCGTTTCGCCCTTTGCTTCGACTAGCGGCTTGCCTTGCTCGCGCGTCATGATCGCAGCGATGTCGCCGGCGCGCTCGCGCAGGATATCGGCGGCGCGGCGCATCAGCTTGCTGCGTTCGAGCGGCGAGACTTTGCGCCAGGTGGCGAAGGCGCGTGCGGCGGCGGAAGCGGCGTCCGAGAGGTCCTGCTCGCTGGCGAGGCTCAGGCGGCCGATCTCCGCCTCGGTGGCGGGGTCGATCACGGCAATCGTCTTTGCGCCGGCGCGCCACGCGCCATCGACGTAAATCTGGGTATCCGGATAAGGCTTCACGCTGGAACTCATGATCGAACAATCCTCTTCAACGGTGCAACGGTGGGAAGCGGGCGCCGCGCACGGCAACGCGGAAGGCGCCGTGGCCGGGAACTGCCTGAGAGCCGTCCATTCTGCCATCGCCGCGCGCATTCTGCAGTCTCGTGTCCCCCCGGACCGCGGGCATTCTGCCCTGCGCCAGTTCGATAGCGTGACGCAAGCGACAGCGGGCCTTGCTCGACCGCCGCTTCATTTGAGTCGACGCAAACCCGTGGAATGACTCAGACGCTATGCTTGCGGCCGGCATGCATATTCGCGCACCGGCACAGATGTATTTGCGGTTCGAGTGCGAATCTTTACAGTAGCGCCGATTAATTAAATACGTGCTCGCGTGCCTGAGACTTGCCCGAATGCATTGGTGATGAAATTCACGAAACGGAAGTAAAGTTACACTGTTGTTCCGCGGCACAAACGACTATTCAGGGGTTGAAGCTCAACGTTGCGAAATCGGCCTGCCAGGCCAATTAAAGGAGAAGAAGCGTGACGCAAAAGTTTACCAGGTTGGCACTTGCCGCTGCGATTGCTGGCGCATTATGTGCTTCGGGAGGTGCCGCAATGGCGGCATCGAAGGCGGCATCAAAGGCAAACGCACCGTCTGCCGCGCATAAGCCGGATCCGGCGGCAATCGATGCGCTGGTCAAAATGAACAATTACTTGCAAACCGTCAAGCAATTCGCTCTCGATGTCGATTCGACGACGGACCAGATCATGGTCGATGGTCCGACGACGCAACTGATCCAGATGTCGCACAACACGAAGATGACCGTGAGCCGCCCCGATTCCCTCAAGGCGGATATCGTTGGCGGCGCGCCCGGCAACAGCCGCCACGCGATTTATGACGGCAAGACCTTCACGCTCTATACGGAGCCGGCCAACTATTACGCAACGGTCCCCGCGCCGTCGACGATCAAGGAACTGATCGGCGATCTCGAGTCCAGGTATGGCGTTGAATTGCCGCTGAACGACATCTTCTCGCTGGGCGCGGATCCGGCAGCCTTTGCCGATGTGATTTCAGCGGTATATGTAGGCGACGAAGTGGTAAGCGGAAATACCTGTTCGCATTACGCTTATCATCAAAAGCATATCGATTGGCAAATCTGGATTCAGAAAGGCGAGCAGCCGCTGCCATGCAAGTTGAATATCGTGACGTCGGCGGACAAGGAGCGACCCCAATATACGGCTGTGTATCGCTGGAATCTCAAACCCGAGATCACGCCGGCGACATTTAAATTCAAGCCACCTGAAAATGCACATCAGATCAAATTTGTGCAATCCAGCGCCGCCCAATAATATTTTCATACAGGGATCACCATGCACTCGAAAAAATTCTTGATGACAGCGGTCGCCGCGCTGTTAGCGGCGGGAGTGGCAACGACCGCCGGCGCGTTTCAGACTCGAGGCGGCGCGCGGACATCGGTGAGCGGGGCTAACGGAGGAGGCGCGAATCCGGCCAATGTCCAGACCCGGCAAGAGAACCGCACCGCGCGCTCGGCCGATCGCCAGAACACCATGCAGCAAACCAGTGCGAACCGGGCCAACGCGGCGACGAACATCAGCAACAACCGCGCGAATGTCGCGAACAACGTCAGCAATAACCGGGCCAATGTCGCCAATAACTACAACGACAACCACAACAGCTGGTACAACGACCATCCGGTGGCAACGGCGGCTGCCGTGACCACGGCGGTGGTCGGCACAGCGGCCGTGATCGGTTCCATCGTCCACACTTTGCCGCCTAGTTGCTCGGCCATGACCGTCAACGGCGTGACGTACCAGCAATGCGGCTCGACGTGGTATCAGCCGCAATACTCGGGCACTACGGTGCAATACGTGGTGGTCAACGCGCCGCCGCACTAAGGAGCGCGCGGGCGCCTGTGCCTGAACCGTGTCGCCCCGGCAGGGCATCAGGGGGCGACGCCGGTTGCGGGCATGGGCACGCCCGCGAGCACGTCGGCGGCGCGGTGCGGCTGCGCAACCTGGTCGACGATGAACACCTCGCCGCTCGAGTGCTGCGTGCGCAACGGCAAGATGGCCTGATAGGCTTGCGAGCAATACCACGCTCGTGCGCGCTTGCGGTCGTCGAATTCGATCACGATCAGATTGCCCCTGAACTTTCCTTCGAGCCGCTCCACGGGGCCGCCGTGGATGATGAAGCGCCCGCCGAACGGCGCGAGCGTGGCGTCGATCTTCTCCAGATATTCGACGATATCGGCGCACAGTTCGGTCTGGTGCAGATGGGCGATGGCGTAGGCGGTCATGATGTCCTCGCGGAGGCTGGGAAATGGGTGGGAGCTGCTTGCGAGAATAGGGCGGCGCGCGAGGCGAATCGATTACCTCTGGGGTAATGCAAAAAAGTGCTTGCAAATGCCTGGGGAAAACCCTAGAATGGTCTGGTCTCCTCCATGTCTCCTCCTGATATGGATTTAGCCCGCCTGCTCAGGCGGGCTTTTTCTTTTCCGGCGTTGGAAATGCGCCTCTCTCGTGTCCGGTCCGGACCTGTCCCCATTCACTTGCGGTCAAGCTTCGAGCGTAAAATTGACTCATCGGCGTCCCAGCCGGGACGCCCAGGCGCTCAACGCAGCACTCAAGCCCCAATGAAATCGTCTCCCGCGCAAGACCCGAACAAGCGCAAGCAGCCGCCCACCTGGGTGCTCAACACGCTAACCGTGCTCGTTGGGTTGCTCACGCTCGCCGTAGGCCTGGGCTGGCTGATCTACAGCTGGGAAGTCGACCGGGAGATGCCTTATTTCGCGATCCCGCTCGTGCTGTGCGTGCCGGTGATCGCGGCCGTGGCGTTCCGCAATATCTGGGACTGACGCAAGCGGGCCGGGTGCGGGTGGCGCTACCGGCCGAAGAGCTCCACGCACGCCTGCCGCACGCGCTCGACCGGCGCGTGCCATGTTTCGTCGACGGACTGGCGGAACAGCCGCACCGTCTGCGGATACCACGGCGAATCCTCGCGTGCGTGAAGCCAGCGCCAGTCGACGTCGCGGCGCGGCAGCATCACCCAGCAGGGCGTGCCGAGCGAGGCGGCCAGATGGGCCGTCGAAGTGTCCACGCAGATCAGCAGATCGAGCTGCGAGACGATAGCGGCCGTATCCACGAAATCGGCAATTTCTCCCCCCAGGTGCAGGATCGGCCGCTGCGCTTCATTCGCCTCGTCCGCTTCGTTTTCTCCCGCGCCTTTTTGCAGGCTCACGAATTTCAGCCCCGGCACGCTCCAGAGCGGCGCGAGCACCGCGAGCGAGGGAATCGAACGATGCGTGTCGTTGTGATGCTGCGGATTGCCTTTCCACACGAGCCCGATACGCGGGCCGGCGCCGAGTGTCGCGAGGCGCCCCCCCCATTTGCGTACGAGCCCGGAGTCGAGCACGAAGCGGGTGGGCGGCGGCGTCGTGTCGAGGGTGGTGGCGAGATGCAGCGGCAGGCTCAGCGGACTCGCCCAGTAGTCGAACCCGGCGGCGCGCGCGACGGCTTCGGCGTGAGTGAGCACGGCGTCGATGCCTTCGACGCCCGCGAGCACGCGATGCAGGGCGTCGACGCAGCCGAACGCCACCCGCGTCGCGCCGCGTGCCTTGACGAGGCGCGCGTAGCGGGCGAACTGGAGCATGTCGCCGAGGCCGTCTTCCTGCCACAGCAGCAGCGATTTGCCGGCCAGCGGCTGGCCTTGCCAATGCGCGCAGCTGAGCATCCCGCGCGAGGCGAAATGCACGAAGCCGGTGTTTTCGTAGCGCCGTTCGTAGAGGCGCCAGCCTTCCTCGTAGCGGCCCATGGCGATGAGCAGCGTGGCGAGGCGAAACATGGCATCGCCGTAAGCCGGTGCGAGTGCAATTGCGCGGCGATATGCGGCTTCGGCTTCTTCCAGCGCGCCCAGCTCCTTCAGGACGCCGCCCAGATTGAAATGGGCTTGCGCGAGATGGGCGTCGCATTCGAGCGCCTGCCGAAGTGTCGCGAGCGCTTCGGGCAGACGGCCTAGCGTGCCCAGCATGCAGCCGAGATTGTTGAGCGTTTGCGCGTGCGCCGGGGCGAGCCGCAGGGCCGTGCGCCAGGCCGTTTCGGCTTCGGGGTAGCGTTCGAGCTGTTGCAGCGCGACGCCGAGGTTGTAATGCGCTTCGACATGGTCGGGGCGCAACGCGAGCGCTTGCCGATAAAGCCGCTCGGCTTCGGGCTGGCGCTTGAGTTCCGTGAGCACGCAGCCGAGGTTGTTGAGCGCATCGACATAGTCGGGCCGTATCTGGATCGCGAGGCGGCATGCGAGCTCCGCCTCGACGAGCCGGCCGAGCGACTTGAGCAGCGCGCCGTAGTTGTTCAGCGCCTCGGGGTATTGCGGCTCGGCGAGCAGGGCCTGACGCCAGGCCTCTTCCGCGGCTTCGAGTTGGCCGCGCTCGCGCAGCAGCGTGCCGAGATTGTTGTGCGCGCGCGCATGGCGCGGGTTGTGCTCGAGCGCCGCGCGCCAGGACGCTTCGGCTTCGTCGCGGCGGCCCGCGTCGTGCAGGACCACGCCGAGGTTGTAATGCGCGTCCACGTGCCCCGGCTCGCGCGCGAGCGCCATGCGGCAGGCAAGCTCAGCTTCCTGCGTGCGCCCGAGCCGATGCAGCACGATGCCGAGATTGCTGTGCGCATCCGCGTTATGGGGGGCCACGGCGGTCAGTTGCCGCCAGACCATTTCGGCGGCAGCCCACTGGCCGAGCGCGGTGAGCATCGCGGCCAAGCCGTGCCAGGCATCGACGAACGCGGGCTTTGCGTCGATGCAGCGCTGCCACAGCGCATGCGCGGCATCGGTCTTGCCGGCGCCCAGTGCGCATAGCGCCGCGAGATGGAGCGTGTCGGCGAGATCCGCGTCGTCCGCGCGCGCGCGGTCGCCGACGAGCGGCGCGAGCATGGCGAGCGCTTCGCAGAAGCGGCCTTGCGCGCTCAGTGCGCTCGCTTCCTGCTGGCGGTCGGCGTGGAGGGGCGAGTCGGTGGGCGTCGGGGTCACGGTGGGCTGAGAAACAGAATGGGATGCTCCGAGCTTACGGCAGGCGGTGCGCGGGCAACGGCGCGATTAGAGCGGGACGGACCGGCCTGTTCGGGGAATCGCGTGCTTGCGGCTGCCTGCGGTTGGCTGCGATTGCCTGCGGCTGATCGCAATGGCCACCACACACAAGGTCGGCTCGGTGCCTTCCTCCACTACGGCAATGCCGAGTGTGACGGGACAGCGCAGGCCATTGAGCTTGATATCGTCAGCCAGTTCTGCGAGTTCATCGTCACTGTGCATCGGGAACATCGCAAAGCGCGGGCGTGGCCGGGAGGATGTATCACGAGCGCTACTGGCATGCGCGCGAGTTCGAGACCATCGAGACGCTGCGCGGCATCGTCGCGCAGGCCGGGCAGTCGCTCACGACCGCGTCGGTGGCGTGGGTGCTGGCCAATCCGCTCGTGACGTCGGTGCTCATTGGCGCGAGCCGGCCCGAGCAGCTTGACGCGTCGATCGCAGCAGTCGACCTCGCACTCGATCCCGCGCTGAAAACGCAACTCGACGAGGCGAGCGCTGCGTATCGTCTGGGCGATGCCGCGCGCTAAGCCGGCATTGATAATCCATAAATGATTTGCGATCCGAAATAAATCGTGGATGCAGAGAAGGGGCGCTTTGTGCGCCCCTTGCTTCATTACCGCAACGCCCGGACGGCCTTCAGGGTATCAGCACCTGACGCCCCACCACCTTCCCTTGCGCAAGCGCTTCGAGCGCCGCGTTGATTTCGCCGAGTGGCCGACTCGACACCGGTGAGGGCTGCATCTTGCCCTCGCGCATCAGTGCGACCAGCTCGCGCAATTCGGGCAGCGTGCCCACATAGCTGCCCTCGATCTTCAGCGGCCGCATGGGGATGATCGGCAGCGAGAGCGTGATGTCGCCGCCCATCAGCCCGACGATCACCACATGCCCGCCGCGCGTGCACGCATCGAGCGCGAGCTTCACCGTGGGCGTCGCGCCCACGAGGTCGAGCACGGCGCGCGCGCCGCCGCCGGTGGCCTTGACGACCTGCTCGACGGCGTCGGGTGCGCGCGCATCGATGACGGCAAGCGCCCCTTCCTTGAGCGCGGCCTCGCGCTTGGCGGCGTCCACGTCCACCACGATCGCGCCTTTCGCGCCCAGCGCCTTCAGCACCTCGATGGCCATCATGCCGAGCCCGCCCGCACCGATGATCACGACCGGCTCGTCATGAATGCGCGCGCCGAACTTCTTGATTGCCGAGTACGTGGTCACGCCCGCGCATGCGAGCGGCGCGGCCTTCACCGGGTCGAGGCCGCCGAGATCGACCAGATAGCGCGGATGCGGCACGATCACGTAATCGGCAAAGCCGCCGTCGCGCATCACGCCGAGCGACTGCGGCTTCGTGCAGATGTTTTCCTCGCCGCGCAGGCAGGCCACGCATTGCCCGCAGCCGATCCACGGATGCACCACCGCCATCGTACCGGTCTTCACGTCGCCGGCCTCGGGGCCGGCGCTCACCACTTCACCGCATATTTCATGACTCATCGTGAGCGGCAGTTTGATGCCGCGGTCGGCGAGCGAGAGCTTCTTGCCGCCGCCCAGGTCGTAGTAGCCCTCCCAGATGTGCAGGTCTGAATGGCAGAGTCCCGCGGCTTTCACGCGCACAAGCACTTCGGTGCCCGTGGGTTGTGGCGTTTCACGCTGCACGAGTTCTAGCGGCTGGCCATGGTGGGTCACGCAATAACAACGCATCTGCATGGATGTCTCCGTTGGAGTGGTGTGAGGCGATGTCGATTGGCTTCCATCATAACGGATCTGCAAATAATTCGTCCGGTCGTTCGATTTTATGGGAAGGCCGTCAGGCGCGCGCAGATGGGCGGTTAAACAGTTCGTATAACGTATTAAGTGTGAAGTGAGGGGTGCTACGACCGAAGCCGAACATCGCATCGAAAGAATTCGAAAATAGCCTGAATCAGGGACCTATCGTGTCGGATTGATTGCATGGCTAACGATAACCGTTTATCCTGTAGCCATGTTCGATCAGTGTCTTTACTTCAATACGTCGGCGCTCGCGCGGCGGCTGGAACGGGAATGGTCCGAGGCCTTCGAGCCTTTTGGCCTGACGCCGCCGCAAGGTTTCATGCTGCGCGCGGTGCTCGAGCGGCCCGGCTCGCTGCAGCGCGAACTCGCGGATCTGCTCTCGATTGCGCGGCCCACGGCCACGCGCGTGCTCGACGGGCTCGAGGCGCGCGGCTACGTGGCGCGCCAGCGCACTGCCGGCGACCAGCGCGAGGTGGCGATCGTGCCTACCGCACAGGCGACCTCGATACGCGAGGCGCTCAATCACGCGAGCGCGCAGGTCACCGGCCGCATCAAGCGCTCGCTGGGCGGCGAGGCCTTCGTGGATACCGTGAGCCGGTTACGCACGGTGCGCGCGACGCTCGGCTGACGCGCCGCGCACATCATGGGTTGGGGAGTTTCAACATGCGGCGCATGGCTGCTTTCTGTATTTCGACGTGGCTCGCTGCCGCAATTCTGTATCTGGGCCGCCATTCGGTGCCGATGATGGCGCTAAGCGGCGTGGTGGTGTTTGCGGGGCTCGATCTGTGCCGCCCCGACCGCGCGGGCGCGGAGGGCGCACAAGCGCGCGACGATGGCGAGCGGCACGGGCGTTCGTGACGCACCGGATCTTCCCAGGATGTTCAATCCAACCTCATCGGTAATTGGCGCCAGCATGTCAGCTGCTACCCAAGCCGAGTTCTTTTTGCGGGTTTCCTTGGCCACGTATCAGCGTGCATAACGTCCGAGGGCCGTTCAGTAGTTCACGCTCATCCACAATGAGGTAGAGGCTCGTCAATATTCGGGGGCAGGGACCCGATTACGATGTTGAACCCGGTCGCACTGCGGCCACAGGTTCAAAATCCATGAGCACGCGCGTTCCTCCTGTACCCACAGCATCGCCAGCACCCGCCTATACCCCGCTGAACTGGGCCTTTCCATTCACGCCGTCCGGCAATGGTGGCGCCACCGATCCGATGACGTACATGAAGGCGCTGGCGAAGGCCGGGGACGGTTTCTATCCGCTTGGCGTCAGCGGAATATGGCACGGCGGCGTGCACTTCGACCGCAACACCGCCGCGATGCTCAAGCAGGATGAAGGCGTGCGCGCCATCGCCGACGGCGAGATCGTGGCCTACCGGCTAGACAGTAAGTATTCCGAACAGATCTGGCGCGACAATCGCAAGGCACTCTACTCGACGGGCTTTGTGCTGATCCGTCACAGGCTGCCGCTGCCGCCGGCGTCTGGTGCCACGGGCAAGCCCGCGTCGGACGAAACGCTGACGTTCTTCAGCCTGTACATGCACCTGATGGACTGGAACAGCTATCAGGCCGCGAAGAAACAACCTGATCCGGCCACACCGCACCTGGAGCCGATGCCGTTCTGGGAAGGCGAGCGCTACTACCGCGTGGGCGACAGGTCGAACGACATGCAAACGCTGCCGAAGCCAAAGCCGCCGCAGCCCGTGCCGGTGGACATCGCGAACCGGGACCTGCTTGGCGAATTCATCGATGCGGATTTCGTCGTTCCACCCCAGCCGCCCGTAGTCCAGCCGGTTGACAACACGCCGCCCCCCGCGCCCGTGAAGGGCATCCACTTCGCGACCTGGCGAATGGCAGAATCATCGGCATCCTGCCCCGTGGCGCTGAACTCCTGCTGTCCGAATCGGACCCGAGACATCCCGGCTGGCGAAAGATCAAGGCGCTCAGAAGCGGCGAGCCGGTCGCCCCGATTGCCGGCCAGCGGGTATCGGAGCATGCACGGTGGAGCTGGGTGTATGCGAAGGAACTCGATGCGGTTCTCGATCCGAAACCACTCGATACGGTGGTGGTGCTGAAACAGCCGTATCCCGTGAAGGCCGGCGACGTGGTGGGCCAGATGGGCCACTACGTGCGTTACACGGAAGCGAAGCTGCTGCCCCCGAAGCCGACCCGGCCGCTGCTGCATCTCGAGGTATTCGCGGGCCCGGAATTGCCGGCGTTCATCGAAAAGAGCCGCGCACGCGCAAAAGCGTTGCCGGCGGTGAAGACGTTTCTGGAGATTTCGCCCGGTGCGCGACTCGTCATGGAGATCCCCGGGCCGGACCGGACGCTGCCCCAGAGCGCAGGTGGCCTGAAGCTCGTGCCGGTGGGCAAGGCGGCGGGTTCGCGCTGGGTCAGGGTCCAGCCGAAGACGGTGACGATGCCCGCACGTGGAGGACACCGTGGCCAGCGCCCAACCCCGACGCTGACGAACGCCGGTTCCCCGGTGTGGGTGGAAGCCCAACTCGCGAACACAACGGCAACCGGTGTCGTAAAGGGATGGTCGGATTTCCCGCTGAATATCTCCAATGCGAAAGGCCCGGGCGCGGACTTCCGCGACGTATTCCGGCGCACCGATCTGGACCGGCTGGGCGCAGGTAATGTCGCCGTCGACGACAAGGGGCTGCACTGGTGGAACATCACGATCGGGACGAAGGATGGCTCAACCCTGCAAGGCTGGGTGTGCGAGGCACATCATCCGCTCGCGCGCCTGTGTGGCCAGTGGGACTGGCCGGGGTTCGAACTCGTCGACAACATCAGCTTCAGACCGGTCGACCTGTTCAAACGGCACCTCCATGTCACGGACCAGTATCTGGCCGACGAGGACAAGACGGCGTTCGAGCCGAGCGCGCTGAAGGTGAATGCCGGCGATCTGATCGTCAAATTGGAGAAAGCGATCGATGCGAACCACGACGGCAAGGTGACGGCATACGAGTTGCAGCAGGCGCGGGAAACCCCGTGGATGGCCGAAGCGATCACGCATCTGGTGGTGCGCTCGGAAACCGAATGGGGCGGCGGGATGGGCAAATGGGAAGAGATGTCGCCGCTGATGAAGAATCTGCTGTGGCTGTGGCAGTCCGAGATAGAGCGGATCGGGAAACTGCAGTGGTGGGAGCAGGTGACTTCCGTCGAGGGATTTCCGCAAGAGCCGACGCCGTGGCATTTTCATCCGGTGGGGGTGGTGGGGAGTTTTGTGTGTAACTGCAATTGCATCAATATCGATGCGTTTTTGCAGGCCTACGAGGCTCAACATACCTCGTTTGAATCGGGTACGCATCCGCTGGATGCTACGTCGAAAGAACATCTGAGAATCCTCATTCAGGGCATCCTTGATTACTACAAAAAATACCAGAGTGGCAAATGCAACATTCCTTACATTGCCTATACGCTGGCTACCGCTCGACTTGAAACAAAGAAATACCACAAAGACCTGAAGATGTTCATTTACTTCGAACCTACATCTGAGAGCAGCGCAGGGAAAGAGCAGTGAGCAACGGCAATACGGAACAAGGTGATGGTTACAAATACCGTGGCCGAGGATATGTTCAGGTTACATGGAAGAACTCATATCGGGCCGTTGGAAAAAGGGTGGATGTCGACTTGGTCAACAATCCCGATCGTATGCAAGAGCCAGCCATCGCAGCCTGGGCAACCGTATACGGTATGGAAACGGGGCTTTTCACCGGTAGGAAGTTGTCTGACTACGTGAGCGACGAAAAGCAGGATTACTACAACGCAAGGAAAATCATCAACGGCCACGATCAAGCAGAAACGATTGCAGATTTTGCTGTTCGATTCAAAAAAATACTCGAGTCAACGAAATGCTGAGAAGCTTGGTAGTTATATTGATGATGGTCGTCACGTCCGGGTTGGTTTCGGCAGAAACACTTGTCGTTGATATCGGCCATGATGGTCACGCCGATAAGGCGATCGTGTCTCAGCAGGGGCATGCGGGCACGGTGGCGATTTATGAAGACGCGAAGCTGGTGGGGAAATTCGATAATTTGATTGTCGACCAGCCTGCGCTGTCTTCAAACGTGATCACCCTGACGGGTGGTGGTCTGGCCATCGAAATAGATTCAGACGGGTCGCGAAACAAATTTCACATGATTGCGCCTATCAGAAAAGCTGACGGACGTTTTTACGTTGATTGCATATATAAATCCATATATGACTCCGTAGACGAAACGATATCCGTTGGGACTTCCTGCGCAAAGCTGGACCTGGGCAAGTTGGATGTCTCCTCGGCCATCAACGACAACGGATTAAAGCACTATGGTGCAGATCATGTGTGGCTGAAAGAAATCCCTGCTGCAACTTGCTCGAACGCGGTTGGGTTTGAGTACAGCAACTATCGAATCGCCAGATGTGCTGCAGATGGTGCGTCCGACACGCGGAAGCAAAAGATTGTGGCTTATGACAAGCAGGGCAAGACACTGTTTTCCGTCGCTGGCTATGAACTGATTCCTGGAGCAGATGGCAAGCGCTTCTTGCTGACTGGCGACCTGCAGGCGAAAACAGTAGTGTTTGAAGGAAATTTTGACTGCTTCGCTCAAGATACAATTCCTACTAGTGATATTTCCGGTAAGGCACGGGTGGCTCACAGGCTCAACATCAATTTCACGCTGGGCAGCGTTGGTGGCTGTCTGATCGGCCACTACTCATATGCAGGAAGGGGCGAAGATATTGTTCTCAGGGGATTAAAGCGGGACGGTCTGACCTATTTGCTGGAATTGGGTGCGAACAACGTTTCGACCGGGATGTTTGTGCTTGATAGATTGGACAGCGGCGCCCGCGGCGGATGGATTAGCGTCCCCCCAAGGCGTTATTTTCCCGTCGATTGAGTCCGGACTGCTGCGTCAATTCAGGTCGCGATGGCAAGCACTGTATTTGATCCGAAGGGGGGGTGTCAGAATTTCCGTGTTCAAGGCGGGGTTGAGAATCACACGGATGGTCGAACGAATCGATCCGCGTAGAGGATAGCGAATTGGTTCATGGCTGTCTTCCAGTCGTGAGCCGCACGGCCCCAGTCAGCGGTGATGTTGCGCAGTGCCAGCCAGATCAGTTTTGTTGCCGCATCATCGCTCGGGAAGTGGCCTCGGGACTTGATGATCTTGCGTAACTGCGAATTGATATTCTCGATGGCGTTCGTCGTGTAGATCACCTTGCGCACGCCCGGCGGGAACGCAAAGAACGGAATCACGCGATCCCAGGCGCGGCGCCACGCAGCACTGACCGGCGGGAACTTCTGGCCCCAAGGACCTTCGGCAAACGCCTCCAGTTCGGCCTGTGCCGCTTCTGCGCTTGGCGCGGTGTAGATCGGGCGGATCGCGGCGGCCAGCGATCTGCGATCTTTCCAGCTCGCGTAATCAAGGCTGTTGCGGATCAGATGCACGATGCAGGTTTGCAGGGTGGTCGCCGGGAACACAGCCGCGAGCGCTTCGGGCATGCCCTTGAGGCCGTCGGTGACAGCAATCAGGATGTCGCCCACGCCACGCGTTTTCAGATCGTTGAACACCTTCATCCAGAACTTCGCGCCCTCGGTGTTCTCGATCCACAGGCCCAGGATGTCGCGTGTGCCGTCGGGCAGAATGCCCAGCGCCAGATAGACGGCCTTGTTGCGCACGACGGCATCCTCGCGGATCTTCACGCGCAGCGCGTCGAAGAACACGACCGGATACATCGGCTCAAGCGGTCGGGCCTGCCATGCGGTGACTTCGCTCATCACCTCGTCGGTGACCGAACTGATGAACTCGGGCGAGACCTCGGTAGCGTATTGCTCTTGCAGGAAACCCTGAATCTCGCGCACGGTCATGCCTCGGGCATACATGGCGACGATCTTGTCGTCGAAGCCCGTAAAGCGTCGCTCATGTTTGGGAATCAGCAGCGGCTCGAAGCTGCCGTCACGGTCGCGCGGCACCTCGATGCGGATCGGGCCGTCTTCGGTCAGAACCGTTTTGGCACCACGCCCGTTGCGCTGGTTCGTCACGCTCGCCGGTTTGGCAGCGCCTGGCGCGTAGCCGAGGTGGTGATTGAGCTCGCCGCCCAGCGCGCGCTCGATCAGCGCCTTCTTGAGGGCGAGCGTCGCGGCGTTGATGGCTTCGGCCGTCATCGGGCCGTTGCCGAATTGCTCCAGCAGTTCAGCGGGAATCGCCGGCAGCTCTACCGGCGGGGTTTTTGGTTTGCGAGGCATAGGTTCTCCAGGGGAGCATCATATGCCTTGAACACGAAATTAATGACAGGCCCTCCGAAGGAGGTATATCGTGCCCCAACTCGACATGCCTGAACCGCCTCACACGATTCCATCCTCGAAAAAGCCATAGGATTTCGTTCGCTAATCAGCGGCACAGGACACTCTCTCAAAACAAACTCAAGCCTCCTCAGCCCACGACATCCCCTCGCGCGCCAGCAGCGCCGACGAAGCCGCCGGCCCGAAAGTCCCCGCGGTATAAATGCGCGGACGGTCGTTGAGCTCCTTCCAGCCATCGAGAATCGGCTCCACCCAGCTCCAGGCGGCTTCCAGTTCGTCGCGGCGCATGAAGTGCGTGAGGCGCCCGCGAATCACGTCGACGAGCAGGCGCTCATAGGCTTCCGCGCGGCGCTCGGGAATGGCCTGCTGCAAATCCAGATTCAGGCTCACCGGCAGCATGTTCATGCCGCTGCCCGGCTCTTTTGCGAGCATCTGCAACTGGATCGACTCCTCGGGCTGAAGCTGGATCACGAGGCGGTTGCCGTAGTTGCGCGGCCCGCTCGGGAAGATCGAGAAGGGCAGGTCGGCGAATTCGATCACGATCTCCGACTGGCGCTTTTGCATGCGCTTGCCGGTGCGCAGGAAGAACGGCACGTTGGCCCAGCGCCAGTTGTTGATGTGCGCGCGCAGCGCCACGAAGGTTTCCGCCTTGCTGCCCGCCGGCACGTTGTCTTCCTCGAGGTAGCCGATTACCGGCTGGCCGTCCACGGCGCCCGCCGCGTATTGGCCGCGCACCGTGTCGCGCGCAATGTCGGCCACCGACATCGGCCGCAGCGAGCGCAGCACCTTGAGCTTTTCGTCGCGCACGGCGTCCGGGTCGAGCGAGACGGGCGGCTCCATCGCCACGATGCACAGCAGTTGCAGCAGGTGGTTCTGCACCATGTCGCGCAGCGCGCCGGTGTGGTCGTAGAAGCCCGCGCGGCTGCCCACGCCCACCGTTTCCGCCACCGTGATCTGCACGCTGCGGATATAGGGCGCTTGCCACAGCGGCCCGAAGATCGGGTTGCCGAAGCGCAGCACCATCAGGTTCTGCACCGTTTCCTTGCCCAGATAGTGGTCGATCCGGTAGATCTGCGACTCCGCGAAGTGGCGGCCCACCGAGGCATTGATCTCCTGGGCCGAAGCGAGATCGTGGCCGAGCGGTTTCTCCAGCACGACGCGCGAATGCTTGTCGAGCAGATGCGCGCTCGAGAGGTTGTCGCAGATCGTCGTGAACAGCTCGGGCGA
The DNA here is from genome assembly GCF_051125205.1 of Paraburkholderia sp. A1BS-2L. Taxonomy (NCBI): domain Bacteria; kingdom Pseudomonadati; phylum Pseudomonadota; class Betaproteobacteria; order Burkholderiales; family Burkholderiaceae; genus Paraburkholderia; species Paraburkholderia sp. A1BS-2L. Next base: position 2,114,726 of record NZ_CP120429.1, read on the forward strand.
CGTCGAGAGATAGAACACGCGTAGCGCGTGCTTGCGCGAGGCCTCGGCGAGGCGTTCGTAATCGCCGGGTGCGTTCACGTCGATGATCACGTACTGGAACAGATCCAGGTAGCGGCCCCAGGCCTGTTCATCGAAGGCCTTGGCGTCGATGAACGGGCGCGACTGTTCTTCCATGAACGCGCGGTAATCGTCGATGCTCCAGTTCTTGCGGCCCACGGCGATGATGCGCGTGTCGGGCGGCAGGTTGCCGTGCAGGTGCGCCATGTAGAGCGCGGGGAGCAGTTTGCGCGCGGCCAGGTCGCCTCCGCCGCCGAAGATGATCATGTCGACAGGCAGTTCGGGCGCGGCGTGGTGCTGATTCGTCATGGCGGGTCGCTCGGTTGTGGCGCGGTGAAAAAGGCTAATGTTGCATGGTTTCGCGCGAGTTTGCACGTTCGATGCGGACTTTTGCGCAAGCATTGGCAGACCGACCGCGCGGTCGGCGAACGATGGTTCGCGCGCGCACGTGCAATGCCTGCTTGATGCGTTGCTTCACGCGAGGCTTCACATGATGCATTGCGCGTTGCTTCACGCGTTTCGTCACGCGAGCCCCGGCACCTTCATGCCGAAGGTCTGCGCCAGCAGCAGCGCATTGAGCGCGAGCACGGCCGCCGCGCCTAGCACCGCGAGCCACGCGAGCGCCGGGCCGCTGCGCCAGACGCCCATGATGTCGCGCCGGCTCGTGAACCAGACCAGCGCGGCCATCGGAAACGGCAGCGCGAAACTCAGCACCACCTGGCTCGCGACGAGCGCCTCGGTGGCGTTCACGCCGAGGCCCACCACCGCGAAGCTCGGCGCCATCGTCACCACGCGGCGCAGCCACAGCGGAATCTGGAAGCCCACGAAACCCTGCATGATCATCTGGCCCGCGAGGGTGCCCACCACCGAGCTCGACAGACCCGAGGCGATCAGCGAAACGAGAAAAATGCTGGCCGCCGCCATGCCGAAGAGCGGCGCGAGCGTGTGCCAGGCGGTGCCGATTTCGGCGACGTCGGCGTGGCCCAGGTGGAAGGCCGCCGCCGCCATGATGACCATCGCCATGTTGATGAGCCCGGCAAACGACAGCGCGATCGCGACCTCGATGTTCGAGAAGCGCAACAGGCGCGTGCATTGGTGCGCGTTGCGCGGGCGCACGCGCGCCTGGGTGAGCCCGGAGTGCAGAAACAGCGCATGCGGCATGACCGTCGCGCCCACGATGCCCACGGCAATCGTCACGGCCTGCGCGTCGGGCAGGCGTGGCGCGGCCAGATGTCCGAACACGCCGCGCCAGTCGACGGGCGCGATGAACAGCTCCAGCAGATAGCACAGGCCGATCACGCCCACGAGCGAGCCGATCACGAGTTCGAGCGGCCGAAAGCCCGCGCGCTCGAAGAGCAGCAGGCCGTAGGTGAGGAGCGCGGTGACGGCCATGCCTGCGATGAGCGGCAGATGCAGCAGGAGCGCGAGCCCGATCGCGCCGCCGAGGAATTCGGCGAGATCGGTGGCCATGGCGGCGATCTCGCTCACGATCCACATGAGCCAGACGAGCGGCGCGGGCAGGTGCGCGCGGCACAGTTGCGCGAGATTGCAGCCGGTGACGATGCCGAGCTTCGCGGAGAGCGTCTGGAACAGCATGGCGACGAGATTCGCGAGCAGCACGACCCACAGCAGCGCATACCCGTAGCGCGCGCCAGCCTGGATATTGGTCGCGAAGTTGCCCGGGTCCATGTAGGCCACCGAGACGATCACGGCCGGCCCCGCGAGCGGCAGCAGCAGCGCGGCGCCGCGCCGGCGGCCGTCGAGCGCCTCGCGCACCTTGCGAGCCGTGCGATCGGAGAGTCCGCCCTGCGGCTCATGCAGGCTGTCTTCGCGGGTGCGATGGAGCATGAACACCTCGTCGAGAGTAATGAGCCCGTCGTTCAGGGGCCAAAACACCGCCCAAAGCAACGGGCGGCCGATGAAAAGTCCTTAAAAAAAAGCCGTTGCGCGGCCCGCGCGCGTCATCGCAAAACCACCCTGGTGCGTTAAGGTAATGTCGTGTGCGCCGGTTTCGCTGCACGCTGGTTTGTGTGGATTCCTGGGTGGATTCGATCGGGATTTCAACTGGCTTTCGCCCGCTTTGCGGCGCGCCAGTATCTATCTCAGCACAAACCGGCGCCGCGCGTGCTTTCACCGGTTTATTCCCGCCGGCTTACTTCCTTACGAAATGCCCCACTTCCCGATTTTTACCCCTACCAGGAACCGCGTTGCAGCGGCGGTGTTCCTTGGCTCGCTCGCCTTCAGCGCACTCGCCCATGCAGGCGGGAACAGCAACGACAAGATCATCGTGCTCGACTCGGGCGAAGCGAAGCTCTCGCTCATCGACCAGAATAGCCGCAGCGTGGTGGGCACCGAGCCCACCGGCAAGGAGCCGCATCACCTGATGATCACGCCCGATGGCCAGTCGCTCATCGTGGCCGATTCGGTCTCGAACGACCTGATGTTCCTCGACCCGCACACCGGCAAGGTGCAGCGCCGCGTGGAGGGCATCGAAGACCCGTATCAGCTCGGCTTCTCGCCCGATCACAAATGGTTCGTCACGGCGGGCCTGCGTCTGGACCGCGTCGACATCTACGGCTACAACGGCCATGACGTCTCGCTCGTGAAGCGCATTCCGCTTGGGAAAACGCCCAGCCACATCAACTTCACCTCGGATAGCCGACTCGCGTTCGTGACGCTGCAGGACACCGGCGAAGTGGCCGCGATCGACCTGGCCACCCAGAGCGTGCTGTGGAAGCTGCCCGTGGGCAAGACGCCCGCCGGCCTGTGGATGACGCCCGGCGACAAGTACCTGCTGGTCGGCATGACGGGCGAGGACGATGTGGCCGTGGTGGACTGGCGCAACCGCACGGTCGTGAAGCGCATCCAGACCGGGCGCGGCGCGCACAACTTCCGCAATCTCGACGACGGCAAGCACGTGGCCGTGTCGAATCGCGTGGAAAGCACCATCAGCATTCTCGACTACACCACGCTCTCCAAGGTCGCCGACATCACGGGCCTGCGTCCCGGCCCCGACGACATGCAACTGTCCGCCGACAAGCGTTACCTGTGGGTCACGTTCCGCTTCGCGCGCCACGTGGGCATCATCGACCTCACGACGAACAAGCTGATCGACACGATTCCCGTGGGCCGCTCGCCGCACGGTATCTACTTCGCGAACAGCGCGCCCGTGTACGCGCCGAACCCGGATTGACGAGCGAGGCCTCCCGAGATGCTTGATACGCTGCTGGCGCAAGCCGACAACCTCGTGTCGACGCTGCAGACGCTCGTGTTCGTGGACGTGGTGCAGCCGCTCTTCTACAAGGTCGGCTTGATGGGCTACGACGAGGACACCTACGACGCGCTCTACTGGGTGATCGTGGGCGTGCTGCAGATCTGCGCGTCGTACCTGCTGCTGCGTCCGCTCGAAGCGCTGCGCCCGGCGGAGGCGTGGGGCGACCGCAAGGCGCTGCGCGCCGACGTCTGGTACACGTGGATCGCCAAGCTCGGCATCCTGAACATCGCGTTCTTCTTCATGCTCACGCCGCTGTTTAATCACTGGCAGAGCCTGATGGCGATCCACAACGTGCCGAACATCGAAGTGGACAGCCTTTGGCCCGGCGTGACCGACAAGCCGTTCGTGTCGTTCCTGATCTACCTGGTCGTGCTCGATTTCGCGGGCTACTGGTATCACCGCGGGCAGCATCGCGTCGGCGTGTGGTGGGAACTGCACGCGGTGCACCACAGCCAGCAGCAGATGTCGCTCTGGTGCGACGATCGCAATCATTTCATCGACGATATCGCGCAGGCCGCGTACTTCGCGGGCATTTCGTTGTTCATTGGCGTGCCGCCCGCGCAGTTCGTCGTGCTCATCGCCGTGAGCAACTTCCTGCAAAGCGTGCAGCACGTGAACGCGCGGCTCGAATTCGGCTGGCTGCTCGAGCGCGTGCTCGTGAGCCCGGCGTTTCATCGGCGTCATCACGCGATTGGCTACGGCCACGAAGGCACGCGCTATGGCTGCAATTTTGGCGTGCTGTTTCCGTGGTGGGACATGATGTTCCGCACCGCCTCGTGGAACAAGGCGCTGGAGCCTACCGGCATCCGCGAGCAGTTGCCCGCGCCGCAAGGGCGTGGTGTGAACTACGGCGAAGGGCTGATCGCCCAGCAGTGGCTCGCGCTCGTGCGCATCGCGCGGCGGCTGGCGGGCAAGGGCTATCCGGTGGGCGGGCAGGCTCATTGACGCCGTGCCGGACCGCCCGGCCCGGCGCTTTCACATCAGGATTCCAGCGCAGGATTCCAGCGGTTCGCGCGGCCAGTGCGATAATCGCGGCTTGCCCTTCGCGCGGCGGCTGCGCCGTGCACCATGCTGGAGAAAATCTTGAGCCGTATCGACAATCCGCAGCACGACCAGGAAGTCGGTTTCGCCGACGCCACCGAAGATTCCACCCGCATCGACGACGTGCGCATCGGCGCGGTGCGTCCGCTCATCTCGCCCGCACTGCTGCTCGACGAACTGCCGGTGCCGCAGGCCACGCAGACGCTCGTGGAAACGAGCCGCGCGCAGATCGGCGAGGTGCTCGCGCAGCGCGACGACCGCGTGGTGGTGGTGGTCGGGCCGTGCTCGATCCACGACCACGACCAGGCCATCGAGTACGCGAAGCTGCTCAAGGCAGAAGCCGACCGGCTCAAGGACGATCTGCTCGTGGTCATGCGCGTGTACTTCGAAAAGCCGCGCACGACCGTGGGCTGGAAGGGCTATATCAACGATCCGCGCCTCGACGGCAGCTTCCGCATCAACGAAGGGCTGCGCGCCGCGCGCCAGCTGCTGCTCGACATCAACGCGCTCGGGCTGCCCACCGGCACCGAATTCCTCGATCTGCTGAGCCCGCAGTACATTGCCGACCTCGTGGCATGGGGCGCGATTGGCGCGCGCACGACGGAAAGCCAAAGCCACCGGCAACTGGCCTCGGGGTTGTCGTGCCCGATCGGCTTCAAGAACGGCACGGATGGCGGCGTGCAGATTGCGGCGGACGCTATCGTCGCGGCGCGCGCGAGCCACGCGTTCATGGGCATGACGAAAATGGGCATGGCCGCGATCTTCGAGACCCGCGGCAACAACGACTGCCACGTGATTCTGCGCGGCGGCAAGAGCGGGCCGAACTACGACGCGGCGTCGGTGGCGGCGTGCGCGGCGGCGCTCGCGAAGGCCGGGCTGCGCGAGCAGGTCATGATCGATTGCTCGCACGCGAATTCGAGCAAGCAGCACCAGCGCCAGATCGAGGTGGCGCGCGATATCGGCGCGCAGCTGGCGGGCGGCGAATCGCGCATCGTGGGCGTGATGATCGAGAGCCATCTGGAAGAGGGGCGTCAAGACCTCGAGCCGGGCGTGCCGCTCAAGCGCGGCGTGTCGATTACCGATGCATGCATTAGCTGGGCGCAGACGCAGCCGGTACTGGAGTCGCTCGCGCAGGCGGTGAGGGCGCGCAGGGAGAAGCGGGCGGGGTGAGCCTGCGAGAGTTTTGTTTCAGCGGGCTTGAATGAGCGACGCGCGGCGGACCGGGAGGTTCGCCGCGCGTTGTCGTTCTGGGCGCCGGCAAGCACTCAATCTTCGATCGCTTCATGCGTCGCCTGCGCCCCGCGCCGCCAGTACGCCGAAGCGCGAATGCGCTTCTTGTCGACCCCGCGTTCGTTGCACAGATGCGCGCGCACGGCGCGAATCTCCGAGGCTTCGCCAGCGGCCCATACATAGCCGTCGCCAGGCGGCAGCCAGACTTCGCTCACGGCGTCGACGAGCGGCTGATCCGATTCGGATTCCTCGCGATAACACCAGACCACATAGAGGTCGGCTTCGGTCGGCAGCGCGATGCGCGCCGCGCGGTTCGCCACCTCCACGACCGCCGCCACCCGCGCGCCGGCAGGCAGTTCGGTCAGGCGGCGCTGAATTGCCGGCAGCGCCGTTTCATCGCCAATCAAAAGATGCCAGTGGTAGCCCGTGGGGATCACCATCGAGCCGCGCGGGCCGCCCACGCCCAGGAACTGGCCGGGCTGCGCCTGTGCCGCCCATGCCGTGGCGGGGCCGGCGTCGTGCAGCGCGAATTCGAGGTCGAGCTCGCCAGCCGCGATATCGAAGCGGCGTGGCGTGTAATCGCGCGCGGCGGGGCGCTCGACGCCTTCGGGAAAGGCGATGCCGTCGGGTCCGAGATGCGGCAGCACGGGCTTCTCCGTGCCCGCGGGCGGGAAAAACACCTTCAGGTGATCGTCGAACGACGCCGACACGAAGTCGCTCAGGTCGCCGGTGAGCGTCACGCGCACCAGCGCGGGTGAAAGCGCTGTGACGCGCGCGACGCGCAGCAGGCGAAACTTCAACGGATGTCGAACGCGGACGACTTCAAGGGGGCTCGGGTTTTGCATCAATGACTCCGATAAGGCGATGGGGTGACGGGCGATGAGCCGGGCTCAAGCGTCGCCGCCTTCCTCGCCGTTTTCGATTTCGCGGGTGGCGCGCGCGAGGATGGCAGCGATGCGGCGCTGCTCGTCGGGCGAGACGTCCGTGCGGCGCAGCAGGGCGCGCTTGAGCGCGCGGCGCGCTTCGATCAGTTCGCGCACCCAGCCGGTGCCTTCAGCGGGATCTTCGCCCGCGAGCGCGCGGCGCATGACTTCCATCTTGCGGCCGAAATGCGTGAGCTTCGCGAGGATCAGGTCGGCGCGGTCGCGATTGGCGTCCAGATGCGCGCGGCCCTCTTTGGATAATTCGTAACGCTTACGATTGCCTTCGAGCGCGACGCTGACGTAACCGAGTTCTTCGAGGTAGGTGAGCGCCGGGTAAACCATGCCGGGGCTCGGGCTGTAGAAGCCGTTCGAGCGCGCGTCGAGCGCCTTGATGAGTTCATAGCCGTGGCTCGGGCGCTCGGCGAGCAGCACGAGCAGCATCAACTGCAAATCTTCGGAGGTGAACTTGCGGGCGCGTCCGAAACCGTCGCCATTTTCTCCGAAGCCGCCGAAACCGCGGCCGAAGCCTTCGCCAAAATCACCGGGGCCGCCGCCGCGATGGCGGCCCATGGCGTGGCGCAGCGCATGCATGGGGTGGCGCATGGCGAAGCGAACGCCGAGGCGATCATCGTCTGCGAAAGGGTCGAAACAGGCGTGGCCGGCGGCGCCTTGGCGCCAAAAATAGCCAATAGCGTGATGGTGGCGCATGAGGCCTCCTTCTCTGAGTATCTTAAAACATGTCTTAAGATATATATCTTAAGAGTGTTTGTCAAAGAAAATTTCGCGGCACGAGTCCGAACCTTCCGCGCGACACGGACGCAACGCACGTAGTTGCCCGAAAATGGGGTTTGCGCCGCCTGAGGATGAGCATCAGCAAACAACCCTATGTTTGCACCGAACCCGACAGCGATTTGTCGAGGAACGGAATGCCGCATATGACAGGGTGCGGGGTTTGCCTGCTGAGCTTGGATGGTGCCGCCACAGAGTCCGGAACGTTTGCGACGAGGCACGGAACTCGCGGGGTCATGTCGTGAACCGTATTCGCGCGCCGATGATCAACGAGGCATTCCTGGTGCCCGCGCCTGCATTCCATTTCAGGCGCGCACGCCCACCCTGTATTGCGTGACCTGGCGGTAGGTGCCGCCAGGGCGCAACACCACTTCATCGCGCTCCGGTGCGCCCATATTGATCTGGTTCGGGAGCGCGCCCGCTTCCAGGCACAGGCCCGCGTGGCGGACGCACGGCGTGCCGTGGCGCCCCGGCTGGCCTTCCAGATAATTCCCCGTATAGCACTGCAGGCCGCGCTGGTCGGTCGCAACCGTGAGCTCGCGTCCGCTGCCTGGCTCGTAGAGGCTCGCCACGGTGCGCATGGCCGGTGCGTGGCCTGCCTGGGCGGCATCGCGCAGAACGTAGCAATGGTCGAAGCCGCCCGCGCGCGCAAGCTGCTCGTGCGGCCAGTCGAGCCGCGCCCCCAGCGGTGCGCCATGGCGGAAGTCGAAGGCGCTGCCGCCGACTTCCGCCACGCGGATGGGGATCAACATGGGATCGACTTCCAGATAAGCGTCGGCATCGATCGTGAGGATGTGGCCGCGAATGTCCGAGCCCGGCTCGCCGCCGAGGTTGAAATAGCCGTGGCTCGTCAAGCTGAGTGGCGTGGGCGCGTCGGTTACGGCTTCGTACTCGATCGTGAGCGTGCCGTCGTCGTCGAGCGTATAGCGCACCTGCACGCTCACATTGCCGGGAAAGCCGCCGTCGCCTTCGGGCGACTCGAGCCGCAACAGCAGGGCGCCGCGCTCGTCCGCGACTTGCCACAGCGCCCGGTGAAAGCCGTTTGCGCCGCCGTGCAATAAATTGCCGTTCTCGTTGCGATCGAGTGCGTAATCGATCCCATCGAGCGTGAAGCGCGCGCCGGCAATGCGGTTGGCCCAGCGGCCCACCAGGCCGCCCATGTAGGTGGTGGCCGCGTGGTACTCCGCCGGAGTGTCGTGCCCTAGCAGGATATCGGCAAGCTGCCCTGCGCGGTCGGGCGCATACCAGCTAACCAGCGTGGCGCCCAGGTCGCTGATCGTCACCTTCATATCCTGCGCATTTCGCAGTGTGTAGAGTCGGCAGGCATCGCCGCCGGGTAGCGCGCCCCACAGTTCGGAGTTCAGTTGGCTCATTGGAAGAGGGCTGTTCATGAGGCGTGAGTCGTGAAAGTCGAATCGGCCGAAAGCCGGATCAGGAAGTTGAAGTGCATGCGGCGCGCGTGGCAGAAGACGCAGGGGGCGACGATGGCTTCACGCTGTCCTGGTATTCGCGCGGCGTGCAGTCCAGTTCGCGCCGGAACACCGCATACATGTACTGGAGCGACGTGAATCCGCAACGGATGGCCACTTCCGCACTCGACGCGTCGTGGCTCGCGAGCATTGCCTTCGCGGCATCGAGCTTGTGCCGCAGGATTTCCTGGTGGACCGTGCAATGCAACTCGCGCCGGAAATATTCTTCCAGCGACGAACGCGAAACGCCTACGTAGTCGGCCACCTGCTCGGTCTTGATACCCTGGCACGCGTACTGGCGGATGAAGTGTCTTGCACGCATGACGTGCGGGCTCGACAGGGGTTTATGTTTCGTCGACTCCAGCACATTGATGCCGACGGGCGGCACCAGAATGCGCCGTCCCGGAAAACGTGCACCGCCCAGCATTTGATGCAGCAGGTGCGCCGCCGTTTTGCCCATTTCCGCCGTGCCCTGGATCACCGAGGAAAGCGGGATGCGCGCGAGCGTGCGTGTGAGCGGGTCGTTATCGATGCCGATGATCGCCACCTGCTCCGGCACGGCAATGCCGTGCATCAGACAGGCTTGCAGCAGATGCCGTGCGCGGGCGTCGGTTACCGCGATCACGCCAACGGGCTTGGGCAACGTATGGAGCCACGCGCTCAACTGCTCGATTGCCTGGTTCCAGGACGGTGCACTCGTGGCGAGGCCGCGATAGATCGGCGCGTCCATCTCTTCGGCATGCGCGAGCGCCTGGAAGGCCCGCTCGCGCTCTTGCGCCCAGCGGTTCTCCAGTGCGGCGGGCAGGCTGTACATGGCGAGATGCGGCAGCCCCGCGCCGATCAGGTGCGTCCAGGCGAGCGAGACCAGCTTTCTGTTGTCGGTGGCGATATAGGGCAGCGCGGTGGGGTACTGGGCCGGGTCTTCGTACGACGAGCCGACCGCCACCACCGGAAGCGGTGAACCCCGCAGCGCTTCGGCGACGGCGGGGTCGTCGAAATCAGCGATGATGCCATCGCCCTCGAAGCGCTCGATGCCCGCGAGCCGGCAGCGGAAATCCTCTTCGAGAAAGAGGTCCCAGGCGACGCGCGTCGAGCGCAGATAGTGGCCAATGCCCGCGATGATCTCGCGGTCGTACACCTTGTTCGCATTGAAGAGCAGCGCGATGCGGTGCGATGTCTGGGAAGCGGTGGCGCGGGTCATGGCATGCCGTACGGGTTCCTTTTAAGCGTCTGGCTATTCTAGGCCGAGTGCGAGCCGCACGCCCGCGCCGGCGAGGGGGCTGGCAGGAAACGTTATCTGCCTCGCGAAATTTCGTAATTGCCGCCCTTCGCCCCCGGCGGGCAGTATGAGGCCACATCGACGGGCGCTTGCCGCTGCGCCGCAACATAACCGCCCTGCATGGGAGCGGAGCGCAAAGCGCTGAAGCGCTCGCTGTGCATCGACCAAGGAGACGACATGTCGTATTTCGAAGCTATTCCGCCGATTCGCTATGAGGGTCCGCAATCGGACAATCCACTTGCTTATCGTCACTACGATCGCACGAAGAAGGTGCTCGGCAAGACGCTGGAGGACCATTTGCGCATTGCCGTGTGCTACTGGCATACGCTGGTGTGGCCGGGCGTCGACATCTTCGGCCAGGGCACCTTTCACCGGCCGTGGCAGCAGCCTGGTGAAGCAATGGAGCGGGCGCGCCAGAAGGCCGATGCTGCGTTCGAGTTCTTCACGAAGCTCCATGTGCCGTTCTACACATTCCACGACACCGACGTCGCGCCCGAGGGCCGTGACCTGAAGGACTACAAGGAGAACTTCGCGCGCATGGTGGATTACCTCGGCGAAAAGCAGCAGGCGAGCGGCATGAAGCTGTTGTGGGGTACGGCCAATCTGTTCTCGCATCCGCGTTACGCGGGCGGCGCGGCCACCAGTCCGAATCCCGAAGTCTTTGCCTATGCAGCGACCCAGGTATGTCATGCGCTGGATGCCACGCAAAAGCTCGGCGGCGAAAACTACGTGCTCTGGGGTGGCCGTGAAGGCTACGACACGCTGTTGAACACCGATCTCGTGCGCGAGCGCGAGCAGTTCGCGCGTTTTCTCGCGATGGTGGTCGAGCACAAGGAGCGCATCGGCTTCAAGGGCACGCTGCTGATCGAGCCGAAGCCGCAGGAGCCCACCAAGCACCAGTACGATTACGACGTCGCAACGGTTCATGGATTCCTGACGCAATACGGACTGCAGAACGAAATTCGCGTCAACATCGAGGCGAATCATGCCACGCTCGCGGGGCATTCGTTCCATCATGAGATTGCGATGGCGCACGCGCTGGGCGTGTTCGGCAGCGTGGACGCCAACCGCGGAGATCCTCAAAACGGCTGGGACACCGATCAGTTTCCGAATAGCGTGGAGGAGCTCACGCTGGCGTTTTACGAGATCTTGCGGCACGGGGGTTTCACCACCGGCGGCATGAACTTCGACGCGAAGGTGCGGCGTCAAAGCGTGGACCCTGAAGACCTGTTTTACGGTCACGTTGGTGCGATAGACGTGCTCGCCCTTGCGCTCGAGCGCGCGGCGGTACTGGTGGAGAACGATCGTCTCCAGCAGTTCAAGCAGCAGCGCTACGCGGGCTGGGACACTGAGTTCGGCCGCAAGATTCTTGCCGGCGGTTATGCGCTTTCGTCGCTGGCCGCGGATGCCGCCGCTCGTGGCCTCAATCCACAGCATGCGAGCGGCCAGCAGGAGCGCCTCGAAAACGTCGTCAACCAGGCGATATACGGCTAACGCTGAGCGCGCAGCAAGACAATGCCGATGCTGCGGGCGCGTAGCAGCGCGCAAGCACCGGCATGCACAAGAAAGGATGGAGACATGTTTATCGGTATCGACCTCGGCACATCGGGTGTCAAGGCGGTGTTGCTCGAGCGCGCCGGCGACGTGATCGCCAGCGCGAGCGCGCCGCTTGCCGTCAGCCGGCCGCAGCCGCGCTGGTCCGAACAGGCGCCGGAGGACTGGTGGCGCGCGGCGCGCACCGCACTGCGCGAGTTGCTCGACGAGGTACGCCGCAACGGCATCGACACCGCGAGCATCGAGGCGCTCGGCCTTACTGGTCAGATGCACGGAGCGACGCTGCTGAACGCGAAGGGCGAGGTGCTGCGCCCCGCGATACTCTGGAACGATGGTCGTTCGGATACCGAATGTATCGAGCTGGAGAGGGCCGTGCCCGAACTCCATGAGGTAGCGGGCAATCTCGCCATGCCGGGCTTCACGGCACCCAAGCTGCTATGGGTGCGCAAGCACGAGCCGGAAATATTCGCGCGCATCGCGCACGTGTTGCTGCCGAAGGATTATCTGCGCTGGCTCCTGACGGGCGTGCTCGCGACCGACCCTTCCGATGCCGCAGGCACGCTCTGGCTCGACGTTGCGAAGCGCGACTATAGCGAGGCGCTGCTTTCGGCCTGTGGTCTCACGCGCTCACACATGCCCGAGGTTTTCGAGGGCAATGAAGTCACTGGCACGTTGCGCGCTGAACTCGCACGCGAGTTCGGACTGCGTGAGATTCCAGTGGTCGCGGGCGGCGGCGACAACGCGGCGGGCGCGGTGGGTGTAGGTATCGTGCGGCCCGGCGACGCAATGCTTTCGCTGGGCACTTCGGGCGTTTATTTCGCGGTCTCGGATGGATTTCTCGCGAACCCGGATTCCGCGGTCCATAGCTTTTGCCACGCGTTGCCGCGCACATGGCATCTCATGTCGGTGATGCTCAATGCAGCCAGTTGCCTCGATTTCACTGCGCGCCTGACGGGGTACGAGACGGTTTCCGCGCTGCTTGCCGAGGCCGAAGCGCACTCGAATGCCGGGCTCGATCCGCACAGACCGTGGTTTTTGCCGTACCTGAGCGGCGAGCGGACGCCGCACAACAACGTCAACGCGAAGGGTGTGTTCCATGGCATGACGCCGCGGACCACGCGCGCGGATCTCGCCAACGCGACGCTCGAAGGCGTGGGCTTTGCCCTGCTCGACGGCATGGAAGCGCTGCATGCAACGGGCCTCGTGCCCGAAACCATCACGGTGATTGGGGGGGGCTCGCGTAGCGTGTGGTGGACGCAGATGCTCGCCGATATCTGCGGGCGGGCGCTCACGCTGCGAGCGGGAGGGGAAGTCGGTCCGGCGCTTGGGGCCGCGCGCCTTGCGCATCTCGCGCTCGAACCCGGAGCACCGCTCGATGCGGTTTGTCCGCAGCCGCCGGTGCTGGCCGTGAGGGAGCCCGACGCCACGCTGCACGCATGGTATCGCGAGGCGCGCCGACCGACCTTTCACGCGCTCTATCGCGCACTCGCACCCGTATTCGCATCAGGCGCCTGAAAGCACGGCGCTGGCGCAGGACTCCGCGCGGCACATTCTGTGCGTGCGGCGCATCGCTGGACCCGCTGTTGCATGTTGTTTTCGGTTTTTTGCCTGGTATTGCCTGGTATTGCCGCGTCGTTTCCGCACGCGGGGCTCAGCACGAGCCTGGCCGTAAGTCCGCGCGTGCGCTCATATGCTGGTTATTCGATCACGCAACGATGTGCCGGCGGGCCATGCGCTGTCGGCGCACGACATCACGAGGAGTGGAGACATGAAGTTTGCCAAACGTCGTTCGGTTCTGGGGTCGCTGATCTGCGGCGCGGTGCTCGCAAGCCTGACGCTCGCTGCGCCGCTTGCCCATGCAAGCAAGGATCATCCGGAAATCGGCTTCTGCATCGACGACCTGCGCGTGGAGCGCTGGTCGCGCGATCGCGATTACTTTGTTGCCGCTGCCGAAAAACTCGGCGCGAAGGTCTCGGTGCAGTCGGCCGACGCGAGCGAGGAGCGCCAGATCTCGCAGATCGAAAACCTGATCTCGCGCGGCGTGGACGTGATCGTGATCGTACCGTTCAATTCGAAGACGCTCGGCAACGTGGTCGCGGAAGCGAAGAAGGCTGGCATCAAGGTTGTGTCGTACGACCGGTTGATTCTCGATGCCGATGTCGATGCCTATATTTCCTTCGACAACCAGAAGGTGGGGGAGCTGCAGGCGCAGGGCGTCTACAACGTGCAGCCCAAGGGCAATTATTTCCTGATGGGCGGGGCGCCCACCGACAACAACGCCAAAATGCTGCGTGAAGGACAACTGAAGGTTCTCAAGCCAGCGATCGATCGCGGCGACATCAAGGTGGTCGGCCAGCAATGGGTGCCGGAGTGGAGTGCCTCGACGGCCCTGCGCATCATGGAAGACGCGCTCACCGCGAACAACAACAAGATCGATGCAGTGGTCGCGTCGAACGACGGCACTGCGGGCGGCGCGATCCAGGCGCTGGCGGCGCAGCATCTCGCGGGCAAGGTGCCGGTCTCGGGCCAGGACGCGGACCTCGCCGCCGTCAAGCGCGTGATCGCGGGCACGCAGACCATGACGGTCTACAAGCCCCTGAAGCTTATCGCGGGCGAGGCGGCGAGGCTTGCCGTCAATCTCGCGAAGGGCCAGAAGCCCGCGTACAACGCGCAATACGACAACGGCAAGAAGAAAGTCGACACGGTGCTGCTGCAACCCACGCTGCTCACGAAGAGCAACGTGGACGTGGTCGTGAAGGACGGCTTCTATACGCAGGCGCAACTGGCCAGCCAGTGAGCCGGCAGGCGTGGCGGCCCGCGTGTCGGGCCGCCACGAGCGGCTGGCGAAAGCGGGCGGCCCATGAAGGCGGGGCACGCGGTTGGAGCGGAAAAGCAATGCTGAAAGGAAAGGTTGAAAGCGTATGACTGAGCCTTTGCTGACGATGCGCGGCATCGTCAAGTCCTTTGCCGGCGTGAAGGCGCTCGACGGCATCGACCTTACGGTGCGGCCCGGCGAGTGCGTTGGGCTGTGCGGCGAGAACGGCGCGGGCAAATCCACGCTGATGAAGGTGCTCTCGGGCGTCCACCCATACGGCACGTGGGGCGGCGAGATCCGCTGGGAAGGCCAGCCGCTCAGGGCGGCTGGCGTGCGCGACACGGAGGACGCGGGCATCGTCATCATTCATCAGGAACTGATGCTGGTGCCCGAGCTCTCGGTGGCAGAGAACATCTTTCTCGGCAACGAGATCACGCTGCCCGGCGGTCGCATGAACTATGCGGCGATGTACAGGCGCGCCGACGAACTGCTGCGCGAGCTCAATATCGATGCCATCAACGTGGCGCAGCCGGTGATGAATTACGGTGGCGGGCACCAGCAGCTCATCGAGATCGCGAAGGCGCTCAACAAGCGCGCGAAGCTGTTGATCCTCGACGAGCCGTCTTCCTCGCTCACGGCAGCCGAGACGAAGATTCTGCTCGACATCGTGCGCGATCTGAAGCGGCGCGGCGTGGCTTGCGTCTACATCTCGCACAAGCTCGACGAAGTGGAGGCGGTGTGCGACACCGTCACCGTGATCCGCGACGGCAAGCACGTGGCGACGGAGCAGATGGCCTCGCTCACGACCGATCGCGTCATTGCGATGATGGTGGGCCGCGAGATCAAGAACCTTTTTCCGCGCGAGCCGCACGAGATCGGCGAGGTCGTCTTCGAAGCGCGCAACGTCACCTGCCATGACACGACGAATCCGCGCCGCAAACGCGTGGACGACGTTTCGTTCACGGTGCGGCGCGGCGAGATACTCGGTGTCGCGGGGCTTGTGGGCGCGGGCCGCACGGAAATCATGCAGGCGATCTTCGGCGCGTATCCGGGTGCCAGCTCGGCAACGCTACTGCTCGAAGGCAAACCTCTCAAGATCCGCTCGCCGCTCGATGCGATACGCGCTGGCATTGCCATGGTGCCCGAGGACCGCAAGCGCCACGGCATCGTGCCGCAACTGGGCGTGGGGCACAACATCACGCTCGCGGTGCTGGAGCGTTTCACGCGGCATGGCCGCATCGACGCCGCGGCGGAGCTCGGCACCATCCGCAACGAGATGGAGCGCCTTTCGGTGCGCGCGGCGAATCCCATGCTTTCGATCGCGAGCCTCTCGGGCGGCAACCAGCAGAAGGCAGTCCTCACGAAAATGCTGCTCACCGACCCGAAGGTGCTGATTCTCGACGAGCCGACACGCGGCGTGGACGTCGGCGCCAAATACGAAATCTACAAGCTCGTGTTCCAGCTCGCGAAGCGTGGCGTGGCGATCGTGATGGTGTCGTCCGAGTTGCCGGAGGTGCTCGGCATTAGCGACCGCGTGCTCGTGATCGGCGAGGGCGAGGTGCGCGGCGACTTCGTCAACGACGCCCTGACCCAGGAACACATTCTCGGCGCGGCGATCCAGAGCGCGCGCGCCCAATCCACCGAAGCGAGTGCTGCATGACCCCCGATATCACGACTCAAGGTGCGCGCGAAGACCAGTTGCCCGGCGGCAGCGGCGTCGCGCTGCGTTTTCAGCAACTGTTCGCGCGCTACAAGATTCTTGCATTGCTGCTCGCCGTGGCCGCGATATGGGTGTTCTTCTCGATGCTCACGCACGGTGCGTTCGTCACGCCACGCAACGTTTCGAACCTGCTGCGCCAGATGTCGATCACGGGCATGCTTGCGTGCGGCATGGTATTCGTGATCATTGCCGGCGAGATCGACCTTTCGGTGGGCTCGCTGCTTGGCCTGCTGGGCGGCGTGGCGGCCATTCTCGACGTGAACCGCCGCTGGCCCATCGGCGTGAGCGTGCCGGTTGTGCTCGTGCTGGGCGTGCTCGTGGGACTCTTCAACGGCTGGTGGTCCACCTACCGGCGCGTGCCTTCGTTCATCGTCGGGCTGGGCGGCATGCTCGCGTTTCGGGGCGTGCTGCTCGGTATCACGGGGGGCTCGACAATTGCGCCCGTGTCCGATTCGTTCGTGTTCATTGGGCAAGGCTATCTGCCGCGCCTTGCCGGCGACACGCTCGCGCTCGCGCTGTTCGTGCTGCTGGCGGTGCTGACGGTGCGCCAGCGCGCGAACCGGCGCCGCTATGGCTTGAGCGTGGTGCCGCTGTGGCAGGACGGCATGAAGATCGTCGGTGCCGGCGCGATCGTGCTGGCGTTCGTCGTGATGCTGGACAGCTACGGCGGAATTCCCGTGCCGGTGCTCCTGCTGCTCGCGCTGCTCGGCGTCTTCACGTGGGTCGCCACGCAAACCGTGTTTGGCCGCCGCATCTACGCGGTGGGCTCGAATCTCGAAGCCACGCGCCTTTCGGGCGTCAACACCAACCGCGTGAAGCTGGCCATCTTCGCGCTCATGGGCCTCATGTGCGCCGTGGCGGGCATCGTGAACACGGCGCGGCTGGCGGCGGGGTCCCCTTCGGCGGGCACCATGGGCGAGCTCGATGCGATTGCGGCGTGCTTCATCGGTGGCACGTCGATGCGAGGCGGCTCGGGCACGGTGTATGGCGCGCTGATTGGCGCGCTCGTGATGGCGAGCCTCGACAACGGCATGTCGATGCTGGACGTCGACGCCTATTGGCAGATGATCGTGAAGGGCGGCATTCTCGTGCTCGCCGTGTGGGTGGATGTGGTGTCGGGGTCGAACCGTCGCTGATTTTTGCCTGACGCCGCGCGGGTAGGAGGCCATCGGGCGCGGCGGCGCATTGGGAGCACACGCCAGCGTTGTCGCGCCTGGGTTGTTGCGACAGGCAATACTGGGTCCCTATTTAATGCGAGGCGGGGTGATTTCGATGTGACCCGTTTTGTAGTTGGCTTCATAAGCGTGGAGACCCTGAGTCCGCCAGGGTCTTGAGCGCGGCTCTACAATGGACAGTAAGAGTGAACAGGAGACCGTAATAATCTCGAGGCCGCCAGTCGTCATGGCAGCGTGGCTTCGCGAGCGGTCTCCGAGCAATGCGGAGGTCCACATGAGTCAAAGCGCGACCGGAATGGACGAATGGGTTCGGCGCAAATACCAGCATGGATTCGTCTCCGACGTGCAGTCCGACACCTTGCCGCGCGGGCTCTCCGAAGACGTGGTCCGGTTGATTTCGGCGCGCAAGCACGAGCCGGAATTCATGCTCGAATGGCGGCTGGCCGCGTACCGGCACTGGCTCACGATGAGCGAGCCTCATTGGGCCACGGTCGAGCATCCGCCCATCGACTGGCAATCCATTGCGTACTATTCGGCGCCGCACACGCGAGGCGAGCGGCCGAAGAGCCTGGACGAAGTCGATCCGGAACTGCTGCGCACCTATGAAAAACTCGGCGTGCCGCTGCGCGAGCGCGAGGTGCTGGCCGGCGTGGCCGTGGATGCGGTATTCGACAGCGTCTCGGTGGCCACGACGTTTCGCAAGCAGCTTGGCGAACTCGGCATCGTGTTCTGCTCGTTTTCGGAAGCGGTGCAGGAGCATCCGGAACTCGTGCGGCAGTATCTCGGCTCGGTGGTGCCGTACACAGACAACTTCTTCGCCACGTTGAATTCCGCGGTATTCAGCGACGGCTCGTTCTGCTATATCCCGCCGGGCGTGCGCTGCCCCGTGGAGCTGTCCACGTATTTCCGCATCAACGCGCGCAACACGGGGCAATTCGAACGCACGCTGATCGTGGCCGACAAGGGCGCGTACGTGAGCTATCTGGAAGGCTGCACCGCGCCGATGCGCGACGAAAACCAGTTGCACGCGGCCGTGGTGGAACTGGTGGCGCTAGAAGGCGCGCAGATCCGCTATTCGACGGTGCAGAACTGGTATCCGGGCGACGAGCAGGGGCGTGGCGGCATCTATAACTTCGTGACCAAGCGTGGCGACTGCCGCGAAGCCAACGCCAAAATTTCGTGGACCCAGGTGGAAACCGGCTCCGCTATCACATGGAAATACCCGAGCGTGATCCTGCGCGGCGATCGCTCGATTGGCGAATTTTATTCGGTGGCGCTCACCAATCATTACCAGCAGGCCGACACCGGCACGAAGATGATTCACCTCGGGCGCGATACGCGCAGCACGATTCTTTCGAAGGGCATTTCCGCAGGGCGCGGCAGGAACGCGTATCGCGGACTCGTGAAAATGGGCCGTTCGGCGCAGAACGCGCGCAACTACAGCCAGTGCGATTCGTTGCTGCTCGGCGACCGGTGCAGTGCTTTTACGTTTCCGTATATCGAGGTGAAGAATGCGAGCGCGAAGGTCGAGCACGAGGCGTCGACGTCGCGCATCGGCGAGGATCAGTTGTTCTATTGCATGCAGCGCGGGCTTTCGGAAGAAGACGCGGTGTCGATGATCGTCAACGGTTTTTGCAAGGATGTGTTCAAGGAATTGCCCATGGAATTCGCCGTGGAGGCACAGAAGCTGCTGGGCGTGAGTCTCGAAGGGAGCGTGGGCTGAGAGAGGTAAACAGGATGCTCGATATCCGCAATTTGAGTGTCGACGTGGACGGCAAGCCGATTTTGCGCGGCGTCGATCTGCGCGTGAATGCCGGCGAGGTTCACGCGATCATGGGCCCGAACGGCTCGGGCAAGAGCACGCTCGCGCATGTGTTGACCGGGCGCGCACCGTGCGTGGTGACGGGCGGCAGCGTGCTCTACGACGGCGAGGACCTGCTGGCGCTCGCGCCCGACGAACGAGCGCGCCGGGGCGTCTTCCTCGCTTTCCAGTATCCGGTGGAAATTCCTGGTGTCAGCAACGCATATCTGCTGAAGGCCGCGCTCAATGCCCAGCGCAAGGCGCGCGGCGAGCCGGAACTGGACGCCATGGAATTTCTCGCGCTCATCAAGCAGAAGCTCGCGGACATGCAGATGGACGAAAGCCTGCTCTCGCGCGGCGTCAACGAGGGATTCTCGGGCGGCGAAAAAAAACGCAACGAGGTGCTGCAGATGTCCGTGCTCGCGCCCCGCCTGGCGATTCTCGACGAGACCGATTCGGGCCTCGACATCGACGCGCTCCAGGTGGTCGCGCGCGGCATCAACCAGATGCGCGGCCCGAACCGGGCCATCGTGCTGGTGACGCATTATCAGCGCCTGCTCGATTACGTGGTGCCGGATCATGTCCACGTGCTCTCCGAGGGGCGCATCGTGCGCTCGGGCCCGCATGAACTCGCGCTCGAACTGGAGCGCAAGGGCTACGGCTGGCTCAGTCGCGAATCGCGCGAGGAGCAGCCATGAGCGAAGCGCTGCGCGACTATTACCGCGACGCTTTCCGCGCAACGGTGAAGACGCTGCCGGGCGTCGAGCTGCCGTGGCTGCGCAGCGCCCGGCGGCACGCGTTCGAGCGCTTCGAGACGCTGGGCTTTCCGGGCACGCAGCTCGAAGCGTGGAAGTACACCAACGTGACGCCCATCGCCCAACCGTGCTGGCATTTCGCGCCCGCGCATCCCGCGCCCGCGGACCTGGGCGGCATCGCCGGGCTGGTGGGCGATCTCGTGCCGGATGAAGCCGCGAGTCGCCTCGTGTTCGTGAACGGCCGCTGCGTGCCGAAGCTTTCCCGGCTCGCCGACTTGCCCGCGGGCGCCTGGGTGGGCAGCCTGCGCCAGGCGATGCGCGAGATGCCAGGGCGGCTCCATGCCGTGATGGCGCGGCGCGAGTTGCGCGACGGCTTCGCGGCGCTGAACGGCGCGTTCCTCAGCGACGGCTACGTGGTCGTGCTGCCGGAAGGCGCGGTGATGAGCGCGCCGCTCCATGTGCTGTTTTTCGCCGATGAAGCGGGCCTCGCGATGCATCCGTTCAATGTCGTGCAGGCGGAGCGGGGGGCGCGCTGCGCGATCGTCGAGCAGTTCGCCGGAATCGCCGATGAACCGTATTTCGTCAACGTCGCCACCGAGATCGTCGCGGACAGCGAAGCCGAGGTCGAGCATTGCCGCATCCAGCAGGAAGCGCGCAGCGCGTTCCATATTGCCGATGTGGACGTTGCGCAGCGGCGGGCGAGCCGCTTCACCTCGCATTCGTTCGCGTTCGGCGGCGCGCTCTCGCGCACGCAGATCGAGACGCGGCTCGACGCGGCCGATGCCCGCGCCGATCTGAACGGCCTGTATCTGGTGGGCGCGAGGCAGCATGTGGACCACCATACGCGCATCGATCATGCGCAGCCGCGCGGCACGAGCCGCGAGTACTACCGCGGCGTGCTCGACGGCGCATCGCACGGCGTGTTCGACGCGCGCGTGATCGTGCACCCGGACGCGCAGCAGACGGACGCGCACCAGGGCAACGACAATCTGCTGCTCTCGCGCGATGCGCAAATCGACACGAAGCCGCAACTGGAGATTCACGCCGACGACGTGAAATGCACGCACGGCGCGACTGTGGGCCAGCTCGACGAGACGCCGCTGTTCTACCTTCGCTCGCGCGGCATCGAAGAGCGCGTGGCGCGCGCGCTGCTGGTGTGGGCGTTCGCGCGCGCCTGCGTGGACCGCGTGGAAAGCGCCGCGCTGCGCAAGCGGCTCACGCAAATGTTGCTCGCGCGCGTGCCTGGCGGCGAGCATCTGCGGGGACTCGCATGAAACCGGTCGAACCCGTAAGGATTCCAGACGAGGAAACGGTGGCGCGCTGGCGGCGCGACTTTCCGATTCTGCGAGAACGCGTGCACGGCGTGCCGCTCGTATATCTCGACAACGGCGCGACCACGCAGAAGCCCGAGTCCGTGATCGCGGCGGAGCGCGCGTATTACGAGCAGGCGAACGCGAATGTGCATCGCGGCGTGCATCTGCTTTCGCAGCGCGCCACCGATGCCTATGAAGGCGCACGTCTGCGCATCGCGCGGTTCATCCATGCGGCGCGTGCCGAAGAGATCGTGTATGTGCGCGGCACCACCGAGGCGATCAATCTCGTGGCGCAGAGCCATGTCCGGCCCCACGTGGGTCCCGGCGACGAGATTCTCATCAGCGCGATGGAGCACCACTCGAATATCGTGCCGTGGCAGATGGTCTGCGCGCAGACCGGCGCGGCGCTCAAGGTCGTGCCCATCGACGACACCGGCACGCTCGACATCGACGCCTGGGAGCGGATGCTGGGCCCGCGCACGCGCATGGCCGCGATCACGCACGCATCGAACGCGCTCGGCACTATCAACCCCATTGCGCGGCTGATCGAGCTCGCGCACGCGCGCGGCGTGCCGGTGCTGATCGACGGCGCGCAGGCGATCGCGCATTTGCCTGTGGACGTGGCCGCGCTCGATTGCGATTTTTATGTGTTTTCCGGGCATAAGGTCTACGGGCCGACCGGCATCGGCGCGCTCTACGCGAAGGCGCACTTGCTGGAGGCGATGCCGCCGTGGCAAGGCGGCGGCGACATGATTCGCAGCGTGAGCTTCGAAAAGACCGAATACAACGTGATTCCGTGGCGCTTCGAGGCCGGCACGCCGAATATCGCGGGCGCCATTGCACTGGCGGCGGCGCTCGATTACGTGAGTGCGATCGGCGTGGAAGTCGCGGGTGCGCACGAGGCCGATCTGCTCGCTTATGCGAGCGATGCGCTGCGCGAGGTGCCGAACCTGAGAATGATCGGCACGGCGAAGGAGAAAGTGGGCATCGTGTCGTTCGTGATGGCGCACGCGCACGCCCACGATATCGGCACGATTCTGGATCAGTGCGGCGTGGCGGTGCGCACCGGCCATCATTGCGCGATGCCGGTGATGGCGCGTTATGGCGTGCCGGCTACGGTGCGCGCATCATTCGCGCTCTACAACACGCGCGCCGATGTGGATGCGCTCGTCGAGGGCCTTGCGCGCGTGCAGGAGATATTTCCGCTATGAGCGAGCTTCGCGAGTTATACCAGGAAACGATTTTCGACCACTACCGGCGGCCGCGGAACTGCCATGTGCCGCCGGGCGCGAATCGTCGGGCCGAAGGATACAACCCGCTGTGCGGCGACCGCATCACGCTGCATCTGCGCGTCGAAGACGGCATCGTCAAGGATGTCGGCTTCGAGGGGGCGGGCTGCGCGATCGCGACCGCTTCGGCCTCGCTGATGACCGAGGCGCTCAAGGGCCGCACCGAGGCCGAGGTCGACGCGCTGTTCGAGCGCTTTCACGCGATGGCGACAGCGCCCGCCGACCGGCCGCTCGACGACGAGGCCGGGCTTGGCAAGCTCGCGGTGCTCGCGGGCGTGCGCGAGTTTCCGGCGCGCATCAAGTGCGCGACGCTTGCGTGGCACACGTTGCGCGCCGCCTTGCGCGACGAAGGCGACCCGCTATCCACGCCATCCACGGTATCCACGGAATGACGCGAGGCGAACCATGAAACCCCCAGACGACTTGCCCGAACGCGACGACGCGCAGGGCAGCGGCGGCGACTTTCGCGCGCGCGTGATCGATGCGCTGCGCACGGTCTACGATCCCGAGATACCGGTCAACATCTACGATCTTGGGCTCGTCTATGGGCTCGACGTCGACGAGGAAAGCGGCCAGGTGGCGATCCGCATGACCTTGACCGCGCCGGGGTGCCCCGTTGCACAAACCTTCCCGTCGATCGTGGAGGACAGTGTGCTCGACGTGGCGGGCGCGAGCGCGGTGCGGGTCGAACTGGTGTGGGATCCGCCGTGGACGCGGGCGCGGATGTCCGAGGCAGCGCGTCTGGAACTGGGGATGCTTTGACATGGCCGACTGGGTCGACGTGGCGCCTTGCGCCGAATTTCCGCCGGGCGCGGTGCGCAGCGTGAATGTCGAGGGCGCGCAGGTCGCGGTGTTCAATCTCGACGGCACCTGCTACGCGATCGAAGACGTTTGCACGCACGATGGCGGCGTGCTGACCGGCGGCGCGGTGGAGGGCGACGAGGTGATCTGCCCACGGCATGGCGCGCGCTTTTGCATCAGAACCGGCAAGGTTCTCGCGCCGCCCGCCTATGAGGACGTGGCGGTGTTCGCGGTGCGCGTGGAGGGCGGCATCGTTCAGGTGCGGGACACGCGGTGGGACGAGAGCGGTTTTTGAGCCGCCGCTGCTATTTCATCCGCAGTTCCCGCGTCAGGCGCGTGCCTCGAATGCCTCGCTGTATCGCACGCTGGCCGCCGGCACGCTGCCGCGCAGCGCGAGCGCCTGGAAATATTCGGCGGGAACGCCGGGCAGCACCAGCGCGGGCTCGGGCGTGAAGCCGAAGCGCCGGTAGTAGCGCGGGTCGCCGAGCAGCACGCAGCCCGCCGCGTGCCGCGCGCGCAACGCGTCGAGCGCCTGCTCGACGAGCCGGCTGCCGATGCCTTGCCCTTGGTGTGAAGGCGCGACCGAAAGCGGCCCCAGCCCGAACCATCCTGTGCTGCCATCCGAAAGCGCCACGGCGGACAGCGCGACATGCCCCACGAGTTCATCCCCTTGCACGGCTACGAGCGAGACCGCGAGCTCGCCGGCGGCGCGCAGCGCGTCGACGATGTAGTGCTCCGTATGGCTCGTGTGCGCCGCGTGCAGAAAGGCGGCTGCGGTGAGCGCGTGGATCGCGGGAAGGTCGGCGGGGGTTTCGGGGCGGATTTCGAAGGACATGGTGGCAAGTCTGCGAGTGCGTTACCGGGTGCGAACAGGTGCGATCCCCCTCAAAAAATCGACTGCCCCGTCCGCGTGGTCAACCATTCCAGCGACTTCACCCCCGCAAGCGAGTTGCCGTTCGCGTCGAGCCCCGGCGACCAGACGCACACGGCCATCTCTCCCGGCAGCACCGCGACGATGCCGCCGCCCACGCCGCTTTTCGCCGGCAGCCCCACGCGATAGACGAAGTCGCCCGCGGCGTCATAGGTGCCGCAGGTCAGCATCAGCGCGGACAGGCGCTTGGCGGAGCTCGCGTCGAGAATGCGTTCGCCCGGGACCGGCGCGACGCCGCCGTTGGCGAGAAAGAGCGCGGCGGTGGCCAGCTCGACGCAATTCATCTCGATCGCGCATTGGCGGCAATACGCTTCGATCACCGTTTCAGGCGGCATCTTCAGGTTGCCGAAGCTCGCCATGAAATGCGCCATCGCGCGGTTTCGCTCGGCATGCTGGAGCTCGGAGCTCGCGACGCGAAGGTCGTAGTCGAGATCGGCAGCGCCCGTGAGCCGGCGCACGAATTGCACCAGCGCCGTCTCGGCGCCGACGAAGCGGCGGCACAGCACATCGGTGACCACGAGCGCGCCCGCGTTGATGAACGGATTGCGCGGCTTGCCGCGCTCGGTCTCCAGCTGGACGAGCGAGTTGAACGCATTGCCCGAGGGTTCGCGGCCGACGCGCTCCCAGAGCGCATCGCCGAGCAACTGGAACGCGAGCGTGCAGGCAAACAGCTTGGAGATGCTCTGGATGGAGAAGCGCTCGTGCGCATCGCCGATCGCATACACCGTGCCGTCGAGCGTGACGATCGCCATGCCGAAACGCTCGGCGGGCACTTTGGCGAGTTCGGGAATGTAGTCGGCGACACGGCCGGCGGTGCGCCATGGCGCGATGTCGCGATGGATCTGTTCGAGGATCGCTTGATAGTCTGGATGGTCCATGGCCGGATGACGCCCGTGAGCAAGGAACGCGATGATAGCGCACGGCGTGCGCGGTTTGCGTGTCCGGCTTCTCGTCAGGCGTCGCCCTTCATCTCGCGCAAGTGCTTGTACACCGTCGCGCGCCCCATGCCCAGCACCTTCGCCACGTAGTTCGCCGAGCTCTTGCCCTTGAACGCGCCTTCGGCATGCAGCGCCTCCACCAGCTCGCGCCGGTGCTCGCGCGTGAGCGAGTTGAGCGCCACCTGGCGCTCGCGCAGCCAGCCGTGCAGAAACGTGTTGATGCGCTCTTGCCAGTCGTCCTTGAACAGTTCCTCGGGCTGCGCGATCACGCCCGAGCCGCGCAGGAACAGGTCGAGCGTCGCCTGCATGTCGTCGAACGCGGCGATGTTGAAGTTGATGCACATGACGCCTGTGGCGCGCCCTTCGTCGTCGAACAGCGCCGTGCTCACGCAGCGCATGCGCCGGCCGTCCCAGTTCACTTTTTCGTAGGGGCCCAGCAGCTTGTTGCGGGTGGTTTCCTCGACGTCTTCCAGCGCCGAGTCGTCGCCGATCTCGCGCTTCGAGAGATTGTTCGACAGGTACGCCACGGTTTGGTCCGCGAGATCGTGGATCACCACTTCGGCGAACGGGAAGAACAGCGTCGTGATGCTGTCGGCCACGTGCGCATAGCGTTCGAGCAGCCGCTCGCGCGGCGTCTTCGCGGGGGCGGGCGGCTTCTTCATGGGCGTGCCGCTCCGCGCAGATGCGTGTAGAGCGCGTGGGCGATCGCGATGTCTTCGAGGCCGAGACCGATCGAGCGGAAGAACACGTGGCGCGCGTAGTCCGGGCGCGGGCAGGCGTCGTTCGCGAGCTCGGCAAGGTCGCCCACGATCGCGTCCGGCGACCAGCCGTGCTCGCGCGCGGCCAGCACCATTTCCCCGGCGCTCGATGGCGTGGTGCGGCGGTAGTCGCAATACACGTCGAGCGCGGGCAGCGCGGCCGGATCGATCTCGTGCGCCTGTGCGACGTTGGTGCTGATCGAGGTGATCAGCGCGGGCTTCGTGAGCGCGTCGAGCGCGAGCACCGGCTTGCCCGACGAGGTGCAGAGCATCACGACATCGGCGTCTTCGACGCATTCGCGCGCCGTGGCGGCGAGGCTCGCGCGGGCGTCGGCGGCGCGCACGCTCGCGGCGCGGCCGGTGTCGGCGGTGAGCCCCGGCGAGTACACGCGAATGCTGTCCCACGCGCGCAGCGGCACGGCGTGGCGAATGTGCGCGAGCGCCACCGCGCCGGCGCCGATCACGGCGAGGCGGCGCGCGTCGCGCGGCGCGAGCCGGTCGATGGCGAGCGCCGTCGTGCCCGCCGTGCGCTCGGTCGTGAGCAGCGCGGCGTCGCACCACATCAGCGGCTGGCCGGTCTGCATCGACATCAGCGCGGTCCAGGCCGTGACGATGGGCGTGGCCCCCTGAGTCCCCGCGATATACGGCGAAAGCTTCGCGCCGAACACGCCCGCGCTGGACAGCACGCCGAGGTAGGTGATGAAGTCGCCCGCGTCCTGCGGGAACAGTGCGAGCGTCTGTGGCGGCTGGACGGCCTCGCCACGGCCGAGCGCGGCGAACATCTGCGCGAGCACGCCGCGCACATCGAGGGCGGGTAGCGCGGCGCGCACCTGTGCGGCGTCGGCGATGAACGGCGCCGCGAGTTGTGCCGCGAGTTGTGCGCCGAGTTGCGCGTCGACTGGGCCTGCGGCGTTCGCGCAGGAAAGGGACGTATCGGTCATGCCGTGCTCCATGTAGACATTTTTGTCCATTCTAGACTTTATTTTTATTTTTCGTCTATATTCGCATCGTGGCGCGGGACTTCTTCACGAACGGCGCCGCCGATCTCTTAACGACTATGGTGACGACGATGAATACGAAGATGATTCGCTACGCGCGAGCGGTCCGCCTTGCGGGCCTGGCAGGCTTGCTGGGCGCGGGGCTCGGCATGACGGCGGGCGCGGTGCATGCACAGGGCGCGCAGACGTTGCGCTTCGGCGTGGAGGCGTCCTACCCGCCGTTCGAGAGCAAGACGCCGTCGGGCGAGCTGCAGGGCTTCGACATCGACATCGGCAATGCGGTCTGCCAGCGCATGCAGGTGAAGTGCGCGTGGGTGGAGAACAGCTTCGACGGCCTGATCGCGGCGCTCGAGGCGCGCAAGTTCGACGCCATCAATTCGGCGATGAACATCACCGACAAGCGGCGTCAGCAGATCGACTTCACGCCGGCCATCTACGTGATGCCGATCCAGATGGTCGCCCGGCGCGGCGCGGGGCTGCAGCCCACGCCGGCGAGCCTCAAGGGCAAGCACATCGGCGTGCTGCAAGGGTCGACGCAGGAAGACTACGTGCGCAAGCACTGGGCGCCCGAGGGCGTGTCGATCGTCACGTACGAAAACCAGGACCAGATTTTCGCGGATCTGGCCGCGGGCCGTCTGGACGGCGCGGTCCAGGAAGTGCAGACTGCCACCGACGGCTTTCTGTCGAAGCCGCAAGGCAAGGATTTCGATTTCGCGGGCGCGCCGCTCAAGGACCCCGCCACGCTCGGCGAGGGCACCGGCTTCGGCATGCGCAAGAACGATGCGGCGCTCAAGGCGAAGCTGGTCGCGGCGCTCGACGCGTTGCGCAAGGACGGCACGCTCACGAAGCTTTCCATGAAGTATTTCGGCCGCGACATCATCGCGAAGTGATGCGCGCCGCAATCCCATCCATGACTTCCAGAGGAGCCGCATGAGCAAGGACGCAATCGTGCTGGGCGCGGGCATCGTCGGGGTGAGCGTCGCGTTGCATCTGCAGGCGCGCGGCGTGCGCGTCACGCTGGTCGACCGGCGCGAGCCCGGCGAGGAAACGAGCTTCGGCAACGCGGGGTTGATCGAGGCGTCGTCGGTGGTGCCGTATGGCTTTCCGCGCGATTGGCGCATGCTGCTGCGGCTCATGCGCAACGACTCGACGATGCTGCGCTACGACGTGCGCTCGCTGCCCGCGTACGCGCGCTGGCTCGCGACGTTCTGGCGCGAGTCGGCGCCGGCGCGGCTGGCGGGCGCGGCGCGCGATATGTTGCCGCTCATCGCGCGCTCAGTTGCCGAGCACGATGCGCTGATTGCAAGAACGGAGCTGCGCCCGCTCGTGCGCGCGGTCGGCTGGATCGAGGCATACCGCTCGCCCAGGCAATTCGAGCGCGAACGCGAGGACGCGCAGCGCGTGGCCGCGCAGCACGGGCTGCACATGGCGGCGCTCGATGCGGCGGGACTGCGCGCGGCGGAGGCGTCGCTCGCGGGGGGCTATGCGGGCGGGCTGCACTGGATGGATCCGGCCAGCGTGGCCGACCCCGGCGCGCTCGTGAAGGGCTACGCGCAATTGTTCCTGCGCGAAGGCGGCGCGTTCGCGCAGGGCGATGCGCTCACGCTGCGCGCGCAGGGCAGCGGCTGGCAGGTGCAAACCGATGCGGGGCCGCTATCGGCGCAACTGGCCGTCGTGGCGCTCGGGCCGTGGTCGGATCTCGTGACGGGGCCGCTCGGCTATCGCGTGCCGCTCAAACCGAAGCGCGGCTATCACATGCATTACGCGAGCGAGGCCGGCGCGCCGCTCACGCGTCCCGTGGTGGATATCGAGGGCGGCTATGTAGTCGCGCCGATGAAGCGCGGCCTGCGGCTCACCACCGGCGTGGAGCTGGCCGAGCGCGGGCGGCCGCCCAACTACGCGCAGCTTGACGCGGCCGAGCGCGCGGCGCGGCCCATGTTCGGCCTCGGCAAGCGGCTCGACGACACGCCGTGGATGGGCATGCGCCCGTGCACGCCCGATATGCGTCCGGTGCTCGGGCCCGCGCCGCGTCATGCGGGGCTGTGGTTCGCGTTCGGGCACAACCACCACGGGCTCACGCTGGGACCGGTGTCAGGGCGGCTCGTGGCGGAGCAGATCATGGGCGAGACGCCGTTCACTGATCCCAGGCCTTATTTGCCGCATCGGTTCGGGTAGCGCGATCGATGCGAGCGACGCGCTCAATGCGCTCAACGAGATCAACGCGGCAGGCTCAATGCGCGCCTGCCGCGCCGCCGCCCCCCGAACCCTTCGTCGACTTCGTGATCCAGATGAGCGGAATGATCGCGAGAAAGATGATTGCCGAGATATAGAAAATGTCGTTCAGGCCCATCATCGCGGCCTGGGTCGAGAGCTGGAAATCGAACAGCGCGTGCGCCGAGGGTTCGCTCAGATGCAGCGCGGCCTGCGTCTGCGTCATCGACTGCATGAAGATCGGGTTGTTGACCGAAGCCTGCTCCGTGAGGCGCGCGTGGTGCAGGATCGTGCGGTTGTTCCACGCGCTCGTCGCGATCGACGTGCCCACGGCGCCGCAGAACACGCGCACGAAATTCGACAGCCCCGCGGCGGCGGGAATGCGCTGCGGCGGCTGCCCCGCGAGGATGATCGCCGTGAGCGGCACGAAGAACAGCGCCATCGGCACGCCTTGCAGCAGCGTGGGCAGCACGAGATGCCAGGTGTCGATCTCGATCACGTACTTCGAGCGCATGAAGAACACCACGGCGAACAGTACGAACGCGGCCGTCGCGATCATGCGCGCGTCGGTGCGCGGCAGCACGCGTCCGACCACGGGCGACAGCAGCAGCGCGAAGATGCCGAGCGGCGCGGTCACGAGGCCCGCATCCACCGAGCGGTAGTTCAGGTACTCCTGCATCCATTGCGGCAGCAGCACCAGATTGCCGAAAAACACTCCATAGGCCACCGAGATCGCGATGGTCCCGCCCAGAAAATTGCGCTGCGAAAAGAGCCGCAAGTCGACGATCGGATGCTCCTCGGTGAGCTCCCACACCAGAAAGAACGCGAAGCTCACGAGCGCGACGATCCCGAGCGTCACGATCACGGGCGAGGCGAACCAGTCGAGGTCCTTGCCCTTGTCGAGCAGGATCTGCAGCGAAGCGACCCAGGCGACCAGCAGACCCAGGCCCACCACGTCGATGGGCGGCTTGCGCGTGGCCGATTCGCGGCGCCGATAGATCGACCACACGATCGAGGCGGCGAACAGGCCCACTGGAATGTTGATGTAGAAGATCCACGACCAGTTGTAGCTGTCGGTGATCCAGCCGCCCAGCGCGGGACCCGCGATCGGGCCGACCGTGGTGGTCATCGCCCAGAACGCGAGCGCGCTGGCCGACTTGTCGCGCGGCCAGGAACCCAGCAGGATGGCCTGCGAGAGGGGGATCAGCGGGCCCGCCACGGCGCCTTGCAAGACGCGCGCGACGAGCAGGATCGGCAGGGTCGGCGCGATCCCGCACAGCCACGAAGCCAGCACGAACGACAGGATCGAGCACACGAACAGGCGCACCTGGCCGAAGCGCTGCGTGAGCCAGCCGGTGAGCGGAATGGACACGGCGTTGGCCGCCGCGAACACCGTGATGACCCACGTGCCTTCGTCCACCGAGACGCCGAGGTCGCCCGAGATGGTCGGGATGGCCACGTTGGCAATCGAGGTATCGAGCACGTTCATGAAGGTTGCCAGCGAGACCGCAACGGTTCCAAGGAGCAGCTGGCCTCCGTGGAGCGGAGGCGGCGGCGCGGGGGGCGGCGCGGACGGCGAGGCCGATGGGGCGGCGGGCTGGTTCAAGCATCTTCTCCGCGAATGCTGGGGCAGCGGGGGGAGCGGGGCAATGCGCGCGCGGGACTCGCGCGCGCGGACCGGATGTGCGGCAAGGATACCCGCAATCGCGCCACGGCATGGGCAGGCGTGAAAGCATCCCCAGGCGGCGCAGGGACTTCGTCTGGCCGCGCCCGCGTTGATGTCATTACACTGGCCTTTCGTTTGACGGGCGGCGCAGGGCGGGCATACGCGGGCCGCAAAGGCGGCGTATGCTGGCGGCAGTCCGGTCTATCGGCGCTAGCGGGCGCAGTCGGTGGCGCAGTCGGTGGCGCAAGCAGCGGAAAAATGGCGGCAGCAAAGCCGCGGCAAGACGACAGGGGGTCAAAACCATGAGTTGGGAACCATTCGATGGCGGCTGGCGTCTCGCGCCGGCCGAAGGCGCGGCGCGCGCGCTCGTCGTGCTGCTGCACGGCGTGGGGAGCAATGCGCGCGATCTGATGCCGCTAGCCGACGCCTGGCGCGAGGCGCTGCCCGGCGTCGCGTTCGCCTCGCTCGACGGCAACGAGCCGTTCGACGGCGGCTTTGGCGGGCGGCAGTGGTTCACGCTGCGCGATGTGAACGAGGCCAACCGCGCCGCGCGTGTGGCGGCGGCGGCGCCGGTGCTGGAGCAGCGTCTTGTCAGCGAGCTCGCGCATTGGGGGCTCGGCTTCGAGCGCCTCGCGCTGGTGGGTTTCTCGCAGGGGTCGATAATGTCCCTATACCACGCGGCGACGCAGCCCGAGGGGGCGGCGGCCGTGGTCGCCTACGCGGGACGCCTCGTCACGCCGGTCGTCGCGAAGAGCCGCACGCCGATCACGCTCGTGCACGGCGAGGACGACGATGTGATCCCGGTGATGGAGCTCGAGCGCGCTGCTTTCGCGTTCAGCGACGCGGGTTATGCCGTGGCGGCGTTCGCGCTGCCGGGCGTGGGTCATACGATTACGGCGCAAGGCGCGATGCTCGGGCGCGACGCGCTGGTGCGGGCGCTGGGATAGCGCTTTCGCTTCACCACGCCGCGCAGCGCGACCCATGATGGCGCGCCGCGCGGTCCTTCCAGTACGTTCCGGAAATATGGCAGTCCGAATTTACTCGCGGCCATGCGCATGCGCGTCGAGCTTGTGCTCGGCGGCTTCGCCCACGAGGCCCGCGTAGTAGAGATGCACGCCGATGGCCAGCGAGTCGTTGCGGATCTCGTGAAAGGCCTTCCATGCCTTCACCGGATCCTTGAACACGAGGTAGTGCGCTTCCTGCGCGACGAGTTGCGCGACCTCGTGCAGGCCGTGGCCGTGCAGGACATCGACGAGGGCGTCGAGGCTGCGGTGCGTGCGCGCGTCGGTGCGCGGGTAGAGCATGTGGAGCACCGCCACGCGTTCGGATGCGAGCGCCGCCGAGAGCGCGACCACGATGTCCTGGTGATTGAGCGCGGTGACGGCGGCGTCTTCTGCAAGCTCGTCCTCTGCGAACAGGGTATCGACCGAAATGTTCATCTGTTGATTCCTCATCATGTTGTGCACACCGACCGGAGAGGGCGCGGCATGCGAGGCAGTATCTCAGAGCGAATCGGCCCCATGTTGCACTGCGCAAGCAAAATATTGTTGCAATAATCGATGTTAAGGCTGTTGAAAGCCTGCAATATTGCTGGCCAGGAGAGGCATTGTTGCTGGCATCGCTATCAATGGATGTTGCGCTGCGCCGTAAAATGCGGCGTGCGGTCGCAAGGTGGTTTGCAACGATTGTTGCGGCAGATTTTGCAGCAGGTCTTGCAGCCAGGCGGCCGGAAATACACCATGCAAGGACAAGTCATGATCGATGCAACGACCCACGCCACACTCACGATCCCCGGCCACGCAAAAGGCGTTGAACTGCCGGTCTACAAGGGCACGACGGGCCCGGACGTGATCGACATCCGCAAGCTGTACGGCCAGACCGGCATGTTCACGTATGACCCGGGCTTCATGTCGACGGCGGCGTGCAATTCGGCCATTACCTACATCGACGGCGACAAGGGCGAGCTGCGCTATCGCGGCTACCCGATCGACAACCTCGCGCAGAACGCCGACTTCCTCGAGACCTGCTACCTGCTGCTGAAGGGCGAACTGCCCACGCAGCAGCAAAAAGACGAATTCGTTGCGATGGTCACGAACCATACGATGGTTCACGAGCAGATGCACTTTTTCTTCCGGGGGTTCCGCCGTGATGCGCATCCGATGGCGATTCTGGTGGCGGCGGTGGGCGCGCTGTCCGCGTTCTATCACGACTCGCTCGACATCAACGATCCGACGCACCGTGAAGTGTCCGCGATCCGCATGATCGCCAAGCTGCCGACGCTCGTCGCCATGGCGTACAAGTACACGATCGGCCAGCCGTTCGTGTATCCGCGCAACGACCTCTCGTACAGCGCGAACTTCATGCAGATGATGTTTTCCACGCCGAGCGAGGAGTACAAGGTCAACGACGTGCTGGTGCGCGCGCTCGACCGTATCCTGATCCTGCACGCGGACCACGAGCAGAACGCTTCGACCTCGACCGTGCGTCTCGCGGGCTCGTCGGGCGCGAACCCGTTCGCGTGTATCGCTGCCGGTATCGCTTGCCTGTGGGGCCCGGCGCACGGCGGTGCGAACGAAGCCGCGCTGAACATGCTCGAAGAGATCGGCTCGGTCGACAACATCCCCGAGTTCATCAAGCAGGTCAAGGACAAGAACTCGGGCGTGAAGCTGATGGGCTTCGGTCACCGCGTCTACAAGAACTACGATCCGCGCGCGAAGCTCATGCGCGAAACGTGCCACGAAGTGCTCGAGGAGCTCGGCCTGCACGACGATCCGCTGTTCAAGCTCGCCATGGCGCTCGAAAAGATCGCTCTGGAAGACGAATACTTCGTGTCGCGCAAGCTGTACCCGAACGTCGACTTCTACTCGGGTATCGTGCAGCGCGCACTGGGCATCCCCACGTCGATGTTCACCTGCATCTTCGCGATGGCGCGCACGGTGGGCTGGATCGCGCAGTGGAACGAAATGATCGCCGACCCCGAGCAGAAGATCGGCCGTCCGCGTCAGCTTTTCGTGGGCGAAACCTCGCGCGAGGCCACGCCGATCGCCGCGCGCTGATTGCGCATCGCGCCGCGGTGAACCTGCGGCCTCCTGTTCGGACAAAGCTTTCGCAGGCCAGGCGCTCGAGCCACTACAATCGTGGCAATCGAGCCAGCGCGAACCGATCAGGAGGCACGCGATGCAGGATCCCGAATCACTCGGTGGCGTCACCCGCGAGGGCGGCGTGGACCATCCCGTTCACGAAACCGATAGCGCATTTATCGCGCCTGAAACACCCGAGATCGCAAGTGCGGATCAGCACGTGCTCAAGTCGGGCGACACCTTCATCGTCAACGACTCGCAAGGCGACATCACCGGCGTGGACGATGGTCTCTTCGTCAACGACACGCGTGTGCTGTCGTCGCTGCGCCTCACCTTCGGCGGGCGCAGGCCGTCGCTGCTCTCGGGCAGCGTGAGCAGCGACAACACGGCATTCACTGCGCATCTGACCAACCGCCCGCTGCCGCCGCTCGGCGGCTCGACCACGCCCGAGGGCGTGATTCACGTCGAGCGCGAGCGCGTGCTCTCGGGCACCATGATGACCGAGGCCATCGAGCTCACGAACTACGGCACCCAGGAAGCGGTCGTGCCGCTGTCGATCTCGTTCGCGAGCGACTTCCGCGACATGTTCGAGGTGCGCGGCCTCAAGCGCGAGCGGCAGGGCACGGTCGTGCCGCCGCGCGTGGAAGACGGCGAGGTGCGGCTCGAATATATCGGCCTCGATAAAGTCGCGCGGCGCGTGCGCATCGAATTCTCGCCCGCGCCGGACAAACTCTTCGCCGACCGCGCCGACTTCACCGTGGCGCTGCCCGCGCAGGCGTGCGTGTCGGTTTACCTCACGGTGGCCATCGAAGTGGAGCCGCTAGCAGGCGCCGCGCCCGGCGCGTCGAGCGCGGGCATCATCCAGGCGCCGAATTGCCTTGCCGACTCGAAGGAATCGCGTGTGGGCCGCGCGGCCGTGCGCGCCGCGCTGGTCGACGCGCACATCGTGATGCGCGAGCGCCGCCGCGCGGCGGCGCACGTGCGTTCGAGCAATCCGCTCTTCAATGCGTGGATCAACCGTTCGATCGCCGACCTCGGCCTGCTCACCACCGATCTGCCCACCGGCCCGTATCCCTATGCGGGCATTCCATGGTTCTCCACGCCGTTCGGCCGCGACGCGATCATCACGTCGCTGCAGACGCTGTGGCTCACGCCCGCGCTGGCGAGCGGCGTGCTGCGTTTTCTCGCGGCGCATCAGGCGCTGGAGGACTCGGCGTTCCGCGATGCGGCAGTCGGCAAGATCATGCACGAGATGCGCAAGAGCGAAATGGCCGCCACGGGCGAAGTGCCGTTTGCGCTCTACTACGGCGGCGTGGACTCCACGCCGCTGTTCGTCGTGCTGGCGGGCGCCTATGCGGAGCGCACCGGCGACCTGGCGCTCATCGACGAGCTGTGGCCTGCGCTCGAGCGCGCGGCGGGCTGGG
Source organism: Paraburkholderia sp. A1BS-2L (assembly GCF_051125205.1). Classification (NCBI taxonomy): domain Bacteria; kingdom Pseudomonadati; phylum Pseudomonadota; class Betaproteobacteria; order Burkholderiales; family Burkholderiaceae; genus Paraburkholderia; species Paraburkholderia sp. A1BS-2L. The sequence goes on from NZ_CP120429.1 coordinate 2,150,017, forward strand.
TCGCGGGCGTATGCGACCGCAATCCGCTCGGCCTGCTCGATTACAAGCGCGAGTCGGAAGGCGGCCTTGCGAACCAGGGCTGGAAGGACAGCCACGATTCGGTGTTCCATGCCGATGGCCGCTTCCCCGATGGCCCGATCGCGCTGGTCGAAGTGCAGGCGTATGCGAGCGCGGCCTTCGAGACGATGGCGAAGTTCGCCACCCATCGCGGCCTCATTGAAGACGCCGCGCGCTATGCGGCCCGCGCCGCCAAGATTCGCCGTTGCGTGGAAGACAAGTATTGGATGGCGGACTCCGGGTTCTACGGCATCGCGCTCGACGGCCACGGCGAACTGTGCCGCGTGCTCGCGTCGAATGCGGGGCATCTGCTGGCCTTCGGCCTGCCCGAGTACGAACGTGGGCGCGCCGTGGCCGGCGTGCTGGAGTCGGCGCTGTTTCATACGGGGTGGGGCGTGCGCACGCTGGCGGCGGGCCAGGCGCGCTTCAACCCGATGGCCTATCACAACGGCTCGGTCTGGCCGCACGACAATGCGCTATGCGCGCGCGGGCTCGCGCGCTACGGCCGCAAGGAAGCGGCCGTGCGGCTGTTGCAGGCGCTGTTCGAGGCTGCGGTCACGTTCGACATGCGCCTGCCCGAGCTGTTCTGCGGCTTCCCGCAGCGCCGCGGCGAGCCGCCCACCGCGTATCCGGTGGCGTGCCTGCCGCAGGCATGGGCCGCGGGTTCGCCGTTCATGATGCTCGAAGCGTGCCTAGGCGTGAGCATCGACGCGGCGCGCCACGAAGTGCGCGTCGAGCAGCCCATGTTGCCCGACGGCATCGACTGGCTCGAAGTGGGCGATCTGCGCGTGGGCAACGCCGCGGTAACGCTCACGTTCCGGCGCGTGGACGGCAAGGTGGTGGCATCGGCGGATCGCAGCGACGTGAAGGTGGTCGCGGTGCTGTGAAGTTGCATCTCCTGGCGCTTGCAGCGGTTCGGCGCCGGGCTGGAACACGGCGATGCCGGACCGCTCTGGCACTCTGGCCCCCCGGCAGCTTCGGCCGGCGCAGTCGCTTACGCAGGCGCAGTTGCTTACGCAAATAGGACTTTGGTCCGATTGTCCCGGTCAGGCGGCCATCCCATGCTGAAGAGCAGAGGTGTCTCATCCCCTCTACGTACGGCGGGCCGTCGCGGCGGGCAAGCTCCGCGAGCGGCGGCTTTTTTCCGATCATCGTTCGTTCTACCTGGCATTGAGCCGGGGAGGCATCGTGGGCCTGTGTATGAAACGCCTCATCCGTGTCATCGTTGTCGCGGGACTGCTGCCGGCGAGTCTCGCGAGCGCCGGGCCGATCGTCTACCCGGCGAAGGGCCAAAGCCAGGCGCAGCAGCAGAAGGACCAAAGTGCGTGTTACTCGTGGGCCAAGAGCAATACCGGCATCGACCCCAAGCAGTTGTCCGCCGCGCCTGCGCCTTCCGGGCCGGCCGTCGGCGGCGGCGAGCGGGTTGGCGGCGCGGCGCGCGGCGCGGCGGGCGGCGCGGTGATCGGCGCGATCGCGGGCGATGCCGGCAAGGGCGCGGCCATT